>NZ_PDJJ01000001.1:0-2400000 GCF_002563715.1 Isoptericola jiangsuensis
ACCTCACGGGCGACATGTTCGACCTCATGGCGGCCGGGTTCGTCCTCAAGAGCGTCGGCATGGTCATGGTGCTCGGCGTGCTGCGCGCCGGCGGCGAGGTGCGGTTCTGCCTGCTGCTCGACGCCGGGGCGCAGTGGGGACTGCTGCTGCCCGTCGCGTGGGCTGCGGGACGTCGCCGGGCGTCCGCCCTCGTCCTGTTCGCCGTGCCCCTGCTGGAGGAGGCCGTGCGGATCGTCGTCGCGGGCGCGCGCATCCGGTCGCGGCGGTGGTTGCGCGACCTGGTCGTCACCTGACCCGGACGTCGCCCCCGCGACCCCGCGGACGCGACGAGCGTGCCGGGAGACTCCTCGTCCACAGGCTGCGAGGAGCTCCTGGCACGCTCGTCGTACGGACGGACCGGTCAGCGCTTCGGGTAGCCCGCCTGCGGCTTGTCGGTGTCGAGGTCCTCGACGTGCTCGAAGTGGATCTTCTCGTGCTTGGCCGTGCGGCGGTACAGCCAGGTGAAGAACGACAGCACGAGGCCGACGGCGACGAGCGCGCCCGCGATGAGGTACTGCTCCTGCTGCTCGGCCGCTGCGCGCCAGGGCCCCGCGAGGAACGCGCACGTGAGCGCCCCGACGACGGCCAGCGGCGTCCACGTGCGGAAGTGCTGGTGCTCGACGGGCCGGCGGCGCAGCACCAGCAGGGGCGACGTTCACCACGGTGAACACGACGAGCAGCAGCAGCGACGTCGTGCCACCGAGCAGCGCGATCGCGTCGGACCCGGCCTCGGTGCCGCTCTGGCGCACCACGTAGGTGATCAGGCCGTAGGAGATGAGCGTGGTCACGACGATCGACACCCACGGCGTCTGCCGGGTGCGGTGCACGCGGCCGGAACGCGCGCGGCAGCACCCCCTGGTTGGCGAGCCCGTACAGCAGGCGCGACGCCATGAGCATGTTGATGAGCGCCGAGTTCGCGACGGCGAACATGCCGATGAACGGGAAGATGACGTCGAACGGCAGGTTCGGGGCGCCCGCCGCCACCACCTGGGTCAGCGCGGACGCCTTCGTCGGGTCGGTGAGGTCGCCGACGGGCACCAGCGCCACCGCGGTGGATGGCGACCGCGACGTAGATGAGCCCGGTGACGGACAGGCCGGTGAGCATGACCCGCGGGAAGTCCTTGACGGGGTCCTTGCACTCCTCGGCCATGTTGACGGAGTCCTCGAACCCGACCATCGCGAAGAACGCGAGCGTCGTTGCGGCCGTGACGGCGAGGAACACCGACTTGTCGTCGCCCGACTCGAACACGACGACGCGCGAGAAGTCCGCACGCCCCTGGGTGACGCCCCACAGGCCGACGAAGATGACGAGCAGCAGACCCGACAGCTCCACGAGGGTGAGCACCACGTTCGCCTTGACGCTCTCCCCCACGCCGCGGAAGTTCACCAGGGCGACCAGCGTCATGAACCCCAGCGCGATGAGCAGCAACGGCGTCGAGCCGTCCGCCATCCCCAGGCCGAACCCGTCGTTGAGGAACCCGGCGAACGCGTTGGACGCCGTGGACGCCGACGTGATCCCCGAGCTCATCACCATGAACGCGACGACGAAGGTCACCAGGTGGATGCCGAACGCCTTGTGCGTGTACAGCGCCGCACCGGCCGCCTGCGGGTACTTGGTGACGAGCTCCAGGTACGAGAACGCCGTGATCGTCGCGACGACGAACGCGATGAGGAACGGCGCCCACGCCGCACCCCCCACCTCGCCGGCGACCTGCCCCGTCAGGGCGTACACGCCCGTGCCGAGGATGTCCCCGACGATGAACAGCAGCAGGAGCTTGCGCCCCATGACTCGCTTCAGCCCGGGCTCGGCGGGGTCGCCGCTCTGCTCGGGTGCCTCGGTCGTCCGGCTCATGGCCGACCTCCTCGTCCACCTGGTCCCGGATGTCGGGATTCCGTCGTCCATGAAACCCGCCGACGCGGGATCGCGCGCGTCGAGCGGTCAGCGACGCCGGCGGAACGCCGCGGCGGAGGCCGCCGCGAACACCGCCGACAGGCCCACGCACCAGGCGACGGCGAGCACGATCGTGTCGGTGAGGGCGTCACCCGTGGGAGCCCCGGGCGTGCCGCCCACGAGCAGGCCCCGGACGGACTCGATGACCGGGGTGACGGGCTGGTGCTCGGCGAACCCGCGCAGCCAGGTCGGCATGGACTCCACGGGCACGAACGCGCTCGACACGTACGGCAGGAACATGACGACGAACGTGAAGCCGCTCGCGGCGTCGGGCGAGCGGACGAGGACGCCCACCAGCACCGCCGACCACGTGATGGCGTGCAGGAACAGCACGAGGACGCCGATCGCGCCGAGCCACCCGGCGACGTCGGCGGTCGGTCGGAACCCGACGGCCCACGCGACGGCGAAGACGATCGCCGTGGTGAGGAGGTTCTTCACCAGGCTGGCCGCGACGTGCCCCGCCAGGACGGTCCACGCGACGACGGGCATCGACCGGACGCGGTCGATCATGCCGCCCGACATGTCGCGCTCGACGAACAGGGCGGTGCTGGCGGCGCCGAACCCGGCGGCGAGCAGGATGATGCCGGGCGTCGCGTAGGTGATGTACGACGTGCCGACGTCCATCGCCCCGCCGAACACGTACGTGAACATGAGCAGGATGACCACCGGCAGGACGGCCGCCGTGATCATGGAGTCGACGTCGCGGACCGTGAGGCGGACGGCACGCGCGGCCATGGCCCCGAGGTCGGCGACGAGGCCGCGCACGGCACCGACGGGGGCGTCGGAACGGGCGGGCAGGGTGAGCGCGGTCATGCCGCCACCTCCGTCGCGGTCCGGGCGGACGCGGGCGCGGCACCGTCGTCGTCCGGCGGGCCGTCACCCCCGGACCGGGCGGGGTCGACGCCGCGGGCGTGCCGGCCGGTCAGGGTGAGGAAGACGTCGTCGAGGGTAGGGGCGGTGAGGTCCCAGCGCAGCGGGGTGACGTCGGTGGCCTCCACCCGGCCGAGGAGCTCGCGCACCCCGCCGACGCTGCCGTCGGTGGGCACGCGCACACGGACCGCGCTCTCGGTGACCACGGGGACCCCGGCGGCCCCGAGCGCGCGCACGACCCGGTCGGCGTCGTCGGCGTCGGCCAGCACGAGGTCGAGCCCCGCCTCCCCGACGCGCCGCTTGAGCTCGCCCGGGGTGCCCTCGGCCGCGACCCGGCCGCCGTCGACCAGGGCGACGCGGTCGGCGAGCCGGTCGGCCTCCTCCAGGTACTGGGTGGTGAGGAACAGGCTGGTGCCCTGCGCGACGACCTCGCGCACGACCTCCCACAGCGCGAGGCGGGAGCGGGGGTCCAGGCCGGTGGTGGGCTCGTCGAGGAACAGCACCTCGGGACGCGTGACGAGTCCGGCGGCCAGGTCGAGGCGGCGGCGCATGCCGCCGGACCACGTGCCGACCTGCCGGTCGGCGACGTCGGCGAGGTCGAACGCGTCGAGGAGGTCGAGGACGCGTGCCTGCGCGGTGCGCTGCGGCAGGTGGGAGAGCCGGCCATCATCGCGAGGTTCTCGCGGCCGGTCTGCTTGTCGTCGACGGCCGCGTGCTGGCCGGTGAGGCTGATGCGCTCGCGGACGTGCCGCGCCTGGGTGACGACGTCGTACCCGGCCACCGTGAGCCAGCCGGAGTCGGGCGGCAGGAGGGTGGCGAGGATGCGGACGGTGGTGGTCTTGCCGGCACCGTTCGGGCCGAGGAGGGCGAGGACCTCGCCGCGGTGCAGCGTGAGGTCGACGCCCCTCAGGACGGTCTTGCGCCGGCGGCCGGTGCCGTAGGCCTTGGTGAGGGCCTCGGCGCGGACGACGACGTCGGCGGGGTCGGTCATGGTGACTCCTTCGATCTGCGTCGGCAACAAACTGTTTATGGTCTACGCGTTACTGTGGATGCTATACACAGTGCGTGGGGGCGCGTCAAGAGCCGCGTCTCGCGCCACGTCGCGGCCCCGCGACGGACACCCACCCCCGGGGCAGGGCACGATGGACCCGATGAGCACCGACCCGACCGACCTCACGATGCAGCGCCTCTGGGGCCGCCAGCCCCGCCCCCGGCGCGGCCCCAAGCCCGCGCTCAGCGCCGAACGGATCGTGGAGACCGCCTTCGAGCTCGCCGAGGCCGACGGGCTCGACGCGGTGTCGATGGCACGCGTCGCCGAGACCCTCGGCTGCTCCCCCATGGCGCTCTACCGCCACGTCAGCAGCAAGGACGAGCTGCTCGTGCTGCTCACCGACCGGGTCGCGGCGCTCCTGCCCGACCTCACGCCCGGGCTCGGCTGGCGCGCCGGGCTCGAACGGTGGACCCGCCTCCAGATCGAGCTCGTCGTCGCGCACCCCTGGTACCTCGACCTGCCCCTGGCCACCGCGCTCCCCGGCCCGCACCGGCTGCGCTGGTTCGACCAGGCGCTCGAGGCGCTGTCCGGCGTCCCCCTGCCGTTCGACGAGAAGCTCGGCATCCTCGGGCTGCTCGCCCAGCACGTCCTCGGCGAGGCGCAGGTGCAGGTCGACACCCGCCGTGCCGCCGTCGCGACGGTGCGGGCCACCACCGGCGTCGCACCCGACGTCCCCGACGCCGACCTCGACCCCGACGCCGTCGACCGCGCCAACCTCTACTACGACTTCGAGAAGCTCCTCACCAGCCTGGCGACCCCCGAGCACTACCCCCACCTGTTCGCGGCCGCCGCGGCGTGGGACCCGCAGGACGCTCCCCCCGCGAGCCCCACGGACGACATCGCGTTCGGGATCGGCGTCGTGCTCGACGGGATCGAGGTGTACCTCCGGCGCCGCACCGGCGGGGCCGTCGACAGCCCCGTCCCCGCACCCGCCGATCCCGACCGACCCCCCACCACCTGACGAACCGGACCCTTCCATGGCGCAACATCGCAGGTCACAGGCTTGCGCGTGTCACTGGAGCCCGGCCGTCCCGATAGGGCAGGGTGGGGTACGAACGGCCCCGCCTACGCAGGGCCGCCCGGCGACGGAGGTGCCCGCAGGTGCGACGGACGGTGGTCACAGGGATCGGGGCGGTCACGCCCCTCGGCCTCACGCTCGACGAGACGTGGCAGGGGTTGCGCACCGGCCGGTCCGGGGTGGGCGCCCTCGACGCCGACTGGCCCGCCGACGTGCCGGTCCGGATCGGGGCGCTCGTCGACGACCGGTTCGCCGACGCCCTCCAGGTGCGCGAGCAGCGGCGCACCGACCGCGGGGAACAGCTCGCGCTCGTCGCCGGCCGGCAGGCCTGGGACGACGCGGGCGCCCCCGACGTCGAGCCGGAACGCCTCGGCGTCGCGATCGGCACCGCCAACGGCGGGTTCGGCACCACGCTGCGCCAGCACCTGCTCCTCAAGGAGCAGGGGCACCGCGCCGTCAGCCCGCACGCCGTCACCATGGTGATGAACAACGGCCCCGCCGCCTGGGTGTCGATCGACCTGGGCGCGAAGGCCGGGGCGCGCGCCCCCGTCAGCGCCTGCGCCGCCGGCGTCGAGGCGATCCTCGCCGCCCGGTCCATGATCCGCGACGGCGACGCCGACGTCGTCGTCTGCGGCGGCGTCGAGGCCACGGTCGTCGACCTGTGCGTGTCCGCGTTCGCCCGCTCCCGCGCCATGTCGACCCGCAACGACGAGCCCGAACGGGCGTCCCGACCCTTCGACGTCGCCCGCGACGGCTTCGTCATGGGCGAGGGCTGCGTGCTGCTCGTCCTGGAGGCCGAGGAGCACGCCCGCGCGCGCGGCGCCCGCGTCCGGGGCGTGGTCGAGGGCGGCGCCCTCACCTCCGACGCCCACGACATCGTCGGCGGCGAGCCCGGCAACCAGGCGCGCACCGTCGGCCTCGCCCTCCGCTCCGCGGGCCTGACGCCCGCCGACGTCGGGTTCGTGCACGCCCACGCCACCTCCACCCCCGCCGGCGACGTCAACGAGGCCCGCGCCCTGCGCGCCGTGTTCGGCGACCCCCCGCCCGTCACCGCCACCAAGGCGTCCACCGGGCACCTGCTCGGCGCGTCCGGACCGCTCGGCGTCCTCGCGGCGCTCGGTGGGCTGGGTGGTCTCGCGAGTCCCGGGAGCCGCAGGGGGCCGACCGGCACCGCAGGGCTCGACGCTCCGGGGGCGTCCGGGGACGCCGTCGTCCCGCCGACCCTCAACCTCGACGACCTCGACCCGCAGATCGACCTCGACGTCGTCACCGCCGCCCGCCCGACGACGGCACGGCACGCCCTGGTCGACGCGTTCGGGTTCGGCGGCCACAGCTCCGCCCTGGTGCTGTCACGGGACTGACCCCGACCCCCTGGACGCAACGAGCGTGCTGGGTCGGTACCTCAAACCGTGGTTTGAGGTACCGACCCAGCACGCTCGTTGCAGCAGAGAGGGGGGACAGGCGTCAGCTCAGGCCGAACGCCCGCACCACCTCCTGCGTGACCGCGTTGCCCGCGTCGTCGTGCGCCGTCGTGCGCAGCGACACCGACCCGCCACCCTTCGGGGTGCTCAGCTGCGCGGTCCAGTCGTCACCGGAACGCTCGACGGTCACGGGCGACCACGTGGCGCCCTCGTCGTAGGACACCTCGAGGGCGACGTCCGTCACGGTGCCCGCGCCGACGGCGCCCACCGGGTGCGCGACCTCCAGGCCGACCGTCGTCCGGCCGCCGGCACGCACGGTGCCGTCGAGACCCGTCGCGACGTCGTAGCCGATCCCGAGCAGCGGCAGCGTGCCGACGTCGGCACGGTCGGTGACGAACGTCCACGCCGACGCGGTGCGTGTCGACCAGGCCCACGTCGTGGGCTCGACGGTCGTGTCGAGCTCGTAGCGGTACGTCTGCGGCCCGGCGGCGTCGGTCCGGGACCACGAGATCGACTGCGACGCTCCGGAGCGCAGCAGCGTGTCCCCCAGGTAGAGGCGCGACGCGATCTTGCGGCCCGACCCGAACGAACCGGTGAGCTCGCCCGGACCGGACGCCGTCGGCGTGTTCATCTTGAGGATCGTGCCGGTGTTGTTCGCCAGCCAGAAGCCGTCGCCCTGGCGCGGCGCGGTGACGCCGAACC
The DNA here is from genome assembly GCF_002563715.1 of Isoptericola jiangsuensis. Lineage (NCBI taxonomy): Bacteria > Bacillati > Actinomycetota > Actinomycetes > Micrococcales > Promicromonosporaceae > Isoptericola > Isoptericola jiangsuensis. The sequence continues at coordinate 7,053 of NZ_PDJJ01000001.1, forward strand.
AGTCGATCGTCTGGGTCTGCCCCGCGGTGTAGCGGGTCTGGAGGTCACGCACCTCCCGACCGTTCGCCGCGTCCACGGCGGCGAACCACGCGGCACCCGCACCCACGGCTGCCGGGCTGAGGTAGGTGACGTGCTCGGAGGCCGACTCCCAGGCCTGGCTCATGCCGAGGCACTTGAGCAGGAACGTCGAGCAGTCGTAGCGCAGGAGGTTGAGCGGGCGCGCCTCGGTGTCCGCGAACCGGTCGGTGACGACCGCGAGGTCGCCCGTGCGGGGTGCGACGACGAGGTCCGCGGGCGCCGAGCCCTCCCACGTGCGCTGGTAGTCGTACGCGTAGCCCGGGTAGGCGTCGGCTGTGCCCCGGATCGACGCGGTGCCGGCGGACAGCAGCCGCTCGCCGTCGGCGGCGCTGACCGACACCGTCGGCACGGTGCCGCCGGCGAGGTCGAACAGGGTGCCCGGGCCGTCGTTGACGACGACGAGCAGGGCGGCCCCGGCGTCCCGTGCCGCAGCGGCACGGGCGAGCGGGGTGACCGTCGCGCTCCTCGTCACGACCAGCGCCTTGCCGGCCGCGTCCACGGCCGCGACCTCGGCGGGCGTGCCCGTCCCGGCGGCGACGACCTCCAGGTCGACCTTCCCGTCGAGGCGGGTGCTGCGCGACTGGTAGACGGTGTCGAGCGTCCACGACGACGGCGTGTGCGCGCGGACCTCGAGCAGCGGCGCGAGACGGGACCAGCGGGCCGTCAGGTAGTACGGCCCGTCGGGGACGTCCCCGGTGGGCAGCACCCACGCCTCCGCGCCGGGGGCGACGGGCGTCGACATGCCGAACGGGATGCCGCCGGAGGGCGCGTGGTACCAGTCGACACGACCGGCCTGCGCGACGCTGGGGCGCGGGGTGTCGAGCCGCACGGGGGTGGCGTCGCGGGCGTCGAGCACGACGTGCACGTCCCCGTCCTCGACGGCGACGTGCGGCTCGGCCAGCCAGTACAGACGGTCGGTGCCGTCGTCGTCGGCGTAGCGCAGCTTGGTGGACACCGCGAGGGTGCGCGGCTCCACGCGCTTCGTGGCGATGCGGCCGTCGGCGTCCGCCTGCTCCGTGCGGAACACGCCGTTGGTGTAGTCGTAGACGAGCACCTCGGCGCCCGCGACCGGCGCACCGGACGTGCCCAGGACGGTGACGTCGACGTCGTACTTCTCGACCTCGCGGCTCAGGCCGGTGCCGGTGCGGGCCACGACGGTGCCCGCAGCGTCGGTCGCGACGACCTCGCCCAGGTAGTGGCCGGTCACGGGGGCGTCGGCGAACGACGCGGTGGCGTCCACCGTGGCGGTGCCGTGCGCGGGGACGACGACGTGGTCGGCGGAGAGCCGCACCACGTCGGCGGGACCGTCGGAGGTGGTGGACAGGTCGAGCGCGAGCTCGGCGTCCGTGTCGTTGAAGTAGGTGATGGTGCGGGTCTGCGGCGTGGGATCCGGGTCGCCCCAGGTGGCCAGGCCGAAGAAGACGGACCCGGTGGCGGACACGTCGTCGAGCGTCGCGGGGACGTCGAGGCGGCCCGTGCCGACCTCGTACAGGCTGCCGTCGACCTCCGTGGCGGACGACATGAGGGCGTCCTTGAGGCGCTGCGCGCCCCAGTCGGGGTGCTCGACGGCGAGCAGCGCGGCGGCGCCCGCGACGTGCGGCGTCGCCATGGAGGTGCCGCTCATCGTCGTGTAGTAGCCGGACCCGCGGGTGTGGTGGGAGCGGGCGGCGGTGATGTTCACGCCGGGGGCGGCCATGTCGGGCTTGAGGCCCTCGTCGAGGCCGCGCGGGCCCTGCGACGAGAAGGAGGCGAGCCGGTCGTCGTCGTCCGTCGCGGCGATCGTCAGGGCGGCGTCCGCCGTGCCCGGGCTCGTCACGGTGCCGGGGGCGCCGGAGTTGCCGGCCGCGACGACGAACAGCACGTCGTGCTCCGCGGACAGCGCGTTGAGGGACTGCGCCATCGGGTCGGTCTGGTCGGTGAGGGCGTCGTCGCCGAGGCTCATGCTGACGACGTCCGCGTCGGCCTCGGTGGCGGCCCACTCCATGCCGGCGATGATCCACGAGTCGAGGCCGTAGCCGTTGTCCGCGAGGACCTTGCCGACCGCGAGCTCGGCGCCCGGCGCGACGCCGGTGTTCTTCCCGTCGCTGGCCGCGCCGGACCCGGCGACGGTGGAGGCGACGTGGGTGCCGTGCCCGGCGCCGTCGGCGACCTCCTGGCCGGGGACGAACGAGGCGGTGGTCACGACGGCGTCGGCGAGGTCGGGGTGGTCGAGGTCGACGCCGGTGTCCAGGACGGCGACGCGGGCGCCGGTGCCGTCGTTGCCCGCGGCCCACGCCTCGGGCGCGCCGACGAGCGGGACGGAGACGTCGAGGGTCGCGGAGACCCGACCGTCGAGCCACAGCTTGGTCCAGCCGCCCACGAGGGTCCCGGGCGCGGTGGCCGACCGGGTGCCGCGCGTGGTGGCGGCGCCGGTGACGGCGGCCCAGAAATCGCTCGCCTCGTCCGCGTCGGTGCGCAGCGCGGCGCCGTCGACCGACGGCAGGTCGAGGGTCTTCGTGCTGCCCGCGGGAGCCTTCGGGGTGCTGCGCAGCCGCGCGGCGTGCTGCGCGATGACGGGGATGCCGCCGGAGGCGTCGTCGTAGCCGTACTCGACGAGGTCGGTGACGTTGAACAGCTCCCGGTCCAGCGCGTCGGAGGCGAGGTACGGCAGCGCCGCGTCGGGCACGACGTAGGTGTCGCCGTCGACGACGAGGGTCTGCGCCGGCGCGGTGGATCCCGGTGCGGGGTCGACCGTGATCGCCTCCTGGCCGTCCGTCGTCGTGGCGACGTGGACGACGTCGCCGGTGACGAGCGTGACCGTGACGGTCTCGCCGGTGGACGCGCCGGCGGTGGCCGCCGAGGTCGAGCCGTTGTCGGTGGGCGGGGTCGCTCCCCAGCCGGGGAGGACTCCCACCGCCAGCACGGCTCCCGCCGCGGTCGCGGCGATCCCGGCTCGGACGAGTGGTCGCATGGTGGCGCCTTTCGCGAGAACTGTTCGGTGCCTCGGGACACTTTCAGGCAACACGTGGCGGGCACAATGGCGGAGACTGGCGAGAATGCGCCATGACGGGAACCCGCAAGGACGGTCCCCGGGCAGGGAGGGGTGCGAGAGATGACGGACGGCAGCGTGCCGGGCGACGACGTCGGCGACCTCCTGGGCACCGCCGCCGGGCTGTCGGCCGACCTGCTCGCCGTCTACCGGCTGCTGGTCGCGACGCCGGGCGCGTCGGCGGGTCACGTCGCCGCGACCCTGGACGTCCCGCGGGGCGCCGCCCGCGAGCGCCTCGCCGCGCTCGCCGAGCGCGGGTTCGCCAGCGTCTCGGCGCGTCCCGACGACGGTGGCGACACCGGTGACGACGACGTCCGGTACGTGGCCGCGCCACCGTCGGTGGTGCTGGGCGGGCGCCTGGCCGCGCACGAGGTGGCGGTGCGGCGCGCGCAGGCGGAGCTCGACACCCTGGAGGAGATGTACCGGCACGCGGGTGCGGAGGGTGGCGCCGACGACGTGGTGCAGGTGGTGCGCGGCGCGGCCGAGGTGGCGCACTGGTTCGCGCGGGTGCAGTCGGGCGCGCGCGGCGAGGTGCGGGCGTTCGTGCAGCACCCGGTGGCGGTGACCGGTGCGGACGAGAACCACGTGGAGGACGAGCTGGTCCGCCGGGGCGTGCGGTACCGGGTGCTGTTCGAGCAGGCGGCGCTGGACACGTTCCCGGGCGGGCTGGACGCGTTCGCGGCCGGGCTGCGGGCCGGGGAGTCGGCGCGGGTGATCGACGCGCTGCCGCTGCGCATGGTGATCGCCGACGACGGCCTGGCGCTGCTGCCGGTGCTCAGCGCGCCGGAGCGGGCGTCCGCGGCGGCGATGCTGGTACGGCCGAGCGCGCTCCTCACGGGCCTGATCGCGCTGTTCGACACCCTGTGGACGCGCGCGGCCCCCGTCATCCTCGACGCGCCGTCCGGTGTGCCGTCGGTCGGGGTGGCGGACGACGTCGACGCCCGCCTGTTGTCCCTGCTGCTGGCGGGGAGCACGGACGAGTCGGCGGCGCACCAGCTCGGCATCTCGACGCGGACGGTGCAGCGCCGGATCCGCGAGCTGATGGACCGGGCGGGCGTGCGCACGCGCGCGCAGCTCGGGTGGCACGCGGCGCGCGCGGGGTGGGGCGACGAGCCGCCCGGCGCCGAGCGTCTCTGAAAGTCCGGGGTGTGGGCCTGATCCCGGACTTTCAGAGACGCTCGACGGTGGACGGAGCGCACCGGGCCTGTGGACGACCGCCACGGTGTCGGTCCCGTGCGGCAGCCTGAGGCCATGACGACCGCGACCGACCCCTCACCGGTGCCCGCCGGCCGCTGCTTCGGCGACGGCGACCCCCTCTACGCGCACTACCACGACACCGAGTGGGGCCTGCCGGTCCACGGCGAGGCCGAGCTGCTGGAACGGATCGCGCTGGAGGGCTTCCAGTCCGGGCTGTCGTGGCTGACGATCCTGCGCAAGCGGGAGGCGTTCCGGGAGGTCTTCGGCGGGTTCGAGCCGGAGCGGGTCGCGGCCCTGGGCCCGGACGACGTCGAACGGCTCCTGGGCGACGCCCGGATCGTGCGCAACCGCGCCAAGATCGAGGCGACGATCGCCAACGGCCGCGCCGTCCTCGCGCTGCACGAGGCCGGGCGGACCCTCGACGAGCTGTTCTGGTCCTTCGCTCCCCCGCCGCGGGCCGCCCGGGTGGCGACGTGGACGGACGTGCCGGCCCTCACCGACGAGTCGAAGGCGATGGCCAAGGCCCTGAAGAAGGAGGGTTTCCGGTTCTTCGGTCCGACGACGGCGTACGCGGCGATGCAGGCGTGCGGCCTCGTGGACGACCACCTGGCCACGTGCCCGGTCGTGCTCGGCGCGGCCACGTCCTGACGGATCAGTCCCGGTGCAGGGCGCGCCGGGTCGCCGACCACGCGCCGGTCGACCACAGGGCGAGGGCGACGAGGACGGCCTGGAACGGCAGGCGGGCGAGCCGCTTCGCGTCGGTGTCGAGCCCGAACCCGTCCTGGTGCTCCAGCCACTGCGCGACGTTGCCGGGGAAGATCACGACGAAGAACGCCGCGGCGATCAGCCCGACGGCGACCTTCCACCGGGACAGGGCGACCAGCGACCCGCCGATGACGATCTCGACCACGCCGGACGCGAGGACGGTGACGTCCTCGTCGACGGGGAACCAGGACGGCACCTGCGCCCGGAACTCCTCGCGCGCGACGGTGAGGTGGGAGATCCCCGCGCCGGCGAGCGCCAGGCCGAGGGCGATCCGCCCGAGCGTGCGCGGGAGGGAGGTCGCGGTGGGCTTGGTGAGCTCGGCGAGGTCCATGCCCGCGATGCTTCCACCGGTGGTCCGGGACCGCACCCGCGGACACGGCCCGGGCGGTGCGGGGTGCGGGCGGCCGGCGGCGTGGGCCGGCGGCGTGGGCCGGCGGCCCGAACGGCGGACCGGGCCCTGATCTGGTCGAATGTTCCGGTGGAGGGCTTCTGGTGGGGACTGCTGGGCAGCTCGTCGCTCCTGCTCGGCGCGGGGATCGTGCTCGTCCGGCCCCTGAGCCAGCGGGTCGTGGGGCTCGTCATGGCGTTCGGCGCGGGCATCCTCATCAGCGCGGTCGCGTACGACCTCGTGGAGGACGCCGCGGAGTCGACGGACGGCGGCTGGGTGCTGCTGGTCGGGCTGACGGCGGGTGCGTCCGCGTTCTTCGTGGGCGACCTGCTGATCGACCGGCGGGGCGGCCAGGGGCGCAAGCGGTCCACGGGCGAGCAGGCCCAGGGGTCCGGTGGCGCGATCGCGCTCGGCACCGTGCTGGACGGCGTGCCGGAGTCGGTGGTGCTGGGGGCGACCCTGGTGGGCGGCGGCGGGATCAGCGTCGCGATGCTGGCCGCGGTGTTCCTGTCGAACCTGCCCGAGGCGATGTCCGCGACGGCGGGCCTGCGGCAGGCCGGCACGTCCCGGGCGCGGCTGTTCCTGCTGTGGGGCGGCACGACCCTGGTGTCGGCCGTCGCGGCCGGGGTCGGCTACGCGGCGCTCGGCTCGGCGTCGGCGGCGACCGTCGCGCTCGTGCAGGCGTTCGCCGCGGGGGCCCTCCTGACGATGCTGGTGGACACGATGATCCCGGAGGCCGCGGAGTTCGCGGGCCCGGTGGGAGGACTGATGACGGTGCTGGGTTTCGCGGCGGCCTTCGGGCTGTCCCAGGTGGGTGGTTGACATGACGACCTCCCCCGACGGCGCTCGGACGGACCGGGGCGCGGGCCAGACCGCGGGCCGGGGCGCGGTGGCGACACCGCACCCGACGCAGCGCCCCCACCTGGCGGCCGTGGTCGAGGACGCGTTCTACGACGTGCTCGGCGGCGTGCTGCGGCGCCTCGGCTGGCGTCCGCGGGTGCAGCCGTTCACCGGCTACGGGTCGCCGGACCGGGTGCGGGTCCTGGCGCGCGTGCTGCTCTCTCCCCCGCAGGCCGCGCGACGGGACGAGCGCCGCGCCGCTCGGCGCGGGTTCCGGCACTTCCTCACCGTCCCCGCCCCGCAGACCGACGTGCGTCTCCACGTCGGCGGACGCACGTACGCGGTGGTGACGGACCGGTCCGGGTACGTGGACGTCGAGATCGACCTCGACGCGCCGCTGGGGCCCGGCTGGCAGGACGTGACGATCGAGCCGCGCGACCCGGTGCGCGACGTCGTCGGGGAGCGCGCGGTCGCGCCGCTGCTGGTGCTCGCGCCCGCCGCCCGGTTCGGCGTGATCAGCGACGTCGACGACACGACCCTCGTCACCGCCGTCCCCCGCCCGTTGCTCGCCACGTGGAACACGTTCGTGCGGCACGGCACCGCACGCCGCGCGGTGCCGGGGATGCCGGTGCTGTACCGGCGGCTGCGGGACGAGCACGCGGACGCCGTCGTCGTCTACCTGTCGAACGGAGCGTGGAACATCGCGGGCGCCCTGCGCGCGTTCCTGTCCCGCAACGAGTACCCCGCCGGTCCGCTGCTCCTCACCGACTGGGGTCCCACGCTGACCGGCTGGTTCCGCAGCGGCCCGGCGCACAAGGCGTCCAGCATCGACCTGCTGATGTCCCGGTTCCCCGACGTGCGGTGGCTGCTGGTGGGCGACGACGGCCAGCACGACCCGGAGATCTACGCCCGGGCGGTGGAGCGGTGGCCCGGGCGGGTGCGCGCGGTCGCCATCCGCCAGGTCGGCGGGGGCCGCCCGGTCGCCCCCGACCAGCTCGACGGCCTGCTCGCCGACGACGTCCCGGTGGTCCGCGCGCCGGACGGCGCCGGGCTGTGCGAGCAGCTCGCGCAGGTGCCGGGCATCTTCGACGGCCCCGCCACGCGCTGACGACGGGTGCTCGGCGCTGCGGGTCGGTCACGGTGTCGACGCGTGGTCGGGCGCGCCGTCCAGAGATCGTGATCCATCTCATCGGCGGACGGCTTCATCATCTCGCTCTCGACGAGCTATTTTGATGACGACACGACGTCTTCAAAGGAGCAAGTATGACCACCGATGTGGCCGCAACCCGGCCGTCTCTCGTATCCACGATGCGCCGCGGAGCGCTCCACGGAGCACGGATCACCGCTTGGGCGATCTTCGCGATGGCCTGGGGTCAGATCGCGACCGCCGGCTATGGCCTCTTCGCCATCGACTCGTTGCCCATGACGGATGCCGGTAGCCTCGACGCTCATCGGCTGCTCGGCTATGCGACGGAGATTGTCGGGCTGGTCCTGGTCGCTCTCGTGGTGGCGGCCTGGCCCCGCTGGTTCCTCCTCTGGCCCACGCTGACGCTGCTCGCGGTGCTGATGGTGCAGCCGGTTCTTCAGCGCCTCGGCGACGACGTGGCGATGCTCGGTGCGGTGCATGCCGCCAACGCGATCGTCACAATCGGCCTCTCCCTCCTCATCGCCCGACGAGCAGCCAAGGAGCTGACGTGCCACGGCTGACCAGCGGGAGCACGATCTCCGAGCACCGTGCCCATGTCGAGTCCAACCTGCTCGATGCCTTCGAGACCGTGCTGGCGGACGTCGGCTGGGACGCGCTCACGCTCCGCGATGTCGCCGTGCAAGCCGGGGTGAGCCGCACCGTCGTCTACAACTACTTCCGCGACCGCGCATCGATGCTCATCGCGTGGACGGGACGGGAGATGGACCAGTTCCTGGACCTGTGCGAGCGCGAGCTCGCACCGGCCAAGGGTCCGGTCCGACGCCTCGAGCTGCTCGTGAGCCTCGTCCTGGCTGAGTACGCCTGCCAGCGCGGCCCCGCCCTGGAGATACACGGCGTACTTTCCCCCGCGGACAAGGCCGCCCTCATGGATCACGTCGAACCCTTGCGGGACCTGGTCACCCATATCCTTCGCACCGGGCACGACGTGGGGGTCATGGACTGCCCGGACGTCGACATGGCAGCCCAGGTCGTCCTCGCCGCCCTTGAGTCCCAGCGTGATGCGTTGCACCAGGGTGGACGGCTCGACGACGCGGCCGAGCGACTGTGGCCACTCGTCCAGCGCATCATCGGAGTGATGAGCTAGCTCAGGCGACGAGCTCCTGGCCGCTCATCGCGTGGATGGACGCCATGACCTGGTCGGTGAGCTCGCGGCGGGCCTGGGCGGGCTTCGTCCCGGCGGCGATCTGCCGGGACGGGTCGATCGGCGGGCCGAACTGGACCTGGATGCCGCGCACGGGCCGCGGCATCTTGCCGACGGGCTGCACCTTGTCGGTGCCGCGCAGCGCGACCGGGACCACGGGGGTCGACCCCGCGAGCGCCAGCCACGCGACACCCGTGTGCCCCTTCTGGAGGCGTCCGTCGCGGGAGCGGGTGCCCTCGGGGTAGATGCCGAACGCGCCGCCGCGCTGGAGCACGAGCAGGGCGTCCTCGAGCGACCGCTGCCCGGCGCGCGGGTCGGTGCGGTCCACGGGGATGTGCCCCATCGTGGTGAAGAACCACCGTGACACGCGGCCCTTGAGGCCGCGGCCCGTCCAGTACTCGGCCTTCGCGATGAAGGTGACGTGCCGGGGCACCACGAGCGGCAGGATGATCGAGTCGATGAACGACAGGTGGTTGCTCGCGATGATGACGGGCCCACGGGTGGGGATGTGGTGCAGGCCGGTCACCCGGGGCCGCAGGAAGACGGCGACCAGGAGCGACGCGATCAGCTTCAGCACACGGTAGGTCACGGCCCCATTGTGCCCCGGGCGAGGGCCGGTGCCGTGAACCCCGCCCGGGTACGGCCCGGTGTCAGGCCGCGGTGCCGAGCGTCACCACGTAGTCGTCGGCGTCGTCGTCCCAGGCCAGGGCCACCGCGCCCGCCGCCTCGGCGCCCTTGCAGAACTGCAGGAAGCCGCGGTAGCCGAGCGCCTTCTCGGAGAAGTCGGGGCGGCGCTTGCGCAGGTGGTTCTTCAGGCCGGAGAGCTGCGCGGAGCCGCCCTCCTCCGCGACGACGGAACGCAGGAGGTCGAACGCGCCCGCACCGTCCTGCTGCTCGGGCAGAGCGACCACGGGGTCGCCGGTGGAAGGCCCGTCGGACAGCACGACGACGTCGCGGTCGGCGAGGTAGCGCAGGAACTCCGTGAAGGTACGGAAGCCGTAGTCCGCCTCGGAGAACGTGGGCTCCTTGCGCACGAGGGTGCGCTTGAGCTGCGACGCCGTGATCGAGCCGGACGACGACGCCTGCAGCCCGGCGAGGGTCTGGGCGACCTTGACCTCCATGGGCGCGTCGGCGGCCGGCGCGTCGTCGTCCTCGTCCGGGACGGGCGCGGGGACGGGCTCGGGGGCCGGTGCGGGGTCGGCCTTGCGGCGACGGCGGCCGCCGGACGACGCGGGTGCGGCGTCCTCGGCCGGCGGCTCGACGGCGGTCTGCTGCTCCTTGGCCGCCTCCGCGGCGGGGGCCTCGGCGGGCGAGGTCGTCGACGCGGCGACCTTCGCGCGGCCTCCGCGGCCGCCCGAGGTCGACCGGCGTGCGGCACCGCGCCCGGACGGCTTGCGCTCCGACTCGTCGGGGACGTCCACGCCCTCGAGGCGGTCGTAGAAGATGAACTCGTCGCACGACGACGGCAGGAGCCGGGACGTGGACTTCTCGACGCCGACCCCGATGACGCGCTTGTCGAGCTCGCGCAGCTTGTTGACCAGCGGGGAGAAGTCGGAGTCGCCTGTACACATGACGAACGTCGAGATGTACTCCCGCTCGAACGCCATCTCGATGGCGTCGACCACCATCTTGATGTCCGCCGCGTTCTTGCGCGACGCCCCCATCCGCTGCGGCATCTCGATCAGCTCGACCTGGTGCCGGGTCAGCGCCCGCCGGTCCTCGTCGAAGTACGACCAGTCCGCGTAGGCGCGCCTCGTCACCACCCGGCCGCGCACCGCGAGGGCGTCCGCGATCGGCTGGAAGTCGAACTGCATCCCACCCAGGTGCTCCCGCGCACCCAGCGCCAGGTTCTCGTAGTCCAGGAAGACGGCCAGGCGCTCTTCGGTGTCCATGCCCGCCAGCCTATGCCGCGCGGGCACCCACCACCCTCCCGGCCGTCCCGCGCCCCCGCTCCTGCACGGGCACCACCCACTCCGGGCACCGGTACCACCCATCCGCGGGCCCCCGAACCGTGCGCGCGCGAGGTGGACCGGAACCTGGGCACGACCGAACCCAGGAGACCCCCATGCGCGCCCGTCCCTCGACCACCCGCACCGTCCTCGCCGCCGGCGCGGCCACCGCCCTCGTCCTGCTGCCCGTCGGCATCGCCGTCGCGGGCGGGTCCGACGCGCCGGTCCCCTACGACGTCTCCCCGGCAGGCCTGACGCTCCCCGCCGGGTCGACGTTCCCCGACAACGGGCACGTCAACGTCAAGTACACCGTCGACGGTGTGAAGAAGAACGCGCACGTGCACTTCGAGTCGCGGAACAACCAGCCGTCGGGTCAGTTCATCGGGCGCGACTTCCTGCCCTGGTCGTACCTGATCTCCGCCGACGACTTCTGCATCACGTGGGTGCAGGTGTCGACGTTCAACGAGCACTTCGGCGAGGGCGGTCAGGACCCCGTCTGCACGACGCCCGTCGAGCCGACGCCGGAGCCCACCCCGACCGAGCCGACGCCCGAGCCCAGCGAGCCCACGCCCGAGCCCACCGACCCGGTCACCCCCACCCCGGACCCGACCGAGCCCACCCCGACCGAGCCCACGCCCGAGCCCAGCGAGCCCACGCCGGAACCCACCCCGACCGAGCCCACGCCCGAGCCCAGCGAGCCCACGCCGGAACCCACCCCGACCGAGCCCACGCCCGAGCCCAGCGAGCCCACGCCGGAACCCACCCCGACCGAGCCGACGCCGGACCCCAGCGAGCCGGTCACCCCCACCCCGGACCCGACCGAGCCCACGCCCGAGCCCACCGACCCGGTCACCCCCACCCCGGAGCCCACCGACCCGGTCACCCCCACCCCGGAGCCCACCGACCCGGTCACCCCCACCCCGGAGCCCACCGACCCGGTGACCCCGACGCCCGAGCCGACCGGCACCGTCGTGCCCACCCCGGACCCGACGGAGCCCGCGGACTCGACGACCGTCGTCGACACGGACGACCCCACGACGGGCGGCCCGGCGACGAGCACCGTCACGACCACGGTCACGACGCGGGACGCCGCGACGCAGGGTGCGGTCGTGGACCGGCTGCCCTGGACGGGGTCCGCGGCGCTGACCACGGGTGCCGTGGCTGCCGGTCTGGTGCTGGCGGGCGGCGCGGTGCTGCTGGTCCGCCGCCGGCTCTCGCACTGACCGTCGCACGCACGCTCACGCTGCGTCACGCACGGCCCGCCGTCCGGCACGACCGGACGGCGGGCCGTCGTGCGTCCGGACCGGTCGGGCCGCGGCCGGTCCGGTCAGGCGGAGCGGTCGCGCAGCAGCGCGACGAGGGCGGGGCGGCCGTCGACGGCGAGCTTGCGGTAGACGCGGTTGAGGTGGTTCTCGACCGTGGACACGGTGATGCCGAGGCGGTGCGCGGCCTGCTGGTTGGACAGTCCTGCCTCGACGAGCCGGACCACCTCGAGCTCGCGCACGGTGAGCCGGGCGAGGTCCACGGCCGGGACGAGCGAGGCGATCATCTCGGCGGGCAGCACGTCGGTCGCCTCGTCGACGAGCCGGTCGGCCGGGGCGACGTCGCCGGCGGACCGGAGGATGCGGACGGCGAGGGCGAGCGCCCGCCCGGCGACGAGCACGGCGCCGCGGGTGCGGGCGTCGCGGTAGAGCGCGAGCGCGGGTTCCGGACCGGTCGCGCCGCCCGCCCGCGCGAGCGCGATCATGTCGTCGATCCCGTCGCCCTGACCGGCGGGGAGGCAGCGCGCGAGCCGGTCGGCGCGCCCGTCGTCGGGGGCGGCGCCGAGGGCGAGGATCCCCGCCACCCCGGCGGCGGCGGCGTAGCCGCGTGCGGCCAGCAGGTCGGCCTCCGCCCAGTAGGCCTCGGCCTCCGCCGCGGGGTCCCCGGCGGCGCGCGCCGCGACGACGGGCTCGATCCAGCCGACGGACATGAGCGGCCAGGGGCCGGGCACGGTGGTGACGTCCTGCGCCTGGCGGGCGAGCAGCAGGGCGCTGTCGACGGCGCCCTGCTGGAGGGCGGCGTACGCCCCGAGGGCGAGGTTGCCGACGGCGTGGTGGAACTGGCGCAGGGGGATGACGCCGACGGACATGACGGCGCCGACGTGGTCGCGCAGCTCGGAGAACCGGCCGAGGGTCGCGAGGGCGAGGGAGCGGGTGTACCCGTGCAGCCACACGCCGTCGAGGTCGAGGTCGTCCAGGGCCTCGTCGAGGCGACGGTCGGCCTCCGCGAGCGCCTCCCGGGGGCGTCCGGCGAGGACCTTGGCGAGGCCGAGCGCGGCGTGACGGGGCCGGTCCCACGCCCCGGTGGCGGGGGTGGCGGCCAGGACGGCGAGGGCGTCGGCGGCGTGCCCCTGGGCCACGAGCCGTTCGGCGTGGACCACGCCCTCGACCTCGTCGCGGAGCGCGGTGACGCTGCTGGGTTCGGCGTCGGCGGGCCGGGGGGCGTCCGGGTGGGCGCGGGCGGGACGCTCGCCGGCACCTTCGACGACGAGGGTGAGGCGGTCGTCGAGCGCCGCGAGGAGGCCGGCGAGGCCGGGTTCCTGGGCGAGGGTGGTCGGCAGGGGTGCGGTGAGGGCGTGGTGGGCGGCGGCGCCGTCGTCGTCCTCGACGACGCACCGCACGGCCTCCATGGCGCGCAGCACGGCGACGGTGACGGGGTCGCCGGACTCCTCGGTGGCGGCGACGACCTCGGCGGCGCCCTTGGCGCCCTGGACGAGCAGGGTCTCGAGGTAGGGCACGGCGGTGTCGGCGGTGGGGCGGTGCTCCCACTCGGCCCGGCGGACGGTGCGCTGCCGCAGGACGTGCTCGGCGATGAGGCGGGCGCGGACGCCTGCGGCCTCGCGGCCGCCGTCGCTGGTGGACACCTCGAGGGCGGCTCGGACCTGCCGCGGCTCGACGACGGGGCCGCTGAGGCCCTCGGGTTCCTCGCCGGAGAGCGCGAGGCTGATCTCCTGGGTGACGCGCAGCCGGAGCGTGCTGCGGCCGGCGTTCTGGAACTGCTCGGCGACGAGCGGCGGGTAGAGGGTCACGTAGTCGTGCTCGGCCTGGCGCAGCGTCCGGAGCAGGCCGTGGCCGTCGAGGGCTTCCAGGACCGGCCACGGGACGAGGCGGCGGGCGACGGTGGTGGTGACGGGACCGGCGAGGGCGAGCACCTGGACGGCGTGGAGCGCGTCGGCGTCGAGGCTGACGGTGAGGCGTTCCACGGTCGCCGACAGCGCGGGCGCCCAGAGCTCGCCGCGGGCCCGCCAGACGCCGTCGACGCGGACGAGGTGCCCGGCGCGGCGGGCGGTCCGGACGACGGCGTCGACGAACCCGGGCAGTCCCCCGGACTTGGCGTGGATGCGGCCGGCGGTCTCCGCGGCGAGCGGTCCGCCGAGGACGCTCTCGGCGAGGCGGGCGGAGTCCTCGTACGACAGGGGCGGCAGCTCGACGCGGTCGACGGGGGTGACGGACGCGACGAGGCCGCGCCCGTCGGCGGCCAGCAGGGTGGGGCGGGACGTGGCGACGAGGGGGAACGGGACCCGGCCCCAGGCGGCGACGAGCGCGCCGACGGACTCCTCGTCGAGGTCGTCGACGTCGTCGACGAGCAGGACGAGGCGTCCGCCCTGGGCCAGCCGTTCGACGGCGGTGACGTAGGTCGCCAGGAGGGAGGCGCCGCGGGTGGGTCGGTCGGCGCCGAGGTCGCTGACGGCGAGGGCCTCCAGCGAGTGGTCGCGCAGCGCGCGGGCGCCGCGGACGGCGAGGACGCGGTGGCCGTCGTCGCCGAGGAGCTCGCCGAGGCGTTGCAGGACGGCGGTGCGGCCGGCGCCGGGCAGGCCGGTGACGACGGCGCTCGTGCCGGAGCGCACGCCGTCGAGGAGGTCGGCGGTCACGCGCTCGTGCAGCCGGGGCAGCGCCATGGGGTCATGCTAGGAAGGACGGACGCGACGTGCCTGGTGAGCGGTCGTCGTGGTGGGGCGACGAGAACAGACGGAGATGTCTCACGATGTGGCCGGTGTTGTCCGAGGGTCGAACGGGCTCTAGAGTCGTCGGCAAGCCATCCAGAGCGGCCGAGAGTCCTGGCTCGACGACGCCGCAGCAACCCGTTCTCCGACGGAAGCCTCCCGAGGACGAAGGTGCTCAACACCAGGCCCGATGGAGTGACGCATGGTCGCAGAGGCACAACCGCACCCGCACCGCCCGACGGTGAGCTTCGAGCTCATGCCGCCGCGGCGGCCCGACGCCGCGCCCCGGTTCTGGGAGACGGCGCGCCGCCTCGTCGACGCCCGTCCCGACTTCGTGTCGGTCACGTACGGCGCCGGCGGCGGTGACCGCGACACCGCGCGCGAGGTCGTCTCCACCCTGCTCGCCGGCACCTCCGTGCTGCCGGTGGCGCACCTGACCTGCGTCGGCGCGTCCCGCGAGGACGTGTCCGACGTCATCGACTCGTTCCTCGAGGCCGGCGTGCGCACCGTCCTCGCGCTGCGCGGCGATCCCCCGAAGGACCAGCCGGACTGGCGCCCGCCCGCGGACGGCGTGCACTCGTCCGTCGAGCTCATCGCCCTGCTCCGCGAGGTCGAGGCGCGCCGCTGCGCGTCCGACCCGTCCACCGCGCTGCGCGGCGCCGCCCGCCCGCTGACGATCGCCGTCGCGACGTTCGTCGACGGGAACGTCCAGGCCGGCACGACCCGCGCCCAGGAGGTGCAGCGCCTCCTGGAGAAGCAGCAGGCCGGGGCGTCGTTCGCCATCACCCAGCTGTTCTACGAGGCCGCCTCGTACACCGACTTCGTCACGGAGGCCCGCGCGGCCGGCGTGACGATCCCGATCCTCGCCGGGCTGCTGCCCACGACGGACCCACGCCGGCTCCGTCGCGTCGAGGAGCTCACCGGCGTCCGCGCGCCCCAGCACCTGCTGGACGCGCTCGACGCCCTGCCGGACCCGGAGGCGCAGCACGCCTACGGCACGGCGTACGGCAGCGAGCTCGCCCAGCGCGTGCTCGACGCCGGCGCCCCCGGCCTGCACGTGTACACGTTCAACCAGTACCGTCCCGCTCTGGACCTGCTCGAGGGTGTTCACCTCGGCGGTACGCCGTCCGACGGCGTCGACCTGGCCAGAAGGCCGTGGGTACCGAGCATCCCCGCAGTCTGACCCGCTGACCGCCCGCGGCTCCCCCGTCGTCCTCCACGACGACGGGTGCCGCGGCGTACCTCGGCGACGTCACCCATCACTGAGGAGAGCTCATGTCCAGCACCGACCACCCGACCACCCCCGTCACCCCGACCACGGGCCCGGCCTTCCCCGGCGGCACCGTCCTCGGCTACCCCCGCATCGGGCGCCGCCGCGAGCTCAAGCGCGCCGTGGAGGCGTTCTGGGCCGGCCGCACCACCGCCGCCGAGCTGGAGTCCGCCGCCGCCGACCTGCGTCTCGCCACGGTCCGCCGTCTCGTCGAGCTCGGCCTCGACGCGACCGACGGCTCCGTGCCCGGGTCGTTCTCGTTCTACGACCAGGTCCTCGACGTCGTCGCGACGCTCGGCGCCGTCCCCGCCCGTTTCACCGGCCTCCTCGACGAGTCCGGCCGGCTCGACGTCGCGGGGTACTCCACCGTGGCGCGCGGCGCCGGTGACCGAGGCGTGTCGGGCGCCGCGCTCGAGATGACCAAGTGGTTCGACACGAACTACCACTACCTCGTGCCGGAGATCGGCCCGGACACCCCGATCTCGTTCGTCGACGACCGGTTCGTCGCGGCGTTCGTCGAGGCGAAGGAGGCGGGCGTCGTGACCCGCCCGGTCGTCGTCGGGCCGGTGACGTTCCTCGCGCTGTCGAAGGCCGCCGACGACGCACCCGAGGGCTTCCGGCCCCTCGACCGCCTCGACGACGTCGTCGCCGCGTACGCCGACCTGCTGCGCGCGCTCGCCGCCGCCGGTGCGCCGTGGGTCCAGCTCGACGAGCCGGCGCTGGTCACCGACTCCGTCGACGCGACCTTCGCCGAGCTGTCGGCGGCCGTGACCACCGCGTACGGCGCCCTCGCGACCGACCTCGCGGTCGGCACCGACCGCCCGGCGGTCCTCGTCGCGGCGCCGTTCGGCGGCCTGCGCTCGGACGCCGGCGACGGGCTCGCGCTGCTGGCCGGCACGGACGTCGACGCGATCGCCGTGGACCTCGTCAAGGGTGCCGTGCCCACCGGCGCCGTCCCCGGTCTGGCCGGCAAGACGCTCGTCGCGGGCGTCGTCGACGGCCACAACGTGTGGCGGGCGGACCTCGCCGCCAAGCTTGACGTCGTGGACGCCCTCGCGGGCCTCGGCGCGGGCGGCCTCGCCGTCGGCACGTCGACGTCGCTGCTGCACGTGCCCCACGACGTGGAGGACGAGGTGTTCGGCGGCCCCGGGACGCCCGGCACGGTGCTCGACCCGCGCCTGCGCGACTGGCTCGCCTTCGCCGACCAGAAGGTCGTCGAGGTCGCGACGCTCGCCCGCGGCCTCGCCGAGGGGCGGGACGCCGTCGCCGCCGAGCTCGCCGCCTCCGCCGCCGCCGTGGCGTCGCGGACCGCCGCGGCGGGCGTCGTCGTGCCGGCCGTGCGCGAGCGTGCCGCCGCGCTCACCGACGCGGACTTCGCGCGCGGGTCGTACGCCGACCGCGCCGCCGCGCAGGCCGAGCGCCTGGACCTCCCGCCGCTGCCCACGACCACCATCGGGTCGTTCCCGCAGACCCCGGAGATCCGCCGCGCCCGCGCCCTGTGGACGAAGGGCGAGCTGTCCGACGCCGACTACACGACGGCGATGCGCGCGGAGGTCGCCCGGGTCGTGCGGCTCCAGGAGGACCTCGGCCTCGACGTCCTCGTGCACGGCGAGCCCGAGCGCAACGACATGGTCCAGTACTTCGCGGAGCACCTCGACGGGTTCGCGGTCACCGCGAACGGCTGGGTGCAGTCCTACGGCTCCCGCTGCGTGCGCCCGCCGATCCTGTGGGGCGACGTGCAGCGCCCCGCCCCCATCACCGTCGAGTGGTCGGCGTACACCGCGTCCCTGACCGACAAGCCGGTCAAGGGCATGCTCACGGGCCCCGTGACGATCCTCGCGTGGTCGTTCGTGCGCGACGACCAGCCGCTCGGCGACACCGCGAACCAGGTGGGACTCGCGCTGCGCGACGAGATCGCGGACCTCGAGGCCGCCGGCATCGGCATCGTGCAGGTCGACGAGCCGGCGCTGCGCGAACTGCTGCCGCTGCGCAAGGCCGACCAGCCCGCCTACCTCGACTGGTCGGTGCGGTCGTTCCGTCTGGCCACGTCGGGCGTGGACACCGCCACGCAGATCCACACCCACCTGTGCTACTCGGAGTTCGGCGAGGTCATCGGGGCGATCGACGGCCTCGACGCCGACGTGACGTCGGTCGAGGCGGCGCGCTCCCGCATGGAGATCGTGCCGGAGCTGCGCGACGCCGGGTACTCGCGGGGCATCGGGCCGGGCGTGTACGACATCCACTCCCCCCGCGTGCCGTCCGTCGACGAGGTGACCGAGCTGCTGCGGCTCGCCGCGAAGTCGATCGACCCGCGCGTCGTGTGGGTGAACCCGGACTGCGGCCTGAAGACCCGCCGCTACGAGGAGACCGTGCCGTCGCTGGAGCACCTGGTCGCCGCCGCGCAGGCGGTCCGCGCCACGCTCTGACGCCAACCCGGCGCCGGCCGTCGTCGGGGCGGTGCCGGCCGAGGCCGACCATGCGGTGGGCGCCCGTCTGCTCGTGCGGACGGGCGCTCACCGCATGGTCCGCCGGTGCGGGTCCGTGGTCGGCGGGGACCCCGCACGGCGCGGCCCGCCCGGGGGTCAGCCGGCGTTGCGGTCCACGTAGAAGCCGTCGCGCAGGTTGATGCCGTGCTCGACCCACGCCTTGAGCGCGGCCAGCATCCCCGTCCAGCCCTCGCAGTTCCCGAACGCGTTGCGGGCGCCGTCGGGGGTCGCGCTCCACGCGGACTCGGTGATGGTGACCAGGGTCGCGGTGTCGCCGTCGAGCGGCTCGAGCTCGAACGTCGTGCGGGTCCGGCCGCTGCCGTCGGCGGTCGCCTCACCGCCCCACTCGATGACGATGCGGCGGGGCGGGACGGCCTCGACGACGGTCACGGGGAACCGTCCGGGGAAGTCGGCGAAGTCCCACGTGACCTCCTGGCCCGCCTCCAGGCGCCCGCGTGCGCCACCGGTCGTGAAGTAGCGGGAGAGCTGGGCGGGGTCGGCGACGGCCTCGTAGGTCACCCGGCACGGACGCGCGATGCGCCCGGACACCGTGAAGGTCAGTTCCGTGAGCTGCTGCGTCTCGTTCATGTTGTATTTTTACCACATGAACTCTTCCGGCGACAGGACGACGGCCGCCTCCGACGACGACCTGGTCTTCAAGGCGCTCGCCTCACCCCACCGACGCCGGATGCTCGATGCCCTGCGGGAGGCGACGCGGACGACGGGCGAGCTGGTCGCCGCGGTCCCCGAGCTCGACCGCACCACCGTCCTGCAGCACCTGCGGGTCCTGGAGAGGGCCGGCCTGGTCACCGGCCGCAAGGTCGGCCGCGAACGCCGACTCGCGCTCGCCCCGCTGCCCATCAAGCGCATCCACGACCGCTGGATCAGCGACTACACCCGCGCCGCGGTCGAGCTGCTCGACCGCCTCGACCAGGGGTGAGCAGGGCCGATGCGGCTGTTCGCTCAGGGCGAACAGAGGACGTTGGCACTCTGGCATCGAGAGTGCTAATCCTGGAGGCGTAGCCAGGTGACGCCGGAAGGACCGGCGCACTGCTCGCGGACAGGGCCGCGGACACGCGGCCCCATCGAGGAGGTGATGCGCGATGGCTACGTACTGGGACCCGTTCCAGGAGATGGACCGACTCTTCGGGTCGATCGCGGCGAACAACCGCACCGCACCCGCCATGCCGATGGACCTCTTCCGCGAGGGCGACCACTTCGTCCTCGCCGTCGACCTCCCCGGCATCGACCCCGGCAGCATCGACGTCTCGTGCGAGGACCGGACGCTCACCATCCGCGCCGAACGCACCCCCCGCTCCGGCGAGGGCCAGTGGCTCCTGCGCGAACGCACCACCGGCACCGTCGCCCGACAGGTCGCCCTCGGGCGCGGGCTCGCGCTCGACGACATCAGCGCGTCGTACGCCGACGGCGTGCTCACCCTCACCATCCCCGTCGCCGAGGAGGCGAAGCCGCGCCGCATCGAGGTCACGCACGCCCGCACCGACCACACGATCGAGGCCTGACCCAACTCTCCTCCCACCACCCGAGCCGCCGCGCCGAGCCATGCGACGCACGAAGGCCCCGGCTCCCCTCGCGGGAGGCCGGGGCCTTCGGTCAGACGTCAGGCGTTCAGCCCGCGACGACCTCGAGCGCGATCTTCGCCGACACCTCGGGGTGCAGGCGGACCGACACGGTGTAGCCACCGGTCGACTTGATCGGCTGGCCGATCTCGATCTTGCGCTTGTCGATCGACGGACCACCGGCCGCGGAGACCGCGGCGGCGATGTCGGCCGTCGTCACGGCACCGAACAGGCGGCCGGACTCACCGGCGTGCGCCGACACGGTGTACGTGCGCGACTGGATCGACTCGGCGACCGACTGGGCGTCGTCGCGCGAGGCGATCTCGCGGGCCTTGCGAGCCTTGCGGATCGCGGAGACCTGCGACTCGGCACCCTTGGTCCACGGCGTCGCCAGCGAACGCGGGACGAGGAAGTTACGGGCGTACCCGTCCTTCACCTCGACGACGTCGCCGGGCTCACCGAGGCCGGTCACCTCGTGGGTCAGGATCAGCTTTGCCATGATCTGTGATCCTTCCGGTCAGCGGGCCGACGACGAGTACGGCAGCAGGGCCATCTCGCGCGCGTTCTTGACGGCCTTGGCGATCTGGCGCTGCTCCTGCACGGAGACGCCGGTCACGCGACGGGCACGGATCTTGCCGCGGTCGGAGATGAACTTGCGAAGCAGAGCGGTGTCCTTGTAGTCCACCGACTCGATCTTCGCGGCCTTCAGCGGGTTGGCCTTCTTCTTGGGCTTGCGCACCACAGGCTTCGCCATGGTGGTCGCTCCTTCACAGGTGCAGTCCCCTGGCGGGGACGGGGTGATCGTGGGTGTGGACGACGATCAGAACGGGGGTTCGTCCGAGAACCCGCCACCCGCGTTCGACGGACCTGCCGTCGCCCACGGGTCGTTCTGCTGACCGCCGCCGGAGGAGCCGAAGCCGCCGCCCTGGTTGCCACCGCCGGCGTTGCCGCCGCCGTAGCCACCGCCACCGCCGAAACCGCCACCGCCGCCACCGCTGCGCTGGGCACGAGTGACCTTCGCCGAGGCGTACCTCAGCGACGGACCGATCTCGTCCACCTGCAGCTCGACGACGGTGCGCTTCTCGCCCTCGCGGGTCTCGTACGAGCGCTGCGTCAGACGGCCCTGCGCGATGACGCGCATGCCCTTCGTCAGCGACTCCGCGACGTTCTCCGCGGCCTCGCGCCAGATGGAGCAGCGCAGGAACAGCGCCTCTCCGTCCTTCCACTCGTTCGACTGACGGTCGAACGTGCGCGGGGTGGACGCGATCGTGAAGTTGGCGACGGCTGCACCCGACGGGGTGAAGCGAAGCTCCGGGTCCGCGGTCAGGTTTCCGACGACCGTGATGACGGTCTCACCAGCCATGCCAATCTCCTTCGTTCGTCCGCACGGTTCGGCTGTGCACGATTTCCAGGTGGCATCCCATCACGAGGCACCGACAGGTGCCCAACCGACGGGGATGCCGGCGTCTCGGCTCAGCTGGTCTCAGCGAGCGTCGGCGCGCAGGATCTTGGTGCGCAGCACGGCCTCGTTCAGGCCGAGCTGGCGGTCCAGCTCCTTCGCGGTGTCCGAGGTCGACGTGAAGTCGACGACGGCGTAGATGCCCTCGGAGCGCTTGTTGATGTCGTAGGCCATACGGCGACGACCCCAGATGTCCACGTTGTCGACGGAACCGCCCTCGGTCTTGATGACCGTCAGCAGCTTCTCGAGCGACGGGGCAACGGTGCGCTCCTCGACCTCCGGGTCCAGGATCACCATCAGTTCGTACTGACGCATGAGTTCAACCCACCTCCTCTGGTCTCAGCGGCCACGGTCGTTCCGTGGCAGGAGGGTTAGTGCGTGCGTCGGCCGCGCCCGGAGAGGCACGGCCAGTCGTCCAGGATACCCGGTGCCGGGCACCCTGGACGAGGTCGTGGTCAGGTGGCGTCGGTCACCCCTCGTCACCGCCGCCGCCACCGCCGCCGCCACCGCCGGGATTCCCGTTGCCCGGGTCCTCGGAGGTCGACGGTTCGGGGTCGGGCTCGGTCGGCAGGGTGATCTCCGGACCGCGCGAGACGCCGAGGGTCACGGTGCTGCCGTCCTCGACGGTGTTGCCGGCGCCCGGGTCGGTCCAGATCACCACGCCGACCGGCTGGTCGCTGTACTCCTCGACGGTGCTCACCTGGAGCCCGAGCCGCCGGAGCTGGTTCTCCGCGGCGGCCGCGGGCTGGCCCGCCACGTTCGGCACGGCCACACCCTCGGGCTCGTCCGACTCGCCCGTCGACACCCACAGGGTGATCGTCGAGCCCGCGGGCACCTTCCCGGAGTTGCTCACGTTGACGACGGTGCCCTTGCGCGACTCGTCGTCCTGCGCCTGCGTGGAGACCGTCAGGCCGAGGTCCTGCAGCGCCTTCGTCGCGCGCGCCACGTCCATCCCGACGAGGTTCCCGGGCACCTCCACCCACTCCGGGGTGGACTCGCTCGGGGACGGCGACGGGGACGGCGAGAACGACGGACGCGGCGGCGTGTACTCGGGGAACTCCACGACCTCCTTGCCGTCGAGCGCGACCTGCATGAAGTCGGTCCACGCCTCGGCCGGCCACGTGGAGCCGGTGATCTCGGGGTAGCCGCCGAACGTGTCGATCGGGTCCTGCCCGCCGATGACCCCCTCCTCGAGATCGAAGTCCCGGTACTGCCGGACGTTGACGACCGTCGCGAGCTGCGGCGTGAAGCCGGCGAACCACGCCGTCTTGTTGTCGTTCGCCGTACCGGTCTTGCCCGCGACCGGGCGTCGCTGGCCGTCCGGGCCGGTGAGCTCCAGCGCGGCGCGTCCCGAGCCCTGCTCGACCACCTGGGTCATCGCGTACGTGGCGGGCGTGATGACGTCCGCGGTGAAGCGGCGCTCCGCCGTCATCTCCGGCTCGTAGCGCAGCGAGCCGTCGAGGTGCTCGACCTTCGCCACGAAGTGCGGCTTCACGTAGTAGCCGCCGGACGCGATCGTCGCGTACGCCGAGGCCATGTCGATCGGGTACACGTCGGCGACGCCGAGCACGTTCGACGTGACGTCGGGGATCACGGTGTCCTCGCGGATGCCGAGCCGGTGGGCGACCTCGACGGTCTTCTCCGGTCCGATCTCGTCGTTGAGGGTGGCGTACACCGTGTTCACGGAGTTCGCGGTGGCCTTCACCAGGTCGATCTGGCCGAAGCTCTGCTGGCCGAAGTTGGTCGGCCACGGCTTGCCGTCCTCGACGAACTGCCCCGGCGAGTTCCCGTCGAACGTCTCGTCGAGGGTGTACCCCGCCTCCAGGGCGCCGATGAGCGTGAACGGCTTGAACGTCGAACCGGCCTGCACGGCGTCGTCCGTCGCCATGCTGAGGTACTGCTTGGTGTAGTCCGGGCCACCGTACGCGGCGACGACGGCACCCGTCTCCGGGTCGATCGAGACGATGGAGGGCCGGATCTTGCGGTTCGCGTCGTCCGGCATGTTCTTGACGATCTTCGCGGCCTCGCGCTGCAGCTTCGGCTTGATCGTCGTGTAGATGCGCAGGCCGCCGGACTCGAGCTCCTCGTCGGAGAACCCGTTGGTCTTCAGCTCCTTCTTCACCGCGGCCATGATGTAGCCGCGCTGACCACCGAGGCTGTTGGTGGTCTCCTTCTCCACGAAGTCCGGGAACCCGTCGGCCTTGGCGGACGCCGCCTCGTCGGCGGTGATGTAGCCCTGCTCGGCCATCCGGTTCAGGCTGCGCTCCCAGCGGTCCTGGGACACCTCGGGGCCGACCGACGGGTCGTACCTCACCGGGGACGGGATGATGCCGGACAGCATCGCGGCCTCGGAGTAGGTGAGGTCCACGGCGTCCTTCGCGAAGTACGCCTTCGCGGCCGCCTGGATCCCGTACGCGCCGCGGCCGAAGTAGATCGTGTTGAGGTAGCGGCCCAGGATCATCTCCTTCTCCTGGGTCTGCGTGATCTTCAGCGCGATGATCGCCTCGCGCGCCTTGCCCACCAGGTCGGTGGTGCTGCCCAGGTAGTACCGCTCCACGTACTGCTGCGTGAGCGTGGACCCGCCCTGGCGGGCGCTGGGGTTGCGCACGTTGTTGACGACCGCGCGGAACAGGCCCTTGACGTCGATGCCGGGGTCGTCCCAGAAGGTCGCGTTCTCCGAGGCGACGACGGCGTTGCCCACGTAGTCCGGCAGCGTCTCGAAGTCGACGATCTCGCGCTGCATCTCCGAGAAGGAGCCGACCTCCTTGCCGTTGCCGTAGTAGACGGTCGTGGCCTGGTTCTGGACCTCGTCGAGGTCGTCGGGGATCTCCGTGGAGGTCCAGGCGGCGAAGAAGACACCGCCGCCCAGGGCGATGCCGGCCAGCAGGCAGCCGACGACCACGCGCCAGGACGGCAGCCACCGCTGGACGACACCCTTGCCGCGGCGGGGATAGTTCCAGAAGCGACGCATGCGCATGTTCGCCACGTCCACCTTTCGATCGGTCGGTTGCCCGGCGCCCGACCCGTCGGAGGGCAGGAGCAGCCAGGGGAACCCTAGGCGATCGGCCTGGCGCGTTGTCCAGGCCGAACAACGCCTGACCGGCTTTCTTGCCGCCTGTCCGCAGACCCCTGCCCGCGGCTCCACGTCCCCTTCACAAACAGGCGTACCGTCGGGGTCCGATGCCCCGGGCAGCGGCCGCGTTGCCGCGACCGACGCACCGGCCTATCCTCACGATGTATCGACTCGATACAACGAGTCGACGCCGTCAGGACGACCGGAGGGAGGGGAGCCTGGTGCGCAGCCGGTCCAACGTGCTCGAGACCGCCGTCCTCGGCCTCCTCAGCTCCTCGCCCCTGCACGGCTACGAGCTGCGCAAGCGGCTCAACCTGCTCCTCGGGTCGTTCCGCGCCTTCTCGTACGGGACGCTCTACCCCGCCCTCAAGTCGCTCGTCGCCCGCGGCCTCATCGAGACCGCCGACCCCGAGCCGGCGCCCACCCGCGCGACGACGCCCTCGACCGGCCGACCGGCCGCGGGGACCAAGCCCCTCGCCGGCCGCCGTGGACGCATCGTGTACCGGCTCACCGCCGAGGGCAAGGAGCACCTTCAGACCACTCTCGCCTCCGCAGGCCCCGCGGCCTGGGAGGACGAGAGCTTCGACGTCCGGTTCGCGTTCTTCGCGCAGACGGACGCCGAGACCCGCCTCCGCATCCTCGAGGGCCGGCGCACCCGGCTGACCGAGCGGCTGGAGGCTGTCCGGGAGTCCGCTGCCCGGACCCGCGAGCGGCTCGACGAGTACACGCTCGAGCTGCAGCGGCACGGGCTGGAGCAGGTCGAGCGCGAGGTGCGCTGGCTCGACGGGCTCATCACCACCGAGCGCGACCGCGTCAGCGGCCGCGACCGCGACCGAAACGCCGGGGCGCACGACGCCCCGGCCCAGAGAAACAAGGAGCGAGGATGACCTCCGTCCGCGTTGCCATCGTCGGAGTCGGGAACTGCGCGTCGTCCCTGGTGCAGGGTGTGCAGTTCTACCGCGACGCCGACCCGTCCGACACCGTCCCGGGCCTCATGCACGTGCAGTTCGGCGACTACCACGTGCGCGACCTCGAGTTCGTCGCGGCGTTCGACGTCGACGCGAAGAAGGTCGGGTTCGACCTCGCCGAGGCGATCTACGCCTCCGAGAACAACACGATCAAGATCGCCGACGTGCCGCCGACCGGCGTCATGGTCCAGCGCGGCCCCACGCTGGACGGCCTCGGCCAGTACTACTCCGCCACCATCGACGAGGCCGAGGGCGACCCGGTCGACGTCGTCCAGGCGCTCAAGGACGCGCAGGTCGACGTCCTCGTGTCCTACCTGCCGGTGGGCTCCGAGGAGGCCGACAAGTTCTACGCCCAGTGCGCCATCGACGCGGGCGTCGGCTTCGTCAACGCCCTGCCCGTCTTCATCGCGTCCGACCCCGTCTGGGCGAAGAAGTTCGAGGACGCCGGCGTGCCGATCGTCGGCGACGACATCAAGTCGCAGGTCGGCGCCACGATCACGCACCGCGTCCTCGCGAAGCTGTTCGAGGACCGCGGCGTCGCGCTGGACCGCACGTACCAGCTGAACGTCGGCGGCAACATGGACTTCAAGAACATGCTGCAGCGCGACCGGCTGGAGTCCAAGAAGGTCTCCAAGACGCAGGCCGTCACCTCCAACCTCACCGGCACCCTCGCCGGCAAGAAGGAGGACCGCAACGTCCACATCGGCCCGTCCGACTACGTGGCGTGGCTCGACGACCGCAAGTGGGCGTACGTCCGCCTCGAAGGCCGCGCGTTCGGCGAGGTCCCCCTGAACCTGGAGTACAAGCTCGAGGTCTGGGACTCCCCCAACTCCGCCGGCATCATCATCGACGCCATCCGCGCCGCGAAGATCGCCAAGGACCGCGGCATCGGCGGCCCCATCCTGTCCGCGTCGACGTACTTCATGAAGTCGCCGCCGGTCCAGATGGAGGACACGGAGGGTCGCGCGCAGCTCGAGGCCTTCATCCGCGGCGACGTCGAGCGCTGACCTGCGGCACGACGACGGCGCCGTCGTGCGTTGACGCGAGTCAGCGCACGACGGCGCCACTCAGCGCAGTTCCCCGCGACTCAGCGTTGCGTTGCGCGACTCAGCGCGGTTGTGCGCGAGTCAGCGCTGGCCGCCGCGACTCAGCGCAGAACCCGGCGACTCAGCGCGATTCAGCGCGATTCAGCGCGACTCAGCGCGGTTCAGCGCGACTCAGCGCGACTCAGCGCGACTCAGCGCGACTCAGCGCGACTCAGCGCACGACGCTGGACAGAACGACTGGTCGAAGCAACCGCCCTGCCCTGGCAACCCGGTCGCTGTGCTGACTCACGTGACGTAACGCTGACTCACGGGAATCTGCGCTGACTCGCGCAGAACCGCGCTGACTCACGAGAATCTGCGCTGACTCGCGGAGGTCGCTCGACCCGGGACGAGCGCGGGGTGACGCCCCGACGGCGGGTGGTGGGTCCCGCGCGTCGTCGTCAGGCCCGAAGTGGAGGGCCCCCTGGGGCCCGTGAACGCGACGGCGCGCGGGACCCACCACCCACCGCGCCCACCGCGACCCGCGCTGAGCCGCGCAACGCGACGCTGACTCGCGCGGAACTGCGCTGACTCGCGGACGACGGCATGGGAAGGTGGGCACGTGGGGGCACTGCGAGAGACCGTGCACGACCTGCGCGACCTGCTGCGGCTGCCGCGGTTCCGGCGCCTGTTCGCCGTCCGGCTGGTGTCCCAGGCGGGCGACGGCATGTTCCAGGTCGGGCTGGCGTCGCTGCTGTTCTTCTCCCCCGAGCGGGCGGGTACCGCGGTCGGGGTGGCGGGAGCGTTCGCGGTCATGCTGGCGCCGTTCACGGTGGTGGGTCCGTTCGCGGGCGTGCTGCTGGACCGGTGGCGTCGCCGTCAGGTGCTGGCGGTCGGGAACGCGGTGCGGGTGCTGGTGACGGCCGCGATGGCGGCGGTCATGCTGACGGTGGGTCTGGACGGTCCGGGCGGGGCGACGGTGATCGTGCTCGGGCTGGTGGCGTTGAGCGTCAACCGGTTCCTGCTGGCGGCGCTGAGCGCGGGCCTGCCCCGCGTGGTGGACGGTCCGCTGCTGCTGACCGCGAACGCCCTCACCCCGACGCTCGGGGCGGGGGCGCTGTTCGTGGGCGGTGGCGTCGGGTTCGTGCTGGGGCTCGGGCTGGCGCCGGGGGCGTTGCACGACGCGGCGGCGCTGCTGTGCGCGGCGGTGGTGTTCGGGGTGGCGTTGTTGCTGACGTTGCGGCTGGGCCGGGACGAGCTGGGTCCGGACCGTCCGTCGCGGGAGCCGCTGGGTGCGGAGCTGGTGGCGGTGGCGCACGGCCTGGCCGACGGCGCCCGCTACCTGGTGGCGCGGCGTACGCCGGGGCAGGGTCTGCTGGTGATGGCGGCGCACCGGTTCCTGTACGGGGTGGTGTTCATCGCCGCGATCCTCATCTCCCGCAACCTGCTGGCGGAGCCGGGCGACACGTCGGCGGGCCTGGCGAACTTCGCGCTGGTCATCGCGATGACGGGGGTCGGGGGTGCCGCGGCGGTGCTGGTCACGCCGGTGTTCTCGCGGCGCACGGGTCCGCAGGGGTGGATCGTGTGCATGCTGCTGCTGGCGGCGGCGTCGCAGCTGCTCCTGGCGACGGTCCCGACGCGCACGGTGGTCCTGGTGGGGGCGGGTCTGCTGGGGCTGGCGGCGCAGAGCGCGAAGATCGCGGTGGACACGATCGTGCAGCGCGACACGCACGACGACTACCGGGGGCGGGCGTTCGCGTTCTACGACGTGCTGTACAACGCGGCGTTCGTGGGCGCGGCGGTGCTGGCGGCGTGGGTGGTGCCGGACGACGGCTGGTCGCGCGCGCTGTTCGTGGTGCTGGCGGTCGCGTACGTGCTGGTGGCGACGTGGCTGGGGCTGCGTGGCGCGCGCGTGCCGGCGGACGTCCCGGTCGCCGTCGGGCCGAGGCCGGCCACCGCCTGACGGTGCTGGACGGCACCGATGAGTCGGGGCCGGAAATCAGGTCGACCCTGGCGTCGGGAATACGGCACGCTCGAGGAGCACTTCTTCTGTCAGACCTCTGGCGTGCGCAGCGTGGCCCGCGATCCAGGCAGCCCGAATCTTGAGGGGAATCATGACTGCCCACACCTCCGAGGCCCCGCCCGGGCCTTCCGTCCCGCCCGAGCGGGACGCCGACCATCTGTCCCGCGAGCACTTCGTCGTCATCGCGCTGCTGCTCGTGTCCGCGTTCGTCGTCATCCTCAACGAGACGACGATGGGGATCGCGCTGCCGGCGATCATGGACGAGCTGGACATCACGCCGGCGGTCGGCCAGTGGCTGACGACGGCGTTCATGCTGACGATGGCGGTCGTCATCCCGACGACGGGCTGGCTGCTGCAGCGGCTCGGCACGCGGGGCGCGTTCGTGCTGGCGATGTCCCTGTTCTCGACGGGGACGCTGCTGGCGGCGCTGTCGCCGGCGTTCGGGCTGCTGGTGACGGCGCGCGTCGTGCAGGCGACGGGGACGGCGATCATGATGCCGCTGCTCATGACGACGGTGATGACGCTGGTGCCGCCGCGGCACCGCGGCCGGGTCATGGGCAACGTGTCCCTGGTCATCGCGGTCGCGCCGGCGCTGGGCCCGACGATGTCGGGCGCGGTGACGACGTCGCTGGGCTGGCGGGCCGTGTTCTGGGTGGTGCTGCCGATCGCCCTGACGGCGCTCGTGGTGGGCGCCCTGATGGTGCGGGACGTCGCGACGCGCGCGAACAACCGTCTCGACCCGGTGTCCCTCGTGCTGTCGGCGTTCGCGTTCGGCGGTCTGGTGTACGGCCTGACGGCGTTCGGCGAGGCCGCGCAGCACGAGATGCCGGTGCCGCCGGCGGTGCCGGTCGTAGTGGGCGTGCTGGCGCTGGGCGCGTTCGTGTGGCGTCAGCTGGTGCTGCAGCGCACGGACGCGGCGCTGCTGGACCTGCGGGTGTTCCGGGCGCCGGGGTTCACGGTGGGCCTGTCGGTGATGGCGGTCAGCATGATCGCGATGTTCGGCATGATCATCGGCCTGCCGCTGGTGCTGCAGGAGGCGATGGGTCTGGAGCCGCTGGCGAGCGGTCTCATCATGCTGCCGGGCGGCCTGCTCATGGGTCTGCTCGGGCCGGTCGTGGGCAACCTGTACGACAAGGTGGGTCCTCGCCCGCTGGTCATCCCGGGCCTCGCGGCCGTGGGGGTGTCGATGGTGCTGTTCGCGACCCTGACGACGTCGTCGCCGGTGTGGTGGGTGGTGCTGGGTCACCTGGTGCTGAGCCTCGGGCTGGCGCTGGTGTTCACGCCGACGTTCACGTCGGCGCTGGGCGGTCTGGTGCCGAGCCTGTACTCGCACGGTTCCGCGGTGATCAGCACGCTCCAGCAGCTCGCGGGAGCCGCGGGCACGGCGCTGTTCGTGGCGCTGCTGACCGTGCGGTCGGTGGCGCTGCTGGACGACGGCGCGTCGGCGGCGGAGGCGACGGCCGGGGGCGCCGAGCTCGGCTTCACGGTCGCGGCGGTCGTGATGATCGGTGCGATCGCGGTCGCGACACGGCTGCGGCGTGCGCCCGTGGTCGAGGGCGCTGCCGCGCACTGAGCGACGTCACCGCGGCGGGGTGCCGGCCACCTCGCCGCGGTGGGCGTCCGACGTCGCGGGACGGAACGCGGGGGCGAGCGCGACGACGCCGAGGGCGAGCACCGCGGGGACGGCGAAGGCCCACCGCAGGTCGGCGAGCTCGGCGACGCCGCCGACGACGGCCGCTCCCAGGACGAACCCCACGTAGTTGAAGACGTTGACGCGCGCCACGGCGACGCCGGTCCGGTCGAGCGCACCGGCGACGGAGAACGCGAGGGGCACGACGACGCTGAGCCCCAGCCCGGTGGCGCCGAACCCCAGGACCGCGACCGACGGCGTCGGTGCGACGGCGACGAGCAGGAGGCCCGCGGCGCCGACGGTCCCGCCGACGACGACGGTCCGGCGCGGCCCGACCCGGTCGACGACGGTGTCGGCGGCGAGCCGCCCGACGAGCTGGCACCCGAGGTAGGCGGCGAGCCCGAGGGGTGCGACGGCGTCGGCGGCGGCGAGGACGTCCGCGACGTACTTGGTCGACCAGCTGGAGACGGCGGAGTCCGCGAGGTAGACGATCGCGACGGCGGTCCCGACGAGGAGGACGGGACGCCAGGGCACGGGCACGGCGGCGACGACCGGCACGGGACCGGCCGGGGACGACGTCGGACCGTCGGCGCGGGCGTCGAGGAACGGGGCCGCGGCGAGGTCGACGGCGACGCCGACCACGGCGACGAGCGCCAGTCCCCCGGCGAGGCTCCAGCCGAGGCCGTGCGCGAGCACCGCGGCGAGGGCGCCGAGGATCCCGCCGACGCTCCAGCAGCCGTGGAACGAGTTGAGCAGGCTGCGTCCGTACCGGCGCTGCACCGCGACGCCTTGCATGTTCATGGTCGCGTCGACGACGCCCAGCAGCAGGCCCACGACCGCGACCACGGGGTACAGCACGAGGGCGGAAGGCGCGAAGGCGGTCGTCAGGACGGCCACCGCGACGAGCGGGCCGGCGACGCGCAGGAGCCACGCGCTGCCCGTCCGCGGGGCGAGGTGACCGGCGAGGACGCTGCCCGCCCCGGCGACCACCGGCACGACGAGCAGCACGAGCGTGAGCTCGGCGTCGGAGATCCCCAGCCCGCGCTGGAGGGTCGGCACCTGGGCCAGCAGCCCGGCGAAGCACAGGCCCTGCACGAAGAAGAAGGCGCCGGCCGCCGCGCGTGCCCTGCGTTCGGTCCCCACGAGAGCCTCCGCTCGCCCCTGCGCCCGCTCCACCGCGGGCGCCCGGGGCAACCCTAGGCCCGCGGGTCAGCCCTGACGAGCCCCCCACCAGGCGCGCAGCTCGTCGGCGGCGCGCTCCTCGCCCAGCGGGCCGTGCTCCATGCGCAGGGCCAGCAGGTGCTGGTAGGCCTCGCCGACCTGCCGGCCGGGTGCGATGCCGAGGACCGCCATGATCTGCGTCCCGTCGAGGTCGGGACGGATCGCGTCGATCTCCTCCTGCTCACGGAGCTGGGCGATGCGCTGCTCGAGGTCGGTGTAGGCGTCCGAGAGGCCCTTCGCCTTGCGCTTGTTGCGGGTGGTGCAGTCGGCGCGGGTCAGGCGGTGCAGGCGCTCCAGCAGCGGCCCCGCGTCGGTGACGTAGCGACGCACCGCCGAGTCGGTCCACGCGCCGTCGCCGTAGCCGTGGAACCGCAGGTGCAGCTCCACGAGGCGCGCCACGTCCTTGACGACGTGCTTCTCGAACTTCAGGGCGCGCAGCCGCTTCGCCACCAGCTTGGCGCCCACGACCTCGTGGTGGTGGAAGCTCACGCCGCCGCCCGGCTCGAACCGGCGCGTGGCCGGCTTGCCGATGTCGTGCAGCAGCGCCGCGAGCCGCAGCACGAGGTCCGGAGCGGGCACCGCGCCGTCGGGACCCGTCTCCTGCGCGATCGCCTGGTCCAGCACGATGAGGGAGTGCTCGTAGACGTCCTTGTGGCGGTGGTGCTCGTCGATCTCCAGGCGCAGCGCCGGCAGCTCGGGCAGCACCTGGTCGGCCATGCCGGTGTCCACGAGCACGCGCAAACCCTCGCGGGGCGACGCCGCGCACAGCAGCTTCGTCAGCTCGGCCTGCACGCGCTCCGCGGACACGATGTCGAGGCGCGACGCCATCTGCTCGATCGCGGCCCGGGTGGCGTCCTCGACCGAGAAACCGAGCTGGGCGGCGAACCGGGCGGCACGCAGCATCCGCAGCGGGTCGTCGTCGAACGACCGCTCCGGCTCGATCGGCGTGCGCAGCACACCTGCCGCGAGGTCGGTGAGACCGCCGAACGGGTCGACGAACGTGAGGTCCGGCAGGCGCACCGCCATCGCGTTCACCGTGAAGTCACGCCGCGACAGGTCACCGTCGAGGGTGTCGCCGAACGCGACCACCGGCTTGCGGGACGACGGGTCGTACTCGTCGGTGCGGTACGTCGTCACCTCGACGACGACGTCGTCCGCGCCGTCGCGGCCGAACCGGCGCGCGCCGATGGTGCCGAACTCCTTGCCGATGTCCCAGTGCGCGTCGCCCCACCGCGCGAGCAGGCGCTGCGTCTCGTCCGGGGAGGCGGAGGTCGCGAAGTCGAGGTCGGCGCTCGCGCGGCCCAGGAACGCGTCGCGCACCGGACCGCCCACGAGGGCCAGCTCGTGCCCGGCGGCGGTGAACACCTCGCCCAGCTCGATCGCGGCGGGCGCCATCTCGGTGAGCACGCCGAGCGCGCGGCGCAGCAGGGCCGCGGGGGGCAGAGGTTCAGCAGTCGACACGACGTCCCATCCTCCCAGATACCCGACCCGGGTGCGCACCGGCACGCCCCGCGGTGCCCGACCGTCGGGCGGCACGGCCCGCGACCTGCACCGCCGCCGCGGCACGTGGTCGGCCCGGCCCCGTCCGGGGTCGTCCGGCGGAGCGGGTGAACTCGGTAGGGTGGGCCCATGTCATCCGCGGTACCGGCACCAGGGGCCCCCGAGGGGCGCCCGTCCGTGCCGGTGCCCGTCCCACCCGGGGGGCACCCTCTGCGCGTCGACCCCGCCCGTCTCGCGACCGGCGCCGTCGGTCCGGCCGCCGGCGTCCCCGCCGGTCAGCTGCCCGTGGTCGACGAGACCTCCGCCGGCGGGCTCGTCGTCGACCCGCACCGCTCCGGACCGCGTGCCGCCGTCATCCTGCGGCGCAACCGGGCGGGCCGGCTGGAGATGTGCCTGCCGAAGGGCCACCTCGAGGGGCGCGAGACGCCCGCGGAGGCCGCCGTCCGCGAGATCCACGAGGAGACCGGCATCATCGGGTCCGTGCGCACCACGCTCGGTGTCATCGACTACTGGTTCAGCGGCGACGACCGCCGCGTCCACAAGGTCGTGCACCACTTCCTGCTGCGTGCCGAGGGCGGCACCATCACCGCCGCCGGGGATCCCGACGGGGAGGCCGAGGACGCCCGCTGGGTGCCGCTCGTCGACCTCCCCGAGCTCCTCGCCTACCCGAACGAGCAGCGCCTCGCCGCCACCGCGCTGCAGGTCATCGGCCGGACCCCGGACCTCGTCGAGTGAGCGTGCCCGCGTGAACCCCTCCCGTCCGGCCGGGTCGCTGCCCGGCGCCCTGGCCGTCGCGCCCGTCCTGCTCCTGCTGCTCGCGCTGCTGGTCGGCACGCCCGTCGCCCCCGCCCGCGCCGCCGACGGCGACGTCACCGTGGAGCTCGTCGCGGTCGCGCCGACGGTCGTCGGCCCCGCCGGCACCCAGCGGGTCACCGCCCGCGTCACCAACCCCGGCACCGGGACGGTCACCGGCCTGCGCGCCGAGCTCGGCGTCGGGTGGCGCGTCGTGGCGAGCCGCGCCGACGTCGCCGCGTGGACGGACGGCGGTCGCGGGGTCGCCACCGGCCAGCTCGACCTCCCCCTCGACGACCTGGCTCCCGGCACGTCCACCGACGTCACGTTCGAGCTCGACGTCCGCTCCCTCCAGCTCGGCGCCGACGCCGAGTGGGGACCTCGCGAGATGTCGGTCCGCGTGTCCGACGCCACCGGCACCCGCGCCGTCCTGCACTCCTTCCTCCTCTACGACCCGGACGGCGGCACCCGCCGGGCGGGGCGGACCGCGCCGGACGCGGTCGGGCTCGCCGTCGTCGCCCCCCTCACGGGTCCCGCGCTCGACCCCGCCGCGCCCGACGAGTACGTCGACGCCGTCGCCGACAGCACCGCCGACGGGGCGACCGCCGGACGCCTCCTCGACGCCGCCACGAACGGCAGCGCGCCGCTGTCGCTCGCCGTCGACCCCGCCGTCGTCGCGGCCGCCGCCACCAGCACCGACACCGCGGCGAACACCTGGGCCGACCGCCTCCAGCGGGCCGGTGGCGCCGACGTCACCCTCCTGCCCCCGTTCGACACGGACCTCGCGGCCCTCGCGCACGCCGACGTCGATGCCGCGGCCGTCGCCGACCTCACCGACCTCGACGTGCTCGACACCGACTGGACCCCGCCCGACACCTGGGACACGCGCGTCGCCTGGCCCGTCGGCACCCCCGACCGGCCCACGCTCGTCGCGGCCACCGCGAGCGGTGCGCAGCACGTCGTCGTCGAGTCCGGCGCCCGCGCCCCGGCCAGCACCGTCCCCTCCGCGGTCGGCACCGCCGCCGCCGGCGGCGACGACGTGCCCGTCGTCGTCGCGGACGAGACCCTCAGCGCCCTGGTGGCCGGGACGTCCACCGACAGCTCGACACCCGAGCTGCTCCAGCACCTCCTCGCCGACACGGCCGTGCTCGCCACCCAGGCCGGCTCGTCGGCCGCCGACGTCGACGTCGTCGCGACCCTCCCCCGCGGCTGGGCGCCCGACGTCGAGGCGTTCGACACCGTGCTGTCGACCCTCGCCGCGCAGGACTGGGTGGACGTCTCCCCCTTCAGCCGGCTCGTCGACACCGAGCCCGGCACCACCTACGCGGTCGACCGGGACGCCGTCTCCGACGCCGAGCTCGACCCCGCCTCCGTGACGGACGTCGTCACGACCCGCGCCGGCCTCGACGCCTTCGCGACCGTCGCCGACGACCCCGCCGCGCTCACCGGCTCCGCCCACCGCGACCTCGCCGCCCCGCTGTCCGTCGCGTTCCGCACCGACCCCGACGCCCGCGCCAGCGCCGTCGGCCTCGCCACCGCCCAGGCCGACCAGATCCAGGACGGCATCGCCGTCGCCGACCGCGCCGACGTCACCCTCATCAGCGACGCCGGGAACCTGCCCGTGCGCATCCGCAACGACCTGCCCGTCGACGCGACCGTCACCGTCCGGCTCACGCCCGACGACCCGCGCCTCGTCGTCGAGACCAGCCCGACGACCGTCGTGGCCGCCGGCACCTCCCGCGACGCCGAGGTGCGGGTCCGCGCCATCGGCTCCGGCGACGTCACGCTCGCCGTCGAGGTCCTCGCGCCCAGCGGCGTCGCCGTCACCGACCCCACCGAGCTCACCGTCAAGGTGCGCGCCGGGTGGGAGACCGTCGGGACCGCCGTCATCGCGGGCGGCGTCGGCCTGCTGTTCGTCGCCGGCATCTGGCGCACCGTGCGCCGCGGTCGCTCCGACCGCCGCACCACCGGCGAGCAGGTCACCGAGGCCGCCGTCCCCACCGGACCGCAGCACACCATCCCCACCGACGACCACCCGGAGGACCGCGCACCATGACCGCCGAGCCGCCCGTGCCGAACTCCGGCGGGCCGTCGCCCGACGACACCGGGTCGCCCGCCGCCGGGAGCAGCACCGGCGGCGCGGGCGTCCGACGCGCCAGCCTCGGTCGCGGGTCCCTCGCGATGTCGCTCGGCACCACGGCGTCCCGCGCGTCCGGCCTCGTGCGCACCATGCTGCTCGTCGCGTGCGTGGGGGCCACGGGCACGGTCGCCGACGCGTTCGACATCGCGAACAAGCTGCCCAACATGCTGTTCGCGCTGATCTCCGCCGGCGTCCTCCAGGCGGTGCTCGTGCCGCAGATCCTCAAGTCGATGCAGGCGCACAACGCCCGCGAACGGCTCGACAAGCTGCTCTCCATCTCCGGGCTCGGCCTGCTGTCGGGCACGATCGTCCTGGTCGCCGCCGCGCCGGTCGTCGTGCACCTCATGACCCTCAGCCCCGCCTGGACGCCCGAGGCACGCGAGCTCGCCGTCGTGTTCGCCTACTGGTGCCTCCCGCAGGTGTTCTTCTACGGCCTGTACACCCTGCTCGGGCAGGTGCTCAGCGCGCACGGCCGGTTCGCCGCCTACGGGTGGGCGCCCGTGGCGAACAACGTCGTCTCCCTGATCGGGTTCGGCGTGTTCCTCGTGCTGTTCGGCGACGCGCCCGCCGCGGGCATCACCGACCTGTCGTCGTGGACCACCACGCAGACGCTGCTCCTGGCCGGCACCGCGACGCTCGGGATCGCCGCGCAGGCGCTGCTGCTCATCCTCCCGCTGCGCCGCGCCGGCTTCCGCTGGGGCTTCCGGCTCGGGCTCCGCGGCATCGGGCTGCGCTCCGCCGGCAAGGTCGTCGGCTGGACCATCGGCGCCGTCGTGCTCGAACAGCTCGGCGTCATCTACCTGACCAACGTGCTCGGCGCCGCCGGCCAGACCGGCGCCGACGCCGACACCGCCCTCGCCGGCAACGCCGCGTACACCAACGCGATGACGATCTACCTGCTGCCCCACTCCCTCGTCGTCGTCTCCATCGTCACCGTCCTGTTCCCGCGCATGAGCGCCGCCGTCACCGCCGGCGACCTGCCCGCCGTGCGCCGCGACATGTCGATCGGGCTCCGCTCCGCCGGCGTGTTCTCCGTGTTCTCCGCCGCCGCGCTCATCACCCTGGCGCACCCGCTGGTCAAGACCCTCGTGCCGACCGCGTCCGGGCTCGCCGTCGCCGCCATCGCGCCCATCCTGCAGGCCATGGCCGTCGGCTGCATCGCGCTCGGCGCCACCGTCCTCGTGCGCCGCATGTACTTCGCGTTCGAGGACGGGCGCAGCGTCTTCGTCATCCAGATCTTCGCCACCGTGTCGATGGTCGTCGCCCTGTGGATCGCCGTCGAGACCCTGCCCGTCGAGTACTGGGCCGTCGCCGCCGGCGGCGCGTTCGCCCTGTCCACCTGGATCTCCCTGCTGCTGCGCGTGCGTGGCATGAGCCGCAAGCTCCAGGGCATGGACGGCGCCCGCGTGCTGTCCCTCTACGGGCGCGCCGCGCTGTCCGCGCTCGTCGCCGCCGGGCTCGGCTGGCTCGCCGTCGAGCTCCTCGGCTGGACCGAGGACGCGTCCTGGACGTGGGCCCTGCTCGTCACCGCCGTCGCGGGGACCGTCATGGCGGTCACCTACCTCGGCCTGCTCAAGCTGCTCCGCGTGCGCGAGCTCGACGACGCACTTGCGCCGATCCTGCGCAGGGTTCGTCGGGGCGCGTCATGACGGGCCTCGTCGTGAGCACTTCCCCCTACCATGGACCGATGGAGCGGCACACCCGCTGGTCCGGCCAGGGTCCACACCCCCACCACACCACCACGGAGGCGTCCAGGTGAGCAACGTCCAGCCCGGGACCGTCATGGTCGACCGTTACCGGCTGACCCGCCCCGCCGCGACCGATCTCGCCGAGGCGGAAGCCTGGGAGGCGCAGGACCAGATCCTCGACCGCGGCGTCCGCGTCACTTTCGTGACCGGCCCGAACGCCCCGGCCGCCATGGACGCCGCCCGCCGCGCAGCCCTCGTCGCCGACCCCCGGCTCTGCCGTGTGCTCGACGTCGGCAGCACCGACCTCGGCGACGGCGAGAAGTCCTACGTCATCACCGAGCCCTACGCCGGCGAGTCCCTCACCCAGATCGTGTCCCGCGGACTCGTCGACGCCCAGCAGGCACGCGCCCTCGTCGGCGAGGCCGCCACCGCGCTCGAGGCCGCCCGCCAGCGCGGCGTGCACCACCTCGCCCTGCGCCCCGAGGCCGTCCGGGTGGACGGGCACCGGGTCGTCGTCACCGGGCTCGGCATCGACGCCGGCCTGGCGGGCGTCGAGGCGTCCGACGTCGACGCCGGGGCGACCGACGCGCGCGGCCTCGTCGCGCTCGGCTACTACGCGCTCACGGCCCGCTGGCCCGGCGAGCCGCTCGACAACCCCTGGATCGCGACGGACGCCGTCCGCCCGCTGCCCGCCCAGGGCGACGCCGACGGCGCCGTGCCCCTGTCGTCCCTCGTCCCGCACGTCGACCCCGAGCTCGACGCCCTCGCCCGCCGGACGTTCGGCGCCGGCGACGACGTCCCCGCAGGCCCCGGCGACGTCATCGCGGCCCTCGAGCCCTGGGGACAGGTGTCCGTCATGGCCGCTCTGCCCCAGTTCGTCCAGCCGACGCCGGACCGACCCGTGCGCGCCTCCGTCCTCGGGACCGGCAGCACCGGCGAGAGCCGACCCGGCACCCCGCCGCCCGCCCCGCCCGTGCGCCGCCCGTCCACCACGGGCCGCATCGCCCGCGCCGGGGCCGTCGGAGCCGTCGCCGGCGCCGCCTACGGGCAGGCCGCACCCACCGCCGCCTACTCCCCCGCGGGCTACGGCACGCCGCCCACCGCGCCGCCCGCGCCCGCCCCGTACGGGCAGCAGCCCGCCCCGCAGCCGGCCTACGCCGCCCAGCCGGTCCAGGGCCAGCAGCACGCCCCCGTGCCCGCCCCGCCCGGCGGCTACGGCGCCCCGCCCGCGCCCCCGTCCTCCGGCAGCCCCACCACCGGGTCGTTCGCGTCCACCGCCGCCCCCAAGCGGCGCGGCGTCAACCCGACCCCCATCGTGCTCGGCATCATCCTCGTCCTCGTCGTCATCGCGGCCGTCTGGGCCGTCGGGCAGGCCGTCCGCCCGTTCGACGCGCCGCCGCCCGTCGCCGAGACCTCCGAGAGCGCCGCCCCCACCGACGGCGCCACCGAGGGCAGCGAGGCCACCCCGACCGAGGAGGAGACCCCCGAGGTG
Organism: Isoptericola jiangsuensis; assembly: GCF_002563715.1. Taxonomy (NCBI): domain Bacteria; kingdom Bacillati; phylum Actinomycetota; class Actinomycetes; order Micrococcales; family Promicromonosporaceae; genus Isoptericola; species Isoptericola jiangsuensis. The sequence continues at coordinate 45,978 of NZ_PDJJ01000001.1, forward strand.
CGGCCCATCATCGACACCGGTGCCGTCGTCGCGCTCGAGGGCGAGGCCGACAAGCCCGAGGCCGCCGAGCTCGCGTACGACTCCGACCCGTCGACGTTCTGGTACACGTACACCTACCGCAACAACCCCGTCTTCGGCGGGTACAAGCAGGGCCTCGGCTACGAGATCCGGCTCCGCGAGAACGCCCCCGTCTCCCGCGTCGACCTGCTCACCAACAGCGACGGCGGCCACTGGGAGCTCCGGAACACCGACGCGGACGACCCGTCCGGCGGCGACCTCCTCGCCGAGGGCTCCTTCGAGTCCGAGACGGCCATCAAGCTCGACGAGCCCGTCATCCTCGGCGACATGGTCCTGTGGATCACCGAGCTCCCCACGACCGACGGCGACTACCGCCTCGAGCTCAACGAGATCACCCTGTCCTGACCCCGGAACACACGGCGACGCCGGTGTGTTGACAACCCTGGCGAGCCCGGGACCCCGTCCCGGCGCCGGACCATGACCGACCACCTGGAGCGAACGTGACCGACCAGTCGACCTCGACCCCGACGCACGACATCGTCATCGTGGGATCCGGCCCCGCCGGATACACCGCGGCGATCTACGCGGCACGAGCCGGCCTGGCGCCCGTCGTCATCGCGGGCTCCGTCACCGCCGGCGGTGCGCTCATGAACACCACCGAGGTCGAGAACTTCCCCGGCTTCCCCGGCGGCGTCCAGGGCCCCGAGCTCATGGAGCAGCTGCGGGAGCAGGCCGAGAAGTTCGACGCCAAGGTCCTGTGGGACGACGCCGAGACCCTCGAGCTGGACGGTGACGTCAAGACGATCGTCACCGGCAGCGGCGAGACCTTCCGCGCCCGCGCCGTCATCCTCGCCACCGGCTCCGCCTACCGCGAGCTCGGCCTCGACGACGAGAAGCGCCTCTCCGGCCGCGGCGTCTCGTGGTGCGCCACCTGCGACGGGTTCTTCTTCCGCGACCAGCACATCGTCGTCGTGGGCGGCGGCGACTCCGCGATGGAGGAAGCCACCTTCCTCACGCGGTTCGCGTCCAAGGTGACCGTCGTGCACCGCCGCGACTCCCTGCGCGCCTCCAAGATCATGGCCGACCGCGCCACCGCGAACGAGAAGATCGAGTTCGCCTGGAACAGCGCCGTCGTCGGCATCGAGGGCGAGGACAAGGTCACCGGCCTGCGCCTCCAGAACACCGTCACCGGCGAGGAGACGCACCTCGACGCCACCGGCCTGTTCGTCGCCATCGGCCACGACCCGCGCAGCGAGCTCCTCCGAGGCCAGATCGACCTCGACGACGAGGGCTACGTCCTCGTCGAAGGCCGGTCCACGCGCACCAACCTGCGCGGCGTCTTCGCCTGCGGCGACCTCGTCGACCACACCTACCGTCAGGCCATCACCGCCGCCGGCTCCGGCTGCGCCGCCGCCCTCGACGCCCAGTCCTTCCTCTCCGAGATCGCCGGCCAGGACGAGGCCGCGCCCGAGGAGCTCCCGGCCGCCCTCGACGCCGTCGCCGGCTGACCGACCTCCCACCCACCACCGAAGGAGCCCCACATGGCCACCGTCGCCGTCACCGACGACACCTTCAAGACCGAGGTCCTCGAGTCGGACGTCCCCGTCCTGGTGGACTTCTGGGCCACCTGGTGCGGCCCGTGCCGCATGGTCGCCCCCATCCTCGAGGAGCTCTCCGAGGAGTACGAGGGCAAGGTCAAGATCGTCAAGCTCGACACCGACGCCAACCAGGCCACCACCATGGCCTACGGCATCACCTCGATCCCCACGCTCAACGTCTACTCCGGCGGCGAGATCGTGAAGTCGATCATCGGCGCGCGCCCCAAGCGCGCGCTCGCCGAGGAGATCGACCAGGTCCTCGCGTCCTGACCGACCCGCCCCCACGAAGGCCGCTCTCCCTCGGGAGGGCGGCCTTCGGCGTTCCTGGTGACGTCCTCGCGCGGGAGTGTGCGTCGTCGCTCCGGGGTGTTGCCGCGCCCGGCTGGTGTTCCCCTCCTGCCGACACCGGGCCTTCGTGGACACGGGGTGCCCAGGGCTCGCGGTTGATGCGATCCGGGCTCACGCCGCACCGCGCAGCCAATTGCGGTGCCGCCTCCGCGTTCCGCGTCCCGGCGGCCCACGCCTCACGCCTCGCGCCTCGTGGCCCTTGCCTCACGCCTCGCGGCCCACGCCTCGCGGCCCACGCCTCGCGGCCCACGCCTCGCGGCCCACGGCCCACGGCCCACGGCCCACGGCCCACGTCTCCACGCCTCACGTGAGGCAGGAGCGCGTGCGCGAGCCGAGCAGTGACGTAGCTGGGGTGTGGCGCGGCGCTGCCGGAGGCGGCGCTGCCGGGGGCGGCAGCGGCGAGTTGGCCGACGGCGGCGCGCCCGAGGGCGCGCAGGTCGACGCCGAGCGTGGTCAGGGACGCGTCGACGAGTGACGCGATGTCGGAGCGTCCGGTGCCTGTTTCACGTGAAACATGGCGGTGTGCACTGGAGCCGTCATGTCCGACAAGCCGGAACAGGTGGGCGCCCAAGCTGTTGCCAGACCGTCCCGGCTTCCCGCAGGTGCCCGTGAACCACGGGAGCCTTGCCGTCGCGGGGCGGGCGTCGCCGCTCACCTCGGCCGGGGTGTCGGTGCGGGGCATCGGCCGCCCATGGCGTCGGGCTGTCGGTGCGGGCCATCGTGATGGCGTTCCCTTGCCCGGTCTGGTTCACCGCCCCGGCCCCCCGTATCCTGCGCCGGGCCGTTCCAGAGCCCCGCACCTCGCTCCATGCTGGCCCCTACCCCCACGCTGCACCGCACGTCAGCCCGAGGCATCGCCCCGCACGCGCCTGCGTACGTCTCAGGGCTGCGAGACATCACAGGTCGCCGCGCTGCCCACGGTTCGTCGTGACGAGGCACCGACTGCAGGCGCTGATCTGCGAGTCCGGGCAGGTCGCCGCGCTGCCCACGGTCACCGTCACGAGGCACCGACTCCAGGCACTGGTCGGCATGTCCGGGCAGGTCACGGCACGTGATGGCCCTCATGACCGTCCGGATCTCACCGGTGGCGTGCGGCCCTGTCGTCCGCGCCCAACCCTGCGGTCGTCGCATCGACGCTCGGCCTCCGCACCGAGCGCGCGCAGACTGCGCCCCGGGCACGCATCGAGCACCGCGCCTCTCGCTCCCGCCGTCCACGCGCTGGTGAGCCCTCGACCGCCACCACGCACGAGGCCCCGCTGTTTCACGTGAAACAGCGGGGCCTCGACCGTCAGGAGCCGTCAGGGCTTGAGCAGGCCGGGATCCTCCGGGGCCATCACCGCCAGGATCCGGTTGAGGTCCTCGACCGAGGCGAACTCCACGGTCATGCGGCCCTTGGTCTTCCCGAGGTCCACCTTGACGCGCGTCTCGAAGCGGTCGGACAGGCGGGTGGCCAGCTCCGTCATCGCCTCGCTGCGCTGGCCGGCACGCGGAGACCGCCGCGCCGGCTTCTCCGCCCCTCCGTCGGCCATGAGGGTGACGATCTCCTCGGTCGCACGCACCGACAGGCCCTCGGAAACGATGCGCTGGGCGAGGCGCTCGATCTCCGCGCCGTCCGACAGGCCGAGGAGCGCGCGAGCATGCCCCGCGGACAGCACGCCGGCCGCGACACGTCGCTGGACCAGCGGCGGCAGCTTCAGCAGACGCAAGGTGTTCGAGATCTGGGGACGGGAACGGGCGATGCGTACCGCCAGCTCTTCGTGGGTGCACCCGAAGTCGTCGAGCAGCTGGCGGTAGGCGGCCGCCTCCTCCAGGGGGTTCAGCGCGGCGCGGTGCAGGTTCTCGAGCAGCGCGTCCCGCAGCATCTGCGAGTCCTCGGTCTCCCGCACGATCGCCGGGATGACTTCGAGGCCTGCCGCCTGGGCGGCGCGCCAGCGCCGCTCGCCCATGATGAGCTCGTAGCTGCCGTCGCCGTCGAGGTCGGGACGCACGATGATCGGCTGGAGCACGCCGATCTGCGAGATGGAGTCGACCAGCTCGTCGAGGTCGCCCTCGTCGAACACCGTGCGGGGCTGGCGCGCGTTGGGTCGGATCGCCAGCACCGGCAGCTCGGCGAACCGCGCACCAGGTACGGGAACGAGGTCGTCGTCAGCCACCGGGGCAGCGACCGCCGATGCGGAGCTGCTGACCGCCGGCATCTCTCCCGTGGCCGTGGCGGCGGCAAGATCGTCGGGCGCGTCGTGCTCGGCCACCAGGACGGTCGTGACGACTCCGAGCTCCTGGATGGCATCGGACTCCGAGGCCTCCGACTCCAGTCGCGAGGCCAGACCGGCCAGCTCCGACAGCGGGTCTATCCCGGCGTCCGCTCCCCCGCGTGCCTGACTGTTGATCGCCAGGCGACCGCCGGCGATCGCCGAGTCCCAGGTCGCCGTCCTCCGGTCCCCCCGACTGGCACTGGTCGCCGAGTCGGTCGAGGCGCCGTCCCGTGTCGTCGCGTCCTCGTCAGCCGCCGCGACCGACGTCGACGGCGACGGGCCGGACGACGGGAAGAACACGTCGACCGGCTTCTCCTGAGGCGGTCCCTGCGGGATGAGGGCGCCCAGCCCGCGACCCAGACCGCGCTTCTTCTGGCTCATGATCCCCCGGCCTCCTGGTCGTCGACGGGACGTCCGAACCCGCCGACCTCGCTCTTCCGACGCGGTGAGCACACCTCGCCGTTCGTCACCCTGTTCACGATGCTACGCGCGTCACTGCAGGTCAGCGCGTTGAACGGCATGCTCCGCCAGCTCCCGCGCGGCCTCGAGATAGGCCAGTGCACCGGTCGAGCCAGGATCGTACGTCATGACCGTCTGCCCGTGCGAGGGCGCCTCGGAGATGCGCACAGACCGTGGCACGGTGGTCCGGAGCGTCTGGTCGGGGAAGTGGGTCCGCACCTCCGTGGCCACCTGCTGGGCGAGGTTCGTCCGCCCGTCGTACATCGTCAGGAGGATCGTCGAGACGACCAGCTCCGGGTTCAGGTGAGCCTTGATGAGCTCGATCGTCTTGAGGAGCTGGCTGAGGCCCTCGAGCGCGTAGTACTCGCACTGGATGGGGATCAGGACCTCGCGGCCCGTGACGAACGCGTTCACCGTCAGCAGGCCGAGGCTCGGCGGGCAGTCGACGAACACGTAGTCAATGGGCTCCTCGCCCCGCTCGACGCGGTCCCGCAAGTAGATGTCGAGAGCCTTGCGCAGCCGCGTCTCGCGGGACACCAGGGACACCAGCTCGATCTCCGCACCGGAGAGGTCGATCGTCGCGGGCACGCCCCACAGGCCCTCGACGTCCGGGCAGGCCTGGACGGCCGTCGCGAGCGGGGCGTCGTCGACCAGTACCTCGTAGATCGACGGGGTGCCGGCACGGTGATCGATGCCGAGCGCGGTCGACGCGTTGCCCTGGGGGTCGTTGTCGATCACGAGCACCTTGAGCCCCGCGCGTGCGAGACCGGCAGCGACATTGACGGTCGTCGTCGTCTTGCCGACGCCACCCTTCTGGTTCGCCACCGTGATGATCCGGGTCTGCTGAGGACGAGGGAACCGTCGACCTGAGAGGTCGATGCGACGGCGTGCGTCCAGAGCGAGCTGTGCCGCCAGTGGGGTCTCCTCGTCCATGTCCGGGACGGAATCCATCAAGGCACTGCGTTGCGCGTCGGGGTCAGGCGCGGGGATCTCCTGCACGGGCCACCCGTCGCCCGTCGTTTCACGTGAAACGTCGGTGTCCGCCCATCGGCCCTCGGACGGCACGTCCGGGTGCTCCGCTCTTATGCTCACCGGTGTCCTCCACGTCGCGACTCCATGCCGCGATCACTCTACGGGCTCGTAGGCCGGAGCGGACGTCCGACAGCCCGGATGCGCTCGACTCCACGAGGATTCCTTTGACCACGGCGTTCGCCTGGCGCTGCGGTGGTCCCTGAGGCCCAGAAGCTCCGATCCTGCACGGGCGGCCCTCGATCAGACTGCCGGGGGAACGGACGGCTTCGTTTCACGTGAAACGGCAGACCGGCCACGGAGTACTCGAACGCCGCCAGCCCATGCTCCTCGCCTGTCGGCCCCACCCTTGGCGTCCGGGGACCTGGAGCGTTCCCCGCGTGTCAGTGCGGGCCAGCATCACTCCACGCGTCAGGTGTCGGCGATCGAGGCGGGCGGTCACGCGGCGCTGACCAGGGAGAACGCCGGTTCGGCACCGGTTCCTCCTCGCTGACCCCTCGACAGGAACGGGGCAGCGCGGCATCCGACCCCATCGGCCCACATCGCAGCCCAGGCACCGCCCCCGCGGCTCCCTCGCCAGAGCCGATCGACGCTGGGTGCGCCCTGTTTCACGTGGAACACCCATCGACCCGCGAGACAGTGCACCGATCTGCCCCGTCGCGCTCGGAGCGGATGCGTCGCACCACTGCCACAGCGAGCCGAGGCCGGCTCACCCGGCGTCGCCACCCTGTTCCGTCGATCCCCAGGGCAGCCAGATGGACTGGCTGCCCTGCGCTCGATGTCAGGCGGCGCCACAGCAGGCTCGCAGAGCCTCGAGTCGACGCGCTGTTTCACGTGAAACATCACCGGCGCCGACGCCCCTACGACTCCCCCGGGTGCCACCGCACGCCACCAGCGCTGTTTCACGTGAAACGGCGCGGCGCCTCCGCGATCCCCTCGACGAGAGACCCCGGGTGGGACGCCTCGCCCGAGGTCCCCGGGGGACTCCGCGTCAGGGCCCCGCCGCGGCCGGGTGCGCGACCTGGAGAGGGCCAGGGATCGACGCTCCGCGACGCGGATGCCGCGTCTGATCAGCCCCGACGCACCCGAAGGATGGTCGTCGTCTCGACGCCCGGCACGGTCGCGCCCTCGAGGATCTCGGGCTCGCCCGCCTTGAAGGACCGCAGCACCTTGCGCGCCGGGTCGATCTCCTTGTCGACGTTGCGCCCCTTGAGGACGATCATCTCGCCGCCGCGCCGCAGCAACGGCATGCTCATCCGCGCGAGCTTGGACAGCGCCGCGACGGCGCGGGAGGTGACGACGTCCACCTCGAACGCACCGTCGTACTCCTCGGCCCGGCCGTGCTTGACCTCGACGTTCGCCAGGTCGAGGTCCTCGGCGATCTCCGTGAGCCAGGCGACCCGCCGTTCCATGGGCTCGACGAGGTAGACCTGCGTCTGCGGTCGCATGAACGCGATGACGATGCCGGGGAGGCCGGCTCCGGAGCCGATGTCGGCGACGGTCCGCGCCTCGCCGAGGTAGGGAACCACAGCCGCGGAGTTCAGCAGGTGCCGCTCCCACAGGCGCTCCACCTCGCGGGGGCCGATGAGTCCGCGCGTCTCGCCCTCGTCGCGCAGTCGGTCGTGGAACCGCACCGCGGCCTCGTAGGCGTCACCGAAGAAGTCCTTGACCTCGGCGCTCGTCCCGATCGTCTCGTCCGTACCCATGGTTCCCATCCTGTCTCATCCGCGTCCTGTGCTGCAGCGCGACGGCCCCGTGGGACCGGCAGACGAAGGCCCGCCGTCTCCGGTGAGACGGCGGGCCGGCGTCGGTTCGTTCAGTGGGCGGTCGCCGGGTGGATGACGACGTGCCGGTTCGGCTCGGTGCCCGCGGAGTCGCTGACCAGGCCCGCAGCCGCGACGACGTCGTGCACGACCTTGCGCTCGAAGGCGTTCATCGGCTCGAGCGAGACGGTAGTGCCGCTCTCCTGGACCCGCGCGACGGCGTCCTGCGCGACGGACTCCAGCTCGGAACGGCGTCCCGCCCGGTAGCCGCCGACGTCCAGCATGAGTCGGCTCCGCTCCCCCGTGCGGGCGAGGACGGCGAGGCGGGTGAGGTCCTGGAGTGCCTCGAGGACCTCGCCGTCGCGCCCGACCAGGGGCGACAGGAGCTCGGGCGCGTCCTCGGACACGATCTCGACGGCGGCACGGTCGTGCTTGATGTCGAGGTCGATGTCTCCGTCGAGGTCGGCGATGTCGAGGAGCTCCTCGAGGTAGTCGGCCGCGATCTCGCCCTCTTCCTCGAGACGGGCGACGGTGGACTTCTCGGGGGTCGTGTCAGCGCTCATCGGTCGACCTCACTTCTTCTTCTTCTGGCGGTTCTTCCGCACGGGCTGCTGCCGCTGGCCGCGGACCTCGGGCGCCTCGGGGGCCTCGTCCTCGGTGACGACGTTCCCCTGCTTGGCCGCCTTGAGGGCCTTCTTCTCGTTGAGGAGACGCTCGGCCTCGGACCCGGGCGCGGGCATGCGCTTGATCGTGTAGAACTGCTGCCCCATCGACCAGAGGTTGGTCGTGGTCCAGTAGATGAGCACACCGACCGGGAAGTTCACGCCGGAGATGAGGAAGATCAGCGGCAGCGCGTACAGCATGATCTTCTGCGTGTTCGCCATCGGGCCCTCGAGCGCGGCCTTGGGCATGTTCTTCATGGTGAGCTGGCGCTGCGTGAAGAACGTGGTGGCGCTCATCGCGACGATGAGGACGAGGATGACGGCGCGGACGCTCCAGTCCTCCGTCTGCATGAAGACGTCGGAGAGCTTCGCGCCGAGGAGGTCGGAGTTCTCGATGTCGCTGGCGACGGCCGCGTTGATGGGACCGATCGGGTCCTTGGCGCCGGTGGCGATGGGCTGCAGGTTGTAGAGCACCCGGAACAGGGCGAAGAAGATCGGCGACTGCAGCAGGACCGGCATGCAGGACGCGAACGGGTTCGTGCCGTGCTTGCGGTACAGCTCCATGGTCTCGCGGCCCATGGCCTCGCGGGACGACGGGTCCGTCTTGCCCTTGTACTTCTTCTGGATGGCCTGCAGCTCGGGCTGCATGATCTGCATGCCGCGGGACGCCTTGATCTGCTTGAAGAACAGCGGGATCAGGAGGATACGGATGACGATCGTCAGGGCGACGATGGACAGGACCCAGGCGAGCCCGGGGCCGTCCTGCATCCCCAGGGCGGTGAGCACCTGGTGCGAGCCGTACATGATCCAGGCAACGACCCACTGGATCGGGTACAGGATGGTGTCGATCATCCCGGTTTGTCTCCTCTGTCGGAAGTCCGTGCTCCGGGCGGCGCGTCCCGGGGCTCAGTGCGTGTGGGCGCCGCTGTGCTCGTGCGTTCGAGCCGGCGGGACGTCGTCGACGCCGCCGAGGCTCCAGGGGTTGCACCGCAGGATCCGCCAGAGGGCGAGGCCGGTACCGCGCAGAGGTCCGTGCGTGCGGATCGCGACGAGCGCGTAGTGGGAGCAGGAGGGGTAGTACTTGCAGGTGGGGCCGGTCATCGGTGACACGACCGCCTGGTAGACGCGGATCGCCCCGACCAGCACGGCCGTGGGGACGATGCGCAGGAGCTCGCGTCCTCTGCTCAGGATGGGGGAGCTCATCGGACGGGCCCGGAGGCGCGGTCGAGCGCGCGGTCGATGCCGCGTGCGACGTCCCGTTCGAGGTGGGCGTAGTCGACGTCGAGGGCGCGCGGAAGCGCGCGCAGCACGACGAGGGTGTCGTCGGGCAGCACGCTGATGCGCTGTGCTGCGGCGGTGCGCAGACGGCGTTTCACCAGGTTGCGGTGCACGGCGTGGCCCACGGCCTTGGAGACGACGAGACCGACGAGTGGTCCGTCCGTCCGGTCCGCGTCACGGACCAGATGGACGACCACCGTCGGTCGTCCCGCGCGCGTGCCGCCGCGCACCGCCCGTTCGAAGTCGACCGAGCGGCGCATGCGGCGCGCCGCGGGGAGCATCGCTCAGGCAGAGAGCTCGGCGCGACCCTTGCGGCGGCGGTTCGCCAGGATGGCGCGGCCGGCGCGGGTGCGCATGCGAAGGCGGAAGCCGTGGGTCTTGGCACGACGGCGGTTGTTCGGCTGGAAGGTCCGCTTGCTCACGAGGTACTCCAAGAAACGTCGGGGAGGCACACCGTCTGGTCCTCGACGATGTCGGTCAGGTTGCAGGTCGTCCGCTGCAGCGGCAGTGTGACGGCCGGGCCGACCCAAGGCCTGCGCCCGAGTGTGGGCGCGCAAAAGTACCTGGAACGGCTGTCCGACGTTACGCCGTCGCGGGCTCTCAGGTCAACTGCTGCCGACGTGACGACGACGACACGCGTGGTCCTGCCGGTGGAGTTTCCACACCGCTGTCCACAGGGTCCACAGGGTGTGGAAAACTATGTGGACACTGCACAGCGACGCTGCACCGAGCAAGCCGGAGGAACCCCGTGCCACAGTCCGACGCGAACATCACCGACGTCTGGTCCCAGACGTTGGCGACCCTCGAGGCCCGCTCGGACATCTCCGCCCGGCAGCTCGCGTTCATCCGGCTCGCCAAGCCGATGGCCATCCTGGACGACACCGTGTTCATCGCGGTCCCCCACGAGCAGACCCGCACCTACCTCGAGACGAGCGCCCGCGACCAGCTCGTGTCGGCGATGTCCTCGACGCTGGGGCGCGACGTCCGCTTCGGCATCACGGTGGACCCCGAGCTGAGCCACGAGTCCCTGACGGGCCCCGCCCAGGACTACGCGCCGCCGGTGGAGACGCCCGCGGAGCCGGACGTGCCCGTGACGGTGCCGACCTCGCCGCTGCCCGCCGACCGCAAGGATCGGGTGGAGCCGACCCGGCTGCACCCGAAGTACATCTTCGAGACGTTCGTCATCGGCTCGTCCAACCGGTTCGCGCACGCGGCCGCGGTGGCGGTGGCCGAGGCGCCGGCCAAGGCGTACAACCCGCTGTTCATCTACGGCGACTCGGGGCTGGGCAAGACGCACCTGCTGCACGCGATCGGCCACTACGCCCACAACCTCTATCCCCACGTGCGTGTGCGCTACGTGAACTCGGAGGAGTTCACGAACGACTTCATCAACAGCATCGGTGACGGTCGCACGGGTGCGTTCCAGCGCCGGTACCGCGACGTCGACGTGCTCCTCATCGACGACATCCAGTTCCTGCAGGGCAAGGAGCAGACGATGGAGGAGTTCTTCCACACCTTCAACGCCCTGCACAACGCCGACAAGCAGGTCGTCATCACCTCGGACGTGCCGCCGAAGAAGCTGGACGGGTTCGAGGACCGTCTGCGGTCCCGGTTCGAGTGGGGCCTCATCACGGACGTGCAGCCACCCGACCTGGAGACGCGGATCGCGATCCTGCGCAAGAAGGCGGCGAGCGAGCGCCTGGACGTCCCGGCGGAGGTCCTCAGCTACATCGGCTCGCGGATCTCGACGAACATCCGCGAGCTGGAGGGCGCGCTGATCCGCGTCACGGCGTTCGCGAACCTCAACAAGCAGCAGGTGGACCTCGCGCTGGCGGAGATCGTCCTCAAGGACCTGTTGACGGACGACGACCAGGCGGCCGAGATCACCCCGGCGGTCGTCATCGCACAGACGGCCGCCTACTTCGGTCTGACGATCGAGGACCTGTGCGGGACGTCGCGGTCGCGCGTGCTGGTCACGGCGCGGCAGATCGCCATGTACCTGTGCCGCGAGCTGACGGACCTGTCGCTGCCGAAGATCGGTCAGCAGTTCGGCGGTCGGGACCACACGACGGTCATGCACGCGAACCGCAAGATCGCCGGTCAGATGGCGGAGCGCCGGTCGACGTACAACCAGGTGACCGAGCTGACGAGCCGCATCAAGCAGCAGCACCGCGGCTGATCCGGCGTCGTCCCCACCGGTCCACACCTGTCCACGAGGGTGTGGACGGGCTCCGCTCACAGGGTTGCCCACAGCCCCTCCTCCGGAATCGTCCGGATCGGGGCGAGATCTCCCCAGCGTGTGGACACGCATGGTGGACAACTCGGTCGGACTCGGGCAGGCCGTCGTGCACACCTGTGGACAGATCTGTGGATGCCTGTGGAACACGCCGCCGTACCGGTGGACGAACACCAGGTGAACGGTGGACGCCTGTGGGTACAAGATGCGCCGCCCACAGGCACCGCCGGCCACCCACAGGTTGTCCCCACCCGCTACCCACACGCCGACACGGCCTCTGACCTGCGGCGACATCGGTTCTCCCCAGATTCCACAGGTGCTATGACGACGATGAACGTGTTCTTCAAGGGGATGGACGACCCGCCTTCATCACCCGACGCAGCCCGGGACGAGCGACCGACCGGCCGAGGCTCGGCGCGGTAGTGTGGGGGCCGGTGCGGTACCGCCACCTGCCCGGACGGCACCGACGCACCGCACGAGAAACCTGAGGAGTGGGATGAAGTTCCGCGTCGAGCGCGACGTCCTGGCCGAGGCCGTGACCTGGACGGCTCGCACCCTCCCCACGCGCCCCCCGGCACCGGTGCTCGCCGGTGTCCGGATCGAGGCGGACGCCGCCGGCACGATCGTCCTGGCCAGCTTCGACTACGAGGTCTCGGCACGCTCCGAGATCGCGGCCGAGGTCGCCGAGCCCGGGACGGTGCTCGTCTCCGGCCGGCTGCTGGCGGAGATCTCGCGTGCCCTGCCGAACAAGCCGGTGGACGTCTCGGTGGAGGGCAACAAGGTCGTCCTCACCTGCGGGGCGTCCCGCTTCACGCTGCTGACGATGCCGGTGGAGGAGTACCCGTCCCTGCCGACCCTGCCCGAGCTCACGGGCACGGTCTCGGGCGACGCGCTCACGCACGCGGTCGCGCAGGTCAGCGTCGCGGCGAGCCGCGACGACACGCTCCCCCTGCTGACGGGCGTCCGCGTGGAGATCGAGGGCGAGCGGATCACGCTGCTCGCCACGGACCGCTACCGCCTCGCGCTGCGCGAGCTGACGTGGACGCCGGCGACCCCGGGCTACTCGACGGTGGCCCTGGTGCGCGCCCGCACGCTCAACGACGTCGCCAAGTCCCTCGGGTCGGGCGGCGGCCTGGTCAACATCGGCCTGTCCACCGGCGAGGGTCTGGACCTCATCGGCTTCGAGGCCGGCGGACGCCAGACGACCTCGCAGCTCGTCGACGGGGACTACCCGGCCGTGCGCCGCCTGTTCCCCGACGCGACGCCCATCCACGCCGTCGTCCCCACCCAGGCGCTCATCGATGCGGCCAAGCGCGTGTCGCTGGTCGCCGAGCGCAACACCCCGATCCGGCTGGCGTTCTCCGAGGGCCAGGTCGTGCTCGACGCCGGCCAGGGCGACGACGCGCAGGCCTCGGAGGCGCTCGAGGCGGTCCTGGTGGGCGAGGACATCCAGGTGGCGTTCAACCCGCAGTTCCTGCTCGACGGCCTGGGTGCGCTGGGCACCGACTTCGTGCGGCTGTCGTTCACCCACCCCAACAAGCCGGTGGAGTTCACGGGCCAGGGCTCGCTCGACGGCGAGGACTCGTCGGAGTACCGCTACCTGCTGGTGCCGATCCGCTTCTCGTCCTGACCCGGTCCGTCGCAGCCCGCGCGGCGGCGACGGACGCGCCCTACGCTCGCACCGACGGCTACCGGAGGTTATCCACATGGTCACCCACCTGGGTCTTGTCGGTCTGGGCAAGATGGGCAACAACATGCGCGAGCGGCTGCGTCGCGGCGGCATCGAGGTCACGGGCTACGACCCGCGACCGGAGGTGTCGGACGTCGCGACGCTCGCGGACCTGGTGGCGGCCCTCCCCGGCCCGCGACGCGTGGTCTGGGTGATGGTGCCCGCCGGCGACCCGACGCGGTCCGTCGTGCGCGAGCTGGGGACGCTCCTGTCCGAGGGCGACGTGGTCGTCGAGGGCGGGAACTCCCACTACCCGGAGGACCAGGCGCGCGCGGCCGAGCTGGGCGAGCACGGCGTCGGCTACGTCGACGTGGGTGTGTCCGGCGGCGTGTGGGGCCTGGAGAACGGCTACGGCCTGATGTGCGGCGGCTCGGAGGCCGACGTCGAGCTCCTCATGCCGGTGTTCGACGCGCTGCGGCCGGAGGGTCCCCGCGAGGAGGGCTTCGTGCACGCCGGCGGTGTCGGCGCCGGGCACTTCGCGAAGATGGTCCACAACGGCATCGAGTACGGCCTGATGCAGGCGTACGCGGAGGGCTACGAGCTCCTCGCGGCGAAGGACGGCCTGGTCACGGACGTGCACGGCACCATGAAGGCGTGGATGCGCGGCACGGTGGTGCGGTCGTGGCTGCTGGACCTCATGGTGCTCGCCCTGGAGCACGACCCGAGCCTCGCGGCGATCGACGACTGGGTCGACGACTCGGGCGAGGGCCGCTGGACCGTGGACGAGGCCATCGACAACGCGGTGCCGCTGCCCGTGATCTCCGCCGCGCTGTTCGCGCGCTTCGCGTCCCGCCAGACGGAGTCGCCCGCCATGAAGGCGGTCGCGGCGCTGCGCCAGCAGTTCGGCGGGCACGCGGTCAAGCCCGCCACGTAAGCGGCGCGAGACTGGTCCCATGTACGTCTCGCACCTGTCTCTGCTGGACTTCCGCTCCTACGAGGCGGCCGACGTCGAGCTCGAGCCCGGTCCGAACGCGTTCGTGGGGCGCAACGGACGCGGCAAGACGAACCTCGTGGAGGCGATCGGCTACGTCGCGACGCTCGGCAGCCACCGCGTCGCGAACGACGCCCCCCTCATCCGGGCGGGCGCGGACCGTGCGGTGGTGCGCGCCCGCGTGGTGCGGGCGGACCGCGCCTCCACCGTGGAGCTGGAGATCACGGCGGGCAAGGCCAACCGGGCGCGGATCAACCGCGGTCAGCTCGGCCGGGCGCGGGACGTCCTGGGGATCCTGCGCACGGTGCTGTTCGCGCCGGAGGACCTCGCGCTGGTCAAGGGCGACCCGGACGGCCGACGACGTTTCCTCGACCAGCTCGTCGTGCAGCTCCTGCCGCGGGCGGCGTCCGTGCACGCGGACTACGACCGGGTGCTGCGGCAGCGTTCCGCCCTGCTGAAGTCGTTGCGGGGGCACCGGGCGGCGGGCCGCTCCCCCGACACCGCGACGCTGGAGGTCTGGGACGCCCGGGCCGCGCAGCTCGGCGCGCAGGTGCTGGCGTGGCGCACGTCGTTGGTCCGTTCCATGGCGCCGCTGGTCGCGGACGCGTACGCGCAGGTCAGCGACTCCGACGGCGAGGCGGTGGTCGAGTACCGCTCGGCGGTCCTCGACGCCGCGGACGGCACGGACCAGGGCGACCTGGAGAAGGCGATGCTCGCCGTGCTGCAGGAGCGCCGTGACGCCGAGGTGGAGCGCGGGCAGAGCTTGGTGGGCCCGCACCGTGACGACCTCGTGCTGGCCCTCGGCGGCCTGCCAGCGAAGGGGTACGCGAGCCACGGGGAGTCGTGGTCGTTCGCGCTCGCGCTGCGCCTGGCGTCGTTCCGGCTGCTGGGCGGGGCGGACGAGCTGACGGGTCATGCGGTCTTCTGGGACCCGGACCACGGCTCGGACGCGGATCCCGTGCTGATCCTGGACGACGTGTTCGCGGAGCTGGACGTGCGGCGCCGTGAGCGGCTGGCGGAGCTGGTGCTGCCCGCCCGCCAGGTGCTCGTGACGGCGGCGGTGCCGCAGGACGTCCCGGAGCTGCTGGCGGGCGCTCGCTTCGAGGTGACGCCGGGCGTGGTGCGGCGTGTCTGACGCGTCGGCGGACGACGACGCCTCGGGCGGTCCGCGGGAGCGTGACCCGCGGCCCGTCGCGGCCCGCGGCGACCTCACGCCGCCGTCGGAGGTGGCTCGGGAGGCGCTGAACCGGGCGAAGGCGGCGGCGCGGGCGAAGGGCCTGCGGCCGGGCGCCCCGTCGCGTCGCTCGCCCCTGGCGGAGCCGCACACGGAGCGCAAGGGCCCGGGGGCGCGGGACCCGCGGACGCTGTCGGACGTCGTGGGCCGGCTGCTGCGGGACAAGGGCTGGACGCAGGACGTGTCGGTGGGCGGCGTGATCGGCCGGTGGCGCGAGGTCGTGGGCGACCAGGTGGCGGACCACTGCGTCCCGGAGACGTTCGAGGACAAGGTGCTGGTGGTCCGCACGGACTCCACGGCGTGGGCGACGCAGGTGCGGATGCTGACGCCGACCCTGCTGCGACGGCTCGCCGAGGAGGTCGGCGAGGGCGTCGTGGAGCAGGTGCAGGTGCTCGGTCCGGCGGGGCCGAGCTTCCGCCGCGGACGCCGTTCGGTGAGGGGTCCGGGGCCCGGCGACACGTACGGCTGACCGTCGGCGCGGCAGGTGTGGAGAACCCTGTGGAAAACGTGGGGCAACGCACACGCGCGGGGGCGTCGGACCCGCGGTTTCACGGGCATTCGCGGTAGACTCGTCTGGTGTTCCGGGGGGCGTCCCGGGGCCGATTCGAGCACCGACGAGCAGCCGGCACGCCACCCCTGTGCCATTCCCGTGCGCTGCGGCCCGGACGCGTCCGGGTGCCCCTGTCGCGTGCGTGGAACGACGAGGAGTGCTCCCGCCTGTGGCACAGCGATCCGACGGCGCCTACGACGCCGGGAACATCACCGTCCTCGAGGGTCTCGAGGCGGTCCGCAAGCGACCCGGCATGTACATCGGGTCCACCGGCGAGCGAGGCCTGCACCACCTCGTGTACGAGGTCGTCGACAACTCGGTGGACGAGGCGCTGGCCGGGCACGCGGACACGATCGACGTGACGCTGCTCGCCGACGGCGGCGTGCGCGTCCGCGACAACGGTCGTGGCATCCCGGTGGCCATGCACCCGACGGAGGGCAAGCCGACCGTCGAGGTCGTCATGACGATCCTGCACGCCGGCGGCAAGTTCGGTGGCGGCGGGTACGCGGTCTCGGGCGGTCTGCACGGCGTGGGCATCTCCGTGGTCAACGCGCTGTCGACGCGCGTGGTGACCGAGGTGCAGCGCGACGGTCACGCGTGGCGCCAGGAGTTCGCGGACGGCGGCAACCCGGTCACGGGCCTGGAGCAGCTCGGCGAGTCCACGCAGACGGGCACCACGCAGACGTTCTGGGCCGACCCCGGCATCTTCGAGACGACGGTCTACGACTTCGAGACCCTGCGGTCGCGGTTCCAGCAGATGGCGTTCCTCAACAAGGGCCTGCGCATCACGCTGACCGACGAGCGCGTCGAGCACGTGTCCGGTCCGGACGAGGTCACGGGCACGCTGGACTCGCGCGACGTGGTGGCCGCGCTGGCCGCGCAGGACGAGGACGCCACGGCCTCCCCGGACGACGCGGTGCACGACGCCGAGTCGGTCGCCGGTCCGGTGCGCACGGTCACCTTCAAGTACGACGGCGGTCTGACGGACTACGTCCGGCACATCAACGGCGCGAAGAAGGCCGAGATCGTCCACCCCGAGGTCATCGACATCGAGGCGGAGGACACGGAGGCGACCATCTCCGTGGAGATCGCGATGCAGTGGACGACGGCGTACAGCGAGTCGGTGCACACCTTCGCGAACACGATCTCGACGACGGAGGGCGGCACGCACGAGGAGGGCTTCCGTGCGGCGCTGACGACGCTCGTCAACAGCTACGCCCGGGAGAAGGGGATCCTCAAGGAGAAGGAGGAGAACCTCACGGGCGACGACATCCGCGAGGGCCTCACGGCGGTGCTCAGCGTGAAGCTCGGCGAGCCGCAGTTCGAGGGCCAGACGAAGACGAAGCTCGGCAACACCGAGGCGAAGTCGTTCGTGCAGCGGGTGGTCCGGGAGCGTCTGGTCGACTGGTTCGACTCGCACCCCAACGAGGCGCGCGACGTGATCCGCAAGGCGATCTCGGCGTCGCAGGCCCGCATCGCGGCCCGCAAGGCGCGCGAGGCGACCCGGCGCAAGGGCATCCTCAGCTCGGGCGGCATGCCCGGCAAGCTGAAGGACTGCCAGTCGGGCCGTCCGGAGGAGTGCGAGATCTACATCGTCGAGGGTGACTCGGCGGGCGGTTCCGCGGTTCGCGGCCGCGACCCGCACCACCAGGCGATCCTGCCGCTGCGCGGCAAGATCCTCAACGTGGAGCGGGCGCGCCTGGACAAGGCGCTGTCGAACGCCGAGGTGCAGGCGCTGATCACGGCGTTCGGCACGGGCATCGGCGAGGACTTCGACATCGCGCGGCTGCGGTACCACAAGATCGTGCTCATGGCCGACGCCGACGTCGACGGCCAGCACATCTGCACGCTGCTCCTCACGCTGCTGTTCCGCTACATGCGTCCGCTCATCGAGCACGGGCACGTGTACCTCGCCCAGCCGCCGCTGTACCGGCTCAAGTGGTCGAACGCCCCGCACGACTACGTGTACTCCGACCGGGAGCGCGACGCGTTCCTCAAGGAGGGCCTGGCGAGCGGCAAGCGGATCCCGAAGGAGAACGGGATCCAGCGGTACAAGGGTCTGGGCGAGATGGACTACAGCGAGCTGTGGGACACCACGATGGACCCGGAGCACCGCACGCTGCTGCAGGTCACGATGGACGACGCGGCCGCGGCGGACGAGATCTTCTCCGTGCTCATGGGCGAGGACGTCGAGTCCCGCCGCAGCTTCATCCAGCGCAACGCCAAGGACGTCCGGTTCCTCGACATCTGACCCCGGCGGACCGTGTACATCCATGCACGGTCCGCTTGTACATCGGATGACGAGGACAGGATCCGCGCCCCGGCGGCGCAGGAAGGAACGATGACACGGTGACGGACGAGACCCCGGGCCCCGAGAACGACCTCCCCGAGGACGGCTCCCCCGAGACCCCCGTGGCGGTGCGCCACGGGCGCATCGAGCAGGTGGACCTCCAGCTCGAGATGCAGCGGAGCTACCTCGACTACGCGATGAGCGTCATCGTCGGGCGCGCGCTGCCCGACGTCCGTGACGGCCTCAAGCCGGTGCACCGGCGCGTGCTGTACGCGATGTACGACGGCGGCTACCGGCCCGACCGCTCGTTCTCGAAGTGCTCGCGCGTCGTCGGCGACGTCATGGGCAAGTACCACCCGCACGGCGACACGGCGATCTACGACACCCTCGTGCGCCTCGTGCAGGACTGGGTGCTGCGCTACCCGCTGGTGGCCGGCCAGGGCAACTTCGGTTCCCCCGGCAACGACCCGGCTGCGGCCCCCCGGTACACCGAGTGCCGCATGGCGCCGCTCGCGCTGGAGATGGTCCGGGACATCGAGAAGGACACCGTCGAGTTCCAGGACAACTACGACGGCCGCACGCAGGAGCCCACGGTCCTGCCGTCGCGCATCCCGAACCTGCTGGTCAACGGCTCGGCCGGCATCGCGGTGGGCATGGCGACCAACATCCCGCCGCACAACCTCCGTGAGGTCGCCGAGGGCGTCCGCTGGCACCTGGCGAACCCGGACGCGTCGAAGGAGGAGCTGCTCGCGGCCCTCATGAAGCGGATCAAGGGCCCGGACTTCCCGACCGGCGCGCAGATCCTCGGCACCAAGGGCATCGAGGAGGCGTACCGCACCGGTCGCGGCTCCATCACCATGCGCGCGGTGGTGAACATCGAGGAGATCCAGAACCGGATCTGCCTCGTCATCACCGAGCTGCCCTACATGGTCAACCCGGACAACCTCGCGGCGAAGATCGCCGACCTCGTCAACGACGGCCGCATCCAGGGCATCGCGAACATCCGCGACGAGACGTCGGGCCGCACCGGCCAGCGCCTCGTCATCGTGCTCAAGCGCGACGCGGTGGCCAAGGTCGTGCTGAACAACCTGTACAAGCACACGCCCCTGCAGGAGAACTTCAGCGCGAACATGCTCGCGCTCGTCGACGAGGTGCCGCGCACGCTCAGCCTCGACGCGTTCGTGCGCCACTGGACGACGCACCAGATCGACGTCGTGCGCCGCCGCACCGCGTTCGAGCTGCGCGAGGCCGAGGACAAGATCCACGTCTACGTGGGCTACCTCCGCGCGCTCGACGCGCTGGACGAGGTCATCGCGCTCATCCGCCGCTCCCCCGACGTCGAGCAGGCCCGCACGGGCCTCATCGAGCTGCTCGGGATCGACGAGGTGCAGGCGAACGCCATCCTCGCGCTCCAGCTGCGCCGCCTGGCCGCGCTCGAGCGGCAGAAGATCCTCGAGGAGCACGCCAAGCTCGAGGCCGTGATCGTCGACTGCCGCGACATCCTCGCGCGCCCGGAGCGTCAGCGGGACATCGTCGGCGCCGAGCTCGACGAGGTCACCGACAAGTGGGGCGACGAGCGCCGCACGACGATCCTCCCGTACGACGGGGACATGTCCGTCGAGGACCTCATCCCCGAGGAGGACGTGGTCGTCACGATCACGCGCGGCGGCTACGCCAAGCGCACGCGGTCGGACAACTACCGGGCGCAGCGCCGCGGCGGCAAGGGGGTGACCGGCGCCAAGCTCCGCGAGGACGACATCGTCGAGCACTTCTTCGTCACCACGACGCACAACTGGCTGCTGTTCTTCACGGACGCCGGCCGCGTCTACCGCGCGAAGGGCTACGAGCTGCCCGAGGGCGGCCGGGACGCCAAGGGTCAGCACGTCGCGAACCTGCTGGCGTTCCAGCCGGGCGAGCGCATCGCCCAGGTCCTCGCGCTGCGCGACTACGACGCCGCCGAGCACCTCGTGCTCGCCACGCGTCGTGGCCTCGTGAAGAAGACGCGGCTGACGGACTACGACTCCCCGCGCAGCGGTGGCCTCATCGCGATCAACCTGCGCGAGGACGACGAGGGGAACGCGGACGAGCTGGTCGCCGCCCGCCTGGTGAACTCCGACGACGAGCTCATCCTCGTGTCCCGCAAGGGCCAGTCCATCCGGTTCGCGGCCGACGACGAGACGCTGCGCCCGATGGGCCGCGCGACGTCGGGCGTCACGGGCATGAAGTTCCGCGAGGGCGACGAGCTGCTGGCCGCGGACGTCGTGCGTCCCGACACCGCGCTGTTCGTCGTCACCGAGGGCGGTTTCGCGAAGCGCACCCGCATCGACGAGTACCGCGTCCAGGGCCGCAACGGCTACGGCATCAAGGTCGCGAACCTCGTGGAGGCCCGCGGCGACCTCGTCGGGGCCCTGGTCACCGAGGACGACACCGAGGTGCTCGTCATCATGCAGCAGGGCAAGATCGTGCGCTCACGCGTCGACGAGGTGAACCTGACGGGCCGCAACACGCAGGGCGTCACGTTCGCCAAGCCGGCCAAGAAGGACCGCATCATCGCGATCGCCCGGAACGTCGAGCGTCGTGAGGACGACGAGTCGGCTAGCGTGGAGGAGCAGCCCGTCGAGGACGGGCTCACCGACGAGGCCCCGGCGAGCACGCCGGAGCAGCAGGACGAGACCGGGGACGGTAACAGCTGATGGCCAGCGACAACACCTCGCCGAAGGCGGGGACGAGGACGGCGGAGGCGGCCGCGGACAGCACGCAGCCGCTGGCCCCCGTGGACGCCTCGGACGCGGGCACGACCGACGCCGCGTCGGTCCCGGGCACGAAGAGCACCGCGACGGGCTCGTCGAACGGCGCCGCATCCAACGGCGCCGCATCGAACGGTGCGGCATCCACCGGTGTCGCGTCCCAGCCCACGCCGACCGCCGCACCGGCGTCCGACGAGGCCACCGCGCCGGGCACGGCCGTCAAGGACGGTGCCGTGAAGGCCGCCGCCGCCGCCCTCGCGGCGGCCCGCACCGCCGCGAAGAAGGTCCAGTCGGCCGCGTCGTCGGCATCCGCGAGCGTCGCGGGGTCGCAGCCCGCGCAGGGCTCGTCCGCCACGCCGCCGCCGGCGGACGCCACGGAGTCGGCGTCGCGCCCCCAGATGCACTACTCGGCGGGCGGCGTGCACGGCACGGCGCAGCCGGAGCAGACGGGCGGGAACGACGCCCCCGAGCCCGTCGAGGAGGCGGCGCTGGGCAGCCCACGCCGCGTCCGCCTGTCGGTGTCGCGCATCGACCCGTGGTCGATCATGAAGCTGGCGTTCCTGCTGTCGGTCGCGATCGGCGTCATGACGGTCGTCGCGACGGTCGTCGTCTGGTACTCACTGAACTCGCTGGGCACGTTCGCCACGATCCAGGAGTTCATGGTGGAGACGCTCGGCCCGCAGGCCGTGAACCTCACCCAGTTCGTCGAGTTCGAGCGCATGGTGTCCCTGGCGACGCTCATCGCGCTGGTGAACATCGTGCTGCTGACCGCCATCGCCACGATCATGGCGATGCTGTACAACATCACGGCGGCGCTGGTCGGGGGCATCCACCTCACGCTGACGGACGAGTGACGGGCTCCGTCGCCGACCGCGACGGACGTCACACCGGTCCTGCCCCCGCCGGGTTTGGGGGCAGGACCACCGGTACGGTAATGTTCCGTGCTGCACGCGCTTCTCGGAGCAGCGTGCATGGGGCTATAGCTCAGACGGTTAGAGCGC
Source organism: Isoptericola jiangsuensis (assembly GCF_002563715.1). NCBI lineage: Bacteria > Bacillati > Actinomycetota > Actinomycetes > Micrococcales > Promicromonosporaceae > Isoptericola > Isoptericola jiangsuensis. Next base: position 68,103 of record NZ_PDJJ01000001.1, read on the forward strand.
TTCCCTGATAAGGAAGAGGTCGGAGGTTCAAGTCCTCCTAGCCCCACATCCGACGAGGAGGTCCAGCATGAAGAAGCTGATGATCGTGCTGCTCGCCGCTGCGGCGGGCTACCTCGTCTGGCGCCGGGTCTCCACCGACGCGGCCGACCGGGACCTGTGGACCGAGGTCACCGACACCCTCGACTGAGCCCCCGGCTCGTCGAACCTCCCCCTCGGGGCCATGGCGCAATTGGTAGCGCACCTGCTTTGCAAGCAGGGGGTTAGGGGTTCGAGTCCCCTTGGCTCCACCATCCACGACGAGAGCCCCCGTCCTCAACGGACGGGGGCTCTCGTCGTGTTGGAAGCACTTCAGTAGCCGAGTAAAGGCACCTTGAGAACGGAGTTCACCCACCGGGATTGCTGAACTCCTCCAACCGGACGGCTAGCGTGTGGGCGTTTGACCGGTCTTGGGGAGGAAGTTCGTTGCGTGCTGGAGTAGTGGTTGGTGCGTTGGTGATTCTGGCGGTAGTGGCGGGGTGCAGCGACGGGGAGCCGCCGACGATGCCGGATGTGGTGGGTCAACAACTCGACGTTGCGTTGAGCGACATCGACCGCGCCGGCATTTCAGACGAGGCAGAGATCATCGGTGGTGGCCTCTTCGGCGTGGTGGACGAGTCGAACTGGACCGTGTGCGATCAGTTGCCCCTTGCAGGTGATGCGGCAGTGGAGCAACCGCGACTCACCGTGGAACGGGCATGCGGTGGGGACTCGGCCTTGGAAGGGGTGCAGACTGACGAGGACGAGTCTGAGCTCGAAACGAAAGCGTCGGAGGATGTGGCGGGCACAGGGGTGAAGGAGGGCGCTGACGGCATTGGTGACCCAGGGGTGCTTACCCGCAAGTCAAGTGACGAGATGGCCGCAGTGCTCGACGAGCGGGACAACTGCTCCGAGCTCATCGGTGCGTTTGCCAAGAAGTACCAGGGCCAAGAGATCCAGTTCAATGGGACGTTCGTGTACATGGCTCTGCATGGCGACTACAGCACGAGGTACGACTTCCTGATCCAGCAGGGTGACGTTGACCCCTCCGCTGCAGGGACGGGGCCTGTGTTTCAGTTCAGAGATGTGAACATCGTGCACGACCTGCATCTCGCCGGCGACATCCCCGAGACGGTCGGCCAGGGGGACAGGGCCCGCTTCACGGCCGAGGTTTCCGAGTACAACCCGGACACCTGCGTACTCCAGCTACGTCCAGTGCGGACCGTCATTCGGCGCTGACACGAGAGCCCCCGTCCGGTGAGGACGGGGGCTCTCGTCGTCTGCGTCGGGACGAACTACTTGGTGTCGTCCGTGTCGCCGGTCTTGTCCTCGACAGCGCGGCCGGCGTCCTCCACCGCCTCGGCGGCGTCCTCGGCGGCCTCGCCCGTCTTCTTGCGGGCGCGGGACGCGCGGGCGGCGACGTCCTCGCGGACCTCCGCCGCCTTCTCCGTCAGCTTCTCGCCGGCCTCACGGCTCTTGGCGACGGCGGCACCGGCGGCCTCGCCGACGGCCTCCGCGGCGTCACCGACGACGTGCCGGGCGTCCCGGGCGGCGCCGTCGAAGTCCGGGGCGGTGGACTGCTCCCACGGCTCGGCCCAGGGGTCGTTCTGCGGCTGGGCGCGACGGTAGAACGCGTACCCGGCGGCCGCGGTCGCACCGAGGACGGCCGTCCACACGAGCGCCTTGCGCCGTCGGCCCTTGCGCTGCTGCTTCTTGGCGGCCTTCTCCGCCTCCTTGGCCGCCTTGTGAGCGGCCTTCGCCACCTCCTCCGCGGTGGCGCCCGCGCGAGCCGCGGCGGCATTGAACGCCGTCACCAGCTTCGGCAGGTACTCGTCGACGATCTTCTCGTGGGCCGTGTCGACCAGCGGCCCGGCCTTGGTCGCGGCCTGCTCGACGCGCGGGGCCGCGGCCTGCACGCTGTCGTTCCAGGCCTTCTCGGCGCGCGGGCGGAGCCACTCGACGAACGAGTCCACGCGCGGCGACGCCCAGTCCTTGGCCTGACCTGCTGCGTCGCGGGCACCGTCGGCGGCGCGGGAGCCCGCACCGACCAGTGCGGCCGCGACCTCGGCGGCCGAGTCCTTCACCTTGTCCGTGTCGATCTTCGGGGTCTGCACCATGACCCCACTCTGCCACCGAGGCTCCCCGAGCGCACCGTCACACGCCCCTCGGCCCGACGGACGGCCGCAGGTGCCAGAATGGGAAACATGTTCGCAACCCTGCACACCTCCGCCGGTGACATCCGTATCGAGCTGCTCCCGGACCACGCTCCGAAGACGGTCGCCAACTTCGTCGGGCTCGCCCAGGGCACGAAGGCCTGGACCGACCCGCGCACGGGCGCCGAGCGCACCGACCCCCTGTACGACGGCGTGATCTTCCACCGGGTCATCGACAACTTCATGATCCAGGGCGGTGACCCCCTGGGCACCGGCACCGGTGGCCCCGGCTACACCTTCAACGACGAGATCCACCCCGAGCTCGGCTTCTCGGAGAAGTACATCCTCGCGATGGCGAACGCCGGCAAGCGGCGCAACCCGGTCTCGGGCGAGGTCGAGGGCACCAACGGCTCGCAGTTCTTCATCACCACCACGGAGACCCCGTGGCTGAACGGCAAGCACACCATCTTCGGCAAGGTCGCGGACGACGAGTCCCGCACGGTCGTCGACGCCATCGGCACGACCCGCACCCGCCCGGGCGACCGCCCGGTCGAGGACATCGTCATCAACTCGGTCACGATCGAGGACTGACCTCCCCCGACCCGGACCGACCGACCCGACCCGCGGAGGGCCGAGCCATCTCCACGCCACAGCCAGCCCCGCAGCAGGGGGGCGAGGCCCCGGTGTGCCCGCGTCACCCGGACCGGGTCGCCTACGTCCGCTGCCAGCGCTGCGGGCGCCCCACGTGCCCCGAGTGCCAGCGTCCGGCCGCGGTCGGTGTGCAGTGCGTCGACTGCGTCGCCCAGGCGGCGCGGTCGACGCGCAGCGCCCGCACCCTGTTCGGGGCGACGGTGCGCGAGGGCCGGCCCGTGGTGACCCTGACGATCATCGCGCTGTGCGCGGTGAGCTGGGTCCTGCAGCTCACGACGCCCTCGTGGACGTCGCAGTGGGCGTTCGCTCCGTGGATCGCGCAGGAGGAGCCCTGGCGGTTCCTCACGGCGGCGTTCCTGCACTCGCGCAGCCCGTTGCACATCCTGTTCAACATGTACGCGCTGTGGCTCGTCGGACCGTTCCTCGAGCAGGCGTTCGGCCGGGCGCGCTTCCTCGCGCTGTACGTCCTGGCGGCCGTCGGCGGCTCGGTCGGCGTGCTGCTGCTGGCGTCGCCCTACGAGGCGAGCTGGATGCAGGCCGTCGTGGGGGCGTCCGGCGCCGTGTTCGGCCTGTTCGGCGCGATCATCCCGGTGCTGCGGCGCATGGGACGCGACGCCGGACAGATCGTCGTCCTCATCGCGATCAACATGGCGCTGCCGCTCTTCGTCGGGGGCATCGCCTGGCAGGCGCACGTGGGCGGGCTGGTCGTGGGCCTGGTGATCGGCGCCGGGTACGCGGCCGCCCCGCGCGAGCGGCAACGACTGGTCGGGTGGGCGCTGCCCGCCGTCGTCGCCGTCGCGCTCGTCGGGCTGACGGTCTGGAAGTACTCGACCGTGCCCGCCCTGATCAACCTGTTCTGAGGACTGTCCCCAGGGTTGTACACAGGTGTGGAATCACACCCGTGTACTTGTACAGCCCTACTTCCAGCGGGTCGTCAGCGCGAAGCCGGAGATGATCAGCACGAAGCCGACGACGAGGTTCCAGTTGCCGAGGGCCGGGATCGGCAGGCCCAGGTTCTGGCTCGTCAGGTAGTAGGTGACGATCCACGCGAGACCCGCGATCATGAGCGTCAGCATGGTCGGGACGAGCCAGCGCGGGTTCAGCGACGTCCGTCCCGGCACGGCCACGGGCTCGGCCTTCTTCTTCTCCGGCTTCGACGACTTCGACTCGGACACGGCTGGACTCCTGTCAGCTCTGGTGCGACGTGAGGACGGGCCTGCACGCCGACGACGGTTCGTCGTCTAGCGTAGTGGCCAGCACGCCGCGCCCGTGCATCGTCATCGACCAGGAAGGCCTGACATGAGCCCACGGATCCGCTCCGGGATCCTCGTCGGGACCGTGCTCGGCCTGTCCGGGGTCCTGTTCACTGTCTCGGCGCAGCTCGACGACGACGACCAGGACCGGCACAGCGAGGACCTCGCGTCCGTCGTCGCCGACGAGTCGGACCGGGTCGAGGAGCTCACCGAGCAGGTCACGACCCTCGACGACGAGATCGACGCCCTGAGCGATGCCGTGGCGCAGGACGTCCCGTCGCGCGGCACCGACCTGCGTGCCCGCGAGGGCGTCGCGTCCGGGGCGTGGCCGGTCGCCGGGACCGGGCTCACCGTCGCCCTCGAGGACGCGCCGTCGTCGGCGCTGGACGTCGAGGGCGTGCGGCCCGACGACCTGGTGGTGCACCAGCAGGACCTGCAGCACGTGATCAACGCCCTGTGGGCGGGCGGAGCGGAGGCGATGACGCTCCAGGGGCAGCGGGTGACGTCGACGAGCGCGTTCCGCTGCTCGGGGAACATCCTGCTGCTGCACGGACGGGTGTACTCCCCGCCGTACGTCGTCGAGGCGATCGGGGACCCGGACCGTCTCCAGGCGTCCCTCGACTCGTCGCCCGGGGTGGGCGTGTACCGGCAGTACGTCGACTGGATCGGCCTCGGCTACGACGTGCGGCGCGAGGACGCGATCGAGATGCCGGCCTACACGGGCGGCAAGGAGCTCGAGCACGCCGAGGTGCCCGAGGGCACGGACGTGTTCTCGTGAGGCACGTGCGGGACGCCGTACCGAGCGGCCCGCCCCCCGGAGCACCGGCCCCGCCCGCGCACGGCCGGGTGCGGCACCGTGGCGGGGTGCTCGGCGCGGTCGTCGGGTTCGTCGGCGAGCTGCTCATCACCGCCGGGGTGTTCCTCGGCCTGTTCGTCGTCTGGCAGCTCTGGTGGACCGACGTGCAGGCGGACCGGGTGCACACCGAGGTGATGGCGGCCCAGGACTGGCCGGACCCGCCCGTGGTGACGGAGGCCGACGAGGGTCCGGCCGTCGCGACGGAGCACCGCGGGGAGCCGCCGGTGCTGGACGAGCCGCCGCTGGAGGACGTGTTCGCGCGCTTCTACGTGCCCCGCTGGGGTGGCGACTACGAGGAGCCGGTCGCGCAGGGCGTCGACAAGGCGACGGTGCTGGACCGGCTCGGCATCGGCCACTACCCGGGCACCGCGATGCCGGGCGACGTCGGCAACTTCGCCGTGGCGGGCCACCGCACCACGTACGGCAAGCCGTTCCACCGGGTGGCCGAGCTGAAGAAGGGTGACGCGCTCATCGTCCGTACCAAGGACACCTGGTACGTGTACAAGATGACGGAGCACCAGATCGTGTGGCCCCACCAGGTCGAGGTGGTCTCCCCCGTGCCCGGGCTGATGCCCGGCGAGCCCGTCCCCGAGCTCACCCGGCGGTTCATCACCATGACGGCCTGCCACCCCATGTACTCCGCGGCGCAGCGGTACATCGTGCACGGCGAGCTGGACTACTGGGCGCCCGTCAGCGAGGGCACCCCGGCCGAGCTGCTGGACGCCGGCTACGACGTCCAGGCGGCGGCCGCTACCCTCGTCCCGACGGGGGTGAGATGATGTACGGCCTGCTGTGGCGCGCCCTGCCGGGGCCCGTGTGGCTCCGCGTGCTGCTGGTCCTGATCCTCCTCGCGGCGGCCGTCTGGGTCTGCTTCGAGTGGGTCTTCCCCTGGTTCTCCGAGTACGTCCCCATCAACGACAACACCGTCGAGGCGCACCCATGACCTCCATCCTCGTCGTCGACAACTACGACTCGTTCGTGTACACGATCGTCGGCTACCTCGACCAGCTCGGCGCGCGCACCACCGTGGTGCGCAACGACGCCGTGCCCGAGCCCGACGCTGACGGCCGCTTCTGGCACTCCGACGGGACGCCCTTCGACGGCGTGCTGGTCTCGCCCGGGCCGGGCACGCCCAAGGAGGCCGGGTCGTCGGAGGACGTCATCCGGGCCTGCGCCCGCTCGGCGACGCCCATGCTGGGCGTCTGCCTCGGCCACCAGGCCCTGGCCGAGGTGTACGGCGCGACGGTGTCGCACGCGCCCGAGCTCATGCACGGCAAGACGAGCCTCGTGGAGCACGACGGCGTGGGCGTGCTCGACGGACTCGCCGCGCCCTTCACCGCGACCCGCTACCACTCGCTCGCCGTCGAGCCGCACACCGTCCCGGCCGAGCTCGAGGTCACCTGCACGACCGCCAACGGCGTCGTCATGGGGCTCCAGCACCGTGACCTGCCGCTGCACGGCGTGCAGTTCCACCCGGAGTCCGTGCTCACCGAGGGCGGCCACCGGCTGCTCGCGAACTGGCTCGCCGTCTGCGGCGACGCCGGCGCCGTCGAGCGGTCCGCCGGCATGGCCCCCCTGGTGCACGTGGCCTGAGCCCTCAGCGGCCGCGCCGCATCACCTCGCGCACGACGGAGCCCCGCCGCCGACACTCTCCGTGTCGGCGGCGGGGCTCCGTGATTCCTGCGCGGACCTGTCAGGGGGACGGCGGACCGCTGTCGTCGTCACCCTCGTCCTCGGTCGCGGCCGGGGTGGGACCGCCCGCGGAGCAGTCCTGCCCGGGAGCACCGGTCGACACGGTGATCGTCACGTTGCTGCCGACCTCGACCTCGGTCCCGGCGGGCGGGTCCGACGCCGTCACGTAGCCCGGGCAGTACTCCTCCGAGCCCGCGGTGGTCTGCACGGCGTTCAGGTTGGCCTCGCTGCTGAGCGTCGACACGGCGTCGTCGGCGGACATCCCCGTGACCTCCGGGACGTCGACCATCTCGGCCTCCGGCTCCTCACCGATGGTGAGGGTGATCCGGGTGTCCTGGCCGACCGTGCCCGCCTCGGGCGACTGCTGCACGACCTTGCCGACGTCGCCGGCGTCGTCCACGGGCATCGACTCGGTGTCGTAGCGCAGGTCGAGGTCGTCGAGCGTCGCCTTCGCGGACTCCTCCGTCTGACCGATGAGGTTCGGCAGGTCGACCTGGCCGCTCGCGACCACGAGGTCGACGGTGTCGCCGGGGTTGACGGCCTCGCGCGGGCCGGGGGCGGAGGAGATGACCTCGTCCTCCTCGGCGCCGGCCTGCGCCTGCTCGGAGACGTCACCGACGGACAGGCCCGCCTCCTCGATCGCGTCCTGGGCGTCGTCGAGGCTCATGCCGGTGACGTCCGGCATCGGGAAGGTCTCCGGACCGCCGGAGAAGTACACCTCGACGGTGCTGCCGACGGCGACCTGCTCGCCGGAGCCCGGGTCGGACCTCGTCAGCGTGCCCTCGGGCTCCTCCGACTCGCCGTCGATGCGCTCGGAGTACACCAGCCCGACGTCGGTGATCGCCCGCTGCGCCTCGGTGCGGCTCATCGTCGACGAGAGCTCGGGGACGACGACCGTCTCCGGCTCGTCGTTCCCGCTGTTCAGCACCAGCAGGGTGATGATCGTCGCCAGCGCGATGACGCCGATCGCGATCAGCGTCCACATGAGGGCCTTGCGGTTCGGCTTCTCGTCCTCGTCGGGCGGGTTGGGTGACCCGACCCCCGTCTGGTCGGCGGGCAGCCCGGTCGCACCCCACGGCGCGGCCTGCGTCGGGTTCATGACCTGCGTGCCCGCCGGGTCGCCCAGGACCTGCGTGGCGGCGTAGCCGGCGCCCATCGCGGCCGCACCCATGCCCAGCATGGGGGCCGTCACCGAACCGCCGCGCATCGCCGACTCGAGGTCCGCACGGAACTCCGCGGCGGACGAGTAGCGGTGGTCGCGGTTCTTCGTCAGCGCCTTGAGGGTGATGCGGTCCAGCACGTCGGGGACGTCGCTCGCGATCTCCGACGGGCGCTGCGCCTCCTGGCCCACGTGCTGGTAGGCGAGCGCGACCGGGGAGTCGCCCACGAACGGCGGGCGCCCCGTCAGCAGCTCGAACAGGACGCAACCGGTCGAGTACAGGTCGCTGCGGGCGTCGACCTGCTCGCCGCGCGCCTGCTCGGGCGACAGGTACTGGGCCGTGCCGATGACGGCCTGGCCCTGGGTCATCGTCGCCGCGGAGTCCGCCACCGCGCGCGCGATGCCGAAGTCCATCACCTTGACCGCGCCCGTCGGCGTGATCATGACGTTCGCCGGCTTGATGTCGCGGTGCACGATGCCCGCGTGGTGCGAGTACTCCAGGGCGCTGAGGATCCCGACCGTGATCTCCACGGCCTCCTCGATCGGCACCGCGGCGCCGTCGGCGAGGATGTCGCGGACCGTGTGGCCCTCGACGTACTCCATGACGATGAACGGGATGTGGACCTGGTTGCCGGTCGGGTCGGTGGAGATGTCCTCGCCGGTGTCGTACACCGCGACGATCGCCGGGTGGTTCAGGGCGGCGGCCGACTGCGCCTCGCGGCGGAACCGGGCGAGGAACGACGGGTCGCGCGCCAGGTCGGACCGGAGCACCTTGATGGCGACGGTGCGGCCGAGGCGTGCGTCGTGGCCGATGTGCACCTCGGCCATGCCTCCACGGCCGATGAGCTCACCGACCTCGTACCGTCCCGCGAGCACGCGGGGAGTGTTGTCCACCACTCAGACGTCCTTCTCGGTCGTGGCCGCCCCCAGCAGGGGCGACGGTTCTGGGAGCATCATCCCAGAGTCGGGCACGGTCGACGCCTGCGACATCACGCCGATCCGCGTGGTCGCGGCCGTCAGGGCGCCGGAGGCGCCGTCGTCACCGTCGGAACCGCCCAGGAGACCGCTGACGACGGACGCGACGGCGAGCACGACCAGCAGTCCCAGGAGCGCGAGCAGGGGCCACGAGAAGCGGCCGAGGGGGCCCAGGCGCTGGCCCGTCGTCGTCGACGCGCGCCGGGCCGGCGGGTCGTCCGGCCGGTGCAGGTCGCTGCGGCTGCGCGTGCCCTGCGGCGGGGTGGGGCGGTGCATGGAGGTGCTGCGCAGGTCGCGCCGCGCCGGGTAGGACCGGGGCGGCGGCGGGGTGTCGCGCGGCGACTCGGGGGCCGTGGGCGGGCGGGTCGGCACGGGGTCGGGACGCGTGCGCTGCCGCGGCGCGGCGGGGACGTCCGACGGCGTGTCGGTGCGGCCCTGGGCGTCGTCGGGGCGGGCGTGCCGGACCGGCGCGGGCTTCCCCGTGCGGGCGGCGCGGCGCGCGGCGCGCGACCGGGCGCCCAGCGGGTCCTCCGCGATCTCGTGGGCGAGCGCGTCCAGCTCGTTGGCCAGGGCCTCCCCCGAGGCCGGTCGGCGGCCCGGGTCCTTGGCGAGCAGCCGCATGATCACGTCGACCAGGCCCGGGTGCACGGTGGTCGGCAGCGGGGGCACCGCGCTGTTGACGTGCGCGACCGCGATGTCCACCGGGGTGGAGCCGGTGAACGGCCGCCGTCCCGCCGTCGCCTCGTACGCCACGATGCCCAGGGCGTACAGGTCGGACGCCGGCGTCGCGGGCTGCCCGACCGCCTGCTCCGGGGAGAGGTACTGGGCGGTGCCCATCACCATGCCCGTCGCCGTCATCGTCGCCTGGTTCGCCGCCAGGGACACCCCGAAGTCGGTGATCTTCACCGCGCGGGTGTTGTGCTCCAGCAGGATGTTGCCCGGCTTGACGTCGCGGTGCACCACCTTCGCCAGGTGGGCGTGGTGCAGGCCGCGCGCCGTGGCCGACAGGATCGGCAGGAGGTGGCGCGGCGCGATGACGGGTTCGCGCTCCAGCAGGTCGGCCAGCGGTTCGCCCAGCACGAGCTCCATGACGAGGAACCCGGCGCCGTCCTGCTCGCCGTAGTCGTACATCTGCGCGATGTTCGGGTGCGACAGGGCGGCGCTGTTGCGCGCCTCCGTCCGCAGCCGCTTGAGGAAGTCCTCGTGGCCGGTGTACTCCTCGCGCAGCACCTTCACGGCGACGTCGCGGCCCAGGTAGCCGTCGTCGGCCACCCACACCTCGCCCATGCCGCCGACGGCGATGCGCCGCGTCAGGCGGTAGCGGTCGCCCAGGGAGATGCCCACCGCCGGCCTCATCCGTTCAGCACCGCTTCCATGACGGCCTTCGCGATGGGGGCGGAGACGGAGCCGCCGGTCGCCTGGCCGCCCAGGTCGCCGCCGTTCTCCACGACGACGGCCACGGCGACCTGCGGGTCGTCCGCCGGCGCGAAGCCCGTGAACCACACGTGCGGCGGCTCGGAGTTGTCGCCGTGCTGCGCGGTGCCCGTCTTGCCGGCGACCCGCACGCCCGAGATCTGCGCGCTGGTGCCCGAGCCGTCCTCGACGACGCTCACCATCATGTCGGTGAGCGCGGCGGCGGTGCTGCTGGACACGGCGTCGCCGAGGCTGGAGGGCCGCGTCTCGGAGACGACCTCGAGCTCGGGGTTGCGCACCCGCTCCACCGAGTAGGGCTCCATCAGCTCGCCGCCGTTGGCGATGGCGGCGGACGTCATCGCGACCTCCAGCGGGGTGGCCGCCACGCTGCCCTGGCCGATGCCCGACAGCTCGACCCGGTCGGTCGACATGCTGCTCGCGTCGGGGTCGTACTGGCTCACGGCCGAGGCGAAGGGGATGCTGAACGAGCTGCCGTAGCCGAACTTCTCCGCCTGCTCGTCCATGGCCTCGGCGCCGAGGTCCCCGGCGAGCCCGAGGTAGGCGGTGTTGCAGGAGATCCGCAGCGCGTCGGCGAGCGTCATCTCGCCCGACGACGCGCACGACGTGCCGGCGAAGTTCCCGACGTCCGTGCGGGTGCCCGTGAGGGTGTAGGTCGAGGGCGCCGGGACGACGGTGTCGGGCTCGTAGTCGCCGCTCTCCAGCGCCGCGGCCGTGGTGACCAGCTTGAACGTCGACCCCGGTGGGTAGATCGTCGCGGTCGCGCGGCTCTCCAGCGGCTTCTTGTCCCGGTCGTTGAGCAGGTCGAGGTACGCCTCGTTGGCGTCGCCCGTGTCGTGCGAGGCGAGGTCGTTCGGGTCGAACGTCGGCTTCGCCACGAGGGCGAGGATCCGTCCCGTGGAGGGCTCCAGGGCGACGACGGCGCCCCGCTGGTCGCCGAGCGCGTCCCACGCCGCCTGCTGGGCGGCGGGGTCGATGGTGAGCTCCACCGCCGACCCCTGCGCGTCCGTGCCGGTGAGGACGTTCTGCAGGCGGTCGACCCACAGGGCGTCCGCGGTGCCGGCGAGGAAGTCGTTCTCGGCCCGCTCGATGCCGGAGGTGCCGCTCACCAGCGAGTAGTAGCCGGTCAGCGGGGCGTACAGGCGGCCCTGGGCGTACTCGCGCTGGTAGTTCCACTCGTCGTCCACGGGGACCGAGCTGGCGATGGCCTCGCCGCCGACGACGATCGGTCCGCGGTCCGTGCCGAACTGCTCGTACAGGGCGCGGGCGTTGCGCGGGTCGGAGTTGAGGTCGTCGGCCCGGAAGAACTGGATCCACGTCGTGGAGACGAGCAGCGCCAGGAACATGACCATGACGATGGAGGCGAGGCGGCGGGTCGTGGTGTTCACCGCTGGTCACCTCCCTCGGGGTGCTGGTCGGGGTCGATTCTCTCGGTGGGTGCGGCCGGTGTCCCGGTGCTGTCCCCGTCGCGGTCGGCGATGCGTCGTCGGGGCAGCGGGCTGCCCTGCGCGGGCGTGCCCTCGGGGCCGGTGGCGTCCTCGCCGTCGGGCGCCCCCACGAGGATCGGTTCCGGCTCGCGCGCCCCGCCCGCCGAGACGTGGCCGCGCACGGGCAGGTCGGAGGGTCGGCGGGCGATGTCGGAGATGCGCAGCAGCAGGGCGATGACGATCCAGTTCGCGAGCAGCGACGACCCGCCCTGCGCCATGAAGGGCAGGGTGAGGCCGGTCAGCGGGATGACGCGCGTGATGCCGCCGACGACGACGAAGATCTGCAGCGCCATGACGAACGCGAGACCGCCGGCGAGCAGCTTGCCGAACCCGTCGCGCACCGTGAGGGCGGCCTTGAAACCGCGCTGCACGACGAGCAGGTAGGTCAGGAGGATGGCCGCGAGGCCGGTGAGGCCGAGCTCCTCGCCGAGGGCGGCGTAGATGAAGTCGGAGAAGGCGTACGGGATCTGGAAGGGCCGGCCCTCGCCCCAGCCGGTGCCGAACAGGCCGCCGTTCGCCATGGAGAACATGCCCTGCACGAGCTGGTACGACCCGCCGGGGTCACGCTCGTACTGGGCGGCGTCGAAGGGGTGCAGCCAGACGTCGATGCGCGCGCCGACGTGCGGGAACAGCTGGGCGGCCGCCAGCGCTCCGGCGGCGAACATCGTCAGGCCCAGCAGGATCCAGCTCGACCGGGCGGTCGCCTGGTACAGCATGGCGACGAACAGGCCGAAGAACAGCAGCGACGTACCGAGGTCGCGCTGCATGACGAGGACGACCAGGGACGCGGCCCACACCACGAGGATCGGTCCGAGGTCGCGCAGGCGCGGCAGGTGCAGCCCGAGGATCTTCGGCCCGGCGAGGGCGAGCGTGTCGCGGTTGACCACGAGGTAGCCGGCGAAGAACACGGCGAACGCGATCTTCGCGAACTCGGCGGGCTGCAGGGAGAAGCCGCCGACCGTGATCCAGATGCGGGCACCGTTGATCTCCTGGCCGAGGCCGGGGATCAGGGGCAGGGCGACCAGGGCCAGACCGACCAGCATCGCGGTGTACGTGTACCGCCGCAGCCAGCGGTGGTCCCGCAGCAGCCAGAGCATCGCGAAGGCGACGGTGGCCCCGATGAGGGACGCCTGGAGGTTGCCGGCCGCGGAGGCGCCGGCCATGGCGCGGGAGCCGGAGATCTCCAGGCGCCAGATCATGGCGAGGCCGATCCCGTTGAGCAGCACGACGGCCGGCAGGATCACCTGGTCGGCCCACGGGGCGCGCAGACGCAGGACGACGTGCGCGACCAGGGCGGTGGCGGCCAGCAGCAGGCTGCGGGTCCAGAACCCGTCGGGCAGCTCGCCGCGGATCGACAGCCCCACCATCGCGAAGCCGCCGATGCCTCCCGCGAGGGCGATGACCAGCAGGAAGATCTCGGCGAGGCGCAGCGGACGCCGTCGGCGCGGGGTCACCGCCGGGCTGTCGACGCTCACGCGGACGCCCCCTCGGCGTCGGCGGACGCGGACGGTCGGGGCGACGGCTTCGCGCTGGTGGACGGCGACGGCGACGGGCTCGGCGTGACGCTCGGCGTCGGCGTGGGCGTCGGGGTGGGGAGCGCCTCGGCGATGAGCTCGTCGGCGCGCACCACGGCCTCGTCCAGGGAGGAGGCCCGGATGGTGCCGTCCAGACGTTCCGTCCAGTAGGCCGGCAGCTCGTCGACGGACGTGCCCGTGAGCTCGACCGGCCGGGACAGCGTGAGCGGGCCCGCCTCCTGCGGGATGCCCTGGTAGACCGCGACCTGACCGTCCGCGATCCCCACGTAGTACTGGTCCTGCGTCCACCCGTACGCCCACCACGCGCCGTACCCGAGGCCGCCGAGCACCACCAGCCACACGACCACGGCCAGCCAGGGGCGGCGGCGCGGGCGCTCCTCGTCGTCCGGGTCCTCGTCCTCGTCGTCCTCGTCGTCGGACGACGCCGCGGGCTGCTCCGGCGCGGCCTCCTGGTGGGCCAGCGCGGGCGACGTGCCCTTCGCGGCGGCGCCCACGACCTGCTTCGTGTCGGCCGGGGCGGCCTCCTGGTCGGTGTCGACGACCTCCGCCACGACCACGGTGATGTTGTCGGTGCTGCCGGCCGTCATGGCGAGCGTCATGAGGATGTCGGCGGCCTCCTCGACGGTCTCCGACTCCACGAGGACGTCGGCGAGCTGCTCGCCCCCGACGAACCCGGACAGGCCGTCCGAGCAGAGGAGCCAGCGGTCGCCCGCGCGCGCCTCCCGGATCGACATGTCGGGGGTGAGGTCGACGTCGAAGTCGCCGAGGACGCGCATGACGACGTTGCGCTGCGGGTGGGTCTCGGCCTCGTCCGGGGAGATCCGCCCGGTGTCGACGAGGTGCTGCACGAACGTGTGGTCGACCGTGACCTGCGTGAGCGTGTCGTCGCGCAGCAGGTAGGCGCGCGAGTCGCCCAGGTGCGCCATCGCCAGGGTGTTCCCCGAGCGCAGCAGCGCGGTGACGGTGGTGCCCATGCCGGCGAGGTCCGGGTCGACCTCGGAGGCGTGCACGAGGTCCTGGCGGGCCTGCTCGACGGTCCGCTCGAGGTCGGCCAGGGCCTGCTCGGGGCCGTGGTCCGGGGTGTCCAGCGGGGCGAGGGCCGCGACCGCCAGGGCGGAGGCGATGTCACCGCCCGCGTGTCCGCCCATCCCGTCGGCGACGACCAGCAGGTTCGGACCCGCGTAGGCGGAGTCCTGGTTGTCGTGGCGCACGAGCCCGACGTCGGACCGCGCCGCGTAGCGCAGGGCGAGTGTCACTCCGGATCACCCCTGCAGCTCGACGACGGACCGGCCGATCTGCACGCCGACCCCCGGGGGCAGGTGCGTCGGTCCGCCCACCCGCTCGTCGCCCATGTAGGTGCCGTTCGTGGACCCGAGGTCCTCCACGTACCAGTGGTCGCCCTGCGGGAAGATGCGGGCGTGGCGCGACGACGAGTAGTCGTCGTCGAGGACGAGCGTGCAGCTGGGTGCACGACCGATGAGGATCGACGACGTCGACAGCGGCAGCGTGGTGCCGGTCAGGGGGCCGGCCGTCACGACCAGCCGGGTCGGGCCCGACGACTTGGCCGCCGCGCGCGCGGGGGCCGCGGACTGCTCGGCCGGGGCGGACGGCTCGTCGGCCGTCCTGCGGCGCCCGCGCGGGGCGCGCAGGGCCAGGTCGCGGCGCAGCACCGCGACCGCGGAGAGCACGAACACCCAGAGCAGCACCAGGTAGCCCAGCCGCAGCAGGGTGATCGTCAGCTCGCTCATCCTCGGTCGATCACCAGTCCTCGGTCTGCCGGCCGGCCTGGGTGCCGGTCCAGAACATGATGCGGGTGCGGCCGATCGTCAGCGTGTTCCCGTCCAGGAGCGTCGCGGCCGGGACCTGGTGGCCCTCCACGAACAGGCCGTTCGTCGACCCGAGGTCCGTGGCGACCACGCCCTCCGGCGCGACGCGGATCTCCAGGTGCCGACGGGACACGCCCGGGTCGTCCACCACGATGTCGGCGTCCGCGTCCCGGCCGATCACCGTGACGGGACCGGTCAGCAGGTAGCGCTGGCCGTCGATGTCGATCAGGGGGTGCCGGGTGCTCGGCGCGGGGTTCGTCGCGGGTGCCACGTTGCCGCGCACGGTCGCCGACCGGATCTGGAACCGGCCGCCCGTCAGCTCGTCGTGGCGTTCGAACGACACGCTCACCGGACCCACGAACGCGTAGTGCTGCGACGCCGCGTACTCGGTGAGGTTCGTGGCGAGCTCGTCCGCGAGGGTCTCGGCGCCCCAGTTCTGCACCTGCTCGAAGTCGGGCGCCGACAGGTCGATGGTGAACTCGTTCGGCGCGACCGTCCGGTCGTGCCCGACGACGGCGGCACGGTCGTCGATCTCGCGCCGCAGCCGGCTCGCGAGCTCCACCGCCTTGACCTCGCCCGCGCGACCGACCTTCGCGAACGCGTTGTTCATCAGTCGCTCCACACTCTTCTCGAAGCGGTCCAGCGCGCCCATGCCACCTCCTCCCGTCGCCCGCATCCGTTTG
Source organism: Isoptericola jiangsuensis (assembly GCF_002563715.1). Lineage (NCBI taxonomy): Bacteria > Bacillati > Actinomycetota > Actinomycetes > Micrococcales > Promicromonosporaceae > Isoptericola > Isoptericola jiangsuensis. Next base: position 83,819 of record NZ_PDJJ01000001.1, read on the forward strand.
CGGGCAGACTATCCAGATCGTAGGCAGCGGCGCACCCACCCCGCCCACGAACCTGTGGATTTCGTGCGAATGCCTCGCGCAGACCCTCCCGCCGAGGTCACGGCCCGGTCACGGGCCCGGGCGGCCGGTGCGGCTGTGACGCACGTCCCCGTCCCGGGCGGTCGATCGGGTTGGGATCCGACCCTCGCGCCGTGCTAATCTCCTTCAGCACGCGCGAGTGGCGGAATAGGCAGACGCGCACGGTTCAGGTCCGTGTGCCCGAAAGGGCGTGGGGGTTCAACTCCCCCCTCGCGCACGTGAAGAAGTCCCGGTCAGGTTCTCCTGGCCGGGACTTTCTGCGTCCCAGGTCGGTGCGGAGCGGTGTACGACGGCGTTCGACAGCTCTGCGCGTGGCCGGCAGGGTCCTTGGGGTCTTGGGATGAGTTGGGCGGTGTGCGGAGGCATCGGAAGGTACCTCAGGCCGCCGCACGGCCACTGCTCCGGCCATCGTCGAAACGTCAGTCCGAGTTTCCACTGAAACCGGGGTGCGAGACTGGCCGTGCCTCCGCGGCGTAGCAAGGGCAACGCTCCTCTGGCGAACGAGGGAATGCCCAGCACTACGGGCGTTGGGTGACGTTCAACCCTCCTCGACCGCGACAAGGCCGACCAGGTCTGCGAGCTCACTGGGGTCGCGGGCCCGGTCGAATCGGCGCAAGGCTGGGATGTAGAGCGTCTTGTCCAGGTCCCAGTCAAACACGACCGCGGGCTCGTCATCGGGCGTCGCGGCGAGCAGGACGAGGTCGGCCAACAGTCGGGTTGACCTGCCGTTGCCGTCGGCGAACGGGTGGATCCGCACAGCCTCGGCGTGCGTGGCAATCGCCAATTGCTTGGCCGTCCAGTCCGACGCGTGTTCCCAGCGGTATCGCAGGTTCTCGAGGGTGGATCGCAGCTCGACCGCGATCATGACCGGGTCGATGCCGATGCTGAGCTCGCGCTGGGGGGGCTACGCCCGCCCAGGTCCAGATATTCTCGTAGAGGCGAGCATGCAGATCCCGAAGCGTCCAATCGGTCAGCAGATCGGTCAGGGATAGCTCGCCCGCCGCGGCGCGCACCACGAACGCTTCGCGCACCGCGTCCTCGTACGCCTGCTCCAGCTCATATACCGAGGTCATCGTTACCGGGTCTCCGATCGCCTCGGCGACCTCCGGCAGAAGGGCGTCCAGCTCCTCGAAGTCGAGCGGCGTGCTGCCGTAGTCCGGGTCGAGCCCGCTCACTTCGTCCGCGCGGGGCGCGCCGCAACATAGCGGCCGGTTTCCGCAGAGCGCGTCGAGGACTTGACGGCGCGACCTTCGAGCTTCGCGGGCGCTCTCGTCGAGCGAACTGCTACCCGTGCGGCGTCGCTCGCACTGATCTTCTTGGCCATCTGCCCACCTCCGTCGCAGTCTTCTCCAGAATAGCGCCGGGCCCAGCGTCGGCGACCTACCGGTCGACACAGCGAGTGCGGCCTCATGTCCGATGGCTCACGGTGTGCCTCGATGCCCAGTCTCGGTGTGCCTGGCAGCGGTGCCTCACCGGTACGTGGTGGTCAGCGAGTTTCTTGCGGGGCAGGCCGGGGCCGCCTGGTCAGGCTCCGACAGGCGAGATCCCCATCTCGCTAGTCGCGTCCGCTCTCGTAGCGCCAGATGCGGTGATCGAGGACGCGCTCGGACACCCCCATGCTCGCGGCCGCGTCCTTGACTGCGGCCCTCGCTCGGATATCACTGACCCGCACGCTCTCGCCGACGGCGCGCGTCACGAACCGGCGGATCATCGTGTCGGCCTTCACTCCTTCGGTGCCGACATGCATGAGCAGGTAGTCCCACGACGCCAGCCCCAGTCCCCGGACTCCTCGCCATGCCCGTTGCGCTGCAGCGAGGGTGCTGTCGGAGGCGCCACGCAGATCGGCTGCCGACGTGATGCCCACTTCTTCCAGCGCGGAGACGCCGGCGACGAGAGCCGAGACCTTCAAGACCTGTCCCTGCCTCCCCCGGCCGGTACCCGGAGCGATCGACCGGTTGAACGTGTCGACCACCTGCTCCGGACCGCCGCCTCGTTCGATGAAAGCGAGCAGCTCCGGCCCGGAATCGTGCTCGGGCTCTGCGCCCTCGCCTCGGCGCGCCTGCCGGTAGCGGCGAAGGATGCTCTCCACGGCGGAGTACCGGCTCTGCAAGGAGAACACCGAGTCGATGGCCGCCAGCGCCAACGAGTCCGGGTAACCCGTCGGAACCTTCCACGTCTCGGGGATGCCAAGCACCCGTCCGGCCAGGACCTGAACCGCCGCGCCGTCGTCGCTCATGGCCCGGAACGTATCTGAAGCACGGCCAAGTCCCCTCGGCCACGCTGAGCGCCGTCGGACATTCACCCGACACGACCCGGGCCAACGGCAGCCCTGGGGTGCAACGGACCTGCGAGTTCACGCTCGGCTGATCGGGTCCGCTCGAGTCGCGCCCCCCACCGCGGGGTCAGGTCAGGACGACGGCCGCGACGCCCGCGGCGACGGCGAGCGGGGCGAGCACCACGCCCTGCAGCACGACCCGACGCACGAGCCCGGTGGGCTGTGCCGCCCAGGCGTGGCGGCGGTACTGCTGGAGCCAGAGGAGCGTGGCCAGCGAGCCCCACGGGGTGACGAGCGGTCCGGCGTTGACCCCGACGAGGAGCGCGGCGAGGCGGGCGTCGCTGCCGGTGACGGTGGGGGCGAGCGCGAGGTAGGCGGGCAGGTTGTTGACGCCGTTGGCGGTGAGCGCGCCGACGGCGGCGACCTGGGCGAGGTCGCCGGGTCCGGTGCCGGCGCCGGTGAGGTGGGAGAGCAGCGCGGTGAGGCCGTGCGCGTGCCACGTGCCGACGGCGACGAACAGCCCGGCGGTGACGATCGCGGTCCGCCACGGCACCATCTGCGTGACGGGCACGGTGATCGGGACGCGCCGCCAGGCCGTGGCCGCGCCCAGCACGGCCGCCGCGACGACGGCGGTGGGCAGCACCGGCAGCTCGATGGCGAACGCCGCTCCCATGAGCAGCACGACGACGCCCGACACCCGCAGCAGCACGGGGTCGCGCGGCGCGCGGCGCGGCGGGACGTCGTACCGGCCGTGCAGCGCCCGGCGGTGCAGCACGGCGAGGGCCGCCACGACGACGACCAGCACCGCGACGGCGGGTGCCGCCATCGTGCCGACGTAGCCGTCGTCGAACGACCGGGCCGCCATGAGGTTGGTGAGGTTCGAGACGGGCAGCAGCAGCGACGCGGTGTTCGCCAGGGCGAGGACGCACAGGGCGAGCGGCAGCGGGTCGCGTCCCGTGCGGCGGGCGACGGCGATCACGGCGGGCGTGAGCAGCACGGCGGTCGTGTCGAGGGACAGGACCACGGTGCAGGCCGTCGCGACCGCGACGACGAGGAGCCACAAGATCGCAGGTCGTCCGCGGGCGAGGCGTGCGGCGCCGTCCGCGACGGCGTCGAACAGGCCCGCGCCGGCGCACAGCTCGGCCACCACGGTGAGGACCACGACGAACCCGAGCACCGGACCCGTGAGGGCGGCGAGTTCGGCGAAGTCGTCGGCGGGCAGGGCGCCGCTCAGCGGGAGCAGCAGGACCAGCGCGGCGGCGACGATCCACAGGTGCGGTGTCACGACGGCCCACCACCCGTGGCGTCCGGCGCGGGTCACCGAGGGCTCGGGTCGTGCGGCACGCCCCGAGGGTAGCCCCGGGGGACGGCGCGGGCCCGCCGGGGTGTCCCCCGACGGGCCCGCGTCACGGCGTCGTCAGCTGCCGATCCGCTTCCAGCGGCAGCCGAACGTCTCGAAGCCCTCGTCGGAGCTGCGGATGCGCACGGTGTCCCCGGCGTCCCCGGAGCCACGGGCGATGACGTTCCGGCCCTGGGGCCCGGTGTAGCCGAGGAACGACCGCAGGCGGGTCCAGTGGCACTGCTCGTCGGCGAACACCGGTCCGGACGTCTCGTACAGTCCGGGTCGGAGCTGGCTGCCGACCTTGAGCACCCCGTCCGCCGCGGTCCGGCTCTGCTGGCCCCCGACCGGGTAGAACTTGTACCAGGAGCCGCAGCCGTATGTACGGAAGTACTCGTCGGACGACTTGATGGTGACGATCCGTTGTCCGTACCCGTAGTCGTTGGCCAGCTCTCCCTTGGCGGTGTTCCTCGCGTCGGAGCGTCGCGACCAGGTGCACCACGTGTCGCCCCAGGCGTAGGCCACGTACGTGCCCGGCTTGATGTCACGGCCGACCTTGAAGGTGCCCTCCCGGGTCAGCGCGGGCCTCGGCAGCTTGACCTTCGACGTCCGGTCGCTGGTGCGCGACGTCGGCAGGTAGGTCTTGCGGTGCGCGGTGACGGTGACGGTGACGCGCTTGCCGTAGTCGGCCCCGCGCAGCTTGTACGTCCGGCCGGTGGCGACGGTCTTGCCGCCGACCTTCCACCGGTAGGTGAAGGACGACGGGTCGGGGTCCCAGTTCCCGCGGGTGACGCGCAGGGTGGAGCCGAGGCGGACCTCGCCGGTGATCTTCGGCTGCGGTGTGCGGGTGAAGGGCTTGGCGACGGCGGCGCCGCTGCTGGTGACGGCCTTGGCGGTGAAGCCGGTGCGGTACCCGGTGACGGTGACGGTGATCTTCTTGCCGGCCTGCTTCGCCTTGGGTGTGTAGGTGGACGACGTGGCGCCGGAGATGGCGCGGCCGTCGATCTTCCACCGGTAGCGCAGGGTGGTGGGGCGCGGCGACCAGGAGCTGGTGCGGGGCTGCGCGGTGAGCTTCTTGCCGACCTTCGCCTTGCCGCCGACGAGCCCGGCGATGGTGGGCCGGGGTGCGGACAGCACGCCGGCGGCGACGGTGCGGGCGGCGCTGGTGCGGGTGACGGGCGCGGAGCCGCTGCGGGTGCCGGTGACCTTGACGGTGAGCCGGTCGCCGCGCTGCGCGGCGGTGAGCGTGAAGGTCGAGGCGTCGGCGCCGGAGACGGCGCGCCCGTCGGCGTACCAGCGGTAGGTGAGCCGGGTCCCGGTGGGCCAGGTGCCGGGCCGCGCGGTGACCTTCTTGCCGACCTGCACGGTGCCGGAGATCGTGGGGGTGGGCCACACGGGGGCGGCGGCCACGGTGACGGCCGCGGTCTCGGCCGTGGCGTCGTCGTGGCCGGCGAGGCTGCCGACGACGCGCAGCACGAGGGACCGGCCGGCGTGCGCTGACGTCAGGGTGAGGGTGTCGGCGGTGGACACGGGCGTCCCGTCGACCAGCCACGTGGTGGCGAGTGCCGTCCCTGCTGCCCAGGTTCCGGGGTCGGCGGCGACGGTCGAGCCGACCTCGACGCGTCCCGAGACCTTCGGCGTCCCCGGGCGGAGGGTGCCCGGCGCGACGGTGCCGACGGGCACGCGGACCGTCGCCGACGCGGGCGGGTCGCCGGGCAGGGTGCCGGTGACGTCGAGCGCGAGCGTGGTGCCCACGAGGTCGGCCGTGGGGGTGAGGGTGTGGGTGGTCGCGCCGGCGACCGGTACGTCGTCCGCGACCCACTGGTAGGTGAGGTCCAGGCCGGTGGTGGGCTGCCAGTCGGAGGCGCGCCCGGAGACGTCGAGGCTGCCCCCGACGGCGATGTTCCCGTCGACGAAGAACGTCTCCGGGGCCGGGGCGACGACCTGCGGCGTCACCGGCGCGGAGACGCTGGGCGTCGGCTCGGGCAGGGGGTCGTCGGCGGACGCGGGGGCGACGCCGACGGTGGGGCCGACGAGCAGGGCGAGGGCGGTGGTGACGGTGACGAGGGCGCGCGGGCGGCGGCGCCGGCCGGCGTGCACGGTCGAGACGGGCAACGTTGTCCCTTCGGTGGGCGTCGACCGAGGCGTCGACGCGCGCCGAACCTAGCGCGGGCTCCCACCCCGTTCCCAGGGGTTTCGCAGGAGACCTGCGCCACAACCGGACATTTCACCCGCTCGGGCCCTTGCGGAGACCGGTGGGCGCGGGCCGTGGCGTGTTCGCGTCATGGCGTGGACACGTCACCCGGAGGCCTCCCGCGGGCCCGTCCGCGGTGCGAGCGTGGGGCCACCCCCGTCCTCGACAGATCGGAAACCGACGATGTCCCGTCCACCCTCCGCACGTCTCCAGCGGTCGTTGGCGGCGGCGGGCGCCGTCGCGGCCGTGGCCGCGACGTCGTTCGTGCTGCCCTCGTCGGCCGCCGACGACCCCGACCTCGGGGTCCCCGGCGACGCGCTGTTCAGCACCGCGGGCCGCGCCGACGACGCCGCGACCGGACCGACGACGACGCCGGTCACGCTGGTGACGGGTGACACGGTCCTGCTGACCGTCGCGGCGGACGGCTCCCCGACGGTCGCGGTCCCCGGTGACGTCGAGGTGGTGACCAAGCGGGTCGGCGACGACCTGTACGTCTACCCCACCTCCGTCCTGGACGCGGTGCGGGACGACCGGCTGGACCCCGAGCTGTTCAACGTGACCGGTCTGGTGGCCCAGGGCTACGGGGACACCGAGCGCGACGACCTCCCCCTCATCGTCTCGGGCGCGGTCCCGGCGTCGCGGGCGGCGGGCGTCACGTCGACGGCGGAGCTGGAGTCGATCGGCGCGACGGCCGTCACGGTGGACAAGGACGGTGCGGGGGCGCTCCTCGGCCGCCTGCTGGGCACGGCCCGCTCGGCGGGCACGGCGCAGAAGGTGTGGCTGGACGCCATGGTCCCGGCGCTCGATGACCCGACCTCGGACCTGGTGACGTCGACGTCCGTGCCGGCGGCCACGGCACTCGACCCGGGCACGGGGGTCGAGCAGACGGGCGCCCCGCTGGCGTGGGACCGCGGCCTCACCGGGGCCGGCGTCACCGTCGCGGTGCTGGACTCCGGCTACGACGCGACCCACCCGGACCTCGAGGGCCGCGTCGTCGGCACCGCGGACTTCACCGGGCGTGGCATGACGGACTCGGGCGGGCACGGCACGCACGTCGCCTCGACGATCGCGGGCACCGGGGCCGCCGACCCGAGCCGCGTCGGGATGGCCCCGGACGCGGACCTGCTGGTCGGGCACGTCCTCAACGACACGGGCGGGCAGCTGTCCTGGATCGTCGACGGCATGGAGTGGGCCGTGGAGTCCGGCGCGGACGTCGTCAACATGAGCCTCGGCAGCCGCGACTCGTCGGACTGCACCGACCCGCTGTCCCTGGCGGCGCAGGAGCTCACCACGACGTCGGACACGCTGTTCGTCGTGGCGGCCGGCAACGACGGGTCGGCCCGGTCGACCGTCGCGTCCCCCGCCTGCGTGGAGGGGGTGCTCACCGTCGCCGCGGTCGACGCCGACGGTGCGACGGCACCGTTCTCGAGCCGCGGCGCGACGGTCGGCGAGCACCGGGTCAAGCCCGACGTCGCCGCCCCGGGCGTACAGGTCGTCGGAGCCTGGGCCACGAGCCCGGGTGGCGTCCGCTACCGCGCGATGTCCGGCACGTCGATGGCGTCCCCGCACGTCGCCGGTGCGGCGGCGATGGTGCGCCAGGCGCACCCGGGCTGGACGGCCGCGCAGGTCAAGGCCGCGATCACGGCGGGCGTGAAGGACGAGCGCGCCGACGGCGTGTACGCCCAGGGCGCCGGTGAGCTGTGGGTGCCGGGGGCGGTGGACGCGGAGGTGACGACGCCGTCCGGCGTCCTGCTGGGTGCGTTCGACTGGCCGCACGGCCGCGATCAGCGCACGACGACGTCGGTGACGTACACCAACGGCTCGGACGAGGACGTGCGCGTGTCGGTCGCGGTCGCCGACCTGCTCGGCGCCGACGGCGGCACGGTGCCGTCCTCGCTGGTCCAGGTCGACCACCGGCCCGTCGTGGTGCCGGCGGGCGGCAGCGTCGACGTGCCGGTGTCGGTCCGGCCGGACCTGCCGCTGCGCGACGACGCCTACGGCGAGATCGGTGCACGGCTCGTCGCGACGGTGACCGACGCGGCCGGCTCCCGCTCGACCGTGACGACCGCCGTCGGCGCGTGGGTCGAGCCGGAGACCGTCGAGGTGACGTTCCGCGTCCTCGACGGCCTGGGCGAGCCGGCGACCCGCGGCGTCCTGGACGTCACGGACCTGCACCAGCCGACGCGGTCCTACACGCCGCTGACCGGCACCGACCAGACCCTGGCGCTCCGCGCGGGCGAGCACTCCGTGGCGGCCCTGGTCCGCACGGACGACGCCGACGGCGCCGAGTGGGCGTCGATCAGCGTGCCCTCGGCGATCCTGGACCGCGACCGGACCGTCGTCCTCGACGCCCGCGACGCCGTGCCGGTGACGGTGGAGGCGGACCGCCCCCTCGACCTCACGTCCGGCAGCCTGGTCGCGCAGCGCACCTGGGACGACACGTGGATCGTCGAGACGGCGGTGCGGGCGAACGGGACCACGTTCGCCGTCGCGCCGACGGCCGCGGTCCGTCGCGGCACGTTCACGCAGGCCACGTTCCTGCGCGGTCTCGAGCCGGGCACCCCGGAGGCGGACAGCCCGTACGTGTACAACCTCGCGTTCGTCGAGGAGGGACGCGTCGGCACGGACCAGGCGCGGACGGCGCACGACGCCGACCTCGCGACGGTCACCGAGCACTGGTACGCCCAGCGGGACGGCTGGCGGGCCGTCGAGGTGGCGCAGGTCGTCCCGGCGCAGGGCGGCATCGTCACCGTGTCCGGGACGGGGGCGATCAACACGCCCACCACGCGGACGGCCTACTACTCGCCCGACGTGCCCTGGCGCCAGTCGGCGTCCAGCACGACGCGCATGGCCGAGACGTGGACGGACCCCGTGCGCACCTACGGCGCGGGCGAGCAGCGCTCGACCGACTGGTTCAAGCTGCCGACGAGCACCGCCCTGCCCGCCGACGCGAGCGGCGCCCCCGGCCGGGTCGCGGAGCGGCAGGGCACGCTGGTCGGCTTCGCGTTCCCGCACTGGCAGGACACCGTCGACGGACGGTTCGGCGAGGCCGGGTTCCGGGACGTCGGGAACGTGCAGGTCTGGGTCGACGGCGTGTACCGGGGGGCCTCGGCGTTCCCCCGCGCACAGCTCACCGTGGCTCCGGGGTCGCACGAGATCCGGATGTTGCTGACCCAGCTCCGCTGGGGTCGTGGCGACACGTGGGAGCTCGGGACCGGTGCGATGACGACGTTCAGGTTCGTCTCGGACCAGCCGGACGGCGACGAGGTCGCGGCCCTGCCGGTCGCGATCCCGCGCTACGACGCCGACGTGGACGACCACAACCGGGCCCCGGCGGAGGACGGGTTCCCGGTGGCGGTCGAGCTGCACGGTCAGGACGGGTACGACCCGGGCGCCGTCGTGCAGATGTCCGCGCAGTTCACGTTCGAGAAGATCGACGTGCGTGGGAGCAAGGCGCCGTCGGAGTACACCTGGACGGACGCGCGCGTGGAGCGTCGTGACGGACGGTGGGTCGTGCTGGTCGACAATGCCGGACGCTCGGGCGAGACGGTGTCGCTGCACGTGTCGACGACGGACGAGCACGGCTCCGCGGTCGACCAGTACCTGATCGACCTGTACGCGGTCGGCTGACCGGACCGACCGCCGGGTCGGCGGACGTGGTCGGCGGGACGGGTCGTCGCGGCGGGGTTCACACCCAGCCGCGGCGGCCCGCCTCGTAGCCGAGCTGGACGCGGGACCCGGCCTGCGCCCGGTCCATCATGATCCGGACCCGCCGCTGCACGGTGCGGACCGACAGCCCGAGGTGGCTGCCGATGGCCCGGTCGGTGAGGCCCGTGAGCAGGAGGGTCAGGACGTCGACGTCGACGGCGTCGAGCACGCTCGTCGCGGTGGTGCCCTGCGGCAGCAGGTGTGCCGCGGAGCGCCAGACGGACTCGAAGTGCTCCAAGAGGACGTCGAGCAGGGCGCTCTCGTGGACGAGCAGCGCGCCGGTGCCCTCCGTGCCGTCGCCGGTGCGCATGGGGAGCATGGCGATGCGGCGGTCCACGGCGAGCATGCGGATCGGCAGGGTGGCGGCGACGCGGACCTGCTCGCCGCGGCGGAGACCTTCGCGGGCGTCGTCGACGAAGCCGGGACGGTCCAGCACGTCGCGCTCGACGACCACCCGGTAGTCGACGCCGCGCTCCAGCGCACGGTCCTCGTCGGTGCCGGGGGCGGCCGCGACCACGTCCGTCCGGACGAACGCGACGACCTCGTGGGTGGCGCCGCGCTGCAGCTGGGTGAAGCGCTGCGCGACGGCGGCCCGCCCGTCGACGACGTCCACGACGTCGGCGAGGCCGTGGCCCGAGCTCGCCCGGTAGAGCGCGGACAGCTCGCCGAGCTCGAGCTCGGCCCGGCGGAGCGCGTCGTGGTGCTCGACGAGGAGGGCGCCGATCGCCATGTCGGGCGGTGACGCGGTGAAGCGGTCGCGGTCGGACGAGGAGCGTGCGACCAGGCCGCGGCGCTCCAGGTCGACGAGGTCGTGGCGGACGCCCGTCGCCCGGCGTCCGAGGGCGGCGGCGAGCTCGTCCGGCGCCGCGGAGCGCCGTGTGACGAGGTGCCGGTAGACCTCGAGGACCTGCCCGTCCAGTCCCAGTGCGTCCATGCGTCGACCTCCTCCGTCGCGGTGGCAGGGTAACGGCCCCAGGTCACCGGGAGGTTGCCCGGGGCTCCCGAACCGGCGTGTCCGTGGTGTCACGGACCGGCACCCTGCCTCGTCGGAGGGGGCATGAGCGAGAACAGGGCGCAGGGCATGCGGGTCGCGGTCGCGGGCGCGACGGGCACGGTCGGGCGGCACGTCGTGGACGTGGCGCGCGAGCACGGCCACGAGGTCGTGCCGTTGACGAGGTCGACGGGCGTCGACCTCACCACGGGCTCCGGACTGACGGAGCGTCTCGCCGGGGTGGACGCCGTCGTGGACGTGACGAACGCGCTCGTCCGGTCGCGGCAGGACGCCGAGGCGTTCTTCGGTGGCGTGACACGGACGTTGCTCGCCGCGGAGCGCGCCGCCGGGGTGGGGCACCACGTGGCGCTGTCGATCATCGGCGTCGACGACGTCCCGTGGGGCTACTACCAGGGCAAGCAGCTCCAGGAGCGGCTGGTCGCGGCGAGCGGGCAGGGCTGGAGCGTGCTGCGCGCCGCGCAGCTCCACGAGTTCGCGGGCCAGGTGCTCGACGCCGCGCGGCTGGGCCCCGTCAGCCTGGTGCCCCGGATGCTGTCGCAGCCGGTGGCGGGCCGGGAGGTCGGCGAGGCGTTGGTGGACCTGGTCGAGCGAGGACCGCAGGGCCGGGTGCCGGACCTCGCGGGTCCGGAGGTGCTCCTGCTGCACCGGGCGTCGCGGCGGCTGGTCCGGGCGCGCGCGCTGCGCCGTCTCGTGGTGCCCGTGCCGATGCCGGGCGCGGCGGGCCGGGGGATGCGGGACGGCTCGCTGACGGCGCAGGGCGACCCGGGTGCGGCCGTCGGCCGGACGACGTTCGACGCCTGGCTGGCCGCGCTCCCCGGTGCCGGGGACGGCGCGCGCGTGCGCTGACGTGGGGATCCGCGCCGGCGGGGTTCCGTACCGAGCCGGCGCGGAACTGTACCGAAGTACAGGTCGGGTCGCGGGGAACGTTCCTACCGTCGGTGGTGTCCTGGCACGACGACGTCGAGGAGCGACATGCGGGGTCTCCAGCTCACCAGCACGTACCTTCCTGACGACGTGCCGTCGCCGTACGACCTGCGCCTCGGCCCGGTCCGCGGGGACGCCGCCCGCCGCGCCGGCGGTCACGCCCCGACGACCTCCGGGCCGCTCGCGGTCGTGGACGACCGGGCGCCGGTCACGGCGCTCGCCCTCGCCTGGCCGTCGGACGTCGCCGAGGACCGCCCCGACGCCGCGACGGTCGACCAGGCGCGGCGTGCGGCGATCTCCCGGGAGGTGCTGGAGCACGGGTCGGACGTCGTGGTCGACGTCGTCTGGTCGCCCGGGACCGGGGCCGACCTGGTGACGTTCGTGCTGCCGCACGCCGCCGCCGTGGACGAGGCGCCCCGCCTCGTGGACGTGGTGCGTTCCCGGCTCGCGCACCCCGACCCCGTGGTCGCCGTCGTCGGCCCGGCCGACGTCGTGGCGGGCACCGCGGCGCTCACGACGCGCCGCCTGCGACCTCCCGCCCCGCCGGTCGTGAGCACGATGCGGCAGAGCCGTGTCCAGGGGTTCGACCAGGTGTGCATCATCGGCGCGGACCCGGCGGCCGAGGTCGGGCACGCCGCCACGCTGGTGTCGCTCTGCCGCGCCGCCGCCGGCCCCGGGAGCCTCGTCCCGCAGGCGCTGTCCGACGCGGGGGTGCGGGCCTCGGTGCAGCCGGTGCGCTGCCTGCGCGACGGCGCCCCGGTCATCACCTGGCACGTCGTGTGCCGGGCCGGGGACAGCATGCTCACCCTGGAGACCCTCGCCGCCACCCTCCTGGACCCGCGGCTCACCGCGGACCCGGCCGCGACCGACGCCACCCGGGAGGTGGTCCGGGAGAACCTGCGACGGGTCCGGCGCTCGCCGCAGGGCCTCGCGGGGTCGCTCGCCGAGTACTCGGTGATGGGCTGGGGCGCGCACCTGCTGGCGGACCCCGACGCCGCGCTGGACGACGTCGAGCCCGCGGACCTCGCGCAGGCGACGGCCGCGCTGGTCCGGCCCGTCGCGGACGTCCTCGGCTGGGAGGGCTGAGGGTTCAGGAGTCGTCGCGGAGGTCGACGAGCCCGTGGCGTGCCGCGGTGACGAGGATCTGCACGCGGTCGCGCACCCCGAGCTTCTCCATCACCTTGACGAACCGCGCCTTCACCGTGGACTCGGTGACGTACAGCTCCTGCGCGATCTCCCGGTTGCTCATCCCGCGGGCCAGCAGCCGGATGACCTCCAGCTCCTTCTCCGTCAGCGCCGCCAGGAGCGTGGCGTCGGGACGCACCTGGGCCGGCACCGACGCCTCCAGCCCGCGCACGACGTGCCGTGCCACCTCGGGGGACAGCACGGCGTCCCCGGCGGCGACGGTGTGCACGGCGGCGATGATGTCCCGCGGCAGGGTGTCCTTCACGAGGTAGCCCGACGCCCCGGCCCGCAGCAGGTCGATGACGTAGCGGTCCGTGGAGAACGTCGTCAGGCCCAGCACCGCGACGTCGGGGTGCTCGGCGAGGATCTGCGCGGTCGCGGCGACGCCGTCCAGGACGGGCATCTGCATGTCCATGAGCACGACGTCGGGCCGCAGCGCGGCGGTCTGCTGGACGGCCACCCGCCCGTTGGACGCCTCCCCCACGACCTGGATCGACGGGTCGGCCGACAGGTAGTCGCGCAGGGTGTCGCGGATCATCGACTCGTCGTCGACCAGCAGCACCTGGATCATGCGTTCGGGACTCCCTCGGTGGTGGGGCGGACCCGCGCGTCCAGCGGGATCGTCATGGTGGTGCGCCAGCGGCCGTCGTGGGCGCCGGCCGTGAGCTCGCCGCCGAACACCTCGCAGCGGGCGCGCATGGCCTCGAGGCCGGTCAGCGACGAGGAGATCGGGGCGGCGGTCGCGACGACGTTCGTCGAGGCGAGGGTGACGCTGTCCGGCCCGACGGTGAGCCGTAGCTCGACGGGGGCGGCGGCGTCGCCGTGCTTGAGGATGTTGGTGCCCAGCTCGCGCACCGTGCGGCGCAGGGCCTGGCGCAGGCTGGTCGGCACGCGGGAGACCGCCCCGGTGGTGGTCAGGTGGGCCGTGAACCCGGCGCGTTCGAGGGCGTCGCCGACGCCGTGGAAGTCGCGGACGAACGCGGCCGCCGTCGTGGTCTCGCCGGACATCTCGAGCGCCTCGACGGTGCTGGCGCCGGGTTCGGCGGGATCGCCCGGGCCGACGCCGACGGCGGTGGGCGGGGCGTCCTCCTTGAGGAGCACGACGAGGCTGCGCAGGTTCTGCAGCGCCTGCTGCGCGGCCCGCCCGATGTTGTCGAGGATCGCGGTCGTCTTGTCGGGGTCGGCGACGAACTCCGCGCGCCGTGCCTGCATGGCGATGATCGTGACGTCGTGCGCGACGATGTCGTGCAGCTCGTGGGCGAGCCGGGTGCGTTCCTCGTTGCGGATCCGGGCCTGGCGTTCCTCGAGCTCGCGGACCTGGGTCTCGCTGTGCTCGGAGCGGAGCCGGAAGAAGTTGACGGTGAGCCCGGCCACGGCCGCGAGGAGCGTGAGGACGGCGAGCCCGGCGGCGAGGACGGCGCCGTCCGGGTTGGCGACGAGCACCAGCGGCATCGTGGCGACGGCGGAGGCGGCGACCACCGCGGCGGCCACCCAGGGCAGCAGGTACGTGCAGAACCCGATGACGAGGATCGTCGGGAAGGCGAAGGCGGACACCAGCAGGGACTGGGCGCCGAGGGCGAGGACGGCGGCGAACGCGACGAACCAGGCGGCGGTGGCGGGGACGGGGCCGATCGCCAGGCCGAGCACGGGGACGTAGGGGAGCAGGAGCTCGGCGACGCCGCGCGGGGACGACAGCTCGAGCGTGCCGCCGGTCGCGTCGAGCGCGACGAGGCCCAGGAACGCGAGCACGAGCAGGACCCGCGCGACCCAGCCTCCCGGCAGGGGCCGGACCTGTCCCGTCGTCCGCACCGTCCCTGCTGTCACGTTCGTCAGGATAGGCGGGCGCGTCGTACGGCGGCCTGCGCGGGGCCGGATCCTGAGACCTCCACCACCCGCTTGTACTTTCGTACATCGCAGAAGTCGACTTCCGTCTATCGGCCGACGACCTGAGCCCCGGGATGGTCGATCCGACCCCGGGACGCCCCGGGGATCCGCACACGGAAGAGGTCGTCACATGCTCACCTCCACGATCGCCGGCACGCTCGTCGCCGCCGCTCTCGTCGGACCGCCGGCCGAGGCCCCGGTCGAGCTCGCCCCCGTGACGTCTCAGGTCGTCGTCGTCGGCACCGGCCCGGACGTCTCGACGGACTACTGGCGCGAGATGTGGTGCATCACCCTCGGCTGGTGCAAGTAGAGACGTCGGGCGCATCGTCCCGCCACTGTCCCGCAGGGCCGCACCGGAGGGTTCCCGGTACGGCCCTGCGTCCTTCCCGGCCGCGGGTGTGGCGCCCCCGCGACCGCGACCTGCTCAGGACACGGCGGGGACCACGGCGTCGCTCGGTGCCTGCACGGGCAGGATCGCCCCGGTGCGGTGCTTGCCCCACGCCTTCACCGCGGCCGGTGAGGTCAGCACCTCGAGGTCGTAGACGTCCGCGGGGTCCCAGTCGACGCCCCAGGTGATCTCCGCGGGCAGCGTCGCCCGCAGGTCCACGGGCTGCATCGCGAACCACGAGCCGGAGTCCACGAACGACCCGCCCGCGCCCCAGACCAGGCGGGACGCGTCGGCGCCCGGACCCGTGTACTCGAAGAGGTTGCGCTCCGAGACGACCTGCGACTCGACGCCGACCCCGATGAAGTAGCCCGCACCGGGTCGCACCGGTGACACGGGGTCCTTCACCGAGGCCGTGAAGTAGTTGTTGACGACGTGCGCCTTGCCGAACCGCACGCGCGGGGAGCGCTGGGTGACGCCGTCGAACACGTTGCGCACGAACGTGACGTTGAGCCGGCCCTCGTCGGTGTCGCCGTTGTCGTCGCCCGAGCCGATGAGCATCGCCTTGTCGTGGTCCTCGACCCTGCTGTTCGACATCGTCACGAAGTCGGTGCCGTCCTTGAGGTCGAACAGGCCGTCGTGGAAGTTGACCGGCTTGCCGTTCGGACCGGTCGGGGCCGTGCTGTCGGGGAACCGGCCGTCGGTGAGGGTGACGTGGTCTAGCCAGATGTTCGTGCTGGTCACCGACGACACGGCGTCGAAGCGGGCGTTCCACGAGCCCTGCTCGCCGTCCCACGGGTCCCAGCTGCTGAAGAAGTCGCGGGGCGCCTCGACGGTGAGGTTGCGGACCACCACGTCGTGCGCGAGGTGCAGCATCACCGTCGCGCCGCGGATCTCGGCGTCGTCGCCGACGCCGAGGATGGTCGTCTCGCTCGGCACCGAGATCTCGGTCTGCCGCTTGAGGTTGTTGCTGCCGGTCTGCCGCTTGCGCCGCTGATCGCCGCAGTAGTCGTGGGTGGCGTCGCTCCAGCCGGTCTCGGTGAAGCAGCTGAGGTACTTCTCCAGGTCGTAGCCCGGGGCGTAGTCCTGCTCGCCCATGAGCGTGCCGTCGGCCCGCTCGTTGCCGTCGATGACCCCGTCGACGTAGATGACCTTCGGCGCGGTGCGCTGCCCGCCGTTGTCGAGCGCGGCCAGCAGCTCGGCGCGCGTGGACACGACGTAGGTGGACGACGCGGGGGCGCCGGCCCCGCCGTCGGTGCCGCCGTTCGCGGTGGCCCACCCGGTGGGGGCCGCGTCCTGGGCGAGGTCGTGGACGGCGGACAGGTCGTCCGGGGCGGCCTGGGCGGCGGGTCCGAGCGGCGCGGCGAGGGCGCCGGCGGTCAGGACCGCGGTGGCGATCGCGAGACGACCACGGCGGCGGACGGCGGGTCCGGTGGCGGTCGGGTGGGGGGTGGCCTGGTGGGGCACGACGACTCCTCGACGGTGAGAAAGCGGTTTCTCATCCACCCTGACCGAGGGTCGAACGGTTGTCAACAGCAACGGACCGGGCGCGGTTCAGCGCTCGAAGCCCCACTCCCGGTCGGTCAGCATCCGGGCGACGGCGAGCCCGATGGCGAGCGCGGCGACGACCAGCGCGGCCTCGACGGCATAGGCGAGCGCCTGCGTCGTCTCGCCGTTCGAGAGGTAGTAGATCGCCCGGTAGGCGGTGGCGCCGGGCACCATGATGACGACGGCCGGCACCGACACCGTCACCCGCGGCACGTTCATGCGGGGGGCGACGACGGCCGCGAGCAGGCCGACCAGCAGCGCGACGACCGCCGCGGCGGCCTGGACGGGGACGTCGAGGTCGACCATCCACAGGCGCACGACGTTCGCGACCATCCCGACGAGCGCGGCGGCCAGCGCCATCGACCACGGGCTGTTGAACATCAGGGCGAACCCGAGGACGCCGAGGAAGCTCGCGAGGAACCGCAGGGACAGCAGCAGCCCGGCGTCCAGCCCGGGCGGGACCTCGGGCTCCGGCGTGAACCCGACCAGCATCGACACGGCCCACAGGGCCAGCGCGGCCGACGTGAGGATCATCAGGGCGTAGGTCAGCCGTGCGACGCCCGCGGAGAAGTCGAGCTTCGCGAGGTCGAGCGCCCCGGTGACCAGCGGGAACCCGGGCACGAGGAACAGCACGGCCGACACGTACCCGGCCTCGTGGCTGGTCGCGGCGCCGCCGAGCGCCCCGAACGCCGCGAGGAGGAGCACGTAGGTGAGCGTCGCGAGGGCGGCCGCGAGCATCGTGACGCCGAACTGGTTCCAGCCCCGGTGCACCAGGGTGCGGCGCAGGTACTGGCCCGCCCCGGCGCCGAAGAACACCCCGATCACCTCGACGAGCCCACCGTTGTTGAGGAAAGCGAACGCGGCGCACGCCACCGCCGCCCACAGGGCGTTGAGGACGGCGGGGTACAGCGGGCGGGCGGACTGGATGCGGTCCAGCGCGCGGGTGGCGTCCTCCACCGTGACGGGGGCGCGCCGCTCGACGTCCTGCGCGAACCGTTCCAGGGCGCACAGCCGGTTCGCGTCGATCCCGACGGACCGGACCTCGGTCACCTCGGTGCGAAAGCTCGACCCGCGGTGCGACGTCGTCGTGATCTCGGTGAGGGTGACGTGCGCGTGGTGCTGCTCGATCCCCAGGGAGCGGGCCACGCGGGCCATCGAGGCCTTGACCCGGTAGGCGCCGGTCCCGGCGGACAGCGACAGGCGGCCGACGCGCAGCGCGACGCCGGAGCGGCGGATGAGCTCGAGCTCGGCGTCGTCGGGGGTGGTGGGCACGGCACCATCCTGGCGGGCGCCGGGGCGGCGCGCGCGCCGTCGTCAGGGCCGCGGTGCCTCGGGCGTGTCGTCGTGCTGGTGCGGCGAGGGCCGCACCTCGTCGCGCAGGCGTCCCATGCGGTCGTCGAGGTCGGCCGCGAGGCGGGCGGCGTCCTCGATCTCGGCGGCCAGGTGCGGCGGCATCTCGGCGCGGTACTTGTAGTGGAGCTTGTGCTCCATCGACGCCCAGAAGTCCATCGCGATGGTGCGGATCTGCAGCTCGACCGTGACGTGCTCGACCGTGCGGGACAGGAACACCGGGACCTCGACGATGAGGTGCAGCGAGCGGTACCCGTTGGGCTTCGGATGGGCGATGTAGTCCTTGGTCGTCAGGAGCCGCAGGTCCGCCTGGGTGCTGAGCATCTCGGCGATCCAGTAGACGTCGGACACGAAGCTGCAGGTGATGCGGATGCCCGCGATGTCGCGGATCTCGGCGCGGATCGCGGGGACGGCGAGCTCGGTGCCCTGGCGCAGCGCCTTGGTGAGCATGCTGTCGGGCGACTTGAGCCGGGTGCGGACGTGCTCGATGGGGCTGTAGTCGTACGTGCTCTCGAACTCCTGGCGCAGGATGTCGATCTTGGTGGAGACCTCGTCGATGCCGAACCGGTAGATCATCCGCAGCTGCTGGAACTCGTCGCGCAGCGCGCGGAAGCGGGCCAGCATGTCGTCGGTGATCCCGTCGGGGGTCGCCGTCCCCGCGCCGGGCTCGGCCCGCAGCCAGGCCAGCAGCTCGCGGTCCACGTGCACGGCCCGGGTCGTCTCGTCCATCTCTGCTCCCTGTCGTCCTGCCGCCTTCCTCAACGGTCCGGGCGTCGAGGGCGTTCCGTGCCGGGGCGCCGGTCCTGGCCGACGGGAGGGTCGTCACCACGGTAAGCGCGGTGGGGGCTTGCCGAGTGGGAAACCGGTCTCTAGAGTGGGAAACCGGTTCCTAGCGGAACCTGTCTCATCTGGGTGACCCCGTTCCACCGTCGGACCGGGGTTGCGACAGGGGCCTCGTGATGAGTCCGCGCGTCGACGACGACGCGTGCGTACGACCCGGCGACCACCGGGGCACTGCCCGATTCGACGACGAAGTGAGGCAACGATGAGAAGAGCAGCCGCAGCCCGGCTCACCGCGGCAGGGGCCACCTTGGCCCTCGCCGCCACGATGGGCGCGACCGCCCTGTGGACGACCGACGCGCAGGCCGCGACCGGCACCGCCACGGGCTTCGCCACGCAGAACGGCGGGACGACCGGCGGCGCCGGCGGCCAGACCGTCCGGGCCACCACCGGTACGCAGATCCACCAGGCGCTGTGCAACAGGGCCGCCGACGACACCCCGATCATCATCGAGGTCGAGGGCACCATCAACCACGGCAACACCGCGAAGGTGTCCGGGGACTCCTGCAACACCGCCGACGGCGTGATCGAGCTCAAGGAGATCAGCAACGTCACCCTCGTGGGCGTGGGCTCCGGGGCGCTGTTCGACGAGCTCGGCATCCACATCCGCTCGGCCGAGAACATCATCATCCAGAACGTCCACGTGCGGAACGTGAAGAAGTCCGGCTCCCCCACCTCCAACGGCGGCGACGCCATCGGCATGGAGTCCGACGTCTCCAACGTCTGGGTCGACCACGTGACCCTCGAGGCGTCCGGCGGCGAGTCCGAGGGCTACGACGCCCTGTTCGACATGAAGGCGGACACCACGTTCGTCACGCTGTCGTACTCGATCCTGCGCAACTCCGGTCGTGGCGGCCTCGTGGGGTCCAGCGACTCCGACACGGGCAACGGCCCGGTGACCTACCACCACAACCTGTACGAGAACATCGACTCCCGCACGCCGCTGCTGCGCGCGGGCACCGCCCACTCGTACAACAACCACTACCTCGGCCTGGTGAAGTCGGGCATCAACGCCCGCCTGGGTGCGAAGGCCCTGGTGGAGAACAACTACTTCGAGGACTCGCGCGACCCGCTCGGCACGTTCTACACCGACGACATGGGGTCGTGGGAGGTCGCGGGCAACGTCTGGGACAACATCACCTGGTCGGCCGAGGGCAGCGACAACCACCCCGCGGGCCCGGAGCCGACGTCGACGACGAACGTGAGCGTGCCCTACGCCTACGACCTCGACGCGGCCGCGTGCGTCCCGGCCCTGCTCGCCGCCACCGCCGGCGCGAACAAGGGCCTGCAGGTCTCGGACGGGTCCTGCTCGCCGCAGACCCCGGAGCCCACCCCGACGCCGACGACCGAGCCGACCACGGACCCGACGGGCGAGCCCACCACCGAGCCGACCGAGCAGCCGGAGCCCGGTACGGGAGCGATCTACGTCGCCCCGAACGGCACCGCGGGCGCGGCCGGCACCCTCGCCGCGCCGACGACGCTCGCCACGGCGATCACCCGCGTGCAGCCGGGCGGCGAGATCTACCTGCGCGGCGGCACGTACAACCTGTCGCAGACGATCACCATCCAGCCGGGCAACGACGGGACGTCGTCCGACCGCACCCTGCTGTCGGCGTACCCCGGCGAGAAGCCGGTGCTGAACTTCTCCGCGCAGGCCGAGAACTCCGCCAACCGCGGCCTCGCCATCGGCGGCGACTGGTGGCACGTCTACGGCATCGTCGTGGAGCACGCCGGCGACAACGGAATCCTGCTGGGCGGCGACAACAACGTCATCGAGCGCGTCGTGACGCGCTTCAACCACGACACCGGGCTGCAGATCGCCCGGCTCGTCGCGGGTGCCCCGTCGAGCGAGTGGCCGTCGAACAACCTCGTGGTCTCGTCCGAGTCGCACGACAACGCAGACTCCGACGGTGAGGACGCCGACGGTTTCGCGGCGAAGCTCACCGCCGGTCCCGGCAACGTGTTCCGCGACACCGTCGCCCACCACAACATCGACGACGGCTGGGACCTGTACACGAAGACCGACACGGGCCCCATCGGCACGGTGACGATCGAGAACTCCCTCGCCTGGGAGAACGGCACGCTGTCCAACGGCGCCCAGGCCGGCAACGGTGACCGCAACGGGTACAAGCTCGGCGGCGAGGACATCCCGGTCAACCACACCATCCGCAACTCCTACGCGGTGGACAACGGCAAGCACGGCCTGACGTACAACTCGAACCCGGGCTCCATCACGGTGACGAACAACGTGTCCGTGGGCAACGCCCAGCGGAACTTCTCGTTCGACGAGGGCACGCACCGCTACAGCGGCAACACGTCCTGCGACTCGGGCTCGAACGACAAGACGGTCGGCACCGACCTCGGCGGCAACCAGTTCGACACCGGGTCCAACGGGTCGCGCTGCTCGGCCTACGACGGTGACCTCGCCTGGTGGTTCGCGGCCGACGGGTCCCTGCAGGTGAGCTTCGGCGGGTCCACCCCGACGCCCACCCCGACCCCGACCCCGACCCCGACGCCCGAGCCCACCCCGACCCCGACGGCCCCGACCGGCACCAACCTGTCGATCGGCGCCGGCTCGGACGGGTCGAGCAAGGCGAGCGGCACCAGCTACGGCAACGTGCGTGACGGCGACCTCGCCACCTACTGGTCGCCGTCCGGGTCGACCGGCACCATCTCGATCAAGTGGGACTCCGCGAAGACGGTGTCGAAGATCGTCGTGAGGACGGCCTCCGGCAGCGGCTCGATCACCGGCTGGCGGATCGTGAACAACGACACCGGTGCGGTGCTGAAGTCCGGCACCGGGACCCCCGGCACGGTGAGCTTCACCGCGACGTCGCTGTCCAAGGTCAACCTGGTCATCACCGGCGCCTCGGGCACCCCCCGGATCGCCGAGCTGGAGACCTACGCGGGCTGACCCCGGTCGGTCCCGCCTGACGTCGGAGCCCCGGCCGGTCCCCACGGACCGGCCGGGGCTCCGGCACGTCCCGGCGGCACCGCCGGACCCGTCAGGACACCGTGAACGCCGCCACGCGACCGGACACGTCGCTGACCTCGTCGATCCACCCGGAGACCGCTCCACCCGCGTCGAGGAACGCGTCGTGCAGCTGCACGTCACAGCGGTGGAACGTCTCCACGGAGCCGACGTGGCCCAGCAGGGCGAGCAACGGCCCCGCGAGGTCGCCGCCGCCCTCGTCGTCCGAGGTCCGCGCCGTGCAGGCCGCGAGGGCGGTGGCGAGGAACACGTGGACCCGCGCGCCGTGGAACCACGGCTCCGCGTACAGGATCGCGACGAGCGCCCCCGGCTCGTCCGGCCCGAACGACGTGCAGCCCTGCACCCCGGGACGGATCGTGCAGAACAGCACGGGCGGCGCGGCGGTGAGCGTCACGTCGGGCCGCGCCTGCCCGGCGTGGATCGGCCGGGGCTCGGTCGACAGGGAGCCGGACGCCGGGGCGGCCGCGAGGAGCAGGGGCAGGAGGACGGAGATCGCCGCCACCAGGGCGGCACGCGCGACGCTGCGCGCGGGGCGGGACATGGGGACCACCGGCTCGGACGGCGTGGTTGCTGACACCTGGAGGGAGGGTCCCGGCACACCCGTCGATACCGTCCGGGCGCCGCTTCACCCGGCGCCGGGACGCCGCTCGGTCGCTCAGCCGAGCGCGTCGAGGGCGGCGCGCAGCCGCACGCCGGCGTCCTGCGCGACGGCGGCCAGCTCGGGGCTGTCGGCGACGGACATCATGGCGTGCGGGTCGACGGCCTCGACGACGGTGGCCCCGTCCGCCTCACGGACGACGACGTTGCAGGGCAGCAGCGCACCGACGGACGGGTCGGCCTGGAGGGCCCGGTGCGCGAGCGGGGGGTTGCAGGCGCCGAGCACGAGGTAGGGCGGCAGGTCGACGCCGAGCTTGGTGCGCAGGGTGGCGGCCATGTCGATCTCGGTGAGGACGCCGAACCCCTGCTCGGCGAGCGCGGCGCGGACGGCGTCGACGGTGTCGGCGAACGGGGTGGTCAGGGTGGTGCTGAGCGTGTAGGTCACGGGTCTCCTCGGGTCGTGGGTGGTCAGACGGGGCAGGCCGCGGCGGCGGCAGGCCGGCGCTGGTAGAGGCCGATCGCGGTGGCGACGACGGCGACCAGCGCCATGGAGGCGGAGCCCGGTGCGGACGTCAGGAGCAGGACGGGCGCGACGACGGTCGCGCCGGCGACGACGTCGCAGGGTCCGCAGCCGAGGACGCTGCGCCAGGTGTGGCCGGCCGGGGGCACCCACGTGGCGACGGTGGCGGCGCCGAGGGCGGCGCTGACGGCGAGGAGCACGGTGGTGACCGGGTGGCCCGGACCGCCCGCGGCCGTGACGTACCAGGCGAGCAGCAGGGGGAGGGCGAGGGCGCCGACGGCGAGGCGTCGGCGGCTGCGGGGGCGTCGGACGGTGGCGGGCGGGACGGTCATGCGGGGTGCTCCTCCGCGAGGCCGGGGTGGGTGCGGCGGCCTCGTTCCCCCACCGTATACCCCCCTGGGTATACGGTCCAGACGGGCGGCCACCACCCCTCGCCCCCTCGCCCCCCGTCCGCCACCATGGACCGCAGGGACGACGAAGGAGGTGCGGTGAGCGACGACGCCACCGGGGCGCTCGCGGGCGGCGTCGGGCACGGCCGGCCCGAGACGCCCGAGCAGCGGTCCGACCGCAACTGGAACGAGCTGCTCCAGGAGCTGCGCGTGCTCCAGACCGGCGTGCAGATCCTCACCGGGTTCCTGCTGATCCTGCCGTTCCAGTCGACGTTCTCCGGCCTCGACCGGTACCAGGTCGCCGTCTACCTGGCGGACGTGCTCGTCGCGATCACCGCCACCGGCCTGTTCATCGCGCCCGTCGCGCTCCACCGCGCGCTGTTCCGGGAGCACCGCAAGCCGTCGGTGGTCACCGGCGGGGACCGCCTCACCCGGGTCGGGCTCGTGTTCCTCGCCGCGTCGCTGTCCGCGACCGCCCTGCTGGTGTTCGACGTCGTCGTGGGGCGCGTCGCGGGGTGGGTGGTCGGCGGGAGCGTCGCCGTGCTGCTCCTCGGGCTGTGGGAGATCATGCCGCTCGCGGTGCGGCGGCGCGGCTGAGACCGCGGCGGCGCAACCACAGCTCGGCGACGACGAGGTTCGGCACCCAGCACCCGAACGGCACGAGCGCGTACGCGCGGTCGAACGCCGCCGCCGGGTCGACGTCGAGCAGCATCACCTGACCGCCGACCAGCAGGCCCGTCCACAGGCGCAGGGTCACGGCGGCGAACGTGAGCGCGAACGTGCGGGTCATCCACCGCCGGTGCGCGGCGACGTCGCCCGCCCGGATCGCGCGGAAGCCCTGCCAGGCCGTCCACACCCACGCGGCCCCGAGGAGCCCGAACCCCGCGGTGCCGATCGGACCGGCGTGGTTGAACGGCGCGAGCACGATCCCCGCGGTCCCGGCGACGAGGATCGCCGCCACGGTGACCCGGCCCGCCCACCGGTGCACGGCGGGCACCCGGCGTCGCAGCCCGGGCCAGAGCTGCACCGGCGACAGCAGGAGCGCGACGCCCCCGGCCACGACGTGCGTGAGGAGGACGCCCCGGACCACCGCCGGGCGGGCGGCGTACCCCGCGGCGAGCCCGACGTCGTCCGCGGCGAGGGTGTCCAGGGAGGCCGTGAGGTAGGGCGTGACGGCCACGGCCGCGACCGTCACGCACAGCAGGGTGAGGACGCTCAGGCTCCACGGGTGGCGCGACCTCGTCGTCGTCGGTGCGGTCATGGGTCCATCGACCCACGGGCGGGGGCGCGCACGGATCCGGGGCCGTACCGGAGCGTCCCCTGAACCGTCCCGGACCCGGCCCCGGGGTCCACCCTGGCCCCGCCCCCGTGGAACGCCTGGTGGCAACCGATTTCCATCCGCTAGGTTGCCACGGGTGAGCCGCAACGACGCGAGACATCTCCCCCTGACCACCGCCCTCCTGGCGACCGCCGCCCTGCTCCTCGCCGGGTGCGCCGCCGCCGACGACGAGCCCGACGACGTCGTGGCCGCCGACGCCTCGGCCCCCGCGGCCGTCGCCCCCGCCACGTCCAGCGACTGCGCCGGCGGCGTCGTCGTGGACCCGCAGGGCTCCCCCGACGAGCAGAAGCTCTACACCGCCATCGTGCTGTCCAAGGTCTCCGGGTCCGGTGAGGTCGCCGTCGTCGACTCCTGGGACCGGCAGGAGGACGCCGGGCTCAAGGTCCGCGGCGGCGCGACCGACGCGCAGCAGGCCGTCCTCGACGACGCCCTCGCGGGCGGGCTGCTCGCGGTCCAGCGCGCGCCGCGCCTCGCCGACCCCGCCGAGCTGCTCGTCGGCAAGGACAAGGGCCGCTACGTCCAGTACTCGTACACGCGCCGCAGCACCCAGGACGTCGTCGTGTCCTGCGCGGACGGCACCGAGCCCGTCGAGGCGTCGTGGACCAGCTTCGAGCTCGTCTCGACCGGGCTGTCGTCCTGCACCGACACGCCCGACCCCGTCAGCGAGTTCGTCGCGGCCGACGCCATCAGCACCTACTGCGACCGGGCATAGGAAGACCCGCGGGTCGGAGATCGACTCCTGCCGTGCTGGACGAGGGCACGGCACCCGCGGGTCCCGGTGGTCGCGGGTCTCAGCCCGCGACCACCTCGTAGGTCCGAAGAGTCTTCACTTCTCGGATCACCTCCTTTCCGGTACGTGCTCCGAGGCTAGGCCGCTCCCCCGCGACCGCCAACGGAATTTCCGGGACCTTCACACGACGTCCGACGGCGGCGGCACGGCCAGCAGGTGCTCCCACTCCGCCGGGTAGTCGTCCAGCCACTGCTCGAACGACCGCGCCGGCCGCCCCACCAGGCGCCCCACGTCCCCGGACACCGCCGCCAGCGCGCCCGCCGCGATCGCCTCGTACGACGAGATCCACCCCGCCAGCTCCACCGCCGACGCCCCCAGGTGCTCGCGCGACGCGTACGCCTGCCGCACCGACTCCGCCTCGTACCGGATCTCGCGGCCCGTCGCCGCGGACAGCAGGCCCGCCACCTCCGTCAGCGTGAGCGCCTGCGGACCCGTCACGTCGTAGACGACGCCGTCGTGGCGGCGCGGGTCCTCGTCCAGCAGCACCGCGGTCGCGACGTCCGCGACGTCGTCGTGCGACACCGACGCGACCCGCCCCGAGCCCGCAGGGCCCCGGATCACGCCGTCCTCCCCCACGAACGACGCCAACGCCTGGTGGTAGAGGTTGTCCCGCAGCACCGTCCAGCGCACCCCGACGGACCGCAGGTGCTCCTCGGTGTGGAAGTGGTCGCGCGCGAACGTGAACACGGCGTCCGGGGCGGCACCCACGAACGACACGTACACGACCCGCTCCACCCCGGCCGCCACGGCCGCGTCGATCGCCGCGACGTGCTGCGTCACCCGGTCCTCGCCCTCGCGGGCGCTCACCAGGAACACCGACTGCGCGCCCGCGAACGCGGCCCGCATGCCCGCGGCGTCGTCGTACCCGGTCGCGGTGACGACCTCGCACTCCGGCAGGGGACGGCCGTCCGCCAGGCGGGGCGCCCGCGCGGGGTCCCGCACCACGAGCCGCTGCCGCGCGCCCTCGGCCGCCAGCCGGAAGGCGAGGCGCGAACCCAGCCGCCCCGACGCGCCCGTCACGGCCACCAGCCCGTCGCCCGACCACCTCATGGAGCCACGCTACGTGCGACCGCCCGCGGTCGCCGGGCGGGAGCGCCCACCGAACCAGCGGCGCCACCGGGACGGCCCCGGCTCCGGCGCGGGTTCCGGGGGCGCGGCCGGCGGCGGCGCGTAGGCGCGCCACCAGCGGTCCAGCTCGCGCCAGACGACGTCGCGCACGGGTGCGGCGGACAGGGTGACGTCGTGCAGCGCGCCCTCGACGCGGCACAGGGTGACCAGGGGGCCGAGCTGGACGGTGCGGCGGGCGACGCCCTCGACGTCGAGCACGGTGTCGGTGCGCATCATGTCGTCGCTCCAGCGCAGCGGCGTCGTGGAGCGGGTGGACAGCAGGACGAGCACCGGCGCGTCGATGTGCAGGCCGCGGGCGACACGGTCGTGGCCGGAGAAGATCGCCGCCATCCACGCGGGCGTGGCGCGCCAGCCCTCGTCGGGCCGCCACGCCGGGTCGATGTCCCACTCGCCGTCGAACCGGGACGACACGGACCGGACGTAGTACCCGAGGTCGACGTTGATCAGGTGCCGCTTG
Source organism: Isoptericola jiangsuensis (assembly GCF_002563715.1). NCBI lineage: Bacteria > Bacillati > Actinomycetota > Actinomycetes > Micrococcales > Promicromonosporaceae > Isoptericola > Isoptericola jiangsuensis. The sequence goes on from NZ_PDJJ01000001.1 coordinate 110,753, forward strand.
GGGGCGAGCGCGGCCTGGGCGCGCATGCTCGGCTCCAGCACCATGCGTCCGACGCGGCGCGTCTGGAACTCGAGCCACGGGCTGTTGAGGACGAGCGCGTCGGCGCGACCCGGCCGGTGCTCGCACCACAGGCTCAGCACGAGACCGCCGGTGGAGTGACCCATGAGGACCAGGCGGCGGTCGGACTCCACCTCGGGGCCGTGCCCGAGCAGGGCGAGCGCCGCCTCGACGTCCTCGTCGTACGTGCGCAGCCGCGTGACGAACCCGGGGGTCTGGTGCTCCCGGATGCTGCGCCCGTACTTGCGCAGGTCCAGGGCGTGGAACCGCACGCCGCGCCGCTCCCAGAAGTCCGCGAGGTGCGCCTGGAAGAAGTAGTCCGTCCAGCCGTGCACGTACAGCACGTCGGTGCGGGCGTCCGGGACGCCGTCCGCCGTCCCGGGCCGGACGCGGCGCACCACGGTCGCCACGACGTCGCCCTCGAAGTCGGGCGCGAGGTCCAGGGTGCGCTGCTCGAAGCCGGGCAGGACGTCCGGGACCCAGCCCGGCGACGTCGGCGGCGGGGCGGCGGGCTCCATGGCCCGAACCTAGGCGGCCCGGGCGCGGGCCGCGACCGGACGCCGCGTCAGACGGCGCGCAGCAGGTCCGGCGTGGGCAGGAACGTCACGGGGACGTCGACGACGTCGCGCAGCCAGGCGGCGAACCCCGACATCCCGGCCTGCTCGCTCGGCAGGTGCCCGACGACGACCAGGCCCGTGCCCAGGATGCGAGCGGCGTCCGTGGCGTACGACGCCGTCTCCCACTCGTGCGCCTCCCCCACGAGGACGACGTCGACGTCGTCGCGGCGCAGCAGGGCGCGGTTGCGCGCGAACCCGCGGAACCCGAGGTCGAGCGCGACCCGCCGCACCGGGGTGTCGGGGTCGCCGGCGAACCGCAGCTGCGTGGAGCCGAGGACGTCGGCGACGTGGCGGGCCAGCGCGCCGAGGGTCGTGGCGGGGACGTCGCACACCGCGGTGCCGTGCGCGGCCTCGGCCGGGTCGAGCGTCCAGCCGAGCGCGTCGGCCGTCCCGGCGTCGACGCCGTCGGGGCGGCGGTCGTGCCAGGCGTCGTGCACGCGCCACACGACCAGGCCGTGCTCGGCCACGTACGCGGCCTTCGCGGCCTGCACGGGGTCGCCCTCCGCGACGAGCACGGGCACCTGGTCGCCCTGGTGGTCGAAGTACGGCGGCTCGTGCGTGACCACCACGTTCGCGCCCGCCGCGACGGCCCGCTCCAGCACGTCGAGCGTCGCCAGGGTCGTCACGGCGACGCCGGTGACGACGGTCGCCGGGTCGCCGGCGTCGATCCCGTCGACGGTGGTGGGGCGGGCGTCCACGCCCAGGGCCGCGGTGGCGCGGGCGACCAGGTCGCCCGCCGTCGTCGTCGTCACGGCGTCCACGCTACCGGCGCGCGGGTGCCCGACCGTCCTGCCGGCACGTCCGTCGCGGGCATGATGGGGGAATGAAGGTGTCGCGCCGCAGCCACGTGCCCCCGTTCGCCGTGATGGAGGTGCTCGCCGCGGCCAACGCGCGGCGCGCCGCCGGGCACGACGTGCTCAACCTGTGCGCCGGGGAGCCGTCCACGGGGGCGTCCGACGTGGTGCGCGAGCGGGCCGCGGACCTGCTGCGCGGCGCCGACCTCGGGTACACCGAGGCGATGGGCGTCCCCGCGCTGCGCGCCGAGATCGCCGGGCACTACCGCCGCTGGTACGACGTCGAGGTCGACCCCGCCCGGATCGCCGTCACCACGGGGTCGAGCGGCGGGTTCGTCCTCGCGTTCCTCGCCGCGTTCGACGTCGGCGACCGGGTGGCGCTGGCCCGCCCCGGCTACCCGGCGTACAAGAACATCCTCGCGGCGCTCGGGTGCGAGGTCGTCGAGCTCGACTGCGGCCCGGCCACGCGCTACCAGCCGACCGTGTCCCAGCTCATGGAGGCGTACTACGGCGGCGGGTTGGACGGCGTCGTCGTCGCCTCCCCGGCCAACCCGACGGGCACGATGATCACCCCGGCCGAGCTCGCCGCCGTCGCCGAGTGGTGCGCCGCGCACGACGTCCGCCTCATCAGCGACGAGATCTACCACGGCATCGCCTACACCGACGACGTCCAGCAGTCCACGGCCGCCACGCACACCGACCGCGGCGCCGTCGTCGTCAACTCGTTCTCCAAGTACTGGGCGATGACGGGCTGGCGGCTCGGCTGGCTCGTGCTGCCCGACGAGCTCGTCGCCCCCGTCGACGCGCTGGCCGGGAACGTCGCCCTGTCTCCCCCGGCGCTCGCCCAGCACGCCGGCATCGCCGCCTTCACGCCCGAGGGGTACGCGGCCGCTGCGGACAACGTCGCCGCCTACGCCGCGTCGCGTGCGGCGCTGCTCGACCGGGTCGACGAGCTCGGCTGGCGTCCCGTCGCCCCCGCCGACGGCGCGTTCTACCTCTACGGGAACGTCTCCCGGTTCGGGATGGACGCCGTGACGTACTGCGCCCGGCTGCTCGCCGAGGCCGACGTGGCGATCACGCCCGGCACGGACTTCGACGGCGAGCGGGGCGGCGACTGGGTGCGGCTGTCGTTCGCGGCGGCGCCCGACGTCGTGGCGCGCGCCGTGGACCGCATCGTGGCCTGGCAGGCGACCCTGGAGGACTGATGCCCGGCCCCGGGGACGCCGACGCCCCGCGGTCCGGGTCGGACGGCGGGGCGTGCGGGGCGGTGGTGCTCAGGCGACGACGGGCACCCGCAGCGCGACGGGCACGGTCTCCGTCGTGACGGACGGCACCACGACGGGCACCGCGCCGGTGAGGGTGACGGACTCGGCGGCCCGCTCCGCGTCGGCCAGGTCGAGCGGGGTGTCCACGAGCGGCAGGTCGACGTCGAGGACGGTGGTGTCCGGGGCGACGGCCTCGTGGTGCTCGGCGCCGGCGGCCGTCGTGACGGTGACGGCGGGAGCGGCCTGCTGCTCGGCCAGCCGGGTGCGGTGCGCGACCAGGAGCGTCTGGATGCCGATGACGACCCACGCGACGTTCGCGGCGGCCGACGGCCACACGCCGTTGATGCCGGCGACGACCATCATGAGGAGCGCGGCCGCGATGTTGGTGAGCTGGAAGGCCCACGAGCTCGACGTCCAGCGACCCTTGCTCACCTGGGCATAGGCCACCAGGCCGGCGGCGGCGCCGACCCAGCCGAGGGCGGTGATCACGGTGACGAGGGTGGACGACATCTTGGCTCCGGGCACGACGGTGGCAGCAGGCTGCCAGGGCAGGGTGAGGGGGAAGCGCCGGGTCCCGGGAGCCGGGTCCCCCCGGGGTGGTCCCCGGGGCCGGCGCTGACTCCATGGTGAGGCAGATTTTCGTTCAGCACAATTTCATGCTTCTCCGTGTGGGAGTTAGCATCGCTACATGGCCGCCGACCCACGAAGACTTGCCTTTCTCCTTGCCGTGCACCGCGCGGGAGGCGTGCTCGCGGCAGCAGATCTTCTGCACGTGACCCCGTCCGCCGTGTCTCAGCAAATCGCTCGTCTGGAGCGCGAGGAGGGCTTCCCCGTCCTCGACCGGGGACCCCGCGGCGTCACCCTCACGCCCGCCGGACGCGTCCTCGCGGACGCCGCCGAACGCATCGAGTCCGAGCTGCTGGAGGCGCGCCAGGCCATCGCGAACCTCGGCGAGGGCGTCACCGGCTCCGTCGCCATCGGCGCGTTCCAGTCCGCCATCCGCGCCGTCGTCGCCCCCCTGCTCGCGCCGCTGGCCGAGCAGTACCCCGGCATCACCATCGACGTGCGGGAGCACGAGCCCGCCGACTCCCTGCGGATGCTGCGCGCCGGCGACCTCGACATGGTGCTGCTCGAGCGCGACGTCGACGTCGACTCCCCCGCCCCCCGCGGCTCCCACGACGTGCCGCTCCTGGACGAGCCGTGGCTGCTCGTCGTGCCGCTCAGCCTGCCCGCGCCCGAGCGCATCGACGACCTGAGCGACGTGCCGTGGGTCGGCGCCATGCCGAACACCGCCGCCGACCTCGCGCTGCGCCGCCTCGGTCGCACCCTCGGCACGTCCCTGGAGGTCCGGCACTCGTTCTTCGACTTCGACACCGCGCTCGCCCTCGTCGGCGCCGGGCAGGGGCTCGCCATGCTCCCCGCGCTGGCGGTCCGCCGGTCCGAGCCGCCGGAGGGCACCCAGATCGTCTCCCTGCCCGGACTCGGCTCCCGCCGCATCGTCGCCCGGCACCGCTCCACCCGCCACGAGCCCGGACCGGCCGTGCGCGCGGTGGTCGACGCGATGGTGGACGTCGCGCGCGACCTCGAGCTCGGCTGAGACGGAGGCGCAGCGCAGGGTGCGGGCCGAGGGACGAGGCGCTCGCCCGGAGCGGAACCGCAGGCTCGGCCGACGACGGACACGGTTGAGGCGGCTGACCTGAGACCGGGATCACCCGGGTAGACTCGCGCACACAACCGCACAGCCGCTCGAACCGTGTCGGGAGAGTCTGCCGGCGTTCCGGCAGCGCCGAAGGAGCAAGCCCTCCCCGGGAATCTCTCAGGCCCACGTACCGTCACGGCGAGGCACCTCTGGAAAGCGACGCGTCGGCGACGGCGGGTCCACCGACGGGGCAAGCCGGACGCCGACGCGACCGGCCAAACTCTCAGGTCCCATGACAGAGCGGGGAGGGCCACGTCGACCGACCCTGGAGCGCCCTGTGTCCCACTCCCCCGCCGACCCGGACCTGTTCGCCGACCGGCACCTCGGCCCGCGCGCCGACGAGACCGCGACGATGCTGGCCGCCCTCGGCTACGCGGACCTCGACGCGCTCGTCGACGCGGCCGTCCCGGCGTCGATCCGTCAGCCCGCCGCCCTGGACCTCCCGGCCGCGCGCACGGAGACCGAGGTGCTCGCGCACCTGCGCGAGATCGCGGGCCGGAACCAGGTCAAGCGGCAGATGATCGGGCAGGGCTACTACCCCGCGGTCACCCCTGCCGTGATCCGCCGCAACCTGCTGGAGTCCCCCGCCTGGTACACGGCGTACACGCCGTACCAGCCGGAGATCTCGCAGGGGCGCCTGGAGGCGTTGCTGAACTTCCAGCAGATGGTCGAGGACCTGACGGGCCTGGAGATCGCGGGCGCGTCGCTGCTGGACGAGGCCACGGCGGTCGCGGAGGCCGTCGCGCTGATGTGGCGGGCGTCGCGGGCCAAGGAGGGGTACGTCGTCCTGGACGCCGACCTGTTCGCGCAGTCGCTCGCGGTGACCCGCGGGCGCGCCGACGCGGTGGGGCTGCCCGTCGTGGTCGCGGACCTGTCCGACGGCCTGGAGGCCGGTCTCGCGGCGGCGGGCCCGCTGCCCGGGGGCGACCTGGTGGGCGTGGTCGTGCAGCAGAGCGGCGCGTCGGGCCGGGTGCTGGACCTGCGCGGCGTGGTCGCGGAGGCCAAGGAGCGGGGCGCGCTGGTCACGGTCGTGACGGACCTGCTGGCGCTGACCCTGACGACGTCGCCCGGCGAGCTCGGCGCGGACGTCGCGGTGGGGTCGGCGCAGCGGTTCGGCGTGCCCCTGTTCTACGGCGGGCCGCACGCGGCGTACATCTCGGTGCGCAAGGGCCTGGAGCGGCAGCTCCCGGGCCGACTGGTGGGCGTCTCGGTGGACGCGGACGGCGCGGTGGCCTACCGCCTCGCGCTGTCGACGCGCGAGCAGCACATCCGCCGCGAGAAGGCGACGTCGAACATCTGCACCGCGCAGGCCCTGCTGGCGAACGTGGCGTCGATGTACGCCGTCTACCACGGGCCGCAGGGGCTGCGGGCGATCGGCGAGCGGGTGCACGGCCGGGCCGTGGCGCTGGCCGCGGGCCTGCGCGCCGCCGGGGTCGCGGTGGTGCACGAGTCGTTCTTCGACACGGTGCGGGTGTCCGTGCCGGGGCGTGCGGAGGCGATCGGCTCGGCCGCCGTCGAGGCGGGCTACAACCTGTACGTCGCGGACGCCGATCATGTACAGATCGCGTGCGACGAGACCACGACCAGCGACGACGTCGCGGCCGTCCTCGCGCTGTTCGGCGCGGCGCCCGCCGACGCGGGCGAGGACCTCGGGCTCGGCGACGCCCTGCTGCGCACCACCGGGTACCTCGAGCACCCCGTCTTCCACCGGCACCGCTCCGAGACGGCGATGCTGCGCTACCTGCGCGCCCTGAGCGACAAGGACCTCGCGCTGGACCGCACGATGATCCCGCTCGGCTCGTGCACGATGAAGCTCAACGCGACGGCCGAGATGGAGCCGATCAGCTGGCCGGAGTTCGCGGACCTGCACCCCTACGTGCCGGCCGACCAGGCGCTGGGCTACGCGGAGCTCGTGGGGACGCTCCAGGACCAGCTCGCCGAGATCACCGGGTACGCGGCGGTGTCCGTGCAGCCCAACGCCGGTTCGCAGGGCGAGCTCGCGGGCCTGCTCGCGATCCGCGCCTACCACGCCTCGCGCGGCGAGGCGCAGCGCGACGTCGTCCTCATCCCCGCCTCCGCGCACGGCACCAACGCCGCCTCGGCGACGCTCGCGGGCCTGCGCGCCGTGGTCGTGGCGACCGCCGAGGACGGCGAGATCGAGCTCGCCGACCTGCACGCGAAGATCGCGCAGCACGCCGGCCGCGTCGCGGCGATCATGATCACCTACCCGTCCACGCACGGCGTGTTCGAGGACCACGTGCGCGAGGTCTGCGGCGCTGTACATGACGAGGGTGGTCAGGTGTACATCGACGGCGCGAACCTCAACGCGCTGGTCGGGCTCGCCCGGCCGGGCGAGTTCGGCGGCGACGTCTCGCACCTCAACCTGCACAAGACGTTCTGCATCCCGCACGGCGGCGGCGGCCCCGGCGTCGGCCCGGTCGCGGTGGCCGAGCACCTGGTGCCGTTCCTGCCCGGCGACCCGACGCCGGGCGCGAAGGCCGCGGAGTCCGCCGTGACGGCCGTCTCGGCCGCGCCGCACGGGTCGGCCGGCATCCTGCCGATCTCGTACGCCTACCTCGCCCTCATGGGCCCTGACGGACTCGTGCGCGCCACCCAGCACGCCGTCCTCGCCGCGAACTACGTCGCGCAGCGCCTCGCCCCGCACTACCCCGTCCTCTACACGGGTCACGCCGGGCTGGTCGCCCACGAGTGCATCCTCGACCTGCGCGCCATCACCGCCGAGACCGGCGTGACCGTCGACGACGTCGCCAAGCGGCTCGTCGACTTCGGGTTCCACGCCCCGACGATGGCGTTCCCCGTCGCCGGCACCCTCATGGTCGAGCCCACCGAGTCGGAGGACCTCGCCGAGCTGGAGCGGTTCGTCGAGGCGATGGTGCACATCCGCGGCGAGATCGACGCCGTCGCCGCGGGCCGCTGGGACGTCGCCGACTCCCCGCTGCGCCAGGCGCCGCACACTGCGGCGTCCGTCCTCACGGACACCTGGGACCGCCCGTACAGCCGCGAGGAGGCGGCGTTCCCCGTCGCTCGCCTGCGGGACGCCAAGTACTGGCCGCCGGTGCGCCGCATCGACCAGGCCCACGGCGACCGCAACCTGCAGTGCTCCTGCCCGCCCGTCGCGGCCTACGCCGAGAACTGAGGACCCGTCATGCCTGAGACCGTGCCCGAGGCCGCGACCGCGGCGGCGACCCTGTCCCCCCTGCACGACGAGCACGTCGCGCTCGGGGCCAACCTCACCGAGTTCGGCGGGTGGCTCATGCCGCTGCGCTACACGTCCGACCTCGCCGAGCACAAGGCGGTCCGCGGGGCCGCCGGCCTGTTCGACCTGTCGCACATGGGCGGCATCTCCGTCACCGGACCCGATGCCGGGGCGTTCCTCGACCACGCGCTGATCGGCAACCTGTCCGGGCTGGCCGTCATGCGCGCCCGCTACACGATGATCTGCGCGCCCGACGGGGGAGTGCTGGACGACCTCATCGTCTACCACGTCGCGCCGGGGGAGTACTTCGTCGTCGCGAACGCGGCGAACGCCGCGACGGTGCTGGTGGCGCTGCTGGAGCGCGCCGCCGGGTTCGACGCGCAGGTCCGCGACGTGTCCGCGAACCAGGCCCTGATCGCCGTGCAGGGCCCGCGGGCGGAGGAGATCCTGCGCGAGGTCCTCACCGAGGACGCCGAGATCTCCGGCGGCACCGCGCTGGACGACCTGCGCTACTACGCCTGCCTGGGCATGCGGTTCGGCGACGAGACCGTGCTGGTCGGCCGCACCGGCTACACCGGCGAGGACGGGTTCGAGGTGTGGGTCGACGTGCCGCACGCCGTCGCGCTGTGGCGCGCGCTCCTCGCCGCGGGGGAGCCGTACGGCCTGGTCCCGGCAGGGCTGTCGGCCCGCGACTCGCTGCGGCTCGAGGCCGGCATGCCGCTGTACGGGCACGAGCTGGACACCACGACGACGCCGTTCGAGGCGGGGCTGGGGCGCGTCGTGCGCCTCGACAAGACGTCCGAGGACGGCACCCCGGTGGACTTCGTGGGCCGCGAGGCCCTGGCCGCGCGCAAGGACAGCGCGCCCGCCCGGGTGCTCGTGGGTCTGCGGGGGACCGGGCGGCGCCCGGCCCGTGCCGGCTACCCCGTGGTGCGTCCGGGCGCCGACGGCGCCCCGGGCCCGCAGGTCGGCACCGTCACGTCGGGCGCGCCGTCGCCCACCCTCGGCAGCCCGGTCGCGATGGCGTACGTGACGCCCGAGGTGTCCGCCGAGGGCACCGAGCTGGCCGTCGACGTGCGCGGGCGGGCCGAACCGTTCGTCGTCGTCGCCCTGCCGTTCTACCGTCGTGGCTGAGCCACGTCCCTGACCCCCGTACTTTCCCGTAGAGGAGCTTGATCATGGCCGACTTCCCCGCGAACCTGCGCTACTCCGTCGAGCACGAGTGGATCGACGACGCGTCGCCCGCCACCGTGGGCGTGACGTCGGTGGCCGCCGACGCGCTCGGCGACGTCGTCTACCTGGAGCTGCCCGAGGTGGGCGCCACGATCGAGGCCGGCACCGTCGTCGGCGAGATCGAGTCCACCAAGTCCGTCTCGGAGCTGTACTCCCCGGTGTCCGGCACGGTCGTCGAGGTCAACACCGCGGCCGTGGACGACCCCGCCGTCGTCAACGCGGACCCGTTCGGCGCGGGCTGGCTGTTCAAGGTCGAGGTGTCGGCCGAGGGGCAGCTCCTGAGCGCCGAGGAGTACGCCCAGCACACCGCCTGAGCAGTCGTGACCAGATCGTGATGTAATTTGTGGCCCGACCCGGCAACGACGCAGTCAGCCCGCTGACCTGCGACGATGGCGGGTCGCGGCGCGTCCGGGCCCGGCCGGGAGCCTCGTGGGGCCTCCGGTTGCGCAAACTCGCGGACGTGATCCGCGTCATGAATGGCGGTCATCACACTCTCTCCACGTGACGGCAGATCCCCAGGTCGACCACGAAAGGTCGGCGGCTGTCAATGGAGGAAAGAACGATGAGTGCTATCGAGCTCGACCGGACGTACACCAACCCCGGTCTGACCCGCCGCGAGCAGGTCGTGCTGTCGAACCTCTCCGAGGACGTGACCCTCGAGCAGATCGCCAGCCGCCTCTTCGTCACGCGGAACACGGTGAAGTCGCAGGTGCGCAGCGTCTACCGCAAGCTCGGGGTCTCCACCCGCGCCGACGCGGTCGCCTGGGCCGAGGAAGCGGGGATCCGCCAGTTCTGATCCGAGTCACGGTCACGAGCCCCGCCACCACTCGGGGGATGTCGGTGGCGGGGCTCGTGTCGTCCCCGGACGGAAACGGGCGCGAAACCTGACCGATGGCAGAATCGCGCCCATGACCCGACGCCTCGTGGTCGCCACGGCGATCGTCGACTCGCTGGACCGCCCGACGCGACTGCTCGCCGCCCGCCGGTCCCGCCCCGTCGAGCTCGCCGGCCGCTGGGAGTTCCCCGGCGGCAAGGCCGAGCCGGGGGAGGCGCCCGTCGACGCCGTGCACCGCGAGATCCGCGAGGAGCTCGGCGTCACCATCACGCTCGGCGACGAGATCGTCGGGCCCGACGACGGCGGCTGGATCATCACCGACCGCCACGTCCTGCGCCTCTGGTTCGCCACCGTCGACCAGGGCGAGCCCGTGCCGCTCGTCGAGCACGACGCCCTGGAGTGGCTCACGCCCGACACCCTGTGGACGGTCGACTGGCTCGACGGCGACGTCCGCATCGTCGAGGCCCTCGCCCCGCAGCTCACCCCCGCCGGCTGACCCGGCGACCCGGCGCACCTCCCCGCGAGTCAGCGCAGGTTCCCGCGAGTCAGCGCAGGTTCCCGCGACTCAGCGCACGAAGACGAGGTCGCAGCGCGGTCAGCGGGCGGCCAGCCCGGCGAGCCAGCGGTCGGCCTCGCGACGGCTGCGCAGCCGCACCACCGTGACGTGAGGTGCGTCGTCGGCGAGCCGTTCGTCGAGGCGGTCGAACTTGTGGCGGGTGGTCCACGCCCAGCGCACGACGTGCTCCTCGTCCCGCAGGATCGTCCACAGCGGCGGTTCGACGTTCCCGTTCCACAGGACGGTGCGGTGGATCCGTCGGGAGATCGTGCGTCGCAGCACCTGTCGCATGACGACGTGGACGGGGAGGTCGAGCCACACGAGCAGCTCGGCGCGACGGAGCAGGATCGGACGGGCCGGCTGGTACTGCCACTCCGTCACCCACGCGTCGGACGCGGCCAGCGACCGCACCTCGTCCATGAACTCGGGGCGTGGCACCCAGCCGGGGCCGTGGAACAGGCCGTCGAGCTCGACGTGGGGCAGGTCCAGGAGCCGTCCGAGGTGCCGGGCCAGGGTGGTCTTGCCCGCCCCGGCGGTGCCGGCGACGAGGACGCGACGCGCTCGCGGGCCGTCGGGCCCGAGGTGGTGGGTGCGTGGGCGGTCGTGGCGCACGGCGCGACGCTACCGCTCGACGACGTCCCGTGGGAGGTCAGCGGGCCAGCCCGGCGAGCCACCGCTCGGCCTCGCGGTGGCTGCGCAGCCGTACGACGACGACGTGCGGCGCGTCCTGCGGGAACGCGGCGACACGGGCTGCGGTGTCGTGCCGGGTGCGCCACGCCCACCGCACGATGTGGTTGCGCTCGGTGAAGAACGTCCACAGGGGCGCCTCGCGGTTGCCCGCCCACAGCTCGGTGCCGCGCAGGCTGCGGAGGACGGTGCGGCGCACCACCTGCGTCATGACGACGGGTGTCGGCAGGTCGAGCCACACCACGGCCTGGGCGCGGGCGAGCAGCACGGGCCGGGCGGGTGGGTAGAGCCACTCGGTGACCCAGGCGTCGGACGCGGCGAGCTCGGTGACGTCGTCGAGGAACTCGGGTCGTGGCGTCCAGCGGGGGCCGTGGTGCAGGGCGTCGATCTCGGTGTACGGCACGTCGAGGGCGGCGCCGATGCGCCGGGCGAGGGTGCTCTTGCCCGCGCCGGACGTCCCGGCGACGAGGACGCGTCGCAGGGCGGGGGAGGGGCCGGTGCCGGGCACGTCGTGAACCTAGCGGACCGTCCCCGCCCCCGCCTGCGGCGTCAGTGACGGACGGGCCGGAGCACCATGGCGGCGCCGCCGCCGCGTCGTCGGGGCTCGGACACGGCGGTGAGGAGTCCGTCGTCACTGATCTGCACGGCGGTGGCCGCGCCGATCTCGGCGGCGGACGTGAACTGGTCGCCGGACGCCACCAGCGTGTGCCCGTACGTCTCCAGCGCCGGCCCGTACGCCGCGATGAACTCGGGCTCGGCGATGACGTTCGCCGTGTTGCGCTGGGTCGCGCGGGGTGCAGCGAGGGCCAGGTCGATCGGCATCCCCCGGTCGAGATGGTTGGTGAGGGTCTGCAGGACCGTCGTGATGATGGTCGACCCGCCGGGGGAGCCGAGGGCGAGGACGGGGTCGCCGTCCCGCGTCACGAGGGTGGGCGCCATGGACGAGCGGGGCCGCTTGCCGGGCTCGATCCGGTTCGGGTCCTCGGCGTCCCACACGAGCGAGAAGTCGGTGAGCTCGTTGTTGAGGAGGAACCCGCGGCCCGGCACGACCATCCCGGAACCGCCGGTCTGCTCGATGGTCAGCGTGTACTCGACGACGTTCCCCCACCGGTCCACGACCGTCAGGTTGGTCGTCGACACGTTCTCGGTGTCGTCCCGCTCGGGCGCGATCGTCTCGCCGCACGCGGAGTCGTCGGCGTCGACGTCGCCCGGCGGCACCGGCTTGGCGGCCGCCGCCGTCGGGTCGACGAGGCACGCCCGCTCGGCCGCGAAGTCGTCGGACAGCAGGGTGTCGAGCGGGACGTCGACGAACGCCGCGTCACCGAGGTAGGCGCCACGGTCGGCGAACGCCAGGGCGGACGCCTCCAGGTAGTGGTGCAGGTAGTCGACGTCCGACATCGACGCCAGGTCGAACGTCTCCAGGATGTTCAGCGCCTCACCCACCGTCGAGCCGCCGGACGACGGCGGCGCCATCCCGTACACGTCGTACTCCCGGTAGTCCGACACCGTCGGGGCCTGCACCCTCGCCTCGTAGGCGGCGAGGTCCTCCAGCGCGAGGTAGCCGGGCGGCACGGGGAGCGTCGTCGCGGGGTCGGTCACCGGCTCCTGCACGGCCGACACCATCTCGGCCGCCAAGGGCCCTGTGTAGAACGCGTCCGTGCCGCGCTTCGCGAGCAGCGCGTACGTGCGCGCCAGGTCCGGGTTGCGGAACCGGCTGCCCACCTGCGGCGCGTCGCCGCCCGGCAGGAACAGGTCCGCCGTCGCGGGGAACGCCGCGAACCGTGCCGCGTTGTCCAGCGTCTGCTGCCGGAACGTCGCGTCGACGACGAAGCCCCGCTGCGCGAGCGTCGTCGCCGGCCGCAGCGCCCTGGCCAGCGACCACGTGCCCCACTCGTCCAGCGCCGTCTCCCACGTCGCCGCCGTCCCCGGCGTCCCCACCGACACGCCGCTCGTCACCAGCTCCGGTGTGAACCGGTACGGCGCACCCGTCGCCGGGTCGAGGAACGCGTCGCGCGGCATCGCCAGCGGCGCCGTCTCCCGCCCGTCGATCGTCGACACCTCGCCCGTCGCGGCGTCGTAGTGGAGGAAGAACCCGCCACCGCCGATCCCCGCGCTGTACGGCTCCGTCACCCCCAGCGCGGCCGCCGCCGCCACCGCCGCGTCCACCGCGTTCCCGCCACGACGCAGCACGTCCAGCCCCACCCGGCTCGCCTCGGCGTCCACCGTGGCGACCGCCCCGCCGTACCCGACCGCCGTCGGGACCTTGTCGTCCCACCGGCCGTGCCGTGCGCTCTCGGCGCCCGACGACGACGGCGGCCCGGCGCTCGCGGTGGTCGCGACGGCGGTGGTGGCAGCGAGGGTGGCCGCGGCGACGGCGGCGACCAGCCGGGGGCCGGTGCGCCGTCTCGTGCCGGGACGGGTCCGGGGTGCGGAACGACGGTGGTCCATGGGTCCTGCCTCTCGGTCGGGCGGAGGAACGTCCAGGGTCACCACCGTCGCGCGGGGCAACGGTTCTCGCGACCGGAGACGCCGGCCGGCGGGTGGGGGAGACTGCGGGGGTGAGCGTCCACGAGTACCCCGTCGAGGTGCTGCACCTCCTCGTCTCGCCCGAGCACGCCTACTTCGGGCGGCCTCGCGACGGTGCCGCGGACGTGCCGACGGCGGACGTCGAGGAGGTGCGGGTCGTGGCGGGCAAGGGGATCGTCGGGGACCGGTTCTTCGGCAAGGCCGCGCACATGGACGCCGCGGTGACGCTGTTCGCCGTGGAGGCGCTGGAGGGTGTGGCGCACGACCTCGACGCCGGGCCGTTCGACCCGTTGGCGCCGCGTCGCAACGTGGTGCTGCGCGGGGCGGAGCTGGGGCCGCTGGTGGGGCACGACGTCACCCTGCGCACCGGTGACGGGTCGGTGACGCTGCGCGTGGGTCGGCCCGCGAACCCGTGCGCGTGGATGGACCGGGTGCTGGCCCCGGGCGCGTTCCACGCCCTGCGTGGCCGGGGCGGGGTGCGCTGCATGCCGCTCACCGACGGGACGCTGCGCCGTGGCTCCGGGGTGCTGGAGAGCCCGGTGGAGCTCGACCCGGCGCGGGCCGGTCTGGCGGTCCGCAGGCCCCGGCTGCCCTGAGCGGGGACTACGCTGGGCCCCATGAGCGACTTCCAGGTGAACCCGGCCCCGAAGAACGACGCCCCCGGCGCCATGCTCGGGCGGGTCATCGTCTCGATGATCCTGTTCGTGGGTGGCCTGGTCCTCATCGGCACCGGCGCGATCGCCGACCCGGCCATCGCCCCGTACGTCTTCACCGGCGGCATCCTGGCGATCGGTCTGGCGTTCGGCCTCCCGATGATCGGCGCTTCGGAGCGCTGAACCGGAGCGAGCTTGCGAGTGCAGGTTCAGCGCGACCACGAGACCGAGCGCTGAGCCGGAGCTAGGCCCCCGTCACCATCCAGGTCGTGCCGCGTGCGCGCAGGCCGGTGGTGAGGGCGCGGGCGAGCATGAACACGCCGGCGAACGCGATCCACAGCCAGGCGAGCCCGGCGGCGCCGTCGGGTGCGAGGGCGCGGACGGCGAGCGCGACGGGCGCGTAGGCGACGAGCGTGAGCATGCCCGCCCAGGCGAGGTAGCGGCCGTCGCCGGCGCCGATGAGGACGCCGTCGAGGACGAACACCCAGCCCGCCATGGGCATGAGGACGCCGGTGACGACGAGCCCGGCGGTGATGGCGACGCGCACGTCGGGGTCGGTGCTGAACAGCGGCGCGATCCACCACGATCCGGCGGCGAGGATGACGCCGATGACGGCGCCCGCGCCGACGCCCCACTGGAGGCAGCGGCGCAGCACCTCGCGGACACGGTCGGTGTCGGCGGAGCCGAGGCCGTGGCCGACGAGGGCCTGCGCGGCGATGGCGAGGGCGTCGAGCGCGAACGCGGCGAGCCCCCACAGGCTGTTGACGACCTGGTGACCGGCGAGCGCGGTGGCGCCGAGCCCGGTGGCGACCCACACGGTGAGCAGGATGGCGAGCCGCAGGGACACGGTGCGCACGAGCAGGGGGGCGCCGGTGACGGCGTTGGCCCAGATCCCGGCGTGGTGGGGGCGCAGGGAGGCGCCGCGGCGGCGGGCCCCGCGGACCACGACGACGCCGAGGACGACCGCCATGGTGAGCTGCGCCGTCGTCGTGGCGAGGGCGGACCCGGCGATGCCCATGCCCGCGCCGTAGACGAGGGACACGGAGCCGACGGCGTTGAGGACGGCGCCGCCGGACGCCACCCACAGGGGGGTGCGGGTGTCCTGGAGGCCGCGCAGCACGCCCGTGGCGGCCAGCACGAGGAGCATGCCGGGCAGGCCGGGCGCGGACCAGCGCAGGTAGGTGACGGCGTGCGTGGCGACCTCGCCGTCGGCGCCCATCGCGGACACCGCCCACGGCGCGACGGCGGCGAGCAGCGCGGCGAGGACGACGCCGAGGCCCAGCGCCAGCCACAGCCCGTCCACACCCGACTGGAGGGCCTCGCGCTCGGCCCCCGCCCCGAGGCGGCGCGCCACGGCCGCCGTGGTCGCGTACGCGAGGAACACGCACAGCCCCACGAGCGTGAGCAGCAGCGTCGAGGCGAGCGACAGACCCGCGAGCTCGGCCGTGCCCAGGTGCCCGACGACGGCGGTGTCGACGAGGACGAAGATCGGCTCGGCGACGAGCGCCCCGAGCGCCGGGACGGCCAGGGCGAGGATGTCGCGGTCGAGCCGACGCACGTCACTCACCTTTCTTTCCTCCACAGCCTGCGAACAGCGAAGGCGCAGGTCAGAGGCGATCCGAGGGTTGTACACAGGAGATGTCCCCAGGTGTGCACAGGGTTGTCCACCGTCTGTGCACAGGGCGTCGGTAGTCTTCCACACCCCTCTCCACACCTGTGTCCACAGGCTCCGTTGCAGACGGTCGCGGGCGCGCCTAGCGTCGTCCCGAGTGTCGGTAGGGCACGGTAGAACGAGATCACGACGGCGAGCCGCAGGCTCGCGGCCGGGGTCGGGTGCGGCACGTGCCGACGAGGGGGAGAGCATGTCGATCGAGGAGCTCGAGGCGGGTTACGGCTCGTCGTCCGGAGCCGCGTTCGACCGCACCCCGCCGCAGGACATCGATGCCGAGATGAGCGTGCTGGGCGGCATGCTGCTGTCCAAGGACGCCATCGCGGACGTCGTCGAGCAGATCCGCGGCAACGACTTCTACCGCCCTGCGCACGAGGCCGTCTACGAGGCGATCATCGACCTCTACGGCCGTGGCGAGCCCGCCGACGCCATCACCGTCGTCGCCGAGCTCACCAAGCGCGGCGAGATCGGCCGCATCGGCGGCGCCTCCTACATCCACGACCTCATGGCGGGCGTCCCCACCGCCGCCAACGCCGGCTACTACGCCCGCATCGTGCAGGAGCGCGCCGTGCTGCGCCGCCTCGTGGCCGCCGGCACCAAGATCGTCCAGCTCGGGTACGCCACCGACGGCGGCGACGTCGACGCCGTCGTCAACAACGCCCAGGCGGAGATCTACGCCGTCACCGAGCGCAAGACGACCGAGGACTACATGCCGCTCGCCGACATCATCGGCGGCACCATGGACGAGATCGAGGCCGCCGGGAACCGCGGCGAAGGCATGACCGGCGTGCCCACCGGGTTCGCCGACCTCGACCGCCTCACCAACGGACTCCACCCCGGCCAGATGATCGTCATCGCTGCGCGCCCCGCAATGGGCAAGTCAACATTGGCCATTGATATTGCCAGGGCTGCCTCTATTAAACACCAGAAGGCGTCAGTCGTCTTCTCCCTGGAGATGAGCCGCAACGAGATCACGATGCGACTCCTGTCCGCCGAAGCGCGCGTCCACCTCCAGAAGCTCCGCAACGGCTCCATGGGTGACGACGACTGGCAGAAGCTCGCCGGTGTCATGGGCAAGGTGTCCGAGGCGCCGATGTTCATCGACGACTCGCCCAACATGTCGCTCACCGAGATCCGCGCCAAGTGCCGCCGACTCAAGCAGAAGCACGACCTTCAGCTCGTCGTCATCGACTACCTCCAGCTGATGTCCTCCGGCAAGAAGGTCGAGTCGCGTCAGCAGGAGGTCTCCGAGTTCTCCCGCGCGCTCAAGCTTCTCGCGAAGGAGATCGAGGTCCCCGTCATCGCGCTGTCGCAGCTGAACCGTGGTCCCGAGCAGCGCGGTGACAAGAAGCCGCAGATGTCGGACCTTCGTGAATCGGGCTCGATCGAGCAGGACGCGGACATGGTCATTCTTTTGCACCGAGAAGATGCTTATGAGAAGGAGTCTCCTCGCGCTGGAGAGGCCGACCTGATCGTGGCCAAGCACCGAAACGGTCCCACCGACACCATCACCGTCGCGTTCCAGGGTCACTACTCGCGTTTCGTCGACATGCAGGTCTGACGCGTCGTTGTCGACGTGCAGCCAACATTGCCAATTCCTCCAGACAGGTTGCTCTGGGGGCACTGTCGGATCCTTGGACGGATCGACTTCGCGCACTCGGGTCGCGCCTCTGTTGGTTCGTCATCGAGCTGCGGGGATCCGCCTCCGAGGCGGACGTGCCCAGGAACCTACCAGTGCAGGAGTGTCGCCCGGCGTGCCCTCCGCGTGAGGCGGGCGTCGCCGCCGGTCACGCCGCCCTCGACGCCACGAGACCCGGCGCCCCGCGCGCAGGACGTAGCCCAGGCGAGCTCGTCCCGTTGCGTCAGGGGTGAGGGCGCGGACGTACTTCCTCGCCGCGAGTGCGCAGGTGCTGCTCACGTACCGCGTTCGGGGTGCGGTCGGGGTCGAGGAACCGTGCCGCGAGCGCCTGGGCCTCGCGCAGCCCGGCGTCCCGGTTCTCGGTCTTGTCGGTGCCTTCGACGTCGAACACCAGGTGGCTCTCGACGTCGTCGATGCCGCAGTAGGCGAAGGTGCCGACGTCGATCTGGGTCTGCATGGCCTCGCGGTAGCCGTAGCGGTCGTAGGTGCGCTCGGTGGAGCCGGCGAGCCCGAGGAGCAGGGTCGGCGTGTTGGTGAGCTTCGAGGCCACCGGCGCCCGACCGCGGTCCTGCACGCCTGCTCCGTACTGGTAGGCCCAGCCGCCGGTGAAGACGCGCTCGATCCAGCCCTTCATGAGGGCGGGCATGCCCCACCAGTAGACCGGGTACACGAAGGCGAGGCGGTCGGCGGCCTCGACGCGGGCGTGCATCTCGGCGATCCCGGCCGGCGCAGGCCCGCCCCAGAAGTGGTCGTGGTCGGCGGTGCCGAAGCGCGGGTCGAAGTCCTCCTCGTGCAGGTCCAGGAGGTCGATGGTGTGTCCCGCGGCGTGGACCGGCTGGTGGAACGCGTCGACGACGGCGCGGGGGTAGGACGTCGGCACCGGGTGGGCGAACACGGTGAGCAGGTGCATGGAGCGGGCCCCAGTTCGGTCGTGGGTGCGGGAGCGGGTCGCTTCACCGCCGGTCTTCGACCGTGTCAGAGATCCGGCCTGGTGTCAGCGGTCGCGCTCGGCGCTGCGCGGGTCAGCGCTGGGCGGCCACGACGAGGTCGCGGAGCTCCTCCGCGCTGACGTTCGCCCCGAACGCGGCGTTCCCGGGCTCCAGGTGGCGCCCCGCGGCGAGGGGGCCGATGTCGACGGGGTCGAACCCGAGGCGGTCGACGACGGCGACGACGGTGGCGACGTCGTCCGGCTCGTCCCCGGCGACGGCGATCGCCTTGCGGTGGGGGTCACCGGCAGGTCGCGCGCCCTCGTCGAGGTCGTGGTAGCCCATGTGATTGAACGCTTTGACGACGCGCGCGCCGGCCAGGAAGTCCTGGACGAGCTCGCTGGTGGAGGTGGCGGGGTGGGCGAGGTCGTCGCGGTGCCCGTCGATCTCCCACCAGTAGTTCATGGCGTCGACGACGAGCTTGCCGGTCAGGGCGTCGGCGGGGACGGTGTGGTGCTTGCCGAGCGGCAGGGCGAGGACGACGACGTCGGCCTTGGCGGCGGCCTCGGTCGCGGTGACGGGTTCGGCGCCGGGGGCGAGGACCTCGACGGTCAGGGCGATCCGGGCCGGGTCGCCGGAGCCTGCGACGAGGACGCGGTAGCCGGCGGCGACGGCGAGGCGGGCCAGCACGGTCCCGACCTTGCCTGCGCCGAGGATGCCGATGGTCTGGACGGTGTCGGTGCTCATGCGGGGTCCTCGGGCCGGTCGGCGAGCAGGTCGCGGACCATGGGGACGACCTTGGTGCCGTAGAGCTCGACGTTGCGCGTCCGGGCGTCGGCGGGCTGCGCGCCGGTGGTGTAGATGAGGTCGAACCGGCCGACGTCGAGCGCTGTCACGGCGGCGGCGATCTTGCGGGCGACGGTCTCGGGCGACCCGACGTACAGGGAGCCGCCGGCGATCTCGGCGTCGAACTCCGCCTCGGTGATCGGGGGCCAGCCGCGGGACGCGCCGATGCGGTCGCGCTGGGTGCGGTAGTGGGGCCAGTAGATCTCGCGGGCCTCGTCGTCGGTGTCGGCGATGAAGCCGGGGGAGTGCATGCCGACGGGGTGGGCGGTGGTGCCGAGCTGCGTGGCGGCGCGTCGGTAGAGGTCGACGTAGGGGGCGAACCGGGCGGGCTGGCCGCCGATGATCGCGAGCATGAGGGGGAGGTCGTAGTGCGCGGCGCGGACGACGGACTGCGGGGAGCCGCCGACGCCGACCCACGTGTTCAGGTGCCCGGACTCCGTCTTGGGGAAGACGTCGGCGTCGGTCAGCGCCGGGCGCGTGGTCCCGGCCCAGGTGACGGGCTGTTCCTTGAGCAGCTCGGCGAAGAGCTGGATCTTCTCCTCGAAGAGGATGTCGTAGTCGGCGAGGTCGTAGCCGAACAGCGGGAACGACTCGGTGAACGAGCCGCGCCCGAGGATGACCTCCGCGCGGCCGTTCGACAGGGCGTCGACGGTGGCGAACCGCTGGAACACGCGGACGGGGTCGTCGGAGGACAGGACGGTCACGCCGGAGGCGAGCCGGATGTCCCGGGTGACGCCGGCGAGCCCGGCCAGCACGGTGTCCGGGGAGGAGATGGCGTACTCGGGGCGGTGGTGCTCGCCGAGCGCGATGACGTCGACGCCGGTCTGGTCGGCCAGCACGGCCTCCGCGACGACCTGCCGGATGGCGGCGGCGTGCGAGACCAGGGTGCCGTCGGCGGCCATGGGGCGGTCGCCGAACGAGTCGAGGCCGAACTCCACGGTGGTGCTCATCTCTCGTCCTCCGAGTTGATACGTCAATAGTTGACGCGTCAATAGTGCCTCCGGCATGATGGACATGTCAACACCCAGCGAGGAGGGCCATCGTGGCCGAGACGACGACGCGACGCGCGCCCACGACGCAGGAGCTGGCCGCCTGGCGCGCGTTCATCGAGACGACCGAGGCGCTGCGCTCCCGCCTCGGCGCCCGGATGCAGGCCGAGTCGGGGATCTCGATGCAGGACTACGCCGTGCTGCTCGCCCTGCGTGAGGCCCCCGAACGCAACCTGCGGTCCTCCGAGCTCGCGGACGTCGTCGGCTGGGAACGCAGCCGGCTGTCGCACCACGTCGGGCGCATGGAGCGCCGCGGCCTCGTCGAGCGCCAGGGCCCCGCCGGCGGCGGCTGGGGGTCCTGCGTCCACCTGACCGCCGACGGTGCCGCCGTCTTCCGCCGCGCCTCGGTGCCCCACCTGCAGGCCGTCGCCGAGCTGTTCGTCGACGCCCTCACCCCGGAGCAGGTCGACGCGGCCGGCCAGATCGCCCGGACTCTGGGTGCCCGTCTCGCCGAGGACGACACGTCGCGCTGAGGGCCGCGACGAGACCGGCACGGTGGCCCCGCCCGGGGCGGTGGGGTTGTCTTTCGTTGATGACGAGCTCCGCGTCGGTGCGCGTGGTGTGCAGCCGCCAGTGCTCGGCGGCGATCGAGTCCGGCCCGCGGTGAGGCGCGCACCGGACGACGCCGTCACGGTGGCGTCGGCACCGCCGGCGGACGACGACGGGTACCCGAGGGGCTCCTACCTGCGAGCGATGCCCGGCCCCGAGCGACCCGGACGACGTCAGGGCGCGGCGACGTCGACGGACTTCTCCCGGAACCGGCTCGCGATGAACGACCGCATGGCCTTGTTGGTGAGCCGGTTGCTCGTCATCGTGGACATGACGCCCCGCAGGGCGAGGTCGCGGCGGTTCTGCGGGACGAACATGGCGAGGCCGTCGGTGCGCCCGGACTTCTGCTGCACGGCGACGAACGGTCGCAGGCGCTGCTCCCACTCCCGCAGGGCGCGGGCGGGGTTGCCGGGGTTGCGGGCCAGGGTGGTGCCGAGGAGGTCGGCGCCGGCGAGGCCGAGCGACGCCCCCATCCCGGAGTAGAGGGTGAGGCACCAGGCGGAGTCGCCGACGAGGACGACCCGGTCGGAGTGCCAGGTCGGCATGTCGACCTGGTGGACGGAGTCGAAGAGGGTGTCGTCGACGTCGGCGAACTGACCGAGCAGGTTCTCCAGGACGGGTCCGGCGGGTTCGGGTCCGAAGGCGGCGCGCAGCGACTCGAGCGGCGGGCGGCGGAACTGGGCGTCCTCGTCGTCGGTCCGGTAGGTGAGGAGCAGCCCGGGGGCGTGGTCGGCGAACGGGAAGACCCAGGCCGCGCGGCCCTCCTCGGCGAGGGTGAGGCCGTCGCCGGTGCGGAACCCGGGGACCTGTTCCTTGAGCAGGGTGGCGGCGATGATGTGGTTCAGGGGCCGGAGCAGCTCGGAGTCCGGGCCGAACACGAGGCGTCGGACGGTCGACCGCAGGCCGTCGGCGCCGACGACGAGGTCGAAGCGTTCGGTGGTCCGGGTCTCGTGGTCGCCGGTGGCGGTGCTGAGGGTGACGTCGACGCCGTCGGGGTGCTCGTCGACGGCGACGGGGGTGGTGCCGTAGCGGATCTCGACGTCCTCGCCGATCTGCGCGTGGAGGGCGGCCTCGATGTCGCCGCGCATGATGAGGCGGGGTTCGCCGGGCAGGTCGCCGTACCCCATGCTCGGTCGGCGCCGGGTGCCGGAGCGGTCGACGTCGTACGTCACGCCCTCGGGGTCGATCCGGTTGCCGATGGCGTCGAGGACGCCCATGCGTTGTGCCGTGGCGCGGCCGGTCTCGAACAGTCCGACGAAGTAGCCCGCGGGCCGGCGTCCGGGTGCGCGTTCCACGAGCAGTGGTTCCCAGCCGATCTCCCGCAGTCGCATCGCGGCGGCCAGTCCGGCGATGCCGGTCCCGACGACGAGGGCGCGCGGTGCAGTCATCCCGTCACTCCGATCTATGCCGAGAACTCTTCTCCACTTGATCCCGAGCGTAGCACTAACCGGAGGTGTCACCTCCGCTTGTAGGATGGTCGGCATGAGCACGTCCACCGCGCCCGAGCCGCGACCCCTGCGCGCCGACGCCGAGCGCAACCGGCAGCGCCTCGTCGCGTCCGCCCGCGAGCTGTTCGCGACCCGTGGCCTCGAGGTCACGCTCGACGACGTCGCCCACCACGCCGGGGTCGGCGTCGGGACCGCCTACCGCCGGTTCGCCAACCGCGCCGAGCTCGTCGAGGCCGTGCTGGCCGGCGCCGTGGACCGGGTCGCGGACGTCGCGGAGCGGGCGCTGACCAGCGACGACCCGTGGGGCGCGTTCGAGCAGTTCTTCCTCGAGGCCACCACCGACTTCGCCGAGAACCGCGGCCTGCGGCAGATCCTGCTCGAGGGCGGGCGCGGCACCGGCGCAGGCTTCGACGCCGCGCGGGACCGGCTCGCCCCCGCCGTCGAGGCGCTCATCACCCGGGCGCAGGAGTCCGGGCACCTGCGCACCGACATCGCCCCCACGGACTTCCCGCTCATCCAGCTCATGCTCGGCGCCGTCACCGAACGCAGCCGCGACGTCGCCCCGGACCTGTGGCGGCGGTACGTCACGCTCCTGCTCGACGGGTTGCGCACCCACCGCGACTCCCCCACCCCGCTCGGGACGCCCGCGCTGAGCAGCGACGACCTCGACCGCAGCACGGCCTAGCCTCGGGCCGCGCCGTCCGGACTCGGCGTGCGTCAGGCCGCGGCGAGGCGTCAGGCCCGGGCGTCCCGCAGGAACTGCTCGAGACCGGTGGGCGCCCGCCCCGTGAGGTGCTCCACGGCGTCGCTGACCTGCGCCATCACACCGCTCGCGATCGCGGTGTACGTGCTGACCCACGCGTCGACCTGCCAGTCCGGCGCCCCGTACGGCGCACGCGACGCGTACGCCTCCGCGAGCGTCTCGTCGTGGTAGGTCACCGGGGTCCCGCGCACCGCCGTCAGCACGGACGCGGCGTCGTCCAGCGTCAGCGCCTCCGGGCCGGTGAGGTCGTAGGTCCGGCCCGCGTGCGGGCCGGGGTCCGTGAGGACGGCGGTCGCCGCCCGTGCCACGTCGGCCCGGGTGACGAACGCGCACGCCCCGTCCCCGGCGGGACCGCGGATGACGCCGTCGTCGCCCACCATCGCCTCGATGAAGTCGAGGTAGAAGCTGTCCCGCAGGAACGTCCACGCCATCCCCGAGTCGCGCAGGTGCTGCTCGGTGGCGTGGTGGTCGCGCGCCAGCGTGAACGTGGCGTCCGGGGCGGCACCGAGGAACGACGTGTAGACGACGTGCCCGACGCCCGCGGCGGCCGCGCCGTCGACGAACGTGCGGTGCTGCGCCAGCCGGTCGGCGCTCTCCGAGGCCGACACCATCAGCACGACGTCGACGCCCGCCAGGGCCTCGCGGACCGCGTCGAGATCACCGAACTCGGCGGCCCGGACGTCGGCGACGTGCGGGTGCTGGGGCAGCCGGGGGCTGGCCGGGTCGCGGACCACCAACCGGTGCGGGACCCCGCGCGCGTCGAGCGCCCGGGTCACCATCCCGCCCAGCTGGCCGGTCGCGCCGGTGACGGCGAGCGTCGAGGCGGTCATGGGCGTCTCCTTCGGGTGCGGTTGCCGGACCAGCCTCGCCGCTCGCGGACGTCCCGGCCACCCGGGGGCGTCCCGGAACGGTCAGGCGTCGTCGGCGGCGGTCGGCAGGCTCCCGTACACGTCGTCGTCGACCGGCTCGAGCCACTCGTTGCGGACGTCCCCGCCCGGGGTGATGAAGGCGAGGTGGCTGAACCACGAGTCGGCCTTCGCGCCGTGCCAGTGCTTCGTCCCGGCCGGCACGCGGACCACCGACCCCGGCTCCAGGCTGACCGGCTCCTCGCCGTCGGCCTGGTACCAGCCGCTGCCCGCCGTGCACAGCAGGACCTGGTCGCCACCGCCGTCGGTGCCGTGGTGGACGTGCCAGTTGTTGCGGCAGCCCGGCTCGAACGACACGTTGCTCACCGGGACGCTGCCGCCCGCGAGCGGGGCGAGGTAGCTCTGCCCGACGAAGTACTGCGCGAACGCGTCGTTCGTCTCCCCGAGGGGGAAGGGCTGGTCGAACTCGTGGGTGCTCATGCCGTCTCCTTGTCGTTCCGGGCGCTGTGGTCGCGCGAGGACGGGGCGCCGTTCGCGGGGTGCCGCCGGCGCGTGGTCATGCCCCCAGGTTCGCCCCGGACCAGGTGTCCACGACAGGCACTGCTGGTACACCCCTCGCCGGGGCGGGGCTTGGTAGCCGTGCGACCCGCGCTCTCGCGTGACGTCGATAAAGTAGTCAAGGACCTTGACTACTTATCCGTAGTCGACCAGGATGACTACGGATAAGTAGTCGGAGGAGGCCCGCATGGCATACCAGGGCAAGGTCACCGGGCCGGAGTCGCTCGGGCGCATCCTGCAGCAGGCCAGGCTGCTCAACGGATGGAGCCAACGGGAGCTGGCCGCGCGCATCGGGACGACCCAGCGCTACATCTGGGAGATCGAAGCCGGCAAGCCGTCGATCTACACGGAGCGGCTGTTCGCCGTCCTGCGGGAGACAGGCACCGAGCTCTCGGCGACGATCGAGCCGCGGCACGACGATGAGTGACCTGACGGTCGAGCTGTACGGGACGACGATCGGGTCGTTGACCGGACAAGGTCAGGGCTTCGACTTCGTCGCCTCCCCCCAGGCGGTCGAGGTGTTCGGCCTCGACAGTCTCGTGCTGTCCGTGGCGGTACCGCTGGCAGCCGTCCCGGCGCGGGCGCGGCGAGCCAGACGCCAGAACTTCTTCCGTGAGCTCCTGCCCGAAGGGCAGATGCTCGTCCGGCTCGCCCAGCAGGCCCGTGTCGCGCA
This sequence comes from Isoptericola jiangsuensis, assembly GCF_002563715.1. Classification (NCBI taxonomy): domain Bacteria; kingdom Bacillati; phylum Actinomycetota; class Actinomycetes; order Micrococcales; family Promicromonosporaceae; genus Isoptericola; species Isoptericola jiangsuensis. The sequence goes on from NZ_PDJJ01000001.1 coordinate 135,878, forward strand.
GCATGACGCCCTGGGGATGCTGCGCACCTATGGGCGTGACGTTGCCGGCGCCCTGCAGATCTGGGACCCGGACGTGCCAGGCGAACCTCGGTCACCTGCGCTCGAACAGCTGACCGAGGCGGGGGTCGGGAAGCTGCTGGACGAGGTGACCGCATTCCCGCTCGCGAACAAGCCAGACCGGGGAAAGACGTCGTTGGCCGGCGTCCAGGACAAGATCGTGCTGACCCGCACCAGCCAGGGGTGGGCGCGGGCCCTCGACGGCTACCCCTCCACGCACATCCTCAAGCCGGTCTCCCGCGAGTACCCGTCGATCATCTACGACGAGGAGTACGGCGCCCGCCTGGCGAGGAGACTCGAGCTGGCCGACTTCGACACGACGATCAGCGAGTTCGACGGTGTCCCGGCGCTCGTGGTCGAACGGTACGACCGCGACGTCGACAGTGCTGACCCGATGCCGCGGCGCGTTCACCAGGAGGACTTCAACCAGGCGCTCGGCCTTCAGGGCGACCAGAAGTACCAGCGTTACGGCGGGAAGGCATCGTTGGCGCGCGTCGCACGGGAGCTCACGCTGCTCGGCGACCGGAAGGCGCTCGACCGGCTGGCCCGCATGACCGTGCTCGCCGTCGCGGTCGGCAACCTGGACATGCACGCCAAGAACTTGGCACTGGTGCACCGCCGCGACGGTAGCGTCGAGCTCGCGCCCGCCTACGACGTCGTCCCGCAGACCCACCTGCCCAACGACGGCGAGCTCGCGCTCGCGGTCGACGGCGTCTACCGGCACGCCGCGGTCACGCGGGACCACCTGGTTGCCGAGCTCTCCTCCTGGGGGGTCCGCGACAGCGTGGCCGTCGTCGGTGACGTCCTGGTCGAGGTGCGCGACGCCGTCCAGCAGGAGGTGCCCCACTCGTCGGCGCATCAAGGGCTCGTCGAGGACATCGTGCGCTTCACCACCAACCTCCTGGGAGGTCGCGCCGTGGGTTCGGAGCCCTGACGGGCCGGGGCGGGGGCAGGGCGATAGAGCCGATCGCCGCAGAGTGACGCCGGCCCGGCGGCCGGGCCCGCCCGTCGGGGCGGGACCCGGCCGCGGGTTCACCGGACGTCGATGGCGTCGATCTCGGCGTACCAGGCCACGCGGGTCAGGGTCACGGTGTTCCAGCCGGGCTCGAGGTGCACCTCGTGCTCGACGACGTTCCAGTTGCCCCAACGGGTGTGCGGGTAGACGACGGTCCCCTGGGCGTCGCCGTCAACGCTCACGGCGTGCCGGGCCTGCAGCGGGTAGCCGCCACGCTCGGAGCCGTTGGCGAACCGGATGCCGAGCACCGACCGCCCGCCGTCCTCGGACCAGACCTGCACGGACAGCGAGCTGTCGGCGAAGTCGAGGCCGCCGACGACCTGCCCGCCGGAGGCGGAGGCGTCGGCCCGGGTGCGGGCCCGGACGATGTCGCCGTCCTCCGCCTCGTAGCGGGTGGCGTCGACGAGGTCCTCGGGGTGCACGGGGGTGGGCCGGTCCGTCCTGCCGGCCGACAGGTAGAGGGCGTCGATCTCCGCGAAGAGGCTCTCGCGGGTCAGGGTGATGGTGTTGGTGCCGCGCTTCAGCTGCACGGGGACCTCGAGCACCTGCCAGTTGCCCCACCGGGTGTGCCAGTACTCGGCGGTGCCGGCGTCGGCGCCGTTGACGGTGATCGCGTGCCGTGCGGTGGCGGGTCGACCGGTCTGGTCGAGCGAACCGTTCGCGAACCGGATGCCGAGGGTGTGAGGTCCGCCGCGGTCGGCCTCGACGGTGACCTCGATGCTGGAGTCGGCGTGGTCGAGCCCACCGACCTTGGCGAGGGCGGACGCCGTCCGGTCGGTCACGACCGACGCGTGGGACACGACGCCGTCCTCGGCCTCGTACCGGGCGGCCGCGCCCCGCACGACGGGCGTGCCGTCCGGCCCGTAGCTCAGCGCGGCGGTGTACACGCCCCGGTAGGTGAAGGTGTCGTCCCAGCCGTGGAACATGACGGTGGGGCGGCCGTGGCGGTCGTCGAAGGCGTCGAGACCGCCCGGTCCGACGACCTCGCCCGCGAAGTCCTCGCTGGTGAGCAGCTCCGCCTCGGCGACGTCGAAGGGTCCGGTGACGCTGTCGGCCACGGCCCACCCCGTGCGGTACCTGCCGCCGTAGTAGTCGTTGGCCGCGAAGTACAGGTAGAACCGACCGTCGTGCTCCACCATGGCGGGCGCCTCGACGACGGCGCCCTGCCAGGGCAGGTCGTTGCGCATCAGCTCGACGGGCGGGCCGGTGAGGGTGGTGCCGTCGGCCGAGAGCGGCTGGGCGTAGAGGATGGCGGGCAGGGAGCAGCAGTTCCCGTCGGTCTTCCACAGCAGGTGGAGCTGGTCGCCGTCGCGGACGGTGGCGGCGTCGATGGCGCCGCCCAGCTCGACGGGGCAGACCAGGGGCTCGCCGCGGGTGTCGACGAACGGCCCGTCGGGGCTCGTCGACGTCGCGAGGCCGATGCACTGCCGGCCCGACGCGGCGTCGCGGGCGGTGTAGTAGAGCGCGAAGCCGCCCTCGACGGCGGACACCTCGGGCGCCCACACGCAGTAGTCGACCGAGCCGTCGGGCAGGGTGCGGCAGGGTCCCACCCAGTCGCCGGGCGCCTCGCCGATGCCGGGTGCGGCGTCGGGCTCGGCCTTCCACTCCTTGAGGTTGCGCGAGGTGCGGTGCTGCACCTTCTGCGCGACGTTGTTGGTCGCGTACGCGTGGTACACGCCGTCGACGAGCAGGACGTCAGGGTCGGGGAAGTCCTCGTCGACGACGGGACTCGGCGGGTGGGGTGAGGCGCCCTGGGCGGACGCGGGGGCGGCGGCCACCAGGCCGACCGTGGCCGCGAGCAGACAGCTCAGGGCCGCGGCGAGGGCTCTGCGGGGCGTCGGACGGGACATGCGTGCTCCTTTGCAGCATCGGCGGTCCCCGGGTGGGCCGCCGCGGTCCTTGCGAGGTCGTCACGGGCCGGGCGGCACCGTGCCGGCGGGCCGCCGGACCTGAGGTCCGGCGGCCGTCCAGTCCAGGGGGAGGGTGTAGGTCTCGCGGGCGATGTACGCGCCGTCCCAGGCGTGGAAGACGAGGACGTCGCCGTCCGGCGTCCCGACGACGTCCTGCCCGCCGGGGCCCCGGTAGAGGCCGCCGGTGCTCCCGGTGGACAGCAGCGGCTCGGGATCCTTGGTCCACGGGCCCGTCAGGGCGGGTGCGGTGGCGTGCCCGACGGCGTAGGTGTCGTCGCCGTAGAAGCTCGCCGAGTACAGCGCGTGGTAGGTGCCGTCGCGCTCGAGGAGGGTCGGCGCCTCGACGAGGTCGCCCTCCCAGGGCAGGTCCTGCTTGAACAGCCGGAAGGGCTCCCCGTCGAGGGACAGGCCGTCGTCGGCGAGCGGTGCGGCCTGGATCCAGGTGTCGTGGCCGCAGCAGTTCCCGTCGTTCTTCCACACGAGGTACGTCTGCTCGCCGTCGCGGAAGACGTCGGCGTCGATCGCGCCGCCCTGGTCGACGGGGCAGACGAGCATCTCGCCGCCGACCACCTCGAAGGTGTCGAGCGGGCCCGCGGCGGCCGCGACACCGATGCACTGCAGTCCGGTGTCGCGGTCGCGGGCGGTGAAGTACAGCCGGTACCCGTCGTCGGTCGCGGCGACCTCGGGTGCCCACGTCAGGCCGGGGATGATCCAGGGCGGGAGGTCCGGCAGCGCGTCGCCGCGGTGCTCCCACGTGCGCAGGTCCGGGGAGGTCGCGACCTGCACGTTCGACGTGTGGTCGTTGGTCGCGAACGCGACGTACCCGTCGTCCGTCGCCACGACGTCGGGGTCGGGGAAGTCCCGGTCGATGACCGGCTGCGGACGCGGCACGTCGGGGGAGGGGGCGGCGTCGCCGCCACCGTCCGGCGCGCCGCACGCGGCGACGAGCAGGACGGCGGCGACGAGCGCCGCCGGTCGGCCGACCGTCATCCCTTGAGGCCCGACCTGGACACGCCCTCGATGATGAACCGCTGCAGGAACGAGAACAGCAGCATCACGGGCACCGACGCGATGACCGCTCCGGCCATGAGCACGTCGTAGCGCACCTGGTTGGCGCCCTGGAGGGTCGCCAGGCCCGCGGGGAGGGTACGGGTCTCCGGGCTGAACAGGACGTACACCGGCCACAGGAAGTCGTTCCAGTTGGTGAGGAAGGCCAGCAGCGCCAGGGTGGCCATCGCGGGTCGTGCCAGCGGGACGACGACCTGGACGAACACCTGGAAGCGGTTGGCGCCGTCCAGCAGCGCCGCCTCCTCGAGCTCGACGGGCAGGTTCATGAAGAACTGCCGCATGAAGAACACGCCGAAGGCGCTCGCGGCCGAGGGCACGATGATCGCGGTCAGCGTGTTCAGCCAGCCGAGCTCGGACACGATGAGGTAGTTCGGGATCACGAGGATGACGCCCGGCACCATGAGCATCGCGATGACGAGGGCGAACACGACCCGCTTGCCGCGGAACTCCATCCGCGCCAGGGGGTAGGCCGCCAGGGAGGCGGTCGCCACGACGAGCGCCGCCGTCGCGGTGGCGGCCAGCATCGAGTTGGCGAACCACGTCAGCACGGGGGTGTCCGGGGCGCTGAACAGGTACTGGTAGGCCTGCGTGGTGAACGGGTCGGGGATCCACGACGGCACCGTGCTGGCGGCCTCGGTGCGCGTCTTGAACGACGTGGCGAGCATGTACACGAGCGGGCTGACGAAGCCGAGCGCGAGCAGGTAGAGCACGAGGTAGCGCAGCGAGCGTCGGCGTGCGGGCCGCAACGACGGGTCGGTCCTCGACGTGCCGACCGGGGGTGCTGCGGTGTCCTGGAGGGAGGTCATGAACGCACCTTCTTGCGGGGACGGACGGCGTCACGGTCGCGGAAGAGCCAGAACACGAGCGCGCTGAGCGCCATGAGGACGACGGTCAGCAGGTAGCTCATGGCGGCCGCGCTGCCCATCTGGAACGAGCTGAGCCCGGTCTCGGCGATGCGCATGATGGCGGTGCGGGTGCTCCGGCCGGGCCCGCCGTCCGTCATCAGGTAGGACTGCCCGAACATGTTCGCCGACATGATGATCGTGTTGACCGTGACGAACATCAGCACGGGCCGCAGCCCGGGCAGGGTCACGTGGCGGAACCGCTGCCAGGCGCCGGCGCCGTCCATCTTGGCGGCCTCGTACAGCTCGGCCGAGATGTCCTGGAGCGCCGCGAGGTAGATGACGGCGTTGAACCCGAGGGTCCACCAGACGGTCACGCCGACGAGCGACGCCCAGGCGGCGGGCTGCGACGTGAGCCACGCGGTGGAGTCGGGCAGCCCGAGCACCCCGAGGTAGTGGTTGACGAGGCCGATGTTGGTGTCCAGCAGGTAGCGCCAGAGCACCGAGATGACGGCCACGCCGAGCACGTAGGGCGCGAAGTAGACGGCGCGCAGGAAGTTCCGCCCGGGGAACCGGGCGTTCATCATGAGCGCGACGCCGAGGGGCACGACGAGCAGCAGGGGCACGCTCAGGACGGTGAAGATCCCGGTGGCGCGCATCGACTCCCAGAACGGTCCGCCCGCGGTCGACGACGGGTCGAACAGGGCCTGGTAGTTGCTCAGGCCCACGAACGGGTGGGTGGGGAACGTGTAGTCCCAGTCGTGCAGGGAGATCCAGACGCCGAAGCCGGCGGGGAGCAGCACGAACGTGCCGAACAGCACGAGGAACGGCGCCAGGAAGAGCCAGGGCGTCGCCGGTGCGGGGGCGATCGGGCTGCGCCGACGGCGCGAGCCCGCGGGCGGGCCGGACGCCCCCGCACGTGCGGGGGCGTCCGGCCGGTGGGTGACCGCTTCGGACATCGTCAGCCGCCGAACCGAGCCAGGTTCTCTTCCATGAGCGAGGTGGCGCGCGCGCTCTCCTCCGTGAGGGCGGTCTCCGGCGGGCGCGTGCCGAGCACGCCGTCGGCCACCGCGACCTCGAGCGTCTCCGACTGGATGGTGCCCAGGCCGGGGACCGGCGGCAGGAACCGCATCGTGTCGATCGCGTCGGCGATCGGCTGCTGCACGGTGCCGTCGAGCACGCCGGACGAACGCACCGACTCGCGGGCGGGGATCATGCCGGCCTGCGCCCAGTCGCCGGAGTGCTCGCTCATCCAGGCGACGAACACCTGCGACGCGGCGACCTTGTCCTCGTCCGGGTCGTTCTGGTGCGCGAGGAAGAACTGGTGCGAGCTCGCCCACACGGCCTGCTCGCCCAGGACCGCGGGGACGGGCGCGGCCGCGTACGGCAGGCCGGAGTCCTCGAGGTCGTTGATCTGCCAGATGCCGTCGAAGGTGATCGACGTCGCGCCGTTCTTGAAGGCGACGTACTGGGCGTCCTGCGCGACGTCGGCGGGGCTGTAGCCGTCGTCGACGATGGAGCGCATCCACTCCAGGGACGCGACGCCCTCGGCGGAGTCGAACTGGGCGGCGGAGCCGTCCGTGGCGTAGGGCTCGCCGCCGCCCTGCCACTGCCCGGACAGGAACATCAGGTGCGCGGGCCAGCGGGCGGGCATCCAGAAGGGGTGCTCGTAGCCGGCGGCCTGGAGCTTGTCGAGCGCGTCGGCGAAGGAGTCCGCGTCGGTCGGGGCCTCGGTGATGCCGGCTTTCTCGAAGTGCTCGGTGTTGTAGTACATCGCCAGCGAGTGCACGTCCAGGGGCACGCCGTAGCGCTGACCGTCGTACTCGATGGCGTCCCAGATCGCGGGGGTGAAGTCGTCGGCGGTCAGGCCGATGCCGTCGAGCAGCGGGTCCACCGGGTCGATGACGCTGCGGGCGGCGTTGGTCGACAGCTGCTCGACGTGCATGACGCCGACGTCGGGGCCTTCGCCGGCGGTCACCGCGGCGGGGAGCTTCTGGTAGAACTCCGCCCACTCCACGGTGTTGGACTTGACGGTGATGTTCTCGTGCTCGGCGTTGAACTGGTCGACGAGGCCCTGCATGAAGGGGCCGTCGCCGCCGGTGAAGCCGTTCCAGTAGTCGATGGTCACGGCGGGGCCGTCGTAGGTGTCGCTGAACGCAGCGGGCTGCTGCTGTGCGGCGTCGCCGCCCGAGCATGCGCCCAGGGCCAGCACGCCGAGCGCCGCGACAGCCGCGGTGAGGCGCGTGCCTCGGGTGCGGTACGTCGTCGTCATGGTCGTCCTCCTCGTCGAAAACGGTGCGCGGTCGCGCTGGGGGCGAATGTACAGCGCTGTAATGTCGTTTGTCGAGAGTGGTGCCGTACCCCCGCGCGACCACTACGATCAGTGCGACCGGGGGGACAGGGGCGCGGAGGTGGCGATGGCGGGCAAGGGCCGGGTGCGGCTGGTCGATGTCGCCGAGCACGCCGGCGTGTCGATGAAGACCGTCTCGAACGTCGTCAACGGCTACGCCCACGTCCAGCCTGCCACCCGCGCGCGCGTGCAGGCGGCCATCGACGAGCTCGGCTACCGCCCGAACCTCACCGCGCGCCGCCTGGCCACCGGGAGGACCGGCATGATCGCGCTGGCGATGCCGGAGATCGACCACCCGTACTTCGGCGAGCTGGCCCGCCACGTGGCCGAGGTCGCCGCGACGCAGGGCTACCGGGTGATCATCGAGCAGACCCTGGGGGACGAGGCCGCGGAGCGCGCGGTCCTGCGGGACCGCGAGGCAGGCCTCGTCGACGGCGTGATCTTCCAGCCCATGCGCATCGCGACGCTCGACATCGCGCGGCTGCACCGCGACCTGCCGCTGGTGCTGCTCGGCGAGGTCGAGGCCCCGGTGACCACCGACCACGTCATGATCGACAACGTGCAGGCCGCGGCGGACGTCACGGCTCACCTGCTGGCCCAGGGGTGCACGCGCATCGGGTTCCTCGGCATGGTCGAGGGCGACATCACGGTGACCAACAGTCGCCGGCTGCTCGGCTACCAGGAGGCGCTGGTCCGTGCGGGCCTGCCGCTGGACCCCCGGCGGGTGCTCACCGTCGGAGGGTTCACCTCGGGCGACGCCGCGGCGGCGGTGCGGGCCGCGATCGCGGAAGGTCCGGCGTTCGACGCGCTCGTCTGCCGCGACGACCGGTTCGCCGTCGGCGCGCTGGCGGCGCTGCGCGAGGCGGGCCGGACGGTCCCCGACGACGTGGCGATCGCCGGCTGGGACGACTCGGCGCTGGCCCAGTGGACCTGGCCCGCGCTGACGTCGGTCGCGCCGGACAAGCACGAGCTGGCCCGGGTCGCGTTCGACCTGCTGGTCGAGCGGATGGGTGGCGCCCAGGGGGTCGGGCGTCACCGCGTGGTGCGGCACTCCGTGAGCGTCCGGGCCTCGACCGCCCGCTGAGCCTCCCGCGGATCGTGGAGGACTATTCCTGTGCGCACGCTTTACAGCGCTGTAGAAATGGTCCATCCTCAACCCATGCGTGAAACCTCGACGACGAGCCCCGCCAGCGGCGACGGCGCCTACCCCCGACCCCAGCTCGTCCGCCCGCGGTGGCAGGACCTCTGCGGCGAGTGGGACTTCGCCATCGGCGACCCCGCCGACGACGAGGGCGCGGCCCTCCGCCGCCGCGGCGCCGCCCTGCCGGGCCGCATCCGCGTGCCGTTCCCGCCCGAGTCGACCGCGTCCGGGGTCGGTGACACGCGGCCGTACGACACCGTCTGGTACCGCCGCGAGGTCACGCAGGCCGACGTCGTCGCGGCAGGCGGCGGGACGCAGGGCGACGTGCTGATGGTCCGTTTCGGCGCGGTGGACCACAGCGCCCAGGTCTGGGCGGACGGGGTGCTGCTCGGGGCCCACGACGGCGGTCAGACGCCGTTCGCCCTCGAGGTGCCGCCCGAGATCGCCGCGCGCGAGACGTTCACCCTCGTCGTGCGTGCCCAGGACGACCCCCGCGACGTCACCCAGCCCCGGGGCAAGCAGGACTGGCGCGACGAGCCCCACTCCATCTGGTACCACCGCACGACCGGCATCTGGCAGCCCGTCTGGCTCGAGGTGGTGCCGCGCACCGCCGTCGAACGCTGCGACTGGACGACGGACGTGCCCGCCGCCGCCGTGCGCTGCGACCTGCGACTGACCCGGCGCCCCGAGCCCGGCAGCACGGTCGAGATCGTGGTCAGCCACCAGGGCGACGTCCTGGCGCGCCAGCGCCTCGCGGTCGACGACAGCGAGACGTCGTCCGTGATCGGGCTGCACCGGCAGGGCAACGGCCAGGCGTACGAGGAGCTCCTGTGGTCCCCGGAGCGGCCCACCCTGCTCGACGCCACCGTGACCGTGACGGGCCCCGACGGCGACGTCGTCGACCACATCGCGTCCTACCTCGGGCTGCGCTCCACCGGCGAGGCAGGTGGACGCTTCCTGCTCAACGACCGCCCGTACTACGTGCGCGCCGTCCTCGAGCAGGGCTACTGGCCGCAGTCGCACCTCGCCGCCCCCGACGCCGAGGCGCTGCGGGACGAGGTGCGGCTCATCAAGGACCTCGGGTTCAACGCCGCACGCGTGCACCAGAAGGCGGAGGACCCCCGGTTCCTCTACTGGGCCGACCGCCTCGGCCTGCTCGTCTGGGGCGAGATCGCCGCGCCCTTCGCCTTCACCCCGCGCGCGGTCGAACGCACCCTGCGCGAGTGGGTCGACGTCGTCGCGCGGGACCGGTCGCACCCCAGCGTCGTGACCTGGGTGCCGGTCAACGAGAGCTGGGGGGTGCAGCACATCGCCCACGACGCGGCGCAGCAGCACTTCACCCAGGCCCTCTACCACCTCACCAAGGCGCTGGACCCCACGCGGCCCGTCGTCTCGAACGACGGCTGGGAGCACACCCGGTCCGACCTCCTCACCGTGCACGACTACACGACCAGCCGCGAGCCCCTGGAGGCGCGGTACGCCACGCACGAGGCGCTGGCCGACCTGCCCGGGCAGATCGGGCCCGCCGGCCGCCGGGTCGCGCTGCAGCCGTCCGCCGTGGCCGGCAAGCCCGTGATGGTCACCGAGTTCGGCGGCATCACCTGGGCCCCGGGATCACCCATCGAGACCTGGGGGTACGCCGTGGCCGACTCGGCCGACGACTTCGAGCGTCGGGTCCGGGACGTGTTCGAGGCCCTGTACGCCAGCCCGGGCCTCGCCGGCATCTGCTACACCCAGCTCACCGACACCCTCCAGGAGGCCAACGGGCTCGTCGACGAGAACCGCAAGCCGAAGCTGCCGCTGGAGACGATCCGCTCCATCGTGCAGGGCGAGCACCACCCCTGACCCGGGCAGCGCCCGGCAGCGCCACCGCGGCCCTCGACCCGCGACGCCACCACCGCGGCGAGACGGGTCGGGGGCACGGCGGAGCGGCGGGGCGGCCGCCGTCACCCGGACCGCACAGGCGTACGGTGGAGGTGTGGGTGTTCGAAGCAACGGCCCACACGAGGCCGAGCACGACGCCTCGCCGACGGGGGTCCACACCTCCGGTCCTGACGCGGGGTGGCCGGGCGAGCCCCAGGGGGTGACGGAACATGTCCGTCTCGAGTGAACGTCCTGTCCTGTCCGACGTGGCCGCCGCCGCCCGCCCGGCGCGGCGTGCGGCCCGCGACTACTCGGTGCTGGCGAAGATCGTGCGGGAGTCGGGTCTGCTGCGCCGCCGGTACGCCTACTACTGGGTCCGGCTGATCGGGGCGGTGGTCGCGTTCGGCCTGGTGTGGGCGGGGGTCGTGCTGGTGGGCGACTCGTGGTGGCAGCTGGCGCTCGCGGCGGCGCTGGCGGTGGTGCTGGCGCAGCTGGCGTTCCTGGGGCACGACAGCTCGCACCGGCAGGTGTTCCGGTCGCGGGCGTGGAACGACTGGACGGGCCGGGTGCTCGCGAACGGGTTCGTGGGCCTGAGCCACGCGTGGTGGACGGCGAAGCACGACGCGCACCATGCCGCCCCGAACCAGGAGGGGCAGGACCCGGACATCGCGTCGCGGGTCGTCGCGTTCACGCCGGCGGCGGTGGCGGAACGCCGCGGATGGCGGGCCTGGTTCGCGCGCCGCCAGGGCTGGTTCTTCGTCCCGCTGCTGACGTTGGAGGGGCTGAACCTGCACGTGGCGAGCGTGCGGAAGGCGCTGGGACGGCGCCCGGTGGTGCACCGAGCGGTGGAGGTCCCGGTGCTGCTCACCCGCCTGCTGCTGAACGTCGTGGTGCTGCTGGTGCTGCTGCCCCCGGCGATGGCGGGCGCGTTCCTCGCGGTGCAGCTGGGCCTGTTCGGGGTGCTGCTGGGCGGGGCGTTCGCACCGAACCACAAGGGCATGCCGATCGTGCCGGCGGACGCGGAGGTCGACTTCCTGCGCCGCCAGGTGCTGATGTCGCGCAACATCCGGGGGAACGCCCTCGTGGACTTCGTCATGGGTGGCCTCAACCGGCAGGTGGAGCACCACCTGTTCCCCAGCATGCCGCGCCCGAACCTGCGGCGGGTGCAGCCGCTGGTCCGGGAGTACTGCGCCCAGCTGGACGTCGCGTACACGGAGGTGGGGTTCTTCGCGTCGTACCGGATCGTCATCGGCTACCTCAACGACATGCAGCACCGCGCCCGGGACCCGTTCGGCTGTCCGCTCGCGGCGCAGCTCGGGCGCTGACGGGCCGCTCCGGGGCCGCCCGGGGAGGCGTAGAGTCGAGAGTATCCGGGTGAAGGTGCCTCGTCCGAGGCGCGCGGACCCGGAGGCGCAAGGGAGGCCGTCATGGCCACCACCCCTCCGACGCGGCTCACCTCCGCGGTCAACGGCAGTCCTCGCCGGTCGGTGACCGGCACCAGCCAGGTCCTTCCCGACAACCGGGGGAGCGTGAGGTCCCCGCGGAGCCGGGTCGGCGCACTCTGGGTCGGCATCTGCGTCGCGGCGCTCGTCCTCGTGGCCCTCATCGTCTTCATGCTCCAGAACACCAAGCCCGTGCTGGTGACGTTCCTGGGGTTGCAGGGGTCGGTCCCGCTGGCCGTGGCGCTGCTCATCGCCGGCGTCGGCGTCGGCGTGATCGCGCTGGTGATCGGCACGATCCGCATCACCCAGCTGCGGCGGCGCCTGCACGACCGCGGCTGAGCGATGCTCGGCGCCTGCTCTCCGCTACGGTCGGCGCATGGATCTCAGCCCGGTGCGACGTGTGGCCCGGCCGGTGGCCGTGGTGGCGCTCCTGCTCGCGGTCGCCGACGTGTTCCGGTGGGGCAACCGCTGGTACGTCTCGACGATGTTCGGCGGCGCGGCGAGCGGCGACCCGCTGGCGGTGGAGCGGCTGGTCGGCGCGTACACGGCCCTCCTGACCGGCCTGGTGTGGCTGGCCGTCGCGGTCGTCGCGGCGACCGTGGGGTGGCGGCTGCGCGTCGTGGCGACGGTGTCGCCGTGACGGCGCTCGCGCGCTGACCGGCGCTCGGGGCAGGAGCACGTGCTCGTGCATGTCGTGCCAGCCGTCGTCGTGCAGCACGAGGCGTCGACGGATGCCCTCGAGGACGGGCTGGCCGGTCGCGGCGATGGCCGCCACGTCGAGCGAGGGTGTCGTGGTGCGGGGCACGGTGCCACGTGTGTCGTCGCCGGGCGGGTCCGGCCGTGATGCGGACGCCCTCGACTCGGCATCCGCGGCTGACGAGGCAGGATGACGCCCGTGGACGGTGTGGAGTGGGAGGACGACGAGTTCGACGACCTGCGCGACAGGGAGTACGCGACCGTGTTGACCGCGGAGGCGGCACGGTGGCCGTGCCCGCCGTCCGACCTGCGGATCGATCCGCCCGTCGGGGACTTCCCGCTGGTGGCGTGGATCGACGTCGTCTCCGACGGTCTCGCGATCCTCACGGTGGGGTGCACTTCTTCGGTGACCGGGTCGTGGGCGACCAGGTGCACAACCAGCTCATGTTGCTGCCGGCCGTGCCGACGGCGATCGAGCTGCGGGCGTCGGGCGACCCGGCGTCGCTCGCGCGGGTCAGCAGCGACTGGTTGCAGGGGCTGCTCGAGCGCCGGTATGTGCGCGAGGAGTGGGTGCACCGACGGACCGTGTACGCCCACCGCTACGTCGTCGCGGGCACGGGGGAGCCGTTGTGCGAGGCGTTCGACTACCGGTCCGCTCCGGCCGGGCTCGGCAGCGGCACGAGTCGAGTGGCGATCGGCGAGCTGGGTCCCCCGGACCGGGTCGTCGAGGTCGAGGTCGAGCGCTGAGCCTCGAAGCGATCGGCGCGGTGGTCAGAGCGTCGTGACGACCTGCCGTCCCGCCTGCCACACCGCCGCGGTGAGGGGTACGCCGGGCCGGTAGGCGAGGTGCGCGGCCGACGGCGCGTCGAGGACGTGCAGGTCGGCCCGCCCTCCGACCTCGATCATGCCGACGTGGTCGGGGTGGTCGGCGAGCCCGAGCGCGAGGGCTCCGCCGCGGGTGGCGGCCCAGACGGCCTCGGCGACGGTGAGCCCCATCTGGAGGACGGCGGTGGCGACGCAGAACGGCATGGACGTGGTGTGGCTGGTGCCGGGGTTGGCGTTGGTCGCGATGGCGACGGTGGCACCGGCGTCGACGAGGGCGCGGGCGGGGGCGAGGGGTTGGCGGGTGGACAGGTCGCAGGCGGGCAGCACGGTGGCGACGGTCGACGACGACGCGAGCGCGTCGATGTCGGCGGGGGACAGCGCGTTGCAGTGGTCGACGGACGCGGCGCCCGCCTCGACGGCGAGCGCCACCCCGCCCGACGGGCCGAGCTGGTTGCCGTGGACGCGCAGCCCGAGCCCGGCGCGGCGTCCGGCGTCGAGGACCTCGCGGGACTGGTCGACGTCGAACGCGCCGTCCTCGCAGAACACGTCGATGAACTGCACCCAGGGGCGGACGGCGTCCAGCATGGGGCCGGTGACGAGGTCGAGGTAGTCGCGGGGGTCGAGCCTGTCGGGCACGAGGTGCGCGCCGAGGTACGTGACGACGTCGACCTGTGCGGCGGCGATGCGGGCGGAGGCCTCCTCGGTGGCGACGTCGAGCCCGTACCCGGTCTTGGTCTCGATGACGGTGGTGCCCTGCCGCAGCGCTTCGTGGCGCAGGCGTCGCAGGTTGACGGCGAGCTCGGCCTCGGTGGCGGCGCGGGTGGCGCGCACGGTGGTGGCGATGCCGCCGGCGGCGTACTGCTGCCCGGCCATGCGGGCCTCGAACTCGGCGGTGCGGTCCCCGGCGAACACGAGGTGGGTGTGGGAGTCGACCCAGCCGGGGAGCACGGCCCGCCCGTGCAGGCGCACGACGTCGTCGGTGGCGGGCGCGTGGGCGGCGGGGCCGATCCAGGCGACGCGGTCGCCCTCGACGACGACGGCGGCGTCGGTGAGCCGGTCCTCGCCGGCCCGGTGGGTGGTGAGCTCGCCGATGTCGGTGAGCAGGGTCGACCAGGTCAAGGTCGCTCCTTCGCGGGGTCGGGGAACCGGGTGAGCGCCTGGCCGAGCAGCAGTGCGGGGTCGCAGGCCCGGGGTCGGCCGTCGGTGGCGGGGGCGAGGGTGCCGCCGTGGGCGCGCACGGCCCCGCCGACGACGACGCGCCGCACGTCCGCGGCGGTCGCGGCGAGCACGACCTGGTCGGGGGTCGCGCCGACGGTCCGCACGGAGGCGGCGTCGACCTCGACGAGGTCGCACCACGCGCCGGGCCGGATCCCGCCGTCGAGGCCGAGCGACGCGTACCCGGCGGTGGTGGCCGCGGTGACGAGCTCGGTGGGCGCGAACCGCCCGCGCCGCCCGGACGCGAGGCGTTCCTCGGCTTCCAGGGAGCGGGCCTCGACGAACGGGTCGACGACGGCGTGCTGGTCGGTGCCGAGCGCGATGCGTGCCCCGGCGTCGGCGAGGCGCCGGGCGGGGCCGATGCCGTCGCCGAGGTCCGCCTCGGTGGTGGGGCACAGCACGGCGGTGACGCGGGCGTCGCCGAGGGCGCGGACGTCGTCGTCGGTGAGGTGGGTGGCGTGCACGACGGACAGCCGCGGGCCCAGCGCCCCGGCACGGGCGAGGACGCCGGTGGGGGTGCGGCCGTGCGCGGCGAGGCTGTCGGTGTTCTCCTGCGGCTGCTCGGACAGGTGGACGTGCAGCGGCACGTCGTCGGGGAGTTCCCGGACGATCTCGGCGATGGCGTCCGGCGGCACGCCCCGCACGGAGTGCAGCGCGGCACCGAGGACGACGTCGCCCGGCAGGGACGCGCGCAGCGCGGTCCACCGCCGGAGGAACCCGGCCGCCGTGCCGTCGCCGAACCGTCGCTGCTCGGGCGCGAGCGGCCGCCCGATGCCGCCGGTGAGGTAGCAGGTGTCCAGCAGGGTGAGCCGGATCCCCACGCTGCGCGCCGCCTCCGCGAGCGCCCGCTCCATCGCGTGCAGGGGCGCGTAGGGGGTGCCGTCGGGGCGGTGGTGCACGTAGTGGAACTCGCCGACGGCGGTCCAGCCCGCGGCGAGCATCTCCCCGTACACGCCGAGGGCGAGGTCGTGGTACCGGTCCGGGTCGAGCGCGGCGGCGGCGTCGTACATCTGCTTCCGCCACCGCCAGAAGTCCCCGCCGCCGGAGTGGGTGCGCCCGCGCAGCACCCGGTGGAACGCGTGCGAGTGCGCGTTCCCCGCGCCGGGCAGCACGAGTCCGAGCCGCAGGTCGCCGGGGCGGGGCGCGACGCCGCGTTCGACGGCGGCGGTCCGCCCGTCGTCGGTGACGGTGAGGCGTATGCCCGCCACCGCGACCCCGTCGATCAGCGCCGTCGCGCAGTGCACAGCCCTGTGGACGGTCGCTCCGATGCTCCGGCCCGCCGGGGCGTCGGAGCTCGCGGACGCCGCGGTGTCCTCGGCGCCGGTCACAGCAGACCCCGCAGCACGGTCGTCAGTGCGACGACGCCCTCGACGCAGTCCGCCAGCTCCGCGTGCTCCTCCGGTGCGTGGGACACCCCGGACGGGTTGCGGACGAACAGCATGGCGGTGGGGACGTGGCCGGCGAGCACCCCGGCGTCGTGCCCGGCGCCGGTGGGCAGCGCGGGCACGCCGCCGAGCCCGGCGGCGAGCCGGTCGCGCAGCGCCGGGTCGAACACGACCCGCCCGCTCCAGGACTCCTCGGTGACGCGCGCGTCGCAGCCCTCCGCGGCGGCGGCCTCGGTGGCGCTCGCGGTGATGCGGGCGACGAGGTCGCGGGTGTCGTCGTCGAGGTCGCTGCGGGCGTCGAGCCAGGTGGTGACGCGCGAGGGGATGACGTTGGTGCCGCCGGGGACGGCCTCGATCCGGCCGATGGTGGCGCGGTCGTCGCCGCGGACGGCGTCGCGCACGGCGAGGATGCCGCGGGCGGCGGCGACCATGGGGTCGCGGCGGTCGGTCATCCGGGTGGCGCCGGCGTGGTTGCCCTGCCCGGTGAAGTCGATCCGCCACCGGCCGTGCGCGAGGATGCCGGACGCGACGGCGAGCGGTCCGTCGAGGTCGGCGAGCGCCCGCCCCTGCTCGACGTGCAGCTCGACGAACACGCCGATGCGCGCGAGCCGGTCCGGGTCGGCGCCGACGTGCCGCGGGTCGGTGCCGTGCGCGGCGGCGGCCTCGGCGAACGTGACGCCGTCGGCGTCGCGCAGCGCCCGCACCCGGTCGGGGGACACGGACCCGGTGAGCAGGCGGGACCCGAGACAGGCGATGCCGAACCGGGAGCCCTCCTCCTCGGCGAACACGACGACGGCGAAGGGCCGGGTCGGGCGCACGCCCTGGGCCTGGAGCAGCGCGACGGCGTCCAGGGCGCTGACGACGCCGAGCGGCCCGTCCATCTCGCCGCCGCCGGGCACGGAGTCGAGGTGGCTGCCGACGACGACGGCGTCCGGGCCGGGGGCTCCCCACCAGGCCCACAGGTTGCCGTTGCGGTCGGTCTCGACGTCGAGGCCGAGCCGCTCGGCGCGCTCCACGAACCAGGTGCGCAGCTCCGTCTCGGCGGCGTCCCACACGTGCCGGGACCAGCCGCCGCGTCCGGCGTCCCGGCCGACGTCCACGATCTCGTCGAGGCCGGCCAGGCGGCCGTGCGCCAGCGCGACGTCGGTCACGCCTCCTCCATGGGGACGCGCAGGCCACGCTCGCGGGCGACCTCGCGGGCCCGCTCGTACCCCGCGTCGACGTGCCGCATGACGCCGGTGCCGGGGTCGTTGACGAGCACGCGCGCGATCTTCTCGGCAGCGAGCGCGGTGCCGTCCGCGACGACGACCTGCCCCGCGTGGATCGAGCGCCCGATGCCGACGCCGCCGCCGTGGTGCAGCGACACCCAGGTGGCGCCGGACGCGGTGTTGAGCAGGGCGTTGAGCAGCGGCCAGTCGGCGATGGCGTCGGATCCGTCGGCCATGGCCTCGGTCTCGCGGTAGGGGGAGGCGACGGACCCGGAGTCGAGGTGGTCGCGGCCGATGACGACGGGGGCGGACAGCTCGCCGGACGCGACCATCTCGTTGAACCGGAGGCCGGCGAGGTGGCGCTCCTGGTAGCCGAGCCAGCAGATGCGGGCGGGCAGCCCCTCGAAGTGCACCTTGTCGGCGGCGCCGGTGATCCAGCGCTTCAGCTTCTCGTTCCCGGGGAACAGGTCGAGGATTGCCCGGTCGGTGGCGGCGATGTCGGCGGGGTCGCCGGACAGCGCGACCCAGCGGAACGGCCCGAGCCCCTCGGCGAACAGGGGGCGGATGTACGCGGGCACGAACCCGGGGAAGTCGAAGGCGCGGTCGTAGCCGCCGAGCTGCGCCTCGGCCCGGATCGAGTTGCCGTAGTCGAAGACGACGGCACCGGCGTCCTGGAACCCGACCATCGCGGCGACGTGCTTCGCCATGGAGGCGCGGGCCGCGGTCGTGAAGGCCTCCGGGTCGGCCTCGGCGCGTGCGTGCCAGTCGGCCAGCGGCACACCTTCGGGCAGGTAGCTCAGCGGGTCGTGGGCGGAGGTCTGGTCGGTGACGACGTCGACGGCGACGCCCCGCTCCAGGAGCTCGGGGAACACGGTCGCGGCGTTGCCGACGAGGCCCACGGACAGCGGCCGGCGCTCGGCCTTCGCGGCGAGGGCGCGGGCGAGCGCGTCGTCGAGGTCGTGCGTCGTCTCGTCGAGGTAGCCGTGCTCGACGCGCCGCGCCAGGCGGGCCGGGTCGACGTCGACCACCAGCACGACGCCCTCGTTCATCGTCACGGCGAGCGGCTGCGCGCCGCCCATGCCGCCCGCGCCCGCGGTGAGCGTCAGGGTGCCGGCGAGCGTCCCGCCGAACCGCTGGTCGGCCACCGCCGCGAACGTCTCGTACGTGCCCTGGAGGATGCCCTGCGTGCCGATGTAGATCCACGACCCGGCCGTCATCTGCCCGTACATCGTCAGCCCCGCCTGCTCCAGGCGGCGGAACTCCGGCCAGGTCGCCCAGTCGCCCACGAGGTTCGAGTTCGCGATGAGCACCCGCGGCGCCCACTCGTGCGTGCGGAACACCCCGACGGGCTTGCCGGACTGCACGAGCAGCGTCTCGTCCGCGTCCAGCGTCTCCAGGGTGCGCACGATCGCGTCGAACGCCTCCCAGCTCCGCGCGGCCCGGCCGGTGCCGCCGTAGACGACGAGGTCGTCGGGGCGCTCGGCGACCTCGGGGTCGAGGTTGTTCATCAGCATGCGCAGCGGGGCCTCCGTGGCCCAGCTCTTCGCGGTGAGCTCGGGGCCGCGGGCGGCGCGGACGGGACGCGGCAGGTGCTCGGTCATCTCGGTCTCCAGGAGGGCGAAGGGTCAGGCGAGGGTGTCGACGGCGGACTCGGCGGCGACCAGCAGCGCCCCGGAGGCGACGTCGCGGACGACGTCCTCGATCTCGGCGGACAGGAAGCGGTCCGGGCCGGGGCCGGCCACCCGCTCGCGCAGGCGTGCGACGACGGCGGCGGTGCCCGGCGCGGGCTCCAGCGGGGCGCGCAGGTCGAGGGCGCGCGCCGCGGTCAGCGCCTCGATGGCGAGCACGCGGGCGAGACCGTCCACGGACCGGCGCAGCTTGCGCGCGGCCGCCCACCCCATGGACACGTGGTCCTCCTGCATCGCCGACGACGGGATGGAGTCGACCGACGCCGGCACGGCCAGCCGCTTGAGCTCCGACACGATGCCCGCGGCCGTGTACTGCGCGATCATCAGGCCGGAGTCGACCCCGGCGTCGTGCGCGAGGAACGCGGGCAGCCCGTGGCTGCGCGCCGGGTCGAGCATCCGGTCCGTGCGACGCTCGGCCATGCTGGCGACGTCCGCGACCGCCACGGCGAGGAAGTCCAGCACGTACGCCACCGGGGCGCCGTGGAAGTTGCCGTTCGACTCGACCCGCAGGTCCGGCGTCACCACGGGGTTGTCGATGGCGGACGCCAGCTCCCGGTCCGCGACGGTGGCCGCGTGCGCGAGCGTGTCCCGGGCCGCGCCGTGCACCTGCGGCGCGCACCGCAGCGAGTAGGCGTCCTGGACGCGGGTGCACTCCGGGCCCCGGTGCGACGCCATGACGCCCGACCCGGCGAGCATCCGCCGCATGTTCGACGCCGCGTCGCGCTGGCCGGGGTGCGGGCGCAGCCGCTGCAGGTCGTCCGCGAACGCCGCGTCCGTGCCGAGCAGCGCCTCCACGCTCATCGCCGCGGTGACGTCGGCCGTGCTCGCCAGGCGGCGCAGGTCGTGGATCGCGAGGGCCAGCATGCCGAGCATGCCGTCGGTGCCGTTGACCAGCGCCAGGCCCTCCTTCTCGGCCAGGACGACCGGCGCGATCCCGGCCGCGGCGAGCGCCTGCGCCGCGGGCACGAGGGCGCCGGAGGCGTCGCGCACCTCGCCCTCACCCAGGACGGCCAGCGCGCAGTGCGACAACGGCGCCAGGTCGCCCGAGCAGCCGAGCGAGCCGTACTCGCGCACCACGGGCGTGATGCCCGCGTTCAGCACCGCCGCGTACGCCTGCGCCGTCTCCAGGCGCACGCCCGTGCGGCCGGTGAGCAGGGTCGACAGCCGCAGCAGCATGAGGGCGCGCACCACCTCCCGCTCCACCTCGGGGCCGGAACCCGCGGCGTGGGAGCGGATGAGGCTCTGCTGGAGCTGGGCCCGGCGGTCCGGGGTGATGAACGTCGTCGCGAGCGCGCCGAACCCCGTCGAGATGCCGTAGTGCGGCGCCGGGTCGGTGGCGAGCGCGTCGATGGTGGCGCGGCTGGCGAGGACGGCGTCGCGGGCGTCGTCGCCGATGACGACGGGGGCGTCCAGGCGGGCGACGGCCACGACGTCGTCGATGGTCACGGGTCCCGTGCCGACGACCACCGTGGCGCGCGGGGGTGCAGAGGTGAGCATGGCTTCATCACACGGCACGGCACGGGCGTGCCGAAGGCCCGACGGCGAGGTTCTGTCTCACCCGTGAGACATTGTGGGCAGGTGCCCGCACCGCCGAAGGAGGACGCCGTGCCGACCGACCCGACCGCCCCCGCCGCCCGGCAGACCCTCGCGATCCTCCAGCACCTGGCGGTGCAGCGCGGCCCCGTGTCGGCGGCCGGTGTCGCCACCGCCCTCGGCCTGCCGCGCTCCACCGTCTACCGGCTGCTCGGCGTCCTCCAGGACTTCGGGTTCGTCCTGCACTTCCCCGAGGCGCGGCGGTGGGGGATCGGCCTCGCGGCGTTCGAGATCAGCTCCGGGTTCTCCCGCCAGGAACCGCTGACCCGGCTCGGGGGCCCGGTGCTCGCCGCCCTCGTGGACCGGCTCGGCGAGAGCGGGCATCTCGCGGTGCTGCACGGCCGCGACGTCGTCTACCTCATCGAGGAGCGCGCGCCCCGCCGCCCCTCGCTCGTCACCGACGTCGGGGTGCGCCTGCCCAGCCACCTCACGGCCTCCGGACGGGCCATGCTCGCCGTCCTGCCGCGCCCCCAGCTGCGCGCCCTGTTCCCCGACAGGAACGCGTTCGTGCAGCGCACCGAGAAGTCCGTCGCGTCGTACCCGGCCCTGTCCCGGCTCCTCACCGACGTCCGCATCCGCGGCTACGCCACCGAGGACGGCGAGATCACGCCCGGGCTCGCCTCCGTCGCCGTCGCCGTGCGCGACCACGCCGGGTGGCCGCTCGCCAGCATCGCCGTCACGTTCCCCGCCGACCGCGCCGACGACGTCACCGACGTCGTCGCCCGCGTCCGCGCCGCCGCGGCCGACCTCACCCACCGCGTCCAGGGCCAGCCCCTCACCGTCACCCGACCGCCCGCCTGAGCCGGGCGGGGCCCGGCGGGACACCCGACATGCCGGGCGGTGACACGCGTCGGCGGCCCGACCGGCGCTAGCGTCAGGGCGACCGGCGTGCGCCGGGACCACCAAGGAGGACGACGATGGGCCGCTTCGGCCGACGCACCAAGCCCCCGGCCCGCCGCGCGGCAGCGCCCGCCACCGCCGAGCGCCCCCGGCCCGAGGCGACCGAACAGCCCCCGCGCGGCGCCTCGGCCCTGTGGTCCGACGGGTTCGGCCGCGTCGGCACCCGGTCCGTGCAGACCCTCGCCGTCATCGCCCTCGTCGGCGTGCTGGCGTACATGGGCACCCGCCTCACCCTCGTCGTGGTGCCCGTGCTCATCGCGCTCGTGCTCTCCGCCGCGATCTCGCCGCTCGTGTCCCTCATGCGCCGGCGTGGCCTGCCGTCCCTGCTCGCCACCTGGATCGCCCTCCTCACGCTCGTCGTGCTGCTCGCCGCCGTCGTCTGGCTCGTCGTGCGCGCCGTCGTCGACCAGTGGGACGAGCTGCGCACCCAGGCGCTCGACGGCTTCGACTCCCTGCAGACCTACGTGCAGGACCTGCCCTTCGCCGTCTCCGAGGAGCAGATCGCGTCCGTGCGCGAGTCCGCGGCCGGCCTGCTGCAGTCCAGCGCCGTCGGCTCCGGCGCCCTCGCCGGTGTCTCCCAGACCGCCGACTTCGTCACCGGCTTCTTCATCATGGTCGTCGTCCTGTTCTTCTTCCTCAAGGACGGCCCCGCCATGTGGGAGTTCGCGCTGCGGCCCTTCGAGGGGAAGGCGTACGCCCGCGGGCAGCGCGTCGGAGCCGCCGCCGTCGCCACCCTCGGCGGCTACGTGCGCGGCACCGCGATCATCGCGATCGTCGACGCCGTCGGCATCGGGATCGGCCTCGCCATCGTCGGCGTGCCCCTCGCCGTCCCCCTGTCCGTGCTGGTGTTCCTGCTGGCGTTCATCCCGCTCGTCGGCGCCACCCTCGCCGGCGCGCTCGCCGCCCTCGTCGCGCTCGTCGCCGTCGGACCCGTCGAGGCGCTCGTCGTCGTCGCCATCGTCGTCGCCGTCAACCAGCTCGAGGGCACGTTCCTCCAGCCCGTCGTCATGGGCCGCACCCTCCAGCTCCACCCCCTGGTCATCCTCGTCGCCCTGACCGCCGGGACCGTGCTCGCCGGGATCACCGGCGCCGTGCTCGCCGTCCCCATCGCCGCGTCCGTCTGGCGCGCCATCCAGGTGTGGGACGGCCCCGACCTGCCCGCCCGGTTCGCCCGCCAGAAGCGCGCCGAGAAGGTCCGATGACGCCGCGCGCTACAGCAGGAGCAGGTTCAGCGCCCCGACGGCGACCATCACCGTGACCAGCCGCTCGAACAGCCGCTGGTCCACGTGGCCGATCACCCGGCGACCCACCCACGTGCCCAGCAGCACCACCGGCGCCAGCACCGCCCACAACGCCACCGTGTCCAGCCGCACGATCCCCACGCCCACCGCCACCGGCAGCTTGATCAGGTTCACCGTGCAGAAGAACCACGCCGTCGTCCCGAGGAACCGCCACTTCTCGAACCGCGACCCCAGCAGGTAGAGGCTCATCGGCGGTCCGCCGGCGTTCGCCACCATCGTCGTGAACCCCGCCAGCCCGCCGTACCCCACCGTCGCGACCCGCGTGTCCGTGCGCAGCCGGTCCCGCCACACGTTGAGCACGAGCAGGGCCAGCAGGATCGCGCCGATCGTGCGCCGCATGACGTCGTCGCTCACGTGCACCAGGAACACCGCGCCGAGCGCCACCCCGCACAGCACCGGCACGAGCAGCCGCCCGATCACCCGGAGGTCCGCGTGCTTGCGGTACGCCCAGATCGCGACGAGGTCACCGGTGATCAGCAGGAGCAGCACCGCGCCCGTCGAGTCCTTCGCCGGGATGACGAGCGCCGTCAGCGCCGCCGCGACCATCCCCAGCCCACCCAGCGCCGTCTTCGAGAAACCCACCAGCAGCGCGACCAGGACGACGACGGCCCACCCCGTCCACGGGACACCGGCGACCAGGGGAGCGGGCTCGAGCACGGGGAGAGCGTATCGAGGTGGCTCCGCGCCGCGGGGTGCCGGCCGTGCCTGACGGTGCGCCGGACGGCCGGGCCTAGGGTGACGTGCATGGTCGTCGTGAGCCGCGCCCGTCCCGAGCACGTCGGCCAGGTCTGGCCGCTGGCACGCGACTTCGCGACCTCGTCCTCCCCGGAACGCACCGTGTTCGAGCAGACCTGTGCCGCGCTGCTCGACCGGCCCGACACGCTCGTCGCGGTCGCCACGGTGGACGGCGTCGACGACGACGAGCCGAGCCGGGTCGTCGGGTACCTGCTCGCCTCGACCCACCTGACCTTCCTCGCGAACGGACCCGTCTGCTGGGTCGAGGAGGTCATGGTCGACGCGGGCCGGCGCCGGAGCGGTGTCGGGGCAGCCCTCATGGCGTACGCCGAGGACTGGGCCGCGGGCCAGGGGTGCGCCTACGTGTCGCTGGCCAGCCGGCGGTCCGGCGACTTCTACCGGGCACTCGGCTTCGACGACTCGGCGGTCTTCTTCAAGCGTTCCCTCGAGCGCTGACCGTCCGGGCCCGTGGAGGGACCGGGGCCCACCGGGCGATCGGGCTGGCGGAGGGTCCCCGGTGGGCGCCGCGGCCGTCGGTCACGGGTGGCGGTGTCGGGCCTCGTGCCGACCCGTCCAGCTCCCTCCCGCGTGCGGCCGCCCCCGGGCGCCGCGGCCCGTAGTGGTGCAGGCCACGTGGGGGCGCGTTGACGTGGGGCGGTCCGGTGGGTAATGTTCTCGGAGTTCAGCCCGCCGGGCGAGGCGGACACCGAGGAGACAACCTGAGGGTTGGGTACCGGTGGCCGGGCCGGGGTTGGGAACCATCTTCCTTCTGGGTCGGGGTGTTTTGTGCGCTCTGGTTCTGGGTGGGGTGTCTTCTGTTGTTTTTCGTGTGTTTTTTCGTGGCGTTCTTCGGAGCGGGGCGGATTTGCGCGGGAATGGCGGGGGCGCTAAGTTAGAGGGGTTGCCCCGGGCGGGGTTCGGACGAGGGTTCGGGCTTCGGATGGTGTGCGTCGGTTGTTTGAGAACTCAACAGTGTGCTTGATAGTCAATGCCAAATTTATTGAACCTTCATTGGTTCCTTTGGATCGGACATCTAGATTTTTGCTAGCTGTCTGGCCAGTATCGATTGGCATCGCACGCCCTTGGGGTGTGTGGTGTTTTTCTCTCTTTCACGGAGAGTTTGATCCTGGCTCAGGACGAACGCTGGCGGCGTGCTTAACACATGCAAGTCGAACGGTGAAGCCCAGCTTGCTGGGTGGATCAGTGGCGAACGGGTGAGTAACACGTGAGCAACCTGCCCTCCACTTCGGGATAAGCCTTGGAAACGGGGTCTAATACCGGATATGAGCGCCTGCTGCATGGCGGGTGTTGGAAAGTTTTTCGGTGGGGGATGGGCTCGCGGCCTATCAGCTTGTTGGTGGGGTAATGGCCTACCAAGGCGTCGACGGGTAGCCGGCCTGAGAGGGCGACCGGCCACACTGGGACTGAGACACGGCCCAGACTCCTACGGGAGGCAGCAGTGGGGAATATTGCACAATGGGCGAAAGCCTGATGCAGCGACGCCGCGTGAGGGATGACGGCCTTCGGGTTGTAAACCTCTTTCAGCAGGGAAGAAGCGCAAGTGACGGTACCTGCAGAAGAAGCGCCGGCTAACTACGTGCCAGCAGCCGCGGTAATACGTAGGGCGCAAGCGTTGTCCGGAATTATTGGGCGTAAAGAGCTCGTAGGCGGTTTGTCGCGTCTGGTGTGAAAACCTCAGGCTCAACCTGGGGCGTGCATCGGGTACGGGCAGACTAGAGTGCGGTAGGGGAGACTGGAATTCCTGGTGTAGCGGTGGAATGCGCAGATATCAGGAGGAACACCGATGGCGAAGGCAGGTCTCTGGGCCGCAACTGACGCTGAGGAGCGAAAGCATGGGGAGCGAACAGGATTAGATACCCTGGTAGTCCATGCCGTAAACGTTGGGCACTAGGTGTGGGGCTCATTCCACGAGTTCCGTGCCGCAGCTAACGCATTAAGTGCCCCGCCTGGGGAGTACGGCCGCAAGGCTAAAACTCAAAGGAATTGACGGGGGCCCGCACAAGCGGCGGAGCATGCGGATTAATTCGATGCAACGCGAAGAACCTTACCAAGGCTTGACATGCACCGGAAACACTCAGAGATGGGTGCCCCGTAAGGTCGGTGCACAGGTGGTGCATGGTTGTCGTCAGCTCGTGTCGTGAGATGTTGGGTTAAGTCCCGCAACGAGCGCAACCCTCGTCCTATGTTGCCAGCGGGTTATGCCGGGGACTCATAGGAGACTGCCGGGGTCAACTCGGAGGAAGGCGGGGATGACGTCAAATCATCATGCCCCTTATGTCTTGGGCTTCACGCATGCTACAATGGCCGGTACAGAGGGCTGCGATACCGCAAGGTGGAGCGAATCCCAAAAAGCCGGTCTCAGTTCGGATTGGGGTCTGCAACTCGACCCCATGAAGTCGGAGTCGCTAGTAATCGCAGATCAGCAACGCTGCGGTGAATACGTTCCCGGGCCTTGTACACACCGCCCGTCAAGTCACGAAAGTTGGTAACACCCGAAGCCCATGGCCCAACCCTTGTGGGGGGAGTGGTCGAAGGTGGGACCGGCGATTGGGACTAAGTCGTAACAAGGTAGCCGTACCGGAAGGTGCGGCTGGATCACCTCCTTTCTAAGGAGCACGTGGCCCTGGTGGCTCGTGGCCGGCAAGGCTCGCCCGTTCGGGTGGGTGTCGGTGGCGGGTCGCGTAGCTGGGGTCCATGCAGGCCGCTTGAGACGCCGACAGTGCGTCTGGTGGCTGCTCTGGGTGGAACATTGACTACGGTCGCCTGCGGGTGGCTGGTGCTAGTACGCCTCGTTCGCGGGGCTGGAACGCGCTGGTCGGTCGTCGGGGGTCGGTGAGCACACTGTTGGGTCCTGAGGCAACCGGCCATGGGTCGGGGGTTTCATGACGCGGGTCGTCGGTGGGTGTCATACCGCCTGGCTGCCTGGTGGGGGTGCGCACGCTCTAGGGTGTGGGTCCGCTGCCGGGGGGTGGGGTTGGTGGCATCGGTGCCGGCGGGTTCGTCCGTTGCTTGAGAACTGCACAGTGGACGCGAGCATCCCAGATGTTCAAGCTCATCATCTTCCCCTTGCGGGGTGGTGATGTGTTTTCTTGGATTTCTGTAGCATATTTGTAGTGTGTGTCGAAGTTTTTAAGGGCACACGGTGGATGCCTTGGCACTAGGAGCCGAAGAAGGACGTGGTAGCCTGCGATAAGCCTCGGGGAGTTGGCAAACGAACTGTGATCCGAGGGTGTCCGAATGGGGGAACCCGGCCGCAGTCATGTGCGGTCACCCTCGCCTGAATATATAGGGCGAGTGGAGGGAACGCCGGGAAGTGAAACATCTCAGTACCGGCAGGAAGAGATATTCCGTGAGTAGTGGCGAGCGAAAGCGGATGAGGCCAAACCGTGCGCGTGTCAAGCTGTCAGGCGTTGCGCGTACGGGGTTGTGGGACCTTCTGGAAGAATCTGACAGTTCTTCAGCCAGTAAGAAAGCCGTGTCATAGTCGAACCGCATTGAAAGGCGGACCGTAGAGGGTGTGAGTCCCGTAGACGAAATGGTGCGGCCTGGTGGAGGGGATCCCAAGTAGCACGGGGCCCGAGAAATCTCGTGTGAATCTGGCAAGACCACTTGCTAAGCCTAAATACTACCTAGTGACCGATAGCGGACCAGTACCGTGAGGGAAAGGTGAAAAGTACCCCGGGAGGGGAGTGAAATAGTACCTGAAACCGTGTGCCTACAATCCGTCGGAGCCTCCTTAGCAGGGGTGACGGCGTGCCTTTTGAAGAATGAGCCTGCGAGTTAGTGCTCGGTGGCGAGGTTAACCCGTGTGGGGAAGCCGTAGCGAAAGCGAGTCCGAAGAGGGCGATTCAGTCGCCGGGTCTAGACCCGAAGCGAAGTGATCTAGCCATGGGCAGGTTGAAGCGCCGGTAAGACGGCGTGGAGGACCGAACCCACTTAGGTTGAAAACTGAGGGGATGACCTGTGGTTAGGGGTGAAAGGCCAATCAAACTTCGTGATAGCTGGTTCTCCCCGAAATGCATTTAGGTGCAGCGTCACGCGTTCCTTACCGGAGGTAGAGCTACTGGATGGCCGATGGGCCCCACCAGGTTACTGACGTCAGCCAAACTCCGAATGCCGGTAAGCCAGAGCGTGGCAGTGAGACTGCGGGGGATAAGCTTCGTAGTCGAGAGGGAAACAGCCCAGACCACCGGCTAAGGCCCCTAAGCGTGTGCTCAGTGGGAAAGGATGTGGAGTTGCACAGACAACCAGGAGGTTGGCTTAGAAGCAGCCACCCTTGAAAGAGTGCGTAATAGCTCACTGGTCAAGTGATTCCGCGCCGACAATGTAGCGGGGCTCAAGTACACCGCCGAAGCCGTGGCACTCACACTTTGCCCAGCACCGACTTGATCGGTGTTCAGGCGTGTGGGTGGGTAGGGGAGCGTCGTGTGGGCAGTGAAGCCGCGGAGTGATCCAGCGGTGGAGGCCACACGAGTGAGAATGCAGGCATGAGTAGCGAATGACGGGTGAGAAACCCGTCCGCCGAATGACCAAGGGTTCCAGGGCCAGGTTAATCCGCCCTGGGTAAGTCGGGACCTAAGGCGAGGCCGACAGGCGTAGTCGATGGACAAGGAGTTGATATTCTCCTACCGGCGAAGAACCGCCCATACCGAATCCGGTGATGCTAACCGCCCCAAGGGCAGCACCGTGGTCTTCGGACCACACCGCTGCCGGCGGCGTGGGACCCGAACCGGTAGTAGGTAAGCGTATTAACAGGGGTGACGCAGGAAGGTAGCCCGGCGTGGCGATGGTAGACCACGTCCAAGGCCGTAGCCCGCTTCGTAGGCAAATCCGCGAAGCACCAGGGTGAGAGCTGACAGTGACCGCGTATGCGGGAAACGGGTGATCCTATGCTGCCAAGAAAAGCCTCGACGCGAGGTTCTAGCCGCCCGTACCCCAAACCGACTCAGGTGGTCAGGTAGAGAATACTAAGGCGATCGAGATAATCGTGGTTAAGGAACTCGGCAAAATGCCCCCGTAACTTCGGGAGAAGGGGGGCCTGATCCGTCAACACCCTAGCGGTGGGACGCGGTGAGGGCCGCAGAGACCAGGGAGAAGCGACTGTTTACTAAAAACACAGGTCCGTGCTAAGTCGCAAGACGATGTATACGGACTGACGCCTGCCCGGTGCTGGAAGGTTAAGAGGACGGGTCAGCTTCGGCGAAGCCCAGAATTTAAGCCCCAGTAAACGGCGGTGGTAACTATAACCATCCTAAGGTAGCGAAATTCCTTGTCGGGTAAGTTCCGACCTGCACGAATGGCGTAACGACTTCTCCGCTGTCTCAACCGCGAACTCGGCGAAATTGCACTACGAGTAAAGATGCTCGTTACGCGCAGCAGGACGGAAAGACCCCGGGACCTTTACTATAGCTTGGTATTGGTGTTCGGTGCGGTTTGTGTAGGATAGGTGGGAGACTATGAAACCCGCGCGCCAGCGCGAGTGGAGTCGCCGTTGAAATACCACTCTGACCGCATCGACCATCTAACCTCGGTCCGTGATCCGGACCAGGGACAGTGCCTGGTGGGTAGTTTAACTGGGGCGGTTGCCTCCCAAAATGTAACGGAGGCGCTCAAAGGTTCCCTCAGCCTGGTTGGCAATCAGGTGTCGAGTGCAAGTGCACAAGGGAGCTTGACTGTGAGACCGACAGGTCGAGCAGGGACGAAAGTCGGAACTAGTGATCCGGCGGTGGCTTGTGGAAGCGCCGTCGCTCAACGGATAAAAGGTACCCCGGGGATAACAGGCTGATCTTCCCCAAGAGTCCATATCGACGGGATGGTTTGGCACCTCGATGTCGGCTCGTCGCATCCTGGGGCTGGAGTAGGTCCCAAGGGTTGGGCTGTTCGCCCATTAAAGCGGCACGCGAGCTGGGTTTAGAACGTCGTGAGACAGTTCGGTCCCTATCCGCTGCGCGCGCAGGAAACTTGAGAAGGGCTGTCCCTAGTACGAGAGGACCGGGACGGACGAACCTCTGGTATGCCAGTTGTTCCGCCAGGAGCACCGCTGGTTCGCTACGTTCGGAAGGGATAACCGCTGAAAGCATCTAAGCGGGAAGCCTGCTTCAAGATGAGGTTTCCAACAGAACTTGTTTCTGTGAAGGCACCCAGCTAGACCACTGGGTAGATAGGCCGGAAGTGGAAGACAGGACCAAAGACTGTCGCAGCTGACCGGTACTAATCAGCCGACAACTTCACACACATTCACTTGCATGCACGCGTCCACTGTGCGGTTCCCGAGAAACGGGCACCACCCCCCCCACACCCCACGACCACGGGTGACACGAGGGGGGACCCTGACAACTCGATAACGTTACGGCGGTCATAGCGTAGGGGAAACGCCCGGTCCCATCCCGAACCCGGAAGCTCAGCCCTACAGCGCCGATGGTACTGCCCTGGAGACGGGGTGGGAGAGTAGGACGCCGCCGGACACCCTTCACAGCAGGCCCCCCAACCACCGGTTGGGGGGCCTGACTGCTCTGCACCCGAAACGCCCCAGAGGGGATGCAGCCTCTCCGATCGCACGGGAGACTCCCTGCCCACCGCGAGCACCCGTCGTGTGACCCGTCGGACAGCGTGACGGACGTGACCCCCGCGAAGGGCCTGGCTAGAGTGGCGATGTCGTCGTGGTCGTGAGGAGGTGCGTGTGATCAGGTCCCTGCGCGCTCTGCTCCTCGGGCGGCGTCAGCGGCTCTCGGCCGCCTTCCTCGTGCTCCTGCTGATCGTCGGCGTCGCGTTGATGCACGCCATGAGCGGGACCGCGTCGGGCCACGGGACCACGCGGGTCGTCGCCTCGGCGTCGGTGAGCAGTGGTCACCACGAGTCCGTGTCACCGCCGGCCACGGGCGACGGGTGGGGCGCGGCGTCCACCGCACCCGGCGCGCCGGACCGATCAGCTGCGTCCGCTCCAGCTGCGGCCGGCCTGACGACGACGGCGTCGACGCTCGTCCCGGCGGACGTGCCGTGCGACGACGGCTGCGGGCACCACCACGACATGGTCACCGCGATGTGCCTCATGGTGCTCGCGGTGCTTCTGGTGCTGACCCTGCCCGGCGCCCGCGGGCTGCTGCTCGCGGAGTCCGCCTGGCCTCGCGCGGGTGCCTGGCTCGCCGACTCGTGGCGGCGATGGGCCGAGGGGCCGTCGCTGCACGCCCTGGGGATCTCTCGGACGTAGTCCCGCACGGTTCCGTGGCGCGCCGTGGCGCGCCGCCGTTCCTGGGCCCGTGGCGGGCCCCCGTGTGGAAGACCCCGAGAAAGGCAAGACCCTCATGACGCACACCCTGATGCGGCGCGCCCTCGCGCCCGTCGTCGCCCTTGCCGTCGTCGGCGCGCTCGCCGCGTGCAGCGACACCGAACCGAGCGGTCCCGGTACCAGGGCCGCCGCCTCGTCCCAGGACTCGGCGGCGTTCAACATGGCGGACGTGATGTTCGCGCAGATGATGATCCCGCACCACGAGCAGGCGATCGAGATGTCCGACGTGCTGCTCGGCAAGGACGGGATCGACCCCGAGGTGGTCGACCTCGCGGAGCAGATCAAGCAGGCGCAGGGGCCGGAGATCGAGACGATGTCGGGCTGGCTCGACGAGTGGGACATGGGCATGGACGGCGCCGGTCACGACGCCGTGCACGGCATGATGTCCGGCTCGGACATGGAGTCGCTCGAGGAGGCGGACGGCGCGCAGGCCCAGACGCTGTTCCTCGAGCAGATGATCGTCCACCACGAGGGTGCGGTCGACATGGCCGCCGACGAGGTGGACGACGGACGGTTCCCGGCGACGGTCGAGATGGCGCAGACCATCGTCGAGACGCAGACGGACGAGATCCGGTTCATGGAAGACCTGCTCGCCGCCGAGTGACGCCCCCTGACGGCGGCGCCCGCCGGTGCGGGCGCCGCCGTCCCTGACGACTCCGAGGACCACCTCATGAAGACCGCATCCGCGCGCGCCCGCGCGCTCCTCTCGGCGGCGGTGCTGCCCGCTCTCGCCGCCTGTTCCACCCCCGCCGACGGCATCGACGACGCCGACGACCCGACGGGCGAATCGCTCGGCCACGTGCACGCCCTGGTGCACGACCCCGGCACCGACCAGCTGCTCGCCGCCACCCACACGGGTGTGTGGCTGCTGCCCGACCCGACCGCGCCGTCGTCCGGCGAAGACGCCGTCCGCCGGGTGGGCGCAGGCACGCAGGACACGATGGGCATGGCCCTCGGTCCGGACGGCGCGCTCTACGCGTCGGGTCATCCCGGCCCGGGCGAGGACCCGGACCTGTCCCCGCCGAACCTCGGCCTCCAGCGCAGCACCGACGGTGCGACGACGTGGGAGCCGGTGTCGTTGCGGGGCGAGGTCGACTTCCACGCCCTGACGACCGCGACGACCCCGGACGGCTCCGTGCGGGTCGCGGGGCTCGACTCCGGGACGTCCACGATCCTGGTGAGCGACGACGCCGGCCGGTCCTGGTCGCAGGGCGCGACGCTCGCGCTCCGCGACCTGGCGTTCCTCGCCGGTGAGGCGGACTCCCTGGTCGCGACGACGCCCGGCGGCGTGCAGGTCAGCGACGACGCGGCGGGTTCGTTCGCCCCCGTGCCGGACGCGCCGCTGCTGGTGCTGGTGGAGGTGCTGCCGGCCGGTGGCGTCGTCGGCCTCGACGACGCGGGAACGGTGTGGACGGCCGGGGACGACCTGACGGGTTGGCGGTCGCACGGCGGCACCGACGAGGTCGTGGAGGCGCTGACGACGGTCCCGACGGCGGACGGCAAGGACACGGCGCTCGTCGTCGCGACGTCCGCGGCGGTGCTGGTCAGCGACGATCTCGGCGGCACGTGGGACGAGCTGGCGGCCGTCCCGTGAGGCGCCGTGACCTGATCGTGACAATTCTCGGCGGACGGGATATGGTCCAGTCACCCCTCGGGAACGAGGGTCGTCCGGACGGACGCCGAGCCCTGTCACCGTCCCGGACCACCGACGAACCGAACGACAGGGGCGGGGGAACCACTTCCGGGCACTGCGGTGTCCTCGGGGTGAAGCCGAGCGGATGTCATCCGCTGGCCGGGTCAGTCTCCGACCCGAACCCGACAGCTAACTTCGTAGGCGTCAGGAGATCGTGCATGCCATCCCGCACCTGCGGGCGCCGTCCTGCGCCCCGCACCCCGGGCCTCGCGCCCGTCGCCGCTCCGTCGGCTCCGTCCTCCCGGTCGTCGCGTCCCGTGACGTGCGTCGCCGCGCACCTGCGGGGGGTGCGATGAGGCACGCGCGTGAGGCGGCCCCGACCGCGCCGCCCACCGTCACGTCGTCCGGCCCCCCGACCCGGTCCGCCGCGAGCCGCGGCCGCGGCCGCCACTTCGCCGAGCCGGCCCCGCGCCGGCACCGGCAGGGCCCGACCTGGTCGTCCCTCGCGCCGAAGAGCTGGCCCCTGAGCATCGGGGTGGGCCTCGCGGTGACGATGGCGACGACCACCGGACTCGCGGTGGCGTCCGGCACGCCCGTGCCCGTCCTGGGTGACGCGCCCGAGGGTGCCGCGCCGGTCGCGGACGCCGGGACGACGACGGACACCGTGGACGCGTCACGGGCGGCCGCCCTGCTGGCCGACCGTGACGGCGTCGGCGGCGGCGGGTCGGCGTCGCGCTCCGGCGTGCGCGCGGCCGCGCCCGTCGCGGCCGCCGCGACCGGTGGTGTCGTCGTCGACGCGGACGCCACCCTCACCACGGAGAAGGTGCGGGTGGACGTCGAGGCGGCTCCCGAGCCTCCCGTCCTGCCCGGCTGCGACGGCCTCGCGACCGGCGCCGGCACCAACGGCAGCATCTCGTCGTCCGAGATGTGCAACCTGTGGGACGGCGGCCCGGCGATCCGTGCGGACGCAGCCGTGGCGCTCGCCCGTCTCAACCAGGCGTACCGCGGGGTGTTCGGCGAGGACATGTGCGTCACCGACGGCTACCGCAGCTACAGCCAGCAGGTCGCGACGAAGGCGGCCAAGGGCTACCTCGCGGCCACGCCCGGCACGTCCAACCACGGGTGGGGCCTCGCCGTCGACCTGTGCCCGGAGACGTACGCGGGTGACCGGTGGACGTGGCTCGCCGCGCACGGCCCCGACTACGGCTGGGACAACCCGGACTGGGCGCGCGCCGGCGGGTCGAAGTACGAGCCGTGGCACTGGGAGTTCACCGCCGCGGTGGCCGTGAAGTCCGCCTACTGAGGGCTGCACCCCGCGCGGGCCGGCCTGCGACACCGCAGGTCAGCCCGCGCGTGGCAGGGACGGTGGCCCTATCGTCGTACCGTGCACGGCAGCACCGGCGGCCTGCTGGGCCGTGACGACGAGCGGCGACGGATCGCCGCCGTCGTCGGTGCTGCCCGGAACGGCCGTGGCAGCGCTCTCCTGCTCCTCGGTGAGCCGGGCGTCGGCAAGTCGTCGCTGGTGGCCGACGCGGTGCAGGACGCCGGGCTCGACGTGGTCCGGGCGGACGGGTTCGAGGCCGAGTCGTCGATGCCGTACGCGGCCGTGCAACGCGTCGTCGGGCGGCTGACCGGCCATCTCGACGCCCTCCCGGCCCGGCAGCGCGAGCCGCTGCTCGTCGCGTCGGGCAGCGCCGAGGGCCCGCCGCCCGACCGGTTCCTCGTCGGTCTGGGCGTGCTCAGCCTCCTCGCGGCGGCGGGGAGCAGCCGCCCGGTGCTGTGCGTGGCCGACGACGCCCATCACCTCGACGCCGAGAGCCTGGACGTCCTGGCGTTCGTCGCGCGTCGGCTGGGGGCCGAGCGCGTGGCCCTGCTGCTCGCCGGCCGCGTCGAGAGCGGGCTCGAGCAGCGCCTCGCGGGGATGCCGGTCCTGGAGGTCGGAGGCCTGGCACCCGAGCCCGCCGCCGCGGTGCTGAACAGGTCCGCCGGCGCCCCCTTCCCGCCGACGACGACCGCCGCCATCGTGCGGGCCACGGGTGGCAACCCCCTCGCCCTGACCGACCTCGCCGCCGACCCTCTGCTGCGCGAGCTCGACGGCCTCGGCCTCGGCCCCGACCCCGTGCCGATCGGCAGCCACCTCGAGGCCCACTACCTGCGCCGCGTCATGCACACGTCGGCCGCCGTGCAGGGGTGGCTGCTGCTCGCCGCCGCC
Source organism: Isoptericola jiangsuensis (assembly GCF_002563715.1). Lineage (NCBI taxonomy): Bacteria > Bacillati > Actinomycetota > Actinomycetes > Micrococcales > Promicromonosporaceae > Isoptericola > Isoptericola jiangsuensis. The sequence goes on from NZ_PDJJ01000001.1 coordinate 170,263, forward strand.
GACTCCTCCGGCGACCCCCGGCTGCTCGCCGAGGCCGCACCACGCTGCGGGGTGAAGGTCGACGACGGCGACGAGGCCGAGGCGGCGGGGCTGGTCGCGCTCGACCCCGGGGTGCGGTTCCGGCACCCGCTCGTGCGGTCGGCCGTCTACCGGTCGGCGTCCGGGGTGCAGCGCCGTCGCGTGCACGCCGCGCTCGCGCGGGCCGCGGCCGACCTGGGACTGGTCGAGGCCGAGGCGTGGCACGCGTCGCGCACGGTCACCGGGGTCGACGCCGACGTCGCGGACCGGCTCGATCGGGCCGCGCTGCTCGCCGCCCGCCGCGGCGGGTCGACGTCGCGCGCCGGCATCCTCACGCGGGCGGCCGAGCTCACGCCGCCCGGGCCGGCGCGGGACGTCCGGCAGGTCGCGGCGGCGGAGGCGACGCTCGAGGCGGGGGCCGCCGACGTCGCGCGCCGCCTGCTGGGCACCGTCGACGAGTCCCGCCTCGACCCGGTGTCCCGCGGCCGGCTGGTGAGCGTGCGCAGCGCCGCGGCCATGTTCCTGGCGGACCCGGAGGGCGTGCGCTCGGCGTCCGCGGACCAGCTCCGGGCCGCGGACGCGTTCCGCGGCCACGACCCCGCCCGCGAGCAGGAGGCGCTGCTGCACGCGTTCGAGATGTGCCTGACCGCGGAGCGCCTGGTCACCGGGACGACGTTGGAGGCGGTCGGCCGCCGGGTGGCGCAGGGCGCCGCCGAGGCCGAGGGGGCGGGCGCCGTCGTGCTGCGCGGCATCGCCGCCCTGATGCTGGAACCGTACGCCCGTGCCGTCGGTCCGGCCCGCGCCGCCCTCGAGACCGTCCTCGCGCAGCCCGACGACCTCCTGCGGTTCCGCGGGACGCTCGTCGCCGCCGTCGGCGTGTTCCTCTGGGACGAGCGCGGCCGCGCGCGCGGGCTGGACCGGGCGCGGCGGGCGGCGCGCCGGCTCGGGGACCTGCAACGGCTCGACACCCTGCTGTGGGTGAGCGCGCTCGGGGAGCTCTCCGGCGGGACGGTCCGCCGGGCGCAGGAGTTCGACGACGGCGTCCGCGAGGTGCGTCGTGCGATGGGGTACGACGGCGAGAACGTCGTCAACGGCGCCGTGCTCGCGTGGACGGGGGCACCCGCGGCGCTCGTCGAGGCGGTCGCGGCCGGGGCCGAAGCGACCGGGTTCGGCGGCGTCGCGTCCTCCACCCTGTGCGCGCTGGCCGTCCGGGAGATCGCCGGCCGCGACCACGCGTCGGCCCGGGCCCGCCTGGACCCCTACGTCGTCCGGGATCCGTTCCTGCAGACCAGCCCGCTGTTCCTCGCCGACCACGCCGAGGCCGCCGTGCGCAGCGGGCACCCGGACGCCGCGGCGCGCTCCGCCGCCGACCTCGTGGCGCGGGCGGACGCCAACGGGTCCGCCTGGTGCCGGGGGCTCGCCGAGCGGGCCCTCGCGCTCACGTCGTCGGACGACGTCGAGCAGCACCACGCCGCGTCGGTCGCCGCGCTCGCGGCCACGGAGGCGACGGTCGACCGCGCCCGGTCGCACCTGGTGTACGGCGAATGGCTGCGTCGCGCCCGCCGGCGCCGGGAGGCGGTCGCACAGCTGCAGGAGGCGGTCGCGCTGTTCGACCGCAGCGGGGTCACGATGTTCGCGGCGCGCGCGGAAGCCGAGCTGGCCGCCGCCGGCGGGGCGCGGCGGCCGGTGCCCACCGGGGACGACCTCGACCTGACGGCCCAGGAGCGCACGGTCGCCCGCCTGGCCGCGGCGGGACGCACCAACGCCGAGATCGGTGCGCGGCTGTTCATCAGCCCCAACACCGTGGACTACCACCTGCGCAAGGTGTTCCAGAAGCTGGGGGTCACGTCACGACGCCAGCTCGCCGATCGGCTCGGTCCCCGTCCGACGGCGTGAGCGGCGGCGCGCGACGTCTCGTGGCGGGTGCCGGCGCGGCGCGGCCGACGGACTACGTGCCGCGCGTGGTCCGCTGCGGGTGACCGCCCGGCAGTGTCGGAGCGAAGCCGTTCCCGAGCACGCCAGGAGGTCACCATGCCGTACGTCACCACCGACGACGGGACCGAGATCTTCTACACCGACTGGGGTGGCGGCGGTTCGCCGGTGCTCCTCAGCCACGGCTGGCCGCTGAACTCCGACGCGTGGGCCGCGGCCGCGCTGTACCTCGCCGAGCACGGGCACCGGGTGATCGCCCACGACCGGCGCGGTCACGGCCGCTCCGGCCGGACGTGGGACGGCAACGAGATTGACACCTACGCCGACGACCTCGCCTGCCTCGTCGAGACGCTCGACCTGCGCGACCTCACGCTCGTGGGGCACTCGACCGGCGGCGGCGAGGTCGTGCGGTACGTGGGGCGTCACGGGACGGACCGGTTGGCCGGCGTCGTCCTGGTGTCCGCGGTCCCGCCGCTCATGCTGCGCACGGACGACAACCCGGACGGTCTGCCGCTGGAGGTGTTCGACCGGATCCGCGCCGGGGAGAAGGCCGACCGGTCCCAGCTCTACCGGGATCTGGCCGACGGGCCGTTCTTCGGCCACAACCGCTCCGGCGACGTCGACCAGGGGTTCCGGGACGCGTTCTGGCTGCAGTCCATGGCGTGCGGGCACCGCGCCGCCTACGAGTGCATCGCCGCGTTCTCCGCCACCGACTTCCGCCCCGACCTCGCCAAGGTCGACGTCCCCGCCCTGGTGATCCACGGGGACGACGACCAGATCGTCCCCTTCGACGTCGGCGGGAGGCGCTCGGTCGAGCTGCTGCCGGACGCCCGCCTGCTGACCTACCCGGGCAGCGGGCACGCCCTGCCCGACACCGACCGCGACCGACTGCACGCCGACCTGCTCGCCTTCATCGACGCCTGAGGAGCACCGCCATGACCGCACAGGGACCCGGACCCACCGCACCCGACACCGTCGTCCTCGTCCACGGCCTGTGGATGACGCCACGGAGCTGGGAGGGGTGGGTCGCGCACTACGAGAGCAAGGGCTTCACCGTCGTCACGCCGCCGTACCCGGGGTTCGAGATCGAGGTGGAGGCGCTGCGGGAGAACCCGCAGGTCATCGCCGACCTCACCGTCCCGGAGACGGTGGACCACCTCGCCGGCGTCATCGAAGCGCTGGACCGGCCTCCGATCATCATGGGGCACTCGTTCGGCGGCACCCTCACCCAGCTGCTGCTGGCCCGCGGGCTGGGTGCGGCCGGGGTCGTCATCGACTCCGCGCCGACCGAGGGCGTGCGGGTCAACCCGGTGTCGCAGGCACGGTCCCTGTTCCCGGCGCTGAAGAACCCCGCGAACCGGCACCGGGCCGTCGGCTTCACGCCGGAGGAGTTCCACTACGCGTTCACCAACACGCTGTCCGCGGAGGAGTCGCGGGCCGTGTGGGACCGGTACGCGATCGCCGCGCCCGGGTTCTGGGTGTGGGAGTACGGGCTGTTCGCCAACTTCAAGCCCGGGCACCAGGACACCTGGGTGGACTACGCCGCCCCGCGGGCGCCGCTGCTGTTCATCGCGGGGGAGCTCGACCACATCATGCCGCCGGCGGTGAACCGGTCGAACGCGAAGCACTGGGAGAGGTCGCCGTCGCTCACGGAGTACCGCGAGCTGGCCGGCCGGGACCACTGGACGTGCGCGGCCCCCGGCTGGGAGGAGGTGGCGGACCTCGCCCTGGAGTGGGCGTTGGAGCACGCGGTGAGCGCGGAGCGGGCCTCCTCCTGAGCGGTCGTGTGCCGCCGTCCCGGGACCTGCCGGGGCGGCGGTGCCGCGCGCGCCCGGGTCAGTCCGGGGGCCGCCCGGGCAGGTCCAACGACTCGGCCAGCACCCGACCCTGCGTGCCCGACGGCGGCGCGACACCCAGCAGCGCGGCGATCGTGGGAGCGACGTCGACGTGCCGGGGTGCGGCCGGGGGAGCGCCGGGCCGGACGCCGGACCCGGCGAGGAGGAACGCGACGTCGAGCTCGGCGGTCGTGCCGTGCCGTCCGCGGGGAGGGTGCCGGAGGAAAGCCGGGGCCGCGCCGCCCGGCGACCAGCCGGGCCGTGGTTCGACGACGAGCTCGCCGAGGCGCGGGCTCATGCGGTGCTCGGCCTGCTCGTGCCGGTCCCAGACTGCCTGGACCTGCGGCAGCGAGGCGACGGCCCGACGGATCGTGGCGACGGCGTCCGATCGGTGACGCGCGGCCCCGAGCAGGTGCAGGCTGGCGACCCCGCCGACGACGACCGCCACGTCGGTGCGGGGCTCGGGACGCCCACCGGGCCGCAGGATCTCGGCGCGGAGGCCCGCCCGGGCGAGCCGGCGCCGCAGGACGCGGCCGAACCCTCGGGTGAACGCCGTCATGCCGTGGTCGCCGAGCAGCACGAACGCCGTGCGGTCGGCCGTGCCGATCTCCTCGGTGGTGGAGACGAGGCGTCCGAGCTGCGCGTCGATCTCGCGCAGCGCAGCGGGGATCCGCGGGTGCCCGGGGCCGCCCGCGTGCCCGAGGCCGTCGAGGACGTCGCTGTAGACGGCGAGGAACCGGGGCGGGCCGGGCACGGTGACGGTGCGTCCGCCACTGCGCACGGGCCTGCCGCGGAGCACCGCGACGGCATCGTCGAACCGCCGTGTACAACCGCCGCCGGGCTGGGTGTACAGGGCGTCCGGGTCGCCGAACCGGGTGCCGTGGTCCTGCACGATCGGCCACTGCACGGACGCCACGGCCATGCCCGCGTCCCGCACGGCCTCGGCGATCGTCGGCACGGCGAGGTCCCGTTGCTGACCCTGCGCGGACCCCGCGACCGGGTCGAAGAAGTACGCCGTGTTGAGATGGCGCTCCGGCCACGCGCCGGTGGCGACCGACGCCCAGGACGGGTTGGTCACGCTCGGCAGCACGCCGCGCCCCGTCGTCAGACTGCCCCGGGCCGCCAGCGCGTCCAGGTGCGGCGTCGGCAGGTCCGCGGCGACGTCGAGGTACGCCGCGCCGAACCCGTCCAGCGCGACGAGCACCACGTGGTCGGCCGGCGGCCGGAGCGACTCCATCGGACCATCGTCGCCGACGCCGGGCCTCGCGTCAGCGGTGACACGTGCGCACGCGCCGGGCCGCGACGGGAGGCGGCGAGCCTCAGAGCAGGGCGAGCAGGACGCCCCCGGCGGCACCCACCAGGACGACACCCCACGGCGGCACCCGCCACGCCGTCAGCGCCACGAAGCAGACCAGCGCCAGGCCGAACGTCGCCGGCCCGGTGACGGCCGTGACGAAGACCGGGTCGTACAGGGCCGCGGCGAGGACGCCGACCACGGCGGCGTTCGCCCCCCGCAGCGCAGCCTGCGCGGACGGCCTGGCACGCACGGCGTCCCAGAACGGCAGCACGCCCACGAGCAGCAGGAACCCGGGCAGGAACACCGCGACCAGCGCCGCGGCGGCACCGAGCAGCGCGGAGCCGGGCAGCGCGAGAGCGCCCAGGTACGCCGCGAACGCGAACAGCGGGCCCGGCAGCGCCTGCGCGGCTCCGTACCCCGCGAGGAACTGCTCCGGGGTCACCCAGCCCCCGCCGACGGCCTCGGCCTCCAGCAGCGGCAGCACCACGTGGCCGCCCCCGAACACGAGCGCGCCCGACCGGAACGCGCCGTCCACGACGTCGAGCAGCCGCCCGCCCGTGACCGCCGCGGCCACCGGCAGCGCCGCCAGCAGGACGGCGAACAGCACGAGCGCCGCCGCACCCGTGCGGCGGGACACCCCGGACCGCAGCCCCGCCGGCGCGACCTGCTCGGCGGTGCGGCACCACAGCAGACCGGCCGCGACCCCCGCCGCGACGGCCCCCACCTGCGCCACCGGACCCCCGACCAGCAGCACGAGCAGCGCCGCACCCACGGCGATCCCCGCCCGCGGCGCGTCCGGCGTCAGGGATCGAGCCATGCCCTGCACCGCGTGCGCCACCACGGCGACCGCCACCACCTTGAGGCCCGCCACCACGCCCGCTCCGACGGTGGTGCCCAGCACCGACGTCCCCGAGGCGAACGCCACCATCAGCACCGCCGACGGCACCGTGAACGCGAACCACGCGGCCAGGGCACCCGCCCAGCCCGCCCGGGTCAGCCCGAGCGCGAACCCGACCTGGCTCGACGCCGGGCCGGGGAGGAACTGCCCGAGCGCGACGAGCTCGCCGTACGCGCGGTCGTCCACCCACCGGCGTCGCGCCACGAGGTCGTCGCGGAAGTAGCCGAGGTGCGCGACCGGACCCCCGAACGAGGTCAGGCCGAGGCGCAGGAACGCCCGGAACACCTCACCGGCCGTGCCCGGGCGGGCGGGGGTCGCGTCGGTCACCGTGGCCTCCGTTCCGTGGTCCGCACCGACCCTAACCGGGGTGCGGGCGGAGCCGCGGCGCACGGGCCGCCGTCACCGCCCGGCCGTCACCGCCCGGCCGTCACCGCCCGGCCGTCACCGGACGGCCACGCCGGGTCGCGCCCGGTGCGAGCCACGAGCCGGTCGAGTCGCGACGCATCCGCGGGCGCGACGACGGCCGGTCCGAACGGCGCCTCGCCGAAGACGTCGAAGAAGTCCTCCACGTGGTCGAGGCGGGTGCCGTCCACGACCAGCTCCTGACTCGTCGCACGGGCGAGGTCCCACCCGTGCACCGTCAGCTCCTCCACGGCGACGACGGCGTTGTGGTGCGCGTCCATGTCCACCCCGCCCGCCGACACCCGTCCCTCCCAGGCGGTCGGCGCACGCCAGGCGCACGCCAGCGCGTCGAGCTGCACGGGCACGGCGACGCGCCAGGCGTCGACCAGCGACGACGGCGGGCGCACGGGCTCCTTGCGGGCGTTGGCGGTGAACACGACGGTGAGCTGGTGGACGTGCGCGAGCAGGTCGGCGACCGTCCACCCGGTGCACGGGGTGGGCAGGTCGAGCTGGTCGTCGCGGACGCCGGCGACGAGCCGGCGCATCTCGTCGGTCGCGGGGGCGAGGTCGAACACGGGTGCTCCGTCCGGAGGGCTGCACGGTCTCCGGTGTGGACCGCCGAGGCGTCGCAACCTCATCGGCGGGCGCCTCCACCAGTATGTGAGACGACCTGACAAATCTCTTCCCGCCGTGCGGCGGCGCTGCCACGATCGGGGCACGCCGTCCGACGAGGGACGGCCCCGTCGAAGGTGAGGAAGCATGAACAAGAAGCTCGTGGGCGGACTGGTCGGCCTGGTCCTGGCGCTCGGTGCCGTCGTCGTCCCCGCCGGCACGGCGAGCGCGTTCGGTTCGGTGACGTGCCCGTCGGGACGCGTCGTCTCGTTCACCTCGGCCAAGCCGTTCTCGGTGCGCGTGTACGGCCCCAACCCGGGGACCGTCTACACGTCCTTCAAGTCCGGCACCGTCTACAAGGTGATCACCGGCCGGCAGAGCATCGCGGAGTGGCACATCGTGTCCTCCTCGGCCACCGTCACGCCGGGCTGCACGGTCTGACGAGGGATGCCGGGGTGCGTCGTCGGCCGCTCCGACGACGCACCCGGCTCAGGCGAACCGGACGCCCGTCAGCTCCTCGGACGTGGTCCACAGGCGGGCCGCGTCCCCGGTGCTGCGCAGCGGCGCCCACGGCGTCCGCTCGGCGGGCGCACCACCGGCCCCGCCGAGGCCGCGCGGCCCGTAGAACCGTCCGTCCGCGTCGGGCGCGGTGGCCGCCAGGACGGCAGGCAGCGCGGCGCTGGCAGGAGTGCCCACCAGCAGGCCCCGCGCGGACAGCCAGCGGACGACGCGCACCTCGCGGGTGTCCTGCGCGCGCCCCATCTCGGGGCGGGCGGCGAGCAGGCTCGTGGGTGCCACCCCCGGGTGCGACACCGCGCTGGTGATCCCCCAGCCCGCGGCGCGGCTGCGGCGCGCGAGCTCCAGCCCGAACAGCGCGCACGCCAGCTTCGACTGGGCGTAGACCCGCATCCCGTCGTAGGAGCGCTCGGCGTCCAGGTCGTCCCAGTCGATCGTGGCGCGGCGGGCCGCGATGCTCGTCTGGGACACGACGCGGGCCTGCCCCGCCCGCAGCAGGGGCAGCAGGCCGGCGGTGAGCGCCACGTGCCCCAGGTGGTTGGTGCCGAGCTGCAGCTCGAACCCGTCCGCGGTGGTCCGGCGCTCGGGCGGCGTCATCACACCGGCGTTGTTGACCAGCAGGTGCACGGGCGCGCCGTCCGCGAGCAGCTTGCCCGTGAACGCGGCGACGGACGCCAGCGACGACAGGTCGAGGTCGTGCAGGGTCAGCTCGGCGCCCGGGTGCCGGTCCCGGACCCGCGCGGCGGCGGACGCGCCCTTGGCCTGGTCGCGCACGGGCATGACGACCTCGGCGCCCGCGGCGGCCAGCCGTGCCGCGATCTCGAGGCCGACCCCGTCGCTCGCGCCCGTCACCACCGCCCGCCGTCCGGAGAGGTCGGGGGTCTCGACGTCGTACCGCCTGGCTGCCATCGGGTCGCTCCTGTCGTCGCGTCCGGACGCCGGTGCGGCGCCCGGGTACCACCGTGCCACCCCGGCGGAGCGCCCCTGCACGTCCCGGGTACCCGGGACTCCAGCCCGGAGGGACTGGGCGGCGGGCGACCGGCGCGCCCGTCAGTCCGCCAGGAGGTCGACCGGGACGAGGGTGTAGCCCTCCTTGCGCAGCGCGCGGATCAGCGGGCCGACGGCGTCCACCGTCGACGGGTGGATGTCGTGCATGAGGATGTTGCTGCCGTCCGTGACTCGGTCCATGACGTCCTCGCGGACGCGCTTCGGGTCGCGGGTGCGCCAGTCGTCCGAGTCCAGGCTCCACAGCACGACGTCCATCCCGGCGCTGGTCGCGATGCCGCGCACCCGGTCGTCGACGTCCCCGTACGGCGGGCGCACCAGGTAGGGGCGGAACCCGGTGGCGTCCACGATCGCGTCGGTGGTGCTGCGCAGCTCTTCGCGCACGTCCGCGTCGTCGAGCGTGGTGAGCAGCGGGTGGTTCCACGAGTGGTTGGCCACCAGGTGCCCGGCGTCCAGGATGTCCCGCGCGATGCCGGGGTTCCGCTCGACGTTGCTCCCCACCAGGAAGAACGTGGCGGGCGCGTCCTTCCGGTCGAGGATCTCGAGCAGCCGTTCGGTGTCCGCGACGGGGCCGTCGTCGAACGTCAGCGCGACGCACCTGTCGACCGTGCAGTCGACCCCGTCGGCCTTCGCCGCGGCACGTCGGGCGGAGACGATCCGGTCGATCCGGTCCGTCCACACCGCGCGGGTGGTGTCCTCCAGGGTGTCCCGCAGCTCGACGGCGGCGTCGCCGTCGACCTCGTCCGGCCCCGCGTCGAGGACCGCCGTGCCCTGCGCGGCAGCCTCGCCGAGGGTGTCCCGCAGCCCGGCGCCGACCTTCTCGCCCTCCAGGGCGTCGAGGGCGTCGCGGGCGTCCTGCACCGCCGGTTCCAGCGCGTCGTACGCCCACTCCCGGCGCGCCTGCACGACGGCGTCCGTCGCCTCGGCCACGTCCGCGGCCGCCGCGTCGAGGGCCGCCCGCGTCGGGTCCGAGTCCTCCACGACCTCCGCCTCCACCGCGGGCAGCGTCTCGGGGCGGAACGGGTTCGGCCGGGTCACGGCCTCGACCGTGCTCGTCGTCGTCGGGTACGTCACCGGGGCGTCCCGCAACGCCTCCGCGTCCTCCAGAGCGGCCGCCAGCGTGCGCCGCACCTTCGGGTGCTCCACCTGACCCCTGCTCTGCGTGAGCACCGGGCGGCCCTCGTCGATCGCGGCCACCACGTCGTCGTGACCCGCCGCGTACGCGGCCTCGGCGTCCGCCCGCGAGCCCGCCGCCGCCTCCTCCTGCACGGTGACCGCGGCGGCGTACCGCGCCTGCGTGTGCTCCCACACGCGGTGCTCCACGTCGGCGGCGACGACGACCGCCGCCACCACCAGCGCCACGGCCACCACCACGACCCACCACCACCGGCGATGACGGCGGGCGGGCGACGGGTCGGGCGCGTGCGGGGTGGTGCTCACCCCTCGATCCTCCGGCCTCCCGGACGCCCGGGTCGACCGCTGCGGGCGTGACGCTGCTCATGCCCAGGTCACGGCCCTGCCCGGTGCGGCGGGAGGTCCTGGCGCCGTCCGGTCCGCGTCAGGGCACCAGGCCGGACTCGTAGGCGGTGATGACGAGCTGGACGCGGTCGCGACGGCCGAGCTTGCGCAGCACCTCCGAGACGTGCGACTTCACGGTCTGCTCGCCGATGAACAGCGCGCTCGCGATCTCCGCGTTCGACAACCCACGCGCGACGGCGAGCAGCACGTCCGTCTCGCGGGCAGTCAACGAGTCCAGCGCGGCACGGCGCGGGCCCGAGCCCCCGCGGCGGGCCGCGAAGTCGTCGACGAGGCGGCGTGTCACCTGGGGGCCCAGCAGCATCGAGCCGTCCGCGACCATCCGGACGCCCTCGATCAGGCGTTCGGCGGTGACATCCTTGAGCAGGAACCCGCTGGCTCCGGCCTGCAGAGCGTCGAACACGTACTCGTCCAGGTCGAACGTCGTGAGGATCAGCACCCGTGTGCCGGGATGGTCGGACACGATCCGGGCCGTCGCGGCGATCCCGTCGAGCACGGGCATGCGTACGTCCACGACGGCGACGTCCGCCTCCGTCTGCGCGACGACCTCCAGCAGCGCGGCGCCGTCGGCCGCCGTCCCGACGACCTCCAGGTCCGGCGCCGACCCGAGGATCGCGGCGAATCCGTGCAGGACGACGGGCTGGTCGTCGGCGACGACGACGCGCGTCATGCCTGGCCGTCCACGGGCGTGGCCGCCACAGCGGGCACGTTCCACGAGGTCGTGTCCCCCGACGGCGCTCCTCGCTCCTGACTGACCTCCGGGCCGACCGGGAGCGTCACGACCAGCACGAACTCGCCGTCTTCCACGTCGGCGCTCAGGTCGCCTCCGAGCGCCTCCACCCGCTCCCGCATGCCGATCAGCCCGCGGCCCGGGTCGATCGCGCCCCGCCCCGATGTCGCGTTGGTGACGCGCAGGCCGATCACGGCGGACACGTCCGAGAGCGTTATCCGTACCGGTACGCCCGGGGCGTGCCGGCGCGCGTTCGTCAGTGCCTCCTGCACGGCGCGGTAGAGCACGTACCCCTGCGCGTCCGGTACGTCCTCGCAGCGTCCCGTCAGCGTCACGTCCTGGCCGGCCGCCCGGGCCGCCGCGACGAGGTCCGCGACGTCGCACGCGCCTGGCTGCGGAGCGCGCTCCGCCTCGTCGCTGCGGCGCAGCACCGCCAGTACCTGCCGCAGCTCGCCCAACGCCGAACGCGCGTCGGAGGCGATGGCGGCCAGGACCTCCCGGGTCGCCGTGTCCATCTTCGGGTGCGAGTACGGCGCCGACTCCGCCCGCACCGCCACCAGCGACACGTGGTGCGCGACGACGTCGTGCAGGTCGCGGGCCAGCCTGGCGCGCTCCGCAGCGACCGACTCCACCTCCAGCGCGCGCCGCTCGGTGGCCGCAGCGGCGTCGCTGCGCCTGATCGCCCGGTTCGCCACGCGGATCACCGCGGCGACCCCGACGACCAGCGCCACGGCGGCGGTGTAGATCAGCCCCGCGGAGATCGCGCGGCCACCGTCGTAGTCGCCCGCGTTCACCGGGCCGATCGGGAGCGCGGCGGGCACCCCGGTGAGTGCGTAGAGCCACGCGATCGCCACCGTCACGACGAGCGGGACGACGGCGCGGCGCCAGGAGTCCTGCAGGACCAGGCACGTGATCATCAGCAGCGCCAGCCACCAGCCCCACACGAACGTGCCCATCAGGAGAATGGTCACGAAAGGCCACGCTGCGAGGACGGTCGCGGTCACCGGCCGTCCGCGGCTGAGCAGGACGGCCACGATGCAGCTCACCCCACCGAGCGCACTGACGAAGAGGCTGAACTGGTAGGGAGCGTCGAACCACGACACCTGGGCCAGCCATGGGTCGACGGGGAGCAGAGCGCTGCTCGGTTCGGCCACGTAGTCCGCGTACGGGATCGTCCAGATGAAGGGCGATGTCAGCAAGAGGAGGGCGAGCAGGCCCGCCATCACGGCGGACGCGACCCATCGACGGTCGGCGGGGCGGGCGGGCGTCGTCATGCGGACGATCCTCGCTGCCCGGCCCGGCTGCGCACCACCACCTTGTGGGGGAGATCGGCCCGCCTACGGCGGGATTCTCTGGGTGCGGGTGCTCGACCCCTGGGAGTTGGCCGTCAGTTGTTGACGAGGTGTGGTCGCCGGTCGACCACGCCGCCGATGCTGGACCTCTCCGCACGCACGGACCGCCCGGCGCCGTGGGGCACCGGGCGGTCCGGGGTGCGGGCTGTCAGAGACCGGCCTCGGCGAGACCCTTCTGCCAGTCGGCGATGTCCTCGACCTTGTCCTGCAGGACGTCGCCGGCGTCGCCGCGCACGAGGGCGTCGGCGAGCACCGCGGTGGTGCGGAGCACGACGACGGCCTTGAGGGGCTTGTCGGCGTCGGCGAGCTGCTGGGCCTGGTCGAGCTTCTTGTCGAGGATCTTCGCGGCGGCGCGGTCGCGGGCGTTGCCGTCGGCGAGCTCGTCGACGAGGGCGTCGACCTCGGACCAGGTGACGCAGTTGCCGCCGCCCTCGACCTTCCCGGCGGTCCACTCCACGCCCCGCAGGACGGAGGTGAGGAAGACCGGGTCGGTCCACGACGCCTCGACGTGGCCGGCGCCCTGATACCAGGAGCGGCCGCCCTCGAAGTTCTGGCACCAGGCGATCGGGTGGTCCTCGCCCATGGTGCCGCCGGTGTACGTGGACTCGTCGAGCGTCATGAGGACGTGGACGTTGTCACGCGGGTTGAGCGTGTAGTTGTACCACTCGTCCCAGCGCTCCCACTCGAGGGGGACGCCCTCCATGGACGGGTGGGCGGGGCTCTCGACGCGCATGGTGGCGTACTGCTGCTGGGGGTGCCCGGAGAACCGGGCGCCGCCGCCGACGAGCTGCGTGTACCAGGCGTTGGTGTGCATGGAGTCGGTGGCGGCGTGCAGGCCGACGACGCCTCCGCCGGCGTGCACGTAGCCCTGCAGCGCGGCGACCTCGGCGTCGTCGAGGAGGCGCGGGGTGGCGGGGTTGAGGCTGTTGGTGTTGTCCACGGGGGAGACGAACACGATGGAGTCGTACTGCCCGAGCGCCTCGGCGCTGGTGAACGGCGTGGAGGGGAGGGTGAGGTCGGGCTGGCCCGGCGAGCCGGGGCCCCACCAGCCGGCGGAGGTGTTCGGCGGGTCCCAGACGTCCACGGTGAACCCGTTGTCCTGGCCGAGGCCGATGAGGGCGTGGGTGACCTCGTCGATGTGGGAGTGGCGGAACCCGAGGGTCTCGCCGACGACGAGGATCTCGTAGTCGTCGTCCGCGTCGACGGCGGTGGCGGTGGCGGGCAGTGCGGCGCCCAGGGCAGTGACGCCGAGGACGGCGACGGAGGTGGCGGTGGCCGCGGCGAGGCGACGGCCGGTGGATCGAGTGCTCATGACGCTCCCTTGCGCATGTGGCGGTGGCCGGTGTGGCGCTGCTCACTTTAGGCGCTCGCGGAGCAGATGTCAGGAGGTTGCGCACGATCTTTTGAAACTTGTCAGGCAAAAGTGGCGGATGACCTCCACGGACGGGCGCGGCACGGTGGACACCCGCCCCGTCTGGTTCGCCACCGGCGCGTCCCTGGGCCTGGCGACGCTGCCCGTGTGGGGCGAGAGCCCGGACGACGTGCGGCCCGAGCACGCGGTGTGGTGGACGGGCGGCACGCTGCTCGTCCTCGCCGTCCTCCAGGCGTGCACCGGCATGACGCCGGGCAAGCGGGCCGTCGGGATCGCCGTCGTCGACGCCCGGTCCCACCGGCCGATCGGCCTCGCGGGCACCCTGCTGCGCTGGTTCGCGCACTTCCTCGACGCGATCCTCATGCTCGGCTACCTGCGCGCCGCCTGGCACCACGAGGGCCGCACGTGGGCCGACTCCCTGCTCGGCACCGTGGTCGTCCGCTCCACCCGCCCGCACCCGCACCCCCTGGTCGCGTGGGTCCGACGCGTCGCCCCCCGCCTGCGGTGGCCGTCGTGGATCACCAGCACGGCGGCCCTGGCCGGGTGCGCCCTCGCCGCGGCGGCGTGCCTCGTGACCGGCGGCGGGGTCGACCGGACCGAACCCGTGCCCACCTCCTGCCGCGGCGACGGGCCCCTCGCCGCCACCACGATCGTCGAGACGACCCAGACGCAGCCCTGGGAGTCGCGGCTGGGCGTGCGCCGGGACGGGGAGCCGACGACCCAGGTCGTGGCCGGCTGGACGACCGGCCTCGGCCTCGACGACGAGGCCGGTCCCGAGGCCGGTCCCGAGGTCGGTCCCGTCGTCGTCTCGCTCGAGCTGCGCTCGTCCGACGGGTACACGCTGAGCTCCGTGGCGGACGACCGCACCGGCGAGCTCACCGGTGACGTCCCCGCCGGCGGCGACACCTACCTCATGTCCACGCTGCCCGCGCAGGTCGGCGGCACGGCCGCCGTCGAGGTGCCGGGCGACCCCGCCGGATGGACCGCCCGCACCGTCCTCGCCGACGCCACCGACGGCCGCGCGCTCGCCGAGTGCACCGTCCCGCTGCCCGACCCCGGCCCGGTGCTCGACCCGTGGTGAGCGCCACAGAGCGGACATCTCGCCGCGCGCGGGCGCGAGGTTGCCGCTAGCGTCCCGGGGATGCCGAGCCGAGCGACCCGTACCCGCACCCAGGCCCTGACCCGGGCCGTCGCCTGGGGCCTGGCCGGGTTCGTGCCGTTCCTCGTCCTCGCGTGGCTGGTCCGCACCAACGGCGCCCTGCACGACGCCGACCAGGCCGTGGTGGACGCCGCCGTCGCCGTCACCGTCGCGCACCCTGCGCTGCACACCTTCTGGTCGGCCTGGTCCGCGATCACGCAGCCCGGGCTCGTCATCGCCGCCGGCGCCCTGCTGGCGCTGTGGACCTGGCGCCGGCACGGTCTCGCGTCCCGGTCCCTGTGGGCCGTCGTCACCCTCGCGGTGTCCTGGGGGCTCGTGCAGCTCGCCAAGCTGCTCGTGGCGCGCGTGCGCCCGCTCGTCGACGACGCCCTGCTCGACGCGCCCGGCTACAGCTTCCCGTCCGGGCACGCGACGTCCGCCGCGACCGCCGCCGTCACCCTCACCCTCCTGGTCTGGCCGCTGCTCGGCCGCCGCGGACGGGTCGTGGTGCCGGTCGTCGCGACCCTGTTCGCCCTGCTCACCTGCGCCGACCGCATCTTCCTCGGCGTGCACTTCCCGACCGACGTCGTCGCCGGCCTGCTCCTCGGCACCGTCGTGTCGGTCTCGTCCTATCTCGGCTACCGCGGGTGGAACCCCTCCACCGGCACCGCAGCACCGGAGGCCTGAATGCACACGTTCGTCCACCGTTACGAGCTCGACGAGAGCCGACCCAGCGGCAGGCAGTTCGGCCGCGACCTGGCGCTGCGCGCGCTGCTCCCGGCCGCCGCCCTGTGGTGCCTGATCGTCGGGCTCGGGTTCCTCATCGTCGAACCCCTGGGCGACCTGCCCGCCGGCGACGGCATCGAGGGCTGGTTCGCCGAGCGTCGCACCCCCGTCATGAACACCGTCACCGAATGGGTCGGCCACCTGGGGATGACGGAGTTCGTCATCGGCGCGACCGCGCTCACCGTCATCCTGGTGTGGTGGCGCACCCGCCAGTGGTGGTTCGCCGTCGTGCCGGCGCTCGCGGTGTCCCTGCAGGCGCTGATCTTCCTCACGTCGTCCCTGGTCGTGGGGCGCGAGCGCCCGGACGTCGAGAAGCTGGACGACGCCCCGCCGACGTCGAGCTTCCCCAGCGGGCACACGGGGGCGTCGGCCGCCCTGTGGTTCACGCTCGCGATGCTGGCGCAGCGGATCGAGAACCGTGCGCTGCGCGTGACGCTGACGACGGTGTGCCTGGTGATCCCGTTCGCGGTCGGCACGTCGCGTCTGTACCGGGGGATGCACGGCCCGGCGGACGTGACGGCGGGCCTGCTCAACGGTGCGGTCTGCGTGGTGCTCGCGTGGGGCTACCTGCGCCGGGACGCCCGGCATGGCGCCGCGGCGGCCCGCACCGACTGAGCCTCTTCGTTGCCCCGGTCGCTGATCGCGGCCGGGCGACGCAGACTGACAAGGTTCTCGACCACCGATCCACGAGGAGGAGAGGGAACGATGACCGACATCCCCCAGCCCGACGACGGCACGTCGGTGAAGGCGAACCCGTCGCCCGAGTCGCAGCAGGGTTCCACGACGGACACCGGTGCACCCGCGGAGAGCGACCGCAACAGCCTCACGCTCGGCGCGGACGGCCCGATCCTGCTGCACGACGTCCACTTCCTCAACCAGATGGCGCACTTCAACCGGGAGCGCGTCCCCGAGCGCAACGTGCACGCGAAGGGCTCGGGCGCGTTCGGCGTCTTCGAGACCACCGAGGACGTGTCCGCGTACACGAAGGCCGGCCTGTTCCAGCCGGGCACCCGCACCGAGATGCTGGCCCGCTTCTCCACGGTCGCCGGCGAGCAGGGCTCGCCCGACACGTGGCGCGACCCCCGCGGCTTCGCGCTGAAGTTCTACACCGACGAGGGCAACTACGACCTCGTCGGCAACAACACCCCCGTGTTCTTCATCCGGGACACGATGAAGTTCCCGCACTTCATCCGCAGCCAGAAGCGGCGCGGCGGCAACGGCCTGCGCGACAACACCATGCAGTGGGACTTCTGGACGCTCAACCCGGAGTCCGCGCACCAGGTCACCTACCTCATGGGCGACCGCGGCATCCCGCGGACCTACCGGCACATGAACGGGTACGGCTCGCACACCTACCTGTGGGTCAACGCCGCCGGGGAGAAGTTCTGGGTCAAGTACCACTTCCACTCCGACCAGGGGGTGGAGGGGCTCACCGACGCCGACGCCACCCGCATCGCGGGCGAGGACGCCGACTTCCACCGTCGTGACCTGTCCGAGGCGATCGACCGCGGCGAGTTCCCGTCGTGGACCCTGTCGGTGCAGGTCATGCCCTACGAGGACGCGAAGGTCTACCACACCAACCCGTTCGACCTGACGAAGATCTGGTCGCACCGCGACTACCCCCTGATCAAGGTCGGCACGATGACCCTGAACAGGAACCCGGAGAACTTCTTCGCGCAGGTCGAGCAGGCGGCGTTCGAGCCGTCCGCGCTGGTGCCCGGCATCGGGTTCAGCCCCGACAAGATGCTGCTCGGGCGCGCGTTCGCCTACGCGGACACGCACCGGCACCGCATCGGGGCGAACTACCTCCAGCTCCCCGTCAACCGCCCCCGCGTCGAGACGAACACGTACACCCAGGACGGGCCGATGGCGTACGACCACCGCGGCGACGACCCGGTGTACGCGCCCAACTCGTTCGGGCGGGGCTACGCCGACTCCACCGGCGTCGTCGACACCTGCTGGGAGACCGACGGCGAGATGGTGCGCCAGGCGTACACGCTGCGGGAGCGGGACGACGACTTCTCCCAGGCCGGGACCCTCGTGCGCGACGTGTGGGACGACGGGCAGCGCGCCGCGTTCGTCAAGACCGTCGCCGGGCACCTGCTCGGCGGGGTGACGGGCGACGTCCTCGAGCGGGCGTTCGCCTACTGGAAGGCCGTCGACGCCGACACCGGCAAGCAGATCGAGGACCTGGTCCGCGGCGAGGCGGACCTCGGTGCACCGGGCGCCCAGCCGGGCGAGGCGAAGGCGGACGCGTCCGAGCCGATCGTCGAGTCGGACACGCACGCCGGCTGAGCACGACCGCGACGCACGGGCCTGCGGGACACCGCCGGCCCGTGCGTCGCCGAGCCCTCACCGTGTCAGGCGAAGGCCTTGCGCTGGTCGGGCATGAGGACCCAGAGGACCACGTAGGCGAGGACCTGCGGGCCGGGGATCAGCACGGACAACGCCGTCAGGACCCGCACCGTGGTGCGGCTCCAGCCGAAGTGGTCCGCGATCCCGGCGCACACGCCGCCGATGACGCGGCCCTGGACGGGGCGGTACAGCTTGCGGGTCTGCGAGGTGTCGCTCATGCCTCCACGCTACGGACGGCGGCGACGCGGCCGGTATCCGGCAACACCCCGGTCCGACCCTGGTCGCACCGGCGACGACGTGGGGGTCAGTCCCGCGGTCCGGGCGCGGTGCGACGCTCCTGGCGACGACGCCGCAGGCGGACGACGACGAACCACACCACCAGCAGCGCGAGGACCACGACGACGGCGTTCGACAGGATGCCCGACCACTGCTCCAGGACGGGCTTGATCGCCGGCCCGAACGCGAACCCGAGGCCCACCCACACCGCGTTCCACACGCCGGACCCGATGGTCGTGTACAGCGTGAACGACCAGAACGGCATCCGCTCGATGCCCGCCGGGATCGACACGAAGCTGCGCACCAGCGGCACGCACCGGCCGACCAGCACCGCGACGCGCCCCCACCTCGCGAAGAACGCCTCCGCCTTGTCGAAGTCCTCGCCGTCCATGAGGGGGATGGCCTCGACGAGCCCGCGCGTCCGGTCGCGGCCCAGCAGCCGCCCCAGGTACCACCACACCCACGCCCCGACGACGGAACCGAGCGTCGCCGCGACGACCGCCCACCAGGCGCTCATGCGGCCCTCGTAGGCGAGGAACCCGGCCGCGGGGAGCACGGCCTCCGACGGGATGGGCGGCACGAAGTTCTCCACCAGCACCGCGATGCCGACCCCCACCTCGCCCAGGGTCTCCATGAGGCTCAGCACCCAGCCGATGAACCCGTCGTACCCCTCCTGGGGGTGCGTCGCGGCAGGCAGCAGGCGGGTCAGGCTCATCGGTCTCCGTCCGGTCGGTGTCGGGTCCCAGCATCACACGGGGCCGCCCGCCGGACCGGGACGTCGCGGGCGGCGCCGGGTAGCGTCGGACACATGGCCGACGACGCCACCGACCCGCCCGTCCTCGCGCACCCGAAGGTCGACCTGAAGAGGCTGCACGGCGTGCTCTACGCCCCGCCGCGGGGGCGGTTCGTCGAGGTCGACGTGCCGCCCCTGACCTACCTCGCCGTCGACGGAGAGGGCGACCCCAACACGGCGACCGCGTACGCCCGGGCCGTGGAGGCCCTGTACGGCTTGTCGTACGCCGTGAAGTTCGCGAGCAAGAAGAAGCTCGGACGTGACTACGTCGTCGCGCCCCTCGAAGGCCTGTGGACGGCCGACGACCCCGGCACGTTCGTGCGGCGCGAGAAGGACGCGTGGCGGTGGACGATGCTGATCCTCCAGCCCGACTGGGTCGGCGCCGACCTCGTCGCCGACGTCACCGCGCAGGTCCGCGCCGCCAAGGACCTGCCCGCCCTCGACCTCGTCGAGCGTCGCACGATCACCGAGGGGCGCAGCGTGCAGATCCTGCACGTGGGGTCGTACGACGCCGAGGGGCCGGTGCTCGCCGAGCTCCACGACCGTTACCTGCCCGACCACGGGCTGACGTTCGCCGGCCCCCACCACGAGGTCTACCTGGGCGACCCGCGCCGCACCGCCCCTGACCGCCTGCGCACGATCCTGCGGCAGCCCGTCCGCCCCGCCTGACCAGGCCCGACGCCGGGTGGTGACGGTTCTGACATCGACCCCGGCGCCCCGCGTGGGTACCGTGGTGCCCGGAACCCGACGAAGGGTTCGCGGACGAGGGAGCTGTACCCGCACCACGACAAGACGGCCACGAAAGAGGTGCGTCTCGTCATGGCCTGGACCGTCCTGATCGTCTCGGGTGTGCTGGAGGCCGTGTGGGCCGCCGCGCTCTCCGCCTCCGAGGGCTTCCGCAAGCCCCGACCCACCGTCCTGTTCGCCGTCGCGCTCGTCGCGTCGATGGCGGGGCTCGCGTGGGCGATGACCGACCTGCCCACCGGCACCGCGTACGCCGTGTGGGTCGGGATCGGCGCCACCCTCACCGTGGTGTGGGGGTTCGTCACCGGGCAGGACCGCCCGAACGTGGCCCGCGTCCTGCTGCTCGTCCTGCTCGTCGGCTCGGTCGTGGGCCTCAAGGCGGTGAGCTGACCATGGCTTGGCTGATCCTGCTGCTCAGCGCCGTCGCGGAGGCCGTGTGGGCCACCGCGCTCGGCGCGTCCGAGGGCTTCTCCGTCCTCGGCCCCAGCATCGTGTTCTTCGTCTTCCTCGGCATCTCCATGGCCGGTCTCGGCTGGGCCGTGCGCCACATCCCGCTGGGCACCGCCTACGCCGTGTGGGTGGGCGTCGGCGCCGCCCTCACCGTGTCGTACGCGATGGCCACCGGCGAGGAGTCCCTCTCCGTCTTCAAGGTGGTGTTCCTCGTCGGCATCGTCGGGGCCGTCGTCGGCCTCAAGCTCGTCCCGCACGACACCCCGACCACAGCGGAAGGCACCCCCTACCGCGGCTAGGGTGCCGCCATGACGCTGCTGCGCAAGGCCGTGAAGTCCGACGCCGAGGCCTGCGGCCGGGTGCAGCACGCCTCCTGGGTGGAGACGTACACCGGGCTGGCGAGCGACGACTTCTGGGAGCGCGCGACACCCGCACGCTGCGTCACCGTCTGGGAGGGCTGGCTCGACGACGGGCTGGACGCCACGGTCGCGGAGATCGACGGCGAGGTCATCGGCTTCGCGTTCGCCCGCCCGGCCGTCGACGCCCGGCACCCGCCCGTGCGGGACGTCGAGCTGCAGACCCTGTACGTCCTCGCCGCGCACCACGGCACCGGCGTCGGGCAGGCGCTGCTCGACGCCGTCCTCCCCGACGGAGCACCGCGCAGCTCTGGGTCGCCGCCCGGAACCCTCGGGCCATCAGGTTCTACGAGCGCCACGGGTTCGTCGCGGACGGCGCCACCGACGACGGCGCGACGTTCGGCGGCATCGCCGCGATCCGCCTGGTCCGGTAGCGACATCGGAGAGTCCACGAGCGTCGTGCTCGACCTCGGAGCGAGGTGTTGCACCGCTTGACCATGGTGCAACACTGGTGTCATGCCCACGACCCTGCACCGTCATCAGGTGACCGAGACCGAGGAGGTGCACGCCGCCCTGGAGGTGGCGCGCACCGTGTGGCCGGACGACCCGCCCGCCAAGCTGCTGACGCGTCTCGCGCTGGTGGGTGCCGATCGGCTGACGTCGGACCCGACCACGCGCGGCGAGGTCCGACGCAGGGCGCTGGCCGAGCTGCGCGCGGCGCATCCGTGGCCGCAGGGCTCGGGGTGGCTGGAGGCGATGCGGGAACAGGACTGGGCCGAGTGACGGCGATCAGCGGGCCGGTCGTCGTCGACGCCAACGTCTTGATAGCGCTTCTGGACCCCGCGCACGTTCACCACGAGGCCGTGCAGCGGACTCTGGACCACATCACGCCCTCGGTCGAGATCGACACCGAGGCCGAGACTCAGCGGACGGTGATCGCGTACATCCATCCGCTCAACATGGCGGAAGTGCTGCGCGGGTTCCCCCCGGAGTCGCGGCACTCGGTGCTGGAGATGGTCGAGAGCCCCCTGGTGGGCATCGTGTCCAAGCCGATCCGTGACGCGCGCTCCGAAGCCATGCTGCTGGCGGACCACGCCAGCAGTGGGCGCGTGCGGATGCCGGACGCGTGTGTCCTGGCACTGGCGACCGTGTTCGACGTGCCGTTGCTGACGGCAGACAAGCGCCTGGCCGCCGCTGCCCGAGCCTCGGGGGGTTTGCAGGTGCTCGACCTGATGAGCCCGGAGCAGCCCTGACGCCCAGCAGGCCTCGGCGGCCGGCCGGGAGGGGCCGTGGCGGGTGCGACGGGCTGGCCGTCGTTCGACGTCACGTCGACGCGGGCACCCCATGTTCGACGCGGGGGAGTCTTCGGGGCGCGGACCGCGCCCGGACGTCCTAGCGTCGGGACATGACCGAGTACGAGATGAGCGGCGGTCGCGTCCAGAAGTCCGGGGGCAAGGCCGCGAAGATCCTGTACCAGCCGGTCGGCATCGCGAGCTCGATCGTCGCGGGCGTGGTCGCCGGGCAGGTGTTCAAGCAGGTCTACAAGAGGGTCGCGCCCAAGCACCCCGACGACGCCCCGGGTCCGCTGCAGTCGGAGTACCCGCTGTGGGAGGTGCTCGTCGCGGCGACCGTCCAGGGCGTGATCTTCTCCGTGACGAAGGCGCTCGTGGCGCGGGGCGGTGCGCGGGCGTTCGAGAAGCTGACGGGGGACTGGCCGGGCGACTGAGCCTCCGCCGCCCTGACCTGCGGCGTCGGCCCCGCCGCCCGGGAATGCGGGACGGGTGTGGCGGCTTGTCACGGTCGTGCCGCCGACCACCGCCGTCGGGCTGCGCTCCGAGCGCGGCCCGATCCTGCTCTCGCTCATGCTCGCGACCTCGCTGGTCGCGCTGGACGCCACCATCATCGCGACGGCGTCCGCGACGATCGCCACGAGCCTGGGCTCGTTCGAGCAGGTGCCCTGGCTGTTCACGTCGTACCTGCTGGCGGCCGCGCTCAGCACCCCGCTCGCCGGGCGGCTGTCCGACGTCCTCGGGCGCAAGCGGCTCATCCTCGCCGGCATCGGCCTGTTCCTCGCCGGGTCGGTCCTGTGCGGCGCCGCCTGGTCGATGACGGCGATGATCGTCGGGCGGGTCCTCCAGGGGCTCGGCTCCGGCGCGGTCATGCCGGTGTCCCAGACCATCGCCGCGGACATCTACACCCTGGAGGAACGAGCCCGCACGCAGGGCTACCTCGCGTCCGTGTGGGCGGTGTCGTCCGTCGTCGGGCCCGCCCTCGGCGGCGTGTTCTCCGAGTTCGTCGGCTGGCGGTGGATCTTCTGGATCAACCTGCCGCTCTGCGTGCTCGCCGGGTGGATGATCGTGCGCCGCTACCACGAGGCGCCCCGCACGGGTGAGCGGGAACCCATCGACTACGTCGGGGCGGTGCTGCTCAGCGGCGCCAGCGTCCTGCTCCTCCTCGGCCTGCTGGAGGGCGGCATCTCCTGGGCGTGGGCGTCCCCCGCGTCCGTCGGGGTGCTGGGCGGCGCGGTCGTGCTGGCCGCGCTGTTCGTCCGGCACGCCCTGCGCACCCCCCACCCCGTGCTCGACCTGCGGCTGCTGAGCGGCCGCCTCGTCGGCGTCGCCAGCGCGATCTCGCTGGTGGTCGGCGTCATCGTCCTCGGCCTGTCCACGTACGTGCCCATCTACGCGCAGGGCGTGCTCGGGCACGGGCCGCTGCTCGCCGGGTTCGCGCTCGCCGCGATGACGGTGGGCTGGCCGCTCGCCGCATCCAACTCCGGGCGGCTGTTCCTGCGCGTCGGGTTCCGGCTCACCGCCCTCACCGGGTCCACGGTGGTGCTCGTCGGGACGACGCTCATGCTGCTGCTCGGGCCGGCCACCTCGCTGCCCGTCGTCGCCGCCACCACGTTCCTCGTGGGGCTCGGCATGGGGCTCACCGCCGTGCCGCCCCTCATCGCCGCCCAGTCCGCCGCCACCCACGCCACACGAGGAGCCGTCACCGGCATGAACGGGTTCGCCCGCTCCCTCGGGTCCGCCGTCGGCGTCGCCGTGTGCGGCGTGGTCGTCAGCACGCACACCGCCCACGTCGACGGCACGCCGAGCGCCACCGACCTCATGCCCGCCCTGCACCTCGTCTTCTGGTTCGTCGCGGCCTCCGCCGTCGTGCTCGTGGCGCTCGCCGCGCTGCTGCCCGTCGACCGGCAGGCAGCCCGCGACCGGCGTGCCGCCGCCGCGGAGGCGGCCGTCGGCCGACCCGCCGAGTGAACGTCGGGTGAATCCTCGGCCCACGACGCCCGATCCGTCACCGAAGGTCCCGCGTCTTCGCTAGGTTCGCCTGCGGTGACGACGTGAGGAGACCCGTTGACCAGCCCAGACACCATGACCGGCACCCTCGTCCGACCTGACGGCGCAGGAGCCCGGATCGTCGCCGCCACGACCGCCCTCGTGCTCGCCCTGACGGTGCTCGTCGCACCAGGGGCGCGCGCGACCGACGAGGCGGTGGCGACGACGCTCCACGTCACCCAGCCGTACCCCTGGTACGCGACGGCGACCGCGTTCCACGCCCTCGACGTGCAGGTCTCGGCCCAGTCCGGGGAGCAGCCGAGCGGCGGGCGGATCTGGCTCGAGGTGGACGGCGTCCGCCGGAGCCTCACCGCGGAGTCCGGACGGGTCGTCAACAACACCCTGCTCGATGTCGGTGTCCACCCCGTGACGGTGCGTTACGACGCCCCTCCGGGCTACGCGCCGGCCGAGTGGAACGGGACCGTCGAGGTCGTCGACCGGCCGGCGGAGTCGACCCTGACGGCCACCGCGCCGGACGAGGTCGCCTACGGGAGCAGGTCCTGGGTGACGGTGAGCATCGACGTGCCCGGCCACACGTCGGACGGGACGTTCGAGCTCCGCGACGCGGGCACCGGCGACCTGGTCGCGTCCTCCGTCCACGACGACGGCGACGACGGTGGGCTGCTCCGCATCCCGACGAGGGGGCGGACGGGGCACCGGGAGTTCGTCGTCCGGTTCGTCAGCCACGCCACGCAGGCCGAGACGACCGTCTCGACCGAGGTCGCCAAGGCCGTCGAACCGCTGCAGGTGTGGTCGAACAAGCTCGTCGACGGGCGCTGGAGCACCAAGTCCGCCCCCTGGGACGTCGCCGTGTACGTCCCCGGCTGGGACGAGGCCGTGGCCGGCACCGTGTCGCTGTGGGACGGCGGGCGTCGCCTCCGGTCGCAGCACGTGGCCGACATGCGGGACCGCGCGGTCGTCTTCGACCTCGGAGCGGGTGACCTCGCCCCGGGTCGGCACACCGTCGAGGTGCGGCTCACCGGCTCGCCGCTGCTGGCGGACTCCCGCGCGACCCTGGTCGTGGAGGTCACCAGGGACCGGGTCGCCGTGACCTCCTCCGTCGACGGGGACGTGCGCTGGGGGCGGCCCTACTCCCTGGACCTGCAGCTCCGCGACGCCGAGTTCCGGTGGGAGCCCGCGCCCACCGGGACGGTCTCCGTGTACCGCGGCACGACCCGGCTCTGGAGCGGACGGCTCGACACGCACGGCGACGCCGTCGCGAAGATCGGCGGGACGAAGATCCGCCCCGGACGCACGACCCTCCGCGTCGTCTACTCCGGTGACACGCTGTACCGGCCCTCCACCACCTACCGGTCGATCACCGTCCAGAAGGCCCGGACCACGGTGCGCGCCCGCATCGTCGACAGGACGGTCGAGGGGTCGCAACGGGTCAAGGTCAAGGTCCGCGTGTCCTCGCCCTCGAACATCCCGGACGTCGGCACGCTCCACGTGAAGGTCGACGGCAGGACCGTGAAGACGGTGCGGCTCAAGAAGCACCACCAGGGCGCGCGGACCATCACGCTGCCGCGACTGTCTCGTGAGCACCACTGGTTGAAGGTGGTCCTCGCGAAGAGTGCCACGACGAAGTTCGGGACGTCACCCACCCGGTACTTCCAGGTCCGCTAGCATCCTCGCGGCCGAGACGAGAGGAACCTCCCTCGTGCTCGCCCTCACGGTGCTTGTCGCACCCGGTGCGCAGGCGACCGACGACGCCCCGCCTGTGACGATCGCCGTCGTCCAGGACGAGACGTGGTGGGAGGGCGGCGGCGAGCGTGGCCTCGCGGCCACCGCCGTCGGACCAGACGGTGAACCCGTCACCGGCCACGTGACGGCCGTGCTCGTGGCGACGCCGACGACGAAGAGCGCGAGGTCGCAGGACCGGTACTTCGACGCGTCCTGACCCGGTCGCCGGTCGCCGGGGCCTCTCGTAGGGTGGCGAACGGTCAGACCGACGAGGGGAGAGCCCGATGGTCCGATGGTTCCTCAGGGCGGTCGCCGCCGTCGCGGGGCTGGCGCTCGCGGCGTTCGGCGCGCTCGTCGTGGTGATGCGCACGAAGTGGGAGCCGGGGCTGCGGTTCGTGACCCGCCTGCAACGGCGGTACGCGCGCAAGGCCGGGCTGCGCCTGGCGGGCCGTCCGGGTGACGTCGCGGTGGTGGTGCACCACGTGGGGCGCCGGTCGGGGCGGTCGTACGCGACGCCGGTGACGGTGGAGGAGACGTCGGCGGGGCTGCTGGTGACGCTCCCGTACGGGCCGGGGACGGACTGGGCGCGGAACGTGCTGGCGGCGGACCGGGCGGTGCTGACGATCGACGGCGAGTCGGTGGAGGTGACCGCACCGCGCGTCATCGGCCTGGACGAGGCCGCGCCGCTGCTGTCCCCGCGGGAGCGGCGGGTGGCGCGGTTCTTCGGCGCGACGGACTTTTTGCTGCTCCGACCTGCTGATTCATCGGCCTGACGCAAGTTCCGGCAAAATAAGTCCGGTCGTGGCGGTCACGGCGCAGGACGGTGCGGACGGAGCAGTGACGGGTGGACGACGAGGTGACGCACGGCGGGGTCCGCATCGACCCGGACCGGGCACGCTGGACGATGTGGGGCGAGGTCGACGCCGCCGTGCAGACGAGGGTCGCACCCGACCTGGCGACGCACCTGCGCGAGACGGCGGACGAGGCCCTGACGGTGGACCTCACGGAGGTCACGTTCCTCGACTCGGGCGGCCTGCGCCTGCTGTACGACGCGGCCTCCGCGAAGCCGACGCCGCCGGTGCTGGTGGGGACGCCTCCGAAGGTGCTCGACCTGCTGAGGCTCAGCGGTGTGGATACGCTGTTCGTCCTGCAGGGCTGACGGGAAGGACGTGATCATGGCTCCACGACTCGCCACCGCGCCTGCGCCTGCGGACTTCGCCGAGGTGCGGTCCTGGCCGTTGCTGACCTTGGAGGACCTGGCGGTGCTGCGCGCCGACCTGGTGGCCTCCCTCCCTCCGTCGCCGGGCGGACGGCCCAGCCTGGAGGAGATCCCGGAGTCGGTGCTGCTGGTCGCGAGCGAGCTCGCGACGAACGCGTTGCAGCACGGTGAGGGTCCGGTGCTGGTGCGGCTCGCCGCACGGACGGACGAGTTCCTGCTGGACGTGCAGGACCGCACGCCCGCCGTGGCTCCCCGCATCGACCAGGGCAGCACCCGGGGCGGCGGCGGGTTCGGCATGCAGCTGGTCGTCAAGCTGGCCGACGAGGTCGGCTGGTACACGACGCAGGACTCGAAGCACGTGTGGGCCCGGTTCCGGGTGCGGACAAAGGCCCCCGCCGCAGTGTGAGCGTGAACGGCCCGCCGCCTCAGGGCGGCGGGTCGCGCCGGACGACGACGACGGTCGCGTCGTCCGCCGACGACGGCGCGCGGACCTGCGCGACGAGCGTCGCGGGGTCGACGGACCGGGCTGCGGCAACCCGCAGCCGGTCGAGGGAGTCGACGATGGACTCGTCCCGTCGCTCCACCAGCCCGTCGCTGAACAGCACGACGGCGCCGCCCGGCGCGACGTGCACCGTGCCGGAGCGGCCGCCGCGCCGCCCGACGCCGAGCGGGGGCTCCCCGAGGACGTCGGCGACGCGGGCCCCGTCGGGGCCCACCACGACGGGCGGCGGGTGCCCCGCGGTCACGTAGGTGACGTCGGCGGAGCCGGGCTCGACGGCGGCCAGGACGAGGGTCGCGGCCTGCCCGGGCAGGGTGGTGCGCAGCAGGTGGTCGACGCGGCCGACGGCCTCGACGATGTCGCCGCCCGCGAGGAGCAGGGCGCGCAGCGCGTTGCGGAGCTGGCCCATGGTGGCGGCGGCGCCGAGCCCGTGCCCGGACACGTCGCCGACGCTGACGACGACGCGGCCGTCGTCGAGGGCGAGCGCGTCGTACCAGTCGCCGCCGGCGAGCCCGCCGCCGGACGGCTCGTAGCGGGCCTCGACGGTCCAGCCGTCGACCTGGGGCAGGGACGTGGGCAGGAGGCTGCGCTGCAGCACGGTCGCGGCGCGGATGTCGCGGCGCCCGCGCAGCAGCAGGCCCTCGCCGAGGTAGGAGCGCAGGGACGTCGCGACGTCGACCTGCTCCTGGATCCAGGGTTCGCTGGTGCCGCGCACGACCTCCCGCCAGCGGTCGAACGACTTGCGGGGGGACAGGCGCACCGTGTCGCCCTCGCGGCGGGCGATGGCCTTGTTGTGCGGGTCGCCGCCCCAGTCGACGGTCTGGAGGACCTCGGCGCGCAGCCACAGGACGGACGCGCCGCCCGGCACCCGGGCCGCGAGCAGGCCGGCGACGCCGGGCACGATCTCGGCGAGCGCGGGATGGTCGGCGGCGAGCCGGTCCGTGGCCAGCACCTCGACGCCGAGCGCCGCGACGGCGCGGGCGAGCCGCAGGCAGGTCTCGTCGTCGGGCGTGGTGCCCTGGTGGGCGGTCCGGCCCTCGGCACCGACGAACACGCCGTCGGCGGGCACCAGGTCGAGGAGCCCGGGTTCCCCGGTGAGCGCGGTGACGAGGGGGACGTCGTCGTCGCGGGTGCCCGCGACGAGACTGGCGAGGACGCCCGCGGACCGGCGCGCGGCCGACGCCCGGTCGTCCTCCGCCTGCGTGACGAGCCGCACCGACAGCACGGAGCCGAGGAACTCCGCGGCGGTGCGTGCCGCGTACGACGGGGCGTGCGCGCCGGAGTAGTGGTGGCACGCGATGAGGCCCCAGAGCCGGCCGTCGCGCAGCAGCGAGATCGACATGGACGCGCCGACGCCCATGTTCTGCAGGTACTCGACGTGGATGGGGGACACGCTGCGCAGCGTGCCGTACGTGAGGTCGAGCGGCTGCCCGGTGACGGGGTCGTCGGTGGGCACGATCGGCACCGGCGTGTAGCCGATGTCGGAGATGAGCCGGATCCAGTTCTTCTCGTACAGGGCGCGGGCCTGCGGCGGGATGTCCGACGCCGGGTAGTGCAGGCCGAGGAACGCGTTGAGGTCGGCGCGCTTCGCCTCGGCGACGACCTCCCCGTTGTAGTCGGCGTCGAAGTGGTACAGCATCACGCGGTCGAACCCGGTGAGCTCGCGGACGCGACGCACGGCGACGTCGTACAGCTCGGTCATGGAGGTGGCGCGGTCGAGCTCACCGAGGGCGTCGCGGACCGGTTCGTACGTGGAGGTGTACGTGAGGGACGCGTGCCCGGAGAACGGTTCGAGCTCGACGACGAGCACCGGGGGCCGGTCGGCGGAGTCACCGGGCGCGTGGTGGAGCATCGCCTCGAACCGGGCGGGCTCCCCGTGCACGGGGATCTCGATCTCGAGCGGGTTGCGCAGGCGCGGGTCGCCGCCGGCGGCGACGTGGTCGAGCACGGTGCGGGCGGCGTCGGCGCCCACGACGGCGTCCAGGGTGGCGCCGAGCGCGTCGTCGACGGTGACGCCCAGCACGTCGGCGAGGTTCGCCGAGCACTGCGTGACGACGGTGTCGTCGGTGCGCAGCGCCAGCAGCACGCCCCGGGGCTGCACGAGCCCCGGGATGTGGATGGGCTCGCGCGCGCAGTTGTCCAGGTCGACGGCCTCGCCGGGCGCGAGGAACGCCTGCTCCGCCATCAGGCCCTCCTGGTCGTGGGTGCGATCGGTGAAGAATAACGTTTCGACCCCGGGATCTGCCTGTCGTTACGGTGTCACGGTGACGACGAGCGAACAGGTCAGGCGGGTCCGGCAAGTGCAGGTCACGTTCGACTGCGCGGACCCGGTGCGGGTCGCGCGGTTCTGGTGCGCGACGCTCGGGTACGACCCGACGCTGCCGGACGAGGACGACGGCGCGTGGGCCGTGGCCGAGGACCCGACGGGCGCCGGTCCGCGCCTCTACTTCCAGCGTGTCCCGGAGGGGAAGGTCGTCAAGAACCGCGTGCACCTCGACGTGCGCGCCGGGACCGGCCTCGTGGGGGACGAGCGGGTCGCCGTCCTGGAGGCCGAGGGCGCGCGGCTCGTGGCGCTCGGCGCGACACGGCTGCACATCCTCCTCGCCGACGACGAGAACGAGTCCTGCCTCGTCATGCAGGACGTCGAGGGCAACGAGTTCTGCCTCGACTGACCCCGGCCCCGCCCGGGCACGTCGCGGCCGGGCCCGCACCGCGACGACGCCCCGCAGGGCGTGGCTCGGCACGGACCCGGCACGCGGGACCGCCGCTCAGTCGTAGAACTCGGCGACGTCCTCCTCGACGCGGGCGACGAGCTCCGGGTCGTAGGCCGCGTGCTCGCCCGGCGTGAACGTGACGCCGGTCAGGCGTCCGGTGAACCGGAACGACCCGTGCCGCTGCGAGAGGTCCCAGTGGACGGGGCCGCCGCGGTTGACGCCGACGTCGATGCCGCTGAACGGCGCCATGCCGAGCAGCATCGTGACGTCGGCGAGCCCGCCGCGCGGCTCGCCGTCGACGCTCACGTCGATGCGCCACCGGAAGTCCGGCAGCCACGTGAACGCGGCGTGCACGGTGCCGGTGGCGAACCCACCGAGCGCGGCGTCGTGGAGGCGTCCGTACTCGTTGTACGCGAGGTGCAGCTCGCCGTCCTCGACGTACAGCGCGTAGCCGCCGCCCTGGTCGCCGTGCGCGACGAGGAACCCGTCGCCGGGCGCGGTGACCTCCGCGTCCACGGTGAACGACCGCAGCGACGTCAGCTTCGACGACCGGTACCGCTCGAGGCGCCGGGTGCGGCGGAGCAGCCGCACGGGCCGTTCCAGCGCCTGCTCGGCCGGTCGCCGCCCGGGCGCGAACGCGGCGCCGAGGGGGAACACGGTGTTGCGCCACGCGGCGTCGCGCCACGCCTCGGCGAGCTCGGCGACGCGCTCCGGCTCCTTCTCGGCGAGGTCGACGAGCTCGTTCGGGTCGGCGTCCACGTGGTAGAGCTCCCACTGCGGCTCGGTGAGCGACCGGCCGCGGGTGTGCAGGGACACCAGCTTCCAGCCGTCCCGGTAGTAGCCGCGCGACCCGCCGAACTCCGCGTACTGCTCGGGGTGGGTGGACGCCGCCCCGCCGTCGGCCAGCACGGGGCGCAGGGACACCCCGTCGACCTCCTGCGTGGGGCGGCCGTGCCGTTCGGCCAGGGGTTCCACCCCGACGAGGTCGAGGATCGTCGGCGTGAGGTCGGTGACGTACTGGTACTGGTGGCGCAGCCCGTCGTCGTCGGCGTCGCGCGGGAGCCCGGCCGGCCACGACACGAACAGCGGCACCCGCACGCCGCCGGCGTGGGTCTGTCCCTTGTAGAACCGGAACGGCGTGTTGGAGACCTGCCCCCAGCCGCGCGGGTAGTGGACCATCGTGCGGGGGCCGCCGATGAGGTCGGGGTCGCGGTCGACGTCCGCCTCCCAGTCCTGCGGCAGGCCGGCGATGTGCACGAACCGCGAGAAGTAGGAGCGCGTGCCCTCGGGGCCGCCCTCGGACGTGCCGCCGTTGTCCGAGGTGAACACGACGATCGTGTCGTCCAGCTCGCCGAGGTCGTCGACCACCTGGAGCAGGCGCCCCAGGTTCTCGTCGACGTTCGCCACCATCGCGGCGTACACCTCCATGTACCGGGCGTACAGGTCACGCGTCCGGGCGTCGAGCGCGTCCCAGGCCGGGACGTCGAAGCCGGGCTCCGTGGCCGACGGCGGCAGCGGCGTGTCGGGCGGGAACAGCCCGAGGTCGAGCTGGCGGGCGTGCCGGGCCCGGCGTACCTCGTCCCAGCCGTCGTCGTACCGGCCCCGCTGCGCGGCGATGTCCGCGGGCTTCGCGCCGAGCGGCCCGTGCATCGCGTGGTGCGCGAAGTACAGGAAGAACGGCTTGTCCGGCTCCTGGGCGCGCAGCGTCGCGAGCTGCGCGATCGCGTCGTCGGTGAGGTCGTCGGTCAGGTAGTAGTCGGCGGGCCAGTCGTCGGTGTCGACGGGCGTGTTGTCCCGCACGAGCTGGTTGGGGTGGAAGAACGAGTTGCAGCCCTCCAGCGTCCCGTAGAAGTGGTCGAACCCGCGCTGCAGCGGCCACGACGCCTTGTCCGCGCCGTCGTGCATGAGCGCGTCCCGCGTGAGGTGCCACTTGCCGAACGCGTACGTCGCGTAGCCCGCGGCCCGCAGCGACTCCGGCAGGGTCGCGACGTCCTGGTCGATCTCCAGGCGCAGGTTCGGGAACCCGGGGTCGGAGTTCGCGACGGACGCGAACCCGGCCCGGTGCGGGTTCAGGCCCGTCATCAGGGCGGCCCGCGCCGGGGAGCAGACGGGCGTCGTGTGGTAGTTCGTCAAGCGGTAGCCGCGGTCCGCCAGCGCGGACAGCGCGGGGGTCGCGATCTCCGAGCCGAACGGCGCGACGTCGGAGTAGCCCATGTCGTCGAGGATGACGACGATGACGTTCGGCGCGCCGGCCCGGGCGCCCCGCGGACGCGGCCACGCGCGGGTGGAGTCGGCGACCGTCTCGCCGATGCGGCCCGGGAACCGCTCGTAGCCGCGCGCGCCCGCGGGGACGTCGGGGTGCTGGGCGGGGTGCTCCTGAGAGTGCTGCGTGCTCACTGGTCGCCTCCGGTCAGCTGGTCGTCGTAGCGGTCGTCGTACTCGGTGGACACGTCGAGCGGCTCGGCGATGAGGCCGAGCGCCGTGTAGACGTCGGCCTGCTCCTGCTGCTTCGCCACCACGTCGTCGTCGATCGGCACCCAGCCGGAGCCGCGACGCTCCTGCGCGGCGAGCGCGACGGGCTCCGGCAGGCCGGTGAGCTGCGACGTCGTCGCCGCCCAGTCGGCGGCGTGGTCCACCGTCCAGTCGTAGGAGCGGCCCAGGCGCGCCAGGTAGTCGCCGATGGCGTCGGCCTTCGCGGGGTCGGCCAGCGCCGCCTCCGTCGCGACGACGTACGAGTAGCCGGTGGTGAAGCCCTCCCCGTCGCCGATGGTCACGGCCCCGTTCGCCTTGAGCTGCTGGAGCGTGGGGTCGAGGGACGCGACCGCGTCGACGTCGCCCTTCGCGAGCGCCGCGGCGGCGTCCGGCAGCGGCAGCTCGACGGGGGTGATGTCGTCGTACGAGAGGCCCTCGGCCTCCAACGCCCGCACCACCGTGTACTGGAGGATCGTCGCGGGCTGCACGGCGACCTTCTTCCCGGCGAGGTCGGCCACCGACGCGATGCCGGAGCCCGGGTTCGCGACGATCTCGACGAACGACTCGCCCTCAGCCAGGGTGTCCTGCACCGCGACGACCTTGACCGGGATGTCGCCGACCTGCGCGAAGATCGACGGCGTGTCGGCCATGACCGTCAGGTCGACGGCGCCCGACGGCACCGCCTCCATGAACGCCGGGCCGTTGCCGAACAGGGAGTACTCGACCTCGTAGCCGAGGTCGTCGCCCTCGCCGGCGGAGTCGAGGAGCGTCTCCTGCGTGATGGCGGTGCCGAGCTCGCCGACCCGCAGGACGACGTCGTCGCCCGCGGCGTCGGTGGCGGCGGAGTCGCCGCCGCAGGCGGCCAGGGCGAGGACGGCGGCGGACGTGGCGACGGCGGCGGCCGCGGCGCGTCCGGTGCGTGCGGGACGGGCGGGTGCGGGGCGGGACAGGCGTGTTCGGGGCATGACGGAGGAACCCTTCTCTCGGGCAGGACGTGTTGGTCGGGGTGGGGCGGGGGCCGCGGACGGCCGGCGGGGGCTAGTGGTCGTCGTCGCCCACGCCGAGCTCGGTGAGCAGGCGGGAGCGCAGGGCGGTGAACCCGGGGTCGGAGCGGCGGCCGGTCGTGGGCAGGTCGACCTGCTCGTCGAGGGAGAGCCGGCCGTCGGTGAGGACGATGACGCGGTCGGCGAGCAGCACGGCCTCGTCGACGTCGTGGGTGACGAGCAGGACGGCGGGCGAGTGCCGGGACACCAGCTCGCGCAGCAGGCGGTGCATGCGGATCCGGGTGAGGGCGTCGAGCGCGCCGAACGGTTCGTCCATGAGGAGCAGCTCGGGGTCGCGGGCCAGCGCGCGTGCCAGGGCGACGCGCTGCTGCTCGCCCCCGGACAGGGTCTTGGGCCACGCCCGTGCGTGGTCGGCGAGCCCGACCTCGGCGAGCAGCGCTTCGCCGCGGGCGCGGCCGGCGGCGTCCTTGAGCCCGAGCAGCACGTTGGGCAGCACGCGCGCCCACGGCAGCAGCCGGGAGTCCTGGAACGCCACCGCGCGCCGGGTCGGGACGGCGAGGTGGCCGTCGTGCTCGGTGTCGAGCTGGGCGAGGATCCGCAGCATCGTCGACTTGCCGGAGCCGGACCGGCCCAGCAGGGCGACGAACTCGCCGCGCCGGATCTGGAGCGTGACGTCGTGCAGCACGCCGCGGCCGTCGAAGGTGCGGGCGACGCCGCGGGCGTCCACGACGACGGGTGCGTCGGTGCCGGGCGGGACGGTGGTGCTCAGCGTGCCTGCAGTCGGGGTGCCCATCCGAGCGCCTTCCTCTCGAGGGTGCGGACCAGGACGTCGGAGACGAGACCCAGCAGGGCGTAGACGACGAGGCCGACGATGATGACGTCGGTGCGGGCCACGGTGCGGGCCTGCGTCATGAGGTAGCCGATGCCGGCGGTCGCGTTGATCTGCTCGGCGACGACGAGGACGAGCCACGAGATCGACGTGGCGAACCGCAGGCCGGTGAGGAACCCGGGCAGGGCGCCGGGCAGGACGACCCGCCGGACGAGCGCCCACCGGGACAGGTCGACGGTCTGCGCGAGCTCGACGAACCGGACGTCGACGGCGCGGATCGCGGCGTGCGTGTTGATGTACACGGGGAACGTGACCGCGAGGGCGACCAGCAGGATCTTGGTGGGCTCGCCGATGCCGAACCACACGATGACGAGCGGCTGGAGCGCGAGAATCGGCATGGCGCGCAGCATCTGCACGTTGGAGTCGACCAGGAGCTCGCCGGTGCGGCTGAGGCCGGTGAACAGCGCGAGCAGGACGCCGACGGTGACGCCGATGACGAGGCCGGTGCCCGCGCGCCCGAGGGAGACGAGCAGGTTCTCGCCGAGGACGCCGGAGGAGACGAGGTCGGCGCCGGTGGCCAGGACGGTGCCGGGCGACGGCAGCAGGAGCGGGGACACCCACTCCAGGGCGGTGGCGACCCACCACAGCAGCAGGACGAGCAGGGGTCCGGCGACGCGGCCGGCGACGGCCCGGACGCGCCGCCCCCGGTCGGGGCGGCGCGGGGGCGTGGTGAACCGGTCGTCGACGCCGACGCGCAGGGACTCGTCAGGGGGGACCGCGCGGAGCGCGGACACCCGGGTGGGCGGGGTGCGGGTGCCGGCGGGGGTGCCGGGGGGTGCCGTCATGGGTGGCCTCTCGCGGTGCTGCTCGGACGTTCCCTAGTAGTCCGACCGTATCGATCGGAATTAAACACTACCAAGGGGGGTCCGGATCGCGAGACACCTGTCCGCGGCGCGTCACGCCATCGCGAACCGGCCCGGGACACCCGCCACGAGACGGGCGGGCGCCGCCCACCCGGACCTCCCCGGGCGGACGTCCTTGCCCGAGCAGTAGTCCGGCGGGTCCTGCACGGGCAGGGTCACGGCGCCTCCGTCGGGCACGCCGTAGAACGTCGCGACGAGCACCGTCGGCTCGTCGCCCGGGTTCCACGCCGTGTGGATCTTGTCCCCGGGGTCGACGAACGCCTCGGACGTCGCGTACCGACGCTGCACGCAGTCCGTGGCCTGCTGGTACACCAGGTCGCCGCCGACGACCGACACCACGACGGGCCCCGGGTGGGTGTGCCACGGGAACCGCGCGCCGGGCTGCACGGTGAGGCGCGCGACCACCACGTTCCCGGCGTCACGCAGCCGGATGACGTCGCGACGCTCACCGGGCAGCCTGCGGTGGATCGTCACGCCGACCGCGTCGGGGAAGTCGGCGTGCGCCGACAGCACCTCGACCGCGACGGGCGGCGGGACGTCCTCGCCCACCGCCGGGCCCGCGACGGCGGTCCCGCCGACGAGGAGGGCGGAGGTGGCGAGCAGGGCGGCGTGCCGGCGGACGCGGTGCAGGGGGGTGGTCCGGGGTGTCATGGCGACTCCTTCGCCGGGGCCGGGTGGCTCCCGGCCGTCTTCCCCCAGCGTTCGTCGCGGCGTCCGTGCCGCCTATCCGACATCCGTCGTATCCGTGCCCGCGGACGGTGCACCCGGGAGCGTGCGCGCCCGACCGTGCCTACCGTGGTGCGCAGGCGGACCCGGGAGGACACCGTGACCCATGTCGACCCGACGAGCGACGACCTGGCCGCGCTGCGCGACATCCTCGACCTGGCCGACGCCGGTCGGCACCACGCCTCGGTCCCGGTCGTCTTCGAGGTCCTGCGTCGCCTCGAGGTCCTGCTCCGTGCCGACGGGGTTGCCTTCCACGCCCTCGACGCGCGCGACTTCAGCTACCGGCACGTCCAGGAGGTCGACGTCGGCGCGGAGTACCTGGCCGGCGGGTCGGAGCTCGGCCCGGTCGACCCGGCGGCGGGCGACGGGTCCGAGGTGCTGCTCGACCACTGGTGGGCGTCGCCGTGCAGCCTGGTCGAACGGACCGGCGCCCCGGCCGTCACCAGCCTGCGCGAGCACTACGGGCAGCGTCGCTGGGCCGAGCACCCGGTGCACCGGGAGTACCTGACGGTCGACGACGAGATCATCCTCGGCTACCCGGACGGGCCCGGCCGGACGCTGCGGCTGCTCGCGCCGCGGTACGACGGCCCGCCGTTCGGCGACCGGGAGCGGACCATCTGCCGGCTGCTCCTGCCGCACCTGCGCGACCTACTGGCCGCCGTCGTGACCGACCCGTCCGCCCCCGCCCCGCCGCAGGGGCTCACCGGTCGGCAGGCGGAGATCCTGCGGCTCGTCGCGCTCGGGATGTCGAACCGGGACGTCGCGGTGGCTCTCGGCATCTCGCCGACGACGGTGCGGACCCACCTGGAGCACGCGTTCGAACGCCTCGGGGTCACGACCCGCACCGCGGCCGTGACGGTGGCGTTCGCGGGTCAGGGACAGACGGCGCCGGTGCCCGCCGGGCGGTGAGGGCCGGACCCGAGCGGTCCGGCGAGCCGGCGGGGGGAGGCGCCGTCAGTCGTCGCGCGAGGGGCGCGACGAGCGCAGGCGCTTGGTGGTGGACCGCTGCTTCTTGGTGGTCAGGCGGCGCTCCTGCGAGCCGCGGGTGCGGCGGGTGGGGCGCCGGGCCGGGGCGGGCGGCGCCACGGCGTCGGCGACGAGCGCGGCGAGGCGGTGCGCGGCGGCGTCGCGGTTGCGCCGCTGCTCGCGGTGCTCGGCGGCGGTGACGGTGAGGACGCCGTCGACGAGGCGGTGCCCGAGACGCCCGGTGAGCCGGTCGCGCTGGACGTCGCTCAGGACGGCGGAGCGGCCCGCGTCCCACGACAGCTCGACCCGGGAGTCCGTGGTGTTGACGCCCTGCCCGCCCGGGCCGGAGGACCGGGAGAACCGTTCGGTGAGCTCGGCCCGGGGGATCGTCAGCGTGGGGCCGACGACGAGTCCGGGGCGGGCGGGGGCGGGCATGCCCCCATGGTGCCCCGGGCGGCGCCCGCCCGTCACGGAGATTGCGGGCGGGCGCCGTGGCGGGCCGCCGTCAGACGCGGACGACCATCTTGCCGATGTTGGCGCCGCGCATCATGTCGAGGAACGCCTGCGGGGCGTTCTCGATGCCGTCGACGACCGTCTCGTCCCAGCTGATCTTCCCGGCGGCGAACCACTCGGTCATGCGGGACTGGAACTCGGCGCCCAGGTGCAGGTAGCTCGGCAGGGTGAAGCCCTGGATGGTGAGGCCGCGCGTCACGACGTTCGCCAGGTTGTCGGGGCCGGGCGTGCGGGAGGTGTCGTTGTACTGCGCGATGGCGCCGCACAGGGCGAGGCGTCCGCCGTCGTTCATGCGGTCCAGGGCTGCCTCGAGGTGGTCGCCGCCGACGTTGTCGAAGAACACGTCGACGCCGTCGGGCGTGAGCGCGCGCAGCTGCTCGCGGACGGGGCCGTCCTTGTAGTTGAGCGCCGCGTCGTACCCGTACTTCTCCGTGAGGAGGGCGACCTTCTCGGGGGTGCCGGCGGACCCGACGACGCGGGACGCGCCGAGCAGGCGGGCGATCTGCCCGACGGCGGTGCCGACGGCCCCCGCGGCGCCCGAGACGAACACGGTGTCGCCCTCGCGCAGCCCGGCGATCGCGGTGAGGCCGACGTACGCGGTCAGGCCCGTCATGCCGAGGACGCCGAGCCGCAACGACAGGGGCGCGCCGGGGATCTCGGGCACGACCTGGAACCCCTTCGCGTCCTCCTGGACGACGTCCCGCCAGCCGAACTGGTGCAGCACGACGGCGCCGACGGGGACGTCGTCGGAGGCCGACTCGACGACGCGGCCGATCGCGCCGCCCGTCATCGTCTCGCCCAGCGCGTAGGGCGGGGTGTAGCTGCGGACGTCGTTCATGCGCCCGCGCATGTACGGGTCGACGGAGACGAACTCGTTGACGACGCGCACCTGGCCGGGGGCGAGGTCGCCGTAGGCGACCTGGACGGTGCGGAAGGTGTCGGCCGTCGGCCAGCCGGTGGGGCGGGCGGCGAGCTGGACCTGGGTGGAGACGACGTCGGACATGGGACCTGCTTCCGTGGTGCGGGGCTTACAGCGTGAGGCCGACGGCGAGGGCGACGACGGCGAGCAGCGGCAGGGTGCCCTGCTTGACGGCGGCGCCCCGCTTGTCGGGGGAGGAGAGCAGCAGCACTGCGGCGGCCGCCAGCATCGAGCCGGTGCCGGCGAGGACGAGGGCGTGGCCCGCGGCGTCGGAGCCGGCGGTGACGAGCACGATGCCGACGCCGGTGACGATCGCGAGGAACAGGTTGTAGAAGCCCTGGTTGAACGCCATCTCGCGGGTCGCGGCGGCCTCGGCCTCGGTGGTGCCGAAGACGGCGCGGGCCCGCGTGGTCCACACGACGGACTCGAGCCAGAAGATGTAGACGTGCAGCCCGGCGGCGAGGCCCGCCAGGACGAGTCCGGCGACGATCATCGGTGCTCCCTGTGCTGCGGCGGTCGCGTCGCAGTATTGCAACGCTCGTTCCACAAACTATACTGGAACGACCGTTGCAGCAACTGGGGGTTCGAGATG
The DNA here is from genome assembly GCF_002563715.1 of Isoptericola jiangsuensis. Lineage (NCBI taxonomy): Bacteria > Bacillati > Actinomycetota > Actinomycetes > Micrococcales > Promicromonosporaceae > Isoptericola > Isoptericola jiangsuensis. The sequence continues at coordinate 209,063 of NZ_PDJJ01000001.1, forward strand.
GGCAGGGCGCAGACCTTCGACACCGACCGCGTCGTACGCGCCGCGCTCGGGGTGTTCTGGCGCTCCGGCTACGAGGCCGCGTCCGTCCCCGCCCTCGAGGAGGCCACCGGCCTCAACCGGTCCAGCATCTACCACGCCTTCGGCTCCAAGCGCGGCCTCTTCGACGCCGCCGTCCAGGCCTACCTCGACGACGTCGTCCGCCCCCGGCTGCGGACGCTCACCGACGACACGGTCGACCACCCGGACCCCGACGCCGTCGTGCGGTACTTCACCGGGCTGCGCGCGGCGCTCGCGGCCACCGGCGAGATCCAGGCCGACAGCGGGTGCCTGCTCGTCAACGCCTCCGGCGCCCCCATCGCCCGCGACCCCGCCGTCCGCCGGGTCGTCGCGGACTACCGCGCCGAGCTCCGCGCCGCCCTCGGCCGCGGCGTCGACGCCCGGTACCCCGGTCGTCCGGCGGCCGAGCGCGACCGGCTCGCCGACCTCTGCACCGCCCTCGTCGTCAGCGCCTTCGCCCTCGTGCGCGTCGACCCCGACAGCGCGACAGGCGCGCTCGACGGCGCGCTGGAGCTGCTGGGCGCCGGCGGGCACTGATCGATCCTCGCCGCTCGCGCGACCGCGCCGACCTGGAGGTGGCGACGTCCGGCCGGGGCCCGGCGAGCCGTCGTGCACCGGTCGACGGCTCGGGTCGTCATGCCGGGTAGACGTCGACCTCCGCGGCCTTGACGGAGAACCAGACGTCCACGCCGGGGGCGAGGCCGAGCTCGGCGACGGCCCGCGGCGTGACGTCCGCGGCGACGAGGTCCCCGCGGACCCGCAGCAGGTCGCCGTGCGGCTCCACCGTGCGGACCGTGCCGGGCAGCAGGTTGCGCGGCGATCCGGGCACGGGGGCGAGGAACACCGCCACCGCGGCCGGGCGGAACGCGGCCACCGCCGCCGCGCCGACGGGCACCCCCGGGTCGTGGTGACCGTGCACCACCGCGCCGACGTCGGTGCGCACCCCGTCACCCGTCCACAGCCCCGTCAACAGGTTCAGGCCCGCCAGGGACGCCGCGAACGTGCTGCGCGGCCGACCGAGCACCTGAGCCGTCGGACCCTGCTCGACGACCCGGCCGTCGTCCACGACCGCCACCCGGTCGGCGAGCAGCAGCGCGTCGAGCACGTCGTGCGTGACCACGACCGCCGTCTGGTCGGCCAGGACGTGCCGCAGGGTCTGTCGCAGCGCGGGCGCGACGTCCACGTCGAGCGCCGCCATCGGCTCGTCCAGCAGCAGCAGCCGGGGCCGCGCCGCCAGCGCGCGGGCCACCGCGACCCGCTGCGCCTGCCCGCCCGACAACGCCCCCGGCCGGCGCGCCGCCAGCTCGGCGACCCCGACCCGGTCCAGCCACCCGGCGGCCCGGACCGCCGCCTCCCGGCGCCCGGCGCCCTGCGCCCGCGGGCCGAACGCCACGTTGTCCACCACGCTCAGGTGCGGGAACAGCAGCGGCTCCTGCGCGAGCAGCGCCACCTGCCGGTCGTGCGGCGCCACCCACGCGCGGGTCCGCCCCGCCTCGACGTGCGCGAGCGTCCGTCCGTCGAGCGCGACGACGCCGTCGTCCGGCCGCAGCGTCCCCGCCACCAGGCCCAGCGCCGTCGACTTCCCCGCACCGTTCGGTCCCAGCAGCGCCAGGGTCTCGCCGTCCGCGACCTCCAGCGCGACCTCCACGCCACGGGCGGCGAGCCGCGCCTCCATCGTCAGCGTCATCGGGCACCCCCGCGCCCGTGCGCCAGCCCGATGACGGCCACCGCCACCACGACGAGGACCGACGACAGCGCCACCGCCGCGTCCGGGTCGACCTCCCGCGCCAGGTAGATCTCCAGCGGCAGCGTGCGCGTCGTGCCCTGCAGGCTCCCCGCGAACGTGATCGTCGCGCCGAACTCGCCCAGCGCCCGCGCGAACGACAGCACCGCCCCCGACACCAGGCCCGGCCCTACCAGCGGAAGCGTCACCCGGCGCAGCACCGTCGTCGGGCGCGCCCCCAGGGACGCCGCGACCACGTCGTACCGGGAACCCGCCGTGCGCAGCGCACCCTCCAGGCTCACCACCAGGAACGGCAGCGCCACGAACGTCTGCGCGATCACCACGGCCACCGTCGTGAACGCCACCTGCAGGCCCAGGACCTCCAGTGTCCCGCCCAGCAACCCGCGCCGCCCGAACGTCGACAGCAGCGCGATGCCGCCGACCACCGGCGGCAGCACCAGCGGCACCAGCACCAGCGGTCGCAGCCACCGCAGCACCCGCGACCCCGAGCGGGCCAGCACCAGCGCCATCGGCACGCCCAGCACCAGGCAGACGACCGTGCTCGCGGCGGCCGTGCGCAGGCTCAGACCGAGCGCGACCCGCGCCGACTCGCTCGTCACCAGCGACCACCAGTCGCCCCAGTCGACACGCGTCGCCATCGCGACCAGCGGCAGCAGCACCAGCAGCCCGCCCAGCGCCGCCGGGACGTACGCCCAGCGGGGCAGACCCACCGCGACCTCGGACGACGCCCCGTGCGCGGCCGGCCGGGCGGACGTCATGACGACGGCGGCGCGAAGCCCACGCCCGCCAGCACCGCCCGGCCCTCGGGAGACAGGACCGCGTCGACGAACTCCGCCGCGAGGACCGGCTGCGCGGCGTCGGCCACCGCCGCGACCGGGTACGTGTTGACGGCGTTCGCTGCCTCCGGGAAGGCGACGCCCTCGACGGCGTCCCCGCCGCGCGCGACGTCCGTCACGTAGACCAGCCCCGCGTCGGCCTCGCCCGCCGCGACCTTGCCGAGCACGTCCGTGACGCTCTGCTCCTCGCTGTCCGGGGCGAGGTCGAGACCGGCGGCCTCGGCGACGCGCGCCGACGCGGCGCCGCACGGCACCTCCGGGGCGCAGAGCACCAGGGTCAGCGCCGGGTCGGCGAGGTCCGCCAGGCCCGTCACCCCCGCCGGGTTGCCCGCCGGGACGGCGATCGTCAGCGTGTTGGTCGCGAAGACCCGCGGGTCGTCGACGAGGTCGTCCGCGACGAGCCTGTCCATGGTCGCCGTGTCGGCCGAGGCGAGGACGTCGGCGGGCGCACCCTGCTGGACCTGCGCGACGAGGTCCGACGACCCCGCGAACGACAGCCGCACGTCCACCCCCGCGTGCGCGGCCTCGAAGTCCGCCGCGACCTGCTCGAACGCCTCCGTCAGCGACGCCGCCGCGAACACGGTCAGCGTCGTGGTGGCCGCGCCGTCGTCGCCCGCCGCGTCGCCCGACGAGCAGGCGGCCGTCGTGGCGGCCGCGCCGACCCCGAGCGCCACGGCGACGGCGACACGGCGCGGTGCACGGGTGCCGGACGTCGTCCGGGCCCGCCGGCCGGCGAGAGCGACGGTCACGCGGCGCCCCCCGGGGTCTCGACGACGACGTTCGTCGACTTGATGACGGCGACCGCGACGGAGCCGCGCTCCAGCCCGAGGTCGCGGACGGCCTCCGCGCTCATGAGCGACACCACGCGGAACGGGCCGCACTGGAGCTCGACCTGCGCCATCACCGTGTCGACGGTGAGGTCGGTGACGAGCCCGACGAACCGGTTGCGCGCCGAGCTCCGCATGCCCGGCGGCAGGCCGGGCGGCGTCGCGTGCTCGCGCGCCACCATCGCGACCTCGTACCCGTCCACGACCTTGCGGCCCGCGTCGTCGGTCGTCGCGGTCAGCAGCCCGCGGTCGATCCAGCGGCGGACCGTGTCGTCGCTGACGCCCAGGTAGACGGCAGCCTCGCTCACTCTCATCGTCGGCACGATCAGGACCCTAGTCCCTCGTCTGCGGTACGAACAGCCTGTCGAGCGCTCAGATGCGGTTTGCGTCCGAACAGCAGGGCCGTCCGATGAGGCCTGCAATGACTCGCGCGGAGGTGCGCTGACTCGCGGGGAGGTGCGCTGACTCGCGTCGGGTGTGGTGTGTACGGTCGTACGCATCATGGGTACGATCGTCCGCATGACGACGACCGACTACTTCGCCGGGGACCCCCGCACCAACCGGGAGCGCATGCTCGCGGGCGACCTCTACGTCGCCGACGACCCGGAGAGCCACCGGATCGCGCAGCACGCGTACACGCGCCTGGAGGACTACCGCCTCGCCACGGTCGCGGGCGACCCCGCCGCCGTGGAGATCCTCGCGGAGGTGCTCGGCACCCTGGGGGAGGGCGCGTTCGTCAAGCCGCCGCTCGCCGTCGACTACGGCGAGAACATCCACGTCGGGCCGGGCACGTTCGTCAACTACAACCTCGTCGCGCTCGACGTCGCGACCATCACCATCGGTGCCGACTGCCAGATCGGCCCCAACGTCCAGCTCCTCACGCCGACCCACCCGGTCGACCCGCAGCCGCGGCGCGACAAGCTCGAGGCGGCGCTGCCCATCACGCTCGGCGACAACGTGTGGCTCGGCGGCGGCGTCATCGTCTGCCCGGGCGTCACCATCGGCGACAACACCGTGGTCGGCGCGGGTGCCGTCGTCACGAAGGACCTCCCGGCGAACGTCGTCGCGGTCGGCAACCCGGCCCGCGTGATCCGCGAGCACATCGACCGGCCCGCCGCAGCCGGCGCCGGACCCGACGCCCCGCCGGACGCCGACGCGTGACGACGTCGCCGTCGCCGGGGCCCGCGGGGCCGGGCCGGGACCCCGCCACCGGCGGGCACCGGGCCCGCCGCCACGACCCCCACCGCCGCGACCGCATCGTCGACGCCTGCCTCGACGTCGTCGCCGAGCACGGCGTGGCCGGGACGTCGCACCGCCGGGTCGCGGCCGCCGCCGACGTGCCGCTCGGCTCGATGACGTACCACTTCGACGGGATGGACGACCTCCTGCGGGCGGCGTTCGGCCGGTTCGCGGAGCAGCAGGCCGCCGGGTTCGAGCGACGCCTGAGCGCCGCGGCCGACGTCGAGCAGGCCGCCGACGCCGTCGTCGCGCTCATCACCACCGACGTGTTCGCCACCCAGCGCGACCTCGTCCTGAGCCACGAGCTGTACACGCTCGCCGCCCGCGAACCCGCGTTCCGCACCCTGACGAACGCGTGGATGCACCGCAGCCGCGCCGCGCTCGCCCGGCACTTCGACCCCCTGACCTGCCGCCTGCTCGACGCGTTCGTCGAGGGCGTCACCATCCACCGTGCGCTCGACACCGAGCGGCCCGACGACGCCGTCGTGCGGACCGGCGTCCGCCGGCTGCTCGCCCGCTGACCCCGGAGGACCCCCGCATGACCGTCAGCGACGCCCCGGCCCCGACCGGCCCCACCGCCGCGGACCGCCGCGCCCGCGCGGCCGTGTCCGCGCTGTTCCTCACCAACGGCGCGCTGTTCGCGAACCTCCTGCCGCGCTACCCCGAGATCAAGGCCGCCCTCGACCTGTCGAACACCGTGTACGGCCTCATGGTGGTCGCGTTCCCCGCGGGCGCGATGCTGTCCGGCCTGGCGGCGGCCGCGATCATCCGGCGGTTCGGGTCGGCGGCGGTCGCCGTCGGCGGCACCGTCCTCACGGCGCTGGCGATGGTCGGCGTCGGGTTCTCCCCGTCCCTCGCCCTGGTCGCGGTGGCGCTGTTCGCCGGCGGCGCCGCGGACGCCGTGACCGACGTCGGGCAGAACGCCCACGGCCTGCGCGTCCAGCGGCGCTACGGGCGGTCGATCTTCAACTCGTTCCACGCGCTGTGGTCCGCCGGGGCGGTGCTCGGCGGCGGCATGGCGGCCGCCGCCATCGCGCTCGACCTGCCGCTCGGCGTGCACCTGACGATCTCCGGGACGATCTTCTGCCTCGTCGCGCTCACCGCCTACCGCTTCCGCCTGCCGGGCCACGACGCCGACGTCCGTGCCGCCGACGACGCCGCGGCGACCGCCCGCACCGGCGACGCCGGGCACGACCCGGCGGGCGACCACGGGACCGCCGGACCCGCGCCCCGCGGGGCCCGGGTCGGGCTGCTCCTGGCGGCGTTCGTCGTCGTCGCGACCGCCGGCGCGATCATCGAGGACGGCGCGAACGCGTGGGCCACGCTCTACCTGTCCGGGTCGCTCGGCGCCGTGGGCGCCGTCGCCGCCACCGGGTTCGTCGCGTTCATGGCCATGGAGTTCCTCGGCCGCGCCACCGGCGACCGGTTCGTCGACCGGTTCGGGCAGGCGGCCGTCGCCCGCGCGGGCGGCCTGCTCGTCGCCGTCGCCATGGGACTCGCGCTCGCCCTCCCGTCCGTCCCGACGACGATCGCCGGGTTCGCGCTCGCCGGGTTCGGCGTCGCCACCGTCATCCCCGCCGCGATGCACGCCGCCGACGAGCTCCCCGGCCTGCGGGCCGGCACCGGCCTCGCCGTCGTGTCCTGGCTGCTGCGCCTCGGGTTCCTGCTCATGCCGCCCGTCATCGGGATCCTCGCCGACGCCACCTCCCTGCGCGCCGCGCTGCTCGTCGTCCCCGTGGCGGGACTCACGGTCGTCGTGGCCGGGGCGATGCTGCCCGGGCGTCGTCGGGCTGGCACCATCGACGCGTGACCACCGCGCCCCCCGCCGCCACCGGCCCCGCCGCCCGCCCCGGCGCGAGCACCCTGCCGTTCGCCGAGCTGCACCTGCACGTCGAGGGGACGCTGGAGCCCGAGCTCGTCGTGGCGCTCGCCGAGCGCAACGGGGTGACGCTCCCGTACCCGGACGTCGAGGCGCTGCGCCGCGCGTACGACTTCACGGACCTGCAGTCGTTCCTCGACCTCTACTACGCGAACATGGCGGTCCTGCGCACGGCGGAGGACTTCGCGGACATGACCCGTGCCTACCTGCGGCGCGCGGCCGTCGCGGGGGTGCGGCACGCGGAGATCATGTTCGACCCGCAGGCCCACCTGGTGCGCGGCGTCCCGCTGGAGGTCGTCGTCGACGGCATCGCGTCCGTCCTCGCCACCAGCGAGGAGGACCTCGGCGTCTCGACCCTGCTCCTCGCGGCGTTCCTGCGCGACCGGGACGAGGACGAGGCGCTCGACGTGCTCGACCGGCTGCTCGCCCTCGGCGCGCCGATCGTCGGCATCGGCCTCGACCCCGCGGAGGTCGGCAACCCGCCCGCGAAGTTCGTCCGGCTCTTCGCGCGGGCCCGGGAGGCCGGGCTGCGGCGCATCGCGCACGCGGGCGAGGAGGGTCCGGCCTCCTACGTCACCGACGCCCTCGACCTGCTCGGCGCCGAGCGCATCGACCACGGCATCCGCAGCCTCGACGACGACGTCCTCGTCGACCGGCTCGTCGCCGAGCAGGTGCCGCTGACCGTGTGCCCGCTGTCCAACGTGGCCCTGCGGGCCGTCGCCACGATCGACGAGCACCCGCTGCTCGACATGCTGGAGCGCGGGCTCAACGTGTCCGTCCACTCCGACGACCCCGCCTACTTCGGCGGCCACCTCGACGACAACCTCGCGGCCCTGTCCGCAGGTCTCGGGCTCACGGACGCGCAGCGGGCCACGCTCGCCGCGAACTCCGTGCGGTCGTCGTTCCTGCCCGCCGAGCGCCGCGACGCCCTGCTCGCGGAGATCGACGCGGCGTCGTGACTCCGCACGGATCGGCCGCTGATGCGTGAGAGGTCAGGACGTCGGTCCGGGTCGGTGTCGGGACTCCTCAGGACTCGGCCCGGCGACACCTGAGGAACTGCGTCGGCGCCATGGCCCTCCGCGGCCCGAGAGGGCACGATGGGAGAAGAGGGGACCGACCGCACCCGACCCAGGAGCAGCGATGACGTCGACCGGCAAGAACAAGAGCGGGTTCAGCAAGGCCGTGAAGGTGGTGTCGCTGGCGCTCGTCGCCGCGGCCGTCACCAAGGAGTTGCGCAAGGAGCCCGACGAGCGGACGTGGCACGGCACCGTCGCCGGGTTCGTGCCCTACGAGCTCCGGTTCCCGACGATCGAGCGGATCAAGGAGCGCTGGTGGGCCCCGGAGAACCCGCAGATCTTCGGCCCGCGGGTCTGGGGCGTCGGCTGGGCCGTGAACGTCGGCCGCGTGGTCGCGCTCGGCCAGCGGTGGATCGACGACCGGCAGGGCTCCGCGTCCGACTGACGCGGCGGCCCGGCGGTGCTGGGCCGGCGGTGCGGGGCCGGCGGCGGGCCCGGCTCAGCCGTCGCAGGTTGACCGGTCGACGCCGACGCCCTCGTCGACGGAGACCCGCTCGACCGCGCCGGGCGCGGCGTCCAGCGTGCGCTCGACGCGGTCCGCGACCGCGCAGGCGTCCGCGCCGCGCGCCACGGTGAGCCGCGTCTGATCGAACCGCCGGTCGTGGTACACGTCCAGGACCTCCGGCATCGCGCGCAGCGCGAGGAGCCGGTCGGCCGCCGTCGTCGCCGGGGTGCCCCACTCGACATCGAACGACACGGAGGCGGGCAGGTCGAAGGCAGCGCCGGAGGGATCCCCCGCGGCGAGGTCCGGGTCCGAGACGATGCGGAGGGCGGAGATGTCGACGCCGCGAGCCGGCTCGAAGGACAGTGCCCGCTCCACGGCCGACCGCAGCGTCTCCTCGGACGCATCCGTGCTCAGCCGGACCTCGACCAGGCCACTGCCCAGGAAGGGCAGGTCGTTGCTCATGAAACCGTCCGCCGACAGGACCCCGTCGGTGCCCTCCATGTGGTCCACGAAGGCGTTCCTCGCGGCGGTGCCCGCGTCCACGGCGCAGCCGGTCAGCAGGAGCGACACCGCCACGGCGGCGAGGCCGAGGCGTCGCGCGGCGGAGCGTCGGCGGGGCGGGGGCGTGGCGGCGAGGCCGGTCCGGGGAGGCACCGGGCCATCGTCCCGGTCGGCCGCCGTCCGGACAAGCGCCGACGCCGGAGCCCGGCACGTCTGGTCAGGGGTGCCGGGCTCCGGGTGTCTCAGCGGCCGCCGAACAGGCGCGACAGGAACCCGCCGCCGCCGGCGCGCGGCTCGTCGTGACCGCCGCACCACTGCGCGGCGGGGACCGAGCGGCGCACGTCGTCGACGTGCATGCCGCAACCGGCCCAGGTGGTCTTGCCGCAGGTCCGGCAGAGGGTGGGCTGACACATGGGGCTACTTCTCCTTCAGGGGGGTCGGGTTGCTCAGGCGAGGCTGAGGAAGAGCTTCTCGAGCTCGGCGGTGGTCAGGCCGTCCTGCTCGGCGGCGGCCTGCTCGGGGTCGGTGACGCAGTCCTTCATCGCGGTCGCGATGATGGCGAAGCCCGCCCGGTCCAGCGCGCTGGACACGGCGGAGAGCTGCGTGACGACGTCGCGGCAGCTCCCGCCGGACTCGACGGACGCGATGACGGCGTCGAGCTGCCCGCGGGCACGCTTGAGACGGTTGAGCACGCGCCGCTGCGCGTCGGGGTCGTTGACGACCACGGTGGTCTCCTCTCGGACGGGTGTCAGCCGGCGGTCGCCGGCTCGGGGGTGACGATCAGGTCCGCTCCGCGGGCGTCGAGCGCCGCGCGCAGCGTGAGCATGCCGCCCGACAGGGAGGCGGAGTCGAGGCCGGCCTGCTCCAGGACGCGGTGCGCGATGTGGGAGCGCACCCCGGACCCGCACAGGACCCGCACCGGCCGGCCGGCCGCCGCGGTCACGACCTCGTCGAGGCGCTCGCGCAGCTCGGTGTGGGGCACGAGCAGCGACCCGGGCAGGTGCCCGGCGTCGAACTCGCCCTGGCTGCGGACGTCCAGCACGAGCGCGGTCTCCAGGGCGTCGTCGACGTCCTCCGGGTACCAGAGCCGCAGGGTGCCGTCGAGCACGTTGGAGGCGACCATCCCGGCGAGGTTCACCGGGTCCTTCGGGGCGCCGAACGGCGGGGCGTAGGCGAGGTCGAGATCGACGAGGTCGTCGGCGGTGAAGCCGGCGCGGATCGCGGTGGCGAGCACGTCGATGCGCTTGTCGACGCCGGCGCGGCCGACGGCCTGCGCACCGAGCACGCGCCCGTCCTGCGCCGCGACGTGCACGACGAGGTGGATCTGCTCCGCGCCCGGGAACCAGCCGACGTGGTGCGCCGGGTGCAGGTGCACGGTGCGGTGGTCGACGCCGGCGCGGGTCAGCGCGTCCCGGTTGGCACCCGTGGTGGCGGCGGTGAGCCCACCGACCCGGACGACCGCGGTCGCGAGGGCCGTCGGCAGGGGGCGCGCCGTCCCGGGGCGCAGGATCTGGTCCGCGACGAGACGGCCGGCGCGCGACGCCGGGCCGGCGAGCGCGACGGGACGACGGTCGCCGGTGACGGCGTCGGTCGCGACGGTGGCGTCACCGATCGCCCAGACGCCGTCGGCGCTGGTGCGGCCGCGCTCGTCGACGACGATGGCGCCGCGCTCGACGAGGATGCCGGCCTCGGCGAACACGTCCGTGTCGGGACGGACCCCGACGGCGAGGACGACGACGTCGGCCTCGACCCGGCCGCCGTCGCCGAGGGCGACGACGTCGTGGTCCGCGCCGTGCGTGACGGCGGTCGCGGCGACGCCGGTGCGCACGGTGACGCCGAGGCGGCGGAGCTCGTCGGCCACCAGGGCGCCGAGCTCGGGCTCCAGGGGGGGCAGGGGGTGGGGGGCGAGCTCGACGAGCGTGACGTCGAGGCCCTGCGAGGCGAGCGCCTCGGCGGCCTCCAGGCCGATGAACCCGGCGCCGAGCACCACGGCGCGGCGGGCGCCGGCGTCGACGGCGGACCGCAGGGCGGTGGCGTCGGCGATGGTGCGCAGGGTGCGCACGCGCGGCGAGTCGAGGCCCGGGACGGGCGGGCGGACGGCCCGCGCGCCGGGGGAGAGCAGCAGGGCGTCGTAGTCGACCTGCTCCTCGCCGGCGGGGGTGCGGACGGTGAGGGTGCGGGCGTCGGTGTCGAGGCCGACGACGTCGTGCCGGGGCCGGACGTCGAGGGCGAGCGACGCCTGGAGCGACGCGGGGGTCTGGACGAGCAGACCGTCCTCGGGCACCTCCCCGCCGACGTGGTAGGGCAGGCCGCAGCCCGCGAACGAGACGTGCTCGCCGCGGTCGAGGACCACGATCTCGGCGTCCTCCGACAGGCGGCGGGCGCGCGCGGCGGCGCTCATGCCGCCGCCGACCCCACCGATGATCACGATCTTCATGCCTCGAACTGTATACCCCTAGGGGTATATCTGGAAACGTGTCGTCGCTCACCGCGTCCCCCGCGGCGGACGCACCCGGAGGAATCAGGACACCTCGGGCGGCATCTCCCGACCCGGCACCAGCAGCTCGTCCACGTAGCACCAGCCCCAGTGCTCGCCCGGCTCCAGCGACCGCACCAGCGCGTGCCCCGACGTCCGGAAGTGGCGCGTCGCGTGCGTGTTCGGCGACGAGTCGCAGCAGCCGACGTGCCCGCACTCCAGGCAGGCCCGCAGGTGCACCCAGGAGTCCCCCGCCGCCACGCACTGCGGGCAGACGTCGCGCGCCTCCGGCGCGACCGGGACCACCTCGGTCAGGTGGGGACAGTCGACGGTCATGGGCTCCGCCCTCCGCTCGGCAACGGCTCCGAGCAGTCTAGGCACGCAACCCCGGCCCACCACCGGGACGCACGGGACGACGGACGCCGCCGGCCCCCCCCGCGGGGGACCGACGGCGTCCGACGACCGGCACCGGTCAGGAAGCCGCGGTCACCTCCGCGGGGAGCCGCAGCACGGCCACGCCCGACGACTGCACCGTGTACCCGTACACGAGCACCCGGTCACCGTGCGCCGCGAACGCCTGCAGGGCCAGGATCGTGTGCGACCCCGCCATCGCCTGCAGGTCGAACAGCCGACCCGTCGCGTCCCACACGACCGGCGTCTCGTAGTCCGGCTCCGACTCGGCCGCGCCGATCACGAGACCCTCGTCCGTGATCGCCGTGGCGGTGCCGTTGTAGCCCAGGTCCGGCAGGCGCCGCATGCCGTCGTCGGCCGTCCACAGGAACGCGTCGTCGCCCGACGTGCCGACGACGTCGCCGCCCGCGTTGATCGACGTCGCGACCGCGTCGAGCATCCCCGGCAGCAGGCCGAGGTCCTCGACCTCGCCCGCCGGCGACCAGCGGACCGCGTGCAGCACGCCGTCCAGCGCGGACGTGCCCACGGCCCAGCCCGCGTCGTTGACCGCCGTCACCCGCGTCCCGCCCGGGTCGGCGGACAGGTGCGGCAGGGCACGGAAGCCCGCCTCGCGCGTCCACACCCACGGGTCGGAGTACGTGTGCCACACGCCGTCCACCCGCTCGCGCAGGTACGACAGCCCGACGACCTGCTCGGGGTGCTCGTCGGTGGCGTCGTTGACGCCGTAGACGTACGTGGACTCGTACGGACGCCAGTCCGGCGCGCCGAGCGCCACCCGGGTGCCGTCCGGCTCCCACAGGGACGAGCCGATCTCGCCCTGGCGGGTGAGGACCTGCCCGACGGCGGTCCCCGCCTCGTTGACGTCCACGGCCGACCCGAGGAACCCGTCGGCGCCCATGTCGAGCACCGTCGCGCCGCCCTCGGCCGTCCACAGCACCGGCTGCGTGCGGGAGTCGACCTGCTTGTCACCCGCGACGACGCCCGACGAGTTCATCGCCGCGCCCACGAACGGGCGGTCCGTGGCGAGGATCTCCGCCGTCGGGGAGGAGACCGTCTCCACGACGACCTCCGCCGCGCCCACCTGCGTGCCCTGGGCGTTGGTCAGCGGGACCGTCCCCACCAGGGGGAGGGACCCGAACGGGTGCGCCAGCGCCGTGACGTCCACGTCCACGTCGAGCGTGTCCCCGGGCTGCAGCGCGGTGGCCGTGCCCGAGGTGACCTCCACGGTGCCGAGCGACGGCGAGTACACCTTCTCGGTGTAGTCGAAGGTCGCGACGCCGCCGGGTCCCGCCATGCCGGACACGATGACGGCGTAGCTGCCCGGCATCGGGTCGTGCACCACGACGTGCTCGGCGGTGTCGCCCACCGCCTGGCCGCGCGCGACCACCCGACCGGTCCCGACGTGCCCGAGCAGCACGTCCACGTCGGAGCCCTCGTGGGGGGTGACCGTGAAGTCGACGAGCGTCGCGTCGCGCGGTGCCAGCAGGTTGCGCTGCGTGTAGCCGCCCGCCGGGACCGTCGACCACAGGTCGACCGTCCGGCCCAGCGCACCCTCCGTGGGCGTCGCGGTCAGCGCGCCCCACGTGTTCGTCGCCGTCACCGACGCCGGCTGCGGCTCGTGCACGTCCGCCGACGACAGCGTGACCGCCGCCGGGTCCATGTCCACGCCCTGGAGCGCGACGGTCACGCCGAACCCGCTCGTCATCGTCGAGGCCCTGCGCGAACCCTCCACGACGAACTCCCACACGCCCGCCCGCGGCAGGACGTACGACCGCCCCGCCGGGTCGCAGCCCGGCGCCGCCTCGTAGCATGCGGCGCCGGAGTCCACCGGCATGCCCGCCGGGTCGAACGCCCGGACGCGCACCGCGCCCGACGTCGGCTCGCCCGCGTCGTCCGTCAGCGCCATCTGGAGGTTCTGCACACCGTCGGGCACCGCCACGAACACGGACGTCGCGCCGCCGCGGCCCACCGTGCCGGTCAGCTCGACCGTGCGCGACGGGACCGGGGCGACCTGCGTCGCCACCACCGTCAGCGGGACGACGTGGTCGACCCCCGGGGTGCGCGGGTCGTCGACGCGCAGCAGCGCGCTGTGCAGCCCCGCGGTGCGCGGCGTCGCCGTCACCGGGACCGTCACCGGCGCCCCGAGCGGCAGCTTCACTGTCGACGCGACGGAGAACGTGCCGTCGTCGCCCACCAGCTCCAGGCGGTGCGACACGGTCCGCTCGTCACCCGAGGTGCGGGTGACCTGGAGGTCGTAGGTCTTGCGCTCGCCCGGCGTGGCACCGCCCTGCGAGGGCAGGCAGCGGTCGTGGACGCCCGGGCCGCTGCCCGGCGTCGTCAGCACCGACGACAGCGACGTGCACACCGGCGCCGTCACCGTGTAGCCGGCGGTTCCGGGGCGACCGGCGCCCGGCTTCGCGAGCTGCTTCCACGCGGCCTGGACGTCGACGACGCCCCCGCCCTGCGCGGCCACCTGCACGCCGTCGATCAGGTCCGCCGTGTCCACCACGGCCGAGCGCACGCCCGCCGTGGTCACCGCGGTGCCCGTCGCCCCGGCCGCGGAGCGCAGCAGCGCGACCGCGCCCGCGACCTGCGGCGACGCCATCGACGTGCCGTTGAACATGCCGTACCCGGCGGGCAGGTCGTACCCGGTCTCCGCGACCGGCTCGCCGGCCAGCCACGTCGGGATCGCCGACACGGCCGCACCCGGGGCCGACACCGTCGGCTTGAGGGAACCGTCCTCCGACGGGCCGCGCGACGAGAACGGGAAGAGGTCCAGCGCCGCACCCACGCGGGCGCCGTAGTTCGCGAACCACGTGTCGTCGCTCACCGACGCCGCCACCGAGATCACGGCGTCACCGGTCGACGGCGCCGACACCGTGTTCACGCCCGGGCCGTCGTTGCCGGCCGCCGCGACGATGTCCACGTCGTACTGCCGCACGAGCTGGTCGTACAGCCGCGCGATCGCGTCCGACCCGTCGTTCAGGGGGTCCAGCCCGCCGATCGACACGTTGACCACGTCGACGTCGTGCTCGACGACGAGGTCGATCATGCCCTCGGTGAGCGCGACGGCCGTGCAGCCGCCCTGGTAGATGCAGGCACGGGCCGACACGATCTGCGCACCGGGAGCCGCGCCGCGGACCTCGCCGCCGAGCAGCCCGTTGCCCGCCGCGATGCCCGCGACGTGCGTGCCGTGCGCACCCGTGACCAGACCCATGTTGAGGTAGTCGGCCGTGCGGCCCACCCACACGCCGCCCAGGGGCGACAGGTCGACCCCGGGGCGGTACTCCACCGTGAACGGCTGGCTCTCCACCAGGTCGGTGTCCGGGTCGTCCACGCCCAGGTGGCCGACCTGCCCGGCGACGCCGTACTCGAACAGCGCCTCCTCCTCGACGAGGTCGCCGTCCTGGTCGCCGTCCACGCGGACCTCGCCGGTCTGCGGGTCGACGATGACCATCCAGGTGTCGTTCAGCTGGCCGTCGCGGTCGAGGTCGCCGGCCGCCTCCGACGCCGTCGAGATGTTCTCCCCGAAGCGCACGGAGTACCAGGAGCCCGCCGGGATCGTGTACGTCGTCCCGCCGTTCGTGAACGTCGGGCCGGTGCGCTTCGTCGACAGGCGGATCCAGGTGCCGTCGTTGTCGATCACCGGGTCCGTCGCCGTGAACGAGCCGACGATCTTCGGCTTCCCGTCGGTCGTGGTCCGCAGTGCCGGGTGGTCCAGGTCCACGCCCGTGTCCAGGACGCCGATCGTGGTGCCGCGGCCGTCCCACGTCGGGTGCGCGTCGGTGAACGCCACCGCACCGGTCTCCGCGACCGGCAGGTACGGGTTCGTCGCGCCCGTCGACGCCGACGGCGCCTCGGGCAGGTCCGCCCCGGTCGCGGCGGCCGCGTCGTCCGCGGTCGCGTCCAGCGGGGTGGGGTCGGGGACGTCGACCTGCCGGTCGAGGTCGACGGCGAGCACCGCGTCCGCCGCCGCGATCTCGATCACGTCGTCGGTGGGGACGGTCGCCCGCACGTAGCCGAGGTCGTCCTCGGTGCGGCCGACGGCGCCGCCGTGGCGCTCCACCGTCCGCTCGACCGCGGCGGCCGTGCCCGGCTCCACCGCGAGGAGCACGGTGACGGTGTCCTCGTCCGCGGCCTCGGCCTCGCCCAGGAGCCGCTGGTCGGCGTCGCCGAGCTTCTCCTCGACCGTCGCGGCCTCGTCGTCGTCGGTCTGCGCGACGAACCCGGCGTCGTCGCCGGTCCCGTCGCCCGGCAGAAACAGGTCGTCGTCGGTGCGGACCGCGTCCACGACGTCCGACGCCAGGACGAGCGCGTCGTCGTCGGGCGGGGCGGCCGTCGCCGCCGGGGCGACGGCCGCGACGCCGAGCGCCGCCGTCGCGAGAAGGGCGGCGGCACGCCCGATGGGGCGCCGCCGGAGTGCTGTCGATGGCATGGGTGTCTCCCTGGGGCCGGTCGAGAAGTGTCTGAACGGTCCCCGGGAAGGGTTTGCCCGGTCAACGGTTCGTGCTGGCGGATCTGCGCCATGGCGGCAATGCGCCACGGCCCGGCCGGCACCCGCCGTCGGCCTCGGCCGCCGTCCGCGCGACGAACCCCCGCCCCGCTCCTACGCTGACCGCATGGGTGACCGCCCCGTGATCCTGCTCGCCGCGGACCGGCACGCCGGCACCGTCGAGGCCGAGTTCCGCGCCCGCTACGACCGCGACTACCGCATCGAGGTCGTCGGCGACGCCGCTGCCGCGCTCGACCGCTTGCGCGCGCACGTCGCCGCGGGCGTCCAGGTCGCGATGGTCGCCGCCGAGCAGCACCTGCCCGACGGCACCGCCGCCGAGCTCCTCCACCAGGTACCGGCCGTGCTCTCCACCGCGCGCCGCGTCGCCCTGGTGCCCGGCGAGGAGTACGCCGCCGCGCTCGACGAGATGCGGGCCGCGCTCGCCCGCCGTGACATGGACACGTTCGTCGGCATCCCGCGCGGCGCCCGCGACGAGGAGTTCCACGTCGCCCTCATCGAGCTGCTGTCCGAGTGGGGCTGGTCCGTCGCGCGCCCCACGGTCACCGCCACGGACGTCGTCGCGGCGCCCGGCGACCGCACCGCCGCCGCCATCCACGACCTCCTCGACCGGCTCGGCGTCCCGAACCGCACCCTCGACCCGCACGGCGACGAGGGTCGCGCCCTGCTGGAGGCCGCCGGCCCCGACGCGGAGCTGCCCGTCGTGCGGGCCTTCAACGGCAGGGTCCTCGCCGGCGCCACGCCGTCGGGCGTCGCCGAGGCCATGTACGGCGGCTACGACTCCATCCCGCCCGGCGAGATCGCCGACGTGGTCGTCGTCGGGGCCGGGCCGGCCGGGCTCGCCGCCGCCGTGTACGCCGCCTCCGAGGGCCTCGCCACCGTCGTGCTGGAGCGCGACGCCATCGGCGGTCAGGCCGGGTCCAGCTCCATGATCCGCAACTACCTCGGTTTCCCCCGCGGGATCTCCGGGATGCGCCTCGCGCAGCGGTCCCGCGTGCAGGCCGGCCGGTTCGGCGCCCGCTTCTACACGGGCCGCCCCGCCGTCCGCATCGAGCCCGGGCCTGCCGACGAGCCCGAGCACCACCACGTCCACGTGGACGGCGTGCAGCTCTGCGCCCGCACCGTCGTCCTCGCCACGGGCGTCGCCTACCGGCGGCTCGGCGTCCCCGGCATCGACGACCTCGTCGGCGCCGGCGTCCACTACGGCGCCGCCACGTCCGCGGCCCGCGAGATGACCGACCTCGACGTGTACGTCGTCGGCGGCGGCAACTCCGCCGGGCAGGCGGCGGTGCACCTCGCGAAGTTCGCGGGGTCCGTCACCATGCTGGTGCGGCGCGCGAGCCTCGCCGAGACCATGTCCGACTACCTCGTGCGCGAGATCGCCGCCACGCCCACCATCACCGTGGCCACCCGCACGGCCGTGGTCGACGGCGGCGGCGACGGCCGCCTGCAGTACCTGTGGACCCAGGACCTCGACACCGGGCAGCGCGCCAAGACCCACGCCGACGGCCTCTTCTGCCTCCTCGGCGCCGAACCCGACTGCGGGTGGCTCCCCGACGGCCTCGCCCTCGACGACCACGGGTTCGTCCTCACCGGCCGCGACGTCCCCCAGGACCGCTGGACCGACGGGGTGCCGCCCGCCAGCCTGGAGACGACCCTGCGCGGGGTGTTCGCCGTCGGCGACGTCCGCGCCGGGTCCATGAAGCGCGTCGCGTCCGCCTCCGGCGAGGGGGCGTCCGTCATGCCCCTCGTCCACGCGCACCTCGCGCTGCTGCGCGAGCAGGAGTACGGCTCCGCCTGAGTCGCGGTCCGGGCGCCCGCGGCCGAGGTCAGGCCCGCGGGGTCAGCTCCACCACGGGGATCTCGCGGTCCGTCTTGCGCTGGTAGCCCGCGAACTGCTCCGACTCGGTCGTGATCCGTGACCACGCCGTGGCGCGCTCGTCGCCGTGCAGCTCGCGCGCCGCGACCGGCACCCGGTCGCCGGCGACCTCGACCACGGCGTCGTCCGGGTGCGCGGCGAGGTTCCGGTACCAGTCCGGGTTGGTCGCGGCGCCGCCGGCCGACGCGACCACCAGCCAGCCGCCGCCGTCCGCGGGGAACCACGCGACCGGCGTCGTGCGCTCCTGCCCGGACCGGCGGCCCACCGTCGTCAGGGCGAGCAGCCGCATGCCCATGACCGGCTTGCCCGACCGTCGGGCACGGCGGGTGGCGACCTTGTTGACCCAGCGCAGGAGGGGACCACCGGGCATCCCGGCGCCGTGCGTGCCGCGGGGGTTGCTGAACGTCATGCTCCCTCGTTCCTCGTCGACGACGTGACCTCACGACCGTACGACATGGCGCGCAAGGCGTCAGGAGCGGGCGGTCCGGCCCTGCAGCGCGCGGAACGCGAGGACGAAGCTGACGGCGCCCACCACGGCGATCGCGGCGAGACCCTGCCAGAGGGCGGTGCCGTCCCAACCGTCCATGATGAGCGAGCGCAGCGCGGCGAGCAGGTAGGTCACGGGGTTGAACTGCGCGATCGTGGCGAGCCACCCGGTCAGCGCGTCCAGCGGCAGGAACGTCGTGGTGAGGAACGCGAACGGGAAGAACAGCAGGAAGCTGGAGTTCACGGCCGCGGGGTTCCCGGTCCGCAGCGCGATGGCGTAGGGGAACCCGGTGAACGCCAGCCCCCACAGGCCCGCGAGGAGGAGGAACACCAGGACGCCCGCGACACCCGTCGTGAACTGGACGCCGAGCGCGAAGCCGAGGACGAGCACCGGCACCGACAGGGCGACCACGAGGGCCAGGTCCGCGACCATCAGACCGAGCAGCAGCGCGGTGCGGTGCATGGGCGTGACCAGGAGCCGGTCGAAGTAGCCGCCGGTGATGTCCGTGACGAGCGCGCTCGCGCGGGACACGCCCGTGACCGCGAAGACGATCGCCACCGGGATCTGGAACGCCTTGAAGTCGGCGACCCCCGTGGCGGACGCGACGTCACCCAGCGCACCCACGTTCACCACGAAGAAGAACAGGGGGATCACCAGGGCGGGGACGATCGCCTCCGGCTCGCGCGGGATCTGCCGCAGCGCGCGGATCGCGACCGACGTGAGGTCGCGGCGGAACCCGGCCGGACGGGCCGTGACGTCGCCGCCGCGCCGTCGTGTGCGGTGCTCGGTCATGCGACCTCCCCTTCCTCGCCCTGGATGCGCTGGCCCGTCACGCGGAAGAACACGTCGTCGAGCGTGGGGCGGCGCAACGCCAGCTCGCGGACCGCGACACCGTCCCGGTCGAGGGCCAGGGCGATCGGGCTGACCGCCCGCGCGCCGTCGTCCACCGAGACCATCAGGGACGACCCGTCGATCTCGACGCCGCCCACCCCGGCGTCGGTGAGCCCGGCGAGCGTGGAGCGTGCCCGCTCCACCTCGTCACCGACGTCCACCACGAGGACGTCGGTGCCGATCGACCGCTTGAGCTCGTCGGGCGTGCCCTCGGCGACGATCGCCCCCCGGTTGATGATGCCGACGCGGTCGGCGAGGGCGTCCGCCTCCTCCAGGTACTGCGTGGTGAGGAACACCGTCATGCCGAGCTCGTCGTTGAGCCGCCGCACCTCCGTCCAGACGGCTGCCCGGCTCAGGGGGTCCAGCCCGGTCGTGGGCTCGTCGAGGAAGAGGACACGCGGGTTGTGCACCAGGGCGAGGGCCAGGTCCAGCCGCCGCTTCATGCCGCCCGAGTAGGTCGCCACACGGTCGTCCAGCGCGTCGCCGATGTCGATGAGCTCGCGCAGCTCCGCCACCCGGCGGCGCGTCTCCCGGGCGGTCAGACCGTAGAACCGTCCCTGGAGCCGGAGCATCTCCACGCCGGTCTGCTTGTCGTCGAGCGCTGCCTCCTGGAGCGCCACCCCGATGCGGAGCCGGACCGCCGTGGGGTCGTGCACGACGTCGTGCCCCGCGACGGTGGCCCCGCCGCGCGTCGGGGCGAGCAGCGTGCACAGCATCCGGGTCAGCGTCGACTTCCCGGCCCCGTTCGGCCCGAGGAACCCGTACACCTCGCCGTCCTGCACGGCGAGGTCGACGCCGTCCACGGCCGTCTTCGCGCCGAACCGGCGCTCGATGGCGTGCGTCACGATCGCGGTGCCCGTCATGCGTCGCTCCTTCCCTCGCTGCCCAGTCTGCGGAGACGTCGCCCGTCTCGCGCCGCGAACGGGCAGGAGGGGGGCCCCGGCACCCGGGCCGGGGCCCCGCGACGGGACCGACGCTCAGAGGTCCAGCGGGCGCAGCACCGCGGTGATGCCGTGGGCGATCTGCACGTTGCCCTTGTTGAGGTCCAGCTTGCTGCGCACGAGGAACGGGTTGACGTCGTTGCGGTCCTGGTCCACCAGGCGCACCAGCCCCCACGTCCGGCTGAGGACGTCGACGCGGAACGTCGCACCCTGCGCGGTCGTCAGGACGGCGTCGTCGGACCGCAGCGCCTGACGGGACGTGATCGTCGCGCCGGGGACCACGTGGTAGAGCAGCACCTGCTCGACGGCGTCGATGCCGACGGCCCCGGCGATCCGGTTCAGCACGCCCTCCTCGGTGCGCTCCCACCGGTGCGTGAGGTCGTGGGCGAGCACCTGGAACGCCCGGTCGTTCGGCAGGAACGCCGTCAGCGGGACGGTGCCGTCCGCCAGCACGGCGACGGGGCTGTCCGGCTTGGCGGCCAGCACCGCGGCCACGGCCTGGTCGACGATGTCGTAGTCGTACCAGTTGCGGTCGAACCGGTCGCCGTCGGCGGCGAGGACGGAGGCCAGGCTCGTGGTGCCCGACGGGGCGGCCGTGGCCGCCGGTGCGGCGAGGGCCGCCCCGACGAGACCGAGCGCGGCGATCGACGCGGCCGCGGCGGCGCGTCGGACGGTGTGGCGAAGCGACGTCATCATCGGCTCCTGAGGGTGCGGGTCGGCGACCGTGGGGTCGCAGGGCGCGGTTGCGCCCACGACTCCTGTTCGCCCCGGACCCCCGCCGCGGATGCACACCGCGCGACCGCGGGTCAGAGCTGCTCGGAGACCGGCGGGTCCAGACCCCGCAGGCGACCGTCCGGCCGCGCGAGGTCGGCGGTACGTCACGGGATCAACCGGCCAGGGCCTCGTCGACGGCACCGAGGAACG
The DNA here is from genome assembly GCF_002563715.1 of Isoptericola jiangsuensis. Taxonomy (NCBI): domain Bacteria; kingdom Bacillati; phylum Actinomycetota; class Actinomycetes; order Micrococcales; family Promicromonosporaceae; genus Isoptericola; species Isoptericola jiangsuensis. The sequence continues at coordinate 230,186 of NZ_PDJJ01000001.1, forward strand.
CGTCGAGGTCGCCCGGGTCCCGGGACGTGATGAGCCGCCACCCCTCGGCGTCGTCCACGACGACCTCCTCGTCGCGCCACGCCGCCGCCCCCGCGTTGCGCACGTCGGTCTGCAGCGACGCGTACGAGGTCAGCGACTTGCCCGCGACGACGCCCGCCTCGACGAGCGCCCACGGACCGTGGCAGATCGCGGCGACCGGCCGGCCCGACCCGGTGAACGCCCGCACGATGCGTGACGCCGCCTGCTCGAGCCGCAGCGAGTCCGCGTTGAGCGTGCCGCCCGGCACGAGCAGCAGGTCGAAGCCGGCAGGGTCGACGTCGTCCAGCACGACGTCCACCGGGACGGTGCGGCCCGGGTCCTTGTCGCCCACGAGGGTCTGCACGGGGTCGGTCGAGGTGGACGCGACGGTGACGACGGCACCCCGCTCCCGCAGGTGCTCCAGGGGGACGACGAGCTCGTCCTGCTCGACGCCGTAGTCGGTCACGATCGCCAGCACGGTCCGTCCGGTGAGGTCGGTGGTCGGCACGATGGCGCTCCTCTCGTCGGGGTCTCCGGTTCAGGCCGCCCACCGTAGGCACGACGGTCCGCGGACCGCACGGCAGACGGCGTCCCCCCTGGTCAGGGCGCCGTGGCCGGGTCCGTCAGGACAGCGGACGGACCACCAGCGACTGCGCGAGCGACCCGAACGCGCCCGTCGTGTCGTGCAGGACGGCGCTCGTCAGCCCGGCGCCGCCCGCCCCGAACGTCACCGACGTGTCCAGGCCCAGCCAGTCGCCGTCGGGCTGCCGGTGCAGGTGGGCCCCCAGGTCCAGGTTCGGGAACGCGACCTTGCGCGGGTCGGCCCGCACCGACATCCCGTTCGCCACGTCCAGCAGTCCCGCCGTGCGGGCCAGCGGCGACACCTCCTCGTCGTCCAGCAGCGGCACGTCCGTACGCACCCACACCGTGCCGCGGCCCGGCTCCGCCAACGAGCGGCGCACCTCGATCGACGCGACGAACCCGCCCGGCCAGTCCGTCGTCGGGTCCCACGCGGACACGTCCAGCGGTCCCGGGACCGCGGCGGGCGCCCCCGCGGCGACCCCGGACGAGTCGGCGGGCGCCGCCAGCCACGCCCGCAGCGTCACCGACCGACGGCCGCCGCACGTCATCTCCGCCTCCACGAGCTCCACCCCGCGGCCCGGACGCAGCACCCGCACCGCCGTCGTCATCGTCGCCAGCGGGTAGGTCCCCCAGATGTCGTAGGACAGCCGCGTCACCACCAGGTCGTCCCGGCCGCGTGCCACCCGGTCGGCCTCGACCAGGTGGGCCAGCAGCCCGAACGTCGGTGCGACGTGCTGCTCGGCGGTGTTCCAGGCGCCCCCGACCTGCGCGGTGGGCTCGAACGTCGTGGCATCGGTGCGACGGAAGTACGGCATGCCGGTCATCCTGACAGGTGGCCGCGGTCGCGGACACACGGCCGTCACGCGACGCGCGTACGCTGACGGGCGCCGCCCCGGACCGCAGCCACGGGGCCCGCGAACGAGAGGACCTTCATGACGCGACGACCCGGCCGGCCGACCTCCTGGTGGCGACACGTGCGGACGTGGGTCGACCCGTTCGTGGTCGCGATCCTCGTGGCGCTGCTCGTGGGGGTCGTCGTGCCGATCCCGGACGGTGTGCGGGGCACGCTGGACGTGGTGGCGGACGTCGCGGTCGCGCTGCTGTTCCTGCTGTACGGCGCACGGCTGCCGACCCGGGAGATCCTGCGGTCCCTGACGAACTGGCGGCTCCAGGGCGGCCTGCTCGTGGCGACGTTCGTCGTGTTCCCGCTGGTGGGGCTCGGGGTGTCGGCCCTGGTCGGGCCCGTCGTGGGCAGCGGCATCGCGGTGGGTCTGCTGTGCGTGTCCCTCCTGCCCTCGACCGTGAACTCGGCGGTCGCGTTCACGTCCGTGGCGCGCGGCGACGTCGCCGGGGCGATCTGCGGCGCGACCCTGTCGAACGTCGTCGGGCTGCTCGCCACCCCGCTGCTCGTCATCGGCCTCATGGGAGGCGCGGTCGCCGGGGACGGCGCTGCGGTGGGCGTCGGCGGCATCGAGAAGGTGCTGCTCCAGCTGCTCGCACCCCTCGTGCTGGGCCAGGTCCTCCAGCCGTGGGTGGGCGACCTCGTGCGTCGCCACAAGGGCCTCACCACGGCCGTGGACCGGGGCACCATCCTGCTCATCGTGTTCACGGCCATCAGCGGCGCCACGGCCGAGGGCATCTGGGACGAGATGTCGGTCTGGACGGTGCTGGTGATCGTCGGGTCGGCCGCGCTGCTGCTCGGCGTCATGCTGGCCGTCACGTGGTGGGGCGGCAAGGCGATGCGCCTGCCGCGGGACCAGAACGTCACGTTCCTGCTCATCGGGTCCATGAAGTCCCTGGCCACCGGCCTGCCGATGGCGTCGGCCCTGCTGCCCGCGGCGACCCTCGGCGCCGTCGTGGTGCCGCTGGTCGTGTTCCACCAGCTCCAGCTCGTCGTGTGCTCGGTGCTCGCGCGCCGCCTGGGCCGGGAGCCGGAGGCGGCCGCGGTCGACGCCTGACCCGCCCCGTCGAGCGTCTCTGAAAGTCCGCCATCGGGCCCCGATCCCGGACTTTCAGAGACGCTCGACGGCGGGCGGGGGCGGGGCCGTCGAGTCCCGCACGACGAGCTCGGCCGCGAGGTGCCGGCGGCGTGGCCGCGCCGCGGCGGGCCGCAGCGCGAGCTCCAGGGCGGCGGCCCCCATGTCGGCCATCGGCAGGCGCACGGTCGTCAGGGCCGGGCTGAGGTCCTGGGCGACCTGGATGTCGTCGAACCCGGTGACCGAGACGTCGTGGGGCACGGACAGGCCGTGCTCGCGCAGGACGGACACGACGCCGGTCGCCATCGTGTCGTTGAGGGCGAGCACGGCCGTGGTGCCCGGGTGCTCGGCGAGGACCCGCCGGGCGGCGTCCCGGCCGCCCTCCCGCGTGAAGGGGGCGTGCACCACCGGCACGGCGGCGGGGTCGAGACCGGCGCGGGCGACGGCCGCACGGATGCCGACGAGCCGGTCGGCCGTGGTCGTGAGGTGCTCCGGCCCGGCGGCGACCACGATCCGGCGGTGCCCGAGGGCGAGGACGTGCTCGCCGAGGGCCTCGCCGCCGGCGGTGTTGTCGGGCAGCACGGCGTCGGCGTGGACGTGGTGGCGGCCGATGACGACGGCGTGCCCCCCGTCGGCCTCGAACGCGGCGAGCTCCTGGCCGGCGTCGGCCTCCATGGCGGCGTCGACGTAGCCCGACCCGGCGATGACGATGACGCCGACGCGGTGGGCGCGCATGAGGCGCAGCTGGACGGCCTCGTCGCTGGGGACGCGCTCGGTGTGGCTGACCTGGACGCTCCAGCCGTGCTTGGCGGCGACCCGGACGACGCCGCCGGCGATCTCGGAGAAGTAGGGGTCGCCGACCTCGTAGACGAGCAGCCCGGCGACGGACGTGGTGCCGCCGGCGAGGGTGCGGGCGTGCGGGTTGGCGACGTAGCCCATCTGCTGCGCGACGTACCGGACGTGGGCCGCGACGGCCTCGGACACGCCCTCGCTGCCGGACAGCGAGCGGGACGCCGTGGCGAGCGAGACCCCCGCGCGCTCGGCCACGTCGACCAGGCGCAGCGCGCCTCGCCCCTGAGACTTCTTCGTCTCCCGAGTCATGCGTCCTCCTTCGGACGATCAAGGATTCCCACCGTGACGCTTGCCACACCGGGCCCCCGCGTCGTACTGTAGCGAAAGCGCTTACGGAAAGCGCTTTCGTACACCGACGTACTCAGTAGGTCTTCACTACGACGAAGTAGGGAGAGACAGCTCCATGTCCCCACGGATGACCCCTCGCCGCCGCACCCGGCGCGCCCTCGCCGCCGTCGCCGGCCTGTCCGCCACCGCCCTGGTCCTCACCGCCTGCTCCGGCGACGCCGAGGAGGCCGGCGGCGGCAGCGGGTCCGACGACCCGCTCGTCATCGGCATCTCCCTGCCCCTCACCGGCGACTTCTCGGAGCCCGGCAAGGGCGTCCAGCGCGGCTACGAGGCCTGGGCCCAGTTCGTCAACGAGGACGGCGGCCTCCTCGGCCGCCAGGTCGAGCTCAAGATCCTCGACGACCAGTCCAACGCCGACCGCGTCGTGCAGGACTACGAGGCCCTCATCGCCCAGGACGAGGTCGACCTCGTCTTCGGCCCGTTCTCCACCCGCCTCGTCGTGCCCAGCGCCCGCGTCGCGCAGGAGTACGGGATGCTGTTCGTCGAGCCCGCCGGCGCCGCCGCCGAGGTCTTCGAGCAGGGCTTCGACAACCTGTTCTACGCGGCCCCCGCCGTCGCGGACGACCACTACAACTACCTCGCCGAGGAGATCCTCGCGATGCCCGAGGGGGAGCGACCCGAGACGGTCGCCGTCGCCTCCATGGACGACCCGTTCGCCCAGGGCACCGCCTACGGCCTGCGGGACAAGCTCGCCGAGGGCGGCCTCGAGGTCGTCGTCGACGAGGTCTACCCGCCGAACACCACCGACTTCTCGCCCATCGCCGCGAAGATCAGCGACTCCGGCGCGGACATGGTCATCGGTGGCACCCAGTACCAGGACGCCGTCAACCTCATCGTCGCGCTCCAGCAGCTGAACTACCAGCCGCAGCTCGCCGCGTTCTCCACCGCGCCCACCAACCCCGAGTTCGCCTCCGCGATCGGCGACAAGACCGAGGGCATCCTCTCGCCGACCGGCTACACCGAGACCGCGAGCTTCCCGTCCAACGTCGACTTCGTCGAGCGGTACACCGAGCTCCACGGCAACGCGCCGGGCGAGGACGAGGCCAACGCGTACACGACCGGACAGGTCGTCGCCGCCGCCGTCGAGGCCGTCGGCTGCGCCGAGCAGGGCGAGTGCCAGCAGCAGCTCATCGACTGGCTGCGCACCAACGAGGTCGAGACCGTCGTCGGGCCGCTGACCTGGGACGAGACGGGCAAGCCGCAGGGCGCCCACCTCATCCAGCAGTACGTCGACGGCGAGATCCAGATCGTCCTGCCCGAGGACGCCAAGGAAGCCGACCTGATCTTCCCCAAGCCGGAGTGGTGAGCACGTGACCACCACGCTCCTCTTCCAGAGCCTCGTGCTCGGCGTGCTGCTGGGAGGGCTCTACGCCCTCCTGGCGGCGGGCCTCACCCTGTACTTCGGCGTCATGCGCGTCGTGATGATCGCCCACTCGGCGTTCCTCATCCTCGCCGCGTACCTCGCCTGGTACTTCAACCAGCAGACCGGCATGGACCCGCTGCTGTCGCTCGTGATCACGGTGCCGCTGTTCTTCCTCATGGGGGTCGGCATGCAGCGGCTCCTCATCACCCGGCTGCGGCCCGCGACGCTCACCATGATGTCGGTGCTCCTCACGTTCGCCGTCGCGCTCTTCATCGAGGGCATGATCGGCTTCGTCTGGAGCGGCACCCAGCGCCGCATCCAGCTCCCGTACTCCGGCGAGAGCATCACGTTCCTCGGCGCCCAGGTCGCCGTCGTCAAGCTCGTCGCGTTCGCGCTCGCCGCCCTGTCGCTCGGCCTGCTGTACCTGCTGCTCAAGTACAGCCGGTTCGGACTCGCGCTGCGCGCCACCATCCAGCACAAGGAGGCCGCCCAGCTCGTCGGCATCAAGACCGACCGGGTGGCGGGCTTCGGCTTCGGCCTCGGCCTCGCGACCGCCGCGATCGGCGGCACCGCGCTCTCCCTCGACGCGACGATCTACCCGTCGCTGCACTGGCACTGGATCGGCCCGCTCATGGCGATCATCGTCGTCGGCGGCCTGGGCTCCATCCCGGGCGCCGCCGTCGCCGCCATGGTGCTCGGCATCGGCCAGAGCCTGCTCCAGGTGCCGCTGGGCACCACGTGGGCGCAGACCATCTTCTACGTCGCGCTGTTCGCGACGCTGATGCTGCGGCCCCAGGGATTCTTCGGAGGTCGCCTTGCCCAACGCTTCTGACACCCGGCCCACCCAGGACGTGTCCACCGGCACGCCGGCACCCGCCGGCCCCGCCGCCACGGCCACCGCCCCGCGGCGGCCCGGCACCGCCCGGATCGTGCGCCTCGTCGCGCTCGTCGTCGGCGTCGCCCTCGTCCTGTCCTTCCCGACGATCGCCCCCAACCCGTACATCCTGTCCGCGGGCGTCGTCGTCCTCAGCTACGCCTGCACCGCCACCGCCTGGAACTTCATGGGCGGCTTCACCGGCTACGTGTCGCTCGGCCACGCCGCGTTCTTCGGCCTCGGGGCGTACGCCACCGGCCTGCTGATCCGCGACGTCGGCCTGCCGAGCTTCGTCGCCCTGCTGCTGGGTGGGGTCGTCGTGCTCCTCGTGACGATCCCCGTCGGCATCGCGGCCCTGCGGGTGCGCGGCGCGTCGTTCGTCATCGTGTCCATCTCGTTCGTGCTGATCCTGCTGCTCGTCTTCCAGGCGTGGGGTGCGTTCACCGGCGGCTCCGACGGCCTCGTCGTGCCCCGCCCGTTCCCCGACCTGCTGCGCCCCGAGCACCACCAGGTGTTCTTCTACCTGTTCGCGGCGCTCCTCGCCGTCATGCTGGTCTGCTGGTGGGCGATCGACCGCTCCCGATTCGGCACCGGCCTCAAGGCGGTCCGCGAGGACGAGGACAAGGCCCAGGCGCTCGGCGTTCCGACGCGCAACTACAAGCTCGTCGCCTACGTCACCTCGGCAACGTTCACCGGCCTGGCCGGCGGCCTGTACGCCCTCTGGTTCGGCGACCTCGACCCGATCTTCCAGTTCTCCATCATGCTCGGCACCTACATGGTGCTCATGGCCCTGCTCGGCGGGGTGCGGCACCTGTTCGGCCCGCTGCTCGGCGCGGTCATCGTGGGCGTCGGCCTGGAGTACTTCAAGCTCGAGTTCGGCGACACCCAGCTCCACCTCGTCGCCACCGCCCTGCTGCTCGGCGTGGTCGTGCTGTTCATGCCAGACGGGATCATCCCGGCGGTCGCGAGCCTCTTCAAGCGGTTCGGCCCGCAGGACTCCTCGATCCGCGAGATCACGGCGGCCGAGCTCCTGGAGCGCAACCGTGCCGCCGCGGCCTCCGCCACCTCGGCCTCCGAGACCGCCGGGAGCGCGGTCGAGGACGACGGGCCGCATCGTGGCGGGCCCGACGGGAGCGCGCGAGGCACGAGCGAGCGGACGGAAGATGCGGCCCGCCGTCCGCGGTCGGGCCCGAAGGAGGACCGATGACCACCACCACCGCACCGCCGACGACCCGCAACCTCGAGACCGTCGGCCTCACCAAGTCGTTCGGCGGGGTGCACGCCGTGCGGGACGCCACCGTGACGTTCCACCACGGCAAGATCAACGCCCTCATCGGCCCGAACGGGTCGGGCAAGACGACGTTCTTCAACTGCGTGACCGGCATGATCAAGCCCGACTCCGGGACGGTCACGTTCAAGGGCGACGACATCACCGGCAAGGCCCCGCACAAGATCGCGCGGGCCGGGATCGGCCGCAGCTTCCAGCTGTGCCGCGTGTTCCCCCGCATGACCGTGCTGGAGAACATGCTGGTGGCCGTGCGGCGCACGAAGGTCACCGACCTGCTGCGCGGCGCCCGCAACGCCGAGGAGATCGACAAGGCCCGCGCGCTGCTCGTGCGGGTCGGCATCGACCACCTGGAGAACGTCGAGGCGCGCAACCTGTCCTACGGGCAGCAGAAGCTCCTTGAGCTCGCCGGGGTGCTCATGGGCGACCCCGACACGATCATGCTCGACGAGCCCGCCGGCGGCGTGAACCCCGCCCTCATCGGGCGCATCGGGACCCTCGTCCAGGAGCTCAACGCCGAGGGCCGCACGTTCCTCGTCGTCGAGCACAACATGGACATGGTGATGAGCCTGTCGCACCACGTCATCGTGTTCGACCGCGGCGCCCCCATCGCCGAGGGCACCCCCGCCGTCGTGCAGTCCGACCCGCGAGTTTTGGAGGCCTACCTTGGCGTCTGACCAGAACCCCGCGCAGGGGTCCGAGTACCTGCTCGAGCTGGACGACGTCCAGGCCGGGTACGGCCGGGCGGCGATGGTGCTGCGCGGTCTGACGATCAGGGTCCCGGCCGCCACGGTCGTGTGCCTCGTCGGGCCGAACGGCGCCGGCAAGTCCACCGTCCTCAAGGTCGCGAGCGGCCTGCTCAAGCCGCGGTCGGGACGCATCCTCGTCGGCGGGCAGGACGTCACCGGGCAGGGACCGCAGGAGATGCTGTCCTCCGGCCTGGCACACGTGCTCCAGGGGCACAGCGTGTTCCGCGAGATGACGGTCGCGGAGAACGTGCTCCTCGGCGCGTACTCGCTGCGCGACAAGGAGAAGATCGCCGAGCGCGTCGCGTTCGTCCAGGAGCTGTTCCCCATCGTGGGGGAGCGGTGGAAGCAGCTCGCCGGCCTGCTGTCCGGCGGGCAGCAGAAGCAGGTCGAGTTCGCGCGCTCGCTCATGGTGAGCCCGCGGGTCGTGCTGCTCGACGAGCCGTCGATGGGTCTCGACCCGAAGACCACCGGCACCGTGTTCGAGCAGGTCGTGCGGATGCGCGACGCCGGCGTGGCCGTGCTGCTCGTGGAGCAGAACGCCCGCCGCGCGCTCGAGACGGCGGACATCGGCTGCGTCCTCGACCTCGGCCGCGTCCACATCACCGGCCCGGCGCCCGAGCTTCTCGCCGACCCGCAGCTGTCCGAGCTCTACCTGGGCGGACGCCCGTCGGGGACGGCGGTCCGCTGACGGCGTCCCACCCCGTCGAGCGTCTCTGAAAGTCCGGCATGAGGGCCCGGACCCGGACTTTCAGAGACGCTCGGCGTCGGAGCAGCACCCCCACCGACCCCCACCGGTGCCCGTGACCTCGAACCGGGCACCGGTGGTGGCTGCGCGCGCAGCCACGCAGGACTCCCGTCGGGCGCACCACGCCCGACGGGTGGCAGTGAAGGCACATCCGGAATCGACAACGACGTTGAGAGGCAGACGGATGCAACAGCGCACCACCAGACCGTGGGCGACCGGCTCACGACGCACCGACCGCGGCCCCGCACCCTCGGGTGCCGCACGACTCGCGGCCGCCGTCACGGCGACCGCACTCGTCGGGGCCGCCCTGACGACCCTCCCCGCCGCCGCGGCGGACGAACCCGCCGAGTTCACCGAGCTGCTGAGCTTCGAGCAGTACGAGCGGACCGCGCTGAACGGGCAGGACGGCTGGACGTCGTCCACGGCGCCCCGCGTCATCGCGGACCCGTTGAACGCGAACAACCAGGTCCTGGAGTCCGTGGGCGGGGGGCAGAAGTCCTACCGGGCGATCCCGCCCATCGCGGACGGGGACACCGGCACGCTGTTCTTCCGGTTCATGCGGACCGGCAGCGTGGACACGTCGTTCGGGCTCACCGACGTCGACGCGCCGTCCGACTACCCGAACAGCCGCGCGTACGTGAACAACCAGAACAACGACGTGATGCTGGTGCGCGACGGCGGCGCGTTCACGCCCGCCGGCGTGTGGTCCCGGGACACGTGGCAGTGCGTGTGGATCGTCGCGGACAACGCCGCCGACAAGGTGACCGTGTACAGCCAGGGCGGCCCGTACGAGGACATCACCCGGCTGCCCGAGGGCACCGAGCGGCAGTTCGGGTTCCGGCAGGCCGTCAACGGCGCGCTGGACCGGTTCTTCTGGATCAACGGGTCCAGCAGCACCGGGCGGCTCATGCTCGACGACGTCGCGGTGGACAACACGGGCGTGAACCTCGGCAACCCGACGGGCAACCCGGCGGACTGCGCGGCCGGGGGCACCCAGCCCGACGCGCCGCTGCTCAACCCGCTGCCGGACCCGGAGATGTCGACGCTCGGCATCGAGGTGACCGAGCTGGCGCAGCTCCCCGAGTCGCACACGACCCCGGCCACGCAGGACCAGCGTCTGGTGCGGCACAACCGCATCACGCACCTCGACGAGGTGCCGGACGGCTCGGGCCGCCTCATGGTGCCGGACAACAACGCGATCCTCTACCTGGTGGACGACGAGTCCGGTGAGTACGTCCCGTACCTGGACGTGCGCGAGGCGTTCATCGACAACTTCCACAACAGCGCGGGCCTCGGCACCGGGCTCGGCGCGGCCGAGTTCCACCCGGACTTCGCCGAGAACGGCCTGTTCTACACGGTGCACACCGAGGCCGGCACCGCGCTGACCCAGGACACGCCCGACTTCCCCGGCTACGGCAACACGGCCTTCCACAGCGTCATCACCGAGTGGAAGGCGGACGACCCGTCCGCCGCGACGTTCTCCGGCACGTCCCGGGAGATCCTGCGCGTCCCGTTCGCCGGGCGCGTGCACACCGTCCAGCAGATCGCGTTCAACCCGACCGTGTCCGAGGGCGACGCCGACTACGGCAACCTGTACGTCCTCGTCGGCGACGGCGGCAACGGCGTCGGCAACGGCAACCCGCAGGACCTCGCCACCCCGCAGGGCAAGATCCTGCGGATCGACCCGTCCGGCGACGACTCCGCGAACGGCGAGTACGGCATCCCCGCCGACAACCCGTTCCTCGACGACGCCGCGGCGCTGCCGGAGATCTACGCCGTCGGTCTGCGCGACCCGCACCGTATCAGCTGGGACCCGGCCGGTGACCACACGATGTACCTCGGGCACATCGGCGAGTGGCAGGTCGAGTCGATCTACGCCGTCGAGCCGGGCGACAACTTCGGCTGGTCCGTGCGCGAGGGCTCGTTCCGCGCCGACAACCGGCAGATCTACCCGCTGCCCGCCGACGACGCCGGCTTCACCTACCCGGTGGCGGCCTACGACCACAACCGTGACCCCGGTCAGACCGGTGACGCGGGCGTGGCCGTGAACGGCGGCTTCGTGTACCGCGGCGAGATCCCCGAGCTGCGCGGCAAGTACGTGTTCACCGACCTGGTGCGCGGCTGGGTGCTCGCCACCGAGGCGGACGAGATGGTCCGCAACGACGGCGACGTGGCGGACCTCGCCACGATCGAGCAGCTCCGCGTGTTCGTGGACGGTGAGGAGACCACCTTCCAGGAGCTCGTCGGGGACAACCGCGTCGACCTGCGGTTCGGCTCCGCCGACGGCGAGCTGTACCTCGTCGCCAAGGCGAACGGGAAGATCTGGAGGGTCACCGGGGCCCGGACGGTCTCCGCGAAGTCGCCCTTCGCCCTGCCGGAGCTCGCCGGGAACCTCGTCGCCCACTACGACTTCGACCACCCCGTGGCCGGGTCGCCCACGAAGGAGGCCGACCAGGGCTGGTCCGGCACGAACATCGACCTCATCAACGGCGGCGTCGAGATGCGCGTCGCCGACCGGGCCTACCCGGGCGCGGGCGAGGCGCTGCAGACGCAGCAGATGAGCCCCCGCACGGCGTCCAACGACGACTGGAAGGCCGGCGTCTACGACGCGAGCGGCGTCGACACCCTCGACGCGTTCGCGGGGACCGACGAGGCCGCCGTCATGGGCTGGTTCAAGCCCACCGGCGACCACCCGGCCCTCAACTCCGGCACGTCCAACCCGGACGACCGGTACAACGCGATCGGCCTCGCGGGCGTCCTCACCGGCACCTCCGACGGCCACGCCGTCCGGGCGCTCCTCGAGGTCATCACCGTGAACGGCGAGCTCAAGGTCGTCGCGCTCGGCCGCCGGGTCGACGGGGCCGGGTCGTGGACCTACGCCGCGGACCTGCCCTGGCAGGACATCCTGCAGAAGGGGAAGTGGGTCCACCTCGCCGCCACGTTCGACTTCGCCGACGGCGAGATGAAGCTCTTCATGAACGGCGAGGAGCTCGACGGCACCTACACGGCGTCCAACACGTGGGGATCCGGGTCGACGTCCGACACCGCACCCGCCGGGATCAAGATCGGCGGCAGCTACCCGCAGAACACGCGGGAGGCCAACCCGTTCAACGGCCGCATGGACGACCTGATGCTCCTCGACGTCGCCCCGACGCCCGCGCAGGTCGCCGCGCAGTACGCCCTGTTCGGCGCCGGCGAGCCCGTCGAGCCCGAGGCCCCGTCGTGCGCACCCGACGGCCAGGAGATCACCGACGTCATGTCGGCCGACGACTGGGCGCCGCGCACCCCGTCCAAGTGGGCGTTCCCCGGCGACGAGGTCGTCCTCACCGAGCCCGGCACCAACCCGAACGACGGCATCCGCCGCCCGTTCGAGTACGCCGTGCTCACCGAGGGCCCCGAGCTCGGGTCATTCGACCTGACCGGCCAGGTCCGGCTCGACGCCCCCGCGTCCGTCAACAACCGTGACGTCATCGTCGTCTTCGGCTGGCAGTCGGACACCGAGTACTACTACGCCCACCTCTCGCAGGACAACACGATCTACGCCCACAACGGCATCTTCAAGGTGAACAACGTCGACCGGGAGCGGATCGACGACCAGTGGGACGGCGCCGTCGGCGCACCCCCCGCGGTCACCGACGAGGAGTGGCACGACGTCCGCGTCGTGCGGTGCGCCGACTCCGGCGACATCGCCGTCTACGTCGACGGGCTCGACACCCCGCTGCTCACGGCGAACGACACCACGTTCGGCGAGGGCCGCGTCGGCTTCGGCTCGTTCGACAACAACGGCCGCCTGCGCGACCTCACCGTGACGGCGGACGCCCCGGCCGACACCACCGCCCCGACGGTGACCGTCAAGACCGGGTCGGAGTTCACCACCGGCGTCGAGGGCGCCTACGGCAAGGTGTCCTTCAAGCTGTTCGACGAGGGCAAGATCGACAAGGTCGTCCTCAACGGGGTCGAGAAGAACCTGACGGACGACGTCTGGTCCGACCTCAACTTCGTGCGGCCCGGCGTGTTCGGCGCCGTCGCCGGGGACAACACCCTCGTCGTGCACGACGTCGCGGGGAACACCACCACGGTGGAGTTCTTCCTCGACGCCGTCGCGCCGAAGGTCACCGTGAAGTCCGGCAGCGACGACACCGTGGGCGCCGACGGCACCTACGCCAAGGTGTCGTTCAAGCTGTACGACGCCCACAAGATCGACCGGCTCACCCTCAACGGGGTCGAGAAGAACCTGACGGACAACGTCTGGTCCGACCTCAACTTCGTGCGGCCCGGCGTGTTCGGCGCCGTCGCGGGGGAGAACACCCTGGTCGTGAAGGACGTCGCGGGCAACGCCACCACGGTGACGTTCGTCCTCGACACCACGGTGTCGTAGGCCGCCCGTCGAGCGTCCCTGGACGTCAGCCGTCGAGACCGTCGTGCTGACGTCCAGGGACGCTCGACCGCGTCCCGGCTCAGGCCGGGTCGACCCGCAGCGTCGTCGCGGCCGCCGTCGGGCTCGTGATCGCCGCGACGGCCGACCCGCCGCCGTACTTCGCGCGGTACGCCTGGTCGATCGCGGCGTCGTGGTCGTGGTCGTCGGTGAACGTCACGTCCGCGGCGACGCCGCCGGACTCGATCCGGCCCGTGCCCGTGCGCTGCACGCCCCGGTACCAGGCACCCTCGGTGCCGCGCACCGACCGGACGAACAGCTGGTCGTCCACGACGACGTGCCACACGATGCGGGGCGTGCGCAGCGTGCCGTCGGGGCGGTGCGCGGCGACGTCGAGCTCGCCCGCACGGTCGATCGCCGCCAGGTCGGCGGGGTTCCAGTCGGTCATGGTTCCTCCTCGGTGTGATGCCGGCAGGTCGACCTGGGCGTCCCTCTGCCCTCGGCCGCCGAACAGCCCGTGGCAGCCCGCGTTCGACACGACGACGTCCACGTGACCGTCGTCGAGCACCGCGTCGTCGAAGCGCTGTCCAGGGGGACTCCTGTGTCGGGGCGGTTCAGTCCTGCGTCGCCGGGGCGACCGTGTCGAGGGCGCGCAGGGCGTTGAGCGTGCGCGGGTAGCCCACGTAGGGCAGCAGCTGGGTGATCACCGCGATCAGCGTCGCGCGGTCGTTCCCGACGCGCACGTTGGCGGCGAAGTGCCCGGCCACCTGGGGGTCCGCGCCGCCCAGGGCGACCAGCATCGACAGCGTGAGCAGCTCCCGCGTCGGCACGTCGAGCCCGCCGCGCGTGTAGTGGTCCCCGAAGCAGTTGGCCGAGAGGTAGCGCTGGACGTGCAGCGTGTCGTCCGGGGCGTTCTCGTACAGCGCGGCGACCGTCTCCGGGCCGACGATCTGCTCCTGGACCGCGCGACCCTTCTCGGCGCGGTCCTGCGGCGTCGTCGAGGACCGCCCGGGCAGCGGCAGGTCGACCCCGCGCTCGACGAGCAGCTCGTTCGTCGCCTGCAGCACGTCGCGGACCCGGCCCATGCCGACGTAGGGCACCGCCTGGTAGACGACCTCCTTCAGCTCCACCGGGGTCACGCCCACCCGCAGCGCGCCGCCGGCCAGCTCCCGGAACTCGCCGAGGGCGCCGAGCGCGACGAGCGCCGCGAGCTGGACCAGGACCCGCGTGCGCACCTCGAGGGGCGCGTCGGCCTGGACGTCGTCGAACGCGAAGTTGTCGAAGTACTCGACCAGCTCCGGGTCGGTCCGTGCGAGGGTCGACGTGCGGTCGCCGAACAGCTCGTCGTGGTGGCGGCGTGCGGCCGGTGTGGGCATCGGTTGCCTCCTGCGGCTGGTGGGTGGTGGGTGGGGTGGTGGTCACGGACGCACGAGGACCTTGATCCGCTCGCGCGAGTCCATGAGCCGGTAGCCCTCGGCCACGTCGTCGAGCGAGACCTCGGCGTCGAACACGGCGCCGGGATCGAGCTCGCCGTTCAGCACCTGGGCGATCGCGTCCTCGATGTACGCCCGCACGGGCGCCGGGCCGCCGTTGAGCGTGGCGTTCTTGCCGAACAGGGACCCGAAGCCGACGGGCGCCTCCTCGTACTGCGGCACGCCCACGCGGGAGATGACGCCGCCGGGGCGGACGATCCGGTAGGCCTGCTCGTAGGCGGGCATGTGGCCCACGGCCTCGAGCACGGCGTGCGCACCCTCGCCGCCGGTGAGCTCCATGACCTGCGCGACGCCCTCGTCGCCGCGCTCGGCGACGACGTCCGTCGCGCCCCACTGGCGGCCGAGGTCCGTGCGGTCCTTGTGCCGGCCCATGAGGACGATCTTCGCGGCGCCCATCTGCTGCGCCGCGAGCACCGCGGACAGGCCGACGGCGCCGTCACCGATCACGACGACGGTCTGCCCCGGCCGCACCTTCGCCATGAAGGCGGCGTGGTAGCCGGTCAGGTAGACGTCCGCCAGCGTCAGCAGCGAGGGCAGGAGCTTCTCGTCGACGTCCGCCGGGAGCTTGACCAGCGTGCCCGACGCCTGCGGGACGCGGATCTTCTCCGCCTGGGCCCCGCCGACGCCGCCCGCGCCGTACCACCCGCCGTGCTGGCAGGCCGTGTGGAAGCCCTCGCGGCAGAACGGGCAGGTGTTGTCCGAGTACGCGAAGGGGGAGACGACGAGGTCGCCCGGCGCGAGATCGGTGACCGCGTCGCCGACCTGCTCCACGACACCGAGGAACTCGTGGCCCATCGGGACGCCCTCCGAGCCCGCGGGCCTGGAGTGGTAGGGGTGCAGGTCGGAGCCGCAGACGCACGCCAGGGTGATCCGCACGACCGCGTCGGTCGGCTCCTGGACCGTCGGGTCGGGGACCTCCTCGACGCGGACGTCGCCGGCGCCGTACATGAACGTTGCTCGCATGGTGGGGAAGCCTCTCGATGGTGCGTGTGCTGGTGCGTGAAGGTCCGCGTGCGCGCCTCAGCGGCGGCGCGCCGCCGGGGTCAGCTCGTGGGTGCCGTAGCTGTCGTCGTCGGGGTTGACCGTCACCCCGGGCGCGACGATCTCGTCGATCCGGTCCAGGACGTCCGCCGGGAGCGTCAGCTCCGCCGCGGGCAGGTAGGACTCCAGCTGCTCCAGGGTGCGCGGCCCGACGATCGCCGACGTCACGCCCGGATGGTTGATCACGAACGCGATCGCCATCTCCAGCAGCGACAGACCGGCCTCGTCGGCGAGCAGCGCCAGATCCTCGACCACGTCGAGCTTGCGCTGGTTCGCCGGGCTCGACATGTCGAACCGGGCCCCCGGGCGGGCAGCCGACGTCGGGGCGGACGCCGCCCCCTTGCGCCAGCGGCCGGACAACCAGCCGCCGCTCAACGGGCTGTACGTGAACGTCCCCATGCCGAACCGCTGCACGGTCGGCAGGACGTCCTGCTCGATGCCGCGCACCAGCATCGAGTACGGCGGCTGCTCGGTGACGAACCGCTCCAGGTTCCGGTCCCGCGACGCCCACTGCGCCTCGACGATCTGCGAACCCGAGTACGACGACGAGCCGATGTACCGCACCTTGCCCTGGCGGACCAGGTTCGTCAGCGCGCCGAGCGTCTCCGTCACGTCCGTGTCCGGGCTCGGGCGGTGCACCTGGTAGAGGTCCAGGTGGTCGGTCCTCAGCCGGCGCAGCGTGCTCTCGACCTCGCGGACGATCCACCGCCGCGAACCGCCCCGGTGGTTCGGGTCGTCGTCCATCGGCATGAAGAACTTGCTCGCCAGGAACACGTCGTCACGACGACCGGCCAGCGCGTCGCCGACGATCTCCTCCGACACCCCCGCCGAGTACACGTCGGCCGTGTCCACCACGTTGATCCCGGCGTCCAGCGCACGGTGGACGATCCGGATCGAGTCCTCGCGGTCCTCGTTGCCCCACGGGCCGAACATCATCGCCCCGAGGGTCAACGGGCTCACCTGGACGCCGGTGCGTCCGAGCGGTCGGTACTGCATCAGAACTCCTCTCCACGGTCGGCCGGAGCCTGCGCCGCGCGTCGGGCGGGTGCCTCGTTCCTCGGCCCCCACCCTGTGCTGCGCTCCGGCTCAGGCCTCGGGCCGGATGGTCGGCCGGAGCCTGCGCTGCGCGTCGGGCGGGTGCCTCGTTCCTCGGCCCCCACCCTGTGCTGCGCTCCGGCTCAGGCCTCGGGGATGTCGCGGCCGAAGGTCTCCAACGTGATCGCCTCCGGCTCCGGCCCGCCGCGCACGCCGGTGTCGAGGGCGTCGATCGCCGCGAGCTCTGCGTCGGACAGCTCGAAGCCGAGCACGTCGAAGTTCTCGGCGATGCGGCTGGGGGTGACCGACTTCGGGATGGCGGAACGGCCCTGCTGCAGGTGCCAGCGCAGCATCACCTGCGCGGCGGTGGCGTCGTGCGCCGCCGCGATGCCCAGGATCGTGGGGTCCTGCAGCGTGCTGGTGTGCTCGCCGTCCCGGTAGAACGTGATGCCGCCGATCGGCGACCACGCCTGCGTGAGGATGCCGTGCGCGGCGTCCGCGGCCAGCACGTCGGGCTGGCGGAAGTACGGGTGCACCTCGACCTGGTTGACGGCCGGCACGACGGTCGTCGCGTCCAGGAGCCGGTCCAGGTGCTCGGGCATGAAGTTGCTGACACCGATCGCGCGGACCTTGCCGTCCGCGAGGAGCTTCTCCAGGGCGCGGTACGCGTCGACGGTGAGGTCGAACCGGCTCGGCAGCGCCTGGTGCAGGATCAGCAGGTCGAGCTGCTCCACGCCGAGCTTGCCGGCGCTCTTGTCGAACGCGTGCAGCGTCGCGTCGTACCCGAAGTCGCTGATCCACACCTTCGTCTCCAGGAAGATGTCGTCCCGGGGGACGCCGGAGCGGCGGATCGCCTCGCCGACCTCCCGCTCGTTGCCGTACGCCGCGGCGGTGTCCACGTGGCGGTAGCCGGTGGCCAGCGCGGCCTCGACCGCGGTGACCGTCTCGTCGGGCGGGGTCTGGAAGACGCCGTACCCGAGGGCGGGCATCTCGACCCCGTTGTTCAGGGTGAGGGCGGGGATCTGGTTCACGGTCATGCCTCTCACGGTAGGAACGGGACGGGTGCGGCGGGAGGCCCTGCTGGTACCCCGCTCACCGGACACCCCTCGAGCCTGACGCCGCACGCCGGCGGCGCTCGGCAGGACGAGGACGACGGCGGCCACCAGTGCCGCGCCCAGCAGCACCGACCCGGCGAGCATCGCCCCGCCGAACGTCGTCGTGACGGCCAGGACCAGGCTCAGGCCCAGCGCGCCGCCGAGCTGGTGGAACGTGTTGACGACACCCGAGGCCGCGCCGGCGTCCGCCGCGTCGACCCGGGCGATCCCGGACGCCGTCAGCGGCCCGAAAGCGAGCCCCTGCCCGGCGCCGATCAGCGCCATCGGCAGCGCCACCCCGACGGCGTACGACGTGCCGTCGTCGATCAGGCCCAGCCACGCCATGCCCGCCACCGCGAGCACGAGGCCCGCGACGAGCAGCACCGGCCCGCTCGTGCGCCGCTGGAGGCGCGGCACGGCGAGCGCGACGACGAAGTTCACCGCCGTCATCGGGAAGTACGCCACCCCCGCCAGGAGCGCGGAGAACCCGCGCACGTCCTGCAGGTACTGGCTGGTGCGGGACGGCGCGGCCGAGGACGGGGCCGGGGTGCGGGTGGTGGTCATGACGTCCATCCCACGACGGCCGGTGCTCGCGGGGGAGTCCCGGACGTGCCCGGTACCGGCAGTACCTCCCGCGCGCGGGCGCCGGGACGTACCGTCGAGGCATGGACCTGAAGGCCGAGACACGAGAGTTCCTCGCCTCGCGCCGCGCCCGGATCACCCCGGACCGCGCGGGGCTTCCCGCCTACGGCGGCAACCGGCGCGTGCCGGGGCTGCGGCGCGAGGAGGTCGCGATGCTCGCCGGCGTCAGCGTCGACTACTACACGCGCCTCGAACGCGGGAACCTCGGCGGCGTGTCCGAGTCCGTGCTGGAGGCGCTCGCGGAGGCGCTCCAGCTCGACGAGGCCGAACGGCTCCACCTCGCCGACCTCGCGCGGGCCGCCAACGCGAGCGGCGCCGCACGGACGCGGGCGAAGCGTCGCAGGCCCGCCACCGTGCGGCCCGTCGTGCAGCGCATGGTCGACACCATGACGGGTGCCGCCGTCGCCGTCCGCAACGGCCGCCTCGACGTCCTCGCCACCAACACGCTCGGCCGCGCCCTGTACGCGCCCATGTACGACTCCCCGTCGTACGACCCCGCCGGGCCGCTCAACACCGCCCGCTTCCACTTCCTCGACGTCCCCGGCGCGCAACGCTTCTGGGGCGACCGGTGGGCGAAGGTGTCGCACGACGCCGTCGCCATCCTGCGCACCGAGGCCGGGCGCAACCCCTACGACTCGACGCTCACCGGGCTCGTCGGCGAGCTGTCCACCCGCAGCGAGGACTTCCGCCGCCTGTGGGCGTCGCACGACGTCCGCCTGCACCGCACCGGCACCAAGGTGTTCCACCACCCGGCCGTGGGCGACCTCGAGCTCGACTACGAGGCGCTCGAGCTGCCCGGCGACCCCGGGCTCCAGCTCAACGTGTACACCGCCGCGCCCGGCTCGCCGTCCGACGACGGGCTGCGGCTGCTGGCGACCTGGGCGGCGACGGCGCTCGCCGAGTCCGCCACGTCGTCGGGTCCGACCGCCGAGGGTGCGCCGACCGCGCGGGCGGACTGACCGGGCCGGTCGGCCGTGCGCCCGCACCCGCCGAGCGTCTCTGAACGTCCGCCGTCAGGGCCGTTTCGCTGACGTTCGGAGACGCTCGACGCGCGCGGGGACGGGCGGCACGGGGACCGGCACGGGGTCGGGGAACGATCCGTCGCCGAACAGGATCTGCCGGGCCGCGGCGCGTCCCGGTGGCGTGCGCAGGGCGGCGACCCCGGCCTCGGCGACGGCCGGCGTGCGGACGAGGCTCAGTCCGCGCCGCATCGCGATCCGGCCGCGGAACTGCGTCCGCAACGCGGCGCCGTCGTAGTGGCGCAGCGGGTCGGGCCGGCCGGTGCGCAGGGCATCGTCGAGGACGTCGACGGCGTGCGCGGACTGGCGCAGGCACGGGTCGAGCCCCCCTGCGGTGAGCGGGGAGACGGCGCCGGCGGCGTCGCCGACGAGCAGGCCGTCGGGCGACGCGATGCGTCGCAGCAGCCCGCCGACGGGGATCGGTCCCGCGCGGTGCTCGACCTGGTCCGGGCGGGTGGTCCCGCGCAGTCCGGGGGCCGCCGCGGCGAACTGCCGCAGCGCGTGGTGCATGCCGTGCGGGAAGCGGCGCGCGTACCCGGCGACGCCCACGTGCGCGTGCTCGCCGTCGTCGAGCACCCACGCGAGGTACCCGGGTGCGAGCCGGGGGTCGACGACGCAGTGGAACGCGGGCACGACGTCCCGGCGGGGCACGTCGAACACGTGCTCGGCGCCGACGAGGAGCTCCCGGTTGCGGTCGAGCCCGAGCTCGCGGGCGACGCCGGACCGGGCCCCGTCGGCCCCGACGACGTACCGGGCGGCGATCTCGACCGCGCCGTCCGGGCCCTCCAGGAGGTGCCGCCCGGCGCTCCGGCCGACGTAGCGGGTGCCCAGCAGGATGCGCACGCCGGCGGCGGCGGCCTGCTCGGCACCGTCGCGGTAGAGGCCGCGCATGTCGCCCACGCGGTACTCGTCGCGGCGGCTGTCGAGCACGACGGGCCGGCGGTGGGACGGCGGGTACAGCACCATGCGGCGGACGGGAGGCCCGAGGAGCGCGGGCGGCAGGTCGAAGTCCTCCAGGGTGCGACGCACGAAGATCCCGGTGGTGCGGACGGTGCCGGTGAGGTCGGGGCGGCGTTCGGCCAGGACGACGTCGTGGCCGCGGCGGGCGAGCCCAGTGGCGGTGTGCAGCCCGGCGAGGCCGGCGCCGACGACGAGGACGTCCGTGGACGGCGCGCGGCCGGTCATCGGGGCTCCTCACCGTCGTCGTCGACCCACTCGAGCAGGTCGCCGGGCTGGCAGCGCAGGACCCGGCACATGGCCTCCAGCGTGGAGAACCGGACGGCCTTGGCGCGGCCGTTCTTGAGGACGGCGACGTTGGCGGGGGTGAGGCCGACGCGGTCGGCGAACTCGCCGACGCTCATCTTGCGGCGCGCGAGCTCGACGTCGAGGCGGACGACGATGGGCATCAGATCACCCCGTCGAGGTCGGTGCGCAGCGTCGTGGCCTGGACCAGCAGGGCACGCAGCACCACCATGAGCAGCCCGACGGCGGCGCCGACGAGGACGACGACGAGCAGCACCGCGGCGACGCCGGTGGGGCCGACGGCCGCGGCGACGAGCAGCGCGGCGACGAGGACCAGGAGCCAGGCCACCGCGACGGAACCGAGGATGACGTCGACCCAGCGCAGCGACCGGTCGCTGAAGATGCGGTCCTCGTGGACCATCGTCAGGAGCCGCCAGGCGCACACGACGACGACCTCGACGCAGGCGAGGACGACGACCGTCAGCGCGAGCAGCGGCCACCGGAGGGCGGCCAGCTCGGGGGTCTGGTCGGCCATGTGCGCGAACACCGCGGGCAGCACGGCGACCTGGGTGGCGAGCAGCGCGCCGAGGACGGCGGCGAGGACGACGCGGAGCGGGACGACGAGGCGTGAGGTCCGGGACATGGGGACGACCCTCGTGCCCGTGCCTATCGAAAGTCAATAGGTAGTGATCGTTGCCCGATATGTTCGCCGAGGCTTCACGAGTGCTCCGCGGGGTGCACGCAGGGCGCCCCGCCGCGGCCGTTCAGGAGGCCGAGGGATCCGGGATGTCGACGTCGCCGCCCCAGCTCAGGAACGTGTTGCTGGTCGTCACGCTGACGCCCGCGTAGCTGCTCGTCCCCCGCGCGAGGACACCGAGGTGGTCGGGGCGGAGCCACAGCTCGTAGTCGGTCACCGACACGTCGCCCAGCGGCAGCACCCCGCCCTCCGGCTCGAGCCGCCAGGCCACGTCCGCCACGGCGTCGTCGGCCGGGACCGGGGCCTCCTCGACGACCGTCCACGTGGGTGCGGCCGCGAACCCCTCCGCCAGCACGCGCGGGTCGGAGAACACCCGGACCAGGTCGACGACGCCGGTCGCCATCACCACCTGCGGGTCCGACGAGTCCGGGTCCGCCTGCACCCATCCGGTGCCCGGCATCCGCACCCAGCCCGTGTCGCCCTCGACGACGACCTGCTGGTCGCCGTCGACGCTCATCGCGTAGTCGGGGTCCCAGCGGAAGCTGACCGTCGACGAAGTGCCGTCGTCGGAGTCGACCCGCTGCACGCCGCTGCCGGCGAGCACCATCGCCGCGGCCACGCACTCCCCGACGGTCCGCCCGTCGATCTCCTCGCCCTCGCTCAGCAGGAATCCGTCGCACTCCGGCAGGGCCGCGGCCGGTCCGTCGGGGGCCTCCTCGGAGGGGGTGCCGGCTGGCGTGGGGGCCGCGTCGTGCCCGGTCAAGGGGCGTGAGGGACTTCTGAGGTCCGCCGCGAGGGTCGTCAGCCGATCAGGACGTACCCGTACCGCCAGACGATGGCGGCGGCGAGCAGCACGATCCACGTGATGGTGAGGTAGACGTCGGCGTCGATGCGCACCATGGAGACGGCCCACCGCTGCACGCGCCGCGGCAGGTAGAGGTTGTCCTCCATGACGTTCCAGTGCAGCAGCGTCATGAACACCACCGTGGTGGACACCGTGACGAGCAGGCACCACGGGCACAGCGCGTGGATGACGAAGTACGACTGGACGAACAGCCAGTACGCGAACAGCAGGCCGATCGTGTAGACGCCCTGCGCGGCCGCCATGAACCAGCGGGGGAACCTCACGCCGCCGAGGCTCGCCACGGCGATCGTGATGACCACGGGCTCGGCGATGAGCCCGAGGAAGGCGTTGGGGAAGCCCAGGACCTGCGCCTGCCAGGACAGGGCGACGTCGGCGCACGACAGGACGGCGTTGAGGTTGCAGGAGAGGTCGGCCTCGGGGTTCGCGGCGAGGACGACGGCATCGATCGACAGCACGAGGGACGCGGTGAGGCTGATGAGCGCCGAGGCGAGCATGCTGCCGAACACCCACCCGCGGGTGTGTCGTCGACCGGGCAGGTGCGTCACCTCGCGCGCGTCCATGGCCTCGAGCCTAGGGGCACGTGTGGCCTCTTCACGACGCTTCGGGGTGTTGATGTCGTCACACCGGCGCGGTGGCGGCGGGTTCGTCGCGCACGACCCGACCCCGAGGGGTCGAATGGACCCATGTCCTCGACGTCCGACGCCACGACCGGGACCATCACGGCGCCCTGGGCCCACGAGCCCGGCGCCGTGCTCGACGCCCTGACGACCTCCCGGGACGGGCTCGCCGCGGACGACGCCGCCGCGCGGCTGGCCGACGTCGGGCCCAACCGCCTCCCGCCGCCGCAGCGCGACCCGCTGTGGAAGCGGGTCCTCGTGCACTTCGACGACATCCTCATCTACATCCTGCTGGTCTCCGCCGTGCTCAAGGCGGCCCTGGGGGACTGGGTCGACTTCACCGTCATCCTCGCCGTCGCGGTGATCAACGCGGCGATCGGGTTCGTCCAGGAAGGGCGTGCGGAGAGCGCCCTCGACGGCATCCGCCGGATGCTCTCCACGCACGCCGAGGCGCGGCGGGACGGTGCGTGGGCGTCGGTCGACGCGGACGACGTCGTGCCGGGCGACGTGGTGCGGGTGCGGTCGGGCGACCGCGTGCCCGCGGACGTGCGGCTCCTGGACGCGACGAACCTGCGGGTGGAGGAGTCCGCCCTGACGGGCGAGTCCGTGCCGGCGTCGAAGTCGGCGGCGCCCGTCGCGGCCGACGCGGGCGTCGGGGACCGCACCAGCATGCTGTTCTCCGGGACGCTCGTCGCGGCCGGGCAGGGCGTCGGCGTCGTCACCGCCACCGGGCGGGCCACGGAGATCGGCCGCATCCAGACGATGATCTCCGAGGTCGAGAGCCTGGAGACGCCCCTGACGAAGCAGCTCGACCGGTTCGGCAAGGTGCTGGCCGTCCTCATCCTCGTCATGGCGGTCGTCATGGTGATCGTGGGCCGGGTCCTGCACGACTTCGACGTGCCCGAGCTGATCTCGGCGTCCATCGGGTTCGCGGTCGCCGCCGTGCCGGAGGGCCTGCCCGCCCTGGTCACCATCACCCTCGCCCTCGGCGTGCAGCAGATGGCGCGCCGCCGCGCCATCACCCGCAAGCTGCCCGCGGTGGAGACCCTCGGCTCGGTGACGACGATCTGCTCGGACAAGACGGGCACCCTGACGAAGAACGAGATGACGGCCCGCACCGTCCGCACCGCGCAGGGGACGTTCGGCGTCGACGGCATCGGCTACGCCCCCGTCGGGGAGGTCACCACCACCGGCGGGGCGCGCGCCGACCTCGCCGGGCACCCCGACCTCGCGGCGCTGGCCACCGTGATGATGCTCTGCAACGACGCCCGGCTCGTGCCGGACGCCGAGGACCCGGACGGCTGGCGGCTCGTCGGGGAACCCACCGAGGGTGCGCTGCGCACGCTCGGGACCAAGGCCGGTGTGGACCCGGCCGGGTGGACCCGGGCGGCCGTGGTGCCGTTCGAGTCGGCGAACAAGTTCATGGCGACGCTCGACCGCGACCCGTCGGGCGCCGGGTTCGTGCACCTCAAGGGTGCGCCGGACCGCGTGCTGGACCGCTGCGCCACCCAGACGACGCCCGACGGCGGATCCGCACCGCTGGACCGGGCGGCGTGGGAGGCGCACATCGACGAGCTCGGCGCGCAGGGCCTGCGGGTCCTCGCCGCGGCCCGCACCACCGCCCCCGCCGACGCCACGCGCCTGGACGCCGATGACGTGGACCGCGGCCTGGAGATGTGCGGGCTCGTCGGGATCGTGGACCCGCCACGCCCCGAGGCGGTGGACGCCATCGCCGAGTGCCGGCAGGCCGGGATCCGCGTCAAGATGATCACCGGCGACCACGCGGGCACCGCCGTCGCGATCGGCCGCGAGATGGGCATCGTCGACCACCCGGCCGACGGCGCGGACGCCCCGACCGTCCTCACCGGGCCCGAGCTGGAGGCGATGACCGGCGAGCAGCTCAAGGCCGTGGTCCGCGACGTCGACGTGTACGCGCGCACCAGCCCGGAGCACAAGATCCGCATCGTCTCCGCCCTGCAGTCGCACGGCGAGGTCGTCGCGATGACGGGCGACGGCGTCAACGACGCCCCCGCCCTCACGCAGGCCGACGTCGGCGTCGCGATGGGCATCAAGGGCACGGAGGCCACCAAGGAGGCCGCCGAGGTCGTCCTCGCGGACGACAACTTCGCGACCATCGAGCGTGCCGTGGAGGAGGGGCGGCGGATCTACGACAACATCCGCAAGTCCGTGCTGTTCCTCCTGCCGACCAACGGCGCCCAGTCCCTCGTCATCCTCGTCGCGGTGCTGTTCGGCCTCGTGCTGCCCCTCGCGCCCGTGCAGGTGCTGTGGATCAACATGATCACCGCCGTCACCCTGTCCCTCGGCCTCGCCTACGAGCGCGCCGAGCCCGGCGTCATGCGACGCGCCCCCCGCGACCCGGCCGCGAACATCCTGGACGCCGTGTTCCTGCGCCGCATCCTCGTGGTGTCGGTGCTCATCGGCGGCGCCACCATGGCCCTGTTCTACCTGGAGCGCGCGCAGGGCGCCCCGCTGGCGGAGGCCCAGACGACGGCCGTCACCATGCTCGCACTCGGCCAGCTCGCCTACCTGTTCAACTGCCGGTTCCTCGACCGGTCCAGCCTCACCGTGGACGTGCTGCGCGGGAACCGCGTCATCTGGATCTCCGCCGGCGCCCTCCTCGTCCTCCAGTGCGTGTTCGTCTACGTCCCCGTCATGCACGACTGGTTCGCCTCCGCCCCGATCGGCGCCGCCGAGTGGGGCAAGTGCCTCGCCCTGTCCGTCGTCGTCTTCCTCGCCGTCGAGGCCGTCAAGTGGCTGGGTCGGCGGCAGCACCGGACCACCGGGCACTGACCCCGGTCGCCCGGCGCACGTATCAGCCGGTCCGCGACGTCGCTCCCCACGTGCAGGGGCCGGTGCGCCCGGTGCGCTCCGGCCACGTCGGTCAGGGGGGTGACGGACGTGCGACGACGACTTGCCGTGCTGGCCGCCGCGCTGCTGCTGGCCGTCTCCGCGGGGTGCGGTGTCGTGACCGCGCCACCGGGCGACGACGGCGAACGGTCGACGGACCAGAGCACGGCCTCGGAGAACGGCAACGGCAACGGGAACGGGAACGGCAACGGGACGCCGCGCATCGAGCTGGCCGGCCTGCCGATCGGCGGCGACGCGGAGCTCGTGGGGGACGTCTGGTGCGGGGAGGCGTTCCACGACCCGCCCCCGCCGGCGGGCGTCGCGGTGACGATCCGGGACGTCAGCGTGGACGGCGCGTCGGTCGTCGACGCCGACTGCCCGGGCTCGGCTCGGTGCGCCGGCGCCACCCTGGACACCGGCCGCACCGCCTGCACCGTCGCCGTCCGGCCCGACTCGCCCGACGCCACGTCGGTCACGGTCGAGTTCGACGCCTACGCCCGGTGCGACACGCAACAGCTCTGCGACCAGTACGCCGCCGACGTCGGGGGCCGGGCCTTCTGGACCCTGTTCGCGCCCTTCGGCTGGCCGATCGAGTCGCCGTCCACGGACACCGACACCGATACGGACACCGACACCGACACGGACACCGACACCGACACCGACACGGACACCGACACCGACACCGACACGGACACCGACACCGACACGGACACCGACACCGGGGGCGACGGGTCGTCCGGCACGGGCGGCACGTCGTGACGGCCCCCGCGACCGGGAACTCGGCACGCCGCGGGACGATCGCGCACGTGTGGTCGGTGGTCGGCGGCGTCGTCGCACCGGTCACCCTGGTGACGGCGGTGCTGTTCTACTTCGGGTACGTGCACACGCAGGCGCAGCTCGAGTACTTCGGTGTCGACGTGGACCTGCTGGGCCTGGGCACGCAGGACTTCGTGATGCGCAGCCCGGGGGTGCTGCTGGTCCCGATGCTCGTGCTGCTGCTCGGGGGAGCGGTGCTGCTGGTCGCCGACGGTGTGGTGCGACGTCGCCTGGCCACCGCGGACGCGGCGGCGTACCGCCGGACCGCCCGCCTCCTGACGGGTGGAGGCGCCGGCGTGCTGGTGCTCGGCGTGGTGCTCGTGCTGGCGTTCCCCGTCGCGGGCGACTGGGTCCTGTTCCCGCTGGTCGCTCCGCTGGTGCTGGGCTGCGGGGCCGCGCTCGCGGCCTACGGCCTGGTGCTGGCCGGCCACGTCCCCACCGGGGACGGGGAGGAGGCGCTCCCCGCACGCGCCGCCGACCCGGTGCGCACGGTCGAGGTGCTCCTGGTGCTCACCGTGGTCGCCGCCCTGTTCTGGGCGACCGCGACGATCGCGCAGTGGGCGGGCTACACGCAGGCGTCGGACCTCGCGGCCGACCTCACCGTGCTGCCCGCCGTCGTCCTCGACACGGAGCAGCGCCTCCAGCTCGGCGACGACGTCGTGGCGCAGACCGCGCTGCGGGCCGACGACGGCGACCGGTTCCGGTTCCGGTACACCGGCCTGCGGCTGCTCGCCGAGGGCGACGGCACGCTGTTCCTCGTCCCGGAGCGCTGGACGGACGACGGCTCGACGCTGGTCGTGCCCGTCGCCGACGTGCGGTTCAGGATCCCGTTCCCCGGCTGACCGCCGCCTGCGGGCCGAGGACGCCCGCGAAGTGCCGGGAGATCCCCGCGGCGGCGAGCAGCCCGGCCCCGCGGTGACGGCCGTGTCGCGGGCGAGGTGGACCGGCCCGGTGAAGATCCGGTGCGCGGGGACCGTCCCGGGAATGCGCGCCAGGTCACAGCGGTTGGACCCGTCGATCCCCATCCCCGACAGAGGACACCTCTATCCATCCCACGCACGTCACGACCGCCCGACCGCACCACCGCGAGGAGACGCCCATGACCGCCATCCCCAGCCTGCGAGACCTCGCGTCGACACCCACCGCCCGCCTGCTCACCGACGACGGCCCGGGGGTGGCGGCCTGGACGGTCGTCCACGGCCGTGACCTGTACGTGCGGTCGATGCCGGGCGGCGCGCCGGTGGCGCACGGCCGGGCCCGGCTCCTGGTCGGCGGGGCGCAGCACCCGGTGACGCTCGCCGAGGTCGCCCCCGAGGTGCACGGCCCGCTGGACGCCGCGTTCCGCGCCAAGTACGGCCGCCGTGCGCCCGAGAAGGCGCGGGCGCTGACGTCCGACGCGGCCGCCGCGACGACGTTCCGCCTGGACGCCCGCCGCCTCACCTGGGCCGAGCGGGTCGCCGCGGCGCGGGTCGCCGTGCGGGACCGTCGCCGGTTCGCCGGCGCCGGGCGCACCGGCCGCGCCACCGGCGACGAGGTGCCCTGCGTCGCCTGCTGACGCACCCCCGCACGCACGAGGGCGACGACCCGGTGGAGGCACCGGGTCGTCGCCCTCCGTCGTGTCGGGCCGTCGCAGTCCAGGGCCCGTGCGCCCCGCCGGGGATGCGGGTCGTGGTCCGTCAGGCGAGCCGGTGCACGTCGTCGGTGGGGAGCTGTTCCCACCAGCGGCGGTACCGGCCGAACACGGCCGGTTCCCGGTCGGCGAGGAACGTGCGCAGCGCGGCGGCCTCGGCCTCCAGCGCGCGCAGGTCGTCGCGGCCGACGGGTTCGAACAGGGCGGCGTCGACGCCGTCGTCGGTGGCGCGCCACACCCCGACGACGTGCCCGTCCACGAGCACCGTGGGCAGGGTGTCGCCGTTGCGGCGGATGACGTGCCGCCGGTGGGCCTCGGGCAGGACGCGGGTGCGGTCCGCGTGCGCGAGCAGCACGGAGTCCCACATGCCGAGGAGCCGCGGCGGGGCGGGGGTGGCGGCGTCGGGGCGCGGGGCGTCGGGCAGGTCCCACAGCGTGGTGCGGCCGGAGCCGCCCACGGGCACGAGCTCGTCGCGCAGCGCGGCGAGGGCGGGCCCGGTGAACGGGCGGCGCAGCATGGTGAACTGGCCGAGGTCGGCCTCGGTGGCGGGTCCGAACGCCGCGAGGTAGCGCCGTGCGAGGTGCACGACGGCGGGGTCGTCGCCGGGCGGTGGGGCGTCCGCGGCGGTGGTGGCGCCCGCCCGGTAGTGCCGCCGGGTCGGGGTGTACGACCAGGGCGGTCCGGTGGGCACGTGGTGCAGCGGCGCGAGGGTGCGTAGCGCGAACCAGGCGGCCGGGGCGCGGTCGGCGTCGAGGAGCCGCGTCAGCTCGGCCAGGATCTCGTCCTGGGTGCGGGGCCGGGCCGCGAAGGCGAGCAGGGCGTCGCGCACGTCGTCGGCCTCGGCGGGCGTCAGGCGGGCCGGGGCGAACCGGCGGTCGTTGAGCCGGGATCCGCGCAGCGGGTCGGTGACGGCGCGGTGGAACGGCGCCCAGTCGTCGGCGTGCACGGCGTGCAGCGTGATCCGCAGGAGCGTGGACCGCACGAGCGTGCCGCTGGTGAAGGCGTCGTCGAGGTCGGCGGGGTCGAACCCGGCGACCCGGTTCCAGAGCGCGAGGTAGGGCGCGGCGGGCTCCTGCGCCTGGACGGCGCCGACGGCGCGCACGACGTCGGGCACGGGCAGGCGGGCCCGTTCCAGCAGGTGCTGGCGGGCGAGCGTCGCGCGGCCGAGGGCCGCGGGCGAGGCGTCCACGTGCCCGACTGTGCCGTGCCGTGGACGGCGTCGCAATGGTCGTCCCGGGAGATGTCGGCACCGAGACGAAGATTTGATGCCGGAGAGCCGACATTTGCTTGACAGAAATCATAAGTGGCGTAGCGTGCGGTCCATGGTCAACGACGACTCCCGCACGCCGCCGCGACGACGCACCGGCCTGTGGTTCCTCGGCGCCCGCGGCTCCGTCGCCACGACGGCCACGCTCGGCGCCCTCGCCCTCGCGCGCGGCCACGCGCCCACGACCGGCCTGGTCAGCGAGCTCCCCGACGTCGCCCGCGCCGGGCTCGTCGGCGTCGACGAGCTCGTCGTCGGTGGTCACGACGTCGCCGGCAGCATCGTGGAGCGCGCCCACGAGCTCGCGGCCTCCGGTGTCGTGCCCGCCGCCACCGTCGCCGCGCTGGCCGACGACCTCGCCACCGTCGACGCCCGCGTCCGGCCCGGCGCCAGCGGCACGGCCGACCGCGCCACCGCCGACCGCCTCCAGGCCGACATCGAGGCGTTCCGCGCCGAGCACGACCTGGAGCGGGTCGTCGTCGTCGACGTCTCCAGCACCGAGCCGCCCGCCCCGGACGCCCACGCCCTGACGCTCACCGAGCTCGAGCGCCGCCTCGACGACGGCACGGCGCCGCTGCCGGCGTCGTCGCTGTACGCGTACGCCGCGTTCCGCGCCGGCAGCCCCGTGGTGTGCTTCACGCCGTCCACCGGCCCGCGGATCCCCGCGCTGGAGGAGCTCGCCAAGACGCTGCACCTGCCGTGGGCGGGGCGCGACGGGAAGACGGGCGAGACCCTGCTCAAGGCGACGCTCGCGCCGATGTTCGCGACCCGTGCCCTGGCGGTGCGGTCGTGGTCGGCGTTCAACATCCTCGGCGGCGGGGACGGCCGCACGCTGGCGGACCCGGCCGCGGCCGCGAGCAAGACGGCCACCAAGGCGATGACCGTCGAGGCGGTGCTCGGCTACCCCGTCGAGGGCCCGGTGCGCATCGACCACGTCGCGGACCTGGGCGACTGGAAGACCGCGTGGGACCACGTGACGTTCGACGGGTTCCTCGGCACCCGCATGCGCATGCAGGTGACGTGGGAGGGCTGCGACTCCGCGCTCGCCGCGCCGCTCGTCCTCGACCTGGCCCGCCTGGTCGCCCGGGCCCACGAGGTCGGCGTCACCGGCCCGGTCGGGGAGCTCGGGTTCTTCTTCAAGGACCCCGTGGGCAGCGCCGAGCACGCGCTGGCCGCGCAGTGGCAGACGCTGACCCGGTGGTGCGCCGGGCTCGGCGACGCCGCACGGGCCGACGGGCACGCCGGGGTCGCGCCCCACGGTGCCGCATGAGGTGGCGTGACGCCGCCGAGCTGGTCCGCCTGCCCGCCGCGCTGACCGTCCCCGGGGACTCGCTGGCGGGCGCCGCCGCGGCGGGCTGGCCGTGCGGGGCCCGGACGGCGGCCCTGCCCGTGGCGTCGGCCTGCCTGTACTGGGCGGGCATGGCCCTCAACGACTGGGCGGACCGCGACCTCGACGCCACGGAGCGCCCGGAGCGACCCATCCCCTCGGGGCGGGTGCGGCCCGGCGAGGCGCTCGCCCTCGCCGGGGGGCTCACCGCGGCGGGGCTCGGCGCGGCCGCCGTCGCCGGACGCCGTCCCCTCGGGGTGGCCGCGGCGCTGGCCGCGACGGTCTGGGCGTACGACGTCGTCGCGAAGCCCACCCCGGCCGGTCCGGCCGTCATGGCCACGACACGGTTCCTCGACGTCCTCATGGGTGCCGCCGGTCGGCGGGCCGGCCTGGTCCCCGCCACCGTCATGGGTGCGCACACCCTGGCCGTGACGGCCGTCAGCCGCGGGGAGGTGCACGGCACGACCCCCGACCAGGGCCGGGCCGCGGTCGCCACGACCGTCGCCGCCGCCGCGGGCGCCGCCCTGGCGCCGGGCCGGGTCCGGGTGCCCGTGGTCGCGCTGGCCGCGACCTACGCCGCCGCCGTCCTGCCCGCGCAGGCCGACGTGGTCCGCCGCCCCGACGCCGCCACGGCCCGCCGGGCGACGGGCGTCGGCATCCGCGGCATGGTGCCGCTCCAGGCCGCGCTGCTGGCCGGGCACGGCGCGGTCGCCGCCGCGGTGGGGCTGCTCGCCGCGGTACCGCTGGCCCGGCTCGGCGCGCGGGCGGTGAGCCCCACGTGATCACGCTCGGATACGGCACCAACGGGTTCGCCGACCACCGCCTGGAGGACTGCCTCGCCCTGCTGGCGGACCTCGGCTACGGCGGGGTCGCGCTCACGCTCGACCACATGCACCTCGACCCGCTGGCCCCCGGTCTCGCGCGACGCACCGAGCGGGTCGCGGCGCTGCTGGCGCGGCACGGGCTGGGCGTCGTGGTGGAGACGGGCGCCCGCTACGTGCTCGACCCGCGGCGCAAGCACGAGCCCACCCTGGTGTCGGACGAGGGGCGGGAGCGCCGCGTCGACCTGCTCGCCACGGCCGTGCGGGTCGCCACCGACCTCGGCGCCCCCGCCGTGCACCTGTGGTCGGGCGTGCTGCCCGCCGGCACGTCGTCCGCCACCGGGTGGGACCGGCTGGTGGCCGGGACGGCGGACGTGCTCGGGCACGCCGAGGCCGCGGGGGTCGACCTCGCGTTCGAGCCCGAGCCGGGCATGCTCGTCGAACGGGTCGGGGACCTCCTGCGGCTGCGCACCGCGCTCGGCGACCCCGACCGCCTGCGCCTGACCATCGACGTCGGGCACCTGACGTGCGTCGAGACCGAGCCGGGCCCGGACGTGATCCGCGCCGCCGGGGCGCTGGTGGCGCACGTGCAGGTGGACGACATGCTCCCCGGCGTGCACGAGCACCTCGAGCTCGGCACCGGCGAGGTCGACCTGCCCGGCGTGCTGACCGCCCTCGACGAGGTGGGCTTCGACGGGCTCGCGTCGGTCGAGCTGCCCCGCCACTCGCACGCCGCCGCCCGGCTGGCGCGCTCCAGCATGTCCGCGCTGCGCGACGCCGCAGCCACCGCGAGGGTGCGCGTGCGCCCCCGCGCGACCGTCCACGACGAGGTGGGGGTGACCGGATGACCCCGGTACGCACGACGCTCGACCCGGCCGCGGAGGAGCGGCTCGCCGGGCTGGAGGAGGAGGTCCGGGCCGACCCGGGCACCGTGGCACGGGCGTTCGCCCGCGCCGCGCGCGTGGTGGGCCGCGGCCCCGGACCCGACGGCCTGCCGGTGCAGGACGTCGCCCGGGTGCGGCTGCTCGTCGCCGCGACGCGGGGCGCCGGGCCGGACGGCGCCGCCGCCGTGGCCGCCGAGCTGTACCGCACGGGCGACGCCGACGAGCGTCGCGCCGTCCTGCTCGCCCTGGAGGCGCTCGACGTCGGCGACCGGGCGGTCCCGCTGCTGCTCGACGCGCTGCGCACCAACGACTCCCGGCTGGTGGCCGCCGCCATGGGCCCGTCCGCGGCCGCGCACCTGCCGGCCGACGCGTGGCGCCACGGCGTCCTCAAGTGCCTGTTCACGGGCGTGCCGCTCGCCGTCGTCGCGGACCTGACCGCCCGCCGCGACGCCGAGCTCGACCGCATGGTCGCCGCGTACGCCGCCGAGCGGCGTGCCGCCGGGCGGGACGTCCCCGACGACGCCCTCGCGCTGCTCGCCACCACCCCCTGACCCCGTCGAGCGTCTCTGAAAGTCAGGAATCGACGGCTGATGCCGGACTTTCAGAGACGCTCGGCCCCCGACCCGCAAGGAGGCGGACCCGTGCGCATCTTCGACCCGCACATCCACATGACGTCCCGGACCACCGACGACTACGAGGCGATGCGCGACGCCGGGGTGCGCGCGCTCGTCGAGCCCGCGTTCTGGCTCGGCCAGCCCCGCACCTCGGTCGGCTCGTTCGTCGACTACTTCGACGCGCTGCTCGGCTGGGAACGGTTCCGGGCCGCGCAGTTCGGGATCGTGCACCACGCGACGATCGCCCTCAACCCCAAGGAGGCGAACGACCCGCGCTGCCACGGCGTGCTCGACCTGCTGCCCCGCTACCTGGAGAAGGACGGCGTGGTCGCGGTCGGCGAGACCGGGTTCGACTCGATGACGCAGGACGAGGAGCGGGTGTTCGTGCGCCAGCTCGAGCTCGCCGGGGAGCACGACCTGCCGGTGCTCGTCCACACCCCGCACCGGGACAAGGCGGCGGGCACGCGCCGCACGCTGGAGATCGTCGCGCAGGTCGGCGTCGCGCCGGAGATGGTCGTGGTGGACCACCTCAACGAGGTGACCGTGGACGTCGTCGACGACGCCGGCTGCTGGGCCGGGTTCTCGGTCTACCCGGACACCAAGATGGACGAGGGTCGCATGGTGGAGATCCTGCGCCGCCGCGGCCTGGAGCGCGTGCTGGTCAACTCGGCCGCGGACTGGGGCCGCTCGGACCCGCTGAAGACGTGGCGGACCGGGCGGGCGATGCTCGCCGCCGGGTTCACCGACGACGACGTCGACCGGGTCCTGTGGCGCAACCCGGTCGAGTTCTACGGCCAGAGCGGGCGCCTGCTGCTCGACGCGGACGAGGCCGCCGGTTCGTCCGGCGCGTCCGGTGAGTACCAGGGCAACTCGGTGCGCCGCGGCGAGCCCGTCATCCCCGCCGGGCAGGCCTGACATGCGGTTCCGGCACCCCGACGGCACCCTGCTGCACGTCTCGTACGGCACGAACGTCCACCCCGCGCAGGACACGGACGGCCTGCACGACCAGCTCCGCCGGTTCGCCGGTCCCGTGCGCCGCCGCCTCGACGTCGACCGGCTCGGGCTCGGCCTGTGGCTCCCCGCCCGCGCGGTGCACGAGCTCGCGGCCGACCCGGGCCGCGCCGACGACCTGCGGGCCGCCCTCGACCGCGAGGGCCTGGAGGTCGTGACCGTCAACGCGTTCCCCTTCGGCGACTTCCACGCCCCCGTGGTGAAGAAGGCGGTCTACCTGCCGGACTGGACGGACGACGCACGCCTCGACTACACGCTCGACGCGGCCCGCGTGCTGGCCGCGCTGCTGCCCGACGACGTCGACCGCGGCAGCATCAGCACCCTCCCGCTGGCCTGGCGCGACCCCTGGGACGCGGGCCGCGCCGCCGCCGCCCGCGACCGGCTCGACCGGCTCGCGGACGGCCTCGCGAAGGTCGAGGCCGACACCGGGCGGAGCGTCCGGGTCGCGTTCGAGCCCGAGCCGGGGTGCGTCGGCGAGACCGCGACGGGACTCGCCGAGCACCTGGCCGGCGTCGACGCGGGACGCCTCGGCGTCTGCCTCGACCTGTGCCACCTCGCCTGCGAGTTCGAGGACCCGGCCGCGGCGCTGGCCGCCGTCGCGGGGGCCGGGCTCGACGTCGTCAAGACGCAGGTGTCCGCCGCCCTGCACTGCCCGGACCCGCGCGACCCGGCGGCGCTGGCCGCGCTGGAGGAGTTCGTCGAGGCGCGGTTCCTGCACCAGACGCGGGTGCTGCGCGACGGTGGCGTGGTGCGCTGCGACGACCTGCCCGACGCCCTCGGTCGCACGGGTGCTCCCGGGCTGCCGACGGACGGGCCGTGGCGCGTGCACGTGCACGTCCCGCTGCACGCCCGGCCCCGTGCGCCCCCGGCGAGCACGACGGACGTGCTCGGCGACGCCCTCGACCGGCTGGTGGGCGGGCCGCACCCGCTGGTCGACCACCTGGAGACCGAGACGTACACGTGGTCGGTGCTGCCCGAGGACCTGCGCCCCGTCGACGACGACGGGCTCGTGGTGGGCATCGCGGCCGAGCTCGACTGGACCCGGGGGCAGCTCGTCGCCCGGGGGATGGAGGCGCTGTGAACCGGCTGCTCGTCCTGGACGTCGTGGGGCTGACTCCCCGCCTGCTGGAGCACATGCCGCGCCTGCGCGCGGTGGCGGAGGGCGGGTCGCGGGCGGGCCTCGGCACGGTGCTGCCCGCGGTGACCTGCTCGGTGCAGGCCACGTTCCTCACCGGGCTCCTGCCCCGTGACCACGGGATCGTGGGCAACGGCTGGTACTTCCGCGACCTCGGCGAGCCGCTGCTGTGGCGCCAGCACCACGGCCTGGTCGCGGGGGAGAAGGTGTGGGAGACGATCCGGCGGGAGCGGCCCGGGTACCGGGTCGCGAACGTCTGCTGGTGGTACGCGATGGGGTCCACCGCGGACACCACGGTGACGCCCCGGCCCGTCTACCACGCGGACGGGCGCAAGGACCCGGACTGCTGGACGTGGCCGCCGTCCCTGCACGACGAGCTCGTCGAGCGGCACGGGCCGTTCCCCCTGTTCACGTACTGGGGCCCGACGGCGGGCATCGCGTCGTCGCGGTGGATCGTCGCGGCGGCCCGGGACCTGATGCCGGACCACGACCTCACGCTGGTGTACGTGCCGCACCTCGACTACGCCCTGCAGCGGTTCGGCCCGGACGCCCCGCAGGCGGCGGCCGCCGCGCGCGAGGTCGACGAGGTGCTCGCCCCGCTGCTGGACGACGCCGCCCGCACGGGCACCACGGTGGTGGCGCTCAGCGAGTACGGCATCACGCCGGCCCGCCGCCCGGTGGACGTCAACCGGGTGCTGCGCCGCGAGGGGCTGCTGCACGTGCACCACAACGCGACCGGCGAGCTGCTGGACCCGTGGACGTCGCGCGCGTTCGCGGTGGCCGACCACCAGGTCGCGCACGTCTACGTGCCCGACCCGGCCGACCGTGACCGTGTGGCCGAGCTGCTGGCCGCGACGGACGGCGTGGCCGAGGTCCTGGACGACGCCGGCAAGGCGGAGCACGGTCTGGACCACGACCGGGCGGGCGACCTCGTGCTCGTCGCGGAGCCGGACGCCTGGTTCACGTACTACTACTGGCTCGACGACGCCGTGGCACCCGACTTCGCGCGGTCCGTCGAGATCCACAAGAAGCCCGGCTACGACCCCGCCGAGCTGTTCTGGGACCCGGCCGACCGGTGGGCGAAGGCCCGGGCGGTGGCCCACGTGGCGCGCAAGAAGCTGGGGCTGCGCTCGACGATGCGGGTGGTGCCGCTCGACCCGTCGCCCGTGGGCGGCTCGCACGGCCGTCTCCCGGCGGACCCGGCCGACGGGCCGGTGCTGCTGTGCTCGGACCCGGTGGGCCTGCCGGAGCACGTCCCCGCGACGCAGGTGCGGGACCTGCTGGTGGGGCTCGCGACGGGCGTCAGCCGGCCGGTACCGCCTCCGGAGCCGGTGCGGGCGTCGGCAGGACGAGGGGCGTCACGGGACGGGTGAGCAGCCCCGGCGTCGCGAACGCGTGCTCGATGGCGAGCCACGCGCCGCCGAGCGAGCCCGCGCTCGCCCCCGTCCGGCTGGTCGTGACGCGCAGGTTCTGCGTGGCCAGCGGCAGGGGCCGCGCGTAGACGACCTCCCGGATCCCGGCGACGAGGTGCTCGCCGACGCGCGCCATCGACCCGCCCACGACGATGGCGGACGGGTTGAGCAGGCTGACGCAGGACGCGAGGACGGCGCCCACGGCCCGGCCCGCGTCGCGGACGGCGTTCGCGGCGACGGGCGACCCGCCGCGCACGAGCTCCACGATGTCGTCGTTCGTGACGGCGTCGACGCCCTGCGTGCGCAGCCGCGCGGCGACGGCCGCGCTGCCGGCGATGGCCTCCAGGCAGCCGGTGTTGCCGCACGTGCAGGGGACGGGGTCGCCGCCGGGGACGGCGACGTGCCCGAGGTCGCCCGCGCTGCCCTGCGCCCCGCGGTGGACGCGGCCGTCGGCGATGATGCCCGCCCCGATGCCGGTGGCGATCTTGACGAACAGCAGGTGGCCGACGTGGGGGAGGGCCGAGGAGTGCTCGGCGAGCGCCATGAGGTTGACGTCGTTGTCGACGAGCACGGGAGCGCTCCCAAGGCGGGTGTGCAGGTGACCCGCGACGTCGTGGCCGTCCCACCCGGGCATGATCGGCGGCTTGGTGGGGCGACCCGTGGCGTGGTCGACGGGACCGGGCAGGCCGACGCCGACGCCGGCGAGGTCCGCGAGGTCCCGGTCGGCGCGGTCCAGGAGGTCGTGCAGGACGTCGACGACCTGGTCGAGGACGGGGCCGGGGCCGCTGGCGATCCGTAGCTCGACGCGGTGGGCCAGGATCTCGTGGGCGGCGAGGTCGGTGAGCACGATGCGCGCGTGGGTGGCGCCCAGGTCGACGCCGGCGACGATGCGGGCGCCGGGGTCGAACGCGAAGGTGCTGGCGGGCCGGCCGCCGGTGGACCCGGCGTCTCCGGTGGGGGTGACCAGGCCGAGGGCGAGCAGGTCGTCGACGCGGGTCGACATGGTGGACCGGGAGACGCCGATCTCGCGGGCGAGCTGCGCCCGCGTGCGGGGCCGGCCGTCGCGGAGCGCGCGGAGCACGGGTGTGAGGTCGTCGTACACCGGCGTCGTCATGGGACCAGTCAACCACGTTCGACCACCCGTGACGCGTTAACTGGTAGCGAGTTGACGTCTTTTGCTTGACGTTTGGCAGAAGTGCGCTACTGTCGTGCCCGTGGTCAGAGACGACCAGGTAGCACCGACGCTGCCCAGCACAGCCGGGACCGCGTCCGCCTCGCACGGCGGCGCCGTCCCCCGACCGGGGTGCCCACGGCACTCCCAGCTCGCCGCGCCCGACCAGGACCACGGTGGACGACGGTGGACGACGGGGCAGCACGCCCCACGACGTACGAACGGGCCGGGGACCGGACCCCTGACCCGACGCATCACGTGAGAGACCCCGCCGTGAGCCGGATCCGTCGTGGCAGCGACGGGGCGAGCGGCGGGGCCCTCACGCACTTGACCTCGAAGGGGAGTGCACGGTGAATTCTAGGCGTTCACGGCTCGTCGCCGCCCTCGCGGCGGCCACGGTGGCCCTCGCGATACCCGTCACGGCCGCGGCCCACGACGGCATCGACCACGGGACCGAGGAGGGCGCCGAGGCGGCGCTCGACTGGTCCAACTACGAGAAGATCCTGCTGACCAAGGACGTCGGCGAACCGATCGGCATGTCCGTCATGCCCGACGGCAGCGTGCTGCACAGCGCTCGCAACGGCGACATCCGGCACACCGACCCGGCGACCGGCGTCACCAGGATCGTCAACACCATCGACGTGTACGCCAACTCCGAGGACGGCCTGCAGACGGTCACGCTCGCCCCCGACTTCGAGGAGTCCGGCTGGGTGTACCTGTACTACGCGCCGCGGGTCATGGAGGGCGACGCCTACCCGACCACCACGCCGACCGGCTCGGCCCCCAACTCGCTGCCCGCCGGC
Organism: Isoptericola jiangsuensis; assembly: GCF_002563715.1. Taxonomy (NCBI): domain Bacteria; kingdom Bacillati; phylum Actinomycetota; class Actinomycetes; order Micrococcales; family Promicromonosporaceae; genus Isoptericola; species Isoptericola jiangsuensis. Next base: position 268,854 of record NZ_PDJJ01000001.1, read on the forward strand.
GAGGACGCCTCCTACTGGGACCAGTGGCTGGGCTACAACCAGCTCACGCGCGTCCAGTGGGACGCCGACGCCGAGGCGCTCGACCTGAGCACCGAGCAGGTCATCCTCCAGGTCGAGGTCCAGCGCGGCCAGTGCTGCCACGTGGGTGGTGACGTCGACTTCGACGCCGAGGGCAACGTCTACCTGTCGACCGGCGACAACACCCCGGCCAGCACGCCCGGTGCCAACGGGTTCGCCCCGAACAACAACGCGCCGGGCATGAACCCCGGGTTCGACTCGCGGCGCGGCGCCGGCAGCACCAACGACCTGCGCGGCGCGATCCTGCGCGTCACCGTCCAGGACGACGGCAGCTACACGATCCCCGAGGGGAACCTCTTCGAGCCGGGGACCGAGGGCACGCGCCCGGAGATCTTCGTCATGGGCCTGCGCAACCCGTTCCGGATCGACGTCGACGACGCCACCGGGGCCGTGAGCTGGGGCGACTACGGTCCCGACTCCGGCACGGCGAGCGCGGAGCGCGGCCCGATGGGCTACGTCGAGTGGCAGAGCACCACGGTGCCGCTCAACGGCGGCTGGCCGTACTGCCACGGCCCGAACGCGAACTACAACGAGTGGGACTTCGCCACCGCGACGCCGGGCCCGTGGTTCGACTGCGAGGCGGGCGCGGAGAACAACTCCACGTGGAACACCGGCCTCGACGTCCTGCCGCCGGCGACGGCCCCGCAGGTCTACTACGGCGACAACCCGGGCGACCAGCCGTTCGACGAGTTCGTGACGTTCGACGCGCAGGGCGGGCAGGGCCCGATGGGCGGCCCGACCTTCACCTACGACCCGGAGGGCCCGGACACCCAGTGGCCCGAGTACTGGGACGGCAAGGCGTTCTTCTACGAGTTCTCCCAGGACTACATCGCCGCGCTGACCGTCCCGGATCGTGACGGCCCGGTGACGCACGTCGAGCAGGTGCTGCCCAACGCGGCGCTGCGCGACAACGTCCAGGCGATCACCGACAGCCCGATCGACATGGAGTTCGGCCCCGACGGCTCGCTCTACATCCTCGACTACGGCAACGGCTTCTTCCGGCAGAACCCGGAGGCCGGCCTCTACCGCGTCGACTACGCCGAGGGCAACAAGTCGCCGACGGCCGTCATCGCCGCGGACCAGATCTCGTCCTCCGAGGCGCCGCTGACCGTCAACCTCGACGGCTCCGGCTCATCCGACCCCGAGGGCGGCGAGCTCACCTACTCCTGGGACCTCGACGGTGACGGGACGTTCGACGAGACCGGCGTGCAGGTGACCACCACCTACACCGAGCTCGGCCAGTACACGGTGCGCCTGCGCGTCACCGACCCGGCCGGCCGCACGGGCCTCACCTCCCGCAAGATCACCGTCGGCAACGTGGCGCCCACCCTGTCCGCGGACGCGCCGCCGAACGGCGGGTTCTTCGGCTGGGGCGACGCCGTGCCGTACTCGTTCAGCACGACCGACCCCGAGGACGGCACCGCGACGGTGTGCTCGAACGTGTCCTGGACCTTCGGGCTGGGCCACGACACGCACGCCCACCCCGAGGTGCTCGGCAGCGGCTGCTCGGGCGCCTGGGCCACCCCGGTCGACGCGCCGGAGCACGGCGTGACGGAGAAGCTGTTCGGCGTCGTCGTCGCGACCTACACCGACCGCGGCAACGGTGACATCCCGCCGGCCTCCGACGAGGTCTCCCTGATCCTCAACCCGTTCACGCAGGAGGCCGAGCACGCCGACACCCTGTCCGGCGTGGAGGTCGTCCAGGACGACACCGCGGGCGGCCTGTCCAAGGTCGTCTCGTTCGACGCCGGTGACCACCTCGCCTACGACCCGGTGAACTTCTCCGGGATCGACGGCGTCGAGGTCCGCGGCTCCGGCGACGGCACGATCGCGCTCCGCTGGGGCTCGGCCGACGCCGAGCCGTTCGCCACCGCCGAGATCTCCTCGGCCGGCTGGTCCGCGGTCCAGGCGGACGTCACGGCGTTCCCCGAGGGCACCGGCGAGCTGTTCGTCACGTCCACCGGGGGCGTCGAGCTCGACACCCTGACGTTCCAGGGCGACGGCGTCACCGACATCACCGCCCCGGAGGTCGGGCACACCCTCAACCCGGCGCAGCCCACCGGGGACAACGGCTGGTACACCGGCGCCGTGAACCTCGGCATCGTGTTCACCGACAACGGCACGATGGCGAGCGCCGAGTACTCGTTCGACGGCGGGCAGACGTGGGCCAACTTCCCGTACTTCCCGCAGTTCAACTTCCTCGGGACGGCGACGATCTCCGGCGACGGCGTCCACGAGGTCCTGTACCGGGCCACGGACACCGGCGGGAACGTGTCCGAGGTCGGCTCGGTGACGGTGCGCATCGACGGCACCGACCCCGAGGTCGCCGTGACCGGCGTGGCGGACGGCGACGAGCCCGGCTCGTCGCAGACCGTCGACCTCGGCGTCGAGGCCACCGACGCGACGTCCGGCGTCGCGTCGTCGGGCCTCACCCTCGACGGCGAGGCGGTCGAGCCGGGCGAGCTCGACCTGTGGACGCTGGACCTCGGCGAGCACGTGCTCGTCGCGACCGCCACCGACGAGGCCGGCAACTCGACCGAGACCACCGTGACGTTCACCGTCACGACCTCCGTCGAGGACCTCGCCGCCCACGTCGACCGGCTCCGCGCCGACGGTGCCCTGACGAAGGCCGAGGCCGCCCGCCTCGACGCCTTCCTCGGGCAGGCCACGCGTCACCTGGCCGCCGGCCGGGACGCCCAGGCCGCCGCCGCGCTGGAGAAGTTCGCCGCTGCGACCGACGAGGAGGTGCTCGTCCGCGACGCCCAGGCGATCGTCGCGGAGCTCGGCTGAACCTCCGGGGGCGGGGCCGACCGGCCCCGCCCCCACCTCCGGACGGCACCGCTGCCGTCCACCGGACCACCCGTGCAGCACCGACGCTGCCCATCTGAGGAGGAACCCTCGTGAAGATCACCACCAAGACCCGTCGCATCCTGGCCACGTCCGCCCTCGGCGCCGTGCTCGCCGCCGGCGCCTTCGCCGCCGGTCCCGCCAGCGCCGTGCCCGAGCACCCCCACGCCGACGACTACCCCGGCCAGGGCCAGGGCCGGACCCTCCCGGCCAACAAGGTCGGCATCCAGCTGTTCAGCTACCTCGGCTGGCAGTCCCAGATCGGCATCGACGGTGTCCTCGACGAGCTCGAGGACGTCGGCCTGCGCAACGTGGAGCCGTTCGGCAACCCGGGGAGCTTCGGCTCCTACGGGAGCTACACCGCCGGGGAGTTCCGCGGCGAGCTGCGCGACCGCGGCATCAAGGCGCCCAGCTCGCACGGCAGCGTCGACGAGGCGACGTTCGACACCACCCTGCAGAACGCCAAGGACCTCGGGCAGAAGTTCGTCGGGTCCGGCGGCTTCGCGGCCCCCGGCATCCAGGGGGGCTACGACAACGTGGTCGCCACCGCCGAGACGATGAACCGGCTCGGCGAGCGCTCGGTGAAGAACGGCACCGGCAAGTTCTTCGGCCACAACCACGCGGGCGAGTTCCAGACGATGTACACGGACCCGGAGACGGGTGAGCTGAAGAGCGCCTGGCACATCCTCGAGGAGCACACCGACCCGCGCTACGTCGCGTTCGAGGTGGACGTCTACTGGGCCACCGCCGCGGGCGTCGACGTCGTCGACCTCCTGAACACGTACGGCGACCGGATCGACCTGCTCCACATCAAGGACGGCCACGCCCCGTTCACCCGGGCCACCCTCACCGACGTCGGCGAGGGCGACATCGACTGGGCCCCGATCCTGCGGGCCGCCCACGGCAAGGTCGACTTCTACATCCTGGAGCGCGACGGCGCCCCGAGCGACGTCGAGTTCGCGCAGGACAGCTTCGAGTACCTGACGAACCTGCGTTACTGAGCCCCGTCCCCGTCGGCCCTGCGGCCGACGGGTGACGGTTCCACGACGGCGGGCGCCCGGGGGTCACCCCGGGCGCCCGTTTGCGCCCCCGGCGGCGTCGTCCCACGGTGGACGGATGACGGAGCTCACCACGACCGACTTCCCGGACGCCGTCGTCACCCTGGCGGTCGTGATGATCGTCCTGGGCGTGGGGTCGGCCGTGGGGGTCGCGGTCGACGTGGCCCGGCGACCGCAGCCGATGCGCGTCATGGACGTCGTCTGGCCCGTGACGGCGCTGTTCGGCTCCCTGCTGTGGGTGGCGGCCTACCTGCGCTGGGGCCGGGCGCCGCGCCGCGGCGAGCAGGAGCACCGCCACGGGCACGACGAGGCGACGCCGATGCCCGTCGCGGTGTTCACCGGCACCTCGCACTGCGGCGCCGGGTGCATGCTCGGCGACCTCCTCGTCGAGTGGACGGTGGTGCTGGTCCCCGCCCTGGTGCTGCTCGGCGGGTACGACTGGCTGTTCGACGACCGCATCTACGCGGTCTGGGTCCTGGACTACGTCGCGGCGTTCGTCATCGGCATCGCGTTCCAGTACTTCGCGATCGCACCCATGCGGGGGCTGGGGCTGCGCGCCGGCCTGCGCGCGGCGGTCAAGGCCGACGCCCTGTCGATCACCGCGTGGCAGGTCGGCATGTACGGCACGATGGCCGTCGTCCAGCTCTGGTGGCTGCCCGAGGTCCTCGGCGGCCGCGCGGCCGTGACCACCCCGGTGTTCTGGGCCGCCATGCAGGTGGCGATGGTGGTCGGCTTCGCGACGAGCTACCCCGTGAACTGGTGGCTGGTGCGCACCGGGGTGAAGGAACGCATGTAGCGCGCGCCGGACGGCACCGACCGTGCCAGCATCGACGCAGGGCACGAGGCGACCGGACGGGGTGACGGTGACCGACGAGGCGACGAGGACGGCGGGGACCAAGGTCTCGCCCGTCACGCTCACCGCGATGGTGGTCGGCTCGATGGTGGGCGCGGGCGTGTTCTCGCTGCCGGCCCGGTTCGCCGGCGAGACGGGGGTCGCGGGCGCCCTGGTCGCGTGGGTGATCGCCGGGGCGGGCATGTACACGCTCGCGCTGGTGTTCCAGCGGCTCGCGATGCGGCGCCCCGACCTCGACGCCGGGGTGTACGCCTACGCCAAGGCGGGGTTCGGGGAGTACACGGGCTTCTTCTCCGCGGCGGGCTACTGGGCGAGCGCCTGCGTCGGGAACGTCACCTACTGGGTGCTCATCATGTCGACGCTGGGGCAGTGGGTGCCGGCGCTCGGGGAGGGCGACACCGTCCTGGCGATGGCGTGCTCGACCGTCGGGCTGTGGGGGTTCTTCCTGCTGGTGCGTCGCGGGGTGCGGGAGGCGGCCGCCATCAACCGCGTCGTCACCGTCGCGAAGGTCATCCCCATCCTCGTGTTCGTGCTGCTCGCGATCTTCGCGTTCGACCCCGAGGTGTTCGCCGCGAACTGGGGCGGCGAGGCGTACGGCTCCCTGTTCGACCAGGTCCGCGCCACCATGCTGGTCACCGTGTTCGTGTTCCTCGGCGTCGAGGGCGCGAGCGTCTACTCCCGGCACGCGCGCCGCCGCGAGGACGTCGGCCGCGCCACGATCCTCGGGTTCGTCTCCGTCCTGTGCGTGTTCGCGTCCGTGACGATCGTGTCGTACGGCATCCTGCCCGTCGGGGAGATCGCCGGGCTGCGGCAGCCGTCGATGGCGGGCGTCCTGGAGGCCGCCGTCGGGTCGTGGGGCGCCGTGTTCGTCAGCGTCGGGCTGATCGTGTCGGTGCTGGGCGCCTACCTCGCCTGGACCCTCATGGCCGCGGAGGTCATGTACGTGGCCGCGAAGGACCGCGACATGCCGCGGTTCCTCGCCCGTTCCCGCGACGACGTCCCCGTCAACGCGCTGCTGCTGTCCACCGCGCTGTCCCAGGTGATCCTGGTGCTGACGTACTTCTCCGCGGACGCGTTCGACTTCGCCCTCGACCTCACGGCGTCGATGACGCTCGTCCCGTTCCTGCTCGCCGCGGCCTACGCGCTCAAGCTGCGCGCCACCCGCGAGACGTACGACGGCGCACCCGCCCGGACGCTGCGCGGCGACCTCGTCGTCGCCGTGCTGGCCACCGCGTACACCGCGTTCCTGCTGTACGCCGCCGGGCTCACCTACCTCCTGGTGTCCCTCGTCATCTACGCCCCCGCGACCGTCCTGTTCGCCATGACCCGGCGCGAGCAGGGCCGGCGCGTCTTCACCCCGGCCGAGCTGGTGCTGTTCGTCGTCGTCGCGGCGGGCGCCGTCGTCGGCGTCGTGGCGCTGGTGGCCGGGTGGATCGAGCTGTGAGACCCCGACGGAAGGACGCACCATGACGCACGGCCCCGCGACCGACCGGCAACCGCCGGTGCACGGCGTGCACTCCGAGGTGGGACGCCTGCGCAAGGTGCTCGTGTGCGCGCCCGGGCTGGCGCACGAACGACTGACGCCGTCCAACTCCGACGAGCTGCTGTTCGACGACGTGCTGTGGGTGGAGTCCGCGCAGCGCGACCACCAGGACTTCGTCGACAAGCTGACCGACCGCGGGGTGGAGGTCGTGGAGCTGCACGACCTGCTCGCGGACACCATGGCGATCGGCGCCGCCCGCGACTGGCTGCTCGACCGCAAGGTCGTGCCGAACCAGGTGGGGCTCGGCCTCGTCGACGGCACCCGCGCCTACCTGGAGTCGCTCACCCCCCGGGAGCTGGCCCGGCACCTGATCGGCGGGCTGTCCACCGACGACCTGCCCGCCGACTACCGCACCGGCTACGTGTCGCTCGCCCGCGAGGCGCCCGACGCCCGCGAGTACCTGCTGCCGCCCCTGCCGAACACCCTGTACACGCGGGACACCACCTGCTGGATCTACGGCGGCCTCACCCTCAACCCGCTGTACTGGCCCGCACGGAAGGAGGAGACGCTCCTCATGAAGGCGATCTACGCCTTCCACCCCGACTACGCGGGCTCCACCGTCTGGTGGGGCGACCCGGAGCAGGACTGGGGGCAGGCCACCCTGGAGGGCGGCGACGTCATGCCCGTGGGCGGCGGTGTCGTGCTCGTCGGCATGAGCGAGCGCACCTCCCGGCAGGCGATCAGCCAGCTCGCCAAGTCGCTCTTCGACGCGGGGGCGGCCGAGCAGGTCGTCGTCGCCGGCATGCCGCGCCTGCGTGCCGCCATGCACCTCGACACCGTGTTCACGTTCGCCGACCTTGACCTCGTCACCGTCCACCCCCGCATCGTCGACGGCATCCACCCGTACGTCCTGCGGCCGTCGGACCGGGCACCCGGCGTGGAGGTCCGCAGCGAGGCGGGCTCGCCGTTCGTCGACGTCGTCGCCCGCGCCATGGGCCTGCCGCGCCTGCGCGTCGTCGAGACCGCCGGGGACGTGTACGCCTCCGAGCGGCAGCAGTGGGACTCCGGCAACAACGCCGTCGCCGTGGAACCCGGTGTCGTGTTCACCTACGACCGCAACACCCTGACCAACGCGGCGCTGCGCCGCGAGGGCGTCGAGGTCGTCACCATCGTCGGCGCCGAGCTCGGCCGCGGCCGCGGCGGCGGGCACTGCATGACCTGCCCGCTGGTGCGCGACCCGGTGTACTGACGTCGCCGCCGCCCTACGGCGAGCGGAGCGGGATGCCGGGCTGGTCAGGGCTCGGTGAGCCAGTCCTCGACCTCCAGCCCGGGCACCCGGGCGAATTCGCGCACGTTGTTCGTCACCATGACGAGCCCGAGCGACCGGGCGTGCCCGGCGAGCAGCGCGTCGTACGGTCCGATCGGCGTCCCGCGGGCGGCGAGGACGGCGCGGATGCGGCCGGCGTGCATCGCGGCGAGGGAGTCGAGGTCGATGACGTCGACGAGGGAGAGGAGCTCGTCGACGGCCTGACGGTTGCGGGCCGGGCTTGCCGACCGCTCGATCCCGTACTCGAGCTCCATCTCGCTGATCGTCGAGACGCCGACGCGCCCGGTCGCCTCCACGAGCCGTCGCCGGGCGGCGTCGCCGCGGTCGCGGAGCAAGGCGATCAGGACGTTCGTGTCGAGCAGATAGAGAGTGTTCACAGCCCTGCCCGGTCGTCGGCCTCGCCCTGGTCCCTGTCCGTCAGGAAGTCGTCGTCGACGCGCAGGCCGTGGTCGAACCACTCGTCCCAGCCGGTGCCGGCCGGCTCGATCACGCGGGTCCGCCCGACGACCCGCACGTCGACCTCGCGGACGTCGTCCGGCAGGGCCACCGCCTTGGGCAGCCTGACCGCCTGCGTGCGGTTGTTGCGAAAGACCGTCGTGCGCATCGTCCACCCCCGTCGTATATACCTTGAGGATATACGAACGTCCCGGCGCGCGCCGGTGGTGTGCCCGGCGGCCCGCCGCTCAGCGGACGGACTGCAGGGCCGGGCGCGGCGCCTCCTTGCGCGGCCGGGGCAGCCCGAGCCGGTCGAGCTCGAGGTTCGCCAGCTCGCGCACGACCTCGGTGTCGTCGTCGCGCCACGCCGCGACCGGGTCGTCCGACACCCGGGCGAGGGTGCGCAGCGGCAGGTGGCTCATCGCGCGCAGGGCCAGCAGCGCCGGGTCGGAGCCCGCGAGGCGCCGCGCGGCGGCCGCGCGCCGCACGAAGTTCACGCGCAGCGGCACGTACAGCACCGCCACCAGCAGCACCGGGAGCAGGAACACCGCCAGCCCCAGCCAGAACGCCACGTCGGTGACGGTCTCGGCCTGCGCGCGTCCGGCGTCCGCCACCGCCATCGCGGCCGTCGCCGCCCCGCCGAACGGAGCGGCCAGCTCGTCGCCGACCGCCGGGACGCCCTGGATCGTGCCCTCGACGTCGTGGAACCGGGCCGCGATGTCGTCGGCGGCCGACGCGGTCGCCAGCCCCGGCCGGGCGAGCTCCGCGGTGAGGTCGTGGACCGTCCGGCCCACCCAGGCCCACGCGACCGTCCAGGCGAGGAGCAGCAGGTCCCCGGTGAGCTGGAGCGCCATCCGGGCGGGCTTCCTCGCGTACAGGGTCATGGTCCGGGGCCTCCGCGCCGACGTGGGGTCCGCCGCGCCGGGACCGTGGACCGGTGGCGCATGTCGGACAAGTCCGCCGCAGTCTAGGTGGCGGCCGGTGGCCCGGACAGGATGAGATTCCCGGGCCGCTCAGGACCGGCGGCGCCGCGCCGGGTCGACGGCGGCGTCCGCCTCCGCGGACTCCAGCGCCGCGATGAGGGTGCCCGCGTCGTGGGGGCCCCGGTGCCGGGCGCCGTCGAGGAAGAACGTCGGCGTGCCGCGGGCGCCGCTGGCGCGGGCGCTGTCCATGTCCGCCACGACGCGCGCGTGCAGCGCCTCGTCGCCGAGGTCGGCGTCGAACCGGTCGAGGTCGAGGCCCACCGCGACGGCGTGCTCGCGCAGGTCGTCGGCGGTCAGGCGCGACTGGTTCGCGAACAGCCGGTCGTGCATCTCCCAGAACCGGCCCTGCCGGTGCGCGGCCTCGGCGGCGACGGCCGCGAGCCGGGCGTGCGGGTGGACGTCGTCGAGGGGCAGGTGCCGCACCACGTAGCGGACGCGGTCGCCGAAGTGGTCGCGCAGGTCCTTCCACATGCCGGTGGCGCGGGCGCAGAACGGGCACTCGAAGTCGAGGTACTCCACCACGGTGTGCGCCGCGTCGTCGTCGCCGCGCACGTGGTCCCGCGCCGGGTCGACGGGCGGGTCGAGGCGCACGGGCAGGTCGGCGCTGGTCTCGCCCCAGCGCACCCGCGCCATCGAGAACAGCGCCCAGCCCAGGAGACCGGCGAGGACGAGGGCGATGAGCACGCCCACGGTGGCGGCCTGCGTGTGGGCGGGGTCGTCGAACGCGAGCCCCGCGACCAGCAGCGACACGGTGAACCCGATGCCGGACAGCGCGGCGCCGCCCAGCACGCTGCCGGGACCGACGCCGTCGGGCAGGGTGCCGAGCCGCAGCCGCAGCGCGATCCAGGTCCCCGCGCCGACCCCGACGAGCTTGCCCACGACCAGGCCCGCGACGACGCCCCACGTCACCGCGGACGCGAGGGCGTCGCCCAGGGCGCCGCCGCGCAGGTCGATCCCGGCGTTGGCCAGCACGAAGACGGGCACGACGACGAGGGACACGGGGGAGCGGAGCACCTCGTGCAGCCGCTGGTTGACGGAGATGGAACGGGCGAGGCCGAGGCGGACGTCCCGGGCCATGCTCGCGTCCGGGGACTGCCAGTACGCCCGGAACAGGCTCTTCGCGGCGACGACGTCGTCGCGGCGGGTCGCCACCGCGGGCACGAGCAGCCCGGCGAGCATCCCCGCGATGGAGGGGTGGATCCCCGCCTGGACGGTCGCCCCCCACAGCACGACGACGACGAGGACGTACGGGCCGCTGCGCCACGCCCGCATCCGACCGAGCAGCCACAGCACGCCGAGGCACGCGACGGCGACCAGCAGCGGGCCGATCCGCACGCCGTCGGAGTAGAAGACGCCGATGACGGTGACGGCGAGGAAGTCGTCCACCACCGACAGGGTCAGGAGGAACACGCGCAGCTGGCTGGACATCGTCGGCCCGACCAGCGCGAGGACGCCGAGCAGGAACGCGGTGTCGGTGCCGACGACGACGCCCCACCCCTCGGGGGCGACGCGACCCGCGATCGCGAGGTAGATCGCGGCGGGCACCAGCACCCCGACGGTCCCCGCGACGACGGGCAGGAGCCGCTGGCTGCGCTGACGCAGCGACCCGAGCGCCAGCTCCTGGCGGACCTCGAGACCGACCACGAAGAAGAACACGACCATGAGGCCGTCGTTGACCCAGTGGTGCAGGTCCATGTCGAACGCGAGGTCGCCGATCTGCACGAGCACCGGCGTCTCCCACAGGTGCTCGTACGCGCCGGACCAGGGGGAGTTCGCCCAGACGAGGGCGAGCGCCGCGACGGTGAGCAGCAGCAGCGCCGCGCCGGACTCGCTGCGCAGCCGCTCCAGAACCGTGCGTGCCATGGACCCTCCCGGGCTCGGTGAGGGCACCAGCGTCGCCGGTGCGGGCCGCGCGGTCCAGTCGGGGACGTCGGACCGGGGCCGGCTGCCGGGTCGTCGCGCCGCACCGCGGGCGTGCGGCGAGGTCCCGAGGACGGCTTCGCGCGCCCTGCGGCGCCCGTGGTGCGACAGTGGCTGGAGGGAGACGGCGGCGCCGTCCCCCACCCGACGCGCGGACAGGGGGCGGTGCACGTGCGGGGACCCGCGACACCGGGACGGCGGCCGGCCGTCGGGCTCGCCGCTGCGCTCGTGCTGGCCGGTGTCCTCGGGTCCGCCCCGGCGACGGCGTCCACGGTCGACCCGGACCCGGACGGGCCCGTGCTCGCGGCCCCGGAGGAGGCACCCGGTCACGTGCCGCCCGCCGCGCGGCTCGCGCTGTCCTTCGACCCCCCGACGACGCCCGTCGGCACGCCCGTGACGCTGACGTTCGCCCTCACGGGCTCCGGCGACCCCGCGACGTCGTTCACGGACGTGCTGCCCGAGGGGCTGGTCGTCGCGGACCCGGCGAACGCCACCGCGACGTGCGACGGCCCCGCCTGGGACCCGGCGCCCGGCACGGGCACGGTGTCGGTGACGGCGGCGGTGCCGCCCCCGGGCTCCGGGTCCTGCACGCTGGACGTCGACGTGACCTCGGCCGTGCCGGGGGCGTACACGAACGGCGCCGACGACGTCACCGACCTGGTCGGGTCGGCCCCGCCGGGCGACACGGCCCGGGTGGAGTTCACCGACGACGCCTCCGGGCCGACGCTGACGGTCGTGCGGACGGCGGACGCGAGCGTGGTGGAGCCGGGCGACACGCTGACCTCCACGGTGACGGTGTCGAACACCGGTGAGGTCCCCTACCCGGCGGATGGGCCGGCGACCGTCGTCGACGACCTCACGGAGGTCCTCGACGACGCGGAGCTCGTGGCCGCCGAGGCGGACGTGGGGTCGGTGGACGACGCGGCGCTGCCGCTGCTGACGTGGTCCGGCCCGCTCGACGTGGGCGAGACGGCGACGATCACGACGACCGTGCGCGTGGACGACCCGGCGCGCGGCGACCTGCGGCTCGACGACGTCGTGACGGGGCCGCCGGGGTCGAGCTGCACCGACGGCACCGAGGAGGGCTGCGCGACGAGCATCCCGGTGCGCCGGCTGGAGGTCGCGACGGCGGTGGACGTCGACAGCGCCGTGCCGGGCGGAGCGGTCGAGGTGACGACGACGGTGGCGAACACGGGGTGGGCCGCGTTCACGCTGGCGGACCCCGCGACGGTGACGGACGACGCGACGGGGCTGGTGGACGACGCCGCCTACGACGGGGACGCGTCCGCGGACGTCGGCGCGGTGGACGACGCGGCGTTCCCGCTGCTGACGTGGGTGGGTGCGCTCGCGCCGGGGGAGTCGGCGACGATCACGTGGTCGGCGACGGTGGACGTCCCGACCGACGGCGACCTCGTGCTGGACCGGGCGGTCACGGGGGGCTCGTGTGCGGAGGGCGACGGGCCGCCGTGCGCCACGAGCACCCCGGTGCGGGCGCTCACCGTCGAGGCGTCCGTCGACGCCGCCGAGGTACGACCGGGGGAGACGCTGACGTGGACGGTCGTGGTGACGAACGACGGCCAGGTGGACTACGGGCCGCGCGACCCGGTGGTGGTGGTCGACGACCTGACGGGCGTGCTGGCGGGAGCGACCTGGGTGGGGGCGTCGGCGTCGGCGGGGGAGCTCGACGTGTCGGCGCTGCCACGGCTGGAGTGGACGGGCACGCCGGAGGTCGGGGGGTCCGCGACGATCGCGTTCTCCGCGACGGTGTCCCCGGACGCGGCGGGGGTGCTGGCCGACGGGCTCACGGGGCCGCCGGAGTCGACCTGCCCGACGGGCGGCGAGCCCGGGTGCCGGGCGGCCACGGTCGTGGTCCCGGCGGCCGGCGTCGTCCCGGGGGACCCGACCCCGGAGCCGTCGACGGGTGCGTCGTCGGTCGCCCCGGTGGCGCCCGACGACGCGTCGACGCCGCCGGGCCGTGCCGGGCAGGAGGTCTCCACGCCGCCGGCCACGACCGTGGACGACGCCGCGCCGCTGGCGTGGACGGGCACGGACGTCGCGGCGGTCGTCGCGGTCGCGGTGCTGCTGCTGGTCACGGGGGCCGTGCTGGTGGCGGGCGCCCGACGGCGGCGCGGCGGCGGCTGATCGTCGCCCGGGCGTACCATGGACGGCGGGTCACGGCCGTGGCCCTGCGGGAACGAGGAGGGGACGATGCACGGCATCGTGGAAGGCGGGGTGGCCCGCGCGGCCTGCTCGGCCCTCGCGCGCCCCGGCACCGTCTGACCCAGTGGCCGGGCGGCGCCGCACCGTGCCGTCCACCCACCCCTTGGCCGTCGTGCACCCGTGCGCCCCTGCGCACCCGACGGCGCCCCGACACCGGGAGACCCTCGTGAACCCTCTGACCGAGAAGCAGATCCGCGCGTCCTTCGTCAACGCCTCCCAGCGGGAGGCGAGGCAGGCGACCCTGCCCGACCTCGCCGACCTCGACTGGGACCGCCTCGACTACCTGGGCTGGACCGACCGCAAGGCCCCGCTGGCGGCGTACGTCGTCGCGGAGGTCGACGGCGAGCCCGTCGGCATCCTGCTGCGCGCCGCCGACGCGAAGTCCGGCCGCGGCCGCAAGGGCATGTGCGCCTGGTGCGAGGACGTCGTCGACGACGCGGACGTGTCGCTGTACGTCGCCCGTCGCGCCGGCGCCGCCGGGAAGGCCGGCAACTCCGTCGGCACGCTCGTGTGCACCGACTTCGGCTGCTCCCGCAACGTGCGTCGTCGCCCGATGGCGTTCGAGACGGGCAACGACCCGGAGCGTCGCGCCGCGTTCGTGCAGGGCCGGGTCGACGGGCTGCGCGAGCGGTCCGCCCGGTTCCTCGCCGAGGTCGCCAGCACCCGCTGACCGTCCGGCGGCCGGAGCGGGCGTCCCCGGTGGGGGTGCTCGTTCCGGTCGCGGCGCCCGGGCGCCGGGCGTACGTTCGGGGACGCGTCAGACGAACCGGACACCTGGGAGGCCGACATGACCGTCAGCGGCATCATCACCGCCATCATCATCGGTGCGATCATCGGCGCGCTCGGCCGGCTGGTCGTGCGCGGCAAGCAGAACATCTCGATCCTCGTGACGATCCTCGTGGGGATCGTGGCCGCGCTCATCGGCACGTGGATCGCCGACCTCATCGGCGTCAAGGACACCGGCGGCATCGACTGGATCGAGCTGGCGCTGCAGATCGGGCTGGCGGCGATCGGCGTCGCGCTGGTGGCAGGCGCCTCCGGTCGGAAGTAGCCGGCGCCGACCGCACGACGCCCCCGCACCGGTCCTCGGTGCGGGGGCGTCGTCGTCGGTCGTCAGCGCGCGAGGTCGCGGCGCCGGAACCCGGCGAAGCCGATCGCGAGGAACCCCGCGGTGACGAGGGTGATCCAGCCGAGCCCGGTGAGGTCGACGTCCGTGACGGTGACGTTGGGGACGTGCCAGAACGGGCTGATGCCGAGCACCCAGTCGTCGAGGCCGAACGTCGGGCCGAGCAGGGTGAGGCCGAACGAGAGCAGCACCCCGGCCCACGCCGCGATGCTGACGGCGGGGCGGGCGCCGACGACGGCGACGGACACCGCGACGACCGTCCACACCGCCGGGACGGTCGCGACGGCCTGGAGCAGGACGTCGCCGAACTCGACGCCGAGGTCGGCGGTCGACGCGAGCCAGGCGACGAACACGCCCGCGACGAGCACGTACAGCGTCGAGCTCGCCAGGGCGAGCAGCACGTTCGCCGCGTAGTAGCGGGGCCGGGACACGGCGGTGGCGAGCAGCGGCTCGACCCGGTCCTCCGTCTCCTCGCTGCGGACCTTCAGCAGCACCTGCACGCCGGGCACCGACGCGATGATCCCCACGAGGGACAGGATCGTCACGAGGAACGCCGACACGAGCTGCTCGGGGCCGGTCGCCCCGGCAGCCATGACCTGCTGCACCGCGGAGTCGCCCGCCAGGATGTCCGTGATCGACGTGGCGAAGTAGCCGAACACGACGCCGAGCAGCACGAACGCGATCACCCAGGTGACGATCTGCCCGCGGTTCAGGCGGACGGCGAGCCGCCACGGCGTGCGGGTGGTGCCGCGCGCGGGGCCGGGGCCGGGCTTGATGGTGCCCTGCCCGAAGTCGCGGCCCGCCTGCAGCGCGAACGCGACCACGAGCAGCACCGCCGTCAGCGCGACGGCGAGCAGGAGCGGCCACCAGCGGTCCCCGGTGGCCGGGCGGGTCTCGGTCATCCACGACAGCGGGTTGACCCAGGAGGTCCACTCCGGCGCCTCGACCGAGTAGGCGAACCCGCGCAGCACGAAGAGCGCCCCGAGGGTTCCCACCGCCATCGACGTCGCGGTGCGGGCGTCCGCCCCGATCTGCGCGGTGACCGCCGCGACCCCCGCGAACATCCACCCCGTCGCGGTGAAGGTGGCGCCCAGCAGCAGCGAGGGACCCCACGAGCCGCCGCACAGCACCGTGACGAGCGCGCTGACGACGCCGACCAGCAGCGACCCGATCAGCGCGATCGCCGCCCCGACGAGCAGCCGGCTGCCGCGACCCAGCACGCCCGACGCCAGGAGCTCGGCCTGCCCGGAGTCCTCCTGCGCCCGGGTCGCGCGCACGACGGCGAAGATCGCGCCGAGGGCCGCCAGGAACCCGCCGAGCGCCAGCGCGCGCCACGCGTTGAAGCCGTCGGCGGTGGTCAGGTCGTAGGCCGGACCGAAGATCAGGCCGAGCGCCGGGTTCGCCCCGACGGCCCCGGCCAGCGCCTGCCGGGACTCCAGGGTGGGGAACACCCACGGGTACACCAGCACCGACGACGCCGACAGCACGGTGACGATCGCGACCCACGGGGCGAGCTTGCGCCCGTCGTGCCGGAGGGAGGTGCGCAGCAGCGGCCGGGTGCCGGCCAGGGCGCCGCCGCGGGCGGGTGCGCGGTGGGCGGCGCGGGTCGCGGTGGCGGTGCTCATCGGGCGACCTCGGGCGCGGCGTCGGCGGGGGCGTCGTCCTCGTAGAGCTTGAGGAACAGGCTCTCCAGGGACGGCGGCTCCACCGTGAGGGAGGCGAGCCCGTACCCGGTGAGCAGCGTCATCGCGTCGCCGATGCGCGCCGACTCGACGGTGGCGGACAGCCGCGTGCCGTCCAGGTGGACGTCGTGCAGCGCCGTCAGGTCCGCCGGGTCGGGGGCGCGGTCCAGCACGGCGTGCACGGTCGTGCGGACGTCGCCGCGCAGGTCGGTCAGCGTGCCCGTCTGCACGATGCGGCCCTCGCGGATGATGCTGAGGCGGTCGGCCAGCGTCTCCACCTCGGCCATGATGTGGCTCGACAGCAGGACGGTCGCGCCGCGCTCCTTCGCCTCGCCCACGACCTCCTGGAAGACGGCCTCCATGAGCGGGTCCAGGCCGCTGGTCGGCTCGTCGAGGACGAGGAGCTCGACGTCGGACGCCAGGGCCGCGACGATCGCGACCTTCTGCCGGTTGCCCTTGGAGTACTGCCGCCCCCGCTTGGTGGGGTCCAGCTCGAACCGCTCGACCAGGTCGGCGCGCCGCCGCTCGTCGAGGCCGCCGCGCATCGTGCCGAGCAGGTCGATCGCCTCGCCGCCCGTCATGCCGGGCCACAGCGACACGTCGCCGGGGACGTAGGCGAGCCGGCGGTGCAGGTCGACGACGTCGCCCCACGGATCCTGCCCGAGCAGGCGGACCGTGCCGCCGTCCGCCCTGAGCAGGCCGAGCAGCACGCGGATCGTCGTCGACTTCCCGGCGCCGTTGGGGCCGAGGAAGCCGTGCACCTCCCCGGCCTCGACGTGCAGGTCCAGGCCACGCAGGGCCTCGAACTTCCCGAAGGACTTCGTCAGTCCGTCGACCTCGATCACGGGTGCGCTCATGAGCCCACTATGAATTCACCACCCGATGAAGTCAACAGGGGGTGAGTTAGAGTCGTGCCATGAGCGACTCCGCCCCCCGACGACGACCCGGCCGACCGGCGGGCACCACCGGGGCGCGCGAGCAGATCCTCGACGCCGCGCGGAGCGAGTTCGCGGCGCACGGCTACCGCGGCGCCACGCTGCGCCGGATCGCCGCCCGAGCAGGCGTCGACCCCGCGCTCGTGCACCACTACTTCGGCGACAAGGACGGCCTCTTCGCCGAGACGGTCGAGCCGCCCGCCGGCGTGGCCGACCGCATGGCCGAGGCGCTCGCCGGCCCGCCCGACCAGCTCGGGGAACGCGTGGCCCGCACCTTCCTGGGCGTGTGGGAGTCGCCAAAGACCCGGGACCAGATGCTCACCGTCGTGCGGTCCGCGCTCACCCACGACGTCGCCCGGGACCGGCTCCGCGGACTCGTCCTGGGCCGCGTGCTCGACGGCGCCCTGGCGGGGACCGTCCCGGAGCACGAGCGGCGGCTGCGCGTCGAGCTCGCCATGACGCAGGTCATCGGCATCGCGCTCGCCCGCTACGTCGTCGAGCTGGAACCGCTCGCCACGTTGCCCGTGGACGACGTGGTCGCGCTCCTCGCCCCCGCCGTCCAGCGGCACCTCCTCGGGCCGCTGCCCGCCCTGCCGTCGCAGGGCTGAGGATCAGGCGCTCGGCACCCGCGCGTCCAGCAGCGCCTCCAGCACCCGCACCACCCCGTGCTCGGCGTTGCTCGGCGCGGTGAACCGTGCGTGCGCCAGCACGTCCGGGTGGGCGTCCGCCATCGCGAACGACCACTCGGCCGCCGCCAGCATCTCCACGTCGTTGAGGTAGTCGCCGAACGCCATCGTCTCGTCCGGCCCGACGCCGAGCTCGGCCTGGAGGCGGCGCAGCGCCACCCCCTTGTTCACGCCGTGGTTCATCACGTCGATCCAGTGCGGGCTCGACACGACGACCTGGTGCGTCGCACGCAGGTGCACCAGCGCCGGCAGGGTGCCCGTCGCGGAGTCCACGTCGTCGTAGACCGCGACCTTGAGGACCCGGTCGTCGACGGCCAGCAGGTCGTCCACCACGGTGAGCGCGTTGTAGTAGGTGCGCACGTGGTCCACGAACGCGGCGTCGGACCGCTCCACGTACGCGCCCCGCGTCCCCGCCAGGACCGCGCCCCCGCCGCGCGTCGTCCCCAGCCCGCGCACCGCGTGCACCACGTCCGCGACGACCGCGTCGTCCAGCATGTCCACCGACACCACCTCGTCGCCCCGGGTGACCAGCGTGCCGTTCTCGGCGACGATCACCAGGTCCTCGCGTGCGGGCGTCCGGTCCGCCGGGAACGCCGCGGCGATGGTCGCGTGCTGACGGCCCGACGCCGGCACGAACGTGATCCCGGCCGCGTGCAGCCGGTCCAGCAGGGGGTACAGGCCCTCCGGCACGTCGCCCGCCGGGTCGAGCAGCGTCCCGTCCATGTCGGTGACGACGAGGCGGATCCGGTCGGGTCGGGGCAGCGGCGAGATCGGCATGGGACCAGTCCATCACGACGCCCCCGGGGCGGTGCCTCTCGTAGGATGATGCGTCACCTCCCCTTCACCGATCGGACACGCGACGTGAGCACCACGCTCCGCCCCGGGCAGCACCCCGACCAGGACGCCGCGACCCGCACGGCCGCCCCGGCGGCCCCGACGCCGGTCCGGCTCGAGGTCCAGGCGCTGCGCGCCCTCGCCGTGGTGCTGGTCCTGCTGTTCCACTTCTGGCCCGGCCGCGTCCCCGGCGGCTACGTCGGCGTCGACGTGTTCTTCGTCATCTCGGGGTTCCTCATCACCGGCCACCTGCTGCGCGAGGTCGAGTCCACCGGACGGGTCCGGCTCGCACGGTTCTGGGCCCGCCGCGCCCGCCGCCTGCTGCCCGCCGCGTACCTCGTCATCGGCGTCTCGGCCGTCGCGACGTTCCTGCTGGTCCCGGTCACGCTGTGGCAGCAGTGGTTCCGCGAGACCATCGGCGCCACCCTCTACGTCGAGAACTGGGTGCTCGCCGCCGACGCCGTCGACTACCTGGCCGCGGAGAACGACCCGTCACCCGTGCAGCACTACTGGACGCTGTCGGTGGAGGAGCAGTTCTACCTGGTGTGGCCGCTGCTCGTCCTCGGCGCCGCGGTGCTCGCGACCCGCCTGCGCAGGTCGCTGGTCACCGCGACCGCGGTGGTGCTCGGCGTCGCCACCGCGTCGTCGTTCGTGTACTCGCTGTGGCTGACGGTCGCGAACCCGTCGTCGGCCTACTTCGTCACCACGACCCGCGCCTGGCAGTTCGGCGCGGGCGCGTTGCTCGCGCTCGTCCTCGCCCGCGGCGTCCGGCCGCTGCCCGAGGTCGTCCGGGTCGCCCTGAGCTGGGCCGGTCTCGCCGCGATCGCCGGGTGCGGCCTGCTCTACGACGCCTCCACCCCGTTCCCGGGCACGGCCGCGATCTGGCCCGTCCTCGCCACGATCGCCGTCATCTGGGCGGGCACCCCCACCGGGACGGCGTCGCCCGCGCCGCTCATGCGCCTGCGCCCCGTGCAGTACGCCGGCGAGATCTCCTACTCGCTGTACCTGTGGCACTGGCCCGTCATCATCCTCGCGCCGTTCGCCCTCGGCCGGGAGGTGGGCCTGCTCGACCGGGTGCTGCTGCTCGTCGGCGTCGTCGTGCTGTCCGCGCTCACCAAGCGGTACGTCGAGGACCCGGCCCGGTTCACGCACCGCTGGGGCCTGCAGCGTCCCGGCCGCGCGCTGGGGCTGACCGCCGTCGTCGCCCTCGCGGTGTCCGCCGTCGCGGGTGCCGGCTGGTACGTCGCCGACGCCCGCGCCCAGGAGCAGGCCGCGGTCGCGGAACGCCTCGTCGCGGACATGCCGCCCTGCTTCGGCGCCGGGTCGATGGACCCGCAGGACCCCTGCGAGAACCCCGACCTCGACGGCATGCTCGTGCCCGCCCCCGAGGCCGTCGGCGGGGACTACGCCGACTACCCGGACTGCTGGGTGGAGGGCGACGAGGACGTCCTCAAGGAGTGCACGTTCGGTCCCGTCGACGACCCGGACGTCCCGCACCTCGTCCTCGTCGGGGACTCGCACGCCCGCGCCATGCTGCCCGCGTTCATCGCGCTGGCCGAGGAGGGGCGCATCAGCCTCACCCCGCAGCTCAAGGCCACCTGCGCGTGGACCACCGGGCAGATGAACTACGACGACCCGCAGCGCTCCGAGACGTGCGAGACCTGGAAGGCGCAGCTGCGCCCGTGGCTGCTCGACAACGCGGACCGCATCGACGCCGTCGTCACCACCGGCTACCTCAAGATGCTGTCCGGGTCCGCGCCGGAGCAGGTCGAGCGCATGGCCGCCGACTGGCGTCCCGTCGCCGACGCCGGCGTGCCGATCGTCGCGCTGTCGGACAACCCGTGGCACCGCACCGGCCCGTCGAAGTGCCTCGAGGAGCTCGACGTCGTCGGGCCCACGAGCTGCGACACGTCCCGCAAGCGCGCCTTCCCGTTCCCGGACACGTTCGCCGGGACCGTCGAGGCCGTGCCGGGCAGCCGCTACGTCGACCTCACCGACTACTACTGCGACGACCGACGCTGCCCGTCGGTCATCGGCGGCGTCAACGTCTACCGGGACAACAGCCACCTCACCACCACCTACACGCGCACCATGGCGCCGTACCTGCTGCGCGAGCTCCGCGCGGTCGACGCGGTCTCCTGACGACCCACCGGAGCCGGACGTCCGGTTCCCGGGGCGGTCCGATCCGCTAGGTTCGACCCGTGCAGCTGCTGGTCGTGGAGGACAACGAGCACGTCGCCGGCGCGCTGGTGTCCGTCCTGGGCAAGCACGGGTACGAGGTCATCCGTGCGGCCGACGGTGCGAGCGCGCTCGACGCGCTGAACCAGCGCACCGATCTCGTGCTGCTCGACCTCGCCCTGCCGGACATGGACGGCTTCGAGGTCTGCCGCCGCATCCGTCTGGTGTCCGACACCCCCATCATCATGGTGACGGCGCGCACCCAGCTCGAGGCCCGGGTGCGCGGCCTGGAGCTCGGCGCCGACGACTACGTCACCAAGCCCTACGACATCCGCGAGGTCCTGGCGCGCATCGACGCCGTGCTGCGGCGGGGGCGCTCGCGGGAGTGGGACGGCCGCGGCGAGGCCAAGGTGGTCGACGCGTGCGGGCTGAGCGTCGACCTGGCCGCCCGCGAGGTCCGCCGCGAGGACGGCACCGTCGTCGGTCTGACCCGCAAGGAGTACGACCTGCTCGCGCTGCTGGTGCGCCACCGCGGCACCGCGCTGGCGCGCGAGCGGATCCTGCGCGAGGTGTGGGGGTCCAGCTGGAAGGGGCTGGGTCGCACCCTCGAGGTGCACGTCGCGTCGTTGCGCCGCAAGATCGGCGAGCCCGACGTCGTCGAGACCGTGCGGGGCGTCGGCTACCGCGTCACGGGACGGCGGTGACGTGCGCGCACGCCTCATGGCGCTGATCTACGTGCCGATCGCCCTCATCCTGCTCCTGCTCGGCATGTTCTACGTCGTCTCCATCACGCGGGCGCACCACCAGGAGGTGTTCCTCGACCGGCTGCGCGACGCCGCCTACCTCAGCATCACCGCGCGGCAGTCGATCCTCACGGACGACCCCACCCTCGTCCAGATCGACCTCGACCGGTACCACGAGCTGTACGGGGTGCGGGCCGCCGTCGTGGACCAGGCGGGCGACCCCGTCGCCGTGGCCGGGCTCGACGTCCGGGAGGTCCCCGAGCGCGCCGCCGCGCTCGCCGGCCACCGCGCCGAGCTGACGACCGACGTCTGGCCGTGGGACACCGACGACATCGTCGTCGCCGAGCCCGTGTTCGACGGCGGGGACGTCGTCGGCGCCCTCGTCACGTCGTCCGACACCGCGCAGGTGCGGCGCGGCATCTGGTACTCGTGGGCCATCCTCATCGCGGGCGGCGTCGTGACGGCCCTGCTGGCGCTGCTCGTCGCGGACCGCACGGCGGGCTGGGTGCTGCGTCCCGTGCGCGCCGTCGACCGCGCGATGGAGCAGATGGGCAGCGGGCGCCTCGACGAACGCATCCCGGCGTCCACCGGCCCGCCCGAGCTGCGCCAGGTCGTCGAGCGGTTCAACGAGATGGCCGAGCGCGTCGAGCACCTCATGCGGCGCCAGCAGGAGTTCGTCGCGAACGCCTCGCACGAGCTGCGCAACCCCCTCAGCGCCCTCATGCTCCGCATCGAGGCGCTCGCCCTCAGCGTGCCCGCGGACAGCACGGCGGAGGTCGAGCACGTCCGCGCCGAGGCCGAGCACATGGCGCAGATCCTCGACGCCCTCCTGCTGCTCGCCGAGGACGCCGCCACGGGGCCGGTCCAGCCCCTCGACGTCGTCGACCTGGTCGAGCGGCACGCCGACGGCTGGCGCCTGCTCGACCCCGCCCGGGAGTTCACGGTGCGCTCGGCGCCCGGCGCCCTGTGGGGCGCCGCCGACCCGACGGCGCTCGGCGCCGCGCTCGACACCATCGTCGACAACGCGCTGAAGTTCTCCCCGGCGGCCACCCCCGTCGAGGTCGAGGTCCGTGCCGACGGCCGCATGGTCGAGGTCACCGTGCGGGACCACGGCCCGGGCGTGCCCGCCGACCAGCTCGACCGCCTCACGGACCGGTTCTGGCGCAGCCCCGGCCACAGCGCCGTGCGCGGTTCCGGGCTGGGGCTCGCGATCGCGTCCGAGCTGCTGGCGTCCGCCGGGGGCGGGCTGCGGCTCGAGCTCCCCGACGGCGGCGGCCTGCGCGCCCACCTGCTGGTCCCGTCCTGGGAGGACCCCGCATGACCCGGCCCGCCCCCCGCCGTCCCGTGGGTCGCGCCGCCGCGGCGCTCGCCGCGCTGGCGTTCGCCGGGGCCTCCCTGGCGGCCTGCACCGGCGCCGACGACCGCTGGGTCGACGAGCTGCCCGGCACCCTCACCATCGCCACCGGCGGCACGACGGGGATCTACCACGGCTACGGTCAGGCGCTCGCCGCCGTCCTGGAGGACCGCTACGGGATCGACGTGGAGGTGCTGGAGACCGGGGGGTCGGTGGAGAACCTCCACCTGGTCGCGGACGGCACCGCCGACCTCGCGTTCACCGCGGCCGACGCCCTGGAGGACGCGGCCGTCGGCCGCGGCGACTTCGACGAGCCCGTGGACGTGCGCGCCCTCGCGCGCGTCTACGACGACTTCGAGCACCTCGTGGTGCCCGCCGGGTCGGACGTCAAGGACGTCACCGACCTGCGCGGCCTGCGCGTGTCCACCGGGGCGTCGCGGTCGGGGACGTCCCTCATCGCCGACCGGGTCCTCACCGCGGCGCACGTCGACGTCACCGACCTGCAGGTGTCCGAGCTGGGGATCACGGAGTCGATCGACGCGCTGCGCGACGGCACGATCGACGCGTTCTTCTGGTCGGGCGGCCTGCGCACGCCGGGCCTCGTCGAGCTCGCCGAGGAGATGCCGCTGCGCCTCGTGCCGCTCGCGGACGTCGTCGACCCGATGCGGGCGGAGCACGGCGACGGCTACCGGCACGGCGTGGTGCCCGAGGGCGTCTACGGGTCGACGGCGGACGTCGAGACCCTCGCCGTGCCGAACGTGCTGGTGGTGCCCGCGGGCATGCCCGACGACGTGGCGTACGGCCTCGTGGCCACGCTGTTCGGGAACAGGGGAACCCTGGCGGGGCAGGTGCCGTCGGCCGCCCTTCTCGACCGTACCCGGTCCATCTACACGGCCCCCGTGGACCTGCACCCGGGGGCGGAGCGGTACTACCGGGACAGCAAGATCTGACCGGGTGAGGTCCGCCCGGATCTCGCGCGCCGAATCGTGACGTGTGTCACGCTTCGACCATGATCCGACTTCTGGCCCGGACCGCGATCTTCCTCGTCGCGGCAGCGATCGGCATCGTGCTCACCGACGTGCTCTTCAACGCCTTCGGGTGGGAGACGTTCGACGTCGACTGGGGCAACCCGCTGGCGTTCGTCCTCGCGGTGGTGATCTTCGCGCTCGGCCAGGCGATCCTGTCGCCCTTCTTCGCGCAGATCGCCCGGCGCAACGCCCCCGCCCTGCTCGGGGCCGTCGGCCTGGTGACCACCTACGTGGCGATCTTCCTCGCGGCGCTCATCGCGCCCGAGGGGCTCGACGTCGCCGGTTGGCAGGGCTGGGTGCTCGGCCCGATCATCGTCTGGCTCGTGACGATGCTCGCGACGTTCCTGCTGCCCGCGTTCATGCTCAAGGAAGCCCTCCAGGGCGACCGCGAGCGCGGCCGCGACGACGCCTGACCCGCCGGTGGGCGAGTCCTCGACCACGTTCGGGGTGGTCGGCGGGGGGATCGTCGGCCTGGCCGTGGCCCGCGAGATCCTGCGCCGCCGCCCCGACGCCGACGTCACCGTGCTGGAGGCCGAGGACACGCTCGGCGCGCACCAGACCGGGCACAACTCCGGCGTCGTGCACGCCGGCATCTACTACCGTCCCGGCAGCCTCAAGGCCGACCTGTGCACCCGCGGCCGGGCCCTGCTGCACGAGTACTGCACGGAGCACTCCCTGCCGTACGACGAGGTCGGCAAGCTGGTCGTCGCCGTCGACCCGGCCGAGAGGGCCCGGTTCGACGCCCTGGAGGGCACCGCGCGCGCCAACGGCGTCCCGGGCCTGCGACGTGTGGACGGCGCGGGGATCCAGGAGATCGAGCCCCACGCGACCGGGCTCGCGGCCCTGCACTCCCCGCACACCGCCATCACCGACTTCGTCGCGGTCTGCCGGCGCCTCGCCGCGGACGTCGAGGCGGGCGGCGGCCGGGTGCTGCTGTCCTCCCGGGTCACGTCCGTGGAGCGCACCGCGGGTCGCAGCGTCGTCCGGGCGGGCGGCCGCGAGCACCGTGTGGAGCGGCTCGTGGTGTGCGGCGGCCTGGAGTCCGACCGGCTCGCGGCGATGGTCGGGGGCGGGCGCGGGCCCGTCGTCGTCCCGTTCCGCGGCGAGTACCTGACCGTGCGGCCCGCCAAGCGCGACCTCGTGCGCGGCATGGTCTACCCCGTGCCCGACCCGCGCTACCCGTTCCTCGGCGTGCACTTCACCCGGACCGTCACGGGGGCGCTGGAGGTCGGCCCGAACGCGGTGCTCGCCCTGCACCGGGGGTCGTACCGGCGGTTCGCCGCGTCGCCGCGGGACGTCGCCACGACCCTCGCCTGGCCGGGGTTCTGGCACATGGCCGCCCGGCACTGGGTCACGGGCGTGCGGGAGGTGAAGGGCTCGCTGCTGACCTCCACGTTCCTGCGCGCCGCGCAGCGGTACGTCCCGGACGTCGGGCCCGACGACGTCGAGCGGGGACGGTGCGGGCTGCGCGCGCAGGCCGTCGCCCGCGACGGGTCGCTGGTCGACGACTTCGTCGTCGAGGTGGCTGACGGCGTCACCAGCGTCCGCAACGCCCCGTCGCCCGCGGCGACGTCGAGCCTCGCCATCGCCGAGCACGTCGTGGACCGCGTGCTGGCGGGCTGACCGCACCGGTCAGGCGTGCGTCGGGTGCTCGTGCTCCGGATGGGTGTCCGGCTCCACCTGGAACGTCGTGTGCTCCACCCCGAAGTGCTCCGCGACGCACTCCTGGAGCTCGTCGAGGATGCGGCCCGCGTGCCCGTCGGTGAAGCACCCGGACTCGACCACGACGTGCGCCGACAGCTGGGGCAGGCCCGTCGCGATGAGGGAGGCGTGCACGTCGTGGATCTCGCGGACGTGCTGCACCCGCAGCAGGTGCTCGCGCACGTCGGCGAGGTCCAGCCCGGGGGGCGTCGACTCCAGCAGCACGGCGGCGGCGTCGCGCAGCAGCCGCAGGGCGCGGGGCAGGATCAGCGCGCCGATGACGAGCGCCGCGATCGTGTCCGCCCCCTGGAAGCCCGTGGTCATCAGCACCACGGCCGCCACGACGACCGCCAGCGACCCGAGCGCGTCGTTGAGGACCTCGAGGAACGCGGCCCGCAGGTTGAGGGACGCGTCCCGGCGTGACGCGAGCACCCCCAGCGCGGCCAGGTTGCCGACGAGCCCGACGACGCCGAACACGAGGAGCTCCGTGCCCGGGACGTCGGGCGGCGAGCTCAGCCGTCGGACGGCCTCGACCAGCACGAACACGCCCACGCCCAGCAGCAGGGCCGCCTGCGCGAGCGCCGCCAGCACCTCCGCACGGCGCAGCCCCCAGGTGCGGCGCGGGGTGGGGGGTCGCAGCGACAGGTGCGCGGCGGACAGCGCGAGCGCGAGCCCGGACGCGTCGACGAGCAGGTGCGCGGTGTCGACGAGCAGCGCCAGGCTGCCCGTGACGAGCGACCCGACGAGCTGCGCCGCCACGACCGTCAGCGTGATGCCGAGCGCGACCGCCAGCCGGCCGCGGTGCGCGCCCCCGGCCGGGCCGTGCGCGTGGTCGTGCCCGTGGCTCATCGCGCGGGGTCCGTGCCGGGCGCGGTGCCGGTGGGTGCGAGGTCCATGGGTCCAGCGTGGCAGGTCCGGGACGGCCCGGGGGACGCCGTCACGGCGCGACGGCCGCCGACGGGGTCCGGGGGCTCTCCAGCAGGCGCGTCGGCAGGTCCGCCACCACGGTCAGCCCGCCCGACGGCACCTCGCGCACGGTGAGCGTGCCGCCGAGCGCGCGGGCCCGCTCCCGCGCCGCCACCATGCCGGCGCCGGACTCGACGTCGGCCGCCCGGGGCCCGTGGCCGTCGTCCGACACCGTGATCCGCAGCCGGCCGTCGGTCGCGGTGAGCCGCACCACCGCACGTTCCGCGACGGCGTGCCGCAGCACGGTCGCCAGGGCCTCCTGCACGATCCGGTACGCGGCGGCGTCCACGACGGCGTCGATGCTGGCGGCGGGCACCTCGACCCGTGTCACGACCTCCACGCCGGCGGCCCGCACCGGCTCGACCAGGGAGGACAGCCCGGCCGGCCCCGTCGCCGCCGGGGGGACGCCCCGGGCGCCCGGCCCGCTCGCCGGGACGGGGTCGTCCTGGCGCAGCACCAGCGTGGTCGCGCGCAGCTCGTGCAGCGTGGCGGCGGTCGCGTCGCGCACGTGCCGCAGCGCGGTCCGGGCGGAGTCGTCGTCGCGGCCGACGGCGGCGCTCGCCACGCCGGTGTGGAGCGCCACCACGGTGAGGTTGTGGGCGAGCAGGTCGTGCAGGTCGTGGGCGATGCGCAGGTGCTCGCGGTGCCGGGGCACGGCGCCCTCGGGCGCTCCCGTCACGGGACGGGTCGGCGGCGGCGCCGCAAGGGTGCGCAGCCGCGCGCGCAGGTCCACCACGATCCCCACCGCCACGGCCGCGACGACGAGCGTGACGTCGAGCACGAGGCCGGTCGCCACGGCCGCACCGGCGGCACCCTCCCCGGCGGCGGCCGGGTCGAGCGCGCCGTCGAGGGCGGCCCGGTCCACGGCGAGCGCGACCACGACCACCCCGCCGGTCCACGCCGCGGCCCGGACCCGTCCCGCCGCGGCCGCCGCCCCCAGCGCGGCCACCGCCGGCAGGACCGTCGTCGCGGCCGGGACGTCGGCCACGGCTCCGGCCACGGTGACCGCGGCGGTGAGGACCAGCATCGTCCCGGGGGCGCGGCGGCGCAGCACCACCAGCCCGCCCACGACCAGCGCGACCAGCGCCGACCCGGCGAACCATGTCGGCGCCGCGTCGGGCCGGCCCCACGCGGCGAGGGCCCCGCCGGCGGTCACCCCGGCCGCGGTCGCGACCGCCAGGACGACGTCCACCCGCCAGGGGGACGTCCACGACGTCCCGGCCGGGCCGACGAGCTCCGTGTCGTCCGAGGGGGCCTGCGCGGGCACGCCGTCATCGTAGGACCGTCCGGCCCGTTCCGCCGGACCGGGGCTAGCCTGGAACGGTGACCATGATGTCCCGATTGCTCCGGACCCGCTGGTTCGTGCGCGCGCCCATCCGGTTCTACCGCGCGGGCCTGGGGTGGCTGCTCGGCGAGGACATGCTCCTGCTCGAGCACCGGGGCCGCACCAGCGGCGAGCTGCGTTCCGCCGTCCTGGAGGTCACGGGCCGCGAGGGCCACGACCGCTACGTCGTCGTCTCCGGCCTGGGACCGCGGTCCCAGTGGCTGCGCAACGTCGCGGCGGACCCGCGGGTGCTGGTCTCCGTGGGGCGGCGCAGCCACGTCCCGGCCGTCGCCGTCCGCCTCGACCCGGACGGCGCGGCCGCCCACCTGGAGCGGTACGCGCAGGAGCACCCGCGCCGGTGGCGGACCTTCGAGCCCGTCATGGCGCCCTGGGCGCGCCCGCTCGCCGACGCGGACGGCGAGGCGGACTGGCGCCGCGTCGTGCCCGTCATCGAGCTCCGCCTGGAGCCTGCCGCGGACTGACCGCCGCCTGCTCGATCTCGTCCGGGGACGGCGGGGGCGGGTCGTCCCGCACCTTCTGCGCGAGGACGTCGAGCAGGTGCTCGGCGTCGAGCTCGGCCGGGACCTCCGCCCCGACCGGGGACACGGTCGCCACGATGACGACGACGTCCTCGACCCAGGTGACCGCCGTCGTGACCCGGCGGGGCTCGATCCAGGACGGCAGCACCTCGACCCCGGTGAGCGTCACGACGGGCGGGTCGTCCGGTCCGTCGCCCCGGGGGGCCGGGCACTCGTCCTGCTCGCAGTGCGCCGGCGTGAGGACCGGTCCGGCCAGCGTCCCGAGATCGACGTATCCGGGGCGCCCGCCGTCGGGCGCGGTGGCCAGCGCGTCGCGGACGCCGTGCGAGAGCCTGTCGAACAGCTCGCCCGCGCGCAGCGGCGAGTAGCCCTGGTCCGCGGGGAGCACGACGGTCCGGCTGAAGACGTCGACCGGTCCGGAACGGACGCCCTGGACGCCACCCTCCAGGGCGTCGGCGTCACGGGCGGACTGGCGGTTGGCCAGCACGGCGCGCAGACCGGGCACACGGCCGGGGTCCAGGACGGTCGGGTCGCCGGGCCAGCCGGTGCGGAGCCAGTCGTCCTCGACGGGGACGACACCACCCTGCGGGACGTCCGCCGCGGTGATCGTCCACGGGTCGGGGCGCCAGGTCCGCAGGTGGGCCACCGCCCGATCCCGTTCCTCGGCCTGTGCCTGCACCCAGGCGGGCGCCCACCAGGTCAGGGTGGCGACGATCAGGGCGACGACGGTCAGGCTCACCGCAGGGACGATCACCTCCCCGCGGCACAGCAGCGTCATCGTGCGTCGTGCGGTCATGTGCTCTCTCCCAGCTGTCGTCCGAGACGTGATCCGAGGTCGTAGTTCTTCCCGAAGCCCCCGGAGAGCTCCGGGCCGTGCGGGTGCAGGGCCTGGTTGTCCGCCGCGGCCGCCTCCGGGGTCGCCCCGCGGGCGACGTCCTGGTCGACCACCGCCCGGTAGAGGGGTTCGGCGAAGCGTTCGCGCACCAGCGGCTCGGTGCGGAGCACCTCCTCGCGCGCCGGGGAGACGGTGTCGGGGACCAGGCCGGGCAGGATCGCGCCGAGGATCGTCGCGGCGAGCGAGACCGGCGCGGCGGCCGGGGCGGTCGCGACGCCGAGCCCGACCGACGTCGCCGCGGCGACGGTGCCGCGACGACCGTCCACGGCCTCGGCGGCACCGATCACGGGGGACTGGATCGACCCCGCCACGAACGAGACGTCGTCCAGCGCGTTCGTGACCACCGTCTTGCGGTCCTCGCCGTCGAGCCCGCTGCCGGTGGCCACCTCGGCGCTGTCCGCGACGTACCCGTCGAGCAGGTGCAGCCAGCGGTCGGCGTCCGCGGAGCCCTCCGACGTCGCGGTGACGACGTCGCGCAGGGCGAAGGCGTCCAGGCCGGGCTGCACCACCGGCCAGGGGAGGTCGACACCCGGGCCGATCGTCCCGTCGCCCGCCTCGTCGACCCACACCCGCGGCAGGAGCGTGCCCGGCGTCGCGCTCGCCTCCTCGTCCGCCAGCTCCACGTTCTCGCCGAACGACGCGACGTACGGCCGGTAGAGCTCCACGACGGCAGCCCGGGCGACCGGGTCGACCGGCCCGTTCCGCCGCCCCACCGTCAGGAGCCCGCGGTCGCCGACGAGCTCGGTCGTGGCCGCCGACACCGCCCGCGCCGCGCGCTCCTGCGTCGGGACGTCGGCGCCCGGGCGCGCCCCGACCGCCACGGCTGCGGCGAGCAGCCCGGTGACGGCGACCCCGCCGTCGGGCCAGCCGTCCGGCGGCGTCCGGCCGAACCAGAAGCGCGAGCGGTCCAGCAGGGCGTCGGGGTCCGACGGCGCCACATGGTCGAGCGCGGCCCGCGGGTGCGCGGAGAGCCCGGTCGCGACCGCGACGACGACGGGGGCGAGGTCCGCCGCGTCGACGTCGTCCGGCCCGGCGGCGGTGCCTCGCGCGACGAGGGCGTCCGCGGCGCCCGCCCACACCGCGGCGGGCAGCCGTGCGGCGCCCAGCAGCTCGCCGAGCCCGGCGGCGCGGTCGTGCGCGTCCGTCCCCGTCCCGACGCCCGCGACCAGGCCGTCACCCATCCGGTACCGCTCGCGACGGTCGGCGCTCGCGGCCCACACCCCGAGCCCGCCGGCGAGGGCGTCGGTCACGGCGGGTGGCGGCGCGGCGCCGAGGGCCGTGGACAGCGCGGCCGGGTCCACCGCGTCCCAGAACGCCGTCCACAGGGCCGGGTCGCCCTGGGCGGCGACGAGGGCGTCGAACAGGTCGGTGCGGGCCGCGTCCCGGGCCTCGGGGCCGCCGGTGAACGTGCCCGGCACGTCGGCAGCGAGGTCGGTGCCGCGCCGCCACGCGGTCGCGTGGTCGCCCGCTCCGACGCCGTGCGCGGCCGACACGGCGACCGCCCGGGCGTCCGCCAGCCCGTCGAGCAGCGGAGCCGCCTGCCGCGACGCGGTGTCCTTCGCGTCCCGCGCCGTCCGCCACGCCCGTTCCGCCGCGGCGACGTCCCCGCGTGCCTGCTCGGCCCGCACCCGGGCGTCCCAGGCGCGCTGCGCCACGTCGGCGAGGGCGACGGCCGGGTCGCCGCGCAGCGCGGCGGCCTCGTCCGCCTCGGCCCGGGCGAGCCGGGCCAGGGCGTCGTCCCGCGCGGACAGGGCGCGGGCCGCATCGTCCTGCTCGGTCGACAGACCGGTGGACCGGCGGGACAGCACCCCGGCGGCGGTGCGCAGGACGTCGGCGCACAGCGCCACGTCCGCCCCGAGCCGGGCCAGTCGTTCCCTTGCCGCCTCCACCGCCGCGGACCGGTGCCCCGCCAGGGCCTCGTCCAGGCGTGCGAGGTCCGCGCGGGTGCCGCCCAGCGCCCCGGCGGCCCGCGACGCCGCACCGGCCAGCGTGGCCAGCCCGGGAGGAGACCCGGCGAGCGGCGCGAGGTCGGCGTCGGCCGTCACAGCGCGGTCGCCGTCGTCGGGGATCCGGCCGGGGGGCTGCCCGCGGCGGGACCGTCCGGACCGGGGGACCCGGCGCCCGGGCCCGCGAGGAGCCGCGCCAGACCGGCGACGTTCACCCGCTCGGCGTCGGCGAACCGCTCCGCGGCCGTGCGCAGCGCCCCCGCGACCGACGTCAGCGCCTCCACCAGGGCGTCGTGCCGCGCCGTCCATCCCGCACCGAGGTCGGCCACCGCGCCGTCCAGCAGCGGGTGACCGGCCGGCCGGTCGCCGCGGGGGTCGAGGTGGTCGCGGGCGGCCGCCAGCAGGTCGGCCGCGCCGTGCAGACCACGGGCGGCGGCCGCCAGCTCGTCGGTGTCGAGGGCGAGTCGGGACATGGCGGGCACGCTAGCGACGGGGGAGTGCCGGCCGCAGGCGTCGTCCACAGGGCTGTGGACGACGTGGACGTGGCGGATCCCACCGTTGCGCCCGTGGAGAACCGTCGTGACAAAACCGCTCCGCGGGAGCATCCTCGAAGATGATGAGCGACACCAGCACGCGACCCGAGCCCCGCACCTACCCGCAGCCCCCCACGAGCGAACCGGTGAGCGACGAGCTGCTGGTGGTCCACCTCAAGCACCGGGCCACCGAGTACTTCCGCCGCCCTGAGCTCGTCTCCCACCAGGTGTCCGACGGGATCCTCGCGATCACCCTCGCCGCCGGCGAGGGCACCCCCGTGCGCACACGCCACTTCCCCCTCGGCGAGGTCGCCGAGTTCGTCGTCGAGGCCGCCAGCACCGCCTACGAGGAGGCGTTCGACGCCTGGACCCGGGCCCGCTTCGGGGTGGACGCCGAGACCTACCGGTCGATGAACGAGACGTCCGTCGGCATGACCATGGCCGAGAAGATGCGCCGCCAGATCGCCGAGGGGCTCGGCGTCGACCCGTCCGCCGTCCACTTCGGCGGCTCCTTCACCATCGAGGACGACGAGGACTGGGAGAGCTCGCCCGACGAGGAGTAGATGAGTTCCGGCGTCGTCGGTCGTCCACCCGGTATGACCATCCAGACCCGTACCCTCGACGTCCCCGGCGCCGTCCTCACCTACGACGTCCACACCCCCGCCGCCGACGGCGGGCACCCGCCGCTGTTCGTCCTCGGCAGCCCGATGGAGGCCTCCGGCTTCGCCCAGGTCGTCGCCGAGCTCGGCGACCGCACCGTGCTGACCTACGACCCGCGCGGCACCGACCGCTCCAAGCTCCTCGACGACGGCGAGGTGACCGTGGAGCACCACGCCGCCGACCTGCACGCCGTCGCCCAGGACGCGGGCCTCGGCCCGCTCGACGTCCTCGGCTCGTCCGGCGGCGCCGTCACCGCGCTCGCGTGGGCGACGGACCACCCCGACGAGGTGCGGACCCTCGTCGCGCACGAGCCGCCCCTGACCTCCCTGCTCGCGGACCGCGACCTCGCCGTCCGCGCGCAGGCCGACATCGTCGAGACGTACCGACGCACCGGGTTCGGGCCCGCCATGGCGAAGTTCATCCAGCTCGTCACGGCGACCGCGCCGATCGACCAGGCGTACCTCGACGCGCCGGACCCCGACCCCGCACAGTTCGGCCTGCCCGCCGAGGACGACGGGCGCCGCGACGACCTCCTGCTCGGCAAGTCGCTGCTCACCATGCCGCTGTGGGAGCCCGACCTCGACCGGCTGCGCGACCTGACCGCCGCCGGGGACCTGCGGGTGGTGCCCGCCGCGGGCGTCACCTCGCCGCCCGGCACCCTCGCGGCCCGGGGCGCCACCGCGCTCGCCGCGGCGCTCGGCACCCCCACGACCGACTTCCCGGGCGACCACGGCGGGTTCATGCGCAACGAGTGGGCCCCCGACAACGACCCGGCCGCCTTCGCCGCCCGCCTGCGGGAGGTCCTGGCGTCCTGACCGGACGCCCTGTGGACACCGGCACCGGCCCGAAACATTCGTGCGGGATCATGGCACGGCCGCACCCCAGCCGTTCCCGCCCCCGGAGGTTTCCCGCACGTGCCCTCGATCGTGGTCGTCGGATCCGTCAACGCCGACATCGTCACGCGGGTCGCCGCCCAGCCCGTGCCGGGCGAGACCGTGCTCGCGGAGTCGATGGCGGTGCTGCCGGGCGGCAAGGGCGCCAACCAGGCGGTGGCCGCCGCCCGGCTCGGCGCCGACGTGTGGCTCGTCGGCGCGGTCGGCACCGGACCGTTCGCCGACACCGCCCTCGCCGGGCTGCGGACGTCCGGCGTCCACCTCGACGCCGTCGCCGAGGTCGACGGGCACTCCGGGGTCGCGCTCGTCACCGTGTCCGCCGACGGGGAGAACTCCATCGTCGTCGTGCCCGGGGCGAACTCCACCGTGGACGCCGACGTCGTCGCCCGGCACGCCGACCTCCTCGCCCGGGCCGACGTCGTCGTCCTCCAGGCGGAGATCCCCGTGCCTGGCATCGAGGCCGCGGCCCGCGCCGCCGGCGGCCGCGTCCTGCTCAACCTCGCACCCGTCGTCGACCTCGACCCGTCGGTGCTGGCGCTCGCCGACCCGCTCGTGGTCAACGCGGGCGAGGCGCGCCGGCTCCTCGACGACGCCGCCCGGCCCGTGCCGGACGCCCCGTTCGCCGTCGTCGACGCCCTGCTGGAGCTGGGGCCGCGGTCCGTCGTCCTCACCATGGGGGGCGCGGGCGCGGTCGTCGCGGAGGCCTCGACGGACGACGGCGCCCCCGTGGTCGTGCCCGCCCCGCACGTCGAGCCGCTCGACACCACCGGGGCGGGCGACGCGTTCGTCGGCGCCCTCGCCTGGCGGCTCCTGGGCGGGGACACCCTCGCGGACGCCGCCCGCACCGCCGTGCGGGCCGGCGCGTACTCGGTGACCACGCACGGCGCGCAGCGGTCGTTCCCCGCGGCCGACGACGTGCTGCCCGGCTGACGGGCGGCCGGGGCCGGGTCAGCCGTCGTCGCGGGTGACGTCCCCCGTCGCGAGGTCCACCCGGTGCTCCTGCTCGGCGCCGTCCACCGTCACCGACACGCTCCAGTGCGCGGACCGGCCCGACTCCAGGTCCGCCTCCCGCAGCGTCCCGCCCGTGGTGGACACCACCCGCTGGACCGCCTCGGGCAGCCCCACCGCCGCGTCCTCCAGCGCCGCCCGGTCGTCCGCGTCGAGGTCGGCGTCCCGCGTGCCCTGCACCTCGGTGCCCGCCGCGTCCACGCTCACCTCGACCGCGCCCCCGTCCACCGCGACGTCGACCACCCAGCCGCCGTCCTCCGCGTCGACGGCGAACGGGGCGCCGCCCGCCTCCGCCGCGGCCAGGGCGATCGCGCCCAGCGCCCCCGTCGTCGGGTCGACGTCGCCCCCGCCCGCCGCGCCGTCGTCCGTGCCGCTGCCCGAGTCGTCGGTGTCGCCCGTGCCGTCACCGGACCCGGCTCCCGTCGAGGCGCTCGCCTCCGGGGACGCGCCGTCCGAGCCGTCGGCCGAGGCGTCCGGCGAGCTCGCCTTCGCGGACGGCGTCGCCGACGACGGCGCGTCGTCGGGCGCGGAGGAGCCGGTGCAACCCGTCAGCGCGAGCGCCGCCACGAGCGTCAGGGCAGGCAGGGACCAGGGGTGTCGTCGCGTCATGCCCCCATCCTGGGACCGGCCGCCCCGGGCGCACCAACCCCGCCACGGGCGTGTTCACCGGGAGTTCACCCGATCAGCGCCGGATCGTCATCCCGCCGGGGGTTCCGCGTCGGTGACGCCGCTCACTATCGTCGTCACACCCGCCGACGGGCGCCACCGTCCGGCGCGAGGGTCGGGCACGGCGAGAGGAGCAGGGATGACGAGCGTCGTCGTCGAGAAGCGCAAGCCCTGCGGCGCCGTCCGCGCGCGCTGGACCGCCGTCGTGCTCGGCAGCGACGAGTGGGGCGACTGGTTCGCCGTCCCGGACGGCACGCTCCTGCTGCCCGTCGCCGACCCGTGGGTGGCACGGTTCCGCCACGACGGCACGGTCCGGGTCGACGTCGCCACGGGCGTCGTCGCGGCGTCGCCCGTGAGCTGGTTCGTCGACCTCGACCTCGACGTCGAGCGGGACGCCACCGGGGGCGTGCACGCCCTCGACCTCGCTGACTTCGTGGAGCGGTCGCCGTCGTACCCGCGCGCCTGGGTGGACCTCGCCCGCGAGGCCTGGCAGGACGTCCAGCGCGACGTCGCCGGGCACGCCGAGCCGTTCGGCGCGGCCCCCGACCTGTGGCTGCGCCGCGCCGCGCGCACCACCTGGCCCGTGGCCGCCGCCATCCCCGCCTGACACCACCTGACCCGGCTCGGCGTGCCAGGCTGACCCCATGAGCGCACCCGAGGACCTCGCCGCCGTCACCGCCCTCGTCGCCGAGGTGGAGCAGCAGGAACGCGAGCTGACGCTCGCCCGGTTCACCCACGACGACGCCTGGCGCCTCGGCTGCCTCCTCGTGGAGCTCGCGACCGAGCGGGACCTCGCCGTGACCGTCGACGTCCGCAAGGGGACGCAGCAGGTGTTCCACGCCGCCCGCGAGGGCACCACCGCCGACAACGACTCGTGGGTGGAGCGCAAGGTGCGGGTCGTGCAACGGTTCGGGGCGTCGTCGTACCTCGTCGGTCTGCGGGCGCGGGCGAAGGGCACCGACTTCAACGCCCAGCACCAGCTCCCGCTCCAGGAGTACGCGGCGCACGGCGGTGCGTTCCCGGTGCGCGTCGACGGCGTGGGAGTCGTCGGGACGGTCACCGTCTCGGGGCTCCCGCAGGCCGACGACCACGCCCTCGTCGTGGAGGCCCTGCGCGACCTGGTCGACCGGAGGGCCTGAGTCCCCCTCCTTGCGCTTGACGCGACGTCAACCTCTAGCGTCGGTGGCATGAGCCGTTCCATCCAGGACGTCGCCCGCCTCGCCGGGGTCTCCAGCCGCACCCTGCGGCACTACGACCAGATCGGCCTGCTGCCCCCGTCGGGCACCGGGCCCGCCGGCCTGCGGCACTACGACGACGTCGCCGTCCGACGCCTCCAGCGCATCCTGCTGCTGCGGGACCTCGGGCTGCCGCTCGCCGAGATCGGCGACGTGCTGGACGCCCAGACCGACGAGGCCGCCGCGCTGCGCGGACACCTCGCGGCCCTGCACGACGAGCGGCGCCGGCTCGACCGGCAGATCGCGTCGGTGGGACGGACGTTGACCGCACTGGAGAAGGGGAGGCCGATCATGGCCGAGGAGATGCTCGACGGGTTCGACCACACGCAGCACGAGCAGGAGGTCACCGAGCGCTGGGGCGCGGACGCGTACCGGCAGGGCGACGCCTGGTGGCGCGGGCTCGGACCCGAGGGGCAGGCCGACTGGAAGGCCCGCACCGCGGAGCTGAGCCGGGCGTGGACCGACGCGGCGGCCCGCGGCGTCGACCCGGCGTCCGACGAGGCGCAGGAGCTGGCCGCGCGGCACGCCGCCTGGCTCGGGTCCGTCCCCGGGACGCCGGGCTCCGACGTCGGGCGGCCGCCGCGTGCGTACGTCGTGGGCCTCGCCGAGATGTACGTCGCCGACGAGCGGTTCGCGGCGAACTACGGCGGGGTGGCCGGGGCGACGTTCGTCCGTGACGCCCTCGTCGCGTACGCCGAGCGGGAGCTGTAGCGGACGCCCCGGCGTCCGGCGCCGGGTGGGAGACTGCGGGCATGAGCGACGACTGGGCGAAGCAGCGCACCGAGGCCGCCCGTGAGCACGCGGCCCGCCTCGCGGCGCGGCAGGACGCCGAGCACGCGCGGGCCGAGGCGATGCTCGCGGAGTTCGTCGCGGACGCCACCGCGGCGCGGCTGCCCCCCGAGCCGCTGCAGGTCAAGGGGTACGGCGGTCGTGGCGCCGCCCGCACGCCGCTGCGCGGCTGGTACCTGCGCCATGACCGCACCGTCGCCGTGAGCACGGACGGCGACTTCTACGTGCTCACCGCGCCGCTGAGCCTGGTCGACCGGGTGCGCGGCGTCCGCCCGACGCCGTCACGCCCGCCGCTGGTGCTCGGCGCGGGCGGCAAGGACGGCGACTCCATCGACCTCGCCGACGCGCTCGCCCGCCTGCTGCCCCGGTAGCCGCGGATCGACGGCGCGCTCCCTCAGGCATCGGGCGTCCGATGCCTGAGGAACCGCACGGTCAGCGGTCGAGCAGGTCCCGCAGCACTGCCGTCCATCCGTCGAGCGCGTCGAGCAACTGATGGTCGTCCCGTCGGGCGACGTCAGGCTGCGGCGGGTCGTCATCGACCGAGCACTCCCGACAGCAGCGCGGCGACCTCCGGGGTCGCGGCGTACCCCGCGGGCCGACCGTCACGGACCGTCGCGGCGGCGTGCCGGAGCAGCGCCTCGTTGCGGACGTGCTGGTTCTCGACGCCCGGCCCGGGCGGGTCGAGCGGGAACGTCTCCGGCGTGAGGTCGTGCAGCGTCAGGAGGTCGCGGGGGTCCCGCACCGCGACCCACCGGTCCACCGGCTCCGGCCAGCCGGGCGGCGCGAGCGCGGCGACGGCATCCTGCACGGCGCGGATCGCCAGCGGTGCCCCCAGCGACACGAGAAGCGGCACGTCCCGGCCCGCGGCCGCCGCCGACCGCAGCACCTGGTAGGCGACCACCGCGCCGAGCGAGTGCGCCACGATCACGGCGGGCTCGTCCACCGGCAGCGCCGCGAGCACCCCCGCGTCGACGGCGGCCCGCGCCTCGGCGTCGTGCAGGTACGTGTAGACGTCGTGCGTGAGCAGCAGGACGACGGCGCCGCTCAGGCCCGGCACCAACCGGTCGACGGTCGCGAGGGCAGCGGCCAGCGTTCGCGCGAGGGCGTCGCCGACCAGTCCCTCGGACGCCACCGTCTCGGCCGCCGCGACGTCCTGCGTCGGTGGGTCCGCCGGGGCCGACCCGTACGCGGCGAGCACCTCTCGGCTGACGTCGAGGGTGAACCGCAGCCGATCGACGTCGAGCCCGGCGAGGAGCGGCAGGTAGCCGTCGGGGCGAGCCACGGCGTGCGTCGTCACCGGCGGGAGCGGCAGGTAGCCGTCGGGGCGAGCCACGGCGTGCGTCGTCACCGGCGGGAGCGGCAGGTCGTCCGAGGCGGCGTCGAGCATCGCCCCGTAGTGGACGAACGTCGCGTCGTCGTCCGTCAGCCGCAGGTCGGAGCCGATGGCGTCGAGGCCCGCGTCGAGCGCGTCGAGCCACCGCTGCTCGACGGCGTCCGCGTCGACGTCGCCGGAGTCGCGGCCGTGGATCAGCACGAGTCGGGTCACGCCCCCGACCGTAGCGGGCGCACCCGTGCCCGGCTCGCCGACCGCCGCCGTCCGTGTGTCGAGCATGCGGTCACCACCGTCGAGCATGCGGTGCGGGCCTGTCCACAGGTGCGGACGGGCCCTCACCGCATGCTCGGCAGGGAAGGGGCAGGGGTCAGTCGAGGCCGTCGAGGGGGTGCAGGATCCGGTGCAGGAACTGCCGGGTGCGCTCCTCGCGGGGCGCGGTGAACATCTCCCGGGGCGGCCCCTGCTCGACGACGACACCGCCGTCGAGGAACAGCACCTCGTCGGCCACGGCGCGCGCGAACGCGAGCTCGTGCGTCACCACGACCATCGTCCAGCCGTCGTCGGCGAGCTCCTTCATCACCGACAGGACCTCGCCGACGAGCTCGGG
Source organism: Isoptericola jiangsuensis (assembly GCF_002563715.1). Taxonomy (NCBI): domain Bacteria; kingdom Bacillati; phylum Actinomycetota; class Actinomycetes; order Micrococcales; family Promicromonosporaceae; genus Isoptericola; species Isoptericola jiangsuensis. The sequence goes on from NZ_PDJJ01000001.1 coordinate 307,719, forward strand.
GTCGAGGGACGACGTCGGCTCGTCGAACAGCAGCAGGTCGGGCTGCAGGGCGAGCGCGCGGACGATGCCGACGCGCTGCTGCTGCCCGCCGGACAGCTCGCGCGGGTAGGCGTCGGCCTTGTCGGCCAGCCCGACGCGGGCCAGCAGCTCGCGCCCGCGGGCCTGCGCCTGCGCGAGCGGGACGCGCTGCACCTGCACGGGGCCCTCGGTGACGTTCTGCAGCACGGTGCGGTGCGGGAACAGGTTGTGGTGCTGGAACACCATCGCGGACCGGTCGCGCACCGCCTCGGTGCGGGCGCGGGCGTCGCGGGCCGCCCGGCCCCGCACCCCGGCGTCGGCCGCGAAGTCGACGTGCGGGCCGCCGTCGAACGCGAGCGTCCCGGCGTCGGGGGCCGTCAGGCCGTTGAGGGAGCGCAGCAGCGTCGTCTTGCCGGACCCGGACGGGCCGATGAGCGCGACCACCTGCCCGCGCCGGACCTCCAGGTCGACGCCGCGCAGCACGTGGTTGTCGCCGAACGACTTGTGCAGGGCGGCCGCGGTGAGCAGCGGGGTCTCAGACATACTGCTCCAGCTTCCTCTCGATGCGGGTCTGCGCGACCGACAGCACGGTGCAGAAGATCCAGTAGATCAGCGCCGCCTCGACGTAGATCAGCATGAACTCGTAGGTGTAGGAGGTGATCTCCTGCGCCTTGCGGAACATCTCCGTGACGAGGATGAGGGACGCCAGCGACGTGTCCTTGACCAGGGAGATGAACGTGTTCGACAGCGGCGGCACCGACACGCGGGCGGCCTGCGGCAGGATGATGCGCCGCAGCGTGCGACCGCGGGACATGCCGACCATGTACCCGGCCTCCCACTGGCCGGTGGGCACGGACAGGATGGCGGCGCGGATCACCTCGGCGGCGTACCCGCCGACGTTGAGGGAGAACGCGATGATCGCGCTCGGCCACGGGTCGATGGTCACGCCGATCGACGGCAGGCCGTAGAAGATGACGAAGAGCTGCACGAGCAGCGGCGTGCCGCGGATGGCGGACACGTAGGCGCGGCCGAGCCACGCCAGGAACCGGTTCGTGGAGAGCCGCAGGAGCGCGACGCCGAGCGCCAGCACGATGCCGATCGCGAACGACGCGAGGGCGAGCGGGATCGTGCCGGCCAGCCCGGCGAGGACCAGCGGCCACCAGGAGTCGAGGAAGAGCTGGACGTCCATCGGGTCAGGATCCCATCCCGTGCAGGTGCGGGCCGAGGTACGGGGACGCCACCGGGGCGGCGGTCACGAGGACCGCCGCCCCGGCGTGGGGGAGGGACGTCACTGCGAGACGTCGTCGCCGAAGTACTTCTCGGACAGCTCGGTGAGGGTGCCGTCCGCGGCGAGGGTCTCCAGGGCGCCGGTGATCGCCTCGGCGAGGGCCGCGCGCTCCGGGGTGACGACGAACGCCGACTCGGAGGTCTCCTCGGTCTCCGCGGCGACCTTGATCGGCGCGTCCGGGTTCTCCTTGAGGTAGTCCAGCACCGTGAGGGAGTCGTTGATCGTCGAGTCGACGCGACCCTGCTCGAGCAGCGCGACGGCCTGCGCCCAGCCCTCGATCGGCTCGACGGTGGCGCCGGACTCCTCGGCGAGCTCGCGCCAGTTGCTCGTCAGCGACTGCGCGGCCGTCTTGCCGTCGAGGTCGGCGAAGCTGCTCACCGAGTCGTCGCCCTGCGCCACGACGACGACGCCGCGGGACACGGTGTACGGCGTCGAGAACTTGTACTGCGCCTCGCGCTCCGGGTTGATGGACACCTGGTTGGCGATGGTGTCGAAGCGGCCGGCGTCGAGGCCCGCGAAGATCGCGTCCCACTGGGTCTCCGCGAACTCGATCTCCAGGCCCAGCTCGTCGGCGACGGCCTCGGCGACCTCGACGTCGTAGCCGACGAGCTCGCCGGACGCGTCGTGGAACGTGAACGGGCGGTAGGTGCCCTCGGTGGCGACGGTGAGGACGCCGTCGTCGACGAGGCCGAGCCCGCTGCCGGCCTCCGACGCGGTGTCGTCCTCGGCGGACCCGCAGGCGGCCAGCGCCAGGGCGGTCACGGTGGCCGTCAGGGTCGCGATGAGGGCGCGCTGCTGTCGCATGAGGGTGTCTCCTGTGTCGTGGCCGACGGCGGTTCTCGCCGGGGCGGGGAGGGCTGCGTCGTATCAGCCCGGTGCATGGGTGGCATCGAAGGTCTCGATGACACCGGGTGGCAACACGCTAGGGGCGCGGACGCATTCCCGCTGTGACCGAGCGCACCACGCCCCTGAGACCTGCGCCACCGGGTCCTCGCGTCCGCCCGCCCGGGACGACCGCCCCGCACCGTGGCTTACGGTGGCGCCGTGACCGTCCTGATCGCCAACGCGCGCCCCGCCGGCCGCCCCGACCGGCCCGTCGACGTCCTCCTCGCGGGTGGCCGCGTCGCCGCCGTCGTCCCCGCCGGGACCGGCCACGAGGAGATCGCCCGCGCGTCCGCCGGCTGGGGCGACGGCGCCGCACCCGAACGGGTCGACGTCGACGGCCGCACCGTCGTCCCCGGCCTCTGGGACGCCCACACCCACCTCACCCAGTGGGCGATGGTGCGCCGCCGCCTCGACGTGTCCGCCGCGACCAGCCCCGCCCACGCCGCCGCCCTCGTCGGCGCCGCGCTCGTCGACCCCTCCCGGCACCCCGCCCCCGGCCGGCCCTTCGTCGGGTTCGGCTTCCGCTGGGCCACCTGGGCCGACGAGCCCACCGCCGCCGTGCTGGACTCCGTCGCCGGGGACGTCCCCGTCATCCTGCTGTCCGGCGACCTCCACTCCGCGTGGGCGTCCACCGCCGGGCTGCGCCACCTCGGCATCGGCGAGCACCCCACCGGGCTGCTCCGCGAGGAGGAGTGGATGCCCGCCTCCCCGGCCTTCGTCACCGTCACCGACGACGTCGCCGACACCTACGTCGCGGAAGCCGCGCAGGCCGCCGCCGAACGCGGCGTCGTCGGCGTCGTCGACTTCGAGGTCGCCGACAACCTCACCGCCTGGCGCCGCCGCACCGAGGCCGGCTGGGACGGCCTGCGCGTCCGCGCCGGCGTCTGGGAGCAGCACCTGAACGCCGTCGTCGACGCCGGGCTCCGGCACGGCGACCCCCTCGCCCCCCACGCCGGCCCCGCCGCCGACCTCGTCACCCAGGGACCCCTCAAGGTCATCTCCGACGGCTCCCTCAACACCCTCACCGCCTACTGCTTCGACGAGTACGTCGGGCACACCGGCCCCGACGCGCACGGCGTCCTCAACGTCGCCACCGACCACCTCGTCCCCCTCATGGCCCGCGCCCACGCCGCCGGGCTGCGCTGCGCCATCCACGCCATCGGCGACCACGCCAACGCCCTCGCCCTCGACGCGTTCGAGGCGTCCGGCGCCCGCGGGTCCGTCGAGCACGCCCAGCTGCTGCGCCCCGACGACGTCGCCCGGTTCGCCGCGCTCGGCGTCACCGCCAGCGTCCAGCCCGAGCACGCCATGGACGACCGCGACGCCACCGACGCCCTGTGGGCCGGACGCGGCGCCCGCACCTTCCCCCTGGCCGACCTCGCCGCCGCCGGCGTCACCCTCGCCTTCGGCTCCGACGCCCCCGTCGCCCCGCTCGACCCGTGGGCCGCGATCTCCGCCGCCGTCACCCGCGTCCGTGACGGCCGCCCCTCCTGGCACCCCGAGCAGCGGGTCGACGTCGCCGCGGCGCTCGCGGCGTCCACCGGCGGCCGGGGCACGACCCTGCGCGTCGGCGACCCGGCGGACGTCGCCGTGCTCGACGTCGACCCGCTCGCGCTGCCCACGACGGACGACGCCGAGCTCGCGCGGCGCCTGCGCGACCTGCCGGTGGCGGGCACCCTCGTCGCCGGGCGCTGGACGTACCGGGCGCTCTGAGGCCCGTCCCGGAGCAGACTGCTGTGATGGGGGTCGAGGAGGAGCTGCAGGCCCGGGTCGTTGCCGCCGAGGAGCGGGTCGCGCGGCACCGCGCGACCGTGGACGGCATCGTCGCCTCGGTGCGCTCGGAGAACGTCGACGACGAGCACGACCCGGAGGGCGCGACGCTCGCCTGGGAGCGGCAGCAGGCCGCCGCGCTGCTGGCGGACGCCGAGGCCGACCGCCGGGCCGCGCTCGACGCCCTCGACCGGCTGGCGGCGGGCACCTACGGGGTGTGCGAGGTGTGCGGGCGCCCGATCCCCGCCGCGCGGCTCGCGGTGCGCCCGTCCACGACCCGCTGCGTGGAGCACGCGTGACGGGTCACGCGCCGACCTGCATCCCCTGCCAGGCGACCCGGATCGCCGTGCGGCAGCGCTGCACGACCTGCGGGTCGTCGAGCGACTCGCCGCGCACCACGTACTGGTAGTAGACGACGCCGGTGAGCAGGTCCATGCAGGCGTCGAGGTCGAGGTCGGCGCGCAGCTCGCCGCGCTCGATCCCGGCGCGCAGCACCGCCTCCAGACCGGGTCGTCGCCGCGCCACGTGGGAGCGCCAGTAGGCCCGGGCGAGCCGCCGGTCGGACAGTGCGAGCCGCAGCCGCAGGCGGAACCGCTCCTCGGAGTAGCCGGGACCGGCGGTCGCGGACCCCGGGGCGAAGACGGTCAGCAGGTTCTCCAGGAGGTCGCCGTCGAGCGGGACGGCGTACGGCTCGCGGCCGTGGTCGAGCGCCGCGGCGACGAGGTCGGTCAGGCTCGGCCAGCGTCGGTAGATCGCCGCCCGGCTGACGCCGCTGCGCGCCACGACCCTCCCGACCGTCACGTCCTCGCCCGCGTCGAGCAGCTCGACGGCGGCGGCGAGGATCCGCTCGTCGTGTCCCTCGACCCGGGGGCGTCCGGGCCGGCGTCCGGCGGGCTCGGACGCGACGTCGCCGATGGCGGCCCGCGCGGGGCGGGCCGGCACCGGCAGGGTCGGGGTGGCCGACGGCGTCACGCGACGTCCGAGCCGTCGGGGGCGGCGTCCGGCGCGAGCACGAGCCGCTCCCGCAGGCGGGCCACCAGCCCGTCGGTGAGCCCCGCCGCGCGCAGCGGCGCCAGGGGGTCGCCGTACCGCTCGGTGAGCGTCGCGACGAGCCAGCGCATCGGCTCCGGGGAGAACTCCGTGCGCACCGCCGCGCGGGCGGCGGCGTCCAGGTCGACGCCGAGCTGCGCCATGAGCGGCGCGAGCACCGGGGCGAGCCGCTGCTGGATCGCCGCCGAGTTCGCGCCCGTGCGGGCGTACTCCGCCACGACGTCGTCCGTGCCCGCGCCGAGGGCGAGCAGCAGGGCCGCGGCCAGCACACCGGTGCGGTCCTGACCGGCCGCGCAGTGGAACGCGACCGTGCCCGGCGAGTGCGCGACGATCGCCAGCGCCGTGACGACCTGCGGCGCCGCGCCCTCGACCATCCGCAGGTACATCGGGCCGAACGTGCTCTGGTCCCAGCCGGAGCCCGGGTCGGGGCGGGTCTGGCCGTCGTCCGCGAGGTCCGCGAGGAACGGTACGTGGTGGAACGTCACGGCGGCCTCACGGCCCAGCGGTCCGCGGCCGGTGAGACCGACCTCGAACGTGGACCGCAGGTCGACGACGGCGCGCAGGCCGTCGGCGACCAGCCGGTCCGCGGTGCCCTGGTCCACGGTGGACAGGTCGTCGGCGCGCAGCACGACGCCGGGGCGCACGGTGCCGCCGGCGACGGGGACGCCGCCGAGGTCGCGCAGGTTGACGGGTGCCGTGAGCGGGAGGTCCGCGGCGGCAGGGGAGAGGGTGGTCACGTGATCTTCCTCCGGATGACGGCGCTGAGCTGGTCGATGACGGTGACCAGCACGACGATGCAGATGACGATCGCGGAGAGGTGCCCGTAGTCGTACATCTTCATGGCGGTGGTGAGCTCCAGGCCGATGCCGCCCGCGCCGACCATCCCGAGGATGGTCGCGCCGCGGACGTTGCCCTCGAACAGCAGGAGCGTGTAGGAGACGAGCAGGGGTCCGGCCTGCGGCAGGATCCCGTACTGCACGACCTGGCGCGGGGACGCGCCGACGGCCTGCATGGCGACGACGGGACCGTCGTCGACGGCCTCCATCGCCTCGGCGAACACCTTGCCGATCGAGCCGATCGACCCGATCGTCATGGCGAGGATGCCCGCGAACGGACCGAGCCCGACGGCGGACACGAACATGAGGGCGAACACGAGGTCCGGGAGCGACCGGATGACGTTCATCGTCCAGCGGCACGGGTAGTACACCCAGCGCGGCGCGACGTTGGACGCGGCGCCGAACGCCACGACCAGGCTCAGCCCCGCCCCCAGCACCGTCCCGACGACCGCCATCTGCAGCGTCTCGACGAGCTGGTCCACGATGACGTCCAGCTCGTCCCAGGACGGCGGGAACAGCCGGGCGAGGAACTCGCCCATGTTGACGGCGCCCTCGCCGAGCTTCGCGAGGTCGAACTCCGCGCCGACGGCGGACCAGTAGAGGATCGCGAGGGCGACGGGGACGCCGAGCAGGAACCGGGCGCGCGGCACGCCGAACGCCCGCTCCAGCCGGGCGCGCTCGCCCGGGTCGAGGCGGGGCCGCTCGGGCGCCCGCCGCCGGTCGGTGCTCCGGGCGGTGGTCTCAGCGAGCGACATCGTCGGCCTCCTGCTCGTCCGTCGGCGGGACGTCGTAGACCGCGGCGAGACGGTCGGCGTCCAGCTCGGCCGTGGGCGCGCTGACGAGCACCTCGCCGTGCCGCAGCCCGACCACCCGGTCCGAGTGCTCCAGGGCGAGGTGCAGCACGTGCAGGCTGACCAGCACGGGGATGCCGTCGGTGCGGGCGATCTCCTGCAGCAGCTCGAGCACCTGGTGCGACATCGACGGGTCGAGGGAAGCCACGGGCTCGTCGGCGAGGATGAGCCGTGGGCGCTGCATGAGGGCGCGGGCGATGGCGACACGCTGCTGCTGGCCGCCCGACAGGGTGCGGGCCTGGTCCGTGGCCTTGTGGGCGATGCCGACCCGGTCGAGGAGCGCCAGGGCGCGCTGCCGGTCGGCGCTCGTGAAGCCGCCGACGGCGTTGATCGGCCCGGCGCCGTGCAGCGCGCCGGTGAGCACGTTGGTCAGGACGCTGAGCCGACCGACCAGGTTGAACTGCTGGAACACCTGGCCGACCTGCGCGCGCAGGCCGCGGAGCTGCCCGCGGCGCAGCGCGCCGACGTCGTGCCCGGCGACCCGCGCCGAGCCGCCCGTGATCGGGGCGAACCCCGTCAGGCTCCGCATGAGCGTCGACTTGCCGGAGCCCGACGACCCCAGCAGGGCCACCGTCTCGCCGGCGAACAGGTCCAGGTCGACGCCGTCCAGCACCAGCGGGCCGTCACCGTAGGCGACGCGCAGGCCGCGCACCGACACCAGCGGCTCCGGCGTCGTCACCGACGGCGCCGGCGGCAGGGGAGCGGTCGTGGTCGTCATCGCTCAGCCCAGGTCCGAGATGTCGACGTCCGCGACGGCCGCGACGTCGACAAAAGGCTGGAAGATCTCGTCGCCCGGCTCCAGGACCGGGTCGGTGCCCTGCATCGCCTCGAGCATCGCGCCCAGGCGGTCGGCGTTCTCCTCGACGAACACCGTCGGCAGTGCCTCCAGGAGCTCCGCCCGCTTGTCCGCGGCGAGGTCCTGGTCCGCCAGCACCGTCACCGCGACCGGCATCGACCCGCTCACCCCGATCGACCGGGTCTCGCCCTCCGCGAAGGGGAACATCGGGTTGTCCTGACCCGCCATCGACGGGAAGAACGTGGACGTGCACGCGACGTCCACCTGCCCCTCCTTCAGCGCGACGAAGCTCATGTCGTGCCCGCCGGAGAACATCGACGTGTAGTCCACGTCCTTCTCCAGGCCGGCCTCGTGCAGCATCGCGACCGGCATGAAGTAGCCGGAGCTCGACGCCGGGTCCGCGAACGCCACCACCGTGTCCGGGGTGACGTCCGCCAGGGACTCCAGCGGGGAGCCGTCCAGCACCAGGCACGTCGACACGGGGTCGTCGTTCCCCGGCCAGGCGACCAGCGCGTCCACCTCGCCGGTGTTGACGGCCAGCGCCGACGGGAAGCCGCTCATGAAGCCGATGTCGACGTGGTGGTTGCGCAGCGCCTCCACCACGGCCGTGTAGTCCGGCACGTCGACGATCTCGACCTCGCGGCCCGTCGCCTCGGTGACGAGCTCCGCGAACGCCTCGATCGGGTTCTCGGCGCCGGGGTCGTCGCCCAGCGGGGTGGTCGCGAACGTCAGAGGGGCGTCGGGGTCCGACGCCGCGGGCTGCGCCGCGTCGTCGGCCTCCGCGGCGCCGGAGCACCCGGACAGCAGCAGGGCGGCTCCGAGGCCGAGGGCACCGAGGGTGGGCAGGGCGCGGGTGCGCATGGCGGTCCTTTCACGGGGCTGTGGGTATCGCGACTGGCGATACCGGAATCACAGCCGGGCGAGGTGACCGCGAATTACGAGACCGACGGACCTGGAACCGAATCCTCGGTGAACAGTCGGTGCGGCGGCGGTGTGCCAGCATGACGGGGTGCGCGTCCAGCCGGTGACCCCCGACGGCGCCGTCGAGCACGTCGTCGAGCGGGTCCTCGCGACCGACGGCACCGTGCGCGTGCTGGTCGACGGGCACCCGTCCACCGGAACCGCGGCGTTCGCGGATGCGACGGTCGCCCCGTTGCGCGCCGCCGGCCGGCCCGTCGCGCGGGTGGCGGTCCGGGACTTCCTGCGCGCCCGGTCGGTGCGGCTGGAGTCCGGCCGGCGTGACCCCGACGCGCTCCTCGACGCCTGGATCGACGTCGAGGCGCTCAACCGCGAGGTCCTCACGTCCGTCGTGCGGCGCGGCCGCTGGCTACCCGGCCTGCGTGACCCCGACACCGGACGCTCCACCCGCGCCGCCTACGAGGACGCGCCGCGGGGCACCGTCGTCGTGCTCGACGGCACGCTCGCCCTGCGACGCGGCCTCGACGTCGACCTCACGGTGCACCTCGCGCTCACCGTGGCCGCCGAGACGCGCGCCACGCCGCTCGACGACGCCTGGCAGCTCGCCGCCTACGGCCGCTACCGGCGCGAGGTGCAGCCCGAACGGCGTGCCGACGTCGTCGTGCGCGTCGACCACCCCGACCGTCCCGCGCTCGTGCTGCGCTGAACCGGACGTCAGAACACGCAGAGGCAGAAGGGGTGCCCCGCCGGGTCGGCGAACACCCGGAACGTCTCGCCGCCGCCCGGCAGGCGCGTCGCGCCGACGGCGAGCGCCGCGGCCTCCGCGTCGTCGAGGGACTGCGGGCCGATCGCCAGGTCCAGGTGACCCTGCTGCGGGTACGCCGGGTCCGGCCAGCGCGGCGGGTTGTAGCCCTCGACCTGCTGGAACAGCAGCGGGCGGTCGCCGCCGATCATCGCCATGCCGTCGGCGTCGTGGGTCACCTCGACCCCGAGCAGCCGCGCCCAGAACGCCGCGGCGGCGGAGGCATCGTCGACGTCGAACGTCACGCCGAACACCTCGAGGGGCCCGGGCGCGACGTCGCCCACGCACAGGTCGAACGTGTGGCCGTCCGGGTCGGCGAGCGTCGTCCACCGCTCCGACTCCCGCAGTACCGTCGCACCCAGCTCCACCGCCCTCGCCGTGTACGCGGGGACGTCGCCCACCAGCAGGTCCAGGTGGAGCTGCTGCGGGTGCTCCTGCCCCGGCCACCGCGGCGGCACCAGGTCCGGCGCGGGCTGGAACGCCAGCGACCAGCCGCCCGGCAGGCTCAGGGTCACCCAGTCGTCGCCCTCCGCGGCCTGCTCGACCTCCGCGTCCGTCAGCGCGCGCCAGAACTCCGCCGAGGTCTGCGGGTCGGGCACGTCCAGCACCAGCGCGTCCACCGCCGCCACGCGGCGTGTCGTCGTGTCGTCCTGCGTCATCGTTCGACTCCTTCGTCCGGGTGGTCGACGGGCCGCGCCCGGGGCGAGCCGGGCCGGACCGGGGCGCGCACGACGGGAGGAACCTCCCCGCGGGCCACCCGACCAGTGTGGCCCCGGCCACCGACAGGAGACCTGCCGCGAACACGCCCGCAACACGACTGGGGCACAATGCGAGAGCAGCCAATCACCAGGGGGAGGCCGCCATGATCGTCGCGCCGTTCGGTCGATTCACCGAGGGACGGGTGCCGGACCCTGGCGTGGCCAGGCTCTTCACCCGGGAGAACCGGTGGCAGGCCCGGCTCGACGTCGAGGCCGCGCTCGCCCTCGCCGAGGCCGACGCCGGGCTCATCCCCAAGGAGTCGGCCCGCGCCATCGCGCTCACCGCGCGCATCGAGAAGCTCGACATCAAGCGCGTCCTCGCCGCCACCGCGGAGGCCAGCCACCCCCTGGTACCCCTCATCGAGGAGTTCGCGCGCGCCGTCGGCTCCAAGCACGGCGGATGGGTGCACTGGGGCGCCACGACCCAGAACATCACGCAGACCGCGGACGTCCTCGTGCTGCGCGACGCCCACCGCACCCTGCTGCACCAGCTCGCCCGCGTCCTGCGGTCCGCCGCCAAGCTCGCCGAGGCGTCCGCCTCGCTGCCCATGGCCGGACGCACGCACTCCCAGCACGCCGTCCCCGTGACGTTCGGGTTCAAGGTCGCCGTGTGGATCGACCAGCTCGTCGCCCACACGGAACGTCTCGAACGCCTCGACGACCGGCTGTTCTGCGTCCTCATGGGCGGCGCCGCCGGCACCTTCGCGTCCTTCGGCGGCGCCGGCCGCGTCATCGAGGCCGGGGTGGCCCACCGGCTCGGCCTGCACCCCATGCGGGTGCCGTCCCGGTCCGTCAACGACGGCATCGTCGAGCTCGTCCTCGTCCTCGCCCAGCTCGCCGGCACCATCGGCAAGATCGGCAAGGACGTCTACGCGCTCATGCAGCCCGAGTTCGGCGAGGCGTTCGAACCCGTGCCCGAGGGCACGGTCGGGTCGTCCACCATGCCGCACAAGCGCAACCCGCAGCTCGCGCTCGACCTGCTCACCATGTCCGCCGAGCTGCGGGCGCTCGCCGCGCCCGCCCTGGAGTCGATGCTGCACGACCAGGAGGCGAACGGGGCGATGACGGCCCTGCTGGAGGACGTCTCGGCGTCCGCGGCCGTGCTCGCCGGCGACATGCTCGCCCGCCTCGAGGTCATCATGGACGGCCTCGAGCTCGACCCCGACCGGATGCGCGCCAACATCGCGCTGTCCGCCGGGATGATCGGGTCCGAGTCCCTCATGCTCGCCCTCGGCGAGAAGATCGGCCGGCAGCGCGCGCACGACATCGTCTTCGAGGTCGCGCAGGAGGCCGCCCGCGACGACGTGCCGTTCCTCGACCTGCTGCGTGCCGACCCGCTGGTGGGCGGCGTGTTCGACGAGACCGAGCTGCGCCACCTCATCGACCCGGCCGCCTACCTGGGCCTGAGCTCCCAGATCGCCGACGAGCTCGCGGAGACCGCCCTGCTGACCTCCGAGCGGTTGGAGCGGATCCCGGAGCGCGTCCCCGTGCTGACGCACGACGCCCGCCAACCCTCGCTGACCCGGTCGGGCCTGCGCGACCTGCGGAACCCTGCGCTGACTCGCGGGACCCTGCGCTGACTCGCGGGACGGTGCGCTGACTCGCGGGACGGTGCGCTGACTCGCGGGGAAGCGCTACCCGGCCGGTCCGGACCGATCTCTCCTTCCGGTTGCGCGACGCAAGCAACTGTTCCAAGGTGATGCACATCACGGTGGCGCGCGTGGCCGCCCACCGGGGTGGACCGCAGTGAGCAGGGGGAACGCATGGCACGCCGGACGAGCGGCTCGGAGGGACACCTCCGGCGCCTCGCCCTGCGCGGAGCTGGCGTCCTGCTCGGAGCCGCCGTCACCACCCTCTGCCTCACCACCGCAGCGTCCGCCGACGACGGCCAGGACCGCCCCCGCGGCGTCCTGGCCGGCGTGGTCGGGACAGCCTCGGACGCCCTGCTCGAACCCGTCCTGAAGACCACCGGCGACGTGGTCGAGTCCGTGACGACACCCGTGGCGGACACCGTCGAGAAGGTCACCGAACCGGTCACCCGGGTCGTCGAGAAGGCCGTCGCACCCGCCCGGACGAAGCCCGCCGACCAGGGGTCGGCCGCCGGCGGTACGACGGACACCTCCACCACCGGCGCAGGTGACGCCAAGGCGCCGTCCGCGCCCTCGTCCCCGGCGAAGGGCGCCACCGCGAAGGACGGCGCGAGCGGCTCGACGGACGCCGGGCAGGCCGCCGCCGGTGGATCGAAGGGCGCTGCGCCGACCGGCGGGAGCGGATCGAAGGACGCCGGGAAGGCCACCACGAGCGGCTCGAAGGGCACCGGCGAAGCGACCGCGAGCGGCTCGACGGGCGAGAAGGCGACCGCGAGCGACGGGACGGGCTCGGCCGGTCCCGGGAAGGTCGTCGAGGACGGCCCGGCCCGGGACACGAAGGCCCCCGCCGGAACCGCGGACGCCGTCGTCGAGCAGGACTCCGAGGACCGGGCGCCCGCAGGGGCCGCCGCCGACCTGGCGGGCGGTGCCGTCGACGGCCTGACGCCCGTGACCGACCCCGTCCTCGGCGTGGTGGGCGCCGTCACGGAGGCCGCCGGACCCGCCACGGGCCTCGTCGGTGGCGTCCTGCACCCCGTCACCTCGGCCGCCGCGCCGGTGGTCGAGGCCGTGACACCCGTCGTCGCACCGGTCACGGGCACGCTCGCGCCGGTCGTGCAGGTGGTGACGCCCGTGTTGGACCCCGTCACCTCCGTGCTATCCCCGGTGACGGGTGCGCTGGCGCCCGTGACCGACCGGCTGGGGCCCGTGCTGAACCCGGTCACGAGACCGGTGGTGGACGCCGTCGACCCTGTCCTCGCACCCGTGCGCGGCGTCCTGGACCCCGTGACACGGCCCGTGGTGGACGCGCTGGATCCCGTCCTCCCGGACGTCCTGCCGCCCGGTGCCGGGCGACCGGACGAGGACCCGTCGGGCGTCACCCCCGGACGCCCGACGACCCCGGCCGGGACGAATCCGGCCGGCACGCCCGCGGTGCGGGTGGACGTCGAGCCGGGCACCGTCCCCGCCCGGGCGGTCCTGCCCGCGGGCGAGGGCACCGTCCACGCCGCGCCCCGGGCGGACGCCACGCACGCCACCACGACCCCGGTGGCCGACCCGGCCGACACGACGGCCGTCGTCCTCGCCGCCCCGGTCCCGGGGACCGCCACGACGACCGGTGACGCGGACCAGCTGGCGGCGTCCGACCCGCAGCCCGCCGGCGGTGCCGCCGCGAGCTCCGGCGCCCCGGCCGCCGGCGGGTCGTCCACGACCCTGCGGCCCGGCACGAGCGGCGGCGACGTCCTCGCGTCGATCACCGACGTCCCCCGGGCCGGCGCCAGCCCGTGGCTCCTCCCGGCCCACGACCTCCTGGCACCGCTGCCGGTGCCGGACTTCGAGATCCCCGTCTCTCCTGCCTGACGTGGCCGCGTCGCGCCCCCGTGCGCGACACGACCGCGGGCCGCGACCGCCGCCCGCGCCGCACGTCGGACACACAGGAGAGACATCATGCGTACAACTGCGCGCCGGGTGCTGCGGACAGCACTCATCGCGGGCGGCCTCGTGGTCGTCGGGGCCGCCACGGCCCATGCCGCCGACGGAGACGTCGTGGACGTCGAGATCGGCGAGAACACCTCGGTCGAGCTGAACCTGTCCGAGGTCACGGAGGAGGCGTCCGACGCCTCCCTGGAGACACCCGTCGACCTCCCCGAGGTCGACACGCAGGCCGTCGAGACGGTCGTGGACGACCTGGTCGGCGAGGACGGTCCCGTGGACGACGTCCTCGGTGCCGACGAGCCGTCCGCCACCACCACCGACGACGTCGTCGACGTCGTCGCGGAGGACGTCAGCCGGACCGTCGACGACCTCGCGTCGGGCGACGTGGAGGCCGTGGTCGACGACGTCGTCGCCGACGACGGGCTCGTGGACGACCTCGTGGAGGACGCCCCGCCCGGAGACGGCGGCTCTGACGGTGACGAGGGCGCGGGCGACCTCGCCGGGACCACCGCCCCGGTGGCCGACGCCGTCACGGACGTCGTCGAGGGCGCCACCGACGCCGTCGAGGACACCGGTCAGGCCGTGGACGACGCCCTGGACGCCCAGGGCGACGTGGCGGACATGGTGTCCGGGCTGGTCGGCGACGACGGTCTCGTGGACGACGTCCTCGGTGCCGACGAGCCGGACGCCGGTGTCACCGACGAGGTCGTCGACGCGGTCCTGGACGACGTGGACGACACCGTGACGGACGCCGTCGCGGTGGACCTCGACGCCGTCGTGGACGACGTCGTGGCCGACGACGGCCTGGTCGACGACGTCCTGGAGGACGGGGGCGTGGACACCGCGCTCGACGGGCTCCAGGGCACCAGCGGCGACCTGGACCAGGTGCTCGGTACCGACGGCACCCTCACGGGCGTCGTCGACGGCCTGCTGGGCTCCGACGGGCTGGTCGACGACGTCGTCGGTCCGGACGAGCCCCAGGACGGGGTGACCGACGGTCTGGTGGACGCCGTGCTCGACGACGTCGACACCACCACCGACGACCTGCTCGCCGGTGACCTCGACGCCGTGCTCGGTGACGTGCTCGCCGAGGACGGCGTGGTCGACGACCTGCTGGAGAACGGCGGCGTGGACACCGTCGTCGCGGACGTCGTGGACGGGACCGGGGCGGTCGACGACCTCCTCGGGACCGACGACCTCGTGCAGGGCACGGTGGACGGCCTGCTGGGTGAGGACGGGCTGGTCGACGACATCGTCGGTCCGGACGAGCCCGAGGACGGGGTGACCGACGGTCTGCTCGACGAGATCCGCAACGATCTCGACGACACCGTCTCGAACCTCCTCGAGGGTGACCTCGCCGGGGTCGTGGACAGCGTCCTCGCCGAGGACGGTCTGGTCGACGACATCCTGGAGGACGGGGCCAGTGACGGCACCGACGACGGGACCGATGGCACCGACGGGACCGACGGGACCGATGGCACCGATGGCACCGATGGCACCGATGGCACCGATGGCACCGATGGCACCGACGGCACCGACGGGACCGACGGGACCGATGGCACCGACGGGACCGATGGCACCGACGGGACCGATGGCACCGACGGGACCGATGGCACCGACGGGACCGATGGCACCGACGGGACCGATGGCACCGACGGGACCGACGGGACCGACGGGACCGACGGCACCGGCGACGCCGGTGACGGCACCGCGGGCGGCCCGACGTCCGGGGGCCCGACGGCTCCCGGCTTCCCGACCGGCGCGATCGTCGACGGTTCGCCCGTCGCGGCGGCGTCCGGCTCGGGTGCAGGGGTGCTGGCGGCGACCGGCGCCGACCCGGGGCTCCTCGGGTTCGCGGCGGCGCTGCTTCTCCTGGGGGTCGCGCTGCTCACGGCTCGGCGGCGGGTGAGGGCCCGTGCCTGAGTCCCACTGACCGGCCCCGGCCGGGTGTGGAGCGTCGCAGGGGGACGCACCACGCCCGGCCTGCAGGCCTGGACGCGCCGCGGGGACGCGGCGCCACGAGCTGCGCGGCGGGTCGTCACGTGACCTGTCGTGCTGCGCGGCGGGTCGTCACGTGACCTGCCGTGCCGAGAAGGGCGCGGGTCCGGTGCTTGCTGGGGAGCGCACCGGACCCGCGTCCTGGCGTGTCCGCGACCGCTGCGGCGGTGGGCGCGCCCGGCCGGGCCGCGGGGGCCCGCCACCCGTTGCCACCAGGCTGAACAAGTGTTTAGTCTGGTGGCATGACATCAGCCACCGACACCGACGAGCCGGTCGTCGCCCCCGATGCCGGGGCCGCGCCGTCCGCGCGCGACCGCATCCGCGACGTCGCCGTGCAGCGGTTCGCGCGGACCGGGTTCGCGGCGTCGGTGCGCACGATCGCCGCGGACGCCCAGGTGAGCCCCGCGCTCGTCATCCACCACTTCGGGTCCAAGGACGCCCTGCACGCCGAGTGCGACCGGCACGTGCTCGCCTGGATCGTCGACGCCAAGCGGGCCAACATGGGGCCCGCGACGAGCGGCCAGCTGCTCCAGGTGCTCGCCGGGGCCGACGAGTACGCGCCCCTGCTCGGTTACGTGCTGCGCTCCCTCCAGGCGGGCGGCGACGTCGCCCGGACCTTCGTGCAGCACATGATCGACGACGCCCTCGTCTACACCGGCGAGGCCGTCGCCGCGGGCATCGCCAAGCCCTCCCACGACGAGGAGGCCCGGGTCCGCTACCTCGTGCTGTCCTCGCTGGGCACGCTGTCGCTCGCCCTCACCCTCGACCCGCCGGACGACCCGGAGGACTTCGGGTCATTCGTCCGCCGGTTCCTCGACGAGCAGTACCTGCCGATGATCGAGCTGTTCACGCAGGGGTTCCTCACGAGCCGCCGCATGCTCGACGACTACCTCGTCTACGTCGGGGACCCGCCGTCGTCGCCGACCGACGGCCCCGCGCCCGACGCGGCCGGGAGCGACGCCGCACCGGCGTCCCCGGACCCGTCCACCGACCTCCCCTGACCCCTTGACCTCCCGCTGAGAGGTAGCCATGACCACCACCGCACCGGGCACCGACGCCCTCGCGATCGAGATCCACGACCTGCACAAGCACTTCGGTTCCACCCGGGCCCTCGACGGGCTCGACCTCGCCGTGCCGCACGGCGAGGTCGCCGGGTTCCTCGGCCCCAACGGGGCCGGCAAGTCCACCGCCATCCGCGTGCTCCTCGGGCTGCTGCGCCCCACCTCCGGCACCGCCCGGCTCCTCGGCGGAGACCCCTGGTCGGACGCCGTCGCCCTGCACCGCCACCTCGCCTACGTCCCCGGTGACGTCACGCTGTGGCCCAACCTCACCGGCGGCGAGGCCATCGACTACCTCTCCCGGCTGCGTGGCAGGCCCGACAAGAAGCGCAAGCAGGAGCTGCTCGACGCGTTCGAGCTCGACCCGACGAAGAAGGCCCGCACCTACTCCAAGGGCAACCGGCAGAAGGTCGCGCTCGTCGCCGCGTTCGCCACCGACGCGTCCCTGCTCGTCCTCGACGAGCCGACGTCCGGCCTCGACCCCCTCATGGAGGCCGTGTTCACCGAGCAGGTGCGGCAGGCCAAGGCGCGCGGCACCTCCGTGCTGCTGAGCAGCCACATCCTGTCCGAGGTGGAGAAGGTGTGCGACACCGTCACCATCATCCGCGCGGGCAGGGCCGTCGAGTCCGGCACGCTCGACGAGCTGCGCCACCTCACCCGCACCAGCGTCACCGCGGTCGTCGACGGCGACCCGTCCGCCGTCGCGCGCCTGGGCGGCGTGCACGACGTCGAGGCGCGCGCCGACGCCGCGGGCACCCGTCTGACGTTCGACGTCGACCAGTCCGCGATGGGCGAGGTCCTCACCCTGCTGTCCGGGCTGGGCGTGCACTCGTTCGTCGCGGCACCGCCCTCGCTGGAGGAGCTGTTCCTGCGGCACTACGGCGACGAGCTCACCGACGACGCCACCGGCACCGCGGCGCCCGCCCGGCACGCCGCCAGCGAGGCCGGTGCACGATGACCGCCGTCGCCGCACCCCAGGTCGACCTCGCCCGGGGGAGCACCCTCACCGGCACCGGCATGCTCGTGCGGTTCGTGCTGCGGCGCGACCGCGTGCGCCTGGCCGTGTGGACGGCGTCGGTCGTCGCCTTCTACGCCTACTTCACGTTCGCGCTGGACACCCTGTTCGCCGACCCCGTCGCCCAGCAGGGGCGCGCCGCCCTCATGGAGACGCCCGCGGGAATCGTCATGGGCGGGCCCGGCTACGGGATCGACCACTACACGACCGGCGTGGCCATGGCGAACGAGGGCATCACCTGGGTGGTGCTGGCCCTCGCGATCCTGTCGATCCTGCACGTCGTGCGGCACACCCGCGCCGAGGAGGAGTCGGGGGCGTCCGAGCTCGTGCGGGCCGCCGTCGTGGGCCGCCACGCCCCGGCCGTCGCCGCGATGACCACCCTCGTCCTCGTGCAGGCCGTCATCGCCGTCCTGTCCGCCGGGGCGATGATCGCCATCGGCGACCTGCCTGCCGTCGACGCGTTCGCCATGACCGTCGGCTCCGGGCTCAGCGCGCTCGTGTTCGGCGCCGTCGCGCTCGTCACCTGCCAGGTCACGGGGCACGCGCGCGGCGCGAGCGGCCTCGCACTCGCCGTGTTCGCGGCGGCGTTCGTCGCGCGCGCCGCCGGGGACATGCGCGAGACCGGCGGCTCCGCCCTGTCCTGGGCCTCGCCCATCGCCTGGGCCCAGCAGATGCGCGCCTTCGTCGACCTGCGGTGGTGGCCGGCCCTGCTGTCCGTCGTGGCCGTCGCGGTGCTGCTCGTCGTCGCCTCGACCCTCGCGTCCCGGCGCGACTTCGGCGCCGGGCTGGTCGCCACCCGGGTCGGCCGCGCCGACGCGCGCGCGTCCCTGCGCGGCCCGTTCGCGATGGCGTGGCTCCAGCAGCGCTGGGCCCTGCTGTGGAGCTGCGTCGGGCTCGGGCTCATGTGGTTCGCCTCCGGGACGATGCTGCCCGGCATCGGCGACATGATCGGCGACATGGTCACCGACAACCCCGTGCTCGCCGAGGTGTTCGGCGGCGACCCCGACCAGCTCGGCATCGGGTTCCTCGCCGTCATGGTGCTCTACGCCGCCGTGTGCTGCGCCGCCTACGCCGTCGTCATGGGCCAGCGGCCCCGCGCCGAGGAGACCTCCGGTCGCAGCGAGGTGATCTTCTCCCACCCGGTGTCCCGGACCCGCTGGCTCGGCGCGCAGGTCGCCGTCGCCGGCCTCGGCACCGTCGTGCTGCTCGCCGTCAGCGTGTACGCCATGTGGCTCGGCGCCGTCGCCGTCGGCTGGCAGGACCAGTCGTTCGGCGACTACACCGTCGTGGTGTGGACCCACCTGCCGGCGCTCGCGGTGTTCCTCGGGTTCGTCGTCGCGCTGTACGGGTGGGCGCCACGGCTCGTCGGCCTCGGCTGGGCGCTCGTGGCGTACACGTTCGTCGTCGGCATGTTCGGCGGCGTGTTCGACCTGCCGGACTGGGCGTACCGGGTGTCCCCGTTCGACTGGGTGCCGTCGGCGTTCTCCGGCGAGTTCTCCGCCGGGGACGTCGCCGTCCTGTGGGCGGCGGCCGCGGTGCTGCTGGTGCTCGGGTTCGTCGGCTTCCGCCGCCGGGACCTGCTCACCTCGTGACGGTGTGACGCATCGAGCGTGCTGACTTGGTACCTCTTGGCCCGGTTTGAGGTATCGAGCCAGCACGCTCGATGCGTCCGGGGCAGGGCGGCCGGGCTAGCGTGGTGCGGTGACGACCTCACCCGACCACGACGCCGCCCCGGCCACCGCCGGCTCCGACGCCGCACCGCTGACCCACGGCCTGCAGACCCGCCACCTGACGATGATGGGGCTCGGCTCCGCCATCGGTGCCGGCCTGTTCCTTGGCTCCGGCGTCGGCATCGCCACCGCCGGCCCCGCCGTCCTCGTCAGCTACGCCATCGCCGGCGTGCTCGTCGTCCTGGTCATGCGGATGCTCGCCGAGATGGCCGCCGCGCTGCCCGCCTCCGGCTCGTTCTCCGTCTACGCCGAGACCGCGCTCGGCCGCTGGGCCGGGTTCCTGCTGGGCTGGCTGTACTGGTTCATGCTCATCATGGTGCTCGGTGTCGAGATCACCGGCGTCGCCGCCATCGTCAACGGCTGGTGGCCCGGCGTCCCCCAGTGGGCGGCCGCCGCCGTCGTCGTCGCCGTGTTCGGCGCGGTCAACCTCATCGGCGTCAAGCACTTCGGCGAGGCCGAGTTCTGGTTCGCGCTCATCAAGGTCGCCGCCATCGTCGGGTTCCTCGTCGTCGGGGTCCTGATCGTCGTCGGCGTCGTCCCCGTCAGCGGCTCGGTGCTCGGCCACTGGGCCGACCACGGCGGGTTCGCACCCGCCGGGTGGGCCGGCATCGCCGCCGGGCTCCTCACCGTCGTCTTCGCGTTCGGCGGCATCGAGATCGTCACCATCGCCGCCGCCGAGGCCCGCGACCCCGCGACCGCCGTCGTCCGCGCCACCCGCACCATCCTGTGGCGCATCCTCGCCTTCTACATCGGGTCCGTCGCCATCATGGTCGCCCTCATCCCCTGGGACGACGCCGACGCCCTCGCCTCCCCGTTCGTCACCGTCCTCGAGATGGCCGGGTTCGACGGCGCCGCCCGCCTCATGGAGGTCGTCGTCGTCATCGCGCTCCTCAGCGCCTTCAACGCGAACATCTACGGCACCTCCCGCATGCTGTTCTCGCTCGCCGGCCGCAGCGACGCCCCCCGCGCCGCCGCGCACGTCTCCCGGCGCGGCGTCCCCGCGGTCGCCGTGTGGGTGTCCGTGGCGTTCGGCGTCGTCGCCGTCGGCCTCAACTGGCTGCTCCCCGAGACGCTGCTCGCCATCCTGCTCAACGCCGTCGGTGCCGTCCTGCTGGTCGTGTGGGTGCTGGTCGCGGTCTCCCAGCTGCGCCTGCGCCCGCGCCTCGAGGCGGCCGCCCGCGAGTCCGGCAAGGACCTGCCGTTGCGCGCCTGGGGCTACCCGTGGCTCACGTGGGCCGTGCTCGTCGCGCTCGGCGGTCTCGTCGTCCTCATGCTGTCCGACGACGCCGCCCGCGCCCAGCTCGTCGCCACCGGCGGTGTCGTGGTCGTCATCCTCGGCGCCTACGCCGTCGTGCAGGCCGTGCGGCGCCGTCGCGGCGTGACCGTCGAGGTCGACGTGGCACCATGACGGCCATGGGTGAGGTCCTCGCTGTCTGCCGTGTCCACCAGCTGCTGCCCGACGCCGGGACGGTGGGCGTGACCGCCATCGACAAGCGCCCCGTCGACGGGCCTGTCAAGGCCGGGACGCTCGGCCTCTACGCCGACGTCCAGGCCGACCGCGCCAACCACGGCGGCGCCGACCAGGCCGTCTACGCGTACGCCGCCGAGGACGCCGCGTTCTTCGAGCCCGAGCTCGACCGGGAGGTCACCCCCGGGCTGTTCGGCGAGAACCTGCGCACCCGCGGGCTCGACGTCTCCGGCGCGCTGTTCGGCGAGCGCTGGCGCATCGGGTCGGCCGTCCTCGAGGTCACCCAGCCCCGCACCCCGTGCGCCACGTTCGCCCGTCGACTCGGCTCCCCGCCCCGCTGGGTGCGCCGGTTCACCGAGGCCAACCGGACGGGTGCCTACCTGCGCGTCGTCGAGACCGGCGAGCTCGCCGCCGGCCACCCCGTGGAGGTCGTGCACCGGCCGTCCCACGGCGTCACCGTCGCCGGCTGGTTCGGCGCCTGGAACGGGGGCGCCCCCGCGTTCGCCGAAGCCGCCCGGCTCTCCGCCGCCCTGCGCTCCGCCGCCGACGACGGCGAGCTCCGGCTCAGCGACGACATGGACTCCCGCACCCTCAAGGCGCTCGCCCGCTGACCGGTGCCCCGCCGCGACCGTGACACGATGAGGCGATGAGCACCCACACCCCCGTGACCGAGGACCACGTCGTCACCTGCGACGACGCCGGGCACCGCACCGGAACGATCCCCCGCGCCGAGGTGCACACCACCGACACCCCGCTCCACCTCGCGTTCTCCTGCTACCTGCTCGACGACGCCGGGAACCTGCTCGTCACCCGCCGCGCGCTGGTCAAGCGCACCTGGCCCGGGGTGTGGACCAACTCGTTCTGCGGTCACCTGCGCTGGACCGAGACGGCCGAGGACTCCCTGCAGCGGCACGTCGTCCACGAGCTCGGCGCGCAGGTCACCGACGTCCAGGTCGCCCTGCCCGACTTCCGGTACCGCGCGGTCGACGCGTCCGGCGTCGTCGAGAACGAGATCTGCCCCGTGTACGTCGCGCGCGTCGTCGGCGACGTCGCCCCCAACCCGGACGAGGTCGCCGAGCACGTCTGGACCCCCGCGCCGTCGTTCCGCACCGCCGTCGAGGCCACCCCGTGGGCGTTCAGCCCGTGGATGGTGGAGCAGGTCGACGCGCTCGCCGCGATCCCCCCGGCCGACCGCACGCCGGGCGCCGTCGTCCTCGCCGCCGCCCTCGGTCTGCGCTGACTCGCGCGGGCGAGCGCTGACTCGCGCCGAACAATGCTGACTCGCGCCGAACAATGCTGACTCGCGCCGAACAATGCTGACTCGCGCCGAACAATGCTGACTCGCGCCGGACAGTGCTGACTCGCGCAGTCGAGCGCTGGCTCGCGGGGATGTGCGCTGACTCGCGACCACCCGGGGCGCGAGTCAGCGTGAACTCTGTTCAGTCAGCGCTGCTCGCCGTGAGTCAGCGCAGGATCCGTCGAGTCAGCGTGAAATCCGTTCAGTCAGCGCTGGTTCCGTCGAGTCAGCGCCGACGACGGGGCTCGGTCGGGGGCCACTCGCCGTCGTCGGAGCCGTCGTCGGCGCGGAACAGGAGCTCCTGGAGCCGGCGGTGCACGTCCTCGACGTCGGGGACGTCCGGCAGGCTCATGCCGGCCTTCTCGGTGGCGTCGGACACGACGAGCGTGCCGCAGCCGAAGAGGCGGTCGACGAGGTCCTTCTCCATCGAGATGTCGTTGATGCGGTAGAGCGGGATGTCGCGGCCGATGCGCGTCGTGATGCCGGAGCGCATCGCGATGCGCTGGTTCGTCACCGTGAAGGACGTCGAGCGCCAGCGCAGCCACGGGACGAGCACCCACACGACGGCGACGACGGCGAGCACGCCCCAGGCGACCCACCGGCCGGGACCCTCGGGGACGAGGACTCCCGCGGCGACCGCGGCGACGAGCACCGCGATCAGGAGCACCACCGGCCACGCGAGGGCCTTCGGGTGCTCCCGCAGCTCCATGACGACCTGCTCGCCGTCGGTGAGGTTCCGTTCGCTCAACGCCATGCGCGTCATCCTCGCAGGCTCCCGGGCCCGCGAGGTAGTACCGCCGGTCGTGAGGTCGTACCCGGGGGAGGCGACCTCGCGACCGCCGGTACTACCTCGCGGCGGTCCGGTGCTCGGCGAGGTTCCACAGCTCCACGGTGGGCAGGTCGTGGGACGTGCCGAGCACGCTGATCGCGGCGCAGCCCAGCTCGAGGTGGGCGCCGAACGTCGGGTCGACGGCGAGCCATGCCGTCGCGAGGACCCGCAGCAGGTGGCCGTGCGCGACGACGAGCACGGTGCCGCCGTCCGCGAGCACGGGGCGGACGCGTCCGAGGACGGACTCGGCGCGGGCGCGGACGTCGGCGAGCGTCTCGCCGGGCGTGCCGCCGGGGGCGGGCGGCAGGACGCGGACGCCGTCGCGGAAGATCTCGTAGGGGTGGCCCGTCGCCTCGGCGACCTCGGCCGAGGTGCGACCCTCGACGGGGCCGTAGTCCCACTCGGCGAGGTCGTCGTCCACCGTCGCGGAGCCGAACCCGGCGAGCTCGGCCGTGCGTCGGGCCCGGGCCAGGGGGGACACCAGGACGACCGCGGGGGAGAGCCCGGCCAGCCGGCGCCCGGCGGCGCGCGCCTGCTCCTCGCCGTCGGGCGTGAGAGGCACGTCGGTGCGTCCGGTGTGCCGGCCGGCCAGCGCCCACGCGGTGTCTCCGTGGCGGAGCAGCACCAGGTGCGGGCCGCCGTCGTCGAGCACGCTCATGCCCCTGATCGTCCCGCACGGCGTGGGCTGTGACATCCGGAGGGCGATCTGTGGCATCCTTCACAATCCCGACACATCTACGCACTCCGGAGATCCCGTGCTCGTCTTCGCCATCATCGGTGCCGCCGGCCTCGTCCTGCTGCTGGTCTCCCTGGTCGTGGGCGACCTCGTCGACCTCGGGGACGGCGCGCTGTCCGGCACCTCGCTCGGCGTCGGCGCCGTCGTCTTCGGCGCGGTGGGCACCATCGTCACGGTCAACGGGCTCCCCGGCTGGGTCGCGTACGTCGCGTCCGCCGTCGTCGGGCTGCTCGCCGTGCTCGTCGCGCAGCTCATGATCCGGCGGCTCGCCGCCACCGAGGACGGCGTCGCCGTCGACCTCGTCGGCATCCAGGGCACCGCGACCACCGCCATCACGCAGTCCTCCGGCGAGGTCTCCCTCGACGCCGCCAGCGAGCTGGAGCGCCGGCTCGCCTGGTCGCTCGAGCCGATCGCCGCCGGGACCCGCGTCGTCGTCGTCGAGCACCAGCCGAACAGCGTGCGCGTCGCCCCGTACCGCCCCGAAGCCTGAACCACCCACCAGAGAGGAACCGCGCCCCGGCGCAGACCATGACCGACTCATCCTTCGTGACCACCATCGCGGTGGCCGCCGTCGTCGTCGCCTTCCTGGCGATCGGCATCTTCGTCGCGCAGCGCATCCGCCGCGTCCCGCCGAACCAGGCGCTCGTCATCGTCGGCCGTGGCGCCGGCCGCAAGGACGTCCAGGGGCAGAAGGTCGTCATCGGCGGCCGCACGTTCGTCTGGCCGATCCTCCAGCAGGGCTTCGCCATCTCCCTCGAGCAGCGCCAGATCGGCATCACCGTCGAGGGCGTCGACTCCAAGCGCATCAAGATCGCCATCAAGGCGTCCATCAACTTCAAGGTCCGGGGCGACGACGAGGGCGTGCGGCGCGCCGCCCAGCGGTTCCTCTCCCAGCAGGAGCTCCTCACCGAGATCATCGCCGAGTCCCTCGAGGGCTCGCTGCGCTCCATCGTCGGCGACATGACGATCGAGGAGATCATCTCCGACCGCAAGGGGCTGTCCGACCGCGTCGTCGAGTCCACCAAGATGGACCTCGCCGAGCAGGGTCTCCAGGTCGACATCCTCAACATCTCCGACATCTCCACCCCGGGCTCCGACTACCTCGCGAACCTCGGCCGCGCCGAGTCGGCCCGCGCCCGCCAGGTCGCCGAGGTCTCCGAGGCCGAGGCCAACCGCGCCTCCGAGTTCGCCGTCATCGAGGCCGCCGAGCAGATCGCCGAGCGGCAGAAGGCCCTCGACCTGCGCAAGGCCTCCATCAAGGCCGAGACCGACCGTGCCCAGGCCGAGGCCGAGGCCGCCGGTCAGCTCGCCCGCGCCGAGCAGGACCGTCTCGTCGCGCAGCAGGAGCGCGAGGCGCTGTCCGAGAAGGCCCGCGTCGAGCAGGAGCGCCTCGACATCGAGGTCCGCAAGCCCGCCGAGGCCAAGGCGTACGCCGAGGTCCAGGACGCCAACGCGCGCCGCGACTCCAGCAACGCCGCGACCGAGGCCGAGGCCTTCAAGCGCACCACCATCGCCGAGGCGAACAAGCGCGCCGCCATCCAGGACGCCGAGGCGTCCGCCGAGGCCGTGCGACGCGCCGGTGAGGCCGAGCGTGACCGCCAGGTCGCCCTGGCCGCCGGTATCCGTGCCGAGGGTGAGGCCCGCGCGGCCGCCACCGAGGCCGAGGGTCGCGCCGAGGCGTCCGCCACCGACGCCAAGGCCGAGGCGCTCAAGAAGTACGGCGAGGCCGCCCTCGTGCAGGAGCTCATCGAGCGCCTGCCCGAGATCGTCCGCGCCGCCGCGGAGCCCATCGCCTCCATCCAGGGCATGACCGTCATCTCGACCGACGGCGCCTCCGCCGTGACGAAGAACGTCGCCGGGGTCCTCGGCGAGGGTCAGGCCGTCATCAAGGAGCTCACCGGCGTCGACATCAACCAGCTCATCGCGGGGCTGGCGGCCAAGGAGGTCCCGGTGGCCTCGAACGGGTCGTCGTCCAACTGACGCGGTGACCACGACGAACGCCCGGGACCTGACCCAGGTCCCGGGCGTTCGTGCGTGCGGTTCGCGAACGGCTCAGTCGAAGAGGGTGCCGAGCTCCCAGTCGGGGCCCGACGTCACGGGGCCGCGGTGGTCGTCGCGGCCGGAGCGGGCACCGACGGGCTCGGGCTGACGCTCGGCCGGCGTGGCGGCGCTGTCCGCCGGGTCGGCCAGCAGCGCGCCGTCGAGGTCACCGCGCCCGGCGGCCCAGTCCTCCGCGGCGAGGCGTGCGAGCTCCCGCGCGCGCTGCGTGAACGGGCTGTCGACGTGGCCGCGTGCCCAGCGGAACCGGACCGGGCCGCCACGGCCGGTCACGACGTCGTCGATGGCCTGCACGAGGTCGAGGTGGGGGACGTCGCCGCCGGACGCGGTGCGCCAGCCCTGCGCCTTCCAGGCGTAGAGCCACTCCGACGCGCACCGGATGGCGTACTGCGACGACGACTCGACGAAGAGCGGCTCGTCGCCGGGGTGCGCCTCGACGGCCTGGCGCAGGGCGACGAGCTCGGCGACCTGGGCGGTGCCGTCGGCGGCACCGCCGGAGTCGAACCGGCCCGAGCCGTGGGCGACCCAGGCCCAGCCGATCGCGCCGCCGTCGCGCGGGCCGGTGCCGTCGGTGCTGACAATGATCACGCCGGTGTCCCTCGGATTCCGCAGATTCCGTCTGTGTCCCTCGGTGGAACGTCGCCTGGACGGGCGACAGGTCCATTGTGCCCTCTCCCGGTGACAGTCGGGTGAACGGTACAGGTACGGACGCCCGAAAACGACCGTCCCGACGTCCGCAGACGCCCTGGGCGGGCCCCGGAACCCGCGCGCGCCCGTCTGCGGCGATGATGAGTGCCATGGACGCACCCGCACGCACCTCGGCCGACATCCGCCGCTGGCGCCGCTACCTCGCCGCGGAGCGTGCCGAGGCCGCGGTCTACCGCGACCTCGCCTCCCGCCGCACGGGGGAGGAGCGCGAGATCATGCTGGCCCTGGCCGCCGCGGAGAAGCGGCACGAGCAGCACTGGCTCGACCTGCTGGGCCACGACGTCGGCATGCCGCTCAAGGGCGACGTGCGCACCCGGTTCCTCGCGTTCCTCGCCCGGCGGTTCGGCGGGGTGTTCGTCCTCGCGCTGGTGCAGCGGGCGGAGTCGCGGTCGGTGTACGACCGGGACGACCACGCGACCGCCACCATGGCGGCCGACGAGCAGATCCACGAGGAGGTCGTGCGGTCCCTGGCGACGCGCGGCCGCAACCGGCTGTCGGGCACGTTCCGCGCCGCCGTGTTCGGGGCGAACGACGGGCTCGTGTCGAACCTGGCGCTCGTGCTGGGCGTCGGCGCGTCGGGCGTCGCCGCGGGCACCGTCCTGCTGACCGGCGTGGCGGGCCTCCTCGCGGGCGCCCTGTCCATGGGGGCCGGCGAGTACATCTCCGTGCGGTCCCAGCGCGAGCTGCTGGAGGCGTCCACCCCCGACCCGGAGACGGCGCACGCCCTGCCCAACCTCGACGTCGACGCGAACGAGCTCGCCCTCGTCTACCGGGCGCGCGGCATGGCGGCGCCCGACGCGCAGGAGCGCGCCGACCTCGTGCTCGCCCGGCTCGCCGCGACGGGCGTGACCGAGGGCATCGACCCCGACGCCGAGGCCGCGTCGGGCGACGACCTCGAGTCGCACGGCACGGCGTGGGGCGCCGCGATCTCCAGCTTCTGCTTCTTCGCGTCGGGGGCGATCGTGCCCGTGCTGCCGTACCTGCTGGGCATGACCGGCAACGTGGCGGTCGTCGTGGCGAGCGTGCTGGTCGGCCTCTGCCTCGCCGCGACGGGTGCCGTGACGGGACTGCTGTCCGGGACGTCGCCGATCACGCGCGCGCTGCGCCAGCTCGCCATCGGCTTCGGTGCCGCGGGCGTCACGTACGCGCTCGGACTCCTGTTCGGGACGTCGGTGGCGTGACCCGTGCGCCCGCTCGGGTGAAAACCCTGCGGACACCTTGCACCGGGTTGGACCGATCCAGCACCGTGGGCCACGGCGGCCGTGGCAGCAGGGCGCAGGGGGCTCGGCTGCCACGCGCTGCGTCGCCGAGGCGTTCCCCGCCAGGACGGGTAGATTGCCTGAGGTGACCACCACCGTCGACATCGACGTCCACCACGACGCGGACAACCACCGGTACGAGGCCTCGGTCGTCGTGCACGGCGAGACGCGGGTCGTCGGCGTCCTGCGCTACGAGCGCGTGGACGGCGTCGTCACCGTCCCCAGCACCGTCGTCGTCCCGGAGTACCGCGGCTGCGGCGTCGCGGCCGCGCTCACCGCCCACGTCCTCGACGACGTCCGGGCCGAGCACCTCCTCATCCGGCCCGAGTGCTGGTACGTCGCGCAGTGGCTCGACCGCCACCCCGAGTTCGCCGACGTCGTCTGGTCCCCCGACGCCGACCAGGGCACGATGGGCTGATGATCGAGCCCCGTACGACCCGACCGACCGTGACCGTCCGCGACGACCCGGCCCGCCGCGTCTTCCTCGCCGTGCTCGACGACGGCACCGAGGCGGGCGGCGCCTACTACCGCCGCCGGGACGGTGTCGTCACCTTCACCCACACGGAGGTGTCGCCCGAGTTCGAGGGGCAGGGCGTCGGCTCCGCCCTGGCCGTCGGTGCGCTCGGCGCCGTCCGGGAGGCCGGGGAGCGCGTCGTCGCGCTGTGCCCCTTCATCAAGGCGTACATCGACCGCCACCCCGAGCAGCAGGACCTCCTCGTCGATCCGTCGTGACGCACGCGTGCCCCCGCCCGGCCGGCCGGGGGCACGCGTGCTGCGGACGTCAGGCGAGCGCGTCGCCGACGACCTGCTTGGCCTCCTCCTGCACCTGCGCCAGGTGCTCCGCGGACACGAACGACTCCGCGTAGATCTTGTACACGTCCTCCGTGCCCGACGGGCGGGCGGCGAACCACGCGTCCTGCGTGGTGACCTTGAGGCCGCCGATCTTCGCGCCGTTGCCCGGCGCCTCCGTGAGCTTCGCCGTGATCTCCGCGCCCGCGAGGGTCGTGGACGTCACCTGGTCGGGGGACAGGGCACCGAGCTTCGCCTTCTCCTCGCGCGTCGCCGCGGCGTCCACCCGGGCGTACCAGGACTCCCCGTAGCGGCCGACGAGGTCCGCGTGGTGCTCCGACGGGGTCCGTCCCGTCGTCGCGATGATCTCCGAGGCGAGCAGCGCCAGCAGGATGCCGTCCTTGTCCGTCGACCACACCCGGCCGTCGGTGCGCAGGAACGACGCCCCCGCCGACTCCTCGCCACCGAACCCGATCCCGCCGTCCAGCAGGCCCGGGACGAACCACTTGAAGCCCACCGGCACCTCCGTCAGGGTGCGCCCCAGGCCCGCGGCCACCCGGTCGATCAGCGCCGACGACACCAGCGTCTTGCCGATCGCGGCGTCCGCCGGCCAGCCCGGCCGCGCCCCGCCGTACAGGTACTGGATCGCGACCGCCAGGTAGTGGTTCGGGTTCATCAGGCCCGCGTCCGGCGTGACGATGCCGTGGCGGTCCGAGTCCGCGTCGTTGCCCGTCGCGACGTCGTACGGGGCGTCGCCCGCCATCTGCTCCACCAGGGACGCCATGGCGTGCGGCGACGAGCAGTCCATGCGGATCTTCCCGTCCCAGTCGAGCGTCATGAACGCCCACCGCGGGTCCACCTGCGGGTTCACCACGGTCAGGTCGAGGCCGTACCGCTCACCGATCGCGCCCCAGTACTCCACCGACGCGCCACCCAGCGGGTCCGCACCGATCCGCACGCCCGCCGTGCGGATCGCCTCCAGGTCGAGCACGTTCGCCAGGTCGTCGACGTACGTCGACAGGAAGTCGTGGCGGTGCGTCGTGTCCGCCGCCAGCGCGTCGTCCAGGGAGACGCGGCGCACCGACGCCAGACCGCCACCCCGCAGGATCTCGTTCGCGCGGTCCGCGATCCACCCCGTCGCCTCCGACCCCGCGGGGCCGCCGTGGGGCGGGTTGTACTTGAAACCGCCGTCGCGCGGCGGGTTGTGCGACGGCGTCACCACGATGCCGTCCGCCACGCCCGGACCCGACGTGCGCACGCCCTCGTCCGTCGCCGCGCCGTTGTGGATGAGGATCGACTGCGAAACCGCCGGCGTCGGCGTGAACGAGTCCCGCGCGTCGATCATCACCGTCACCCCGGCCGCCGCCAGCACCTCCAGCGCCGTCTGCCACGCCGGCAGCGACAGGGCGTGCGTGTCCCGGCCGATGAACAGCGGGCCGTCCGTGCCCTGCGCCGCCCGGTACTCCACGATCGCCTGCGTGATCGCCGCGATGTGCGCCTCGTTGAACGCGGAGTCCAGCGACGAGCCGCGATGGCCCGACGTGCCGAACACGACCTGCTGGGCGGGGTCGTCCACGTCCGGCGTGCGGTCGTAGTACGCGCCGACCAGCTGGTCGACGTCGATGAGGTCTTCGGGGAGGGCTACCTGACCGGCGCGAGGGTGCATGACTCGATCCTGCCAGCCGTCGCGGGGTGTGTCGCCCCTTCGACGCACCCGGTATCAGCAGGGCGACCGGGACGCTCCCTCCGGGGGGAGACGTCGAAGGGGGAACCATGAACGTCGAACCGTGGCACACGCTCGGGACGGGCGACGAGGGGGCCGCCGTCGCGGGCGTCCAGTACCTGCTGCGCGACCAGGGGCACGCCGTCACCGCGGACGGCGTGTTCGGCCCGCTGACGCGTACCGCGGTGCGCACCTTCCAGTCGGCGCACGGCCTGGACGTGGACGGCGTGGTGGGCCGGCAGACGTGGCCGCACCTCGTGGTGTCGACCGAGCGCGGGGACTCCGGGCACGCCGTGCGAGCCGTGCAGCAGTTCGGGCTGCTCCGGTTCCCCGGCGACCCGCCGCTCGTCGTCGATGGCGAGTTCGGGTCGCAGACGGCGCAGCGCGTGCGGTTCTTCCAGGAGTCGTGGGGTCTGACGATCGACGGGATCGCCGGCCAGGAGACGTGGTCGTTCCTCAGCACCCAGGCACCGGGCCCGCGCCCGTGGCCGCTGGTCAAGGTGGGGTCGACCCAGGACGACAACTGGCGGGTGCGTCCCGCGCAGCACCTCCTGCGCGCGCACGGCGCCACCCTCACCGTGGACGGTGTGTTCGGTCCCGTCTCGGGGGCCGCGGTGCGTGCCTTCCAGCAGACCCTGCGGGCCCGGTTCATCAGCACGACCGTGGGCCAGCTCGACTGGCCGGAGATGATCGTCACCGTGCGCCGCGGCGACGACGGCCCGGCGGTGCGCGCCGTCCAGGTTCTGCTCGGCGTCACCGCCGACGGCGTGTTCGGCCCGGTCACGGAGTCCGCGGTGCGCGGGTTCCAGTCGACGTTCGCGCCGCCGGACGACGGCGTCGTCGGCCCCGTCACCTGGCACGCGCTCACCCAGCGGCTGTTCGACTGACCTCCACTGGGTCGCTCGCGTCGCCGGTCAGGCCGCGACGACGTCCTCCTCGACGGGGCGGCGGACGAGCCGGGCGGCGACGGCGACGGCGACGAGGACGACGAGGGTGACGACCAGCCCGAGACCGGTCCCGGCGCCGAGGGCGACGGCGACGTACCCGGCGAGGGACGCGAGGGCGGCGACGCCGGCGTAGGGGAGCTGGGTGACGACGTGCACGATGACGTCGCAGCCGGCACCGGTGGACGACAGGATCGTGGTGTCGCTGATGGGGGAGACGTGGTCGCCGAGGACGGCGCCCGCGAGGACGGCACCGAGGGCGGGCAGCAGCAGGTCGGGCTCGCCGACGGTGTTCATGATGCCGCCGACGAGCGGCAGCAGGAGCGCGAACGAGCCCCAGGACGTGCCGGTGGAGAACGCCATCGCGGCGGCCACGACGAACGTGATGGGGACCAGCCAGGCGGGGGCGAGGTCGGCGCCGTCGACGAGCCCACCGAGGTAGGCGCCGGTGCCGAGCTGGTCGATGAGGCCGGTGAGCATCCAGGCGAGCACGAGGATGCTGACGGCGGGCCACATGGCCTTGACGCCCTCGACCCAGCCCTGCCCGAAGTGCTTGCGGGAGAACGTCGGGTTCCCGGTGGTGTACCGCAGGTAGTAGTAGATCGCGGCGCCGAGGCCGAGGACGCCGCCGACCATGAGGGCGGCGCTGGTGTCGGTCTCGGCGAGGATGTCGACGGGCGACCAGCTGCCCGTCGCGGTGCGGCCGGTCCACACGATCCCGGCGAGGACGCCGAGGACGAGGAGCGCGAACGGCACGAACAGGGCCCGCTTCGCGCCGGGCTCGTGCACGGGCAGGTCCTCGGAGAGCTGGCCGGGGACGGTGGCGTCGTCGCCGTAGGTGCGGCCCTGCTCGACGGCGCGCCGCTCCTCGCGGCGCATGGGGCCGACGTCGAGCCGCAGCGCGACGACGAGCCACACGGCGACGGCGGCGGCGATGGCGTAGAAGTTGTTCGCGGCGGCGCCGAGGAACGCCTGCACGCTGGAGATCCCCAGGGCGGACGCGGCGACGATGGGCGCGAGGATGCCCATGATGTAGGCGCCCCAGCTGGAGAACGGGGCCAGCACGGACACGGGCGCGGACGTCGAGTCGATGATGTAGGCGAGCTTCGCGCGGGCGACGCGGTGCCGGTCGGTGACGGGCTTGGCGACCTGCCCGACGGCGAGCGCGTTGAAGTAGTCGTCGATGAAGATGACGATCCCCATGATCGCGGGCAGGACCTGCGCGCCGCGGCGGGTGCGGATGCGCTGCACGGCCCAGTCGGCGAACGCGGACGTGCCGCCGGACATCATGATGAACGCGGCCACGACCCCGAGGATCAGCACGAACGCGAGGATGTAGACGTACCAGGTGTTGACGGCGCCGTCGGCCCAGAAGATCCCGGCGAACGACTCCCACACGAGGCGCAGCGTCCCCAGCGGGGCGAGGTCGGCGACGAGCAGGGCGGCGGCGAGCACGCCCGCGCCGAGGCTGAGCAGCACCTTGCGGGTGGTGACGACCAGCAGGATCGCGAGGACCGGCGGCACCAGGGTGAGGGCCGGGTAGGTCTCGATCATGACGGGGGCCTCCGGGGGTGGGTGGGCACGACGGTAGGGCGGGCGCGGCGGCCCGGCATCCTGACGGCCCTGGAGGTCGTCCGAGGGCCGGGCAACCTTACCCGCCGCCGGGCGGTACGACGGGTCTCGGGGGGCGAATGATGACGAACCCGGCGAAGCCCCTGCGGGCGCGGTTCGTGGGCGCGCGCTGTCGCCCGGGGCGACCTACCTTCGGGAGGGGCGGGCGGTGCGGCTCGTCCTGACCCTCACGAAAAGAGTCGAACCATGGGACGGATCCGAGCAGGGGCGCGCCGTGCGCTCGTGGCGGTGGCGGCGACCACGGCGATGGTGGCGGGCGGTGCGGCGGTCGCGCCGTCGGCGTCCGCGGCGACCGTCGTGACCCCGCCGCTCAAGGACGACACGTACGTGCTGTCCTCCTACTACGGGGCGCGCTGCATGCCGGTGCGGTCGGCCTCCACCTTCCACCTGGGGCAGGACCTCGGCGCGGCGAGCGGGACGGACGTCCGCGCGGTCGCGAAGGGCAAGGTCGTCAAGGCCGGCGCGGTGCGGGGCTTCGGGCAGTGGGTGGTGATCGACCACACGCTGGACGGCAAGAAGTTCTCGTCGCTGTACGCGCACGTCATCGACGGCGACGCCCGGGTGAAGGTGGGCCAGACGGTGAAGAAGGGGCAGCACATCGCGGACGTCGGGTCGACCGGCACGTCGACGTCGCCGCACCTGCACCTGGAGGTCTGGAAGGGCGGGTACCCGTCGGGCACGACGGTGGACCCGCTGAAGTTCCTCAAGTACCGGGGCGTGGACCTGACGACACGGTCGATCCGCAACTACACGCGCTCCACGCCGCCGTCGTCGTGCTCCTACTTCACGGCGGGGAAGGTGAACCTGCGGACCGGACCGGGGACGGGCTACCCGGTCATGCGGACCCTGCAGTCGAACGTGAGGATCTCCGGCACGCCGGGCGTCGCGCCGGGCGAGTGGCGGCAGGTGACGCGCAACGGCCGCACCGGCTGGGTGCACCGGGACTACGTGTCGCCGTCGTACACGTCGCAGGGGTCGCGCTACTCGCTGTCGACGTTGAACCTGCGGTCGAAGCCGTCGACGTCGTCGAAGGTGGTGCGCAGCCTGCCGGCGGACGCGCACCTGACGATGCTGCGCGACCTCAAGGGCTCCTGGCAGCGGGTGCGGTACGGCAGCACCAACGGCTGGGTGCACGCCCGGTGCATCTCGGACACGCGGGACGGCGCCCAGGTGGTGCGCAACGCGTCCGGGGCGACGTACTCGTGGGTCGCCACCTCGACGCTGTACCTGCGCCAGGGCGCGACGACGTCGTCGGCGAAGGTCGCGACGCTGCGCCGGGACGACCGGGTGACGCACCTGGCGACGATGTCGGGCGGCTGGATCAAGGTGAAGGTGGGCTCCAAGACGGGCTACGTCGCGTCGCGGTACCTGACGTCCGACCGGCCGTGACGGGCGACGGCGCGGCACCGGTCGGGTGCCGCGCCGTCGGTCGGCACCTCAGGCGTGCCGCACGGGGCTGGGGTCGGACTCGTTCCAGACCCGGTCCAGCGCGGTGACGACGTACGTGTAGGCGGCGCCCGGCTCGGCCGTGGTGTCCACGAGGTCCTGCACGGCCCCGCCGCGGGCGCGCGTCGTGGCGACGAGGTGCGTGGCGTCCTCGACGTCGACGTGCTTGCGGTGGCCGTCGGCCCGGTAGACGGCGAACGACGTCGCTCGGGTCCGCAGGGGTGCGGCGTCGAGCCAGCGCAGCACGACCCCGTCGGGGCCGTGCTCGGCGCGGGCCAGGACGGGCGGCCGCACGGCCGTGCCGGGCAGGCCGGGGATGACGGGGACGAGGGCGGGCCGGGTGTAGTGGTCGGCGAGGACCCGCGACATCGCGCCGCCCACGTCCTGCGGCAGATGGTTCGCGGAGTACCAGGCGTTGCCGTGCACGGGCGTGCCCTGCGCGGTCACGTCGTGGCAGAGGTCGAGGTGGTTCGACAGCTCGTCGGGGTCGGTGAACACCCCGGAGGTGACCTTGTACAGGGCCTCGCCGATGTACAGGTGGGTGTTCGAGCGGGACGCGACGTCGGCCCACCACGGCACGAGTTTGGCGTAGTCCGCGACGGCGAGCCCGATCTGCCAGTAGATCTGCGGGTTGATGTAGTCGAGCCAGCCCTCGAGCACCCAGCGGCGGGTGTCGGCGTACTGGGCGTCGTAGCTCTGGGTGCCGCCGGTGTCGGAGCCGCGGGGGTCGGTGGACGCGTTGCGCCAGATGCCGAACGGGCTGATGCCGAACTTGACCCACGGCTTGATCTGCTTGATGCGCA
The DNA here is from genome assembly GCF_002563715.1 of Isoptericola jiangsuensis. NCBI lineage: Bacteria > Bacillati > Actinomycetota > Actinomycetes > Micrococcales > Promicromonosporaceae > Isoptericola > Isoptericola jiangsuensis. Next base: position 342,705 of record NZ_PDJJ01000001.1, read on the forward strand.
CGGAGATCTCGCGCACGAACGTGTCGACGTTGTGGCGGCGCCAGTCCTCGACGGTGGCGAACCCCGCGCCGTAGGTGGCGTACGTGTCGGCGTCGGGGAGCTCCTGCCCGGACACGGGGTAGGGGTAGAAGTAGTCGTCGAAGTGCACGCCGTCGAGGTCGTAGTGCCCGACGCTGTGGAGGATCGCGCGGTAGATGTGCTCGCGGGCCTCGGGCTTGCCCGGGTCGAAGTAGAGCTTGCCGCCGTACGCCCACGCCCAGTCGGGGTGCTGGCGGGCGGGGTGCTCGGGCACGAGGCGGGTCGGGTCGGCCTGCATGGACACGCGGTACGGGTTGTACCAGGCGTGCAGCTCGAGGTTGCGGGCGTGGGTCTCGGCGACCATGAACTCCAGCGGGTCGAAGCCGGGGTCCTGGCCCTGGGTGCCGGTGAGGTACTGGGACCAGGGCTCGTAGGGGCTGGGCCAGAACGCGTCGGCGGTGGGTCGCACCTGCACGAACACGGCGTTCAGGCGGAACCGGACGGCGACGTCGAGCCAGTGGCGGTACTCGGCCTTGAGCTCGTCGGCGCTCAGGCCGGTGCGCGAGGGCCAGTCGATGTTGACCACGGACGCGATCCACATGGCGCGCAGCTCGCGCTTGCGGGGGTCGGCCGAGGTGGTGCCGGCGGTCCCGGTGGCGTCGGCGGGTGCGGCGGCCGCGGGGGCCATGGACCCGACGGTGACCGTGAGGGCGGAGCCGGCCACGCCGGCGGTGGCGAGGGTGAGGAAGCCCCGGCGGTCGAGGCCCTGGTCGTCGGGGGGTGTGGACGTGTCGGTGCCGGACGGGGCAACGGGGAGCGTCATCGCGTGTCCTTCGTCAGACGGGGCAGGTGTGGAGAATACTTTCACGAACAATGCGTGCAGGGAAGAGATTCTTCACAACTGGGCGCGCGAGGACCCGGTCGATCGCGGCCTCGAGGCGTCGTTCGCCGGGGTCTTCGCCAGCGGAACGTGCGCCAGCCCGGACGACACGGTGACGGACTACCTGTTCCAGGTCGCGGGACGCGGCACCGTCGTCGGCCGCCAGGAGATGGCCCGGGCGCGGTAGCCGTCCGGCCGCCGCGCCCGGGCGGGGTGGCTCAGGCCAGGTAGTCGTCGACGAGCTGCGCCGCGACACCCGTGTAGGACGCCGGGGTGAGCTCCGCCAGGCGCGCCGCGACGTCGTCCGGCAGGCCGAGGCCCGCGACGAACTCGCGCATGCGCGCCGCGTCCACGCGCTGGCCGCGCGTGAGCTCCTTGAGGCGCTCGTACGGGTTCTCCATGCCCTCGACGCCCGCCACGGACGCCGCGCGCATCGCCGACTGCACCGGCTCGCCCAGCACCTCCCAGTTCGCGTCGAGGTCGGCCGCCATGAGGTCGGCGTCCACCGCGAGGGCCTGCAGGCCGCGGCGCACGTTGTCGATCGCGAGCAGCGAGTGCCCGAACGCGGGGCCGATGTTGCGCTGCGTCGTGGAGTCCGTGAGGTCGCGCTGCAGGCGGCTCGTCACGAGCGTGGCGGACAGCGTGTCGAGCAGCGAGCAGGAGATCTCGAGGTTCGCCTCGGCGTTCTCGAACCGGATCGGGTTCACCTTGTGCGGCATCGTCGACGAGCCCGTGGCGCCCGGGACGGGGATCTGCCGGAAGAACCCGAGCGAGATGTACGTCCACACGTCGGTCGCGAGGTTGTGGAGGATGCGGTTGAAGCGCGCGACGTCGGCGTAGACCTCCGCCTGCCAGTCGTGCGACTCGATCTGCGTGGTCAGCGGGTTCCACGTCAGGCCCAGGTGCTCGACGAACGCCTGCGACACGGCCGGCCAGTCGGCGCCCGGCACGGCGACGGTGTGCGCGCCGTAGGTGCCCGTCGCGCCGTTCAGCTTGCCCAGGTACTCGGCGCCCTCGACGCGGCGGACCTGACGGCGCAGGCGGTGCGCCAGCACCGCGAGCTCCTTGCCCATCGTCGTCGGGGTCGCGGGCTGGCCGTGCGTGCGGCTCAGCATCGGGACCTGCGCGTGCTCGCGGGCCATGCCGGCGATCTGGTCGCCCAGGGCCGCCGCGGCGGGCAGCCACACGTCGACGACGGCGCCGCGCACCATGAGCGCGTACGACAGGTTGTTGATGTCCTCGGACGTGCACGCGAAGTGCACGAGCTCGCTCGCGGCCGGCAGGCTCGTCGTGCCCAGCGCGGGCTCGGCGACGTCCGCCGCCAGCCGGCGCTTGATGAAGTACTCCACGGCCTTGACGTCGTGCACCGTCTCGCGCTCGATGGCGGCGAGCTCGGCGATCTCGTCCGCGCCGAACGTCGCGGGGATCTGCCGCAGGTACGCGATCTCCGCGTCGGTCAGGGTCGGCGCGCCCGGCACCACGGCGCCCGGCGCCTGGGCCGTGCCGTTGCACAGCGTGATCAGCCACTCCACCTCGACGTGGATGCGGGCCCGGTTCAGCGCCGCCTCGCTCAGGTGGTCCACCAGCGGCGCGACCGCGGCACGGTAGCGGCCGTCGAGCGGGCCCAGGGCGATCGGCGGGGTCACGTCGGCGAGGCTCACCCGGGCGGGCGCGGCGGACTGGTCGGGCTGCGGCGAGGTGGGAGTCACGTGCTGCATTCTCCCACGGGGCGCCGTGACGCCGCCGACCCGTCCCGCGGTCCGACGGCGATCCCCACCGACCGTCCACCGTCCCGCCGTCCACAGGTGGGCCGCTGCTCCGGGCACGTCGGCGGACGTCGTCCCTAGCGTCCCGGGCATGTCCTTCACCACCAGCGACGTCGCCTCGGCCGTCGACCACCTGCGCACCGCCCGGGCCCGTCTCGACGCGGCGACCGCGACCCTGCGGCTCGCCGCCGGGCTCGACTGGACCGCGCCCGCCGGGGACGCGTTCCGCGCCGAGGCGGCACAGGTGCTGGCGGCCGCCGACGGCGACGCCGCCGCCCTCGACCTCGCCGTGCTCGTCGCCGCGGGCTGCGAGCCCCGGGACGTCGCGCCGTGACGCAGGACCCCCGCGGCACGCTCGTCGTCACCGGCGGGCGCCCGGTCGACCGGGTCGACGCGGCGGCGGTGCGGACCGCGGCGCTGCGCGCGTCCGACGCGGCCGCCGTCCTGCGCGCCGCGACCGGCGACTGCCTCAGCGCCCGCACGGCCCTCGACCGCCTGCGCCGGACGACGCCCCTCGGCCCGCCCGACCCGGCGCTGCCCGGCCGGGTCGCCTGGGCCCTCACGCTGGCCGGCGACGCGCTCGACGCGCTCGCCGGCCGGGCCGACCGCTGCGCGTCCCTCGCCGACCGGCTCCTCGTGGCCGCCGGGCTCTACGAGGACGCCGAGAGCACCGTGGAACAGCTCGTCGGCGCGATCGTCGCCGGAACGACCGGTGTGCTCGGGTTCGGCGTGACCACGTTCGCGCTCCACCCGGCCGGGGGCCTGCCGAGTCTCGTCGTGCTGTGGGGCGGGGTACGGCTGCTCGACGCGCTGGCCGGCGACGACCCGGCGCACGCCGACCCCTCCATCGCCCCCGGCCCCGCCGCACCGCCCGGTCCGCAGGACCCGCAGGACCCGCAGGACCCGGGGGACGACGGCGGCCTCCTCGGCGACCTCCTGCGCACCCTGTCCCCGTACACCGACGAGGCCGTCACCGGGGCGGGCCAGGGCGTGGCGCTCGCCGCGCCCTTCCTGGCCCTCGGCGACGTGTCGGTCACCGGCGGCGCCCGCGTCCTGTCCACCCTCGTCGACGCCTTCGTGGGACGCCGCGACGTGGAGGTGCGCGAGGTGACGTCCGTGCGGCGGGACGACCGTGCGACCCGGCCGCCCGGCACCGTCGACGAGCTCGCCGCGCGCACCGGCGACCTCTACCCCGCCGGGAGCGGTGTCGCGGGCCGGGACGTGCCCGGCGTGCCGCCCGGCACCATCGCCGTGCAGCGCGTCGAGCACGCCGACGGCCCCGCCACCTGGGTCGTCACCGTGCCCGGCACGCAGGCCCTGGTGTCCCGCGACCACGCGTTCGACGGCGTCACCGACCTCGATCTCATGGCCGGCGAGGCCGCCGAGGTCGCGCGGGGCGTCATGGCGGCCCTCGACGACGCCGGCGCCGCGCCCGACGAGCCGGTCGTGCTCGCCGGCCACTCGCTCGGCGGCATCGCGGTGACGTCGCTCGCCGCGATGCCGGCGTTCCGCGCGCGGCACCCCGTCGCGGGCGTCGTCACGCTCGGCGCACCCACCGGTACGTTCACCACCCCGCGCGGCGTGCCCGTGCTGCACGTCGAGAACACCGAGGAGCTCGTCTCACCCCTCGACGGACGCTCCGGCGCCGCCAACCCCGCCACCCCGGACCGCGTCACCCTGGCCCGGACGCTCGCCGACTCCGCCGACCCGGCCGACCGCGCCGCGTCCGGCAGCGTGCCGCGCGCCCACCAGGTCGGCACCCACGTCCGGACCATCGGCCTCGCCCGCGACGCCGGGAACGTGCAGGTCGCGGACGTCGCCGCGCGGATCGAGGAGCACCTGGACGGCGAGAGCGCCACCACCCGGTACTACCAGGTGGGGCGCTCCCGGCCGCAGGACGACTGAGCTCAGTCGCGGTCGCCGTTCGGCACGACGAGGCCCACCAGCGCCTGGAGGACCGCCAGGATCAGCGCGACCCACAGGTACCACCAGAACCCGCCGTCGATCGTCATGCCCCAGTCGCCCAGCCACTCGTGGCTGGTCAGCCAGGTCGTGAGCCACAGCATGAACGCGTTGATGAGGAGGTAGAACAGCCCGAGCGTGAGGATGAGCAGCGGGATGGACAGGATCGTCACGATCGGCTTCACGACCATCGACACCAGGGAGAAGACGACCGCGACGCCCGCCAGGCTCAGGACGTACCCGAGGACGTCGTCGGTCGGGAAGATCTCCACGCTGTCGAAGATGAGGTCGCACAGCCACAGCGCCAGGCCGGTCGCGAGGACTCGCAGGATGAAGTTCATGCACGTCATCGTGGCACGGGGGGCCCGCGCAGGACACCGGAACGCGAGGTTCGTCCCGTCCGGCCGACCGCCGACCGCTGCGAGGGCCACCCGCCCGGACGGAGGTGGCATCCTTGACGGCTGTGACCACCCCTGCCGCTGACCCCGCGTCGTCGTCCACCGTCCCGCTGCGCGCCGCGATCGCCGCGCTGCCCGCCTACGTGCCCGGCGCGCGTCCGAGCGGCACGGCGTGGAAGCTGTCGTCGAACGAGAACCCGTACCCGCCGCTGACGTCCGTGCTCGCCGCGATCCAGTCCGCGGCCACCGACGTCAACCGGTACCCGGACATGTACGCGACCGAGCTCGTGGAGACGATCGCCGGGCACGTCGGGGTGGACGCCGCGCAGGTCGTCGTCGGCAACGGGTCGGTGGCGGTGCTGCAGCACGTGCTGGAGGCCGTCGTGGAGCCGGGCGACGAGGTGCTGTTCCCGTGGCGCTCGTTCGAGGCGTACCCGATCATCACCGCCGTGTCCGGCGGCACGCCCGTCACCGTGCCCGTCACCGCCGACGGCCGCCTCGACCTGCCCGCCATGGCCGCCGCCGTCACCGGGCGCACCCGCGTCGTGCTGGTCTGCACCCCGAACAACCCCACCGGCCCGGTCGTGCACGCCGACGAGCTCGACGCGTTCCTCGCCGTCGTGCCGCGCGACGTCCTCGTCGTGGTCGACGAGGCCTACCTGGAGTTCGTGCGCGACCCGCAGGCCCCCGACGCCCTCGCCGTCCTGCGCGCGCACCCGAACGTCGTCGTGCTGCGCACCCTGTCCAAGGCGTACGGCCTCGCGGGCCTGCGCGTCGGGTACGCCCTCGCCGAGCCGCGGCTCGCCGCGGGCATCCGCGCCGCCTCCACCCCGTTCGGCGTGAACCACCTCGCGCAGCGCGCCGCGATCGCCGCCCTCCAGCCGCCCGCGCAGGCCGAGATGGCCCAGCACGTCGACGCGCTCGTCGCCGAGCGCACGCGGGTGGCCGACGCGCTGCGCGAGCAGGGGTGGGACGTGCCCGCCACGCAGGCGAACTTCGTGTGGCTCGCCACCGGGGAGCGCACGGCCGAGCTCGCCGCCGCCGCGACCGCCGCCGGGGTGCTGGTGCGCCCCTTCGCGGGCGAGGGCGTGCGTGTCAGCATCGGCGAGGTGGCGGCCAACGACGCGTTCCTGGCGCTGGCCGCCACCTGGCGCTGAGCACGCGCCACCGGGCGCGGAGCCCGCGTCAGCGGGGCAGGTTGCGCAGGTTGGAGCGGGCCATCGACATGACCTCGCCCATGCCGCCGCCCAGGACCTGCTTGGTCATGGCGGTCGCGAACCCGCGCACCTGCCCCGACGTGATCGACGGCGGGATCGACAGCGCGTTCGGGTCCGTCATGACCTCCACCAGCGCCGGGCCGTCGGTGGCGAACGCCTCCGCGAACGCCTTCGCGAGGTCCTTCGGCTTCGTCACCCGGGTCGAGGGGATGCCGACGGCCGCACCGATCGCGGCGTAGTCGACCTCCGGCGAGTCCGTCCCGTACGACGGCAGGCCCTCGACCAGCATCTCCAGCTTCACCATGCCGAGGGTCGCGTTGTTGAACACCACGACCTTCACCGGCAGGTCGTAGGTGCGGACCGTGATGAGCTCGCCGAGCAGCATCGACAGCCCGCCGTCCCCCGCGAGCGCCACCACCTGGCGGCCGGGCTGCGCGGTGGCCGCACCGATGGCGTGCGGCAGGGCGTTCGCCATCGAGCCGTGGATGAACGACCCGATGACGCGCCGCCGCCCGTTGGGCGTCAGGTAGCGGGCCGCCCACACGTTGTTCATGCCGGTGTCGACGGTGAACACGGCGTCGTCGGCCGCGGCCTCGTCGAGCTGCACGGCCGCGTACTCGGGGTGGATCGGGGTGTGCTTCTCCACGTTGCGCGTGTACGCGCCCACGACCTTCGTCATGACCTTGGCGTGCTTGTCCACCATGGACCGCAGGAACTTGCGGTCGCTCTTGCGCTCCAGGCGCGGGTTGAGCAAGCGCAGCGTCTCGCCGACGTCGCCGTGGACAGGGACGTCGAGGCGGGTCCGGCGGCCCAGGTGGGAGGCCTCGACGTCGATCTGCGCGGTGCGGACGTCGGCGGGCAGGAACGAGTCGTACGGGAAGTCGGTGCCGATCAGGACCAGGAGGTCCGCGGAGTGCATCGCCTCGTGGCACGACCCGTACCCGAGCAGCCCGGACATCCCCACGTCGTGCGGGTTGTCGTACTGGATGATCTCCTTGCCGCGCAGCGAGTGGCCCACGGGTGCGGCGGCCAGGTCGGCGAGCTCCAGCACCTCGTCGCGGGCGTCCCGCGCACCGGCCCCGACGAACAGGGTGACCTTGCGTGCGGCGTTGATCGCCTCCGCGAGCGCCGCCACGTCGGCGTCGTGCGGCACGACCCGGGCCGGGCAGGCGCCCGGGATGAGGATCGGGGCGTCGTCGTCGGGCACGGGCTCGTCCGCGACGTCGCCGGGCAGGGTGAGGACGGCGACGCCGGGCGCGGCGAGCGCGTGCTGGATCGCGGACCGCGTGACCCGGGGGAGCTGCGCGGCCGTCGAGATCATCTCGGAGAACACCGACGCCTCGTTGAACAGGCGGTCCGGGTGGGTCTCCTGGAAGAACTGCGTGCCGATCTGCGCGCTCGGGATGTGCGACGCGATGGCCAGCACGGGCAGGCCCGACCGGTTCGCGTCGTAGAGGCCGTTGATGAGGTGCAGGTTGCCGGGGCCGCAGGACCCCGCGCACACGGCGAGCTCGCCGGTCACCTCCGCCTCCGCGGCCGCCGCGAAGGCGGCCGCCTCCTCGTGGCGCACGTGCACCCAGTCGATGCCGTCGGTGCGGCGGACGGCGTCCACGACGGGGTTGAGGGAGTCCCCGACGATGCCGTAGATGCGGCGCACGCCGGCGGCGACGAGCTGGTCGACGAGGTGCTCGGCGACGGTGCGGGTCATGGTTCCGGGACCTCCGAGGGTGGGGACGTCGGGCTCCTCCACCCTGCCCCCGGAACCGTGGGAGCGCGCGACGGGCACCCGTGGCGCCGGTCACGCCGGCGCCCCCGCACCCGGCGGCGGGAAGTCACAGGCCCGTCCCAGGGTGTTCCGAGGAACGCGGGTCACGCTCCATCCATGACCACCACCTCGGTCCGGCCACCCGGCCCCGCGGCCCCGGCCTTCCCGCCCGGCCCGCCGCGGCCCTCGCCCCCGCGCCGGTCCGGCGCCTGGGCCCTGCGCGCGACGGTCGTGCTCGGGCTCGCGGCCGTCGTCGTCCTCTGGTTCACCGGCGCCGCCCCGGTGCTGGGCACGCCGGGCGAGGCGCTCGCCGGCGCGGGCGACCTGGCGGGGCTCCTCGCCTCGTTCCTCGTGTGCCTCCAGCTCCTGCTCGTGGCCCGCGTGCCCTGGTTCGAGCGGGCGGTCGGCATGGACCGGCTCGTCGCCTGGCACCGGTCGCTCGGCACCACCGTGCTGCTGCTCGTGGCCACGCACGTCGTGCTCGTCGTGGGCGGGGGCGCCCTGATCGAGGCGCGCACCCCCTGGTCGGAGGCGCTGACGCTCGTCGCGACGCAGCCCGACGTGCTGTCGGCGGTCGTCGGCACCGCGATCTTCCTCGCCGTCGGCCTCACCAGCGCGCGCTGGCTGCGCCGCATCCTGAGCTACGAGGCCTGGTACCTCGTCCACCTCACCGTCTACGTGGGCGTCTGGCTCACGTTCGGCCACCAGCTCGCCGCGGGCACCCACTTCGTCGCCTCGGCGCCCGCGCGCGTCGTGTGGACCCTGCTCTACGTCGCCACGGCCGCCGCCGTCCTCACCTGGCGGGTCGCGCTGCCCCTGTGGCAATGGACCCGTCACCTCGTGCGCGTCGAGGCGATCCACGACGAGTCCCCCACCGCGCGCAGCGTGTGGCTCACCGGACCCGGTGTCGACGCGCTCGGGGGGCGCTCCGGCCAGTTCTTCCTCGTGCGGTTCCTCGCCCGCGGGCACCTCGGCACCGCCCACCCCTACTCCGTGAGCGCCCCGCCCCGCGACGGCCGTCTCCGCTTCACCGTCGGGGCCCTCGGCGACCACTCGACCGCCGTCGGCGACCTCCGCGTCGGCACCCGCGCGCTGCTCGAGGGGCCGTTCGGCCGCTTCACCGCCGACCGCGCCCGCTCCGCGCACGTGCTGCTCGTCGCCGGCGGTGCCGGCATCGGGCCCGTCCGGGCCCTCGCCGAGGAGCTGTGGTCCCAGGGGCGTGACGTCGTCGTCCTGCACCGTGCCCGCCGCGCCGACGAGCTCGCGCACGCCGCCGAGCTGTCGCAGGTGCCCGGCCTGCGGTACGTGCCGCTCACCGGTCGCCGCACCGAGCTCGGCTACGACCCCCTCGCCCCCGGCCCGCTGCGCCACCTCGTGCCCGACGTCGCCCGTCGCGACGTGTTCGTCTGCGGCCCCGAGGGCATGATCGCCACGGTCGTGGCCTCCGCCCGCGCGCTCGGGGTGCCCCGCAGCGCCGTCCACCACGAGGAGCTGAGCCTGACATGACCGCACGCTGGAGAGGGACGCTCGTCTACGTCGGCAGCCTCGTCGTCATCGGCACCGCCGCCGTCACCCGGTACGTGGGCGTCGAGGCGCCCGTCGCCAGCGCCGACGCCACCACCCCGGGGACGACGGCGGGGACGTCCGGCACCACGCAGGACCCGACCGGGTCCGACGGGACGTCGTCGGGGTCCTCCGGGTCGGCGTCCGGGTCGACCGACGGCTCCTCGGACGGCACCGGCGCCGACACGGGGTCCACGCCCGCGCCGTCGGACACCGGGACCGCGCAGGACCAGGCCGCGCAGGACGTGACCGTCACCGGGGACGTCGAGCAGACCCGCTACGGGCCCGTGCAGGTCGCCGTCACGTTCTCCGGCGACCAGATCGTCGGCGTCACCACCGTGCAGGTGCCCGGCGGGCACCGCGAGAGCGTGCAGATCAACGACCGGGCCGCCCCGATCCTCGCGCAGGAGGTCGTCGACGCGCAGTCCGCCCGCATCGACACGGTCAGCGGTGCCACCTACACGACCGAGGGCTACCGGGCGTCCGTGCAGTCCGCCATCGACGCCTACCAGCAGGGCTGAGCCGTGCGCCGCGTCGTCGAGGTCATGGGTGTCCCGATCTCCTTCCACCTGCCCGGGCACCGGGGGCTCGCCGCGACGGACCCCGCCGCCGCGGAGCGCGCCGTCGACGACGCCGTCGACGTCCTGCGCGCCGCCGACCGCCGGTTCAGCCGCCACCGGCCCGGCTCCGAGCTCACCGCCGTGCGCCGCGGCCTCCTCGACGTCGCGGACGCCAGCCCCGCGCTGCAGGAGGTCGTGGCCCGCGGCCAGGCCGCCGAACGGGCCTCCGACGGCGCGTTCCGCCTCACCGGCCCCGACGGGCTCCTCGACACCGACGGCGTCGTCAAGGGCTGGGCGGCGCAGCGCGCCGCCGACCTCCTCACCGCCCGCGGCGTCACCGACCTGTGCCTCAACGCCGGCGGGGACGTCGTCGTGCGGGGCGGGCCGGAGCCCGGCCGGCCCTGGTCCGTGGCCGTGCGAGACCCGGCCGACGCCACCCGGACCTTGGCCGTCGTGCACGTCACCGACGGCGCGGTGGCGACGTCCGGCCGCTACGAGCGCGGCGACCACCTGTGGGACGGCCGCACCGGGCACCCCGCCACCGCGCTCGCCTCGACGACGGTCGTGGCCGCCGACCTCACCGACGCCGACGTGCTCGCCACCGCGGCGTTCGCGCGCGGCGTCGGCGGGGCGGCCTGGGCCGTCGAGTGGGGTGCCGCCTGGGCGCTGGAGGTGCACCCCGACGGCACGCCGGTGACCGCCGGCGCCGGACTGCCGTCGGACCGGCGGACGCGGACCGCGTCGGCAGCCTGAGCGCCGGCCCGGACGCCCGCCCGCCGGTCCGCCCGGTGCTTCAATGGGCCGGTGCCGGGAATCCACCACCTCGAGATCTGGGTGCGCGACATCGACCGCGCCCGGGGCCCCTGGGCCTGGCTGCTCACCGCCCTCGGGTTCGAGCGGAGCCAGACCTGGAACGGCGGCACGTCGTGGGCCTGCGGCGCCACCTACCTCACCCTGACGACCTCACCGCACCTGTCCGCCGACGACCACGACCGGCGCCGTCCCGGCATGAACCACGTCGCGTTCCATGGCGGCGAGCCCGCCGACGTCGACGCGCTCGTCACGGCCGCACCGGCGCACGGCTGGACCCCCCTCTACGCCGACCGGTACCCGCACGCCGGCGGCCCCGACCACTACGCGGGCTGGCTGGAGGACCCCGACGGCTTCAAGGTGGAGGTCGTCGCGTCCTCCCGCACCGCGGCCGACTGAGCGATCGCGGCCCCGCTGCCGACCGGGGTCAGGCGTCGCGCAGGGCCGCCGGGATCGTGACGTCCCCGGTGGAGAACCGGATGAACCGGCCCACGGTCTCGGGGATGCGCAGCGTCGCGGCGACGACCTGCGCGACGTCCGCGCGCGGGACGTCGCCTCCGCCCTGGCCGATGTGCTCGCCCTCGCCGAGCACGCGGATCCGCCCGGTCGGCGGCCCGTCCGTGAGGGTGCCCGGTCCGAGGATCGTCCAGTCGAGGGCGCTGCCGCGCAGGTGGTCGTCCGCGGCGAGCTTGGCGTCGGTGTAGGCGAAGAACGACGAGTCGGTCGGCACCCCGTGGTCGGGCACGGACCCGATCCACGACACCATGACGTAGCGCTGCACGCCCGCCTGGATCGCGGCGTCCATGGAGCGGATCGCGGCGTCGCGGTCGACGGCGTAGGTGCGGTCGGGGTTCCCGCCGCCCGCGCCCGCGGACCACACCACGGCGTCCGCGTCGTTGAGGGCGTGCGCGATGTCCTCGGTCGACGCCGACTCGACGTCGAGCAGCAACGGGTCGGCGCCGATGTCGGCGACGCGGTCCACCTGCTCCGGCTTGCGCACCATCCCCACGACGTCGACCGCGGGCCCGGCACCGCCGTCGGCGAGCAGCGGGACGAGGAGCCGGGCGACCTTGCCGAGCGCTCCGATGACGACGACCTTCATGGTGGACCTCCGTGACGTGGGGACCCCTCCACCGTGGCACCCGCGCGGCCGGGGTGCCACCGGTCCGCCGCCCCTGCTGCCGAGCGTCTCTGAAAGTCCGGCATCGACGCGCGATGCCGGACTTTCAGAGACGCTCGACGGGTGGGACGACGTCCGACGGCGAGTCCCCCTCCAGGTAGCGGGGACCGGGCCCGAGCGCGGCGGCGCGATCGTCGGGGTTCTGGAGCGTGCAGCGCTCCAGGGACAGGCAGCCGCAGCCAATGCACGAGTCCAGGTCGTCGCGCAGCCGTTCCAGGGTGGCGATGCGTTCGTCCAGCAGGCCGCGCCACGACGCGGACAGCCGCCGCCAGTCCGCGGCGGTCGGGGTGCGGCCGTCGGGGAGCGTGGCCAGCGCGGCGCCGATCTGGTCGAGCGTGAGCCCCAGCCGGGCGGCCGTGCGCACGAACGCGACCCGGCGCAGCACCGTGCGCTCGTACCGGCGCTGGTTCCCCGCGGTGCGGGTGGAGGTGATGAGCCCGAGCGACTCGTAGAACCGCAGGCCCGACGCCGCGACGCCGCTGCGGCGCGCCAGCTCGCCGATCGTCAGGTACCGCTGCGCCGTCACGACCCACCCCCTTGACCTCAAGTTCACTTCAACTTACAGGGTGGGTCCATGACCACCACCGGCACCGCCCGCGCCGACGTGCGTGCGCTCGTCGCCCGCGTCACCGGCGACGAGAAGCACGACCCCAGCGCCCACTCCACGCTCGACGTCGTCCGCGTCCTCTACGAGAACGTCCTGCACGTCGACCCGGACCGCCCCGACGACCCCGACCGCGACCGGTTCGTCCTGTCGAAGGGTCACGGACCCGCCTCCACCTACGCCGTGCTCGCCGCGCACGGGTTCTTCCCCGCGGACTGGCTCGACGACGTCGGCGCCTGGGGCTCGCCGCTCGGCCACCACCCCGACCGGGTGCTCGTGCCCGGCATCGAGGTCGGCAGCGGGTCGCTCGGCCACGGCCTGCCGCTCGCCGTCGGGATGGCGCTCGGGCTGCGCGGCCGCTCCCCGGCCCGCGTCGTCGTGCTCGTCGGCGACGCCGAGCTCGACGAGGGCAGCAACGCCGAGGCGATCCAGGTCGCCGGACGCCTCGGCCTCGGCCCTCTCACCTGCGTCGTCGTGGACAACCACAGCGACAACCACGGCTGGCCCGGCGGCATCGCCGCCCGGTTCGGCGTCGAGGGGTGGGCCACCACCGACGTCGACACCCGCGACGACGCCCGCCTCGCCGCAGCCCTGCGCCGCACCCTGACCGACCGCCCCACCGTCGTCGTCGTCGACGCCCCCCGGAAGGACGCCGCATGACCATGCGCGACCGCTTCTACGCCGAGCTCGACCCCCTGCTCACCGCCGCGGACGACGCCGTCGTCGTGCTCGCCGTCATCGGCTCCGCCCAGGCCGCCCCCGCCGCGGCCCGCCACCCGGGCCGCGTCATCGACGTCGGCATCCGCGAGCAGGCGCTCGTCGGCGTCGCCGGCGGCCTCGCCCTCACGGGGCGCCGCCCGATCCTGCACTCGTACGCGCCGTTCCTCGTGGAACGCCCCTACGAGCAGCTGAAGATCTCGCTCGGCCACCAGGACGTCGGCGCGATCCTCGTCAGCATCGGCGCGTCCTACGACGCGAGCCGCGAGGGGCGCACCCACCAGGCGCCCGCCGACGTCGCGCTCGTGGCCGCGCTGCCCGGGTGGACCGTGCACGTGCCCGGGCACCCCGACGAGGTCGCCGAGATCCTGCACCGGGAGGTCCACCGGGACGGCCGCGTCTACGTGCGGCTCTCCTCCCAGGTGAACGACCGGCCGCGCCCCACGGACGGCCTGCTCCACCTGGTCCGTGACGGCGACCCGGACGCGCCGCTGGTCGTCGCCGTCGGGCCGATGCTCGACACCGTGCTCGCCGCCGTCGCCGACCTGCCCGTCCGGGTCGCGTGGACCGCCACCCCGCACCCGCTGGACGGCGCGGGCCTGCGGACGCTCGCCGGTCCCGCACCGCAGGTGGTGATGGTCGAGCCGTACCTGGAGGGCACCAGCGCGGCCGCGGTCGCGGCGGCGCTCGCGGACCGGCCGGCCCGGGTGCTGCACGTCGGGGTGCCGCGCGACGCGGAGCTGCGCCGGTACGGGACGCCGCGGGACCACGCCGCAGCGCACGGCCTCGACGTCGCCGGGGTGCGGGCGCGGGTGGCGTCGTTCGCGCGCACCCCCGCCGTCGAGCGTCCCTGAAAGTCCGGCATCGCGCGTCGATGCCGGACTTTCAGAGACGCTCGACGCACGGCGCCGGCCGCGAGGCGCGCGACATCCGCCGCGAAAGGGGCCATTCGTCGCCGGATGGCCGTACCGAGCACCCGCAGCGGCTGCGAAGATGGGTCGGTGCGCACCATCCGGCAGAGCAACAAGCTTCGCGGCGTCCGATACGACGTCCGCGGCCCCATCCTGGCCGAGGCCCAGCGTCTCGAGGCCGAGGGCCACCGCATCCTCAAGCTGAACATCGGCAACACGGCACCGTTCGGCTTCGAGGCACCGGAGTCCATCGTCGCCTCGATGACGCACCACCTCACCGAGGCGCAGGGGTACAGCGACTCCCGCGGGATCTGGTCGGCACGCACCGCGGTGGCGCAGTACTACCAGTCGTGCGGGCTGAAGGACACGTCGGTCGACGACGTCTTCATCGGCAACGGCGTGTCCGAGCTCATCTCGATGGTGCTCCAGGCGTTCGTCGACGAGGGGAACGAGATCCTCGTCCCCGCCCCCGACTACCCCCTGTGGACGGGCGCGGTGTCGCTCACCGGCGGCACCCCCGTCCACTACCGGTGCGACGAGGCGAACGGCTGGATGCCGGACCTCGAGGACATCGAGTCCAAGATCACCGAGAACACGCACGCGATCGTCATCATCAACCCGAACAACCCGACGGGTGCGGTGTACAGCAAGGAGATGGTGGAGGCGCTGGTCGACATCGCGCGTCGCCACGACCTCGTCGTCTTCTCGGACGAGATCTACGAGAAGATCCTGTTCGACGACGCCGTGCACCACCACGCCGCGAAGGCCGCGGGTGACGACGTCCTCTGCCTGACGTTCTCCGGCCTGTCGAAGGCGTACCGGGCGTGCGGCTACCGCGCCGGCTGGGTGATGATCTCCGGCCCGCAGGAGCGCGCCACGGAGTTCCTCGAGGGCCTCACCCTGCTCGCCAACATGCGCATGTGCGCCAACGTGCCGGGCCAGCACGCGATCCAGACGGCGCTCGGCGGCTACCAGTCCATCGACGAGCTCGTCGTGCCCGGCGGGCGGTTCCACGACCAGGCGATGCTCGCCGACAAGCTGCTCAACGACATCCCCGGCGTCAGCTCGGTGCGGCCGCGCGGCGCGCTCTACTGCTTCCCGCGTCTCGACCCCGAGGTGTACGCGATCGACGACGACGAGGCGTTCGTCATCGACCTGCTGCGCGCCAAGAAGATCCTCGTCACCCACGGCACCGGCTTCAACTGGTTCGAGCCGGACCACTTCCGCCTCGTCACCCTGCCGGACGTCGAGGTCCTGGAGGAGGCCATCGGCCGCATCGCCGAGTTCCTCGCGCAGCGCCGCTAGTCCGGGTCCGCCGACGACGGGCGTCGCTGCCACGGGGGCGGCGCCCGTCGTCGTGCGGGCGGCGCGGGACCGGCGGACCATGCCGTCATGGACACCGTGGACTACGACCAGCTCAACGACGACTACGGGTGGCTCGTCGGCGGTGCGGCGATCGCCGTGTACGTGGCGCTGGCGCTGATCGTGCTGATCGCGTACGTGCGGATCATCCAGAAGGCGGGCTACTCGGGCTGGTGGGTGCTCGTCGCGCTGGTGCCGATCCTCAACGTGATCATGTTCTTCGTGTTCGCGTTCGCGCGGTGGCCGGTGCTGCGGGGGCTGGACGCGGCGCGTCCCGGGCAGACGTACCAGCGCTGAGCGCGGCACCACCGAGGCGGGGCTGCTCCGGCCCTGGTGACAGGCCCGGCTTGTGGGATTCCTCCAAAACGGCTCGCGCGACATTGGCCGCGCCGCCAGGGGGTGCAGCCCGGGGTCCACAACCTACGCTGGCGTAGGCTACGAAGGCGTAGGTTCCTCCTCGTCCGCGCGTGCGGGCAGGACCGGGACCTCGTGCGCAGCCGGAGCAGCCCAGCCCCGCCCGGGGCCGCCAGCGAAGGAGACCACGTGCCGCACCTCGCCACCGACGGGGCCGACGACGCCGCCGTCGACGTCGTCCCGCTCGTCCAGCTCGTCACCCCCGGTGGCGAGCGCGTCGTCGAACCCGACAACCCCGGCCCGATCGACCACGCCGCCTACGCCGCCCGCGTCGCGCACCTCACGGGTGACGACCTGCGCGCGATGTACCGCGACATGGTCCTCACCCGCCGGTTCGACGACGAGGCCACCGCTCTGCAGCGGCAGGGCGAGCTCGCGCTGTTCGCGCAGTCGACCGGCCAGGAGGCCGCGCAGGTCGGCCCCGCGCACGCGCTGTCCCGCCAGGACGTCATCTTCCCGTCGTACCGCGAGCACGGCATGCTGCACGTGCGCGGCATCGACCCGGTGGACCGCCTGCGCCTGTACCGCGGCGCGGACCACGGCGGCTGGGACCCGGCGGAGTTCAACGTCAACGTGTACACGCTCGTCATCGGCTCGCAGGCGCTGCACGCGACCGGCTATGCGATGGGCGTGCAGCGCGACGGCGCCGTCGGCACCGGCGACCCGGAGCGGGACACCGCCGTGGTCGCCTGCTTCGGCGACGGCGCGACCAGCCAGGGCGACGTCAACGAGGCGCTCGTGTTCGCCGCCGTGAACGACGCCCCCGTCGTCTTCTGGTGCCAGAACAACCAGTGGGCGATCTCGGAGCCGACCACCCGCCAGACCCGCGTGCCGCTGTACCGCCGCGGCGAGGGCTTCGGCGTCCCGAGCGTCCGCGTGGACGGCAACGACGTGCTCGCCTGCTACGCCGTCATGGCGGAGGCCGTGGAGCGCGCCCACGCCGGGCACGGCCCCACGTTCGTCGAGGCGTACACGTACCGCATGGGCGCCCACACCACGTCCGACGACCCCACCCGGTACCGGGAGCGGGCCGAGGAGGAGTACTGGCGCCGCCGCGACCCGATCGAGCGGCTGGAGGCGCTGCTGCGCGCCGAGGGGCACTGGGACGACGCCTTCGCCGCCGCGCTGGACGCCGAGGCCGAGGCGCTCGGCGAGACGCTGCGCACCGGGGTGCGCGCGCTCGGCGCGCCGCCCGCCGCCACGATGTTCGACCACGTGTACGCCACCGAGCACGCGCAGGTCACCGCCGAGCGCGCGTGGTTCGAGCGCTACGAGTCCGAGACCGCGCAGGCCGAGGAGGTCGCCCGATGAGCACGCAGACGATGCCCCTGGCCAAGGCGATCACCGCGGGGCTGCGCTCCGCCCTCGACGGTGACGACAAGGTCATGATCATGGGGGAGGACGTCGGCCGGCTCGGCGGCGTGTTCCGCGTGACCGACGGGCTGCAGAAGGACTTCGGGGAGCACCGCGTCGTCGACACGCCGCTCGCGGAGTCCGGCATCGTCGGCACCGCGATCGGTCTCGCCATGCGCGGCTACCGGCCGGTCTGCGAGATCCAGTTCGACGGCTTCGTGTTCCCCGCGTTCGACCAGATCACCACCCAGCTGTCCAAGCTGCACTCCCGCACCGGCGGTCGCGTGCAGGTGCCCGTCGTCATCCGCATCCCGTACGGCGGCGGCATCGGTGCGGTCGAGCACCACTCGGAGTCCCCGGAGGCGCTGTTCGCGCACACCGCGGGCCTGCGCGTCGTGTCGCCGGCCACCCCGCAGGACGCCTACGACATGATCCGGGCGGCGATCGCGTCGCCGGACCCCGTGGTGTTCTTCGAGCCGAAGGGCCGCTACTGGGCCAAGGGGGAGGTCGACCTCGACGCTCCCGTCCCGGCCGACGCCCTCGGCACCGCGCGGGTCGTCCGTCCGGGCACCGACATCACCCTGGTGGCGTACGGGCCGACGGTCGCGACCGCGCTGTCCGCCGCCGACGCGCTCGCCGCGGAGGGCACGAGCGCCGAGGTCGTGGACCTGCGCTCGATCTCGCCGATGGACGTCCCCACGGTCGCCGGGTCGGTGCGCCGCACCGGGCGCTGCGTCGTCGTGCACGAGGCCCCGACGTTCCTCGGCGCGGGCGCCGAGCTCGCCGCCCGCGTGTCCGAGGAGTGCTTCTGGTCGTTGGAGGCGCCGGTGCTGCGGGTCGGCGGGTTCCACACGCCCTACCCGGTGGCGAAGATCGAGCACGACTACCTGCCGAGCGTGGACCGCGTCCTGGACGCCGTCGACCGGTCGCTGGCCCACTGAGAACGGCGGAGGAACCCATGAGCACGCAGCGTTTCCCCCTGCCGGACGTCGGCGAGGGCCTGACCGAGGCCGAGATCGTCGAGTGGAAGGTCGCCGTCGGCGACACCGTCACGGTCAACCAGGTCATCGTGGAGATCGAGACCGCGAAGTCGCTCGTCGAGCTGCCGTCGCCCTGGGCGGGCACCGTGACGGCCCTGCTCGCGGAGGAGGGCACGACGGTCGACGTCGGCATCCCCATCATCGAGATCGGCTCCGGCGCCCCGGCCGACGCCGCGCCCGCGGCACCGTCCGCGCCGGTCGAGGCCGTGGCCGACGGAGGGTCGTCCGACGCGGGTTCGGGTGCCGTGCTCGTCGGGTACGGCACGGGTGAGGCGGGCGGCGCCCGCCGTCGTCGTCGTCGCGGCGCGCCCGCGCCGGCTCAGGCGGCCCCCGCCGCCCCGGCAGCCCGCCCGGCCCCGGCTCCCGTACCCGCGCCGACCCCGGCCCCGGTCGCTGCCCCGGCTCCCGCAGCCCCCACCCCGGCCGCGCCCGAGCCCGCCCCCGAGCGGCCCGCCCTCGCCCGGCCGATGGTGAGCGTCCCCGCGGCGGACGCGACGTCCGGGCCGACGTCGTCGCGCGCCCGCGTCCTGGCCAAGCCGCCCGTGCGCAAGCTCGCCAAGGACCTCGGCGTCGACCTCGCGTCGGTGCACCCGACGGGCCCGGGCAGCATCGTCACGCGCGAGGACGTCGTCGCGCACCACGACGCGGCCGAGCCGCGGCTGCTCGCGACGTACCCCGACGACGACTCGCCGTGGCTGGCGTCCGGCGACGTGTCGGACGACGGCCGCGTGACCCGCGTGCCGGTCAAGAGCGTCCGCAAGCGCACGGCCGAGGCGATGGTGGCCAGCGCGTTCACCGCGCCGCACGTCACGGTGTTCCACACGGTGGACGTGACCCGCACGATGAAGCTCGTGGAGAAGCTCAAGGCGGACCGCGACTTCTCCGACGTCCGCGTGACGCCGCTGCTGATCGCCGCGAAGGCGGTGCTGCTCGCCGTGAAGCGGCACCCGGAGATCAACGCGAGCTGGGACGACGCCGCGCAGGAGATCGTCTACAAGCACTACGTGAACCTGGGGATCGCGGCGGCGACGCCGCGCGGCCTCGTGGTGCCGAACGTCAAGGACGCGCACCGCCTCGAGCTGCTCGGGCTCGCCGAGGCGCTCGGCGAGCTCACGGCGACGGCACGCGCCGGGCGGACGACGCCCGCCGCGATGTCCGACGGGACGTTCACCATCACCAACGTGGGCGTGTTCGGCATCGACACCGGCACCCCCATCCTCAACCCCGGCGAGGCCGGCATCCTCGCGTTCGGTGCGATCCGGCAGCAGCCGTGGGTGCACAAGGGCAAGGTCAAGCCGCGCTGGGTGACCCAGCTCGCGCTGAGCTTCGACCACCGGCTCGTCGACGGCGGGCTGGGCTCCCGGTTCCTCGCCGACGTCGCCCGCGTGCTGGAGGACCCGGCGCACGGCCTCGTCTGGGGCTGAGCGGGTCGGGCGGCGACCGGACAGGCGATCGTCGTCGCTTGATCCGCCTCGAGGTAAGCCGGTGCGACCCCGTTCGCACCGGCGGGTGGGAAGTCACGGGGCTGTTCGGCGCAGGTGCTTCGAGCCGCGCGGCCTCTCACGGTCCGAGGGCACCGATCGGGATCACGTGTATCCCGTCCGGGCGACGGTAGCCGTACCCCGTCGCAGTGATGACCCCGAGCGCCGCAGGTTCACCTGATCGTCTCGTGTCGACCCGTTCCACGAACCGCAGCAGCGAGGCGGCCGCTTCGTCCACTCTCGACGCTCCGAGCTTGACCTCGAAAGCTGCCCACCGGCCGTCGGCAAGCTCGACGATCGCGTCGGCCTCGACCCCCTTGGCGTCGCGGAAGTGCAGCACCTGCCCTCCGAGCGGCTGTGCGTACACGCGCAGGTCGCGGACGACCAGCGATTCGAACAGGAAGCCGGCCCACTCCAGGTCACGCAGGAGTCGGGCGGGCGTGGCGCGCAACGAGGCCGCGGCGAGCGAGGGATCGACGAAGTGACGTTTGGGTGAGGTTCTGCGCGGGATGCGCGATCGGAGGTGCGGGCCCCACGCCGGGGCGTTCTCGACGATGCGCAGCTGCTCGAGAACCGCGGTGATCTCGCCTGCGGTGGTGCGGTACACCGGCGCTTCCGGGCCCTCCGTGTCGGCGGCGATCCGTGACATCGACGCCTCGGTGGCGTTGTTCCTCGCGAGCGACGCGAGGACACGCCTCACCATCGCAGGATCGCGTCGCACACCCCCGACCTCTGAGACGTCGACCTCGGCGACGAGGCTCAGGTAGTCCCAGGCAGATCGGGCCGCGACCTCGACCGGGAGAGCCTGACGGTCGGGCCAACCGCCGACCACGACGCGCTCCAGGACGTCCTCGACCGTCAGGGCCGACGATGCCTGCTGGTCTTCCCCGTCGAGGACACCTCTCAGCGTGAGGTCGCCGTTCGAGTGGCCCGACTCGAAGAGGCTCATGGGGCGCATGGCGACGCGAGCGAACCTCCCAGCCCCGGAATGGCGTCGGACCTCGTCCGACGGGGAGGCGGATCCGGTGAGGATGAACTGACCTCGGAGCGGTGAGCGGTCGTCGACCATGCGTCGAACGTGATCCCACAGGGAGGGGACGAGCTGCCACTCGTCGACCAGCATCGGGGCTCGGCCGCCCAGCAGGGATCCAGGAGCGAGCTCGGCGGCTTCCCGTGCCGCCCGGTCGACGTCCAGCCGGACGGAGCTTGCCGCGACCTGGAGCGCCGTCGCTGTCTTGCCGCAGGCCTTCGGCCCTTCGACGAGCACTGCGCCAGCGGCTCGGAGTGAGCTCTCGATCTCCGCATCGACGACGCGGGGCTTGTAGTCCATCGGGGACCTCCATGTCTCACCAACAGGATGAACCACTTGCTATCAACAAGTTGTACCAGATTGTGTCAACACTTTGTTCCTCTCGACGTCGACAGGTTGTTCGGCCGACGGTGCCTTCGGGGCTGCCGCCGGACGTCACAGCACCGGCGTCCGGGCGGCCCGTCCGGTGCGCCTAGGCTGGACGGCGTGACCTCCACCGCCACCACGTCCCGTCGCGCCCCGGCGTCCGCGCGCCCCTGGTGGCTGGTCGCCGCCGGGCCGGGCGCCGTCGTCGTGGCGCTGCTGGCCCTGCTCCTCGCCGGGTCGTCCACCGGGGCGTTCGACCCGCTGGGCACGTTCAGCGACCCGGGTCCGCTGGTGCGGTTCGGCCTGCCCGTCGTCGGGGTGCTCACCGAGCTCGGTGTCGCGGTGACGCTCGGCGGGCTGTTCGCGGCCGCGTTCCTGCTGCCGCCGGGCCGGCACCTGGACCGGGTGCTGTCGGTCGCCGGGTGGGCGGCGAGCGCGTGGGCGGTCGCCGCCGTCGTGCAGCTCGTCCTGGAGTACTCGTACGTCTCGACGATCTCCCCGACGGACCAGGCGTTCGGTCAGGGCCTGTGGCAGTTCGTGCAGGACGTCGAGCTGGGGCAGATCCGCCTGTGGACGATCCTGCTGGCCGCCGTGACGTCGGCGCTGGCGCTCGGGGTCCGCGGGCCGGTGGGTGCCCTGTGGACGGCCGCGCTGCCGACGGTCGCCCTCGCGCTGCAGTCCATCACCGGGCACGCCGCCGGCGCGGTCAACCACGACCTCGCCGTCAACGCGATGCTGCTGCACCTGGTCGGTGCCGCCCTGTGGGTGGGCGGGCTCGCCGCGCTGCTGGTCGTGGTCGTGACCCGCACCGGGAAGGACCGCGACGACGACGCCGTCGCCGCGACCGCCGTGGCCCGCTTCTCGCCCGTGGCCGCGTGGTGCTTCGTGCTCGTCGGGCTGTCCGGCGCGCTGAGCGGCCTCATCCGCCTCGAGGAGCCCGCCGACCTCCTCACGCCGTACGGCCTCCTGCTGCTCACCAAGGCCGCGCTGCTCGTCGCGCTCGGCGGGTTCGGGTGGGCGCACCGGCGCTGGATCGTCGGCAGGCTGGCGGGAGACCCCGGCCGGGTGCGCCGCCTGTACTGGCAGCTGCTGGCCGCCGAGCTCGCGACCATCGGCGCCGTGTCCGGCGTGGCGGTCGCGCTCGGCTCGTCCGCGCCGCCCGTCCCGGACGAGGTCCTCGTCGACGCGTCGCCCGCCTACCAGCTCACCGGCTACCCCCTGCCCCCCGAGTCGACGGTGTGGCGGTACTTCACCGAGTGGTCGTTCGACCCGCTGTTCGCCGTCGCGTGCGTCGCGGGCGCCGTCGTCTACGTGCGCTGGGCGCTGCGCCTGCGCCGGCGCGGCGACACGTGGCCGCTCGGACGGACGATCTCGTGGTGCGCCGGGATGGTCGTCATGCTGTGGGTGACCAACGGCGGCCCCGCCGTGTACGGCCACGTCGTCTTCAGCGGCCACATGACCCAGCACATGATGCTGGCGATGGTGGTGCCGCTGCTGCTCGTCCTGGCGGCGCCCGTCACGCTGCTGCTGCGCGCCGTGCCCGTCCGCAAGGACGGCTCCCGCGGGCCGCGCGAGTGGGTGCTCGGCCTCGTGCACTCCCGGGTCGGGGAGTTCATGGCGCGGCCCGTCGTCGCCGCGGTGCTGTTCGCGGGCGGCATGGTGGCGTTCTACTTCACGCCGGCGTTCGAGTGGTCGCTCACCAACCACGCGGGGCACGTGTGGATGGTCGTGCACTTCACGCTCGCCGGGTACCTGTTCGCGAACGCGCTCATCGGCATCGACCCCGGTCCCCGGCGCCCGGCCTACCCGCAGCGCCTCCTGTTGCTGTTCGCCACGATGGTGTTCCACGCGTTCTTCGGCGTCGTCCTCACCACGGGCACGTCCCTGCTGGTCGCGGACTGGTTCGGCAACATGGGGCGCCCGTGGGGCGGGTCCGCGATCGACGACCAGCAGCTCGGCGGCGCCATCGCGTGGGGCATCGGCGAGCTGCCCACCGTGGTGCTCGCCATCGCCGTCGCGATCCAGTGGACCCGGTCCGACGAGCGCGAGGCGCGCCGCCAGGACCGCAAGGCCGAGCGCGACGGCGACGCCGACCTCGCCGCCTACAACGCGATGCTCGCGCAGATGGCGGAGCGCGACCGGCACGACGTCCCCGGCGGCGACGACCGCGCGGGCGGGCGGGGCTGACCCACCGGTCGGGGCCACCCGCACGACGTCACCGGGCACGACGGGTGCCCCGCACCGATGAGTTCCGGCGCGACGTGCCGTCCGACCTGGTGGACCGCACCCCGCGGCCGTGCTCAAGGAGGAAGCATGTCGTTCCAGGCCTACCTCGACGCCGTCGAGAAGAAGACCGGCAAGACCCCGCGCGCGCTCGTCGACGAGGCCGCCGAGAAGGGGTTCGGCGCCGGCACGAAGGCCGCCCCGATCCTGCAGTGGCTCGCCGACGACTACGGGCTCGGCCGCGGTCACGGCATGGCCATGGTGCACGTGATCACGAAAGGCCCCGGGATCGGGGACAAGCACGTGGGCACGACCGGCACGCACCGCGACGAGTCGGACACCCTCTGGCTCGACGGGGCGGCGACGAAGCCGTCCGCGTAGCCGCGCCCCCTCACCCCACGGGCAGCGGGACCTGCCGGGGGCGGCGCACGTGCGCCGGCACGGGGCCGGCGGCGTCGTCCGCGGTGACGGCGGGGTCGAGGACACGGCGCACGGGGACGTGCCCGGCCCAGCCGCCGGCGGCGACGTCGCCCGGCTCGTCGACCGGGCCGCCGGCGCGCGCCTTCATCGACGCCTCCCGCAGCGGCACGGCGAGCACGGCGGTGGCGGCGAGCTCCTTGCGGCTGGCGGGGCGCAGGGTCGCGGACCGGCCGGGCGCCAGGTGGTCGACGATCGCGTCGAGGGCACGGACCCGTTCGGCGTCGTCGGTGACCAGCCGGGCCTGCCCGACGACCACGGCCGACCGGTAGTTCATGGAGTGGTGGAACCCGGACCGGGCCAGCACGAGGCCGTCGAGCTCGGTGACGGTCACGCACACGGTGGTGCCCGTGGCCGCGCCGAGCCAGCGGGCCGCGACCGAGCCGTGCACGTAGAGGGTGCCGCCGTCGTCGGGGCCGTCGAGGTCGACCGCGTACGCGGTGGGCAGCACCACGGGGTGGTCCCCGACGACGACGCCCAGGTGCGCGACGAGGCCGTCGGCCAGCAGCGCGTGCAGGGCGTCGCGGTCGGCGACGGCCCGGTTCCGGCCACGGCGGACGGTGGTGCGGGGGGTGGGGGAGAGCGTCGTCATGGCTCTACCCTGGACGGACGGTGGCCTGCCCGACAGGGCCACTTCTCGCCGATTCGAACAGGACACTCCCGTGCCGCTGCCCGTGCACCTGGACCGGCGGTCCGCCGACCCCCTGAGCGCCCAGCTCGCCCGGCAGGTGCGCGAGCTCCTGGTCGGCGGGACGCTGCGCACCGGCGACCGGCTGCCCAGCACCCGGGCGCTCGCCGCCGAGCTCGCCGTGTCCCGGTCCGTCACCGAGCAGGCCTACGACCAGCTCCTCGCCGAGGGCTGGCTGGAGACGCGCCGCGGCGCCGGGACCTTCGTCGCCCCGCACCTCCTGGCGGCCCACGGCGCGGACGCCGGGCCGGCGGGCCGAGGGAGGCGCGCCACGGTCCGCACCGCCGGCTCGCCCCCCTCGACCGCTCGGACGGACACCACCGCCGGCCGGGCCCGACGCCCGGGCGGGGACCCGGCCACGCTCGTCCCGCTGAGCGCCGGGGAGCCCTGGGTCGACCCGCGGCACTCCGCCGTGTGGCGCCGCGCGTGGCGAGAGGTGTCCGCCGCGACGCCGCCCCGCGGGTACGGCGACCCGGCCGGTCTGCCCGAGCTGCGCGCCGCGCTCGCCGACCGGCTCGCCACGACGCGCGGTCTCGTCGTCGACGCCGACGACGTCCTCGTCACCGCCGGCTCCACGGCCGGGCTGCGGGAGGTGCTGGCCGCGCTGCCGCCCGGCCCGGTCGGCGTCGAGGACCCGGGCTACCGGGCCGCGGTCGCGACCGCGCGTGACGCCGGGCGGACCGTCGTCGACCTCCCGGCCGAGCGCCGGCACGACGCCGCTGCCCTGCGCGGGCTCGCCGCCGTGTACGTCACGCCCGCGCACCAGCACCCCCTGGGCCGGGTCATGCCCGCCGCCGACCGCCTCGCCCTGCTGGAGGCCGCCCGCGCGACCGGCACCCTGGTCGTCGAGGACGACTACGACTCCGAGCTGCGCTACGACGTCGCGCCCGTCCCGGCGCTCGCGGCGCTCGACCCGACCCGGGTGGCATACCTGGGGACGGCGTCGAAGTCGGCGCCGCCGGGGCTGCGGCTGGGCTGGGCGGTGCTGCCGGACGCGCTGCACGACGCCGTGCTGGCGCGGCGCGGGACGGTGCACGGCGACTTCTCGTGGCCGTCCCAGCGCGCGATGGTGGCGCTGCTGCGCGACGGCTGGCTGGACGTCGCGGTGCGCACGGCGCGCGGGGTGTACGCCGCGCGGGCGCAGCGGGTGGCGGCCGCGCTGGCGCCGTACGCGACGGCGGCGGCGACGTCGGCGGGGATGTACTCGACGTGGCTGACGTCGCCGGAGGCGTCGCTCCGGGCCCGGGACGCGGCGGCCAGGGCAGGCTTCGGGCTCAACCTGCTCCAGGACTACTGCCGCAGCGCGACGCTCACGGGCCTGGTGGTCGGGTTCGGCGGGGTGACGGACGCCGAGCTGGACGGGGCGCTCGCGGCGGTGGTCGCGGGCCTCGCCGGGGGTCCGCACGACTGAGCGGGTGCGGTGCGGCTAGGGTCGTGAGCGCTCACATTCAACGACGAAGAGGCGACATGACACGCAGAGCACTGGTGGTCCGCGGCGGCTGGGAGGGCCACTCCCCGCGCGAGGCCACCGACCTGTTCATCCCCTTCCTGCGCGACCAGGGGTTCGAGGTGAGGGTCACCGAGGACGTCGAGGTCTACGCCGACGCCGACGTCATGGCCGGGACCGACCTCGTCCTGCAGTGCGTCACGATGGCGCAGATCAGCGGCGAGGCCGTCGCCGGGCTGCGGGCCGCCGTCGAGGCCGGGACGGGCCTCGCCGGCTGGCACGGCGGCATCGCCGACTCCTTCCGGTCGAGCTCCGACTACCTCCAGCTCGTCGGCGGGCAGTTCGCGAGCCACCCCGGCAAGCCGGTCGGGGAGCGGGCCGGCGGCGCGGCGGACAACTTCCTGCCGCACACGATCGAGCTCACCGACCTCGGCCGCGAGCACGAGATCACGCGCGGCCTCGACGACGTCGCGCTCGTCACCGAGCAGTACTGGGTGCTGCACGACGACCTGATCGACGTCCTCGCCACCACCACCCACCCCGCGCGCGACGACCAGCCCTGGCACCGCCCGGTGACGTCGCCCGCGGTGTGGACGCGCCGGTGGGGCGCGGGCCGCGTGTTCGTCGCGACGCCCGGCCACGCGGTCGACGTGCTGGCCGAGCCGACCATCCGCACGATCGTCGAGAGGGGGCTGCTGTGGGCGAGCCGCACCGCGTAGGGATCGTCGGCCTCGGGGTCATCTCGGCGCAGTACCTGGGCACGCTGGCCCACCACCCCGGGGTGCAGGTCGCGGCCGTCGTGGACCTCGACCGGACGCGCGCCGAGAAGGTCGCCGCCGACCTGCCCGGGGCGCGCGTCGCCGCGGACCTCGACGACCTGCTCGCCGCCGACGACGTCACCACCGTCCTGGACCTCACGACGCCCGGCGCGCACGCGCCGGTCGCGCTGGCCTGCGCGGCGGCGGGCAAGGGCCGCTACGGCGAGAAGCCCCTGGCCGCGGACCTGGCCGCCGCACGCGAGGTCGCGGCGGCCGCGACGGCGGCCGGCACGCGGCTGGGCTGCGCGCCGGACACGGTGCTCGGCACGGGCGTGCAGACGGCGCGCGCCGCCGTCGAGGCGGGGCTGCTCGGCACGCCGACGGCGGCGACGGCCACCTGGGTGTCGCCCGGGCACGAGCGCTGGCACCCCGACCCGGACTTCTACTACGCGGCCGGCGGCGGCCCGCTGCTCGACATGGGCCCGTACTACCTGACGAGCCTCGTGCACCTGCTCGGCCCCGTCGCGTGGGTGCAGGGGGCCGCGTCCCGGTCGCGCGACGTCCGCACGATCGGGCGAGGGCCGCGCGCGGGCCAGCAGGTGCCCGTGGAGGTCGCCACGCACGTCACCGGCGTGCTGGGCCACGTGGGCGGCGCGCTGACCACCGTGACGGTGAGCTTCGACGCCGTCGCGTCCCACGCCCGCCCGATCGAGGTGCACGGCACGGCGGGGTCGCTCGTCGTGCCGGACCCCAACCGGTTCGCCGGGGACGTGGAGCTGAACCGGCTCGACGGCGACGGGTGGGAGGTGCTGCCCCGAGCGCCGGGTTCGTGGACGCCGGGCGCGGGATCGGCCTGCTGGAGATGGTCGGCGCGGCCGGCCTCGACGACGCCGGGGGCCCGCCGCGGGCGGGCGGCGACGTCGGCCTGCACGTCATGGAGGTCATGTCCGGCCTGCTGACGTCCGCCGGGACGGGGGAGCGGCTCGCGATGTCGACGGCGCCCGCCGTCCCGCCGCTCGTCCCGCTCACCGCGCCGGAGGTCTGGCGCGGCTGACACCGACGGCGGCGTCCCGGGAGCCGAAGCCCCGGGGCGCCGCCCGGCTCAGAACAGGGCGTCGACGACGCGCGGCGCCAGGCCGAGCGCCGTCGTCGTGGCGAGGCCGTCCGTGACGGTCACCGTCCGCACCCCGGGCAGGGGCTCGGTGACGACGAACGGGTCGCGCTCCGCGGCGGCCGTGCGCACGAGCTCCGGCGCGGACCAGCGTGAGCGCACCGCCAGCCGCTCGACGCCCAGCAGCTCGGCGGCCTCGCGCAGCAGCACGTGGTCCACCGCCTCGGAGCGCCCGGGCCCGGCCGGCATCCGTCCGTCGCCGACCACGAGGGAGCCGTCGGGCTGCGCGCACAGCGTGAGGTGCACGTCGTGCTCCAGCACGTCCGGCCGCGTCGAGCGCCACCGGTCCTGGACCACGCCCACCGCGCGGGACGCCGCGTACGCGCCGTCGCGGAGGAACGTCGTCGGGCCGACCACGACGGGACCCGTGGTGAGCCGCGCGCCGGCGCCCGGGTCGCCGGGCGTGGGCGGCTCGACGTGCAGCAGCTGACGGCGGCGCCGCTCCACGGTCGCGCCCACCTCCCAGAAGAGCTGGCCGACGTCGTGCCCGACGGCGACGACGACACGTCGTGCCACGACCTCGCCCCTGGCGGTGCGCACGAGCGTGCAGCCGCTGCCCGCGTCGAACGTCTGCGCGGCCGTGCCCCACGCGACGTGCGCCTGCGGGTGGGAGCCGAGCCAGTCCGCCACCGCCGTCAGCGCGGCGGCGGGCTCCACCCGCAGGTCCAGGGGGAGGAACACCCCGCCCAGGGCGTCCGGCACGGCCGTGCGCTCGGCGACGCTGCGGCCGTCCAGCGCGACCGCGTCGCCCGCGCGGGCCGCCACGAGGTCGTCCAGCACCGCGAGCTCGTCGGGGTGCCGCGCCACGACCACCGACCCGCACTCGCGCACCCCGAACCCCGCGTCCCGGCCGAGCTTCAGCCAGCGTTCCCGCGAGGCCAGGGCGCACGCCAGCGCCGTGGACGCCTGGGTGGTGACGGCGACGTGGCCGCCCCGCCGGACGGTCGCACCGGAGGGGCGCGGGGCAGCGTCGACGACGAGCACGGACAGCCCGCGGGCGTGCGCCTCCACCGCGTGCGCGAGGCCCACGACGCCCGCACCCACCACCACGAGGTCGACCTTGGTCGGGAGCGGGGGCAGGCTGCGGTCACGGTGCACGCACAGAATCTGCCGCAGCCGCACGCGTGTTCTCAAGGCGGGGGTGACGGATCGACGAGGAGTTCGACAGGTGTTCACCTGCGGTTCGGCGCCCCGTTCCCGGAGGGTCGGACGGCGCCCTCGCAAGGCCCCCGGACGGCCCTGCGGCAGCATGCCGGCGCACCGCCCTGGCGCGGGTCGCGCACCGGGCTCCCGGGAATCCCCGAGAAGGTCACCGGGCCGGTGTGGTAGACCCGGAGGCGTGACCGACGACACCCCGGCGGAGACCCCGCCCACCCCGTTCCACGACCTCGACGCCTACGTCGCGCTCGGCCGCGCCGGCGGCCTGACGCTCGACCCGACCGGCACGCGTCTCGTGACCTCCGTGCAGACGCTCGACCCGGAGCGCACCGGCTACCGGACGGCCCTGTGGGAGGTGGACCCGGCGGGCGAGCGCCCCGCGCGGCGCCTCACCCGCAGCGCCCAGGGCGAGGCCGGCGCCCGGTTCGCCGCCTCCGGCGACCTGCTGTTCACCTCGGCCCGTCCCGACCCCGACGCTGGCAAGGACGCCGGGGAGCCGAAGGCCGCGCTGTGGCTGCTGCCCGCCGACGGCGGCGAGGCGCGCGTCGTCGCGACCGCACCGGGCGGCGTCGGCGGGGTCGTGGTGGCCCGCGACGCCGACGTCGTGTCCGTGACCGCGCCCGTGCTGCCGTCCGCCGAGGGGCTGACCCAGGACGCCGAGCTGCGCAAGCAGCGCAAGGACCTCGCCGTCGACGCGATCTGGCACGCGGGCTACCCGGTGCGGTTCTGGGACCACGACCTCGGTCCCGACGCCGACCGCCGCTTCGCGTTCTCCCTGAAGGACACCGAGGACGTCGCCGACGGCACCGCCGACCTGCGCCAGCTCACCGGCGCCGGCCGCGAGCTCGACGAGGCGAGCGCGGCGCTGTCCCCGGACGGTGCCACGCTCGTGACGTCGTGGACCGTCGCGGACGCGGGCGCGGCCCGTCGCGGCACCCTCGTCGCGATCGACACCGCCACCGGGGAGCGCCGCACCCTCGTCGACGACCCCGACGCCGAGGCGGGCCACCCCGTCGTGTCCCCGGACGGGCGGCACGTCGTCTACGTGACGGAGTCGATCACGTCGCCCACCGAGTCGCCGGTGGTGCGGCTCGGGCTCGTCGCGCTCCACGGGTCCGGCGAGCCGCAGATCCTCGCCGACGACTGGGACCGCTGGCCCACCGCCGCCACCTGGCTGCCCGACTCGTCGGGCCTGCTCGTCACGGCCGACGAGGACGGCCGCGGGCCCGTGTTCCTCGTGGCCCTCGACGCGGACGGCGCCGCCGTGACCGTCGAGCGGGTCACCGCCGACGCCGCGACGTTCTCCGACGTCGTCGTCGCCCCCGACGCGTCCGCGTTCTACGCGCTGCGCTCCTCCTACGCGGCCCCGGCCGCCCCCGTGCGCGTCGACCTGGCCGCGTTCGTGGCGTCCGGAGAGCCGGGGGAGCGCGAGCCCGTGGAGGCCGTCGCGCTGCCCGCGCCCGTGCCCGCCCCGGAGCTGCCCGGCACGCTCGCCGAGGTCGAGACCACCGCGGCCGACGGATCACGCGTGCGCGCCTGGCTCGCCCTGCCCGCCGGCGCGTCGGGGGCCGACCCGGCACCGCTGCTCCTGTGGATCCACGGCGGCCCCCTCGGCTCCTGGAACGCCTGGTCGTGGCGCTGGAACCCGTGGCTGATGGTCGCCAAGGGCTACGCGGTGCTGCTGCCCGACCCGGCGCTGTCCACCGGCTACGGGCAGGAGTTCGTCCAGCGCGGCTGGGGTGCCTGGGGCGACGCGCCGTTCACGGACCTCATGGCGATCACCGACGCCGTGGAGGCGCGCGACGACGTCGACGCGACCCGCACCGCCGCGATGGGCGGCTCGTTCGGCGGCTACATGGCGAACTGGGTCGCGGGGCACACCGACCGCTTCAGGGCGATCGTCACGCACGCGTCCCTGTGGGCGCTCGACCAGTTCGGCCCCACGACCGACGCCGCCTGGTACTGGGCGCGCGAGATGACGCCCGAGATGGCGGAGCAGCACAGCCCGCACCGGTACGTCGGCGACATCCGCACCCCGATGCTCGTCATCCACGGCGACAAGGACTACCGCGTGCCGATCGGCGAGGGCTTGCGCCTGTGGCAGGAGCTCCTCACGCGGTCGGGCCTGCCGGCCGCCGACGACGGCACCACCGTCCACCGGTTCCTGTACTTCCCGCAGGAGAACCACTGGGTGCTCAAGCCTCAGCACGCGAAGGTCTGGTACGCCGGCGTGCTCGCCTTCCTCGCGGAGCACGTCCTCGACGTCCCCGCCGGCGAGGGGGACACCGTCCTGCCCGCCGTCCTCGGCTGACGGACCCCGCGAGTCAGCGCGGGACCGGCGAGCGAGTTCGTTCCGGTGGTCACGTGGGGTTCCGGACGGTGGAGGGGGATGCGCGTCGTCGCGTTCACGGGCGCAGGGCGCCCTCCACTTCGGGGATGACGACGACGCGCCTCCCCCTCCACCGTCCTTCGCGGGCACCTGACCTGCGCTAACTCGCGCTGGTGAACGCTGACTCGCGCTGATGAACGCTGACTCGCGAGTCAGCGCAGGTTGCCGCGAGTCAGCGCAGGTTGCCGCGAGTCAGCGCAGATTGCCGCGACTCAGCGCAGGTTCCCGCGGGTCAGCGCAGGTTGCCGCGACTCAGCGCAGGTTCCCGCGGGTCAGCGCAGGTTGCCGCGACTCAGCGCAGGTTGCCGCGGGTCAGCGCGGATTCGCGCGAGTCAGCGCGGGGTGATCAGCAGGTCGACGAGGCTCTCGAGGCGGGTGGCGGACTGCTGCTCGGGAGGAGCGCCGAGGACGGCGCAGCGGGAGCCCGCGACCTCGGCGTCGATGAGAAGGTCGACGGCGACGGCCGTGTCGACGGTGAAGCGGAGCCCGAAGCGCTCCAGGAGCTGGTCGAGGACGGCGCCGACCTCGGCGCGCAGACGCTGCTGGGTGGCGAGGTACTCGGGTGCGGCGTCGGCGTCGCGCATGGCGAGGAGCTCGAACTCGGCGTTCATGAGGCACCAGTGGCGGTGCGCGGGCTCGTCGAGCTCGAACGACGACAGGACGCGGCGGACGGTGTCGCGGAACCCCTCGGGGGTGGCGACGGCGTCGGCGTCGATGGACGCGGTGAGGTCCTCCAGCGCCTGGAGGTGCTCGCGGGCCTTGCGCTCGAACAGGGCGTGGAAGAGCTCTTCCTTGGACGCGAAGTTGGAGTAGAAGGCGCCGCGGGTGAACCCGGCGGCCTCGCAGACGGCCTCGATGGAGGTGGTCTGCACACCGGCGTCGGCGAAGACGGTGAAGGCGGCGTCGAGGAGCCGTTCGCGCGTGCGCTCGCGACGGGGGGAGCGCACGCTGGTGGCGTGCTCGGTGGTCACACGGGCCTCCTTCGGGGTCTGGCTGTGGCCCAACTCTAGCCAATGCACGGATGTATCCGATACGTTCGTGCATCGGATACAGTGCCGTATCGAATCGCCCTGATCGCTCGATCGATCGTCCGCACGACCTCCCCGGGAGAGCCTGTGTCCTCCGCCCTCTACTCGCTCGGCCGCTGGGCGGCCGACGCCCGACGCCTCGTCGTCGCGGCCTGGATCGGCGTCCTGGTGGTGGTCGGCGGTCTCGGCGGCATCGTCTTCCAGGGCTTCGACAACTCCATCACCATCCCCGGCACGGAGTCGCAGGAGGCCCTCGACCAGCTCGCCGCGACGTTCCCCGAGGTCAGCGGCGTCTCCGCGCAGGTCATCGTCGTGGCGCCCGAGGGCGGCAGCGTCAAGGACCCCGACGTGCGCACCCCGGTCGAGTCGGCGGCCGGCGCCTACGGCGACCTCGACGAGGTCGTCGTCGTCTCCACCCCCTACGACGACCAGCTCAGCGCCCCCGTCAGCGACGACGACCGCGCCACGATCGTCCAGATCCAGCTCGACGGCGACGCGTTCGCCATCAGCGACGCGACCAAGGACGAGCTGCACGACATCACCGACCAGCTCGCGCAGGACCTGCCGGCGGGCTCCCAGGCCGCCCTGGGCGGCCAGCTCTACGCCAACGAGCTGCCCGCCCTGAGCGTCACCGAGGCGATCGGCGTCGTCGTGGCGCTCGTGGTCCTCATGGTCACGCTCGGGTCGTTCGTCGCGGCGGGACTGCCGCTGCTGAACGCGCTGCTCGGCGTCGGCGTGTCGATGCTCCTGCTGCTCGCCGCCACCGTGTTCGGGCCGATCAACTCCACGACGCCCATGCTCGGCCTCATGCTGGGCCTGGCCGTCGGCATCGACTACGCGCTCTTCATCGTGTCCCGGCACCAGGAGCTGCTGCGTGCCGGCGTCGAGGTGAGGGAGTCGGTCGCGCGGTCGACGGCGACGGCGGGGTCGGCGGTCGTGTTCGCCGGGCTCACCGTGATGATCGCGCTGGTGGGCCTCAGCGTGGCGGGCATCCCGTTCCTCGCGATCATGGGCATCGCCGCCGCGGCGTCGGTCGGCATCGCCGTCCTGGTGTCCCTCACGCTGCTCCCGGCGCTGCTGGCCATGGCGGGCGACCGGCTGCGCCCCAAGCCCCGCAAGCCGCGCCGGGCCGGCAAGGGCCGCCGTCAGGCCGCCCCGACGGACGCCCACGAGAGCCGCTTCTTCACCGGCTGGGTCAAGGCCGTCACCAAGGTGCCGGTCGCGACGATCCTCGTCGTCGTCGTGGCACTCGGCGCGCTCGCCGTGCCCGCCCTGAACCTGCGCCTGGCGCTGCCCGACGCCGGCTACCTGCCGGAGGACAACGAGGCCCGCCAGACGTACGACCTGGTCGCGGAGTACTTCGGCGACGGATTCAACGGCCCGCTGGTCGTCACCGGCACGATCGTGGAGAGCACCGACCCGCTGGGCCTCATGGACGACCTCGCGGACGAGATGCGCTCGCTGCCGGGTGTCGCCGACGTGCCCCTGTCGACGCCGAACCAGGCGGCCGACACCGGCATCATCCAGGTGGTGCCGACCGGTGCGCCGGACTCGGAGGAGACGAAGGCGCTCGTCACCGAGATCCGCGACCGGCACGACTACTACCAGGAGAAGTACGGCGTCGACCTGTCCGTCACCGGGTTCACGGCCGTCGGCATCGACGTGTCCGACAAGCTGGGCGAGGCGCTGCTGCCGTTCGCGCTGGTCGTCGTCGGGCTGTCCCTGCTGCTGCTCATGATGGTGTTCCGGTCGGTGTGGGTGCCGGTCAAGGCGACCGTCGGCTACCTGCTGAGCGTGGTGGCGGCGTTCGGCGCGGTGTCGCTCGTGTTCGAGTACGGCGTGTTCGCGGACGCCCTGCACGTGACCAAGCTGGGCCCGGTCATCTCGTTCATGCCGATCATCCTCATGGGCGTCCTGTTCGGCCTGGCGATGGACTACGAGGTGTTCCTCGTGTCCCGCATGCGCGAGGACTTCGTCCACAACGGGCGGCGCGCACTCCTGGCCGTCACCACCGGGTTCCAGGGCGCGGCGAAGGTCGTCACGGCCGCCGCGATCATCATGTTCTCCGTCTTCGTGGCGTTCGTGCCCGAGGGCGACATGACGCTCAAGCCGATCGCGCTCGGCCTGGCCGTGGGCGTCGCCGTCGACGCGTTCGTGGTGCGCATGGTGCTCGTGCCCGCCGTCATGGCGCTGCTCGGGGACCGCGCGTGGTGGATCCCGCGCTGGCTCGACCGGGCGCTGCCGACGTTCGACGTCGAGGGCGAGGGCGTGGCCAAGGAGCTGCGGCTCGCGACCTGGCCGGGGGAGCGCCCCGACGGGCGCGCGGACGTCGTCGCGGTGAGCGACCTGGAGGTCGCGGGGCCGCGCGGTCCCGGGCTGGGGGAGCCGCCCGTGGTCGGTCCGGTCAGCGTGCGGCTCGCCGCCGGTGACGCGCTGGTCGTCCAGGGGGACGCCTCCGCTCCGGTCAGCGCCTTCGTCCTGGCCGTCGCGGGCCGCCTGCCCGCGGACGGCGGGGTGGCCAAGGTGGACGGCCTGGTGCTGCCGGAGCGTGCGGCGACGGTGCGCTCCCGGGTCGCCCTGGTGGACGCCGAGGACCGGGACGGCGACCCCGCCGCCGCGGTCCGGGCCGCGGTCCGCAGCGGCGTGCCGGTGGTGGTCCTCGACCGTGCCGACGTGGTCACCGGGCGCGAGCACCGGCAGGCCCTGGCGGCCGCGCTGGGCGGCGCGCAGGCCGCGGGGGTCACGCTCGTGATCGGCTCCACCGGTGTCTCCGCGACCGACCTCGTGCCCGACGGAGCGCCCGTCCTCGACGTCGGGCCCGGGTTCGGCGCCCCGGCACGGCTGCGCGGCGGCGAGGTGCCGCCGCCGCTGCCACCCGACCCCGTGCACCACGACGACCTGATCGACGACCAGACCGACGACGACGCGGCGGGCACGCCCGTCGACGCCGCCGGGGCGACCGACTCCCCGACGACCACCCAGGAGGTGCGGGCATGAACCGCGTGAGGCAGAACCCGTGGGCGGTGGCCGCCGTCGTCGCTCTTCCCCTGCTGGTCCTGGGCATCCTGCTGGCGTCGCTGTGGGACCCGATCGACCGGCTGGACACCGTGCCGGCCGCGATCGTCAACTCCGACGAGCCGGTGGAGGTGGACGGGCAGACGGTGCCGCTGGGCCGCCAGCTCACCGCGGGCCTCGTGGCCGGCGCGGAGGACTCCGACGTCAACTACGACTGGACCATCACCGACGCCCAGGGCGCGAAGGACGGGCTGGCGGACGGCACGTACGCGGCGGTCGTGACGATCCCGGAGGACTTCTCCGCGGCGGCGACGTCGTTCGGGTCCGACGACCCGACCGACGCGCGGCAGGCGACGATCGACATCTCGACGCCGCCGGGCGGCCGGGTCGTGGACGACGCGCTGGCGCGGATCGTCGCGACGACGGCGACGTCCGTCATGGGCTCGAGCCTCACCGAGTCGTACGTCGACAACGTGCTCATCGGGTTCAACCAGCTCTCCGACGGGATCGGGCAGGCCGCGGACGGCGCCCACCAGCTCGCGGACGGTGCGGACGACGCCGCGGACGGCGCGGACCAGCTCGCGGACGGCGCGGGCCGGCTCGCGGACGGCGCGGACCAGTACGCGGCCGGCGTGGACCAGGCCGGGGACGGTGCGGACCAGCTCGCGGCCGGTGCGTCGCAGTACTCGGCGGGCGTGGGCGAGGCGGCGGACGGCGCCGACCAGCTCGCCGCCGGCGCCGACGAGTTCGCCGACGGGGTCTCCGCCGCCGCGGGCGGGACGGAGCCGCTCGTGGACGGCGCGCAGCAGGTCGCCGACGGTGTCGCGGGAGTCGCGGACGGCGCGGTGCCGCTCGCGGACGGTGCGGAGCAGGTCGCGGGCGGCGTCGCCGGGATCTCCGGCGGCATCCGGGAGACCGCCGACGGTGCGCGCGACCTGGCCGACGGCGGGTACGAGCTGGCGGACGGCGCGGACGACGTCGCCGCGGGCGTGGGGGCGCTGGCCGACCAGGCCGGTGCGATCGACGAGGACCTGCCCTCCGAGGGCGAGATCCAGGCGGGGCTGGACGAGATCGCGGCCGGTTACGAGGAGAATGCGGCGGGGGTCGCCGACGCGCTCGACCAGGCGTCCACCGCGCTGGGCTGCGACGTCGACCCGACCACGGAGGCGTGCCGGCAGCTCGCCGCCGTCGAGGCGAGCCTGGAGAGCCTGTCGGACGACGTCACCGGTGACTTCGACGAGTTCTCGGACGCCCTGCTCGGGGCACGCGGCCAGCTCACGCAGCTCGCGGACGGCACGGCCCTGCTCGCCGCGGGCGCCGAGGGCGTCGCGACGGGCACGCGCGGCATCGCGGACGGCAACGCCGACCTGGCCGACGGCCTGGACGACCTCGCCGACGGCAACGACCAGGTCGCGGCGGGTGCCGCCGGGGTCGCGGACGGCGTCACGCAGCTCGCGGACGGCACGGCCCGGCTCGCACCCGGCTCGCAGGGCGTCGCGGACGGCGTCTCGCAGCTCGCCGAGGGGCTGGGTCGGCTCGACACGGGCGCGCAGGGGCTC
This sequence comes from Isoptericola jiangsuensis, assembly GCF_002563715.1. Lineage (NCBI taxonomy): Bacteria > Bacillati > Actinomycetota > Actinomycetes > Micrococcales > Promicromonosporaceae > Isoptericola > Isoptericola jiangsuensis. Next base: position 380,015 of record NZ_PDJJ01000001.1, read on the forward strand.
GCGACCGGGGTGTCCGGCCTCGCGGACGGTGTCGGGCAGCTCGACACGGGCGCGCAGGGCCTGGCCACGGGCGCGCAGGGCCTGGCGTCGGGCTTCGTCCAGCTCGAGTCGGGTGCGACGGGGCTGGCGACCGGTGCGGAGGGCGTGGCGGACGGCTCGACCGGCCTCGCCGACGGCGTGGGTCAGCTCGCGTCCGGCACCGGTGACCTGGCCGACGGGCTGGACCAGACGGTGGACGGGATCCCGACGTACAGCGAGTCCGAGCGGGAGAACCTCTCCTCGGTGGTCGCCGACCCGGTCGCGGGCCCCGGCGTGGACGGGCTGTCCACCGGTGCCACCGGCCCGCTGTTCGCGGTGGTGGCGCTGTGGCTGGGCGCGCTGGCCCTGCTGACGATCTTCCCGCCGGTGGTGGGCCACGCGCTGGGCTCGACGCGCTCGGCGCTGCGCCTGACCCTGGAGGCGGGTGCCGTCCCGGCGGCGATCGGTGCGGGGACGGGTGCCCTGGTCGGCGCGGTCCTGGCAGCCGTCGAGAGCGTGTCCGCGGGCGGCTGGGTCGTCGCGATCCTGGTCGGGGCCCTGGTGTCGGTGACGTTCGTGGCCACGCACCTCGGGTTCCTCGCCTGGCTGGGGAACGTGGGTCGCGGGATCAGCCTGCTCATCGCGGTGCTGCTCATCGGCACGGCCGTGGTGGCCACGGTGCCGGCGGTGCTGGTGGGCGTGGCGGACTTCCTGCCGACGGGCGCCGGGTCGGACGCCCTGGCGGCGGTCGTGGTGCCGGAGGTCGGTGGCCTCGGGGGTGCGGTGTCGCTCCTGGTGCTGTGGACGCTGGTCGGGCTGGGCCTGGGCGCCGGTGCGGCGGCCCGTGCCCGCCGGACGCGGGTGGGTGCGCTGCTGCGCGGCTGATCAGCGACGCCGCGGCAGCGGCCCGCCCGGCCGGAAGGCGGGCAGGCCGCTGCCGGTGGCCTGCTGCCAGTGCGCGACGAACGCGGCGTCCGCCTCCCAGCGGGCGCCGCGGTCGGTGTGCGCGACCTGCCGGTACGCCAGCAGCGCCGGCAGGTCGTGGGCGAGGGCCCAGCGCACCGCGGCGTGCACGTCGTCGATGGTCGTGTGTCTCACGCCCACAGAGAGTCCGCCGGGCGGGTTTCGTGACGCGGCGCGGGCGGGGAATCACCCGAAACACCTCAGAAGTTCCTCAAACGGTGCCGGTGCGGAACGGTGCCGTGCCCGGTACCCGTCCCGCGGCGTCACGGCGCGTTCGCCGCGACGACGTCGGAGGTCTCCGCCAGACTCGCGGGCATGGACCTGACGGAGGCACGCGAGACCAAGGCTCAGCTCACCGACTACGCCCGTGACCTCGCCGAACGGTACGGGGTCGGCGTCACCGCGCAGGCCGCGTCGGACGCCCCGCCCGCGGACGCCGTGCGCGCGCCCACCCTGGCGCTCGGCCTCGCGCCGACCGACGAGCCCGGCACGTTCGCCATCGCCGTGCGCTACCGCCTCGGGGTGCCCGCGGCCCGCGCCGTCGTGCGCCGCGTCGCGGCCGAGGTCGGCGCCGTCGACGTGCGCCGCACCGGACGCATCCACCGGCTCGACGGCGGCCCCTCCGCACGCGACCGCGCCCTCGCCCCGCAGCCGCCGGTCGCCACCGCCTACGCCCTCGGGGAGACCGGCCGCGTGCGTCCCCTGCGCCCGGGGGTGTCGATCGCCCACGTCGACGTCACCGCCGGCACCCTCGGCGCCTTCGTCCTGGCCGACCCCGACCGTCCCGGTCGCGTCCCCCTGCCCGACGTCCCGGCGGGCGTCTACGCGCTGTCCAACCGGCACGTCCTCGACGGGGCGCCCGGCGACGGAGTCCTGCAGCCCGGGCCCGCGGACGGCGGCTCCGACCCGGCCGACCGCGTCGGCGTCGTCGGGGCGGTCGTACCGCTCGCGCGCGGGGAGCGGGCCACCGTGGACGCCGCCGTCGCGCTCCTCGACGACCCGGAGGTCGACGCCACCTACCCGGTGGGGCGCGTGACGACCACCGCCGCCGCGGTGCCGGGCGACGCCGTGGAGAAGGTGGGCCGCACCACGGGGCACACCGTCGGCCGCGTGACCGCGATCGAGATGGACGACGTCCTCGTCGGGTACGGGCCGGAGCTCGGGGTGCTGGCGTTCGACGACCAGATCGAGGTGGAGTCCACGCGTCCCGGGTCGTTCTCCGAGGGCGGCGACTCGGGGTCGCTCGTCTACCGGGCCGACGGCGTCGCGGTCGGGCTGCTGTTCGCGGGCTCGGAGACGGGCGGCACGGACGGGACCGGCCTGACCTACGTCAACCCCATCGGGAGCGTGCTGGACGCCCTCGGCGTGCGCCTCCTCTGACGGGTCAGGCGCCGACGGGCCCGGTGGAGCGCGCCTCGTCCAGGGGCACGAACACCGAGTAGCGGTCGCCGCGGAACGACGTCAAGGAGTGGATGAGGGGCACGTCGTGGGCGAACGTGCGCCGGTCCACGCGCAGCACGGCGCGCGGGCCGGTCATCTCCAGCAGCGCCGCCTCCTCGGCGGTCGCGTCCGCGGCGGAGATCGTCTCGGCGCCGTCGGTGGGCGGGTGCCCGTAGGCCCGCAGCGCGCCGTCGAGCGACTCGGGCACCCCGCCGTGCAGCAGGTGCGGGGCGAGGGCGACGGGGATCCACGCGTCCTCCACCGCCCAGGGCTCGCCGTCCGCGGTCCGCAGCCGCTGCACGCGGTACACCAGGTCGCCGGCGTCGAGGGCGAGGGTGTCCGCGACGGCGTCGGGGGCGGGGACGGTCACCGCGACCAGCACCCGCGAGCCCGGGGTCATGCCGCGTCGGCGCACCTCCTCGCCGAACGTCGTGATGCGCATCTGGAAGTCCGCCCGCGGGGGCGCGACGAACGTCCCGCGGCCCTGCGCCCGCACCAGCAGGCCCTCGGCGACGAGCATGTCGACGACGTGCCGCACGGACGTGCGACCGATGCCGAACCGGGCGGACAGTTCGCGGTCCGAGGGGAGGAGGTCGCCCACGGCCCGTTCGTGGACGAGGTCGACGAGGTGGGCGCGCACCTGGTCCGACCGGTGCGGTGCCGCCGGGGAGGTGCCGTCCGGCGCCGTCATGGTTCCCTCCCGGCAGGTCGCTGGTCCGTCGGTGCGCAGTCTGCCAAACGGGGCGGGCTCAGCCCACGCGCAGCAGGGGGTCGCCGGCCGCCACCACGCTCCCGGGCGCGGCCAGCGGGGTCATGGCACCGGCGTCGACCTCCAGCACGACCACCGGGCACACCGTGGCCCGTCCGCCCGCCCGGACGGCGCCCGGGTCCCACGTCACCAGGACCTGGCCGGCGGTGACGTGGTCGTCCTGCGCGGTCCGCACGTCGAACCCGTCGCCGCGCAGCTGCACGGTGTCGATCCCGAGGTGCACGAGCACCGCCCCGCCGTCGCCCTGCACGACGAACGCGTGCGGGTGCAGGGACACCACGCGGCCGTCGACGGGTGCGACCGCCACGCCGTCGGCGGGCTCCACCGCGACGCCCGGCCCCACCATCTGCTCGGCGAACACGGGGTCGGGCACGTCGGCGACGTCGACGACGGTCCCGGCGACGGGGGACAGGACGGTGAGCGGCACGGTTCCTCCTGCGGTGCGGGGTACGACCTGTTGACACGGGCTGCACCATCCACCACCCTGCCAGCCAGGGGGACGTGCGCGCGTGCGCCACCCCGGGACGGGGAGGTGGGCGGTGTGAGCACGACCCTGACGGGGGCGGCCGTCAGCCCCGGCCGGGCCGCCGGACCTGCGGTGACGATGCCGGACCCGGTGCCGGAGCCCCGGACCACGCGGCTCGCCGGGACGGACGTCGACGCGGGCGTGGAGCGGCTGGGCGACGCCGCGCGGACCGTGCGGGACGAGCTCACCGAGCGGGCCGCGGCGGCCACGGGCACGGCCGCGGACCTGCTGGCCGTCACCGCCGCGATGGCGGCCGACCCGGCGCTGGTCGCGGACGCCGAGCGCCGCATCCGCGTCGACCGGCTCACCCCGGAGCGCGCCATCTGGGACGCCGCGCGCGGCCTGGCCCGCCAGCTCGAGAAGATCGGCCCGCCCCTGTCCGAGCGGGCCCGCGACGTCCTCGACGTCCGCGACCGCATCGTCGCCGAGCTCATCGGGGTGCGACCGCCGGGCGTGCCACGCCCCGACCACCCGTTCGTCCTCGTCGCCGACGACCTCGCGCCCGCCGACACGGCCACGCTCGACCCCGCCGTCGTCCTCGGCGTCGTCACCGCCGGCGGCGGCCCCACCTCGCACACCGCGATCCTCGCCCGCGCCCTCGGCATCCCCGCCGTCGTCGCCGTGCGCGGCGCCGAGGAGATCGTCGACGGCGAGACCATCCTGCTCGACGGCGGTGCCGGTGTCGTCGTCCGCGACCCGGACCCGGTGACGGTCACCGCCGCGCAGCAGCGCGAGGCCGCCCGCCGCGCGTTCGACGGCACCGGCCGCACCGCGGACGGCACCCGCGTGGAGCTCCTCGCGAACGTGGCCGACCCGGCCGGCGCCCAGGCGGCGACCGAGGCCAACGCGGAGGGCGTCGGCCTGTTCCGCACCGAGTTCTGCTTCCTGGGCCGCGGCAACGAGCCGGCCGTGTCCGAGCAGGTCGCCGCCTACCGGCGCGTCCTCGCGTCGTTCCCCGGCCGCAAGGTCGTCGTGCGCACCCTCGACGCGGGCGCCGACAAGCCGCTGCCGTTCGTCACGTCCGACGGCGAGCCCAACCCCGCGCTCGGTGTCCGCGGCCTGCGCACCGCCGTGCGGCGCCCCGCCGTCCTGGACCGGCAGCTCCAGGCCATCGCCACGGCCGCCGCCGCCGAGAACGCGGACGTGTGGGTCATGGCCCCCATGGTGTCCACCGCGGCCGAGGCGCGGGAGTTCGTCGCGGCGTGCGCCGGGCACGGCCTGCGCACCGCCGGCGTGATGATCGAGGTGCCCGCCGCCGCGCTGCGCTCCGCGTCCGTGTTCGAGCACGCCGCGTTCGGCAGCCTCGGCACCAACGACCTCGTGCAGTACACGATGGCAGCCGACCGCATGCTGGGCGACCTCGCCACCCTGTCCACGCCCTGGCAGCCGGCCGTGCTCGACCTGGTCCGCGCCACCTGCACCGGCGCCGCCGTCCACGGCCGTCCGGTCGGGGTGTGCGGCGAGGCCGCCGCCGACGCCACCCTCGCCCCCGTCCTCGTCGGGCTCGGCGTGCGGTCCCTGTCGATGACGCCGCGGGCGCTCGCCGACGTCGCAGCCGTCCTCGCGCGCGTCGACCTCGACGAGTGCCGCCACCTCGCCGACCTCGCGCTCGCCGCCGACGACCCCGTCGCCGCCCGGTCCGCGGTCCGTGACGCGATCCGGCCGGTGCTCACCGACCTGGGTCTGTGAGGAACTCCTCCAGCGCGTCGAGCGCGGCAGCGGCCGTGGCCGGGTCGGCGTCGTCCGCGGCGTGCAGCACGACGGCGGTCCCGGCGTCGGCGCCGAGCGTCATGACGCCGAGCACGCTGGCGGCGTCCACGGGCTCGGCCCCCTGCCGGGAGATGCGCAGCGCGATCCCCTGATCGGCGGCCAGTCGGGCGAACCGGGCCGCGGTGCGGGCGTGCAGGCCCTCCGCGATCCCCACGACGGTGTGGCGTTCCATGGACGCATTGTGCCCGAGCGTGCGCGCCCGGTCCCGCCGGGACGACCCGCCGTCAGGACGACGGCCGCTCCGCGGGGGCGAGGGCGTCCGCCAGCGCCTCGAGCCGGTCCAGCACGTCCGGCGCGTCCACGACGCCCGACCCGTCCGCGACGGCGTCCCGCAGGGCGAGGACCTGGCCGTGCAGGGCCTCGCGCACGGACGGGCGGTTCGCCGACCGTTCGAGGCGCCCGAGCAGCCGCAGCGCGGCGTCGAGCGTGACGGGCGCGCCGAGGGCGTAGGTGCGCACCGCCGTCACCACCGACGTCACCAGGTCCTGGGCGGTGGGCCACGGGACGACGAGGCGGAGCACGCCGTCGTCGTCGGTGCGTCCCCACGGGGCGGGGGCCCGCTCGACGACCGTGACCAGCCCCTCGCCCAGCGCGTCGAGGGCGGACGCCGCGGTGTACGGGTCGTTCGTGCCCGGCGACAGGGCGCGGACCGCCATCTCGGTGAGGTCCTGCACGGCGAACGCGACGTCCTGGTACGGGGTGCGGGACGGCCCGGTCGTCACGTGGTCGTGCACGGCGTCGGTGAGCTCGTCCACGTCGCCGCGCACCCGCGCCAGCGGCTCGCCCGCGACCAGGTGGGACCCCGGGCCGACCAGCAGGTCGACGCGGCCCCCGGCCTCGGCCGCCCGGCGCACCAGCGCACCGCCGTCGACGTGCTGCACGTAGCCCGAACGGCGCGCCGTCACCACGGTGCCGCCCCCGGCGGGGTCGGCGTCGACCTGGTCCGGCCCCCGGTCCGCGGGGAACACGACCTCGACCGCTGCGACGAGTTCGTCGCGCACCCGGTGCTGGAGCGTCGTCACCTGGACGGACTGCGCGATGTGGTGGATGAAGAACACGAGCACGGCGACGTTCACCACCGCGAGCACGATCGCGACGTGCACCGCGACCGTGGGCACGAACGCGCCGGTCCCCTCCGAGTGCACGTCGCCGAGGACGACGAGCGCGTAGAGGAACGTCGCGGTGAACACGGCGAGCACGGCCTGGTTGGCGCGGTCCGCCATGAAGTTGCGGACCAGGCGCGGCCCGTAGGCCGACGACGTGGTCGCCATGACGGAGATGGTGATGGAGAACGACGTCGCCGCCACCGTGAGGACGGACCCGGCGATGGCGGTGAGCACGGCGCGCCCGCCGTCCGCGCTGAGGGTGTCCATGAGCGGCAGGTCGGTGAGGCCGGCGTCCTGGAGAGCCCGGTCCAGCGCGACGACGCCCTTGGCCGCGACGAGCGCGAGGACGCCGAGCACGGCGGGCAGGAACCAGAACGACTCCCGCGCCCGCGTGACCCACCTGGTGACCATGGGCTCACGGTACGGGGCGGCCCGCCGTCGCGCCGGGGGCACGACGACGGGGCACGGCGGGAGACGTCCCCGCCGTGCCCCGCCGTGCGGGACGGTGCTCAGTCCATCGTCACCGCGCGCAGCAGGGTCTGGTCGACCGCGGTGCCGGTCGCGTCGGTCGCCGCGAGGCGGAAGCCGACGACGTCACCCGCCTCGAGGTGCTCCTCGCCGATGACCATCTGGCCCGACGCCGTCACGGACTTCGGGTTGACCTTGGTCCAGGTCGCCCCGCCGTCCGTGGTCCACGCCGCGGCCGTGACGGTCGCCTCGCCCTCGGCACCCAGGACCTCGACGCCGACCCGCAGCGACCGGCCCGCGTCACCGTGCCCGAGCCGGTCGGTGTTGGTGTCGTAGCGCAGGTTGAGCACGGACGACAGGGTCGGGACGGTGGTGCCGCCCTGGCCGGTGAACGTCCAGGTGGTGTCGACCTGACCGCCCGCCGGGAACGTCGACCCGGCGTCGTAGGTGCGGCGCACCTCGAACGTGGCGGGCTCGGCGTCCGGCAGCACGACCGAGTACGTGTCGTACGCCAGCGTCTTGGTCGTGAGCTTCTGGCCGTCCCGCGTGACCGCGAGCGACGCCTTGACCTGCGACGGCCAGTTCCAGTCGGCGTAGCGGCCCAGGTGCCCGCCGTCGTCCACCATGTCGTTGAGACGCAGGCGCATCTCCGACCCGAGGGTCTCGACGATCGCGTTCGAGGTGAACGGGCCGCCGTTCCAGGCCTCCGACGTCTGCTCGCCCGGCGCGTACTGGGTGAAGGTGCGGTCGACGTTCATCTCGACCTTGCCGATGCGCTGGTAGAGCTGGCGCTGCCACAGGACGTCCGGCGTCATGTAGTCCACGCGGTCCGCGGGGAGCGGCACGAAGGACGGCGAGCTGGAGTCGATGCCGACGGCACCGGGGATGCGCGGGAAGGTCAGCTCCTGCACCTTGGTCGCGACGCCGGGGCCGTCCCAGCGGTGCTCTACGCGGGCGAGCGCGGCCTGGTCCTCGGTCGTCAGGACCATCGGCTCGTCCGCGACCTCGTCGTGCACGTACCCGAGGTCGTACATCGTCGTCGTGTCGCCGGCGCGGTTGTCGCTGTCGGCGTCCGCGAGGCGCCAGTGCTCCGAGAAGACCACGGAGTCCGCGGCGAGACCGGCGGTCGGGGAGACGAGCAGGTCGTCGGCGGAGAACTGGCCGTACGCCCCGCCGCCGAGGAGGCCCGTGCTGACGGTCTGACCGTTCGCGGCCTTGCGGGCCAGGCCTGCCACCAGGAACTCGGGCCGCGTCTCCTTGCCCTCGAGGGTCACGGAGTACTCGCGGGTGTCGCGGGCGTCGAGCACCACGATGCCGGACTCGTCGATCTCGTCGGCGGTGAGCACGGCGACGGCCGCGGAGCCGTCCGCCTTCGGGACGGGGACGGTGGCGACGGCCGCGAACCGGCCGGGGTTGGCCCGCACGCTCCCCGTGCCGTCGGTGCCGGTCGTCACGACGGTCCGCTCACCGGTGTCGAGGTTGATGAGCCCGACCTGGGCGTGGACCATCGGGTAGCCGTCGGTGGACAGCACCATGGCGGTGACGATCTCGGCACGGTCCAGCGTCATCGGGACGCGCATGTCGGGCACGCCGGCGTCGCGCGGCGTGAGCGCCACGTAGCCCTCGTACATCCCGATGGGGACGCCGGTGCTGTCGACGCTCACGGTGAGCTCGGCCTCGCCGCCCGGCGCGATCTCGACGACCGACGGGCTGACCTCGTAGAGCCCGTCGGGCCCGTCGCGGTGGGCCATCGTCGACAGCCAGCCGTCGACGTCCGCGACCACGGTCTCGGACCCGGTGTTGGTGACGGTGAGGGTGCGCTCGAACTGCACGTCCTCCGAGCCGACCCGGCCCAGCGCCAGCGCCGACTCGGACGGCAGGAGCGTCTGGTCGGTCGCGGCGGGGACGTCCACGACGCCGGCACCGAGGTGGTTGACGGAGCCCTTCGGGGTGGCGGACGCGGTGAGCGCGTGCTTGATCTGCTCGCCCGTCCAGTCGGGGTGCGCCTGCGCGACGATCGCGGCGGCGCCGGCGACGTGCGGGGACGCCATCGACGTGCCGGACATGGTCGAGTACAGCGGGTCGGCGCCGTTGCCGGTGCCGGCCGCGCGGGCCGCGGTGATGAAGACGCCGGGAGCGGCGATCTCCGGCTTGATGCCACCACCGATGCGGGGGCCGCGGCTGGAGAACGCCGCGACGGTGCCCGCCGAGTCGACGGCCGCGACGGCGAGCGCGCGGTCGGCGACGGCCGGGGCGGTGACGGTCGAGATGCCGGGGCCGGAGTTGCCGGCCGCGACGACGAACAGGGTGCCGGACTCCGCGGCGAGCTCGTCGAGCGCGACGCTCACGGGGTCGCTGCCGTCGGAGGCGCCGCCGCCGAGCGACATGTTGACGACGTCGGCGCCCTGGTCGACGGCCCACGTCATGCCGGCGATGACGCCGGAGTCGCTGCCGTACCCGTCGGAGCCGAGCACGCGCCCGATGAGGAGGTCGGCGTCGGGCGCGACGCCGGTGCGCAGGCCGGGGGCGCCCGCGCCGGTGCCGGCGATGGTCGCGGCGACGTGCGTGCCGTGGCCGTGCACGTCGGTGACGGAGCCGGAGTCCGTGAAGTCGGCCGAGGCGGTCACCTGCCCGGCGATGTCCGGGTGGGTGAGGTCGATGCCGGTATCCAGGACCGCGACGTCGACGCCCTCGCCCGTCAGGCCCTCCGCCCACGCGGTGGGCGCGCCGATCTGCGTGAGGTTGGTGTCGAGCGCGGAGACCTCGACGCGGCCGTCCAGCCAGATCTTCTCGATGCCCGCGAGCGGGCTCAGGCCACGGGCGCTCGCGGTGTCCCCGGCGGCCTTGGCGGCGAGGAGGGCGCCGAGCTCGGTCGTGTCGTCCTTGGCGAGGTCGCCCGCGACGCCGTCGACGGCGGGCAGCGCCAGCGTGTCGTCGAGGGGCAGGGCGAGCCCGCGGGCGGCGCGAGCCGTGGTGTCGCGCTGGACGATGAGCGGCAGGCTGTCGGTCGCCTCGTCGGTGAACCCGTCCGCGACGAGTTCGGTGATGTTGAACAGCTCGCGGTCGAGGAACGCGCCGGTCAGCGGCGCGACGTCGCTCGGCACCAGGTAGGTGTCGCCGTCGACCTCGCTCTGCAGGAACACGACCTGCCGGCCGGTGCCGTCGGCGGGCTCGACGACGTAGGTCGTCTCCCCGGCGGCGTCGGTGCGCACGGTCACCCGGTCACCGGTGAGGAGCGTGACGGTGCTGGTGGTGACGGTCTCGGTGCTGTCCGGCGCGGCGGGCTCGACGGGTTGCGCCGACGCCGTCACGACGGGTGTGGCGAGGGCGAGGGCGAGGGCGATGCCCGCGACCCGCACATGCTTGCGTCTCATGCGGTCCTCCTGGGGGTGGGGTGGGGTGCCGTGCGGAGTCGGACGACGGTGCCGCCGGGGTCGAGCTCGGCCTGCAGGTGCTGGTGCGCGGCGCACCAGGCCACGAGCTCGGCCAGGGTGTCGAGGCCGTGGAGCCGGACCTCGAGGAGCCCGTCGGCGGGCAGCTCCGCGCAGCGACGGTCGAGCAGCGGGCGGATGCGTGCCCACGGTTCGTCGCCGGCCTCGACGACGACGGCCGCCGAGGGGGTGACGGGCGGGTCCTGGACGGACATCGGTTCCTCCTCCGATCGTTGCGAGGAGGCTAGGAGCGAGGCGTTACCCGGCCGTTGCCGAGCCGTGGGTCACGGCGCCCACGAGCTCCGCGTCGAGCCGCTCCGCCTGCGCGAGGAGCGGCGGGCACGGCATGGCGCTCGCGAGCTGGCGCGCGGCCGCGACGAGCCGGCGTGCCTCCGGGTCCGTCGGGTCCGCCGCGCTCAGGGCCTCGGCGAGCGCCAGGGTGACCCGCAGCTCGGCGGACCGGTCTCCGCGGTCGACCGCCGCCGCGCGGACCGCACGGCCCCGCGCGGCCGCCTCCGCGTGCCGGCCGAGGGCGGACAGCACCCGGACCTGCACCGGGGCGACCTCGTCCTGCGTGGCGGCGTCGTCCAGCGTCCCCACCGCCGCCCAGGCGGGGACGGGACGGCCCGCGCGCAGCTCGAGCTCCGCGGCGAGCCCGGCGGCGGCCGCCGTGACCTGCGGCCCCCCGCCCCCGGCGAGCGCGTCGACCTCCTGCAGGTGGGTCCGTGCGGCGGCGACGTCCCCCTGGGCGAACCGGACCTGGGCCAGGTCGAGGAGCACGAACGCGAGGCACCAGGTGGCGCCGAAGGGCCGGACCAGGTCGACGGCCCCCACGGCCAGGCGCTCGGCGTCGGCCGTGCGGCCCCGCAGGAGGAGGAGCTGGGAGAGGTTCCCCCGCTCGAACGCGATGCCGGTCGGGTCTGCCACCTGCTCGGCGGCGGCGAGCGCCCGCTCGGCGTACACGACGGCCTCCGTGAGATGCCCGGTGGCCCGGCTGATCTCCGCGAGGGAGGAGAGCACCCGGGTCAGCCGCTCGGCGTCGCCCGTCGGCTCGACCACGGCGAGCGCCGCCAGGCTGACCTCGCGGGCGGCCTCGAGGTGGCCGAGCATGACGAGGCAGGTGGCCTCGTTGCTCAGGGCTCGGATGAGTGCGACCGTGCCGGTGCCGCCCGCGGCCCGCGCCCGGTCGGCAGCCGACCGGGTGCTCGCCAGCCCGTCGGCGTAGCGGCCGGTGAGGAACGCCAGGACGGTGGCCGAGAGGTGGTGCTCGGCCACCGCGACCGGGTCGTCCACCGCCGTGAGGTCGCTCCGGGCGAGGAGCTCCGCCGCCTCCGTCGTGCGGCCGCCGCGTGCGTGCAGCTCGGCGAGCATGGCGATCGCCCGCACCCGTGTCGTGGGGTCGTCGTCGCCGAGGGCGTCGAGCGCCTCCTGCAGAGTCGCGGCGGCGTCGGCGTAGCGGGCGAGCAGCCGCTGCTCGACGGCGAGGTCGAGCAGGAGCGTCGCCCGGGCCGAGGAGGGACGCTCCACGGGGAGCCCGAGCGCCCGCTCCAGGTGCGCGGTCGCGGCGTCGTGCGCCCCGACCCGGGAGGCGCGGCGGGCGGCCTCGACGAGCGTCTGCTCCGCCGAGGGGTCCTCCGCCCCGAGCGCGTGCCAGGCGTGCAGGTCGAGCAGGTCCGGGCGGTGCCGGCGCACGGCGGCGAGGTGCGCGGCGTGGATCGCCCGCCGGGTGGCCTCGCCCGTGCGCTGCGCGCACACCAGGCGCGTCATCGGGTGGGCGACCGCGTACCCGAGCACCTGGCGGCCCCCGACGACGGTGGGTCGCGGCTCGACGACGCGGGCCTCCGTCGCCCGGTCGAGCGCGGCGGCGAGCGCGGCGGGCCGCGGTGCCGGGTCGACGCCGTCGCGCACGACGTCGGTCAGCTCGGGCAGCGAGGTGGTGCCCGGTCGGGCGGCGAGCACGGCGAGGACGGCCTGCACCGTGGCGTCGAACCGGTCGATGCGGGCGCCGACCAGGTCCCGCACGCCGACCGGCACGTGCTCCCCGGTCCCCGGCTCCGGCCCGACGGTGGCACGCCCCGCGGCGGCGTCCTCGGTGAGCGCCCGCGTCACCTCGAGAGCGAACATCGGGTTGCCCAGCGAGAGCGCCCACACCTGGTCGAGCACCTCGCCGTCCACCGGTCCGTCCTCGGGGGCGCCGCCGGAACCGCTGCCGGGTGACGCTGTCCCGAGCGCCGTGCGCACGAGCTCGTCGCACTCCGCCCGCGAGAGCCGCATGAGCTCGACCCGGCGGGCGTGGCCGTGCCGCACGAGGGCGTCGAGCAGGCGGCGGCTGTCCTCGTCGGTGCCGGGCTCGTCGTCGCGCAGGGTCGCCAGGACCCGCCAGCCGCCGCCCTGCGTCCGCGCCAGGTGGTACAGGATCCGCAGGGTGCCGACGTCGGCGGCGTGCAGGTCCTCGAGGACGACGAGCACGGGCCGGCCCGGCACGCCGTCGAGCAGGGTGCCGACCGCCGCGAAGAGCTCGCTGCGCCGTACGGCCGTGCTCCCGCCGGGGCCCAGGGCGGGCAGCAGCGCCACCAGCTCGGGGTACTCGGTGGCGACGGTCGCGCGGGCGGCGGCGTCGAGGCCCGCGACGTAGGAGTTGAGGGCGTCGGCGAACGGGCCGTACGGGCTGCGCACCACGGCGTCGTCGGTCGAGCCCCACAGGACGGTGCCGCCGGCGGCGCGGACCGCGCCGGCCGCCGCGGCCGCCAGCCGTGACTTGCCCACGCCCGGCTCGCCGGACAGCAGCGTCACGCGGGGTCCGGGGGTCAGCACCGTGTCGAGGGTGCGGCGCTGGGCCGGGGTGAGGACCGGCGCGGCCGCCGCGGCTGCGGCGCCGACCGGGGGCGGAGCCGCGGGCGGCGGGACCACGGGCGCCGCGGGCGGGGCGACGGGGGCCGGCGGCTCCGCCTCCGGGTCGGCCGCGGGGCGGGTGACGGCGTCGGAGTAGAGCGCGACGAGGTCGGGGCCGGGCGTCGTCCCGAAGTCGTCCCGCAGCGCCTGGACGCAGCGGTGGTACTGCGCGAGGGCCTGTCGGCGGTGGCCGAGCGCGAGGTAGGCGCGCATGAGGCCGAGGTGGGCCGCCTCGTCGGCGGGCGCCTGGTCGAGCACCGCGAGCAGCGGCGCGATGGCGTCGTCGGGGCGGCCGCCGTCGAGGTGGGCGGCGGCCGTGGCATGGGCCACCCGGTCGCGCAGGTCCGCCAGCCGGGTGCGGTGCGGCGCGGTCCACTCCGCGTGCCGGTCCTCGGGCAGGAGCTCCGCGGAGAGCAGCGCGTGGGCGACGGCGAGCCGCTCGGGGTCCCCGCGCAGCCCGTCCTCGGCCGCACGGAAGGCCTCCTCGACGTCGATGCGCACCCGGGTCGGGTGCAGGGCGAGGAGCTCGCCGTCCTGCACCACGTAGCTCGACGTGGACCGGGCGGGCAGCTCGGGCTCGACGGCGTGCCGGGCGGCGTGCAGCGCGACCCGCAGGTTGCGGCGCGCGGCGCCGTCGTCGGCGTCGGGCCAGCACGTCGCGGCCACGACGTCCCGGTGCAGGCGGTGCCCGTCGGCCAGCGCCAGGAGCTTGAGGACGGTGCGGGCGCTGGGGCGGCGCCACCGGGTGACCACGGGTGCGTCGTCGGCGCGCTCGACCGTGAAGCCGCCGAGCAGGCCCAGGGACAGCAGCGGGACGGTCGTTCCCGTCGTGTCCCCCGGCATGGGCGTATTGAAGCACGGGCGCCGGTGCGTCCCGGCGGCCGGTCAGGCGCGGGCGCGGTCGATGGCGAGCTCGACGCCGTCGAGCAGGCGCTGGAAGGTCTGCGCGAACGTGGCGTGACCGGTCTCGAAGCCGCCCGCCTCCCACACGCGCGTCATCGTGGGGTAGCGGGCCGGGTCGAACCAGGTGCCCCAGAACTCCGACATCGACTCCCAGTAGTCGTCGTTGCTGGTGCCGGTGGTGGACTTCTCCGACTGCTCGGCCACCGCGGCGCGCGCGAGCCCGCGGACGGTGGAGTCGACCAGCCCGATGACCTCGACGACGCGGTCCGCGGGCAGGCCCGCCTCGGAGAGCACGCGCAGGCCCGACTCCTCGGCGTCGAGGACGTGCGGGGCCAGCGGCAGGCGCCACATGTTGGTCTGGAGGATCCACGGGTGGCGCAGGTAGAGGTCGTGGTGCTCGGTGGCGTACCGGGTCAGCGCGGCCCGCCACGGCTCGCCCGGCTCGGGGAGCGAGAGCTCGGCGAACGCGGCGTCGATCATGAGGTCGATCAGCTCGGTGCGGCCGGGCACGTACGTGTAGATCGTCATGGCGCCGACGCCGAGGTGGCCGGCCACCTTGCGCATGGACAGGGCGTCGAGCCCGCCGTCGTGCGCGACGGCGACCCCCGCGGCGACGACGTCGGGGAGCGTGAGCGTGGCGCGACGTCCGCGGGTCGACGGCTGCGGCGGGTCCCAGAGCAGGGCGAGGCGGCGGCTGACCTCCTCGGCCGGGCGGGTGTCGGTCATGGGGTCCTCCGGGTCTTCCGTCGCTTTCCCGTACAGCGTATGCTCACGTCGTCGTTCCATTTCGGTACAACGTACGGAAGGCGGGTCCTCATGATCCGAGCGCGCGGTCTCACCAAGACCTTCCAGCGCGGCAAGGAGACGGTCGAAGCGGTCAAGGGCATCGACGTCGACGTCGCCGAGGGCGAGCTCGTCGCCTTCCTCGGCCCCAACGGCGCCGGCAAGTCGACCACCCTGCGCATGCTCACCTCCCTGCTGACCCCCACCGCCGGCACCGCCACCATCGCCGGGTACGACGTCGCCACCCACCCCACGCAGGTCCGCGCCCGCCTCGGGTTCATCGGCCAGGGCAACGGCGGCGGGTTCAGCTACCAGGTCCGCGACGAGCTCTTCAACCAGGGCCGGTTCTACGGCCTGCCCGCCGCCGAGTACCGGCAGCGCGCCGCCGACCTCGTCGACGCCCTCGAGCTCGGCGGCCTCGAGAAGCGCACCGTCCAGTCCCTGTCCGGCGGGCAGCGCCGCCGCCTCGACGTCGCCCTCGGCCTCATGAACCACCCCCCGCTGCTGTTCCTCGACGAACCCAGCACCGGCCTCGACCCCCACGCCCGCGCCAACCTCTGGGAGCACATCTCCACCCTGCGCGAGCGGTTCGGCATGACGATCGTGCTCACCACCCACTACCTGGAGGAGGCCGACGGCATGGCCGAACGCGTCGTCGTCATCGACCACGGCGAGATCATCGCCGACGCCGCCCCCGACGTCCTCAAGCGGGAGCACGCCGACGACGTCGTCACCCTCGGCACCACGCCCGGCTCGCCCGACACCGCCCGGCGGGCGCTCGCCGCCGTCGTCGGCGACGGCACGCCGCACACCGGCACCGTCCAGGTCGACGAGTCGCCCGACGGCCTGACCGTGCGCATCGCCACCGCGCAGGGGGCCGAACGGCTCCCCGAAGCCATCGACGCCCTGCGCGGCGTCGGCCTGGCCGCCACGTCGGCGACCGCCAAGCAGGCCAGCCTCGACGACGTGTTCCTCAACCTGACCGGCCGCAGCCTGCGCGAGGAGGCCGCATGAGCACCGCAGGAGGGGCCCGATGACCACCGACACCACCAGCACCACGCCCGGCACGGTCCACGAGGAGGCGCGGATCGTCACGCGCACCGGCCCCGGCAAGTTCGTCGCCGACACCCGCGCCGTGTTCCACCGCGAGATCCTGCTGACGCTGCGCGACCCGTTCACGCTCGTCTTCTCCCTGCTGCAGCCGCTGGTGTTCCTCGGGCTGTTCGCGCCGCTGCTCACCGGCACGTTCGGCGGCACCGGCATGTCCACGGCCGACACCCTCCAGTGGTTCGTGCCCGGCGTCATCGTGATGATCTCGCTGTTCGGCACCTCCATGACCGGCTCGAACCTGCTCTACGAGCTCATGACCGGCTCCTACGAGCGGGTGCTCGCCACCCCGCTGTCCCGCCCCGCGATCCTCGTCGGGCGCGCCCTCAAGGAGTTCGCGCCGCTGGTCGTGCAGGGCCTGCTCATCGCCGTCCTCTGCCTGCCGTTCGGGTTCCGCTTCAACCCGCTGCACGCCCTCGCCGGCCTCGTGCTCCTCGGCGTGTTCGGCGTCGGCGTCGGCGCCCTGTCGTACGCCCTCGGCCTCGCCGCGAAGAACCGTGAGTGGCTGTTCTGGGGCGTCCAGCAGGCGCTGCTGTTCCCGCTGCTCATCCTCTCCGGGATGATGCTGCCCCTGGAGGCCGGCCCCGGCTGGATGCAGGTCGCAGCGAAGTTCAACCCGCTCACCTACATCGTCGACGCCGAGCGGGCGCTCTTCGCCGGCGCTGTGGGGGACCCCGTCGTCCTGTGGGGCGTGCTGGCGGCCGCGATCACCTGCGCCGTGGGGCTGGTCGTCGGCATCCGGGCGACGCGTCGCCTCACCTGACCTCGCGGGTGTGGCGGCCCGGGGGTGACGGGGTCGGGGTGGTGACGGGGTCGGGGGTGTGACGGAGTCGGCGCGCGCCCGCGTTCACGGGCCCCAGGGGGCTCTCCCGAAGTGGCAGGTCGCGCAGCGACCGTGAACGCGGCCGCCCGCAGGACCTGCCACACCCGACGAACCGGACCGTCACCCTCAGCGGCCGGTGTTGTTCATCTCGTCGGGGTGCGAGCCGATGCGCTCGCCCCGGTCGAGGGCGGTGATGTCGGCCATGTCGGCGGTCGACAGCTCGACGTCGAACAGGTCGATGTTCTCGGCGATGCGGGACGGCGTGACGGACTTGGGGAACACGACGTCGCCGCGCTGGAGGTGCCAGCGCAGGATGACCTGGGCGGGGGTCTTGCCGTGCGCGGTGGCGATGCGGGTGATCGTGGGGTCGTCGAGGACCTGGCCGCGGCCGAGCGGGGACCACGCCTCGGTGACGATGCCGTGCTCGGTGTCGAACGCGCGGACCTCCTCGTTGCCGAGCCAGGGGTGCACCTCGATCTGGTTGACGGCGGGCACGACGGTGGTCTCGTCCATGAGGTGGCGCAGGTGGTGCGGCTGGAAGTTGGAGACGCCGATGGCGCGTGCTCGGCCGGAGGCGTAGATCTGCTCCAGGGCTCCCCATGCCTCGACGAACTTCCCGACGGCGGGCAGGGGCCAGTGGATGAGGAACAGGTCGACGTGGTCGAGGCCGAGGGTGTCGAGGGACCGGTCGAACGCGGCGAGGGCGTCGTCGTGGGCGTGGAACGCGTTGTTGAGCTTGGTCGTGATGTAGAGCTCGTCGCGGTCGAGCCCGGCGGCGGCGACGGCCTCGCCGACGCCGGCCTCGTTGCGGTACATCTGCGCGGTGTCGATGTGCCGGTATCCGGCCTCGAGGGCGGTGAGGACCAGGTCGCGCGTGTCCTGCGGCGGGATCTTGAACGTGCCGAACCCGAGCTGCGGGATGGACGTGCCGTTGTTGAGGGGCAGGGACGGGATCGCTGTGGTGCTCATCGGTCCATCCTGTCGCCGAGTCGGGCGAGGAGCGAGGCGAGGCGTCGGCGTTCGGCGGGGTCCAGGGGTGCGAGGACCTCGTCCTGGACGGCGGTCACGACGGCGTGGAGCCGGTCGAGCTCGGTACGTCCGGCGGGGGTGAGGCGGACGACGTTGCGGCGTCGGTCGGCGGGGTCGGGGCTGCGGTGCACGAGCCCGTCGGTCTCGAGGTCGACGAGGCCGCCGACGACGTCGCTGCGGTCGAGGGCGACGCGGCGGCCGAGCTCGGCCTGGCTGAGGGGGGCGTCCTCGAGGGCGGCGAGGATCCGGTAGTGGTGGCCGCGGCGGCCGGTGTCGGCGAGGGCGCCGTGCAGGAGGCGCTGGGCGCGCAGGTTGGCGCGGGACAGGAGCCAGGTGGGCAGGGTCGAGATCCTGTCGCGGGTCATGGCGACAGGATAGGACTGTTGGTCTGGCCAACGAAGGCGTATCGTTGGTGCCACCAACGAATTGGAGTGTGCCATGGACCTGCCACCGTTCGGCCCGCAGCTCGTCGGCGAGACCGAGAAGACCCTCGACGCCCTGCTCCGGCGCGAGCTCGCCCCCACCGGGCTCACCCCGGGGCACTGGGTCGCGCTGCGCCTCGCGCTCCAGCACGCCGGGGCGCCGGCGGGCACCGGGCTCGCCGAGGCCGTCACGGCTCGCGCCCGCCTCGACGACGCCCCGCGCCTCGTCCACGACCTCCGGGCCGCCGCGTTGCTCGACGGCGACGAGGTCACCCCTGCCGGGCACGACCTCGTCGCCGGGGTGCAGGCCCGGGTGCAGGGCGTCGTCGGTCCCGTCCTGGCCGCCGTGCCGCCCGCCGACGCGGCCGCCGCCGCGCGCGCCCTGCACGCCCTGCGCGTCGGCGTGCGCCAGGCGCTCGACGCCCCCGCGACCTGACGCCGCCCCTGGGCCGACGGGGTCGGTCGGGGGCACAATGGAGGGACACCAGGAGGTGCTCGATGGTCACCATGAACGAGGCGCGGTCCGCCAAGGCGGAGCTGCGCGAGTCGCTCCGCGACGTCGACGGCGTCCAGGGCGTCGGGCTCGCCCGCCGCGGCGACGACCGCGACTGGGTGCTGCAGGTGAACGTCCTGAACGTCCGCGCCCGCAAGGACGTCCCGCCGGACATCCACGGCGTGCCCGTGCGGGTGCACGTCATCGGGGCCGTCTCCGCCCTCTGAGCGGAGCACCCCCGCTCGTCACCTGATGTTCATCCCACGCCGCTGGACTCCCTGTATCGACGTGCGTCAATATTGAGCCATGTCGATGCACGCCGTCCCGGGCCCCGTCGCGTGAACGCCCCCGCGACACCCCGCCTCTCCACCCTCGACCGCTGGCTGCCGCTGTGGATCGGGCTCGCGATGGTCGGCGGGCTGCTGCTCGGCCGGTTCGTCCCCGCGCTGTCCGACGCGCTGGCCGCCCTCGAGGTCGGCGGCATCTCGGCGCCGATCGCCCTCGGGCTGCTCGTCATGATGTACCCCGTGCTCGCGAAGGTCCGCTACGACCGGGTCGCGGCCGTCACCGGGGACAAGCGCCTCCTCGTCAGCTCGCTGCTGCTCAACTGGGTGGTCGGCCCGGCGCTGATGTTCGCCCTCGCGTGGATCCTCCTGCCCGACCTGCCCGCGTACCGCACCGGGCTGATCATCGTGGGGCTGGCCCGCTGCATCGCCATGGTCGTCATCTGGAACGACCTCGCGTGCGGCGACCGCGAGGCCGCGGCCGTGCTCGTCGCGATCAACTCCGTCTTCCAGGTGGTCGCGTTCTCGCTGCTGGGGTACTTCTACCTGACCGTGCTCCCCGGCTGGCTGGGCCTCGACACGCAGGGTCTGGACGTCTCCGTCGGCCAGATCGCGCTCAACGTGCTGGTTTTCCTCGGGATCCCCCTCGTCGCCGGGTTCGCCTCCCGCTGGATCGGCGAGCGCGTCCAGGGCCGCGACTGGTACGAGGAGCGGTTCGTGCCGCGCATCGGGCCGTGGGCCCTGTACGGGCTGCTGTTCACCATCGTGCTGCTGTTCGCGCTCCAGGGGGAGCAGGTCACCGCCCACCCCCTCGACGTCGCCCGCATCGCGCTGCCGCTGCTCGTCTACTTCGCCGTCATGTGGGGCGCCGGGATGGTCCTCGGCCGCGCGCTGCGCCTCGGGTACGCCCGCTCGACCACGCTCGCGTTCACCGCGGCGGGCAACAACTTCGAGCTCGCCATCGCCGTCGCGATCGGCACGTTCGGCGTCACGTCCGGCGAGGCGCTCGCGGGCGTCGTCGGGCCGCTCATCGAGGTCCCGGTCCTGGTGGGCCTGGTCTACGTGTCGCTCGCCGTCGCGCGGCGCTGGTTCGGCGTCGACCCGTACGCCGCCGACGTCGACGGCGAGCCCCGCGCGCTGGACGAGGTGCCGTCGTGACGACCGCCGGGACGCACCGCCGCGACCTGCCGCCGACCGGGCACGACCCGGGCTGCGGTCCCCGGGTCGAGTCGCACGCCATCGGCACCGACGCCGCCGGCACCGTCGCGGCCACGCTCAAGGCGCTGGCCGACCCGCTGCGGCTGCGGATGCTGTCCTTCCTCGCCACCGCGCCGGGCGGCGAGGCGTGCGTGTGCGACCTGGCCGAGCTGGCCGACGTCTCCCAGCCCACGGTGAGCCACCACCTCAAGGTGCTGCGCGACGTCGGCGTGCTGACCTCCGATCGGCGCGGCACCTGGGTCTGGTACCGCATCGCCCCCGGCTACAAGGCGGCGACGAGCACCCTGCTGGAGTCGTTCGCCCCCGCGGCGGTCCACGCCCGCGGCGAGCACCCGCACCTCGCGGGGCTCGAGGACGCCGACGCCGCCCTGGAGCACCTGGCGGCCGAGCTGACGGCCACCCACCCCGAGGTGGGCGCCGACGTCGTGCTGCGCACCGTGCGGGAGTCGTACACGGCGCTCGCCCGGTCGGCGACGGTGACCGCGCACCTGCTGGCCCTCACCGACCGGTTCGCCCGCCAGCGCCTGGCCGACCTTGCCCGCGCCCCGCACGACCCGCGGCCGCAGGTGCTGTTCGTGTGCGTCGCCAACGCGGGGCGGTCCCAGCTCGCGGCCGCGCTCGTGCACCGCTACGCCGGCGACCGCGTCGTCGTGCGCTCCGCCGGGTCCACGCCGGCGGCGGACGTCCACCCGGCCGTGCGGCCCGAGCTCGCCGCGCTCGGCGCGTCCGAGCCGTTCCCCAAGCCGCTCACCGACGACGCCGTCCGGGCCGCCGACGTCGTGGTCACGATGGGGTGCGGCGACGTCTGCCCCGTCCTGCCCGGCACCCGCTACGAGGACTGGCTGGTGGGCGACCCCGCGCTGGCGTCCCCCGCCGGGGTGGCCGCGATCCGCGACGAGCTCGACGCCCGCGTGCGGGCCCTGCTCGCCGAGCTGCTGCCCGACCTCGACCTGCCCCGCCCCTGACCCCGCCACCCCGACCGACAGGACTCCACTCATGACCGACACGACCACGACGCCGTCCGCCCTCTTCGTCTGCGTCCACAACGCGGGCCGCTCCCAGATGGCCGCCGGGTTCCTGCGCGCCCTGTCCGGCGGCGCCGTGGAGGTCCGCTCGGCCGGCTCCGCGCCGAAGGACACGATCAACCCCGTCGCCGTCGAGGCCATGGCCGAGCGGGGCATCGACATCCACGCCGAGCAGCCCAAGGTGCTCACCACCGAGGCCGTGCAGGCGTCGGACGTCGTCATCACGATGGGCTGCGGCGATGCCTGCCCGATCTTTCCCGGCAAGCGGTACGAGGACTGGCAGCTCGACGACCCGGCCGGGCAGGGGATCGACGCCGTCCGCCCCATCCGGGACGAGATCGAGCGTCGCGTCCGCGACCTGCTCGCCTCCCTCGACGTCGAGCCGGTCGCGCTGCCGACCCGCTGAGCACGACAGGTCGCGCGCCACGACGCCGCCGCACCGTCACGGTGCGGCGGCGTCGTCGTGCCCGGGCCGTGCCGGCCGCTCGCCTCAGGCGTCCTCGCCGTCGCCCGAGCGGCCGTGCGGGACGCCGGAGGCGAACCCGACGCCGGACGGCGCGCCGACGCCGAGCGTGACGAGCTGCGGCTCGGCCGGCGCCGTGCCGCAGCAGGACCCGGCGGACGACTCGCCGTCGGCCTCCGGCGCGAGGTCGCTGGAGCACACGCCCGTCGCGGGCAGGTCCAGCTCGACGGCGTCGGCCGCCGTCCGGTCGCCCGCCAGCGCGGCCGCGACGGACCGCACCTGCTCGTAGCCGGTGGCCAGCAGGAACGTCGGGGCGCGGCCGTACGACTTCATGCCGACGAGGTAGAAGCCGTCGTCGGGGTGGGCGAGGACCTGCTCCCCGTGGGGCGGCACCGTGCCGCACGAGTGCTGGTTCGGGTCGATGAGCGGGGCCAGCGCCCGCGGCGCCTCCACCACGGGGTCGAGGTCGAGCCGGACCTCGCGGAGCATGTCGAGGTCGGGCCGGAATCCGGTGGCGTCGACGATCGCGTCGACCTCGACCTCGAACGGCGCGTACTTGGCGGTGCCGACGACCACGACGCCGTCCGGTCCGGGCACGAGGCGGTCGATCGACACGCGGGTGGCCAGGCGGACGAGCCCGGCGTCGACGGCGTCACGCAGGCGGGTGCCGAGCAGGCCCCGGGCGGGGAGCTCGTCGTCGGCGCCGCCGCCGTAGAGCCGACGCGGGGAGCCGCCGCGGATCGCCCAGGTGATCGTCGTGCCGGGGGCCTCCCGGGCGAGCTCGACCAGGCTGAGCAGGGTGTTCGCCGCGGAGTGGCCCATGCCGACGACCACCGTGCGGCGGCCGGCGAACCGGGCGCGGTCGGCGCCGAGGACGTCGGGCAGGGGTCCG
Source organism: Isoptericola jiangsuensis (assembly GCF_002563715.1). Classification (NCBI taxonomy): domain Bacteria; kingdom Bacillati; phylum Actinomycetota; class Actinomycetes; order Micrococcales; family Promicromonosporaceae; genus Isoptericola; species Isoptericola jiangsuensis. The sequence goes on from NZ_PDJJ01000001.1 coordinate 402,840, forward strand.
GTCGTCCACGCCGCCGCCTCGGCTTCGCCGGAGGCGGGCAGGCCGCTCGTGCCCAGCGGGTTCGGCGTGCCGTAGGTGCCGGACGCGTCGAGCACGGCGCGGGCGAGGACGTCCGTCACGCGTCCTGCCGCGTCGACGGTGCGCACCCGGTAGGGGCGCCGGGACCGGCCGAGGGAGCGGGTGCGGTCGGCGCCGTCGCGGGCGACGGCCAGGACCCGCGTCCCCGTGCGCAGCCGGGAGGCGATCGGCGGCGTGGCCGCCAGCGGGGCGAGGTAGTCGTCCACGAGCTCCGCGCCGGTCGGCAGGGCCTCCGGGTCGGGCATCGTCCAGCCCGTGGGTTCGAGCAGGCGGCGCGCGGCGGCGTCGACGTCGTACCGCCAGGGGGAGAACAGGCGGACGTGACCCCACGACGCGACGGCCGCGCCGGGGCCGTCGCCCGCCTCCAGCACGAGCGGGTCGAGCCCGCGTTCCAGCAGGTGCGCCGCCGCGGCGAGCCCCACGGGTCCGGCACCGATCACCACCACCGGGAGGTCGTCCCGAGCCACTGCGCCCATCACCACTCCTCGCATCGAAGTTTGTCGATGTGTGGATCGTGGACCATTCATCGACGGTTGTCAATGTATGTCAGGATGGAGGCATGACGACCACCGTGCCGCTGCCCCTCGCGCCCACCGCGGACGCCGGGTGCTGCACGCCCGAGCGCGCACCCGCCGTCACCCCCGACACCGCGCAGGACCTCGCCCGCACCTTCAAGGCGCTCGCCGACCCCGCCCGCGTCCAGCTCCTCGCCACCGTCGCCGCCAGCCCCGACGCCGAGGCGTGCGTCTGCGACCTCACCGCCCCCGTCGGGCTGTCCCAGCCCACGGTGAGCCACCACCTCAAGATCCTCGTCGAGGCCGGTCTCCTGCACCGCGAGCAGCGCGGCCGCTGGGCCTACTACCGGCTCGTCCCCGACGCCGTCGCCGCCCTCGCCGGGGCGCTCACCGCCGTCACCGCCGCGGACGACTGACCCGGCGGGCGCCGCCTCGCCGTCGGCGCGGTCCCCCGCATCCGTCAGAAGTAGTCGCGCACGTGCACCTGACGGCCGCCCCACAGCGCGTCCCACGTCGCGTCGTGCCCGTCCGGACCCGTCAGGCCGCCCGCGAGCCGCACGTTCGCCGCCGACTGCGCGCCCGACCAGGTCAGGGCCAGGCCGCCGGACGTGAACGTCGGCCGGTCGCCCGGGACCGCGTCCGCGTCGGGGAGCACCCGTACCCGGCCGTCGGCGGCCTCCAGCGTCCACGCCCCCTCCAGGTCCGGGGTCCGCGGGTCCGTGACGGCGAACGGCACCCGCGCCGCCACCGGCGGCACCCGCGACCCGGCCAGGGCGCCCGGCACGTCCAGCAGCCGCAGCATGTACGGGCGCGGCACCGAGGTCGCGGCATGGTCGGGCAGGACCAGCCGCGCCACGTCCACCCCGGACCAGCCGCCCGACGTGCACACCTGCACCTGGCCGACCACCGAGGCGAACGAGCCGAGCGTCCGCCACAGCGCCCGCGCCGCGTCCGGCGTGAGCGCCACCAGGTCCTCCACCTCCATCGTGGTGGTGCGGTCGTAGCCCCGGCCGCGCGACCAGCTCGCGAACCCCAGCACCTCCCCGGCCCCGGAGCCGCGCACGGCCAGGCTCACCCCCGTGAGGTCCGCGTCCGCGCCCACCATCTCGTCCGGCTCCATCGTGAACGGCCGCTCCCGGCGCGTGAGCGGGCCGTTCTGCGCCGACGCCCACGTCTCGTACACCCGACGGATCGCCGGGACGTCCGCCGCCGTCGCCCGGCGGGTCCGCACGCCCGCCGCCGGGGCGACCGCCGCGAGCGCCGCCATCGGGATCGTCACGTCCTCGAACGCGCCCACGACCTCGTAGCCGAGGCCGCGGTAGATGCCCGCCGACGACGGATAGAGCGTCGAGACCTGCTCGCCGAGGTCGCGCGCCTCGGCGAGCGCGGCCTCCATCAGGGGCCGGAGCAGGCCGGAGCCGCGGTGCTCGGCGGCCACGGTGACGCCCGCGAAGCCCGCGGTCGGCACGCGCGCGCCGTGGAACCACGACGTGAAGGACCGCACGGCGAGCGTGGCGACCACCTCGCCGTCGTCGGTGGCCGTCCAGGGGCGGGTGTTCGGCCGGGGCCAGTCCGCCGGGTCGGGGTCCGGCGGCGGGGTGGTCGGGACGCCGAACGCCTCGGCGCCGAGGCGGCGGGCCGCGGGGACGTCGTCGATGACGCTGCGGCGGATCTCCAGGGTCATGGGGGCGACGCTAGCGCGGCCGGACCGGCGCCACAGCGGACGGCGCCGCCGCGGCCTACCGTGGACGCGTGAGCACGCCCTCGGCCGTGGAGCGCACCCGGAACCGGGTGCTGCTGGTCGCGATCCTCGCGTCGTTCGTGTCGTTCCTCGACGGGACGGTCGTCAACGTCGCGCTGCCCGCCATCGCGGACGAGCTCGGGGGGCCGGGCGAGGCCGGGCTCGCGCTGCAGCAGTGGGTCGTGGACGGCTACCTCGTCACCCTCGGGGCGCTCATCCTGCTCGCAGGGTCGCTGTCGGACCTGCACGGCCGCCGCCGCGTCCTCGCGATCGGCCTCGCCGGGTTCGCGGCCGCGTCCGTGCTGTGCGCCGTCGCCCCCACTGGTGCGGTGCTGGTCGTGGCGCGGCTGCTCCAGGGCGTCGCCGGGGCGCTGCTGGTCCCCAGCTCGCTGGCCCTCATCATCTCGACGTTCGACGGCGAGGCGCAGGGTCGCGCCATCGGCCGGTGGACCGCCTGGACGGGCACCGCGATGATCGTCGGCCCGTTCGTCGGCGGTGGCCTCGTCGACCTCCTGTCGTGGCGGTGGGTGTTCTGGATCAACCTGCCCGTCGTCGCGGTCACCCTCGTGCTGCTGCGCGGCGTGCCCGAGTCCGTCGCGCGCGCGGGGCGGCGTCTCGACGTGCCCGGCGCGGTGCTCGCCGCCCTCGGCCTCGCCGCCGCCGTCCTCGGCCTCATCGAGCGGTACTGGGCGGTGCTCGGGCTCGGCGTGGTGCTGCTCGTCGGGTTCGTCCTCTGGGAGCGGCGCGCCCGCGATCCGATGCTGCCGCTGCACCTGTTCGCCGCCCGCAACTTCGCGTGGGGCAACGTCGCCACCGCCGCCGTCTACGGCGCGCTCGCGCTCGGCGGCTTCATCGTCACGCTGTACCTCCAGCAGGTCGCCGGCTACAGCGCCACCGCCGCCGGTGTCGCCCAGCTCCCCGTCACCCTCGCCATGCTGGCCCTGTCGACCCGGTTCGGCGCCCTCGCGGGCCGGCTCGGACCCCGCCGGTTCATGACCGCCGGGCCCCTCGTCGCCGCCGCCGGGTACCTCCTGCTGCTGACCACCGGCACCACCGCCACCTACCTCACCCAGGTGCTGCCCGGCATGCTCCTGTTCGGCCTCGGCCTCGCGATCACGGTGGCGCCCCTCACCTCCGCCATCCTCGGCGCCGCACCACCCCAGGACGCCGGCATCGCCTCGGCCGTCAACAACGCCGTCTCCCGCGTCGCCGGACTCGTCACCGTCGCCATGGCCGGCGTCATCGTCGGCGGCGTCCTCGACGTCGACTCGTTCCACCGCACCCTCGTCGTCGTCGCGGGCCTGTTCGTCCTCGGCGGCCTCATCAGCCTCGTCGGCATCCGCGACCGCGCCGGGGACGCCGTGGCAGACGTGTGAGCGAACCGCCGGGAGGTGTGAACCCCTCGCCGTCCATCTCGTGGGACGGGTCGCGCTCCCCATGGTGCCGCGGGTCGCGGATCGGTAACGTCCCTGGTCGGAGGTGGTGCGGGTGGCTGATCTGCGGATGGACCTCGACGCGGTGCGCGCGCTCGGGGACTCGTTGGGCGTCGTGGCGGGCGAGTTCGAGGACGCGGGCGCGCGCTCGGACCGGATCGCGGATTCGGTCGGGCACGACCGACTGGCCGGGGTGGTGCGGGACGTCGCGTCCTCGTGGGACGACACGCGCGCGAAGATGACGACGAACCTGCGACTGCTGGCGGACTCGGCGACCCAGGTCGCCCAGGCGTTCACCGACGTCGACGCCGACCTCGCCGCGCCCACGCCCGCTACCGGGCCGCCGGGGACGCGCTGGTCGACTACGCCCGCGACCTCGAACGCGTCCAGGCCGACACCCTGACCGCCCTCGAGCAGGCCCGTCAGGCCGCCGAGAGCGCCACGGCCTCGCACCGGCAGGCCGGCCACTGGCAGGACCTCGCCGACGCCGCCACCGACCCGGTCGAGCGGGCCGAGTACACCCGCCACGCCCGTACCGCCGGCCATGACGCGGACACCGCGGACGGGCACGTCGCCACCGCGCGCGCCACCATCTCCGACGCCGTGTCGGACCGGGACCGGTCCGCGAACACCGCGATCGACCGGATCGAGGACATCACCGGATCGGATGACCTGAACGACGGCTGGTGGGACGACTGGGGTGCCAAGGTCGTGGCCGCGATCGCTGACATCGCCGACCTGGTCTCCACCATCGCCGGGGTGCTCGCGATCGTGGTCGCTTTCATCCCCGTGGTCGGCACGGCGCTGGCCGGGGTGCTGCTCGTCGTGGCCGCCGTCGCCGCGATCGTGTCCATGCTGGCGAACCTCACCCTGGCCGCGACCGGGGAACGCTCCTGGGCCGAGGCCGGCATCGCGATCGCCGGCGCGGCACTGTCGGTGATCGGGCTGGGCGGGGCCGCGAAGGCCGCCATGGGCCTGTCCAAGGTCGCCCTCAAGCAGGGCGTCTCCCAGGGTGCGAAGAAGGCCTGGTGCAAGGTCGGGTTCGGGACCTGCTTCACCGCCGGCACCCTGGTGCGCACCGCCGACGGTGACCGCCCTATCGAGACCCTGCGCGCAGGGGACAAGGTGTGGGCCCACGACCCCACCACCGGACTCGACCAGCTGCATCTGGTCACCGAGACGTTCGCCCGCACCACCACCACGCTCTACCGCCTCACCATCGACGGCCACGACCTCGTCACCACCGACGAACACCCCTTCGCCGTGGCCAACATGGGCTGGATCCTGGCCCGCGACCTGCAACCCGGCGACATCCTCACCACTCCCGACGGCGACACCGTCACCCTCGACCGCATCGACGTCGAGCACACCGACCAACCGGTGGCCGTCCACAACATCCACGTCGCCACCCACCACACCTACTACGTCTTCGCCGGCACCACCGCGGTCCTGGTCCACAACGCCGGCGGACACGGTGCAGCAGCCAACGCTCGGGGACTTGCACGCGAAGAACGCGTCGCCAAGATCGTGGGTGGCAAGGTGGCCAAGGGGCCCGACGGGCAGGACATCAAGATCACCGTCGACGGCGTGGGATCAACGGGCCTCGATGTCATCGGACCCAACGGTGAGTACATCTTCGTCGGCGGTCCGGCCAAGGCAAAGGACCCCGCCAAGTTCGGTCACGCCCTCAAGGTGAGCAAGGCTGCAGCCGACCGTGACGGCGTGCGTGCTTTGTACTGTCTCGAAGACGGAACTCCCACGAGTGCGATCGACCAAGCGGGCCGCAAGCTCGGTGTAGAAAACGTGTTCACCTTCCCCAAGGACTAGCAGATGTCTGACGGCTTCCTCACTCTCTACAGCGATTCCGCCCCGCACCAGTGGCTCCCCGACTGGCTGACGGGAATGGGCGCCAGGCTGACTGCCCCCGGCACCGAAGAACAGATCGCCTTCATCGACCTCGAGGGCGACCTGCACCTTGTCGATCGCGATGCGTTCTCCCGGGCCCTCGCAGACGAGGAGCTGAACCGCACCTTTCAGACGTGGTTCTCCGGGTCGGACGACATGATCGTCACTGCTCGACGCCTGAGCGACCATCTGTACAGCGTGACCTGCTACCTGGACGGGTTGGACACCGCTGAGATCGACGCAGTCGCACTGGCGGCGGGAGAACGTGTCGCCCGGACTGCGGCCGAGGTCGTGGCACTCGTCGTCGATCGTCGCGGCGTCACCGCCGACTTCGACTGGGACGCATTCGTTGCCAGTCCGGGCGCCGTCGCCGCTGTTCCGGACCTGCTGATCATGAAGAACGACAGCGCCCGGTCCGCAGGAGATCTCGGCGACGAATGGCGTCGCGACGACCCGGTGCCAGGTCTGGCTCGTTTCAGCGGGTCTGCCTGACGACGACAGTCTTGGAACCTTCCATCCTCCGTGGATGGCGTCAGAGCCACGCCGGACCCACAGGTCCTCGCGTGGGGACTCGAGCACGCAGGCGACAACGCGGAGGCACAGCCGCATGATCGAGCTCACGGACCCGCGGCCGGGCGACGTCGTCACCGTCGAGTTCGACGACGACGCGCCGGTCACACTGACCTGGCCTCGATACACAGATCTGCAGGCGCTGCCGGTCTACGTCGGCGCGCGCGAGGGGCGCCAGCTTCTGGAGCTGAAGTTCGATGGCGAGGACGGTCGGTTGATCGAGCTGGTCCTGGTCAACGCTCCGGACACGCGCCGGATCGCCACGCCGTGGGGAGGATCCACCTCGGACGCCTCGGTCTCCGCGTGCTGGACGGGTGACGACCGACGTGCGGAGCTACCGCACCTCGACGTCATCGGCTATGACGACGTCCTGATGATGCACGTGTCGCCGGGGCCGGCGGTCCGATGGTTCAAGGACGGGCCTGTGCTCTACGGGACGGCTGACGACTCCAGCGTCGTCTCCTTCGGCGTGCCCTGGGACGCCGTCGTCCGTGACCGGATCATCGGCTCCCGCTGACGTGCCCCCCGTAGGAAGAGCGAGAGGACAAGCAGGAATGAACAGCGGACCGGAGAGCAGGACCGTTCTTCAGCGTCTGGGTGACGGCGGGACCGTCGTCGTCCCGCACCTGGAACGCGAGGACGGCACGCCGCAGGTGCGGGTGTTCGACGCCGCGCCGGGGTCGGCCCGGCCGTACGAACTGCGCCTGTTCACCTCGCCCCAGGCGTTGGAGGCGCACCTCGGGGACGACCCGGGTCGCGCGTACAGCCTGCGGCGTCGGGACTCGCTGGCGCCGTTCCTGCGCCGCCACGGCGCGGTCCTGGAGCGTGTCGTCGTCGACGCGGGCGGCCCGGACGCCGTGCAGTACCTTGTCACCGAGGTGCTCGCCGCGCTCGACGGTGAGGCGCCCGACGGCGGCACGGCCGACGGGACCGCCGGCGGCAGGACCACGGACGACCCGACCGGGTTCCGCGACGACTCCGGCGCCGGGATCAGCATCGAGGGCCTGCACGCGATGGCGAGCGTCGAGGAGCCCGGCGGGTCGCGCGGCATCGGCATCGAGCTGAACCTGCCCGACCACTGGACCCTCGTCGAGCTCACCGACCCGGTGGCGCGCACCCAGCAGATCCGCGCGCTCGTGACCCGGCAGGGCGCCGCCCTCGGCGACCGAGGCGCCAGGCTGCGCCGCGACCTGCGCGAACGCCTCACGGCCGTCGCCGAGCAGGCCGCGGGCGCCGGAGGGCAGGTCATGGCGTTCCTGACCCTGCCCGGCGAGCGGGCGGCCCTCGCGGTCCACCTCACCCTGTTCTGGCACGACCTCGGACCGCAGACGGCCGGGCGCACCCACTTGGACCGCATCGACGACCGGCTCCGCCCGCGTCTCGGCCCCGACGACGCCCTGACCCGCACCGAGACGCTGTCCGGGCCGTTCCTGCGGCACGTCCGCCTCGGGCGCGGGGACGCCGAGACCGGCGGCGGGGACCTGCCCCTGCTCCTCGTGGACTACTGGGCCGCCACCCCGGGCGGGCAGGCCGTCGCCCGGCTCGCGTTCTCCACCCCGCACGTGGAGATCCGCGATGCGATCCTCGCGCTCACCGACCGCGTGCTGTTCGCCACCGAGTGGCTGATGAGCGCACCCGAGCACGACGCGGTCGCCGACGTCGTCGGGTGAACGGCCGGGTCGAGGGCACCGACGGCCCCGTCCCGCGATGCCGCAGAATGTTCCGGTGACCTCCTCGCCCCGTCTCCCTCGTGTCCGCGCCTCCGAGCTGATCGGTCGGGGCTGGCTGAACACCGGCGGCCGTGACGTCACCCTCGCCGACCTGCGCGGGAAGGTCACGGTCCTCGACTTCTGGACCTTCTGCTGCATCAACTGCCTGCACGTCCTGGACGAGCTGCGCGACCTGGAGGCGAAGCACCGGGACGTGCTCGTCGTCGTCGGCGTGCACTCGCCGAAGTTCGCGCACGAGGCCGACCCGGACGCGCTGGCCGCCGCGGTGGACCGGTACGAGGTGCACCACCCGGTGCTCGACGACCCGGAGCTCGTCACGTGGGGCGCGTACACGGCGCGCGCGTGGCCGACGCTCGTCGTCATCGACCCGGAGGGGTACGTCGTCGCGCAGATGGCGGGGGAGGGGCACGCGTCCGCGATCGAGGCGATCGTCACCGAGCTGATCGCCGAGCACGAGGCCAAGGGGACGCTGCACCGCGGCGACGGACCATACGTGCCGCCCGTCCCGCAGCCCACCACCCTGAGGTTCCCCGCGAAGGCGGTCACGCTGCCGGGCGGCAACCTGCTCGTCGCGGACGCCGGGCACCACTCGCTCGCCGAGCTCGCGCCCGACGGCGAGACCCTGGTGCGGCGCATCGGCTCCGGGGAGCGCGGCCTCGTCGACGGCGGCGTCGGCCCGGACGGCACCCACGAGGCGCGGTTCAGCGAGCCCAACGGGCTGTGCCTCGTCCCGGACGAGCTGCGCGAGACGCTCGGCTACGACGTCCTCGTCGCCGACACCGTCAACCACGCCCTGCGCGGGGTCCGCCTCGCCGACGGCGTCGTCGCGACGGTCGCGGGCACGGGCGACCAGTTCATGGTCGGTGGGCAGGAGAACGTGACCCGGTCGGGCCACTTCGACGACGACGCCGCCTTCCCGGGCGCGCGGGCGGTGCCCGACCGGGAGGGCCCGGCGGACCCGTTCTCCGTCGCGGGCGACTACCCGGCGCGCGTGGTGCGGCTGTCCTCGCCGTGGGACGTCGCCTGGTCGGCGGACCTCGGCGCGTTCGTCGTGGCGATGGCGGGGCACCACACCCTGTGGGCGTTCGACCCCGTCGCGCTCGACGGGCTGGGCAGCGTCCACCTGCTCGCCGGGACGATGAACGAGGGCCTGGAGGACGGGCCCGGGGCGGCGGCGTGGTTCGCGCAGCCGTCCGGCCTGGCACCGGCGGCGGACGGGTCGCTGTGGCTGGCGGACGCCGAGACCTCCGCGCTGCGCCGGGTGGAACCCGCCGAGGGCGCCGAGGTCGTGGTGCGCACCGCCGTCGGGCAGGGGCTGTACGACTTCGGGCACCGCGACGGCGAGGCCGGGCAGGCGCTGCTCCAGCACCCGCTGGGCGTCGCCGTCCTGCCGGACGCGTCCGTCGTCGTGGCGGACACCTACAACGGGGCGCTGCGGCGGTTCGTCCCCGGCACGGGCGGCACGCCCGGCGCTGCGGAGGACGCTGCGGGCAGCGGGGAGGGCGACGTGGGCGACGACGCCGCCGGCACGCGGATCGGCGGCCGGGTGACGACCCTCGCGACCGGCCTGGCGGAGCCGAGCGACGTCGTCGTGCAGGTCACCCACGACGGCGTGCACCTGCTGGTCGTGGAGTCCGCGGCGCACCGGCTCACCCGGGTGCCCCTGCCCGCGGACGTCGCCGGGGAGGTGCTGGACGCGGGCGCGCACCGCGTCGCGCGTCCCGCGACGGAGGTCGCGGCGGGCGCGCTGCGCCTGGAGGTGCCGTTCGTGCCCGCACCGGGGCAGAAGCTCGACGACCGGTGGGGGCCGTCCACCGAGCTCACCGTCAGCGCGACCCCGCCCGAGCTGCTGCTCGACGGTGCCGGCACGGGCACGGACCTCGCCCGGGGGCTGCGGATCAACCCCGACGTCGTCGAGGGCGTCCTGCACGTGACCGCGAAGGCGGCGTCGTGCGACGTCGTGCCGCTGGGCCCGGACGGCGAGCCCGACCCGGACGTGTTCCCCGCCTGCCACCTCGCGCAGCAGGACTGGGGCGTGCCGGTGCGGGTCAGCGCCGCGGGCGACCCCGTGCTCACGCTCCCGCTGCGAGGCTGACCGTCCGGTCGGCGGCTCAGACCCCCAGCTCGTCCAGCAGCCGGTCGAGGTTCGTGCGGGCCGTGCGCACGTACCCCTCGACCCAGTCGCCCTCGTACGCGCGGGGCACCACCTCCACGGCGAGCAGGCACGCGACGTAGGCGCGGCACAGGCGAAGCCGCGTCCAGGCGTCCGGGTCGCCGTCGCCGGGCGTGCCGTCGCCGAGGTCCGCCCGGCCGCCGCCGGCCCGGTACCCGGCGAGCACGTCGGGGTCGACGGCCCCCGCCCCGAGCTGGTCGCACCCGGCGAGCTCGAACAGCGGGTCCGCCCACAGGGCACGCTCGGCGTCGAGGACGCCCACGACGCCGAGGTCGTCGCCGAGCAGCAGGTTGCCCGGCCACAGGTCGGCGTGCACCAGCCGCGGGACGTCGACGGCGGCCAGCACGTCGTGGTGGCGGCGCAGCGCGGCCCGCAGGCGGTCGGCGGGCAGGTCGACGCCCCAGCGGACGGCGTCGGCGAGCACGGCGTCGACCATCGCGCTCAGCGCCCGGGGCCACGTGTCCGCGCTCAGCCCGGACTCGGGTGCGGGGTACCCGAACCGCTGCCCGCGCAGGGCGTGCAGATCGGCCATGAAGCCGCCCAGCGCGCGACGCACCGTCGCGGTCCCGGCGTCGTCGAGGTCGAGGCCGCTCCACAGGGCGCCGTCGAGGAACGTCGTGACGATCGCGTCGCCGTCGACGTGGGTGCGGCTTGTGTCGTGGAGCAGCAGCGCGGGGACGGGCAGCCCGGCGGCGTGCGCGAGCCGGTCGGCGAGCGCCTCGGTGCCGAGCACGCCGTGCTCGTACGACAGCAGGCGGGAGGTGTCCGCGCCGAGCACCTTGACGACGACGCGGCGGCCGTCGTCGAGGTCGGCGCGCAGCACGGTCGCGAACAGCCCGCCGCTGAGCGGCGTGATCGTGACGGGGGTGCCCAGCGGGGTCAGCAGCGCGGTGACCTGGGCGTCCGTGACCGGCATCTTCGTCAGCACGGTCCGAGCGTAGGGTCGTGCCACCGAGGCGTCAAAACGATTCGACGACCACGGGCCGAGCGTCCACCGGTCACCAGGTGGACGCCGCGGCCGCGTCGAAACGATAGGATGGCGTCTCGCCCCGCCCATCGACCGGACGGAGTGCAGTGCTCCAACTGCTCATGCTCGTGTTCCTGCTGGCGCTCGCCGCGCCGGCTCTCGTGGCGTGGCTGGGGAGGCACGCCTTCTGGGTCCTGGCGCTCGGCCCCGCGGCCGCCGCCGGCTACGCCCTCGCCTCGACCGGCCGGGTCCTCGACGGTGACTACCCCGTGCAGAGCATCCCCTGGGTGCCCGGCCTGGAGCTGTCGATCGACGCCCGCCTCGACACCCTCTCCTGGCTCCTGCTGCTCGTCGTCGGCGGCGTCGGCGCCCTCGTGCTGCTGTACTGCTCCGCCTACTTCTCCCGCGACGCCCTGGGCACCGGCCGGTTCGCCGCCGTCCTGACCGCGTTCGCGGGCGCCATGATCGGCCTGGTCACCGCCGACGACCTGCTCATGCTGTTCGTCTTCTGGGAGCTGACCACCGTCTTCTCCTACCTGCTCATCGGTCACTACGCGGACCGCAAGGCGTCGCGTCGTGCGGCCATGCAGGCGATCGTCGTGACCACCGCGGGCGGCCTGGCGATGCTCGTCGGCCTCATCGTGCTCGGCGTCGCGGCGGGCACCTGGCGGATCTCCGAGGTGGTCGCCGCACCGCCCACGGGGGCCGCGGCCGTGGTCGCCGCCGTCTGCCTCCTCGCCGGCGCCGCGACGAAGTCCGCGCTCATCCCGTTCCACTTCTGGCTGCCCGCCGCGATGGCGGCCCCCACCCCGGTGTCCGCGTACCTGCACGCCGCCGCGATGGTGAAGGCCGGCGTGTACCTCGTCGCCCGGTTCGCGCCCGCGCTGGCCGACCTGCCCGTGTGGCGGTGGTCCGTGGTGCTCCTCGGTGGCGGCACCCTGCTGCTCGGCGGGTACCGGGCGCTGCGCCAGCACGACCTCAAGCTCGTCCTCGCGTTCGGCACCGTCTCCCAGCTCGGCCTCATCGTGCTGCTCCTCGGCCTGGGCAACCAGGCGCTCGCGCTGGCCGGGCTCGCGCTGCTCGGCGCGCACGCCATGTTCAAGGCGGCGCTGTTCCTCGTCGTCGGCGCCGTCGACGTCGCCACCGGCACCCGGGACCTGCGGCGCCTCACCGGGCTGTGGCGCACCATGCCCGTCACGACCGTCGCGGGCGTCCTCGCCACCGCGTCCATGATCGGCCTGCCCGTCACCACCGGGTACGTCGCCAAGGAGGCCGCGCTCGAAGGGCTGTGGCACGACGTCACCCACGGCGCCGGCGCCGTCGAGCAGATCGCGTTCGTCGCGGTCGTCGTCGGGTCCGCGCTCACCGTGGCCTACGGTCTGCGCTTCGCCTGGGGAGCGTTCGCCACCAAGCCGGTCCCCGCCGACGCGGCGTCGCCGACGCCGGTGCGTCGCCAGGCGTGGCTGCTCGTCGCGCCGCCCGCCGCCCTCGCGGTGCTGGGTGTCGTGCTGGCGTTCCTGCCCGCCACGGGGGAGTCGCTGCTCGCGCCGCAGGCCGACCTCTACCCCGTCGGGGAGCCGGGCCACCTCGTGGTCTGGGCCGGGTTCACGCCCGTCCTGGCGATCACCGCGGCCGTCCTCGCCGCGGGCGCGTGGCTGTTCTGGCAGCGCGCCCGGGTCGAGCGGTGGCAGGCCGCCGTGCCGTCCCCGCGTGGCGCGGACCTCCTCTACCGCCGCTCCATGCGGCGCCTCGACGACCTCGCCGCGGACGTCACCGCGTTCACCCAGCGCGGCTCCCTGCCGTTCTACCTCGGCATCGTCCTCATCGTGCTGGCCGTCGCGCCCGGCGCCGTCATCGCGTCCGGCCTGCTGCGCGGCACCACGGTGCCCGTGGACGTCGTGCCGTGGGACGAGCCCGCCCAGGCCGCCGTCGTCGCGATCGTCGTCGTCGCGTCCGTCCTCGCGACCCGCGCCCGGCGCCGCCTCAAGGCCGTCCTGCTGGTCGGCGTCGTGGGGTACGCCAACGCCGCCCTGTTCCTGCTGCACGGCGCCCCCGACCTCGCGCTCACGCAGGTGCTCTGCGAGACGGTGACCCTGGTCGTCATGGTGCTCGTCATGCGGCGCCTCCCGCCGTACTTCACCGACCGGCCGCTGGCGGGGAGCCGCTGGGTCCGCCTGGCCCTCGCGGTGACGTCGGGCCTGGCGATCATGGGCCTGACGATCGCCGCGCCGCTCGCGCGGGTCGCCACACCCATCAGCGTCGACTTCCCGCGCGAGGCCGTCGAGTTCGGCGGCGGGCACAACATCGTCAACATCATCCTCGTCGACATCCGCGCGTGGGACACCGTCGGGGAGATCTCCGTGCTGCTCGTCGCGGCCACGGGCGTCGCGTCCCTGGTGTTCCTGCGCCAGCGCGGCGGGGAGGTGCTGCGGTTGTCCCGCGCGCCCGACCCGCAACGCTCCCGCAGCCACGACCGCACCGTCTGGCTGGCCGCCGGCAGCACCCTCGCGCCGGAGCGCCGCTCGGTGATGTTCGAGGTCGTGACCCGCACGATCTTCCACTCGATGATCGTGTTCGGCATGTTCCTGCTGTTCAGCGGGCACAACGCGCCCGGCGGCGGGTTCGCCGCCGGCCTCATGGTGGGCATCGCGCTCGCCGTGCGCTACCTCGCGGGCGGCCGGTACGAGCTCGGCGAAGCCCTGCCCGTGCAACCCGGCCTGCTGCTCGGCACCGGCCTGTTCCTGTCCGCCGGGGTGGGGCTCGCCGCCCTGCTGCTCGGCCACGAGGTCCTGGAGAGCTTCATCGTCGACCTGACCGTCCCCGTGCTCGGCAAGGTCCACCTCGTGACGTCCCTGTTCTTCGACGTCGGCGTCATGCTCGTCGTCGTGGGGCTCGTCCTCGACCTGCTGCGCACGCTCGGCGCGGAGATCGACCGGCAGGGCGAGCTGTCGCCCCGCGAGCTCGCCGAGGCGGAGGTGCAGCGATGACCGTCCTGCAGAACACGCCGTCGGCGGTGCTCGTCCTCGCGATCGGGGTGCTGTTCGGCACCGGGGTCTACCTGCTGCTCGAACGGCCGCTCACCCGCGTCCTGCTCGGGTTCATCCTCGTCAGCAACGCCGTCAACCTCATGCTGCTCGTCGCGGGCGGCCGGGCCGGTGCGTCCCCCATCGTGGGGAACTCGCCCGCGGACGAGCCGATGGCCGACCCGCTGGCGCAGGCCATGACGCTCACCGCGATCGTCATCACGCTCGCCCTGACGGCGTTCATCCTGGCGCTCGCCTACCGCTCGTGGCAGCTCCACGGGCACGACGAGGTCGCGGACGACGTCGAGGACAAGCGCGTCGCGCGCGCCGCGGCCGCCAACGCCCCGGCGTTCACCGACGCCGACGCCGAGGAGACGGGGCAGACCCTGGACGAGGAAGCCGCGACGGTGCACGACGAGACCGTCGGCGACGAGGACGAGGAGGCCGCGCGATGACCGACCTCATCCCCGGTCCGGAGACCTGGAACGCGGCCACCCTGGTGCCGCTGCCCGTGCTGGTGCCTCTGTTCGCGGCGGGCCTGACGCTGGCGCTGCGCCGGTACGCCACCGTGCAGCGCACGATCAGCGTCACCGCGCTGACCATCACGACGCTCGCGTCGGCCGCGCTGGTGTTCTTCGCGGACGCCGGTCCCGTCGTCGTCGACGTCGGCGGCTGGGCCGCACCCGTGGGCGTCAACCTCGTCGCGGACCGGCTGTCCGCGCTGATGCTCACCGTCAGCGGCGTCATGCTGCTGTGCGTCCTGCTGTACTCCCTCGGTCAGGGCGTGCCGGAGCGCGACGACGTCCACGGCGAGGCACGCGTGGGGGAGTCGATCCCCGTCGCGATCTTCCACCCCACCTACCTGGTGCTGGCCGCCGGCGTCGCCAACGCGTTCCTCACGGGCGACCTGTTCAACCTGTACGTCGGGTTCGAGATCCTGCTGGCGGCGTCCGCGGTCCTGCTGACGCTCGGCGGGACGGCGGAACGCATCCGTGCCGGGTCGGTGTACATCGTCGTCACGCTGATGTCGTCGGTGGTGTTCCTCGCGGCGATCGCGCTGGTGTACGCCGCGACGGGCACCGTGAACATGGCGCAGCTCGCCGAGCGGCTGCCCGAGATCGACCCGACGGTCCGCACGGCGCTGCAGCTGCTGCTGCTGCTCGCGTTCGGCATCAAGGCCGCGGTGTTCCCGCTGTCGTTCTGGCTGCCGGACTCCTACCCGACGGCGCCGGCACCCGTCACGGCCGTGTTCGCGGGCCTGCTGACGAAGATCGGCGTCTACGCGATGCTGCGCACCCAGGTGCTGCTGTTCCCCGACAACCCGGCGGTGGACAGGCTGTTGCTGGTCGTGGCGCTGCTGACGATGGTCATCGGCATCCTGGGCGCGGTCGCGCAGAACGACGTGAAACGTCTGCTGTCGTTCACCCTGGTCAGTCACATCGGCTACATGGTGTTCGGCGTCGCCCTCGCCTCCGAGGCGGGCACGGCCGCGGCCATCTTCTACGTCGTGCACCACATCTCCGTCCAGACGGCGCTGTTCCTCGTCGTGGGGCTCGTGGAGTTCCGCGGCGGCTCGACGTCGCTCGACCGGCTCGGCGGGCTCGCGCGGCTCGCTCCCGGCCTCGCCGTGCTGTTCTTCGTCCCCGCGCTGAACCTCGCGGGCATCCCGCCGCTGTCCGGGTTCCTCGGCAAGGTGGGGCTGCTCACCGAGGGCGTGCGGGACGGCTCCGGGCTGGCGTGGGCGCTCGTCGTCGGGTCGGTCGTGACGTCGCTGCTCACGCTGTACGCCGTCGTCAAGGCGTGGAACAAGGCGTTCTGGCAGGACGCCCCCGAGGACGTCCCGGAGGACGTCAGGCTGCCCCGCGGCATGGTCCTGCCGGCGGGCGCCCTCATCGCGTTCGGCCTCGCGATCACCGTGGCCGCCGGTCCCCTGTACGGGTACGCGGAACGTGCCGCCGAGTCGTCCATGGACGGCACGACGTACGTCGACGCCGTGTTCCCCGACGGTTCCGACCGCGGCACCGGCAAGTCCGACGAGGTCGCCGACGACGCGGAGGTGATCCCGTGATCGCCGCCCGCCGCACGTTCTGGCGCCGGCTGCGCCACACGCTCGGGCAGTGGCCCGCCCTGCTGTTCCTCACGCTCGTGTGGGTGCTGCTGTGGGGCGACCTGTCCTGGGCGAACGTCCTCGGGGGCGGCCTGCTCGCCCTCGTCGTGCTGGTCGTGTTCCCGCTGCCGTCCGTCCAGGCGCGGGGCCGGTTCCGCCCGTGGCCGTTCGTCGTGCTGGTGGGCCGGTTCCTCACCGACCTCGTCGTCGCGTCGTTCCAGGTCGCGTTCCTCGCGCTGCGGCCCGGGTACCGGCCCGCCGGTGCGGTGGTGCAGGTGCGGCTCCGCAACCCGGACGACCTGTTCCTCACCGCCACGGCCGTGCTGTCCACCCTGGTGCCCGGCACGCTCGTCCTGGAGACGCGGCGCCGCACCGGCCTGGTGTTCCTGCACGTGCTCGACGTCGACCGGGCGGGCGGCCCCGACGCCGTCCGCGCCGACATCCGGCGGCTCGAGGCGCGCGTGCTGCGCGCGTTCGCCCCCGACGACGTCCTGGAACGGTGCGGGCTCGGCCCGGGCGCCGTCCCGGACGACACGGCGGAGCAGTCCACGACCGACCGGGGAGGGGACCGATGATCGTCGTCTACGTCGTCGCCGCGGCGCTCGTCGCCGTGGCCGCGCTGCTCGCCCTCGTGCGCGTCGAGCGGGGGCCGTCGATGCTCGACCGCTCGCTCGGCCTCGACCTGCTCGCGTCGACGCTCGTCGGCGTCATCGCCATCGAGGCGGCGTGGAACCGGCGCACCGAGACCATCCCGATCCTCGTCGCGCTCTCCCTCGTCGGGTTCGTGGGGTCGGTCGTCATCGCCCGGTTCGCGGCCCGCGAGCCCGAGGGCGAGGAGAAGACGCACGACCCGGACGAGACCGACGACCCGCTGGAGGAGCCATGACCGCCGTCGACCCCGGCTTCTGGACGACCGCCGCCGACGTCGCGGCCGCGGTCTGCCTCCTCGCGGGCGCGTTCCTCACCGCGGCAGCCGCCGTCGGCACGCTGCGCTTCGACTCCCTGGTGGGCCGCCTGCACGCCGTGACGAAGCCGCAGGTGCTGGGACTGATCCTGCTCCTGCTCGCCCTGGCGCTGCGGATCCGCAGCTGGTCCGCGGTGTCGATGCTCGCCCTGGTGATCGTGTTCCAGCTCGCCACGGCCCCCGTCGCCGCGCACCTGCTGAGCCGGGCGGGGTTCCGCACCGGCAAGGTCGACGAATCCTTGTTCGTGCCGAACGAGATGGGGCCGTCGGACGGCGACCACGAGGACCACGTGGACCCGCAGGGCCCGGGCGCCACCCGTCCCTGAGGTCAGGCGAGCCCGGCGTCGCGCGCGACGATCGCGGCCTGCACGCGGGACGTCACGCCCAGCTTGGCCAGGACCCGGGACACGTGGGTCTTCGCCGTCGCCTCGCTGATCGTGAGGTCGGCCGCGACCCCCTGGTTGGACAGCCCCCGCCCGAGCGCCGCGAGGACGTCGCGCTCCCGGTCGGTGAGGACCGCGACCCGGTCGACGGCCCCGGGCTCCGGGTCGACGACGGCGGGCGGCCGGGTCACGAGCCGGGCGAGGACGCGCCGTGTCACCTCGGGCGCCAGCACACCGTCGCCCGCGGCGACGCGCCGCACCGCGTCCACCAGGGCGGCCGGCTCGGCCGTCTTGAGCAGGAACCCCGCCGCGCCCGCCGCGAGGGCGCCGTCGACGTACTCGTCCAGGTCGAACGTCGTCAGCACGAGGACGTCCGCCAGCCCTTCGGCGGTGATCGTGCGGGTCGCGGCGATCCCGTCCGTCCCGGGCATCCGCAGGTCCATGAGGACGACGTCGGGGCGCAGGGCGCGGGCGTTCGTCACCGCGGCGTCGCCGTCCGCGGCCTCCCCGACGACGACGACCCCGGCGTCCTGGAGCAGCATCCGCAGCCCGGCGCGGATGGCGGCGTGGTCGTCGGCGAGCAGCACCCGCGGCCCTGTCATGCGTGGTCCTCGGCCGGCCGGGCGGGGCGGACGTCCTCGCCGCCGGGCACCGTCCGCGCATCCGCGGCGGCGGGGCGGGGGAGCGCGGCGCGCACGTGCCAGGTGCCGTCCCGCGGCCCCGCGCGGAACGAGCCACCCAGCGCCTCGGCGCGCTCGGCCATCGTGACCAGGCCGGTCCCGGCGCGCAGCAGCGGGTCGGCGGGCGGCACCGGACCCGGTGCCAGCGGGTTGCGCACCCGCAGCACGAGCCCGCCGTCCGGCGCGTCGAGCCGCACCGCGACGGGCTGACCCGGCGCGTGCTTCGCGGCGTTCGTCAGCGCCTCCTGCGCGATCCGGTGCACCGCCTGCTCGACGGCGGCCGACGACGGCGGGTCCAGGGCGCCCGGGTCGACGTCGAGCGCCACGTCGGCGCCCGCGCCGGCCGCCTGCGCCACCAGCCGGTGCAGCCCGGCCAGGCGTCCCGGGGCCGTCACGGGCTCGGCCGGGGCGTCGGCACGCAGCAGCTCGATCATGGCGCGCATCTCGGTGAGCGACTCCACGGCGCTGACCCGCACCTGCTCCAGTGCACCGCGGTCCCGCACCGGGTCGGGTCGCGCGGCCAGCGCCCCGCCGGCGTGGATCGCGATCGTGGACAGGTGCCCGGCGATGACGTCGTGCAGGTCGCGCGCCATGGCCGCCCGCTCGGCCTGCACCGCCTCGTGGCGGTCGGCCGCGGCGAGGCGGGCCGCGTCGGCGGCGCGGCGCCGTTCGAGGGCGGCGGTGCGGGCGGCGGCCTCGGCGCGCTCCCGCTCGGCGTCGGCCAGCGCCGTCTTCTGGCGGACGTTGTCGGCCCACCACATCGGGACGAGCAGGAGGGCGCCGAGCTGGATCGCGGCGTAGACGAGGACCCGCAGGTCGCGGGTCGCCTCGGCGGCGAGGACGGCGCCCACGACGCAGACGGTGCCCGCGAGCGTCCACAGGACGGTGCGGGCACGCGGGGACACCCACAGGGTGGCGGCGAACAGCAGGTCCCACCCGACGAGCAGCAGCGCGAGGCTGCCGCCCCACGCCAGGTCGA
This sequence comes from Isoptericola jiangsuensis, assembly GCF_002563715.1. Classification (NCBI taxonomy): domain Bacteria; kingdom Bacillati; phylum Actinomycetota; class Actinomycetes; order Micrococcales; family Promicromonosporaceae; genus Isoptericola; species Isoptericola jiangsuensis. The sequence continues at coordinate 422,088 of NZ_PDJJ01000001.1, forward strand.
GCACGACGAGCGCCGTCCCGGCGGCCAGGGCCACCAGCGGCGCGCGCCGCTTGAGGGCGACCAGCACGCACCCGACGGCGAGCAGCACCAGGTGCCCCCCGGCGGGTGGCGCCCCGAGCGGGCGCAGGTCGTCGGGGGTGACGTCGACCAGGCCGACGGCCAGCAGCAGTGCCCCGAGCGCGAGGATGACGACGGCGTCGACGAGGTCCCGCCGGGGCCCGTCGTCGGACCAGCGACGCCACCGCGAGCCGGTGCCTGCGGTGTCCTGGTGCATCACCCCATCCCAGCACAGGTCACCGGCGGTCCGGGTCGTCCGAAGGATGTACCCGGCCCGGCCGGGGTTCGCCCGTCCGGGGGACGCACCGGGTGCCCGCCCGGCGCCAGGGTGGGCGGCATGGAACTCCCGGTGGACCTCGGTGGCGTGGACGGAGCGGGCCCGGCGGCGCTCGCGGGCGTGCTGGTGGTGCTCGCCCTGGTGGACTCGACGAGCTTCGGCACGCTGCTGGTGCCCGTGTGGCTGCTGCTGACGCCGGGCCGGGTGCGGGCGGGGCGGCTCCTGGTCTACGTGGGGACGGTCGCGGTCGCCTACCTGGCGGTGGGTGTGCTGGTGCTGCTCGCCGGCACGGCGCTGCTGGACCGGTACGGGGACCTGCTGGACGCGCGGCCGGTGCTGGTGGTCCAGCTGCTCGCGGGCGTCGGGCTGTTCGCGGTGAGCTTCCGGTTCGACGGGAAGCGGGCGCGGGAGCGGGCCGGGGCCGAGGGCGCGGCGCCGGGACGGCTCGTGCGGTGGCGGCAGCGGGCGATGGGCGTGGACGCGACCGGGGGCGGCGCGGGTGCGCTGGTGGGGCTGGCGCTGGGTGCGGTCGCGGTGGAGGTGGCCTCGATGCTGCCGTACCTGGCGGCGCTGGGGCTGCTCGCGTCCTCGGGCCTCGGCACGACGGCGTCGGTGGGGGTGCTCGCCGCGTACTGCCTGGTGATGGTCGCCCCGGCGCTGCTCCTGCTGGGCGGACGCCTCGTGGCCGCGCGGGCCGTCGACCCGCTGCTGCGGCGCGTCGAGGCATGGCTCACCCGTCATGCCGCGGAGATGACCGGCTGGGTGCTGGGCGTCGTTGGCGTCCTGCTGGCGCTGGACGCGCTGGGGCGCCTCGACTGGGCGTGACGGGCGGGCACCCTCCCGGCGGGCTGCGGCCCGGTCCCGCAGCACCGTCGACCCGACGGTCCCCCGTATCAGAGGCCTCGCGCGCGCCCTCCCTCCGGTCAGGTGCGCACGCCGAAGGGAGCCCGTGGCGATGACCGGCCCGTCCGAACCTGCGGGGTGGACCACCGCGTGGAGCCTGCGGCTCCTGGGCGGGTGGTCGCTGGAGCAGCGGGGCGTGCCCGTGCCCCTGCACGGACGGGAGCGTCGGCTCCTGGCCGTCCTCGCCCTGCGGGGGCAGGTGCCCCGCACGGCGCTCGCCGGCGAGCTGTGGCCCGACAGCCCCGGGGCGCGGGCCCACCTGAGCCTGCGCACGGCGGTGCACCAGCTCCGGCACGGGGCTCCCGGGCTCCTGCAGGGCACGCCCGAGCACCTGAGCCTCGACCCCGCGGTCGTGACGGACGTCGGGCTGCTCTGCCGGTGCACCCGCGGTGGCGTCGACCCGTCGGCCGTGCGGGCGCCGGTCGCGGTGCTCGCCAGCGGCGCCCTGCTGCCGGAGTGGGACGACCAGTGGCTCGCGGCGCCGCGGGAGCACGTCGAGCAGCATCGCCTCGCGGGGCTCGAGAGCGAGGCCGCGCGGCGTCTCGACCGGGGGGACCCGGGGACGGCGGCGGAGCTCGCCGCGCTCGCCGTCGCGATCGACCCGTTGCGGGAGACCGCCCACTACCTGCTGGTGCGGGCGCTGCTGGCCACGGGCAACCGGGCGCGGGCGATCCTGGCGTACCGGGGCCTGGCGACGACGCTCGGCGACGAGCTGGGCGTGTCGCCGTCGCTCTCGTACGACGCGGTCGTGGCGGGCGGCGCCCGCCGACCACCCTCTCCTAGACCTGTCGCAGCGGCACGCGCACGCCCGACGCCCCGTGCGCGGGTTCGACCGGGACGCTGACGACCGTGAGCTGGTCCCCGGCCTGCACCTCCCGGTCGCCGCGCGGGTCCCAGTGGGCGCGCACGACGTAGCGGTGCCCGGGTCGTGAGGGGACGTCGGGGAGCTCGAACGGCAGCCGGTGCCCGCCCCCGGTGGCGACGTCGACGCCGGCGACCTCCACGGACGCGGCGTCCGCGCGGGTGACGTCGAGGACCGCGACGTGCACCACTCCGTCGTCGGGCGGGGCCACGTCGCGGTCGAGCTCGACGGTGCCGGAGAGGTGTCCGGGTCGTTCGTCGGGTCCGGTCATCGTGCCTCCCGTGCCCGGTGGTGGACGCTCATGTGTTCAGGATGGCGTACCGCGCGTCGAACGTGACGGTCACGTTCGTGACGTTGCGCACCTCGATGAACCACTTGATCAGCCCGGGTGCCTGCCGGGTGCTGCGCACCCGCCACTCGACCTGGGCGTTGCCGTCCACGGCCGGGGCGGTCGGCACGACCTGCCAGGACACGGTGTGGTTCGCGTTCCAGCTGTGCGTGAACCAGGTGCGCGTCTGCCCGGGGCTCACGGTGCCGGTGAACTGCCGTCCGATGATCATGGTCTTCTCCTTCGGTGTCGGTGGTCGGGGTGGCGCGCCGTCACGTGGTGGGCGCGGACCCGGCGTCCTCGGCGTCGTCGTCGGCGGCGCCCGGGGAACCGTCGCCGTCGTCGCTGTCGGCCGCCGCCGCGAGGGCGACGGCCTCCACCAGCCAGTCGGGCGGCGCGCCACCGTCGGCGGCCTCGGTGGGGAGGCCCGCCGCGTCCGCAGCGCCCGGGCCGACGGCCTCGTGCGCCGGCAGCCCGGCGTCGGTGGCGGGGGTCGGTGCGGACGGGTCGGCGTCGCCCCGGACGGTCGTGGAGGCGTCACGGGTGTCGATGGTGATCAGCATGGTGGGTGCCTCCTCAGGCGAAGTCCCGGCTCCAGCCCAGGACGTCGTAGCGGGCCTCGTACGAGACCGGGTACGGGGCGAGGTTGCGGACGGAGACGAAGTACTTCACGAGGCGGTCCGTCTGCCGCGTCGTGCGGACGGTCCACTCGATCTGGGCGGCGCCGTCGACCGGGGGCGCCGTCGGCACCGCGGTCCACTCGACGAACCAGTACCCGGGCCAGCTGTGCGTGAAGAACGTCTGCGTGCGCAGCGCCGGGACGGTGGACCGGAACTGCACGCCCGACCACTTCCGTGAGGTCTCGAGCTGGGGGTACATCCACCGCACGGCGGCGATGTCCCCCACGCTCAGCGAGGTGCGCTGCCCGATCGCCTGGCCGTCGAGCGGCTCGATGGTGGGCCGGCCGTTCCGGCTGAACGCGGTGCGCGGGTAGTGCATGATCGACGCGAAGTCGTAGGCGCCGATGTCGTCGCCGTCGGTGATGTGCTGGTTGAAGTTGTGCTCCCGGCCCGCCTGGATGTTCTGCCAGTTGACCCGCACGTGCTGGTCCCGGTCCTCGCGGCTCTGCTCGTGCCACAGCCCGACGGCGTGACCGATCTCGTGGATCGCCTGCCCCAGCCCGCACCCCGCCCCGAGGGACACCTCCTGGCGGCCGCCCTGCATGCCGACGTGCGACCAGCAGCCGTCCTGGACGGTGAACGCCAGGAAGTTCGGGTACCGGGCCGCGTTGGCGGCGGTCCGTTCGACGAACTGGATCCGGGTGTTCGCCCGCCAGTGGTCGATCGCGTTCGTCACCACCGGGCGGAGGCCCGCCACCACCTCGAAGGGGACGACGCCGCCCGGCCAGCGGAAGCGCTGCCCGGTGATGACGACGCCCTCGGCGACGTCCCCCGTGGGGGACGGCGTGCCGCTGACCGACTGCTCGGTGCGGGCGCCGTCGATCTCGTCCCGCCGCGCCTCCAGCTCGTCCGCCGACCCGAGGAGGATGTCGCCCTCGTAGAAGCCCTTGCCGTCGATGACGGTGTACTCGACCGGTTTGACGGCGAACGCCTGGATCCCGGTGAGGTAGCTGCGCATCGTCGTGTCCGACGAGCGGTAGGTCGCGTCCTCGCAGTCCGAGATCCCGATGCCGGCGGCCTCGGGGCCCTCGGGGGCGTCCGCGTCCGCGTCGGTCGGGGGCGAGGTGGCTGCGTCGTCCTGCACCATCGTGTCCTCCTGACGTCGTCCGCCGCGAGGTGCCGCGGCGGTCAGGAGGAGTGAACAGGGGGTGCCGTGACGGACGCGTTGTCCGGGCGTTGTCGGCGCGTTGTCCGGTGGGGGACGTGGGGGTCCCCGCCCAGGTCAGGGTGCCAGGAGGGCGGGCAGCTCGGTCAGCGAGTCGACGACCTCGACGCGCGCGGCGTCGGGCCGCGCGGCGTGCAGGTGCCCCCACGGCCCGCGGCGGACCAGCACGGGGCGCATCCCGGCGGCGGCGGCGGGCAGCACGTCGTTGTCGAGCCGGTCCCCGACGTACGCGATGTCGGTCGCGGGGAGCCCGGCGAGGTCGGCGACGCGGGCGAAGAACTCGGGTGCCGGCTTCTCGATCCCCCACTCGTCGGAGGTGCGGATCGAGTCGACGGGCAGGTCCATGGCCTCGAGCGCGGCGCGTGCCTGGGGCGGCTGGTTGCCCGCGACGACGACGGCGAGTCCCGCGTCGCGCAGCGCGGCGAGCGCGGGGCGCACGTCGGGGTAGAGGTCGTCGGCGTCGAAGTTCTCGCGCAGGCCCGTGGGGTCGTCGGCGGCCCAGCGGGCGATCTCGGCGTCGAGGTCGATGCCGGGGCGGGCGAGGCGGAACGCGTCGACGAGCGGCCGGTCGGTGGCGGCGCACGCGCCGACCAGCCCGAGGAACGTGCCGCGGGTGACGCCGAGCCGGTCGGCCCACCTGCTGAAGATCCGGGTCTCGTCGATGAGGGTCTCCCCGACGTCGAACACCACCGCGCGCACCATGCGGCGAGCCTATCCGCCGTGACCGTCCGCCCCGGGGAGGGCCCGCTGGGTAGACTGGTCTGTCTACCCGTCCCGAGGGGGGAACGATGGTCGTCCCGACGCCCGCACCGGCCCGCGACCGGCTGCTCGACGCCGCCGCGCGGCTGTTCTACGCCCGCGGCACCACCGCGACCGGCATCGACACGATCGTCGCCGAGGCCGGGGTGGCGAAGATGAGCCTCTACAACAACTTCGGTTCCAAGGACGACCTCGTGCTCGCCTACCTGCAGGCGCGGCACGCCGAGTGGCTGGAGCTCTACGCGGCCCGGGTCGCCCGCGCCGCGACCCCGACGGACCGCGTGCTCGCCGTCTTCGACGCCTACCTCGACCACGCGAACGCCGGGTACGAGCACGGGTTCCGCGGCTGCGGACTGCTCAACGCCGCCGCCGAGCTGCCCGTGGGCGCGCCGGGGCGCGACGCCGTGCGCCGGCACAAGGAGGAGGTCGAGGCCCTGCTCGCGGAGCACCTGCGGGCGCAGCTCGCCGGGACCGGCGAGGGCGCCCGCCGCGGCGCGGACCCCACGGCCGACGCGCGCGTCGCCGCCGAGGCCCAGGCGCTCGCCGAGCACCTGGCGTTCCTCCTGGAGGGCGCGACCAGCCGCGCCGGGCTCGAGGGGGGCCCCGCCCGGATCGTCCGCGCCCGGGACCTCGCCCGCGACCTCCTGGCCGCCCGGTGAGGCACGCCCGCGGCGTCGGGGTCGCGGCGATCGTGGTCGCCTCCGTCCTGTGGGGCACCACGGGCACCGCCGCGACGTTCGCGCCGGAGGTCGGGCCGCTCGCGATCGGCGCCGTCGCGCTCGGGATCGGGGGTCTGCTCCAGGCGGCCGTCGCGGTGCCCGCCCTGCGGGCCGCCCGTCCCGCCCTGGCCGAGCACCGGCGGACCGTCGTCGTCGGCGCCGTGTCCGTCGCGGTGTACCCCCTGGCGTTCTACTCCTCGATGCACCTCGCGGGCGTCGCCGTCGGCACGGTCGTCTCCCTGGCCTCCGCGCCGCTGTTCTCCGGCCTGCTGGAACGCTGGGTCGACGGGCGCCGCCTGAGCCGGTGGTGGGTGCTGGCCGCGGCTCTCGGCGTCGTGGGCAGCGCCGCGCTCGCCTCCGGCCGTGTCGAGGCCGACGCCGCGGCGGGCGGCACCGTCGCCGGAGTCCTGCTCGGCCTCGTCGCGGGCGTCACCTACGCCACGTACTCGTGGTCCGTGCACGGGCTGATGCGGTGCGGCGTGAGCCGGGGCGCGTCGATGGGCGCCGTGTTCGGCGGTGGCGGTCTGCTGCTCGTGCCCCTCCTGGTCGTCACCGGGGCGCCCCTGGTGGCGACGCCCGGCGCGTTCGCCGTCGGCGCCTACATGGCGCTCGTGCCGATGTTCGCCGGCTACGTGCTGTTCGGTGTCGGCCTGTCGCGGGTGCCCGCCAGCACCGCCACCACCGTCACGTTGCTGGAGCCCGCGGTCGCCGCGCTCCTGGCGGTCGTCGTCGTGGGCGAGCGCCTGGCCTGGTGGGGCTGGGCGGGGCTCGGCGTCCTGGCCGTCTCCCTGCTCGTCCTCGCGCTCGCGCCGACCACGACGCCCCTGCCCCCGGTGGCCGCCGGTGCGGGCAGGGTTCCGCCCACGGGCGTACCGTGTTCAGCGCACGTCCAGGATCCAGACCTAAGGTGGTGAGCATGGCCGTCCCGACGATCCCCGTGACCCTGTCCACCGCGTCGGTGTACCCGCGCCGGGCGCCGTTCGCGTTCGAGGTCGCGGCACAGATCGGGTACGACGGCATCGAGGTCATGGTGTGGTCCGACCCCGTGACGCAGGACCCCGCGGCCCTCGCCCGGCTGGCCGTCGACACCGGCATGCCGATCCGGTCGATCCACGCGCCCACGTTGCTCGTCAGCCAGCGCGTGTGGGGCCGCTCCCCGGCCGAGAAGCTGGCCCGCACCGTCGACATGGCCGGCGAGCTCGGTGCCCGCACCGTCGTCGTGCACCCGCCGTTCCGCTGGCAGTACCGGTACGCCCGCGGCTTCGAGGAGCAGGTGCGCGAGCTCAACGCCGCCGGAGAGGTCACGGTCGCGGTGGAGAACATGTACCCGTGGCGCCCCCACTCCCGCCTCGACCGGGAGCTCAAGGCGTACCTGCCAGGCTGGGACCCGTCCGAGCACGGCTACGACTCCGTGACCCTCGACCTGTCCCACGCCGCCATCGCGCAGCAGGACGGCCTGGAGCTCCTCGACGAGTTCGGTGACCGCCTGCGCCACGTCCACCTCGCCGACGGCACCTTCAACGCCCGCGACGAGCACCTGGTGCCGGGCCGCGGCGACATGCACTGCGACAAGGTCCTCACCGAGCTCGCGCGCCGCGGCTTCACCGGTGACGTCGTGCTGGAGATCTCCACCCGCAAGGCGCGGGACGCCCACGAGCGGCACGCCGACCTCGAGGCGGGCCTGGAGTTCGCGCGGGCCTACACCTCGCCCGTGCCCGTCCCGTACTCGCCGCCGCCGCCCGAGCACCGCCACCGGCCCGCCGACGCCTGGTGAGCGTCCCCCGGGCCGGCCGTCGCGGCCGGCCCGGGGCTACTCTCCGAGGCCGCCGTCCACGAGCTCGCGGACCACGTCGAGGTGCCCGGCGTGCCGGGCGTACTCCTGCAGGACGTGGAAGCAGATCCACGTGAGCGTCGGCGGGTCGGCGGTGAACCGGCCGCCCAGCGCCCCGCGCTCGTGCGGTGCGTGAGCGGTCAGCACCTGGCGCGTGCGCGCGCCGCCGTCGTGCAGCGCGGCCAGGAGGTCGTCCCGCGTGGTACCGGGCGGGACCTGCCAGGGGCCGTCGGGGTCGCCGTCGGCGTGGTCGCCCCACGGGTCCTCGACGGGCTCGCCCAGGAAGCCCCACCGGAACCAGCGCCGCTCCATGTGGACGAGGTGGCACAGCAGCTCCAGCGGCGTCCATCCCGACGGCAGCACGCTGCGACGGAGCTGGTCGTCGCTCAGCCCGTCGATCTTGCGAGCGACGGCGGCACGGTAGTAGTCGAGGTAGGCGACGACCTGCGCGGTCGCGTCGGCGGAGTCCAGGCGGGGTTCGACGTCGGAGAGCGGCACCCCGCCATGCTAGGCCCGGCGCCCGGCGGGACGGTCGGCGCCGGGTCAGGCCGCGACGGTCGGGCGGGCCCCCACGGCGCGCAGCACGAACGTCTCCGCGGCGCGGATGGCGCGCTCGCGGGCCTGCGGCTCCTCGGGGATGAGGCGACCCGACAGGCACGCGTTGACGAGCTGGACGGTCGGGTCGATGTCCTGCGGCGGGAACGCGCCCGTCTCGATGCCGTCGTGCAGGATCCGCTTGAGGATCGACTCCACGACGACGGCGTGCTCCCGCAGCCGGGCCAGGGTGGAGCGGGACAGCACGGTCCGCAGGTCGGGGCCGGGAGCGAGGTGGAACACGCGCGTGAGCTGGGCCTGCTGGCGGATGTAGGTGCGCAGCTGGTCGATCGGCTCGTCGACCTCGGCCAGCGAACGTTCGAGGGTGAGCGCGTACTGCTCGGTCTCGTGCGTGATGAAGCCGAGCAGCAGCGACTCCTTGTCGGAGAAGTGGTTGTAGACGGCGGTGCGTCCCACTCCTGCCGCCTGGGCGATGTCGGCCAGCGTGATCGTGTCGAAACCACGCTCCGCCATGAGCGTGGACAACGCGGTGAACAGCTTGTGCCGGGTCATCTGGCGGTGCTCGTGGAGGCTGTTGCCGATGATCTTGGGCATGCTGACATCATAGGCATCGCGTGTCAGGTCACCGTCGGTATGGTTCGCGATGTGACGGACACCACCCCGCCGGCGGACGGCATCGTCCCCGACACCAAGGACTGGACCTGGGTCGTCGAGCGGCCGTGCCCCGAGTGCGGGTTCGACCCCGCCGCCGTGGACCCCCTCGCTGTCGGCGACACCGTCCGCGCGACCCTGCCCCGCTGGCGCGAGGCCCTCGGCCGCGAGGACGCCCGCGAGCGTCCCGCCCCCGCGGTCTGGTCCCCGCTGGAGTACGGCGCGCACGTCCGGGACGTGCTCACCCTGTTCGACCGGCGCCTGCACCTCATGCTCACCGACGACCGCGCCGCGTTCGACGACTGGGACCAGGACGCCGCCGCGCTGGAGGGCCGGTACGCCGAGGCCGAGCCCGCGACCGTCGCGACCGACCTCACCACCGCCGGCGACCGGATCGCCGACCGCTTCGACACCGTGCGCCCGGACGACCTGGAGCGCACCGGCGTGCGGTCCAACGGGTCCCGCTTCACCGTGCGGACCTTCGGCCGCTACCTCCTGCACGACGTCGACCACCACCTCCACGACGTCGAGGCCTGACCGAGCCCAGATCGTCACACGCCTGCAACACGACCGCGAGTACCTTGCGGTCATGTCGTACGTCCAGGCGCTCGTCCCGGCCGAACACGCGTCCAACCACGTTCTCGTGCTGCCGGGAGGTATCGAGCCCGACACCGTGAAGACGCTCGCCGAGGCGTGGTTCGGCGACGTGCGCTGGCTGCGGGAACCCGCCGCCGCCGTCACCACCCGGCCGATGACCGGGGCCCGGTTCCGCGGGATCGTGGCGGCCGAGCCCGCCGGGCCCGCCGCGCCCGGCGTGCTGGGCGTCGGGGCGGAGCACGGGCTGGCCGGACCGTTCCCCGTCACCGCCGACGCCTCCCCGCTGGCGGGCCTCACCGGACCCGCCGTGTCGTACGCCCTGGGCCGCGTCGACGGGAACCTCGACCAGCGCGGCGGCCGTCCCGCCACGCCCGACGACCGGGACGGCATCTCCCGCGCGTTCGCCACCGGCCTGCCCGACGGCGAGGAGCTGCGCCTGGTGCAGTGGGGCGTCGCGGTGGCACGCCACCTCGCCGGGGCGCTCCTCGCGGACGGCCGCCAGCTCCTGCGGCCCGACCCGGCCTCCCCGGTGGACCTCTCCCTGTACTCGCCGCACCCCGTCGCCACGGGCGACCTGCTCGCGCTGCTGCGCGCCCAGGTCGCCACCGCCGACGTCGACCCGGCGGGTCCCGCCGGTCAGCGGCTCGTCGCGCGCACGCCGTACGACGGGTCCGTCGTCGTGACGACGGAGCGGGTGGACCGCGTGCCGCGTGCTCTCGCCGCCGTGGACTGGCGCGAGTACGGACCGCACGTCGTGCGGGTGGTGTGGCAGCCGCAGGACCCGTACGAGCTCCAGGTGGAGCAGCCGTCCGGCCTGCACGCCATCGCGCGCGCCCGCATGCGGGCGATGGTGGCGCGGCTGGTGCTGGCGCTGCACGTCTCGGTGGGCGGGATGATCGTCGACGACGACGCGTTCGTCGCGACCACGGCGGACGTCGAGCGCCGCACGGTCGAGCAGCAGGGCGTGGGCCGCGCGTGGATCTGACACCGTGACGTTGTCCACAGTGCTGTGGACGGGTGGCGTGTCGTCGGGCCGAGCCTGCCCGCACCTGCGGGGATACCGCCGACGCCGGCGGTCGCGCCGGTCCGCGTCCGTGTCCGCCGAACGGGACATCCGGCGCACTTCCCGTGGGAACCGCGGATTCTCGCGGGTCCGGCCGCTCCGGGCGGCAGGTCCGGGGGCCCCGGGCGGCGCGCCGGAGGGATCGTGCGGCGCCCCGGGGTATCGGTCGGGGTGATCCGGACCAGCGTGTCGTCCACAGATTTTGTCCACAGCCATGTGGACGGTGTGGGGATTCCGCGCCTCGGACTGTGGACGAACCTGTGACCGAGTTTTCGACACCCCGGACCCCTTGCCGACTCCCCGCGACCGGTCTAGAAACGTCGTAACGGTCTCGACGGGGAGAACCCGACGGGACACGGTCGACCGGAGAACGACGGGCCGATCCGCACCGAGTGCGGGCCGCGGGTGACGACGCGGGTGTCCGGGCGGCGCCGGAAGACCACCCACGTCCGGGCTCCTGTGGAGAACGGCGCGGTCAGGACACCGACGCACCTGGTCCCGGCCGCACCGACAGGGACGCCCGGGGCCGTGACGTCGACACGGCGCCCCGCCAGCGATCGCGCGGGGAACGTTGGGCACGCCGAGGCCCCCGGCCGCCCCGGGGGCCTCGGCCGCACCCGGGAGCGCTGCCACGCGTACCCTCGGCCCATGAGCAACCTCGAGACCCGGCCCACCGAGCAGGTGTGCGCCGTCGGGGAACCCGTGGCCGACGTCGAGGTGCTGGAGGCCCGGGACGTGCCGCTGGGCGGCCCGCGCGCCATGACGGTGCGACGCACCATCCCGCAGCGCCGTCGCTCGCTCGTGGGCGCCTGGTGCTTCAGCGACCACTACGGGCCCGACGACGTGAGCGGCACCGCCGGCATGCAGGTGCCCCCGCACCCGCACATCGGCCTGCAGACGGTGAGCTGGCTGTTCGCCGGGGAGATCCTGCACCGCGACTCCGTGGGGTCCCGGCAGGTGGTGCTGCCGGGCGAGCTCAACCTCATGACGGCCGGCCGCGGCATCTCCCACTCCGAGGAGACCCCCGCGCCCCAGCCCGGACGCGACCGCCCGGGGGTGCTGCACGGCGTCCAGCTGTGGACGGTGCTGCCCGCCGACGCCCGTGACGGCGCGCCGCACTTCGAGCACCACGGCGACCTGCCCGTCGCGACCGCCGACGGTGCCCGGGTGCAGGTGTTCCTGGGGAGCCTCATCGTCGGCGGGACGACGCTGCGCTCCCCGGCGCGCACGTACACGCCGCTCGTCGGCGCCCAGCTCGACCTGGAGCCCGGCGCCCGGGTCGTGCTCGACGTCGAGCCCGGGTTCGAGCACGGGCTGCTCGTCGACACCGGCGACGTCACCCTGGAGGGCGTCCCCGTGCCGCCCGCGACGCTCGGCTACGTGGCACCCGGCCGTGCGGCGCTGGTCGTCGTCGCGGGGGACGCGCCGGTGCGCGCGATCCTGCTGGGCGGGGAGCCGTTCACCGAGGACGTCGTCATGTGGTGGAACTTCGTGGCGCGCGACCACGACGAGATCGTCGCGGCGCGCCACGCGTGGGCGGCGCAGGTGGACGAGCGCGACGACGGTGCCACCGGCTACGCGCCGGGCGCGGAGGACCGCCGGTTCGGCCGGGTGGAGGGGTACGCGACGGGGCCCCTGCGGGCGCCCGTCCTGCCCGACGTGCGGCTGCGGCCCCGCTCCCGCCCCTGACCCTCCGGCCCGGGATCAGGGGAACGTGATGCGCAGCTTCGCCGTCCGCTGGCCGGCCGACACGTTCTTCACGGTGATCTTCACGCCGCCCGTGCGGGTGGTGAACGTCTGCCCCTCCCACATGGAGGAGCGGCGTGCGGACGACCTCCCCATCGGCACGATCAGGTGCTCGCCGGGGTACGCCCACGTGGACCGGCTGCCGGCGACCCGGCTCACGGTCACGCCGTAGCGGACGGTGTAGTCGCGGCTCGCCCGGTAGGGGATGCGTGCGTACGGGTAGCTGACGTCCGGGTCCTTGCGCCGCAGCTCGATGCTGTACGTCTCGCCGCTGCGGGGGTCGCGCACGCGCACGAGCGTGGGGCGCTTCGTGTCCCGGTCGCGGGCCGTCAGGTAGACCGTCCGGTTGCCGCCGGACTTCCCGACCCACTGCCGCTCGCTCGCGGGCAGCACGCCGAGGCGGTGCCGCTGCGCGCCGGACAGGGCGGGCACGCCGCGGGCGGCGAAGTCGGCGCCCATGAGGTCCAGCGGGTCCAGGCCCTCGGCGGCGCCGCAGGAGCCGCTGCGGAAGCCGCCGTCCCTGACGCCGTCGCACCAGCCGACCCCGGAGTGCTCCAGACCCATGTTGTGACCGACCTCGTGCGCCAGGGTCGCGATGCCGCGCCGGTACTGCTCGTGCGACCACCGGCTGCCGACGGATGCGCCGTTGGGGCCGCCCGCCAGCACGAACGTCCACCCGCCGGGGGAGTTGCGGCCGGTGGACGACGGGATCGACCCGAGCCCGACGGTGCCGTCGCACGTCGAGCCGAACCGGCCGCCGCCCGGGTAGTCGCCCGACCGGTACGGGTACAGCACCACGAGGTGCGCGCGCCGGTCCGGCCCGCGCGTCGACGACGTGTACCAGCCCTTGCCGTAGTGCTTCGCGCCGCCGCGCTTGACCTGCTTGATGATCTGCTTCTGCGTGCGGCAGGCGCCGTCGCCGGTGTCGATCCGCTCGACGGCGCCGGTGCGCACGAACGTGATGCGGTTGGCCGACTGCTCACGCCAGTACCTCGCGACGCCGTCGACGAGCCGGTCGACGTCGGACGTGCGCAGGTACCGGGCGACCTGGGACTTCGTCATGCCCTTCGGGGTGGCGACGACGACCTGCACGGTGTGGACGCGCTTGCTCGTGCCGGTGGCCGTGGCCTGGGCGCGGTAGCGGGCGTCCGCGGAGCGGACCTGGCGCGTCGAGTCGACCTTCGACTGCCAGGACACCGGTTCGTCCACGTGGGGTCCCCGGAGGTCGGGCGCGGCTGCCGCCGCCCCGACGTCCACCATGAGCAGGGCGCCGACGGCGGCGGCCACGATTCCCGTACGCAACGACATGCCAGCCCCCACGGCGTCGACCTCGACTCGACCTGCGGGGAGCGTAACCAGCGGTTGCCCGGAGCGCGCGTCGAGCGGACGGCCCGTGGTCCACCGTGGCACCCGGCGGGAGCGGCCCCGGCCACGTCACCAGGGAAAGGGCCTGCCGACGCCCCACAATGGGGCGTCGTCCGTCCACACCCCGGGGAGTCCTGTTGCCCGCATCGTCCCACCCGCTCGTCCGCGCCGCCCGTCGGCGCTCCGCGTCCGTCGTCGGCGCCGTCCTGCTGGTCCTGCTCGCCGGCTCCGGCTGCGCCGCGCCCGGCGCCGTCGGGACGGCCGGTCCCGCCTCCTCGAGCGCGTCGACCTCGCCCGCGTCGAGCGGCCCCGACGACGCCCCGACCGCCGGCACCGCGCGGGCCGCGCTCGACGACCTCGCCGTCAAGGGCCGCGCCCCGAAGACGGGCTACGACCGCGACGAGTTCGGTCCCGCCTGGGCCGACGTCGACCACAACGGCTGCGACACCCGCAACGACATCCTCGCCCGCGACCTCGCCGGCGAGACCTTCAAGGACGGCACGCACGACTGCGTCGTGCTCACCGGCACCCTCGACGACCCCTACACCGCCACCCGCATCGAGTTCCGGCGCGGGCAGACCACGTCCACCGCCGTGCAGATCGACCACGTCGTCGCGCTGTCCGACGCCTGGCAGAAGGGCGCGCAGCAGCTCGACGCCGAGGACCGGGCCCTGCTCGCCAACGACCCGCTGAACCTGCTGGCCGTCGACGGACCCACCAACGGCGCCAAGGGCGACAAGGACGCCGCGACGTGGCTGCCGCCGTACAAGGGGGTCCGCTGCGCGTACGTCGCCCGGCAAATCGCCGTCAAGCAGGTCTACGACCTGTGGGTGACGCCGGCCGAGCACGACGCCATGGCCCGCGTGCTGTCCACCTGCCCGGACGAGCCGCTGCCCACCGACGACACGGACCTGCGCGTCGAGCCGACCTCCGGGGCGACGGACGACGCCGAGTCCGCCGAGGAGCAGGAGCCCACCGACGACGCGACCGCCACGACCGATGCCGGCGTCAGCTACGACAACTGCACCGCGGTCCGCGAGGCCGGCGCCGCCCCGATCCGCACCGGGGACCCGGGGTACGGCCGCCACCTCGACCGCGACGGCGACGGCGTCGCCTGCGAGTAGGTCCGTCCCGGAGGACGACGAAGCCCCCGGCCGTCGGCCGGGGGCTTTGTACTGGAGCGGGTGACGGGAATCGAACCCGCGCTATCAGCTTGGGAAGCTGAAGTTCTACCATTGAACTACACCCGCACGGACGTCCCGGGCGGTCCTCAGGACCGTCGAGATGCGCGCACCGGTGATCATACCCAAACCTGGCCGCTGAGCCGAACCGGCCCCCGCGCGCCCGGTGCCGAGCGTCTCTGAAAGTCCGGCATCGGGGCTCCGAACCGGACTTTCAGAGACGCTCGGCGGCGGGGGCGACGCAGCTCCCCGAGACGCGTGCAGCACGCGGCCGGGCAGCGGGCTACCGTGTCCACGTGCTGCTCTCCGACCGCGACATCCGAGCCGAGATCGACGCCGCGCGGGTGGTGCTCGACCCGTACGACCCGACGATGATCCAGCCGTCGAGCATCGACGTGCGCCTCGACAGGTACTTCCGGCTGTTCGACAACCACCGGTACCCGTACATCGACCCGTCGCAGGAGCAGCCGGAGCTGACCCGCCTCGTCGAGGTCGACGCGGGCGAGCCGCTGGTGCTGCACCCGGGGGAGTTCGTCCTCGGGTCGACGTACGAGGCGGTGACGCTGCCCGACGACGTCGCGGCACGCCTGGAGGGCAAGTCGAGCCTGGGCCGCCTCGGCCTGCTGACCCACTCGACGGCGGGGTTCATCGACCCGGGGTTCTCGGGCCACGTGACGCTCGAGCTGAGCAACGTCGCGACGCTGCCCATCACGCTGTGGCCGGGCATGAAGATCGGCCAGCTCTGCTTCTTCCGGCTGTCGTCGCCGGCGGAGCACCCGTACGGCTCGGACGCTTACGGGTCGCGCTACCAGGGGCAGCGCGGCCCGACGGCGAGCCGGTCCTGGCAGTCGTTCCACCGCACCGACGTATGACCGGGCACTACCGGGACGGCAGACGTCGCTACGCGCTGTCCCGCCGCGCCGGTACGGTGACCTCGCACGTCAGCACGCCGCCACGGTCCCGGAAGGAGCTGCGCCAGATGGCCCAGTCCAGCCCCACCCCCCTGCCTCGGTTGCCGAGGTCGACGACGCAGGGTCATCAGGCGCGACACCTGCTCGCGGTGCCGGACGACGTCGTCGTCGACGAGGTGGAGGTGCTGGCGCTGTCGCGGTTCGGCCAGACGCGCTGGGACGTGGTCCCGGCGGACCTGCCGGGCGCCGACCTCCCCGCCGGCCGCATCGCCGGGCCGGGGGAGCCGGGGGTGCTGCGGCTGAGCCGGCACAGCCACGTCATCGGGCCGTACGCGCCGCAGGGCGACGGGTTCGAGCTCGGGGTGCCGGGCGGCACCGCGATGGTGTTCGACGTCGTCACGCCGCGCGAGCGGTGGGACGAGCCGCCCTACCCGGGCGGCGGCGACCGTGACGGGCTGGCGCGCGGCTTCCCCCGCGGCCTGCCCAACCGCGAGGAGGAGCGGGTCGTCAGGTGGCTCGTCGCCGCCGCGCGCCGCCTCGGCGGGTCGGTGCGCCTCGACGTGGCCGGGATCTTCGACCCGGCGGAGCTGGCGCGCCGCGGCGCGGGCTCCGGCGTCGTGCTGACCCCGGACCCGGGGGCGTCCGTGGACCTCACGGTCTGGTCGGACATCTGGCTGGACCCGCAGGCCGCGCACCGAGTGCTCCAGGCCGTGCACCCGCGCGTCGTCCTGGCCACGCAGGGCGCCGACTACCAGGGCCCGCCCGCCGGGATCGCGGAGAAGCCGCTCTACCCGGGCGAGAAGATGGACCCGGACCTGCGCCGCGAGCTGCACGCCCGCGCCGACGACTACGACATCGCTGCCCTCCAGGCCCCGGTGGTGCTGGACGGCTACGGCCTCACCATCGACCTGGGCCACGACGGGTTCGTCACGGTCGAGGTGAACGGCGAGGAGGTCCTGCCGCTGCTCGTCAAGGAGCTGCCGTGGGCGAGCAACGGCGCGATCTGCTACCGCGTGGTGTGGGACCCGCCGGACCTGCACGAGGCGCAGATGGAGTTCCCGCAGCCGTCCCTGGTGGTGGCGCGCAAGCGCGCCGCGGACCTGGTGGGCAAGGTCGCGGCGGCGCTGCACGGCGCCGTCGGCGGGGAGATCGCCGACGAGGCGGAGTTCCTCCTCGCGCCGGAGGACCTGGGCTGACGGTCAGGCGGTGCGCTCGCGGGCGAGCAGCGACTCCTTGACGGCCAGCCCGTAGCGGAACCCGCCGAGGGTGCCGTCCGAGCGCAGCACCCGGTGGCACGGCACGAACAGCGCGGCCGCGTTCTGGGCGCACGCCCCGGCGGCGGCGCGCACGGCCGCGGGCCGTCCCGCTCGCGCCGCGTACTCGGTGTACGTCACCGGGTCGCCGGGCGCGACGTCGCGCAGCACGTCCCAGGCGTGCTCGCGGAACTGGCCGGACCGCTGCCGCACCGGCACCCGTCCGACGGCGTCGTGGTCGCCCGCGTAGTAGGCGCGCACCGCGGCGACGGGCGCGGCGACCCGGGCGTCGTCGGGTCCCACGGGCTCCACGCCCTCGGGACGCAGCCCGGGGTGGACGAGCGCGACGAGCCCCGCGACGTCGTCGGTCCAGCCTGAAGCGAGGACGACGCCGTCGTCGGCGACGATCGTGAACGGTCCGTCGGCGGTGTCGAGGGTCGTGGCGGCGGTCATGAGGTCCTCCTCGGGACGGTGGCGGAGCGCGCGCCGGCGGCGGCGTGCCACAGGTGGCGGGCCGCGTAGGAGCGCCAGGGCGCCCACGCGGCGGCGCGCTCGGCGAGCGCGCGCGGGGAGTCGGGCAGGTCGAGCGTGCGGGCGCCGGCGCGGAGCGCGACGTCCCCGGTGAGCCAGACGTCGGGGTCGCCGAGCACGCGCAGCGCCACGTACCCGGACGTCCACGGCCCGATGCCGGGCAGCGCCTCCAGGGCGGCGCGCAGCGTGGCGGTGTCCGCGCCGACGTCGACGGCGAGGTCGCCGTCGGCCAGCGCCCGGGCGACCCGGGTGACGGTGTCGCGCTGGCGGGCGGGCAGCGCGAGGTGCGGGGCGCCGCCGGCGGCGACCTGCGCGGCGGTGGGGAAGAGCCGGGACAGCCCGGGCACGCCCGACGCGTACGGGACGCCGGTCGCGGCGGCGAGGCGCGACAGGTGGGTGCGGGCCGCCGCCACGGAGATCTGCTGCCCGACGACGGCCCGCACGACCAGCTCGTGCGGGTCCGTCGTGCCGGGCACCCGCAGGCCGGGTCGCGCGGCGAGGAGGCCGGTGAGGACGGGGTCGTCGGCGAGGGCGGTGTCCACCGCGACCGGGTCGGCGTCGAGGTCGAGGAGGCGGCGCACCCGGGCGACGGCGGTCGCGACGTCGCCGAGGGCGCCGAGCTCCAGGTGCAGCACGACCCGGCCGGGCCCACCGGCCGTCACCTCGACCGCGCCGGGCCCGTGGGGGAGGTCCAGGGTGCGCGCGTAGCGGGGGACGGCCGGGTCGGCGGACTCCACGCCGTCGACGGCTCGTGCGGCGAGGTAGGCGACGACGTCCGCCAGGTCGAAGGGCTCGCGCACCGGCAGCACGAGGTCGAGGCGGACCTGCCCGCCGTCGTCCGCGCCCGCACCGGTGCGCGCCGCGGGTGCGGATCCGTCCACCGGTCCGGCGGAGGCGTTCGCGTGGTGCCGTGGTCCGTCCGCCGGTGGGCGACGGCGCGCGCGCAGCGCCGTGGGCGTCGTGGCGAACACGTCGCGGACCGTGTCGTTGAGCTGGCGGATGCTGCCGAACCCGGCGGCGAACGCGACGTCCGCGACGGCGAGGTCGGTGCTGGTGAGCAGGGCGCGGGCCGTCTGGGCCCGCTGGGCGCGGGCCAGGGCGAGGGGGCCGGCGCCGAGCTCGGCGACGAGGACGCGGTGCAGGTGCCGGGGCGTGTAGCCGAGGCGCGTCGCGAGGCCGGTCACGCCCTCGCGGTCCACCACGCCGTCCGCGACGAGGCGCATCGCGCGCCCGGCGAGGTCGCCCCGGAGGTCCCACGCGGGGGTGCCGGGCGCGGCGTCGGGCAGGCAGCGCTTGCACGCGCGGTAGCCGGCGTCGTGCGCGGCGGCGCTCGTGAGGTAGAACGTGACGTTCTCCGCACGGGGCGTGCGCGCCGGGCACGACGGTCGGCAGTAGATGCCCGTGGTGCGCACGGCGGTGAAGAACTGCCCGTCGAACCGCACGTCACGCGCGGCGATGGCGCGGTAGCGCTCGGTGAAGACGTCGGGCGAGGTGCTCATGGCGACCATCGTCACCCTTGCCGCCCCCCGGGGCTAGCGGGAATCGGACACGGCGGTTGCCGGGCCCGGGAGCGAGGTCAGACGCTCGCGTCGACCCACTCCACGGCGGCCCGCAGGAACTCCTCGCGCGCCGGGGGCGGCGACAGGGACAGGTCGTGGGTGCCGCCCGCGATCGTCATGAGGTTCACGTCGTCGCCCAGGCGGGGCGCGATCGCGCGCATGTGGGCGACGTCCAGCACGGTGTCCGAGGTCAGGTGCTCCGTGGAGGTCGACCGGTCCGACGTCAGCACGAGCACGGGGACGTCCAGGTCGAGGCCGCGCGCCAGACGACGCTGCGCGCGGCGGATCGACCGGAACCAGGCGGCGCGCACGGGGAAGGGCGCGTGCGGCTTCCAGGCCGGGTCGAACGGCCACTCGCCGCCGTGGTCCACGTGCAGGGCGCGTGCGTAGGCGTCGTCGAGCTGCGACAGGACGGCGCGCGGCGCGACCGGGGCGACCGCCTCGGCCAGGGCGACGGCCGACCAGCGCAGCGGCAGCCCGGCGTTGTGCTGGAACCACGGGCTGTTCAGCACGAGGGCGTCCGCACGCCCCGGGCGGGCCGACGCCCACAGCGGGGCGATCAGTCCGCCCGTGGAGTGGCCGAGGACGACGAGGCGCTCGTGCCCGGCAACGCGGATCGTGGCGGCCCCCGCGTCGAGGTCCTGCGCGTACACCGCGACGTCCGGGACGAGGTTCGGGTCGCCGCCGGCCGCGACGTGGCTGTCCCACGACCGGCCGTGCCCGCGCAGGTCCACCGCGTAGAACGCGTGCCCCGCCGCGGCGAACGCCTCGGCGACGTGCGGGTGGAAGAAGTAGTCGGCGAACCCGTGCACGGCCAGGACCGCGACCCGGGCGGGCCTCCCGTCGGGCGCGACCGACGGCGTGTGCCGCACGAGCGTCGCCCGTGCGCCCTCGGGCAGCACGAGCTCACGGGCCTCGAAGGCACGGCCGAGCAGGTCCGGCTGCCAGGCCTCGCCGTGCGCCCCGGGGTCGGGGCGCACGGCGTCGTCGGCGGTCGTCATCTCCGGGCCGTCAGCGACGGTTCGGGTCGTACGGGTCGACGGGCGGCTGGCCCGGCTGCTGGCTCGGCGGGCCGGGCGGCGACTGGCCCGGGGCGGCCGGCCCGGAACCGGGCGCCTGCTGACCGGGCAGCGAGCCGAACGCGTCGCCCTGCTGCGGCGCGGCGGCGGGCTGCGGGCGGCGGTTGTTGCGCACGATGAGCGCCGCGACGAGGCCGAGCACGGCGAGGCCGAGGACCAGGCCGACGATCCACCAGGGGAAGCCGCCGTCCTCGGCGACGACGAGGTCCATCGCGTCGGAGTCGGTGTCGCCGCCCGTGCTCGCACCCTCGGACGCGTCGGTGCCGGGCTCCTCGGCCGCGGCGCCGCCTCCGACGGCGGAGCCGCGTGCGGTCATCTCCGTGCGCTCGCCGAACGGCGGGTTCCAGGTGACGGTGGTGCCGTCGACCGCGCCGTTGGTGTCGGTGACCTCGCCGGGGAAGGTGACGGAGATCGACACGAGGAACGTGTCGAGGATCTCCTGGGGCATGTCGCCCGCGCCGGCCATCTCCTCGGTGTCCTCGCTGAGGTCCATGACGCCGTCGACGACGAACTCGTCGCCCTCGCGGGTGATGGAGAGATCCTCGGACCCGGTGCCGCCGAACTCGTCGAGCGGCGTCTCGGTGAAGGTGAAGGTGCTGCCCGTGTACTCCCCGTCGGCGTAGGGCTCCTGCGTGCCCCCGTCCGGCAGCTCGGACCCCATCTCGCTGCCCATCTGGTCCCACAGCTCGCCGGCGTCCATGCCCATCGACTCGGCGATCTCGTTCGAGACCGCCATGACGACGTTGCCGGAGACGGTGTCGTCCTCCGAGAGGGTCAGGTTCATCTCGATCTTCATGCAGCCGGCGAGCAGCAGCAGGCCGGTGACGGCGAGGAGGGCGACAAGGGCGCGGCGGGTGCGCCGTCGGGCGGCGGTGGCGAGGGTGGTCACCCCACCAGCATCCCGCACCGGGCGGCGTCCGTCACCCCGGTCCCGCAGCGTGGTCGCGTCGGGAGTGCGCGATCAAAGTTGAGCGGAATAGACTCAACTTGGCGCCCGTTGGCACCCGTAGACCCCTCAGACGACGGACCCGGAGGATCCATGGACACGAAGTTCACGACGATGTCGCAGCAGGCCATCGGCGACGCGGTCGCCTCGGCGTCGGCGGCCGGCAACCCGCAGCTCGAGCCCGCGCACCTGCTCGCCGCGCTGCTCGCCCAGACGGGCGGTGTCGCCGTCGGGCTGCTGGAGGCCGTGGGCGCCGACGCCCAGCAGGTGGGCCGCAAGACCCGCGCCGCGCTCGTCGCGCTGCCCGGCGCCAGTGGCGGCAGCGTCGCGCAGCCGTCGCCGTCCCGGGCGCTGCAGTCGGTGCTGACCGACGCCGCGCAGGAGGCGCAGGCGCTCGGCGACGAGTACGTGTCCACCGAGCACCTGCTGGTCGCGATCGCGGCCGGGTCGTCCCCGGCCGCGCAGGCCCTCACCTCCACCGGTGCGACGGCGGACGCGCTGCGCGCCGCCCTGCCCGCCGTGCGCGGCAACGGCCGGGTGACCAGCCCCAACCCGGAGGGCACGTACAAGGCGCTGGAACAGTACGGCACCGACCTGACCCAGCGGGCCCGCGACGGCCGCCTGGACCCCGTCATCGGCCGCGACGCGGAGATCCGCCGGGTCGTGCAGGTGCTGTCGCGCCGCACGAAGAACAACCCGGTGCTCATCGGCGAGCCGGGCGTCGGCAAGACTGCCGTCGTCGAGGGTCTGGCGCAGCGCATCGTCGCCGGTGACGTCCCCACCTCCCTGCAGGGCAAGCGCCTGGTCGCGCTCGACCTCGTCGGCATGGTCGCGGGCGCGAAGTACCGCGGCGAGTTCGAGGAGCGCCTCAAGGCCGTCCTGGAGGAGATCACCGCGTCGGACGGTGAGGTCATCACGTTCATCGACGAGCTGCACACCGTCGTCGGCGCCGGAGCCGGGGGCGAGGGCGCGATGGACGCGGGCAACATGCTCAAGCCGATGCTCGCCCGCGGCGAGCTGCGGATGGTCGGCGCCACGACGCTCGACGAGTACCGCGAGCACGTCGAGAAGGACCCGGCCCTGGAGCGCCGCTTCCAGCAGGTGCTGGTCGGTGAGCCGTCGGTGGAGGACACCGTCGCGATCCTGCGCGGGCTCAAGGAGCGGTACGAGGCGCACCACAAGGTCACCATCGCGGACTCGGCGCTCGTGGCCGCCGCCGCGCTGTCGGACCGGTACATCCCCGGGCGCCAGCTGCCCGACAAGGCCATCGACCTGGTGGACGAGGCCGCGTCCCGCCTGCGCATGGAGATGGACTCCTCGCCCGTCGAGATCGACGAGCTCCAGCGCGCGGTGACGCGGCTGGAGATGGAGGAGGTCGTCCTCAAGGACTCCGACGACGTCGCGTCCCGCGACCGGCTGGAGAAGCTGCGCGCCGACCTCGCGGACCGCCGCGAGGAGCTGGCCGCCCTCACCGCCCGCTGGGAGTCCGAGAAGGCGGGCCACAACCGGGTGGGCGACCTGCGCGCCCGCATCGACGAGCTGCGCACCGAGTCCGACCGGCTCCAGCGCGAGGGCGACCTCGAGGGGGCCGCGCGCCTGCTCTACGGGGAGATCCCGCAGGTGGAGCGCGAGCTCGCCGCGGCCGAGCAGGCCGAGGCGTCGATCGAGGAGGCGGAGGTCGTCGCCGACGAGGCCCCGATGATCGCCGACAAGGTCGGTGCCGACGAGATCGCCGAGGTCGTGGCCGCCTGGACGGGCATCCCCGCGGGGCGGCTGCTCCAGGGCGAGTCGGAGAAGCTCCTCGGCATGGAGGACGTGCTCGGGCGACGCCTCATCGGCCAGCAGGCCGCCGTGCGTGCCGTGTCCGACGCGGTGCGCCGCTCCCGCGCGGGCGTCGCCGACCCCGACCGCCCGACGGGGTCGTTCCTGTTCCTCGGCCCCACCGGCGTCGGCAAGACCGAGCTCGCCAAGTCGCTCGCGGACTTCCTGTTCGACGACGAGCGCGCCATGGTGCGCATCGACATGAGCGAGTACGGCGAGAAGCACTCCGTGGCGCGCCTGGTCGGCGCCCCTCCGGGGTACGTCGGCTACGAGGAGGGCGGCCAGCTCACCGAGGCCGTGCGGCGTCGGCCGTACTCCGTCGTCCTGCTGGACGAGGTGGAGAAGGCCCACCCGGAGGTGTTCGACGTCCTGCTGCAGGTGCTCGACGACGGCCGCCTCACCGACGGTCAGGGGCGCACGGTCGACTTCCGCAGCACCATCCTCGTGCTGACGTCGAACCTCGGGTCGGGGTTCCTCGTGGACCCGACCCTGGACGACGCCGCGAAGCGCGAGGGCGTGATGTCGGCGGTGCGGGCGGCGTTCAAGCCGGAGTTCCTCAACCGGCTCGACGACGTCGTGGTGTTCGACGCCCTCAGCCTGGACGAGCTGGGCCGGATCGTCGACCTCCAGGTGCAGGCGTTCGCGCGGCGGCTCGCCGACCGGCGGATCACGCTGGAGGTCACGGACGCGGCCCGCGAGTGGCTGGCGCTGGAGGGCTTCGACCCCGCCTACGGGGCGCGGCCGCTGCGCCGGCTCGTGCAGCGCGAGATCGGCGACCGCCTGGCCCGGCGCCTGCTCGCCGGTGAGGTCGCCGACGGCGACACGGTCGTCGTGGACCGCGAGGACGGTGCCGAGGGGCTCGTCCTGCGCTGACGCTCCTGGCGGTCCCGACGCCGCCCGGGCCGACCTCACGGTCGGCCCGGGCGGCGTCGTCCGTGCGGCGACGAGGTCGCCCGACCGGGGCGCCGTCTCGATATGTGAGCAATCCTTACGTACGTGTTGCCGCAGGTCAGAGGTGGTGCCAAGGTCGTCACGACCACCCACGACGACGCGGGTGGCACGACGATGGGACATGCCATGAAGCGCAAGATCGCCTCCGTGCTCGCCACGACCGCACTCGCCCTCGGCGGGCTGGCCGTCGCCTCGGCCCCGGCCACCGCCCTCACCACCTCGGCCCCCGGTTGCCTGCTCGTCATCAACTCCTACTCCACCAAGACGACCACGAGCACGAGCTGCAGCTGGGGTCAGGCCCGCACGCGCCACACGAGCGCCGCCGGCACCACCGGCTACGCCTACGGCGCGAAGGCGAAGAACTCCGCCACCGGCGAGGTTCCTTCCTGGATGAAGAACCAGAGTGCCGGTCGTGCCATCGACTCCGCGTGGTACGTCGCGTGACGAAGGCAGCGTCGACCCCCGGGGCGCGCGGGGCGCGCGTCCCGGGGATCTCCTCCACGGGTCGTCGCACCGCCGTGACCGGCAGCGTCATCCTCGTGGTCTCGTTGATGTCGGCGTGCCAGAGCGCTGACGGCGATGCTCCGTACTCGGACGAGTTCGAGCAGGCACGACTGGCCGCGACGACCGACTTCGAGCGCGACGTGCTGGCCGACGACGTCATCACCGAGGCGGAGTTCCGCGAGGCGCAGGAACTGCTCGCGACGTGCGTGCGCGAACAGGGGTACGAGTTCGAGATCGAGCCTGCCGGCGGCTACCGCCAGGTCAACCCCGAGCCGCGACCCACCGACCCGGAGGCCGCCGCGGCGTACGACCAGGCCGCCCACGATGCCTACGACACGTGCGACGCAGGGACGACCGTCGTCGTCGAGCCGCTGTACCTGGCAGTACGGGACAACCCTGAGAACGTGGACCTCAACGAGGTCTGGGCGGAGTGCCTCGTGCGCGAGGGCTATCGCGATCCCGGGTACGACGTCCACGGGCTTCTCGAGGAGTTCGAGGCCGACGCCTTCACCGCGCAGGAGTCCGCCGCCTGTTTCACCAGCACGCCATGACGCGGGTCTCGGGCGGGACGCTGGGTCTCGCGGCGGCGCTGCTGGTCGCCGGCGGCGCGCTGGCGGGGATGCTCGTGGCGGCCGGGCCGGTCCCGGCGAGCGTCGCGGGGTCGGACGGGCCGACGTCGGCACCGGTGACCCTGGAGAGCCACGACGACGCCCGCACGGTGAAGGTCGAGCCGGTGCTGTCGGCGTCGTCGCGGCTGGACCTGGCGGCGTCGGGCACGGTGACACGCACGTCCTGCACCCCGGGCGGCGAGATCGTGTCGGGGACGAGCCCGGTGACGGTCGACGGGCGTCCGGTGGTGGCGCTGGCGACGGCCGTGCCGCTGTGGCGCGAGCTGTCCTGGGGCGACGAGGGCGACGACGTCGAGGCGCTGCAGGCCGAGCTCGTGCGGCTCGGCCACGACCTGGACGCCGACGGCGAGTTCGGCCGGGCGACGTACGACGCCGTGAACGCGCTGCTCGCCGACGTCGGGGTCGGGCGACCGGACGGCCGGATCGCCCCGGCGGACGTGCTGTGGATCCCGGCCCGCCGGGTCGCCGTGACCTCCTGCGAGACGCCGCTCGGCGGCAGCGCGGGAGCGTTCGCCACGACGTCCGGCGTCCTCACCGGGCTGCGCCTCACCGGCGGGACGGCCGAGGACGGCCGCGAGCGGGTCGCGCGGGTGGCGGGCGTCGAGGCGCCCGTCGGCGCGGACGGCACGGTGACGGACCCGGACCTGCTCGCCGCGCTCGCCGACAGCCCGGAGATGGACACCTGGCGGCGCACGGACGGCGAGTCGGGGCTCACGGTCGAGCTGGCGCTCGCCGACCCGTTGGAGGTCGCGGTGGTCCCGCCGGGTGCGCTGTTCGGGCTCGTCGGGGACCACGGGTGCGTGCGGTCGGACGGCGCCACCCACCCGGTGACGGTCGTCGCGTCGTCCCTCGGGCAGACGTCCGTGACGTTCGACGACGCCGACGTGCCGGACCGGGTCGACCTCGTCGGGCAGCGGCCGGGGCGCTCGTGCTGACGGACCCGGCGGCGCGGTGCGTGCGCACCCGGGGGCTCGGCCACCGCTTCGCCGGGACGGCGACGCTGTTCGCAGGGCTCGACCTCACGCTGCACCCCGGCGAGGTGGTCGCCCTCGTCGGTCCGTCCGGGTCGGGCAAGTCGACGCTGCTGAGCATCGTGGCCGGGTGGGAGGAGCCGGCCGAGGGGTCGGTCGAACGGGTCGGGATCGAACGGGTCGGCTGGGTGTTCCAGAACCCGCACGGCGTCGCCCGCCGCACCGCCCTCGACCACGTCGTCCTGCCCCTGCTGGCCCGCGGGCGCACCCGCGCGGACGCCGAGGCCGAGGCGCGGGAGGTCATGGACGTGTTCGACCTGGCGGCGGCGGCACCCCGGCCGTTCCGGGCGTTGTCGGGCGGGGAGGCGCAGCGGCTGATGCTCGCGCGGGCCGTCGCCACGGCGCCCGACCTGCTGCTCGTCGACGAGCCGACGGCCCAGCTCGACCGCTCCACCGCGGACACCGTCAACGCGGTGCTCGCGCAGGTCGCCCGCGCGGACGCGGTCGTGCTCGTCGCCACCCACGACGCCAGCACGCGCGACGCCTGCACCCGGGTCGTGGACCTGGCCCGCCACCGGCCGGACCCGGCGGCGACCGTCCCGCGTGAGGTCCCGGCGTGAGGGCCCGGATGCGACCCGCCGCCGTGCTGGGCGAGGCGCGGCGCAACCTGCTGTCGGGCACGACCCGTGCGGCGGTCCTCGTCGCGGTCGCGGCGACCCTGCTGGGCGTGCTCGCGGTGGCTGACGTCCGGGCCGTCGTCGGGGTCGTGCAGTCCGCTGCCGAGTACCGCGCGGCCGCGGGGAGCGTGCAGGTG
Source organism: Isoptericola jiangsuensis (assembly GCF_002563715.1). Classification (NCBI taxonomy): domain Bacteria; kingdom Bacillati; phylum Actinomycetota; class Actinomycetes; order Micrococcales; family Promicromonosporaceae; genus Isoptericola; species Isoptericola jiangsuensis. The sequence continues at coordinate 448,796 of NZ_PDJJ01000001.1, forward strand.
CTCGACGCGCCCGGCCAGGTCGACGGCGCACGCTGCGAGGCCCTCGCCCGGGTGGACGGCGTCGTGGCGGCGGGCGCCGTGCGCGCCGGCGGCGAGGTGCGCTCCCTCAACCTGCCGTCGACCCCGTTGACGTCGCTGGAGGTGACGCCGGGGCTGGGCGGCGTCCTGGGGGCGCAGGCCGCGTCCGCGGGCATCTGGTTGCCGCACGAGCTCGCCGTCGCGCTCGGTGCGTCCGCCGGCGACGTCCTCGCGACGGACCGGGGCGCCGCCGTCGTCGGCGCGGTGTTCGCCTACCCGGCGGACGGGCGCGACCCGGCGCCCTCGTACGCCGTGCTGGAGCCCGTCCCGGCGGGCGCGGGAGCGTTCGACGCGTGCTGGGCCGAGGTGTGGCCCGCCGACGAGCGCACGACCAACCTCCTGTGGACGGTCGTGGACGCCGACCCGGACGCCGAGCAGCCGCCCACCCTCGGCCCCCTCAACACGACCCTGGGGCGAGACTTCGACCCCGCAGCGCTCCTTCAGGAGCGGGTGACCCGGTTCGCGCCGTGGGCGGCGCTCGTCGTCGGCCTGGCGCTCGGCCTGGTCGCCGTCCGGCTCCGTCGCCTCGAGCTCGCCGCGACCCTGCACGCCGGGGTCGGCCGGTCGGCGCTGGCCTGGCAGGTGCTGGTCGAGACCCTGTGCTGGGTGCTCGCCGCCGCCGTGGTGGCGGGAGCGGTCGTGGCGGGCGCGGCGGCGTGGCACCACCCCGCCCCGGACGTCGCGGTGTGGTGGACGGGGATGCGGACCGTCGCCGTCGGGCTGGTGGCCGTGCTCGGGGGTGCCGTCGGGACGGCCCTCGCCACGCGGGAGTCGCACCTGTTCCGCTGGTTCAAGGAGCGCTGACCCGGAACGCGGACGGGCGGCAGGTCGCACCCCGGTGAGAGGTGCGTCCTGCCGCCCGTGCGTGCCAGGGGGAGCGTCAGACCCGGATGAAGACCGGGCTGCTCTGCCACATGGAGCGCTTGATGACGCCGGTGCGGGGGTTGCCCGCCTCGATGACACGGCCCTTGCCGGCGTAGATCGCGACGTGGCCGGGCGTGTAGACGAGGTCGCCGGGGCGCGCCGCGGCGCGCGAGACCTTCTTGCCGACGGACCGCTGCGCGGAGGACGAGCGCGGCAGGGTCTTGCCGGTCGCCTTCTTGTACACGTAGGAGGTGAAGCCGGAGCAGTCGAAGCCGGTGCGGGGGCTGCTGCCGCCGTAGGTGTAGCGGGTGCCGACGTAGCTGTTGGCGACCTTGACGACCTTGGTGCCGCTGGTCTGCTTCGGCTTGACGTTGACGGTGCGGTACTTGGTCACGTCCGCCAGGCCGGTGCGGGCGGCGGCGTCGGTGACGATGCGGACCTTGTTGCGGCCGACGTCGTACTTGCCCCAGGTGGGGCGGAAGCGGACGACGCCGTTGTTGTTGAGCTTCTTGACGGCGACCTTCTTGCCGTCGATGAAGACCTTGACGCGGCCGGGCACGGCGGTGCCGCCGCGGGTGGCCTTGACCGTGTAGACGGGGCGGGTGTTCTGCTTGCCCTTCGTCCCGGTCTTGCGCGACACGGTGATCGAGACGCGCGGGTGGGCCTGGGAGGCCGCGACGACGGTGCCGCCGAGGGCCTTGGTGCCGGAGGTGGTGGCCGCGGAGGCGGTCCCCGCCCCGGCGACGAGGGTGCCGCCGGCCAGCGCGGCCGTCAGCGACATCGCGACGGCGGCCCGGCGGAGACGGGAATGGTGTGCGGGGGCGACGCGCGTGGGCGCGCCGACGAGGGCGTCGGTCATCTTCTACCTCTCCAGCCTGCGAGATGAGCTGTCGGATTAGGCCGAGAAGTGTTGGCCTGCCGTCGAAGGACGACTTCACCCCGAGGACGACCGGCTGGTCGCCCGAAAGTGGTTCTCCCGCTGCTGCCGTCGGGTTCTGAGAAGCGACCGTCCGCCGGCAGCACTGGGCTTGCGGAACGGTGCACCGCCACGCACGGACGCGGGGCGACCCCGGCACGCTAACGACGCCGCACCGGCAGATCACAATCAGATAACGGTGAGTCGTCGGGGCTTTTCTGAAGAAGGTGTGAAGGAATGCGTCCGGAGGGATCAAGGCCGCCTGTCGGGAATATCCCTCGTGCCCACCTCGAACGGGGCGAAAGAACGCCGGAAAGGTCCGGTCCGCCGGGAAGGTCCCGTCGTGACGGCCGCCACACCCGGCGCCGTCGGTGCAGGTCAGCGCGACCCGTTCACAACTCCGGGGCTCGGGATCACTCCAGAAAGTCGCCCGGCAGGGGATCCGACGACGTCGCCAGGCACAGCCCGGTCCGGTCCCCGTCCGCCCACGACTCGGCCGTGGGCGTCCACACCACCAACGTCAGCGCGTCCCCGAGGGTTCCCCGGGCCTGCGGCCCCAGGAGGTCCGGGGTGCAGGCGCGCGCCGCGGCCCGCGCCAGCGCGTCGACCCCCGGCCAGACGGCGTCCGGCGCCGAGTCCGTGCGGCCCACCACCTGCGCGCGGTGCTCCACCGAGCAGGGCACCACCTCGACCGACGTGACGGTCGACGCCGTCGGCGCCGACGCGACGCACGACCCGAGGACGAGCTGCACCGCGTTCACCTCCGCCGGGGCGGACAGCGCCGCCGTCACGGGCTCCCACGCCCGCTCCCGGGTGCTGGACACCAGCCACGACACGCCCGCCGCGACCGCCACCACGAGGACCACGGTCGCCAGCACGCCGGCGACCCACCAGCGGGCCCGGCGCCGCGCGGCGGCCCGCTCGGCCGCCGTCGGCCCGCCCGGGGCGCCCCACCGCGAGCCGTGCACGGCCGGGTCCGGGTGCGCACCCACCGTCGGACGCGCCCCGGCCACCCGCTCCTGCGGCGCCGGGACCGTCCACGCCGACGGCTCCGGGGCCGTGGGACCCGGGGCGGCGAAGGACGGCTCGTCGGGGCGCTCGGTCATGTGCACAACCTATGCCCCGGACGGGGCCCCGGACCGGTCCGTGGGCAGGTCCGCGACGTCGAGGACGACGGGTACGTGGTCGCTCGCGCCCGTGCCGCGCCGCTCGTCCCGGTCGATCGTCACGCCCGTGACGCGCGCCGCCAGCGCCGCCGACGCGTACGCGAAGTCGATCCGCAGCCCCTTGTCCCGCGGGAACGCGAGCTGCTGGTAGTCCCAGTACGTGTAGGTCCGCTCGGCGGGCAGGTGCTCGCGGGTCACCTCCGTCAGGCCCGCCGTCGCGAACGCGTCGAACGCCTCCCGCTCCGGCGCCGACACGTGCGTGTGCCCCTCGAAGGCCGTCACGTCCCACACGTCCGTGTCCCGGGGGATGACGTTCCAGTCGCCCAGCAGGCCCAGCGGCAGGTCCGGCTCCGCGGTCACCCACTCCTGCGCCCGCGCCCGCAGCGCGGCCAGCCACTCCAGCTTGTACGCGTAGTGCGGGTCCGTCAGGGTGCGGCCGTGCGGCACGTACAGCGACCACACCCGCACGCCGCCGCACGTCGCGCCGAGCGCCCGCGCCTCCAGCGCCGGCTCCGCGCCCGCCTTGCCGAACCGCGGCTGGCCGCCGAACGACTCCTCCACGTCCGCCAGACCCACCCGGGACACCACCGCCACGCCGTTCCACTGGTGGTACCCCGCCGCCGCGACCTCGTACCCCGCGTCGGCGAACGCCGCCGTCGGGAACTGGTCCGCGCGGCACTTGGTCTCCTGGATCGCCAGCACGTCCGTGCCGGACCGCTCCAGGAAGGCCAGCACCCGCGGCAGACGGGTCCGGATCGAGTTCACGTTCCACGTCGCGATGCGCACACGCGCACCTTAGGGCTCTAGAGTGCCGACATGGGAACCGCGCTCGTCACCGGCGCCACCGCCGGCCTCGGACTGGAGTTCGCCTGGCAGCTCGCCACGGCCCGGCACGACCTCGTGCTCGTCGCGCGCGACACCGACCGGCTGGAACAGGTGGCCGCGCAGATCCGGGCCGCCGCCGGCGTCGGCGTCGAGGCGCTGCCCGCCGACCTGTCCGTGCCCGACGACGTCGCGCGCGTCGCCGCCCGCCTCGCCGTCGTCGGCGACCAGCCGGGCGACCCGCGCCCCGTCGGGCTCCTCGTCAACAACGCCGGGTTCGCCACCGCGCAGCACTTCGTCGACGGCGATCTCGACGTCGAGCTCCGCGCCGTGGACGTCATGGTGCGCGCCGTCGTGGAGCTCAGCCACGCCGCCGTCGGCCAGATGCAGGCCCGCGGTCGCGGCGCGATCCTCAACGTCGCGTCCGTCGCGGCCCTCACCGCGGGCGGCACCTACGCCGCCGCGAAGGCGTACGTGCGCACCTTCACCGAGGGCCTCGCCGTCGAGCTCGCCGGCACCGGCGTCACCGCCACCGTCCTGTGCCCCGGGTTCACCCGCACCGAGTTCCACCAGCGCGCCGGGGTGTCCATGTCGTCGGTCCCCGACGCCGCGTGGCTCGACGCGCCGTTCGTCGTCGCCTCCGCGCTCGCGGACGTGCGGCGCGGCATCGTCATCTCCACGCCGTCGGGCCGGTACAAGGCGGCCTCCGCGCTGCTGCGGGTGCTGCCGCGCTCCGCGGTGCGCGCCATCGGCCACTACCGCTGACGCGGGGATCGCGCGATCAGGACCGTACGCTGGGACGCATGACCTCCGACTTCTCCCCGACCCCCCGCGAGCAGCTGCGTGATCTCATCGCGGAGCTCGCCGTCGTGCACGGCAAGGTGACCCTGTCGTCCGGCAAGGAGGCCGACTACTACGTCGACCTGCGCCGCGTGACCCTGCACCACCGGGCCGCCCCGCTCATCGGGCACGTGCTGCTCGACCACCTGGAGGAGGCGGGGCTCGGCACGGCCGAGGTCGACGCCGTCGGCGGGCTGACGCTCGGTGCCGACCCCATCGCGACCGCGCTGCTGCACGCCGCGGCGTCGCGCGGCCAGGACCTCGACGCGTTCGTGGTGCGCAAGGCCGCGAAGGCGCACGGCATGCAGCGCCAGATCGAGGGCCCGGACATCGCGGGCCGCAAGGTCGTCGTCCTGGAGGACACCACGACCACGGGCGGGTCGCCGATCACGGCGATCGAGGCCGCGCGGGCCGCGGGCGCCGAGGTGCTGGCCTGCGCCACGATCGTCGACCGCGCCACGGGCGCGGGCGAGAAGATCGAGGCGCTGGGCGTGCCGTACCACTACCTGTTCGACCTGACCGACCTCGGCCTGGCCTGACCTCCCCCCCGGCCGGCGGGGTCAGACGCGGTCGACGAGGTCCTTGATCGAGTCCACCACGTGCGACGGGCGGAACGGGTGCTGCTCGACCTCGTCGGCGGAGGTCGACCCGGTCAGGACGAGGAACGTCTCGAGCCCGGCCTCGATGCCCGCGACGACGTCGGTGTCCATGCGGTCGCCGATCATCGCGGTGGTCTCGGAGTGCGCGTCGATCCGGTTGAGCGCGGAGCGGAACATCATCGGGTTGGGCTTGCCCACGTAGTAGGGCTGGCGCCCGGTGGCCGCCGTGATCATGGCGGCGACCGCTCCGGTGGCGGGCAGCGGGCCCTCCGCCGACGGCCCGGTGGTGTCCGGGTTGGTGGCGATGAACCGGGCGCCGTCACGGATCAGGCGCACGGCCCGGGTGATGGCCTCGAACGAGTAGGTGCGGGTCTCGCCGAGCACCACGTAGTCGGGGGCGGTGTCGGTGAGGGTGTAGCCGGCCTCGTGCAGCGCGGTGGTGAGACCGGCCTCGCCGATGGCGTACGCGGACCCGCCGGGCACCTGGTCGGCGAGGAACGTCGCGGTCGCCATCGCGGACGTCCAGATCGACTCCTCGGGGACGTCGATGCCGGACCGGGCGAGGCGCGCAGCGAGGTCGCGGCCGGTGTAGATCGAGTTGTTGGTCAGCACGAGGAACGGCCGACCGGCGTCACGCAGCGCGGCGACGAACTCGGGCGCCCCCGGGATGGCCTTGCCCTCGTGGACCAGCACGCCGTCCATGTCCGTCAGCCAGCAGTCGATCTGTCGTCCCGTCATGGACCCACGGTAGTTGGTCCCGGCCCGTGGACGTCCACGGGATCTGCACGACGGGACGGCGCGCCGCCCGGCGGCGGCCCGTAGGCTCCCGGGGGTGACCAACGAATCCGTCGTGACGACCGACACCGGCGCCGTGCGGCGCCATGCCGCGCCGCCCTCCGGGACGCCCTGGCACCACGCCCCGGGCCTGGCCCTGCGGGGCGGGCTCGTGGGGATGGCGGAGTCCGTCCCCGGGATCTCGGGCGGCACGGTCGCGCTGGTCGTGGGTCTGTACGACCGGCTGCTCACCGCGGCCAGCCAGGTGGTGCACGCGCTGCGCGAGCTCGTGCAGGGCGTCGCCCAGGGCCACGGCCTGCGGCCGGCACGCCGGGCGCTGCGGGCCGTCGACTGGCGGTTCCTCGTGCCGGTCGCGCTCGGTATGGTCGTGGTGCTGCTGGTGTCGCTGAGCGTCATCGCGCCGCTGCTGGAGTCGCAGCCGGTGATCATGCGGTCCATCTTCTTCGGGATGATCGCGGTGTCGGTGCTGGTGCCCCTGCGGATGATGCCGGGCCGGTTCCGGGTGCCGGACGCCCTGCTGGTGGTCGGGGGAGCGGCGGCCGCGTTCGTGCTGAGCGGGATGCCGCCGGCACAGGTGACGGACCCGTCGCTCTGGTACGTCGTGCTGGGGGCGGCGATCGCGATCAACGCGCTGGTGCTGCCGGGCATCTCGGGGTCGTTCCTGCTCGTCGTCATGGGCCTGTACGTGCCGGTCCAGGAGGCGATCGCGGACCGCGACCTGGCGTTCGTCGGGGCGTTCCTCGTCGGGGCCGCGCTGGGGCTGGGCAGCTTCGTCAAGCTGCTGCACTGGCTGCTGGAGCACCGGCGGCAGGGGACGATGGCCGTCCTCGCCGGACTGATGCTCGGTTCGCTGCGCGCCCTGTGGCCGTGGCAGGACGCGGACGGCGGGCTGCTGGCGCCGCCGGACGCGACGGCGCTGTTCGGGCCGGTGCTGCTCGCGGTGGCGGGTGCCGCGGTCGTGGGTGCCGCCCTGTGGTGGGAGGCGTCCCGGGCCGCCGAGGCGGACACGGACGCGACCGTCCCCGCCGATGCCTGACGGTGGGGACGAGCCCGCCCAGGTCGGCGTCGGGCCGTGGCCCGGCGGCGAGGCGGCGTGGCCGCGGACGCCCGACGGTGAGCCGGACCCGCGCCTCGACCCGGAGCTGCTCGCGCACGGCGACCGCCGCAACGTGGTGGACCGCTACCGGTACTGGACCGTCGAGGCGGTCCGCGCCGACCTCGACGCGCGCCGCGCGCCGGGCACCGCCCTGCACGTCGCGGTGGAGAACTGGGCGCACGACCTCAACATCGGCTCGGTGGTGCGCACCGCGAACGCGTTCAACGCGGCCGGGGTGCACGTCGTGGGGCGGCGGCGCTGGAACCGGCGCGGCGCGATGGTGACCGACCGCTACCTGCACGTCCACCACCACGAGGGTGCCGACGCCCTGGCGGCGTGGGCGGCGGCCGCGGACGGCGGACCCCTGACCGTGGTGGGTGTGGACAACGTGCCGGGCTCGGTGCCGATCGAGGGTCGGGAGCTGCCGGCGCGCTGCGTGCTGCTGTTCGGCCAGGAGTCGTCGGGGCTGACGCCGCAGGCGCAGGCAGTGTGCGACGTCGTCGTGCACATCACCCAGCACGGCTCCACCCGATCGCTGAACGCGGGCGCGGCCGCCGCGATCGCCCAGCACACGTGGGCGCTGCAGCACCTCTGACGGGTCCCGGCACCTCGTCCCGGGGCCGCGCGCAGGCCCCTCACGGGAGCGCCCGGGACGGCCGTCGCGGACCGCGCCGTCTCACGGGTCCGACGCGATGTGACGTCCGCATCGCGTTCGTGAGAAAATCTGTGTGCATGTGGGCCTCGTGCCCGCCCGCCCGGCTTCGGCACCTGCCGGCGGCACGGACGGCACTGCGCCCGCTGCGTCCCTCGTACGCCCCTTCATTGGAGTACCGCAGATGCCTATCGCAACCCCCGAGGTCTACGCCGAGATGATCGACCGGGCGAAGGCCGGCAAGTTCGCCTACCCCGCCGTCAACATCACGTCGTCGCAGACGATCACCGCTGCCCTCCAGGGCTTCGCCGAGGCGGAGTCGGACGGCATCATCCAGGTCTCCGTCGGTGGCGCGGAGTACGCCTCGGGCTCGACGGTCAAGGACCGCGTCGTCGGCTCCCTCGCGCTGGCCGCGTACGCGACCGAGGTGGCGAAGAACTACTCCGTCAACATCGCGATCCACACCGACCACTGCGTCAAGAAGAACCTGGACTCCTGGGTCCGCCCGCTGCTCGCCCTCGAGGCCGAGCAGGTCAAGGCCGGCAAGAACCCGACGTTCCAGTCGCACATGTTCGATGGCTCGGACATCCCCCTGGACGAGAACCTCGTCATCGCCGCGGAGCTCCTCGAGCTCTCGCAGGCCGCGCGCACCATCCTCGAGATCGAGGTCGGCGTCGTCGGTGGCGAGGAGGACGGCCACGAGGCCGAGATCAACGAGAAGCTGTACACCACCGCCGAGGACGGCCTCGCGACCGTCCGCGCGCTCGGTGCCGGCGAGAAGGGCCGCTACCTGACGGCCCTCACCTTCGGCAACGTGCACGGCGTGTACAAGCCGGGTGCGGTCAAGCTGCGTCCGTCGATCCTCGCGGACATCCAGAAGGCCGTCGGCGACGAGATCGGCCAGGAGAACCCGTTCGACCTGGTGTTCCACGGCGGCTCCGGCTCCACGGCCGAGGAGATCTCCGAGGCGGTCGACAACGGCGTCATCAAGATGAACATCGACACCGACACGCAGTACGCGTTCTCGCGCCCGGTGGCCGACCACTTCTTCAAGAACTACGACGGCGTCCTGAAGATCGACGGCGAGGTCGGCAACAAGAAGACCTACGACCCGCGCGCCTGGGGCAAGCTGGCCGAGGGCGGCATGGCCGCGCGCATCGTCGAGGCCTCGCAGCAGCTGCGGTCCGCCGGCAACAAGATGTGACGACCCCGCCTGCCGCCGGGTCCGCCCGGCACGGGTGAGGTCGAAGGCCCCCGGGACCAGCTGGTCCCGGGGGCCTTCGCGCTGCGCGGGTCGCCGCGGAGCCGTCGACCGGGGTCGGCGACCGGTCCGGGCGACCGTGCGGTCAGTTCGGCGCGGTGGTGATGTCGAGGTCGACGCCGGGGTCGTCGTCGACGATCTCGAGGAGCTCGCCGATGCGGGTGACGTCGAGCAGGAACCGGACGGTGGGCGGGGCGCGCAGCACCCGGACCTTGTGCGGGCTGCGGGTCGCGAGGCGCGCGAGGAAGGCGACGCCGGACGAGTCCATGAAGGTGACGTGGTGGGCGTCGATCTCGACGGGCAGGCCGGAGGCCTCCGCGTCGGAGATGGCGTCGCCGAGCTCGGCGCTGACGTCGGCGTCGATCTCGCCCGACAGCACGACCCGTGCCCGGGAGCTCCCGACGATGACGTGGATGCTGGCGGGCTCGCCGATCGCGGGCGTGGCGTGCTCCGCTCCGGCCCCGGCAGCGGGGTTGCGCGGCGCCGCGTTCGTTCCGTCCTGCACGGTGCTCCTTCCTCGAGCTGGTCGCTCACCTCGTGTCCCGGCGGACACCAATCTACGGTTGAATGTGCTTCGAATGCACCAACCTGGCCGACACCGGAGCTGGACGGAGGGGTATGACCGATTTGCCCGCCCTGCCGTCGATGCCGGTCACAGGATTCCAGCTCGCCTCGGCGCTGACGGTCACCACGGTCCCGGCGTTCATCACGGGGTCGTGGGACGACGGCATGCCGGTGCTGTGGGTGAACGAGGCGTTCGTCCAGCTCGGCGGGGTCGGCGTGACGGACCTGGAGCTCCTGGGCCCGCACGCGCTGCTCGCGCTGGTCGAGGACGACCCGAACCGCGCGGCGGCCCAGAACGACCTGCGCGAGGGGCGCCCCATGCGGCGCATCGTGAGCACGCGGCGGCGCGACGGCGGCACCACCTGGCTCCAGGTCGACGTGACGCCCCTGCCGTCGCCGGACGGGCTGGCGCACGTGTGGGTGGGCGTCACGACGGACGTCTCGGAGTACGTGGACCAGCAGGCCGCGCAGCTCGCGTCCCTGGAGGTGGAGCGTCGTCAGCGGGCCGACCTCGACCTCATCGCCCAGACCACCGAGCTGCTGGGCGACCTGGAGTACCCGTTCGCGCTGCGCGACATCGCCGACCTGCTGCGGTCCCTGGTGCCGTGGGCGGGGTTCTACCTCAACGACGACGGGCTGGTCTTCGCCGAGGGCGTGGACGTCGCCTCCCCGCCGTCGGGGCGCGGTCGGCGGCACGCCCGCTACGTGCCGGACCGCTGGCAGGGCGACCACCTGGAGGACGCGCCGTCGACGCTCCCGGCCCCGGCGTCGGCGGGCACGGACCGGGTGCAGGACCTCCTGGACGGCGTCGTCGACGGGCCCGTGCACCTGGACCTGCAGCGCGAGTACCCGCCGCTGTCGGCGTCGGGCTGGCTGCGTCGGGACCTGCTGCGCCGCGTCGTCGACGAGACGGGTGCGATCCCGCGCCGGGTGGTCGTGCACGCCGTGGCGGGGCGACGCCGGGTGCTCGGCATCCTGGTGACGTGGACGTCGGGCTCGGGCGGACCGCTGGGCGGCACCCCGGAGCCGGAGCACCTGTACACGGTGATCGAGGTGGTGGCGCGGCGCGCGGGCACGGCGGTGGACAACGCCCGGCTGTACGCGCGGGAGCACCGGCTGGCCGAGGCGCTGCAGCGCGCGATGCTCCCCGAGCAGGCCGAGGTGACGGGCCTGGACGTGTGGACGTACTACGCGCCGAACGCCGAGCACGCGCAGGTGGGCGGCGACTGGTACGACGTGCTGCAGATCTCCGAGGACACGGTCGGCCTGGTGATCGGCGACGTCGTGGGGCACGACGTCGAGGCGGCGGCCGCGATGGGCCAGCTCCGCTCGGTGGTGCGGGCGTACGCGTACGAGCTGACAACGCCCGGGATCGTGCTGCACCGCGTGGACCAGCTCGTCGCGGGGATGCGGGTACCGCGCCCGGCGTCGCTGGTGTACGCGGCCCTGCACCACGCCGCCGAGGACGACTCGTGGTTCCTGGAGTACACGCGCGCCGGGCACCTGCCGCCGCTGCTGCTCCGTGACGGCGAGGTGCGGTCGCTGGCGGCCTCCAGCGGGATGCTCGTCGGGTTCGGCGGGGACGTGCGCACCACCGCGCACGAGGAGCTGCGCCGCGGGGACGTGCTGCTGTTCTACACGGACGGGCTGATCGAGCGCCGCGACCGGTCGCTGAAGGTGGGCCTGGACGCGCTGGTCGACATGTCGTCGCGGATCACGGCGCGCGACGCGGCCGGCGTGGGGGAGGAGCTGCTGTCACGGCTCGCGGACGCCCCCGAGGACGACGTGGCGATCGTCGTGGTGCGGGTGCCGGACCCGGAGGCGGACGCCCGCGTGACGGCGCTGAGCCCGCGGTCGCGTCGCTGGCTGCTGCCGAGCGAGCCCGCGTCGATCGGGCGGGCCCGGCACGCGGTGCTGCGGACCTGCCAGGCGTGGGGCCTGCCGGACTCGGCGGCGGCCGAGCTCGTGGTGTCGGAGCTGGTGGCGAACGGCGTGCTGCACGGCTGGGGCAACATCGCCCTGCGGCTCTTCGACACCGGTGACGGCCTGCGCATCGAGGTGGAGGACGCCAACCCGGCGCCGCCGGTCGCGACGGACGGCCACCCCAACCGGCTGGGCGGGTTCGGCATGCAGATCGTCGAGCGCCTCGCCGACTGGGGCTGGCGCCCGGCGGGGTCGGGCAAGCTCGTGTGGGCGAAGCTGCGGCCCGTCCCGGCGGCCGCCACCCCGCCCGAGGACTGACGCCCGGGCGGGTCGGCGGCAGGTCGCGGTCAGCGCAGCGCGCGGACCTCGTCGGCCGACGTGCGCGAGTCCTGGAGGAACCGGGCGCAGCGCTCGGCCTCGTCGTCCTCACCGATGCGGGCGGCGGCCTCCGACAGGGCGAGCAGCGCCCGCAGGAACCCCTGGTTCGGCTCGTGGGTCGCGGGCACGGGACCCTGGCCGCGCCACCCGGCGCGCCGCAGCGCGTCCAGGCCCCGGTGGTAGCCGGTGCGGGCGTAGGCGTACGCCGTGACGGCGTGCACGACGTCGTCGCCGCCGTCGAGGGTCTGCTCGGCGAGCACCGCCCACGCGAGGCTCGCGGCGGGGTGCTCGGCCGCGAGCCGCGCCGGGTCCTCGCCGGCGGCGAGCGCCTCGCGCACCCCGGCGTGGTCGTCCGGGAGCAGGGTCGGCGCGGGGCCGGACAGCAGGTTGTCCACAGGCTCGGAAGGCGTCATGGGCCCATCCTCGCAGGGTCCCCGGGACCGTCACCATCGGTGCCCCCGCTCCCGACCCGCGCTCCGGGCGACCCGCGGGTAGGCTCGGCGCCATGATCGAGATCGCGACGTCCTCCACGACGACGACGCTCGTGATCGCGGGTGACCTGGACCTCGCCGAGAGGGAGCAGTTCCCGGAGATCACGGCACGCGTCGTCGGCCTGCGCCGACAGCTCCTGGTGATCGACATGTGCCGGGTCACCTTCATGGACTCCACGGGCGCGGCGTTCCTCATCTCGCTCGCGGACTCGGGGCGCAAGCGCGGCGGCGCCACGGTGCTGCGCGGTGCCGACGAGCGCGACCTGTTCGTCCTGGAGGTGTGCGGCGCGCTCGACCTGTTCCGCGTCGACTCCGACCACCGGTGCGAGCAGACGGCTCCCGCGTCGGGTGCGACGCCGATCACGCTCCCGCAGCGTCCCCGGCCCGCCTGAGCCGGACCTCCCGACCCCCCAGGTCATGGGCAGGTAAACTCTGGCGGGGCCCGGCCGGTCCGGCCGTGTCCCCAACCGACCCTCGAGGAGAGTGGATCCCATGCCAGCGGTGGTGCTCGTCGGTGCCCAGTGGGGCGATGAGGGCAAGGGGAAGGCGACGGACCTCCTGGGTGACCGGGTCGACTACGTCGTCAAGTTCAACGGCGGCAACAACGCCGGGCACACGGTCGTCATCGGCGACGAGAAGTACGCCCTGCACCTGCTGCCGTCCGGCATCCTCTCCCCGGGTGTCACGCCGGTCATCGCGAACGGCGTCGTGGTGGACATCGAGGTGCTGTACGAGGAGCTCGACGCGCTGAACGAGCGCGGCGTCGACACGTCGAAGCTGCTGGTGTCGTCGGGCGCGCACGTCATCGCCAGCTACCACCGCACCCTCGACAAGGTGACGGAGCGGTTCCTCGGCAAGCGCCGGATCGGCACCACGGGGCGCGGCATCGGCCCCGCGTACGCGGACAAGATCAACCGGGTGGGCCTGCGGATCGCGGACCTGTTCGACCCGAAGATCCTCGCGGAGAAGGTCGAGGGCTCCCTCGACCAGAAGAACCACCTGCTCGTGAAGGTGTACAACCGTCGCGCCGTCGAGGTCGACGAGGTCGTCGAGGAGCTGCTCGCGCACGCCGAGCGGCTCAAGCCGATGGTCGCGGACACGGGCCTGGTGCTGAACCGCGCCCTCGACGACGACAAGACCGTCCTGTTCGAGGGCGGCCAGGCGACCATGCTCGACGTCGACCACGGCACGTACCCGTTCGTCACGTCGTCGAACGCGACGGCCGGCGGCGCGGTGACGGGTTCGGGCGTCGGCCCGACCCGGATCGACTCCGTCATCGGCGTCATCAAGGCGTACACGACCCGCGTCGGCGAGGGGCCGTTCCCCACCGAGCTGTTCGACGCGAACGGCGAGTACCTGCTCAAGACGGGCGGCGAGTACGGCGTGACCACGGGCCGCGCCCGCCGCTGCGGCTGGTACGACTCGGTGATCGCGCGCTACTCGGCGCGCGTCAACGGCCTGACCGACCTCGTGGTGACCAAGCTCGACGTCCTCACGGGCATGGAGAAGGTCCCCGTCTGCGTGGCCTACGACGTCGACGGCACCCGCTACGACGAGATGCCGGACGACCAGTCGGCGTTCCACCACGCGAAGCCGATCTACGAGGAGTTCCCCGGCTGGTGGGAGGACATCTCGCACTGCCGCACCCTGGAGGAGCTCCCGGCCAACGCCCGCGCATACCTGAACGCGCTGGAGGACGTCTCGGGCTGCCGCATCTCCGCGGTGGGCGTGGGCCCGCGTCGTGACGAGATCATCCCGGTCCACGACCTGGTGCACCCGCGCGGCTGACCGCGTCCCGGCCTGCGGGCCGCCCGACGAGCGTCCCCGTGCGTCCCCTCCGGTTCCCCGGAACGGGTCGCGCGGGGACGCTCGTCGCGTCCGGGGCGGTGTCTACACTCGCGCCCATGAGCCACGTGCCCGCCCCCGGCCCCGACGTCGTCGCCGCGCTCGCGCCCACGGGCAGGCTGCGGGCGGTGGTCAACCTCGGCAACCCGGTGCTCGCGCAGGGCACGCCGGACGACCCCCGCGGCGTCACGGTGGACCTCGCGCGCGAGGTCGCCCGGCTGCTCGGCGTCCCGGTGACGTTCGCGTGCGTCGACGCGGCCCGGCTGTCGTTCGCGGCCGTCGCGGAGGGGCGGGCCGACGTCGGGTTCCTCGCCGTCGAGCCGGCCCGTGCCGCCGAGGTGGCGTTCACGGAGCCGTACGTGCTCATCGAGGGCGTGTTCGCCGTCCGCGACGGCTCCCCGGTCCGCACGGCCGAGGACGTCGACGCCGCCGGCGTGCGGGTCGGTGTCAAGGAGGGGTCGGCCTACGACCTGTTCCTCACCCGGACGCTGGAGCGCGCCGAGGTGGTCCGCGGCGCCGAGGGCACCGCGGTGTTCGAGTCCGCCGGGCTGGAGGTCGCCGCGGGCATCCGCCAGCCCGTGCAGCGGTGGGTAGCCGAGCAGGGCGGCCTGAGGGTCCTGGAGCCGCGCTTCACGGAGATCCGGCAGGCCGTCGCCACGGGCCGGGACCGGACGCCGCAGGCCGTCGCCTGGCTGCGCGACGCCGTCGAGCGCCTGCGTGACGGCGGGTTCGTCGCCGCTGCCCTCGCCCGGTCCGGCCAGGACGCCACCGTCCCGCCCGCGGCGCACGGCTGACCTGCGCGGTCGCGCCGCACCGGGGTGGGCGGCCGTCCGGGACCCGACGGTCCGCGCGGACGACCGGCCGCGCCGCCTAGACTTGGCGCCCGTGAAGATCCTCGTCGTCGGGAACGGTGCCCGCGAGCACGCCATCGTCCACGCCCTCGCGTCCGAGTCCGCCACGGGGGGTGCACCGCACGAGCTGCACGCCGCACCCGGCAACCCGGGCATGGGCCGGCAGGCGACGCTGCACGCCGTGGACGCCCTCGACGGCGCCGCCGTCGCGGGCCTCGCGACCTCGCTCGGCGCCGACCTCGTCGTCGTCGGCCCGGAGGCGCCGCTCGTCGCGGGCGTCGCCGACGCCGTGCGCGACGCCGGGATCCCCGTCTTCGGCCCGTCCGCGCAGGCCGCGCAGCTCGAGGGCTCCAAGGCGTTCGCCAAGGAGGTCATGGCCGCCGCCGGCGTGCCGACCGCCATGGCGCACGTCTGCACCACGGTCGACGAGCTCGCCGATGCCCTCGACGCGTTCGGCGCCCCCTACGTCGTCAAGGACGACGGCCTGGCCGCGGGCAAGGGCGTCGTCGTCACGTCCGACCGCGCCGCGGCCCTGGCGCACGGCGAGGCGGCGCTCGCCGCGCGCGGCGACGAGGGTGTCGTCGTCGTCGAGGAGTACCTCGACGGCCCCGAGGTGTCCCTGTTCTGCCTGTGCGACGGCACGACCGTCGTCCCGATGGTCCCCGCGCAGGACTTCAAGCGCGTCTTCGACGCCGACGCCGGCCCCAACACCGGCGGCATGGGCGCCTACACGCCGCTCGACTGGGCGCCCGCCGGGCTCGTCGGGGAGGTCGTGGACCGCATCGCGCAGCCCACCGTCGACGAGATGGCCCGCCGCGGCACCCCGTTCTCCGGCGTCCTGTACGTCGGCCTCGCCCTCACCTCGCGCGGCACCCGCGTCGTCGAGTTCAACGCCCGGTTCGGCGACCCCGAGATCCAGGCCGTCCTCGCGCGCCTCGACACCCCGCTGTCCGGCGTCATGCTGGCCGCCGCCCGCGGCGAGCTCGCCGACCTGCCGCCGCTGCACTGGTCCGACGAGGCCGTCGTCAACGTCGTCGTCGCCTCCCACGGGTACCCCGAGGGTCCCCGCACCGGCGACCCGATCACCGGCATCGAGGACGCCGCAGCCCTGGACGACGTGCACGTCCTGCACGCGGGCACCGCCCTGACCGACGACGGCACGCTCGTGTCCGCCGGCGGCCGCGTGCTGTCCGTCGTGGGTCGCGGCACCGACCTCGCCGCCGCACGCGCAGCGTCCTACGCGGGCGTCGCGAAGATCGACCTGGCGGACTCCCACCACCGCACGGACATCGCGCTGAAGGCCGAGCGGGGCGAGGTCACCGTCCCCTGACCCCGGACCCGTCGTGGGTCAGGACGTGACCGCCAGGACGCCGCCGTCGGTGGTCACGGCGACGCGGTCGGGGAGCAGGCTGTCGGGTGTCGTCAGGCTGCCCGTGTCTCCCTTGACCCGCCACACGCTCTGGCCGCCGACGACGACGAGCTGACCGTCGCCCTCCGTGTCGTCCGGGTCGAAGGACGTCCAGGGCTTGAGGTAGGCGACGTACGACTGGTCCGGGTCGAGGGTCGGCGCGATGTTGGAGAACCGCCCCTGCATCTGGCGGATCTCGATCCCCTGACCGGGCTCGAGATCGCCTCGGGCGTCCGTCGCGGCGACGACGGCGCTGGTGACGGTGAACGGGAGGTCGGGGTCGCCCTCGACCCGACGGTCTTCCGTGGTGGTGAACAGGACTGCCGTGGTGCTCGCGTCCTCGAGTTCGGTGAGGGACGAGTAGGCCACACCGAGGTCCAGCTCCTCGGCCGGCCCGTCGCAGCCTGCTGCCACCAGGGCGGCAAGGGTCATGACGTAAGCCAGGCGCCTGCGTGGTGCACGGGCAGACATGGGTCTCCGATCTCCGGGTCCGGCGAGCTCGTGCGAGTGTGGCAGACGCACCGCTGCTCGCCCGTCACACACTGCTCGACCGAGCAGGCGGTGCCCCGGTGCCGCACCGGGACACCCTCTCCTCCGTCTGACCCGGAGGCGCTGGCGGCGGCGGCGCTGTCGGGGCCGGGGGGACGTGCCGGCGACGGAGTGCGAGGCCCGGGATGGGAGACTGTGCCTCGTGACCGACGCGCGCACCGATGACCTGCCCGACGCCTTCGCCGGCGGCCCGCTCGACCTGCCGGGGTGGACGCACGTCTACTCGGGCAAGGTCCGCGACCTGTACGCGCCGGACCTGCCCGCGCTCGGTGGCGTGCACCCCCTGGGCGACGTCGTGCTGGTCGTGGCGTCCGACCGTGTGTCCGCGTACGACCACGTCCTGAGCCCCGGCATCCCGGACAAGGGCGTGGTCCTCACCCAGCTCAGCCTGTGGTGGTTCGAGCAGCTCGCCGACCTGGTGGACAACCACGTGGTGTCCACCGAGGCCAGCGCGGAGCCGGGCGACGGGCTGGTCCCGGACGTCGTCGCGGGCCGCGCGATGATCTGCCGCCGCCTGGACATGTTCCCCGTCGAGTGCGTCGCGCGCGGCTACCTCACCGGGTCCGGGCTCGCGGAGTACCGCGCGAACGGCGAGGTCACCGGCATCGCGCTGCCGGCGGGGCTCGTCGACGGCTCGCGGCTGCCGGAGCCGATCTTCACGCCCGCCACCAAGGCCGAGGTGGGCGAGCACGACGAGAACGTGTCGTTCGACGAGGTGGCGCGGCGCATCGGCGACGCCGACGCGGCCGCGCTGCGCGACCTCACCCTGGCGGTCTACGGCCGCGCCGAGGAGATCGCCCGCGAGCGCGGCGTCGTCCTCGCGGACACCAAGCTGGAGTTCGGCACCGTCACCGGCCCGGACGGCGAGCGGCGCATCGTCCTCGGCGACGAGGTCCTCACGCCGGACTCGTCGCGGTTCTGGCCCGCCGACGACTGGGAGCCGGGCCGCGCGCAGGCCAGCTTCGACAAGCAGTACGTCCGCGACTGGCTGACGTCCGCGGAGTCCGGCTGGGACCGCGCCGGCGACGCCGCACCGCCCGCGCTGCCCGCCGCCGTCGTGCTGCGCACGCGCGAGCGCTACCTGGAGGCGTACGAGCGCCTCACGGGCCGTCCGCTCTGAGCCGACGCCCGCGGACGACGACGCCCGCCCCTCGGTGCGAGGGGCGGGCGTCGTCGTGTCCGGAGGTCAGAGGGCGCTGCCCGCGACCGTGGTCTCCAGCGGGGTGCCGTCCATCGTCACGATGCCGCACACGACGCGGCGGTCGCCGAAGGTCCACGACACGTCGGTCGGGTGGAAGTACATGACGTCCAGGGAGGAGTCGACGTACTCGGAGCCGACGTAGGGCGCGAACGCGTCGAGGCAGCGGGTCTGCGCCTCGGCCGCGACGGCCTCCATGCCGGGGAAGTCGCCGTCGGGCAGGTCGTAGACCTCGTACGCCTCGGCGGTGTGCGGGGTGGCGCAGTCGGCGCTCTCCAGCGGGTCGCCGCTGGTGAGGTCCGCCGGGGGCTCGAAGCAGTCGCCCACGACGAGGTCGGTGCCGGTCTGCTCCTGGTAGACCTCGTTGAACGAGTCGGCGAGGCTGTCCGCGACGGCGTCCTGGTTGGTGGCGAGGAACACGGCGCCGGCCAGGACGAAGCCCCACACGACGGTCGACAGCACGCCGAGCACGAGGCCCGCGATGGCGAGCCCGCGGCCGCGACGCTTCTTGTCCTTGGTGCGCACGATGCCGGCGATGCCGAGGCTGACGGGGATCAGCGCGAGGCCGAGGAGGCCGGTGACGAGGGCGCCGATGGAGACGCCGTCGGTCGGGACCGGTGCGCCGTACCCGGGCGGGGGACCGGCGGGGGACCCGGGGGCGGGCGGGGCGTCGGTCGGACCGGAGGAGGCGGGCTGCGGGGCGTACGGGTCGCCCGACGGCGGGACGTTCACTGTGTGTCTCCTGACTGAGGGTTGTGCGCCCGACGGTATCGGTCGTGTCCGACATGCCGCACCTGTGTCCCGAGACCGGGACCGGGACGCCGGGTCGCGGCGACGCGTCCGTGAAACGTCCGGGGCGCCGTCTACCGGAAGCTGCTGGCCGCCCACCGCTCGACGACGGTCTCGTCGTGCCGCACGTCCCCACCACGGGCGGCGGCGCGGCGGACGACGCGAGCGGCACACCGGGCGTGGACGCCGCCGAGGAGGAACGGTGGAGCGCGGTGCCGCCGCAGGCCGCGCTGGGCGCCGACGTCGAGCGGCTGCGCGCACAGCTGGAGGAGGCGGAGGACCGCCCCGCCGCACGGGACCCAAGGCCCGCCCGGATCGGTCCGCGGCCGGGCGCCGAGGTCCGGCGACCTCCGGACCCCGGGTAGACTGACCCGCGGAATCCCGCCGTCGTGCTCCCGCCCGCTGCCCGCGCGCCTCCGCGCCGTCCGGCACCGGGATCCCGGAGCGACGGCACCGTGCAGAGCACCTGAGGAGCCCGTTGTGGGACGCGTCGTCGTCGAGGTCATGCCGAAGCCCGAGATCCTGGACCCCCAGGGCAAGGCCGTCGTCGGGGCGCTGCCGCGCCTCGGCTTCACCCAGTTCACCGGTGCCCGTCAGGGCAAGCGGTTCGAGCTCGAGGTCGACGGCGAGGTGACGCCGGAGGTCCTGCAGGCCGCCCGCGAGGCCGCCGAGACCCTCCTGTCGAACCCGATCATCGAGGACGTCGTGCGCGTCGCCGACGCGTCCGAGGAGTCCGCCGGGGTGTCGGCCTGATGAGCGCCCCCACGCTCGCGTCCGCCCGCGTCGGCGTCATCACGTTCCCCGGCACGCTCGACGACCGGGACGCCGCGCGCGCCATCCGCCTGGCCGGCGGCGAGCCGGTGTCGATCTTCCACGCGGACGGCGACCTCCAGGGCGTCGACGCCGTCGTGCTGCCCGGCGGGTTCTCGTACGGCGACTACCTGCGCGCCGGCGCGATCTCCCGGTTCGCGCCCGCGATGGACGCCCTCGTGGACGCCGCGAAGGGCGGGATGCCGGTGCTCGGCATCTGCAACGGCTTCCAGATCCTCACCGAGGCGCACCTGCTGCCCGGCTCGATGGTGAAGAACGACCACCTGCACTTCATCTGCCGCGAGCAGGTCCTGGCCGTCGAGAACGCGGACACCGCGTGGACCAACCGGTACGTCGCGGGCCAGCAGATCACCATCCCGCTGAAGAACCAGGACGGGCAGTTCGTCGCCGACGAGCGCACCCTGGACGAGCTGGAGGGCGAGGGCCGCGTCGCGTTCCGCTACGTCGGCTGGAACCCGAACGGGTCGCGCCGCGACATCGCGGGCATCAGCAACGCGGCGGGCAACGTGGTCGGCCTCATGCCGCACCCCGAGCACGCCGTCGAGGCGGGCTTCGGTCCGGAGGCGGCCGACGGGTCCCGCACCGGCGTCGACGGGCTCGGCTTCTTCACCTCGGTGCTCGCCTCCCTCGTCCACGCATGACGACCGTGCTCCCCGGCCCCGGCCGGCCCGACGGCGACCTCCCGGTCGCGGCGTCGGCGCCGGGCGGGGTCGAGCTCGTCGAGGTGCCGTTCGACCACCCCGACGCCGTCGCGCTGCGCGCCGAGGCGGTGGCCGAGCTGGGCCGCCGGTACGGCGGTGACGACGACGCGCACGAGGTGATCGACGCGGCGACGATCGTCGTCACGCTCCTCGCCGTCGTCGACGGCGTCGCGGTCGCGTGCGGCAGCGTCCGCGACGTGTCCGGCACCGACGACCTCCGCGGCCACGGGACCCTGCACCCGGCGGCCACCGGCGAGCTCAAGCGGGTGTTCGTCCTCGAGGAGCACCGCGGACGGGGGATTGCCCGGCGGCTCACCGTCGAGCTGGAACGGTCCGTCCGGCAGGTCGGGTTCCGCCGGCTCGTGCTGGAGACCGGCACCGCGCAGCCCGAGGCGATCGCCCTGTACACGACGCTCGGCTACGAGCCGGTCGAGTCGTACGGCCGGTACGCGGGCGAGCCCGAGCAGCGCTGCTTCGGCAAGCGTCTCTGACGAGCCGACCGCGCTCCGCCCCCCGAGGGGTCAGGGGCGCGGCGGCAGCTGCTGCAGCGTCCAGCGGTTGCCGTCCGGGTCGCGGAAGGTGACGAACCGGCCCCACGCCTGCTCGTCCACGCCGTCCGCCTCGGCGCCCACCGCGCGCAGGTGCGCCAGCGCCTCGTCGGCGTCCGGCACGACCACCTGGATCGTGTTCTGCCGGCCGGGTTCGAGGTCCACGCCCAGCCCTTCGCCGAACGCGATCGAGCACGCCGACCCGGGCGGCGTCATCTGCACGAACCGCAGGTCCTCGCTCACCACCTGGTCGTGGTCGGGGTGGAACCCGAGGCGTTCGTAGAACTCCTTCGCCCGGTCCACGTCGGTGACGGGCACGAAGATCAGCTCGATCTTCCAGTCCATGGCGGTCTCCTTCGACGTTCCCTCGTCGCTGGTGGGACTCCTCCACGCTAGACCGGACCACCGACACGACTGGGGTCCGGACGGCGGTCCCAGCGGGTCCCGGCGCGCGGCGGCCGGCCCCCGCGCGGCGACCAGCAGGGGCGTCCGATCAGCGCAGGAGCGGGCGGACCTCCGTGCCGAGGAACGTCGCGAAGGCCGCCAGGTCCGGCTCGTCCGCCGTGGGCTGCACCGCCACCGCCGTCGCCCCGGCGTCGGCCAGCGCCCGCACCGCCGCCGCGATCGTCGACGCGTCACCCGCCACGCCCACGCCCCGGCCCGGGGCCGAGCCCCAGGTGGGCAGCTCGGCGTCCAGACGCTCCTGGGCGCGCGGACCCGTCGTCGCGATGAGGGTGGCGTGCACGTCGACCAGGGTGCGGCCCGCCCTCGCGGCGGACTCGCGGGCCGTGCCGGTCGCCGCCCGCACGTCGTCCGGGGTGAGGGCGTTCGCCAGGATGAGACCGTCGCCGAGCTCGCCCGCCAGCGCCAGGGACCGCGGCCCCACGCCGCCCACCCACAGGGGCACCGGCGTCGTCGGCGGCCAGTCCAGCCGGACGGCGTCGAGCGACACGTAGCGGCCCGACGTCGTCACCTCCTCGCCCGCCAGCAGCGCCCGCAGGGCCACGGTGTGCTCCCGCAGCAGCGTCAGCGGCGAGTCGACCCGCACCCCCGCCTGCGCCATCCACGACTGGACGCCGTGCCCCACCGCCGGCACGAACCGGCCCGGGAACAGCCGCGCCAGCGTCGCGACCTCCATCGCCGTGATCGCCGTGCTGCGCAGCGGCGCCGGCATCAGCCCCAGACCCACCCGGACCCGCCCCGTCCAGCCCAGCGCCGCCGCGGCCGCCGCGAGACCGCTCTGCTTGAAGCAGTCCTCCCACACCCACAGGTCGTCCAGGCCCGACGCGTCGGCGGCGACCGCCAGGTCGTGCAAGGTCTCCGGGGCGTGCGTCGGCACCGAGGCGATGCCCAGGCGGACGGGGGTACGGACGTCGTCGGTCATGGGCCTACCGTGCCACGGCTCGCCGACAACCTCGCGAGGTCCGGACCGTGACGGCCCGATCGCGGAGTCACGGCCCGGCGTCGGCCCGTGGCCCGGCGTCCGCCGGGTGCGGGTCAGCGCCGCAGGTAGGCGAGCTGAGCGGCCACCGACTGCCGGGCCGCCCGCAGCACCGACGGGTCGACGTCCGCGTAGACGTGCGCCGTCACCGCGTCGACGTCCGCGTCGGCGCCCAGCACGTCGAGCGCCGACCGTACCTGCGCCAGCCGCACGAGCCGGTGCTCCCGGTAGGCGCGCACCGCCACGCCGAGGTCGTCGACCTCCGGCCCGTGCGCCGGCACGGCGAGGCGGCCGTCACCCACCGCCTCCAGCACGTCGAGGCTCGCCAGGTAGTCGGCCAGCGACCCGTCCGGTTCCGCCAGGACCGTCGTGCCACGCCCCAGCACCGTGTCCCCGGTCAGCACCACCGGGTCCTCGCCCGGACCCGTCACGACGAACGACACCGAGTCCGCGGTGTGCCCCGGCGTCGCCAGCACGTCCACGCGCAGCCCCGCCGCGGCGATCGCCTCGCCCCCGGTCAGCAGGTCACCGCCGTGGCAGTGCGCCGGGTCCGCCGCCCGCACCGGCGCACCCGTGCGCGCCACCAGGCCCGGCGAGCCCGCCGTGTGGTCCGCGTGCCGGTGCGTCACCAGCACCAGTGCCACCGGCCCCACCGCCGCCAGCGCGTCCAGGTGCGCGGCGTCGTCCGGCCCCGGGTCCACCACCACGCACGCGGCGGCACCCGGCGCCCGCAGCACCACCGAACGAGTGCCGTCCAACGTCATCGGGCCAGGGTTGTCCGCCCGCAGGACGGACACCGACGGGGTGAGGCGTCGCAGGGTCATGCCGTCATCGTGGCACGTCGTCCCGGCAGCCCCGGCGTCATTCCGGCCCCGGTCCCTCCGGTAGCGCCGCGACAGCCTCGACCTCGACGAGCTGGTCCGGGTACCCCAGCACCGTCACGCCCAGCAGCGTGCTCGGGACGTCGTGGTCGCCGAACGCGTCCCGCACCACCCGCCACACCGCCACCAGGTCCGCTCGGTCCGCCGACGCGACCAGCACCCGCGTGTACGCGACGTCCGCGAGCGTCGCCCCGACGTCGGCGAGCGCCTGCACGAGGTTCGTCACCACCTGCCCCGCCTGGGCCGCGTGGTCGCCCGGCGCGACCGTCAGCCCGTCCGCGTCGAGCGGGCACGCGCCGGCCAGGTGCACCAGCCGCGTGCCCGCGGGCACCACGGACGCGTACGCGTAGTCGACGTCGTCGGTCAGGGTCGAGGAGCGCACCAGGCGCACGGCGGACATGCGGGCATCGTCGCCGCCGCAGGGGCGGCACGCACGGGAATAAACCGAGGCGCCACGACGGGGATCGTGAGACGGTTCGGCGGCCACCCGCGTCGCCGGGGTCATCCGGAGGCGTGCCGAGGGTGGCACGTGGGGCGGACGGACGGAGGGACGGGTGACCGTGGACGAGACGACCGGGCCGAGCGGGGCCGCCAG
Source organism: Isoptericola jiangsuensis (assembly GCF_002563715.1). NCBI lineage: Bacteria > Bacillati > Actinomycetota > Actinomycetes > Micrococcales > Promicromonosporaceae > Isoptericola > Isoptericola jiangsuensis. The sequence continues at coordinate 472,878 of NZ_PDJJ01000001.1, forward strand.
GAGGCCGGTGGTCCGGACCGTCTTCGCGACCGCGTCGTACGCGCTGAACCTGCCCGTCGGGCCCGGGCAGGACGAAGTGCCCGCGGCGGTCGAGCACCTGGCGGCACGGCTGCGGCGCGACCGTGTCGCGGCCGAGGACGTGATCGACATCGGCTACCGGTGGGAGCTCACTGACGACGGCGTCGACCTGCCGGGCTTCAGCGTGACGGTGCGTCGCGGGCCGCGTTCGCCCGGGTCGGGCGGGCGCACGTCGCGCACTCCCGCCGCGCCGTTCACGACCGACACGTCGTCGCCAGGCACGGAGTCGCGGCAGGCGGCGGACGGCGACGTCGCCCGGATCGGCGGGTACCCGTCGCGAACCGTGCTGTTCCGCCTACCCGAGGGGCCGGGGCTCGACTCAGTCCCCGACCTCCTCGAAGGGCTCGCCGACACCCTGCGGGAGTGGGAGGTCGGTGCGGAGGACCTCCTCGCCCTCACCCACGTCCACGGTTGCGACGCGCACGGGAACCCGCGCCCGGGGTTCCTGGTGACCCTCGCCGAGCCAGGGGATGATCGCCCGTGACGGCCCGGGGCCGTCAGGTGGTCAGCAGCTCCAGGGTCTGGACGCGGCCCGGGGTCTCGTCGAGCGGCTCGCCCGCGTAGGTGCCCGCGACGGGCACGACCATGACCTCGTCGACGCCGTGCCGGGCGGCCAGGCGGGCGACCTCGGCGCGGGCGGTCTCGGGCTCGGCGACGAGCCAGCGGGCGCGCATGTCCTGGACCATTTGCTGCCCGAGACCGTCCAGGGGCTCGGCGAGCGCCTCCTCGACGGTCTCCGAGCGGCCCATCGGGCGGCCGGTGCGCAGCCGCGCCATGGCGCGCAGCTGCGGCATGGCGCGCTCCTCCGCCTCGGCGAGCGTGGGGGCCACGACGGCGTTCACCGTGAGGAAGGTGCGCGGGCTCGGGTGGGCCTCGCTCGGGGTGTACCCATCGCGGTACAGGGCGAGGACCTGGTCGATGCCCGCACCGGAGAAGTGGTTGGCGAACACGTACGGCAGGCCCAGCTCGGCGGCGAGCCGTGCCGAGTAGTCGCTGGAACCCAGGAGCCACACCGTGGGCGTCGCCTCGGCGGCGGGCGTGGCGTGCACGTCGTACACCTGGCCGTCCGTGAGGCGCAGGCGCGCGCCGTCGGGGTGCATGAGCGCGAGGATGTTCTGCACGTGCTCGGGGAACCGGTCGACGTCGGACGTCGGGCCCGAGGACCGCAGCAGCGCCGTCACGACAGGGTCCGACCCGGGCGCCCGGCCGATGCCGAGGTCCACGCGGCCCGGCGCCAGCGCCTCCAGGGCGGCGAACTGCTCCGCCACGACGAGCGGGGCGTGGTTCGGCAGCATGACGCCGCCCGACCCGACGCGGATCCGCTCGGTCCGCGCCAGGGCCGCGGCGATCATCACCGGCGGCGTCGAGGCGGCGACGGCCGGCATGTTGTGGTGCTCGGCGAACCAGTAGCGCTCGTACCCGAGCGCGTCGGCGCGGCCGGCCAGCGCCAGCGACGCGGCGAGCGCCTGCGCGCTGGACTGGCCCGTGCGCACCGGCACGAGGTCGAGGACGGACAGGCGGGGAGCGGTCATGTCGTTCATCGCTCGGGTCAACCGGTTGTGCTGGTGCGGCATTCCGGCCGGCGGTCGTCGGCCAGGTGTCAGCGGGGGAGCGGGTCGCGCAGCCCGCTCGCCCGGCGGACCGGGCGGGCGACCGCGGCCCGGACCGCCTCGGCGGTGCCGAGCACGCGCACGTGCTCGCTCGCGCGGGTCACGGCCGTGTACAGCAGCTCGCGGGTGAGCAGCGGCGACGACGGCGGCGGCAGGATCAGCGTCACGCGCCGGAACTGGCTGCCCTGCGCGCGGTGCACCGTCATGGCGTGCACGGTCTCGACCGGGGGCAGCCGGTGGGTGCGGACCCGCACCGGGTCGCGCGGGTCGCCGAACGCCGCGACGACGCCGTCGCCGTCCGCCACCACCACGCCGGTGTCCCCGTTGTAGAGGCCGACCTCGGCGTCGTTGCTGGTGACCAGCAGCGGACGCCCCACCACCCACGGCCCGTCCGTGCCGGCCCGGTCGGTGCCGGTGGCCTCCTCGACCCAGGCCTCCACCTGCGCCGCCCACCGGGCGACGCCGACGGGACCCCGCCGGTGCGCCACCATCACGCGGTGCCGCGTGAGGGCGTCGAGCGCCCCGGCCGGGTCCCCGGCCGCCGCGGCGGCCACGAGGAGGCGGCCCGCTTCGAGGGCGTCGTCGTGGACGCCCCGGACGTCGTCCTCGGTGAGCCGCTCGGTGTCCGTCTCGACCAGCTCCACGCCGCCCGTCCCGGCGCGCAGCACCGCGAGGACCGCGTCGGCGTCACCGGTACGGATCGCGCTCGCGAGCGGCAGGATCGCGGAGTCCTCGTCCTGCCGGTGCACCGTCACGAGCCCGACGACGCCGTTGCGCAGCCGGTCGGGCTCCTCACCGGCCAGGGGGACGGGGCCGGCCGCCTCCGCCGCCGTCACGGTCCGCACGCCGTCCACGGCCGGGGCGCCGTCGATCGACGGCCGCTGCACGAGGTCGCCGAGCACGGCCCCCGCCTCGACGGACGCGAGCTGGTCCGGGTCGCCCACGAGCACCAGCCGGGCGTCCGGGCGCAGCGCCTCCAGCAGCCGCGCCATGAGGGACAGCGGCACCATCGACGTCTCGTCGACGACGACGACGTCGTGCGGCAGGTGGTGCCCCGCGTCGTGGCGGAACCGGGTGGCGCTGCGGTACCCGAGCAGCCGGTGCACCGTCGTGGCCACGGGCTCGCCGACGCGCTGCCGGTCGTCGGTGTCCAACGCGCCGACGACGTCGCGCACCGCCTCCTGGAGCCGGGCCGCCGCCTTGCCCGTGGGGGCGGCGAGCGCCACGCGCAGCGGCCGGGCGTCGGCCGCCGCCTGGTCCGCGACGTCGTGCACCACGGCGAGCAGCCGTGCCACCGTCGTCGTCTTGCCCGTGCCCGGGCCGCCGGTGAGCACCGTGATCCGTCGTCGGGCGGCGTGCTCCGCGGCGAGACGCTGCCGGGTGTCGCCGTCGGCGGGGAAGAGCCGGGCGAGCGCCCCGGCGAGCCGGTCGGCCGGCACGTCGAACGGCTCCGCGCGGACGCGGTCGTCCACGAGGCGTCGCACGGTGAGCTCGTCGCGCCAGTACCGGTCCAGGTACAGGCGCCCGCCGACCCACCGGACCGGCAGGTCCGCCGGTCCGTCCGTCCCGACGGCCACCAGGGGGCTCGCCTCGATCGCCGCGACCCAGCCGTGGTGCTCCGGCCAGGGCGACGGCGCGCCCTCCTCGATGCCGTCGGGGGCGTCCTCCGGGGTATCGGTCGACATCGTGCCGTCGTCCTCGGGCCGGGCGAGCGCCGCCAGCTCGGCCGCGTCGTCGAGGCGGACACACACGGACCCGCCGCGCAGCGCGCGCACCGCCAGCGCGACGGCGAGCAGCACCCGCTCGTCGGACTCGTGCGTGAGGCGGCCCAGGCGTCGGGCGACGTGCACGTCCGTCGCGGCGACGATCCCCGCCGCGTTGAGGTCCCCGAGCAGGCCGGGCGTGCCGACGGCGAGGCGGACGTCGCCGTCGACGGGCGCGGCGCTGGTGGTGTCCACGGTCATGCGGCCTCCTCGGCGCTCAGGGTGCCTCGGTCGAGCAGGTCGGACAGCGCGGGGACCAGCCCGGGCGGCGGCACCCACGCGACGACGCCGTGCGGCGCGCCGTCCGGCCCCACCGGCGTCCGCGGCCCGCACATGCCGCGCACGAACAGGTACAGCCCGCCGCCCAGGTGGACGTCCGGGTCGTAGCCGGGCAGCCGCCAGCGCAGGTAGCGGTGCAGCCCCACCAGGTAGAGCACGAGCTGCAACGGGTAGTGGGCGTGCAGCATCGCGTCGACCGTCGCGTCGGGCCGGTAGTCGTACGCCGTCAGGGGGGTGTCGGGCACTCCGAGCCGGTTCGTCTTGTAGTCCACGACGAGGAACCGGGGCGCACCGTCCGCGCCCGTGACGCGCAGCACGGCGTCGATCGATCCCGTGAGGTAGCCGCACAGCACCGCCGGGTGCGGGTCCGCGGCGGCGAGATCGCCGAGCATCGCCGGATAGGCGGCGAACGGGTCGTCGGCGGCGAGGTGCCGACCCAGCAGGGCGGCGACGTCGGCGAGGGTCGCGCCCGCGGTACCGCCGGCCCGGGCGGCGGACGACCGGGCGCCGGGGGACGAGGTGCCGAGACCGTCGCCCCCGGCGAGCGGCAGCTCGAACTCGAGCTCGGCGAGCCGGTCGCGCGGCTGGACGTCGGCCAGCGTGGCCCCGTCGGCGAGCGGGCCCAGCGGGGTGCGGGCGACGACGGCCAGCGCAGCCGCGAGCCGGGCCGGGTCCGTGCCGGGCAGCCGGGACGACGCCGCGGCGCGGGTGCAGTGCGCCAGCAGCTCGGCGTCGAGGTCCGTCGCCGAGGTGTCCACGTACTCCAGCACCTCGTGCACCAGCGTGCCGAACGCCGCCCCGGCGGGCAGGTCCGACATCGGGGACGGCAGGTCGCCGCCCGCGCCGGTCCGGCCGGGGTCGACCGCCCCGACCGGCAGCACGTCCGCCGACTGCTCGGCGGGCTCGTCCTCGACGACGGCGTCCTCCGGCTCGGACGCCACCCCTGTCGGGACCGCGACACCGAACCCGGACCCGGCCGGACCGTGGTGCGCACCCGCGGTGAGCGCCGTGTACGAGGCCCGCCGCCACGAGGCGTCCGGCAGCCGGTCCAGCGTGGACACCCCGAGCGGCGGCAGGTCCCGGGCCGGTGGCCGCCAGCGCGCCGTCGACGGCGTCGCGTCGGCCTCCTCGACCACGACGGTGCCGCGGGACCGCGCGGCCACGGCGTCGAACGCGGCCCGGGCGTCGTCGTCGCGCATCTGCCGCGGCGTCGCGTGCGGGGCGGGCTCCCCGCCGAGCAGCCGGTCGGCGAGCAGCACCCGCGTCAGGGCGCCCTTCGCGGAGTTCGCCTTCGACGGCGCCCAGTGCGCGACCACCTGGTGCCGGGCGCGGGTGAGCGCCACGTACAGCAGACGCAGGTCCTCCCCGGCCTCCTCGGCGCGGCTGCGGTCGAGGGCCGCGTCGTAGCCGGGTGACGCCGGACCGCCGACGTGCAGGGTGCGCTGGCCGTGGTCGTCGTGGAACCGCAGCACGTCGGGCGTCGTCGGCTCCCAGCGGTCCCACGCGTACGGCACGTAGACGACGCCGAACTCCAGCCCCTTGCTGGCGTGGACGGTGACGACCTGCACCGCGGCGGCGTCGGTCTCCAGGCGGCGGCTGCGCTCCTCGTCGAAGTCGACCTTGGCCTCGGCGATGCGGCGCCGCAGCCACGCCGTGAGGGACTGGGTGCCCAGCCCCTCGGCGAGCGCAGCGGCGTGCAGCACCTCGCCGACGTGCCGCAGGTCGGTGAGCTGCCGCTCCCCGGTGGTGGAGGTCAGCAGCCGCTCCGCGAGCCCTTCGCGGGTCACGGCCTCGTGCAGCGCGGCCACGCCGCGGGTCGCGAGCAGGCGCGACCAGCGGCGGACGGTGTCGGACAGGACGTCGTGCGCGGCGTCGTCGGCGCCCGCGAGCCGCGCGGCGTCCCAGCCGACGAACGGCGTCAGTGCGAGCGCGGACGCACGCCCGTGCGCGCCCGGCTGCTCCAGGGCGTCCAGCAGCGTCAGCCAGTCCCGCGCGGCGGGCGTCGCGAACACGCTCGACAGCCCGGACACCACCGCGGGCACGCCCCGGTCCGTCAGCGCCTGGCGCACCAGCTCCGCCTGCACGTTCGTACGGGTCAGGACGGCGACGTCGCGCGGCTCCAGCGGCCGCCGTGCCCCGCCGTCCTCGACGAGGTCCCGGCCCAGGCGCGCGACGACGTCCGCCGCGACGTCCTGCGCGACGTGCGCCCGCGGCGTCCCGACAGCGGGCACCGACCCGGCCTTGAGGCCGAGCGACCGGCTCGTGACGTGCCGCAGCCGCAACGGCGCCCCGCCGTCGAACCGGGCCTCGTGCGCGGCGTCCACCGCTCGCACGACGATCCGCGGGTCGCCGAGCGCGACGTCGCCGAGCAGCGTGTGCAGGGCGTCCAGGAGCGGCCGGTCGCTGCGGTAGGACGTGCCGAGCGTCGCCACCGTCGTCGCGTCCGCCTGCGCGTCGAGGTACGCGACGACGTCGGCGCCGCGGAACGCGTAGATCGCCTGCTTCGGGTCGCCGATGAGCACGAGCGTGCGGTGCCCGTGGAACGCCGTGCGCAGGATGTCCCACTGCACGGGGTCGGTGTCCTGGAACTCGTCCACCATGACGACGCGGTACCGGGACCGGACGCGCTCGGCCGCCGTCGGTCCGTGCACCGGGTCGGTGAGGGTGTCGCGCAGCAGCACCAGCAGGTCGTCGTAGTCCATGAGGTGCTGCGCGCGCTTGCGGCGCAGGGTCTCGGCGCGGGTGTCCGCGGCGACGCGGTGGCGCAGCGCGCCCCCCGACGTCGGCTCGCCGCCGCCGGGCTCCGCCGGGACCAGGCAGGCCTGGTGGTCGCTCACCGCGGCCCGCCCGACCTCGCCCGCCAGCGACGGCGTGAGCGCCGGCCGCGCCTCGTCGGCGAAGCGGCGCACGTACAGGTCGTCCGACACCTCCTGGACGAGGTCGGCCACGTCCGGCAGGAACGTCGCCGCCGGGTCGACGTCCGCGGCGATGCCGAGCGCCACGAGCATCTGCTGGCAGAACCCGTGCGTCGTCGTGATCGTCGCGGCGTCGAGCTGGGACAGGGCTACCGCGAGCCGGTGGCGGCGCGCGTCCAGCTCGTCCGGGTCGACGGCGGCGAGCAGCCGCACCAGCGGGTCGTCGTCGGTGGCCGGGTCGGCGGCGCGCAGCGCCCGCTCCGTGCGCACCAGGCGGTCACGCACCCGGTCGCGCAGCTCGGAGGTGGCGGCACGCCCGAACGTCACCAGCATGAGGTCGCGCAGCTCGGCGACGCCCTCGGCGACGTACCGCGTGGCGAGGGCCGCGATGGTGAACGTCTTGCCCGTGCCTGCGCTCGCCTCCAGCACCGTCGTGCCCTGCGGCAGCGGCCCGTGGACGTCGAACACGGAGGTCATGCGGTCCCCTTCTCCTCGCGCTCCAGCAGCGGGTCCCACACACGGCGCGCCAGCGCCCCGAACCGGGTGGTCTCGCCGGGCAGGGCGCGGCGGTCGTCGTCGGTGGGGAGCCCGGCGAACGCGTCGAGCGCGACCCCGGGGCCCCAGCAGAGCACGTGGTAGGCGTCGTTCTTCTCGAACCCGCCGCCCCACGTGTACCGGGCCTCGCCGAGCGCGGCCGCGACGTCCACGGCGCCCCTGTCGCGGGTCACGGCGTAGGCGTGCGCCGCCTCGGGCGGCGCGGGCAGGGGTGCGCGGGCCGCCTCGGTACGCAGCCGCACGAGGTCGTCGAGCAGCCGTACCGCCTCGGCGTGCTCGGGAGCGGCGATGCGGCTCCACGCCGCCCGCGGGGCGGAGACCGGCGCCCGGCCCACCGTGCCCGTCTCCCACGCCGTGCCCGGGTGCGCCGCGGCCAGCGCCAGCACCTGCACCCAGGACCGTAGGCGGTGCTTCGGCGCCAGCTTCGAGTACTCGGCGCGCACCACCCGGTCGCCGTGCACGCCCGGCACGGTGCCCACCACGGTGACGCCGGACGGCAGGGCGACCGTGAGGTCCACCGACCGGGGCTTGCCGGTGGACATCGCGTTCGACGCCGTCGCGTACACCGGCTTCACCCGGTCCATGACGTTCGACAGCGCAGCGTGGCCGAGCCTGCGCGGCGGCGCCTGCCCGCGCCGCCACTCCGCCTGGAACACCTGCTGCGGGTCCGCGCCCGCCAGCGTCGCCGTGAGGATCCGGTCCCCGGCACCCCAGCCGACCAGCGGGTCCAGGCTCAGCGGCAGGCGGTCGTCCACCTCGTCCGCCTCCAGGGTGAGCCGCACCCCCAGCGCGCGGGTGACGAACCACCGTGCCGGGTGCTCAAGCACGGCGACGAGGTCGTCGAGGTCGACCTCGACCGGCGCAGCCGACACCGGCAGCGGCTCGGTGACCAGCAGTCCGGGTGCCGTCCGGTCCGCGCGGCCCGCCACCGCGCCCGCGAGGGCGGCCGCGTCGTGGCTGAACGGCCCCGGCGTGCCGAGCGCACCCGGCACGAAGTTCGGTTCGCCGACCGCCTGCAACGGGTGCCGCACCACGACGTGCTCGCGCGCCCGCCCGCCGTCGGCCGGGACGGCGAGCCGGTCGAGCGTGTCCAGGAGCTCCGCGACGGGCACCGCGGGCGGTCGGGCCGCGCCCGTACGCTCGTCCGCGCCCGTGTGCAGCACCACGAGGTGCTCCGCGGCCGCGCCCAGGGCGTCGAGGAAGATCTGCCGGTCCTCGGTGCGCCGGTCCCGCTCGCCGACGCACGCGTCGCGGGCCAGCAGGTCGTCCCCGTCCGGGGAGGCGGACCGCGGGAACACCGTGTCGTCCATGCCGAGCAGGCACACCACCCGGTGCGGAACGGCGCGCATCGGCTCCATCGAGCACACCGTCAGCGCGCCCGTCCGGAAGCCGGAGCGCGTCGGCCGGCCCGCCAGCCGGTCGGCGAGCAGCGCCCGCACGTCCTCCAGCGCCAGGCGCGAGCCCGCGTGCGCCTCGCCCGACGTCCGCACACCGGCGAGCACCCGCCGCGCCTGCGCCGTCTGCCACGCGTCGTCTGGCGCCGGGTCCGTCAGCAGCGTCACCGCGCGGTCGAGGGTGTCCAGCCAGTCCTCCAGCGGACGGCTGCCCGTCAGCCCCGCCAGGAGCTCCGTCAGTCGGGCGACGAGCTCGGAGAACCGGCCCACCACCTCGACGTCCGTCGACCCGACGTCGTCCAGCGGCAGCGCCGAGCCGACGAACCGGGCGTCCTCCTCCGCCATCGCCACGCCCAGGAGCACCCGGTCCAGCGCCGCGTCCCACGTGCCCTGCCGCACCCGCGGGTCGATGCCGAACCGCTCGCGGCGCGCGCCGTCCTCGCCCCAGCGCACCCCCACCTCGACGGCCCAGCCGCGCCAACGGTCGAGGTCGTCGTCGGAGAGGCGGAACCGGCGCCGCACCGGCGCGGACGCCGCCAGGTCCAGCACCTCCGACGCCGTCACCCGGCCGTCGGCCAGGCGCAGCAACGTCGACACCACGCCCAGGACCGGGTTGAGCACCCCCGCGCCGCGGTCCGCGAGGCTCACCCGCAGCCGCTGGCCGGGGTGCGCCGCGGTCGTGCCGTCCCCGACCGCGCCGAACGTCGCGGTCACCAGCGGCGCGAACGCCTCCACGTCGGGGCACAGCACGACGACGTCGCGCGGCTCCAGCGTCGGGTCCGCCGCGAACAGCCCCACCAGCACCTCGCGCAGCACCTCCACCTGCCGCGACCGGCCGTGGCACGCGTGCACCTGCACGCTGCGGTCGTCGGGCGCGATCACCAGGGGAGCGGCCGGGTCGGGGTCGTCGTCGCGCAACGACGCCTGCAACGCGCCCAGCACCGTGGCCGGGGGAGCGGGCGCCGGGTGGTGCGTCTCGACGACGTCGGCCTCGTCCGCGTCGAACGCCCCGGTGAGGCGCAGCTGCATCTCCACGGAGTCCCGGGCGGTCGACGTCAGCAGCGGGTGGAGGGCGACGGCCGGCAGGTCCGCGCGGCGCGAGCGCCCCGGGCGCGCCGGCAGCGCGGCGACCCGGTCCCACAGGGCGGGCGACGGGTGCGGCAGCCACAGGTGCACGTCCCGGTGGCGGGCCAGGGCGTGCAGCACGCGCAGCTCGTCCTCGGGCAGCCGCGTCGGCCCGAACACCGACAGCCGCGACGGCAGGTCCACGGCCGCCGGGTCCCGCTCCAGCACGGCCACGGCGTCGGCCAGCACCTCCGCCGGGCTCGGCGCGGCCAGCAGGTCCCGGACCCGCCGCCACAGCTCCGGCTGCCACGCCAGGTCCGACGGCACCGGGGCGCCCGCGCCGTCGGAGTCCTCGCCGTCGTGCCACGCCACCGGCAGCGCCGGGCGCTGCCGCGCGTACGCCGAGAACAGGTCCGCGACCCGCTGGGCGAGGGCCACCCGGCGCGACCGCCGCACCGCGTCGTCCGGCCCACCGACGTAGCGGGCGAGCGGGGCCGCCCACGGCTCCTCCAGGGCGGCGTCCACCACCTGGAGCACCGGCCAGACGAGGCGCTCGCGGCGCCACGGGTCGTCGTCGGGCTCGACGCCCGTCACCGCCGCCACGGCAGAGGCGACCAGGCGCGACGGCGAGCCGAAGTCGACGTTCGCGCACACCCCCGCGCCGGTGCCGCCGTCGCCCAGGTGGTGCGACAGCCGCTGCGCCAGCCACCGCTCCACGCCGCGCGTCGGTACCGCCACGACGTCGGGCGTGAACGGGTCGTCCGGCGGCGCGGCCAGGACCTCCGCGAGGGGCGCGACCAGCGCGTCGGCGCGCTCGGAGCGGTGGATGTGCAGCACGGGGACAGGCTAGGGGCAGTCCCCGACAGCCCGCCCGACGGTGCACTCCCGCGGCGCACCGCTGTGGACGGCGGCCCGCTGTGGACGGCCCCCGACCGGCCGGTCATCGCGTCGACCATGCCCCCGCGTCGACGGAGGCGTCAGGCGTGCAGGGCCTGCGTGACGTCCTCGATGAGGTCCAGCGGGTCCTCCAGGCCGATCGACAGCCGCACCGTGGTCTCGGTGATGCCGACGGCGGCGCGGCCCTCGGCGCCCAGCTTGCGGTGCGTGGTCGTCGCCGGGTGCGTGACGAGGGACTTCGCGTCACCGAGGTTGTTGGAGATGTCGACGACGCGCAGCGCGTCGAGGAACGCGAAGGTGTGCTTCTTCGCGGCCTCGGGGGAGGTGCCCTCGGGGACGTCGAGGTCGAACGTCACGACGGTGCCGCCGCCGGACTGCTGCGCCAGGGCGAGCTCGTGCTGGGGGTGCGAGGGCAGGAACGGGTAGCGCACCCCGGTCACGCCGTCGAGCCCGTCGAGGGCCTGGGCGACCTGGAGCGCGGAGGCGTTCTGGGCGCGCACCCGGACGTCGAGGGTCTCGAGGCCCTTGAGCAGCACCCACGCGTTGAACGGGGACAGCGACGGCCCGGTGTGCCGCAGGAACGTCTCGACGGGACCGCCGACGAACTCGGCCGAGCCGAGGATCGCGCCGCCGAGCACGCGGCCCTGGCCGTCGATGTGCTTGGTCGCGGAGTACACGACGACGTCCGCGCCGAACTCGAGGGGGCGCTGGAGGATCGGGGTGGCGAACACGTTGTCCACCACGACGACGGCGCCCGCCGCGTGCGCGAGGTCGCACACGAGCCGCATGTCGACGAGGTCCTGCATGGGGTTGGACGGCGTCTCGAAGAACACGACGTCCGCGGGGGTGGACAGCGCCTCCTCCCACTGGGAGGCGACGTGCCCGTCGACGAGGTCGACCTGCACGCCCCACTTGGCGAGGATCTCGGAGTAGATGACGTTCGTGGAGCCGAACAGCGCGCGGGCGGACACGATGCGGGAGCCCTGCGAGACGAGGGCCGCGAGCGTGGTGAACACCGCGGACATGCCGGACGCGGTGGCGTAGCAGGCCTCGGCGCCCTCGACGAGGCGCAGCCGCTCCTCGAACGTGCGCACCGTGGGGTTGCCGTACCGCGAGTAGACGAACCGCGAGTGGTCGCCGGAGAACGCGGCCTCGGCGTCGGCGGCCGAGTCGTACACGTAGCCCTGCGTGAGGAACAGGCCCTCGGAGGTCTCGTTGAAGTCGGAGCGGCGGTGCCCGCCGCGGACGGCGAGCGTCGCGGGTCGCGCGCTCCCGGGCAGGGGGCCGCGGCCGGACCCGCCCAGCAGCTCGGGGTTCGCGCCCGGCCCGGTGGGGATCTCGACGCGGCTCATCGGGCGTACTCCGCACACGGCAGGCCGGCGACCTTCCAGCCCTCGCGGTCACGGATGCCGTTCAGGCCCGGCGCGCCCTCGAAGCCCTCCAGGACGTTGTACGACGGTGCGATCCCGGCGGACGTCGCGAGGCGGGCGGCGCCGATGGAGCGCTGCCCGGAGCGGCACAGGAACACCACGGGGCCGTCGCCGGTGACGCCGGCGGCCTGGAGCTCGGTGAGGAACCCGGGGTTGGGGCGGCCGTCGGAGGTCACCCACTGGGTGAAGACGACCTGCTTGTCGAGCCCGGCGACGTCCGGCACGCCGACGAGGCGCCACTCGCCCTCGGTGCGGACGTCGACGAGCACGGCGTCGGGGGTGGTGGCGAGCAGGTCCCACGCCTGCTGCGGGGTGATGTCTCCGGCGTAGCCCTCGGCGGGGCGTGCCTGCACGGTCGCGGTCATCGCGCACTCCTCCATCGGTCGTGGCGGTAGCACCCAGCTCGTCCCGGACGCCGACGACGGCGCTGCCCGGTCCCGCGGGGTTGCTGCGGCGTCGTCGTGCCACGTCACTCGGCCGCTCGGGATGGTCAGGGCGATCGTACGACAGGAGGTCCGCTCTGCGGGACGGGCATCTCGCAGAGTGGTCGTTCGGGCGTTCATCGCCCGCATCGTGAGATGCCCGTCCCGACACTTGACGACGTCCGGACGGCACCCCAGCATGGATGCCAGGTCATGAGCGCCAGCGCGAAGCCCCGGCTCGCTGGCCGGCAACCCTCCCCTCGCGGCGGGGTGCCCCGGGTGACGACCAGGCACGACGCCGACCGGCGTCGGGCAAGCGCGGGGAGGCCCCCTCCCCGGACCAGGAGGGACAGTCATGACCACGCTCACCGAGGCCCCCACGTGTCCGCAGGTCGACACCGTCGCCGACCTCGCCCCCGTCCTGCCCGTCGCCGGGCAGGACACCCTCGCCCCCCTCGTCGACGGCCGCCGCGTCCCGTACGCGAACCTCGACGTCGCCGCCTCCGCCCCGGCCCTGCAGTCCGTCGCCGACCGCGTCGCCGCGACGCTCCCGCTGTACGCCTCCGTGCACCGCGGCGCCGGGTACCTCTCGCAGGTCTCCACCGCCCTGTACGAGCAGGCCCGCCGCACCATCGGCGAGTTCGTCGGCGCACGCGAGGACGACGTCACCGTCGTCGTGCGCAACACCACCGACGCCCTCAACCTGCTGGCCGGCTGCGTCCCCGCGACCGCCGACGGCGCGCCCGGCCGCGTGCTCGTCCTCGACGTCGAGCACCACGCGAACTTCCTGCCCTGGCAGCGGGAGGCCGACACGACCGTCGTCACCGGCAAGGACACCGCCGCCGCGACGGTCCAGGCGCTGCGCGACGAGCTCGCCGACGGTGCTGCCGCGGGTCGCGGCTACGCCCTGCTCGCCGTCACCGGCGCGTCGAACGTGACCGGGGAGGCCCCCGACGTCGCCGCGCTGGTGGCCGCCGCCCACGACCACGGCGCCCGGCTCCTGCTCGACGGCGCCCAGCTCGTGCCGCACCGCCGCTTCTCCCTGGCGGACACCGGCGTCGACTACGTCGCGTTCTCCGGCCACAAGACCTACGCCCCGTTCGGCGGCGGCGCCCTCGTCGGCCGCCGCGACTGGCTCGACACCGGCACCCCGTACCTCGCCGGCGGCGGCGCCGTCCGGCGGGTCCGCACCGACTCCACCGAGTGGCACGACGCCCCGGCCCGGCACGAGGCCGGGTCGCCCAACGTCCTCGGCGCCGTGTCGCTGGCCGCCGCCTGCCAGGCGCTCGCCGAGGTCGACCCCGCCGAGCTGCGCGAGCACGAGGACACCCTGCGCCGCCGCCTCGTCGCCGGCCTGTCCGCGATCGACGGCGTGGACGTCGTCCACCTGTGGCCCGACGCCGCCGACACCGTGGGCGTCGTGACGTTCACCGTGGCGGGCTGCGACGCGGGCCTCGTCGCCGCCTACCTGTCCGCCGAGCACGGCATCGGCGTGCGCGACGGCCGGTTCTGCGCCCACCCGCTGCTCGCCCGCCTCGGCCTCGACGGCGGCGCCGTGCGTGCGTCCGTCGGCGTCGGCACCGCCGGCGAGGAGGTCGAGCGGCTGGTCGCGGCCGTCGCCGCCCTCGTCGCGGACGGGCCGCGCGCGCGGTACGACGTCGTCGACGGGCTGTGGGTCGTGGTCGACGACCCGCGCCCCGTCCCCGAGGGCTCCGGGCTGGAGGGCCTGCTCGCCACCGCCGCCCTGGGCGCGGAGGACGCCGTCGGCTGCCTGCCCGACTGACCCGCCGGCCCGTCGTGGCGTGCGCTCAGGCCGTGTCGCGCAACGCGGCGAGCGCGCCGCGGACCTCGGCGGCGTCGAAGCTCGCGGGCGGGAGCGCGGCCGTGCGGGCCGCGAGCACCGTCCCGGCGCCGTCGAGCACGAACGTGCCGCTGTGCTGGAGCAGGGCGACCTTGTCGAGCCCGGCCGCGCCGTGACCGTCGCCCGTGGCCCAGACCTCGGCGACGGGGGAGCGGCGTGCGGCCCGCTGGGCGGCGGTGGCCGCCTCGGCGGCGTCGCCCGGCGCGAGCAGGAGGAACGCGGCGCCGCCCAGCTCCCCGGCGTCGTGCATCCGCTGCACGTGCGCGGCGTGCGCGAGGCAGACGGGACAGGTGGCGGACCGCATGAGGTGGACGACGGCGGGGCGGCCGTCGAGCACGTCGGACAGGGTGCGGTGCGCGCCGTCGGGGGCGACGAGCTCGAGCGCCGGGAAGGTGCTGCCGGGCGCGGGAGTCTGCGGGTCGGTGATCATGGCACGTCCTCGAGGTCGTAGGCTGGGACCATGATCGTCAACCGCATTGCGTATTCTGTCAAGGGGGTTGCGTAGTTTGACCGAGGACGCCATCGCCCGCTTCGCCGCCCAGTCCCGTGACGACCTCGGCTTCCTGCTGCTCGCCGCCGCCGACGCCGTCGTCGCCGCGACGCTCGCCGAGGTCGCCGCGCAGGGGCACCCCGACGTCCGCCGCGTCCACGTGCCCGTCTTCGCGCACGTCGACGCCACCGGCACCACCATCAGCACCCTCGCCGAACGCGCCGGCGTCTCCCGGCAGGCCATGACCGGCGTCGTGCGCGAGCTCGAACGCCTCGGCTACGCCGCCACCGCGCCCGACCCCGCCGACCGCCGCGCCCTGCGCGTCACCCTCACCCCGCTCGGCGCCGGCTACTGCGACGCCGCCACCGCCGTCAGCCGCCGCCTCACCGACCGGTGGGCCGACCGCCTCGGCGCCGACGCCGTCGACCTTCTGCGCACCCAGCTCCGCGGCCTCGCCGCCGGGACACCCGACTGACCGACGTCACCAGGTCGGGGGCCGCCGCTCCGGCCAGCGCAGCACGTCCTCCAGCTGCGCGGCCAGCGCCAGCAGCGTCGCCTCGCCGCCCGGACGGCCGACGAGCTGGACGCCCATCGGCAGCCCGTCCGCCGTCCAGTGCGTGGGCACCGTGACCGCGGGCAGGCCGGCCACGTTCAACCACGACGTGAACGGCGTGTACTGGCACTGCTGCACGAAGTTGCGGTCCGGGTCCTCCGCGTCGAACCAGCCCACCGGTCGCGGCGTCATCGCCAGCGCGGGCGTCACCACGGCGTCCAGGTCGCCGAACCCCGCGATGAGCCGCCGCTCGAACATC
Source organism: Isoptericola jiangsuensis (assembly GCF_002563715.1). Classification (NCBI taxonomy): domain Bacteria; kingdom Bacillati; phylum Actinomycetota; class Actinomycetes; order Micrococcales; family Promicromonosporaceae; genus Isoptericola; species Isoptericola jiangsuensis. The sequence continues at coordinate 488,449 of NZ_PDJJ01000001.1, forward strand.
ACCAGGGTGCGCAGCGCCGTCACCAGCTCCCGGGCGGGCACCTCCCGGCCGCGCCGCACCAGCCACGCCGTCAACGGCTCCATCCGGTCCAGCGTCGCGTCGTCGTCGACCGGGACCGCGGACGCCCCCGCCATCCACAGGGTGCGGAACGCGTCGCCGTACTCCGGCGCCGGGTCCCACCGGTGGTCCTCCACCCCGTGCCCCAGCCTCGTCAGCGCCCGCACGCCCGCGTCCAGCGCGGCCCGCGCCTCCGGCTCGACGGTGATGTCGTAGTAGTCCTCCCACGCGGACCACGTCGTCACACCCAGCCGGAACCGGCCGCCGTCGTCGTCCCGGCCCGCGACCTCGCCCCGCTGCGCCGCCGCCAGGTACGCCCCCGCGTGCGCGACCGGCGCGCGCAGCGTGAACGGGTGCGCCGCGCCGCCGTCCGGCCGCCGCCGGATCATCCCCTCCAGCAGCAGCGCCGTGTCCGCCGTGGTGCGCGCCAACGGACCGTTGACCACGAGCCCGCCCGCCGACTCGATGCCCGACCCCGACGGCAGCAGCCCTCGCGACGGCTTCAGCCCCACCACCCCGCACGCCGCCGCCGGGATGCGGACCGACCCGCCGCCGTCCGACCCCGGCGCGAACGGCAGCAGCCCCGCCGCCACCGCCACCGCGGCCCCGCCGCTCGACCCGCCGGCCCCCCGCGACGTGTCCCACGGGTTGCGCGCCACGGGTCCCGCCAGCGGCTCCGTGTACGCCGGGAACCCGAGCTCCGGCGCCGTCGTGCGCCCCAGGCTGACCAGCCCCGCCGCGTCCAGGTCCAGCACGACGTCGTCCGACACCTCCGGCACGAACCCCGCCAGCGCCCGCGACCCGAACCCCGTCGGCACGCCGGCCCGGCTCCACAGGTCCTTGTCCCCGCTCGGCAGCCCCCACAGCGGGCCCGCAGGTCGCCCCGCGCCGAGCCGACCGGCGCGCTCGCGGGCGCTGTCCGCCGTGACCAGGCAGAACGCCCCCAGCTCGGCGTTGCGCGCCGCGATGCGCGCGAGGAAGTGGTCCGCGACCTCCGACGGCGTCAGCTCGCCCGCCCGCAGGCGGTCCCGGAGCTCGACGGCGGTCTGCTCGTGCAGGGCGTCCATCCTCCGACCCTAGCCCCGCCGTGCTCACCGCCGTCCGCCCGCGACCCAGCGCACGTCCCCGCGAGTCAGCGCAGGACTCGGCGAGTCAGCGCAGATCCCCGCGACTCAGCGCAGATCCGCGCGACTCAGCGTCGGTGGGTGCGAGTCAGCGCGGGATCCGCCGACTCAGCGCAGGACTCGGCGACTCAGCGGTGCCGGGTCCGGGGTGTGCGGCGTGCGGACGGGACGCCCGCTGAGCCCGGGAAGCACGGTGGCCACCGGACGAGACCCGATGCCGCCGTCGCCGGCGAGCAGGGAAGATGGGTGCGTGCGCCACGACCTGCGACTCACCGCCCACGGGATCCGGCTCGAACCGCTCGAGCATCGGCACGCCGCCGATCTGCTCTCGATGATCGACGACGACCTCTGGTTCGGGATGGTGTCCCCGCCGCCGCGCACGGTCGCAGACGTCGAGGCGGTGGTCGACGCCGCGCAGGCCGCCGACGGTGCGTACGCGTTCGCCGTCGTCGGGCCGGACGGCGAGCTGCGGGGCTCGACCCGGTTCTACGAGCACGTTCCCGCGCAGTGTCGCGTCGAGATCGGCTACACGTTCTACGGCCGTGCCTGGTGGGGCGGCCCCACCAACCCGGCGGCGAAGCTCGCCCTGCTCACGCACGCGTTCGACGTCTGGCAGGTGCACCGCGTCGCCCTGCGGGCCGACGCGCGCAACGTCCGGTCCCGTGCCGCCATCGAGAAGCTCGGTGCCCGTGCCGAGGGCGTGCTGCGCAAGCACCGGGTGGCCGCGGACGGCTCGGTGGGGGACACGGCCTACTACGGCATCGTCGACGACGAGTGGCCCGTCGTCCGCGCGGGGCTCGAGGCCCGTCTCGCCCGCCAGGAGCGCTGAGTCGCGCATTCCTGCGCTGACTCGCCCGATCCTGCGCTGACTCGGCGGATCCTGCGCTGACTCGGCGGATCCTGCGCTGAGTCGGCGGATCCTGCGCTGAGTCGCCGGATCCTGCGCTGAGTCGGCGGATCCTGCGCTGACTCGCGGAAGTCCGCGCTGGGTCGCGGGCGGTCCGGCGCCGGTCCGACGAGCGTGGACCGGCGCCGGGCAGCCGCTACAGCGGGGTGACCTCGCCCTGGAAGTGGCGGCGTCCGCGGCGGGCGTTCCAGCCGACGTAGCCGAACCCGTCGGGGGTGTCGCAGAGCTCGGGCGTCACCGCGACGTCGACCGTGCCCGGCAGCAGCACGGGCTGGGCGAACTCGACGGTCCACCGGTAGGCGTCGCCGCGGGCGTGCCCGACGTCGGCGAGCGCGCGGGACGCGGTGTACATGCCGTGCGCGATGGCGCGGGGGAACCCGAACGCCTTGGCGGACAGCGACGACAGGTGGATGGGGTTGCGGTCGCCGGACACGGCGGCGTAGGCGCGGCCGGTGCCGGGGCCGAGCGCCCACCGGCCGGTCGGCAGCGGCGGGACCCAGGCGTCCGTCGGCGACGTCGTGGCTCCGGTCGCCAGGTCGTGCTCCGGGGGGACGACGTCACGACCGGCGGTACGACCTCGCGGCGCCGGGTCGACGGGGACGGCCGGGAGCACGACGTCCGGCTCGGGGGCGGTGAACCCCTTCGCGAGGTACGTGGACACGCCACGCCACCGGGGCAGGCCGGAGTCGTCGCCGTCCGGCCAGATCTCCGCGACGAGGTCGACCTGGACGCCGCGGCGGTGGGGCCGCAGGTTCTCCGCCCACGCGCGCACCTCGAGGACGTCGCCGACGCGCACCGGCCCGCGCATCTCGACGTGGTTGGCGAGGTGCACCATGCCGAGCAGCGGCAGCGGGAAGTCGCCGCGCACCATGACGGCGGTGGCCAGGGGGAACGCGAGGACGTGCAGGTACCCGGCGGGCAGGACGTCGCTGACGGGCTCGTGCAGCAGCCGCTGGTAGTCCCGCAGGTGGCCGCGCAGCTCCGACGTGGTGACGCCGGAGACGCGCAGCGCCACGGTGGGGAGCACGAGCGGTCGGTCGGGGTCCTGCGACCCCGACCCGAGGCCGGGCAGCGACGGCAGGGCGCGCCCCGCCGCGATGCGGCCCGACGCCGCGGCGCCGCGCGCGTAGAGCCCGGCCAGCCCGGGGAGGGTCTGCTGGGTCTCGACGTGCAGCACCTGCCCGGTACCGGTCCGCCAGGGCGCAGCCGTCACTGGCCCACCAGGTGCTGGCCGCACACGCGCAGCACCTGCCCGTTGACGCCCGCCGCGACGGGGGACGCGAGGAACGCGATCGCCTCGGCGACGTCGACCGGCTGCCCGCCCTGCGCGAGCGACGGGATGCGTCGCGCGACCTCGCGGGTGGCGAACGGGATGCGGGCCGTCATCTCGGTCTCGATGAAGCCGGGGGCGACGGCGTTCGCGGTGCCGCCGGTCGCGGCGAGGAGCCGCGCGGTGGCGCGGGTGTGCCCGATGACGCCCGCCTTGGAGAACCCGTAGTTCGTCTGGCCCTTGTTCCCGGCGATGCCGGAGGTGGAGGCGAGCGACACGATGCGCAGGCCGTCGATCCCGGCGGCGAGCAGCACCTCGTTGATGCGGAGCTGCGCGGCGAGGTTGACCGCCACGACCGACTCCCACTGCGCGGGCTTCATGTTGGCGAGCAGCTTGTCCCGGGTGATGCCGGCGTTGTGCACGACGACGTCGAGGCGGCCGTGGCGCTCGCGGGCGTGGTCGAGGATCCGCTGCCCGGCGTCGGGGGCGGTGACGTCGAGCTGGAGCGCGGTGCCGCCGACGGCGTTCGCGGTGGTGGCGAGCGACTCCCCGGCGGCGGGGACGTCGACGCACACGACGGTGGCGCCGTCGCGGGCCAGCGTGCGGGCGATGGACGCGCCGATGCCGCGGGCCGCGCCGGTGACGACGGCGACCTGACCCTCCAGGGGCCGCTGCCAGCCCGTGCCGTCGACGACGGCGGCGTCGGCCGGGCCGACGCGCAGGAGCTGGCCGTCGACGTAGGCGCTCTTCGCGGACAGGAAGAACCGCAGCGCGGCGACGACGGACGGGTGGGCGACCTCGACGTCATCGGTCAGGACGACGCCGTTGGAGGTGGACCCGCCGCGCAGCTCCTTGCCGAGGGAGCGGACGAGCGCGTCGACGCCCTGGCGGGTGGCGGCGAGCGCGGGGGTGTCGTCGTCGGCGGGCGCGCGGGAGATCGTCACGACGCGGCCGTTGCCGGCGAGCGCGCGCAGGACGGAGCCGGTGGCGAGCACGGGCTCGGTGACGGCGGTGGGTTCGGCGGCCTCGGTGAGCACGAGGACGACGGCGCCCCAGCGGAGGTCGTCGTGGGGGTCGCGGCGCACGTCGAGGTCCCACCCGAGCAGGGTCTGGGCGAGGGTGTCGGCGTCGCCCTTGGAGGCGGCGTCCGCCAGGACGAGCACGGGCCCGACGGTGAGCGGGTCCCCGGCGCGGTGGCGCCGCAGGATCGCGGGGCGGGGCAGGCCGAGCTTCTTCGCGAGGGTCTTGGTGAACCCGGAGTTCACGGCCTGGGCGTAGCGGTCGGTCATGGTGGCTCCTTCCGGGGTCAGGCGGACTCGAGGATCGCGGTGGCGCCGAGGCCGCCGGCCGCGCAGATGGAGATGAGCGCGCGGGCGGGCCGGCCGGTCTCCGCGGCCTTCTGCGCGAGCAGCTTGGCGGTGGTCGCGACGATGCGGCCGCCGGTGGCGGCGAACGGGTGCCCGGCGGCGAGCGAGGACCCGGCGACGTTGAGGCGGGCGCGGTCGACGCTGCCGAGCGCGCCGGTGAGGCCGAGCTCGTTCTTGCAGTAGTCGTCGTCCTCCCACGCGGCGAGGATGGTCAGGACGGTGGAGGCGAACGCCTCGTGGATCTCGACGAGGTCGAAGTCGGCGAGGGTGAGGCCGTTGCGGGCGAGCAGGCGCGGCACCGCGTGGGCGGGGGCCATGAGCAGGCCCTCGTGGCCGTGCACGAAGTCGACGGCGGCGGTCTCGGCGTCGACGAACTTCGCCAGGACGGGCAGGTCGTGGGCCTGCGCCCACTCGCGCGAGCCGAGCAGCACGGTGGAGGCGCCGTCGGTGAGCGGGGTGGAGTTGCCGGCCGTCATGGTGGCGGGCGTCTCCAGGGAGCGGCCGAACACGGGCTTGAGGCTCGCGAGCTTCTCCGCGGAGGTGTCGGGGCGCATGTTGTCGTCGCGCGTCAGGCCGCGGAACGGGGTGACGAGGTCGTCGAAGAACCCGGAGTCCCAGGCGGCGGCGAGGTGCTGGTGGCTGGCGAGCGCGATCTCGTCCTGGGCCTCGCGGGTGATGCCCCAGCGGGCGGCGGTGATGGCCTGGTGCTCGCCCATGGACAGCCCGGTGCGGGGCTCGTCGGTGGCGGGGACCAGCGGCTTGAGGTCGGCGGGGCGCACCTTGGCGAGCGCCTTGAGGCGGGCCTGGAACGTCTTGGCGTGCTGCGCGTCGAGCAGGGCGCGGCGCAGGCCCTCGCTGACGGCGACGGGCGCGTCGGACACGGTGTCGGTGCCGCCGGCGACGCCGGACTCGATCTGGCCGAGCCGGATCTTGTTGGCGACGGTGATGGCGGCCTCTAGGCCGGTGGCGCACGCCTGCTGGAGGTCGAACGCGGGGGTGGCGGGGTGCAGGGCGGAACCGAGCACGGACTCGCGCACGAGGTTGAAGTCGCGGGAGTGCTTGAGGACGGCGCCGCCGACGACCTCGCCGAGGCGCTCGCCCTGGAGCCCGAAGCGGGCGACGAGGCCGTCGAGCGCGGCGGTGAACATCTCCTGGTTGGACGCGTCGGCGTACTTCTTGCCGGCGCGGGCGAACGGGATGCGGTTGCCGCCGATGACGACGGCGTCGCGGACGCCGGTCGTCGTCGCGGCGGTGGTCTGACGAGTGGCCACGGCGTGCTTCCTCACACTGGGTCGATTTCAGGTGGTACTCACAGTACCTGATACTGTGAGTCTCGTGAGACGGATCACAGGGGGTGGCCGATGACGGTCGCGACGGACGGGCAGCAGGTGCGCCCGAGGCCTGACGGACGATCGACCCGCTGGGACGATCATCGCGCCCAGCGCCGGGCCGCGCTCGTGCGCGAGGCCCGCCGGGCCGTGCACGAGCTGGGACCCGGGGCCTCGATGGACGACATCGCGGCGATCGCCGGCACGTCGAAGTCCATCTTCTACCGCTACTTCGACGACAAGGCCGGGCTGCGGCTCGCCGTCGCCGAGGCCGTGGTGCGCGGCATGCACCGCCGGCTCGCCGAGGCCGCGGCCGAGGCGCCCAGCCCCCACGCGGCGCTGCGCGCCATGGTGCGCACCTACCTCCAGACCATCGAGAGCTCGCCGCACGTCTACTGGTTCGTCACGCGCACCGCGATCGGCGGCAACGAGTCCGACGACGGCCGCACCGAGGCGCTCGGCGCCTATCTCGACTCCGTGATCACCCTGGTCGCGGAACCGTTCGCGCAGGCCGCCGGCGTCCCGCCGACCACGGCCGCCGCGTGGGCGTCCGGCGCCGTCGGGTTCGTCCGCGGCTCCGGCGAGTGGTGGCTCGGGCACTCCCGCGCCGAGGGCCTCACCCGCGACGAGCTGGTCGAGCAGGTCACCACCTGGCTGTGGACCGGACCCGTCGGCGTCCTCCACCACGACGACGCCGCGACCCGGCGCACCCCCGACACCCCTGGCACCCCCGAGACCGAGCAGGAGTCCTGATGACGACGATGTCCGCACCCGCCACCGGCCACGACGACCACGCCGGGCCCGACGACGCCGCCACCGCGCGCGTCGACGTGGCGGGCCTGTCCGAGCTGCTGCTGGGCCGCTGGCCCGACCAGCGCCGCCGCGCCCGCGCCCGCGCGGGCGACCCCTTCTACGCGAAGGACGAGTCGCTGACGCCGACGGAGCACCGGGAGCGGGTGCTCGAGCAGATGCGCGCGATGGTGGCGTCCGACGACAAGCTGTCGTGGCTGGCGTTCCCGGAGCGCCTGGGCGGCTTCGACGAGCCGGGCGCCAACCTGGCGTGCTTCACGGAGCTCGTGGCGGCGGACCCGTCGCTGCAGATCAAGTCGGGCGTCCAGTGGGGCCTGTTCGGTGCGGCGATCCTGCACCTGGGCACCCCGGAGCAGCAGGACCGCCTGCTGCCGGGCGCGATGGACCTGTCGGTGCCGGGCGCGTTCGCGATGACGGAGACGGGTCACGGCTCGGACGTCGACTCGATCGGCACGACCGCGACGTACGACCCGGAGACCGAGGAGTTCGTCATCCACACCCCGTTCCGGGGCGCGTGGAAGGACTACCTGGGCAACGCGGCCGTGCACGCGACGGCGGCGACCGTGTTCGCGCAGCTGATCACGAACGGCGTGAACCACGGGGTGCACTGCTTCTACGTGCCCATCCGGGACGCGGCGACGATGGAGTTCCTGCCGGGCGTCGGCGGCGAGGACGACGGCCTCAAGGGCGGTCTGCGCGGCATCGACAACGGCCGCCTGCACTTCACCGGCGTCCGCGTGCCGCGCACGGACCTGCTGGCCCGGTACGGGTCGGTCGCCCCGGACGGCACGTACTCGTCGTCGATCGACAGCCCGGGACGCCGGTTCTTCACGATGCTCGGCTCGCTGGTGCAGGGCCGCGTGTCCCTCGACGGCTCGGCGGTCACGGCCGCCAAGCTCGGCCTGGCGATCGCGGTGAAGTACGGCGCCGAGCGCCGCCAGTTCGCCGGGGCGCAGGGCGAGGAGGTCGTGCTGCTCGACTACGCGACCCACCGGCGCCGGCTGTTCCCGCGCATCGCGGAGGCGTACGCCGGCCACTTCGCGAACGAGCGGCTGCTGGACCTGTTCGACGACGTCTTCTCCGGCGCGCAGGACACCCCGGAGCGCCGCGAGGACCTGGAGACGACGGCCGCGGCGCTGAAGTCGACGTCGACGGCGTTCGCGCTCGACACGCTGCAGGAGTGCCGCGAGGCGTGCGGCGGCGCGGGGTTCCTCACGGAGAACCGGATCACGTCGCTGCGGGCCGACCTCGACGTCTACGCGACGTTCGAGGGCGACAACACGGTGCTCGCGCAGCTCGTCGCGAAGCGGCTGGTCGCGGACTACGGCCGTGAGGTCAAGGGGGCGACCCGCACGCCGGCGGGCATGGCGCGGTTCGTCGTCGAGCGGGCGACGTCGGCGGCCCTGCACCGCACGGGCCTGCGGCGGGCGCAGCAGGCGCTGGCGGACGTCGGCGACCCGCGCCGTGCGGCCGGGCACCTGCGGGACGCCGAGACCCAGCGCGAGCTGCTCGCCGACCGCGTCGCGACGATGGTCGAGGAGGTCGCCCAGGCGATGCGCCCGGCCCTCAAGGCGGACCCGGCGGAGGCGGCCCGCATCCTCGACGAGAACCAGACGGCGCTGGTCGAGGCGGCCCGCGCGCACGCCGACCTGCTGCGGTGGGAGGCGTTCACCGAGGCGCTGGCCACCATCGAGGACACGGGCACGCGCCTGGTCATGACGTGGGTGCGCGACGTGTTCGGCCTCACCGTCATCGAGCGGAACCTCACCTGGTACCTGCTGCACGGGCGGCTGTCCGACCAGCGGGCGCGCACCGTCACGGGCTACGTGGACCGGCTGCTGCGCCGGCTGCGGCCGCACGTCGTCGACCTGGTCGACGCGTGGGGCTACGGCCAGGAGCACCTGCGGGCCGCGATCTCCTCGGGTGCCGAGGCGGAGCGCCAGGACGAGGCCCGCGCGTACTACCAGGCGCTGCGGGCGTCCGGGAACGCGCCGGTCAGCGAGAAGGCGCTGCGCAAGAAGGAGCAGAAGCAGCGCTGATCGCGCCGCTCGCGCCGGTCGTCGTCAGGCGGCGACCGGCGTGGGAGCGGCCACCGGGGTGCCGAGCGCGGGTGCGCCGTCGGTCTCGGTGGTCGCCGGGGCCTCCCGCATCGGGACGCCGAGCGTGACGGTGGCGGGGCGGGCCGGTGTGCGGCCCGCGGGGACGTTCCGTGCGACGAACAGGGCCCCACCCAGCCCGACCAGCACCGCCAGGACCACCAGGGCGATCCAGCCCAGCGCCGCGGACGCCCCGAGGAGCATCCCGTCTCCCAGGACGACGGCTCCCGCCGTCCACATCATGCGTCTCATTCCCCTGACCCTCCACGGTCCGCCTCATCCGTGTCGCCTCCCAGCCAACGTCAGTTCCGGGCCGACCGCATCCCGGGGAGACGTCGTGCTGGTCACAAGTCGGTACCGACTCGCCGAAGGCTCAGGGGAACCTCAGGTGCGAGCGGTCGGTCGGGTGCGGAGACCCGTCGGGGAACGTCCCGGGGTTCAGCGCGGGGCGAGGGTGGCGTGCTGGAGGCTGTGGCCGAGCAGGAGGGGTGACGGTGCCGGGGCGAACCGCTGCCGGTGCAGCTCGCCGGTCATGCGCAGGGCCAGCTCGAGCCGGACGGGGACGGCGGACGCGGCGCTGAGCCGGCCCCCGAGGACGGGGTGCGGCATGAACGTCAGCACCTCGTCCGGGCCCGGGGAGACGCCGTGCGCGGCGGCCTCGACCACGAGGTCCTCCAGCAGGAGGTCCTGACGGCCGGCGGGGGAGTCCAGCTCGGCCGTGAGCTCGACGGCGGTGGGCCAGCGGAGCTCGAGCGAGCCCTCGACGGTGTCGAGGAACCACCAGCCCTCCAGGGACTCGAGGAGGACGTCACCGAACACGGTGGCGAGCCGGGGGGTCATGCCGGCCAGGTCGAGCCACGACCAGGCCGCCAGCCCGTACTGGAAAGCGCGGGGTGCGAAGGGCCTGAGGTGTTCCACCGGCGCATCAAAGCACGGTGGGGAGATACGTGGAACCCCGCGTCGCACTGAACAAGATGTGACGGGGTTCACGGGTGCAGATCACGTTCTTCACGGGTTGTTCACGGGTGTCCGGGCCGGGAACCGGGGCGACCCCTGCCCCGTTCGACGAGGTACCGCACCCGATCCCGGAGGACCGCCCGTGAGCACCCTGCGCCGCCCCGACCCCCGTACCGTCGCCCTGGCCGGACTGACGACCTGGGCCTGGTACGCGGTCCCGGACGTCGTCGGCCCCCGGTGGGCCCGCGCCACCGCGAAGTCCGTGATCGGGGTGGGCGCGACCGCGCTGGCCGTGGGCGGCACGCGCGAGGGCCGGGAGCTGCGCGCCGGGCTGCGCGACCTCGCCGACGCCGTCGCGGCCGACGTCGAGGCGCTGCCCGGTGACCCGGCCGGCCCCGACCTCGGACCCGACGACCTTCCCTGCGAGGCGTGCGACCCCACACCTGCGGGCCGTGACGCCCCGGACGAGGACCCCGCCGACGACAACCCCGCGCCGACCGCCGGAGCGGTCGTCGCGGCGGGTGCGCCGACCGCCGGGGCGGTCGCCGCCGTGGGCGTCGGGACGCTGGCCGCGGTCGGCCTCGCCGTGGCGGCGGCGGTCGCCGGGGAGCGATGGGCGTACCGCCGTGGCGAGGCGCTGCGGGAGCGCGGCGTCGTCGCACCGCACACGAGGGTCGGGTTCGTGCTGGGCCTGCTCGCGGCGGGGCTCGCGGCGATCGACCTCGACCTGGACGGCCGCCCCGCCGACGACCGCGACCCGACGGGCGACCCGGCACCCGCGCCCTGAGGGCCCGGCTCAGCCGGGCGGCCGCTCCCCGACGAGGAGCCGGGACACGAGGGACGCGGTGGTCACGTCCACCGGCGGGGTCCGGGGCGCAGCGGCGAGGTCACCGGTCCCCCGGCACGGCGCTCGCCGTGCCGGGACCCGTGGCGACAGGGGCCGCGGCGGGCTCCGGCAGGGGAGCGGCACCGGTGTCGCCGCGGAGCTCCTTCAGCACGAGCTCGGCGCTGATGAGGCACATCGGCAGGCCGACGCCCGGGATCGTGGTGCCCCCCGTGTGGAGCAGACCCGCGACCTTCGACGAACGCACCGACCCGCGGAACATCGCGCTCTGCCGCAGCGTGTGCGCGGGTCCGAGCAGGCTGCCCGACCAGGAGGCGAGGTCGGCCGCGAAGTCCCCCGGGCCGACGGTCCGGCGCACCACCACGCGGTCGGCGAGGTCGGGCACCCCCGCCCATCGGGCCACCTGGTCGATCGCGGCGTCCGCGACCTGCTCGACGACCGGGTCGCCGGCGCCGTCCACGCCGCCCCGGCCGATCGACGGGTCCGCGGGGACGGGCACGAGGACGAACAGGTTCTCGTCGCCCGCCGGTGCGACCGTCGGGTCGGTCCGCGACGGCGTGCACACGTACGCCGACGCCGGGCGCGGGACGCGGCCGTCCCGGATCGCCCCGAAGTTCTCGGCCCAGTCGGCCGTGAAGAACAGCGAGTGGTGCGCCAGCTCGGGCACGCGGCCGCGCACCCCCAGCATGGCGATCACGCCGCCCGGGCCGGGGTCGCCGTGGTTCCACGACCGGTCCGACCGGCCGCGCAGCCGCGGCGGCAGCAGGTCCTGCTCCACGTGGTGCAGGTCCGCGGCGGTCACCACGACGTCGGCCGACGTGCGGTGGACGGCGCCGTCGGCGTCCGTCCACCGCACCCCGGTGGCCCGGGCGCGGGGGCGCCGCGGTCCGGGGGGAGGAGGCCCCGGGCGGTCACCGCCCCCCGGCCGGGCCCCGACGGCGGCGGTCGTGATCGCCGTGACCCGGGCGCCGGTGCGCAGGGTGACGCCTGCCTGCACCGCCAGCCGGGCGATCACGTCGACCAGGTGCGCGAACCCTCCCAGTGGGTAGCGCACCCCGCCGTCGAGGTCGAGGGAGCTCATGAGGTGGTAGAGGGCCGGGGTGCGGTCGGGGGAGGACCCGAGGAACACCGCCGGGTAGCCGAGCACCTGGCGCAGCCGCACGTCGTCGAACCGCGACGCGACGAACCCCTCCAGGGAGCGGCCGAGCAGCGGGGCCAGGCGCGGCAGCGCGGTCACGACCTCCCGGGACGCGAAGGGCCGCCAGGACGCGAACGTCGTGTAGAGGAAGTGCCGCAGCGCCATGTCGTACGCGTCGCCCGACGAGTCCAGGTAGCGCTCCAGCGCGGCTCCCGCGCCGGGCTCGACCGCCTCGAACGCGGCGACGTTCGCCGCGCGCGAGCGGGCGACGTCGAACGGGCCGTCGTGGCCCTCGAAGAACACCCGGTAGGCGGGCTCCGGGGCGACCAGGTCCAGGACGTCGGCGGTGGAGGTGCCCATCAGGGCGAAGAAGTGGTCGAACACCTCCGGCATGAGGTACCACGACGGGCCCGTGTCGAAGCGGAACCCGTCGCGCTCCCACGAGCCGGCGCGTCCGCCCACGGCGTCGTGCCGCTCCAGCAGCTCGACCTCGTGCCCCTCGCGGGCGAGCAGCGCGGCGGACGCGAGGCCCGAGATCCCGCCACCCACGACCACGACCCTCACGACGACCTCCGGACCCGCTCGCGCAGCACCGCCGCGGCGACCAGGCGTGCCTTGACGGCGTCGGGGACGCGCACGCGCCGCCGACGCAGCTCCGCGGCGGGCGTCGCCCGCAGCCGGCGGGACAGCTCGGCGAACAGGTCGTGCGCGACCCGGACGGCGAGCCGGCTGGAGCGGGGCAGCCCGTCGATCGCGGCCGACGCCGCGGCGAGGTCCGCGTCGACGTCGTCGAGCAGCACGTCACGGGTCGCGTCGTCGAGGTCGCCGTGGACGCCCGGGAAGTAGGCGCGGCCGCGGTCGTCGAGGTCGTCGGCGAGGTCCCGCAGGAAGTTGACCTTCTGGAACGCGGCGCCCAGCCGGGCCGCCCCCGGTGCGAGGTGCGCGTAGGCGTCGTCGTCACCGCCCACGAACACGCGCAGGCACATGAGCCCCACGACCTCCGCCGACCCGTGGACGTACACGGCCATGCTCTCCGCGTCGTGCTCGCGCACCGTCAGGTCGGTGCGCATCGACGCGAAGAACGGGTCGATCAGCTCCGCGTCGATACCGAACCGGCGGGCGGTCCGGGCGAAGCCGTGCACCACGAGGTCGGTGCTGTGCCCGCGGGCCACGGCCGCGGCGGTCTCCCGCTCGTAGGCGTCGAGGAGCGCCGTGCGCTCCTCGGTGGTGAGGGAGGCGTCGACGTCGTCGACGACCTCGTCGGCGACGCGCACCAGCGCGTAGACGGCACGCACGTGGTCGCGGGCGTCCGGGCCGAGGAGGCGGCACGCCCAGCCGAAGGAGGTCGAGTACTCGTCGACGACGGCGCGCGCCACGCGGGCGGCGGCCGCGTCGTACGCGCCGGCCCGGGGGTCGGCACCGGTGGTGGGTCGGGTGGCGGTCATGCAGCCCACTCTCCCTGATCGTGGCCGGCCGGCACGGCCAGCGCGAGCAGCTGCGCCACGGGGGCGTCCAGGCCGAGCGCGGCGGCGCGCTCGACGGCGGAGTGCTCGTAGCGGTGGGCGAGGTCCTCGGTGGCGGCGCGGGCGCCGCAACGGTCCAGGAGCGCCCGCACGGCCTCGAGGTCGGCGTCCGCGGCGTCCTGGCGGCCGAGCCACGGCGAGATCCGCGGCCAGTCGGCGGTGGTCCGGGCGAACGCCACCAGCGCCGTCCCGCGGCCCTCGCGCAGGTCCGAGGTCGCGGGCTTGCCGGTGCGTTCCGGGTCGCCGAACGTGCCGAGGACGTCGTCGCGGAGCTGGTAGGCGATGCCCAGGTCCTGGCCGAGGGCGGTCAGCTCGCCGTCGAGGTCGGCGCGCCCGGCGAGCACGGCGGCGAGGCGCAGCGGCAGCTCGAACGAGTAGGCGGCGGTCTTGCCGCGCGCGGTGCGCACGACGTCGTCGAGGGCGGGCGGCAGGTGGCTGAACCAGAGGTCGCGGAGCTCGCCGTCGGCGCTGAGGCGGACCGCCTCGTCCAGCAGGTCGAGGAGGCGGGTGACGACGGCGGGGCGCGCGCCGCACAGCGCGAGGCCGCGGACCGCGTCGACGAGGGCGAGGTCCCCGGCGAGCAGACCGGCCGCGGCGCCGTAGCCGTGCGCGGCGGCGTCGGGCAGGCCCTGCGAGCGGGCGTGCGCGGCGTACCGGCCGGCGACGTTCGCGTGGCCCCGGCGCACGTGGTCGTCGTCGATGACGTCGTCGTGCGCGAGGAACGCGGTGTGGAGCGACTCGACGGCCTCGCCGGCGGCCAGCGCGGCGCTGCGCGGCTCGGGCTCGGTCGCCGTGGGGGCGAGGGTGTCGTAGGCGCCGACGAGCAGCCGGGGGCGGAGCCGCTTGCCGGGCGGGACGGCGGGGCTCGCGGAGACCCACGGTGCGTCGTCGGGGGGTGCGTGGGAGGCGTCCACCGGAACTCCTTAGATCGGGCAGAATCTAGCCTAGCAAGAAACTAGTTCGACTAACTAGGTATCATGGTGATCGTGCAGCAGCCACCCGGGGGAACCGCCTACTGGTACGACTCGGACGACGACGACGCGCGGCACCTCCTCGAGGCGCTCCGGGTCTTCCGCCGCTCCGACGAGGCCATGCGCCGCCGTGCCGGCCGGGAGATGGCGATGAACCTCACCGACCTGCGCGCACTGCGGCACGTCATCGCCGCCGAGCGACGCGGCGACTCCGTCACGCCCCGCGACCTCGCCGAGGACCTCGGCATCTCCACCGCGTCCACCACCAAGGTCCTCGACCGGCTCACCGGCTCCGGCCACCTCGAACGCCTCCCGCACCCCCGCGACCGCCGCTCCGTCGTCGTCGTCGCCACCCCCGACGCCCACGCCGAGGTCCGCGCACGCCTCGCCGGCGCCCACGCCCGCATGCTCGCCGCCGCCCGGGCCGTCCCCGAGCACTGCCGCCCCGCCGTCCGCGACTTCCTCCTCGCCATGGCCGCCTCCGTGGACACGCCGGACGACGCCGTCGCGGAGGCCGTCGTCGGCGACGACGGGGCCCCCGCCGCGGGCCGGTAGACTGGCACCCGCGCCGACCCGGGAACCCGGGCCAGGGCGCGAACCCAGGCCCCGGACCGATGCCGGACGCCGTCCGCCCCGAGCGCGGTGGTCACCCGGTCCGGCACCCCGTGCGACCCGAGGGATGAGATGACCGCAGACCGCGCCGAGACCGTGGCCTCCCCCCGTCCGACGCTCGACACCGTCGAGACCGCCGCCGCGACCCCGGACGAGAGCCAGCCGTACGCCGAGCTGGGCCTCAAGCCCGACGAGTACCAGCGGATCAAGGACATCCTCGGGCGCCGCCCGACCGCCGCCGAGCTCGCCATGTACTCCGTCATGTGGTCCGAGCACTGCTCGTACAAGTCCTCCAAGGTGCACCTGCGCAAGTTCGGCGAGCGCGTCACCCCCGAGATGACCGAGCACCTGCTCGTCGGCATCGGCGAGAACGCGGGCGTCGTCGACATCGGCGACGGCTGGGCCGTGACCTTCAAGGTCGAGTCCCACAACCACCCCTCGTTCGTCGAGCCCTACCAGGGTGCCGCGACCGGCGTCGGCGGCATCGTCCGCGACATCATCTCCATGGGCGCCCGCCCTGTCGCGGTGATGGACCAGCTCCGCTTCGGCGCCGTCGACCACCCCGACACGGCCCGCGTCGTGCACGGCGTCGTGTCCGGCGTCGGCGGTTACGGCAACTCCCTCGGCCTGCCCAACATCGGCGGCGAGCTCGTGTTCGACGGCTCCTACCAGGGCAACCCGCTCGTCAACGCCCTGTGCGTCGGCGTGCTGCGCCACGAGGACATCCACCTCGCCAACGCGTCCGGCACCGGCAACAAGGTCATCCTGTTCGGCGCCCGCACCGGCGGCGACGGCATCGGCGGCGCGTCCATCCTCGCGTCCGAGACCTTCGAGGACGGCGTCCCCGCCAAGCGACCCTCCGTCCAGGTCGGCGACCCGTTCATGGAGAAGGTGCTCATCGAGTGCTGCCTCGAGCTCTACGCGGCGCAGGTCGTCGAGGGCATCCAGGACCTCGGCGCCGCCGGCATCTCCTGCGCCACCTCCGAGCTCGCGTCCAACGGTGACGGCGGCATGCACGTCGACCTCGACGACGTCCTGCTGCGCGACCCGTCGCTCAACGCCGGCGAGATCCTCATGTCGGAGTCGCAGGAGCGCATGATGGCCGTCGTGCGGCCCGAGAAGCTCGACGAGTTCCTCGCCATCACCGGCAAGTGGGACGTCGAGACGTCCGTCATCGGCGAGGTCAACGGCTCCGGCCGCCTCACCATCGACCACCACGGCCAGCGCATCGTCGACGTCGACCCGAAGACCGTCGCGCACGAGGGCCCCGTCTACGAGCGCCCCTACGCCCGCCCGGACTGGCAGGACGAGCTCCAGCGCGCCTCGGTCACCGGCCTCGGCCTGGAGCGCCCCGAGACCGCGCAGGACCTGCGCGCCACCGTGCTGCGGCTCCTCGCCTCCCCGAACCTCGCCTCCAAGGCGTGGGTCACCGACCAGTACGACCGGTTCGTCCAGGGCAACACCGCGCTCGCGCAGCCCGACGACGGCGGCGTGATCCGCGTCGACGAGGCCACCGGCCGCGGCGTCGCGCTCGCCACCGACGCGAACGGCCGCTACGGCAAGCTCGATCCCCGCACCGGCGCCCAGCTCGCGCTGGCCGAGGCCTACCGCAACGTCGCCACCACGGGTGCGACCCCGCTGGCCGTCACCGACTGCCTCAACTTCGGCTCGCCCGAGCACCCCGACTCCATGTGGCAGCTCGTCGAGGCCATCGAGGGCCTCGCGGACGCCTGCCAGGAGCTCGGCGTGCCCGTCACCGGCGGCAACGTGTCCCTGTACAACGGCACCGGCGAGCTCGGGCAGATCGACTCCGCGATCCACCCGACGCCCGTCGTCGGCGTGCTCGGCGTCCTCGACGACGTCCGCACCGCCCTCGCCTCCGGCTGGCGCTCCGAGGGCCTGTCCGTCCTCCTGCTCGGCGCCACCGCCGACGAGCTCGACGGCTCCGCCTGGGCCGACGTCGTCCACTCCCACCTCGGCGGCCTCCCGCCGCGCGTCGACCTCGCCGCGGAGAAGGCGCTCGCCTCCGTGCTGGTCGAGGGCCGTCGCTCCGGCGCGATCGCCGCGGCGCACGACCTGTCCGAGGGCGGCCTCGCCCAGGGCCTCGTCGAGTCGTCGCTGCGCCACGGCGTCGGCGTCTCGGTGAACCTCGACGCGGTCGTGGGCCGCGACGGCGTCACCCCGTTCGCCGCGCTGTTCAGCGAGTCCACCGCCCGCGCGCTCGTCGCCGTCGACCCCGCCCAGGAGGCCGCGCTCGTCGCCTCCGCCGAGGCCGCCGGCGTGCCCGTGCTGACCCTCGGCACCACCGGCGGCGACGCCGTCGAGGTCGCCTACGGGATCGACGCGTTCACCCTCACGCTCGACGACGCCCGCGAGGCCCACGAGGGCACGCTGCCCGCGCTGTTCGGCTGACACCCGCCGGCCGCCCCCTGCGGTGGCGGTGGGAACGACGGCCCGTCCCGGACCCCGGGGCGGGCCGTCCTCGTCCCGCGACTCAGCGCAGGCCCCGCCGAGTCAGCGCAGGTCCCGCCGAGTCAGCGCAGGAATCGCCGACTCAGCGCAGGGACGAGGGCGCGGCCCCGGCGGGACGCGCGCGGACGACGACGGGCGGCCGGCACGGGCACCCGCAGGTGCCGCGCCGACCGCCCGTCGGTGCTGAGGTCGTCAGACCTCGGTGTTCTCGGAGGTGATCATCCAGGCCTGCTTCTCCAGGTCGGCGATGATCTCGTGGAGGATGTCGGCCGACGTCGGGTCCTCGGCGTCGACGTCGTCGTGGACCGTGCGCACGACCTCGACGGTCTGCGCGACGCGCTCGACGACGGCGTCGACGGTGTCGCCGACGGAGACGAGGCCCGCCGGGTAGGGGGACAGGTCCGTGGTGGTCGCGACGGTCTCGGTGCGGCCGTCGGGGACGGCCTGGAGGGCGCGCAGCCGCTCGGCGACGGTGTCGCTGTGCTCGCGGGCGACGTCGACGAGCTCGTCGAGCTGGAGGTGCAGGTCGCGGAACCCGCGGCCGGTCACGTTCCAGTGGGCCTGCTTGCCCTGGACGTGCAGGTCGACGAGGGCGACCAGGACGCGCTGCAGGTGTCCGGTCAGCTGCTCCGACGCCTGCGTGCGGTCGGTGCTGCGGTGGATGCTGGGGGTGCTCATCGTGCTCTCGCTCTCTCGGGTGTCACCCGGTCGACGATCACTGGAACCATTCCAGAATAGGCCGCATTCCGGCGTCCTGCCAGCAAGGACAGGCGACCCTGAGACGTGTGAGGCGAGCCTTGCCGGGCGGCGGGCGACCGGGCGGCGTGCGACCGGGCGGCGTCCCGCGGGGCCGAGCCCCGCGCGTCCGGGGGCCGGCGGTCCTCGTCCGGTCAGGTCCGTCGGGGCCGTGCGCACGTGTGGCGGGGGTCACTACAATGAGGTCGGGGGTGTGCACGTTGACGTGGCAGCTGGCCTATCTCATCGCCGTCGGGCTCTTCGTCGCCGGCCTGGCGGTCGGCGCCTGGCTGCGCTCCGCCCCCCACACGGCCGCCGTGCGACGTCGTCGTCGACGGCAAGCACCCCCCGACCCCCTGGCCACGCTCGCCATCCAGATCCGGCTGGGCGAGCTCGCGCGCGAGCTCCGCACCGTCGTCGACGACCCCGACGTCTACGCCCGCGCCCACCACTGGCGGGCCGCCCAGGACGCCTACGACGCGATGCTCCGCGAGGCGTGCCGTGCCGCGGGGCTGCCCGTCGTCGACCAGCCGCTGCGCACCGACGAGCACGTCGCCGAGGAGGAGCGCCTGCGCGAGGAGCTCGAGCTCAGCTCGCGCGGCTGGTCCTGGTGACGCCGATTCCGTCGGCCGCCGAACACCCCCCCGCGCTGACTCGCACACCTGGGCTGAGTCGGTGGGATCTGCGCTGACTCGCGCACACCTGCGCTGGCTCGCGGGAACGCCGACGGGGCCGGTCCTGGCGGACCGGCCCCGTCGGTGGTGCGACGACCGTCCCGACGTCGTGGACGCCGGGACGGCCCGCCGGGTCAGAGCGCGTCGATCGCGGCGTTCAGCGTCTTGGACGGGCGCATCACCGCGGCGGCGAGGTCGGCGTCGGGGCGGTAGTAGCCGCCGACGTCGGCCGGGTTGCCCTGGACGGCGAGCAGCTCGTCGACGATGGTCGCCTCGGAGCCGGCCAGCTTCTCGGCGAGGGGCGCGAACGCGGCGGCGAGGGCGGCGTCCTCGGTCTGCTGCGCGAGCTCCTGGGCCCAGTAGAGCGCCAGGTAGTAGTGCGAGCCGCGGTTGTCGATGCCGCCGACGCGACGGGTCGGGGACTTGTCCTCGTTGAGGAACGTCTCCGTGGCGCGGTCGAGGGTGTCGGCGAGGACCTGGGCGCGGGCGTTGCCCTCGACGCGGGCCAGGTGCTCGAACGACGCGGCGAGCGCGAAGAACTCGCCGAGCGAGTCCCAGCGGAGGTAGTTCTCGGCGAGGAGCTGCTGGACGTGCTTCGGGGCGGAGCCGCCGGCGCCGGTCTCGAACAGGCCGCCGCCGTTCATCAGCGGGACGATCGACAGCATCTTCGCGGACGTGCCGACCTCGAGGATGGGGAAGAGGTCGGTGTTGTAGTCGCGCAGCACGTTGCCGGTGACGGAGATGGTGTCGAGGCCCTCGCGGATCCGGTCCAGCGAGTAGCGGGTGGCCTCGGCCGGGGCCATGACGAAGATGTCGAGGCCGTCGGTGTCGTGCTCCGGCAGGTACTGCTCGAGCTTGAGCAGGAGCTGCGCGTCGTGGGCGCGGTCGGCGTCCAGCCAGAACACGGCGGGGGTGGCGGACTCACGGGCGCGGCGCACGGCGAGGCCGACCCAGTCGCGGATGGGGGCGTCCTTGGTCTGGCAGGCGCGCCACACGTCACCGGCGGCGACGTCGTGCGAGATGAGCACCTCGCCGGCGGCGTCCACGACCTCGACGGTGCCGTCGGCCGGGATCTCGAACGTCTTGTCGTGCGAGCCGTACTCCTCGGCCTTCCGCGCCATGAGGCCGACGTTCGGCACGGAGCCCATGGTGGCGGGGTCGAGCGCACCCTTGGCCTTGCAGTCGTCGATGACGGCCTGGTAGACGCCGGCGTACGACGAGTCGGGGATGACGGCGAGGGTGTCGTGCTCGGCGCCGTCGGGGCCCCACATGTGACCGCCGATGCGGATCATGGCGGGCATGGAGGCGTCGATGATGACGTCGGAGGGGACGTGCAGGTTGGTGATGCCCTTGTCCGAGTCGACCATGGCCAGCGCGGGGCCGTCGGCGAGGCCCTGCTCGATGGCGGCGCGGATCTCGGCGCCGTTCTCCAGCGCGCCGAGGCCGGCGAGGATGCCGCCGAGGCCGTCGCGCGCGGACAGGCCGGCGGCCCGGAGGTCGGCGCCGTAGCGCTCGAACACCTCGGGCAGGAACGTCTCGACGACGTGACCGAAGACGATGGGGTCGGAGACCTTCATCATCGTGGCCTTCAGGTGGGCGGAGAACAGGACGCCCTCGGCCTTGGCGCGCTCGATCTGCGCGGCGAGGAAGGTGCGCAGCGCGGCGACCGACATGAAGGTGGCGTCGACGACCTCGCCGGCCTCGACCTGCAGGCCGTCCTTGAGGACGGTGGTGCCCTCGGCGGTGCGCAGGCGGATGGTGAGCGTGTCGGCGGCGGGCATCGTCACGGACTTCTCGTTGGCGAAGAAGTCGTGCTCGCCCATGGTCGCCACGGCGGTCCTCGAGTCCGCGGACCAGGCGCCCATGCGGTGCGGGTGCGCCTTGGCGTAGTTCTTCACGGCGCCGGGGGCGCGGCGGTCGGAGTTGCCCTCGCGCAGCACGGGGTTGACGGCGGAACCCTTGACCTTGTCGTACTTGGCGCGGGCCTCGCGCTCGGCGTCGGTGGTGGGGGCCTCGGGGTAGTCGGGGACGGCGAAGCCCTGCGACTGCAGCTCGGCGACGGCGGCCTTGAGCTGGGGGACGGACGCCGAGATGTTCGGCAGCTTGATGATGTTCGCCTCGGGCGTGGTGGCCATCCGGCCGAGCTCGGCCAGGGCGTCGTCGACGCGCTGCTCGGCGGTCAGGGCCTCGGGGAACTGCGCGAGGATGCGACCGGCCAGCGAGATGTCGCGGGTGTCGACGTCGACACCGGCCTGCGCCGCGTACGCCTGGACGATCGGGAGGAACGAGTAGGTCGCCAGCAGCGGCGCCTCGTCGGTGTACGTGTAGATGATCTTGCCGGCAGCGGGCTGGGGCTCGGTGGTCATGCGGGAGTACTCCTGAGGACGACGTGAGGGGACGACCAGATTGCTTGACATCAAGATACTTGTCGCTGTGCGGCCGTGTCGAAACCGCCCGGCGCTCCCCGCGCGCTCCGCGAGCCGCACAACTACGGTCGAGGCGTGCCCTCCCGACACCTGCGTCTCGACCCGACGGCGCCCGACGACGTCGCCGACGCCCTCGCCGTCCTGCGGGCCGAGGTGGGCCTGCCGGCCCTCTACCCGGCGGACGCCCGGGCCGAGGCCGAGCGGGCGGCGCGCGGGGACCTGAAGGACTTCCGCCAGGACCGTCGTGACGTCGAGTTCGTCACGATCGACCCGCCCGGGTCGAAGGACCTGGACCAGGCGGTGCACGTCGCGTCGTCCGGGCACGGCTACGTGGTGCGGTACGCCATCGCGGACACCGCGGCGTTCGTGTCGCCGGGCGGTGCCCTGGACACGGAGGTGCACCGGCGCGGGGTGACGTTCTACGGGCCGGACGCCAGGACCCCGCTGCACCCGGTGGTGCTGTCGGAGGGGGCGGCGAGCCTGCTCCCCGGCGAGGACCGCCCCGCGGTGCTGTGGACGATCGCGCTGGACTCGTCGGGCGAGATCTCGAGCGCGATGGTGACGCGCGCGGTGGTGCGCTCGCGGGCGCGGCTGACTTACGGCGAGGCGCAGACGGCGCTGGACTCGGGCACCGCGCCCGACCCGTTGGTGCACCTGGCCGACGTGGGGCGCCTGCGCCAGTCGTGCGAGCTGGCCCGGGGCGGGGTGTCCCTGCCGGTGCCGGAGCAGGAGATCGTGCGCCGCGCGGACGGCTCGTTCGGTCTGGAGCTGCGCCGGACCCTGCCCGTGGAGGAGTGGAACGCGCAGATCTCCCTGCTGACGGGCATCGCCGCGGCCGGCCTCATGCGGGAGGGCGGCGTGGGTGTGCTGCGGACCCTGCCGCCGGCGGGGGCGGACGACGTCGCGAGGCTCCGGCGGTGCGCGGACGCTCTCGGCATCGAGTGGCCCGACGACATGCCCTATGCGGAGCTGCTGCCGCGGATCGAGTCGCGGCGGGCGTCGCACGCGGCGTTCCTCGCGGAGGCGGTGTCGCTGTTCCGGGGCGCGGACTACACGACGTTCGGGGTGCGGGCGCCGGGGGGCGGTCCCCGGTCGGTGCTGCCGGACGACGCGCGGCACGCGGCGGTGGGGGCGGAGTACGCGCACGTGACGGCGCCGCTGCGGCGGCTGGTCGACCGGTACGGCCTGGAGGTGTGCCTGGCGCTGTCGGCGGGCCGGGAGGTGCCGGACTGGGTGCTGGAGGCGCTGCCGGGGCTGCCGGCGACGATGCGGTCGGCGGCGGGGCGGGCGTCGGCGTTCGAGCGCGCGTGCGTGGACATCGTGGAGGCGGCGCTGCTCGCGCACCGGGTGGGCCGGGTGTTCGACGCGGTGGTGGTGGAGGCGGGGGAGCCGGACGCCGAGGGGGTGCGGCGGGGTGAGGTGCTGCTGCGGGAGCCGGCGGTGCGGGCGCGGGTGGAGGGTGCGGAGCTGCCGTTGGGGCAGCGGGTGCGGGTGACCCTGGCGGAGGCGTCGGTGCCGGACCGCCGGGTGCGTTTCACGCTGCCCTGACCTCGGGCGGAGGCCCGTGTGACCCAGAACACGGTTTGATAACACTCCTGCTTTATAACGATGCAGGGGGTGGCGCGGCCGCGAGTTTGTTTGTTAACTCTCCTTTCAACCGAGCGGTACCCACCCCGGCGCGACGACGCGCCGTCCAGCCGGCGCGCTGCAGCGCCACAGGAAGGAACACCATGCACGGACGTACTCGGCGGCAGCGCCTGCTGGCCGCCACCGCGCTCGCCGCGAGCGTGACCCTCCTCGCGGCCGCCTGCTCCGGCGGCACCGACGAGACCCCCGAGGCCGAGACCAGCGAGGGGACGACCGCCGGCGCGAGCACGGACCGTGTCCTCAACATCTGGGCCGGCTCCCAGACCCCGATCACCGCGAACTTCAACCCGTACGCGGTGGGCGTCCTGCACCTCGCCAACGGCGGCATCTACGAGACCCTGTTCTCGTACAACAAGGTCGCGGACACCGCGCCCGAGCCGATGCTGGCCGAGTCGTTCGAGTGGAACGAGGACGGCACCGAGCTCACCATCACGCTCCGCGAGGGCGTGACGTGGAACGACGGCGAGGCGTTCGACGCCGACGACGTCGTCTACTCGCTCACCAACGAGACCGCCAAGCCGGTCTACCTCACCGACGCCGTCGCCTCCGACGCGAAGACGGTCGTCGTGAGCTTCGACGAGCCGCAGTACGCGAACGAGTTCGCGATCCTCGGCTCGACCTACATGGTCCCGCAGCACGTCTTCAGCCAGCACGAGGACGCCGAGGACTCCGAGGCCGGCCTCACCGGCCTGGTCGCGTGGACCAACGCCGAGGCGCCGGTCGGCACCGGCCCGTACCTGGTCGAGACCACCTCGGACGCCTCGTACACCGCCGTCGCGAACCCCGACTACTGGGGCGGCGAGCCGGCCGTGAAGAACCTGCGCTACCTGGGCATCGACGCCAACCAGTCGGCGGAGGACCTGCTGGCCACGGGCCAGATCGACTGGGCCACGATGTTCGTGCCCGAGCCCGACCGCCTCGAGTCGGCCGGCCTCGGCTACATCAACACGCCGGTCGACCCGACCGTTCTCTACACCTGCTCCAACGCGGACCAGGGCTGCCAGGGCGAGCAGACCGACGTCGCCGTCCGCCAGGCGCTGTCCGCCGCCATCGACCGCGGTTCCATCAACGAGAAGGCGTTCGTGGGTCTCGCCAAGGAGATCTCCCCGACCTTCGCGCTGCTGGGCCGTGACGACAAGTGGATCGCGGACGGCATGCCGGCCGCGATCGAGCAGACCGCCGACGCCGCCAAGGCCGGCGAGATCCTCGAGGCCGCGGGCTACACCAAGGGTGACGACGGCTTCTACGGCAAGGACGGCAAGGCCATCGAGCTGACGCTGACCTCCGTCGACGGCTGGACCGACTACAACAACGCCGCGAAGCTCATCGAGGAGCAGGCCGCCGCCGCCGGCCTCAAGGTCGTCGCCTCGACGGTCTCCTGGAACGAGTTCGCCGACTCCCGCACCGCCGGCGAGTTCGAGCTCATCATGGGTGGCGTCGTCGGCACCTCCATCGCCGACCCGTACCAGATCTACCGCGACTGGTTCACCACGGACTACACGACGCCGGTCGGCACCCCGCTCGAGCCGGGCGACTGGAACTTCTCCCGCTACGCCAACACCGAGGTCGACGACGCGGTGAAGGCCGCCGCCGCCACGAACGACGAGGCCGCCAAGGCCGCGGCGTACGCCACGGTGCAGGAGAACATCGTCAACGACCTGCCGTACATCCCGCTGCTGGTCAACGCGTCGCAGACGTTCTACAACCAGACCGACTACACGGGCTTCCCGACCGAGGAGGACCTCTACGTCTTCCCGCCGGCCTGGCAGGGCCCGTCCTCCGGCGTCATCCTCGGCAAGCTCGCCGGCGCCGAGTGACGCACTGATCGACCGCTGAGGAG
The DNA here is from genome assembly GCF_002563715.1 of Isoptericola jiangsuensis. NCBI lineage: Bacteria > Bacillati > Actinomycetota > Actinomycetes > Micrococcales > Promicromonosporaceae > Isoptericola > Isoptericola jiangsuensis. Next base: position 513,247 of record NZ_PDJJ01000001.1, read on the forward strand.
GAGTCGGATGCTTGCGACGAAGGACGGCACGCCATGAGGTTCTACGCACGACGGATCGGGTTCTACGCGGTGACGCTGTGGATCGCGGTCTCCCTGAACTTCCTGCTGCCGCGCCTGCTGCCCGGAGACCCTTACTCGATCCTGCTGGCCAGGCTCCAGCGGAACGGTGAGGTGTCCCCGGCCGTCCAGAACAGCCTCCGGCTCCTCCTCGGCGCCGAGGAGGACGCGAGCCTCTGGGAGCAGTACGTCACCTACCTGGGGAACCTGCTGCGCGGGGACCTCGGGGTGTCGGTGACGCAGTTCCCCACCCCGGTGACGGAGCTCATCGGGAACGCCCTGCCGTGGACGATCGGGCTGGTCGGCACCGCGACCGTCATCTCGTTCGTCCTCGGCGTCACTCTGGGTGCCTGGGCCGGATGGCGCCGCGGCACCTGGGTGGACTCGATCATCCCGTCCACCACGATGCTGCAGTCCCTGCCCTACTTCTGGGTCGCCCTGCTGTTCATCTTCGTGTTCTCGGTGACGCTCCAGTGGTTCCCCATCATCGGCGCCTACGACGTCTTCACCTTCAACGGGCCGGAGATGAGCTGGGCGTTCGTCGGGTCGGTGCTCTACCACGCGATCCTCCCGGCGATCACCATCGTCATCTCGTCCGTGGGCGGTTGGCTGCTCGGGATGCGCAACATGATGGTGGCGACCCTGTCGGAGGACTACATCGTCACCGCGGAGGCCAAGGGCCTGTCCCGCCGCCGCGTCTACACCACCTACGCCGTGCGCAACGCCGTCATCCCGTCCGTGAACGGGTTCGGCGTGACGCTCGCCTTCGTCGTCGCCGGCTCGATCGTCACCGAGCAGGTCTTCAGCTACCCGGGCCTCGGCAAGCTGATGATCGACGCCGTGCAGAACAACGACTACGCGCTCATGCAGGGCGTCTTCCTCATGATCACGCTCGCCGTGCTCGCCGCGCTGTTCGTCATGGACCTCGTGCACGGCCTCATCGACCCGAGGGCACGCCACAGTGACTGACACGACCGCTCCCGCCCCGTCCCGCACCGCCCGTCCCGCGGCCCGCCGCGGCCTGCGCGACCGCCTCCGCGGCCGCGGCAAGCTCATCGTCGGCCTGGTGATCGTCTCGTCGATCGTGCTGTTCGCGCTCCTCGGGCCGCTGCTCTCCCAGGACCCGCGCAACTCGGACAACCCCGCGATGCTGCCGCCGCAGCCCGGCCACTGGCTGGGCACGACGAGCCTCGGCTACGACGTCCTGGCGCAGCTCGCCGAGGGTGCCCGCGGCTCCCTCCTCGTGGGCGTCGTCGCGGGTCTCCTCGCGATCGTCCTGTCGCTGGTCTTCGGCGTCGTCGCCGGGTACAGCCGCGGCTGGACGGACGAGGGCCTGTCCCTCATCACGAACGTCATGCTGGTCATCCCGGGTCTGCCGCTGATGATCGTCGTGTCGAGCTACCTGTCGGTCCGCAGCCTGCTGGTCGTGGCCCTCATCCTGGGGGCGACCGCCTGGCCGGGCGCCGCCGTGGTCCTGCGCCTGCAGTCGCGGTCGCTGCGCAACCGCGACTACGTCTCCGCGGCGCGCGTGGCGGGGGAGAAGACCCCTCGCATCCTCATGGTGGAGATCCTGCCGAACCTCCTGCCGCTGCTCACCGCGCAGTTCCTGTTCGCGGTGGTCCTGGCGATCCTCGGCGAGGCCGGCCTGTCCTACCTGGGCCTCGGCCCGAACGGCTCGATCACGTGGGGCACGATGCTCAACGAGGCCCAGGGCGGCGGGGCGCTGACCCGCGGCGCCTGGTGGTGGTTCGTGCCGCCGGGCCTCATGATCGCGCTGCTCGGCTGCGCGCTGAGCCTCATCAACTTCTCGATCGACGAGATCGTCAACCCCAAGCTCCGGTCGGCCCCGGCGGCCGCGCGCAGCGTCCGCAAGGCGCGCGCCGAGGGCCGTGACATCACCGTGCAGGACGACGACGAGGCGGACGCCCCGACGGCGGACTCGCCCACGGTGACGGTCGACGGGACCGCCGACCCCGACAGCGAGAAGGAGAGGGTGCAGGCATGAGCGCGCCCACGACGACGACCGGGCCGCTGAGCTCGGCCGCGCACGCCGAGCACGTGGCCGGCCTGACGCCGGTGCTGACGGCCCGGGACGTGTCCATCGAGTACGAGGTCAACCCGCCCGTGCTCGCCGTGCAGGACGTGTCCCTCACGCTGCACCGCGGGGAGATCCTCGGTCTGGCCGGCGAGTCGGGCTGCGGCAAGTCGACGCTCGCGTACGGGCTGAACCGGCTGCTCAAGCCGCCGGCGATCCTGCGCTCGGGCGAGGTGACGTTCCACGACGCCGACGGCTCGGAGACCGACGTCGTCGCCCTCGACGGGGACGCGCTGCGCGCCTTCCGCTGGGACAAGGTGTCGATGGTCTTCCAGGGGGCGATGAACTCGCTCAACCCGGTGATCAGCGTGTACGCCCAGCTCGAGGACGTCCTGCTCACGCACCGGCCGAACCTGACGAAGGCGGAGCGGCGCGAGCGGTGCGCCGAGCTCCTGCGGCTCGTCGGGGTCGACCCGTCCCGCCTGGACTCGTACGCCCACGAGCTGTCGGGCGGCATGCGCCAGCGCGTCATGATCGCGATGGCGATGGCGCTGGAGCCGCAGGTCATGATCATGGACGAGCCGACGACGGCGCTCGACGTGGTGGTGCAGCGCGGGATCCTGCGCGAGCTGATGCTGCTGCGCGAGAAGTTCGGGTTCGCGGTCGTGTTCATCACGCACGACCTGCCGCTCCTGCTCGAGATCTCCGACCGGATCGCGGTGATGCGCGCCGGGCGGATCGTCGAGCTCGACACGGCCGAGCAGATCTACACGGCCGCCCAGCACGAGTACACCCGGAAGCTCCTCGGGTCGTTCCCGAGCCTTCTCGGTGACTTCTCCTACGACGACGGAGAGTCCGCATGAGCACGCTCGAGGTCCGCCACCTCGTCAAGGACTTCAAGGTGCGCGGTGGTCTGCGGCGCAAGACCCTGCGCGCGGTGAACGACGTCTCCTTCACCCTGGAGGCCGGCAGGACGGTCGCGGTGGTCGGGGAGTCGGGGTCCGGCAAGTCGACGGTGGCGCGCATGATCGCCCAGCTCGAGACGCCGACGTCGGGCGAGATCCTGCTCGACGGCACGCCGATCGGCCGTCGGGGCAAGGCGCTGACGCAGTACCGGCACGACGTGCAGATGGTGTTCCAGGACCCGTTCGCGTCCCTCAACCCGTACCACCCGGTGCGTCACCACCTGGAGCGGCCGCTGAAGATCCACGGCGTCGCGAAGGGCAAGGCGGTCGAGCCCGCCGTGCTGGAGCTGCTGGAGCGCGTGAACCTCACGCCGGCCGAGGTGTTCGCCGCGAAGCGGCCGCACGAGATGTCGGGCGGTCAGCGGCAGCGCATCGCGATCGCGCGGGCGCTCGCGCCGGGAGCGCGGTTCCTCGTCGCGGACGAGCCGGTGTCGATGCTGGACGTGTCGATCCGACTCGGCGTGCTGGGCCTGCTGGCCCGCCTGCAGCGGGAGCAGAACCTCGGCGTCCTGTACATCACGCACGACCTGGCGACCGCCCGGCACTTCAGCGACGAGATCGTCGTGATGTACCGCGGCGACGTCGTCGAGCAGGGGCCGAGCGACCAGGTGATCCTCGACCCGCAGCACGACTACACCAAGACGCTGCTCGCCGCCGCCCCGGAACCGTCACGGCACGGCCGGCTCCGGGACGAGGTGCGGGCAGAGCTCGCGGCGCAGGCCGGCTGAGCGTCGTCGGTGCCCGGCAGGGTCGTGCCGGGCACCGACGTGTGTCATCGCCGCTGCGCGCGGTACAGGTCGCGCAGCAGGCAGATCTCGGCGCCGTGCGCCATCGCCTCCCAGTTGAGGTGGGCGACGAGCGCCGCGGGGGAGTCCGGCGCGAACGGCCCACGGTCCCGAGCACGTGCGGCGCCACCGACGTCGGCGCGCCACGTAGCCTGCTGCCATGCCTGCACGACGACGGACCGACCCTGTGGCGGGGCGCGCGGCGCTCACCGCCTGGCTCGGCGGCGACACCTCCCGTCCCACGACGACCACGGCCGTGCGCTTCACCCTGGAGGAGCTGGCCGCGGTGGCGCCGGGCAACGCGGTCGAGGTGCGGGTGCCGCCCGCGGGCGCGGTCCAGGTCGTCGAGGGGCCTCGCCACACGCGCGGCACGCCCCCGAACGTGGTCGAGACCGACGTCGAGACGTGGCTCGCCCTGGCGTCCGGCCGCACGACGTGGGCCGACGCCGTCGCCGCGGGGCGGGTGCACGCCTCGGGGGAGCGGGCCGACCTGACGGCGTGGCTCCCCCTGCAGGCGGCGCGCCCCCGCCCCTGACGGTCGGTGGCCGGGCGCGGCGACGCGCGCACCGGGTGCGGCTCCGCTAGCGTCACGGCTGCGGCCCTCGATCAGTAGCACGCCCGTGACCTGCGGTTCAACAGCGGTTCACACCGTCCTGCTTGGCTGGGGCCGACATCGTCGACCCTGATCGAGGAGGACCAGCGTGACCACCACGTCACCGAACCCACGCCGCCGGCCGGCCGCGTACACCGCGGCCCTGGCGGCGTTGCTCGTCCCGGCCGCAGCCCTGGCCGTCCCGGCCGTCGCCACCCCGTCCGTGGACGCCGTCGTCCTCGTCGACGAGGTGTACGGCGGTGGCGGCAACAGCGGAGGCGCGTTCGACCGCGACTTCGTCGAGCTGTACAACCCGACGGACGAGCCGGTGTCGCTGGACGGCTGGTCCGTGCAGTACGGCTCCGCGACGGGCACGACCTGGTCCGGGCAGACGAACCTGACCGGGCAGATCCCCGCCGGCGGGTCGTTCCTCGTGGCGCAGGCCTACGGCGCGAACACCGACCTGCCGGACCTGCCGACGCCGGACGTCGAGGGCAACATCGCGATGTCGGGCTCGGGCGCCAAGGTGGCGCTGGTGTCCGGCACGACCCGGCTCACCTGCCTGGGCGCGGCCTGCACGTCGGCGACGGACGTCGTCGACCTGGTCGGCTGGGGCTCCTCGACCACGACCTACCTCGGGTCCGCCCCGGCCCCGGGGACGACGAACGCCACCTCGGTGTCCCGCACCGGCCACGGCCACACGCTCGACAACGCGGCCGACTTCGCCGCGGGCACCCCGACGCCCGCGAACAGCGGTGACGGCGGGCCGGAGCCCACGCCCGACCCGAGCCCGAGCACGTCGACGCCGCCGGCGACCGTCGTCCCGATCGCGCAGATCCAGGGCACCGGCCCCGTCGCGGCCCTCGACGGGCAGGTCGTCACGACCCGCGGCGTCGTCACCGCCGCCTACCCCACCGGCGGGTTCGACGGCATCTACCTGCAGACCGCGGGCTCCGGCGGCGACCCCGCCGACGACGCGACCCCCGGCGCGTCCGACGCGGTCTTCGTCTACTCCGCGGCGCTGGCCGGCCAGGTGCAGGTCGGCGACCACGTCGAGGTGACGGGCACGGTCGGCGAGTACTTCGAGCTGACGCAGGTGCGGGCGTCGTCGTGGACGGTGCTCACCGAGCCCGCCCCGGCCGTCAAGCCCACGACCACGACGTGGCCCGCCACGGAGGCGGAGCGCGAGGCGCTCGAGGGCATGCTGATCGCCCCGCATGGCGGGTTCGTCGTCACCGACAACTACAGCACGAACGCGTACGGCACCGTCGGTCTCGCGGCCGGCGGCTCGCCGCTGGTGCAGCCGACGTCGGTCGGCCGGCCGGGCTCGGCCGAGGCTGCCGCGCAGGCGGCCGACAACGCGGCCCGCGGCGTCCTGCTCGACGACGGATCCACGTGGAACTACACCAGCGCGTCCCGCTCGGGCACGCCCCTGCCGTGGCTCGACGGGACGCACCCGGTGCGGGTCGGCGCGGAGGTCACGTTCACGGCGCCCGTCGTCCTGGACTACCGGTACTCGGCCTGGGGCTTCCAGCCGACGCAGCAGCTGACCGGCGCGAACGCGGACGCGGTGCAGCCCGCGACGTTCGAGGACACCCGCACGGACGCGCCCGAGGCCGTCGGCGGTGACCTGAAGGTCGCCACGTTCAACGTCCTCAACTACTTCACCACCACCGGCGACCAGCTCACCGGCTGCCAGTACTACACGGACCGCGAGGGCGCCCCGATCTCGGTGCGGACCGGCTGCGACGCGCGCGGCGCCGCGGACGCGGAGAACCTGGAGCGGCAGGAGACGAAGATCGTCGCCGCCATCTCGGCGCTGGGCGCCGACGTCGTCGCGCTGGAGGAGATCGAGAACTCCGCCACGTTCGACAAGCCGCGCGACCAGGCGCTGTCCGACCTCGTGGACGCGCTCGACGCGGCCGACGGCGCCGGCACCTGGGCGTACGTCCCGTCGCCCGCCGAGGTCCCCGCGTCCGAGGACGTCATCCGCAACGCGTTCGTCTACCGCACCGCCACGGCCGAGACCGTGGGGGAGTCGACGATCCTGCTCGGCTCGGAGGCGTTCGGCAACGCCCGCCAGCCGCTCGCCCAGGTCTTCCAGCCGGTCGGCGGCTCCGCCGGCGCGGACGACGACCTGCTCGTCGTGAGCAACCACTTCAAGTCGAAGGGCTCGGCCGGCCCGTGGCCCGGCGACGCCGACACCGGTGACGGCCAGGGCGCGTCCAACGAGTCGCGCGTGCGCCAGGCGACCGCGCTGGTCGAGTTCGCCGACGACGTCGCGGCCGCGGCGGGCACCGACAAGGTGCTGCTCGTCGGCGACTTCAACGCCTACGAGCAGGAGGACCCGATCGTCGTCCTCACCGACGCCGGGTACACCGACCTCGGCCCGACGACGGGGAAGTGGACGTACTCGTTCGGCGGCCAGGTCGGCTCCCTCGACCACGTGCTCGCCTCCCCGGCGGCCCTGGCGGCCGTGACCGGCACCGACATCTGGAACATCAACGCCGTCGAGCCGGTGGCGAACGAGTACAGCCGTCACAACTACAACGTGACGGACCTCTACGACACGACGCCGTTCCGGTCGTCCGACCACGACCCGCTGCTGGTGGGCCTCGACCTGCTGGCCGACGTCCCCACGGCGCCGGCGTGGGAGCCCGGCACGGTCTACACGGCCGGTGACGTCGTCAGCCACGACGGCCGCACGTTCGAGGCCCTGTGGTGGACGCGCGGCGAGACGCCGGGCGTGAGCCCGTGGGGAGCCTGGTCCGAGATCGGCGCCGAGGTCACGACGCCGTCCGGCACGTTCCGCGCGTGGACGCCGTCGACCGTCTACACCGGCGGCGAGACCGTCGTGCACGACGGCGTGACCTACCGCGCCCGCTGGTGGACCCGCAACCAGGTCCCCGGCACGCCCTGGGGCCCGTGGGAGAAGCTGGGCTGACCCGCCCCGCACCGGTCTCGGGCCGCGGTCCCCGCACGGGGGCCGCGGCCCGAGCCGTCCCGGGACGGCGTTAGGCTCGACGGGTGAGCAGCACCCGTCCCGAGCACCCCGCCGACGCCGACGCGACCCCCGCCGAGCCCGCGGCCGTCCCCGAGGCCGCCCCCGAGCCCGTCGCGCAGCCCGGCGTCGCCGAGCCCGAGACCACCGAGCCCGCGGACGCGGGCGAGGAGGACGACGTCCTGCTCGTCGACCCCGCCAAGGTGCGCCGCGCCCCGCGCTACAAGGCGTTCTTCACCACCGGGGCCGTCGTGGGCGTGATCGTCGGGGTCGCGCTCGGTGCCTGGTTCACCGGGGTCGCCACCCAGGAGGGCGTCGGCCTGCTCAAGCCCGGCGTGTACGTCTCCGTCGTCGTGCTCGGCTCCACCACGTTCTTCGTGCTGCTCGCCGGGGCGCTGGCGGTCCTGGCGGACCGCCGCAGCCTGCGACGACGCTGACGCCCCCCGACGGGACCCGGCAGCGGGCCGCCCGGACCGCGGGCGGCCGACGGGGACCTCGGGAGCCTGTGGGATACTCGACGCATGCCCTTGCGCCCTGATGGCCGCCTGAACCACGACCTCATGCCCGGCGAGAAGGGGCCGCAGGACGCCTGCGGCGTCTTCGGCGTCTGGGCCCCTGGTGAAGAGGTCGCCAAGCTCGCGTACTTCGGTCTCTACGCCCTGCAGCACCGGGGCCAGGAGTCCGCCGGGATCGCCACCAGCAACGGTGAGCAGATCCTCGTCTACAAGGACATGGGGCTGGTGTCCCAGGTCTTCGACGAGACCGCGCTGAACGCCCTGACCGGCCACATGGCCGTCGGGCACTGCCGCTACTCCACCACCGGTGGGGTCACGTGGGAGAACGCGCAGCCGACGCTCGGCGCCACCGCCGCCGGGACCGTGGCGCTCGGCCACAACGGCAACCTCACCAACAGCGCGGAGCTCGTCAACCTCGTCGCGGAGCGCTACGGCGCCCAGCGGCGCGGCGAGCTGGCCCGCGGCAACACCACGGACACGGCGCTCGTCACCGCGCTGCTCGCGGGCGACGCCGACCACACGCTCGAGCAGACGGCGCTGGAGGTGCTGCCCCGGCTGCGCGGCGCGTTCTCGCTCGTGTTCATGGACGAGCGCACCCTGTACGCCGCCCGCGACCCGCAGGGCGTGCGCCCGCTGGTCCTGGGCCGTACCCAGCGCGGCTGGGTCGTGGCGTCCGAGACGCCCGCCCTCGACATCGTCGGCGCGTCCTACGTGCGCGAGGTCGAGCCCGGCGAGCTCATCTGCATCGACGAGGACGGCCTGCGCTCCACGCGGTTCGCCCCGGTCGAGCGCGCCGGCTGCGTCTTCGAGTACGTGTACCTCGCCCGCCCGGACACCACGATCAAGGGTCGCCCGGTCCACGCGGCGCGCGTCGAGATGGGTCGCGTGCTCGCCCGCGAGCACCCCGTCGAGGCGGACCTCGTCATGCCGGTGCCCGAGTCCGGCACCCCGGCGGCCGTGGGCTACGCGGCCGAGTCCGGCATCCCGTTCGGTCAGGGCCTGACGAAGAACGCCTACGTGGGCCGCACCTTCATCCAGCCGTCGGACACGCTGCGCCAGCTCGGCATCCGCCTCAAGCTCAACCCGCTGCGTGAGGTCATCCGCGGCAAGCGGCTCGTCGTCGTGGACGACTCCATCGTGCGGGGCAACACCCAGCGGGCGCTCGTGCGCATGCTGCGCGAGGCCGGCGCCGCCGAGGTGCACGTCCGCATCTCCTCGCCGCCCGTCAAGTGGCCCTGCTTCTACGGCATCGACTTCGCGTCCCGCGCCGAGCTCATCGCGAACGGCCTCACGCCGGACGAGATCGGCCAGTCCCTCGGCGCCGACTCCCTCGGCTACATCTCCACCGAGGGCATGATCGCCGCGACGGAGCAGCCGGCGTCCCAGCTCTGCACGGCGTGCTTCACCGGGAAGTACCCGATCGAGCTGCCGCAGGCCGACCAGCTCGGCAAGCACCTGCTGGAGCAGGCGCAGCTCCCGCTCGGCGCGCCGGAGGACGGGCTGTCCCAGCTCACCGTCGGCGTCGGCGCCAACACCGCGCTCGACCACCCCTGACCCCGCCGACCGGCGAACCGCACCACAGGAGCCAGACCCCGTGACCGAACCCCTGACCTACGCCGCCGCCGGAGTCGACACCGAGGCGGGCGACAAGGCCGTCGAGCTGATGAAGGACGCCGTGCGCCGAACGCACGGCCCGGCCGTCCTCGGCGGCGTCGGCGGGTTCGCCGGCCTGTACGACCTCTCCGCGTTCCAGCGGTACCGCAAGCCGCTGCTCGCCACCTCGACCGACGGCGTCGGGACCAAGGTCGCCATCGCGCAGGCCATGGACAAGCACGACACGATCGGGTTCGACCTGGTCGGCATGGTCGTGGACGACATCGTCGTGGTCGGCGCCGAGCCGCTGTTCATGACGGACTACATCGCCACGGGCAAGGTCGTGCCGGAGCGGATCGCGGACATCGTGCGCGGCATCGCGCAGGCCTGCGAGGTCGCCGGCACCGCGCTCGTCGGCGGCGAGACCGCCGAGCACCCCGGTCTGCTCGCCCCGGACGAGTACGACGTCGCCGGTGCCGCCACCGGCATCGTCGAGGCGGACGCGGTGCTCGGCCCGGAGCGGGTCCGCGCCGGGGACGTCCTGATCGCCATGGCGTCCAGCGGCCTGCACTCCAACGGCTACTCCCTGGTCCGCGCCGTCGTGAAGCACGCCGGCTGGGAGCTGGACCGGCACGTCGAGGAGTTCGGCCGCACCCTCGGCGAGGAGCTGCTCGAGCCGACCCGGGTCTACGCCGCCGACTGCCTCGCGCTCGCGCGCGACGAGGCCGCCCAGGTGCACGCCTTCACGCACGTCACCGGCGGCGGGCTCGCCGCCAACCTCGCCCGGGTGCTCCCGGAGGGCCTGGTCGCCACGGTGGACCGGTCGTCGTGGGAGGTCCCGGCGGTCTTCCGGACGGTCCGCGAGCTCGGCTCCGTGCCGCGCGGCGACCTGGAGAACACGCTGAACCTGGGCGTCGGCATGGTCACCGTGGTCGGGGCGGACGGCGCCGACGCGGCGCTGGCCCGGCTCGCCGCGCTCGGGGTCGACGCCTGGACGCTCGGCACCGTCGCGGAGCTCGACCCGGCGGCTCCCGCTGCGGACCTCGTCGCCGGCACCAAGGGCGTGCACGGCGGGGCGGTCCGGCTGGTGGGCGACTACCGCTGACCCCCGCACGACCGATGCCGCCCGACGTCCTCGTCGGGCGGCATCGGCGTCCCCGGGCCTGTGCTCACGTCGACGGCCCGGGCCCGGGCAGCACGACAGGGTCGGGCGGCGTGCGCCGCCCGACCCTGTCGGTGTGGTCGGAGACCGGACCTGGAAGGAGGGCCGCCGTCAGCGGCGGTCGTCGTCCCAGGCCGTATAGCTGGAGTTGTCGTACTCCGAGTCGCTGGTGGAACCCCAGCGATCGTCGGTGGCGACATCCGTCTGGTTGCTCCCACTGCCCTGGAGCTCCTGCTCCAGCGCGTGGTAGTTCGTCTCGGGGCTGTAGTACTTCAGCGCCCGGGCGACCTTGGTGTGCTTAGCCTTCTGACGGCCGCGGCCCATGGCTCCGACCCCCTCAACGTAGGAGCGGGGCGGCAACGTCTCAGACGTGCGGCCCCGAGAGAAGATTTCGTCTGTTCAGGCTCTAACGGTACATGCTCCGGGAGCATTCCCTCCACTCGATGGGGGACCTTCCGCGTGTTCTCCGTCATGCCGGACCCCGTCAGAGCCCGGATCCGGGGACCTGGCGTGATCTTCGCCACCCTGGTCGCGGTGGTCGGGAGGGGACGTTCCCGGTTCAAGTCGCCTCAATCCCACTTTCTGCACACAATGGCATGACACGGCCGTCGTGCTCACGGACGCCGTCCGGACCGGTCGCGTACCAGGAGGTGCAGGGGATGAGTTTCCACGGTGACTCCGAGGTGCTGTTGACGCCCGCCGAGGTCGCGAGCCTGTTCCGCGTCGACCCCAAGACCGTCACGCGGTGGGCCAAGGCGGGCAAGCTCTCGTCCATCCGGACGCTCGGGGGTCACCGGCGCTACAAGGAGTCGGAGGTCCGGGCGCTGCTCGGCGCCGCCTCCGAGGCGGCCGAGGCCGAGGCGGCGGCGAACGCCGCGGCGGCCGAGGCGGACAGCGCCGGCGGCCCCGGCCGCTGACCGCGGCACGGCGGCGACAGCGAGCACACGACGAGCATCGACCCGGGCGACGGAGCCGCCGGGTCGATGCTCGGTGCCGTCTAGCGGCGGAACGCCTTGACGACGAGGAAGGCGACCGTGACCGCCCCCGCCGCGGCGACGCCCAGGAGGATCTTGGCGTTGCGCGCGCGCCGCTCGTCGTGGGCCGGCAGCCCGTCCCCCGAGAACAGCCCGCCGACGTCCTGCGCCGCCTGGCGCGTGTTCCGGGCGAGCTGGGACGCCTGGTAGGACGGCGACACCCGCGTCGTGAGGGCGTCGATGGCGTCCGCGAGCTCGCGGCGCGCCTGCTCGACCTCGGAGCGCAGCTCGGCCGGGGTCGGGGGCGGGCCGGTCAGGTCGTCCGGCGTGGGCGTCGTGCGGCTCACCTCGAGATCCCCTCCTTGACGCTCGCGACGTCGTCCTTCACGCGGTCGATGGTCTCCGGTCGCTTCGCGGCCTGCTTGAGCAGCCGCACCCCGACCAGGACGAGGAGCGCGGCGAACAGCATCATGGCGACGCCCACCACGAGGGCGGACAGCCACAGCGGCCACGCCTCGGCGAGCCCGATGATGCCGGACCAGATCAGCACGCCGACCGCGTACAGCACGATGACGAGCGCGACGGCGAAGAGTCCGACGCCGATGCCCGACCGCTTGGCCTTGTCGGCCATCTCGGCCTTGGCCAGCGCGATCTCGGCCCGCACCAGGCGGGTGGCCTGCTCCGAGATCTGCTCGACCAGCCGGCCCATGCTGGGCGGCTGCTCGGCGGGCGGGGTCCGCCCGTCGTCCCAGTCCGTCATCGGCTGCTCCGATCCTCGTGGTGATCCGTGTGCACCCCACTCAACCGTGACCAGCCGAGACAGGCAATTCCTGGGAACGACGAAGGCCGCAGCCCTGGGGGCTGCGGCCTTCGTGCTGAGGTGGCTCCGACCGGCGTCGATCCGGTGACCTTTCGATTTTCAGTCGAACGCTCTACCAACTGAGCTACAGAGCCTCGGACACGAAAGCCCGGGCGCCGTTTCCGACGTTCCGGGCGCTTCATGCGCGACCCTGACGGGACTTGAACCCGCGACCTCCGCCGTGACAGGGCGGCGCGCTAACCAACTGCGCTACAGGGCCATGGTCGACGATCTCTCGCCTTCCTGGCGGCTCGTTTCCGAACCGAGAAGAAGCGTACCCCATGCTTGGCCTGAACCTGAAATCGGCTCCTGACCAGGGATGACACCCCGTTCTGCGGGCTTCGAGGTGCTGACTCGAGACCTGCGTGGTACCCCCAACGGGATTCGAACCCGTGCTACCGCCGTGAAAGGGCGGGGTCCTAGGCCGCTAGACGATGGGGGCCGGCCGGGCCAGCATACCGGTCGGGCCGGGTCGGGAGCCGTCGGGACGTGCGGGAGGATGGACGACGTGGTGGAGATGTCGCGCGAGGAGTTCGAGGCCGCTGTCGCCGAGGGGCTCGACCAGGTGCCGCGGGAGCTGACCCGGCTCATGGACAACGTCGTCGTCCTCGTCGAGGACGACGCGCCCGCCGACGACCCCGAGCTCCTCGGCCTCTACGAGGGCGTGCCCCTCACGGAGCGCGGCGAGGCGTGGGCCGCGGGGTCCCTGCCCGACCGCATCACCGTCTACCGCCACCCCACGCTCGCGATCTGCGACTCCGTGGACGACGTCGCCGAGGAGGTGGCCGTCACCGTGGTGCACGAGATCGCCCACCACTTCGGCATCGACGACGACCGCCTGCACGAGCTCGGCTGGGACTGAACCCCGGACGCACGACGACGCGCCCCGCGAGATCGCGGGACGCGTCGTGCGACGGTGCGGTGGCCGGTCAGTCGAGCGGCGTGTACTCCCAGTGCCACGCCTCCGGCTTGCGGCCGTCGGCGCGCGCCCAGGCGGGGTTGTCCCACCCGAACCGCGGGGCGTTGGCGCGCAGCCACTCGTACCGCGCGGTGCCGAACGTCTCCACCCCGCCGTTGAGGTCGACGGCGACGCCCCAGCCGTGGTTCGAGTAGCCGGGGACCGCGGCCAGCGAGCCGCGGGCGGCCTTGGTCGCGACCTGCGACGCGTACGACCGGTAGGAGTCGTTGATGAACAGGTGCTCGCCGAACTTCGCGCGGTACGCGACGTCCAGCCGCTCGAGCTGCTCGGCGGCGTCGCAGCGGAGGGTCTCCCCGGGCGCGAAGTCGAGCTCGCACAGCTTGTCCGACGGGATCTCGCCGTTGCCGTAGCCCGCCACCGAGTCGACGAACTTGCGCAGCCCGGAGGCCGCCTTCTTCGCGGCCGTGGCCTGGGCGGTCGTGATGTCGACCGGGGTCTCGGGGGCGGCCTCGACGTCCAGCGCGCCGGACTGCGCGGCGTCGAGGAGCGTGACGAGGGTGTCGGTCGCCTTCTCCAGCGCGGTCGCCTCGGCGGCGGTGAGCTCGGCCTCGTCTGCGGCAGCGTCGGCAGGGGCGGCGGCAGCGTCGGTGGCAGCGTCCGTAGCGGTAGCGGTAGCGGCAGTGTCGGTGTCGGCGTCGGTGTCGGCGTCGACGGTGTCGGTGGTGCCCGCGTCCGACCCGTCGGCGTCCTGCGACGATCCGGCCGCGTCCTCGGAGTCCTCGGCGGTGCCGGCGTCGTCGGTGGCGGTGCCGGCCGCCGCGGCCTCCTGGGCGGCGCGGTTCGCGGCGAGGATCTCCGCGGGCGTCGCGTCGACGGGCGTCCCGTCCGTCCCGGTGGCCTCGTCGGCGGGGACGGTGTCGTCGGCGCCGTCCTCGGCGGTGGCGTCGGCCTCGTCCGTGGGCAGCGCGGTGCGCTCACCGGCGCGGGACGCCGCCACGGCGTCCCGGTCCTGCATGAGCTCGGTGATCTTCTCCACCTGGGCGTCGATCTTGCGCTCCTGGGCGGCGGTCAGGGAGGCCTGCTCGGCGGTCACGTCGACGGCGCGCTGCAGGGCCGTCGACGCGCGGACCGCGGTCTCGTCCTGGGACACGACGACGGTCGTGTCGTCCTGGAGGTCGTCGGCGGGCGTGGCGGAGGCGGTCGTGGACGTGTCCGTCGTGGTGGTCGGGGACGGCTCGGCGCCGGCGGGACCGCCGGTGATCGCGGTCGCCGCCACGGCGGTCACCGCGAGCAGCGTCATCGCACCGCCGACGGCGGTGCGGGGCCCGGGGGACGCGGTGGTCCTCGCCGGGGTCTTCGGGGTCGTCGATCTCTTCGCGGGGGTCGCCGTGCGGGCGGCACCGGTGTGGTGGTGCCGGCCGGACCCGGGGCGCGGGTGGGCGCGCCCGGGCAGGCGAAGGCGGGGCAGGTTCACAGGGGGAGTCCTCGGGTGTGGTCTCGGGGCCGCCGTCCATGGTGGGCCCGCGATGTGACCGGACCCTGGGCGCTGCGCGGGGAAGCGTCACGCAGAACGGGGAAGACCGGGGTGGTGTTCGTGAAGACCGGGCATAGGGGCGACGCCCCGGTGGCGAGTGCGGCGTCCGTATGACGGGCGTCACCGTCCCGCGCGTCGTCGTCGGCGGGCGTCGCGCGGCCCGGCGACGAACACTGCGGGGATGAGCACCGCACCCGTCACCGTGTCCATCCACCGTGTCGTGAGCCCGGACCGGGTCCCGGAGGTCACCGCCTGGGTGCAGGCGGGCGTCCGGCTCGCCAACCGCTGGCCGGGGTTCCTGGGGTCCGGGTGGATCCGGGCCGCGGAGGGCTCCGAGGACTGGGTGATGCTGTACCGGTTCGCCGACGCCGACCGGCTCGAGGCGTGGGAGGGGTCGCCCGACCGGCGCGACTGGCTCGCCCAGGGCGAGGGCCTCGTCACCGAGCGGGCCGTCACCCGCCGGACCGGGATCGAGGGCTGGTTCGACCCGCCGGTCCGGCAGGACGAACCGTCGGGTCCGCCGCTGCTGCCCGCGCCGCCCCGCTGGAAGCAGTCGGTCGCGATCTGGCTCGGGTTCTTCCCCGTGAACCTGGCGTTCACGCTGCTCGTGGCCTGGCTGGTGCCCGCGTTCCGGGACCTGCTCCTGCCTCTCCAGGTGCTCGTGTCGACGCTGATCCTCACGCCGATCATGTCGTTCTGGGTGCTGCCGTGGGTGACGGGGAGCCTGCGCGACTGGCTGCACGCCCCCACAGGTCGCTCCCGGTCCCGCGACGAGCGAGGCCCAGCCTGACTCCCTAGCCTGGGCGGATGCTCTACCTGGACGGAGACCCCGCCATCCCCGAGGAGACGGTCCAGTCGACCGTCTCCCTCACCGTGACCCTCGCCTGGGCCGCCGCCGCCCTCGTCGCCGCCTACCTGGTGGTCACCATCGTGTCGGCGATCGTCAACCGGTTCGCCCGGAGCCGGCCCCTGCTGCGCGACATGTCGCTGCGCATGCGGCGCCCGCTGCGCGTGCTCCTCATGATCGTGGCCGTGTGGGTCGCGTTCCAGATCTCCGCGCACCAGGACGAGGCCTGGTACGACCCGCTGCGGCACGGCCTGTTCATCGCCACGATCCTCGCGACGGCGTGGCTCGTCGGGGCGATGGCGTTCGTCGTCGAGGACCGCACGCTCGCCCGGCTGAGCCACTCCCAGGACGACCGGCACGCCCGCCGCGTCCAGACCCAGATCTCCGTCGTGCGGCGGGTCACCGTCGCCGTCATCGTGGTGCTCGCCGTCGGCGCGGTGCTGCTGACCTTCCCCGCGATGCGGGCCGCCGGCGCGTCCATCCTCGCCTCGGCGGGCCTGCTGTCCCTCGTGGCCGGTCTCGCCGCGCAGTCCAGCCTCGCGAACACGTTCGCGGGCATGCAGATCGCGTTCACCGACGCGATCCGCGTCGACGACGTCGTCGTCCTCAACGGCGAGTTCGGCCGCATCGAGGAGATCACCCTCACCTACGTGGTGGTGCACGCCTGGGACGACCGGCGCCTCATCCTGCCCAGCACCTACTTCACGACGACGCCGTTCGAGAACTGGACGCGGCGTGCTGCCGACCTGCTCGGCACCGTCGAGATCGACGTCGACTTCCGGGTGCCGCTGGACGACATGCGCGCCGAGCTCGACCGGCTGCTGCAGGAGTCGTCGCTGTGGGACCGTCGGCTCGGCATCCTCCAGGTCACCGCCGCGACCGAGGGCGTCGTGCGCGCCCGCGCGCTCGTCAGCGCCGCCGACGCCGGCAACCTGTGGGACCTGCGCTGCGCCGTCCGCGAGGGCCTGGTGCTCTGGCTCCAGCGGGAGGCGCCCTACGCCATCCCGCGCACGCGTCTGCAGGGTGTCGCGCCGCTGCCCGACGACGCCCCGGACGGTCCCGAGAGCCCGCCGTCGGCCGGGTCGGCCGGGTCGGCCGACGTCGGGTCGCCGGACCGGGAGGGGCGCCGCGCGCCCGCCGTCCTGCCCCCGCCCGCGCCGGCGGCCGGGTCCGGGTCGGCCGCGGAGCCCGCCGTCGAGTCCTCGACCGGGTCGGCCGCCGAGTCCGCCGCGGGGTCCGCCGCGGAGCCGGCCGGGGAGGGCACGAAGCGGTCGAGGGTGGGTCGCGGCCCGCGCCGGGCCCCGGTCCGGGACCGTCGCCTGCCGTCCCCGACCCGGTCGTCCGTGCCGCCCGCGGAGACCCCCGAGACCACGGTGCTGCTCGGCGAGGTCGCCGCTCCCGTACGCGGCCGCGCCGACGAGACCGTGGTGCTGCCGCCGACCGAGCGCCCCGGCCTCTACAGCGGCAGCAAGGACGCCGAGGAGCGGTCCAAGCACTTCTCCGGCCCCGGGCAGGAGGCCATCGACGAGCGCGAGGAGCTCGCCGAACGGCGCCTCACCGGCGAGATCGCCGTCGACACCCTGGACGACGAGGACCGCCGTCGGCGGCGCGTCGCACCCGACTCCGGGGACGGTGGTCCCGTCGCCGGCCCCGGGGAGGGCGGTGACGGCGGGCACGACGGCGGCGACGGCCAGTAGGCCCCCACCAGGGTCGATCTCGGCGCGGGTCAGGCGTCGGCGCGGCCCGCCAGCCAGCCCGTCAGCTCGCCCGGCCGGTCGGTGATGATCGCGTCCACCCCGGCCGCGACCAGGCCGCGCCACAGCGACGGCTCGTTCGCCGTCCACGGCATGACCCGCAGGCCGGCGTCGTGGGCGCGGCGCACGAGGTCCGGGTCGGCCAGCACGGCCGCGACCGACGGGTTCACCGTCACCGCGCCCAGGTCGAGAGCGGCTTCGATCAGGTCGTCGGGGGCCGCGTCGCACAGCAGCCCGCGCGGCAGGTGCGGCGCCGCCTCCCGCAGCGCGGCCACCGTCTCGCGGCGGAACCCCTGCACCAGCACGCGGCCGGCCATGCCGGCCGCGTCCAGCGCGCGCGTCGTCGGGGCGAGCTGTTCCGGCGTCCAGACGCCCTTGTACTCGCACAGCAGGTCCAGACCCGGACGGCGGGCGAGGAACCGCAGCACCTGCGCGAACGTCGGCACGTGCTGGCCCGCCAGGTGCTCCGAGAAGCGCGCCCCGGCGTCCAGGCCCGCGATGGTCGCGCCGTCGAGGTCTGCCACCGCGCCGGAGCCGTCCGTCACGCGGTCCACCACCGGGTCGTGGATCACCACCGGCACGCCGTCCGCCGACAGCCGCACGTCCAGCTCGAGCGCCGGGGCGCCGCTGCGCCACGCCGCCTCGAACGACGCCATCGTGTTCTGGGGCGCCACGGCCGCGTACCCGCGGTGGGCGACGACGAGCGGGGCGGGCAGGATCGGGTCCAGCAGCACGGTCACGCACGCCATCCTGGCGTGCACCGGTGCGAGGCGACAACAGGGCGACGGCGCGCGCAGGGGGTGGGCCCCGTGGGGATCGAACCCACAACCCGCGGATTAAAAGTCCGCTGCTCTGCCAGTTGAGCTAGAGGCCCGCCGGCCGGGGCCGACTGCGGGTCAGCCTACGCGGACGCGCGTGCGCACCTCGCACCGGTCCCTCACCGCATCACCACGTCCCGTCTCACCCAGCGGGAGGTTTCGTCTCGTCAGGGCGGTCGCGTTGCATCCTCGGCAGCCTTTTGCTTCGGTGGAGGAGTCGCGAACCCCGACGAGAGGAGCACTCATGCTCACCGTGACGGAGAACGCCCGTACCGCTGTCGACACCCTGGCCGAGCAGGCCGGCGTACCCGCCGAGGGCGGCCTGCGCATCGCGCAGTCGGCCGACCAGCCCGGCAACTTCGAGCTCGCGCTCGTCCCCGCCCCCAAGCCCGACGACCAGGTCGTGGACGAGAAGGGGCAGACCCACGTCTTCGTCGACTCCGAGGCCGCCGTCGCGCTGGCCACGCTGGAGCTCGACGCGCAGCCCTCGACCGAGGGACCGGGTTTCGTCCTCACCCCGCAGCAGGACTGAGCAGCAGGACCCACCGGTCCCGGCCGGCGCGACGGCGGAGCCCCCACCCGGGGTGCTCCGCCGTTCGTCGTCCCGGGGAGCGCCCGGCGAGCCGCGGAGACGCTCGTCACCGGCGTTCCGGTGGCGGGGCGCCCGGCCGTGAGGCACGGTGTCCGGGCATGTCACGAGATTCCTGACACCTGGAGGTGAACCGTGACTTCCCCGACGAACTCCGCCGAGCACGCCGCCCGTCGCGCGAAGAACAGCAAGGCCCTGCGCACCCTGGCCCGCGTCGGCTACGTCGCGTCCGGCATCCTGCACCTCATCATCGGCTGGCTCGCCGTCCGTCTCGCGTTCGGCGACTCCGGCGGCGGCAGCGCCGACCAGTCGGGCGCGCTGCGCCAGCTCGCCGACGCCCCCGGCGGCGCGTTCCTGCTGTGGGCCGCCGCCGTCGGTCTCGCGGCGCTCGCGCTGTGGCACCTCGTCGAGGCCGCCGTCGGCGTCCCCGGCTCCGACACGGCGAAGCAGACGGGCGCCCGCCTCAAGGCCGCCGGCAAGGGCATCCTCTACGGCTTCCTCGCCGTGCTCGCCGCCCGCATCGCCACCGGCGGCGGAGGCGGCGGCGGGAACACGCAGGAGGACCTCACCGCGAAGGTGCTCAAGGCGCCCGGCGGGGAGCTGCTCATCGGTGCCGTCGGCCTCGCCATCGTCGCCGTCGGCGTGTTCCACGTCTACAAGGGCTGGACCAAGAAGTTCCGCGAGGACCTCGTCACCACCGGGCCCGGCGCCGTCGGCGACGCCGTGGTGCGCCTCGGCCAGGTCGGCTACATCGCCAAGGGCGTCGCGCTGGGCGTGCTCGGCGTGCTGTTCGTCGTCGCCGCCGTCACCCACGACGCCGACAAGGCCGGCGGGTTCGACGACGCCCTCAAGGCGATCCGCGACCAGCCGTTCGGCGTGGTGCTGCTGGTCGTCGTCGGGCTCGGCATCGCCGCGTACGGGCTGTACTCGTTCGCCCGCGCCCGGTACGCCAAGCTCTGACGGGTGCCGTCAGGCGGCGGGCTCCACGATCCACGTCGTGCCCAGCACGAGGCAGCCCACCGTGACGAGCACGAAGACCCCCACCCACACGATCGCGGGGACGCCGGTCAGCCGACCGAGCTGGTCCGCGTCCGAGCTGCGGGCCCGGCCACGAGCACGCTGGGCCTGCAGCTCGAAGACGGGCCGCACCGACCCGAGCAGCAGGAACCACGTGACGGCGTAGGCCACCGTCGACTGCGCGGCCGGTTCCAGCCACCACGACACCGCGACCAGCGCGGCGCCGCTCACCAGCACCGACCACAGGCCGAACCAGTTGCGGATCTTCAGCAGCAGCAGCGCCAGCAGCGCGACGAGCAGCCACAGCAGCCCCACCGCGTAGCCGGCGCGCAGCAGCCACGCCGCCCCCAGCCCCACCAGGCCCGGCCCCACGTACCCGGCGAACGCGGTGAGGATCATGCCGATGCCGCGGGGGCGCCCCGCCGTCACCGTGAGTCCCGACGTGTCCGAGTGCAGGCGGATGCCGTCCAGGCGGCGGCCCGTCAGCATCGCGACGACGGCGTGCGCGCCCTCGTGCGCGATCGTGACGACGTGCCGTGCCACGCGCCACACCGGCGACACCAGCACGACCGCCAGCGCGGCCAGCCCGGCCGCCAGCACGACCGTCCGGTCGGGCGGCGCGACGGGGGTCGTCGCGGCGGACCAGATCTGCGCGAGCACGTCGCCGGCGGCGGTGAGGAAGTCGTCCACGGCGCCCATTCCACCACGACCGCCCGGGGCCCGGTGGGGGCGACGAGGGGCGTGGGAGAGGTCCGCCGCGGCCCCGCCGGACGGTCCGCCGGACGGCCGACCAGGACGCCGACGGGCGTCCGTGCGAGAATGGGGCACCGAGGCTGCGCGACCGCGCGCGCCTGCGTCGTGGAGATCCGCCCCCGGATTGCGTGCGGCGGTTCCCGACCCGGACGTCCTTCGACGTCCTCAGAGAGGTTTCCTGCGTGACCACCTTCGCCGATCTCGGCCTGCCCGCGCCCGTCGTCTCCCACCTGACGTCCGCCGGCATCACCTCCCCGTTCCCCATCCAGTCGGCGTCCCTGCCGGACACCATGGCGGGCCGTGACGTCCTCGGCCGCGGCCGCACGGGCTCCGGCAAGACGCTCGCGTTCTCCCTGCCCGTCGTGACGCGCCTCGCCCGTTCCGCGGCGCAGGCCAAGGCGGAGGGCCGCGCCCGCCGTACCGCGAACCGGCCGCGCGCCCTCGTGCTCTGCCCGACGCGCGAGCTCGCGAACCAGATCGACGCCACGATGAAGCCGCTCGCCGAGGCCCTCGGCCTGCGCACCACCACCGTGTTCGGCGGGGTCGCCCAGTCCCGGCAGGTCACCGCGCTCGGCGCGGGCGTCGACGTCCTCATCGCGTGCCCCGGCCGTCTCGAGGACCTCCTCAACCAGAAGGTCCTCACCCTCGACGACGTCGAGATCACCGTGCTCGACGAGGCCGACCACATGGCCGACCTCGGGTTCCTGCCCGGCGTGAAGCGCATCATGGACCGCACCCCCCGCACCGGGCAGCGCCTGCTGTTCTCCGCCACGCTCGACAACGGCGTGGACGTGCTGGTCAAGCGGTACCTCACCAACCCCGTCACGCACTCCGTCGACGAGGCCGCCGCGCCGCCGCCGCAGATGACGCACCACATCCTCGCCGTCGCCGACAAGGAGGTGAAGCGGGACGTCGTCCACCAGCTCGCCCAGGGCACCGGCCGCCGCGTCCTGTTCACCCGCACCAAGCACCAGGCGAAGAAGCTGGCCCGCCAGCTCACCGCCGCCGGCGTTCCCGCCGTCGACCTGCACGGCAACCTCGGCCAGGGCGCCCGCGAGCGGAACCTCGCCGCGTTCTCCTCCGGGGACGTCAAGGTCATGGTCGCCACCGACATCGCGGCGCGCGGCATCCACGTCGACGAGGTCGAGCTCGTCGTGCACGTCGACCCGCCCGCCGAGCACAAGGCGTACCTGCACCGGTCGGGCCGCACGGCCCGCGCCGGGTCCGGCGGCGACGTCGTCACCCTCATGCTCCCCGAGGAGCGCGGCGACGTCCGCGACCTCACCCGCAAGGCCCGCATCTCCGCGCGCCCGCAGGACGTGCGCCCCGGCGACGCCGTCGTGTCCGCGCTCGTCGGCGAGGTCGCCGCGTTCGTCGAGCCCGTCGCCGCCCCCACGCCGCAGCAGCAGACCCGTGCCGCGGCGCCCGCGGGCGGGCAGACCGCCGGTGGCGGTCGACGTCGTCGTGGCGGTCGTGGCCGCTCCGGCGGCGGCCAGGCCTCCGGGCAGGGCGCCTCCCAGGGCGCCCCGCAGGGCGGTGGCCGCTCCGGCGGCGCGCAGGGCAACGGCGGCCGGGCCTCCGGCGGTCGCCACGCCGGCGGTCAGACCGCCGGTCGCGGCCAGGGCGGACGCCCCGCCGGGCAGGGCGGCGGCCGCTCCGGCCAGTCCCGCGGCCGTCAGGGCGGCTCCGGCCGCTGAGCCCGGACACCCCTCGACGCCCCGGACCGCACGTCGGCCCGGGGCGTCGGAACATCGGGCCCGGACCCACGGTTGACCCGGGCATGACCTACGACGTGAACAAGACCGACGACGAGTGGCGTGTCGAGCTGAACCCGCAGGAGTTCCACGTGCTGCGGCAGGCCGGCACCGAGCGCGCCTGGACCGGCGAGCTCCTCGACGAGAAGCGCGACGGCGTGTACCGGTGCCGGGCCTGCGGCAACGAGCTGTTCCGCAGCGGCACCAAGTTCGACTCCCACTGCGGGTGGCCCTCGTTCTACACGCCGCTCGCGGGGGACCGGGTCGAACTGATCGAGGACCGGACGCTCGGCATGGTGCGCACCGAGGTGCGCTGCGCCCGCTGCGGGTCCCACCTGGGGCACGTGTTCGACGACGCCCCGCAGACCCCGACGGGGGACCGCTACTGCATGAACTCCGTGAGCCTGACGTTCGAGCCGGCCGAGTCCTGAGGCGTCGGGTCGGCGGCACGGTCGTCGGCTAGCGTCGGGCCATGAGCGTCGAGATCCCTGCTGCCCGGCCCCACCTGGTGAACCTGCGCGACGTCGCGTCGGCGTCGGCGGCGCTGCGCCCCGGCGTGCTGCTGCGCTCCGACGCGCCGCACGCGGGCGACGAGCCGCCCCGGGACGTGGCGTGGCCGCCGCGCACCGTGGTGGACCTGCGGGACGCGGGGGAGGGCGACGCCGCGCACCCGCTGGCGGACGTGGCCCGGGTCGTGTCGCTGCCGGTGCTCGACGGCGCGACGCGGAACGCGGAGGCGCGGGACGCCGTGCCGTTCGACCTGGCGCGGCTGTACGTCGAGCTCCTGGACGGGGTGGCGGCGCGCCACCTCGTCGACGGGGTGCGGGCGGTCGCGGCGGACGACGCGCCCGTGCTGGTGCACTGCACGGCCGGCAAGGACCGCACGGGCATCCTGGTCGCGATCGTCCTGACGCTGGTCGGGGTGGAGCGCGCCGCCGTCGTCACGGACTACGTGCGCACGGACCCGCACATGCCGCAGGTGGTGGCGCGGGCCTGGCCGGCGGGGTCCACCACGGCCGGTCGGCCCAGCGAGCACGTGCTGGCCGCGCTGCCGCCCGAGCTGCTCACGGCGCCGCCGCACGCGATCGAGGCGGTGCTGGACCACCTCGACGCGCACGAGGGCGGTGCGGCGGGCTGGTTCGCCGCGCAGGGCGGCGAACCGGAGGTGCTCAGCGCTCTGCGGTCGCGTCTGGTGCGCTGAGCTGCCGTCCCTGGTGCGTGTCGAGCCAGGCGACGACGTCCTCGGAGTAGCGGCGCATCAGCGTCGCGAGCTCGGAGACGTCGGTCTTCTCCCAGTCGCCGAGGGCGTGCTCGAGCATGGTGATGCGGGCGTCGCGGGCGCGCAGGAACCGTGCGGCGCCGTCGTCGGTGAGCGTGATGAGCTGCCCGCGGGTGTCCGCGGGATCGACGCGCCGCTGCACGAGGCCGAGGCTCTCGAGGCGGCTCAGCTGCCGGGACACCGTGGCCCGGCCGACGCCGAAGTGCGCCGCGAGGTCGGAGCCGCGCGTGCCGGGGTTCTTCGCGATGTGCGCGAGCAGGGGGTAGGCGGACGCGTTGAGCTCGGGATGGATGCGGGCCGCCGTCTGCGCGGCCATCGACTGGGCACGGCGGATGAGGAGCCGCACCTCGCGTTCGAGGGCGCCGAACGGGTCGGTGCGGGGGTCCGGCAGGCTGCTCGCGGCGTCGTGCATGCCTCATGATGACTGGTTCCGGGACGTTTCGGGGACGGATCTTCGCCACGAATCGCGCCGGAACGCCCCAAGAGCGGGTGAAGTTCCGCACAGCGACGCGTCGAGGGGCGGCCCGCGGGTGTGCGGACCGCCCCTCGGCGCGGACGGTGCGGGTCTCAGACCGCCGTCGGCTCCTCGACGAGCTCCTCGTCGCGCAGCTGCTCGATGCCGGACCGCTGCCCCAGCGGGACCTCCTTGATGAACAGCACGGCGACGAGCGACACGAGCGCCATCGGCACCGCGAGCAGGAAGATCTCCGTGATGCCGTCGGAGTAGGCCGACGCGATGACCGACGCCACGGGCGCGGGGAGCGCCGACAGGTCGGGCACGGCCCCGGCGCTGCCGCCGAGGGCGGAGGCCGGGACGCCGAGGTCGGCGAGGCCGGACGTGATGCCGTCCTTGACCTGGCTCGCCATCACGGCGCCCAGGACGGACACGCCGATGGCGCCGCCGAGCGACCGGAAGAACGCGACGCCGGAGGTCCCGGCGCCCATCTCGTGCACGTCGAGGGTGTTCTGCGTGGCCAGGACGAGGTTCTGCATGAGCGCGCCGACCGAGATGCCGAGACCGAAGAGGTACACGGAGATGACGACGAAGCTCGTGTCGACCTCGATGGTGGACAGGCCGAACAGCGACAGCGACAGCACCGCGGCGCCGCCGACCATGATGGCCTTGTACCGGCCGGTGGCGGAGATGATGCGGCCCAGGACGAGGCCGGCCAGCATCGTGCCGACCACCATGGGGATGGTGAGCAGGCCCGACTCGGTGGGCGTCTTGCCGCGGGCCAGCTGGAAGTACTGGCTGAGGAACACGGCCGTGCCGAACATCGCGACGCCCACGGACGCCGAACCGATGACGGCGAGCACGAAGGTGCGGTTGCGGAACAGGTGCAGCGGGATGATCGGCTCGGTCGCGGCACGCTCCACGAACACCGTGGCGACGAGCGCCAGGGCGGCGCCGCCCACCATGGCGGCGGTCTGCCAGGACGCCCAGGCGAACTGGTCGCCCGCGAACGTGACCCACAGGAGCAGCAGCGCCACGGCCACGGCGATGAGCGTCGCACCCGCGTAGTCGATGGTGACCTTGCGCTGCTCGCGGGTGGGCAGGTGCAGGGTCTTCTGCAGGGTGAGGGCCGCGGCGACGGCGAACGGGATGCCGACGAAGAACGTCCAGCGCCAGCCGACGCTGTCCGTCAGGACGCCGCCGAGCAGCGGGCCGCCGATCTGCGCGACGGCCATGACGCCGCCCATGAGGCCCATGTACTTGCCGCGCTCGCGCGGGCTGATGATGTCGGCCATGAGGACGGTCGCGAGGGCCGTGAGGCCGCCCGCGCCGATGCCCTGCACGGCGCGGAACGCGATGAGGGTCTCGATGTTCTGGGAGAGGCCGGCCGCGGCGGCGGACACGACGGTGATGACGAGCGCGACCTGGATGAGGACCTTGCGGTTCGTGAGGTCGGCCAGCTTGCCCCACAGCGGGGTCGAGATCGTCATCGTCAGCAGCATCGCGGTGACGACCCAGGTGTAGGAGTGCTGGGAGCCGCCGAGGTCGCTGACGATGTGCGGCAGCGACGTGGACGTGATGGTGGTGGCCAGGAGCGAGACGAAGACGCCGAGCAGGATGCCGGACAGTGCTTCGAGCGTCTCGCGCCGGGTCATGGCGGGTGCGGGTGGTGCGGTGGTGGTCATCGGACGAGTTCCTCCCGGGGGATGGAGCTGATGGCGTCCGCGACGCTGCGGATCTGCTGGGCGGCGTGCAGGAGGTCGGACTCGTCCCAGTCGGCGAAGCCGGTGGCGACGAGCCGGCCGAAGGCCTCGTGGGCGTCCGCGGCGAGCGAGCGCCCGGCGTCGGTGAGCTCGAGGGTGCGGGCGCGGCGGTCCTGGTCGTCGACGCTGCGTCGGACGAGGCCGGAGTCGACGAGGGCGCTGACCTGTCGGCTGGCGACGGAGGAGTCGACCTTGAGGGCCTCGGCCACCTCGCAGAGCGGGAGCGTGCCCCGCCCGTCGAGGAGCAGGACGATGCCGAGGCTCGCCCGCGGGCAGCCGAGCGACTCGGCGAGGTGCCCGGCGGACTCGCGCTGGGCGCGACCGAGCGCCTGCAGGGCGCTGATGAGCGTGCGGCCGGCGTTCGGCATGTCTTCCCTCCTGTGGTTGCTTGGCGCAACGATAAGTGTGTTGCTTGCAGCAAGCAAATGTCGGGCGGGTGATCTTCCCGACCCACGACGACGGCGGCCGCCCCCACCGGGGACGACCGCCGTCGAGACGTCGTGCGGCGACGCGGCCGCAGCCGCGACGCAGGGCCTCAGCCCCGGTGCCGCACCTCCTCCGTCATCGACTCCAGCTCCTTGCCCTTCGTCTCGTCCACCTTCCACAGGATGAAGAAGAACGACAGCGCCGCGAACGCCCCGTACATGCCGTACGGCACCGCCGGACCCAGGTTCGCCAGCATCGGCGGGAACGTCAGCGTGATGGTGAAGTTCGCCAGCCAGTTCACCGCCGCCGCCAGGCCGAGGGCCGCCGCCCGGATCCGGTTCGGGAACATCTCGCCGAGCATCACCCACATCAGCGGGCCCCACGTCGCGCCGAAGAACACCACGAACGCGTTCGCGCCGATCAGCGCGATCGTCGCCCACGGGTCACCCAGCGACAGCGTCGTCTCGCCCGCCGCGTCCACCGACGTCGTGCCCTGCGTGAACACCGCCGCCATCGCCAGCAGCGACACCGCCATGCCCGCCGACCCGATGAGCAGCAGCGGACGCCGCCCCACCTTGTCGATCAGCGCGATCGCGATGAACGTCACCGCGATGTTCGTCACCGCCGTGATCGTCGAGACCAGGAACGCCTGCGACTCGTCGAACCCGACCGCCTGCCACAGCGTCGTCGAGTAGTAGAAGATCACGTTGATGCCGACGAACTGCTGGAACACCGCCAGCAGGATGCCCACCCAGACGATCGACTTCAGGCCGAGGAACCCGTCGCCGCGCAGCGAGCCCAGCTCCGCGTTCTTCTCGTCGGTGGCGATCGACGACTTGATCTCGCCGATCCGGTCGCCCACGCCCTCCTCCGGGCCGAGCACCGAGTCCAGCACCGCGCGGGCCTCGTCGTCGCGGCCCTTGGCCACCAGGAAGCGCGGCGACTCCGGCATGCGGATCGCCAGCACCCCGTACACCACGGCCGGGACCACCCCCACCATGAACATCCACCGCCAGGCCTCCCAGCCCAGCCACAGCTCGTTCGCCGCGCCGCCCGCGGCCTCCGCCAGGAGCTGGTCGCTCAGCAGGGCCGCGAAGATACCGACCGTGATCGCGAGCTGCTGCAGCGAGCCCAGCGTGCCGCGGATGCTCGCCGGCGCGATCTCCGCGATGTACGCGGGCGCGATCACCGACGCGATACCGATGCCGACCCCCGCCATGAACCGCCAGATCGACAGGTCGAGCGCCGACCACGCGATCGCCGACAGGATCGACGACACGAGGAACAGTCCCGCGCCGAGCACCATCGTGCGGATGCGGCCCCAGCGGTCGGCCAGCCGACCCGCGCCCCACGCGCCCAGCGCGCACCCCAGCAGCGCCACCGCGACGACGAGACCCGTCACCGTCGACGAGAGGTCGAACTCGCCCTCGACCGCCTCGACGGCGCCGTTGATGACCGAGGAGTCGAACCCGAACAGGAAGCCGCCCACGGCCGCCGAGATCGACAGCGCCATCGCCTTGCGATGTGCCCCGCGGGCGCCGGTGCCGGCGGGAGAAGGATCCGACATGCGTGTGTCTCCTTGGTCGTCGGGAACAGCGACCGGGCGGGCCGCCTACGGCCGATGCTAGGTCGGTCGTCGCAGGTCGGCACGGTGGGGCGGGACGGCGCCGCCCCGCCCGGCCGGGTCCCGCACCGGGCCTGCGACACTGGGGTGATGACCTCAGCTCCCCGGTTCCGCCGCCCGGCCATGCCCGACCCGCGAGCCGCCGACGAGCTGCCGGGCGACGTCGACCCGGCCCGCCGGGACGAGGTCGCGCACACCACCGCCCGCGCCGTCGTGCACCGGGCGCGCGCGGCCGAGGACCCGGAGGTCGTGGGCCGGCTCGTGCGGCTCGTCGAGGACGAGGGGCTCGACGTCGTCGCCGGCCTGTGGGCCGACGCCGCCCCGGCGACGCTCCCCGGCGCCCTGTGGCGGCTGTACGCGCTGCGCGAGTGGGTGCGCCGCGACCCGCGCACGGTGGGCCTGCGCTACCGGCTCGGCGTGGACGTCGCCCCCGTGGCGGAGGTCGTCGCGGGGGTGCCCCGCCCGCCGTCGCCGGACGACCTGCGCGCGCTGGCCGACACCGTCCTGTCGGGCGTGTTCGCGGGCGACCTCGCCGTCGCGCTGGAGCGTGCCGCGGCGTTCTGCCGCATCCTCGCCGCGGGTGCGGCCTACGACGCCGACGCGCGGGAGGTCGCCGACCCCGACGGTGCGGCCCGCATGACGCGGGGCGCGGCGGACCTCGTGGGGACGGCGACGGAGCTGGAGCACGCGGCGGCGCTGTGGCGCACCGGCGCCCTCGACTGAGCCCGGCACCCGCCCGGCGTCGAGCCGCGGGCCCGGTCGCGACGAGGGTCGCCGAGCCGGCAGCGGGGCCGGCGTGAGGATCGACACGCCGGTCGCGGGTGCGTCGGACTTGTCCCGGACGGTGGGGTGGTGCTTACGATGCCGGTGCGACGTCGGGCCGCGGTTGCCCCGGGCTCCATCTTCAGCCGCTACGAGCGGCCACGCGCCGAGAGGCGCTTCCCGGTCCGGCGTCGCACCTCCTCTTCCTCCGGCCGAGGAGCACGCCCACGCCGTCCCGCCTGCGCGGATTTAGCGCTGCGTCGTGCCGGGACCTACCCTGTGACTGATCGTGCGTCCTTCGCCTCCGGGAGCCCTCCGTGCGCCTGCGCCTCACCCCGCGTGACACCACCTACTTCGACCTCCTGGCCGAGATCGCGCGTCACACCGTCACCGGCGCCACCCTCCTGGCCGAGCTCCTCGGTGCGTCACGGCTGGACCGGCACGAGATCGCGGACCGCCTGTCGGAGGCCGAGCACGCCGCCGACGACGCCACCCACTCGATCATGCGCCGCCTCAACCAGACGTTCGTCACGCCGCTCGACCGGGACGACATCTACCATCTCGCGTCCGCGCTGGACGACTGCATGGACGCGATGGACGAGGCCGGCCAGCTCATCGTGCTGTACAAGATCGACGAGCTGCCGATGGCGGTGTCCGAGCAGGTGCAGGTGCTGCAGCGCTGCGCGGAGCTGACGGCGGACGCCATGCCGCGCCTGCGCAAGCTGGACCAGCTCCCCGAGTACTGCGTGGAGATCAACCGCCTGGAGAACCAGGGCGACACGCTGCACCGGACGCTGCTGGGCGACATGTTCGACCGTGCCACCGACCCGATCGCTCTCATCAAGCTCAAGGAGGTCGTGGACGTCCTCGAGGAGGCGACGGACGCGTTCGAGCGGGTGGCGAACATGGTCGAGA
Organism: Isoptericola jiangsuensis; assembly: GCF_002563715.1. Classification (NCBI taxonomy): domain Bacteria; kingdom Bacillati; phylum Actinomycetota; class Actinomycetes; order Micrococcales; family Promicromonosporaceae; genus Isoptericola; species Isoptericola jiangsuensis. Next base: position 542,993 of record NZ_PDJJ01000001.1, read on the forward strand.
CCATCGCGCTCAAGGAGTCCTGAGCGTGGAGCTCGTGATCGTCGGCGTCATCGTGGCGCTGGCCCTCGGGTTCGCCTACACCAACGGCTTCCACGACGCCGCCAACGCGGTGGCGACGTCGATCTCGACGCACGCCCTGACCCCGCGGATCGCGGTCGGCATGGCCGCGGTGATGAACTTCGTGGGAGCGCTCCTCGGCACCCAGGTCGCGGAGACCATCGCGACGTCGATCGTGGACCTGTCGGGCGCGACGGTCCAGCAGTCGCTGCTCGTGCTGCTCAGCGCGCTGGTCGGTGCCACCGCGTGGAACGTGCTGGCCTGGTGGTTCGGCATGCCGACGTCCTCCACGCACTCCCTCATCGGCGGGCTCATCGGTGCGGGCCTCGCCGGCGGGATGACGGTCTACGGCCCGGAGATCGTCGACAAGGTGGTGCTGCCGACGCTGGTGTCCCCGCTGGTCGGCTTCGTCGGCGCCTACGCCGCGATGATCGGCGTCATGTGGATCTTCCGCGACAAGCCGCACGCGAAGGTCAACCGGCGGTTCCGGGTCGCGCAGACGGCGTCCGCCGCCGCGATGGCGCTCGGCCACGGCCTCCAGGCCGCGCAGAAGACGATGGGTGTCATCTGGCTGGCGCTGCTCACCGTCGGCACGGTCGCCCCCGCGGACGGCATCCCCTGGTGGGTCAAGCTGTCCGCCGCGACCGCCATGGGCGTCGGCACGTACGTCGGCGGCTGGCGGATCATGCGCACGCTGGGGCGTCGCATCATCGAGCTCGACCCCGCGCGCGGGTTCGTCGCCGAGTCCGTCGCCTCCCTGCTGCTGTACGTCAACGCGCTCGTGCTGAACGCGCCCGTCTCCACCACGCACATCATCACCTCGGCCATCACCGGCGTCGGCGCGACCCGACGGCTGTCCGCGGTCCGCTGGGGCGTCGCCCGCAACATCGCGGTCTTCTGGCTCCTCACGGCGCCCGTCGCGGGGCTGCTCGCCGCGGGTGTCACCTGGGCCGTGCTGCTCGCCGTCGGCTGAGCCGGCTCACCACACGGGCGGGGAGATCCGTTCGGCCGCGACGACCCGAGGCCCCTTCGACGTGGCCGCGACGTGCGCGACGAGAGCCTCGCCCGGCTCCAGGTACGGGTCGCGTCGCGGCAGCACCGCCGCGACCGACCGGCGCGAGTGCTGGCCGAGGACGTCCAGGACCGTCGGCAGCACCGGACGGTGGGTGCACAGCACCGACGCGCGCGGCTGCTCCAGCAGGTCCCGCACCGCGGCCGCGACCCGGGCGGGCGAGCGCTCGTGCTGCGCCTCGCCGAGCGAGTCGCTGTACTCCGGGCGCAGCCCCGCCGCCCGCACGTACGGGTCCATCGTCGTCGCGCACCGCTCCCACCGGCTCGACACGACCGTGCTGACGCCGTACCCGGCCAGCACCGGCACCAGGGCGGACGCCTGCGCGTGCCCCACGGGCGTCAGGGGGCGCTCCTGCTCCTCGCCGTGCCACGTCTGGCGGGGCACCGCGCGGCCGTGCCGCACGATCACGAGGGCGCGGGTGTCCAGGCGCAGGTCGGCGTGGGCCTCCCGCAGCTCGTCCAGCGGCCCGCGGTCCGACGCGCGCGTCAGGCGCTCGGCCGCCTCGTCGGCGTCCAGCCACTCCGTCCGGTCGATCTCGCGCTTGTTCACCGGGGCCACGGGTGCCCGCGCGGCCAGCGCCCGGGCGTCCGTCTCCGCGCCGGCCCGTCGGGCCGCCCAGTAGTGCACGCGCTTCACGCGCCCCTCGGGCGTCAGGTACTGCAGGCCCGGCAGCGGCACGCCCACGACGATCGGCTTGCCCGTCTCCTCGGTGACCTCGCGCACCGCGGTCGTGGACAGCGCCTCGCCGTCCTCGTGCTTGCCCTTCGGCCACGACCAGTCGTCGTAGCGCGGCCGGTGCACGAGCTGCACCTGGAGGCGACCCTGCCGCACCCGCCACACCAGGGCGCCCGCCGTCTCGATGACAGGGGCGTGGGGCACCGACGTCGCGCCCAGCGGGTCGACGAACGGCGTGGACGTCAGCAGGGGGCGGGTCGCCCAGGGCAGGGAGCTGCTCATCGGCGCCGTCAGGACCGGGACGGGCGCCGACGGTGCCGGTCCACCAGCACGGCCTGCAGGTCGTCGGTGGGCTCCCCGTCGGGACCGGTCACCTGGCGCTCCCAGCCGCCGTCGGGGCCGAGGTGCCACGACGCCGTGCGCGGCGACACCGAGTCGTTCATCAGCTCCAGCAGCTCGAGGATCTGCCCCTGGTCGGTGATGCGCACCAGCGCCTCCACGCGACGGTCGAGGTTGCGGTGCATGAGGTCGGCCGACCCGATGAACACCTCCGGCCCGGCCTCGGGCCCCTCGCCGATCTGCGGTCCCGCCGAGTTCGCGAACGCGAAGATCCGCGAGTGCTCCAGGAACCGGCCGAGGATCGACCGGACCCGGATGTTCTCGCTCAGGCCCGGCACGCCCGGCCGCACCGCGCAGATGCCGCGCACCACCAGGTCGACCTTCACGCCGGCCTGCGACGCCCGGTACAGGGCGTCGATCGTGGCCTCGTCGACGGCGGAGTTCACCTTGAACTTCACCCACGCCTCGTGCCCGGCACGGGCGGCGGCCGCCTCGCGGTCGATGCGCTCGATGAGGCCGCTGCGCACCGTGCGGGGCGCCACCAGCAGCCGGTGGAACCGGGACCGGGGCGCGTACCCCGAGAGCTGGTTGAACAGGCGCGTGAGGTCCTGCCCCACGTCCGGGTCGCACGTCAGCAGGCCGTGGTCGGTGTACAGGCGGGCCGTCTTCGGGTGGTAGTTGCCGGTGCCGACGTGGCAGTAGCGGCGCAGCCCGTCGGACTCCTGGCGCACCACGAGGGACAGCTTGCAGTGCGTCTTGAGGCCGACGATGCCGTACACGACGTGGACGCCCGCCTCCTCCAGCTTGCGCGCCCACGAGATGTTCGCCTGCTCGTCGAACCGCGCCTTGATCTCCACCAGCGCGAGAACCTGCTTGCCGGCCTCCGCGGCGTCGATGAGGGCGTCCACGATGGGGGAGTCGCCCGACGTGCGGTACAGCGTCTGCTTGATCGCCAGGACCTTCGGGTCGGCGGCGGCCTGCTCCAGGAACGTCTGCACCGACGTCGAGAACGAGTCGTATGGGTGGTGCAGCAGGACGTCGCGCTCCCGGATGGACTGGAACACGTTGCCCGGCATCGCCGACTCGACCTCGGCGAGCTGGCGGTGCGTCGTCGGGACGAACCGCGGGTAGTGCAGGTCCGTCCGGTCGATGTCCGCGATGACGTTGAGGCCCGTGAGGTCCAGCGGGGCGGGGAGCTCGTACACCTCCTCCTCGGACACGGCGAGCTCGCGGATCAGCAGCTCGCGGATGCGCTCCGAGATGCCCTCGGCCAGCTCCAGGCGGACCGGCGGGCCGAACCGGCGCCGCAGCAGCTCCTTCTCCATCGCCTGGAGCAGGTTCTCGGCGTCGTCCTCCTCGACCTCCACGTCCTCGTTGCGGGTGACGCGGAACGTGTGGTGCTCGCGCACCTCCATGCCGGGGAACAGGTGGTCGAGGTGGTGGGCGATGACCTCCTCGAGCGGCACGAACGACGTCTGCGTGCCGCCGCCCTGCGTGGGCGTCGGCGCGCTCGGGCGGCCCCGGTCGTCGACCGCGATGAACCGCGGCAGCAGCGGCGGCACCTTGACGCGCGCGAAGTGCTCCTTGCCCGTCACCGGGTTCGCGACCACGACGGCGAGGTTCAGCGACAGCCCCGAGATGTACGGGAAGGGGTGCGCGGGATCGACGGCCAGCGGCGTCAGCACGGGGAAGATCTGCTTGCGGAAGAACTTGTGGAGGCGGATCTGCTCCTTCTCCGCCAGGTCCTCCCAGTGGACGATCGTGATGTTCTCGTCCGCGAGGACCGGCTGCACCTGGTCGCGGAACACCTCCGCGTGCCGGCGCATCAGGCGGTGCGCGCCCGCCCCGATGCCCTCCAGGACCTCGCGCGGGGTGAGGCCCGACGCCGCGGTGACCGCGATGCCCGTGGCGATGCGCCGCTTCAGGCCCGCCACCCGCACCATGAAGAACTCGTCCAGGTTCGACGCGAAGATCGCGAGGAACCGCACCCGCTCCAGCAGCGGCAGCGTCGGGTCCTCCGCGAGCTCCAGCACGCGCTCGTTGAACGCGAGCCAGCTCAGCTCACGGTCGGCGAACCGGTCCGCGGGCAGCGGCTCCAGCTCCGCCGGCACCGGGACCGCGGCCGGCTCCGCCGGCTCCTCGGCGATGTGCTCGGCGATGTGGGCGGCGAGCTGGGGGTCCATGCGGCGAGGGCCTGCCTTCACGGTCGTGCGGGTGTCGGTCGGGGCGGAGGTGGCGGCGGTCACGAACCGCCCGCGGGCGTCTCGTCGCCGCGCCGGTCGCGAGGGGGACGCAGTCATAGGCCCCATCGTGGCACCTCCGCGTGAACGGCGGGTGACGAGGCGCGCATCCGGGTCCGCAGGGTCAGGCGGGGGCGTACTGCACGTCGGTCCCCGCGCGGGCGAAGCCCAGCCGGTCGTACGTGCGCCGGGCGGCCGTGTTGTCCCCGTCGACGTACAGCACGCCGCGGGCGCAGCCGACGGCCGCCAGGTGCGCCAGGCCCGCCGCGGTGAGGGCCGTGCCCAGGCCGCGACCCTGCGCGGCCGGCGCCGTGCCGACCGCGTAGATCTCGCCGTCGACCCGGCCCGCCTCCTGGCCCGGCTCGACCTTGGTCCACACCGACCCGACCAGCGCGCCGTCCGGGTCCTCCAGCAGCAGGAACCCCGCCGGGTCGAACCAGGGCTCGGCCGCGCGGTCGTGCAGGTCCGCGACGGTCAGGCGGCCCTGCTCCGGGTGTCCCGCGAACGCCGCCGCGTTGAGCGCCACCCAGGCGTCGTCGTCCGCGCCGGGGCGGAACGGCCGCAGCACGTGGTCGGCGGGCAGGGCGGGGGCCGGGAGGTCGGCGTCCAGCGGGCGGGCAAGGAACAGCAGCTCGCGCGCCGCCGTCAGGCCGCGGGCCGCGGCGAAGCCGCGCGCGGCCTCCAGGTCGCCGTGCGCCCAGAGGCGCAGCGGCTTGCCGCGCTGGTCCGGCGCCCCCGACCGCTCCGGCAGGCGTGCGTCCCGCTGCGCGGTGCGCAGCAGCAGCGACCCGATCCCGCCGCGCCGGTGCTCCGGGTGCACCACCAGCTCGGCGCTCGCCACGTCGCCCGACCGGTCCACCTGCAGGTAGCCCGCCGTCGCGCCCGCGGAGGTTCGCGCCACGACGTGCGTCGTGGCGGCGTCGTCCGCCCCGAGGTGCAGCAGCGGCTGCTCGGACAGCGGCGCGACGCCGTCGTGGCGCGCGGCGTCGTCCGCCAGCGCACGCACGGCGTCCTGCGCGGCAGGGCTCAACGGACCGATCTCGACCGGGACGGGAAGGCGCACCCCCCTATCCTGCCTCCTGCCGGCGACAGGGCGAAGATCACGGTGCGACGACGGCCACGGACGGCCCGGCCTCCCGGTGGTAGCGTCACCCGTCATGGCGATCCTGGCAGCGGGCAGCTCGCCGCCGACCGGGACGAGCCCGCGGGCGGACGAGGTCCCCGCAGCACCTCCGCAGCGACGCGGCGCCTCCGGCCTGTGGCCCGAGGCCGACCGCCTCCTCGACGCGCTCTCGCCGGAGCTGGTGCTGCTGCTCGACGACCTGTCCGCCGTCATGTTCTGCGCGAAGGACGTCACCGGGCGGTACGTGCTGGTCAACCGGACGTTCGTCGACCGCGCCGACCGCCGGTCCCCGCGCGACGTCGTGGGCCGCGCGTCCGTGGAGCTGTTCGCCCCCGAGCTCGCGGAGCGCTACGACGAGCAGGACGAGTACGTGCTGCGCGAGGGCTGGCCGCTGCGCAACGAGCTGGAGCTCATCCGCAACCTGCGGGGCGAGCCCGGCTGGTACCTCACCACGAAGATCCCGGTGCGCCGCGACGGCGAGGTCGTCGGCCTGGTCTCGACCTCCCGCGACCTGCGCACGGGCGACGTCGACGACCAGGTCATCGGGTCCCTCACCCGGGTGGTGCAGCTGGTCGACGACCGGCTCGACGAGCGGCTCGCGCTGGCCGAGCTCGCGACGGCCGCCGGTTGCCCGACGAGCGTCCTGGAGCGGCGGATGCGCCGCGTGTTCGGGCTCTCGCCCAAGCAGTTCCTGCTGCGCGCCCGGGTGGACCGGGCGACCTCCCTGCTCACGGGCTCGGACCTGCCGCTGGCGGAGGTCGCGGTCCGCTCCGGGTTCTACGACCAGCCGTCGTTCACGCGCACGTTCGTGCGGCTCACCGGCGAGACGCCGGCCGTCTACCGGCGCAAGAGCCGGGCGCTCGACGCCTCCTGACCGTTCCCGCCGCGAGGCACCTGGTCATTCACACGGTTGCGCCCGGACGGTTACGCGTCCGAAACAGCGGCCCCCTAGGTTTCCTGAATGTTCCTCTGATCAACATTGGGACTCCGTGAAGGCCTCGGCCCTGGGGAGGTTGCGCCGTGCAGGACGTCGCCCAGCACCACCGGTTCCACGTCGGCAGCGCCGACGGCACGACCCTGCCGACCGGCGCGCGGGTCGCCGCCCTCACCGGCGTGCGGACCCCCGACGGGACGCCGGTCGACGTCGAGATCTCCGCGGGCACCGTCACCGCCGTGGTCCCCGCCGGGACCGACACCCGCCCGGACGGCGACGGCCTCCGGCTCGACGCCACCGGCTGGCGCGTCCTGCCCGCCGCGTGCGAGCCGCACGCCCACCTCGACAAGACCCACACCGCGTCGCGCGTGCCCGCCGGCACCGGCCTCGACCTCGTCGGCGCCGTCACCAGCTGGCGCGAGATCGCCCGCGACGTCGACGGGCCCGACGTCGCCGCCCGCGCGCGCCGCGCCGTCGAGCGCTACGCGGTGCGGGGCACCACCACGATCCGCACCCACGTCGACGCGCCCGCCGAGGGCGACCCGCTGCGCCTGCTCGACCCGCTCCTCGCGCTGCGCGACGAGGTCGCCGGCAGCGTCGCCCTCCAGGTGTGCCTCCTCGGTGGCTCCCACACGAGCGACGACGTCTACCTCGAGGCCGCCCGGCGCGGCGTCGACGTGCTCGGCGGCTGCCCGCACCTGTCGCCCGACCCCGCCGCGGAGATCTCCCGGGTGCTCGACCTCGCCGAGCGGACGGGCCTGCCCGTCGACCTGCACGCCGACGAGCAGACGGCCCTGCCGCCGCACGGGCAGCTCCTCGACGTGGCGGACCTCGCGCAGCAGGTGCTGGCCCGCGGGCTCCAGCAGCGGGTGACCGCCAGCCACGTCGTGCGGCTCGGCTCCCTGCCGCCGGACCGGCTCGGGCCCGTCGTCGACCTGCTCGCCCGCGCCGGGCTCGGCGTCGTCACGCTCCCCATCACCAACCTGTACCTCCAGGGCCGCGACAGCACGCACCTCGTGCCCCGGGGCCTGACGGCCGTGCGGGCGCTCCTCGACGCCGGCGTGCCGGTCGCGGCCGGGGCCGACAACGTGCGCGACCCCTTCAACCCCGCCGGCACGTGCGACCCGTTCGAGACGACGTCGCTCCTCATGACCGTCGCCCACCTGGGCGCCGACGAGGCGCTCGCCGCCGTGACGTCCGGTGCGCGCGCGGTGCTCGGCCTGCCCGCCGCCGGTCCCGTCGCCGGGCACCGGGCCGACCTCCTGCTCGTCCCCGACGTCCCGCTGGGGGACGTCCTCGCGGGGGGCGAGACCGCACGCGTGGTGATCACCGGGGGGCGCGTCGTCGCCGACACCCGCGTCACCCGGGCGCTGGCCCTCACCGGGACGGCCCCCACCGCCCCGGCGCACGACCCCTGGCTGACCGAGTCCGTCCCGACGATCCACGAGGTGACCCCGTGACCACGACGACCCCGCGCCCGCCGTCCCTGACCCGCACCCTCGTGCTCGACGACGTCACCAAGCAGTTCGACACCGGCACCGTCGCGCTCGAGGACGTCACCCTCCAGGTCGCCGCCGGGGAGTTCGTCTCCGTCGTGGGCCCGTCGGGCTGCGGCAAGTCGACGCTGCTGCGCCTCGCGTCCGGCCTCGACGACGTCACCGCCGGCGGCATCGAGGTGAACGCGCACTCCACGTCCTACGTGTTCCAGGAGCCGACGTTGCTGGAGTGGCGCAGCGCCCTGCGCAACGTCGAGATCGTCGGCGAGCTGCGCGGCCGGGGCAAGGCGGACCGCCGCCGCGCCGCCCGGGAGGCGCTCGACCTCGTCGGCCTCACCGGGTTCGAGAAGCAGCACCCGCGCCAGCTCTCCGGCGGCATGCGGATGCGCGTGTCGATCGCCCGCGCGCTCGTCGCCGAGCCCGACCTCGCCCTGTTCGACGAGCCCTTCGGCGCGCTCGACGAGATCACGCGCCTGCACCTGCAGACCGAGCTGCAGCGGCTCTTCGCCCTCAAGCAGTTCGCCGGCCTGTTCATCACCCACTCCGTGTCCGAGGCCGTCTACCTGTCGACGCGCGTCATCGTCATGAGCGGCCGCCCGGGCCGGGTCGTCGCCGACATCCCGGTGCCCTGGTCCTACCCCCGGCCGCCGGAGCTCCGGTTCGACCCGGAGTTCGCCGCGCTCACCGGCGAGGTCTCCGCCGCCCTCGGGGAGCACTCATGAGCACCCCGGCGACCGACCAGACCGCGACCCCGACCGCACCGCAGGAGGTCCCCGTGCCCACGACCGTCCTCCCCCCGACGGCCACCACGCCCCCCGCCGACCCGGCGCCCGCGACCGCCGACGCCCCGCCCGCGAAGCCCGCCGGCGGCACCCCGTCCCGCGGCGGCGCCGGTCGCCGGACCGCCGCGAAGGTCGCTGCGAAGGTCGGGCCCACGACCGCCGCCGTCGGCGGCCTCGTGGCGATCTGGTACGCCGTCAGCTACCTCGTGCTGCCGCCCGAGCGCCAGTTCCTCCTGCCGCCCCCGCACGAGGTCCTCGCGAACACGCTGGGCAACCCGAACATCATGGGCCCGATGCTCGACGCGCTGTGGCAGACCGTGGGCGTCGCGCTGTGCGGGCTCGCCGTCGCCGTCGTCCTCGGCATCGGCTACGCCGTGGTGATGGTCCAGTCCTTGTGGGCCGAGAAGATCCTCTACCCGTACGCCGTCATCCTGCAGACCATCCCCATCCTCGCGCTCACCCCGCTCATCGGGATCTGGATGGGCTACGGCTTCAGCGCCCGCATCGTGGTCTGCGTCATCATCGCGCTGTTCCCCATGATCGCGAACACCCTGTTCGGCCTGCAGTCCGCCGGCGCCATGGCGCACGACCTGTTCACCCTCAACAAGGCGACCCCGGCGCAGCGGCTGTTCAAGCTCCAGTTCCCCGCCGCGCTGCCGTCCATCTTCACCGGGCTGCGCAACGCCGCCGGGCTGAGCGTCATCGGCGCCATCGTCGGCGACTTCTTCTTCCAGCAGGGCTCGCCCGGCATCGGCGGCCTCCTGCGGACCTACACCCTGCGGCTCAACATGGACGCCCTGTTCATGGCGATCATCCTCACCGCGCTGTTCGGCGTCCTCGTGTTCTCCGTCTTCGCGGCGCTCGACCGGGCCGTCATCGGCCGCTGGTACGGCCGCCCCGCGCGCTGACGACGCCTCGCCCCGACCCGCTCGCACCAGCACGTCCCCCTCGCCCCACCCCTCCCGACGGCCGCCACGCCGTCGGCGGCACGACTCCCACCCCCGGCGCGCCCCCGGCGTGCCCGGAACCGCCTCCACCCACCGAGGAGCACCCATGTCCCACCGCCGTCGTCCCCTGCTGGCCCTGCTGGCCGTGGTCCCGCTCGCCGCCCTCACCGCGTGCAGCGCCGACACCGTCGAGGCCGCCCCGGCCGAGCAGGTCGACGTCCCCGCCGCCGAGGCGGGCGGGCCGCTCGACCTCGCCGACGTCTGCCCCGCCACCGTCGTCCTCCAGCAGGACTGGCAGCCCGAGGCCGAGCACGGCGCGATGTACGCGCTCGTCGGCTCCGACCACACCGTCGACACCGACACGAAGTCCGTCACCGGGTCCCTCGTCGCGCAGGGCGTCGACACCGGCGTGGACGTCGAGGTGCGTCCCGGCGGTCCGAACGTCAACTTCCAGCCCGTGCCGTCGCTGATGTACCTCGACGACTCCATCCTGCTCGGCGCCGTCACCACCGACGCGCAGATCACGGCGCTCGCGGACAACCCGGTCGTCACGGTCGCGTCGCAGCTCACCACCAGCCCGCAGATCGTCATGTGGGACCCGGACAGCCACGGCGGCGCCACCACCATCGAGCAGGCGGCCGCCGGCGGCGACCCGCTGGTCTCCTCCGGCGACGTGTTCCCGCGCCTGCTCGAGTCGCAGGGCCTCATCACGGCCGACCAGATCGACCTCAGCTACGAGGGCACGCCGCAGCGGTTCGTGTCCGACCCGAGCATCATGCAGCAGGGCTTCGCCACCGCTGAGCCCTACATCTACGAGAACGAGATCCCCCAGTGGGGCAAGCCGGTCGGCTACCAGCTGCTGGCCGAGGTCGGCTACACCGTCTACCCGGAGGCGCTCACCGTCCGCGCGGACAAGCTCGAGGAGAACGCCGACTGCCTCGCCAAGCTCGTCCCGATCATGCAGCAGTCGCAGATCGACTACCTCGAGGACCCGGACGCCACCAACGCCCTCATCGTCGACCTCGTCGAGCAGTACCAGACCGGCTGGACCTACTCCGAGGGCGTCGCCGACTTCTCCGTCCAGGCGCAGAAGGACCTCGGGATCGTCACCGACGACCCGGCCAGCGGCGTCTTCGGGCAGATCGACCCCGACCGCGTGGCCGAGATCGTCGACACGTTCGGCCCGATCCTCGTCGACGCCGGCCAGATCGAGTCCGCGGACATCGACCCCGCGACCCTGTTCACCAACGAGTTCATCGACGGCTCCATCTCGATGGGCAGCTGAGGAGCACCATGACCACCACCACGCAGACCGTCCCCGAGCGGGCGGCGCTCGCCACCGCGCGCATCACGGAGCTCCTCGGCCCCGACGTCGTCACCACCGACCCCGAGCTGCTGCTCAAGACGTCGGCGGACTGGTCCCGGATGTCGCCGATCCTCCAGGAGAAGGTGCCGGCCGGCCGGTACATGCCGGACGCCGTCGTGCGACCCCGCACGGCCGACGACGTCGCCCGCGTCCTCCAGGTCGCCTACGAGCACGACGTCCCCGTCACCCCGCGCGGGTCCGGCACGGGCAACTACGGCCAGGCCACCCCGTTCGACGGCGGCCTCGTGCTGGACCTGCGCGGCCTCGACACGATCACCGTCAACCCGTCGGGCACGGTCAGCGCCGGGGCCGGGGCGAAGATCACCGCGATCGACGCCGCGGCGCGCGCCGCGGGCCGCGACATCTGGATCTACCCCTCCACCAAGGGCTCGACCATCGGCGGGTTCGTCGGCGGCGGGTCCGCCGGCACCGGCACGATCGAGCACGGCTCCACCTCCGACGGGTACGTCGTGGCCGTGACCGTCGCCCCCATGGACGGCAGCGGCACCACGTTCACCGTCCGCGGCGCCGACGCCATGCCGTACGTGCACGTGTACGGCGTCACGGGCGTCGTCGTCGAGGTCGAGGTCGCCACCGAACCCGCGCGGGAGTGGGTCGCCGTCTACGCGGCGTTCGACGACTGGGCGTCCATGGTGCAGGTGCACCGGTCCCTCCTGGACCTGCCGGTGCTGCCGCGCCTGGCGTCGGCCGACCCGCCGGCGCTGGTGCCCAGCCTGCCCGCCGCCGTCGAGCTCGACCCGACCCGGCACAGCCTGCGCGTCATCGCCGAGGCCTCCACCGTCGCCGAGGTCGAAGCCCGCGTGCTCGCCGCCGGCGGGACCGTCGTGGCCACGTTCGCGGACTACGCCGAGACCGACCGGCTCTCCTCGATGTCGTACAACCACCCCGTCTACTTCCTCCAGAAGGCGCACCCCGAGCGCACCTGGTTCCACATGGAGACCGGCGGGAAGGCCCACTGGGACGACCCCGACGCCGTCCGGGCCGTCTACGACGGCGAGGTCCACCTCCACCTGGAGCTCATGGGGCACGCGCCGCTCGCGATGGTCGTCGCGGACTACGTCTCCGAGGAGCAGGTGCTCGACGGCATCCCGCGGCTCGAGGCGCTGGGGCTCGGCGTCCACTCCCCGCACCAGTGGTACGTCGACCGGCACGTCGAGCTCGCCCGCGCCACGGCGCGCTCCACCGACCCGAAGGGGCTGCTCAACCCCGGCAAGCTGGTCGACTCCCCGCCGGAGGACACCCGCGTCAACATCGGGGTCCGCTGATGGGCGCGCGCGTGCCCGGCGCCCCGGCCGTCCCGCGGTTCCTCGACATGACGTGGCCCGAGGTGGCCGCCCTGCCCGCCGGGACGGTCGCCGTCCTCCCGCTCGGCGCCGTCGAGCAGCACGGCCCCCACCTGCCCGTGTCGACCGACCTCGTCACCGCGAGCGAGGTCTCCGCCGCCGCGGTCGAGGCCGTCACGCAGGCCGGGACCGCCTCGCTCGTGCTCCTGGAGCCGCTGGCGTACACCAAGTCCGACGAGCACGCCGGGTTCCCCGGCACCGTCTGGCTGTCCTGGGACACCCTGATGCGCGTCCTGGTGGACGTCGGTCGCTCGCTGGCGGCGTCCGGCATCGAACGGCTCGTGTTCGTCAACGGGCACGGCGGCAACTCCGCGCTCGGGCAGGTGGCCAACCGGGAGCTGCGCCGACGCTTCGGCCTGCGCACCTTCTTCGCCCACGTGTCCACCCCGCGGGACCAGGGCGGTGCCCCCGTCGCGGCGGGGGAGCACGGCCTGGGCGTGCACGGCGGGCACTCCGAGACGTCGCTCATGCTCCACCTGCGGCCCGAGCTCGTCCATCTCGACCTCGCCGAGCGGCGCGTGCCGGAGGACCTGCTCGTCCACGAGCGCATCGGGTTCGGCAAGCCCGTGTCCTTCGGGTGGCTGTCGAGCGACTTCGGCCCCGACGGGCACGTCGGCGACCCGACGACGGCCACCGCCGAGCAGGGCAAGGTCCTGTTCGAGCACGCCGTCGCCGAGCTCGCCGCCACGCTCGTCGAGGCCTCGACGTTCACCACCCCGGCCGACGGCGCCGCCGGGCTCGACCCGCGGGACCGCGGGTGAGCGGTGCCGCGGCCCGGCTCGTCGTGCGCGGGGCGCTCGCGCTCCGCCCGGGTCCGGACCTCCTCGGGGGCCCGGACCCGGCGCCGGGCGGGGACGGGCCCGGCGACGTCGTCGTCGGGCCCGACGGCCGGGTGTCCGCCACGGGGCCCGGGGTCGGCGCGGCCGTCGCCGCGACCGAGGAGCTCGACGCGACGGGCTGCGTGGTGACCCCGGGCCTCGTCAACGCCCACCACCACCTGCTCCAGACGGCGTTCCGCACCCTGCCGGGCACGCGCGGTGTGCCGATGCGCGAGTGGCTGCCGACCATGGCGGCGGCGTACACCGCCGCGCACGTCGACGCCGGTCTGGTGGGGGCCGCGGCCCGTGCCGGACTCGCCGAGGCGCTGCTGTGCGGCGTGACGACGGTGGCCGACCACCACCTGACCTGGCCCGCGCACGTCGGCGTCGAGGACTCGGTGGACCTGGCGCGCGCGGCGGCCGGTGCCGCCGAGGAGCTGGGTGCCCGCCTCGTGCTGGTGCGCGGCACCGCCGGGGACGACCCGGAGCGCGCCGCCCTCAGCGCGGACGCGATCGCCGGGGCGCTGGTCGACGGGTGCCCCGGTGGGGTGCGCGCCGACGGCCGGGTGCAGGTCGCGGTCGGACCCGCGGGCGTGCACAGCGACCGCGAGGAGACGTTCCGCCTGCTGGGCGAGGTCGCGGCGCGGCGCGGGCTGCGGCGCCGGACCCAGGCGAACGAGCAGGTCGACGTCGCGGTCGCGCTCGCACGGTACGGCCGCCGCCCGCTCGACCTCCTGGCGGACTGGGGCTGGCTCGCCCCGGACGTCACGGTGGCCCACCTGTGCGAGGTCACGGACGACGAGGTCGCGCGGTTCGCCGCGTCGGGCGCGACCGCGACCCACGCGCCCGGCTGCGACGTGCCGATGGGCTGGGGCGTCGCGCCGGTGGCGCGGCTGCTCGCGGCCGGGGTGCGGGTCGGGCTCGGCACCAGCGGCGGCGGGTCCAACGACGCCGGCCACCTGCTGGCCGACGCCCGCCTGGCGATGCAGGTGTCCGGGCTGGTGGGTCGCCAGCTCGCCGCGCGCGAGGTGCTCGACGCCGCGACCGCGGGCTCCGCGGACGGGCTCGGGCGGCCCGAGCTGGGGCGGCTCGCCCCCGGGACGGCGGGCGACCTGTGCGTGTGGGACGTCTCCGGCGTGGCCGACGCCGGCGTCGCGGACCCGGTCGCGGGGCTGCTGTGGGCGTCACCCGGGCGCCGGCCGCGGCACGTCGTCGTCGCGGGCCGGGTGGTGGTGCGCGACGGGCGCCTCGTGGCGGCCGACGAGCGCGAGATCGTGGCGGGGCTCAGCGCGCGGGTCGCGCCAGCCGCTGCTTGACGGTGAGCAGGCGGTAGTAGCCGCCGTCGGCGCTCGCCCAGCGGTGCCGGGTCCCGCCACGGTAGGAGGCGGAGTCCCCGGCCTCCAGGACGTCGACGGTGCCGTCGAGGTCCAGCAGGACCCGGCCCTCCACGATGTAGACGAACTCCTCCTCCTCGTGCTCCCAGTGGTCGCCGAGGTCCTGCGAGGTCCCCGTGTACTCCAGGGGGTCGAACGGGTGGTCCCCGGGGGGCGCGAGCGCACGGACGCTGCCGCCGCCCGAGGACGCCGACGCCTCGTCGGTCCGCCGCACGACGTGGGACGTCCCGGAGACCGGCCCGACGGCGTCGGCGAGCAGCATCTGCTGGGTGGTCCCGAGCGTCGTGGCCACGCGGAACAGCGACGACATGCTCAGGCGGGCGCGGCCCCGCTCGACCTGGCTGAGGAACGAGTGCGAGAGCCCGGTCGCCGCGGCGAGCTGGACGAGGGTCAGACCCTCGGAGTGCCGCAGGCTGCGGATACGCCGACCCAGGCGTTCGACGGACCGGTCGAGCGGGTCGGGGCCGGGGGAGCGGTCCCGGGACGGCGGTGTCTCCTCGGCGGGGGCGTCCGACATGGCGGCCATGGGTCGATCGTACGGGCGCGCCGACGCCGTGCCGCCGCAGGTGAGGCGGTCGCGCCGAGTCGTAACAGACGTCGTGGGTCGGCGTGACGCCGCCGAAACATCCGCCCTGCACGATGGACGTATGTTGATGACATCAACATCGCGCACGGAGTCCGTCACCGACGGATTCCGGGACGCGATGGCCGGGCTGGCGAGCGGGGTGTGCGTGGTGACGACGTCGGCGGGAGGCAGCCCCGCCGGGCTGACGACCACCGCGGTGATGAGCGTGAGCCTCGACCCGCCGCTCGTCGCCGTCGGCGTCGGCCGCACCAGCCGCACCCTCGCCGCCCTGCGCGAGGCCCGCGCGTTCGTCCTGCACGTGCTGCACCACGACCGGGAGGCGACCGCCGCCGTGTTCGCCTCCCGCTCCGCCGACAAGTTCGCCGGGCTGGAGGTGCGCCCCGGCCGCCACGGCATCCCCGTGCTGGCCGACGACGCCCGCTACGCGCTCGAGTGCACCACCTGGCAGGAGGTCGACGCCGGCGACCACGTCCTGCTGCTCGGCCGGGTGGACGAGGTCCACCGCGCACCCGCTCACGAGCCCCACGGCGCCACCGCCCGCGCGCTCGTCCACTTCGAACGGACCTTCCACCGCGTCGGCGGACCCGCCGCGGAGGCCGTGGCGTGAACCCACCGACCGCGCCCTGGGTCCGCCCCGGGGACGCCGGGTACGAGGACGCCCGCCGGCGCCTGTCCGTCTCCGCCGTCGTCCCGCCCGACCGGCCCGCCGCCGTGGTCCGTCCGCGGGACACGGAGGGCGTCGTCGCGGCGGTGCACGCCGCCCGCGCCCACGACCTGCCCCTGACCGTCCGCTCCGGCGGGCACGGCACCGCCTTCACGGCCCTGCGCTCCGGCGCGCTCGCGCTCGACCTGTCGGGGCTGGACCACGTCCGGGTGGACCCGGCCGCCGGCACGGCCGACGTCGGGCCGGGGGCCACGTCGCTCGCGGTCGCCGAGGCGCTCGCCGGCACCGGCTGGTCGTTCCCCGTGGGGCACAAGGGGGACGTCGCCCTGGGCGGCTTCCTCCTCGCCGGCGGCAACGGCTGG
The DNA here is from genome assembly GCF_002563715.1 of Isoptericola jiangsuensis. Classification (NCBI taxonomy): domain Bacteria; kingdom Bacillati; phylum Actinomycetota; class Actinomycetes; order Micrococcales; family Promicromonosporaceae; genus Isoptericola; species Isoptericola jiangsuensis. The sequence goes on from NZ_PDJJ01000001.1 coordinate 559,212, forward strand.
AACCAGGGGGACTGGGGGAGCGCCTGCGAGTCGGTGCTCTCTGCCGAGGTCGTCCTCGCCGACGGCAGCGTCACCAGGATCGACGCCGCCTCGGGCGACGCGTTCGCCGCCCTGCGGGGCGCCGGACCCGCGTTCCCCGCCGTGGTGACCGGGTACCGGTTGCGCCTCCACCGCGAGCCCGTGCTCCGGGCGCGCACCGTCGGCTTCCGTGCCGACACGTCGCCCGCGCTGGCCGAGGTCGGGGCGTGGCTCGACGCCCTCGCCGCTCGGGTGCGGCCCGAGGTCGAGCTGACCGTCGTGCTGGGCACCGGGGCGTCCGGGACCGAGGCCGTGGTGCGCGCCACGGCGTTCGGGCGGGACGCCGCGCACGCCGACGACCTCCTGGCGACCCTCGACGACGACGTCCCGGAGCGCGCCACCACCTACGTGCGGACCACGACCACGATCCCCGCGCTGCTGCGCGGCGACACCGCCCCGCCCGGCCTCGCGACCGTCGCCCAGCAGGCGTGGACCCGCGCCGGGTACGCCGACGTCCTGCCGCTGCTCGCCGGCCCGATGGCGTCCGCGCCGTCCTCGCGCTCCACCGTGCTGGTCAGCTCGGCCTCCTACCGGCGCTCCGCGCCGCCCGCCACGGAGCCGCTGCACCGACCGCTCGGCACGCTGACCGTCGCCGCGTACGCCGTCTGGGAGGCAGGCGACGGCGACGGGTCCGCCGCGGCGTGGCCGACCGCCACCACCGAGGCGCTCGCCGGTCTGGTCACCGGTCACTACGTGGGCGAGGCGGACCTGCGCCGCACGCCCGGTCGGCTCGTCCGCTGCTGGGCCCCGGGCGGGCTCGCCCGGCTCGCCGCCGTGCGGTCCCGCCTCGACCCCGAGGGCCGGTTCCTGCCGCCCCCCGGGGACCTCCTGCCGTCCGCCGCGACCCGGTTCCGCCCGCCCGCCGCGCACCCCGTCGGCGCCGCCGCGCCCGGTCCCGTCCCCGAGGAGCTCACCGCATGACCCGCACCGCACCGGTCGCGCTGACCGTCGTCGACGCCCTCGTCCTGCCCTGCGCCGACGACGGCCCCGAGTGGTTCTTCGGCTGGCTCCAGGTCGGCGCGGACGGCCGGATCGTCGGCCTCGGCCCCGGCGAGCCGCCCGCCGACGTGCCGGCCGGCGAGGTGCTGGACGCCGACGGCGCGATCGTCGCCCCCGGGTTCGTCTCCGCGCACTCCCACCTGTTCACCTCCGGTCTGCGCGGCATCGCCCCCGACTCGACGCTGTACCCGTGGGTGCGCTCGATGATGGAGCTGTTCCGCCACACCGACGCCGAGGACATGTACTGGGCGTCCCTGCACGGCGCGACCGACTTCCTCGTCAACGGCGTCACCAGCGCCTACAACTTCATGCAGTCCGGCGTGACGTGGCTCTACGACCCGCGCACGGCCCGCAACGTGCTCGGCAAGGTCCACCCCGACGACTACACGACCCGCCAGATGGACGGCGTCCTCGACGCCGGGCTGCGTGTCGTCCACTCCATCCGGCTCGACGACGAGTCCGGCCCCGAGGACCAGGTGCTGACCCGGTTCGCGCGGATGGTCGACGCGGCGCGCGACCCGTCCCGCACCGCCGGCGGACAGCTCCTCGGGGTGTCCGTCATGGGGGCCGTGCAGTGGGCGAGCGACCCGCGCACCGCGGAGCTCGAGGTGCTCGTGATGCGCGAGCACGGCATCTCCGACCAGGCGCACTTCGTCGAGACCGCCGAGGGCCTGGACGTCCAGCGCGAGAAGTTCGCCTGGTACGCGGAGGCCGGCGCGCTCGGCCGCGACCTCCTGCTCGGCCACTTCGTCCACCCCACCGACGAGATGGTCGACGCCGTGGCCGAGGCCGGCAGCCCCGTCGTGTGGCAGCCCACCTCCAACGGGCGCCTCGGCTCCGGGGTCGCCGACGTCGTGCGGTACCGCGAGCGAGGCGTCCCCGTGGGTGTCGGCCTCGACGACCAGTCCTGCACCGACATCTCCGACCCGTGGGCCAACATGCGCCAGGGCCTGTACGGCCAGCGCGCCCTGCACCGCGACGCCGGGGTCATGTCGCCCCGCGACGTGCTGCGGATGCACACCCTCGGGTCGGCCGAGGTCCTAGGCGTCGCCGACCGGGTCGGCAGCCTGGAGGTCGGCAAGCACGCCGACTTCGTCGTCGTCGACCACCGCTCGCCCAGCACGGGCCCCGTGTGGGACGTCGTGGCGACCTACGTGCTGGCCTGCGGGCTGCGCAACCTCCGGGCGACCTACGTCGGGGGGCGCTGCGTGGCGCGCGACGGCCGGGCGACCGTCGTCGCCGCCGCCCGGGCCGACGCCGAGCTCGCCGTGCGCATCGAGCGGGCCGCGCACGCCGACGGGCGCCGGCTGGCCGTCACGGCGGAGCAGCTGGTGGACGCCGCCGCGCGCCGGGCGCGCTGAGCGGTCGTCAGTCGGAGGGTCCGGTGCGCCGCCAGCGCCGCATCCGCACGCCGACGGCGGCGACGTGGGCGCTCGCCGCCGCCCGCGCCCGCTCCGCGTCGCCCGCCGCCACGGCCTCCACGATCGCGCGGTGCTCCGCCACGGCGTGCGCCCGCACGTCCGGGTGGTCCCACATCCCCGACGTGTGCAGGTGCGCCTGGGCGTCCAGGCGGCGCAGCGCGTCCACCAGCGGCGCGTTGCCGGACAGGGCGCGCACCCGGCTGTGCAGGTCGAGGTCGAGCCGGGCGTCCCGGCGCGGGTCGGCCGGGGCGTCGAGCAGCGCGGCCTGCTCCTCCACGAGGGCGCGCAGGTCGTCGGCGTCGGCGAACGACGCGCGCAGCGCCGCCTCCTGCGCGGCCAGCCCGTCCAGCACCTCGCGCACCGCGAGCACGTCCCGCACGGCGTCGTCGTCGAGCCGCAGCACGCGGGCGCCGGCGTGCGGGACGTGCACGGCCAGCCCCTCGTGGATGAGGCGCTGGACGCCCTCGCGGACGGGGCTGCGGCTCACGTCCAGGGCGGCGGCGAGCGCCGGGACGCTCAGGGGGGAGCCGGGCCGGAGCTCGCCGTCGAAGATCTTCTCGACGAGCGAGCGGTACACGGACTCGGCGAGCAGGGCGCCGGGCTCGGCGGTGGTCATGCGGCACTGTAACCGAGCCCGGCGCCCACCGGTCAGCCCTTGCGGTAGTTCGCGCTGACCCGCTCCTGCAGGTAGTCGTCCGCGGTGATCGGCGGGTACGTGCCGAGCGGCGGGTCGATGACGACGTCCCGGTTCGCCTGCGCGAAGAACGGGATGGAGAAGCGCGAGCCCGTGTAGTCGCCCTGGCCGGGGAGCTTGACCCGGTGGAAGTTCGACAGCAGCCGGTCGTCGCTCCAGCGCATGAGCATGTCGCCGATGTTGCACGTGATCGCGTCGTCGGACGGCGTGACCGGGGTCCACTCCTGGGCGTCGGCGTCGCGGCCCGGGCAGACCTGGAGCCCGCCCTGACCGTCGCGCTGGAACAGCAGCGTCAGGCAGTCGAAGTCGGTGTGCGCGCCGGCGCGCCACACCCCGGGCCGGCCCTTCTGGTCCTCCGGCACCGGCAGGTAGTGGATGAGGCGCAGCGTGGACTGGTACTCCGGCGACGCGGGGTCGTGGGCGCGGGCGAAGAAGTCGCGGTCGAACCCGAGCTTCTCCGCGAAGCAGGACAGCACCCGCATCGCGAGGTCCCAGCACTGCGCCTCGAAGGCGAGGACGAAGTCCTGGAACCCGGCCAGCTCGGCGTCGTCCGGCCACAGGCCATCCATGCGGGGGCGGGTGACCTGGTACGACTCCTTCTGGTCCGGCGTGCCCACCGACGGACGGGTCTGGGAGAGCTTCTCCCAGCCCGCGTTGGTGCCGGGCAGCAGCGGGAACCGGCCCTTGGTCTCGTCCGGCAGGGAGAAGAACCGTGCCGCCTCGGCGAACACGCGGTCGACCTGGTCCTGGGGGATGCCGTGGTTGACGAGCTGGAAGAACCCGATCTCCGTCGCCGCGGTCCACAGCTCCTCGGTGATCTCGGCGCGGCGCGCCTCGAAGTCGGTCAGGTCGATGCGGGGGATGGCGCGGTCGGCGTTCTCGGTGCCGACGCCTCCCATCCGCGACTCCTTCTGCAGCTCGGCGAGAGCGTAGGTGTCGGTCATGGTGACTCCCTCGGGGGTGTCTGGTCCCTGGCGGTGTCGCTGGACGATGACGATATGTAATAACCCGCTCTAGTGGGCTGTCAATCCGGATCTGACATGCAGTCATGGTTTAACCGAGCCGCAACACGGCGGCGATGCCATGTAATCATCCGGCGGTCAGGGTGTGATCGTCCCGCCCCCGCCGGAGAGAGCGAGCACCACCATGACCACGCCCCCCACCCACCGCACGCGAGCCCACGTCACGACGGCGGCCCTCGCCGTCGGCGCGCTCGTCACCCTGTCCGCCTGCGCCGGCGCCGACGACCCGGGCAGCACCGGCGCCGCCGGGACCGCGAGCACCGCGGCCTCCGGCACCGGCGCGCTCGCCGGCACCTGCCCCGACGAGGTCGTCGTCCAGCTCCAGTGGCAGCCCCAGTCCGACATGGGTGCCGTGTTCGGGCTCCTCGGCGACGGCTGGACCGTCGACGCCGAGCAGCACTCCGTCACCGGGCCGCTCGTCGACGACGGCACCGACACCGGCGTCGCCCTCACCCTCCGTGCCGGCGGACCCGCCATCGGGTTCCAGTCCGTCCCCTCCCAGATGTACGTCGACGACACCATCACCGTCGGCCTCGTGCACGGCGACCAGCTCGTCGCCGCCGCGGCAGAGGCCCCCGTCGTCGGTGTCGCCCCCCTGCTCAAGCACAGCCCCGCCATCCTCATGTGGGACACCGCCTCCCACCCCGAGATCGGCGGCGTCGACGACGTCCGGGCCAGCGGCGCGCCCGTCGTCGTCTCCGCCGACCAGATCTACCCCGCGTGGATGGTCGCCCACGGCCTCCTCGACGCGCAGCAGGTCGACACCAGCTACGACGGCAACCCCGCCCGGTTCGTCGGCGACCCGACGGTCGTCCAGCAGGGCTTCGGCAACTCCGAGCCCTACACCTACGAGCACGAGGTCCCCGACTGGGCGCGGCCCGTCGGCTTCGGCTACGTCAAGGACGCCGGCTACGACGTGTACGCGTCCAACGTGTCCGTGCGCGCCGACCGCGTCGACGAGCTCGGCGGCTGCCTCGAGGAGATCGTCCCGATGATCCAGCGCGCCAACGCCCGCTACGCCGCACAGCCCGACGCCGTCAACGACGTCATCGTCGACGTCGTCGCCCAGGACGCGTCCTACGCCCCGTACTCCGCCGGCGAGGCGGCCTACAGCGCCGCGACCCTCGTCGACGAGGGGCTGCTCGCCCCCGAGGCCGACGGCTCCTGGAGCACCTACGACGTGGACCGCGTGGAGGCGTTCGTCGACGACCTCGTCACCGTCCTCACCGACGAGGGGTCCGACCTCGGCCCCGTGGACGCCGCCGACCTGTTCACCGACCGGTTCACCGACCACACCGTCACCGGCTGAGCGGTCCGGCCCGAGCGGTGGGCCCGATCCGTGCGGACCGAGCGGCCGAGGGCCGAACGGCACCGCCCGCCACCGGCACGACGACGCCGACCGCCCCGGAAGGAGGCGGCCGGCGTCGTGCCGTGCGACCGCCGGTGCGACCGCCGTGCGACGGGCCGGGGTCAGTCCGCGACGCAGGTCGCCGCCGGGGCCGACGACGGTGCCGTGCCCGACGCGACGAACCCGGCCGTGGCGGTGCCGTGCGCGGCCAGCGAGCCGTTCCACGCCGCGTTGCTCACGTGCACGCCGTCGCCGTCCGCCGTGTGGGTGCCGCCCCAGAGGTTGTTCACCGTCGAGCCGGGCACCGCGAACGACGCCTCCCATCCCGTGATCGCGGCGTCGCCCGCGGTGACGACGAGCTCGCCCTGCCAGCCGCCCGGCCAGGAACCCACCACACGGAGCGTCGCGGCGCAGGCGTCGTCGACGGGCTCCTCCGTCGGCTCCTCGGTCGGCTCCTCGGTGGGCTCCTCGGTCGGTTCCTCCGTGGGCTCGCCCCCGCCGCCGAACCACGACGCCTCGACCGCCGTCTCCTTCAGGCCCTGCGGACCGTCGATGATCCGGGTGCCCCACGCGCTCGGCGTCGACGCGTCGAAGTTCAGCACCATGTCGAGGTACGGGTCCGTGTTGCCGCTCCACGACCAGGCGAGCCAGCCCAGGTCCAGCCGCTCCGCCTCGGCCAGCACCACGTCCTCGTCGACGTCCGCCGACGTCTGCTGCCAGCCGAACTCGCCCACGATGATCGGCAGCCCCGCGTCCACGAAGAACTCCAGGTAGTCGGTGATCGTCTGCGGCTGGTTGTACACGCCGTACATGTGGATCGAGAACACCGTGTTCGCGTCCGGGTCCGCGGCGAACACCCCGGCCGCCGCCGGCCGCATGTAGTTCTTCCAGTCCTGCCCCCAGTTCGGGGCGTCCACCACGAGGGCGTGCTCGTAGCCGATGTCGCGCATCCGCTGGATCGCCGCTGACGTCTCGGACGCCCACGTCGCGTTCGTCGCGTCGTCGTTGCCCATCGGTTCGTTGCCGATGTTCACCATGACGAAGTCCTCCGACCCGGCGAGCGTCGGGTACAGGTCCTCCCAGTAGTCCACCGCCTGGTCCAACGTCGCCGCGTCGGGCGCGTACTGGTCGCCGTAGCCGGTGGTGTCGTGCACCTCCAGCACGCAGACCAGCCGGTTCTCCTCGCACAGGTCCACGACGTTCGCCACGTCCGCCGGCGAGTTGCGGGTCCACTGGTCGCCGCTGGACAGCACCACGCGGACCGTGTTCGCGCCCGCCGCCTTGATGTCCGCGAACGAGCCCGTCGTGTGCGTGTACCAGGTGTGCGCGTGGTTGACGCCCCGCAGCACCAGGTCCGTCCCGTCGGCCTCCACGACCCGGCCGTCGGCCACGTGGATGCCCGGCGGCGTGTCGGCCAGGGCCGGGGGAGCCGCGGCCACGTACGCCGCCGCGGCCGCGGTCAGCAGGGTCGCGGCGGTCACGGCGGCCGTGGTCGCCGTCGCCCGGGAGCGTCGGGCCGCCACGTCGGCCGCACGGCCGGGGCGCAGGGGTGAGGGTGCCATCGTCGGACGTCCTTGTCGGTCGGGAGCAGCGTTCACCCGCCACCCTCGCCGGTCGCAGGCCCGCGCGGACCCGTCCGAAACGGTTCAGTCGCCCCCGAGCCGCGGCCAGACCGGCGCTGACTCGCGCCGGAGAGCGCTGAGTCGGCGGGACCTGGGCTGACTCGCGAGTCAGCGCGGGTCGCGCCGAGTCAGCGCCGATCTGGTCGAGTCAGCGCATGGCTGGTCGAGTCAGCGCAGGTCCCGCCGAGTCAGCGCACACCCGGCCGCCCGGAGCTCCCAGGCTCGCCACAGGTCCGGCACAGCACCACCCCGGGTCCGTGCGATGTCCTGACTTTCGTCGACCGGACGTCCCGGTCCGCCGATCAGGAGGAACGATGAGCCAGGAGCACCCCACCAGCCCCACCGTGCCGGCGGCCCCCGCCACCGCCGTCGGCCACGAGACCGACGGGGTGACGCAGGGGTCCGCCGGGGCCGACGCCGGTCAGCAGCAGTACGTCGCCCCTCCGGCGCCCGCGCAGCAGCCCTACGGTGCGGACCCGCACGCCTACGACCCGCAGCGCGCCGCCTACGACCAGCCCTACGCCTACCCGGCCGCGCAGGCCCCCACGCAGCACCCCGCCGGTCAGGAGCACCTGCCTGCGCGGTCCCGCCGGCTCTGGTCCACCACCGTCGTCGCGATCGTCGCCGCCGTGAGCCTCGTGCTCGGTGGGCTCGTCGGTGCCGGCGCGGCCGTCTGGGGTGCCGCGGACTCCGGCCCGGGGAACTTCCAGCCGGGCGACGGCACCTTCCCGGGCGGCCAGTTCCCCGGCCAGGACTCCGGTACGTCGAACGGTTCCTCCCTCTGACCTCGCCCGCCGCGTCGTCGCAGACCGGCTCGACCGGTCGTCGACCTTCCGGGCGTACCCGCCGTCGACCGTCTCCCCTCACCGCGCGACACGTGAGGAGCCCCGTCATCGGTGGACTCCCGTGCTGCAGCTTCTCGTCGATCAGCTCCTGGGGTGCGAGAAGCGACGACGCAGGTTACCCCCAGGGCGCACCTTCCCTGCCATCGGCGCGTGATGGGTGAGAAGGTGCACCCACGACGAAGGGCCGGTGCCGACGATGGCACCGGCCCTTCGGCCGCAGGCTCGCTCCGGTCAGTCCGCCAGGCTCGTGGGTCGGACTGACCTGCACTCGCAGGCTCGCTCCGGTCAGTCCGCCAGGCTCGTGGGTCGGACTGACCTGCACTCGCAGGCTCGCTCCGGTCAGTCCGCCAGGCTCGTGGGTCGGACTGACCTGCACTCGCCGGCTCGCTCCGGTCAGTCCTCCGACTTCGTGCCGGACGAGAGGCCCGCCGAGATGAGGTCCATCACCGACGAGTCGGCGAGCGTGGTCGCGTCGCCCACCGTCCGGTTCTCCGCGACGTCCCGCAGGAGACGACGCATGATCTTGCCCGACCGGGTCTTCGGCAGCTCAGGAACGACGAGGACACGGCGCGGCTTCGCGATCGGGCCGATCTCCTTGGCGACGTGCGCGCGCAGCACCTCGGAGATCTCCGCGGCGCCCTCGGGCGTCTCGGCCTTCGCGGCGTGCTCGCCGCGCAGGATGACGAACGCGACGACGGCCTGGCCGGTCGTCTCGTCCGCCGCGCCCACGACCGCTGCCTCCGCGACGACCTCGTGCGACACGAGCGCCGACTCGATCTCCGTGGTGGACAGGCGGTGGCCGGACACGTTCATGACGTCGTCGACGCGGCCCAGCAGCCAGATGTCGCCGTCCTCGTCCTTCTTCGCGCCGTCGCCCGCGAAGTAGATGCCGGGGAACCGCGACCAGTAGGTGTCCTTGAACCGCTGCAGGTCGCCCCAGATGCCGCGCAGCATCGACGGCCACGGCTCGGACAGCACGAGGTAGCCGCCACCGCCGTCGGGCACGGGGTGCGCCTCGTCGTCGACGACGTCCGCGGCGATGCCGGGCAGCGCCACCTGCGCGGAGCCGGGCTTGGTCGCGGTGACGCCCGGCAGGGGGCTGATCATCATCGCGCCGGTCTCGGTCTGCCACCAGGTGTCGACGATGGGGGCCTTGTCGCCGCCGATGACGCGGCGGTACCACATCCAGGCCTCGGGGTTGATGGGCTCGCCCACGGACCCGAGGACGCGCAGCGACGACAGGTCGTAGCCGGCGGGGATGTCCTCGCCCCACTTCATGCAGGTACGGATCGCGGTGGGGGCCGTGTACAGGATGGACACCTTGTACTTCTCGACGATCTCCCACCAGCGGCCGCGGTGCGGGCTGTCGGGGGTGCCCTCGTAGATCACCTGGGTGGCGCCGTTGACGAGCGGGCCGTACACGACGTACGAGTGACCGGTGATCCAGCCGATGTCGGCGGTGCACCAGTAGACGTCGGTCTCGGGCTTGAGGTCGAACACGCTCCGGTGCGTGAACGACGCCTGCGTGAGGTAGCCGCCGGTGGTGTGCAGGATGCCCTTCGGCTTCCCGGTGGTGCCCGACGTGTAGAGGATGAACAGGGGGTGCTCGGCGTCGACCCACTCCGGCTCGTGGACGGGGTCGGCGGCGGCGACGACCTCGTGCCACCAGACGTCGCGACCCTCGGTCCAGTCGACGTCCTGCCCGGTGCGACGCACCACGAGGACGTGCCCGACGGAGTCGGTGCCCTCCCCCTTCAGGGCCTCGTCGACGGCGGGCTTGAGGGCGCTGGCGGCGCCGCGGCGGAACCCGCCGTCGGCCGTGATGACGAGGGAGGCCTCGGCGTCGGCGATGCGGCTGCGCAGCGCGTCGGCGGAGAACCCGCCGAAGACGACGGAGTGCGGGGCGCCCAGGCGGGCGCAGGCGAGCATCGCGACGACGGACTCGACGAGCATCGGCAGGTAGATGACGACCCGGTCGCCCTTGCCGACGCCGAGCGCGGCTATGGCGTTCGCGGCGCGCGACACCTCGGCCTGCAGCTCGGCGTAGGTGACGGTGCGGGTGTCGCCGCCCTCGCCCTCGAAGTGGAGGGCGACGCGGTCGCCGAGACCGTTCTCGACGTGCCGGTCGACGGCGTTGTGCGCGGCGTTGAGGGTGCCGTCGGCGAACCAGCGGGCCACGGGCGCGCCGGACCAGTCGAGGGTCTCGGTGAAGGGCGTCCGCCACGTCAGGAGGTCGCGTGCCTGCGAGGCCCAGAACTCGACCCGGTCGGCGGCGGCCGTCTCGTACAGGGAGGCCTGGGCGTTGGCCTGGGCGGCGAACTCGGGGCTCGGGGGGAACGCTCGCGTCTCGTGGAGGAGGTTCTCCAGGCCGGCCTGGACGGTGGTGGACTCGTTCTCGGGCACGCTGACCTCCGGGTGCGCATCGACTCTGGTGCACGCCCCCGTCACGACGTCGACGCGGGCGTCCGGGCACCCGCGCCGTGGCGGGTCCCGACCACCGGAGTCTAGACCCGACCTCGTGAGGCCGGTCACATCGTCCGGCATTCGGCCGGACTGCTCGCAAACTCGTGGTGGGAACCGGCCGCAGCGCGCCCCTGCGCAGCACGCCGGGGCGCCAGCACCGCGGCGGCTACCAGGCGTCTCGTCCAAGCCGCTGCGACGGGAGCAGGTCCGTCGTGGACCACGTCCCGGTCAGCGGATCCTCTACGGGGGACCTCGATGACGTGGGTACCGCCGCGGCGCTGTTGCTCCTCCATGACAGCCCGGCCCGGGTGCCGTCGCAACCGCGGGGAGCGCCGCCCGGCGACCTTGCACAACGTGTTCTAGCGGTGTTCGAAGCCGTCTCGGACGTCGGCGGACAGCCCGGTCATTCCCGACGCCGACGCGCCCCGCGCCACACCAGCCACCCCACCACCGCGGCGACGACCAGCGTGGCGACGGCCGCCGTCGGCCCGGGCCGCAGCCGCGGCCGCAGCGCCACGGGCCGGCTGAAGGACAGCGTCCCCCAGCCGTTCTCCACCGCCATCCGGCGCAGCGCCCGGTCCGGGTTGACGGCGAACCCGTGCCCGACGGCGGCGAGCATCGGCGCGTCCGTCATCGAGTCCGAGTACGCGTAGCAGCGCTGCAGGTCGTAGCCGCGCGCGGCCGCGATCTCCCGCATCGCCGCCGCCTTGTTCTCCCCGTAGGCGTAGAAGTCGATCCGTCCGGTGAAGCGGCCGTCGACGATCTCCATGCGGGTCGCGACCACGTGGTCCGCACCGAGCATCGCCGCGATGGGCTCGACCAGCTCGGTGCTCGACGCGGACACGACGACGACGTCGTGCCCCTGCTCGTGGTGCTGCGCGATGAGGTCGACGGCCTCGGCGTACACCACGGGGTCGATGTGCTCGTGGAGGGTCTCGGTGACGATCCGGCGCACCTTCGCGGCGTCCCACCCCGTCGAGAGCTCGGACAGGTGCTGTCGCATCCGCTCGGTCTGCACGGCGTCCGCCGACCCGACGTGGAACAGGAAGTACGCGTACGCGCTGCGCAGGACGTCGCCGCGCGTGAGGAGACCGCCCGAGAGGAACGGCTTGGAGAACGCCGCCGACGAGCTCGTCGCGATGATGGTCTTGTCCAGGTCGAAGAACGCCGCCACCCGCCGTCCGGCGCGGCTCGGGGTGGTACCCGGCTGCGGCGACGGGTCCTGGGGCGAGACGCTCACAGGGGGAGCCTAACGGGCGCCGGCCGTTCGACCAGCACGTCCGTCGGCCGTCCCCAGGGAGCCGTCGTCCACAACCGGCGCCGACGGCGGCTCGGCGGACCGGCCGGGTCGTCCACGGTGTCGCCATGACCGCACCGCCCGACCTCCCGTCCGCCGCCCCCGACGGCCCGCCCCGCCCCGCCCGGCTCGTGGCGGTCGTGGGAGCCTGCGGCGGTGCGGGCGCCAGCGTGCTCGCCGCCGCGCTCGCCCGCGCCTGGCGGCGTCACGGACCCGGCACCACCCTCGTCGACCTCGACGTGCCCGGCGCCGGCGTCGAGGTCCTCCTGGGCACGGAGGACGAGCGCGGCTCCCGCTGGACCGACCTCGACGGCGCGCGCGGCACCGTCGACGGCGCCGCTCTGCTCGCCACCCTGCCCCGCTGGGGAGCGGTCCCCGTGCTGTCCGCCAGCCGCCACGACCCGCGGCCGCCCGCCGACGACGTCGTCCTCGACACCACGACGGCGCTGCTCCGCGCCGGCCAGCGCCTCGTCCTCGACGTGCCCCGCCCGCCCGCCTGGACGCCCGCGACCCGCTCGCTGCTCGCCGCCGCCGACGACGTCGTCCTCGTCGTGCCGCTCACCGTGCCCGGCGCCGCCGGGGCCGCCGCCGTGACGACGCTCCTCGCCGCGGCCGGGGCGCGCAGCCCGCTGGTCGTCGCCCGTGGACCGGCCCCCGGCCGCGTCGACCCCGGCGCGCTGGGGCAGGTGCTCGGCCGGCCGGTCGACGTCGTCGTGCGCTGGGACGCCGGGGTCGCGACGGCCGTCGAGCACGGCGCCGGCCCGGTGCCCGCCCGCCGGGGACGGCTGCACCGTGCCGTGACGACCCTCGCGGGCCTCGTCGACCGCACCGTCGTCCCGGTCGTGCCCGCCGAACGGGCCGCGGGCGTGCGCCCGGCCGGACGGATCGGCCGCGCCGGGCGGGCCGGCGGTCCCGGGCATGCCGCCGACGCCTGGCCGGCCGCGGGAGGCGTCGCATGAACGGCCTCGACCCCGGCCTGCTCGACGGCGTCCGCTCCCGGCTCTCCGCCGCCGGCGGCCTGCCCGACGACCGGGCGCTCGCCACGGCGCTGCGCGCCAGCGGGCGCGTGCTCGGCACCGAGGCGATCGCCGACCTCACCCGCGCGGCGCGCGCGGAGCTGACCGGCGCCGGACCGCTCCAGGCGCTGCTCGAGGTCCCGGGCGTCACGGACGTGCTCGTCAACGGACCCGGCGAGGTCTGGGTGGACCAGGGCGCCGGCCTGCGCCGGGTCGACGTCGACCTCGGCGGCCCGGGCGAGCTCCGGGCCCTCGCCGCCCGCATGGCCGCCCTGGCCGGCCAGCGTCTCGACGACGCCAGCCCCGTCGTGGACGCCCGCCTCCCCGACGGGACGCGCCTGCACGCCGCGGTCGAGCCCGTCGCGCCCGCCGGGGCGGTCATCGCGCTGCGCGTCCTGCGTCAGGCGGTGCTCGACCTGCCCGCCCTGGTCGCGGGCGGTGGCGTGCCCACGCCCTGGCTCCCGCTGCTCACGGGTCTCGTGCACCGGCGGGCCAACGTGCTCGTCACGGGCGGCACCGGCACCGGCAAGACCACCCTGCTCGCGGCCCTCGTCGGGCTCGTACCCACCGACGAACGCGTCCTCACGGTGGAGGAGGCGCGCGAGCTCGCCCCCGTGCACCCGCACGTCGTGCCGCTCACCGCGCGGCGCCCCAACGTCGAGGGCGTCGGCGAGGTCACCCTGAGCGACCTCGTCCGGGGCGCGCTGCGGATGCGTCCCGACCGGATCGTCGTCGGGGAGTGCCGCGGCGCGGAGGTGCGCGAGCTCCTGCTCGCCCTCAACACCGGGCACGACGGCGGCATGGCGACCCTGCACGCCAACGCCGCCGAGCACGTCCCCGCGCGGCTGGAGGCCCTCGGCGCGCTCGCCGGCATGCCCCGCGAGGCCGTCGCCGCCCAGGCCGCCGCGGCGCTCGACGTGGTGCTGCACCTGCGCCGGCACCGCGGGCGCCGGTTCGTCGCCCAGGTCGCCACCGTGGGCGCCGCGTCGGCGACCGGCCTCACGGTCGAGGTGGCCGCGGACTGGGACGGCACCCCGGGGGCCGAGCCCCGCACCGCGCCCGGCTGGGACCGCCTGCAGGACCGGTGGGCCCGATGACCGCCTGGGTCGGGGTCTGGACGGCGCTCGCGCTGTGGTGCGTCACCCGTCGCGGTGGGCGAGCGCCCGCCCGGGCCGGACGGGCGACCGGACGCCCGGCGAGCCCGTGGCGACGGCGCGGCGCCACGGACGTGGTCCGCGTCCGGGTGGTCGTGGCACAGGTCGTGGCGTCCCTGCGGGCCGGCACCCCGCCGGGCGCGGCGTGGACCCGCGTCGCCGGGGTCCCGGCCGGACCCGACGGGGTCCCCGACCGCGCGGCGCTCGCCGACGTCCTCGGCGGGGCCGCACCGGCTGCCGCCGTCGTCGCCGCCGCCCGGCTCGCCCGCGACGTCGGCGCACCGCCCGCCCGGGTGCTGGAGGCCGTGGGCACGGCCCTCGCCGCCGAGGCGGAGGCCGAGGCCGACCGGGCGGCGGCGTTCGCCGGACCGCAGGCCACCGCCCGCGTGCTGCTGTGGCTGCCCGTCCTCGGGCTGGCGCTCGGGACCGCGCTCGGCGCCGACCCGTGGCGCACCGCCACCGACGGCGGCGCCGGGACGGCCGCCGTCGTGACCGGGGCCGTGGCGCTCGCGGCGGGACGCTGGTGGTCGCGGCGGCTCGTCGACGTCGCCCGGCGCGCCGGGGGTACCGCATGAACCCGGGCCGCGTCCCCGGCGTGGGAGGGGTGTCGTGAACCCGCCGGCGCTGACCGTCGTCGTGGGCCTGACCGCCCTGGCCGGGCTCGCCCCCTGGTGGTGGCCCGCGCACCGGACCACGGTGCGGACCGTCCGCCTCGCCGCGCCGCCCCCCGCCGCGGCCGGCCCGGACGCGGACGGGAGCCCTGTGGACGTCACCGTCCAGCTCGAGCTCGTCGCCGCCGCCGTGCGGGCCGGTGCCGGGCTGGCTCGCGCGCTGGAGGCGACCGGGCACGCCGTCGGCGGCCCCGACGGCCGGGTGCTGAGCGTCGTCGCCGCCGGGCTGCGGCTCGGCGCGTCGTGGGACGCCGCCTGGGCGGGCAGCGGCTGCCCCGACCGTCTGCACCCGGTGCGCGACGCCCTGCGGCAGGCCTGGCAGGAGGGCGCCGCCCCCGGCGAGGCGCTGCGCGCCGCCGCCGACGACGTCCGCCAGGAACGGCGCGCCGCCGTCCGGGCCGCGGCCGCCCGGCTGGGCGTCCGGCTCGTGCTGCCCCTGGGCGCCTGCTACCTGCCGGCCTTCGTCCTGCTCGGGCTCACGCCCGTGCTGCTGTCCCTCGGCCTGGACCTGCTGTCCGGCTGACCGCCGTCGCCCCACGGGGCGCCACCGGTGCGGCCGTCCGGCCGCACCGCCACCCGGGCCACGGCCCGACACCCTCCGGAGGAACCATGCACACCATCACCGCCGCTCGCCTGGACCCGCACCCCGCCTCGCACGGTGCGGACGTCCCCGGCGCGGACGTCGTCGTGCCCGAGCCGCCCGCGCCGGACGCCGCCGCGCCGGACCGCGTGCCGCTCGACCCCGAGTCCGGGCTCGCCACCGCCGAGTACGCCATCGCCACGATCGCCGCCGTCGGGTTCGCCGGGCTGCTCATCCTCGTGCTCAAGAGCGACACCGTGCGCGGCCTGCTGGAGAGCATCATCACGTCGGCCCTGTCCGTATGAGCCGTCGCGACCGGGAACGCGGGTCCGTCACGGCCGAGCTCGCCGTCGGGACGCCCGTCGTCGTGCTGCTCCTGGTCGCCGTCCTGACGCTCGTCGCCGCGTCCGCCGCGCAGCTGCGCGCGGCGGACGCGGCGCGGGCCGGGGCACGCCTCGTCGCCGTCGGCGAGGACGACGCCGCGGTCCGGGCCGCCGTCGCCCGGGTCGGCGGCGCGGACGCCACCACGCAGGTCGTCGACGAGGGGGAGTGGGTGCGGGTCGTCGTCACCCGGCCCCTGGCCGGTGGCTGGCTCGCCGGGCTGCCGCTCACCGCCGACGCCGAGGCCGTCGCCTGGGTGGAGCCGTGAGGGGCGTGGCCCGGCACCACGGCGCCGAGCGGGGCGCGGGCACCGTGCTCCTGCTCGGCGTCGTCGCCGTCGTGCTGCTGTGCTTCCTCGGGCTGGCGGCGCTCGGAGCCGCCCAGCACGCCCGCGCCCGGGCGCAGTCCGCCGCCGACCTCGCGGCCCTCGCCGCCGCGACGGCGGCCCGCAGCGGTCTGGACGCGTGCACGACGGCGTCCGCGGTCACGCGGCGCAACGGCGGGGAACAGGCCGACTGCCTGCCCGGCCCGGGCGGGACCGTCACCGTGACGGTCGTCGTGCCGGTGCGCGGACCCGCCCTGCCCGGCGCCGGTCAGGGCGCCGTCGCGCGAGCCCGCGCGGGCCCCGACCCGGACGTCGTCAGCGGGTCGGCGGGGTGATCCCGTCCGTCGGGTCGGCGGCGCGCGTCACGGGGTCGGTGAAGGTCGCGCCACCGGCGGACGCCGCGGGCTCGAGGGACGCGTCCTCGGTCGCGCCCTCGCCGCGCCGCGCCGCGAGCACCGCGCGGACCGCGTTCACGACCACGAGCACGGGCAGCGCGAACACGTACCAGGCGATCCAGTACTCCGCCGGGAGGAAGAGGTAGAGGTAGGCCCCGTACCCGAGCATCGCCACGCCCAGGAGGACGCCGAGGAGCCGCCGTCCCGCGGACAGCGCGCCGGTCACGGCCGACGCGACGATCGACAGCAGACCGGACACCACCAGCGCGACGGTGTACGTCGCGTAGGTGGGGTCGATCTCGAACAGCTCAGGCAGGTACCACATCGTGAACGTCCTTCGGTTGCGGGGAGGCCCTCCGAAGGGGAGGGGCCGCCGCAAAATACCGCCAATCGGACACCCGTGAAAAGAGGAGGCAAAGAATTGGCCGGACGTTCACCGACCGTCGTCCGCGCGTTCCCCTGCCGGTGGGCGCCCGGCGCGCCCCCGTGCGGAGGTGCGCGCCGGGCCGCCGTCCCGGCTCAGGACGGTGTGATGCGGAACAGCCGCGCGCGCTCGGAGATGAGGCGGGCGCGCGCCAGGCGCGGCTTGTCCGAGCCGTCGCGGATGATCGACCCGGACGCCTCGAACTCCGCGAGGAAGTCCATCGCCCACACGACGTCCGCGGGCGCGGGGGACAGGCACTCGTTGACGACCGCCGGCTGCTCGAGGTCCAGGCAGAGGCGCCCGGTCATGCCGAGGGCGACGGCGTCGCCGGACTGCTCGCGCAGCAGCGGGTGGCTCGACCCGACGGTGGGGCCGTCGATGGGACCGGGCAGGCCGCCGATGCGGCTCGCGGTGACGAGGCGGGAGCGCGGGTACGCCATCGCGAGGGGCTCGTTCGCGGCACCGGTGTCGCGGCGGTAGTCGCCGGACCCGAACGCGAGGCGGAACACACCCGGCGCCCGCGCGATCGACACGGCGTCCTCGATGCCCAGCGCGGACTCGACCAGCGCGACCACCGGCACCTGCCCGCCGAGCCGCTGCACGGTGTCGACCACCTGGTCGGCGCTCTCGACCTTCGCCAGGACGACGCCGCGCAGGCCCGGCGCGTCGCGCAGGGCGGCCATGTCGTCCTCCCACGCGTCCGAGGAGCGCTCGTTGATGCGCACCCACGCCTGCCCGCCGCCGGCGAACCAGTCGAGGACGAGCCCGCGGGCCTCGGCCTTGCGGGAGTCGTCCACGGCGTCCTCGCAGTCGAGGACGACCTGGTCGGCGCGGCTGAGCTGGGCGGCGTCGAACTGGTCGGCGCGCAGCGCGTTGAGCAGCAGCCAGGAACGGGCGTTGGCGGGCGCGACGCGGTTCGCCTCGCGGGTCTCCCGCAGCGTCGCGAGATCGGTGTCTGTGGTCACCCCACGATCGTAGGTCCGCCGGGGGCGTGCGCCAGCACGGCCTCCAGGACCCGCAGCGCCGCCGCCTTGTCGAGCGGGGAGTTCTCGCTGCCGCACTTGGGGGACTGCACGCAGGCCGGGCACCCGTCGGTGCAGGGGCAGGCGGCGACGGCGTCGTGGACGGCGCGCAGCCACCGGTCGCCGAGCTCGTACCCCCGCTCGGCGAACCCGGCGCCGCCCGGGTAGGCGTCGTAGACGAACACGGTGGCCTCGCCGGTGTCCGGGTGCAGGGCGGTCGACACCCCGCCGAGGTCCCACCGGTCGCACGTCGCGAGCAGCGGCAGCATGCCGATGGCGGCGTGCTCGGCCGCGTGCAGGGCGCCGGGCACGGCGTCGTCGTCCACGCCGGCGGCACGCAGCACGTGCGTCGGCACCGACCACCACACCGCCTGCGTGCCGAGGGTGCGCTGCGGGAGGTCGAGCGCCTCGGTGCCGAGCACCTGCATGTCGGGGACGCGGCGCCGCTGGAAGCTCACCACCTGGCTCGTCACCTCGACGGGCCCCAGGCCCCACGTGACCGGCCCCCACGTGCGGGACCGCGCGGGCGCCGACCCCTCGGGCGCGGGGTGCACGTCGTCGCCGGGCTCGGCGATCGCGATCTCCATCACCTCGCGCGACCACGTGCCGTGGTCGACGTCACGGCGCACGACGAGCGCCACCCGGTCGGCGAGGTCGAGGTGCTCCACGACGAACGTCACGCCCTGGTGGACGTACACGGCGCCGTCGTGCACCTGCCCGTCGGCGGACGCGGCGTCGACCGTGCCGAGCAGGCGGCCCGTCGCGGACTCCACGACGCGTACCGGCTGGCCGC
Source organism: Isoptericola jiangsuensis (assembly GCF_002563715.1). Lineage (NCBI taxonomy): Bacteria > Bacillati > Actinomycetota > Actinomycetes > Micrococcales > Promicromonosporaceae > Isoptericola > Isoptericola jiangsuensis. The sequence goes on from NZ_PDJJ01000001.1 coordinate 577,762, forward strand.
CGGAACCGCGCAGGTCGGCCATCGCGGCGGCGGGCTGGGCGTGCGTCCAGTACCAGCCCGACGGCCGGCGGCGCAGCAGGCCGCGGGCGACGAGGACGTCGAGGATCTCCCGCACGCGCGCCGGGTCCCCGAACCGCTCGAGCGCCTCGGTGCGCAGCGGCAGCTCCTGCGCGGCGGCGCAGAGCTGCGGGGCGAGCACGTACGGGTTGGCGGGGTCGAAGACGGACGCCTCCAGCGGGGCGTCGAACACGGCCTCCGGGTGGGTGACGAGGTAGGTGTCCAGGGGGTCCTCGCGCGCGACGAACGCGACGAGCCCGTCCGCGCCCGCGCGTCCGGCGCGGCCCGCCTGCTGCCACAGGGACGCGCGCGTGCCGGGCCAGCCGGCGACGAGCACGGCGTCGAGCCCGGACACGTCGACGCCGAGCTCGAGGGCGTTCGTCGTGGCGAGGCCGAGGATCTCGCCGGTGCGCAGCGCCTCCTCGAGCTCGCGACGCTCCTCGGGCAGGTAGCCGCCGCGGTAGGCGGCGACGCGGGCTGCGAGGTCGCCGGACACGTGCCGGAGGTGGTCGCGGGTGGCCTGCGCGACGGTCTCGGCGCCGCGCCGGGACCTCGTGAACGCGAGGGTGCGGGCGCCGTGCGCGGTGAGGTCGGCGAGGAGGTCCGCGGCCTCGGCGGTGGCGGAGCGGCGCGGGTGCTCGGCGGCGCCGTCGGGCGTGAGGACGGCGTCGGCCTCGTGGGCGCCGCGGTCCAGCGGGTCGGGCAGCGCGGCGGGGTCGTCCGCGGGCGGGTCGTCGTCGAAGGAGTAGCCGGCGATCTCCGGGGGGCGCCACAGGACGACGGTGCGGCGCCCGGCGGGGGAGGTGTCGGTGGTGACGGCGGTGACCTGGTCGGGCGGGACGCCCACGAGGCGGGCGGTGGTGGCGGCGGGCTCGGCGGTGGTGGCGCTGGCGACGACGACGGTGGGCGCCCGCCCGCCGTGGTGCTCCACGAGCCGGGCGAGCCGGCGCAGCACGAGGGACACGTGGGCGCCGAACACGCCGCGGTAGGCGTGGCCCTCGTCGACGACGACGTACCGGAGCCCGCGCAGGAGCCGGGCCCAGCGGCGGTGGGTGGGCAGGAGCGCGAAGTGCAGGAAGTCGGGGTTGGTCAGGACGACGTCGGCGTGGTCGACGGCCCAGCGACGTTCCTCGGACGGGGTGTCCCCGTCGCAGGTGGTGACGCGCACGTCGCGGGTGCCGGCGGCGTCGAGCAGGCGGGTCAGCGCGCCGAGCTGGTCGGCGGCGAGCGCCTTGGTGGGGGCGAGGTAGAGGGCGGTGCTGCGGCGCACGACGGCGTCGACGCGGCCGGGGGCGTCGAGGGCGGCGGCGCGGTCGGCGCGCACGGCGGACAGGGCGGGGAGCCAGAACGCGAGAGACTTGCCGGACCCGGTGGAGGTGGCGAGGGCGACGTGCCGGCCGTGCCAGGCGGCGTCGGCGGCCTCGACCTGGTGGCGCCAGGGCTTCTCGACGCCGAGGGTGCGGTATCCGGCGACGACGTCGGGGTCGGCCCAGGCGGGCCAGTCGGCGTGGGTGCCGGTGCGGCCGGGCAGGGTGCGGGCGTGGGTGAGGCGGTCGGAGCGGGTGCCGTGCGCGGTGAGGACGTCGAGCAGCGGGTGCTGGGCGTCGGGGGGCGGGGCGGCGGGCACGGCCACAGTCTCGCACCGTGGCGTGCCGGTGCGCTTCGCGGCTTTCGGGGGCGTGTGGGCCTTCGGGAGCTTTTTGCCAGTAAATATCGCAGAAAGGCATGAATGGACGTACCGGGGCGATTGAAACGTGAATGCACACAATATGATGTGCGACCTGTCGAGCGAAAATGAAGATGTTGTAAATTCATGCCGATCGGCTTCGTTATCAAGCCGTGATCATCGTTCCCTGGACGGCATGCCCCGACTCCGCGCCCCCCGGGTCGCCGCTGCCCTCGCCACCGTGACGGCTGCCGCGCTCGTCCCCCTGACCGTCGCCCCGGCCTCCGCCGCCCCCGTGGCCCAGGCCCCGACCGCCACCACGACCACCGCCGCCACGCTCCCGGCGACCACCCGCACCACCGTCCGCTGGGTGAAGAAGGACCGCGCCCGCGTCGTCGCGAAGCGCGACCGCAGCAGCCGCACGATCGCCCGGCCGAGCGACGGCACCCGCCTCGTCGTCGTCGACCGCGCCGTCAACCAGCTCAAGGTCCGCCTCCCCAGCGGCAGGACCGGCTGGATCCGCAAGGCCGTCGTCACCACCACGCCGCTGACCGACGTCGCCGGCACCCGCTACACCACCGGTCGCGTCAAGGTCACCAAGAAGATCAACGGCTCCTCCCGCACGGTGGCCACCGCCGCGCTCGGCACCGAGCTCAAGCGCACCGCCCGCACCACCGGCCGCGACACCAACCGCGTCAAGGTCAAGCTGCCCGGCGGGAAGACCGGCTGGATCTCCTCCAGCCGGCTGACCACGCGCGACGTGTGGGGCCAGCTCGCGAACTGCGAGTCCGGCGGCCGCCCCGGCATCAACACCGGCAACGGCTACTACGGCATGTACCAGTTCACGGCCTCCACCTGGCGCGCGGTGGGCGGCAGCGGCCTGCCGCACCGCCACGGCGCCGCCGAGCAGACCAAGCGCGCGCAGATCCTCCAGGCCCGCGCCGGGTGGGGTCAGTGGCCCCACTGCACCAGCAAGCTCGGCCTGCGCTGACCCGGACGTTCCGCGCGGACGCCCGCTGAGGCACGGCGCCCGGCGACCCCTCGCGGGGTCGCCGGGCGTCTTTGCAGGTCAGCCCGCCAGCACCGCGGCCATGGCACGCGACAGGTACCAGGGGTCGACGACGGCGGTGAGCTCGCGCGCGGAGTGCATCGACAGGATGGGCACGCCGACGTCGACGACGCGGATCCCGAGCCGCGTCGCGGTGATGGGGCCGATGGTGGACCCGCAGGGGATCGCGTTGTTGGAGACGAACTCCTGGGTGGGGACGTCCGCCGCGGCGCAGGCCGCCTGCCAGCGGGCGGCGCCGTGCGCGTCGGTGGCGTACCGCTGGTTCGCGTTGATCTTGAGGATCGGCCCGCCGCCGGCGACGGGGTGGTTCGCGGGGTCGTGGCGCTCCGGGTAGTTGGGGTGCACGGCGTGCCCGACGTCGGAGCTGACGCACACCGACGCGGCGAACGCGCGACGGCGGTCCTCGCCGCCCGCGCCGAGGGCGCGCGACACGCGGCCGAGGACGTCCGCGAGGAACGGCCCGGCGGCGCCCGAGCGGGACTCGGACCCGATCTCCTCGTGGTCGAACGCGGCGAGCACCGCCACGGACGTCAGGTCGGCGGGGTCGGCCCCCAGCAGCGCGACGAGCGCCGCGTGCGTGGACAGCAGGTTGTCGAGGCGTCCCGACGCCCACAGGGACCCGCCCGCACCGAACGCGCGCGGCGGCTGCGTGTCCGCGACGACGACGTCGTAGCCGGCCACGTCGGCCGCGTCCACGACGCCCTGGGCCGTCTCGACGCGCGCGGCGAGCTCGGCCAGCACGTCGGCGTCCGCGAGGTCGCCCAGCCCGAACACGGGCTGCGTGTGCCGCTGCTTGTCGAGCGTCAGGCCGTCGTTCACGGCGCGGTCGAGGTGGATCGCGAGCTGCGGGATGCGGGCGAACGGGCCGGTCCGCACCAGGTGCTCGGAGCCGTCGCGGAGCACGAGGCGCCCGGCGAGCTCCAGCTCCCGGTCGAGCCAGGAGTTGAGCAGCGGGCCGCCGTAGACCTCGACCCCGGCCTGCCACCAGCCCTCGCGGCCCGTCGTCGGGCGCGGCTTGAGCTTGAAGCCGGGGGAGTCCGTGTGGGTGCCGAGCACCGTGAACGGCGTCGTGGGGCCCGCCTGCGCCGGGACGACGAACGCGATCGCGGACCCGTCCCGCACGACGACGTACCGTCCGCCGGGCTCGACGTCCCACGCGGCGGTCTCGTCGAGCGGCGCGTACCCGGCGGCCTGCGCGCGGCGGGCCACCTCCGCGGCAGCGTGGTAGGAGGACGGGGACGCGGTCACGAACGCGCCGAGGTCCTCGGCGTGGGCGCGGGCGGCGTCGGGGACGTGCGTGCTGTTGGCTGCGGCGACCATGCCTGGCATCCTCCCACGGCACGCACGAGGGGCCGCCGGCGGACCTCCCGCCGACGACCCCGCGCGCTGCGGACCGCTCAGCAGCCCAGGTTGTTGCCCGGGGTGGTGCCGAGGATCTGCACGAACCGCTGGAACGCGTCGATGCGGCTCTGCACCTGGGCGGGGTTGCCGCCGTTGCACTCCAGCGAGCCGTTGATGGACCGGATCGACTCGCCGAACCCGGCCCCGCTCACGATGGCCTGGTGGCCCGACATCGTGCCCGCACCCGACTGGGTGTTCCAGAACCACAGGCCGGTCTTCCACGCGACGGCCGGGTCGGTCTCCACCAGGTACGGGTTGTTGAGCAGGTCGATGCCGAGGGCGTCACCGGCCGCCTTGTAGTTGTAGTTCCAGGAGAGCTGGATCGGGCCCTTGCCGTAGTAGGCGGACTGCCCGGCCGGGCAGCCGTACGGCTGGGACGCGTCGCAGTAGTGCGGGTAGTTCGCGGTGTTGATCTCCTTGACGTACCGCAGGCCGCCCGTCTCGTGGTTGACGTTCGCGAGGAACGCGGCAGCCTCCCGCTTCGCGATCTCGGGGCCGCCCGCCGACGCGAAGTCCGGGTAGGCGGACAGCGCCGCGACCAGGCCGTCGTACGTGTAGAACGCGTTCCGGCTGGGGAACATCTGGTCGAACTGCGCACGGCTGACGACGAACGTCCCGGTGCCGGGCGACGTGGGCGAGGTGGTGGGCTGCGGCGTGGAGCCGCCGCCGCAGGCGCCGGCGGAGCGCCACACGCCCCACTGGCCGGTGGTGCCGGGGGTCTCGCCCTGGGTCCACCATCCGGCGGTCCAGTTCTGCCCGCCGTACGAGACGGCCGCGCCGCCCGTGTAGACGGCCCGTGCGGACCAGGTGGGCGCGCAGGTGGCGGCGCTCGCCGGGGCCGCGGGACCGGCGGTGGCCTAGGCCAGGGCGCCGGCGGCCGCCACGGCGAAGGCGGCCAGGGCGGCGGCGACGCGGCGCCGCGCCCCGCCGTCGCGCAGGGCGTGTGCTGTCGTGCGGGTCATGGTCGGCCTCTCGTGGGGTGGATGCTGACCGACCGAGTCTGTGGGCCTCGCCCCGCGGTGGACAACACCCGTACACGCGCCGCGCTCAGGGTGTGGATAACCCTTACGCGGGCCGACCGTCGAGCAGGTCGCCGAGCGTCGTCAGGGCCTCCGCGCCGACGAGGTCGACGGGCAGCAGCGGCACCTCGACGACGGGCAGGTGTCCGAGCCGGTCGCGCAGCACGGCGAGGTGCGCGGTCTCGGCGTCGTGCCGGGCCGCGAGCAGCGGTCCCGCGTCGCGCGGGGACCGCTTGTTGACGACGAGACCCCCGACGGGCACGCGCAGCCCTTCGAGCTGCGCGACGAGCTCGACGGACTCCAGCACGGGCAGCCGCTCGGCGGCGAGGACGACGACGAACGCGCACCGGTCGGCGTCGGTGAGGACGTCGGCGAGCACGGCGAACCGCTCCCGCCGCCGCGTCAGGACGGACCGGATCTCGGCGTCGCGGCGGGCCTCGGACTCGGCGCGCCCGCCGAGCATCTGCGCTGCCGCGCCGAGGCGTTCGGAGCGGTCGCGCCGGCGCAGCAGCCCGTCGGTCCAGGCCCCCATCGTCGCGGGCAGGGACAGCAGGCGGGCCGTGTGCCCGGAGGGGGCCGTGTCGAACACGACGAGGTCGTACGCGGCGAGACCGAGCCCGACGAGGTCCGCGACGCGCTCCAGCACCGCGGCCTCGTGCATGCCGGGGGCGTCGCGGGCGAGGTCGAGGTGGCGGTCCACCTCGCCGCCCAGGTGCTCCGGCATGAGGCGCCGCAGGGTGGCCCGCACCGCGGCGAGGTGCGCGGTGGTCGTGCGCTCGGGGTCGACCTCGACGCCGTCGAGGTACCCGGGACCGCCAGCGCCGTCGGCCAGGCGGACGACGTCGTCGCCCACGGTGCGGTCCCACAGGTGGCCGAGGTTGTGGGCCGGGTCGGTCGACACCACGAGCACCCGGCGCCCGGCGCGGGCCTGGTGCAGGGCGACGGCGGACGCGACCGACGTCTTGCCGACGCCGCCCTTGCCGCCGAGGAACAGGACGCGCCGCCGGGCGGCGAGGTCTAGCAGCACGACACGTGGTCCAGGGGCGAGCGGTCCATGCCGAGGCGCGTGTGCCACTCGTGCACCCGGTCCGCGACCAGCGGCAGCATCTCGACCGTGTAGTAGGAGGCGGGGTTCGGCACCCCGAGCGCCTCGGCGAGGACGACGAGCGTGAACAGGTCGTCCTCGTCGCGGTGGGCGCGGGCGAGCGTGCGCCGGTACGGCGCCTCGTAGAACTCGCGCAGGCCCGCCGAGAAGGCGCTCAGGGTGCCGCGCATCAGCGCTCCGCCGTGCCCGAGCCGACGGACCCGGCGGCGACCGGCTCGTCCGTCTCCGGGTCGAACGTGCCCTTGCGGGCCGCCTGCATGGCGATCGCGGTCTCCAGCGCCACCCACAGGGAGGCGACGAGGATGACCACGTCGAGGCCGAGCAGCAGCCAGTTCTGGTCGTTCCAGAACGTGCCGAGCTGCACGATCAGCGCGTAGATCGACATCACCATGACGAACACCAGCGGGACGAGCACCGGCAGCGGGTTGCGCTTCTTGCGCAGCAGGATGACGGCGACGATCGCGAGGGTGAGCGACGCGAGGAGCTGGTTGGTGGTGCCGAACAGCGGCCAGATGAGCAGACCGCCCGAGCCGTCCGCGCCGGTGCTGAAGGTCAGCGCCATGGCGACGCCCAGCACGACGAGGGTCGCGACGACCTTGTTGACCTTCAGCCCGAGCACCTCGCCGGCCTCCTGGACGACGAACCGCTGGAGGCGCACGCCGGTGTCCATGGTGGTGGCGGCGAACAGCACGGCCATGGTCGCGAGGATCGTCGCGGACAGCGACGCGGGGATGCCGAGCCCGGCGTTCATGATCGCGCCGCCGCCCTCGACGAACGCGGACACGCCGCCCTGGTTGAAGGCGCTGTACACGGCCTCCCATTCGGCGAGCGTCTGGTACCCGGCGGTGGCGGCGATGATCGCGCCGAGGGCGAGCAGGCCCTCGCCGACGGCACCGAAGTAGCCGACGAACCGGCCGTCGGTCTCCTTGTCGAGCTGCTTCGAGGACGTGCCGGACGACACCATGCCGTGGAAGCCGGAGATGGCGCCGCACGCGACGGTGACGAACAGCAGCGGCACGAGCGACGGCGTGCCCTCGGGGACGGCCGTGTTGATCGCGGGCGCGACGATGGTCGGGCTGGCGATCAGCACCGAGCCGTAGAGCAGCGCGAGGCCGACGAAGAGCTGGACGCCGTTGATGTAGTCGCGGGGCTGGAGCAGCACCCACACGGGCAGCAGGGACGCGATGCCCGCGTAGAGGAACAGCGCGGTGATCCAGAACGCCGCGGGCGACATGCCGAGGATCGGGTCCGGCAGGACGATCGGGAACCGGTCGCCGAGCAGGATGAGGGAGTACAGGGCGACGACGCCGATGACGGTCGTCAGGGGCAGGTTGATCTTCCAGCGGTAGATCATCTGGCCGACGACGAGCGCGACGAGGATGGCGCCCCACACGGGGATGACGGACGTCGGGGTCTTGATCAGCAGGTTGGTGATGACGGTCGCGAAGGCGGCGACCACCATGAGCAGCAGCAGGAAGATCACGACGAGGAACAGGTTGCGGCCGCGCGCGCCGATGTACCGGCCGGACAGCATGCCCATGGACTGGCCGCGGTTGCGCACGGACGCCCACAGGGCGCCCATGTCGTGCATGCCCGCGAAGAACACGGTGCCGAGGGTGACCCAGAGGAAGGCGGGGAGCCAGCCCCAGATGACGGCGACGGCGGGCCCGACGATGGGCGCGGCGCCGGCCACGGAGGTGAAGTGGTGGCCCCACAGGACGAACTTGTTCGTCGGCACGTAGTCGACGCCGTCGTTCATCTCGTGAGCGGGGGTGCGGAAGCTCTCGTCGAGCTTGTACACCTTGCTGCCGAGGAACTTCGAGTAGAGGAAGTAGCCGGCGATCACCATCGCCAGGCCGATGATCATGAGCACGAGGGAGTTCACGGGGGGCTCCGGGGTCGTCGTTGACACGTTCGGCCCGAGTGTACGCACGGGGGTGGTCCGGCCAGGGAGGTCGGAGGGTGTTGCCGCAGGCGACCGCCTTGGTTCGTGACCGGCGTCACATGTGGGTAGACTCCCCGGCATCCCGTCGTCAACGGCGACGGCGGGAGCTTTCCCCAGGCGCTGCGCCCGGTCACCGACGACCTGGTGCACGTGGCACACGTCGAGGAGGACGGATGCTCACACTCGGAGCGGACAGCATCACGATCGTCGCCGTCATCGCGGTGGTCGCCCTGGCGGCACTGGTGTGCGCGGCGACCCTGCGCCGCCAGGTGCTCGCGTTCGGCGAGGGCACGGCCGCGATGCAGGACATCGCCCAGGGGGTGCAGGAGGGCGCGTCGGCGTACCTCAGCCGCCAGTTCCGCACCCTCGCCCTGTTCGCCGTCGTCGTGTTCGGCCTGCTGTTCCTCCTGCCGGGGGACGGCGGGGTCCGCATCGGGCGGTCGGTCGCGTTCCTCGTCGGCGCGGCGTTCTCCGCCGCCATCGGCTACCTGGGGATGTGGCTCGCGGTGCGCGCCAACGTGCGCGTGGCCGCCGCCGCCACCGGGCCGGACGGCCGCGCGACCGGCGCGCGCATCGCGTTCCGCACCGGTGGCGTCGTCGGGATGTCCGTCGTCGGGCTCGGGCTGTTCGGGGCGGCCCTGGTGGTCCTGATCTACCGCGGTGACGCACCCGCGGTGCTCGAGGGGTTCGGCTTCGGCGCCGCGCTGCTCGCCATGTTCATGCGCGTCGGCGGCGGCATCTTCACCAAGGCGGCCGACGTCGGCGCCGACCTCGTCGGGAAGGTCGAGCAGGGCATCCCCGAGGACGACCCCCGCAACGCCGCGACCATCGCCGACAACGTCGGGGACAACGTCGGCGACTGCGCCGGCATGGCCGCCGACCTCTTCGAGTCCTACGCCGTCACCCTGGTGGCCGCGCTCATCCTCGGCAAGGCCGTGATGGGGGAGCAGGGCCTCGTCTTCCCGCTGATCGTCACCGCCATCGGCGCCGTCGTCGCCCTGCTCGGCGTCGGGATCACGCGCGTGCGGGGCGACGAGTCCGGGCTGCGGGCCATCAACCGCGGCTTCTACGTCTCGGCGGTCGTCGGTGCCGTGCTCGCCGCCGGGGCGGCCTTCGCCTACCTGCCGTCCTCGTTCGGCGAGATGGGCGGCACCGCCGACCTGACCGGCGTCACCTCCGACCCGCGGGTCGTGGCCTCCCTGGCGGTGCTCGTCGGCATCGTCCTGGCGGGCGTCATCCTGTGGATCACCGGCTACTTCACCGGCACCGACTCCAAGCCCACCCGGCACGTCGCGGCCACGTCCCGCACGGGCGCCGCGACCGTCGTGCTGTCCGGCATCGGCGTCGGGTTCGAGTCCGCCGTGTACACCGCCGGCATCATCGCCGCCGCCATCTGCGGGGTGTTCCTCCTGGCGGGCGGGTCCATCTGGCTGTCGCTGTTCCTCGTCGCGCTCGCCGGCTGCGGCCTGCTCACCACCGTCGGCGTCATCGTCGCGATGGACACCTTCGGTCCGGTGAGCGACAACGCGCAGGGCATCGCCGAGATGTCCGGGGACGTCGACGAGGCCGGCGCGCAGATCCTCACCGACCTCGACGCCGTCGGGAACACCACCAAGGCCATCACCAAGGGCATCGCCATCGCGACCGCCGTGCTCGCCGCCACCGCGCTGTTCGGCTCCTACGCCGACGCCGTGGAGAAGGCGCTGGGCGAGGTCGCGACCGTCGGGTCCGGGCTCGTCGGCTCCATGCTCAGCTACGAGATCATCTCGCCCGTCACGCTCGTCGGCGTCATCCTCGGCGCCGCCACCGTGTTCCTGTTCTCCGGGCTGGCCATCGACGCCGTGACCCGCGCCGCGGGTGCCATCGTCATGGAGGTGCGCCGCCAGTTCCGCGAGCACCCCGGGATCATGACGTACGAGGAGCGTCCCGAGTACGGCCGCGTCGTGGACATCTGCACCAAGGACTCGCTGCGCGAGCTCGCCACCCCCGGCCTGCTCGCCGCGTTCGCGCCCATCGCCGTCGGCTTCGGCCTCGGCGTCGGCCCGCTCGCCGGGTTCCTCGCCGGGACGATCGGCGCCGGCGTGCTCATGGCGATCTTCCTCGCCAACTCCGGCGGCGCCTGGGACAACGCGAAGAAGATCGTCGAGGACGGCGCCTTCGGGGGCAAGGGCTCCGAGGCCCACGCGGCCACCGTCATCGGCGACACCGTCGGCGACCCGTTCAAGGACACCGCCGGCCCCGCGATCAACCCGCTCATCAAGGTGATGAACCTGGTGTCGCTGCTCATCGCGCCCGCCGTCGTCATGCTGTCCGTGCCGGAGGACGCCAACCACGTGCTCCGCATCGGCATCTCGCTCGTCGCGGCCGCCATCGCGTTCGGGGCGGTCATCCTGTCCCGGCTGCGCGCCGCCCGTGTCGACGCCGAGGAGGCGTCGGACGCCCTGCCCGTGCGCTGACACCGTCAGGACGACGAGAAGGTCCGGCACCGGTTCCGGTGCCGGACCTTCTCACGTCCGGGCCGCCCTCGCGTGACCCCTCACGGCGGCGGCCCGCCCCCGGGCGGGACCGTCAGTCGGACGTCGCCCAGAAGATCGCCGTGGCCACCTGGCTCATCGCGCCCTGCGGGTGCGTGCGGAACGTCGGCGACGTCCCGAACACCACCGCGCGTGCTCCCGACGCCGACTCGCCCGACACGACCGCCGCCTGACCGGCCGCCGCGTCCTGCCCCGGGCCGGACAGGTCGTTCCAGTGGCCCGCGAGGAACGGCTCCGTCGCGTCGTACGACAGCTCGACGTCGGTGCCGGCCCCCAGGTCCGTGAACCACACGGCCGGGTAGATGAACGACGCGTCCTGCGGGTGCGCCGCGAACATCGAGGTCGCCGGGGTGTCGACCGCCACGATGCCGTTGCCGCGCGTGTTGCCCCGCACCGCCGTGCCCTGGACGAGCCCGTACGTCGCGGCGGCCGAGAAGCCCGCCGTGGACTCCCCGACGATCGCGCCGCCGTCGGCCAGCCACTGCGCGACGTACGCACGACCGGCCGCACCCGGGTTGAACGTGGAGCCGACCCACAGCACGTCGGCGTCCTCCAGCCCGGTGGTGGCGGTCGCGGCACCCGCGTCGACGCCGCTCGAGCTCACCGGCACGAGGTCGTCGAACCCGAGCTGGGCCAGCGCGAGCACGTCGTCCGCGCCGCCGGTGTACGCCACGGTGAGGTCGTCGAGCTCGGTGGCGTCGTCGAGCGCCGCGATCTCCGCGCGGGTCGCGGCCGTGAACGGGATGTCGTACGTGACCACGGCGTCCGCCGCGGCGGGCAGCCCCTCCGGCCCGACGACGGCCCGCCCGTCGTCCAGCAGCCACACGGGGGCGTCGTCCTCCAGCAGCGCGTTGAGGGCCCGGAAGTCCTCCACGCCGGCCAGGTCGAAGGCGACGTGGCTCGCCTTCTTCGGCAGCACGCCGTCGGACGGCACGCGGGACAGGGGGCGCGTCGCCCCCACGGGGCCGTCCGTGGTGGTGCCGACCGCGTCGACGGTGGCGCCCCACAGGTCGGCGAGGCTCCACGCGGAGATGTCGTACATCGACGGCAGCTTCTCGGAGATGTCGGACCCCGTGGCGAGCAGCGTGTTCGCCAGGCCGCGCAACGGCTGGTGGAGGTCCACGACGAACGACCCGGCGGGGTAGGTGACGCCCCCGACGGAGGTCGTGCGGCTCAGGGTGCTCACCTCGACGCCGTGGAACAGGAGCTGGTCGACCAGCGCCTCCGCGTCCGACGACGACCGCTGGCCGTCGCCGACCGGGATGACGTACGCCCGGGGCAGCACCACGGGCTCCTGGTCGTCGGTGACGTCCCACAGCTCCTTCCACGAGTCGGGGCCGGGGACCGCGTCGACGTTCGCCTCCGTGAGCTGCACCTTGGCCTCGCCGGCCACCCCGCGCCGGAACGTCTCGATCTGGTCGGCGAGCATCGCGGTGCTGTGGTCGGCGACGTAGTCGACCATCGACAGCATGGTGACGCGCGCGACCTCCGTGTTGATCGCGGCGTTCGCGGGCGTGGTGGTGCTGCCGGTCCGCCCGTGCGGCAGCTCCACGGTGCTGGTCACCGCGCCGTGGTACGCGGCGTACTGCGCGGTGAAGATCGGCGGGTAGTCGTCCCAGCCGGACGGCGTGTCGCGGTACGGGATCTTGATGCTGCCGGTCTTCTCGGTCGTGGTCCGCCCTGTGCTGCGGTCGAGGTACGTGTTGCCCTCGATGTCGGCGGCCACCACGTCCGCCTCGACCTGCTCGGCCAGCGCGAAGCCGTGCGGGATGAACAGGTCGTACTCGTAGTTGTCGCCGTGGGGCGGACCGCACGGCTCCACCTGGAGAACCCCGGTGTACCCGTGGAAGTCCGCGGCGTACAGCGGCTGGAGGGTCTGCGCGGTCGCGACGAACGACCGCGACTCGGGCGTCGCGCCGGTCACCATGTCGCGGTTCGCGTCGAACCCGAGCGCCGTGGCACGGGTCGCCACGGTGCGTCCGTCGGGGTTGAGGCTGAGGGAGAAGTAGAGGCGGTGCTGGCCGAGCATCTCGGTGACGGCCGGGTCGTCGGACGTCGCGAGCTCGGTGATGACCTGCATCGCCGCGTCCGTGCCCTCCCACTCGTTGCCGTGGATGTTCGCGCTGATCCACAGGGGCGTCTTGTAGCCCGCCGCGAGCTTCTTGTCGGCGGCAGCCTTCGCGGGCGAGTGGCGGATCTCCTCGCGCCACCGGGTCTGCTGCGCGGTCTCGCCGCGCGACTCCGGGGCGGTCACGGTCACGAGGTACAGGTCGCGGCCCTGGGTGGACTGCCCGACGACCTGCGTCGACACCCGGTCGCTCGACGCCATGAGCGCCGTCAGCGCCGGGGCCAGGTCGGAGTGCGCGATCGTGCCGTTGAGCGACGTCGCGTCACCCTCCACCGGGTCGTAGGTGCGCAGCGTCGGCTGCGACGGGTACGACGTCGGCATGTCGATCGCGCCGTCCGACGTCTTCTCGGCGGGGCCGGTCTTGGCGGCCTTGACCAGCTCGGCGAAGGTGCGCCCCGACGGCGCGGCCGTGTCGCGCTCGGGGCCGCGGCCGCTGGAGGAGGGACCGTCGGACGGCGGTGTCGCGACGGCGGTGCCGACGAGCGTGCACGCCGCGAGGGCGGCGCCGCCGAGGCCGGCGAGGGTGCGGTGGAGCTTCATGGGTCTCCTTCAGGTCAGTGCGACGAAGCCCGGGACCCGCGCGACGTCGCGCCCGGTGCCCGGGACGCCAGCATGACCGCTGGATGTTTCCCCGACGTGACCTGGAACACACCCGGACGGTTTCGTCACACCGTTGCGAGCGCCCCTGCCGCGACCACCACCGTCACGGTCACGGCCAGCAGCAGCGTGTCGCCCGCCCGCCATCGCAGGTGCGCGAGCCTGAGGTCCCGGCCCGCGCCGGACCGCATCGCCGCCGTGAACCCCCGCGTCTCCAGGGCCTCCACCGTCGTGCGGGTCCGTTGTGCCGTGTTGAGGACCAGCGGGTAGAACGCCTGCACCGCGATGCGTCCCACCCGCGCCACCGCCCGCCACCCCAGCAGCCCCGCACCCCGCGACGGGGCGCCGCGCAGCCGGTGCCCGTCCACGATCGTCTCGAACTCGTCCACCAGCACCGGCACCATCCGGTAGCCGTAGCTCACCGCGAACCCGAGGATCGTCGGCGCCCGCAGCGCCAGCAGCGCGTCGCACACCTTCTCCGGGTCCATCGACACGAACGCCGCCATCGACACCAGCGACACCGTGCCCAGCTTGAGGTACGCCTGCGTCAGCGCCACCACCGAGCCGACCTCGCCGCCCAGGAGCAGCACCAGCACCAGGAGGTAGCCCACCTGACCCACCGTCGACAGCACGAACAGGCCCAGCAGCAGCGGACCCACCCGTGCCGCCAGCGCGCTCCCCAGCGCCGCGACGAACAGCACCGCCAGCACCCGCAGGTCGTACGTGAACCACGGCGCCAGCGCGCCCACCGCGTACCAGGCCACCACCGCCCGCGGGTCCCGGCGGGCCAGGAACCCGCCCCGCGTCGCGTACGCGACCCGCATCAGCTCCAGCTTCACCCACTCCACCCCGGAACGGTCGAAGCCCTTGCGCTCCCGCCCGGACCCCCGCGGGTCCGCGGCCGCACCGGCGGTGCTCATGCCAGGACCCCCGCAGGACGGGACGAGACGGCCGCGACCAGCGCGTCGACCGACAACGGGACGGGATCGAGCCCCAGACGCCGACCCACCTGGCTCACCTGCGGCGGCACCAGCCGCGCCCGCGCCAGCACGTCCGGCCGCGCGAACAGCGACGCCGGGTCGGTGTCCGCCAGCACCCGGCCCCCGTCCAGCACCACCACCCGGTCCGCCCACGCCGCCACCAGGTGCATGTCGTGCGTCGCCACCACCGTGCAGCGCACGTGCTCCGCCATCGCCGACAGCGTCGCGATCACGTCGTCCCGCGTGCCCACGTCCAGGCTCGACGTCGGCTCGTCCAGCAGCAGCAGACCCGGCCGCATCGCCAGCGCCACGCCGAGCGCCGCCCGCCGCTGCTGCCCGCCCGACAACAGCCGGCCGTCCCGGTCCGCCAGCTCCGTCAACCGCACCCGGTCCAGGACGTCCGCGACCAGCGCCTCGGCGTCCGCGACGCCCCGGCCCACCGGGTGCATCGCGACGTCACCGCGCACCGAGTCCGTCAGGAACATCTCCTGCGGATGCTGCACCAGGTAGCAGACGTCGTCCGCGAGCCGGGCCGCCGGCGTGCGCCGCGTGTCCCGGCCGCACACCTCCACCGACCCCGACCGGGGCAGCGTCAGGCCCGCCAGCAGACCCAGCAGCGACGACTTGCCCGCGCCGTTCGACCCCACCAGGGCCACCCGTTCGCCGTCGTGCAGGTCGAGGTCCAGGCCGTCCAGCACCGTGCTGCGCGGGCCCTGCACGGTCCGGTACCCGTGGGTGACGCCACGGACGCGGGCGACCGGCGCTGCCTCCTGTCCCGTGGTTCCTTCCGCGGTCAGGGCGCGCTGGTCCGTGCGCTCGAATGAATCGGTCGCTGCGCTCCCTCTGCTCTCGCGCACGGACCACCCCGCCCCGACCGCTGCGCTCGTCCGGGCCCGTCCCGAGCACTCGTCCGCTCGGGTCCGCTCAGGGGCTGATGTCGCAGCGGAGAGGGGATCCGGTACGACGGAGGACAGGAGGGTCGTGCACTCGTCGACCGTGAGGGGCAGGCGCGGGGTGCCCGGGACGAGCCGGCGGGCGAGCTCCACGACCTCCGGGACGGGGATGCCGGCCGCCGCGAGGTCGTCCGCGCGGGCCATGGCCTCCCGGGTGGGCAGGTGCCAGCGGACGACGCCGTCGGCCATGAGGACGACCGATCGGGCGTGGCGGGCGACCAGGTCGGCGTGGTGCTCGATGACGACCACCGTCACGCCCTGCCGGTTGAGGCGGTCGAGGTGGTCGTAGATCGCCGCCGCGCGGCCCGGGTCGACCTCCGCCGCGGGTTCGTCCACGACGAGCACCGCCGGGGCCAGCGCCAGGGCGCCCGCCAGCGCGGTGAGGTGCTGCTGCCCGCCGGAGAGCTGCCAGGTGAACGTGTCCGCCAGCGGCCCCAGGTCGAGGGCGGCCAGCGCGGCGTCGGCGCGTGCGCCCCAGTCGTCGTGACCCGCGTTGAGCGGCCCGAACGCGACGTCGTCGCGCACCGTCGGCCGCACGAGCTGGTTGCCGAAGTCCTGGAACACGTACCCGACGTCCGCGCCGAGCGTCGCGACGTCCACGTCCGCGGTGTCCCGGCCCAGGACGTGCACCGACCCGGTGACGTCACCGTTCCAGAAGTGCGGCACCAGGCCGTTGAACGTCTTGCACAGGGTGGTCTTGCCGGAGCCGTTGCCGCCGACCACGGCCACGAAGTCGCCGCGCTCGATCCGCAGGTCCACCCCGCGCAGCGAGTCCCGCGCTGCGCCGGGGTAGCGGAACGACAGCCCGCGCACCTCGATCGCGGGGACGTCGTCGCCCTGACGGTGCACGGCGTGCGGGGCCGTGGTCGGCGCGGTCATCGCGCGGCCCGCTCGTCCGTGGCGGCCGTCGCCGACGAGGCCCGCCGGCGGCGGACCACCGCGGCGATCGTCAGCACGACCGCCAGCCCCACGACGAGGCCGACGAGGGCCGTGATCCACCCGACCTGCGTCCCGTAGGTGTCCGTCAGCTCGGCGTCGAACGCCCCGACGGTGGCCACGCCGTCGTCCTCGCGGCCGACGAGCTCCTCCCACTGGCTGAGCACGCCCATGAGCGCGGCCACCAGGATGCCGAGCAGACCCACCCACCAGAACGACACGCCCCACGGGCCGGTCAGGCGGGGCGGGTCCTGCGGGTCGCGCGGTCGCAGCCCCATGAGCGGCTCGATCTTGCCGTAGAGGCGGGGCGCCAGCCACGCCGCGGCCAGGCCGCCGAACACGACGCCCGTGATGACCAGCGCCAGGAGGAGCTCCAGACCCTCCGACAGCACGACGGCCGCGAGCGTGCCGCCGGCGTCGTCCAGGGCGTCCGGGTCCACGCCCACGGCGACCTTGGCGACGTCGATGGCCGCCGAGCTGATCTTGTCGATGCCGACCAGCGCGAGGGCCGCGGCGACGAGCTGGCCCACCCGGCGCGGGTCCTTCACCAGGCAGCCCGCGACGTACGTGCCGACGAACAGCTGGAGGAACCCCTCCAGCTCGCCGAACCCGCCGAAGCTGCCCAGCAGCAGGTCCGCGATGACGGCCTCGCCGACGGCGACGCCCAGCGCGACCCACAGCGGGTTCAGCAGCGCGGCCAGCACGACGGGGATGAACGCGAAGTAGGCGACCTCGAGCTCCAGGGGGCCGACGGAGAACGACGGCAGCATGTCGGCCACGATGTCGGCGACGCCGAACAGCGTCATGGACAGCACGAGGATCATGAGCTTCTGCGGGCTGGAGATCGCGTGCGGGTCGTGGCGCCGCAGCCCCGGCAGGGCGGACGCGCGGGCGGACGGGTCGGTGGTCGGCGAGCTGGTCATGGTGGCCTTCCTCGGTGGGTCGTGCTCGTCGGGTGCTGCTCGGAGGTCCTGCTGTCCTTGCGGGTCCGGCGTCAGCCGGTGACGTGCGCACCGAGCAGGCCGACGACGTCGGCCGGTCCGGGGAGCACGTGGTCGGGGGTGGTGGGCCCGCCGGGCGGCAGCGCGTCGAGCGCCGCGTCGGGGGTGGACCCGCCGCGCAGCAGCACGGTGGTGCCGATGCCGGCGGCGCGGGCGGCCGCGACGTCGCGCCGCGGCTTGTCGCCCACGAACACCGACGCCGTCGGGTCCGCGTCGAGCGCGGCCAGCGCGGTCCGCGCCGTCGACGCGTCCGGCTTGCGACGGCCCAGCTCGTCGGAGTAGACGTGCGCGCCGACGAGGTCGTCGAGGCCCGCCTCGACCAGCTCGTCGCGCACCGCCCGCCCGCACACCGTGTTCGACACGACGGCGACGGGGACGCCGCGCTCGCGGGCCGCGACCAGCAGCTCCCGGACGCCGGGCCGCACCGTGGGCACCGACTTCGTCCGGGCGTAGCCGACCATGAGGGCGTGCGCCTCGGCGCGCAGCCACGCCCGCACGCCCGGCCCGTGGTGGTCGAGGGCCGGGCCCGCGAGGTCCACCCAGAAGGTCGTCGCGTCGATCTCCGCGACCACGTCGTGCGCGCCCTGCTCGTGGTCCGCCTTCCAGGCCTTGTGCGCGGCCCGGGCGTGCTCCAGGACGTCCACCGCCTCGGCGGTGCTCGTCGGGTACCCGGCGGCACTCAGGCCCGCGGCGAACGACGCCGCGAACGTGCGACGCACCGCCTCGTCCGGCCGCGAGACCGCGATGACGCCGCCGTGGTCGAGCAGGAGGGCGCCGGGCCGGGCGGGCGTCGGCCCGGCGGGGGCGTCGTCGGCGGCGCCGCGGGCCGTCGACCGCAGCAGGTCCACGAGGCCGCGCGGGTCCGGCAGGTCGGCGTCCGGCCGCTCCGCGACGTCGAACGGCGGATGGTCCGTGTGGTGGTCACGGGTCAGGACCAGCCCGCCCACGCCCGCCCGTCGCCCCGCGACCACGTCGCGGTCGAACGTGTCGCCCACGTACCAGCAGCGCCCGGCCGTCGTGCCCAGCGCCCGCGCGGCGAGCTCCACGATGCCGGGGTGGGGCTTGCGGACGCCGACCTCGTCGGAGTACACCTGCACCGCCACGAACGGCGCGAGCCCTGTCTCGTCCAGGATCTCGCGGTGCGCGCGGCCGCTGTGCGCGTTCGACACCACCCCCACCGGGACGCCCAGGTCCCGGGCCAGCGCCAGCAGGTCGCGCACGCCGGGACGCACCGCGTGGTCGGTCAGGGTGCGCGTGATGACGTGCTGCAGCGCTCCCGCGGACCCCGCGAGCACCTCGCGCTCCGCCGGCGTCAGGGGCGAGCCGTAGAACTCCCGCCAGATCGTCCGGTGGTCGAGCTCGGTCGGCTCCAGCCGCCGCGACGCCGCGTTCTTCCAGTCCTTGAGGGCCCGCTTGCCGCCCCGGAGCACGACGGCCAGCTCCGCCGGGGTGCGGTGGTGCCCGGCCCGGGCCAGCACCGCCGCGACGTGGCGCGCCATCTCGTCCGACCCGCCGGGCCGCCGGCTCGTGGTGACGAGCACCCCGCCGAAGTCGAGCAGCAGGGCGTCCGGTCGGCGCCGCAGGGCCGGGGCGGGTGCGGCGGGCGTCGGGGTCGGGGCGGGGGAGGCCGGGGCGATGGTCACGACGGCGACCGTAGGGACGCGCGACGACCCGTGGGCGGCGTCGCGGTGGCCGGGCGGTGAACGGGGGCCGAACGTCTGGAACGTTCCAGGCCTGGCTCCCACGCCCTCCGGCGTCGCGCCCCGCGACCGGCGTCAGGTTCCCGGGGCCGCTTCCTCCGGCGCGGCGGCGTCGTCCTCGGCGAGGAGCAGCCGGGCCTTCTCGTCCCCGCCGTCGGCGGCGCGGCGCCACCAGGTGCGGGCCTCGGCGTGGTCGCCGAGGTCGTCGAGCGCCAGGGCGAGGTTCGTCGCCGCCCTCGCGTCCCCGCCGTCGGCGGCCCGGCGCCACACGTCCCGGGCCTCGGCGTCGTGGCCGGCGCGCTCGAGGACGACACCGAGGGTGACGGCCACCTCCGTGTCGCCCGCGTCGTGGTGGCGTCGCAGCAGGGCGGTCGCGTCGTCGGCGGGCAGCGTCCCGCTCAGGGCGAGGTCGACGGCCGACTCCCAGCTGGTCTCGGCCGACCCCCGCAGCACGGCCTCGGCGCGGTGGTGCTCACCCGTCGCGGTGAGCACGCGGGACAGCCGGTAGCTCGCCTCGGGCAGCTCCTCCGCCGCGAACGCGTAGCCGTCCCGCGCCTCCTCGTACGCCCCGGCGTCCTCGAGGGCCTGCGCTGCCATGAACGCGCCCCGCACGTCGCCGTGCCGCCAGGCGTCCCGGTACATGTCGAGCGCCCGGGCGTCGTCGCCGGCGTCCGCGAGGACGTTCGCCAGGTTGAGGTAGGAGTCCGTGTCGCCGTGGTGGATCGCCGCGCGGTAGAACGCCTCGACGACGTCGGCGCGCACGGCCAGCGCCCGCAGGTCGTTGGCGACGTCGAACAGCACGTCGGCGACGTCGCCGGGCAGGTCCCGGAGCGCGTCGCGCAGGTCGGCCAGGGCGTCGGCGTCCTCGGTCATGGTCGTCCTCGCAGCCGCTCGGGGCGCCGCGCGGCGGGCCGCACGGTCACCTCCAGGCTAGACCCGCGGGGAGGGTCGCGCGGCGGGCGCGGGCCGGGCACGATGAGGCGGTGCCCCCCTCCGTCCCGCGCCCCGCCCGTCCGACCCTGCGCGACGTCGCCGCCGCCGCGGGCGTGTCGAAGTCCCTCGTGTCGTTGGCGCTGCGGGGGGACGACGGCGTCGCGGCGGCCACGCGGGAACGGATCACGAAGGTCGCCGACGAGCTGGGGTACCGGCCGTCCCTCACCGCCCGCACCCTCAAGGAGGGGCGGTCGATGCTGGTCGGGGCGGTGATCTCCAGCCTCGACAACCCGTACCACACGGAGATCGTCGCGGCCGTCGAGGACGCCGCGGAGCAGCACGGGCAGTCGGTCGTGCTGGCGCACGGGTCCCGGGAGCGGGGCCGGCTCGCCGACCGTGTCCAGCAGCTCCTCGACCTCGGCGTCGACGGGCTCGTCGTCGTGTCGTCGTGGGTGCCCGACGACGTCCTGGTGGCGGCGTCCCGCCGCGCACCCGTCGTCATGGTCGGGCGGACGGCGGAGCCCGTCGCCGGGATCGACTCGGTGAACAACGACGACGAGCTCGGCGCCGCACGGGTCGTGCAGCACCTCGCGGCGCGGGGTCACGAACGGATCGTGCACGTCAGCGGCTCGCGCCGCCCCGCGGGGCTGGCACGTGCCGCGGGCTACCGGGCGGCGATGGCGGCCGCCGGGCTGGCGCAGCACGCGCGTGTCGTGCCGCCCGACGCCGCGTCGCTGTCGGCGCTGCTCGACGACGGCGTCACCGCCGTCTTCGCCCGCAACGACGTCGAGGCGTGCGACGTCCTCGACCACGCGGTCGACGCCGGGCTGCGCGTGCCCGCCGACCTGGCCGTCGTCGGCTACGACGACACCGTCCTCGCGCGCCGTGTCCGTCCCGCCCTGACCACGGTCCAGCAGCAGCGGGACGTCCTCGGTGCGCGTGCCGTCGCGCTGCTCGGCGAACGTCTGCGGGGCCGCGCGCACGACGTCCACGAGGTGCTGGAGCCGCGGCTGGTGGTGCGCGGCTCGGCCTGACGAGGACCGGTCCCCGCGGCGTCGCACGGCAGGTGCGGTGCGACGCCGCGGGGATCAGCGACGTCCCCGGGCCCGGGCGATCCGGACGAGGGTCGTCAGGCCGACGTGCAGGTCGCCGTCGGCAGGGCCGTCGACCCGTTCGAGTAGAGCGTGATGCCGAAGCTGTTCCCGTTGCCGTTCGGGGTGGCCGTGAGCGTGCCGGTGGTGCCGGTCACCGAGGCGTTCCACGCGTTCTGCAGCCGCTGGGACCCGGTCGTCGTGATCGCGACGCGCCAGACGGAGGTGCCGGACACGGTCAGCGACACGTTGAAGCGGTCGCCCCAGGAGTCGCCCCGTGTGACGGTCACCGAGCAGGCCGGGGCCGGGCTGCCGGAGCCGGTCGAGCAGGTGGCGGTCGGTGTGGCGGAGTTGCCGTTGCTGTAGAGCGTGATGCCGAAGCTGTTCCCGTTGCCGTTCGGGGTGGCCGTGAGCGTGCCGGTGGTGCCGGTCACCGAGGCGTTCCACGAGCTCTGCAACGACTGGCCGGACCCGGTGCTGATCCTGACGACCCAGTCGGCGCCGCCCGTGACGGTGAAGGTGGTGTTGAAGCGGTCGCCCCAGGAGTCGCCCCTGGTCACCGTGACCGTGCAGGCGCCGGAGCCGGGGTCCGTGGTCCCGCCGTCGTCGCCGCCGTTGTCGTTGCCCTCACCGCTGTTGAGCTGGTCGAGCACGGCGGTGTAGGCGGCCTTCTTGTTGCCGTTCCCGTCGAACAGCAGCGGCGTGCCGGACGCGCGCCACGAGTCGGTGTCCCGCACGCCCCACACGCTGATGCCCTGGCAGCGCGCGACGGCCATGCAGGCCTGGACCACGCCGCGGTACTGCTCCGCCTGCGAGCTCCCCGAGCCCTCGATGTCGAGCTCGGTGATCTGCACGTCCACGCCGAGGTCGGCGAAGTTCTGCAGCGTCTCGTGGTAGTTGGCGGGGACCGGGTTGCCCGAGTTGAAGTGGGCCTGGAAGCCGACGCAGTCGATCGGCACACCCCGTGCCTTGAAGTCCGCGACCATGGCGTGCACCGCACGCGTCTTGGCGTGGTTCCAGTTGTCGGTGTTGTAGTCGTTGTAGCAGAGCTGGGCGCCGGGGTCGGCGGCGCGAGCGGCGCGGAAGGCGGCTTCGATCCAGTCGTTGCCGGTGCGCTGCAGGTTGGAGTTGCGCCGGGCGCCGGAGCTCCCGTCGGCGAAGGCCTCGTTCACCACGTCCCAGGAGTGGATCTTGCCGCGGTAGTGGGTCGCGACCTGGGTGACGTGGTTGAGCATCGCCTGCCGGAGCTGCGTGCCTTCCATGTTCTGCATCCAGCCCGGCTGCTGCGAGTGCCAGGCCAGCGTGTGCCCGCGGACCTCCTTGCCGTTGCTGATCGCCCAGTTCACGATGCGGTCACCGTTGGTGTAGTTGAACTGGTTCTGCTGGGGCTCGAGGGCGTCGAGCTTCATCTCGTTCTCGGCCGTGATCATGTCGAACTCACGGTTCGCGATGGTCGTGTACTGCGCGTCGGACAGCTTGCCGGCCGCGATCGCGGTGCCGAAGTAGCGTCCGGACTCGGCGGCGGCGGTGTGCAGGGTGGAGCCCGCCGCCTGGGCCGTACCGACGCCGACGCCGGTCGAGATCACCAAGGCGGCGAGGGCGGTGAGGGCGGCGGTGCGTCGAGCCGTCCTGCCGCGGGTCAGAAGATGCGTTCGGGTCATCGTTGATCCTGTTCTTCCGGGACGAGCCCCCATTGGCTCGTCGAAAAGGATTTCGGCGTCGACGCTAGCAGCGCCCCCGAGGTGTTCGCAATCGTTTTCGAAATGCGGCGCGAGCCAGGTCCTGCTACCCGGACAGCGGGAGGACGACGCCCGCGACCAGGCGTTCCGCCTCGGCCGACCACGTGCGCGCCTCCTGCTCACCCTCCCAGACGAGGTTCTGCGCGACCCGCACGCAGGTCCACGCGGCCGCTCGCGCGAGGTCCAGACCGGCGGCGTCGCACAGGGCGTCGAACCGTCGCCGCACGTGCGCGTCGACGCCGGCGCGGGCGACGTCGTCCCAGCGGTTGCGCAGCGCGGGCAGCAGCTCGAAGCCCTGGTCGCCGACGAGGGGCTTGGGGTCGATGGCGAGCCAGTCGCCCCGGTCGGGCGCCGTCGCGGCGAGCACGTTCGCGTAGTGCAGGTCCCAGTGCAGCAGCCGGTCGCCCGCGGGCTCGCCGACGAGGTCCCGGGCGACGCCGGCGCAGCGGGCGAGGGCGTCACGGCCCGTGGCGTCGGGCAGGCGGTCGAGAGCCGCGGGGACGCGGTCGAGCAGCCGGACCAGGACGTCGTCGAGCCGTGCGAGGTCGGACGTCACGCCCGCCGCGGACCCGCCCGCCGCGGACCCGGTGGCCGTGGGCCCGGCCGGGGCAGGACCGGCGGTGCGCGGGACGGCGTGCGTGCCGAGCCGGGCGAGCAGCGACCCGATGACGGCGCACCCGGCGAGGTCGTCGGGCTCGTCCTGCAGCGACCGGCCGAGCCGTTCGAGCAGCATGCCGCCGCTGGTGGGGTCGTGCGCGAGGAGCCGCACGGCCCCGTCGCCGTCCCACACGGTCAGCGCGACCGGCTCGCCACGGGTCTCGTCGTCGACGGGCTGCACCTTGAGGACGGCGGGTGTGCCGTCCGCGCGCCGCACCGGCAGCACCCAGGCGACGGCGCCGTGCGTCGTCGGGCCGTCCGGCACGAGGTCCCACGCGTCCGCGAGCCGCCGGGCGAGCGTCGGCGCGACGTCGCACCAGGCGTCACCGGCGGCGCCGAAGAAGTCGCGGTGCGAGGCCCGCAGCGCGGCCGGGACCTCCCGCCAGGAGGTCAGAGGCCGATCCGTCCGTCCACGCACTCGCGCAGCAGGTCGGCGTGACCCATGTGGCGGGCGTACTCCTCGACCATGTGGATGACGACGTCGCGCACCTCGACGGTGCCGCCGTCGAACGGGACCTCCCGGTCGAGGTCCTCGTGCGCCATGCGCTCGTCGGCCGCCTCCACGGCGGCGTGCCACGCCGACCACGCCTCGGCGACGCACTCCTCGGTGCCGACGGCCTCGTCGAAGTCGACGTCCTCGACGCCGTGCCGTTCGAACGGTCCGGGATCACGCGTGCCGGAGAGCACGCGGGTGAACCAGTGGTGCTCCACGTTCGCGAGGTGCCGCACCAGGCCGAGCAGCGACAGGGTGGAGGGCACGACGCTGCGGCGGGCGAGCTGCTCCGCGTCGAGACCCTCGCACTTGAGGACCAGGGTCATGCGGTAGCGGCAGAGGTACTCCCAGAGGGTCTCCTTCTCGCCCACGGGGTCGATCCCGGAGGTGCGCGGATCCTGCTCAGGGGCGACCCACATGCCCGTCGACGTCGAACTCACGCGCACAATGTCGCTGTCAGGAGGCCGTCAGGTCAAGGTCAGGATCGTTAACGATTCGGACAAGGAGCCCGACGGCGGCCTGGACAGGCCTCCGCCGCCGCGCGGTAATCTTCGCCACCATGAGGCAGACCCCCGCGGACGGCGACGCGTCGTCGCACGTCAGCGGCGGTGCGCAGCCCGGCGACGCCCTGCCGTGGGCGCAGGCCGCGGCCGTCGTGACCGACGTCCCGGCGCTGGACGACGTCTTCGGCGCCACCGGTACGGGCGGCGGTCGCGCCGGCGGCAAGCGTCCCGGTCGCGGCGGCAAGCGTCCCGGTCGCGGCGGCAAGCGTCCTGGCCGCGGCAGCGACGCGGGTGCCAAGGCCAAGGCCAAGGGCAGCAGCAAGGGCAAGGACCGGGGAGCGGGCCGACGCCCCGGGGCCGGTGCCTCCGAGGCGTCGGCACCGGAGGCGGTTCCCGCGCCCCCCGGCTGGCCCTTGCCCCCCGCAGCCGCACCGCTCGCCACCGTGCCGGACGGTGCGGCCGCGCCGTCCACCCCGGCCTGGCCGGTGGCGGCGGTCGACGACCCGCCGGCGGGCGACGGGGCGGGCGGGACCGTCCCGACGTGGCCGGGGGCCCCGGCCCTGACGTCCGACGAGCCCGCCGCGGCTCCGCCGGACGCCCCGGCCCCGGACGCCCCGGACGACGGGGCCGTGCGGGGCGGACGCCGGTCGGCGCGTGGCGACCGCGGCGGCCGCGACGTCCGCGCCCTGGTCGGCAAGGTCGGCAAGGTCGACGCGGCACGGGTGGCGGACGCGGGGCAGAAGGTCGTGGGGAAGGTCCGCGGTCGCCCCGGGGGGCTCCTGGCGCGCAGGCGCGGGCTGGCCGTGGCGGCCGCGGCGGCGCTCGTGGTCGGCGTGGGTGCCGGGGCGGCGCTCGACGCCGTCGGCCGGGGCGCGCAGCCGGAGGCGTCGGTGGCGCCCGCGACGTCCCCCGAGGCGTGCGCGGCCGCGCAGGTCGCGTGGTCGCGGGCGGCGCAGGCGCAGGTGCAGATGGACGTGACGTCCCCGGCGTCGCTGCGTGACGGGTTCTCCCGGGCGCAGGCCGCCCTCGCCACGGCGTCCGCTCCGGCCGCCGTGGCCGGGCAGTGGCGCACGGTGGCCGACTACGTCACGGCCGTCGTCGACGCGAGCGAGGGTGTCGAGGACGGCGACCTGGAGGGGGCCGTCGTCGGGGCGCTGGAAGGGCTGGACACGGCGGCGATGACCACCGCGTCGCAGCAGGTCACCGACTACCTCGCGACCGACTGCTCCGGCTGACCGCGGCGCGCGCGCCCGCCCGCGCCGCGTGAGACCGCTCACCTCACCCCGGACAGGGTTTCCGCTTCCGCCCGCGGTGGGCCACCATGGTCGGATGCCGAACCCCGTCCCGACCGTCCACCGCGCCGTCGCGGCCGCCGTCGTGGCGACGACGGTGCTCGCCCTGAGCGCCTGCGGTTCCTCCTCCACCGAGTCGTCCGACGTCGCCGAGCCGGCCCCCGCGATCTCCATCGACGCGGGCCTCGCCGTGAACCCCGGTGACGGGGACGGCCCGGCGCCGTCGCCCACGCTCAGCGCGGAGTGCCTCGAGCTGCAGGAGATGTGGGCCGAGACCAACCGGGCCCTCGCGGGCATCGACGAGACCCGCCCGCGCCTGCTGGTCGCGGGCTTCCGCGAGGCGCAGCGCGCCTTCACGTCGGTGGAGACCCCGGACGACGTGGCGGGCTTCGCCGCGATGGAGGACTACCTGGGGGCGGCGTCGAGCGCGCTCGCGGACGTCGACCCGGACGACGCGGACGCGGTGGCGTCGGTGCTGACGCTGACCTTCTCGGAGGCGGACACCGCCCGCGCGGCGGTCGCCCACGACCAGGTGACGACGTACCTCGACGGCGGGTGCCGCGCGTGACCTCGCCCCTGCGGCCCGCCGACGTGGCGGCGCTGCGCGACGCCCTGACGCGCGTCGGTTACACGGTCGAGGGCGTCGAGGACCTGCTGGGCCCGATGGCGTCGGCGGCGCTGCACCGTGAGCAGGCGGTCCCGGCGCGGCGCGTCGCGGCCTCGCGCGCCGCGGACCCGCGCGCGACCCTGACGAGCCTGTTCCTGCTGGGCGACGAGGTGCCGCGTGCCGCGGTGGACGCGGCCCTGCCGGGTGTCGGCACGGCGGGCGCGCAGGCGCTGGGGCTGGTCGAGGCGGCGGGCGCCGGCCCGGACGACGCGGTGCGCGCGGTGCTGGACCTGCGGCCGTACGCCGCGACGGACGCCCGCGGCCCGGTCGGGTGGTGGCTGGTGAGCGACCTCGGCGAGCTGGCGACCGGCCGGCGGCTCGCGGTGGACCACGTCCTCGGTGCGGGCGGCGCGTCGACGACGCTGGCGCAGGTGACGATGCGCGAGCGCGTGGGCCGGGTGCTCGACCTCGGCACGGGCTGCGGCGTCCAGGCGCTGCACGCCTCGCGGCACGCCGACGCCGTCGTCGCGACCGACGTCTCCCGGCGCGCCCTGGACCTGACGCGACTCAACGTCGCCCTCAACACGCCGGACGCCGACGTCGAGGCGCGCCTCGGCTCGATGCTGGAACCCGTCGCGGGGGAGCGGTTCGACCTGGTCGTCTCCAACCCGCCGTTCGTCATCACGCCGCACGAGGGCGCGGCGGGTGCCGCCGTGGACCGCGCCATCGGCGCGTTCGAGTACCGCGACGGCGGCCGCAGCGGCGACGACCTGGTGCGGGACCTCGTCACCGGGGTCGGCGAGGTCCTCGCCCCGGGCGGGGTCGCCCAGCTCCTCGGCAACTGGGAGCACCGGCGCGGCCAGGACTGGGCCGAGCGGGTCGGCGGCTGGCTGGACGCGTCGGGCCTCGACGGCTGGGTGATCGAGCGCGAGCTCCTCGACCCGGCGGAGTACGCCGAGACGTGGATCCGCGACGGCGGCACGACCGCGGCCCGCGACCAGGGCGCGTGGGACGCGGCCTACGGCGCGTGGCTCGACGACTTCGCGAGCCGGGACGTCGAGGGCGTCGGGTTCGGCATCGTGACGCTGCGCCGCCCGGTCGACGGGGCGCGTCCGACGCTGCGCCGGCTGGAGGAGCACCACGGGAGCCTGCGCCAGCCGCTGGGCGCCCACCTGGCGGCGTCGCTCGCCGCCCACGACTGGCTGGAGGCGCGCGACGACGCGGCGCTCGCGGCCGAGCACCTGGTCGTGGCGGGCGACGTGACCGAGGAGCGCTACCTGACCCCGGGCGAGCCGGACCCGAACGTGGTGATCGTGCGCCAGGGGGACGGCCTGGGCCGCGGACTCCAGGCGTCGACGGGGCTGGCGGCGTTCGTGGGCGTCTGCGACGGCGAGCTCGCCGTCGGGCAGATCGTGGGGGCGCTCGGCGCCCTGCTGGGCGTGCCCGCCGACGACCTGGCGGGCGAGCTGCTGCCCGCGGTGCGCGGCCTGGTGCGGGACGGGTTCCTCGCCCCGGCCGCCGGGACGGGCGGCTCCGCCAGCTGACGGGACGCCCCTGACCGGCGGACGTGTCGGCAGGATGTCCGGCAGGTTGCGATCGTGTTTCGTCCCCATATCCCGGCAGGGATATGGTTCGCGGTATGGACATCGACCTGCGTCACCTGCGTCTGGTGACCGTCGTGGCGGAGCAGGGCAGCGTCACCAAGGCGTCGAACGTGCTCGGCATGGCCCAGCCCGCGCTCACCGCGCAGCTGAACCGGATCGACAACGCCCTCGGCGGCCCCTGCTTCGTGCGGGACCGGCACGGCACGCGTCCCACCCCGCTGGGCGAGCTGGTGCTGCGGCACGCCCGCGTGCTGCTGCCCGCCATGGACGCGTTCGGCGAGGACGTCCGCCGGCACGTGCAGGCGCGCACGGGTGACGTGTCGTCGCTGCGGGTCGGGACCGTCACCACCGTCCTGGGCGGCCTGTTCCTCAACCGGCTGCGGTCCGGCCTGGGCGGGGTGGCGCTCACGTCGTACACGTCGTGGTCGCCGGACGAGGCCGCTGCGCGGCTCCGGCGCGGCACGCTCGACATCGCGCTCGTCGGGGCGTGCGAGAACGACACCCTGCCCACCGACGGCGACGTCGAGTGGGTCCGCCTGCACACCGACCCGGTGTTCGTGCTCCTCGCGGAGGGGCACCGCCTGGCCGGCCCGGACGCCGTCCCGCTGGCCGAGCTCGCGGGCGAGTCCTGGCTGACGGCTCCCGGTGACGGCTGCTTCGAGCGCTGCTTCGTCGCGGCGTGCACGCGGGCCGGCTTCGCCCCGCACGAGGTGAGCGAGGTCGAGCGTGCGTCGGCCGTGGAGCAGGTCCGCGACGGGCACGCGGTCGCGCTCGTGCAGCCGCTGCTCCTGGACCAGCCGGGCGTGGTGCCCGTCCCCATCGAGGGCGAGCCGCTGTCCTGGTCCCAGTACGTGGGCTGGCGCCGCGACGCCGTGGAACGGTTCGACGTGGACGTCGTGCGGGCCTCCGCGCTGGGAGCCCATGCCGAGGCGGTGCGCCGCAGCCCGGCGTACACCCGCTACCTCGCCGCGCGCGTGGGCTGAGCCCGCGTGGCCTGGGCGTCGGCGCCCCGGGTCGGTACGGTGCCGGGATGACCCGACGCAGGCAGGCCCCGGCATGGCGGCAGGTGGTGAGCCTGCTCGCCGCGTTCGGTGCGGGGGCCGTGCTGGTCCTGGTGGGCGGGGCGCTCGTGCCCGACGCGCTCCGGCTGCCCGACCCGCCCCCGGCCCTGGCGTCACCCTGGTCGCGCACCCCCGACGACGCGTCGGCCTCGCGCGGGGGCGCCGCGGAGGACGCGCTCCCGTCGGCGGCGCCCTCGGCCACGGACGGTGCGGGCGGGTCGTCGCCCGACGGGACCGCCGACGCCGGGGACGGGGACGCCGGGTCGGCCGGCTCGACCGGCCGGGGCGACGAGGGTGGCACGGACGGCGCCAAGGGCGGCGGCGGGGGCGGCACGGACGGCGGTTCGGACGACGCCGCGGACGACCCGGCGCCGGAGGACGAGCCCGCGGCCGACGACGGGGCCGACGACGCCACGACGGACGGGTCCGGGGGCGACGAGGCCGGGGGTGACGGCGCCGCGGCCCGGCCCGACGCCGCGGGCGCCGCGGACGCGACCTCGGGGGTGTCGGGCGAGGTGCTCGCGCTGGTCGCGGCGGAGCGGGCCGCCGCCGGGTGCGCCGCGCCGCGCGCGGACGCCGCGCTGGACGCGCTGGCCGCCGCGCACGCGGCGGACATGCGGGACCGCGGGTACTTCGACCACACCGACCCGGACGGGCGCACGCCGTGGGACCGGGCGGCCGCGGCGGGCGTGGAGGGCGTCGCGGCGGAGAACATCGCCCGCGGCCAGCCGGACGCCGCGGCGGTGATGGCGGCGTGGATGGACTCGCCGGGGCACCGGGCGAACATCCTGGACTGCTCGACGACGCGGCACGGCGTGGCGCGCGCCGACGGCTCGGGCGGACCGTGGTGGGTGCAGGTGTTCGGCCGGTGACCCGTCAGCCGACGAGCGCGGAGCCCTCCGGGTACCGGTAGACCTTCGCGCGCTCGCGCAGCGCCAGGCCGGTGCCGAGGGTGATGGGGCCGAGGCGTCCGAGGAACATGAGGACGACGAGCACGACCTGGTGCCACTGGTCGAGGTCCGCCGTGATGCCGGTGGACAGGCCGGTGGTGGAGAACGCGGAGATCACCTCGAACAGCACGCGGTCCAGCGGGAAGACCGTCGGGGGGACGGTGACGGTGATGAGCAGCGTGGACACGATGACGAGGGCCACGGCCGTCAGCGCCACGACGAGCGCCTGGCGCAGCGTGGAGGGCATGACGCGCCGGTCGAAGACGGTGACGTCGGTGTCGCCCCGCAGCTCGGACCAGATGATGAAGGCGAGCAGCGCGAACGTGCCCACCTTGACGCCGCCCGCGGTGCCGGCGGATCCGCCGCCGATGAACATCAGGACGTCGGTGAGGAACCAGCTGCCGTGGTTCATGCCGGACGTGTCGAGGGAGTTGAACCCGGCGGTGCGGGTCATCACGGAGTGGGTGAACGAGGCGAGCATCTTGCCGGGCACGTCGAGCGGTCCCATGGTGCGCGGGTTGCCCCACTCGACCGCGAGGAAGAACAGCGTGCCGACGCCGAGCAGCACGGCGGTCGTGGTGATGGTGAGGCGGGTGTGCATGCTCCACCGCGAGGCGGTGAGCAGCGTGTGCCGGCGTCCCTTGACCCGCGGGGCGCGTGCGTGCCGCCACAGCTCGATGAGGACGGGGAACCCGAGGCCGCCGATGATGACCGCCGCCGACATCGGCAGGCAGATCCACGGGTCCGTCACGAACCGCATGATGTTGTCCGAGTAGATGGAGAACCCGGCGTTGTTGAACGACGACACCGAGTGGAAGAACCCCGACCACAGCGCGTGCCCGAGGGGCTCGTCGTAGCCGACGACCAGGCGGGTCGCGAGGACGAGGCCCAGGACGCTCTCGGCGACGAGCGTGATCCACAGGGCGCCGAGCATCACCTTCTTGACGTCCCCGAGCCCGACGGAGTGCGTGGACTCCGCCGCGACCAGACGGCTGCGCAGCCCGAGCCGGCGCGTCAGGACGAGGCCGAGCAGCGACGCGACCGTCATCACGCCGAACCCGCCCACCTGGATGAGCCCGAGGATGACGGCCTGGCCGAACGGCGTCCAGAACGTCTGGGTGTCGACGACGGCGAGCCCGGTCACGCAGGTGGCGGACGTCGCGGTGAACAGCGCCTGCACGAACGAGGCGCGCGGCCCGGTGCTGGAGACGGGCAGCAGGAGCAGCGCCGTGCCGACGCCGATGGTGACGAGGAACCCGAGGGTGACGACCTGGGCGGGACGTCGGCGCAGGCTCGTCGCCGAGCTGCGCCCCGGCACGGGACGTCCGGGGTGTCGCGGGTCCGGCGACGTGGGAGAACGCACGAGCCTCATTCTGGGGACCGCGGGCACCCGGCGCCAGACAGGCCACGCGGTGGACCCCCGCACCCGCCCCAGGGCCCGGGTCGGCGTAGCCTCGGCCCAGGGAGTCCACCGGGAGGAGAGATCGTGACGGGGATCGAGCTGACCACGTGGGGCCACGCGGGTCTGCGGCTGGAGCGGGACGGCGTGCGGGTCGTCCTCGACCCCGGGTCGTTCACCGACCCGGCCGTGCTGGACGGCGCGACGGCCGTGCTGGTCACGCACGGCCACCCCGACCACGTGGTCCCCGAACGGCTCGCCGCGGTGCTCGACGCCCGGCCGGCGCTCACGGTGCGGGCCCCCGCCTCGGTGGTGGACGCGCTGCGCACGGCGGGCGCGCCGCCGGACCGCGTGCACGAGGTGTCCCCCGGCGACGTGCTCTCCGTGGCGGGCCTGCCCGTGCGTGTCCTGGGCGGCGAGCACGCGGAGGTCCACCCGCAGGTCCCCGTCCCGGAGAACGTCGGCTACCTGGTGGCGGGCGTGCTGCACCCGGGGGACGCGTGGACGCCCGTGCCCGACGACGCCACGGTGGACGTGCTCGCGCTGCCCGTGGCGGGCCCCTGGGTGCGCCTCGGGGACGCCGTCGACTACGCCGTGCGCGTCGCGCCGCGCGTCGCCGTCCCGGTGCACGACGCCGTGCTGTCCGACCTCGGCAAGGGGTCGGTGGACCGGATCGCGGGCGGCCTCGTGGACCGGCTCCTCGGCCGGGAGACGTACCGGCGCCTGGAGCCGGGCGAGGCGCTCGCCGTCACCGGGTAGGCGGGCCCGGCCGCGTCGCCGGGCACGTCCCGGTCAGTCCGCGGGCGTCGTGTCCGTGGCGACGTGGTCGATGCCCAGCACCGCGGACAGGATGGCCTCGATGGCGAAGGTCGTGGACTCGGGCAGGGACACGGCCTGCGGGTCGAGCAGCCACTGGGTCTGCAGGCCGTCCATGACGCCGATGACGGCGCTCGCGGCCTGCTCGGCGTCGGCGCGCGAGAGGGTGGTGCCGTGCTCGTCGGCGACGACGAGCAGCGCGCGGGAGATCTCGCCGCGCAGGGTCTCGAAGCGCTGGCGGACGCGTTCGGCGGCGGGGTGGCCGTCGGTGACGGACTCGCCGGTGAGCACGGAGTAGGCCTGGACGATGCCGCGGCGCTCGGCGTTGAGCCCGGCGGTGCGCACGAGGTGGCGGAACAGGTCGCGGCCGCCGGGGATGTGCTGGCCCTCGAGGTGCTCGACGTCGACGCGGTCGCGGTACTCCAGCACCTCCCAGAGCAGCTTGTCCTTGCTGCCGAAGTGGTGCAGCACGCCGGCGTGCGTGATCCCGACCTGCTCGGCGACGTCGGCGAGCGAGCCCGCGTGGAAGCCCTTGGAGCCGAACACGCGGGTGGCCGCGGCGAGGATCTCCTCGCGGCGTTCGGCCCGGCTCACCCGGCGGGCGCGGGCGGGGGGTGGGGCGTTGGTCATGTCGTCACCATACTGTGATCCGCGCTACTTACTAACCTGTCAGTAAGTGTGGTTACATGTGACCCGACGCACAGCCGCGCCAGACAGGAGACCCCGCGTGTCATTGCCGACCGCCACCGACCGCACCGCCGTCGAGGCCGCCCTCGACGCCCTCGTGGCCGCACTCACCCTCGACGAGAAGACCGGCCTCGTCGTCGGCGCCGACCTCTGGGCGACCCGCGGGCTGGAGCGCATCGGGCTCGACCCCGTCGTCATGTCCGACGGCCCCGTCGGCGTCCGCGACCCCTACCACGGCGGCGCGTCCGCGATGCTGCCCGCCCCCTCCGCGCTCGCCGCGACCTGGGACGTCGCGCTCGCCGCCCGCACCGGCGACCTGTTCGCCGCCGAGGCCCGCCGGCACGGCGTCCACCTCGTCCTCGCCCCGCAGGTCAACCTCCAGCGCACCCCCGTCGGCGGCCGGCACTTCGAGTGCTACAGCGAGGACCCGCACCTGACCGCCGAGGTCGCGGTCGCGCTGGTCTCCGCCGCCCAGCGGGCCGGCACCGGCATGTGCGTCAAGCACTACGTCGCCAACGACTCCGAGACCGACCGCACCCGCTACCTCGCCCGCGTGGACGCCCGCACCCTGCGCGAGGTCTACCTCGCGCCGTTCGAGCGCCTCGTCGACGCCGGGTCGTGGAGCGTCATGGGCGCCTACAGCGGCGTCGACGACGGTGCCACCGCCGCCCCCGCGCTCGAGCACCGCCCCCTGCTCACCGGCGTGCTCAAGGACGAGTGGGGCTTCGACGGGCTCGTCGTGTCCGACTGGGTCGCGACCCGCACCGTCGCCGCCGCCGTGCGCGGCGGCCTCGACCTCCAGATGCCCGGCCCCGACGGCGTGTGGGGCGACGGGCTGCGCGACGCCGTCCTCGCCGGGGACGTCGCCGAGGCCGACCTCGACGACAAGGTGCGCCGCCTGCTGCGCCTCGCCCACCGGCTCGGCCGCCTCGACCTGCCCGGCACCCCGGCGTCGGACGCCGCGCCCGCCCAGCGGTGGACGCCCGGCGCCCGCGCGACGTTCCTGCGCGAGCTCGCCGCCCGCGCCACCGTCGTCCTCAAGGACGACGCCGGGCTCGTGCCCCTGCCCGGCACCGAGGAGGGCGCGCCGCTGCGCGTCGCCCTGCTGGGCGCGAACGCGGTGGCGCCGTTCTTCCAGGGCGGCGGGTCCTCCCTCGTGACGCCCGACCGGCTCTCGTACCCGGCCGACGCGCTCGTCGCCGCGCTGCCGGACGGCTCGCACGTCGACGTCGTCGCCGGGTCCCGCGCCCTGCGCAACCCCGCCCCGCTCGACCCCGCGCGCTGCACGGACCCCGTCACGGGGGAGCCCGGCCTGCGCCTCGAGCTGCTCGGCGTCGACGGCGCGGTCCGCCGCACCGAGACCCGCACCACCTGGGACGGCTGGTACGCCGACCTCGGCGCCGACGACGCCGTGCTGCGGCTGCGCGCCCGCGTCCGCCTCGACGAGCCGGGCGCCCACGAGCTCGGCGTCGGGACCGTGGGCGTGCACCGGGTCGCCGTCGACGCGGAGGTCGTGTCCACCGGTGACGTCGTGGCGACCGAGGACGTCATCCTCGCCTCGACCCACAACCACCCCGTGGCCCGCACGGTCACCGTGACCGGACCGGAGGTCGAGCTGACGGCCGACCTGCAGGTGGTGCACCCCGTCGGCTACGACCGGTTCGTGCGCGGCCAGCTCGTGCACCGGCTGCCCGGCGCGACCCCCGCCGAGGACCTGGCCGCCGCCGAGGCCGCCGCCCGCGCCGCGGACGTCGCCGTCGTCGTCGTCGGCACCACGCACGAGGTCGAGTCCGAGGGCTTCGACCGGCCCGACCTCGACCTGCCCGGCAACCAGGACGAGCTCGTGCGTCGCGTCGTGGCCGCCAACCCCCGCACCGTCGTCGTCGTCAACGCGGGCGCCCCCGTGCTGCTGCCGTGGCTCGACGACGTCCCGACCGTGCTGTGGGGCTGGCTCGCCGGCCAGGAGGCCGGCGCCGCGCTGACCGACGTCCTCACGGGCGTCACGGAGCCCGGCGGGCGCCTGCCCTGGACGCTCCCCGCCCGGTTCGAGGACGTCCCCGTGCCGCACGCGGTGCCCGTCGACGGCGTCGTGGACTACGTCGAGGGCCTCGACGTCGGCTACCGCGGCTGGTCCCGGCGGACGCACGCCGCCGCCGGTCCCGCCCCCGCGGCACCGTTCGGGCACGGGCTCGGCTGGACCACCTGGCGCTACGACGACGTCACGCTCGTCGACGGCTCGGCCGCCGGCCCGGTGGTGCGCGTGACCGTCACGAACACGGGCACCCGGCACGGTCGCGAGGTCGTCCAGGTGTACGTCGAGCCGGACGCCGCCGTGCTCGCCGCCGACCCGCAGCGGCCCGTCCGCACGCTCGGCGCGTTCGCCGTCGTCGAGGCCGACCCGGGGTCGACCAGCACGGTCGACGTGCCCGTGCCGGCGCGCGCCCTGCAGGTGTGGGACGTCGCCGCCGGCACCTGGACCACGCCTCCCGGCCGCTACCGTCTGCGCGCCGGGCGGTCCGTCACCGACCTGCGAGGAGGCGTCGAGATCACCGTCGAGCACTGACGCCCCGCACCGCGACACCCCGACAGACATCCCACGCGACACCCGACATCCCACGAGTCCCGTCCACGACGGCCGGGACGTGCAAGGAGGCACACGATGAGGAAGAACAGGCTCACCCTGATGGCGGCGTCCGCCGCCGTCGTGACCCTGCTGGCCACCGCCTGCAGCGGTGGCACGTCCGAGGGCGGCACCACCGGCACCGAGAGCGAGCCGGCGCAGACCGGCGCCGTGCTCACCGTCGGCATGCCCAACGGCACCCAGACGGAGAACCAGTCGCCGTTCGCCACCGGCTCCGCCGCGCTATCGCTCGGCTACGCGTTCGTCATCTACGAGCCGCTCATGATGGTCAACGACGCCAAGCCGTCGGAGGACCCGAAGCCGTGGCTCGCCGACTCCATCGAGTGGAACGACGACTACACGCAGGCCGTCATCACCCCGCACGAGGGCATCACCTGGTCCGACGGCGAGGCTTTCGACGCCGAGGACGTCGCGTTCTCGATCCAGCTCCGCCAGGACTTCGAGGGCCTCAACACGTCGGCGCTGCCGATCGAGTCCGTCGACTCCGACGGCTCGACCGTCACCGTGACGTTCGGCGCCCCGCAGTTCGTCAACCAGGCGAAGCTCGCGGACATGCTGATCGTCCCGGAGCACCTGTGGAAGGACGTCGACGACCCGACGACGTTCACCAACACCGAGCCCGTCGGCACCGGCCCGTACGTCCTCGACTCGTGGACGCCGCAGGCCGCCACCCTCACGGCGCGCGACGACTACTGGGGCGGCGACCTGTCGGTCCCGGAGATCCGCTACTCGTCGTACAACGACAACAACGCGCTCACCACGGCCCTCACCACGGGTGAGGCGCAGTGGGGCTGGACGTTCATCGCGGACTACGAGAACGTCTACATCGCGGCCGACCCGGAGCACTACCACCAGTACGCCGCCGCCGGTCTCGGCATCGACGCGCTCTTCCTCAACAACAAGGAGAAGCCGTTCGACGACGTCGCGTTCCGCCAGGCGCTCAACATGGCGATCGACCGGGAGAACATCACCAGCGTCGCCACGTCGGGCGTCAACCCGGCCCTGACCAGCGTGACCGGTCTGCCGATGCCCGCCGGCGAGGACTTCGTCGCCGCGGACCTCGCCGGCCAGGAGTACGCCGCCGACGTCGAGGCCGCGAAGCAGGTCCTCACCGACGCCGGCTACACCGGGGTGGGGGAGAAGCTGGTCGACCCCGACGGCGAGCCCGTGACGTTCGAGCTGACCAACCCCGCCGGGTGGAACGACTACCTGACGGCGCTCGACCTCATCAAGAACGCCGCCGAGCAGCTCGGCGCGGAGGCCACCGTCCAGCCGGCGAACGCCGACGGCTGGTTCGCGGACATCATCCCGCCGGGGAACTTCGACGCCACCCTGCACTGGACCGACGGTGGCGCGACGCCGTGGGACCTCTACTCCGACATCATGGACGGCGCGCAGTACAAGCCGCTGGGTGAGCCCGCGACCTGGAACTTCGGCCGCTACGAGAACGACGAGGTCACCGAGGCGCTGAAGACCTACGCCTCCACCACCGACGACGCGGAGCGGACCGCGGCCCTGGCCACGATCCAGCAGCGCTTCGCCGAGGACGTCCCGGCCATCGCGCTGTGGGCCCGCCCCGCCACGGCCCAGTACTCCACGCAGAACTACGTGGGCTGGCCGTCCGAGGAGGACCCGTACAACCAGCCGCAGCCGACGGGTTCGCAGGCCCTGCAGATCCTGCTCAACCTCACGCCGGCCACGGACTGACCGTCCGGCACCCTGCCCCCGGGGCGCGGACCCGCGTCCGCGCCCCGGGGGCAGGGGCTGCACCCCCGTCCCCGAACCCCCAGGTGATCGCATGAGCTCCCCCACCGCCGGGCCGACCGCCCCGGCGCCACCGCAGGACGCCCCGCCGGTGCTGCGCACCGTCGGCCTCACCAAGCACTTCCCGGTCCGCGGCAGCCGCGGCGCCGTGGTGCACGCCGTCGACGGCGTCGACCTCGAGCTGCGTCGCGGCGAGGTCGTGGCCCTCGTCGGCGAGTCCGGCTCCGGCAAGTCCACCGTCGCGCGGCTCGTCGCCCAGCTCCTGCCCCGCACGGGCGGGACCCTGGAGCTCCACGGCCAGGACGCGACCGCCACGCGGCGGCGCGCGTTCCGCCGCTACGTCCGCCAGGTGCAGATGATCTTCCAGGACCCGTTCGGCTCCCTGAACCCGGTCCACACGGTGCGCTACCACCTGACCCGCGCCGTGCGCGTCCAGCAGGGGCCCCTGCGCGGCGACGCCCTCGAGCAGGCGGTGCACGGGCTGCTCGAGCGCGTCCACCTCACCCCGACCGTGCGCTACGTCGACAAGTTCCCCCACGAGCTGTCCGGCGGGCAGCGTCAGCGCGTCGCCATCGCCCGCGCCCTGGCCGCCGACCCGGACGTCCTGCTGGCCGACGAGCCGATCTCCATGCTGGACGTCTCCATCCGGCTCGGGATCCTCAACCTGCTGGCGGACCTGCGCGACCGCCTCCACCTCGCGATCCTCTACATCACGCACGACATCGCGTCCGCGCGCTACTTCGCGGACCGCACCGCCGTCATGTACGCCGGGCGCATCGTGGAGCAGGGCGACAGCGAGTCCCTCACGCAGGACCCGAAGCACCCCTACACGCAGCTCCTCATCTCGTCCGCGCCCGACCCGGACGACCTGGCGACCCGCGCCCGCGGCGCCCGCGGCGAGGCGCCGAGCCTGGTCCGCCCGCCGACGGGCTGCCGCTTCAACCCCCGCTGCCCGTTCGCGACGGAGCTGTGCCGGACCGAGACGCCCGAGCTCCTCGACGTCGAGGGCCGCCAGGTCGCCTGCTGGGGCTACTCCGACCGCGACGACCGCCCCCGCCTCGGCGACGTCCTCGACGCCGACGGCAGCCGCACCGACCAGGGAGGGAACCCGTGAGGTTCGCCGTCCGCCGCGCCGTCTTCTACCTCATCACCGCGTGGGCCGCGGTGACGATCAACTTCCTCATCCCGCGCATGATGCCCGGCGACCCGGTCACCGCCCTCATGGGCCGCATGCAGGGCCGCATCGACTCCAGCGCGGAGGAGTCCATCCGCGTGCTGTTCGGCCTCGACACCACCGCGAGCATCTGGGAGCAGTACGTCGACTACTGGGGCCTGCTGCTGCACGGCGACCTCGGCCTGTCGTTCACGTTCTACCCGACGCCGGTGGTCGACATCGTCCGCCAGGCGCTGCCCTGGACCATCGGGCTCGTGGGCGTCGCGACGATCATCGCGTTCACCCTCGGCACCGCGATCGGCACCGCCATCGGCTGGCGCCGCGGCACCTGGGCCGACGCCCTGCTGCCGGTCACGACGTTCTTCTCCGCCGTGCCGTACTTCTGGCTGGGCCTCATCGCCATCACCGTGTTCTCCGTGACGCTCGGCTGGTTCCCCTCCAGCGGCAGCTACGACCGCGGGCTCGTGCCCGAGTGGTCGTGGGAGTTCATCGGGTCGGTCGTCTACTACGGGACCCTCCCGGCGCTCACCGTCGTCCTGTCGTCCGTCGCGGGCTGGATCCTCGGCATGCGCAACATGATGGTGACCGTCTCCAGCGAGGACTACGTCACCGTCGCCCACGCGAAGGGCCTGCCCGAGCGGGCCGTCACCGTCGGCTACGCCGCGCGCAACGCGATCCTGCCGCAGGTGTCCAGCTTCGCGCTGTCCCTCGGGTTCGTCGTCGGCGGCACCCTCATCATGGAGATGGTCTTCTCCTACCAGGGCATCGGCTACACGCTGTTCCAGGCCGTCAACACCCAGGACTACCCGCTCATGCAGGGCTGCTTCCTGGTCATCACCCTGTCCGTGCTGGTCGCGAACATCATCGCCGACCTCGCCTACGCGCTGCTCGACCCGCGCACCCGCCAGGAGGGCTGAGACATGGCCGCCGACGTCAGCCTCACGCAGGCGCTCCCCGAGACCGCCGTCCAGCACGACGCGGACAACCCGCGCCGCCGCACGAAGTTCCTGTTCCTGCGCAACTCCAAGGCGCTCACCGGCCTCGCGATCCTCGCGTTCTTCGCGGTCCTCGCGCTGATCGGCCCGTGGATCGCACCGTTCGACCCCAACCAGGTCTCGCCCGACCTCCTCCAGCCGCCCTCGACGACGCACTGGCTCGGCACCGACCACACCGGGCGCGACATCCTGTCCCAGATCATCGTCGGCACCCGCGGCGTGCTCGTCGTCGGCCTCATCGCGGGCGTGTCCGCGACGGTGCTGGGCGTCATCGTGGGCGTCACCGCCGGGTTCGTCGGGGGCGCCGGCGACGAGACCCTGTCCGCGCTGTCCAACGTGTTCCTCGTCATCCCGCAGCTGCCGCTCATCATCATCATCGCCGGGCAGCTCCCCACCGCGGGCGGCGTCACCGTCGCCCTCGTCATCGGCGTCACCGGCTGGGCGTGGGGCGCGCGCGTGCTGCGCGCCCAGACCCTGTCGCTGCGGCGCCGCGACTTCGTGGAGGCGGCCCGCGCCACCGGCGAGCGCACCTGGCGGCTCGTGCTCGCCGAGGTGCTGCCCAACCTCACCGCCATCATCGCGGCCGGGTTCGTCGGCACCGTCACGTTCGCCGTCATGTCGCAGGTGACCCTCGCGTTCATCGGCATCACGCCGGTGTCCGACTGGAACTGGGGCACCATCCTGTTCTGGGCGCAGAACAACCTCGCCCTGCAGCGCGGCGCCTGGTGGTGGTTCGTCCCCGCGGGGCTGTGCATCGCCCTGCTCGGCATGGCCCTGACGCTCGTCAACTTCGGGATCGACGAGTTCGTCAACCCGCGCCTGCGCAGCACCGGCATGAACGCCCGCACCCTGCGCCGCCGCAAGATCCGTCCCCGCGTCGGCTTCACGCCCGTCGTGCGGGAGAAGTCCAGCGCCCCCGCCGACGCCGCCCGCGCGGGCCGCGTCGTCGAGACGAAGGAGGCCGGCCGTGGCTGACCAGCCCGTGCTCGAGATCCGCGACCTGCACGTCGACTACGGGTTCGACGACGACCCCACCCACGTCCTGCGGGGCGTCGACCTCACGCTGCACCGCGGCGAGGTCCTCGGCATCGCCGGGGAGTCCGGGTGCGGCAAGTCCACGCTCGCGTACGCCGCGACGCGGCTGCTCCCGCCGCCGGGGCTCATCACCGGCGGGGAGGTGTTCCTCACCGACCGGGACGGGACGCGTCGCGACATCCTGCGGCTGTCCGACGCCGAGCTGCGGTCCGCCCGCTGGCGCGACGTCGCCATCGTGTTCCAGGGCGCGATGAACTCCCTCAACCCGGTGTACCGGGTCGGCCGGCAGATCGCCGACGCGATCACGGCCCACCGGCCCGGCACCCGCCGCAAGGAGGCGTGGGACCGTGCCGCCGAGCTGCTGGAGCTCGTGGGCATCTCCGCCGACCGCGTCCGCGACTACCCGCACCAGCTCTCCGGCGGCATGCGCCAGCGCGTCATGATCGCGATGGCGCTCGCCCTGGAGCCGCAGGTGCTGTTCATGGACGAGCCCACCACCGCGCTCGACGTCGTCATGCAGCGGCAGATCCTCGAGCAGATCACCGAGCTGCGCGAACGCCTCGGGTTCTCGGTGGTGTTCATCACCCACGACGTGTCCCTGCTGGTGGAGATCGCCGACCGGATCGCCATCATGTACGCCGGCGAGATCGTCGAGCAGGCGTCCGCGAGCGACGTCTACCGCCGTCCCCGGCACCCCTACGCGCACGGGCTGCTCGGGTCGTTCCCCCCGCTGCACGGCCCGCGGCGCGAGCTCACCGGCATCCCCGGCAGCCCGCCCGACCTCGCGACGCTCCCGCCCGGCTGCCCGTTCGCGCAGCGCTGCCCCCACGTCATGGACGTGTGCCGCGTCGAGCGACCCGTCCTCGCCCCGACGGCGCTTGGCGAGCCCGGCCGCCAGGTGGCCTGCCACCTGCACGACCAGCCGGGACACCTGCCCGTGACCCTCGCGGGCTGAACGGTGGACGCGCGGTGCGCCCCTGCGGCGATCTCACCGCGCGTCCACGCGGGCATCACAACTGCTCGGTAGGCTGACCTGCGTGAACGTCGACACCCGCCAGCAGCCCGCTGCCGTGCCGCCGACGGTCCCGCTCGCCGGGCCGTCGCCGGCCCCGCAGCACGCCGCGGCGCGCCCGCAGCGTCCCGCCCCCCGGGTGCGGACCGTCCCGCGGGTCGTCGCCGCCGTCGTCGCCCTCGTCGCCGCCGTGGGCGTCGCGGTCACCTACCGGCTGTTCGTGACGACGACCCTCGGCCAGCACGTCGACGAGCTGGCCCGCGAGGGCGCCGTGCACGGCCAGGACGACCTGTGGCGCGTCGCCGAGCCCGTGCTCGACGTGGTGTCCGTGTCGTTCGTCGTCCTCGGTGTCGGTGCCGCCATGGCGGTCGCGCTCGTGCGCCGCCGCTGGGTCCTCGCGCTCCAGGTGGCGGTCCTCGTCGGCGGCGCGAACCTCACCACCCAGGTGCTCAAGCACTACGTCCTCGACCGGCCCGACCTGCTGGAGGGCTGGAACGGGTCGAACAGCCTCCCCAGCGGGCACACCACCATCGCCGCGTCCGTGTCGGTGGCGCTGCTCCTGGCCACGCCCCGCTCCTGGCGGGCCGTCGTGGCGGTCGCCGGCGGCGCGTACACCGCCGCCACCGGCGTCTCGACGCTGGTGGGCCAGTGGCACCGGCCCTCCGACGTCGTCGCCGCCGTCCTCGTCGTCCTCGCCTGGGGCGCGCTGGTGTGCGCGCTGACGCCCGCCAGCTCGCTCGACGTCGCCCCCCGCCGTCGCCGCCTGCCGTCGGGCGAGTCGCGCCCCCACGCGTTCGCCACCCCCGGGTCGTCCGTCGTCGCGTGCCTGATGCTCCTCGGCGCCGCCGTCGCCGGCACGCTGTCCGCCGCCGCGACCCTCCGCCTCGTGCGCGCCGACACCGTCGGCGTCTCGCCGGACATCGGCGCCTACGCCACCGGCGCGCTCGCCGTCCTGGCGGTCACCGCTGCGGCGTTCGGCGTCCTCCTCCTGCTGCGCCAGGCCACCGCCCGCCCGCGCGACTGACCGCGCGGGCCGTCACTTGGCGAGGCTCTCGACCGTTCCCGTGCGGACGGTCCCGTCGTCGAGCGTCCAGGTGACGGTCTGCGCGCTCTTGTCCTCGGCCGCCAGGTACAGGGCCACCCAGTAGCCGTCGGCCACGACGGCCTCGACGGTCCGGCCGGTGGACGTCACCACCTCGACCGACTCGACCCCCGCCCCGACCTGCCCGATCTCGGCCACCTCCATGGTGTCGTCGTCGAGCGTCGACAGCATCGTGCCGATGACGTCGACCCGGCCGTCGGCCGGCGGGACCCAGGGATCCTCCGCCGGCGCGAGGGACGAGTGTCCGCCGGCGGTGCAGAAGACCAGCCACTCGCCCGAGCGCAGGAGCGCGAGCACCTCGCCGTCCACCCGGCCGGCGGCGAGCGTGGTCGCTCCGGGCAGGTCGGTCGTGCAGCCGTCGATCACCGCGCGGGTACCCGCGTCGAGCACGCGCGGCACGACCAGCGTCGGCACGACGACGCCGCCCACGAGGACGGCCGCCACGGCCGCCGCCGCGACGAGGGCCGCTCGTCGCCGGCGCACCGAAGGGGCCAGGGGGACCACCACGTCCGGGGAGAAGGTCTCTGTCGGTCCGTCCTCCGGCGCGGGCATGCCGGCGCGACCTTCGATGACGGCGTCGACGCGGCCGCGGGCTGCGTCGAGGCCCCGGGGATCGGGCGACGACGCCGGTGCGAGCCGGGCGAGTCGGGTCTCGAGCTCGGCGTTCATGCCTGCCTCCCGGTGGGATCGCTGCTCGTCAGGGTGGAGGTCGTCCGGCGGTCGGTCGTCGCCGGCCGCGGGGGCGACCCGGGCGCGGGGACGGGGTCGTCGTCGGCCGGGGAAGGGGACCAGGCGCGCTGCTCCGCGGCGGCGAGC
Organism: Isoptericola jiangsuensis; assembly: GCF_002563715.1. Taxonomy (NCBI): domain Bacteria; kingdom Bacillati; phylum Actinomycetota; class Actinomycetes; order Micrococcales; family Promicromonosporaceae; genus Isoptericola; species Isoptericola jiangsuensis. The sequence goes on from NZ_PDJJ01000001.1 coordinate 621,224, forward strand.
CGCCGTCGTGCGCGGTGCAGGCGGACGTGGAACGCGGCGCGCGCGCATCCGGCGACCCGTGCGGCGTCCGCGGGGTCGAGGCCGTCCCACGCGACCAGCAGCATCGCCTCCCGTTCGGTCGCGGTGAGCTCGGCGAGCGAGCGGAGCATCGCGTCGCGGTCCGCGGCGACGACGTCGGGGGCCGGGCCGGTGGCCGTCTCGAGCCGAACGAGGACCTCCGTGAGACGCTCCCGGCGGCGTCGGGCACGCTCCGCGTTGCGGACCACGTTGCGCGCGACGACGAGCAGCCACGGCAGGGCCGGGTCGGGGACCTCGGCGATCCGCCGCCAGGCCACGAGGAAGACCTCGGCGAGGACGTCCTGGGCGATGTCGGGGTCGGTGTGGCGCAGGGCGTAGGCCTGGACGCGCACGGCGTGCTCGCGCCAGAGGTCGTCGAGGCGTGCCGCGTCGCGGCCGTGGCCCTCCGGTGGGGAACCTGTCACACCACGAAGTGTCCGGCACCGCCGTGAGGCTTACGGCCGTGCCGTGACTTCTCAGGCATCGACCGACCCATGCCTGAGCGAGCACGGCGCCGGTGGCAGCCGTGTCGGACTTCCTCCGGTATCGAACAGGCGATGCGTGAGGAGGTGCAGCGGCGCCGACGGGCGGTGTCGGCCCTCGCGTCGTCCCTGGGACGAACCGTGCGCGGTCACAGTCTCGTAACGTCTTGGTGCACGGCTTGTCACGCCGGGGAAACTCGCGGCTATGCTGTGACCGTTCACAGCACCAAACGCGCCACGGTGGCGCGACAGGAGGCACGCAGCACCATGGGCGTCACGACCTGGCCGACCGGCTCCGCGCTCGGCTACGGGGGCGACTACAACCCCGAGCAGTGGCCCCGCGAGACGTGGGACACCGACGTCGCCCTCATGGCGGAGGCCGGCGTCAACTTCGTCAGCGTCGGGATCTTCTCCTGGGCGATGCTGGAGCCCCGCGAGGGCGAGCACGACTTCTCCTGGCTCGACGAGCTGCTCGACCTGCTGCACGCCCACGGCATCATGGTCGACCTCGCGACCCCCACCGCCGCTCCGCCCGCCTGGTTCTTCGCCACCTACCCCGAGGCGCGCGTCGTCACCCGCGACGGCGTCCCGATGGGCCCCGGCTCCCGCGGCGCCGCGTCCCCGTCGCACCCCGCCTACCAGCGGGCCGCCCGCGACATCGCCTCGCGCGTCGCCGAGCGCTACGCCGACCACCCCGCCGTCGTCATGTGGCACGTCCACAACGAGTACGGCGCACCCGTCGGGGAGGACTTCTCCGCCGCCGCGCTGACCGCGTGGCGCACCTGGCTGCGGGCGCGGTACGGCACGCTCGACGGCCTCAACACCGCCTGGGGCACCCGGTTCTGGGGCCAGGTGTACGGCGAGTGGGAGCACGTCACCCTCCCCGGCCCGACGCCGTCGGTGCGCAACCAGGCGCAGGTCCTCGACTTCGCGCGGTTCACCGACCACCAGCTGCGCGCACTGTTCGTCGCCGAGCGCGACGCCATCCGCCGGTACTCCGACAAGCCGGTCACCACGAACTTCATGGCCAACGAGTGCCCCACCACCGACCTGTGGGCGTGGGCGCGCGAGGTCGACGTCGTCTCCAACGACCACTACCTCACCGCCGCGGACCCCCGCGGGTTCGTGGGCCTCGCCCTCGCCGCCGACCTCACCCGCTCGGTCGCGGCGGGCCGCCCCTGGATCCTCATGGAGCACTCCAGCTCGGGCGTGAACTGGCAGCCCCGCAACGTCGCCAAGCGGCCCGGGGAGATGGCGCGCAACTCGCTGTCGCACGTCGCGCGCGGCGCCGACGTCGTCGGGTTCTTCCAGTGGCGGGCCTCCCGCGTGGGCGCCGAGAAGTTCCACTCCGCGATGCTGCCGCACGCCGGCACCGACTCCCGCGTGTGGCGGGAGGTCGTCGGGCTCGGCGCCACCGTGGGCGGGCTCGCCGAGGTCCAGGGGTCGACCGTGACCGCGGACGTCGCCCTGCTGTGGGACACCGAGTCGCACTGGGCGCAGGCCCAGGAGTGGCGGCCCTCGGTCGACCTCGACCACAAGGAGCGCACCCGCGCGTACTACGAGCGGCTGTGGCGCGACGGCGTGACCGTCGACTTCGCGCACCCCGCCGCCGACCTGTCCCCGTACCGGCTGGTCGTCGCCCCGGCGTCCTACCTGCTCACCGCGGACGCCGCGGCGAACCTCACCCGGTACGTCGAGGCGGGCGGCACCCTGGTCGTGTCCTGCTTCTCCGGGGTCGTGGACGAGCACGACGCCGTGCACGCCGGCGGGTACGCCGCGCCGCTGCGCGACGTCCTCGGCGTCCGGGTCGAGGAGTTCCTGCCGCTGCGCGCCGCCGAGTCCACCAAGGTCGCCTGGGCCGGCAGCGGCGCCGGGTCCGCCGAGAGCGCCGGACGCACCCTCGCCGCGACCGCCTGGCACGAGCACGTCACCCCCGTGGGTGCCGAGACCGTCGCCACGCACCTCGACGGCCCGGCCGCCGGCATGCCCGCCGTGACCCGGCACGCGCACGGCGCCGGGCACGCCTGGTACGTCGCGACCGTGCTCGACGTCGCCGAGCTCGGCACCGTCCTGGCGGACGTCTACGCCGACGCCGGCGTCACCCCGCCGGCCACGCCGCAGGACGTCGAGGTCGTGGTGCGCCGCGGCGCCGACGCGGCGTACACGTTCGCGATCAACCACACCGACGCCCCGGCCGTCGTGCCCGGCATCACCGGGACGGCGCTGGGCGACGGGACCACCGTCGGCCCCGACCTCACCGTCCCCGCCGGTGACGTCGTCGTCGTGCGCAGCCCCGTGGCGCCCGGAGGTGATCCGGCGCCCTGACCCGCGCCCCCGACGGGCCCCGCCCGTCGGCCCCGACCCCCACCAGCCCTGAGCCCGCTCAGTTCGCAGTGTCGCGAGGAAGAGACCGGAAGGCATCGCGGCCACGTCCGGAAGGAACAACCATGCGCAAGACCACCCTGTCGGTCGCCGCCGTCGCCACGATGGCGCTGCTCGCCGCGTGCAGCGGCGGCACCGAGCCCGAGCCCGCCGCGAGCACGGCGGCCGCCGAGTCGTCCGCCCCCGCGGCGTCCGGCAGCATCGTCGTGTGGGTCGACGAGAACCGTCAGCCCGCCGTCGAGGCCGCCGCCGAGTCCTTCACCGCCGAGACCGGCGTCGAGGTCGAGACGGTCGTGAAGAACTTCGAGGACATCCGTGCGGACTTCCTCGCCCAGGTCCCCACGGGCGAGGGCCCGGACATCACGATCGGCGCCCACGACTGGCTGGGGGCGCTCATCGTCAACGGCGTCGTCGACACGATCGACCTCGGCGGCCGGGAGTCGGAGTTCGAGGACGTCGCCATCGAGGCGATGACCTACGACGGCCAGCTCTACGGCCTGCCGTACGCGCTGGAGTCGGTGGCGCTGGTGCGCAACACCGCGCTCGCGCCGGACCCGGTGCCGGACACGTTCGACGAGATGATCGCCGCGGCGAAGAAGACGGACGCGAAGCTGCCGTTCGTCATCAACACGGCCGGCGCCGACGGTGACGCGTACACCTACTACGCGTTCCAGACGTCGTTCGGCGCCCCGGTGTTCGTGCAGAACGAGGACGGCTCGTACACGACCGAGGTCGGCATGGGCGGCGACGAGGGCTACGCGTACGCCGACTGGCTGGCCGAGCACGGCCAGGGCGGCGACGGCACGCTGAGCACCGACTGGACGTACGACATCGCGAACCAGGAGTTCGCGGACGGCAACTCCCCGTACACGGTGGCGGGCCCGTGGGCCATCTCGGCCTTCACCGACGCCGGCATCGACGTCGCCGTCGACCCGGTCCCCTCGGCCGGCGGCGAGACGGCCGCCCCGTTCGTGGGCGTCCAGGGCTTCTACCTGTCGGCGCAGAGCGAGAACAAGCTCGTCGCCACGCAGTTCCTCACGAACTACATCACCACCGACGAGGCCATGCAGGCGCTCTACGACGCCGACCCGCGCATCCCCGCGTTCAGCAGCACGGCCGAGGCCGTGTCGACCGACCCGGTCGTCGCGGGCTTCCTCGCCGCGGCCCAGCAGGGCGCCCCGATGCCGTCCATCCCCGAGATGGGCGACGTGTGGGAGCACTGGAACGCCGCAGAGGCGTCGATCATCTCCGGTGCCGCGAAGCCGAAGGCCGCGTGGGACAAGATGCTGACCGACCTCGACGCGACGCTCAACGGCTGAGCGCACCCTGACCCGGGCGGGGGGCGGCTTGCGCGCCGCGGCGCCCCCCGCCCGTTCCACCACCGCACCTCCGAGAAGAGGACCGATGTCGACCGACACCACCCCGCCTCCCGTGCGGGAGTCGCACGCCCGCGCCTGGGAGGGGACCGGCTGGGGCTTCGCCGTGAAGCTCGTGCTCATGGCGGTGGTCAACGCCCTGGGCATCTACGTCGCGTGGTCGGCGTGGGACGTCGAGCAGTGGGGCGTGCTGGTCGGCTCGCTCGCGCTGGTCGTCGTCGCGGACGTCGTCTACTTCTCGCGGCGCCCGCTGGCCGGGAAGTACATCTACCCCGGTCTGGTGTTCCTCCTGGTGTTCCAGGTGTTCACGATGGCGTACACCGTGTACGTCGCCACGACGAACTACGGCACCGGGCACAACAGCACGCAGGAGCAGGCGGTCGACGCGCTCCTCATCCAGAACGAGCGCCCCGTGGAGGGTGCGCCCACCTACCCGCTGACGATCGTGCGGTCCGGCGACGAGGTCGGGTTCGCCGTCGTGGACGACGCCGGGCAGGCGCTGGTCGGGACGGCCGAGGAGCCGATGGCGCCCGCCGACGGCGCCACCACGGAGGCCGACCGCGTCACCGCGGTCCCCGACCACGACGTCGTCGACCTGGCGACGCTGCTCGCCGACCCGGCGCTCCAGGAGGAGGTCCTGGCCCTGCGCGTGCCGGTCTCCGAGGACGCGGACGACGGCTCCTACCGGACCCGCGAGGGCACCCGCGCGACGGTGTACGCGTCGTCGCTGGAGTGGGACGAGTCGGCGCGGACGATGACGGACACCACCACGGGCACCGTGTACTCCGCCGACGACGGCTCGGGCCGGTTCGTCGCGCAGGACGGCAGCGCCCTGACGGTCGGCTGGCGCGTGGGCGTCGGGCTCGACAACTTCACCAAGGCGTTCACCAACCCGAACTACGCGGGCCCGTTCTGGAAGATCACCGCCTGGACGTTCGCGTTCGCGTTCCTCACGGTGGCGTCCAGCTTCCTGCTGGGCCTGGCCATCGCCCTGCTGTTCGACGACAAGCGGCTGCGCGGCCGGCGCGTCATGCGGACCCTGTTCATCCTCCCGTACGCGTTCCCCGCGTTCCTGTCCGCGCTGCTGTGGCGCGGCATGCTCAACTCCAACCCGGAGTACGGCATCGTCAACAGCCTGTTCTTCCTCGGCGCGCGCATCGAGTGGCTGACGGACCCGTGGCTGGCGAAGCTCGCCATCCTCGGCGTGAACCTGTGGCTGACGTTCCCCTACTTCTTCCTCGTGTGCACCGGCGCGATGCAGTCCCTGCCGGGTGAGCTGGAGGAGGCGGCGCGGATCGACGGCGCGAGCCGCTGGCGGCACTTCCGCGCGATCCAGCTCCCGCTGCTGCTCATCTCGACGACGCCGCTGCTCATCGCGAGCTTCGCGTTCAACTTCAACAACTTCGTCATCGTGTACATGCTCACCGGCGGCGGGCCACGGTTCACGGACACCTCCGCGCCGCTGGGGCACACCGACATCCTCATCACGATGATCTACCAGATCTCCGGGGTGCAGGGCGGCAGCGCCGACTACGGCCTGGCCAGCGCCCTGTCGATCATCGTGTTCCTGGTCGTGGGAGCCGTCTCGGCCTTCGCGTTCCGTCGCACCCGCAAGCTGGAGGAGGTCCTGTGATGGCCGAGCGCACCACGACCCCGGTCGTCGCCCCCGACGCGTCCCGCGCGGGCGCGCGCCGCCGCCGCTGGTGGGCGGAGGTCGGGTGGAAGTACCCCCTGGCCGCGGTCGTCGTGTTCTACGCGGCCTTCCCGCTGGCGTACGTGCTGTCGGCGTCGCTGGCGCCGTCGGGCACGCTGACCGGCAGCACGCAGCTCTTCCGCGAGGTGTCCGGGCAGAACTTCGCGGCCCTCGGCGACACCCGGTTCTGGCAGTGGGCCGCCAACAGCCTGGTCATCGCGTCCAGCGTGGTCGTGGGCGCCGTGCTCATGGGTGCGGCGGCCGCGTACGCGTTCAGCCGGTTCCGCTTCACGGGGCGGCGGCTGTCGCTGACGTCGCTGCTCGTGGTGCAGATGTTCCCGCAGATGCTGGCGTTCATCGCGATCTTCCTGCTGCTGCTCACGCTCGGCGAGGTCGTGCCGGCGCTCGGCCTGAACTCGAAGCTGGCGCTGATCTGCGTCTACCTGGGCGGTGCGCTGGGGAGCAACACGTTCCTCATGTACGGGTTCTTCAACACCGTCCCGCGCGAGCTGGACGAGGCGGCGAAGATCGACGGCGCCACGCACGCGCAGATCTACTGGACGATCGTGCTGCGCCTGGTGACGCCGATCCTGGCGACGGTGGCGCTGCTGACGTTCGTGGCGACGTTCGGCGACTTCGTCCTGGCCCGCGTCGTGCTGACGTCCGAGCAGAACTGGACGCTGGCCGTGGGCATGTACGGCTGGGTGTCCGACCAGCTCAACGCCAACTGGGGCCTGTTCGCGGCCGGTGCCGTGGTCGCGGCGCTGCCCGTCCTGGCCCTGTTCCTGTTCCTGCAGAAGTACATCGTGGGCGGGCTGACGTCCGGGTCCGTCAAGGGCTGACGTGCCGCGCGGCGGGCCCGTCCGGGCCCGCCGGCGTCCTGCGAGAGCACCCCACCGAGATCACCGTCGATCGAGAGGAAAGACCATGAGCAGCGCAGCGCGCCGCATCCTGGGAGCGTTCACAGGCCTGGTGGTGGCGGGATCCGTCACCGCCCTCCCCGCCGTCGCGGCCGACGACGACGGACCCGTCGAGGCCGGCATCAGCATCGCGAAGGTCGAGGGCCTCGCCGACGACTTCGACCTCGGCGTCGACGTGTCCTCCGTCCTCTCCCTCGAGGCCAGCGGCGTCGTCTTCCGGGACACCGCCGGACGGCCCGCCGACCTGTTCGACGTCCTCGCCGACGCGGGCGTCACCGACGTCCGGGTCCGCGTGTGGAACGACCCCTGGGACGCGCAGGGCCGCGGCTACGGCGGCGGCAACACCGACGTGCCGCGCGCCGTCGAGATCGGGGAGCGGGCCACCGCCGCCGGGCTCGGCGTGCTGGTCGACCTCCACTACTCCGACTTCTGGGCCGACCCCGCCAAGCAGCACGCCCCCAAGGCGTGGGAGGACCTCGACGTCGACGCCAAGGTCGCCGCCGTCGGCGACTTCACCCACGACGCCCTCGCCGCGTTCGCCGCCGCCGGGGTCGACGTCGAGACCGTCCAGATCGGCAACGAGACCAACAACGGCGTCGCCGGCGTCACCGCGTGGGCCGACCGAGCCCGCATGTTCTCCGCGGGCAGCGCCGCCGTCCGGGACGTGCTTCCCGACGCGCGCGTCGCCCTGCACTTCACCAATCCCGAGACCGCCGGCCGCTACGCGGGGTACGCCCGCCAGCTCGACACCTACGGCGTCGACTACGACGTGTTCGCCAGCTCGTACTACCCGTACTGGCACGGCAGCCTCACCAACCTGACGTCCGTCCTGTCGTCCGTCGCCACGACGTACGGCAAGGACGTCATGGTCGCGGAGACGTCGTGGGCGTACACCCTCGACGAGGGTGACGGTCACCCCAACACCATCCAGACCGCCTACCCGCAGTACCCGACCAGCGTGCAGGGGCAGGCCACGGAGGTCCGCGACGTCGTCGCCGCGGTCGCCGCCGTCGGCGACGCCGGCACGGGCGTCTACTACTGGGAGCCCGCGTGGCTGCCCGTCGGCCCGCCCGAGGCGTGGGAGGCCAACCGGGCGCTGTGGCAGGAGCACGGTTCCGGCTGGGCGACCAGCTACGCCGGGGAGTACGACCCCGAGGACGCCGGCCAGTGGTACGGCGGGTCCTCGTGGGAGAACCAGGCGATGTTCGACTTCCAGGGCAACCCGCTGGAGTCGCTGAACGTGTTCTCGTACGTGCGCACCGGCGCGGTCGCGCCCCGCGAGGTCACCGGCGTCACCCCCGCCGAGGTGCGGCTGGTCGCGGGCGAGCCCGTCGAGCTGCCCGGCACCGTGGACGTCACCTACAACGACGGCGTCACCGAGAACCAGGCCGTCACGTGGGAGGCCGACGACGTCGCCGCGATCGGCGGCGTCGGCTCGTACGAGGTCGCCGGCGTCACCGACGCCGGGGTGGACGTCACCGTGACCGTGCTCGTGCAGGTCCGCAACCACCTCGTGGACGGCAGCTTCGAGGACGGCGGCGCGGCCTGGACGATCACCGGCACCGGCGCGGCCGTGGCCCGCACCGCCAACTCGGCGGACCTCGCGCACTCCGTGGACTTCTGGCACGGCAGCGACTACGCGTTCGAGGTCACCCAGACCGTCACCGGCCTGGAGCCGGGCGAGTACCGGGTGTCCGCCACCACGCAGGGCGGCGACGCGGGCGCGTCCGACGTCCGGGTGCTGAGCCTGACATCCGGCGGGGCGAGCGCGGAGGCGCCGCTCGAGATCGCCGGCTGGCAGGTCTTCCGCACCGCGACCACCGGCACCGTCACGGTCGGGGACGACGGGGTCGCGACCGTCGGCGCGGCCTTCACTCTCGCCGGCGGCGCCTGGGGCACCGTCGACGCGTTCGTGCTGGAGCGGGTGGGCGACACCCCGGTCACCCACCCCGCCTACGACGCGGCGACGGTCTACACCGCCGGCGACCGCGTGAGCCTCGACGGCCGCGTGTTCGAGGCGCTGTGGTGGACCCGCGGTGCCACGCCCGGCACCTCCCCGTGGGGCGCGTGGGCCGAGATCGCCGGGACCGCGGACGGCACCGCCGTGTGGACCGACTCCCGGGTGTTCGTCGCGGGTGACGTCGTGGTGCACGACGGCGTGACGTTCGTCGCGCGGTGGTGGACCCGCAACCAGGAGCCCGGCGCGTCCGTCCGGGGTCCGTGGGAGCGGCAGGGCTGACCCTCCGACGGCGACGAGCGTGCTGGCTCGGTACCTCAAACCTCCCGTTGAGGTACCGAGCCAGCACGCTCGTCGCCGACGGGGGGCGGATCGCGGTCGGACGGTGAAGATGTGCGGTGGACCACGGGACGCGCGGGGCCCCGCGCCTCGGTAGAGTGCCGCCGTCGTGGTCGGTGTCGTACCGTGACATGACCGTCGCACCGGCGGCCACCCCCATCGAAAGCAGGAACGGATGCCCCAGGCTCGCAAGCTCGTGATCGTCGAGTCGCCCACCAAGGCTCGCAAGATCCAGGGCTACCTCGGTGACGACTACGTCGTCGAGGCCAGCGTGGGCCACATCCGCGACCTCCCCCAGCCGTCCGACCTGCCCGCGGACATGAAGAAGGGGTCGTTCGGCAAGTTCGCCGTCGACGTCGACAACGGGTTCGAGCCGTACTACGAGGTCTACGCGGACAAGAAGGCCAAGGTCCGCGAGCTCAAGAGCCTGCTCAAGGACGCCGACGAGCTCTTCCTCGCCACCGACGAGGACCGCGAGGGCGAGGCCATCGCGTGGCACCTCATCGAGGCGCTCAAGCCCAAGGTGCCGGTGCGCCGCATGGTGTTCCACGAGATCACCCGCGAGGCCATCGGCCGGGCGCTGCAGAACACCCGCGAGCTCGACACGGACCTGGTCGACGCCCAGGAGACCCGCCGCATCCTCGACCGCCTCTACGGCTACGAGGTGTCCCCGGTGCTGTGGCGCAAGGTCCGCCAGGGCCTGTCCGCCGGGCGCGTGCAGTCCGTCGCGACCCGCCTCGTGGTGGAGCGCGAGCGGGAGCGCATGGCGTTCGTCGCCGCGGACTACTGGGACGTCACCGGGTCGTTCGCGCCGACCGGCGGCGACGACGCGGGCCAGCTCTTCCCCGCGCGCCTCACCAGTCTGGGCGGGGAGCGCGTCGCGTCGGGCCGTGACTTCGACGACCTCGGCCGCCTCAAGGTCCGCACCGGCGTGGTGCACCTCGACGAGGCGGCGGCCACGGCCGTCGTCGCGGGCCTGGACGACGCGGACTTCACGGTCCGCTCGCTGGAGACCAAGCCGTACTCGCGCAAGCCGGCCGCGCCGTTCACGACGTCGACGCTCCAGCAGGAGGCGTCGCGCAAGCTGCGCATGGCGTCGCGGCAGACGATGCGCACCGCGCAGGCGCTGTACGAGAACGGCTACATCACGTACATGCGTACCGACTCCCCGGCGCTGTCCGCCGAGGCGACGGACGCGGCCCGCCGCCAGGCGGCGGAGCTGTACGGCCCCGAGTACGTGCCGGGCGCGCCGCGGCTGTACGCCTCCAAGGCGAAGGGCGCCCAGGAGGCGCACGAGGCCATCCGTCCCGCGGGCGACTCGTTCCGTACGCCCGCGCAGGTCGCCCGCGAGCTGAGCGGCGACCAGTTCAAGCTGTACGAGCTCATCTGGAAGCGCACCGTCGCCTCGCAGATGGCGGACGCCAAGGGCTCGACGGCGTCCGTCCGCCTCGCCGCGCCGCTGGGTGCGGGCGCGGGGGAGCGCGCCGGCACCGACGCCGTGTTCTCGGCGTCGGGCACCGTCATCACGTTCCGCGGGTTCCTCGCGGCCTACGAGGAGTCGCGCGACGTCGAGACGCCCGACGGCGAGGGCGCCGCGTCCTCGGGCCCGAAGGAGTCCCGCCTGCCGCGCATGGCGGAGGGCGACGTGCTCGCCGGCACCGACCTCACGGCCGACGGGCACAGCACCAGCCCGCCCGCCCGGTACACCGAGGCCTCGCTGGTCAAGGCGCTGGAGGAGCTCGGCATCGGGCGACCGTCGACGTACGCGGCGACGATCTCCACCATCCAGGACCGCGGCTACGTGCGCACCAAGGGTCAGGCGATGGTGCCCACCTGGCTGGCGTTCGCCGTGACCAAGCTCCTGGAGGAGCACTTCACCTGGCTGGTCGACTACGACTTCACCGCCGAGATGGAGGCCGACCTCGACGAGATCGCGGCCGGCGACCGCGAGCGGGTCGCGTGGTTGACGCGGTTCTACTTCGGCGACGGGTCGGGCGAGACGTCCGGCTGGGGTCTGCGCGACCTCGTCACGGACCTGGGCGAGATCGACCCGGTGTCGGTGAACTCCGTCGAGATCGGCGAGGGTCTGCGGGTCCGCGTCGGCCGCTACGGCCCGTACCTGGAGGACCTCGCCGCCGAGCCCGACGCCGAGGGCAAGGCGCCGCGCGCGTCCGTGCCGGAGGACGTCGCGCCCGACGAGCTGACCGTCGCCAGGGCGCGCGAGCTGTTCGCCGCGGGCGCCGACGACGGTCGCGTGCTCGGCACCGACCCGGTGTCCGGCAACGAGATCGTCGCGCGGAACGGCCGCTACGGCCCGTACGTCACCGAGGTCCTCGACCTGCCCCCGATCGACACCAGCCTGTCGGCCGCCGCGCAGAAGAAGGCCAAGGCCGCGCAGCCGAAGCCGCGCACCGGCTCCCTGTTCAAGACGATGACGCTGGAGTCCGTCACCCTGGACGACGCGCTCAAGCTGCTGTCCCTGCCGCGCGTGGTCGGCACCGACCCGGAGTCCGGGGACGAGATCACCGCGCAGAACGGTCGCTACGGCCCGTACCTGAAGAAGGGCACGGACTCCCGCACGATCGCGAGCGAGGAGCAGCTGCTCACGATCACGCTCGACGAGGCGCTGAAGATCTACGCCGAGCCGAAGCGTCGCGGGGCGCGCGCCGCCACGCCGCCGCTGCGGGAGCTGGGCGACGACCCGACGTCGGGCAAGCCGATCGTCGTCAAGGACGGTCGGTTCGGGCCGTACGTCACCGACGGCGAGACGAACCGCACGCTGCCGCGGGACCTCACGCCGGAGTCGATCACCGCGGAGCGCGCGATCGAGCTGCTCGCCGAGAAGCGCGCGCAGGGCCCGAAGAAGCGGACCACGCGGTCGACCACCGCGAAGAAGGCGCCCGCGAAGAAGGCGCCGGCCAAGAAGCCTGCCGCGAAGAAGTCCTGACCGGGCGTCCGGGCCGGCGCGGGAGCGCCGGTCCGGTGAGGTCAGGGCTGCGGGTCGGCGGGGCGCTCGACGACGTAGGTGTGGCCGTCGGGCCGGGTCACGACCTGGAGCGTGCTGCGCAGCGCGGCCTCGCGGGCGAGGTCCTCGGGGCGCGGCGGCCTCGGGGGTGTGCGCCGGATGGACGCGGGGCCGAAGAACGGCAGGAACGTCTCGGTGAGGCGCATGCCCCAGGTGCGGTCGTCGTCCGGGCGACGGCGGAACAGGCCCATCGTGACAGCTCCTCGTTCTCCAACGGTTTGCTTGGTGCACCAATGATTGGTGGCCCAACCATATCCTCTACGCTGTCGGCATGACCACCGACCTGGGACCGGACCCGCTCGCGCTCGAGGCGCAGGTCTGCTTCGCGCTGTCCGCCGCCGCGCGGTCCGTCGTGGCGCTCTACCGGCCCGTGCTCGAACCCCTCGGCCTCACCCACCCCCAGTACCTCGTGCTGCTCGGCCTGTGGGACGACGCCCGCGCCGGGCGCACCACCACCGTCACCGGGCTGGCCGCCCGCCTCCACCTCGACCCCGGCACGCTGTCGCCGCTGCTCAAGCGCCTCGAGCAGCAGGGCCGGGTCGACCGCCGCCGCTCCGCCGCCGACGCCCGCGTCGTCGAGGTGCACCTCACCGCCGACGGTGCGGCGCTGCGGACCGAGGCGCTGGAGGTCCCCGCCCGCGTGGTGGCGGCCTCCGGTCTCGACTTCGCCGAGCTCGTGCGCGTGCGCGAGGCCGCCGACGCCGTCATCGCCGCCACGCAGGGTGCCCGGTAGCGTGGCGGCCATGACCGACACCGCCGCCCTCGACCCGGCCACCTACGCACCGCGCCTCACCGCCGCCGACCTCGCCGGCGACGTCCCCGACCTCCTGGCGGCCCCGCCCGTGCGGTGGGGCGTGCTGGGCGCGGGCAACATCGCCGCGTCGTTCTCCGACGGCGTCCGCGACCGCACGGCCGCACAGGTCACCGCCGTGGGCTCCCGCTCGGTGGAGAAGGCCCAGGAGTTCGCCGACGCCCACGCGCCCGGCGCGCACGTGCACGGCAGCTACGAGGCGCTCGTCGCGGACGACGACGTCGACGTCGTGTACGTCGCGACGCCGCACTCGCACCACCTGGAGCACGCGCTCCTCGCGATCGCGGCGGGCAAGCACGTGCTCGTGGAGAAGCCGATCACCCGGTCGGTGGCCGAGGCCCGGGTGCTGCTCGACGCCGCGCGCGACGCCGGGGTGTTCTGCATGGAGGCCGTCTGGACCCGGTTCCTGCCGCACGTCGCGGCGCTGCGTGCCGCGATCGCGCGCGGTGAGATCGGCGAGGTCCGCACCGTCATCGCCGACTTCGACGTGCTCTTCCCGTACGACCCCACCCACCGGCTGTTCGCGCCCGAGCTCGCCGGCGGCGCCCTGCTCGACCTCGGCATCTACCCGATCACGCTGGCGCACGACCTGCTGGGCGCGCCGGAGTCGTTCGTCGCCCGCGGCACGCTGGCCCCGACCGGGGTGGACGACCACGTCGGCATGATCCTCGGGTACCCCGGTGGTGCGCAGGCCCTGCTGCACACGTCGTCGACGGCGCGGGGGGACGCGGGCGCCCGGATCATCGGCACGCGCGGCCGCATCGAGATCCCGCGCGGGTTCTTCACGCCCACGTCGTTCGAGGTGCTGCACGACGACGGCACGTCGTGGACGTACACCTCGCCGGCGGGCGAGGGCAAGGCGTACGAGGCGGCCGAGGTCGCGCGGTGCGTCGCGGCGGGGCTCACGCAGAGCCCGCGCATGCCGTGGTCGGACACCCTGGAGGTACTGGGGATCCTCGACGAGGCCCGTGCCCAGCTCGGCGTGGTGTACCCGGGCGAGTGACGACTCCCGGGACCCGCCCGACGCCCGTGCGGCGGTTCGCCGAGCTGTGGGCACGTCACCCGCGCTGGGCGCTCGCCCTCAAGGCGGCCGTGTCCGCGGCGATCGCCTGGGCCGTGGCCTACGCCCTGCCGGGCCCGTGGTCCGACTACGCCTACTACGGGCCGCTGGGCGCCGTGGTGGCGTCCGGCAGCACGGTGGTCCGGTCCGCGGGCGCCGCGGTGGGGGCGGTGGGCGCGATCCTCGTCGGGGCCCTGCTGGGCCGGCTCGTCGACTTCGCGCTCCCGCCGGGCGTGCTCGCCGTCGCGGCCGCCGTGGGGGTGGGCACCCTGCTCGCGGGGTGGAAGCGCTGGGGCGGCCTGGGGGACTGGGTGGTCAACGCCGCCCTGTTCACGCTCGTCCTGGGCAGCAACGACGTCCTCGGCTACACCGGGGCGTTCCCTGCGCTGGTGGCGATGGGCGCCCTCGTGGCCACGGGGGTCAACCTGATCGCGCCGCCGCTCCTGGTGGGGCCGTCGCGCGCCGAGCTCGACCGGCTGCGCGACATCCTGGCCGACCAGCTCGACGAGCTGGCCGACGGCCTGCGCGCCGACCAGCTCCCCGACGAGGACCAGTGGCAGGAGCGCTGGCACGAGATCCGCCCCGTGCTGCGCCGGGCCACGGCCGCCGTCGACCAGAGCCGCGAGTCGTCCCGCGTGAACACGCGGGCGCGTCGGCACGCCGCCGCGCTGGAACGGGTGCTGCTGCGCGCGTCGTCGTTGCAGATCGCCGCCGAGATGGTCGACGACATGGCCCGGCACGTCATGACGTGGGAACGGGCCGGCCGCGACGACGTGGCGTTCGGCCCGGCCGTCCGGCCCGCGGTGGCCGACGCCTTCGAGCGCACCGCGGCGGGCCTGCGCGCGGAGCCCGACGGGGCGGAGGTGGCGGCGGACGACGTGCGGGACGCCGCGCAGACGGTCCGGGCGGCGGTGCGCGCGGCGCGCAGCGACGACGGCGACGACTACTTCGCAGCAGGCACGGTCGTGCTCGCCCTCGAGCGCACCGCCCGGGCGATCAGCGCGTCAGCCGCCGCCCGGTGACGTGCGTCGGCGTGATCCGCACCCACACGTTCTTGCCGTCCTGGACGAACGGGACCACACCGGAGGACTCGGCGTCGGCGACGTCGGCGTCGGACTCGATGATCTCCGCGACGCCCTTGACGACGACGCTCGTGGCGGTGGCGTCGTCCCACGCGTCGGTCTCGAACGCGACCCGGTTGTTGACGACCATCTCGACCAGCTTCGTGCCGGGCTTCGTCAGGAAGTAGAGCGTGCGGGCGGCGGTGCCGAACGACACGGGGAAGATCTCCGGGTCACCGCCGACGGCGGTCGCGAGCCGGCCGACGGAGCCGGCGTCGAGCACCTCCCAGCACTCGTCCTCGGTGAGCGTCGTGGTGGTCGCCTGCTCGGACATGACGTCGGCCTCCCTCGATGGTGGTCCTCCTATCGTCGTCCTCCCGGGGGTCGGGCGCCGCCCCGGCGGGCGAGATGTCTCGAACATCACATCTCGGGGCACCGCACGACGCGGCACGACGTGGGGTCGACGGGCGCCGCCGTCGGGCACGGGCGTCCGGGGGTCGCCTGTGGGACGGCGCGGCTAGGGTGTCCGCGTGAGCAACGGTCCCGGGTTCTTCGTCTCGTTCGAGGGCGGCGACGGCGTCGGCAAGACGACGCACGTCCGCCTGCTCGGCGGGTGGCTCGCCGAGGTGACGGGCCGCGAGGTCGTCACGACCAGGGAGCCCGGCGGCACCGCCCTCGGCGTCGAGCTGCGCCGGCTGGTGCAGCACGGCGAGGACATGGACGCCCGCACGGAGGCCCTGCTGTACGCCGCGGACCGCGCGCACCACGTCGCCTCGCTGGTGCGGCCCGCGCTGGAGCGTGGCGCGATCGTCGTCACGGACCGCTACCTGGACTCGTCGGTGGCGTACCAGGCGGGGGGCCGCGAGCTGTCGGAGGCCGAGGTCGAGGGCATGTCCCTGTGGGCGACCGGTGGCCTGCTGCCCGCCGTGACGGTGCTGCTCGACGTCGACCCGCTGGTGGCGGCCCGGCGTCTCACCGGCGAGCCCGACCGGCTGGAGCGTGCCGGGGACGACTTCCACCGGCGGGCGCGCGACACGTTCCTGCGCCGCGCCGCGGAGGACCCGGTGCGGTGGCTCGTCGTGGACGCGAGCGGGTCGATCGACGACATCCAGGCGCAGGTGCGGGTGGACCTCGCCGCGCGCCTCGACCTCACGCCCGTCGTCGACGAGGCCGTGGCGGTGCGGGACCTCGGCACGATCCGTCCGGACCGCGCCGACGACGAGCCGGTGGACGGCGGTCCGGAGGCCGTCGGCGCGGACGGCGAGGCCGACGGCGTGCCGGGCCCGGTCGGGGACGCCCCGTGAGCGTCTGGGACGACGTCGTCGGGCAGCCGGAGGCCGTCGCCACGCTGCGCCGGGCCGCCACCGAGCCCGCGGCCATGACCCACGCCTGGCTCCTGACGGGTCCGCCCGGCTCGGGCCGCTCGGTCGCGGCGCGGGCGTTCGCCGCCGCGCTCCAGTGCACCGGGACGGACGGCGTCACGGGCGGGTGCGGGCGCTGTCACGCCTGCACGACGACGCTGGCGGGCACGCACCCCGACCTCACCGTCGTCGCGACGGAGAAGGTCGTCATCCAGGTCTCCGAGGTGCGCGACCTCATCGTGGCCGCGGCCCGCACGCCGGCCGCGGGACGGTTCCGCGTCATCCTCGTGGAGGACGCCGACCGCATGGCGGAGCGCACCACCAACGTGCTGCTCAAGGCCGTCGAGGAGCCCGCCGCGCACACCGTGTGGGTGCTGTGCGCGCCGAGCGCCCAGGACGTCCTGCCGACGATCCGGTCCCGGTGCCGCAGCGTGACGCTGCGCGTTCCGCCCGCCCAGGACGTCGCGGACCTGCTGGTGCGACGTGACGGCGTCGACCCCGACCTGGCGCTCCGGGCCGCCCGGGCCGCGCAGTCGCACGTGGGCCTGGCCCGCCGGCTCGCCCGTGACCCGGAGGCGCGGCGGCGCCGGGGCGAGGTCCTGGAGATCGCGCGCCGCATCCGCGGCGTCCCCGACGCGGTCCTGGCCGCCGCGGACCTCGTGGACGTCGCCAAGGCGGAGGCCACGGCCGACACCGCCGAACGGGACGCCGTCGAGAAGGCCGAGCTGCTGCGCGCCCTCGGCGTCGCGGAGGGGGAGACCCTGCCGCCGCGCCTGCGCTCCCAGCTCAAGCAGCTCGAGGACGACCAGAAGCGGCGCGCCACCCGGCGCCAGCGCGACGTCCTCGACCGCGCGATGGTCGACCTGCTGTCCCTGTACCGCGACGTGCTGGTCGTCCAGCTCGGCGCCGAGGTCGACCTGGTCAACGACGAGCACGCCGCCACCGTGCAGGCCGTGGCCCGCGACTCGACGCCCGAGCAGACGGTCCGCCGCATGGACGCCATCGGCGAGGCGCGGGAACGGCTGGAGGGCAACGTCGCCCCGCTGCTCGCGCTGGAGGCGATGGCGGTGGCCCTGCGACCGCAGGGCTGACGCGGGGCGTCCGCGCAGGCCGGGGAGGTTCCGTGAAAGCCGGTCGTCGTGCGAGCGCGCCCGGTAGGTTGTCCGGGTGATCTTCCCCTCCTCCCGTCCGAGCCTGCCCCTGCGACGCGCCCGACGCGGTGCGGCCGCCGCCCTCGTGGTGACGGCCCTGGTCACGCTGGCCGCGTGCGACGCCGACGTCCCCGGCAAGGACGTGACGCCGGTCGACGAGGCGACCTCGCAGGCGCCCACCGGCGCGTCGGGTGCCCCGGCCGGGTTCGAGGACCTCTATGCGCAGGACCTGGAGTGGACGTCCTGCTCGTCGGGGTTCGAGTGCGCGACCGCCACGGCGCCCGTGTCCTGGGACGACCCGGAGGCCGGCACGATCGAGCTGGACCTCAAGCGGACCCGCGCCACCGGCGAGAAGCAGGGGTCGCTGCTCATCAACCCCGGCGGGCCGGGCGGCTCCGGCACGACGTTCGTGGAGTCCGCCGCGACGACGTTCGGCGACCGGCTGCTGGAGGCGTTCGACGTCGTCGGGTTCGACCCCCGCGGCGTGCGCGCCTCCACCGAGGTCGTCTGCTACGACGACGAGGGCAAGGACGAGTACCTCTCGGCGGCGTTCGACGTCGAGACGGACGAGGGCCTGGAGGAGATGCGCCAGGCCGCGGCCGACTGGGCGCAGGCCTGCGCCGAGAACACCGGCGACCTGCTCGGCTCCGTCGACACCCAGAGCGCCGCGAAGGACATGGACATGCTGCGCGCCGTGCTCGGCGACGACCAGCTCAACTACCTGGGCTTCTCGTACGGCACCGACCTGGGCGCCACCTACGCCGGGCTGTTCCCGGACCGCGCCGGCCGCCTCGTGCTCGACGGCGCGATGGACCCCACGCTGGAGGCCGCCGACGTGTCCAAGGGGCAGGCCGTCGGGTTCGAGAACGCCCTGCGCGCCTACGTGGAGGACTGCCAGGCCGGCCAGGAGTGCCCGCTCACCGGCAGCGTCGACGACGGCATGCAGCAGGTCCGCGGCGTCCTCGACCGAGCCCTGGACCGGCCGTACCCGACGAGCGGGGACCGCGTCGTCACCCAGACCCTCGCGTTCTACGGCATCGCCGTCACCCTCTACTCGGAGCAGAGCTGGCCGGTGCTCACGCAGGCACTCGACGAGGCGATCAGCGCGGCCACCGGCGACACCCTGCTGTACCTCGCCGACTTCTACAACGACCGCAACGCCGACGGCAGCTTCAGCACCAACTCCACCGAGGCGTTCAGCGCGATCAACTGCCTGGACTCGCGCTCCAGCGACGACGTCGAGACCATGCGCGCCGAGGCCGCCGCGATCGAGGAGGCCGCTCCCACGGTGGGCACGTTCTTCTCGTACGGCGGGCTCACCTGCGCCGACTGGCCGTACCCCGTCGCGGAGCGCGACTACGACGTCACCGCGCCCGGCGCGCCCCCGATCGTCGTCATCGGCACCACCAACGACCCCGCCACGCCGTACGTGTGGGCGCAGGGCATGGCGGACACCCTCGCCTCGGGCGTCCTCGTCACCTACGATGGCGAGGGACACACCGCCTACGGCCGGTCCAACGACTGCATCGCGGACGCCGTGGAGGACTATCTCGTCGACGGCACCGCCCCCGAGGAGGGCCTCACCTGCTGACCTCCTCGTCGACGGCGTCCGCGGCGGCCGTGCCGCCTTCCGCGGGTGCCGCGACGTGACGGACGCGACGCCCGTCCGGGCCTCGCAGATTTTGGAATCACCGGTGCCCGTCGGGTAGTGTGGGGCCGCCCGCTGATCCAGGTCACGGGCGCGCCGCCTTAGCTCAGTCGGTAGAGCGATTCACTCGTAATGAATAGGTCGCGAGTTCGATTCTCGCAGGCGGCTCCGTCACGAAGGCCCCCGACCACCAGGTCGGGGGCCTTTCGCGTGCCCGGGTGCGGTCGACCCCGAGGCGGCTCCGCTCAGGCGACGGGGGCGTCGGCCGTGGGGGAGCGGGCCGCGAGGTGGCGGGCGAGGAGCTCGACCGCGACGGCGGCGACCAGCCCGACGGCCGCGCCGACGAGGTACTCGACGAGCCGGGCGCGGAGCGCGAGGGCGCCGTCGTCGCCGAGGGCGGCGGCGGCGAGCAGCACGGGCAGCGGTGTGGTGAGGGTCTTGGAGAGCGTCCCGGAGGCGAGCAGCAGCAGCGCCCCGGCGAGCGTGACGGCGACGGCGGTGCCGAGGACGACGGCATCGGGCCACCCGGTGGCGGTGAGCGCGACCGCCAGGACGATCCCGACCGTCGTGGCGAGCACGGTCTGCACGGTGGAGCGGCGGGTGCGGGCGGCGGTGGGGCCGAGGACGCCGACCATGGCGAACACGGCCCAGTACGGGCGGTAGCCGTCGGTGGCGGCGTCGGCCACGAGCAGGAGGGCGGCGGCGAGACCCCCGAGCAGGAGCGGCAGCGCCCAGTCGGTCCACCGGGGGTGCCGGACCATGCGCACGAGCCGGCCGGTGTCGACGTGGAGGGCGTCGGCGGGCAGGTCGAGCCGGGGTGCGCTCAGGAGCCGGGGCACCAGGGCGGTGAGCAGGGCCGCCCAGGCCGCGCCGACGACGGTGCCGCCGGCGACCGCGGGGACGTCGGTGGCGGGGGTGCCGAGCAGGGCGGCGAGGAGCCCGGCGGCCGCGACGGGAAACCAGGCGAGCTGGGCGGGCATGCCGGCGCGCAGCATGGCGCCGTGGACGGTGAACAGGACGAACGCCCACAGGACGTCCCCGCCGGGCGTCGCGGCCAGCAGGGTCCCGCCGATCACGGCGACGGGCGTCGCGACGGCGGCGAGCAGGGGCCAGCGTCCCGTGCTGAGGTCGGGGCCGAGGTCGGCGAACGTCACGAGGAGGGCGGTGAGGGCGGCGGTCGCGCCGAGCGTGGACACCGCGCCGGTCAGGGTCGTCTCCAGCAGGGGCGGCACGACGACCGCGAGGACGAGGCGGGCGGTGAGGTCCCACCGCAGCGCGGCCGTGAGGGAGGGGCGCGAGCGTCCGGTGTCAGTGCCCACGCGGTCACTGTACGGCGGGTCGTCGGGCCCGGCCGGGCGCGTTCCGGCGGCTCGGCGTGGTCCGGGTCCGTCGTGACCGCGGACGGGTGCGGGGCGGTGTCGCGGCCCGCGCCCGTGCCACGATGACCCGGTGACCGGGACCGACGACCTCGCCCGGCGGCTGCGGCGGACGGTGGCCGTCGTCGCCGCGCTGAACTTCGCGTACTTCTTCGTCGAGGTGGGGGTCGCGCTGGCCGCGGGGTCGGTGTCGCTGCTGGCGGACAGCGTGGACTTCCTCGAGGACACGGCCGTGAACGTGCTGATCTTCGTGGCGCTGGGCTGGCCGTTGCGGCGGCGCGCGGTGATGGGCAAGGCGATGAGCGTGATCATCCTGGTGCCGGCGCTGTTCGCCGGGTGGGAGGTGGCGGGCCGGTTCGCGGACCCGACGGCGCCCGCCGTGGTGCCCGTGGTGGTGGCGTCGGTCGGTGCGGTGCTGGTCAACGGCACGGCCGCGTGGCTGCTGGCCCGGGTGCGGCACGGTGGCGGGTCCCTGAGCCGCGCGGCGTTCCTGTCCGCCCGCAACGACGTGCTCGTCAACGTCGCCGTCATCGTGATGGCCCTCGTCACGGCATGGACGGGCTCGGGCTGGCCGGACCTCGTCCTGGGCTGCGGGATCGTCCTGCTCGCGCTGCACGCGGCGTGGGAGGTGTGGGAGGTCAGCGAGGACGAACGGCTGGCGGCCCGGGCGCTGGCGGGCGAGCCGATCGACTGACTCGTCAGGACGGTCGCGGTCAGAGGGCCCGGCTCGGGTGGGCGAGGATGTCGGGCACGAGGCGGGCGGCGACGGACGCGGCGAGGCGGACGGTGCCGACCCCGGCGGCGAACACGACGACGAACGTGCCGATCGCGACGGGCTGCGTGAAGACGAGGAACCCGACCAGGGGCGACACGAGGACGGCGGCGGTGAGCGCGGACCCGCCCGCCACCGACCAGACGGTCGACATGACGGACCGGCGGGCGGCCTCGGCCATGACGGACGGCGGGACGCCGAGCCGGTCCATCGCGACGTGCACGGCGGCGCGGTCCAGGGTGGCGGCGGCCTGGTTGACGGCGACGGAGCAGGCGACCATGACGAACGAGACGGTCATGGTGACCAGCAGCCCGGTGGAGACGTCCGCCATGAGCCACCGCTCCTGCGGGTTCGAGGCCTCGGTGGCGTTCGACAGGGCGAGCCCGACGCCACCGAACACCCCGACGAAGCTCGTCATGGCCAGTCCGCTGACCTGACGCCACGCGGTTCGCGGGTCGTCGAGGACGCGGCGGGCGGCGAGCAGCCGGGGGACGTCGTCCGCGCGGCGCAGGCTCCGCCGGGCCCGGGCGGCGACCCACCAGGGGCCGGCGAGGTTCAGGGCGAGCAGCATGCCACCGAACGCGGCGGCGAGCACCCCGACCACGAGGACGATCCCGCCGACCTCCCCGGCGAGGCCGAGCAGCTGGGAGGACCCGACGCCCGCGAGCAGGACGGCGGCGGCGACGACGGCACGCACCCACCCGGCGGTGGCGGGCCGCTGCCGGGTGCGCACCCCCAGCGGGGTGACGACGACGGCGCGCAGGCCCGCGGCGGCGCTGACGGCGGCGAGCACGACGACCACCAGGACGACGAGCGGCAGCCACGTCCAGGGCAGCCAGACGTCGCCGCCGAGGGGAGCGCCCCGGAACCGGAGCAGCCCGAGCAGTGGAGCGGTCGCGGCGTACAGGACGAGCCCGGCGACCGCACCGACGAACGCACCGGCGGCGGCCTCCAGCACGGTCAGGGCGGTGACGGTCCCCCGCGTGGCGCCGAGCAGCCGCAGGGAGGACAGCCGGTCGTCGCGGCGGCGGGCCGCCAGCCGCGCCGCGGACGCGCCGACGGTGAGCAGGGGCACGACGAGCAGCACCAGCGCGATGACGGCGAGCGTCGCGTAGGTGGCGGCGAGGTCGTCGTCGCCACGGAAGAAGCTCTGCGCGCCGCCGGCGACGAGCGCGAGCAGCGCGGTGACGACGCCGTAGGCAGCGACGGGCAGCCGGACGCCGACCCCGGTGTCGCGGCGGCGCAGGAACAGCGGGGCCAGGCGGACGGCGGTGGCGAGGGACCCGGGCGGACGGGCGCCGGGCACGTCGGGGCTCATCGGGTGACGTCCGCGGTGTCGGCGACGACGCGGCCGTCGCGCAGGTGGACGGTGCGGGCACAGCGTGCGGCGACCTCGGGGTCGTGCGTGACCACGACCAGGGTGCGGCCCGTGGCGACGGACGCGAGCAGGACGTCGAGGACGTCGGCGGAGGTCGCGGAGTCCAGGGCACCGGTCGGCTCGTCCGCGAAGACCAGGCGGGCACCGGTGACGTGCGCGCGGGCGATGGCGACGCGCTGCGCCTGCCCGCCGGACAGCTCGCCGAGACGGCGCCGCTCCAGCCCGGCCAGACCGAGGTGCGCCAGCTGCTGCGCGGCCTCCGCCTCGGCCTGCGCCCGCGACACCCCCACGAGCATGCGGGCCACCGCGACGTTCTCCAGCGCGGTGAGCTCGTCGAGCAGCAGACCCTGCTGGAACACGAACCCGAGCTCCTCCCGGCGCAGGCGGGAACGACCGGCGTCGTCGAGGGCACCCAGGGCCACCGCACCCTGGCGCGTCGCCACGGTGACCTCCCCCGCGGTCGGGGAGAGGATCCCGGCGAGGCAGTGCAGCAGCGTCGTCTTGCCCGACCCGGACGCACCGGTCACGGCGACCGACTCCCCGACGGCGACGTCGAGGTCGACCCCGTCGAGGGCGGGGGCCGAGGAGCCGGGATAGGTGAGGGAGAGCCCGCGGGCGGACAGCAGCGTGGTCATGGCACCCACCGTCCCACCGGGCACCGGCCGGGCGCGTCGCCCCGCGGTCCGATCCTGGCGGGTGCCGTGTCAGACCACGGGATGACGGCCGGTTAGTCTCGTGGCATGGCTTGGAGCTTCGGGCGCAGACGTCCCACCACGTACCTCCTCGGTGAGGCCGTCGACCCGTACCCGGCGCAGGTGCCGGAGGCGCGGCGCGGCCGCGTCCTGCGCATCACGGAGATCGGCGAGCCCGTGCTGCACGCCCCCGCGCGCACCGTCGAGGAGTTCTCCACGCCCGAGCTGGCGCGGCTCGTCGACGACCTGTTCGCGACGATGGAGGTGGCGCAGGGCGTCGGCCTCGCCGCGCCGCAGGTCGGCGTCGACCTGCGGGTGTTCGTCTACGACCTCACCGACGACCGCGGCGACCGGCACGTCGGCCACGTCGTCAACCCGGTCCTGGAGATCGACGAGACGTCCGACCTCGTCACCGAGGACGAGGGCTGCCTGTCGGTGCCGGGCGCCTACGAGCCGCTGGCCCGCCGCGAGACGGCGCGCGTGAAGGGTGTGGACCAGCACGGCGCGCCCGTGCAGCTCGAGGCCACCGGCTACCTGGCGCGCGCCTACGTCCACGAGTGCCAGCACCTCGACGGCACCCTGTACTGGGACCACCTGGACGCCGACGCGCAGCAGCGGGCGCTCGCGGAGCGGGACGAGGAGCGGGCCGAGGTCCTGGCCGAGCGTCGCGAGCTGGCGATCGAGCTCGGCAAGACGCCGCCGGAGTACCCGGCGGAGCCGGCCGGGGGTCGCTGACCCCTCCGGTCACTCGGTGCGGCGGCGCGACCGCCACGCGACGATCCCGCCGGCCGCGACACCCGTCGCGGCCAGCGCGAGCCCGGCGCCGGCCCACAGGTCACCGTCGAGCAGCAGGCTGTGCGGGCTGTCGTCGCGGTTCGCGAGCGCGGCGGGCCGGACGGCGCCGGCCGCCGCGGACGGCGAGGTGCTGGGTGTCGGGCTCGGCGTCGCCGAGCGGCTCGGCGAGGGCGACGGGGACGGCGAGGGGGACGGGCTCGGGCTCGGCGACGGGGACGGCGTGGGCGTGGGCGTGGGCTCGGCCTCCGGGGTGGGGGTCGGCGACTCCTCGCGCTCCCGGTCGTCCTCGTCCCGGTCGGGCGTCCGGCTGGCCGACGGCGTCGGGGACGGCTCGGCCTTCGGGGGCGGGCCGGCCGACGCGGCGGGCTCCGTGCAGGCACCGCCGTCGTCGTTCCACTCCCCGACGCCGGGTACCCGGACGTAGACGACGCAGTAGCCGTCGGGCATCGCGGCGGGGGCGCCGGCGAACGGGACGAACCCCGACCGGCCGTTCGGCAGAGGCTCGGTCAGCCACTCGTACCGCCAGCCCTCCAGGCTGCGGACGGAGTACCCCACCAGGTCGTCGCCACCGGCGCCGCGGTCACGGCCGTGGTAGGACACGCCGGAGGTCGAGACCTCGAGGTCGCCGTCGGCTGCCGACGCGGCGACGGCCGACGGCACGGCGAGCCCGCACGCGAGGGCGACGGTGAGCAGGGTACGGGCGGCAGCGGCGCGCACGAGGACCTTCCGACGCTGGGAGCCGGGCGGCCCGGCGAGTTCGCCGCCATCGTAGCGGGGTCGGCGTGGCGTCCGTCACGGGCGTCGTGGCCACCACCGGGGACGTCGGCGCGGGCGGGGCGTCAGAGAGTGTCGAGCCAGCGCACGACGGCGGCGGCGACGGCGTCCAGGTCCTTGACGTCGTGCGTGCCGGGCAGGGTGACGCGGGTGACGGGCCCCGGGATCGCCGCGGTGTGCTCGGCGAGCTCGTCGGGGGTGCCGAACGGGTCGCGGTCACCGCCGACGAACAGCACGGGCAGGTCGAGGTCGCCGAGGTGCTCGGTGCGCAGCCGGTCCGGCCGGCCCGGGGGGTGCAGGGGGTAGCTGAGCAGCACGAGCCCGGCGGCGGGCAGGCCCTCGGCGACGGCCATCGAGCACATGCGCCCGCCGTAGGAGCGGCCCCCGAGCAGCAGCCGTCCGGTGCCGACGCCCAGCCCGGCGGCGAACCGCTCGGCCTCGGCCCGCACGTGCGCCACGGCGACGGGGGCGCGGTCGGGCATGCGGCGCCCCGCGGTCCGGTACGGGAAGTCGACGCGCTCCACGGCGACGGCGGGGTCGAGGGCGCTCACGGCGTCGTCCACGGCGCGCAGGGCCCGGTGGTCGCGGTCGGCCCCGGCGCCCGGGGCGAGGAGAAGTCCGGCGGGGCGGGTGCTCATCGCCCCAGTGTCGCCGATCCGGTGTCGCCGGGCCGCGCTACCGTGCCCGGATGGAGTCGCAGCAGGGCGGGACGGTCGTCGGGGCGGACTGGTCCGACGAGGACCTCGACGGCGTGGTGCTCGAGGGCGTCGAGCTGGTCGACGTCGACCTGTCCGAGGCGCGGGTGCGGGGCGCGACCTTCACGGGGTGCACGTTCCGCGGGGTGCTGCTCAACGCGTCGTCGTGGGAGGACTCCGCGTTCACGTCGTGCCGGTTCTCCCGGGTCGACCTGTTCGACGCGGAGCTGGCGCGCTGCAAGCTGGTCGGGTCGACGTTCGACGACTGCCGGTTCGCCCTGCTGCGGGCGGTGCAGGGCGACTGGTCGTTCACGGAGCTCCGGCGGGCGGTGCTGGACGGGGTGCACCTGGAGGGGCTGCGGCTGCGGGAGGCCGACCTGTCCCAGGCGCGGGCGCGCGGCGCGACGCTGCTGGGCCTGGACCTGTCGGGGGCCGTGCTGGACGGTGTGGACCTGGGCGGCGCGGTGCTGCGGGGCAGCGACCTGTCGGCCCTGGACCCGCGGTCGGCGCGGCTGGAGGGCGCGGTGGTGGACGCCGTGCAGGCGGTGGTGCTGGCGGAGTCCCTGGGCGTGGTCGTGACCGGGGACTGACCGTCCCGCGCGTCGTCACCGTCCGGTTTCGTCGGTTTCGCGCGCGTCATATCACAGTCGTCGGAGGTTCCCGGGGCGGGGGCGGTGCGTTAACGTAGCCGTAATACATCGTTGTACAACCCTGAAGGAACTGCCATGAAGGACCAGGTCGACGTCAACCCGATCGTGCTCCAGCGCGCGGACCCGCACGTGCTGCGTCATGACGGGCAGTACTACTTCACGGGCTCCTACCCGGCCTACGACCGGGTCGTCCTGCGCCGGGCAGCCCGGCTCGAGGACCTTCAGGCCGCGCCCGAGGTGACGATCTGGACCCGGCACGCCACGGGTCCGCAGTCGCACCTCATCTGGGCGCCCGAGATCCACCGCGTCGGCGACGCCTGGTACGTCTACTTCGCCGCCGCCCCGAACGACCACGGCACCGCCGACCTGCCCGGCACGCCCGAGACCTTCAACCACCGCGTGTTCGTGCTCGAGTGCACCGACGCCGACCCGATGACGGGGGAGTGGGTCGAGCGCGGCCAGGTCGACACCGGCTGGGAGTCGTTCGCGCTGGACGCCACGACGTTCGTGCTCGACGGCACCCAGTACCTCGTGTGGGCCCAGCAGGACTTCGAGGTCCGCGGCCACTCGAACCTCTACATCGCCCCGATGGCCGACCCGTGGACGCTGGCCGGCCCCGCCGTCGAGCTGACGCGCCCAGAGTTCGACTGGGAGGTCAAGGGCTTCTGGGTCAACGAGGGCCCGTCCGTCCTGGTGCGCGACGGCCGGGTGCTCCTCACCTACTCGGGTGCGGCGACCGGCGTCGACTACGCGATGGGCGTCCTGGCCGCGGACGCCTCCGCCGACCTCCTCGACCCGGCGTCGTGGACCAAGAGCCCGGACCCCGTGTTCGTCTCCGACCCGTCGGTGCACCAGTACGGGCCGGGCCACAACTCGTTCACCGAGTCGCCCGAGGGCGAGACCGTGCTGGTGTACCACGCCCGCACGTACACCGAGATCGTCGGGGACCCGCTGTGGGACCCGAACCGTCACGCCTGCGCGCAGGTGCTGCCCTTCGACGCCGACGGCAACCCCGTGTGGGGCACGCCGGCGCCGCTCGGTCGCCCGGTGCCGACCTCGACCGACGTGCTGACGCCGGACGGGACGGCCGTGCTGTCCGTGGCCGAGCAGGCCGCCGAACCGGAGGTCCTCGCCGCGCAGCGGTGACCTTCCTCACGGTGGGCGTCGCCGCTGGTCACGGTGACGGCGGCGCCCCGCGGCCAGGCCGCACCCAATTTCTATCGTTTACCGTGTAGGTGTGCCGGGCCGACCGACGTCCCGGTGCAGTCACCCGAGGAGCGTCGATGACCGACCACCACCACACCGCCGTCGAGGTCGAGGGCCGTCCCACCACCGGAGCGCGCGCGTCCCTGCGCAACCCCGTGTTCTGGAACGTCGGAGGCCTGTTCTTCTTCTACTTCGCCATCTGGCAGCTGGCGATGACGTTCCTCAGCCCGTGGCTGGCCGAGGAGGCCGGCATGAGCAGCGGCAACATCGGGCTCGTGTTCTCCGTCATCGCGCTCGTGGCGTTCTGCCTCCAGCCCTTCTACGGGTACATCCAGGACCGGCTCGGGTTCCGCAAGAACCTCCTCGCCTTCGTCGTGGTCTGCGCCGCCTTCGTCGGCCCGTTCTTCGCGTTCGTGTTCCTGCCGATCGTGTCGTTCAACGAGGTCGTCGGCGCCGTCGTCGCGGGCATCTACCTCTCGCTCGTGCTCAACGCGGGCGTCGGCGTCGTCGAGGCGTTCAACGAGCGCACGTCCCGCGCCAACGGCTTCGAGTACGGCCACGTGCGCCTCTTCGGCTCGCTCGCCGGTGCCACCGCCTCGCTCGTGGGCGGCTTCGTCTGGGCGTCCGACCCGAACAACATCTGGTGGGCCGGCACGTTCTCCGCGATCCTGCTCGGCGTCCTGCTGTTCGTCGTCCGCACCCCCAAGCCGGGCGACCCCGGCTACACCGCCATCAGCGCCGACTCCTCCGACACGGCCCCCCGGGCCGACTCCGGCGCCGTCAAGGCCCTGCTGCGCAACCGCTCGTTCGTCGGCTTCATGATCCTCATGTTCGGCACCGCCGCGCTCTACGACGTGTTCGACCAGCAGTTCGCGATCTACTTCGCGCAGCACGCCACCGGCGTCGCCGACCCGCAGGTGCTGTTCTCCCGCGTCGTGTTCGTCCAGATCCTGCTCGAGGCCGCCGTCATGGTCGCCATGCCGTTCCTCATCAACAGGATCGGCGCCAAGTGGGGCCTGATCCTCTTCGCGATGGTGCTGATCGTGCGCGTCATCGGCTCGGCCTTCGTCGTGCACACCTGGGCGCTCATCCTGTGGCGCCTGCTCGCCGCCATCGAGATGCCGCTCATGCTCATCTCCGTGATGAAGTACATCACCCGCATGTTCGACGTGCGGATCTCCGCCACGGCCTACATGGTCGGGTTCAACATGGCCAAGGCCGCCGGCGTCTTCATCTTCTCGTGGGTGTTCGGCCTGTCCTACGACGCCATCGGCTTCTCCGCGTCGTACGTCGTGATGGCGGTCGTCGTCGTCGCCGTCACCGCCGCCGCCATGTTCCTCATGCGCAGCGACCGCGGCCGGCCGGACCCGGGCGCCGTGTCCGCCGAGCGGGCGGTCACCGCCTGAGCACGGTGACGGGGCAGGGCGCGAAGTCCAGCACCTGACGGCTGGTCGAACCCAGCACCAGCCTGTCGAACCCACCCAGCCCACGGGTGCCGACCACCAGCCGGTCGGCACCCGTGGCTGCTTCCACGAGCATCTTCGCGGCCTGGCCGTGCAGCACCTGGGGGCGCACCCGCTCGGCGGGCAGCGACACGCCCGCGTCCCGGACCGCCGCGTCCAGGCAGTCCCGGGCGAACCTCTCGTAGTCGTCGATCGGGGGCGCCCAGCCCCACGACCCCGGCAGCGGGGCGAGGGTCGTGATCTGCCACGCGAACACGGGCTCCAGCACCGCGCCGATCCGCTCCGCCACCTCCGCGCCGTGCCGCAGCGCCGCCACCGACGGCACCGACGTGTCCACGCCGACGACCACCCGCGGCTCGGCCCCGTCCACGAGCTCGGGCGTCGGGCCGTCGTCCAGGCGTCGCACCACCGTGACCGGCACGTCGGCGTTCTCCGCCACCGTGGTCGACACGCTGCCCAGCACCCGGCGCCCGACCCGGCCGCGGCGACGCCGACCCAGCACCAGCATGACGGCCCCGTGCGCCGCGGTCAGCAGGGCCTCCGGCGCCGGACCCGGCAGGCACACCACGTCCACGTCCACGTCGACGCCGTGCCGGGCGGCCGCCCGGTCGACGATCTCCCGGGTCCCGGCGAGCCGCTCCGCCCGCACCGGCTCCAGGTCCGCGGCGTCGCGCTCCGGCGCCGCCTGGACCACCGTCAGCCCGACCCCGCGGGACGCGGCCTCCGTCAGCGCCCAGTCCAGCGCCTCGTCCGCCTCCGCCGAACCGTTGACCCCGACCACGATGCCGTCCATGTCCGCAGGATAGGTCCGCCCGCCGGGCCCGGCAGGTCGGACGGACGGGCCCGCACCGGCGCCGTCGCCTAGGGTGTCGCGCATGTCCCGCACCACCCCCGTGACCGCCGCGCGCCCCGACGCCGGCGCCCCGCGCGCCGCGGTCGGCGGCGGCGGGAACCGCGCCGACATCCAGGGACTGCGCGCCCTCGCGGTCGCGGCCGTGGTCGTGTTCCACCTGTGGCCGGGCGTCCTGACCGGCGGGTACGTCGGCGTCGACGTGTTCTTCGTGCTGTCCGGGTTCCTCATCACCAGCCACCTCGTGCGCCGGCCCGTCGGCTCGCCCCGGGCGCTGGCCGACTTCTGGGCGCGGCGCGTGCGGCGCCTCATCCCCGCCGCGACCCTCGTGCTCGCCCTGACCCTCGTCGCGGCCGTCGTCTGGCTGCCGTCCACCGTGCTCGCCGGGACGGCGCGCGAGGTCGCCGCCTCCGCCCTCTACGTCGAGAACTGGCACCTCGCCCGGTCCGAGGCCGACTACCTCGCGGCCGACCAGGCGCACTCGCCCGTCCAGCACTACTGGTCGCTGTCCATCGAGGAGCAGTTCTACCTGCTGTGGCCCGTGCTCCTGGGCGCCGCCACCTGGACCGCCCTGCGCGTGCGGCGGTCCCGGGCCCGGCGGGCGGCCGGCCCGGCGAGCGCCTCCGGGGACGTGCCGGACCAGGACGCGCGGCGGACCGCCGCCCGCACCGCGGCCCTGGTCACGGGCGTGGTCGTGGTCGCGTCCCTCGCCCGCTCCGTCCAGCTCACGGCCGCCGAGCCCGCCGCCGCCTACTTCGTGTCCACCACCCGGTTCTGGGAGCTCGGCCTCGGTGGTCTCCTCGCCGCGCTGCTGGCGCTGCGCACCACCGCCGGCCGGCCCGAGGTCCCGGACGGTCCGGCCGCGCGGGTCCTGCGGCCCGTCGCCGCGTGGGCCGGGCTCGCGATGATCGTCGTCGCCTGCCTCACGTTCGACGCCGACACCCCGTTCCCCGGCACCGCAGCCCTGCTGCCGACCGTCGGCACCGCGCTCGTCGTCGCCGCGGCCGCCGACCCGCTGCGCGGCGGACCCGGGCGCCTGCTCGGACGCCGGCCCGTGCAGTGGCTGGGCGACGCCTCCTACTCCGTCTACCTGTGGCACTGGCCCCTCGTCGTCATCGTGCCCGTCGCCCTCGACACCGACGGCCCGCTCGTCATGGTCGGCGTGCTGGCCGCCACCCTCGGGCTCGCCGCGCTGTCCCGCACCTGGGTCGAGGAACGCCTGCGGCACCACCCCCTCCTGGTGCGCCGTCGTGCCGCCACGTTCGTGCTGCTCGCCGTGTGCGTCGGCGTCGTCGCCGGCGCCGGGACGGTCGTCGCGCAGCGCACGGAGACCGCCCAGCGGGAGGCCGCCGCCGCGTTCGCCGTCGCCGTCGAGGAGGCCGGTGACTGCCTCGGCGCCACGGTCGAGCGCGACCCGTCCTGCCCGCGGCCCGCCTTCGTCACCCCGCCGCTCGTCGCCGCCGAGGACCGGCCCGTCGTCTACGCCGACGGCTGCTGGAACAACACCCCGTTCACCACCCGGAACACCTGCACCTACGGGCCCGCCGACGCGACCACGCGGATCGCGCTCGTCGGGAACTCCCACGCCGGGCACTGGGTGCCCGCCCTCACCGACGCCCTCGACACCGAGGGGTGGCGGCTCACCACCTACCTCCAGTCGGTCTGCTACACCGTCGACGACCTGCTCGACATCGAGGGCACCGGCGTCGCGGAGAGCTGCCGCGACACCAACCGGTGGGCCGTCGACCAGGTCGTCACGGGCGGCTACGACCTCGTCGTGCTGTCCGACCGGACGAACCAGCCGCTGGCCGACATGCCCGAGGACGAGCAGGAGGCCGCCGCGCAGGCCGCCTACGCCGAGACGCTCGCGGCCTTCACGGACGCCGGGATCCCCGTGCTCGTGCTGCGCGACACCCCGGCGATGCCCGCGGACGTGCCCGACTGCGTGGCGCTCCACCCCGACGACCTCGACCGGTGCGGCGCCCCGCCCGCCGTCGCGCTCGAGCCCGACCCGCTGGCCGCCGCGGCCGCCGCGGACACCACCGGGCTGGTGTCCGTCACGAGCGTCGAGGACCTCATGTGCGACCCGGACCTCTGCCACGCCGTCGTCGGCGGTCTCGTGGCCTACTTCGACCACGGTCATCTCACCGCGACGTTCGCCCGCACCCTCGCGCCCGAGGTGACCGGCGCCGTCCGCGACCGCCTCGCCGGCTGACGCGAGCCAGCGCAGCGTCCTGCGGGTCAGCGCACAGCAGCGCGAGTCAGCGCAGGCTCCCGCGAGTCAGCGCGGCGGTGGCGGGTGCAGCAGCGAGCGGATCGGACGCGTGACGATGTCGACGCGGTCGACCAGGTCGCCCGGCCCCGTGACGACGATCGCCCGCCCGCGCGCCGTCACGTGCACCGCCACGACGTCGCGCACCTCCACCCGCGTCGCGGGGCGCGGCTGACCGTCCACGCGCAGCTCGCCGGTCTCCAGCGGCACCGCGTCGACCTCCGCGACGATCGCCCGCATGGCGGAGCGGTAGTCGGCGAACCCGTCCGCGAAGTCCGGCACCGCGGGGTCGCCGTCGGCCTCCACGGGGGCGGCGATGTCGGCGTGCAGGGGTGCGGCCAGCGCCCCGCTGCACGCGGCCCGCACGACGTCCTCGACGAGGTCGTCGGTCACCTCCGAGCGCAGCGTCTCGACCTCGAACGCCTCGCCCGCGAACGTGCGGTACGACCGCACGAACCGGTCCGACGTCGGGTCGACGCGGTGCTCGTCGCCCGTGAGGGCCTCGTCCTCCAGGTCCAGGCCCCAGGTGAGCGGGTCGTCGACCTCGCCCACGACGCCCGAGAACTGCGCCATCCGTTCGTCCACGACGTCGTGCGGACCCACGGACGGCAGCCCGTGCCGTTCGGCGTCCGTCGGTGTCGACGCGGCGGCGTCCCCCTCGCGTCCGGTGTCGTCGTGCCCTGCGTCCCGTCCGACGTCGTCCATGGCGGACCTCCCGGTGAGCGTGACCTCTTGCACAGACCTTGCCCTTCCATCGTCTCGCTCGGCAACGGGGCACGCCGTCACGCCCCTGGCGAACAAGGGCATTCCGAGGGGGTCGGGCGGGTTCGCACCGCATAGAGTCGTAGCGGTCAGGCTGTCGCCGTCATCTCCGACGGGGTGCAGGAAAAGCCGCTCGTGAGGGAGCAGCACATGTTCGAGAGATTTACGGACCGAGCCCGTCGGGTGGTCGTCCTCGCTCAGGAAGAGGCGAGGATGCTCAACCACAACTACATCGGCACGGAGCACATCCTGCTCGGCCTCATCCACGAGGGTGAGGGCGTGGCCGCGAAGGCGCTGGAGTCGCTGGGCATCTCGCTCGACGGCGTGCGCGCGCAGGTCACCGAGATCATCGGCGAGGGCCAGCAGGCCCCCAGCGGGCACATCCCGTTCACGCCGCGTGCCAAGAAGGTGCTGGAGCTGTCGCTGCGCGAGGCGCTGCAGCTCGGCCACAACTACATCGGCACCGAGCACATCCTGCTCGGCCTCATCCGCGAGGGCGAGGGTGTCGCGGCGCAGGTGCTCACCAAGATGGGCGCCGACCTCAACAAGGTGCGCCAGCAGGTCATCCAGCTGCTGTCCGGCTACCAGGGCAAGGAGCCGGTCGCGGCCGGCGGCCCGGCCGAGGGCCAGCCGTCCGGCTCGGCCGTGCTCGACCAGTTCGGGCGCAACCTCACCCAGGCCGCCCGCGAGGGCAAGCTGGACCCGGTGATCGGGCGCACGCAGGAGATCGAGCGCGTCATGCAGGTCCTGTCGCGCCGCACCAAGAACAACCCGGTGCTGATCGGCGAGCCCGGCGTCGGCAAGACGGCGGTCGTCGAGGGTCTCGCCCAGGACATCGTCCGCGGCGACGTCCCCGAGACGCTGAAGGACAAGCAGCTGTACACGCTCGACCTCGGCGCGCTGGTGGCCGGGTCGCGCTACCGCGGTGACTTCGAGGAGCGCCTGAAGAAGGTCCTCAAGGAGATCCGCACCCGCGGCGACATCATCCTGTTCATCGACGAGATCCACACCCTCGTCGGGGCGGGTGCCGCTGAAGGAGCGATCGACGCCGCCAGCATCCTCAAGCCGATGCTGGCCCGCGGCGAGCTCCAGACCATCGGTGCGACCACGCTCGACGAGTACCGCAAGCACGTCGAGAAGGACCCGGCCCTGGAGCGTCGCTTCCAGCCGATCCAGGTCAACGAGCCGTCCCTCGAGCACGCCATCGAGATCCTCAAGGGCCTGCGCGACCGCTACGAGGCGCACCACCGCGTGTCCATCACGGACTCCGCGCTGGTCTCCGCCGCGCAGCTCGCCGACCGGTACATCAACGACCGGTACCTCCCGGACAAGGCGATCGACCTCATCGACGAGGCGGGCGCGCGCCTGCGCATCCGTCGCATGACCGCCCCGCCGGAGCTCAAGGAGCTCGACGAGGAGATCGCCGAGGCACGCCGCGAGAAGGAGTCGGCGATCGACGAGCAGGACTTCGAGAAGGCCGCCGGCCTGCGTGACACCGAGAAGCGGCTCACGCAGCAGCGCGCCGACAAGGAGAAGGCCTGGAAGTCGGGCGACCTCGACACGGTCGCGGAGGTGGACGACGAGCTCATCGCCGAGGTGCTGGCGATGTCGACAGGCATCCCGGTCATCAAGCTCACCGAGGAGGAGTCGAGCAAGCTCCTGCACATGGAGGACGAGCTGCACAAGCGCGTCGTCGGGCAGGACATCGCGATCAAGGCGCTCTCCCAGGCGATCCGTCGCACCCGTGCCGGCCTCAAGGACCCGAAGCGTCCCGGCGGCTCGTTCATCTTCGCCGGCCCCACCGGCGTCGGGAAGACCGAGCTCGCCAAGGCGCTCGCCGAGTTCCTGTTCGGTGACGAGGACGCGCTCATCCAGCTCGACATGTCCGAGTTCTCGGAGAAGCACACGGTCTCGCGGCTGTTCGGCTCGCCCCCCGGCTACGTCGGGTACGACGAGGGTGGCCAGCTCACCGAGAAGGTGCGTCGTCGTCCGTTCTCCGTCGTCCTGTTCGACGAGGTGGAGAAGGCGCACGCCGACATCTTCAACTCGCTGCTGCAGGTGCTCGAGGACGGCCGTCTCACCGACTCCCAGGGTCGCGTGGTCGACTTCAAGAACACCGTCATCATCATGACGACGAACCTCGGCACGCGGGACATCGCCAAGGGCGTCCAGACCGGCTTCAACGCCGGCGGCGACCTGGTGACGTCCTACGAGCGGATGAAGGCGAAGGTCAACGAGGAGCTCAAGCAGCACTTCCGGCCCGAGTTCCTCAACCGTGTCGACGACACCGTCGTGTTCCCGCAGCTCTCCCAGGACGAGATCATCCAGATCGTCGACCTGGAGATCGCGAAGCTGGACAAGCGTCTGCGCGACAAGGACATGGGCATCGAGCTCACCCAGGCCGCGAAGAACCTGCTCGCCGAGAAGGGCTACGACCCGGTCCTCGGTGCGCGTCCGCTGAAGCGGGCCATCCAGCGGGAGATCGAGGACACCCTGTCCGAGAAGATCCTGTTCGGCGACCTGCGTCCGGGCCAGCTCGTGCTGGTCGACGGCGAGGGCGAGGGCATCCTCGGGGAGTTCACGTTCCGCGGGGTCGACAAGGCCGAGCACGAGCGCGGCCCGGTCTCGGTCGGCGCCGCCTCGGCGCTCGACGCCCCGACGGGCGTGTCCGTGAAGGACCTCCCGCCGACCGGTCAGATGCAGGCCGGCGCGGAGTGACCCCGACCGTCGGCTGACGGTCCGGACCACCTCCGGAGCTCGAAGGCCCCGGACCCTCCTCACAAGGGTCCGGGGCCTTCGCCGTGCCCGCCGCCTCCGCGAGTCGGCGCAGGTTCCCGCGACTCAGCGCAGGTTCCCGCGACTCAGCGCTCGACGGCGCGAGTCAGCGCAGATGCCCGCGACTCAGCGCAGGTTCCCGCGACTCGGCGCGGGACCGTCGCCGACGGTCAGCGGACGTTCGTCAGCGGGTCCACGACGGGGTGCCGGAGGGTCCCGTCGCCCGTCTCGACGGTGAACCCCTCCCGCACCCAGTACTCGTAGCCGCCCAGCATCTCCTTGACGCGGTAGCCGAGGGTGGCGAAGGCGAGCGCTCCGCGGGTGGCGCCGTTGCAGCCCGGACCCCAGCAGTAGGTGACGACGGGCAGGTCGGGGTCGATCAGCCCGGCGGCCCGCAGCCGCACCTTGCCGCCGGGCAGGTGCACGGCGCCGGGGAGGTGACCGGCGTCCCAGGCCTCCGCCGAGCGCACGTCGACGAGGGTGAACGCCTCGCCGGCCGCGACGGCGGCGTGGACGTCGGAGACGTCGGTCTCGACGGCGAGGCGCGCCGCGAAGTGCGCCGCGACGGTCGCGGGGTCGAGGTCGGGGGCGAAGCCGAGGTGAGAGGTCGTGATCTCCATGCGTCGATCGTCGATCAGCCCGCCGGGCAGGAGAAGTGGCGTGGACGCCGACGACCGCTAAGATCCCGCCATGCGCCAGCCCGACCCCGCCCCGCGCCCGCTGCCGGCACCGGGCCGCCCGCACCGGGTCGCCGTGCTGGTCACGCCGGGCATGGCGCCGTTCGAGACCGGCGCCGTCGTCGAGGTGTTCGGCCTGCCCCGACCGGAGGTGTCGGGCCCCTGGTACGCGCTCGACGTGTGCACGCCGGACCCGGACCGTCCGGTGGCGATGGTCGGCGGACTCTCGGTGACGGTGGCGCACGGCCTGGACGTCCTCACGCGGGCGGACACCGTCATCGTGCCCGCCACGGTGGACGTCCGTACCGGGCCCGAGCCGCGCGTCGTCGACGCGGTCCGCCGGGCCGCCGAGCGTGGCGCCCGCGTGGTGTCCATCTGCTCGGGGGCGTTCACCCTGGCGGCCGCGGGCCTGCTCGACGGTCGCCGGGCGACGACCCACTGGCGGTACGCGGACGAGTTCCGCCGCCGGTTCCCCGCCGTCGAGCTGGACCCGGACGTGCTGTGGGTCGACCACGGGGACGTCCTGACCAGCGCGGGCAGCGCCGCGGGGATCGACCTGTGCCTGCACCTGGTGCGCTCCGACCACGGGTCGGTCGTGGCGAACACGGTCGCGCGGAGGCTCGTGGTGCCGCCGCACCGGGACGGCGGCCAGGCGCAGTTCGTCGACGCGCCCGTGCCGGACGCGGCCGGGACCGACGGCGTGTCCCTGGCGATGGCGGCGGTCCTGCGGGACGTCGCGGCCCCGGTGACGGTCGCGGCGATGGCCCGCACGGCCCTGATGTCGGAGCGCACGTTCCTGCGCCGGTTCACCGAGCGCACGGGCACGTCGCCGGTGCGCTGGGTGGTGGGGCAGCGGGTGCAGGCGAGCCTGCCGCTGCTCGAGGGCACGGACCTGCCGGTCGAGGAGGTCGGTGCGGCCGTCGGCTTCGCCAGCCCGGCGACGTTCCGCCACCACTTCGGGCAGGTCCTGCGCACCTCGCCGTCCGCGTACCGGCGCACGTTCCGGCGCGACGAGACCGCCGGGGCGGCCTGAGCCGGCGGCTCAGCGCCCCAGGAGCTCGAGCACGGTCGCGGCGAGGTCCGCCACGTCCTCGACGACGGCGAGGGCGCCGGCGCGCTCCAGCTCGCCGTCGACGGCGTACCCCCACGAGACGCCGAGGCAGCCTACGGCGTGCACGGCCGCGCCGTGGACGTCGTGCTCGCGGTCCCCGACCATGAGCACCGGCCCCGCGCCCGGCGTACCGGGGCGGGGCAGGTCGAGCGTGGCCAGCGCCCGCTCGATGACGTCCGCCTTCGTCGACGTCGACTCGTCCAGCGGTGCCCCGAAGACGGCGTCGACGAGGTCGCCCAGCCCGAACTTCGCGCAGACGGGCTGGGCGTACACCTCGGGCTTGGACGTCGCGACGGCGAGGGTGCACCCGGCCTCGCGCAGCGCGGCCAGCGCCTCCGGGATCCCGGCGAACACGGTCGCGTCGTACATCCCGCCGTCGGCGTACACCGACCGGTAGGCCGTGACGGCCTCGCCGACACGCTCCGGCGGGACGCCGTGCGCCGGGAAGGAGTCGGTGATGGGCGGGCCGACGAACGTGCGCAGCGTCGCGGCGTCGGGCACGTCGAGCCCGAGGGTCCGGTAGGCGTGCGCGGCGGAGGACGTGATGCCGGGTGCCGAGTCCATGAGGGTGCCGTCGAGGTCGAGGAGCACGAGAGGTGAGGTCACGGTGCCACCCTACGGATCACGGCGCGGCGGGCAGCGAGCGGGCGTGCTCGACGAGCCGGTCGAACGCCGCGTCGAGGGCGGTGTCGACCTGCTGCGCCTCCGGGTGCGCGTCGAACCAGGCGATCTGCTCCTGCGCGCCGACGTCGTAGGTGACGGTCGGGCGGAACTCCGGCACGAGCGCCGTCAGGTGGGAGCAGTCGAACACCATGGAGTGCGCCTTGTCGCCGAGCAGGCCGTCGCCGACGTCGGGCAGCAC
This sequence comes from Isoptericola jiangsuensis, assembly GCF_002563715.1. Classification (NCBI taxonomy): domain Bacteria; kingdom Bacillati; phylum Actinomycetota; class Actinomycetes; order Micrococcales; family Promicromonosporaceae; genus Isoptericola; species Isoptericola jiangsuensis. Next base: position 659,657 of record NZ_PDJJ01000001.1, read on the forward strand.
GCGGGCGATCGTCTCGGACGCGACGTGCACGATCTCCGGGTCGGGGACGCCCGCCGCCTCGCCCAGCCACGTGTAGACCTGGTCCCAGGTGGGCGCGTGGGTGCCCATGACCTGGAACGCGTCACCGATGGCGAGGGGGTGACCCAGCAGCCCGACGAACCCGACCGCGAAGTCCTCGGTGTGCGTGAGCGTCCACAGGCTGGTGCCGTCCCCGTGCACGACGACGGGCCGCCCCGCCCGCATCCGGGCGACGTCGGTCCAGCCTCCCGTGGTGGGCAGCAGCGTGCGGTCGTAGGTGTGGCTCGGGCGCACGACCGTCGCGGGGAACGCGTCCTCGCGGTGGGCGCGCACCAGGACGTCCTCGCCCGCGATCTTGTCGCGCGAGTACTGCCAGAACGGGTTGCGCAGGGGCGTGGCCTCCGTCACGGGCAGCCGGGCCGGGGGCGTCTGGTAGGCGGAGGCCGACGAGACGAAAACGTACTGGCCGGTGCGGCCCGTGAACCGGTCGACGTCGCGCGCGACGTGCTCCGGCGAGAACGCCCGGAACTGCGCGACGACGTCGAAGTCGCGCCCCGCCAGGGCGGCGTCCACGGCGTCGTGGTCGCTCGCGTCCGCGGTGAGCTGCTCGACGTCGCCGGGCAGCGGGCGCGTGGTCGACCGGCCGCGGTTGAGCACCGTGACGCGGTGGCCCTGCGCGACGGCGCGGGTGACGGACGCGGCGCTGATCACGCCGGAGCCGCCGACGAAGAGGATGTCGAGGGGGTTGCGGGTCATGGACGCCATGCTGCCCGACGGCGGCGCGCGGCGCCGGACGGCGTCAGCGGGTGGCGACCGGCGCCGGGACGGTGAGGCCCGCGGGGAGGTGGTCGGGCAGGGTGCGGGTCAGGGCGGCGAGCCGCTCGGCGCGCGCCCGCCCCGTCATCCGCTCCACCGGGGCCGTGATCGAGACCGCCGCGACGGGTCGGCCGGCGCGCAGCACCGCGACGGCGGCGCAGGCGATGCCCCGCTCGTTCTCCTCCGTCTCGCTCGCGACACCCGTGCCGCGAGCCTCGCGGACGGCCTCGCGCAGCCGGTCAGGTGTCGTCGAGGGGGTGAGGTAGGGCGCCAGCACGGCGTCGTCGTCGGTGTCCCGCAGGGGGCCGGCGGCGAGCAGCGCGCGGCCGAGGGCGGTCGTGGCGGCGGGGCGTCGGCGGCCGACGGCGGACCAGACCCGCACGGCGCGCTGCGGCTCGACCTTGTCGAGGTAGACGACCTCCTGCCCGGCGAGCACGCCGAGGTGCACCAGCTCGTCGACGTCCTCGCACAGGGCGTCCAGGGCGGGGCGCAGCAGGTCGGGCAGGTTCTCCTCGGCGAGGAACGTGCTGCTCAGCGCGAGGATCGCCGGGCCGAGCCGGTAGGCGCCGTCGTCGCACTGCTCGGCGTAGCCGCGGTGCCGGAGTGCGGCGAGCGTGCGGTGCAGCGTGGACTTGTTGGCGCCGACCTCGGCGGACAGCTCGGCGAGGGGGATCCCGGCGGCGCCGGCGCGACCGAGGGCGTCGAGGGTGAGGAGCGCTTTGTCGACGCTGCCGAGCGGGCTGGGTCCCATGGGTACCTTCCGGTAAGGTGATTTCGCAGTGAACAACAGACGTTCACCATAGCGAAACGGAGACGATATGTCAGCCCCCGACGCCGCCGTCCTGGAGACCCTCGGCCGGCACCGCATCGTGCCCGTCGTCGTCGTCGACGGTGCCAAGCAGGGCCTCGCCCTCGCCGACGCGCTGATCGCCGGCGGCCTCCCCGTCGCCGAGATCACGCTGCGCACGGCCGGCGGGCTCGACGCCATCCGCGCCGTCGCCGCCGAACGCCCCGACGTCGTCGTCGGCGCCGGCACCGTCACCACCGCCGACCAGGTCGACGCCGTCGCCGCCGCCGGCGCCCGCTACATCGTGTCGCCCGGCCTCTCGGCGAAGGTCGTCCAGCGCGCCCAGGAGCACGGCGTCCCCGTCCTGCCCGGCGTCGCCACCCCCACCGAGATCATGGCCGCGCTCGACCTCGGCCTCCACACCGTCAAGCTCTTCCCCGCCTCCGTCGTCGGCGGCCCCGCCGCCCTCAAGGCGTTCGCCGCACCCTTCCCCGGCCTGCGGTTCGTCCCCACCGGCGGCGTCAGCGCCGCCAACCTCGCCGACTACCTCGGCCTTCGGCCCGTCCTCGCCGTCGGCGGCTCCTGGATGGTCGACAAGTCCCTCGTCGACGCCGGCGACTGGACCGAGATCACCCGCCGCAGCGCCGAAGCCGTCGCCCTCGTCAAGAACCAGGAGTCCTGAACCGTGGCCAACCCCTCCGTCACCACCCGCCCCGCCGCCGACTGCCGCTACGACGTCGTCGCCCTCGGCGAGGTCATGCTCCGCCTCGACCCCGGCGACCGGCGCGTCCGCACCACCCGCAGCTTCGACGTCTGGGAGGGCGGCGGCGAGTACAACGTCGCCCGCGGTCTCCGCCGCGCCTTCGGGCTGCGCGGCGCCGTCGTCACCGCCCTCGCCGACAACGAGGTCGGCCGCCTCGTCGAGGACTTCATCCTCACCGGCGGCCTCGACACCTCCTGGATCCAGTGGCACCCGTACGACGGCATCGGCCGCACCGTGCGCAACGGCCTCAACTTCACCGAGCGCGGGTTCGGCGTCCGCGGCGCCGTCGGCGTCAGCGACCGCGGCAACACCGCGATCTCCCAGATGAAGCCCGACGACGTCGACTGGGACGCCCTGTTCGGCTCCGGCGTGCGCTGGCTCCACACCGGCGGCATCTTCGCCGCCCTGTCCGAGTCCGCCGCCGACGTCGCCGAGGCCGCGATGTCCGCCGCCCGCCGCCACGGCACGATCGTGTCCTACGACCTCAACTTCCGCCCCTCCCTGTGGAAGGGCATCGGGGGCATCGAGCGCGCCCGCGAGGTCAACCAGCGCCTCGCCCACCACGTCGACGTCATGATCGGCAACGAGGAGGACTTCACCGCCTCCCTCGGCTTCGAGGTCGAGGGCGTCGACGAGTCCCTCACCGACCTCGACACCGGCGCCTTCCGCGCCATGATCAGGACCGCGTCCGAGGCGTACCCGAACTTCCAGGTCATCGCCACCACCCTGCGCGGCGTCAAGACCGCCACCGTCAACGACTGGGGCGCCATCGCCTGGTCCCGCGCCGAAGGGTTCGTCGAGGCCACCCACCGCCCCGACCTGGAGATCTACGACCGCGTCGGCGGCGGCGACTCGTTCGCCTCCGGCCTCGCGTACGGCCTCATGGAGCTCGGGTCGCTGCAGGAGGCCGTCGAGTACGGGGCCGCGCACGGCGCCCTCGCCATGACCACCCCCGGCGACACGACGACGGCGAACCTCGCCGAGGTCGCCAAGCTCGCCGGCGGGGGCAGCGCGCGCGTCCAGCGCTGAGCCGCCGCGGCTCGCCGCGCGCAGGTCGGGTGCCGGGACCGACACCCGGCACCCGACCACGAGCGCGCCTCCCGCACCCTGACCGGACGCGCCCTGCCGGTATCTTCCGCGCGGGCCGACGCTCCCTCTCAGGCAGCAGGCCCCTCCGGCCCGCTCGTCCGAGGAGCGACCCATGGCTGCGCGCAGTGTGACCCTCAAGATCCAGAACGACCTCGACGTCGCCCTGGTGAGCGACCACGACAGCATCCAGCACGGCATCTGGGGCACCGCGCCGCCGCCGCGCATCGAGCCCGGCACCACCGGCCAAGGGGTGGCGGAGTCGAGCGGCGTCGCGACAGGCACGGAAGGCACCGTCTGGTACCGCCTCGACGTCCCGGGATCGACGGGCCTCGTGCGGTTCCACTGGGACAACCCCTTCGCGGGCAGCAACAACTACGACCAGGACGGCCCCGCCGTCGTGAGCGTGGTCCGGCTCGGTGACGGCCGGGGCAACGACTCCACCGCGCACTGGGTCGTGGCCGACGCCTCGACGACCGGTGACGGCATCCCCGACGCCTGGAAGACCGCCGGGGCCACGATCGACCCCGGCGGCGGCGTCGGCCCGCAGTACGTCGACCTGCCCGCGATGGGCGCCACCGTCGGCAAGCCCGACCTGTTCGTCCACCTCGACTGGATGGAGGACGGCACCCACACGCACCGGCCCACCGACGCGGCGATCAAGCTCGTCGTCGACGCCTTCGCGGCGGCGCCGTACATCGCCCGCAACGGCGCGGTCGGCATCAACCTGCACGTCGACGCCGGCCCGAGCAGCATCATGAACTTCGGGACCGGGGCGACCTGGGGCGGACTCAGCCGAGCGGCGTCCGTCGGCGAGGTCACCCAGCTCGGCACCGGGACCGTCGACGCCGCCAACAGGCTCGTCACCTACGACTGGACCGAGTTCGACAAGCTCAAGAACCGCACCGGCGGCGTCGTGCAGTCCGGCCGCGCGCCGATCTTCCGGTACGCCGTCGCGGCGCACCAGCTGGCCTCCTCCGGCAACAGCGGCGTCGGCCGGCTACGCGGGTCCGACTTCGTCGTCAGCCTCGGCACGTTCGTGGGCGTCACCGACCGGCAGACGGCCGGCACCTTCATGCACGAGCTCGGCCACAACCTCGGGCTCGACCACGGCGGCACGGACGCCGTGAACAACAAGCCGAACTACCCGAGCGTCATGAACTACCTCTGGCAGTTCTCCGGGGTCAGCCGCGGTGGCGCGTTCGTGGTCGACTACTCGCGGGTGGCGCTCGCCCTGCTCAAGGAGGCTGCGCTCAACGAGACCGTCGGGCTCGGACCCGGCGCGGTCGGCTACGCGACAGCCAGGTGGGTCCCGGGCGCGGGCGGGGCACCGGGCGCGTTCGTCAACGTCGCCAACGCCGCCGGGCCCGTCGACTGGGACGCCGACGGCGCCGCGAACAAGACCGCGGTGCCCTTCGACGTCAACGGCGACGGCACGCGGACCGACCTGCAGCCGTGCAACGACTGGCTCAACGTCAAGCTGCGGGGTGGCGCGATCGGCGCCGGCGGCTTCGCCCCGCCGCCGATGGTCACCTCCGTCCCGAGGGAGCTGACGCCCGCGGACCAGGCGCGCATCAGGCCGCCGGACAGCACCCCGCCGGTGACCTCGGCGAGCGTCTGGCCGACGCCCAACGCCGCCGGCTGGAACCGGACCGCCGTCACCGTCACGCTCACCGCGACCGACGACATCTCGGGCGTCGCCCGCACCGTCTACGACGTCGACGGCGTCGGGCCGACGACGTACACCTCGCCCGTGCCGATCGGCACCGAAGGCGTGCACGAGTTCGGATACTCCTCGGTCGACCACTCGCAGAACACCGAGGCGCGGCACGAGATCGCGGTCAGGCTGGACCTCACCGCGCCCGAGGTGGTGATCAGCTACGACCCGGTCGTCGACGACCTCGTCGTCGAGGGTCGTGACGGCCTCTCCGGTGTGGTCGCGAGCCCGGTCCCGCCGACGAGCCGGTCCGACGTCGAGTGGACGCCCTTCGGCTCCGACGTCGCCGAGCTGCGGGTCTACGAGGTGCGGGACCGCGCGGACAACGTCACGACGCTCCACCTCAAGGTCCGGTGCTCGCCCTTCGCGTTCGAGGCCAGCGTGCTCGCGATCCGGTACGACGACGCCCGGTCCCGCGACCACGCACTCGACGAACGGCCACCGTCCGAGACGGAGGAGCCACGCACGGTGGGCCGCGCGAGCTCGCGCGCACCACGGAACACGATGGTGTTCGAGCGGCTCGTCGGGCGGAATGCGTCGGCACCGCTGCTCGGGGTGCGCCAGCTCGTCGCCATCGGCGCGGGCGATGCGCGCCGGACGGTGAAGGCTCGCTGGGACGCGCTCGACGACCTGACGATCCTCGTCCGCGAGTCGGGCACGGGGACGTGCGGTCCGTGCGGACCGGACCGTGAGCGGGAGGAGCGGGAGCAGCGGGAGCGGGAGGAGCGTGAGCGGGAGGAGCGGGAGGAGCGGGAGGAGCGGGAGGAGCGGGAGCAGCGGGAGCAGCGGGAGCGGGAGGAGCGGGAGCAGCGGGAGCGGGAGGACCGTGAGCGGGAAGAGCGGGAGCGTGAGCGGGAAGAACGGGAGCGTGAGCGGGAGCGTGGTCGGACCGGGTGCTGTGGGGACGACGACGCCGGCGACGACGGGGCGCACGAGGGTGGGCGCGACGACCGCGGCAGCGACGACGCCGATGCACCGTGCGGTCCGACCGTGGTCTCCGAGACCGACCTGCGGGGACTGCTCGTGCTGCACGTGATGTCCGAGGACGGGCGTCTGCACGTGCTCGAGTGACCCGTCCCCCCTGCGGTTCTCGGCGCGGAGGGCGCGCGCAGGGCCGGGCTGACTCGTGCTGGGCTGCGCTGACTCGGCGGGATCTGCGCTGAGTCGCGGGAATCTGCGCTGACTCGGCGGGATCTGCGCTGAGTGGCCGGAGTCTGCGCTGAGTCGCGGGGAGCCGCGCGTCAGGGGGGCGGGGGAGCGGTGGTCTCGCGGACGATGAGGTCCGTGCCGAGGTTGAGCTTGGTGGACAGGGGGGTCTGCTGGTCGGCGAGCTCGAACAGCATGCGGGCGGCCGCGGAGCCCATCTCCTCGAGGGGCTGACGGACGGTCGTGAGGGCGGGGGCGGTCCACTGGGCGAGGGGGACGTCGTCGTAGCCGACGACGGAGAGGTCCTCGGGGACGCGGAGGCCGAGGTCGCGGGCGGCGCGCAGGACGCCGAGTGCCTGCATGTCGGAGCCGGCGAACACGGCGGTGGGACGGTCGGGGCGGTCGAGGAGGTCGCGGCCGGCGCGGTATCCGGACTCGACCTCGAAGTCGCCGGTGCGGCGCAGGTGCGGGTCGAACGTGACGCCGGAGCCGTCGAAGGCGCTGCGGAACCCGTCGAGGCGGGCGCGGCTGCACAGCATGTCGGCGGGGCCGCTGATGACGGCGATGCGGCGGTGGCCGAGCTGGAGGAGGTGGCGGGCGGCGACGAGGCCGCCGTTCCAGTTGTCGGACCCGACGACGGGGACGTCGACGGGGGGTTCGCCGTCGGTGTCGATGACGACGAACGGGATGCCGCGGCTGACGAGCTGGCGGCGTTGGGGTGCGCTGAGGCCGGAGGCGACGAGGAGGACGCCGACGGGCGGTCGCAGCAGGGTGGCGTCGAGCCAGGTCTGGGGCGGGCGGTGGAGGCCGCCGAGCTCGGACAGGATGACGCTGCTGCGGGCGGCGGCGGCGGCCTTCTCGACGCCGCGGATGATGCCGAGGGACCAGATGGACCCGAAGTGGTGGAAGACGAGGTCGATGAGGCCGGTGCCCGCGGCGGGGGGTGCGGCGCGGCGACGCCGGTAGCCGGCGCGTTCGAGGGCGTCCTCGACGCGGGTGCGGGTGGAGTCGGCGACGTCGGTGCGGCCGTTGAGGACCTTGGACACGGTGGGGGCGGACACGCCGACCTCGCGCGCGATCTGCGCGATCGTGGGCGCGGTGGTGCTCGGTGGTGGTGTCCCCGTGGTGGTCATGGGTGTCCTTTCCGGGCCTGCGGTGGCGGCCTGCGGCGCGGGCCGGCGTCGGCGCGGGGCGCGGGTCGCAAGTTTCGAGTTCGACTCTAGTCCCCTGCGATGTGCATGAGAACTCGTGCAAACGTTGTCAGTCCGGGTGAGGGCGCTGATCAGCGGGTGAATCCGGCGTCGATGTCCTGTCAACGCCGAGATCCTGTGATCGGACCGTGATGGTTGCTTCACTTGACCGACCTGTGACGGCGGTCCTACTCTGCCGCTATCGATAACGTTTTCATTGTCGAAAGTTTCGAACAGTCGTGGCAGTGATGCCTCGACGTTCGCCACGATGACGTGACGGGAGCAGGTATGGCACACGGTGCCGGGGCGCTGACGGCCCCGCCGGCGGACACGGGCGGTGAGCTCGCCCCGCCGGCCGAGAGCAGGCAGGGCGGCAAGGAGCCGCGACGGTCGCGCGGCCACCGCCTCACGTGGCGGCAGGCGCTGCGCAAGGACTGGCGGCTGTACACGTTCGTCGCACTGCCGCTGCTGTTCTTCGCCGTCTTCAAGTACGCGCCGATGATCGGCAACGTCATCGCGTTCCGCCGGTTCCGGCCGGGCGGCAACCCGCTGGGCGACGAGTGGGTCGGCTTCTACTACTTCGAGATGTTCATCAACAACCAGCAGTTCTGGACGGTGTTCTGGAACACCGTGATCCTGGGCCTGCTGACGTTGGCGATCTGCTTCCCGCTGCCGATCGTGCTGGCGCTCCTGCTCAACGAGCTGCGCTCGCGCCGGTTCAAGAAGATCGTGCAGACGATCTCCTACCTGCCGCACTTCATGTCGATCGTCATCGTCGCGGGCCTCGTGCTCCAGCTGACGTCCGTCAACGGCACGGTGAACCAGCTCGTCACGCTGTTCGGCGGCGACCCGATCGCGTTCATGCAGCAGCCCGAGTGGTTCCGCACCATCTACGTCAGCTCCGAGGTCTGGCAGACCGTCGGCTGGGGCACGATCCTCTACCTCGCCGCCCTGACGACCATCGACGACCAGCTCTACGAGGCGTCCCGCATCGACGGCGCGAACCGCTGGCAGCAGACCTGGCACATCACCCTGCCGGGCATCCGCCCGACCATGATGGTGCTGCTCATCCTCAACATCGGCACCTTCATGGCGGTCGGGTTCGAGAAGGTCCTGCTCCTGCAGAACCCGCTCATCTACTCCACGGCGGACGTCATCTCGACCTACCTGTACCGGGTCGGCATCCAGTCCGCGCAGTTCTCCTACGGCACCGCGATCGGCCTGTTCGAGGCCGTCATCGGGCTGGTCCTCGTCCTCACCGCGAACTACGTGTCGCGCCGCACGGTTGGAGCGTCCCTGTGGTGACCGAGACCCGCACCCCCGACCTGGCGGCGGTCCGCCAGAGCACGACGACCATCAAGGACACGCCGGGCTACCGGACCTTCCGCTGGTCCAACGTCGTCCTGCTGCTGATCGTCTGCGCGGTGACGCTCTACCCGTTCGTCAACCTGGTCGCCAAGGCGTTCTCCTCGGAGGGCTTCATCGCGGCCGGCGAGGTCAACCTGTGGCCGCGCGGCTTCAACCTGGACACGTTCCAGGTGGTGCTCGGCGACTCGCTGTTCTGGCGCAACTACGGCAACACCCTGCTGTACACGGTGCTGGGCACGGCGATCTCGATGGCCCTGACGACGCCGTACGCGTACGCGCTGAGCCGGCAGCACCTCAAGGGGCGCAACTTCTTCATCGGCGTCGCCGTGTTCACGATGTTCTTCTCCGGCGGCCTGATCCCCAACTACATCCTCGTCGCGGACATCCTCGGGATGCGCAACACGATGTGGGCGATCGTCCTGCCGGGCGCGATCAGCGTCTTCAACCTGCTCGTCATGAAGTCGTTCTTCGAGAACTTCCCGGCCGAGCTCGAGGAGGCCGCCGCGATCGACGGCCTGACGACGTACGGGATCTTCTTCCGGATCGTGCTGCCGCTGTCCAAGGCGGTGCTGGCGACGATGACGCTGTTCTACGCCGTCGGCCTGTGGAACTCGTGGTTCAACGCGTTCCTGTACCTGGACCAGAAGGAGCTGTTCCCGGTCACGGTCTACCTGCGCAACCTCATCGCGGCCGCGACCAGCCCCGCGGCGGGCTCCACCGGCATGGAGGCCGTGCAGATCGGCGCGAACATCCAGGCGGTGACGATGCTGCTCACCGTCCTGCCGATCATCTGCCTCTACCCGTTCATCCAGAGGTACTTCGTCTCCGGGGTGATGCTCGGCTCGGTCAAGGGCTGAGCCGACCTTCCCCGACGGGGCACACCCCCGCCTCCCTTCCTGTCCCACCTGTCAGAGCGACGACGCTCGCCACACGAGGAGAATCATGAAGAGCACGAGAATGCGGACCGCGGTCGCGGCCGTGTCGATCAGCACCCTGGCCCTCGGCCTGGCCGCGTGCAGCAGCAGCGACGAGGGCGGGTCCGGCGACGGCGAGGCGACCGGCGACGGCGTCTCGATCGGCGCGGAGCAGTCGGTCGGCGCGATGGAGGACTTCGCCGCGGGCGAGACCTTCCAGGCGACCGAGCCGGTCGAGTTCTCCCTGCTGTACCGCGACCACCCGAACTACCCGGTGCAGGACGACTGGTCGGTCTTCCAGCAGCTCGAGGCGAACCAGAACGTCACGTTCACCCGCACGGACGTGCCGCTGGCGGACTGGGACCAGAAGAAGGCGCTGCTCATCGGGTCGGGCGAGACGTCCGACATCATGTCGGTGACGTACCCGGGCCAGGAGGTGCAGTTCGTCTCCGGCGGTGCGCTGCTGCCCGTGTCGGACTACCTGGAGTACATGCCGAACTTCTCGCAGAAGCTCGCCGACTGGGACCTGTCCGAGGACGTGGACAACCTCCGCCAGGAGGACGGCAAGTTCTACATCCTGCCGGGTGTCCGCGAGGTCACCGACGTGCAGTACTCGGTCGTCGTGAACGACGACATGTGGACCAAGGCCGGCATCACCGAGGACCCGGCGACGTGGGAGGAGTTCGCGGCGGACCTGCAGACGGTCAAGGACGCGAACCCGGACGTCGACTACGCGTTCTCGGACCGCTGGACCGACTCGCAGCCGCTGGGCGCGATGCTGCAGTACATGGCGCCGAACTTCGGCGCGTCGGGCGGCTGGGGCTACTCGAACACCTGGTACGACGCCGCGTCGGGCGAGTTCACGTTCAACGGCACGTCCGAGGGCTACCGCGAGCTCCTCGACACGGTCGCCGGCATGATCGAGTCCGGCGCGATGGACCCGGAGATCACGCAGAACGACGACCAGGCGAAGCAGAAGTTCATCTCGGGCAAGTCGGCGGCGATCTCGGGCAACACGCAGGAGATCACGGCCTACCGCACCGCCCTGGAGGACGCCGGCAAGGACGTCAAGATCCGCATGCTCACCCTGCCGGCCGGCCCTGCGGGCAGCAACCTGATGCCGAGCCGCCTGTCGTCGGGTCTGATGATCGCGGCCGACGCCGCGGAGAAGCCGTACTTCAAGGCGCTCCTGCAGTACGTCGACTGGCAGTACTACTCGGACGAGGGCATCGAGTTCGCCCAGTGGGGCGTCGAGGGCGAGACGTACGACACGGTCGACGGCGTGCGCACCCTCAAGGACGACATCGGCTGGAACGCCATCAACCCGGGCGCCCCGAAGATGCTCAACACCGACTTCGGGTACAGCAACGGCGTGTTCCTCCTCGCGAACGGTTCGTCGCAGGAGCTCCTGGAGTCCGTGATGTCGGACGAGACGAAGGAGTGGACGCGTGCCGTCCTCGACGCCAAGACGGTGCTGCCGGTGACCCCGGCCGCCCGCCTGGACGAGATGGAGCTCGAGCAGGTGTCCCTGCTCGACACCCAGCTCAAGGACGCCGTGATGGCCGCGACCGCGGCGTTCGTCACGGGCCAGCGCTCGCTGGACGAGTGGGACTCCTACGTGGCGGAGATCGACGGCCTGGGCTCGACCCAGCTCGTCGACACCTACAACACGGCGCTCGCTCGCCAGCAGTGACCTGACGGCGCCGTCGCCGGGCCTCGTCCCGGCGGCGGCGCCGCCGTCCCTCCCCCGTCCCGAGGAGCCTCGCGTGTCCACGATCGTCGTCCCGTCCGTCCCGACCGGTGTCCTGGGGGACGCCTGGCGCCGCTGCGTGGGCACCGGCCGGCTGAACCTCGCCCTGCGGGCGGACTACCAGGAGTCCCTGGCGCTGGTGCAGTCCGAGATCGGGTTCGAGTACGTCCGGGGGCACGGCCTGCTGTCGGACGACCTCGGCATCCACCGCCCCTACGACGCGGGCGGACACCGGGGCACCCGCTACTCGTTCACGTACGCCGACCAGGTGCTCGACTCGTGGCTGGAACGGGGGATCCGCCCGTTCCTCGAGCTCGGCTTCATGCCGTCCGGTCTGGCGTCGGGCGACCAGACGGTGTTCTGGTGGAAGGGCAACGTGACCCCGCCGCGCGACCACGGCGAGTGGGCCGCGCTGGTGCAGGCCGTGGTGCGGCACGCGATCGACCGGTACGGCCTGGACGAGGTCCGTCGCTGGCCGATCGAGGTCTGGAACGAGCCGAACCTCGTGAACTTCTGGCAGGACGCCTCCCAGGAGGCGTACTTCCGCCTGTACGAGGTGACGGCGGCCGCGGTGAAGGAGGTCGACGCGGAGCTCCAGGTGGGCGGCCCCGCGATCTCCCCGGGGGCCGACGAGTGGTGGGCGCCGTTCGCGGACTTCGTCACCGACCGCGACGTGCCGGTCGACTTCCTGTCGTTCCACGCGTACACCACCGGCCCCGCGCAGCACGTGCCGTTCGGCACCTACCAGACGCTGCGCGACCCGCAGTCGCTGCTCGACCAGTTCGCGATGCCCGCGAAGCTGCTCGCCGGGTCGCGGCTGGAGGGCCTGCCGACGCACGTCACGGAGTTCTCCACGAGCTACCGCCCGGACAACCCGGTGCACGACACCCCGTACCAGGCGGCGTCCCTCGCCCCGGTGCTGGCCGGCGGCGGCGACCTCGTGGACTCGTTCTCCTACTGGACGTTCTGCGACGTCTTCGAGGAGGAGGGTGTGCCCGCGGCGGCGCTGCACGGCGGGTTCGGCCTGCTGGGCCACCGCCAGCTCCGCAAGCCCGCCTACCACCTGTACACCTTCATGGCGCGGATGGGGCAGGACGTGCTGCACCGCGGCGCCGACCACCTCGTCACCCGCGACGACGCCGGCCGCGTCACCGTGCTCGCCTGGCAGCCCGTGGGCGGCACCGACGCCCCCGAGGAGCCGGAGCGGCACGAGCTGCGCCTGTCTGTCCCGCTGGCGGGCGCCGACCGCGCGTCCGTGCACCGCTCCCGCGTCGCGCCCGACCAGGGCGACGTCCTCGGCGCCTGGCGTCACCTCGGCCGCCCGGCCTCCCCGACCGCCCGCCAGCTCGACCTGCTGCACGAGGCGTCCGAGCCGGTCCGCTCCCTGAGCTCGCTCGACGTCGTGGACGGTCGCGTCACGCTCGACCTCACGCTCGCGCGCCACGAGGTCACGCTCGTCGAGATCGACCCCGTGCGCGACGAGACGCCGGCGTGGCTGGACGACGCGCGCATCGTCGGCCCCCGCGCGGCGCAGGGCGTCTGATGGCGGCGCAGCAGGCCCGCGACCCGGGCGACGGCATCCTCAGCCGGATCGCGGCCCGGGTGTACTGGTACGGGACCGTCGGCGTGCTCGTCGCGCTCGGCTGCGTGCCGTCGCTCCTGCTGCTGCTCGCGCTCGACCGCTCGCCCGGGAACGTGCTCGTCCTGCCGCTGTGCCTCGCCCCGGCCGTGCCGTTCCTGTCCGCCGGGCTGTTCACGCTCCGGGCGCGGGCCCGGGTCGACGAGCCAGCCCCGGCGCGCACGTTCGCCCGCGGCCTGCGGCTCAACACCCGCGACGTGCTGCTCCTGGTGGTGCCCGCCCTGGTGCTGCTCGGCGTCGTCGCGACCTCCGTCGTGCACCGCGAGGCCGCCGGCATCGGTGTCGCGTACGTCGTCGTGCTGCTCGTCGTGGCGCTCGCCGTCGTCCTGTGGACGCTCCAGGCGCTCACCCTCGCCTCGGTGTTCCGGTTCCGGGTGCGTGACGTCGCCCGGCTCGCCCTCCACTACCTGACCCGCCGGCCCGGCGCGACCGTCGGCCTGCTCGCGCTCGTCGTCGTCGCCGGCGGCGTGGTCGCCGTCGCGGGGGAGGTGGGGCTGGTCGTCCTCGCCGTCGCCTGGCTCTGGTTCCTGCTGCGCGTGGACGCGCCCGTGCTCGCCGACGTCGAGGACCGGTACGTCGCCTGACCCCCCGCGGAGGGCACGCGACGCTGCCCGCCCGACCCGCTCGACCTGATCGACCCCGACCCTGGAGGACCCCGTGCCCGAGACCCGCACGCCGCAGATCCGTTACGGCGGCGACTACAACCCCGAGCAGTGGCCGCGCGCGGTGTGGGAGGAGGACTACGCCGCGTTCGACCAGGCGTCCATCGACACCGTCACGCTCAACGTGTTCTCCTGGGCGACCCTCCAGCCCGACGCCGACACCTACGACTTCACGCAGCTCGACGAGATCGTCGAGCGGGCCGTCGCGGGCGGACGCGACGTCGTGCTCGCCACCTCCACCGGTGCGCTCCCGCCGTGGCTCGCGCACGCCCACCCCGAGGTGTGCCGCACCGACTTCCAGGGCCGCCGCCACGTGTACGGCCAGCGCCACAACGCGTGCCCGAGCTCGCCCGTCTACCGGCGGCTCTCCGCCGAGCTCGCCGGCCGCATCGCCGAGCGGTACGCCGGCACCCCCGGCCTGGTGGCGTGGCACGTCGGCAACGAGTACGGCGGGTTCGACGGCGGCTGCTGGTGCGACCTGTGCGGCGCCGGGTTCCAGGACTGGCTGCGCGAGCGGTACGGCACCCTCGACCGGCTCAACGAGGCGTGGAACGCGACGTTCTGGTCGCACACGTTCACCGCCTGGGAGCAGATCGTCCCGCCCAACATGCTGTCCGAGCACTGGCGCGGCCCCGACCACACCGCCTTCCAGGGCATCACCCTCGACTACCGCCGGTTCATGTCCGAGGCGATGCTCGCCAACTACCGCGACGAGAAGGCGCGCATCCGCGAGCACGACGCGCACACGCCCGTCACCACCAACTTCATGGGCATGTTCCGCCCCCTCGACTACCACCGGTGGGCCGCCGACCTCGACCTCGCCTCCTGGGACAACTACCCGCCCGGGCAGCGCGAGCACGCCCGCACGGCGCTCGCCCACGACCTCATGCGCGGCCTCAAGGACGGCGCCCCGTTCTGGGTCATGGAGCAGACGCCCACCATCACCGCGTCCCGCGACGTCAACCCTGTCAAGCGTCCCGGCGTCCTGCGGCTGTGGTCGTGGCAGGCCGTCGCGCACGGCGCCGACGCCGTCCTCTACTTCCAGATGCGTCAGTCGAAGGGCGCGTGCGAGAAGTACCACGGCGCCGTCCTCGACCACGCCGGCCGCACCGACACGCGTGCCTTCCGCGAGGTCGCCGCGCTCGGCGGCGAGCTGCGGGGCCTCGGGGACACCGTCCTCGGGGCCCGCACCCCCGCCCGCGTCGCGATGCTCTTCGACTGGGACTCCTGGTGGGCCGCCGAGATGACCGACGGCTTCAACCGGCACGCCCGCTACGTCGACACCGTCCTCGGCTACCACAAGGCCTTGTGGAACGCCGGCGCCCAGCTCGACGTCGTCCCCGTCACCGCCGACCTCACCGGCTACGACGTCGTCGTCGCGCCCATGCTGTACATGCTCAAGGGCGATGTCGCGGCACGCCTGGAGGAGGTCGCCGCCCGCGGCGGCACCGTCCTGTCGTCCTTCTGGGCGGGCCGCTCCGACGAGGACGCCAACGCCTTCCTCGCCGACGCCCCCGGACCGCTGGGCGACCTGTTCGGCCTGCGCGTCGAGGAGACCGACTCCGCCGAGCCCGGGGACGTGAACCCCGTCCACCTCACCGGCCCCGACGGCGACGTCACCGCGGGCGGCACCCTCGTGTTCGAGGTCGTCGTGCCGCAGGGCGCCGAGGTCGTCGGCACGTACGGCGCCGAGTTCTACGCGGGCACCCCCGCCGTCACCCGCCACCCGTACGGCGACGGCGAGGCCTGGTACGTCGCCACGGCCCTCGACGCCGTGGGTCTGGAGCACGTCGTGCGCCGCGTCCTGGCCCGGCACGACCTGGTGGGCCCCTACGCGGACGCCGCCGACGTCGAGCTCGCGGTCCGCGCGAAGGACGGGCAGCGGTTCGCGTTCGTCCTCAACCACGCCCTCGAGGCCCGGGAGGTCGCCGCGCACGCGTCCGGCACCGACCTGCTCACGGGGCGTCGGATCGAGGCGGGCCAGACCCTGCGGCTCGAGCCGACCGACGTCGTCGTGCTGCAGGAGGACTGAGCAGGGCGGTCGGGGTGGGGCGCGCGGTCGCGTTCACGGTCGCTGCGCGACCTCCACTTCGGGTCTGACGACCCCGCGCCCCACCTCGACCACCCGGCCTCGCGGCACGACACCCTCGACCACCCGGCGTCGTCGCGCGTTCAGCCGATGGCGGTGGCGAAGCCGTCGCGCCAGCTCGGGTAGCGCGGCTCCCAGCCGGTCTCCCGCTTGAGCCTCGCGTTCGACGACCCGCGCACCGTCGTCATGAGGGCGACGCCGAACTCGCCGATCAGCGGGCGGGCGAGCCAGGCCGGGACCCGCAGCGGCCGGCGCCCGCCGACCTGCTCGGCCAGGTACGGCAGCCACGCGGCGACGGGGGCGGGGTCGTCGTCGACGACGAAGTAGATGCCGGGCGCGGCGCGTTCGATCGCGGCGACGGTCGCGGCGGCGGCGTCGTCGACGTGGATCCACGACCACACGCCGGTCCCGCCGCCGACCACGGGGAACCGGCCGCGGCGCACCATCTGTCCCATGAGGCCGTCGCGGGACAGCGCGTTGCCGGGCCCGTAGAAGGTGCCGTAGCGCAGCACGACCCCCTCGATGCCGGGGGCGGTGGTGACGGCGTGCTCGACGTGCTCGATCGCGGCGAGGGTCTGCCGGGCCTCCTTGCCGGGATCGTCCGTGAGCGGGTCGGCCTCCGTCTTGACCGGGCCGCCGGTGCGCTGGTTGGCGAAGTGCCCGCCGAAGCTCTGCGCGACGACCCGGCGCGCCCCGGCCTCACGGGCGGCGGCCAGCAGGTGGTCGGTGCCCTGCGTGCGCAGCCGGTTGGTCGCCGCGAAGTCCTGGTCCCAGCGGCGCATGTCGCCCGACAGCGCGCTCAGGGCCGTGAGCTGGTGGACGACGACGTCCGGCCGGGCCTCGACGACGGCCCGGCGCACCGCGTCGGCGTCGAGGGGGTCCAGGACGACGCCGGTGGCGCCCGTCGCGTCGACGGCTGCGCGGCCGTCCGCCGAGCGGCTCGTGCCGTGCACGTCGTGGCCGGCCGCGACCAGCAGCCGCACGAGGCGGCTGCCCAGGGCTCCGGTGGCACCGGCGACGAAGATCCTCATGGTCGTGCTCCCTCCGGGTGGGTGTGCTGACCCCTCCGACGAGGCAGGGCCACCGTCCGTGACAACCTCGCCGCGACGACCGCGACTCGACCCCGGCGGCGGCACGCTCGGGCATGCTGGGAGCATGACCGTCCCGCTCGCCGAGGCGCACGACACGCTGCGGCCGCTGATGTTCTCCGTCGCCTACCGCATGCTCGGCAGCGTCGCGGAGGCCGAGGACGTCGTGCAGGAGGCGTTCCTGCGCCTGCACCGCAGCGCGCCCGACGACGTCGTCAACCTCGAGGCGTACGCCACGACGGTCACCACCCGCCTCGCGCTCGACACGCTGCGCTCGGCCCGTGTGCGCCGTGAGACGTACGTCGGGCCGTGGCTGCCCGAGCCGGTCGTGGACTCCCTGGACGCTGACCCCGCCCACCGCGTCGAGCTGGACGACACCGTCTCGACCGCGTTCCTGCTGCTCCTGGAGACGCTGACGCCGGTGGAGCGTGCCGTGTTCGTGCTGCGCGAGGCGATGGGCTACGAGTACCGCGAGATCGCCGAGGTCGTCGACAAGAGCGAGGCGAACTGCCGGCAGATCCTCGCCCGCGCGCGCCGACGCGTCGACGACGGCAGCCCGCGCTTCGAGGCCACCCCCGCGGACCGCGACCGGCTCGCCACCCGGTTCCTCGCCGCGATCGAGGGCGGCGACCTCGCGGGCCTCGAACGGCTGCTCGCCGACGACGTGGTGCTCGTCGGGGACGGCGGCGGCCGCGCCCCGGCGATCCGCCGGCCGATGACGGGCGGGGTCGCCGTGGCGCGGTTCCTGCTCGGGCTCATGCGGCGCGGCGCCGCCCTGGGCGTGCTCGTGGACCTGGTGCCGGCCAACGGACGTCCCGCCCTGCGGACACGTGCCGCCGACGGCGCGCTGCTCGGCGTGATGACGATCGAGACCGACGGGGAGCACGTCGTCGCGCTGCACAACCTCATCAACCCCGACAAGCTCGGCCACCTCGGGCGCGTGGGGGACCTCGACGCGCTGCTGGGCGCCTCGGGTGGCGCCGCGGCACCGCAGGACGCCGCGGCCCCGGGGGACCCCGGGGCCGCCGACGGTCCGGGGGCGTCCCCGGCCGGGTGACGCGACCCCGGACGGGGGCGGGCCCGCCCCCGTCCGGGCGCTCCGGCTCAGCCGACGGTGCCGGTGACCGTCGCGCCGTCCTTCGTGACCGTGTACGCCACCGTGTCGCCGCTCCAGAGGTGGAACGTGAGGTGGACGGGCTCGCCGTCGCGGACCTCCGCGAAGAACGCCGGGCGCAGCACGATGCGGCCCGCGTCCTCGTCCGGCACGAACGCGGCGTCGAACTCCTTGAACGTCGTCCAGGGGTGCGGGCCGGCGCCCGACCCGTCGGCGTAGGCGGCCTCCATCGTGGCGAGCCGGTCGCCGCGGAACTGCGTGGGCACCGCGAAGTCGTCGGTGGTGCCGGTGGCGTCCGCGAGCAGCGGGGTGTCGGCGACGACCACCTCGACGTCCCACGGCACGCCGCGGGAGAACCGGGCCGTGAGCTCCGCCTGCAGGCCGTACGCGTCCCCGGTGAGGCGGTCCAGCAGGCGCTGGGTCAGGGTGAGGCGGTCGCCGTCGACCCGGTAGTCGACGCCCCGGCGCAGGGGACGCCGCTCGTCCCACAGGCCCAGGAACCGGGTGCCGTGCGGCTCCAGGGTGAGGGTCTGCGCCTCGACCGCGCCGGGCCGGACGAACACCTGGTCCGTCGACGCGGTGCCCGACCGGGTGCGCCACGACGACGCGATCTGCGCGAACAGCTCCGGGTCCCGCCACGTCAGGTCGGCGCGGTCGAGGTGCTGGCCGTTGTCCCACAGCATCGTGGTCACGCCCGCCGCGCGCGCCTCGGCGCCGAACAGCTCGAAGAACTTCAGCTTCTCGCCCTGCTCGATCGTGCCCGTGTGCCGGTCGAACCCGAGCAGCCCGTACTCGCCCAGGACGACCGGCACCCCGGCGTCGACGAACGTCTCCCGCACCCGCTCGAACGTCCCGGTCAGGTCGGCCCGCGCGACGTCGTCGAACCGGTAGCCGCCCGCCACGTTCACGCTGAACGGCCAGTAGCCGTAGTAGTGGACGGTGGCGGCGAGCTGCGGGTCGTCGAGGCCGTCGATGGTCGCCGCGAGCGCGTCGAGGCGCTCCTGGCCCGCGTTGGTGTGCAGCGTCGGCAGCACCAGGAGCCGGTCGTCGTTGTTCCCGCCGGAGGCGCGGACGACGTCGTGGAACGCCACGTTGAGGTCGTGCAGCAGGGCGTCACCCGTGGCGTCGTCCACGCCGGCGAACTGCGGCTCGTTGAGGGACTCGAACGACAGGCCGGCGGGGTGGTCGGCGAACCGGTCGGCGACCTGCTCCCAGGTGGCCACGAACTGCGCGGTGACGCCCGCGGGGTCGCTCGGCAGCGCATGGGTCCACATCCAGGAGTCGTGGTGCACGTTGAGCAGGACGGCGAGGTCCTCGTCCAGCGCCCAGTCGACGACCTGCTCCACACGGTCGAGGAACACGGGGTCGATCGTGTACCCGGGCGCCGGGCCCTCGTGCTGGCCCCACGTCACGGGGATGCGGGTCGAGCGGAAGCCCTCGTCGGCGACGGCGGCGATCTGCTCGCGGGTGACCACGGGATTGCCCCAGGCGGTCTCGTCGTCGCCGACGGCGTCGAACGAGTTGCCGAGGTTCCAGCCGGGCTGCATGGCCGCGACCTGCTGTGCGGCGGTGGTGCCGGGCCCGCGGTCGCCGGGCCCGTGCCCGTGACCCTGCCCCTGACCGGGGCCGGCGGCCGCCGTGCCGGCGGTGAGTGCGAGGAGCGTCGCCGTCGCCACGGCGACGGCCGGTGTTCTGCGGGGGTGCCTCATGCGGTGTGCCCTTCGTCGCGCACGTCCGGCGCCGGGGTGGCGCCGCTGGAGGTGTCGAGGCCTCGTCGTCGAAGCGCTTCGACGGTCGCCATGCTCCCGAGCCGGGCGACCCCTGTCAAGAGGACCGGGCGGGCCGCCGCCCGACCGGTAGCGTGACCACGTGAGCACCCCCGCGACCCGCCCTGCACCCGGCACCGCCCCCGCCGCCGTCCGGCTGCTCGTCGTCGGCGTCCTCCAGGCGCTCGCCGTCTCCCCGACCGTCGTCGCCCTCGGGCTGCTCGGGCTGTCCACCGGGCCGCGCGGCGCCACCGCCGCGCTCGCCGTGCTCAGCACCGTGCTCGTCGGCCCGGCGCTCGCGGCCGCCCTGTTCGCGCTCGGCGACCGGCCCGCCGAGCTCGGGCTCACCCCGGCCGCCGCGTTCGCCCGCGGCTACCGGCTCAACCTGCTCGACACCGCCAAGCTGTGGGTGCCCGCGCTGCTCGTGCTGGCCGTCCTCGCGTTCATGGTGGTCGACGTCGCCGGCGAGGCGCCGCCGTGGGTGCTCGGCACCGGCATCGGCATCGCCGGGCTCGTCCTGCTGTGGCTCGTCCAGGTCACCGTCATCACGGCGTTCTTCACGTTCCGCACCGCCGACGTGGTGCGCCTCGGCGTCTACTTCCTCGGCCGGCTGCCGCGCGTCACCCTGCTCGTCGTCGCGCTGCTCGTCCTGGCGGCGCTCGTCGTCTGGCTCACCGTGCCCGCCGTCCTGGCGCTGCTGGGCGTGCTGTGGACGGCGCTCCTGCTCCGCGTCGAGCGGCCGCTGCTCGCCGAGGTGCGGCAGCGGTTCGTCGACGCCGCCTGAGCGCCGGTCCGGAAGCCCCGCTCGGCGGCCCTCAGCTGTTCACCCTGATGATCTCCTCCTGGTACGGCGCGACGACCTGGCCGGAGATGCGGCAGTCGAGCACCAGGAACCGGCGGGACTCCTCCGGCTCCTGCGCCCACGAGACCAGCCGGTCGAGGTCGCCCGTCTCCCGCACCACCACGCCCTCGGCCCCGACGCCCTCGGCCAGCGCCGCGAAGTCGACCTCGGGGATGAGCATCGGGCCGCGGGCGAGACCCTTGAGCCCGTACAGGTTGACCTCCGCACCGTAGGCGGCGTCGTTCCACACGACCGCGACGCCGCGGCCGGCCGCGACCCGCACCGCCGACTCCAGGTCGGCCAGCGCCATCAGCCCGCCCCCGTCGCCCGTGGTCAGGACCACCGTCGCACCCGGCTTCGCCAGGGCGGCGCCGACGACGGACGGCCAGCCCTGACCGATCGACTGGAACGCCGTGCCGACCATCATCATCCGGTCCGGCGCGGC
The DNA here is from genome assembly GCF_002563715.1 of Isoptericola jiangsuensis. NCBI lineage: Bacteria > Bacillati > Actinomycetota > Actinomycetes > Micrococcales > Promicromonosporaceae > Isoptericola > Isoptericola jiangsuensis. The sequence goes on from NZ_PDJJ01000001.1 coordinate 680,856, forward strand.
GACCGGCCAGTACATGTTCGCCCAGCCGATGAAGTGGCCCCCGTCCGAGACCACGACCCGGTCCGCGGGCAGGGTCCGGCCGAGCACGGAGGCGACCGACCGGGGGTCGAGACGGCCGTCCGGCGCCGTGCCGTCCCCGTCGGCGTAGGCGCGCAGCGGCGCGACGTCGACGGACTCGCGCCACCCGCTCGACCCGGCGTCGGTCCGGGCGAGCTCGTCCAGCACGGCACGGGCCACCAGGTCGGCGTCGCCCCGGACGTAGCCGCCGACGTGCGGGTGCGTCGCGGTCGGGGCGACGTCGACCTGGAACACCCGGGTGCCCGGGGCGAACAGCTCGCCGAACCGCATCGTGAACTGGTTGAGCGAGGCGCCGAACACGACGGCCACGTCCGCCCGGCGCACGAGCCCCATGGCGCCCTCGGCGCCGAAGCCCCCGGTCACGCCCAGGTCGAACTCCTGCCGGGCGAACAGCCCGCGGGCGAGCGTCGTCGTCGCCGTCACCGCGCCCGTGCGGTCGGCGAGCTCCGCGAGCGAGCCCGCGGCACCGGACAGCCACGCCCCGCGGCCCGCGAGGAGGAACGGCCGCTCGGCACCCGCCAGGGCCGCGGCGATCTCGCGGACGGCGCCCGCGCCGAAGTCGCCGCGCGGCGCGAGCCGTGCGGGCAGCCGCGGCGCGGGGACCTCGGGGAGCGGTCCGGCGTCGACCGTGGCGACGTCGTAGGGGACGGCCAGCACCGTGGGCACCCGGTACGTCAGGGCGTGCTCGACGGCGATGACGACGGTGGCGGCGGCGTCCGTGCGCCCCACCGTGTACGTGCGGGCACCGACCGCCGAGGCGAGGGCGATCTGGTCGACGTCCCAGGGGCGGGGCCCCGAGGTCGGGCCGTCGCCGACGACGAGGACGAGCGGCACGCCCGCCTGGACCGACTCGGCCAGCGACGTGACCGTGTTGGTGAAGCCCGCGCCGTAGGTGGCGGTCGCGGCGGCCAGCCCGCCCGACGCCCGGTGGTAGGCGTCGGCCGCCACGACGCCGCCGGCCTCGTGACGGACGGCGGTGTAGGTCACCGACGTCGAGCGGTCGAGCGAGTCGAGCACGTAGGCGTTGCCGTTCCCCATCACCCCGAACACGTGGTCGACGTGCTGGGCGAGGGCGTGGGCGACGTGCGCCGAGACAGTGGGCATGACAGGTGGCCTTTCAGCCCTCGTCGTCGAGGGCGGGGAAGGGGCGGCGTCGTCGACGCCCCGGTGGTCGGGTCAGGAGGGTGACGACCCCGGCGGGTCGTCGGCGCCGAACCGCGTGGCGAGCGCCTCGGTGCCACGGGCGAGGACCGTCACGTCCGCGCCGACGAGGACGAACGACGCGCCGGCCGCCAGGTAGGCGTCAGCGACGTCCGGGTCGAACGCGTTCACCCCCACCGGCCGGCCCGCCGCGAGGACGGCGTCGAACGTGCTGCGGACGGCGGCGACGACCTCGGGCCGGGACTGCTCGCCGAGGTACCCCATCGAGGCCGCAAGGTCGCTGGGTCCCACGAAGACGCCGTCGACGCCGTCGACCGCCGCGATCTCGCCGGCGGCCGCCACGGCCTCGGCGGTCTCGACCTGCACGTAGAGGGAGACGTGCTCGTCCCCGTCGCCGAGGTAGGACGCGACCCGGTTCCAGCGCGCCGAGCGGCCCAGCGCCGAGCCGACGCCGCGGCGCCCCCGCGGGGGGTACCGCACGGCGGCGACCGCGGCGGCGGCCTCGGCGGCGCTGTTCACCATCGGCACGAGGACGTTCTGCGCGCCGAGCTCGAGGACCTGCTTGATGATCACGGGGTCGTTCGAGGGCACCCGGACCATCGCGTCGACGGGGTAGGCCGCGACCACCTGCAGCTGGGTCAGGACGGACTCCAGGCCCTGGGGGGCGTGCTCCATGTCGACCAGCAGCCAGTCGAGGCCGGAGCCCGCGCAGATCTCGGCGGCGACCGGCGACCCGGAGCACAGCCACATCCCCGCGAGGGGTCGTCCGGCGGCGGCGAGGCGCTCGCGGAACGTCACACGAAGCGGCACCGGACGTCTCCCATCGTTCCGTAGTCGGCTCGTACCTCGTCGCCGCGGGCGACCCACACCGGTCGGGTGAACGAGCCCGCGAGGACGGTCTCGCCGGCCTCGATCCGTTCCCCGTGCCGGTGCAGCCTGCCCGCGAGCCAGGCGACCCCACGGGCGGGGTGGCCGAGCACGCCCGCCGCGACCCCGGTCTCCTCGACCTCGCCGTTGCGGCTCAGCACCCCGGGCACCCAGGCCAGGTCGACCTCGTCCGGCCGGCGGCGCGTCGTCCCGAGGACGATCGCGCCGTAGGCGGCGTTGTCGCTGATCGTGTCCACGATCGTGCGGCCCTCCATCTCGACGTGGGAGTCGAGCACCTCGAGCGCCGGCACCACGTGGTCCGTCGCGTCCAGGACGTCCTCGACGGTGCGCCCGGGGCCCTCCAGGGGCGTCCGCAGGACGAAGGCGAGCTCGACCTCGACCCGGACGTTCGAGAACCGGTCGATCTCGATCGCGGCGCCCGAGCCGTAGACGGTGTCGTCGAACATGACGCCGTAGTCCGGTTCGTCGATGCCGGTCGCCTCCTGCATCGCGCGCGACGTCAGGCCGATCTTGCGGCCGATCTGACGTCGTCCGGCCGCGACCATGCGGTCGCGCCAGACACCCTGGATCGCGTACGAGTCCTCGACGGTCGCCCCGGGGTACCGGGCCGTGATGCGCGGGACGACCGTCCGCGTGCGGCGTGCCTCGGCGAGCTCCTGGGCGAGGGCGGTGATCACGTCCTGTCCGAGCATCCTTGCTCCTCTCGATCTCGTCGCGCCGACCGGCTCAGAGCTGGTGCCCGAGCTTGTACTCGCCCTGCTCGTCCTCGGGCAGGGCGCCGGGTCCGTCGTCCGGGCGGGTGTAGGAGAAGCCGTCCGCGCCGATGGTCACGGCCATCTCGGAGTCGTCGGACCGGGTGACGAGCGGCTGCGGGTTCCCGTCGAGGTCGAGCACGAGCGACGCGTCGGTGTACCAGCTCGGCACCACGGGGTTGCCCCACCAGTCGCGCCGCTGGTTGTCGTGGACGTCCCACGTGACGACGGGGTTGTCGGGGTCGCCGGTGTAGTAGTCCTGCGTGTAGATCTCGACGCGGTGCCCGTCCGGGTCGCGCAGGTAGAGGTAGAACGCGTTGGAGACGCCGTGGCGACCCGGACCGCGCTCGATGCAGTCGGAGCGGCGCAGGGCCCCGAGCTTGTCGCAGATGGCGAGGATGTTGTGCTTCTCGTGGGTCGAGAAGGCGACGTGGTGCATCCGCGGGCCGTCCCCGCCCGTCATCGCGGTGTCGTGGACGGTGGGCTTGCGGCGCATCCAGGCGGCGTAGACCGTGCCGGCCTCGTCCTGGATGTCCTCGGTGACGCGGAACCCGAGCGACTGCATGAAGCTCACCGCGCGCGGGACGTCCGGGGTGACCTGGTTGAAGTGGTCCAGGCGCACCAGGACGCCGGGGGAGTGCAGGTCGTAGCGCCACGCGAGCCGCTCGACGTGCTCGACGTCGTGGAAGAACTCGTAGGGGAACCCGAGCGGGTCGGTGACCCGCACGGAGTCGCCGATCCCCGCCACCCAACCCTCGGCGCGGCGTTCGACGCGACACCCCAGCTCGGAGTAGAAGGCGACCGCCCGGTCGAGGTCCTCCGGGGCGCGGACGCGGAAGCTGAACGCCGCGACGGCCGCGACCGGCCCCTGGCGCAGCACCAGGTTGTGGTGGATGAACTCCTCCATCGAGCGGAGGTAGACCGTGGTCTCGTCCTCCGCGGTGACGACGAGGCCGAGGACGTCCACGTAGAACCGTCGCGAGGCGGCGAGGTCGGTGACGACCAGCTCCATGGAGGCGCAGCGCAGGATGTCCGGCGGGGCGGCCTGCGGGGTGGGCACCGGGTCGTCGCTGCGGATCGGGGCCTCCGGGGAGACGAAGAACCCGGAGGAGGTGAGCCTCTTGTCGCTGGTCATGTGGCGTCCTTGCCTGCGTGATGGGTGACAGGGGGGCGGTCAGCGGCCGGGGGCGTCCGCCTTGCCGAAGGTGGGGTTGTGCACCTCGCCGAGCGTGATGTGCACGGCCTGCTGGTCCGTGTAGAAGTCGATCGAGCGGTAGCCGCCCTCGTGCCCGAGTCCCGAGGCCTTGACGCCCCCGAACGGGGTGCGCAGGTCGCGCACGTTGTTCGAGTTCAGCCAGACCATCCCGGCCTCGACGGCCTGCGCGACGTTGTGCGCCCGCCGGAGGTCGTTCGTCCACACGTAGGCCGCGAGTCCGTACCGGGTGCCGTTGGCCAGGGCCAGGGCCTCCTCGTCGGTGTCGAACGGCGTGAGGGCGACGACCGGCCCGAAGATCTCCTCGGTGAAGATCCGGGCGTCGGGCCGGACGTCCGCGAAGACGGTCGGGGCCACGAAGTTGCCGGTCCCGAGTCCCTCGGGGCGTCCGCCGCCGGCGACGAGCCGACCCTCGGACCGACCGATCTCCACGTAGCCCATGACCTTGTCGAAGTGCTCGGGGTGCACGAGCGCACCGACCTCGGTGGCGGGGTCGTGCGGGTACCCGACCCGGACGCGCCGCGCCTGCGCGGCGAACCGCTCGACGAACTCGTCGTAGACGGGCCGCTGGACGAGGATGCGCGAACCCGCGGTGCAGCGCTCGCCGTTGAGGGAGAACACGCCGAAGATCGTCGCGTCGATCGCGGCGTCGAGGTCGGCGTCCGCGAAGACGATCGCGGGCGACTTGCCGCCGAGCTCCATCGACAGGCCCTTGAGGTGCGGGGCGGCGTTGGCGAAGATGACCTGCCCGGTGCGGCTCTCCCCGGTGAAGGAGACGAGCGGCACGTCGGGGTGCCTGACCAGTGCGTCCCCGGCCTCCTCGCCCAGACCGTTCACGAGGTTGAAGACGCCGCGGGGCAGCCCGGCCTCCTCGAAGATGCCCGCCCACAGCGACGCGGACAGCGGCGTGAACTCGGCGGGCTTGAGCACCACGGTGTTGCCCGTGGCGAGCGCGGGGGCGAGCTTCCACGACTCGAGCATGAACGGGGTGTTCCACGGCGTGATGAGGCCGGCGACGCCGATGGGCTTGCGGTTGACGTAGTTGATCTGGCGGCCCGGGACCTTGTAGGTGTCGTCGGACTGCGCCACGACGAGGTCCGCGAAGAACCGGAAGTTCTCCGCGGCGCGGCGGGCCTGTCCCAGGGCCTGGGTGATCGGCAGGCCGGAGTCGAAGCTCTCCAGCTCCGCGAGGCGTGCGTCCCGGGACTCGACGAGGTCGGCGATCCGGTGCAGCACCCGCGACCGCTCCCGCGGGAGCAGGCGGGGCCACGGGCCGTCGGTGAACGCGCGGCGGGCCGCGGCGACGGCGAGGTCGACGTCGGCCGTCCTGCCGGCCGCCGCCTGGACGTAGGTCTCGTTGGAGACCGGGTCCAGGACGTCGAAGGTCGCGCCGTCGACCGAGTCGACGAAAGCGCCGTCGACGTAGTGCCGGAGGCGTCCGGGCAGGTCGGCGGGTCGGTGCCCGGCGGTCGGCACGGCGGAGGTCGTGTCGGTCATCGTCGAGCACCTCTCTCGTGCGTGGGGGTCCGGTGCTCCGCCTGGTAGGCGAGGACCGCGTCGAGCGTCGCGGTGCGGTGGCGGCGCGCCGCCAGCTCGACGGTCGCCGGGTCGGTCCGGCCGGCCTGCAGCTCGCCGACGAGGTGGAGGATCTGCTCGTGCTCGGCGACGGACTCCCGTGCCCGGCCGGGCACGAAGGAGAACGACGAGTCGCGCAGCACCTTCATGCGGTTCCACCCGCGGTGCACGAGGTCCAGCACGTGCGGGTTGGGGCACGGCTCGAACAGCGCGGAGTGGAAGTCGAGGTTGAGCCGGGTGAACCGGTGCGGGTCGAAGTCGTCGAGGCACCGGCGCATCTGCTCGTTGATCCCGCGCGCGACGTCGAGCTGGGCCGCGCCGAGCAGCGGGGCGGAGAGCGCGGTGGCGAAGCCCTCGACGAGGGCCAGCGTCTCCATCGTGTGCTGGTACTCCGCCTCCTGGATCAGGGCGACCTGCGCGCCGACGTTGCGCTCGAACGTGACCAGCCCCTCGGCCTCGAGCCGCCGGACCGCCTCGCGCACCGGCACGACGGACATGTCGAGGTCCCCGGCGATCTGGCCGAACACGAGCCGGTAGCCGGGGACGAACGTCCCGTCGTCGATGCGGGCCCGCAGGTGGTCGTAGGCGCGCTGCGACTTGCTGACCGTCGTGCGCGTGCTCATCGGTCGCTCCCGTCGGCGGTGTCGCGGTCGTAGCGGGCACGCCAGTCGGCACCCATCGGGAAGAGCCCGTCCAGGGCGGCACCCTCGGCGACCCTGGCCGCGATCCACGCGTCCTCGGCCTCCTGCGCGAGGGCGTCGTCGACGACGTCCTCGACGATGTCGCGGGGCACCACGACCACACCGTCGGCGTCCCCGACGACGACGTCGCCCGGCAGGACGGTGGCGCCGCCGCAGGAGACCGCGACGTCGACGTCCCAGGGGACGTGACGGCGGCCGAGGACGGCGGGGTGGGCGCCGGCGGAGAAGACAGGGAGCCCCACGGCGGCGACGGCGGCGTGGTCGCGGACGCCGCCGTCCGTGACCACGCCGGCCGCGCCGCGCGCGTGGGCGCGCAGCGCGAGGACGTCGCCGAGCGTGCCCGACCCGGTCTCCCCCCGCGCCTCGATGACGACGACCTCGCCGTCGCCGACGCGGTCGAAGGCCTGCTTCTGGGCGTTGTACCCGCCGCCGTGGCGGGCGAAGAGGTCCTCCCGGAGCGGGACGAACCGCAGGGTGCGGGCGGTGCCCACGAGCTTGAGGTCGGGGTGCATGGCGCGCACCCCGTCGACGGTGACGTTGTTCAGGCCGCGGCGACGCAGCTGCTGCGAGAGCGCCGCGACGGGCGCCGCCCCGAGCTTCGCCCGGAGCGCGTCCGGGATGCGGCCCGTACCGGTGTCCTCGGGCAGCCCGGCGCGGGCACGCGATCCCCACGCCTCGGTGCGCTGGGTGTCGTCGACGGCCGGCACCGAGCCCAGGCGGGGGTCGAAGTCGCCCGGCCCGGCCACGACGCGCGTGGTCAGGCGGCCGGTGGTCGGCGCGCCGGGGGCCCCGGGAGCGTCGACCTCGACCTCCACGACGTCGCCGGGGACGGCGACGGACGCGCCGGCCGGTGTGCCGGTGAGCACCACGTCGCCCACCTCGAGGGTGAGGTGCTGAGCGAGGTCGGCGACGATGCGGGCGAGGGGGAAGATCATCCCCGCCGATGTGTCGTCCTGGACCAGGTCCCCGTTCAGCCAGGTCCGGACGCGCAGGGCCCCGGGGTCGACGGTGCGGGCGTCGACGAGAGCGGGGCCGACGGGGGTGAAGCCGTCCCGGCCCTTGGACCGGACGTTCGAGCCGCGGTCCGCGGCGCGCAGGTCGTAGACGCCGAGGTCGTCGGCGGCCGTCACCCAGCCGACGTGCGACCACGCCTCGTCCAGGGCGACCCGGTGGGCCCGCTTGCCGATGACGAGCGCGATCTCGCCCTCGAACCCCAGGAGCTCCGTGCCGTCGGGCCGCTCGACGGTGTCGCCCGACGCCGCCAGCGAGCTGGACGGCTTGAGGAAGTAGGACGGGTGGGCCGGGGTGCGGCCGCGCTCGGCGGCGCGGGACGCGTAGCTCAGGTGGACGGCGACGACCTTGCCGGGGCGGCAGGGCAGCGCGGCGAACCGCCGGTCCCCGCGGGTCGTCGGGCGTGGGTCGGTGGTCATGAGCCCCCTCGCTCTTGCAACATATCTCGGATCGTATATTCTCGATCGGGAGGCGACAACCGGTCCCCGACCACCGCTGAGACGACGACGTCCCCGGAGGAAGACCCCATGCAGTTCCACCATCACGGGTACGTCTCCGGGGACCCGCGCGTGCAGGAGGCCGCCGGCACCGGTGTCGACCGGCCGCACGAGCTGCCCGAGGCGATGGACGTCCTCGTCGTCGGCTCGGGGCCGGCGGGCATGCTGCTGGCGGCCCAGATGTCCCAGTTCCCGCAGATCAGCACGCGCGTCATCGAGCGTCGCGAGGGCCGCCTCGAGCGCGGGCAGGCCGACGGCATCCAGCCGCGCAGCGTGGAGACCTTCCAGGCGTTCGGCTTCGCGGAGCAGATCGTCGCGGAGGCCTTCAACATCGCGTACATGAACTTCTGGGGGCCCGACCCGGCGGACCCGGCGAAGATCGTCCGCACCGCCCGCACGCAGGACTACGCGCTGCAGATCAGCGAGTTCCCCCACCTCATCGTCAACCAGGCCCGCGTCCTCGACTACTTCGCCGACGCGGCGGTGCGGGCGCCGGGCCGCCTCGTCCCCGACTACGGCGTCGAGTTCCTGGGCCTCACGGTCCACGAGTCCGGCGAGCACCCCGTCGAGGTCCGGGTGCGCCACGTCGCGGGCGCCCGGTCCGGCCAGGAGCGCACGGTCCGCGCGAAGTACGTCGTCGGCTGCGACGGGGCGCGCAGCGGGGTCCGGGAGGCCATCGGCCGACGGCACGTGGGCAGGTTCGCGGCCCACGCCTGGGGCGTGATGGACGTGCTCGTCGACACGGACTTCCCCGACTGGCGCGTCAAGTGCGCGATCAACTCCGCGGCCGGCAACATCCTCCACATCCCGCGCGAGGGCGGCTACCTCAGCCGGATGTACATCGACCTCGGCGAGGTCCCCGAGGGAGACAACCACGAGGTCCGCCACACGCCGCTCGACGAGGTGATCCGTCGGGCGAACCAGATCATGCACCCGTACTCGATCGACGTCCGCGACGTGGCGTGGCACAGCATCTACGAGGTCGGTCACCGCGTGACCGACAAGTTCGACGACGTCCTGCCCGGCTCCGACCGCCCTCCGCGGGTGTTCCTCACCGGGGACGCCTGCCACACGCACAGCGCCAAGGCCGGCCAGGGCATGAACGTCTCCATGCAGGACGGGTTCAACCTGGGCTGGAAGCTCGGTCACGTCCTGTCGGGTCTCAGCCCCGCCTCGCTGCTCGAGACCTACTCGGCCGAGCGGATGCCGGTGGCCCAGCAGCTCATCGACTTCGACCGGGAGTGGTCCGCGCTCATGGCGCGCAAGCCCGAGGAGATCTCGGACCCGCAGGAGCTGGCCCGCTACTACCTCGGCACGGCGGAGTTCCCGTCCGGCTTCATGACCCGGTACGGGGCGTCCATGATCGTGGCGGACCGGTCCGGGACCACGGTCTGCGAGGGGTTCCCGGTCGGCAAGCGGTTCAGGTCGGCACCGGTCTCGCGGGTCTGCGACGGCAACGTCGTGCACCTCGGTCACCACGCCCGGGCGGACGGCCGGTGGCGCGTCTACGTGTTCGCCGACGCGCAGCCGCCGGGCGCCGGCTCGGCCGTCGCCGACTGGGCGGCGTGGGCGGCCTCGCCCGGCTCGCCGCTGAGCCGGTTCACCCCGCCCGACGCCGACGTGGACGCCGTGTTCGACGTCAAGGTGATCTACCAGCAGCGCCACGAGGACGTCGACGTCGCCCTCGTCCCCGACCTCTTCCGGCCGGCCACGGGGCCGCTGGGCCTGACGGACTGGGAGAAGGTCTACGCCGCCGGGCCGAGCGCGTGGAACGACGTCGACGTCTTCGCGGAACGGGGGGTCGACCGTGACGGCGCCGTCGTCCTCGTGCGGCCGGACCAGTACGTGGCCGCGGTGCTCCCCCTCCCGGCGACGGACGAGCTCACGCGGTTCCTCGACGGCGTCATGATCGACCGGTCGACCGGGCACGACCCCCGGACGGCATGAGCCGCGTCGCCGGACGCCGGCGGGAGGGGCGGGAGGCCGACGACGGGCCGGGCGCGGCCCGGTCGGGGCGAACAGGGCGCGGCCGGGCTCGCCGGCCCGCGAGAGAGGAGTGGTGATGACCCGTCAGCGCGAGCTGGACCTGCTGTCCGAGGTCCCGGACGAGCTCTACATCGGCGGGCGGTGGCGTCCGGCGTCGGACGCCGCGACGTTCCCCGTGCACGACCCGGCGACGGGCGACGGCCTCAAGGACGTGGCGAGCGCCACCGTCGAGGACGGGCTCGCCGCCCTCGACGCGGCCGACCGGGCCGGCGCCGACTGGGCGCGCACCCCGGCGCGGCAGCGCGCCGAGATCCTCCGCCGGGCCTTCGACCTCCTGCAGGAACGCGCGGAGGACTTCGCCCTGCTGATGACGCTCGAGATGGGCAAGTCGCTGGCCGAGGCGCGGGGGGAGGTCACCTACGGCGGCGAGTTCCTCCGGTGGTTCAGCGAGGAGGCCGTCCGGGTCCAGGGCCGGTACGGCGCGAACCCCGAGGGCACGGGGCGCATGGTCGTGACCCAGCACCCCGTCGGACCGTGCTACCTCATCACCCCGTGGAACTTCCCCCTCGCGATGGCGACCCGCAAGATCGCGCCGGCCCTGGCGGCCGGGTGCACGGTCGTCGTCAAGCCGGCCGCGCTCACCCCCCTGACGACGCTGCTCCTCGCGCGCGTGCTCGAGGAGGCGGGCGTCCCGGCCGGGGTGGTCAACGTCGTGACGACGCGAGCCTCGGGAGAGGTCTCGGAGGCGATCATCCGGGACCCGCGCCTGCGCAAGCTCTCCTTCACGGGGTCGACGCCCGTGGGGCAGCAGCTCCTCGAGCAGGCCGCGCGCGGCGTCCTGCGCACCTCGATGGAGCTCGGCGGCAACGCGCCGTTCGTGGTCTTCGAGGACGCCGACCTCGACAAGGCCGTCGACGGGGCCCTGACCGCCAAGTTCCGCAACATCGGCCAGGCCTGCACCGCCGCCAACCGGTTCATCGTGCACCGGTCCGTGGCCGACGAGTTCAGCCGCCGCGTCACCGCCCGGGTCGAGCAGCTCCCGGTGGGCCGCGGCACCGAGGAGGGCGTGGTCATCGGCCCCCTGATCGACGACCGTGCGGTGTCCAAGACGCACGCCCTGGTGACCGACGCCCTCGACCGCGGGGCGACGCTGCACATCGGCGGTGCCGCGATCCCCGGACCCGGGACCTTCTACCAGGCCACGGTCCTCGGCGACGTCCGGCCGGGGAGCGCCATCCTCCGGGAGGAGATCTTCGGCCCCGTGCTCGCCGTGACGACCTTCGACGACGAGGACGACGCCGTGCGCCTGGCGAACGACACCGAGTACGGGCTCGTCTCGTACGTCTACACCGAGAACCTCGCCCGGGGGCAGCGCATGATCGAGCGTCTCGCCACCGGCATGATGGGTCTCAACACGGGCGTGGTGTCGAACGCGGCGGCCCCGTTCGGGGGCTGGCACCTGTCCGGCCTCGGTCGCGAGGGCGGCCCGGAGGGCATCCACGAGTACCTCGAGACCAAGTACACGCTGACGCCCGACCCGCACGCCTGACCGGGACCGCGGGGCCACGTCGGACCGTCCCGACGGGCCCCGCGCCCGCAGGGGTCAGTAGATCGTCCGGCCGTGGGCGTCGGGGATCCCGGACTTGCGCAGGAAGTACGTGTTGACCTGGTCGCGCCACTCCACGGCCGACCGGAGCTGCTCCGCCAGCCGCTCGCGCACCCGGTCCGCGACGTCGGTGGGTACCTCGGCGGCGACCTCCTCCCAGCGCGCGACCATCGCCTCGACCTGCTCGACGCCGGCGAAGTGCGTGTCGTAGACGTGCTGGACCACGCTCACGCCGCTGTGCAGCACGTGGGTGTACGGGACGTGGTGGAAGAACAGCAGCAGCTCGTCGGGGCAGGTGTCGGGGGACTCGTAGACGTCGCGCCACGGTGCCGGGTACTGCCCGGTGTACCCCGTGCCGGTCGCGCGGGTGCGGTCCACCCCGATGCCGTCCCGGTCCGCGAAGTGGTACGTGCCCCACGGCGTGTACTCGTAGCCGTCGACGTCCGGCCCGTAGTGGTGGCCCGGGCGGACCATGAACCCGACGCCCAGCGGCGCCGTGTACCGCTCGTACGTGCGCCACGAGCCGTCGAGGATCCCGTGCAGGGCGTCCCGCAGCGCCGGGGACGCGCCCGGGAAGGTCAGCGACACCCACTCGTCGAGCAGGGCCGTGGCGTCCAGCGTCGGGTCCCACGTGAGCCGGCCGAACGCGTACAGGTTGGCCTGCGCGAACGGGTGACCCGTCCAGAACCGGTCGTCGCCCACGTTCGACACCGCGGCGATGCCGCCACCCCCGGCCGCGACCACCGCGGGCGCGGCGTCGGGCCCGTGCCCGGTGACGACGTCGGCGACCGTCGTGGCGCCCTCGGCCGCGGCCCCGTCCCACGGCCGGAACCCGAGCAGCTCGCCCCACCACGGCCCCAGGTAGCAGGCGTGGCGCTGCTGGCCCGTGTACTCCTGCGTCACCTGGAGCTCCAGCGCGAGGCGCGTGCGCGGCATCGCGGCGAGCACCGGGGAGACGGCCTCGCGCGTCTGGAAGTCCAGCGGGCCGTGCTTGACCTGCACCACGACGTTGTCCGCGAACCGGCCGTCCAGCGGCGCGAAGTGGTCGAACGCGGCGCGCGCCCGGTCCGTCGACCGGTCCCGCCAGTCCTGCGTGTGGTTGTAGACGAACGCCCGCCAGTGCACCAGCCCGCCGTGCGGCGCGACCGCCTCCGCGAGCACGTTCGCGCCGTCCGCGTGGTCCCGCCCGTACGCGAACGGTCCCGGCTGACCCTCCGAGTCCGCCTTGACGACGAACCCGCCGAAGTCAGGGATCGCCTCCCACACCCGGTCCGCGGCGTCGCGCCACCAGGCGCGCACGTCCTCGTCCAGGGGGTCCGACGTCGCCAGCCCGCCCAGCGTCATCGGCGCGGCGAAGCTCACCGACAGGTGGATGCGCACACCGTACGGGCGCAGCGCCGCCGCGATGCGGGCGACCTCCGGCAGGTCGTCCGTGAGCAGCCGGGCCTCCCGCGCGTGCACGTTGACGTTGTTGATCGACACCCGGTCGATCCCCACGGCGGCGAGCAGCCGCGCGTACGTCGTGACGCGCGACAGGTCCGCGCGCACCACGCCCGCGTCGTAGAAGATCGACCCGCCCGCGTACCCGCGCTCCACCTGCCCCATGACGGGGTGGACGTCCACGTTGTCCCAGTGGTCGAGCATGCGCAGCGCCGCCGCCGGGGCGCGGTGCGCGACGCCGTCGGCGCCGGTGAACGCCGCCTCGCCCTGGCGGACGACCTCGAACCAGCCGTGCAGCAGGCTGGTCGGGGTCGCGGCCGTGACGGTCACGCGGCCGTCGGCGCGGACCACCGTGAAGCCGTCGTGCGGGCCGGCGGCCGCCCTGTCCGCCTCGCCTGCGGAGTCTCCTCGCACGCTCGTCGCGTCGGCGGGGGTGGTGCCGGCGAGGCCGGTGAGCCGGAGGGTCAGGTCGGGGGAGTCGGTGGCGGCGACGACGGCACCGCCGTGCGCGGCGACCGCCCGCTCGAGCTCCGTGGCGAGGGTGCCCAGCACCGCCCGGTCCAGGACGCCGTGGCGGCCCGCGTCCACCGACGTCAGGTCGAGGGCGAGGCGGCGGCCCCCGGCCGCGGCGAGCGCGGCGTCGGGCAGCCAGGCGGGGTGCGGGGCGGCGTCGGTGGCGTCGAGGTCGAGGGGCACGAGTCGTCCTTGTCGTCGTGGTGGTGCGGGGTGCGGTGGGCGGGCGCGCGCGCTCAGCGCCCGGTGTGGTGGACGGCGTCCCAGACGCCGAGGAGGTACTGGATGCCCAGCGCACGGTCGTACAGGCCGTAGCCGGGGCGCGGCTTGTTCGTGGTGTTCTCGTCCCACAGGTGACGGCCGTGGTCGGGCCTGAGGTAGCCGGTGTACCCGGCCTGGGCGTACGCCTTCATGATGCCGACGGTGTCGACGTCGCCCTCGCACGCCCGGTGCGCGACCTCGGTGAAGTCGCCGTTCGGGAAGTGCTTGATGTTGCGCACGTGCGAGAAGTGGATGCGGTCCATGTACGCCTCGACCGCGGCCACCGCGTCGGCCTGCGGGTTCGCCGAGAAGCTCCCCAGGCACAGCGTCAGGCCGTGGTACGGGCTCGGGTGCAGGTCCAGCACGCGCGCCAGGTCGTCGTGGGAGGACACCACCCGCGGCCAGCCGAACACGTCGAAGGGCGGGTCGTCGGGGTGCACACCCAGCTTGACGCCCGACTCCTCGCACACCGGGATCACCGCGTCCAGGAAGTACCGGTAGCTGGCGTACATGTCCTCGTGCGTGACGCCGGCGTAGGCGGCGTTCAGCTCGGTGAACCCGGCGAGCCGCTCGGGCTCCCAGCCGGGCAGGGTGAGGCCGTGCGAACCGGCGGCCATGTCCGCGATGAGGCTCTCGGGGGTCATGCGGTCCACGACGGCCTTCTCGAAGTACAGGGCCGTCGACCCGTCGGGCAGGGGGCGCCACAGGTCGGTGCGCAGCCAGTCGAACACCGGCATGAAGTTGTAGCAGACCACCTTCACCCCGGCCCGGCCGAGGCGCCGGATCGTGGTGCGGTAGTTCTCGATCGCCTCGTCCCGGCTCATCCCGAGCACCGTGCGGCCGAGCTTGATCGACTCGTGCACGTTGACCGACTCCACGACGTCGGCGTCGAAGGTGCGCGTGACCCCACGGGCCCGGGCCTCGTCCGTCAGCCCGGTGATGTGCGCGACCTGCGCGTCGATCTCGGCCTGCTCCCAGACCTCGCCGGCCTGCTTGTGGTGCAGGCTCCACACGATGGTCTCGACGCCCGGCACCTGCCGGACGTGGTCGAGCGTGACCGTGTCGTTGCCCTCGCCGTACCAGCGGAAGCCCATCTTCATCGCCGTGCTGCCCCTCGGGTAGGTGTGAATCGTTTTCTATCGGCTGCCGCCGCGGTGGCCCCGGACGGGTCCGGGGCCACGCGCGACGTCAGGGACGCGGGTAGGACGCCAGCGCCGACCGGTACGCGAGGTCGACGGCGGTGTCCACCGCCTCGTCCAGGTCCAGCCGGTGCTCGGCCACCAGCCGCGCCAGGTAGCCGGCGTCGACGCGGCGGGCCAGGTCGTGGCGTGCCGGGATCGAGCAGAAGGCACGGGTGTCGTCCACGAACCCGCTCATGTTCGAGAACCCGGCCGTCTCCGTCGCCGACTCGCGGAAGCGACGCATCGCCTCCGGGGCGTCGAGGAACCACCAGGGCGCACCGAGCTTGAGCGCCGGGTACACGCCCGCCAGCGGGCCGAGCTCGCGCGAGTAGACGTCCTCGTCGACCGTGAAGGCGATCACGCGGAAGTTCGGGTGGTGCCCGAACGCGTCCAGCAGCGGACGCAGGGACCGCGTGAACTCCGTGACGACCGGGATGTCGTAGCCCTTGTCCGGGCCGAACGTCGCCGCCGGGCCCGACGCGTGGTCGCGCAGCACGCCCGGGTGGAGCTGCATGACCAGACCGTCCTCGGCCGACATCGCCGCCATCTGGAACAGCATGTGCCCGCTGAACGCACGGGCCTCGTCGGCCGTCACCTCGCCCGCCAGGGCGGCGTCGAAGATCCGGCGCGCCTCCGCGTCGTCGAGCGGGGTGGTGTCCGCCCACAGGTGGCCGTGGTCCGTGGCCCGCGCCCCGGCCTCGACGAACTTCTGGCGCTGCGCGCGCAGCGCGTCCAGGTAGGCGGCGTACGACGTCACGTCCGTGCCGGCGGCCGCGCCGAGCAGCGCGACCTCGTCCCGCCACGTCGCCCGGTCCAGGTGCAGCAGCGGGTCCGGGCGGAACGTCGGCAGCACGCGCTCGCCGTAGCCGTCCTTCGCCAGGCGCGTGTGGTCCTCCAGCGACGACCACGCGGGGTCCGTCGTCGCGATGACCTCGATGCCGAACGTGTCCAGCAGCGCCCGCGGGCGGAAGCCCGGCTCCGCGATGCGGGCCGCGACCTGGTCGTACAGCGCGTCCGCGGTCTCGGCCGACGGGCGCTGGGTCACGCCGAAGATCTCGACGAGCGCGTGCTCCAGCCAGTAGCGGGTGGGGGTGCCCCGGAAGTGCTTCCATCCCGCGCAGAAGCGGCGCCACACCTCGCGCGGATCGGTCTCCACGGCCTCGTCCGCCGTGGAGCCGACGCCGAGCCGCGGCAGGGTCTCGCCCTGGGAGACGAGCATGCGGGTCAGGTAGTGGTCCGGCACGACGAACAGCTGCGCCGGGTCGCCGAACGACGTGTCCTGCGTGAACCACTCGACCGGCACGTGCCCGTGCATCGACACGATCGGCAGGTCCTTCGTCGCCGCGTAGACCTCCCGCGCGATGCCGCGGGTGGTCGGGTCGGCGGGCAGGGCCCGGTCAGGGTGCAGGGTCCACGGCTCGCTCACGTGCGGCTCTCCTCGTCGAGTGACGTCCGGTGCCGTGCGGGGCGCCGGGTGTGCTGGCGGTCGGGGTGACAACGTTTGCATCCTACGGGCTGGCGGGACGAGAAGCGAGTCCCCGGAAGCGCTACGCTGTCACCACGCAGCGCCGCTGCAAACGTTCGCAGGATGAGGGGGCAACCGATGGTCACCGTGCACGACGTCGCACGCGTCGCCGGAGTCTCGATCTCCACCGTGTCCCGGGCCCTGTCCGACCCGGACCGCGTCGCCCCCGCCACCCGGCAGCGCGTCCGCACCGCCGCCGACCAGCTCGGCTACCGCCCGAACCGCGCCGCCTCCTCCCTGCGCGCCGGCCGCGCCGGCGCCTACGGCCTCGTCGTCCCGGACCTCGCCAACCCCTACTTCGCGACCGTCGCCAAGGGCGCCCAGGAACGCGCGCGCGAGCACGGCTACGGGCTGTTCGTCGTCGACACCGAGGAGAACCCCGACCTCGAGGCCGAGGCCATGCACACGCTCGGCCCCCAGACCGACGGCGTCGTGCTCTGCTCGCCCCGCGCCGTCGACCGTGCCCTCGCCGCCGCCGACCGCCGGCCCGTCGTCCTCGTCAACCACGCCGTCGACGGCGTCGCCGCCGTCGAGGCCGACCACGCCGCCGGGATGCGCCGCGCCGTCGACCACCTGCGGGCCCTCGGGCACCGGCGCATCGCCTACGTCGGCGGACCGACGTCCTCCTGGAGCGACCGGGCGCGCCGGGCCGGCCTGGCCGCCGCCGCCGCGCGGCACGACGACGTCGAGGTCGTCGAGCTCGGCGCGTTCCGGCCCCAGGTCGAGGGCGGGCAGGCCGCCGCCGACCTCGTCGTCGCCACCGGCGCCACCGCCGTCATCACCTTCAACGACCTCGTCGCCGTCGGTCTCGTCGACCGGCTGCGCGCCCGCCGGCTGCGTGTGCCCGACGACTTCTCCGTCGTCGGGTGCGACGACTCCTACGTCGCGTCGCTCGTCGACCCGCCCCTGACCACGCTCCGCGTCGACCTGCGCGCCCTCGGGCGCGCCGCCGTCGACCAGCTCGTCGCCGCCGCCCCCGGCAGCGCCGCGCCGCACCTGCCGCCGCTCGACGTCGATCTCGTCGTCCGTTCCTCGACGGCCCCGCCCGCTGCACGCCCCCTTCACCGAGGAGAACCGTGACCGACCGACTGCACCGCTCCACCCTGCCGGGCACCGTCGAGGCGCCCGTGACGCCGACCTCCGTGGGCATCGTCCACCTCGGCATCGGGGCGTTCCACCGTGCGCACCAGGCGGTCTGCACGGAGAAGGCCGCGCGGGCCACCGGCGACCTGCGCTGGGGCATCCTCGGCGTCACGCAGCGCTCCGCCGCCGTGCGCGACCAGCTCCGTCCCCAGGGCGGCGTCTACTCCGTCCTCACCGCCGGCGCGACCGGGACGTCCCTCGACCTCGTCGGCGCCGTCCTCGACGTCGCCTGGCCCGCCGAGGAGACCGACCGCGTCCTGGCGACGATCGCCGCGCCCACCACGCACCTCGTCACCCTCACCGTCACGGAGAAGGGCTACTGCCGCACCGCGTCCGGCAGCCTCGACACGTCGCTCGTCGCCGGGGACCTGGCCGCCCTGCGCGCCGAGCACACGGGCACCACCGCGCCGGCCGAGGGGCCCTCGGGCGCCGTCGGCCTGCTCGCCCGCGGCCTCGCCGCCCGGCACCGCGCGTCCCTCGCCCAGGGCGACCACCGGCCGATCACCGTCCTCACCTGCGACAACATGGTCGACAACGGGCGCGTCCTCGAACGCCTCGTGCGCGAGGCCGTCGACGCCGCCCTGCCCGGCCCCGACGGCGACGCCCTGCGCGCGTGGCTCACCGAGTCGGTCACGTTCCCCTGCTCCATGGTCGATCGCATCGTCCCCGCCACCACGCCCGAGCAGCGCGACGACGTCGAGGCCGTCCTCGGCGTGCGCGACGAAGGGCTCGTCGTGGGGGAGCCGTTCAGCCAGTGGGTGATCGAGGACCGGTTCGCCGGGCCGCGACCCGCCTGGGAGGAGGCCGGCGCCACCCTCACCGACGACGTGTCCGTGTGGGAGCGCGCCAAGCTGCGTCTCCTCAACGGCACCCACTCGCTCCTCGCGTACGCCGGCCGCCTCGCCGGGCACGAGACCATCGCCGAGGCCGTCGCCGACCCCGCGATCCGCGGGCACGCCCGCCGCCTGCTGTTCGACGACGCCCTGCCCACCCTCACGCCCCCCGAGGGCGCCGACCTGCGGGCCTACGGCGAGTCCTTGCTCGTGCGGTTCGCCAACCCCGCCACCGGGCACACCACGCGCCAGGTGTCCATGGACGGCACCCAGAAGATCCCCTACCGCTGGGGCGACACCGTCGTCGCGCGCCTGGCCGCCGGCGAGGTGCCCCTCGGCGCCGCGTACGCGCTCGCCGCGTGGGCCGAGGTCGTGCGGCGCGAGGCCGTCGCGGGACGCGCCGTCGACGACCCCCGCGGGGCCGAGCTGCAACGCGTCGTCGCGGCCGTCGGCGGCGGGTCGGCCGCCGACGCGCGGCCCGAGGACGTCGCCCGCGCCCTCACCGCGCTCACCGGTCTCCTGCCCGGCGGCGCGAGCCTCGACCCCCGCCTGCTCGACGCCGTCGCGGCCGAGGCGACGACGCTCTCCGGCATCGAGGTCACCGTCCGATAACGCTCACATGTCCGGACTTCCGGACACTCCGTCACGTGCCCTAGGCTTCCGAGGCCACCCCTCCACCTCGTGAAGCGAGCCCACCCGATGACCGCTGCCCGCCTGCGTGCGCCGATCGCCCTGATCGCCACCCTCTTCCTCCTGCTCCTCGGGGCCGTCTCCGTCGCCCCCGTCGCCCACGCCGCCGGCGGCGTCACCGCCGGCAAGGGCCACAGCAACGGCAACGCGCAGGAGACCTGCCCGACCGGGGAGGGCTGGCGAAAGTTCGAACCTCTCAGCGGCCTCGAGTACACGGCGAAGGCCCCCGACGGATTTCTCGTCGCCGAGGTCTGCGTCAAGTCCGCCAAGGACGTCGACCAGTACCACGTGGAGCCCCCCGCGGCTTCGGTGACGGTCAAGACGCCCGCTACGAACGCGAATGGCCAGCAGCAGGAGATCAGCCACGTCTCTATCCGGGTGATCCCGGACAGCGGCGGCTGGTTCTACCCCGCGCCGACCTGCGACGGGCACCTGGTCGTCACCTACCCCGAGGGCCTCTCCGGCAACAACGACGTCAACGTGCGCGTCATGGACAACGCCACTCGCGCCACCCAGGACTTCAACTTTCATGCCGACACCGACTACTCCGGCGAGGTCACGTTCGACGTGACGACGCACGCCAAGTGGCCCGGCTGGACGTCGTACTCCTACGTGTGGGTGCAGGTCGCCGAGACCAACTACCACTGGGAGGGCGTCGTGACGTGCGACGGCACCGAGGTCCCCGAGGAGCCGCAGCCCGAGCCCTCCACGGAGCCCACGCCGGAGCCCTCGACCGAGCCGTCCACGGAGCCGTCCACCGAGCCCTCCGCGGAGCCCTCGACCGAGCCGTCCGTCGAGCCGTCGACGGAGCCGTCCACCGAGCCCTCGCCCGAGGTCTCCGAGCCCGTCGCCCCGACCGACGACGAGACCCCCGGCCGCACCGGCCAGAGCACCGTCGCGCCGATCGACGACACCGGTGACACCGACGACGTGCGGGCCAACGACGTCCGCGTCGACGCCCAGACCGTCGCCACCGACGAGGACCAGCTCCCGCAGACCGGTTCCACCGTCCTGCCGCTCGCGCTCGGCGCGCTGCTGCTCGTCGGCCTCGGGGTCGCCGCCGTCGTCGTGGTCCGTCGCCGCGCCTGACCGACCCTGACCCGACCCGAGGGCCCCGCCGGAGCATTCCGGCGGGGCCCTCGTCGTCCCTGCCGCGAGTCAGCGCACCGGCCGCGAGTCAGCGCAGGATCCCGCGAGTCAGCGCACCGGCCCGCGACTCAGCGCAAGCTTCCGAGGTCGGCCTCCTCGGTGGGGCCAGCCGGCGTCACGAAGGGATTCCGATGACGGACGTCCCGTGCGCTGACTCGGCGGATCCTGCGCTGACTCGCGGGATCGTGCGCTGACTTGCGGGCCGGTGCGCTGAGTCGGCGGATCGTGCGCTGACTCGCGGGCCGGTGCGCTGAGTCGGCGGATCGCGCGCCGAGTCGCGTCAGGTCAGGCCCGTGGTGGAGGCGCGGACGACGAGCTCCGGCTGGAAGGTCACGTGCTCGGGGGTGTCGTCGGTGGCGAGCAGGAGGTCCGCGGCGCGGTGGCCGAGGCGGTGGGTGGGCTGCCGCACGGACGTCAGGGGGGTGGCGAGCTCGCCGGCGAACGCGACGTCGTCGTAGCCGACGACGGCCATGCCGGAGGGCACGGGGATGCCGGCCGTGCGCAGCGTGCGCAGCGCGCCGAGGGCGGCGAGGTCGTTGACGCAGAGCAGGGCGGTGGGTCGGTCGGGCAGGGCGAGGGCCTGCTCGGTGCCGGCCTGGCCGCCGTCGGCGTTGAGGGTGTCGAGGGTGATCTCGACGAGGGCGTCGGCGGGGTCGAGACCGGCGGTGGTGAGGGCCGCGCGGACCCCGGCGGAGCGGTCGGCGCACTGGCGGATGGTGTGCGGGCCGTTGAGGAACGCGAGGCGTTCGTGGCCGAGGTCGAGCAGGTGGGCGGTGGCGGCGGCGGCGCCGGCGTGGTCGTCGACGGCGACGGACGACAGCGCGGTGGTGGGGGAGGGGCGGTCGAGCAGGACGACGCGCAGCCCGCGGTCGTGGAGGTCGAGGAGGTGGTCGACGTCGTCGGTGGCGGGGACGACCATGACGCCCTGGACGCCGTGCTCCTCGAAGAGGCGCAGGTAGCGGGCCTCGCGGTCGGGCTGCTCGTCGGAGCTGGCGAGCATGAGGGTGTACCCGGCCTCGTCGAGGCGGTCCTCGACGCCGCGGGCGACGTCGGTGAAGAAGGGGTTGGCGACGTCGAGGACGACGAGGCCGGCGGTGGTGATGGTGCCGGCGCGCAGCTGGCGGGCGGAGCCGTTGCGGACGAACCGGAGCTCGGTGATGGCGGCCTCGACGCGTTCGCGGGTGCTGGGGGTGACGCGGTCGGGGCGGTTGAGGACGTTGGAGACGGTGCCGACGGACACCCCGGCGTGCCGGGCGACGTCGGAGATGGACGTGCGGCGTCGGGCGGGGCCGGGCATCGGGTCTCTTCTCGTCGGTGGCACGGGTCGGCGTGCTGGTTCCCGGATGCTATCCGTCTTGCCCGGTGGGCGGGGGGCGCGGTAGCGTGATCTTGAAACGATTCAAGACCAGGTCGAGGAGGACCGGTGACACCGCAGCACCCCGTCCGTCGCGTGATGTTCGAGTTCCGGGTCCGCCCGGACCGGCTCGCCGAGTACGGCCGCCGCCACGGCGAGGTCTGGCCCGACATGCTGCGCGCGCTGGCCGAGACCGGCTGGCGCAACTACTCGATCTTCACCGCACCGGACGGTCGGGTCGTCGGCTACTTCGAGAGCACCGACCCCGACGCCGCCCGGGCCGCGATGGGGCTGCGCGACGTCGACGCGCGCTGGCAGGCCGAGATGGCCGAGTTCTTCGACGGCGCCGGCCCCGCCGAGTCCATGACCGAGCTCACCGAGGTCTTCCACCTGGAGACCCAGCTCGCCGCCGCCGACGCGGCCGGCACCACCACCGACCCGAAGGGCGACGCCGCCCGCACCCGCCAGGACTGAGGACACCACCCATGCCGACCTTCGCCGACATCACCCCCGTGCTGGACCGCCTCGCGATCGAGGTGCCGTCCTGGGCGTACGGGAACTCCGGGACCCGCTTCAAGGTGTTCGCCACGCCGGGCACCCCGCGCACGCCGCAGGAGAAGATCGCCGACG
Source organism: Isoptericola jiangsuensis (assembly GCF_002563715.1). Taxonomy (NCBI): domain Bacteria; kingdom Bacillati; phylum Actinomycetota; class Actinomycetes; order Micrococcales; family Promicromonosporaceae; genus Isoptericola; species Isoptericola jiangsuensis. Next base: position 703,043 of record NZ_PDJJ01000001.1, read on the forward strand.
CCGCGCAGGTGCACCGCCTCACGGGCCTGGCGCCGAGCGTGGCGCTGCACATCCCGTGGGACGAGGTCGACGACTACGCGTCCCTCGGCCGGTTCGCCGCCGACCACGGCGTCGCGCTCGGCACCATCAACTCGAACACGTTCCAGGACGACGAGTACAAGCTGGGCTCGCTGACGCACCACGACCCGGCGGTGCGGCGCCGCGCGATCGACCACCACCTCGCGTGCGTGGACATCATGGACGCGACGGGCTCGCGGGACCTGAAGATCTGGCTCGCCGACGGCTCGAACTACCCCGGGCAGGCCGACCTGCGGGCCCGCCAGGACCGGCTGCACGAGTCGCTGAGCGAGATCTACGCGCGCCTGTCCGACGAGCAGCGCCTGGTGCTGGAGTACAAGTTCTTCGAGCCCGCGTTCTACCACACGGACGTCCCGGACTGGGGCACGTCGTTCGTGCAGGTCAGCGCCCTCGGCGAGCGGGCGATGGTGTGCCTGGACACCGGGCACCACGCCCCGGGCACGAACATCGAGTTCATCGTGGCGCAGCTGCTGCGGCTCGGCCGGCTCGGCTCGTTCGACTTCAACTCGCGGTTCTACGCCGACGACGACCTCATCGTGGGCGCCGCGGACCCGTTCCAGCTCTTCCGCATCATGGTGGAGGTCGTCCGCGGCGGCGGGCTGGACGAGGGCTCGGGCGTCGCGCTCATGCTCGACCAGTGCCACAACATCGAGGACAAGATCCCGGGCCAGATCCGCTCGGTCCTCAACGTCCAGGAGATGACGGCCCGCGCCCTGCTGCTGGACCGTGACGCGCTGGGCGCGGCGCAGGAGGCGGGCGACGTGCTGGCCGCGAACGCGGTCTTCATGGACGCCTTCTACGCGGACGTGCGCCCGGCGCTGGCCGAGCACCGCGTCGCCCGCGGCCTGCCCGCCGACCCGATGGCGGCGTACGCGGCGTCGGGCTACCAGCAGCAGATCGCCGCGGACCGCGTCGGCGGGCAGCAGGCCGGCTGGGGCGCCTGATGTCGGCGGGCGGCACCACGACGGCCGCGACCGTGGCCCCGGCGTCGGCCCCGGCGGCAGCCGTGCGCGTCACGGAGCGGCTCCTGGACGGCCCGCACGGCGACCTGCGGGTGCGCGTCCACGAGCCCGCCGGGACCCCGGTGGCGGGGCTGGTGTGGGCGCACGGCGGGGCGTTCTACCGCGGCGACCTGGACATGCACGAGGCGGACGGCGTGGCCCGCCACCTGGCGGCGCACGGCGTCGTCGTGGTGACGGTCGACTACTCGTTGGTGCCGTCGTTCGAGGAGCGTGCGGCGCTGCCCGGCGCCGGGTCGGGGCGGACGGACGTGCACTTCCCGGTGCCGTCCCACGAGCTGGCCTCCGCGTTCGCGTGGGCGGCCGGCGCCGGCCTCGGCGTGGCTCCCGACGCCTGGTCGGTGGGCGGGGCGAGCGCCGGCGGCAACCTCGCGGCCGGGGCGGCGCTGCGCCTGCGCGACGCGGTCGCGGGCGTCGACGGCGTCGTCCCGCTGCCGCCCGGCACGGTGCCGGTGCTGCCGCGCAGCGTCGTCCTGGCCTACCCCGTCCTGCACCGCGACCTGCCGCCCGCCCGTGACGAGCTCCTCGCCAAGGTGCGGTCCGTCTCCCCGGGCGAGGGGTTCCCGCCCGCGCGGTACCGCGCCATGACCGACAACTACGTGGGGCACGACGGCGACGCGGGCTCCCCGTACGCGTTCCCCGGCGGGCAGGACCTGCGCGGCCTGCCGCCGACGCTCGTCCTCACGTCCGACCGGGACGCGCTGCGCGCGTCCGGCGAGGCGTTCGCGGCCGAGCTGGCCGCGGCCGGGTCGGACGTCGTGCTGGTCCGGGAGGACGCCACCCGCCACGGGCACCTCAACCAGCCGCAGGACCCGGGGTGCGCCCGGTCGCTGGCGCGCCTGACCACGTTCCTCACCGCACCGCTCGTGGGTTCGGCCCACGAGCCCCCCGCCTGACCGGACGGCCCACCGGCCGACCGCCACCCCCGTCGCTGCACACCCGAACCGAGCACCGGAGCACCTCATGACCAACCCGACCGTCACCGCCCTCGTCGAGCGGTCCCGCCGCCTGGGCGCCGACCCGAGGAACACCAACTACGCCGGGGGCAACACGTCGGCGAAGGGCACCGAGACCGACCCGGTGACCGGCCAGGACGTCGAGCTGCTGTGGGTCAAGGGCTCCGGGGGCGACCTGGGCACGCTGACCGCGGGGGGCCTGGCGGTGCTGCGGCTCGACCGCCTGCGGGCCCTGGTCGACGTCTACCCGGGCGTGGAGCGCGAGGACGAGATGGTCGCCGCGTTCGACTACTGCCTGCACGGCAAGGGCGGCGCCGCGCCGAGCATCGACACGGCCATGCACGGCCTCGTCGACGCCGCGCACGTCGACCACCTGCACCCCGACTCCGGCATCGCGATCGCCACCGCCGCCGACGGCCCCGCGCTGACCGAGAAGATCTTCGGCGGCAAGGTCGTGTGGGTGCCGTGGCGCCGCCCCGGCTTCCAGCTCGGCCTCGACATCGCCGAGATCAAGGCGGCGAACCCGGACGCGATCGGCACCGTGCTCGGCGGGCACGGCATCACCGCGTGGGGAGACACGGCCGAGGAGGCCGAGCGTCACTCGCTGTGGATCATCGAGACGGCCGCCGAGCACATCGCGACGCACGGGCGGCCCGCACCGTTCGGTCCCGCGCTCGACGGCTACGGCGCCCTGCCCGCTGCGGAGCGGCGCGCGAAGGCCGCCGCGCTCGCCCCGCACCTGCGCGCCGTCGCCTCGCAGGACCGGCCGCAGGTCGGGCACTTCACCGACACCGACGTCGTCCTCGACTTCCTCGCGGCGGAGAACCACCCGGCGCTCGCCGCGCTCGGCACGTCGTGCCCGGACCACTTCCTGCGCACCAAGGTCAAGCCGCTCGTCGTCGACCTGCCCGCCACGGCGAGCGTCGAGGAGATCGTCGACCGCCTGCCCGCCCTGCACGAGGCCTACCGCACCGACTACACGGCGTACTACGAGCGCGGCGCGGCCGAGGCCCGGTCGCGCGGCGAGGAGCCGCCCGCGATGCGCGGCGCCGACCCGGCGATCGTCCTCGTGCCGGGCGTCGGCATGTTCTCCTACGGCGCCGACAAGCAGACCGCCCGCGTGGCCGGCGAGTTCTACGTCAACGCCATCAACGTCATGCGCGGCGCCGAGGCGCTCTCGACCTACCGGCCCATCGACGAGGCGGAGAAGTTCCGCATCGAGTACTGGGCGCTGGAGGAGGCGAAGCTGCAGCGCAAGCCGCGGCCGAAGCCGCTGGCCACCCGCATCGCGTTCGTCACGGGCGCGGCGTCGGGCATCGGCAGGGCCATCGCCGAGCGCCTCGCCGCCGAGGGCGCGTGCGTCGTCGTCGCGGACCTCGACCTGGAGAAGTCCCGCGCCGTGGCTTCTGAGATCAACACGGCGAACGGCAGCACCGACGTCGCGATCGGGGTCGCGGCGGACGTCGCCGACGAGGCCGCCGTCCAGGCCGCGCTCGCCGAGGCCGTGCTCGCGTTCGGCGGTGTCGACATCGTCGTCAACAACGCGGGGCTGTCCCTGTCCAAGTCGCTGTTCGACACCACCGAGGCCGACTGGGACCTCCAGCACGACGTCATGGCCAAGGGGTCGTTCCTCGTGTCGAAGAACGCCGCCCGCGTGCTCGTCGACCAGCGGCTCGGCGGCGACATCATCTACATCTCGTCGAAGAACTCCGTGTTCGCCGGCCCGAACAACATCGCCTACTCGGCCACGAAGGCCGACCAGGCCCACCAGGTGCGCCTGCTGGCCGCCGAGCTCGGCGAGCACGGCATCAAGGTCAACGGCATCAACCCCGACGGCGTGGTGCGCGGGTCCGGCATCTTCGCGTCCGGCTGGGGCGCCAACCGCGCGAAGACGTACGGCATCCCCGAGGAGGACCTCGGCGCGTTCTACGCCCAGCGCACCCTGCTCAAGCGCGAGGTGCTGCCCGAGCACATCGCCAACGCGGCGTTCGCCCTGTGCACCGCCGACTTCTCGCACACCACCGGCCTGCACGTCCCCGTCGACGCCGGTGTGACCCAGGCGTTCCTGCGGTGAGCGGCGCGCCCGACCCCGCCCGCGGGCACGGTTTCGTCGCCGTCGACCTCGGCGCGACCAGCGGCCGTGTCGTCCTCGCCGTCCTCACCGGCGGCCCCGGCGACGAACGGATCGACCTCACCGAGGTCGGCCGGTTCACCAACGGCCCCGTCGAGGTGCCCACCGCCGACGGCACCGCCCTGCACTGGGACCTGCTCCACCTGTGGCGCGGCACCCTCGACGGCCTGCGGGCCGCCGGGGTGCTCGCCCGGGAGCGGGGCGTGGACGTCGCCGCCGTCGGCATCGACTCCTGGGCGGTGGACTACGGCGCGGTCGCCGCCGACGGCATCCTGCTCGGCCACCTGCGCCACCACCGCGACCCGCGCCTGACCGGCGTCGCCGACGAGGTGCTCGACCGGCTCGGCGCCGCCGACCACTACGCCGTCAACGGGCTCCAGACCCTGCCGTTCAACACCGAGTTCCAGATCGTCGCCGGACGCCACGACCCCACCTGGCCGCTCACCGCGTCCGTGCGGCTCGTCCCCGACCTCGTCGCCTCCTGGCTCACCGGTCAGGTCGTCGCCGAGGTCACCAACGCGTCCACCACGGGCCTCGTCGACGCCACCACCCGCCAGTGGTCCCTCCCCGTCATCGAGGCGCTGCAGACCGCCTACCCCGAGCTCGGCGACCTGCGCTCCCGCCTCGCCGACCTCGTCGAGCCCGGCACCGTCGTCGGACCCCTCACCCCGGCCGTGCAGGCCGCGACCGGGCTCGGCGCCGTCCCCGTCGTCGCCGTCGGGTCCCACGACACGGCGTCGGCCGTCGTCGGGGTGCCCGCCGAGGGCGAACGCTTCGCCTACGTGTCGTCCGGCACCTGGTCGCTCGTCGGCCTCGAGCTCGACGCGCCCGTGCTCACCGAGGACAGCCGCCGCGCCGACGTCACCAACGAGCTCGGCGTCGACGGCACCGTCCGCTACCTCAAGAACGTCATGGGGCTGTGGGTGCTGTCCGAGACCCTGCGCACCTGGCGCGAGGCCGGCCGCGAGGTGACGCTGGACGAGGCGCTCGCGGCCGCCGCGGAGGCCGCGCCGCGGCGGACCGTCGTGGACCTCGACGCCTGGGAGTTCCTGCCGCCCGGGGACATGCCCGCCCGGATCGCGGCGGCGGCCGCCGCGACGGGCCAGCCCGTGCCGGACGGTGTCGGGCAGGTCGTGCGCTGCATCCTCGATTCCCTGGCGGACGCCTACCGGCGCGTGCTCGCGGAGGTGACCCGGCTCGCGGGGCGCGAGGTGGACGTGCTGCACGTCGTCGGCGGCGGGTCGCAGAACGTCCTGCTGTGCCGGCTCACCGCCGAGGCCACGGGCCTGCCCGTGGTCGCGGGACCCGTGGAGGGGGCCGCGCTGGGGAACGTCGTCGTGCAGGCGCGGGCCGTCGGTGCGCTGCACGGCGACCTCACGGCGCTGCGCCGCGTGGTCCGGCGCTCGGCGCACGTCGAACGGTACCTACCGGCCGCCGTCCGTTGACGCCCGGCGCCGTGGTCCGCGTCGAGCCGGCGCGGGCCGCGGCGCCACCTCGACGGCGGGCACGGCGAACCGCGCCCACACCCGCTTGCCGCCGTCCGTCCGGAACCAGCCGACGTCGTCGGCGACGCGCATCGCGAGCTGCAGCCCGAACCCGCCCTGCCCCAGGTCGCGGTCCGGGCTGAGCACCGGCGGGACGTCGGGCCGGTGGTCGAGGACGGACACCAGGAGCGACCCCTCGGCGACCATGAGGTCGAGGCGGGCGGGGCCGTCCGTGTGCCGCAGCGCGTTCGTGACGAGCTCGCTCGCCACGAGCACCACGTGGGACAGCATCTCCTGGTGCTGCGGCCGGTCGAGCACGGGCAGCCGCGACCGCACCGTCGACTCCAGCTGCTGGCGGGTGCCCGCCAGCGCGTCCGCGTCCCTGACGTCCCACGTCGCGACCACGGGCGGGGTCGCGACGGCCCAGCCGGTCACGACAGGACCGTCCGGGGGTCGTCGGACCAGGTCGGCATGGAACTCCTCGGGAGCGGGGTGGGGGTGGCGAACGCCTGGTCGAGCCTACCCGTCGCCCGGGTCCCGCGCCGTGCGAGCACACGCCGGTGGGGCGGTGCCCGACCTGCGCCGGGGGGAACCCCGACGGCGGGTCAGCGGAAGCGCTGGACGGCCAGCGGGGCGGCCTGCGCGAGGTCCTGCACGGCGGGGTGCTCGGGGTCGGCGAGGACCTGCGACAGCGTGCCCGACGCGACGAACGTGCCCTCGGCGAGGACGTGCACGTGCGGGCACAGGTGCTCGACGAGCTCGAGGTCGTGCGAGACCAGCAGCACGGCGGTGCCGTCCGCCGCCGTCGTCTCCGCGAGCCGGCGCACGACCTCGCCGCGCATGGCGGGGTCGACGGCCGTCAGGGGCTCGTCGAGCAGCAGCGCCGCGGGGCGGGTGGCGAGCGCCGTGGCCAGGACGAGCCGCTGCTTCTCCCCGCCGGACATCGTGCCGACCACGCGCGAGGAGAACCGCGGCTCCAGGGCCACGTGCGCGAGCAGCTCCGCGACGGTCGCCCCGTTGGCGGTGCCCGCCCGGCGCGCGTCGGTCAGCGCACCGCCCAGCACCCGGTCCACGGTGGAGCGCGGGTCGATGGTGCCGAGGCCCTCCTGCGCGACGCGACGCACCTGCGCCCGGAACCGCTTCTTGTCCCGCAGCCCGACGCGGGACACGGGTCGGCCCGACCAGGTGACGTGGCCGCCCGTCGGCTTCACGACGCCGGCCAGTGCCCGCACGATCGTCGACTTGCCGGAGCCCGACGCCCCGACGACGCCCACCGGCGCTCCGCCGGCGACCAGCTCCAGGTCGATGCCGTGCACGACGTCGGCGCCGCCGTACCCGGCCGCGAGGCCGTTCGCGCGCAGGACGGGGGAGGGGGTGCTCGTGCTCATCGTGACCTTCTGTGGACGGTGGTGGCCCGTCGGCGGGAGGAGGAGCCGACGGGCCACACGGTACGACGAACGGGCGGCGGGCGGAGTTCCCGGCACCTCCCGCGCCGGTGCGGGCCGCGCACCGATCGCACCGGACCGCGATGATCGGGTCCGGGGGCGGGGTGCTCCCGCAGGATCGTCGGTGAGAGGAGGGACCGCATGATCGGCACGCTCAACGACCTCGTCGACCTGGTGGAACGCGAGGACGACCTCGACGTGGCGGCGTTCGCACGGCGGCGCGGCACCACCGAGTACCACCTGCGGCGGATGTTCTCGTCGCTGGCGGGGATGCCGCTGTCGGAGTACGTGCGACGGCGGCGCATGACGCTCGCCGGCGCCGAACTCGTCGGCGGAGCGCCGAACCTGCTCGACGTGGCCGTGCGCCACGGGTACGGCTCGGTGGAGGCCTTCGGGCGTGCGTTCCGGGCCGTGCACGGCACGGGCCCGGCGGACGTGCGTCGTGACGGCGGTCCCCTGCACGCACAACCCGTGCTCAGGTTCCGCCTGAGCGTGGAAGGGAGCACCCCCATGCACGTCACCGTCACCGACCGTCCCGAGCTGGTCCTCGTGGGTCACGCCGCGCAGGTCCCGCTGATCCACGCCGGGGTCAACCCGCACGTCCAGGCGCACGTCGCGTCGATCCCGCCCGCCGAGCACCAGCGGCTCAAGGCGCTGTCGTCCGCCGAGCCGCCCGGCATCCTCGCCGTCACGGCGGACGTCGACCCGGACGCCCCCGAGGGCACCCTGCTCACCTACCTGCACGGCGTCGCGACCGATGGTTCCGTGCCGCCGCCGGAGGACCTGGACGTCGTCCGGGTGCCCGCGGGGTCCTGGGCGGTGTTCGCGTCCAGCGGCCCGTTCCCGGAGACCCTCCAGCGGACCTGGGCGGCGACCGCGACCGAGTGGTTCCCCTCGAACCCGTGGCGGCTGCGCCCGGGGCCGTCGATCCTGCGCTACCTCGAGCTCACCGCGACCCACGCGAGCTGCGAGCTCTGGCTGCCCGTCGAGCGGGAGGGCTGACGCCCGCAGCACGGCGGTGCGTCGCCGGGCTGACGGCACGAGGCCCCGTCCGGTCGACGACCGGACGGGGCCTCGGGCGAGGTCGGCGACCCTCAGAGGTGCGGCGCGACGTGCTGCGCGTACCGGGCCGCGACGGTCCGGGCCGTGTCCAGGGGGTCCGCGGCCCAGATCTCCTCGTTGAAGATCTCGGTCTCGACGTCCCCGTCGTACCCGGCCTCGGCGACCCAGCGGCTGATGGTCGCGAAGTCGACGTACCCGTCGCCGACGTGCCCGCGGGAGTTGAGGGCCGACGGCGCGAACGGCAGGTTCCAGTCGCACACCTGGTAGCCGGCGAGGCGGCCCTCGCGCCCGGCGCGGGCGATCGACGCCTGCAGGTCGGGGTCCCACCACACGTGGTAGGTGTCCACGACCACGCCGACGGTGCGGGCGTCGAACGGCGCGGCGAGGTCGAGCGCCTGCCCGAGCGTGGACAGCACGGCCCGGTCGGCGGCGAACATCGGGTGCAGCGCCTCCAGGACGAGGCGCACGTCGTGCTCGGCGGCGATCGGGGCGAGGTCGGCGAGACGGTCGGCGACGCGCTGCCGGGCCGCGACGACGTCACGGTCCGTGCCGGGCGCGGGCGGCTGCTCGGGCGACGACCCGGGCAGCCCGCCCACGACGAGCACCAGCTCGCGCGTGCCGATGCCCGCTGCCTCCTCGATGGCGCGCCGGTTGTCGTCGACGGCGTCGGCGATCCCGGCGGGCGTGGCCGCTGTGAGGAACCCGCCGCGGCACAGCGAGGAGACGCGCAGGCCGGCGTCCTCGACGATCTTGCGGGCGGTCTCCACGCCGTGCTCGGCGACCTGGTGCCGCCACAGCCCGACGGCGCCCATCCCGGCGCGGGCGGCGGCGTCGACGGCGTCGGCGAGGGAGGCGTGCTTGACGGTGGCGCTGTTGAGGGAGCAGCGGCGCAGGTCGGTCACGAGTCCACCCCGTTCACGGTGAGGAGCGCGCGCAGGCGCTGGGCGGCGAGGTGCGGGTCGAGCAGCATGCCGCAGTCGTCGGCGAGCCGGGCGAGCTGGACGAGGTGCGCCAGCGAGCGGCCCGAGTGGAGGCCCCCGACGAGCTGGAAGCCGGGCTGGAACCCGTTGAGCCAGGACAGGAACGCCACGCCGGTCTTGTAGAAGTAGGTCGGCGTGCGGAAGATGTGCCGGCCGAGCTTCTCGGTGGAGGCGAGGATCGCGTGACCGCGGGCGGCGCCGGTCGCGTCACCGTCGAGGCCGGCGTCGAACGCCTGGAGCGCGGTGGACGCCGCCGGGTAGATCGCGGCGAAGATGCCGAGCAGGGCGTCGGAGTGGCCCTGCTCGTCGCCGGCGATGAGCTCCGGGTAGTTGAAGTCGTCGCCGGTGTAGAGCCGCACGGGGGAGCCGTCGAGCGCGGCGAGGGTGCGGCGCAGGCCGATCTCGTGCCCGGCGTCGAGCAGCGACACCTTGACGCCGTCGACCTTGGCCTGGTGGGCCTTGATGAGGTCGACGAACGTCGCGGTGGCGGTCTCCACGGACTCCGATCCCCAGTAGCCGGCGAGCGCGGGGTCGAACATGGTGCCGAGCCAGTGCAGGACGACGGGCCGGTCGGCCTCGGCGAGGACGGCGTCGTAGACGCGGGCGTAGTCCTCGGCGGAGCGGGCGACCTGCGCCAGGGCGCGGGACGCCATGACGATGACCTGCGCGCCGGACTCCTGGACGACGCGGACCTGCTCGCGGTAGGCGTCGGTGACGGCGGCGAGCGCCGTCGGGTCGCCGGGCTGCCAGGTCGCCACGAGGGCGGGGTCGAGATGGTCGGTCCCCGCGCCGCAGGCGACGGCCCCGCCGACGGACGCGGCCTCGGCGGCGGAGCGGCGCACGAGCTCCTGGGTGGCGGCCCAGTCGAGGCCCATGCCGCGCTGGGCGGTGTCCATGGCGTCGGCGACGCCGAGGCCGTACCGCCAGATCTGGTGCCGGTAGGCGAGGGTGGCGTCCCAGTCGACGGCGGCGGGTGCGCCGGGCACGTTCTCGGCGCCGACGTGCGGCACGACGTGCGCGGCGGCGAAAGCGACGCGGGAGCGGATCGGTGCGGACGGCGCGGTCCAGGGGCCGGGCGCGTTGAGCTCGCGCACCTCGGTCCCGGCGACGCGTCCGGCGTCGTCGAAGCGGGGCAGGCGCACGGTGGCGCCGCTGCCGGTGAGCACGGGGGCGCCCTCGCGGCCCACGACGGTGGCGCTCACAGGGTGATCTCCGGGACGTCGAGGCGGCGGCCCTCGGCGGACGACCGGAGGCCGAGCTCGGCGAGCTGGACGCCGCGGGCGGCGGACAGCAGGTCGAACCGGTGCTCGCGGCCGGCGACGACGTCGCGCAGGAACTCCTCCCACTGCAGCTTGAAGCCGTTGTCGAGGTCGGCGTTGGCGGGGACCTCGGACCACTGGTCGCGGAACGGCTCGGTGACGGGCAGGTCGGGGTTCCACACGGGCTTGGGGGTGTGGGCGCGCTGCTGGGCGACGCACTTGCGCAGGCCGGCGACGGCGGAGCCGTGGGTGCCGTCGATCTGGAACTCGACGAGCTCGTCGCGGTAGACGCGCACGGCCCAGGAGGAGTTGATCTGCGCGACGACGGGGTCGCCGTCGGGGGTCTCGATCTCGAAGATGCCGTAGGCGGCGTCGTCGGCGGTGGCGGTGTACTCCTTGCCCTGCTCGTCCCAGCGGGTGGGGATGTGCGTGACGGTCTGGGCGTTGACGGTGCGCACCTGGCCGAGGATGCCCTCGAGGACGTAGTTCCAGTGGCAGAACATGTCCGTGGTCATGCCGCCGCCGTCCTCCTTGCGGTAGTTCCAGGAGGGGCGCTGGGCGGGCTGGTGGTCGCCCTCGAACACCCAGTAGCCGAACTCGCCGCGCAGGGACAGGATGCGGCCGAAGAACCCCTCGTCGACGAGGCGGCGGAGCTTGACGAGGCCGGGCAGGTAGAGCTTGTCGTGGACGACGCCGGCGGTGACGCCGGTGGCCTCGCGGAGCTGGGCGAGGGCGATCGCCTCGGGGAGCGTCTCGGCGGTGGGCTTCTCGGTGTAGACGTGCTTGCCGGCCTTCATGGCGGTGGACAGGGTGGCGGCGCGCAGGTTGGTCATGGCGGCGTCGAACACGATGTCGGTGTCGGCGGCGTGGATGGCGCCGTCGAGGTCCGTGGTCCACTCGGCGACGTCGTGCTTCTTCGCGAGCTCGGCGAGCTTGGCCTCGTTGCGGCCGACGAGGATCGGCTCGACCTGCACCCGGGTGCCGTCGGGGAGCTCGACGCCGCCCTGCTCGCGGATGGGCAGGATCGAGCGGACGAGGTGCTGGCGGTATCCCATGCGGCCGGTGACGCCGTTCATGGCGATGCGCAGGGTGCGGGTAGTGGTCACTGCGAGGACTCCTTCGTCGGACGCGCGAGTGGTGCGAGAACTCTTCGGCGCTCCCGCTGCGTGCCGTCGGCAACGGAATGCGCTTTCCGTCTCCCACGGTAGGGTCTCGCCCGGTGGCACGTCAAGCGGTCACCGTGGTCGCGGCCCTAGGATCGCGCCGACAAGGACGCGCGGACGCCCCGACGTCCCACCGACCAGGAGGTGGCAGGTGGCCAGAGCTCGGCTGCAGGACGTCGCGGACCGCGCCGGGGTGTCCCTCGCGACCGCGTCGCGCGTGCTCAACGGGTCGGCGCGCCAGCCGGGCCCCGATCTCGTCGACAGGGTCCGCGCCGCCGCCGACGACCTCGGCTACGTCGTCAACGCCCAGGCCCAGGCGCTCGCCCGCTCCCGGACCGGCCTGCTCGGCCTCGTCGTCCAGGACATCTCCGACCCCTACTTCTCCACCATCGCCGCCGGCGCGCAGGCCGCCGCCCGCGAGCGCGGCCGCATGGTGCTCCTCGCGTCCACCGACCGCGACCCCGCCGCCGAGCGCGACGCCGTCGCCGCGTTCGCCGGGTACCGCGTCGACGCCGTCGTCGTCGCCGGCACCCGCTGGTCCGCCGCGGAGGACGCCCCCGTCGCCGCCGAGGTCGCCGCGTTCCAGGCGTCCGGCGGCCGGGTCGTGGTCGTCGGGCAGCCGCTCGGCACCGCCGGCGTCGTCCACCCGCCGAACGTCGACGGCGCCCGCGCGCTCGCCGAGGCGCTGGTCGGCCAGGGGCACCGCCGGTTCGTCCTGCTCGGCGCCCCCGAGCGGGTCGTCACCGCCCGGGAGCGCACCGACGCGTTCGCCGCTGCGGTCGCCCGCTCCGGGGCGGAGGTCGTCGCGCTCGTGGCCGAGGAGTTCTCCCGCGACGGCGGGTTCGCCGCCGGCGACCGCGTCGCCGAGCTCGCCCGCGCCGCCGCGGCGGACGGCCTCGACGCGCCCTGCGTCTTCGCGGCCAGCGACGTCATGGCCATCGGCCTCGTCGCCCGGCTGCGCGAGCTCGGCCTCGCCGTGCCCGCCGACGTGGCCGTCGCCGGGTTCGACGACATCCCCACCCTGCGCGACCACGCCCCGTCGCTGACCACGGTGCGCATCCCCTTGGAGGACATGGGCCGGCTCGCCGTGGCGGCCGCCGTGGCCGAGGACGAGGGCGGGTACGTGGAGGTCGCCCACGAGGTCGTGCTGCGGGAGTCCACCGCCCGCTGACCCGGTCGGCGCCCGCTTCGTGCCGGTTCGCCCGGCCCGCGGGAGCCGGTTCGTCCGTTCGGATCGCACCGGACCCCCGGCTCCGGTTGTCTGGGCGCATGCAGCAGATCTCCGGCTTCCTCACCGGGCTCGTCGGGCTCGTCGCCACCGCCGTCATGCTGGGGCTGCTCGCGGCCACCTCGCGCCGCGTCATGGGCGCACCGGTCGGCTGGGTCCGGGCCGGGATCGTGTCCTTCCTGACGCTGAGCGCCGGGTCGGCCGCCCTGACGTACGGGCTCGCGGAGAACGGCTGGGCCGACGCCGACGGCGACCTCACCGTCCACCCGCTGGTGGCGCTCGCCGCGATCGGCCTCACCTTCGCCTGGGCGTACGTGCTCGGGCTGTGCGTGCTCCTCGTGCTCGAGCTGCTCGTCCCCACCGGGGCGGTCCCCGGTCCGTGGCGGGCCTTCCAGGGCCTGCGCCAGGGGCGGCGCGAGTCCCGCCGGTACACGCAGATCCTCGCGATCGGGGCGCGCCACGGCCTCGGCGGCACCCTGCGCCGCGGCGCCCGGCAGGCGGACGGGACCCGGACGTCCCGCACCGACGAGCGCCGGCTCGCCGAGGGCCTGCGGGACACCCTCAGCGACGCCGGGGTGACCTTCGTGAAGTTCGGGCAGGTGCTCTCGACCCGGCGTGACCTGCTCTCGCCGACGGTCGCGGACACCCTCGCCACGTTGCAGAGCGAGGTGCCGCCCGCACCGTGGGCCGACGTCGAGGCGGCCGTCGTCGCCGCGCTCGGCCGCCCCGTCGACGAGGTGTTCACCGAGTTCTCGTCGGAGCCGCTGGCGTCCGCGTCGGTCGGGCAGGTGCACGTCGCGCGGCTGCCCGACGGGCGGGAGGTGGTCGTCAAGGTGCAGCGGCCCGGGGCGCGCGACCAGGTGGAGGTCGACCTGGCGATCCTCGGCCGGTTCGCGCGGCGGCTCGAACGGGACACCGCGTGGGGGCGCAACCTGGGCGTCGTCGCGCTCGCCGACGGGTTCGCCGACATGCTGCACGAGGAGCTCGACTACCGGCGCGAGGCGGAGAACACCCTCGCGCTGCGTGCCACGATCGAGGACGCGCCCGCCGGGACGGTGGGCCGCGTGGTCGTGCCCGACGTCGACCTCGACCTGTCCGGCCGGAGCCTGCTCGTGCTGGAACGCCTCCGCGGCACCCCGGTCGGCCGGGCCGAGGACGTCCTGGCGCGGTTCGACGCCGACCAGCGGGCCGAGCTGGCGCGCAGCCTGCTGGCCGTCGCGCTCGACCAGGTGCTCGCCGCCGGGACGTTCCACGCCGACCTCCACCCCGGCAACGTGCTGATCGCCGACGACGGCACGATCGGGCTGCTCGACATGGGCGCCGTGGGACGGCTCGGCGAGCCGGAACGGCTCGGGATCGCCGTGCTGCTGCTCGCCATCGACGGCGACGACGCCGTCGCCGCGACCGACTCCCTGCTGGAGCTGCTGGAGCCCCCGGCCGGGCTGGACGCCCGCCGCCTGGAGCGCGCCGTCGGGCAGCTCCTCCTGCGGTTCCGCTCCGGGGCCGCGGTGGACGCGTCCTTCGCGGCGCTGTTCCGCCTGGTGACGGACGCGGGGTGCGCCGTCCCGGCGAACGTGGCGTCCGCGTTCCGCACCTTCACGTCCCTGGAGGGGACGCTGCGGCTGCTCAGCCCCGGCTTCGACCTCATCGCCGGGGCGCGCGAGGCGTCGCGGCCCGTCGTGGACCGGCTCGTCACCGTGGGTGCGCTGCGCCGCAAGGTCACCCAGCAGCTCGTCGGGCTCGCGCCGGAGGTCGAGCGGTTCCCGCGGCGCGTGACGCGGCTCGTCACGGACCTGGAGCAGGGCCGGTTCACGGTGCAGGTGCGCCCGTTCGCCGACCCCGGCGACCGGGCGTTCGTCACCGCGCTGGTGCAGCAGGTCGTGTCCACGGTGGTGGCGTCGGCGGCGGTCGTCGCGGCCGTGCTGCTCATGGTGGCCGAGGGCGGCCCGCAGCTCGGGGACGGCGTGGCCGTGTTCCCGGTGCTCGGGGCCGCCCTCGGGTTCGCGGGGACCGTGCTGGGCGTGCGGGTGCTCGTCTTCGCCTTCCGCGGGCTCCCCGCACGCTGACGACGGCGGCCGCCGGGCCGCCGCCGGTCGACGGTCGACGGTCGGGTCGGTCAGGCCGCGACGACGCGCAGCCCGGACCCGCGCACGGCCTGCTCCAGCACCTGCGCGTAGCCGGACAGCATGCGGACGTGGCTGAACCGCTGCCGCGCGTGGGTCAGCGCCCCGCGCAGCTCGCCGCGGCGCGCCGCCGCCTCGATCCACGTCTCGGCGATCTCGTCCGCGTCGAAGCTCGTGACGAACCCGATGCCGTCGACGATGCGCGCCGAGTCGCCCACCGGCGTCGTCACGGGCACCGCGCCGCACATCGCGCCCTCGATGAGGCACAGCGGCGCCGCCTCCCCGAACGCGGAGGTGAGGGCCACGACGTCCGCCATCGAGAACACGGTCTCCATGTCCCGGCGCACCCCCTGCGGGTGGACGCGGGCGAGCAGGTCGGGGCGGCCGCCGAACGCCTCGGCGAGGTCGGCCACGAGGCCGGGGTTGTCCGTCGACATCCCCGCACCGCACATCATGACGTGACCGCGCGGGTCCTTGTCGAGGAACGCACGCGCCGCCGCGAGGAACAGGCGCGGGTTCTTCATCTCGTCGTAGCGGGCCGCGTAGGCGACGAGCGTGGCGTCGGCGGGGACGCCGTGCGTGCCGCGCAGCGCCATCCGGCGGGCCCGGCGCACGGGGTGGAACCGGGTCAGGTCGATGCCGTTCGGCACGACCCGCAGCAGGTGCTCGGGCACGCCCGCGGCCGCGTAGGCGTCCTTGGTGGACTCCGCGCAGCAGATCGCCGCGGCGAGGCGTCCCGAGCCGGCGGCGGTGAGGAGGTCGTCGAGCGCGGCACCGGAGTGCTCGGGGTCCGAGCGGTGCAGGCACGCGACGACGGGGCGGTCGGGGAAGCCGGCCTGGTTGACCAGGCGCAGCGGCTGCTCCTTGAGCGACAGCACGACGTCGACGCCGGTCGCCTCGCGGACCGCGACGTCCATCTCCGCGTCGGTGAAGGTCCGCGGGTCATGGTCGCCGTCGGTGGAGCGGCCGAGGGACGCCACGCGGACGCCGATCGCGCGCAGCGCGCGGTAGCGGGGGTCGTCCGTCATGTGCTGCAGCATCGACTCGCGGCGCACCGTGCTGTGGATGCTCAGCGCGGAGTGCTGCTGCTGGCCGTGCGCGTGCAGGCCGGACACGACGGTCGTGTGCAGGACGCGGGCCCCGCCGGAGAAGAATCCCTCGTACAGGGACAGGACACGAAGAGAGCTGTGCTCGAACACGCTGACCACCTCCTGGAACAACAGTGACGCCACGGAATGTGGCAGGGATGACCGTCGTGTTAAGTCTTCATGACGCTTTCCGGGCGCAATGAGGGCAGAACCCAGGAAAGGGGGCGCGCTTGCGGCGCGAGGTGCGACTGGTGACGACGGTGTTGTTCAGCGATGGCACGAGGTACGTAACGACCACGACGGTGGGCACACACTAAGCCACGCGACGGATCTCCCGCTCGGCGACCGCCGGCGTCAGCGGACGGCAGCCCTGCTCCGCCCACCGGGCCACCAGCGCGGGCTCGGATCGCATCAGCCCCCACCCCCGGCGCAGCAGCGTCGGCAGGGGCTTGCGGGACTCCGCGACGTCCCGCAGGAGGCGGAACCAGAACGTCACCATCCGGGGACGCGCGACGCAGATCGCGTCCGCCAGGAGCCCCTCGGCGCGCAGCCGGGCGACCAGCTCGGCGGCGAACACGCCCTCGGCCACGACCACCCGCGACCCCTGCGTCTCCACCGTCGTCGTGCCCGTGCGCCGCGACGTCGGGATGTCGTACACCGGCACCTCGGCGTGCCCGGTGGTGACGAGCGTGCGCAGCGCGTCGGTCGCGGCGTCCGCGTCCCAGCTCGCCGGGTCGTCCCAGTCGACGATGCCGAACCGCTGCGGCATGCCCGGGTGGTCGTGGTCGCGGTAGAAGTCGTCGAGCGCGACCGTCGGCAGGCCGAGGCGGCGGGTGAGCGCCGACTTGCCGCACCCGGACGGGCCGGTGAGGAGCACCACGCGGGTGCCCGGGCGGCGGGCGGCGGGCGGGACGTCGAAGAGCGCGTCGGTCACGGAGGTCCATTCTCCCCGACGTCGGGCCCCGCGGCGGGGCGTGGGGCCGCAGGGCTCCTAGGCTGGGTCCCGTGCCGACCTGTGAGACCCTGACCGCCGCCGCCCCCGCCGGGCCCGGCCTGCCGAGCGACCGCGCCCTCGTGGCACGGGCCGGCTGAGCGGGGGCGGGGATGCCGAGGATCACCGAGGCCACGGTCGTCGAGCACCGGGAGGCCCGCCGCGCGGCGCTGCTGGACGCGGCACGCGAGCTGCTCACCGAGCGGCCGGAGGAGGCGCCCGCGCTGGGGCTCGTCGCGGAACGGGCGGGGATGTCGCGCTCGGCCGTCTACCACTACTTCCGGTCGCGCGAGGACCTGCTCGACGCGCTGATCGAGGAGGCGTTCCCGCGGTGGGAGCGGCGTCTCGGCGCGGCGATGGAGGGCCTGGACAGCCCGCGGGACAAGGTGCTCGCGTTCGTCGGGGTCAACCTCGCGCTGGTGGCCGACGGCGAGCACGCGCTCGCCCAGACGCTCGCCACGGTGGTCCAGACGGAGGAGATGGCCCGGCGCGCGCGAGCGTTCCACGAGGGGCTGCTGAGCCCGCTGCGCGAGGCGTTCGACGAGCTGGGTGTCGCCGACGCCGGCGCCATGATCGACCTGGTCAACGCCCTGGTGCTCGCCGCGGCGCGGCGGCTGGAGTCGACGGGCGACCTGGAGGCCGCGCAGCGGTCCGTGGTCGACCTGCTGGACCCGTACCTGCGCGCGCAGGAGCTGCCCGGGCACTGACCCGGCCCCCCGGGTGTGCGACACGTCACCGTCCCGGGCCTGGCCGCCGTCATCTTTGTCGACGTACTGTCGACAACTATGTCGACGCCGCGTCGACATCTCGCCCCCTCGTCGAAGGACTCCGATGTTCCTCGCCCTGCGCGCCCTGGGTCATCAGCGCGGACGGTTCCTCCTCATGGGAGCCGTCATCGGCCTGCTCGCCCTCCTCACCGTCATGCTCTCCGGCCTGTCGACCGGACTCGTCAACGACGGCGTCTCCGGCCTCCAGCACCTGCCCGCCTCTGCCGTCGCGTTCGACGAGGGCACCAAGGAGGACAACGGGTTCTCCCGCTCCGTCGTCGACGCCGACCAGCGCGACGCCTGGGCCGCCCAGGACGGCGTCGCCGACGCCGAGCTGTTCGGCGTCTCCCTCGTCAACGGCACCACCACCGACGGCGAGCAGGTCGACCTCACCCTGTTCGGCGTCGACCCCGGCTCGTTCCTCGCCCCCGAGGCCGCCGAGGGCGACGGCCTGGCCACGCCCGGCGGCATCGTCGTGTCCGACACCGCCCGCCAGGAGGGGATCGAGATCGGCGACACCGTCGAGCTCGACCGCGTCGGCACCGAGCTCACCGTCGTCGGCTTCACCGGCCGGCAGGACACCTTCGGCCACGTCGACGTCGCCTACCTGCCCCTGGCCACCTGGCAGTACCTCGCCACCGGGCGCTCGCTGCCGGGCGAGCCCACCGCCGACCTCGTCGCGGCCGACCACGTCGACACCGCCAGCGTCGTCGCGCTGCGCACCGCCGACGACGCCGACCTGGCCGACGCCGTCGACGTCGCCGCGGGGGACACCGCGGCCGGGACCACCACGCGCACCCTGGACGAGGCCTTCCACGCCTCGCCCGGCTACACCGCGGAGACCACGACGATCGAGATGATCCAGGTCTTCCTCTACGCCATCGCCGCGCTCGTGGTCGGGGCCTTCTTCTCGGTCTGGACGGTGCAGCGCCAGCACGAGCTCGCCGTGCTGCGGGCCGTCGGCGCGCCCACCGCGTTCCTCCTGCGTGACGGCGTCACCCAGGCCGCCACCGTCCTCGCGGTGTTCTCCGCGCTCGGCGTCGGCGCAGGCGTCGGCCTCGGCGCCCTCATGCCCGCCGGCATGCCGTTCGCCCTCGAGGCCGCACCCGTCGCCCTGGCGACCGCCCTCATGATCGGCCTCGGCCTCCTCGGGGCGGCGCTCGCCGTGCTCCGCATCGTCCGCATCGACCCGCTCACGGCTCTCGGAGGCCAGCGATGAACGTCCAGACCACCACCCCGCCCCGCCCCGCCGGCACCCGCACCGACGCCGGCCTGCGGCTCCAGGGCGTCACGCTCGACCTCGGCGACGGTGACCGGACCGTCCACGCCCTCGACCACGTCGACCTCACCGTCGACGCCGGCGAGCTCGTCGCCGTCGTCGGCCCGTCGGGCGCGGGCAAGTCCAGCCTGCTGGCCGTCGCGGGCGCCCTCACCGGCGTCACCTCCGGCACCGTGCGGGTCCACGGCACGGACCTCGCCACGCTCGGCCCCCGCCGGCGCGCCCGGTTCCGGCTCACCGAGATCGGGTTCGTGTTCCAGAGCGGCAACCTCGTGCCCGCCCTCACCGTCGCCGACCAGCTCCGCCTGGCGCGCCGCCTCGCCGTCCGCGGCGCCTACGACCCGATGCCGCTGCTCGACGCCGTCGGGATGGCGCACAAGGCCGACCGGCGACCCGCCGAGCTCTCCGGCGGGGAACGGCAGCGCGTCGGCATCGCCCGCGCCCTGGTCAACGACCCGTCCGTGCTGCTCGTCGACGAGCCCACGTCCGCCCTCGACCGGCGCCGCAGCCAGGACGTCGTGCGCCTCCTCGCCGAGCGCACGCACGCGTTCGGTGTGGCGACCGTCATGGTCACCCACGACCATGATGTCCTCGGTCACGCCGACCGCGTGGTCGAGATGACCGACGGTCGGCTCCAGGCACTCTGAGGACAGGACAGGTGGCGGACGTGGTGAGCGAGCGCGAGGAACCGGTGGTCGCGCAGGACCGGCCGGGCTGGTGGACGTGGACGGTGCGGGCGGTGGCCGCCGCCGGGCTGGTCGTCGTGGCGTGGGTGCTGCTCACCGGCTGGGGGGCCGTGGTGCACGGTCACCCGCTGTACGCGGTGCTGCTGGCGCTGACGGTGGTCGGCTGCGGGGTCGCGCTGTGGCGGGCGGCCCGCCCGCGGACGCCGCGCGCCGGATGGCGTCGCGTGCTCGGTGTCGTCGGGCTGGTCGCGGCCGTCGCCTGGGTCGCCCTGGTCGCGTGGCTGCGCCCGTTCACCGCGGAGCAGCCCGCCCTCGACGCGATGACGTCCGACGACGCCGTCACCGTCACCGAGTCGGCGACGCGCATCGAGCTCGAGCCCGCCGGCGGCGGGGACGCCACCGCCCTGCTGTTCCAGCCGGGCGCGAAGGTCGAGGCGCGCGCCTACGCGGCCGTGCTGCGGCCCGTCGCCGAGGCAGGGCACACCGTCGTCGTCGTCAAGCAGCCGCTCGGCATCGGGTTCCTGTCCACGGGCGCCCTGGACGCCGCGCGCGCGGCCCGGCCCGACGTCGAGCGGTGGGTCGTCGGCGGGCACTCCCTCGGCGGGGTGGTCGCGGCGACGGAGGTTGACGCCGCCGACTCCGACGCCGTCGCCCCCGCCGCCGGGCTGCTGCTGTACGCCTCCTACCCGGCCGGGGACGTCAGCGGGACCCTGACGGCGCCCGTCGCGTCCGTGTCGGGGTCGCAGGACGGCCTGTCCACGCCCGCGAAGGTCGAGGCCTCGCGTGCCGACCTGCCGCCGGACGCCACGTTCACCGTCGTCGACGGCGCCGTGCACGCGTTCTTCGGCGACTACGGCCCCCAGCCCGGCGACGGCAGCCCGACGATCCCCCACGACGACGCCCGCGCGCAGATCTCCGCCGCCACCGTCGCGTTCGTGGACGAGGTCGCGGGCTAGGCCCCCGGCACGGCGGCGGCGACCGCGGCGAGCACCAGCACGTGCAGCGTGCGGGGCCCGTGGACGCCCTCGACGCGGTCGAGCTCGATGTCGCTGGTGGCGCTGGGGCCGGAGATCCACGTCTGCGGACGCTCGGGGTGCGCGGCCAGCAGCCGGATCATCTCCGGCACGGTCTGCACGACCTGGTCGGTCCGCACCACGCACAGGTGCACGTCGGTCACCAGGGTGATCGCGCGACGGCCCTGGTCGGGACCGGCGTCGAGCACGATGGTGCCGGTCTCGGAGCAGGCCACGCGTGCGGCGGTGAGCACGGCGGAGGTCTCGTCCAGCGCGGTCGCGGTGAGCGGCGCGTCGGGGGAGTCGTGCCGCACGGCGGCGGGGTCGAGGTCGCGCAGCCAGGCGGGGTCGAGGCCGGGCGGCACGACCACGGTCGCCCCGGCGGGCGCTGCGGCCGCCGACCCCTCGGCACCGGCGGCCCCGTTCCCGTCCTCGTCGCGCGACGTCAGGTCGTCGAGGAGACGCGCGACGACGGCGGGCAGCTCGGCGTCGGTGACGTGGTGCACGTGCGCCCGGTAGTCCACCAGCCGGTCCACGAGCTGCTCGACGACGGCCGCCGAGCCGGGGGCGTCGGCCCCGGCCACCCGGTAGGCACGCGGCACGACGACCGGGGCGGGCGCCACTCCCACGCGTCCCGCGGGCGTCGTGCCGACGCCGGTCTCGCCGAGCGCCGCCCGGACCCGCTGCAGCACGTCCTCGCGCGCGCTCATCGTCCGCCCCCGTCCGTCTCGTGCGTGTCTGTGCCGGTCGTCCCGGCGCTGCTCTCGTGCTCGGCCATCCACTGCCGGAACGTCTGTCGCGGCGGGGCGGGCAGGTCCCGGTCCCGCGTCCACGCGGACGCGGGCGGCGGGGCCTTCGCGATGACGCCGTCGCGGCCGCCGAGGACGTGCCCCAGCGTGGCGGCACGTCCGGCGAGGCCGAACCGGTCGCCGTCGGACATCACCCAGGACGCGGCCTTCATGGCGGCGCGCCACGGGTCGACGGCACGGCCGCGGTCGGCGTCGACCTCGCGGGCGCGCAGGTCCACGAGGATCGACGGGATGTCGATCTTCACCGGGCAGACGTCGTAGCAGGCGCCGCAGAGGGTGGAGGCGTACGGCAGGGACGCGTTGACGTCGTCGGCGCCGGACAGGCCACCCGTGGACGCCGTGAGCTGCGGGGTGAGGATCGCGCCGATGGGCCCGGGGTAGACCGAGCCGTAGGCGTGGCCGCCGACCCGCTCGTACACGGGGCACACGTTGAGGCACGCGGAGCAGCGGATGCAGTGCAGGGCGGAGCGCCCGACCTCGTCGGCGAGCACGTCGGTGCGGCCGTTGTCGAGCAGGATCAGGTGGAACTCCTGCGGCCCGTCGCCGGGCGTCACGCCCGTCCACAGGGACGTGTACGGGTTCATGCGCTCCCCGGTGGAGGACCGGGGCAGGAGCTGGGCGAACACCTCGAGGTCGGTGTACGTGGGGATCAGCTTCTCGATCCCCATCACGGTCACGAGCGTCTCCGGCAGGGTGAGGCACATCCGGCCGTTGCCCTCGGACTCGACGACGGCGAGGGTGCCGGTGTCCGCGACGCCGAAGTTCGCGCCGCTGACGGCGACCTTGGCGGTGAGGAACTTGCGGCGCAGGTGCGCGCGGGCCGCCATCGCCAGCTCGCGCGGCACGTCGGACAGGTCGGCGGGGGCGTCGGCCATCCGCTGCCGGAAGATGTCGCGGATCTCGGTGCGGTTGCGGTGGATGGCGGGCACGAGGATGTGCGACGGCATGTCGTCGGCGAGCTGCACGATGAGCTCCGCGAGGTCCGTCTCGATCGCGGCGATGCCGTGGTCGGCCAGGTGCTCGTTGAGGCCGATCTCCTGGGTGGCCATCGACTTGACCTTGACGACCTCGTCCGCGCCCTTCGCGCGCGCGATCTCGGTGACGATCGCGTTCGCCTCGGCGGCGTCCCGCGCCCAGTGCACGGTGCCGCCGCGCGCGGCGACGTTCTCCTCGAGCCGGGCGAGCAGCGCGGGCAGGTTCGCCATGACCTGCTCCTTGACGGCGGACCCGGCGTCCCGCAGTGCCTCCCAGTCGGGCACCTCGTCGACCACGGCGGCGCGCTTGGCGCGGATCGTGCGGGTGGCGTGGCCGAGGTTGCGGCGCAGCTGCTCGTCGCGCAGCGTCCGCCGCGCCGCGGCCGGGAACGCGGGCCCCCAGCGCAGCGGCTCGTCCGGGTGGGGGACGGGGCCGAACGGTGCGGCGGCGTCGTCGCGGGCGTGGTCGTCGTCGCGGCGGCGCAGGCCGGGCAGGCCGAGGAACGTGCTCATCGGGTCACCTCCACGGTGCCGGCGCCCGCGCCGGACCGGACGCGGGGGAGCGGGGTGGGTTCGTCGCGGGTGGACGCCAGGACCTCCGCCAGGTGCAGGGTGCCGACGCCGGACCGCTGCCGGGACAGCCCGCCGCCGATGTGCAGGAGGCAGGACATGTCCCCGGCGGTGACGACCTCGGCGCCCGTGGAGCGCACGGCGGCGGTCTTGTCCGCGAGCATCGCGGCCGACGTGTCGGCGTTCTTCAGCGCGAACGTGCCGCCGAACCCGCAGCACGACTCGGCGCCGGGCAGCTCGACGAGGTCGATGCCCTCGACGGCGCGCAGCAGCCGTTCGGGTCGGTCCCCGACCCCGAGCATGCGCAGCGAGTGGCAGGTGGGGTGGTAGGTGACCCGGTGCGGGAACCAGGCGCCGACGTCGGTGACGCCGAGGACGTCGACCAGCAGCTCGGACAGCTCGTACGTCCTCGCCGCGACCGCGTCGGCGGTGGCGGCGAGGTCGTCGAGGCCGGCGCGGCGGCACACCATGGCCTGCTGGTGGCGGATCGACCCGGTGCACGAGCCGGACGGGACGACGACGGCGTCCCACTCGCCGTCCGCCACCGGCGCGAACGTCGTGACGTGGTTGCGGATCACGGGCACGGCCTCGGCGACGTAGCCGGTGTTGACGTGCATCTGGCCGCAGCACGCCTGGGCGCGGGGGAAGACGACCTCGTGGCCGAGGCGTTCGAGCAGGCGGACGGTGGCGCGGGGCGCTCCGGGGAACAGGGTGTCGGCGATGCAGGTCGCGGCGAGGGCGATGCGCACGTCCGGCTCCTTCGTCGGGCGGTCGGGGACCGTCCCGGGGCGCCGGGAGGCCGTGTGGTCGGACCACGATAGCCCATCTCGTCCCCGTGGTCAGACCACGACGATAGGATCGGGACGTGCGCACCCACGAACGAGTCCTCGCCCAGATCGAGGCCGACCTCGCCGCCGGACGGTGGGGACTCGGCGAACGCCTCCCCGGCGAACGGGCGCTCGCCGAGGAGCTCGGCGTCTCCCGCCCCTCCGTGCGCGAGGCCGTCCGCATCCTCGAGGCCCTCGGCATCATCCGCGCCGGCGTCGGCTCCGGCCCCGACGCCGGAGCCGTCGTCATCGACCGGCCCGCCGCCGGCCTCGGCGCCGCCGTGCGCTGGCACGTCGCCTCCGGCACGCTCCCCGTCGCCGACGTCGTCGCCACCCGCGCCGCCCTGGAGACCTGGGCCGTCGGCGACGCCGCGCGCCGCGTCGGCCCCGACGGCCACAGCACCGCCGACGATCACGCGCACGACGACGCCGTCCGCGCCGGGCTCTCCACGGCCGCCGACCTCCTGCGCCGCATGACACCCCCCGAGGTGCCGTCGGACGAGTTCATCCGCCTCGACCAGGAGTTCCACCTCGAGATCGTCCGGCTCGCCGGCAACCAGCTCGTCGAGGCCATCCTCATCGGCCTGCGCAACGCCGTCGCCTCCTACGTCACGCGCGGCGCCGAGGCCCTGCCGTCCTGGCCCACGACCGCCGCCCGCCTGTGCACCGAGCACGGCGCCATCCTCGACGCCGTCACCGCCGGCGACGCCGACCGCGCCGTGCGCGCCACCGCCGACCACATCTGGGGCTTCTACCGCGAGACCGGCCTCGCCGGGGCGTAGCCCGCCCGCGCCCCGACCGGCGCACCGGCGATCCGAACACCCGGCGAACGGCCGGTGCCCGGAGTTCTCCCCGGCGTCAGCCCGAGTCCGCCCAGCCGTCGCCCGACGTTCCTCCCGAGTCCGCCCCGCCGTCACCCCGCGCCGAGAGCGTGGTCCGGGCGGCGCCCGCCGCCCGCGACGACGGACGGACGGACGGTACGCGCATGCGTCCCAGCAGCGGACGGAACACGACAGGTCGCCGACGACGGGCGGTGCTCGCCGCGACGGCGGCGCTCGCGGTCGGCCTCACGGGGGCGACGCCGGCGCTCGCGGCACCCGGGGCCCCGGCGGGGCGGCACGACCGGCCGGACCGGTGGTGGGACGACCACGCCCCGGCCGCGACGGCCACCGCGCCGACGCTGGCCCCGCGCGACGGCGCACACCTGGACGGCACGGTGCAGGTCACGGCGGACCCGACGACCCCGGACGACCCGGTGACGGTGCTGCGCGTGGACGACGTGGTGCTGGCGGCCGAGCCCGATCCCGGCACGTCGACCCTGGCGTTCGACGTCGGATCGAACTCGGCCGACGCGGCGTTCGGCAACCACCTGCTCGTCAACGGGCACCGCATCGACCTCGGCACCACGGTCGTCTCCGAGCGTGTCGAGGTGGACGTGCCGAACGACGTGCTGCGCGCCGGCGCGAACACGGTCGAGGTCGTCGCGGGCGGCGCCGAGTCGTCGTGCGGCGTCAACCTGGACGACTTCGACGTCTCCGACGTCACCCTGACGACGCTCGACGGCGAGGCCGACGGGTCCACGAACGAGTTCGTGTACTCGATGGGCGACGGGTCGTGCGGCACGAACCAGGGGCGGCTCGCGTCCGCGACCCTGACCTTCGACGTCGCCGCGGACCCCGCACGGACCACGGGCCTGCGCGCCGACCTCGACACGACCACCCTGGCGAACGGCCGGCACACCCTGGTGGCGACGACCGCCGCGGGCGGCCACGCCGAGCACGAGGTGCGGGTCAACAACGCGCCGGTGGACGCCCCGGCGGTCTTCCCCACCGACGGCACCCTGGCGGTCGGCACCCAGCCGGTCCACGCCGCCACCCCGGCCGGCGCGGACGGCGGGACGGCGTCCCTCACCGTCGACGGTGCGCAGCCCCCGGCTGCCGCCACGCTCGGCGACGGCGCCGCCGTGCTGTCGTTCGACGTCGGCTCCAACGGCATCGAGGCCCGCTACGGCAACCACCTGCTGGTCAACGGCACCCGGGTCGACCTCGGCGGCGACCACACGGCGCGCCGCGTCGACGTGCAGGTCCCGAACCGGCTGCTGCACCCCGGCGAGAACGAGATCGTCCTCGTCGCCGGTGACGTCACCTCCGCCTGCGGCACCAACCTCGACGACTTCACCGTCTCGGACGTCGTGCTGACGCCGGCGGTCGGGTTCGCCACCGCCGACCTCGCGCCGTCCTACGCGATGGGGGACGGGAGCTGCGGCTCGTCGAGCACGAGCCTCGCGACGGCGACGTGGACGTTCGACGTCGACGCCCCCGCCGCGACCGCCTACCGCACGGCGGGCAGCGGCACCGCCCGCCTGACGTTCGACGTCGGGTCCAACTCGCTCGAGGCCCGGTACCGGTCCTCCGTGCTCGTCAACGGGCGCACCGCGTACATCGCGGAGGACTTCGTCTCCGAGCGGGCCGTGGTCGAGTTCCCGCACGAGTGGCTCCAGCCCGGCTGGAACGCGATCACGCTCGTCGCGGGCACGTTCGTCACCTCGTGCGGCGAGAACCGGGACGACTACACCGTCGGTGACGTCCGGCTGGAGGTGGCCGAGGGCACCGCCACCGTCCCGGGCGGTGGGTCGTCGTGGTCGATGGGCGACGGGTCGTGCGGGTCGAGCGCCACGCCGCTGCGGCAGGTCGACGTCGGCGCGTTCGTCGAGACGGCGGCGCGCGGCCTGCGGGTGGACGTCGACACGACCGCGCTGGCCGACGGCGAGCACCGGGTGGCGGCCACCTCGACGTCCGGCGCCGAGGCGACGCGCACCCTCGTCACCGACAACGCCGGGCCCGTGGTCGCCACCAGCGTCCCGGCGGCCGGCGCCACCCTCACCCGGGCGGTCCCGCTCGCCGTCACCGTCGAGGACCCGGCCGGGCTCCTGACCGACCCGCGGGTCACGCTCGACGGCGAGCCCGTCGAGCCCGGCACCCCCGTGGGACCCGGCCTGGAGCCCGGCGAGCACACGCTGGCCGTCGAGGCGACGGACGGCGTCGGGAACACCGCGACCCGTGAGGTGCGCTTCACGTCCGCCGGGATCCCCGACGCCCCCGCCGACCTGGCCCCCGCGTCCGGCGCGACCGACGTCGGACGTACCGCCGAGCTGTCCGCACAGGTGTCCGTGCCCGGCGGCGGCGACGTCACGGCGTCGTTCTCCGAGACCCGGATCGTCACCCCCGACCGGGCGTGGCAGGGCACCGCCGACGCCGTGCCCACCGGGTTGTCCCCCCGCGGCGAGCGCCGCGCGAGCACCCGCGCCCTCGCTCCGGCCGACGGCCGCACCCTCGACTCGCCGTCCTCGCCGGACGTCACCTACCAGCGGTTCGAGGTCGCGGTGGGCCGCCGGTCCGCCGACCCGGTGCTGCGCTGGTCGGGCACCGTCGACCCCGACCGGGTGGTCACCCTGCACGCGTGGGACCACGACGCCGCACGGTGGGACGTCGTCGCGACGTCCCGCGGCGCCGTCGAGGGTGACACGGTGCTCACCGGTGCCGTGGACGGCGACCACGTCGAGCGGGGCACCGTCCAGGTGATGGTCACCGGTGAGGACCCGATGGCGGACGACGTCGAGCACGAGGTCGCCGACGGGTTCGCCGACCCCGCGGACCACGACTTCTCGCTCGTCCACCTCACGGACACCCAGTACCTGTCCGAGGGCGCCGTCGAGCAGGAGACCGCCGCCGAGCGGGAGGTGTGGGAGTCCGCCTACCGCGGCGTCGCGCAGTGGGTCGCCGACAACGTCGACGAGCGCAAGATCGCGTACGTCGCGCACACCGGCGACATCATCGAGAACAACATCCGCAGCACCACGACGCCCGCCGAGGTCCAGCGGGTCCGCGACGAGCTCGCCGTGTCCTCACGGGTGCAGGAGATCATCG
Source organism: Isoptericola jiangsuensis (assembly GCF_002563715.1). Taxonomy (NCBI): domain Bacteria; kingdom Bacillati; phylum Actinomycetota; class Actinomycetes; order Micrococcales; family Promicromonosporaceae; genus Isoptericola; species Isoptericola jiangsuensis. The sequence goes on from NZ_PDJJ01000001.1 coordinate 730,901, forward strand.
AGGCGTCCGGCGTGCCGAACGGCGTCGTCGCGGGCAACCACGACAACCAGACCGGCACCCAGGTCGGACCGGACTCCCCGTACAACGAGTTCTACGGGCCGGCCCGCTACGAGGCGCTGTCCGCGGGGTGGCAGGACGCGTCCTACGGCGGGCCCTGGCGCCCGGGGGACAACGAGAACCACTACGACCTGTTCTCCGCGGGCGGGCTGGACTTCGTCGTCGTCGGGCTGTCCTACGGGGTGACGCGCGAGGAGACGGCGTGGGCGTCGTCCGTGTTCGAGCGCTACCCCGACCGCAACGGCATCCTGCTCACCCACGACTACCTGCAGCCCAGCACGGCGGTCGACGGGCGGGACGCCGCGCTGTCCCCGGTGGACGGCGCCACCCTGTTCAACACGGTGGTGGCCCGGAACCCGAACGTGTTCCTCGTGCTCGGCGGGCACCGGCACGGCGTCGGCACCAACGTCAAGGACGCGGGTCACGGCTCCGGCGACGCCGTGGTGGAGATGCTGGCCGACTACCAGTTCTACACGGTGTCGGCCGACCGGCTGGGGCTCACCGAGGTCGGCGGGTACGCGCCCGACGACCAGCTCCGGTTCGGGGCGAGCTTCTTCCGCCTGCTGCAGTTCGACGTCGACCGCGGACTCATGACGGTCGACACGTACTCGCCGCTGCTGGACGAGTTCGGCGCGACCGAGCACGACGACGAGCAGCGGTACGACGGCTCCGAGGACGACACCGTCGTGCCGGTGGACCTCAGCTCCCGCACCACGTCGGTGTCGACCGACTCGCTCGCGGTCCACGTGCCGCACCGGGAGGTGGGCGAGCGGACGGTGGCATCCGGCGACACGGCGCGCGTCGTCTGGAAGGGGCTGCGTCCCGACGCGGCGTACGCGTGGGTCGTCACCGCCCGGTCGGCCGGTGGCGGGGTGACCACGTCCCTCCCGCAGGTGTTCGTCACCACCGACGACCGGGGGCGCCCCGGCCGCTGGGAGCGTCACCAGGACGTGGGGCGGTTCTTCCGCGACCGGTGACGGCCGTGCGGCAGGGGCGGGGCGGCGCTCGTCGCCCCGCCCCCGCCGTCCTCACCGGTGCGGCAGCACCACCGTCTTGCCGCGGGCGTGCCCGGCGCCGAGCTCCCGCACGGCGTCGGGCACCTCGTCGAGGGGGCGCACCCGCTCCACGGCGGGGACGAGCCGGCCGTCCGCGACGGCGGCGGCGAGCTCGGTGAGGTCGTCCGGCCGGGTGACGGCCACGATCCCGTGCAGGCGCTGACGCAGGAACGGCGACCACAGGGCGCCGCGCAGGGACCGTTCGGCGCCGCCGAGGAACCCGGTCGTCGCCACGCCCGCCCCGACGAGCACCATCGTGCCGCGCGGGGTCAGGGCCCGGCGCAGCTCGCGCAGGGGACGGTTCCCCGCGACGTCGACCACGACGTCGTGCGCCCCGGCGGCGGTGACGGGCTCGCGGGTGTGGTCGAGGTGCCGGACCGCGCCCAGCCGATGCACGAGGTCGGCCTTGTCGGGGCCGGCGACGGCGGTGACCCGGGCGCCCGCCGCGGTGGCCAGCTGGACGACGTACGACCCGACGCCGCCGCCCGCGCCGGTGACGAGCACCGTCGCGCCGGGGGCGAGGCGGGCCGCGCGGACGGCGGCGAGCGCGGTGGTGCCCGAGACGACGAGGGCGGCGGCGTCCTGCGGCGTCACCGCGGGCGGCCGTAGGGCGAGCTTGTCGGCGCGCGCGACCGCGACCTCGCCGAACGCCCCCTGGCCGGCACCGAACACCTCGTCCCCGACCGCCAGGGCGGTGACGCCCTCACCGACGGCCACGACCTCGCCGGCGAGCTCCTGCCCGGTGAGCGGCACGCGGGGGCGGGCGAGGCCGAAGCCGAGCCGTGCGACGACGGGGCGGCCCGTCGTGCGGTACCAGACGGACGCGTCGAGGGCGGCGGCCCGCACGCGCACCGTGACCTGCCCGCGGCCCGGCCGTGGCTCGTCGACGTCGGCGAGCCGCAGCACGTCGGGGCTGCCGTAGGCGTCCTGCACGATCGCTCTCATGACGGGTCCTCCTCGTAGCCGAACACCTGGTCGAGCGGTTCGCCGAACACGCGGGCGATCTGGAACGCCAGCTCGAGGGTGGGGGAGTAGCGGCCCTGCTCGATGGCGATGACGGTCTGGCGCGAGACCCCGACGCGGGTGCCGAGCTCGGCCTGGGTGACGCCGTGGGTCTCGCGCAGGTCGCGGATCCGGTTGGTCACGCGGGTGGGTGGCCTCACCATCCCGGGACACCCCCGCGGTAGAGGCCGATCCGGGCGAGGGCGCCCAGCACGGCGGCGAGGACGAACGCCAGGTAGAGGGTGTTCGCGATCCAGAACGTGGGCACGTCGGCCAGGGCCAGGCCGAGGGCGGCCAGCGCCCCGATGACGACGAGCGCGTTGCCGATGGCCTCGGCGCGCCCGTCGATCTCCCGGTCGCGGGTGTCGGCGGGGTCCTGGCGCCGGCGCAACAGCGCGGCGGTCACCAGGGTGGCGGCGCCGGCGCCTCCGAGCGTCCACAGGACGAGGTCGGCGTAGGGGGTGGTGGCGAGGGGCTGGCCGTCGGCCCTGGCCAGCAGCAGGACGAGGTAGGTGGCCCAGGCGGCGGGGGCGACCCCGAGCTGGACCCAGGCCGACATCTCCCGAGGTTCCATCATCAGCTCCGATGTCAAGAATCTTCGACATCTCGACGGTAGGGCCCCACCCCGACCGTGTCAAGGATTCTTGACAATCGGGAGCCGGTGCCGGGTGGACGACGGTGCCGGGCCGCCCCCGCGACGTGCCATGATCGGAGACATGCTCACGCTGCCTGCCGGTGCCGCCGGCTCCCGGATCGTCGGAATCGGGCACCACCAGCCCGACAAGGTGCTCACCAACGACGACATCGCCCGACTCGTCGAGACCAACGACGAGTGGATCCGCTCCCGCACCGGCATCGTGACGCGCCACGTCGCCGCCGACGACGTCACCGTCGCCGACATGGCCACCGCCGCCGCCCGGCACGCCCTCGCCGACGCCGGCGTCCCCGCCGACGACGTCGACCTCGTCATCGTCGCCACCACCACCGCCGCCGACCGGTCGCCGAACACCGCGGGCCGCGTCGCCTACGCGCTGCGCACCGGCGTGCAGCCCGGCGCCAGCACCCCCGAGGGCGAGGAGGAGCCCGACCTGCGCGACGTCGTCGGGCCCGGCGTCATCGACGTCAACACCGCCTGCTCCGGCTTCGCCTACTCCCTCGGCCTCGCCGACCAGGCGATCCGGGCCGGCACCGCCCGCACCGCCGTCGTCATCGGCTCCGAGAAGCTCACCGCCGTGACGGACTGGAGCGACCGCTCCACCTGCATCCTCACCGCCGACGGCGCCGGCGCCGTCGTGCTCCAGGCCGCCGACACCCCCGCCGTCGGGCCCGTCGTCTGGGGCTCCGAGCCCGAGATCACCCCCGCCGTGCGCATCGAGGCCCCCGCCGACCGGTTCGCGCAGGACGGCCGCGCCGTCTTCAAGTGGGCCATCACCCGGGCCGCCGACCGTGCCCGCCGCGTCGTCGAGGCGTCCGGCCTGTCCCTCGACGACATCGAGGTGCTCGTCGCCCACCAGGCGAACCTGCGCATCATCGAGCCGCTGGCCAAGGGCCTCGGGCTCGAGGACAAGATCGTCGTCACCGACATCACCGAGTCCGGCAACACCTCTGCCGCGTCCATCCCGCTCGGCCTGTCCAAGTGGTGGCACGCCGGGAACGTCCCCGCGGGCGTCCCCGCCCTCCTCTTCGGTTTCGGCGGCGGCTTCACCTGGGCCGGCCAGGTCGTCATGACCCCCACCCGCTGACTGGCGCACCCGAGCGCTGACTCGCGCCACCGAGCGCTGACTCGCGGGCCCGGTGCCCGCGAGTCAGCGCTCTTCTGCGCGAGTCAGCGCTGATTCCCGCGAGTCAGCGCAGTTCTTGCCGGCCCGGCGTGGGCGGCGGCACCTCGGGCTCGACCGCCGGTGGTCGACGGCGGCAGGCTGGCATCGCATCGATTCGGACTCCTCGGGTAGGGTGACGGGAAACCGCTTTCACCGTTGAGGAGTGACCAACGATGCCCTCCGATTCCCCCCGCCTCCGCTACGCCGTCGTCGGAGCCGGCCACCGTGCCGACATGTTCGTGCGCGGCCTGCTCGCGAACCACGCCGACGAGGGCGAGGTCGTCGCGTGGGTCGAGCCGAACCCGGTCCGCGCGGCCGTCCACGAGGCCCGCGTCGCCGACAAGCTGGGCGGGACGCGCCCGGTCTACCACCCGGACGACCTCGAGCAGGCGATCGTCGAGCAGCGGGTCGACCGCGTCGTCGTGACCAGCGTCGACAACACCCACGCCGAGATGGTGTCGCGCGCGATGCGCGCCGGGGTCGACGTCGTCGTCGAGAAGCCCGTCGCCGCCACCGCCGCCGAGGCCCGGCAGATCGTCGACGCCGTCGCCGAGACCGGCCGCGACCTGACGATGACGTTCAACTACCGCTACTCGCCCCGGAACTCGGCGCTGCGCGAGGTCATCGCGTCGGGCGAGATCGGGACCGTGCTGTCCGTCCACTTCGACTGGGCCCTCGACACCGTGCACGGCGCCGACTACTTCCGGCGCTGGCACCGCGAGAAGGTCAACAACGGCGGGCTGCTCGTGCACAAGTCGAGCCACCACTTCGACCTCGTCAACTGGTGGATCGACGACGTCCCGGTCCGGGTGTTCGCGTCCGGCGGGCGCCGGTTCTACGGCGACGACGCCGCGCACGCGCACGGCTACGAGCCGACGGGCGGCGAGATGGCGCTCCGCGCGCAGGGCGTGGACCCCTGGGCGCTGGACGTCGACGGCGACGAGTACCTGGGCTCGCTGTACGGGCCCGAGGCGCGCGCCCACGACGGGTACGTGCGCAACCGGTCGGTGTTCGACGCGGGCATCACGACCGAGGACACCCTCGGCCTGCTGGTGGAGTACGCGGGCGGCGCCGTGCTCACGTACTCGCTGACGGCGTCGGCGCCGTGCGAGGGCTACCGGGTCGTGGTGAACGGGTCGCGGGGTCGTGCCGAGCTGGAGGTCACCGAGCGCGGCTCGGTGGTGTTCGGCAACGGCAGGGCCGTGCTGGACCCGAGCTTCACGGAGGCGTTCGGCGAGGACGACGTGCGGCCGTCGGGGGAGCGGCTGCTGGTGCAGCGGCACTGGGAGCGGGCCGAGGAGCGGCCGATCGTCGCGCTGGGGTCCGGCGGTCACGGCGGCGGTGACGACCTGCTGCTGAGCGACGTGTTCCACGGTCGTGACGAGGCGGACCCGCTGGGTCGCGCGGCCGGCCTGCTGGACGGGCTGCGGGCGTCGGGCGTGGGGTACGCCGGCAACCTGTCGCTGGAGACGGGCGAGCCGGTCCGGCTGGCCGACCTGGGGCTGGGCGTCGACCTGGCCTGACCGTGTGCGGCGACGGCCGGCGTGGTGCCGCACGAGGTGCGGTGGGCGCCGGCCGTCGTGCGTCCGGGGCCGGTGCGCCGAGCGTCCGTCGGGTCGCGGTCGGGGTCCTGTGTTCCAGGCGGGCTGCCGGGTGGTGGCCGCGCGCGGTCTCGCGATGTGGCATCCCCGTTGGCAGGTCCGGGGTGGCGCGCTAGAGTGATGGAAAGCGCTTGCCACCCTCGATCAGGAGCACGACGATGACGTCCGCCACCCTCGACGCCGGCCCGTCGGCCGCCACCTTCCCGGCTGCCCGGACGGACGCCCCGCCGAGACGCGCCCGACGCCGGTACGCCGTCGTCGGCACCGGGCAGCGCGCCCGCACCTACGTGGACGGCATCGGTGAGCACGCCGACGTCGCCGACCTCGTCGCCCTCGTCGACACCAGTCCCACCCGCCTGCGTCACCACGCCGACCGCGTCCGGCTGTCCGGGCGTGCCGAGCCCGCACTGTACGCCGCCGAGGACCTCGACCGGATGCTCGTCGACCTGGCGCCCGACGTCGTCGTCGTCACGTCACCCGACCGCACGCACGCCGCGCACGTCGCCACCGCCCTCGGGCACGGCGCGGACGTCGTCGTCGAGAAGCCGCTGACCATCGACGCGGGCGGCATGTACACGATCGCGGACGCCGTGCGCCGCTCCGAGGGACGGCTCACCGTCGCGCACAACTACCGCTACTCGCCGCGCAACGCCGCGCTGCGCCAGGTCGTCGCGGACGGGCGGCTCGGCGACGTCGTGTCGGTGCACTTCGAGTGGCTGCTCGACGCCGCGCACGGCGCCGACTACTTCCGGCGCTGGCACCGGGACAAGCAGTCGTCCGGCGGGCTGCTCGTCCACAAGGCCAGCCACCACTTCGACCTCGTCAACTGGTGGGTCGGCGACGCCCCCGAGACCGTGTACGCCCGCGGTGGACTCAAGTTCTACGGGCGTCCACAGGACGCCGGCGAGCGGTACGCCCCGGACCTCGCCGCCGACGACGACCTGCGCGCCCTCTACCTCGACGCCGCGCACGAGGACGGCTACCGCCGCGACCAGGACCCGTTCGCGCCCGGCGCCACCATCGAGGACACCCTCAGCGTGCTCGTCGGCTACCGCGACGGCGCGAACCTCACCTACTCCCTCACGGCGCACAGCCCCTGGGAGGGCTACCGGGTCGCGATCAACGGCACCCGCGGCCGCGCCGAGCTCGAGGTCGTCGAACGGTGCCACGCCACCCCCGGGCTTCCCGGCCGCCTGGGGACGGCCCTGGACGACGGCGAGGCATGCTGCCCCACCCGTCCGCGGGGCGCACGCCTCGTCGTCCAGGAGCAGTGGGGCACCACCGAGGAGGTGCGGCTGCCGGCCGAGCACGGTCACCGCACCGGTGACGCCGCCCTCCTGCGGGACCTGCTCCGTGGGCACCTCGACCCGACGTCCGGCGGCCCGGACGCCGACCCGCTCTCCCGCCGCGCCGGCCTCGTCGACGGCCTGCGTGCCGTCGCCGTCGGTGTGGCCGGGAACCGCTCGCTCGCGACCGGCCAGGTGGTCCCGGTCTCGGCCCTCGGCACCCGGCTCTGACCGCGCGCACCAGGGCCGCCCGACGACGGCGGCGAGGCGGCGACGAGACCCGCCGCACCGTCGTCGTGCACCGTCCGCGACGCCCGAGCCCGACGTGCGCCCGGCTGTGCTGACTCACGCGAAGCTGTGCTGACTCGCGCCCGGCTCTGCTGACTGGCGTCGATGTGCGCTGACTGGCGTCGAACTGTGCTGACTCGCGCCCGGCTGTGCTGACTGGCGTCGAACTGTGCTGACTCGCGTCGAACTGTGCTGACTCGCGTGTCGGAGCGCTGACTGGAGTCGATGTGCGCTGACTCGCGTTGGGCCGCGCTGACTGGCGGAAGGTCTCCGACTCGGGACGTGAGGAGAACGGCGAGGTCGGGGGTCGGGGTGTCCGGGCACGGTCGTCAGACCGGAAGTGGAGGGCCCCCTGGGGCCCGTGAACGCGACCGTGCCCGGACACCCCGACCCCCGACCGGACCCACCCGCGCTGACTCGCGCGGCCGTGCGCTGAGTCGCGGGTCAGCGGGCCCAGGGGGTGCCGAGCTCCGTGAAGGTCTGCTGGGTGCGGGCGACCTGCTCGCACCAGTGCTCGACGTCGCGGACGACGGGGCGGCGGTCGTCGCCGTCGCCGAGCCAGGTGACGGCGTCGTCGGGCACGGGGTGCGGGTCGGCGCCGGTGCGGACGGCCTCCATGACGCGCATGAAGGCGCCGGTGTCGCGGACGTCGCAGAGGAGGCGGCGGTCGGGGTCGGCGGACGCGCGGACGTCGAGGAGGTCGTCGAGGAGGGGGGTGCGGCCGTACGTCTTGTCCATGGTGACGCGTTCGGTGCGCAGCACGAGACGGTCGGACTCGTAGAAGAGCTCGATCTCGCCGGCGGTGCCGACGACGAGGACGCGGGCGGCGGAGCGGTCCTGCGCGCAGAGGGTGAGGCCGAACCCGTAGCGGGTGCCGTCGGTGGAGGTGACGCGCACGGCGGAGGTGTCGTCGGCCTCGATGGGGTTGGCGCGGAACAGGTCGGTGTCGACCCAGGCGACGTCGGCGGCCCGGGTGACGCCGCCGACGAGGAGGGTGGTGGCGACGGCGTGGGCGAGGGGGTTGGTGACGACGCCGTCGACGACGTCGCGGCCGTCGAGGCGGCGGCGTCCGGCCCAGGGGGCGCGGGCCCAGTAGCCGGCGGTGCGGACCCAGGTGCCGGCGGCGCCGTACCCGAGGACGTCGCCGATCTCGCCGGCGGCGACGAGGGCGGCGGCGGCGGGGACGGCGTGGGAGCCGAAGGTCTGGAAGCCGACCTGGCAGAGGCGGCCGGTGGTGTCGGCGATGCCGACGAGCTCGGTGTGCTCGGCGAGGGACGCGGTGGTCGGCTTCTCGAGGAGGACGTCCATGCCGGCTTCCATGGCGGCGCGGGCGAGGGGGAGGTGGGTGGGGATGGGGGTGGAGAGGACGACGACGTCGGGGCGGTCGTCGTCGGGGGCGGAGAGGAGGTCGCCGAGGGTGGGGTACCAGGGGGTGCCGGTGCCGTGCGCGGCGTGCCCGGGGCCGGGCTCGCGGGGGTCGACGACGGCGGTGAGGCGGGCGCGGCCGGGGCGGGCGAGGTCGAGGGCGTGCTGGACGTGCTTCTCGCCGTGGCCGTGGATGCCGACGACGGCGATGCGGGCGGGGTTCATCTGCTCTCTCTCGTCAGCGCAGCCGGGCGGCGAGCGCGGCGGCTTCGTCGGCGTCGAGGGCGTGGTCGAGGAGCGCGGCGACGACGCCGGTCTCGACGGTGCCTCCGGCGGGGACGTGCAGGGGGGTGTCCCAGGCGAGGGCGGGGCAGGCGCCGGGGTACTCGTGGGCGCGCAGGAACCAGGGCCGGGTGGGGGTGGGCTGGGTGAGGAGGGTGGTGGTGGTGCGTTCCTCGCCGCGGGCGTCGCGGTGGACCTGGACGAACGCGACCCAGGGGGAGGTGGAGCCGTGGGCGGCGTCCTCGCCCTCGCCGTCGGCGGAGAGCACGCGGGTGTCGGGGGTGAGGGGGAGGCGCCAGAACACGCCGCCGTACCCGGCGCCGGGGCGGCCGTTGGTGGCGGGGGAGCGGAACTCGAGGGGGCCGTGCTCGGCGTGCAGGGTGGAGCGCCATTCGAGGACCCAGCCGTCGTCGAGGAGGCGGGCGCCGACGCGGCGGCGTTCGGCGAGGACGGGGGCGCCGTGCTGGTCGGTCCAGGTGACGGTGTCGTGCAGGACGTGGGGCGCCTTGGGGTCGACGGTGGTGCTGGTGGACGTCTGGCGGCCGTGGTTGGGCAGGAGGGTGGGGCCGACGTCGGTGACGTAGGTGCGTCCGCCCCAGTAGCTGGTGCCGTTGACGTCGGGCACGGCGATGCTGACGCCGTAGTGGTGGCGGTGGTCGACGGGGCCGGCTTCGGTGAGGGGCACGCCGTCGAGGGTGTGCACGGGGTGCAGGTAGGGGCGGGGGGAGTGGATGGTGGGCAGCGCGTCGCCGGGCTCGTAGCGGGACAGGGTGACGCGGTCGCCGGGGCGGCGCAGCACGGGTACGCCGTTCTCGATGCTCCAGGCGGGGGTGTGCGCGGCGGTGTCGGCGGTGTCGGCGGTGTCGGCGACGACGGGTGCGGCGGCGGGTGCGGGTGCCTGGACGGCGGTCGGGGGACGGGGCCGGTGCTGGCCCGGACCTCGAGCCGGACCCCGAAGCGGGTGGTCTCGGCGGCGCCGGTGGCGTTCTCGATCACGGTGTGGAGCTCCCTCCAGGCGTGGCGGCCCAGGTCTTCCTGGGGGACGGCCACGGTGGTCAGGCCCGGGGTGGCGAACCGGGCGAGTTCGATGTCGTCGAAGCCGCACACGGAGATGTCGGCGGGCACGGCGACGCCGGCCTCGTTGAGCGCGGCGAGGAGCCCGAAGGACACGAGGTCGTTGAAGGCGACGGCGGCGGTGACGCGGCTGGCGAGGACGGCGGGGGCGGCGGCGTGCCCGGCGGCGATGTCGGAGCCGGTGGGGACCTCGACGATCTCGAGGTCGGGGTGGGTGGCGCAGCAGTCGGCGAGGCCGCGGCGGCGGGCGACGTCGGACACGGAGGCGGGCGGTCCGGCGAGGTAGGCGATGCGCCGGTGGCCGTGCTGCACGAGGTGCTCGACGACCTGCACGGCGGCGTCGGCGTAGTCGACGACGAGGCTGGGTGCGCCGCGCGCGACCTCGCGGTTGACGACGACGACGGGGGCGACGTCGGGCAGGAGGGCGTCGAGCGCGGCGTCGGGCATGCGCGGGGAGACGAGCACGAGGGCGTCGCAGCGGGCGCGGGCCTCGCGGGCGAGGGCGGCCTCGGCGCCGGGGTCCTCGGCGGAGTCGGCGACGAGGACGCGGTAGCCGTCCTGGCCGGCGGCCGACGAGACGCCGCGCAGGATCTGCTGGAACACCGGGTTGCGCAGGTCGGGGACGACGAGCGCGACCGTCGTGGTGCGGCCGAGCGAGAGGCTGCGGGCGACGTTGCTGGGCCGGTAGTTGAGCTCGATCGCGGCTTCCTGGACGCGGGCGGAGATCGCCGGGTCCACGGTGCTGCGGCCGTTCATCACCCGGGACACCGTCGCGCGGGAGACGCCGGCCGCCTGGGCGACGTCGGCGATCGTCACGGCAGGACGGCGTGTGGTGGTGCCGGGCATCTTTGCCTCCGTCCTCGGTCACGCGTGGATCACGCGTGGATCACGTCCTGATCACGACCGGTGCCGAGTTGGAAACCGGTCTCACTTGCTGAAGGTACACCATAGGAAACCGGTTCCTGCTGTGGTACGTTCCTCGACAGCAACCGGTTTCCCGCCTGGACGGTCAGGACGGGGCTCCGGTCGGACCGTGATCGACGAAGATCTGGAGGGACGACGATGGTGTCCACCACGCCGCCGCACGGGGAGGTGCGGCCATGTCGGTGATCAACGAGGTCGCCAAGACCCGAGGCGCGAGCCGCGAGGTCCAGAAGGGTGACGGCAAGGCCGCGGCGATCTTCCTCGCGCCCTGGTTCGTCGGGCTCGTGCTCATCACGGCCTTCCCCCTCGTCGCCTCGCTCTACCTCTCGTTCACCGACTACAGCCTCCTCGAGGCACCGAGCTGGGTCGGGCTCGAGAACTTCCAGCGCATGTTCGAGGACCCGCGCTGGTGGCAGTCGCTCAAGGTGACGTTCCTGTACGTGGCCGTGTCCGTGCCGCTCCAGCTCGCCGCCGCCCTCGCGCTCGCGCTGCTGCTGGACCGTGGGCTGCGCGGGCTCGCCATCTACCGGTCGGTGTACTACCTGCCGTCGCTGCTCGGCAGCTCCGTCGCCATCGCCTTGCTGTGGCGCCAGGTGTTCGGCGCCGACGGGCTCGTCAACCAGGTGCTCGGCGTGTTCGGCATCCAGGGCTACGGCTGGGTCTCCCACCCCGACTACGCGCTCGGCACCCTGATGATCCTCAACGTGTGGACCTTCGGGGCGCCGATGATCATCTTCCTCGCCGGCCTGCGCCAGATCCCCGCCATGTACTACGAGGCGGCCTCCATCGACGGCGCCGGCAAGGCGCGGCAGTTCTTCAAGATCACCCTGCCGCTGCTGAGCCCCATCATCTTCTTCAACCTGGTGCTCCAGCTCATCGGCGCGTTCCAGTCGTTCACCCAGTCCTACATCGTCTCCAACGGGACGGGCGGACCGGTCGACTCCACGCTCTTCTACACGCTGTACCTCTACCAGAACGGCTTCCGCTCGTTCGACATGGGCTACGCGTCCGCGATGGCGTGGGTCCTGCTCCTCATCGTCGCGGGCATGACCGTCGTCAACTTCCTCGCCTCCAAGTTCTGGGTCTTCTACGATGACTGACACGCCGGTGCGCCCCGACGCACACACCGAGACCACGACCCCCTGGCCGCCCGTGCGGGAACGCCGGACGCTCACCGAGGTCGCCGCCGAGATCCCCGACGCGCCGCGCCAGCGGCGGACCGGACCGCAGCTGCGGCGCCTGCTCAAGCACGCGCTGCTCATCGGGTTCGGCCTGGTGATGCTCTACCCGCTGCTGTGGATGCTGGCCAGCTCGTTCAAGCCGAACGACCTGATCTTCCGCGAGACGGGACTCATCCCCACCGAGATCGACCTGACGAACTACTCCGAGGGCTGGAACGCGCTGCTGCACCCGTTCAGCCACTACCTGTTCAACTCGGCCGTCATCGTGCTCGGCTCCGTGATCGGCAACCTCGTGTCCTGCTCGATGGCGGCCTACGCCTTCGCGCGGCTCAAGTTCCGCGGCCGGCCGATCTGGTTCGCCGTCATGCTCATGTCGATCATGCTGCCGATCCACGTCATCATCGTGCCGCAGTACATCCTGTTCTCCGAGCTGCACTGGATCAACACGTACCTGCCGCTCATCGTGCCGAAGCTGCTCGCCACGGACGCGTTCTTCATCTTCCTCATGGTGCAGTTCTTCCGCGGGCTGCCCAAGGAGCTCGACGAGGCCGCGCGGCTCGACGGCTGCGGGCACGGGCGCATCTTCCTGCAGATCATGCTGCCGCTGTCCCTGCCGGCCCTCGCCACCACCGCGATCTTCACGTTCATCTGGACCTGGAACGACTTCTTCAGCCAGCTGATCTTCCTGACCCGGCCCGACATGTACACGGTGCCCATCGCGCTGCGCACGTTCATCGACGCCACGAGCAACAGCTCCTGGGGTCCCCTGTTCGCGATGTCCATCGTGTCGCTCGTCCCGGTCTTCATCGTCTTCCTCTTCGGCCAGAAGTACCTGGTCAAGGGGATCGCCACCACCGGCATCAAGTAACCGCTCGATACACCTCGACGGTCCCGACGGCGGGACCGCTGCTGGATGACAACGACGACGTTTCGTCACGCACACACAAGGAGAATCATGCGAGCAACGACCACCCGGCGGCGTTCCCGCGCCGCGTTCATCGCCCTCACGGCGGCCGGCGCGCTGGCCCTGGGTGCCTGCTCCGGCAGCTCGGGCGGCCCCGGGTCCGGGAGCACCGAGGAGGCCGGCGACGACGGCGACGGCGTCACCATCCGCTTCGCCTGGTGGGGGTCCGACGACCGCCACCAGACGACCCAGGAGATCATCGACCTGTTCGAGGAGAAGAACCCCGGCATCACGGTCACCCCGGACTACACCGACTGGGGCGGGTACTGGGACAAGCTCGCCACCTCCGTCGCCGGCGGTGACACCCCCGACGTCATCACGCACGAGGAGCGGTACATCTCCGACTACGCCTCCCGCGGCGTGCTCGCCGACCTCGAGACGCTCGACATCGACACCAGCGAGTTCCAGGACCAGGTCGTCGACTCCGGCCGCGTCGACGGCACGCTGTACGGCCTCGCCACCGGCGTCAACGCCTACGCGATCATGGCCGACCCCCAGATCTTCGCGGACGCCGGGGTCGACATGCCCGACGACAAGACCTGGACGTGGGAGGACTTCGTCTCGATCTCCGGCGAGGTGTCGAAGGGCGCCGGCGACGGCGTCTGGGGCACCCAGGACATCGGCTTCAACGAGGCCGGCCTGTCCATCCTCGCCCGCCAGAAGGGTCAGAACCTCTACAACGAGGACGGCTCGCTCGGCGTCGACAAGGAGACCGTCGCGCAGTTCTTCCAGGTCGGTGCCGACCTCGTCGCCAACGGCGGCGCGCCCGACGGCTCCCGCACCACCGAGATCCAGGCCGCCGGCCCCGAGGGGTCGCTCCTCGGCACCAGCACCGGCGCCCAGGGCGCCTGGTGGTCCAACCAGCTCGGCGCCCTCAGCTCGGCGTCCGGCCGCGAGCTCGAGCTCCTGCGGTTCCCCGGCGAGTCCGAGTACGAGCGCACCGGCATGTACTTCAAGCCGGCGATGTTCTACTCCGTCTCCGCCACCACCGAGCACCCCGAGGAGTCGGCCAAGTTCGTCGACTTCCTGCTCAACGACCCCGAGGTCGCCCAGCTCCAGCTCACCGACCGCGGCCTCCCGTCCAACCTGACGGTCCGCGAGTCCATCCTCGACCAGCTCGAGGACGCGGACGCCAAGGTCGCCGACTTCATGACCGAGCTCGAGGCCGAGATCGTGGACGGCCCCCCCGTGCCGCCCAACGGCGCCGGCGACGTCCAGGAGATCATCACCCGCATCAACTCCGAGGTGCTCTTCGGCTCCATGACCCCGGACGAGGCCGCCGACGCGTTCCTCACCGAGGTCGCGGCAGCCACCTCCCAGTGAGCCACCCCGGTACCGAGCTGATCGCTCAGCTCACCTGACCCGTCGGGTGCGGGGACGTCGCACGACGCCCCCGCACCCGGTGGACCGGCCCCGCGCCGGAACCGCCCCGCCGCACGGCGGGGCTCGCTCGTGCCCCCAGGACGGAAAGCCCCGATGACGGACCTGCTCGTGCTCCGGGACGGCGACGACGTCGCCGTCGCCACCCGCGACCTCGCCCCCGGCGACCAGGTCGCCACCCCCGACGGCGTCGTCGTCACCGCCCAGGGCCACGTGCCCCGCGGCCACAAGATCGCCCTCGCCGACGTCGCGGCCGGCGCGCCCGTGCGCAAGTACGGCCAGGTCATCGGGGTCGCGACGACGCACGTCGGCGTCGGGGAGCACGTCCACGGCCACAACCTCGCGTTCGACCCCGGCGAGCGGGACACGCCCCTCGGCGGCGTCCACACCGAGCTCGCCGTCCCCGACGGCCCACGGCCCACCTTCCGCGGCTACCGCCGCGCCGACGGCCGCGTCGGCACCCGCAACTACGTCGCCATCCTCACCAGCGTCAACTGCTCCGCGTCCACCGCCCGGATGATCGCCGACCAGTTCACCGGCGCGGCGCTCGACGCCTACCCGAACGTCGACGGCGTCATCGCGCTCACCCACACCTCCGGCTGCGGCCTCGTCCCCGACTCCGAGGGCGGCCAGATCCTGCTGCGCACCCTGCGCGGGTACGCCGCCCACCCCAACGTCGCCGGGCTCCTCGTGCTCGGCCTCGGCTGCGAGATGGTCCCCGGCGCCGCGCTGTCCGCCCGCAGCGGCTCCGTCACCGACCTCGGCATGCCCGGCATCGGCGCCCCCGACCCCGACGACTCCTCCGCGCTGCTCGCCGCCATCCCCGACGACACCGTCGTGCGCACCATGACCATCCAGGACACCGGCGGCATCCGCGCCACCGTCCGCGCCGGCGTCGACGCCGTCCGCGCCATGCTCCCCGCCGTCGACGCCCGCCGGCGCGAGGAGTGCGACATCTCCGAGCTCGTCCTCGGCCTCAACTGCGGCGGCTCCGACGGCTACTCCGGCATCACCGCCAACCCCGCCCTCGGCTGGGCGTCCGACCGGATCGTCGCCCACGGCGGCACCTCCGTCCTCGCCGAGACGCCCGAGGTGTACGGCGCCGAGCACCTCCTCACCGCCCGCGCCACCCGCCCCGACGTCGCCAAGAAGCTCCTCGACCAGCTCGCCTGGTGGCGCACCTACATGGCCACCAACGGCGGCACCCTCGACAACAACCCCTCGCCCGGCAACAAGGCCGGCGGGCTCACCACCATCCTCGAGAAGTCCCTCGGCGCCGTCGCCAAGGGCGGCCAGGCCGACCTCGCCGCCGTCTACGACTACGCCGAACCCATCACCGACCGCGGCTTCACCTTCATGGACACCCCCGGGTACGACCCCGTCTCCGTCACCGGCATCGTCGCCGGCGGCGCCAACGTCGTCGTGTTCACCACCGGCCGCGGCTCCGTGTTCGGCTGCCGCCCCACCCCGTCGATCAAGGTCGCCACCAACACCCCCATGTACGAGCGCATGAGCGAGGACATGGACCTCGACGCCGGCCGCATCGTCGACGGCGCCGCCACCGTCGAGGAGGTCGGGGCGGAGCTCCTCGCCAAGATCCTCGCCGTCGCGTCCGGCGAGCAGACCGTCAGCGAGGAGCTGGGCATCGGCGCCGAGGAGTTCATCCCGTGGCACCTCGGGGCGGTCACCTGACGTTCGTGCTCGTGCTCGTGCTCTTGCTTGCGGTCGGACGGCTCGGGCGGGGGTGTGCCGCGCACGGTCGCGCTCACGGTCGCTGCGCGACCTGCGCTTCGGGTCTGACGACCGCGCGCGGCACACCCCCGCCCGGGCCTTCGTCGTCGGGTCCCGTCGCGCTCACGGTCGCTGCGCGACCTGTGCTTCCCGTCTGACGACCGCGCGCGGCACACCCCCGCCCGAGCCTTCGTCGTCCGGGACTTCGCGCCCGGGCATCGTCGTGTCGCGTGCGTCTCGCGTGGCAGGGACCTCGGGCTGTGGAGTTGAGCAGTCGATGGCGGTCCTCTGTGATCGCTACGTGGCGTGCCGTCCGCCGCGCGGCGCCTCGGGCGGAGGCGCAACTGCCGGCAGCACCGTGCCCGTGTCCTCGACGACTGGCAGGGCGTGTCGGTTGATGGTGGATCGGGACACTCCCATGTGTTCAGCGACGCTCGTCGTCGTGGCGCCGGGCTCAGTGAGAAGGCGTCGGGCTTGCTCGATCTGTTCGGGTGTCAGGACTCGCGGCCGGCCGAGCTGGACGCCTCGGGCTCGGGCGTCATTCAGTCCGCTGATGGTGTCCTCAGCGAGGAGGGTTCGCTCGAGGTCGTCAGCGATTCCTACGGCGTGGAAGAAGATCCGGCCGTCGGGTGTGGTGGTGTCGATGGCGTCGGTCAGGCTGATCAGGTCCGCGCCGCGCTCCCGGATCGTGGTGGCGATCAGCGCGAGGTGGTGCAGGCTGCGGGCGAGGCGGTCCAGGCGGAGCACGATCAGGGCGTCGCCGTGGCGTAGCTGTAGCAGCAGGTCGTCCAGGAGCGGCTGCCGGGACTGCGTGCCAAGTTCACGTTCTTCCCAGATTCGTTCAGCTCCGGCGCCGTGGAGTGCCTGGAGTTGCGCGGTCAGGTCGGGGCCCTGGTGGCTGGGGCGGGCGTATCCGAGCCGCATCGTCAGTTTCCGATGACCAGGATGCTCGCGGCGGCTTCGACGACGTCGTCGGTGATGGATTGCAGCTGGTTGATCTTCAGCACGCGGGAGATCTGGGGGAAGAGTCGTTCCAGGAGGCGGAAGTTGCCGCGGGTGATGCGTTCGATCGTCGCGATGGCCTGGGCGTCGGTGAAGTCTTCGGGGTCGAGGCTCAGGCCCAGTTGTTTCCAGTACCGTCCGAGGACGAACAGCAGCTCCTCGCGACCGAGGGTCCGGTATTGGTGGGAGAACCCGAGTCGGGAGTACAGCTGCGGGTAGTGTGCGAACCTTTTGTCGATGCCGGGCATCCCGATGAAGAGGATCGGGACCTGTTGGCGGTCGTGGAGGTCGCGGAGGATCTCCAGGATCGTGGGGGTCAAGCGCTCGGCCTCGTCGATGATCAGCAGCTCGGTCCACCGGCGCAGGTCGCTCGTGCCCCCTTTGCCGGTCCCGCTGCCGGCGGCGCGGCGGTGTTCGTCGACGCAGACGCCGAGCCTGGTGCGCAGCAGGTCGATGTCCCGCATGATCTCGCGGTGCCGGGGCATGACCTCGGGGGTGTAGAAGACGGTGCGCGTGCGGTTCGCGGCGGCGTAGTACTTAAGGTCGTCGTCGGTGCGGCGCCCCCACTCGGTGATGAAGGGGCCGAGGGTGTTCCAGTGGGCGTAGCGGCGTGCTGACTGGGTCTTGCCGACTCCGGCGTCGCCATGGCAGATCCCGATCGTGGCTTCCTTGCGCACGGCGGTGGCGAACTCGCAGAAGCGGCGGTGTTCCTTGGTGGCGATGAAGCCCATCAGTCTGCCCCGTCATTCGGTTTCGTAGGTGCGCAGCTTGACCCGGCGCGACGGCACTTGGCGGGTGCTGGGCTCCTCGCGCATGGTCGCGACGGGGATCCGGTCGTTGATCTGGCGACGCAGGTCGCGGCGGCGAGCTCGCCGGGCGGTCTCGATCTCGCGCAGGCTGAGGCGCTGGTTGGGGTGCTGCTCGTCGATGGCGACGCACACGAACTCGTCGCGGTCGTAGACCCGGATCTCCGAGACGTCGCGCGGGTCGTACCGGATCGTGACGGGCCGCCCGACGTACGGGGCCAGAGTTGTGGACATGTATCGCAGGCCCTGGAAGTGGATGCCGTCGCGTTGCACGGTGCGGTGCTTGGGCACGGTCAGCAGCAGACCGTCGAGCTCGGTGAGGGACTCGGGCATGCGCGGTAGCCATCCCTCGCCTACCCACGCCTGTTTCGGGCTGGCTCCGATCTCGGGGTGGGGCCGTTCGTTGTACCGGCCGACGAACGCTCCGATCTCCTGGTCCAGGGCCGGCAGGCCCAGGGTGGGCGTCGGCGTGCGTGCGCCCGGCGCGAGGTGGCCGGGCAGGGTGGCCAGCAGTTCGGTGTTGACCGTGCCGAAGAAGCGTTCGACCTTCCCGCGCCCCTGCGGGCGGGCGATGTGAGAGAAGACAAGCCGCATCTTCAGCCCGAGGGCGGTGTACTCCAGGTGCCGGCTGGTGAAGTCCGACCCGTGATCGACGTGCAGGACGTCCGGGATCCCGCACATCGCCCAGGCGGGTTCGGACTTGCGCCAGATCGCCTGCCGCAGCACCAGCGCCGTGTTGATCGCCGACGGCGGCCCGGTGAAGACCATGTACCCGCACACCGCGCGGGAGTAGTCGTCGATCACGGTGGTCAGCCACGGGCGCTGAGGCTTCCCGTCGGCGCCGAGGATCAGGATGTCGAGCTCGGTGTGGTCAGCCTGCCAGGTTGCGTTCGGCCGGGCGGCGCGGAACCGGTAGACCAGCTCGTGCTTGTCCCGGTAGGACTCCGGCCCTTCCAGGGCGAGAGTCACCAGTGCCGGGTCCAGGGCCCCAACGATGTTCCGCACGGTCGCGTACGACGGCGCGGAAACTCCCTGCCGCTCGGCCTCGGCGATCGCCTGGCGGTGCAGTGTTGCGATCGCCGGACGCGGGCAGGTCAGGGCCAGACGTTCGACGAAGGACACGATCTCGGCCCGTGTGCGCCGCACACCCGCGTCTCGGCGCCGACGGGGCGCCAGCCCAGCGACTCCTTCCGCTTGGTAGGCGTGGTGCCAGCGCTGAAGCGTCCGTAGCCCCACCCCCGAGGAGTCGGCCAGCACGGTCAGCGGGATCCCGTCCTCGACGTGCAGGCGCAGCACCCGCCACCGATCGAGCGCGTCTACCTCATGCACCGTCATCACCACACGCCCTCACACGGCGTCGGGGAGAGGCTCGGCAAGCGACTCGGTGGGCGCCTTGATGGACGTGTCGGTCTGAGTCGCTGCTTGATGGCGGTAGAGCGTCGCCCTCGACCACCCGACCAGCCTCGCAGCGTCGGCCGCGGTACGGCCGGCCGCGCGGGCCTCGGCGACGATCCGCAGCTTCTCCGCCACTTCAACCCGGTCGAGGGGCGGGCGGCCGAACCGGGTGCCAGCGTTCCTGGCCGCAGCGATCCCGGCGTTGACCCGCTCGGTGATCAGCTCGCGCTCGTACTCCGCCAGCGACCCCAGCAACCCGAGCAGCAACCTGCCCGTGGAGGTGGTCGGGTCGATCCCGTCCTGCAGCGACTTCACCCCGATACCCCGGGCTGCGAGGTCGTCGACCGTGGCCAGCACGTCCAGCAGCGATCGCCCGAGCCGATCAATCCGCCACACCACTACAGTGTCGCCGTCGTGTGCGTACTCCAGCAGCCGAGCCATGCCTGGCCGTGACGGGGCCGCCTTGGCCCCGGAGGTGACATCGCCGAAGACGTCCCGGGCCTCGACCCCGGCGCCGAGCAGCGCATCAATCTGCAGTCGCGGGCCCTGCTCGGCAGTCGAGACCCGCGTGTACCCCAAGAGACGACCCATGACCGGATTGTCTCACCAACCGTCAGTCGCACCTCTGTGAGACGCCCCGAGGGTGAGACGACTTTCCGAGACGGCACCGACTGGCGCGGTTCTGCGGATCCCCAACGCCTCCGCCCACCGACCGCCACCGTCTCAGAAACCTACAGCTTTACGAGACAGGTTCCCGGGCACCTATACGAGGCTGCCCGGCCACCACGAGGTCGACGACACCGCGCGCATCTCCGCACAGTAGGTCACAGATTGATAACGACTTCAAGAGTGCGGAAAGATCCCCTGGCCTGCCGGCAATCAACAGTATGCAGGGACGCAGCAACACACCACAGAAGGGACGCACAGCGGCACACGCCAAGGTGCCGGATCGGAAGCGCCGACTCTCCACACCTCGACACGACCCAACGAGACGTGGAAAGCTAATCGGCGATTTTCGTGCGGGTAATTGCCGCACACGGATCATGGGAGAAAGGCCGACCCCGCTAGACACGGGCACAGATCGCTGCTTGAACATGGCTCACCGAGTTCAAACAACAAGGAGGTTGGCTTGCTCACCAAACTGAAGACCAGACTTGCCGCGCTTGCCGCATTTGCGATCGTTGCCGCTGGGGGCCTCGTGGTTGGGGCAAGCGCCCCGGCCGAAGCCACCTACTATTCCGGCGGCGTGGGTACAAATCAATTCTCCGTGCAGATCACTGGTGTGAACAGCACATGGAACGGCTACCTCAAGAACGGCATCACAAAATGGAGCGCCACCTACAGCGAGACTGGGACGTCGATCGCCAACTCTTCGAACTCACCACGAAAAATGACCGCCTCAAACTACAACACGACCTGGCTGGGCCTGTACACACCATCGGGAACGCGCTCAAACCGCTCTTTCACGATCAAGGCAAATGCGTCTCGGATCAATGATATGACAGGGGGGACTTTTGCGCGGTGGGCGAAGTTCACCTCCACGCACGAGCTTGGACATGCACTCTCTCTTGCAGACAACCCCAACACGACCAGGGCATCGGTCATGAAGTATCGCGCGGCAAGCTCGGATCCGGGCAGTACGCCGTACTCCTACGACCGCGACGAAGTCGTCCGTATCTACTGAGGAGTGGCAATGAAGAAGCACAAATTGCACCCGAGCGCCCTTGGTGCAGCGGTATTGCTTGCCGCGTCGATGTCGGCATGTGCATCAGGGGCCGAAAGTGAAGATGTGGTCTATCACCCCACCTACGCGGAGTATGCCAGCATCACCGAACTGGAGGAGTCCTCGGACCTCGTCATTGCGGGGACTCCAGTGTCGAGCGAGGTGCGGAAGATTGACGTGTCGGCCGAGCCGCCGGTCTCGAGCGATCCAGAACTTGACCCGAACTCCGGCGACGTCGAGGGAGATGAGCTTTCTAGCACGTTTGTCTATACGGTCTATGAGGTCGTAGTAGACGATGTCATCGCGGGGAAGCCTTCAGGCGACACGATCGAAGTCGGGTTTCTCGGCGGATCAATGGACGGAGTGATCTACAGGGAGCAGGGCGGCACCGATCCGCTCTCGCTCGAAGTGCCTATCGCGCTCTATCTCGTCGATTTCGACGGAGCCGCTCCCTACCAGCCTGTAAACAGCAGCCAAGCAGTCTACGTCGAGACGTCGCCGGGTAAATTCGAGTCCGTAGCGCTGGACAACTCGATTGAGAAGGATGTCGTCACATTCCTCGAATCTGAGGTTGGATAGGTGACGCGACCTCCCCGACTCCCGGCCACGGGGAGGTTCTGGACTCTTCACAGACGAAGGTGTAGCCGGGCTGTGTAAAGTCTCAGGACTTCGTTGACAGACACGACCTGAGATATGAAACTCCGAGCCCGGCTACACCCTCGTCTGTGAAGAGCCGCCAATGATCTCGACCCCAGAGCCGGTTTAGCGATTGACCGCCAGTCAGCGGTTCCAGGCCTGCCGCCAACCAGCGATAGTGGAGGCGGCAAGCTCGCGCCGGTGTCCGATCACAAGAAGCCGCCACCGAGCGATCAACTCCACACGTCTGCTCGAGGCCTCGAGCAGACGCGAGGCGCCGAGGAGGGAAGCCGAACCTCGAGGCAGGTGCGCGCTGCTCAGTCGCTACCGGCTCAGTCGCTACCGGACTGAATGTAACGAGTCGATAACGATCGCCGTGGATGGCGTAGTGGAAGTGCGACTGCCGGCAACTACCCCTATATACGGGCGGCGTGCGGGCGTCTTAACCGTCCGTCTACCGCTGGTTGGCGCGGCGTCGCGCAACTTCGACTGAAATGGAGGGCAGAGGCGACAAGGAGATGAACACAATTCAATACAGGGCAAACGCTGGTCCGACCGCATGGCAGGCGATCGGTGTGCCTTTGTGTGGCCCGAACACGGATTCGCAACGCGCCGGCCCGGATTGCATCCCTCCTGACTCTTGGTAACTTCGGCGGTGCACGATGGAAGATCCGATCCAACGAAGGGTACTGGCATGGACATCGCGCGATCCAGCAGGAAGGTCATCGGCCTGACCTTCGCGGCCGCCTTGGCCGCCGGAGGGCTCGTCGTCGCGTCAGACGACGCCTGGGCGGTCTCGAACTGCTCGGCGTACAAGCAGGACCACCCGTCGGATTCGAGCGCCCGCGTGGTGGCCTACAGCACCAACCTCGACGCCAACAAGAAGGCGCGCGGCGAGCTCGTGCGCTCAGCGTTCGTCCCGAACGCGTACACGTCGTGGTTCACCGACGACTCTGGCAAGAGGTACTACTCGCCCTACAGGAGCTTCGCGGTCGACACCGCGTGCGAGATCGCGAACGTCTGACGCGGTCGGACGTTGAGCAACCTGAGCACAGCACCGGGCGGGGACCGTGTCGCTTCTGGCAGGTCCCCGCTCGTTGTCTGCACGAAGATGACGGTCAGTGTGGGGTCCGGAGGGACGCGCACGACTCCGTTGCGTGGACTCGACCTAGAAGTTGGCACGGGCGAGGTTGTCGCAGTTCGTGGTCCAAGCGGCAGCGGTAAGTCGACCTTGCTGGGAGTGCTGTCCGGAGATCTTGAGCCAGACTCCGGGCAGGTGACAGTTGGGGGCGCGTCGCCGCCAGAGGCCCGACGTGATCCCGGTGTTGGATTTGTCTATCAGGATTTCCGGCTTGTGGAGTTCCTTACTGCGCTCGAAAATGTCGCGATGGCACTAGAAATATTGGGGCATCGCTCAACCGAAGCGGTAGAACGCTCACGCGCCGAGCTTTCCCTGCTGGGCGTCGAAGATATTGCGGACAGGCTCCCTGGCGAAATGTCCGGTGGCCAGCAGCAGAGGGTCGCCATCGCTCGAACGGTAGCGTGCGAACCGGCCCTAATCTTGGCAGATGAGCCGACGGCGGCCTTAGACCGAACTACTGCGGGGCATGTCGTAGACACCTTCCTCGAGGCTGCCCGACGGCATGGATCAGCAGTTGTGCTGGCGACACACGATCCGTTGGTCTCTGCGGTTGCAGAGACCGTCTTGGATCTCCAAGATGGTCACCTTGTCAACGACCTCGTTGCAATGCATGGAAGCGGCCGATGACGGAGCAGGGCGCTCAACGTAAGATCGGGCGCCGGTTGATGACGCGCCAGTTCAGCGTCTTCGCGCTACTCGCCGCGAGCATTGCGCTATGCGTCGGTGTCGTAGTCCTGCTCGATGGGATGCGCGCATCGGGCGCACGGGCGGAGGAGCAGAGCACATCTGCGATGAACGCCGGGTACGACTACACGCTTCAGGTCAGCCACCCCGACGGCATCGAAGCGCTGACCAAGGCTCCGATCCCGCGGCTGACGACCACCATCGGCGAGATCGCCACTCAGGATTCGCTGGGCAGCGTCACAATCGTGGCCAGCACCGAAGCAGAAGTCGTTGAGACCTACGGCTTGGACGTTCGTGGTAGCGAAGCCCGCGGCACGGCTGCGGTGGCCGTGTCCGAGGCCGTGGCGCGCGACTATGAGGCCTCGATAGGGGACACGGTCGAGGTCAGCACGGACGGCTGGTCGACGACGGCCGAAGTGGGTCGCGTTTTCGTGATCCCGTCCGAACCTGACGCTCGATTCGTGATCGTCGCGGCTCCCGTCGAGGCTGGCCCGACAGGCTCGACTCGATGGTTGCTGAACGATGTAGATTTCTCCGATCCGGAACTCAATGAGTCGCTCGATCAGTTGGGCTCCGAGTACTTCGAAGTTCGATCCTCGACCGGTCTCGCCCAGGAGAAGGTCGATGTCCTAGAATCCGGACGCTTCATGGCGTTGACGTTTGTCGGTCCGGCTGGCTTGCTGGTCGCGACCGCAGCATGGGTCGCTGTGCTGATTCTGGTGCGTCCTCGGTTGACCCGGCACATTACCGCGTTCACCGCGCTCGGCCTGACGGCGAGTCAGGCGATGAGCGTCGTGCGGCGGGCCTGCGCCACCACAGCTGTGCTAGGCGTCCTCGCCGGCGCCACTATCGGTCAACTCGGCCTCCTACTTCTCTATCGAACGCTAGGCCGAGTGGTCGACCAGGCGTGGCAGGTCGGCGCGGTCAGTCTGCTGCGTACCTCGCTGTTCCTTGTCGCAACGGTGTTGGCGATTCTTGTTGCGACTGAACTCACGATCCGCAATCACACACGGTTCGCAGCTCAGCGGAGAGTCCCGAATCGACGCCAGCGTCTGAGATCTGCAGCAGTTGCGGCATCAGTGGGTCTCGTGAGCTGGGTGGCAGGCGTCACCGATGTGATCAACCCGTACTACGCGGCAGTCATCGTCGGTCTCGCCACCGTGGTGGCTGCCTCCGGTGCGTCCCTGCTCATCAGCGACGCAGTCGCTAGGCGTGGTCCGAGCAACCTCCTCGTGGGAGCCAAGCGGGCATCGGCATCGGGATGGATCATCGGTCTTGTCGTCGGAGTGATCACCCTGTCAGGGACACTCCTGTCGGGCATGGTCAACAATGCGCTCCACACCGAACAAAAGGCCTACATTCCCGACCAGCCGCCGATGTCCATCGTCGCCTATGAGGTCGGCGACGAGACATCCCGCCTCGTCACCTCCGCGTGGCGCAGCGCCACACCTCAGCAACCGAGTGAGCCGTGGGGTCTACCGATCGCCCGGGCAGGAGCAAACGACCGACTCTTCGCCTCTAGCCCAGAGTTCGTCGAATGCGCCAAAGGCCAAGGTGGAATCAACAATGACGCGCGCTGCCCAGTGCCCGAGCGCATCACCGTAAACCCCACCGATGTCGCTCTCGGCGACGCGCCTCGAGGGGGCGTGCTGGCCGATCCAGATCTCATCGTAGACGGCAATGTCGGACTCCTGCGAACCACCAGTGACGGGCAGGTAGTCGGCAGCTGGATCGTCCCGGCCCAAGGAATGCAATCCTTGGGGAACTTTCTACCCGGTGTCGTCGTCGACCCGGAATCAAAGATCGCGGCAGATCTCGACATCGCGCCCGTCGGCAATAAGCAGATTGTTCTGGACGGCTCTGCGCTCGCCGAGGACGAGTTGACCCGCATCGGCGCCTCCATTGCAGGTTCGACACCAGCCACGCGCGTGGTGGTAGAGACAGGGTATGACGATGGCGGACTGACAGAGTTCATGGCGTTCGTCTCCCTCGGGGCAGCACTCCTGGTCGGCGTCATGGTCGTCGTTCTAGGTGCCGGGTTGATCCGATCGAGCCAACCGTTCTGCACGTTGGTCGACTCGTTAGGAGCCACGCGGTCCACTCGCTGGCGCGTCGCGTCCGCGATGCTCGTCGAACCGTTCGTCGTGCTCCTTGCTGTTCCGGTTGGGATCGCCGTGGCGATGCCACTGTGGGACTCCGCACCTGTCGACTGGGCTAGCCCTGTGACCCCGCTTCCGATCATCGTCGGTGCTGCAGGCTTGTTCTGGGTACTGGTGCACCTGGCCCTTGGCCCGAGTAGAAACGCTCAAAGGCGTTGAGGCGTCAGGCTGAACCCCCGTGCCGAACAAGGGGGCGGTCGTCCGAGCACTCGAGCGGTTGGCGGGGCTACTAGCCGCCAACTAGTGATCGAAAGAGCGCGCCGTCCTACGATCAAAGTCACACCTCGGGCGACGGGGCGCGGTGACCGACGGCGGGGACCTGGCGCCCGGTCGGGTCAGGTGAGGGTGCGGCCGACGACGGCGCAGCGGTCGTCGTCGGGGGCGGCGCCGGTGGCCGCGTGGTGCAGGAGGCGACGCAGGTCGTCGCGCTCGGCGGGGGCGAGCGACGCCAGGAGGCCGTCCTCGGCCGCGTGGACGCGGGCGTCGAGGTCGGCGAGGACGGTGCGGCCGCGGTCGGTCGCGACGACGCGGCGGACCCGGCGGTCGGCGGGGTCCTGCCGGCGCTCGACGAGGCCCTGGGCGACGAGGTCGTCCAGGAGGTAGGTCATGACCGTGCGGTCGATGCCGAGGCGGGCGGCGAGCGCCGCCTGGGTCGGGGGTGCGTCGTGGACGGCGGCGGCGAGCACCTGGTAGCCGCGGGACCCGTGGGGGAGCTCCGCGCAGGTCGCGGTGACGGACGCCGACCACTCTCGCAGGAGCGCGGCGAGCGACCAGCCGAGCGACCCGCCGAGGTGCGTGTCCCCGGTCGGCCCGGCCGGCGCGGTCGCGGGGGGCGTCGTCATGCCCTCATCCTAGGGGAATGCGTGGGTCAGCAGATAGGTTGTGTCCAACATCGTCTGCTGAACAGATGACAATCGGCGATCTGGAGCACCCATGACGGACTACGGCCACGACCTGGCCTTCGGCACCTTCGTCACCCCCGGCAACCGCGACCCGCACCACGCGGTCCGGCTCGCCCAGGCGGCCGAACGCGCCGGGCTGGACCTCGTGACGTTCCAGGACCACCCGTACAACCCCGGGTTCCTCGACACCTGGACCCTCATCTCCTACGTCGCCGCCGCCACCGAGCGCGTGCACCTCGCCGGCAACGTCCTCAACGTGCCGCTGCGCCAGCCCGCCGTCCTGGCCCGCTCCGTGGCCAGCCTCGACCTGCTCACCGGGGGCCGCATCGACGTCGGGCTCGGCGCCGGCGGGTTCTGGGACGCCATCACGTCGCTCGGGGCGGAGCGGCTCACCCCCGCCGAGTCGGTCACCGCGCTGTCCGAGGCGATCGAGATCCTGCGCGGCCTCTGGGACACCACCGAGCGGCGCGCCCTGCGCGTCGACGGGGAGCACCACCGTGTCACCGGGGCCAAGCGCGGACCCGCCCCCGCCCACGACGTGCCGATCTGGGTCGGCGCGTACAAGCCGCGCATGCTGCGGCTCGTCGGCACCCAGGCCGACGGCTGGCTGCCGTCGATGGGGTACCTGAAGGACGGGGACCTCGCCCGCGGCAATGCGATCATCGACGAGGCGGCCGAGCAGGCGGGCCGTCACCCCGCGCAGGTCCGCCGCCTGCTCAACCTCCAGGGCGCCGTCAGCGCCACCAGCGACGGGTTCCTCCAGGGCCCCGTCGAGCAGTGGGTCGACGAGCTCGCCGCCCTCGCCCTCACCGACGGCATCGGCACGTTCGTGGTGTCCACCGACGACCCCGCCCTCACCGCCGTGCTCGGCGAGGAGATCGCGCCCGCCGTGCGCGAGCTCGTCGCCGCCGAGCGCGCCGCCGCCGGCACCGCCCCCGCCGGCACCGCGCGCGGCCGTGCCGCCCTCGCGCTGCGCCGCGACGGCATCGACTACGCTACCGTCCCCGCCTCGCTGGCCGACCGCGCCGTCGAGCCCGGCGACCGTGCTTACGCGGGCGTGCGCCACAACTACCTCCGCTCCGGCGCGCCCGGCCTCGTCCTGCGGCCCCGCACCACCGCCGAGGTCGCCGACGCCGTCCGCTGGGCCCGCACCCAGGACGTCCCCCTCGGCATCCGCTCCGGCGGCCACGGCATCTCCGGGCGCTCCACCAACGACGGCGGGATCGTCGTCGACCTCGGCGCGCTGGACACCATCGAGGTCGTCGACGAGGCCACCCGGCGCGTCCGCCTCGGCGCGGGCGCCACCTGGCAGCAGGTCGCCGAGGCCCTCGCCCCGCGCGGCTGGGCCGTCAGCTCCGGCGACTACGGCGGCGTCGGCGTCGGCGGGCTCGCCACCGCCGGCGGCATCGGGCTGCTGGGGCGCGCGTACGGGCTCACCATCGACCACGTGGTGGCCGCCGAGGTCGTCACGTCCGACGGGAACGTCGTGCACACCTCCGCCGACCAGCACCCCGACCTCCTGTGGGGCCTGCGCGGCGCCGGCGGCAACCTCGGCGTCGTCACCTGGGTCGAGGTCGAGGCCATGGCGGCCACCCAGGTCGTGTACTCCCAGATGGCGCTCGACGCGACCGACACCGCCGGGCTCCTGCAGCGCTGGGGCGCCGCCGTCGAGTCCGCGCCGCGCGAGCTGACGAGCTTCCTCGTCCTGTCGCCCGCACGCCGCGGACAGGGGCCCGTCGCCCAGCTCATGACGGTCTGGGCGGGCGACGACACCGACGCCGCCGTCGCCCAGCTCGAACGGCTCGCCGACGCCGGCCCGCTGCTCGGCCACCAGGCCTACCTGCTGCCGTACTCCGGCGTCGTCCAGGCCGCCGAGAAGAACCACGCGGGCGGCGGCGACCCCGCCGTGCGCTCCGCCCTCGTCGAGCACCTCGACGAACCCGTCGCCCGCGCCTTCGAGCGCGTCGCCGCCTCCGGCCGCGCGACGTTCCTCCAGGTGCGTGCCACCGGCGGGGCCGCGCACGACGTCCCCGTCGACGCCACCGCCTACGCGCACCGCCACCAGAACTTCCTGCTGTCCGCGATGTCGGGCTCGCAGGACGACCTCGACGCCCTCTGGGACGCCGAGGTGGGTCCGTACGCCGACGGCCTCTACCTGTCGTTCGAGACCGACACCCGACCCGAGCGCCTCACCGACGCGTTCCCGCCCGCCACGCTGGAACGGCTGCGCGCGGTCAAGGCCGAGTGGGACCCGGACAACGTGTTCCGCGCGAACTTCCCGGTGACGCCCGCCGTGTGACGCCCCGCCTCCGGTGGGCTCAGCCGGAGGGGTGGGCGAGGCCCGCGATGACGCCGAACGCGACGACGGCCAGTGCGGTGAGGCCGAGCAGGGCGCCCGCGATGCCGCGCTTCACACCGGGCCGCAGGTCGCGGTCGGCGACGTGGCAGCCGACGGACCCGAGGGTCACCGCGAGGAGGGCGAGCGGGGTCGACACCCAGTCGCCGACCACGGGGACGACGGCGCACACCACCGCGGCGACCCCCAGGGCGAGGGACCACTCGACCGAGCGGGGCGGGGTGCGGCGCACGCCCCCGTCGTCGTCGTGCACCTGCTGCTCCCGTGGGTCCCCGTGGTGGCCGGATCGGTCGATCCGTGCCGGTGCGGCCATTATGCCGACCGACCCGGTGCGGAACGACCGGGCGGCCGGCCGTCGGGATCTGCGGGCCGCGGCGGTGCGGCCCGTGCCAGGATGGCAGCATGCCTCTCGCCCCGCGATACCTGGCCGACGACGCCCGCTACGACACGATGACGTACCGCCGCACCGGCCGGTCCGGTCTCGACCTGCCCGCCCTGTCGCTGGGACTGTGGCACAACTTCGGGGACACCGACCCGGTGGCGAACCAGCGGGCGATCCTGCGCCGCGCGTTCGACCTGGGGATCACGCACTTCGACCTGGCGAACAACTACGGCCCGCCGTACGGCTCGGCGGAGGCGAACTTCGGCCGCCACCTCGCCGCGGACCTGCGCCCCTACCGTGACGAGCTGGTCATCTCCACCAAGGCGGGCTACGACATGTGGCCCGGCCCGTACGGGGACCACGGCTCGCGCAAGTACCTGCTGTCCAGCCTCGACCAGTCCCTGACCCGGATGGGCCTCGACTACGTGGACGTCTTCTACCACCACCGGCCGGACCCGGCGACGCCGCTGACCGAGACGATGGGCGCGCTGGCGCAGGCCGTGCGGCAGGGCAAGGCCCTGTACGTGGGGGTCTCCAACTACTCCCCGGCGCGCACCCGCGAGGCGGCGCGCATCCTCGACGACCTCGGCGTGCCGCTGCTGATCCACCAGCCGAGCTACTCGATGTTCAACCGGCACGTCGAGAACCCGCACCACGAGGACCGCTACGACGGCCACCAGTCCGAGTCCCTGCTGGACGCCGTGGAGGACCTCGGCGTCGGGACCATCGTGTTCTCCCCGCTGCAGCAGGGTCTGCTCACCGGGCGGTACCTCGGCGGGTCCGCGCCCGCCGGGTCGCGGGCCGCACGCAGCGACTCCCCGTTCCTGTCCGGCGACGCGCTCAGCGAGGACTACCTGACGCGCGCCCGGGCGCTGAACGAGATCGCCGAGCAGCGCGGCCAGACGCTCGCCCAGCTCGCGCTCGCCTGGGTGCTGCGCGACCCGCGCGTCACGTCCGCGCTCGTCGGGGCGTCGTCCGTCGGTCAGCTGGAGGACAACGTCGCGGCGCTCGCCGCCGGCCCGCTGAGCGAGGACGAGATCGCCGCCATCGAGCCGTACGCGGTCGACGGCACCGGCCGCTGATGGCGACCTGCTGGTTCGTCGGGCTGACGACGCTCGACGTCGTCCACCGCGCCGCCGGGCGGCCGGGGGCGGACCAGAAGGTCACCGCGTCCCGGCAGGACGTCGCCGCGGGCGGCCCGGCGGCCAACGCCGCCGTGACCGCGGCGGCGCTCGGCGTCCGCGCCGTGCTCGTCACCGCGCTGGGGGACAGCCCGGTGGCCCGCGCCGCCCGTGCCGACCTGGAGGCCTGCGGCGTCGAGGTACACGACGTCGTCGAGCCCGGCACAAGGTTCCCGCTGGCCGTGTCCGCGGTGCTCGTCGACGACGCCACGGGGGAGCGGTCCGTCGTGTCCGCGGACGCGGCGCTCGCCGCGGCGCCCGCGCCGACGTTCCTCGACGACCTGCCCACGCCCGACGTCGTCCTGCTCGACGGCCACCACCCGGCCGTCGCGCGGGCGGTCGTGGCGCACCTCGCCGCGGTGACGCCCCGACCCCGCGTCGTCCTCGACGCCGGCCGCTGGCGTCCGCTGTTCGCCGACCTCCTGCCGCACGCCGACGTCGCCGCGCCCAGCGCCGACTTCACCGTGCCCGCCGAGGCGCTCGGCGGAGTCGCACCGACGGGCACCTCGGTCGGCGGCGGCGGGGCGACCGGGCCGGGACACCCGGACCCCACCGCGGCCGCCGTGCAGGCCCTCGGCGCGCGGGCCGTCGTCGTCACCCACGGCGGCGACCCCGTCACCTGGACGGCCGCGGACGGCACGGACGGCACCGTGGACGTCCCCCGGGTCGCCGTGCGCGACACCCTCGGCGCGGGCGACGCGTTCCACGGCGCGCTCGCCGCGGCGCTCGCCGGCACCGGGCCGGGCGGCGTCCCGGGCGACGCCCTCCGGGCCGCCGTCACCGCCGCCGTGCGGGTGGCGAGCGCCCGCGTCACCCATGTGGGGCCCCGCTCCTGGTTGGCCGAGGTGTCGCCGTGACCACGACCGCCGAGCTGGTGGACCGGGCCCGGGCGCTCGCCGTGCCCGGCCGCCGGACGGTCCTGGGGATCACCGGCCCGCCGGGTGCGGGCAAGTCGACGCTCGCGGACGCGATCGTCGCCGCGCTGGGACCTGACCTCGCCGTCGGGGTGGGCATGGACGGTTTCCACCTGTCGCAGGCCGTGCTCACTGCGCACGGCAGCGCGGACCGCAAGGGCGCGATCGACACGTTCGACGACGTCGGGTACGCCGCGCTGATCGGCCGCCTCGCGGACGCCCGGCCCGGCGACCCGCCCGTGTACGCGCCGGTGTTCCGCCGCGACATCGAGGAGCCCGTCGCCGCCGGCGTCGAGGTGCCCGCCGACGTGCCGCTGGTCGTGACGGAGGGGAACTACCTCCTGGCCGACGTCGGCGCCTGGCCCGCGGCCCGCGCCCGCATGGCGGAGGTCTGGTATGTCGACGTGCCCGACGACCGCCGCCTCGCCCGGCTCGTGGACCGGCACCACGCGTTCGGCAAGGCCCGCGACGATGCCGAGCGGTGGGCGCACGGGTCCGACGAGGTCAACGCGGCCGTCGTCCGTGCGACCCGGGACGCGGCCGACCTGGTCGTCCGCCTGACTGGCTCCGTGCCGGGCCTTCTCACGGATCAGGGCTGTGACGGCTGAGGAACGACGCGCCGGAAGGAGTCAGACGACCTCGATCGTGCAGCGGGCCCCGTTCGTCCCACCTCCACGCCCATGACGGCGTGATGCCGGTCGCCAAAGTCCCACTCCCGCGGCTCGTCGCTGAAGTGGTGGATGTCCCAGCAAGCGACGTCGTCGACGCGAAGGCCGACCAGTCCTTCGGTCTTCCGGTCGAAGTCGTCCCTCGCGCTCACGATGCGAACGATGCGAACGATGCGAACGATGCCTCATGCTGGCGCGCGAGTGGGGAGACACGCCCTAGGGCCCGAGCAGCGCCGCAGGGATGACGGCGATCCCGTCCGGACGACGATAGGCGTGCGACCCTGTGGTGATCACGGCGGCGTCCGCCAGGTCGTCACCCAGCCTGTCCTGGAGCCAGCGCAGATGCTTGACGTCGCCGTCGGACACGGAGGCGGCGAGCTTGACCTCCAGCGCGACGACGCGTCCGTCGGGGCCCTCGACCACGAGGTCGACCTCGTGGTCTCCGTTCCGTGTGCGCAGGTGGTGGACGCGTGCCCGCGAGGCCTCCGCGTAGACGAGGACGCTGAGCGCGACCAGGTGCTCGAAGAACGGACCGAGCAGACCGGCGTGCCGCCGACCGAGGAGCAACGAACGCTCGGTGGCGCCGCACAGTCGTGCGGCGAGCGCGGGATCGGCGAGCTGGTGCTTCGGTGCCGAGACGAGCCGGTCGAACACGTTGCGGCTGGGGCTCCAGGCGGGCAGCGGGTCGAGCAGCCAGAGGCCTTCGAGAGCGTCGCGGTAGGTGATCGTCGTCGTGACCGCAGGCTTGTTCGCCTGGCCCGGAGACGACGCGTCGAGGATCCGGTGGTAGCTCGTGGTGGTCGACGTCGCGGCGGCATAGGCGGTGAGCCAGGCCCGGAGCGTCTGCGGTTTGCGAACCGGGTAGCCCTGCTCGGGGAACTCGCGCTGGACGATGTTGTCCACGTAGGCGTCGAGGAGGTCGAGCCGGTCCTCGGGTTCTCTGCCACGGATGCCGGGAAGTCCTGAGGCGACGATCTCCCGCACATAGTCGGCCAGGCCGACATCGGTCGCGCCGCCGACGTCCGGGGCCTCCCCGTCGAGCAGGGCCGCCAGGCTGGTGGTCGGCGTCTCGACCCCACGTTCGGCGAGGCTCAGCGGACGCATGCGGAAAGGGACGATCCGTCCGGCACCGGAATGGACCGTCGCGCCGCGTGGTGCGGAGCTGCCCGCCAGGATGACCTGGCCGGGAGCGAGCCCGTCGTCGACCGCGGTGCGGACCCGGTCCCAGGACTCGGGCCATCGTTGCCACTCGTCGACGAGGACGGGGGCATCGGCGGTGCTGAGCACCGTCGGGTCGGCGGCGAACCGTTCACGGACGTCGGCGAACTGGAGCGGCAGCACCGTGCGGGCGCGCCGCGTTGCCGTCGCGGTCTTCCCGACACCCTTCGGGCCCTGGAGCGCGATGGCGGCGAGCCGAGGCTGTCGGGCGTCGAGCCGGTCGTCGATGAGTCGGCGCGCATAGTCTGCCACCTGCCTAAACTAACATCAGCAGGTCTTCTGGACTAGCGTTAGCACGAACTGGACGCTCGTGACAGCAGGGTGACCGGCCACCGCCAGTGCACGACCGACTGACGGGTCAGAGGTCGCGGCGGATCTTCTCCACCAGCGGCTGGAGCCGGTAGGGGATGAGCTCGCCCATGGCCAGCGACGTCTCGGTGCGCTCCACGCCGTCGACGTGCAGGATCGCGGCGTCGATGCGGAACAGGTGGTCGGTGTCCCGGCAGACGACGTGCACGCGCAGGTCGGCGGCGCCGCTGTGACCGTACGCCTGGACGACCTCGGGTATCAGGGCGAGCTGCTCGACGATGCGGGCGAGGTCGCGCTGGCGCACGGTCACTTCGACGAACGCGAGCAGGGGGTGCCCGAGCACGGCGGGGTCGATGCGGCGGTCGAAGGGGAGGAACGCCCCGGCGTCCTCGAGGCGGGCGAGGCGCGCGGCGACGGTGTTGCGGGAGATGCGCAGCCGTTGCGCGAGCGCGACGGTGGTCGCGCGTGGGTCGCCGGCGAGCGCCCGCAGCAGGGCCAGGTCCACGGCGTCGATGCTGTGCACGGCTCCACCCTAGCCATCTTCACGAGGTCGTTCGCGTTGCGCAGTCCGCACTGTCGACGGGACGCGTGGTGAGCAGGGTGCACGGCGTGTCGGGGGTCGGTGGTGCGGGGTGTGTGACCGGCGTTACGTTCGCGGCATCGGCGCTCGACGAGGAGCGTCGACCTTGATGCGAGGTGAGGCCACCCATGCCCAGCACCACGGATCCGAGGACGTTGCAGGACCTGTCACGAGCGGGCCGGCACGACGCCTCGGTGGACAGCGCCCACGGCGGCGCCCGGGACCGGACCTCGACGGCGACGCCGTCGGGCGGCACGGCGCAGGTGATCGCGCCGGACGGTTCCCGGCACGCGCACCCGGAGCTCGACCCCTGGCTGGAGGACGTCGACGACGCCCTGCTGCGCCAGCTCTACACGGACATGGCGGTGGCCCGGCGGGTCGACGCCGAGTCGACGGCCCTGCAGCGGCAGGGGCAGATCGGCCTGTGGCCGCCGCTGCTGGGGCAGGAGGCGGCGCAGGTGGGGTCGGCGCACGCGCTGCGCGGCGACGACTTCGTGTTCTCGTCCTACCGGGAGCACGCGGTGGCGCTGGTGCGCGGCATCGCGCCGGCGGACCTGCTGCGGGTGTGGCGGGGCGTCGTGGGGTCCGGCTGGGACCCGTACGCGGCGCGGATGGCGCCGATGCAGGTCATCATCGGCGCGCAGACGCTCCACGCGACGGGGTACGCCGTCGGGCTGCTGGTGGAGCGGGCGACGGGGCCCGGCGGCTCGCCCGCGTGGGGCGGCCCGCCGTCCGACGGCGTGGAGCGGACGTCGGCGGTGGTGTCGTACTTCGGTGACGGTGCGACCAGCCAGGGTGACGTGCACGAGGCGATGACGTTCGCGGCGACGTGGTCGGCACCGGTGGTGTTCTTCTGCCAGAACAACCAGTGGGCGATCTCGGAGCCGGTGGCGCTGCAGTCGAAGGTGCCGCTGGTGGAGCGGGCGCGCGGGTACGGGATGCCGGGCGTGCGCGTGGACGGCAACGACGTCCTCGCGGTGCTGGCCGCGACGCGGCAGGCGCTGCACCGGGCCCGCACGGGCGGGGGCCCGACGCTGATCGAGGCGGTGACCTACCGCATGGGGCCGCACACCACGGCCGACGACCCGACCCGGTACCGCACGTCCGCGGACGTCGACGCGTGGCGGGCCCTGGACCCGGTGGACCGGTTCGCCGCGCACCTGCGCGGGCTGGGCGTGCTGGACGACGCCGCGGAGCAGGCCGCGCAGGACACGTGCGACGCGGTCGCGGCGGCGCTGCGCTCCGGGATCTCGGGGACGCCGGACCCGTCGTGGGAGGCGGTGTTCGAGCACGTGTACGCGGAGCCGCACGCGACGGTGGCCGCCGAGCGCGACGCGTACGCGCGCTACCTGGACGGGTTCGCCGACGGTGCTGACGGTGCGGAGCAGAGGGAGGGACGACGGTGAGCGGGACGACGTTCGCGGGTGCGCTGAACACGGGGCTGCGCCGGGCGCTGGCCGACGACGAGAAGGTGGTGCTGCTGGGCGAGGACATCGGCCGCCTCGGCGGGGTGTTCCGGGTGACGGACCGCCTCCAGCGCGAGTTCGGGCCGTACCGGGTGATCGACACCCCGCTGGCGGAGTCGGGGATCCTGGGCACGGCCGTCGGGATGGCGTGGCGGGGCCTGCGCCCGGTGGTGGAGATCCAGTTCGACGGGTTCGTGCAGCCCGCGTTCGACCAGATCGTCAACCAGGTCGCCAAGATGCACGCCCGCACCGGCGGGCGGGTGCGGATGCCGCTGACGGTCCGCATCCCCGTCGCGGGCGGGATCGGCGCGGCCGAGCACCACTCGGAGTCGCCCGAGGCGTACTTCGTGCACACGGCGGGCCTGCGCGTGGTGTCGGTGTCGAACCCGCAGGACGCCTGCACGATGCTGCGGCAGGCGATCGCGTGCGACGACCCGGTGATCTTCTTCGAGCCGAAGCGGCTCTACCACGTCAAGGGCGAGGTGGAGCTGGAGGACCTCGCCACGGCGGCGCCGATGTCGGCGGCGCGCGTCGTGCGGCCGGGCGACGACGTGTCCGTGGTGACGTGGGGGTCGCACGTCGCCACCGCGCTGGACGCCGCCGAGGCGCTGGCCGACGACGGCGTGTCCGTCGAGGTCGTGGACCTGCGGTCGCTGTCCCCGTGGGACGTCGAGGCCGTCACCGCGTCGGTGCGCCGCACGGGCCGGCTGGTCGTCGTGCACGAGGGCGCCCGCCAGGGCGGCGTCGGGGCCGAGATCTGCGCGACCGTCACCGAGACGTGCTTCGCGGACCTCGCGGCCCCGCCGCTGCGCGTCACCGGGCACGACGTGCCGTACCCGCCCGCGAAGCTGGAACGCCACCAGCTGCCCGACCTGGACCGGGTGTGCCACGGCGTGGACCAGGTGCTGGGCCGGGCACCGCTCGACCCGCGTGCCGTCGCGGTGTCCGCGGCGACGCACCAGGGGCAGGGGTCCCCGGCGGGCGCGGCGCCCTCGGGGGCGACGAGCGACGGGACCGCGGCCGACGCCGAGGACGACGGCGTCACGCACCGCGCGGTCGCGGTGCACGACGGGCAGGAGGTGGCCGCGTGAGCGCGCAGGAGGTGTTCCGGCTGCCGGACCTCGGAGAGGGACTCACCGAGTCCGAGGTCGTGGAGTGGCGGGTCGCCGTGGGGGACGTCGTCACGCTCAACCAGGTGATCGCGGAGGTGGAGACCGCCAAGGCGATGGTGGAGCTGCCGTCGCCGGTCGCGGGCCGCATCACGGCGCTGCACGCCGAGGAGGGCGACGTCGTCCAGGTGGGCGAGCCGCTGGTCACGTTCACGACCGGGGACGACGACGGCACGGACGACGACGGCGTGGCCCCCGTCGAGCAGCCCGCCGCAGGCGCGACGGGTGCCGACCCCGCGTCCGCCGCCACGCCGTCCGGCCGGTCGTCCGACCTGGCCGCACCGTCGGCGGCCTCGGCGGAGCGTGCCGCCACGGGTCGTTCGTCCGCGGGCGCGGCGTCCGACGGAGCCGCGCCGAACGGCTCCTCGTCGTCCTCCGCGAACGGGACGTCGTCGTCGGACGGGGCGCAGCCGAACCTCGTGGGGTACGGCGCGCGCCCGGCCCGGGCGGGCCGTGCGACGCGCCGTCCGCGCCGGCCCGTCGAGATGCCGCCCGACCCGTTCGGGCGCCACCGGGCGCCGGCCGCCGGGCGCGCGTCCGAGGGGGCGGGTCGTGCCGGGGCGGGCGAGATGCGGGAGCCGGTGCGCGGCGTCCGGCGCCACACGGCCGCGGCGATGGTCGCGAGCGCCACGATCCCGCAGGCCACGGTCCACCTGACGTGCGACGTCACCGACGTCCTCGACCTGCTGGACCGGCTGCGTGCGCACCCGCGCGCCGCGGGGACGCGCCTGACCGTGCTCACCCTGGTGGCGCGCGCCGTGTGCGGGCTCGCCCCGCAGCACCCGGCGCTGCTGACCCGGTGGGTCGAGTCCGACGACGGCCCGGAGCTGGTGCGCACCGGGCACGTCGACCTCGGGATCGCCGTCGCCACGGACCGCGGTCTGGTGGTGCCGCACGTCGTCGAGGCCGACACCCTGTCGCTGGTCGGCCTGGGCCGCGCCCTCGCGGACCTCACGGCCACGGCCCGCGCGGGCCGCAGCACCCCGCAGAGCCTGCGCCCCGGCCACCTCACCCTCACCAACGTCGGCGTGTTCGGCGTGGACGCGGGCACCCCGCTGCTCAACCCCGGCGAGACTGCGATCCTCGGCATCGGGCAGACGGTGCGCCGCCCCTGGGAGCACGACGGCGACGTCGCGCTGCGCCGTGTCATGACGCTCTCCCTGACGTTCGACCACCGCGTGGTCGACGGCGAGCAGGGCGCCCTGTTCCTGCGGGACCTCGGGGCGCTGCTCGGCGACCCGGGTCTCGCGCTGCTGCTCGGCGGCACCGACGACCCGCCGCCCGCCCCGCCGTCGCCCCGGTTCGACGTGGCGAGTCCCGCGGCGGTGACGCGATGAGCGTCCTGACGTCGGCCGTCGACCCGGACGCCGCCGCCACCCGCACCAACGGGGACGGCCAGCGGGCGCTCGCCGACCGGCTGCGGGAGCGCACGGCCGCCGCCGCCCGCGGCGGCCCGGACGCCTCCCGGGAACGGCACGTGGGCCGCGGCAAGCTGCTGCCCCGCGACCGGGTGGAGCGGCTGCTCGACCCGGGCAGCCCGTTCCTGGAGATCGGGGCGCTCGCCGCGGGCGACCAGGACGACGGCGCCTGGCCGGGCGCGGGCGTCGTGGCCGGGATCGGGCGGGTGTCGGGGCGGCTGGTCATGGTCGTCGCGAACGACCCGACCGTGAAGGGCGGCACCTACCACCCCCTCACGGTGAAGAAGCACCTGCGGGCGCAGGAGGTCGCGCTGGAGAACCGGCTGCCGTGCGTCTACCTCGTGGACTCGGGCGGGGCGTTCCTTCCCCGCCAGGACGAGGTGTTCCCCGACCGCGACCACTTCGGGCGGATCTTCTACCACCAGGCGCGGCTGTCCGCGGCGGGGGTCCCGCAGCTGTCGGCCGTGCTGGGCTCGTGCACGGCAGGTGGCGCGTACGTCCCCGCGATGAGCGACGAGACGGTGATCGTGCGCGACCAGGGGACGATCTTCCTCGGCGGCCCGCCGCTGGTGAAGGCCGCCATCGGCGAGGAGGTCACGGCCGAGGAGCTGGGCGGCGGGGTGCTGCACGCCCGCCGCTCCGGCGTCGTGGACCACCTGGCCGACGACGACGAGCACGCCCTGGACCTGCTGCGCGGCATCGTCGCGACCCTGCCTCCCGACCCGCCGCCCGTGTGGGAGGTGACGCCGTCGCGCCCGCCGCTGCTGGACGCGGCCGGGCTCTACGACGCCGTCCCGGTGGACGTGACGCAGCCGTACGACCCGCGCGAGGTGATCGCGCGGCTCGTCGACGGCAGCGAGCTCGCCGAGTTCAAGGCGGAGTACGGCACGACGCTGGTGTGCGGGTTCGCGCGCCTGCACGGCCACCGGGTGGGGGTGCTGGCGAACCACGGCGTGCTGCTGCGGGAGTCGGCCCTCAAGGGGGCGCACTTCGTGGAGCTGTGCGACCAGCGGGGGATCCCGCTGCTGTTCCTGCAGAACATCTCCGGGTTCATGGTCGGCACCGACGCGGAGGCGGGCGGCATCGCCAAGGACGGCGCGAAGATGGTCACCGCGGTCGCGACGACGCGCGTGCCGAAGCTGACGGTGATCGTCGGCGGGTCGTTCGGCGCGGGGAACTACGCGATGTGCGGGCGTGCCTACGGGCCGCGCTTCCTGTTCTCCTGGCCGGGCAGCCGCATCTCCGTCATGGGTGGCGAGCAGGCCGCCTCGGTGCTGGCGACGGTCAAGCGCGACCAGCTCGCCGGCCGCGGCGAGGAGTGGGACCCGGACGCCGCGTCGACGTTCCGCACGTCCATCCACGACGCCTACGAGGCCGCGGGCGACCCGTACCACGCGACGTCGCGGCTGTGGGACGACGGCATCGTCGACCCGGTCGACACGCGCCGCGTCCTCGGCCTCGCCCTGGCGGTGTGCGCGCGCACCCCGCTCCCCGACCCGGGCTTCGGCCTGTTCAGGATGTGAGGGCGATGTTCACGACAGTCCTCGTCGCCAACCGCGGGGAGATCGCGTGCCGCGTGATCGCCACGCTGCGCCGCCTCGGCATCCGGTCGGTCGCCGTGGCCACCGACCCCGACGCCGGGGCGAGGCACGTCCGCGAGGCCGACGTCACCGTCCCGCTCGGGCCCGCCCGCGCCTACCTCGACCCCGACGCGATCGTTGCCGCCGCGCTCGCCACGGGCGCGCAGGCCGTGCACCCCGGCTACGGGTTCCTGTCCGAGAACCCGGCCCTCGCCCGGGCCTGCGCGGCCGCCGGGCTCGTGCTCGTCGGGCCGCCCGTCGAGGCCGTCGAGACCATGGCCGACAAGGTCGCCGCGAAACGGCTCGTCGCGAAGCACGACGTGCCCGTGCTGCCCGGCACCCTCGACGCCGGGCTCGACGACGACGCCCTGCTCGCCGCCGGCGCCGACGTCGGGTTCCCGCTGCTCGTCAAGCCCGTCGCGGGGGGCGGCGGCAAGGGCATGGAGGTCGTCCGCGCGGCCGCCGACCTGCCCGCCGCGCTGGCCTCGGCCCGGCGCGTCGCCGCGTCCGCGTTCGGCGACGACGGCCTCCTGCTGGAACGCCTCGTGGACACGCCCCGGCACGTCGAGGTCCAGGTGCTCGCCGACGCCCACGGCGCCGTCGTGCACCTGGGGGAGCGCGAGTGCACCCTCCAGCGCCGCCACCAGAAGATCGTCGAGGAGGCGCCGTCCCCGGCGCTGGACGACGCCACCCGCGCCCGGCTCGGCGCCGCGGCGCGCGAGGTCGCGCGGTCCGTCGGGTACGTCGGCGTGGGCACCGTCGAGTTCCTCGTCCCCGCCGCCGACCCGGCCGACTTCGCGTTCATCGAGATGAACACCCGCCTTCAGGTCGAGCACCCCGTCACCGAGATGGTCACGGGCGTCGACCTCGTCGAGGCGCAGCTGCGCGTCGCGGCCGGGGAACCCCTGTGGTTCGCCCAGGAGGACGTCCGCGTGACCGGGCACGCCGTCGAGGCCCGCGTGTACGCCGAGGCGCCGGACCGCGGGTTCCTGCCGTCCGCCGGCCGCGTGCTGCTGCTCGACGCCGCCGGCGCCGCCGCCGGGCCGCAGGCCGGACCCGTCCGCCTGGACGCCGGGGTGTCCACCGGCGACGTCGTCACCGGTGACTACGACCCGATGCTCGCCAAGGCCGTCGCGCACGGCACCGACCGCGCGCAGGCCCTCGCCCGCCTCGACGGCCTGCTGTCCCGCGTCGCCGTGCTCGGCGTGGAGACCAACACCGGGTTCCTGCGGGACCTGCTCGCCGACGACGACGTGCGGGCCGGGCGGCTCGACACCGGTCTCGTGGACCGGTTCGTCGCCGCCCGCTCGGCCTCGCCCGCCGACGGGACGGCCCACCTCGTCGCGGCGGCACTGCTGGCCACCGGGGCGCTCGACACCGCCGGCGTGTCCGCCGGGCCCTCCCTCGACCCCTGGGCCGGGGACGGCTGGCGACTCAACGGCCCGCCCGCCGCGCAGGTCGTGGGGCTGCGCCCGCCCGGCGGGGACGCCGTCGAGGTGCGGGTCACCGCCGACGGCGACGGTCACGTCGTCGCGCCCGACGGCACCGAGCCGGTGCGCGTCACCGCGCGGTCCCTGACGGGGGCACGGTGGTCGCTGGCCCTCGCCGTCGACCGGCCCGTGGCCGTGCCCGTGACGGCGGTGCGCGACGCCGACGTCGCCTGGGTGGCCGTCGACGGCCGGGCCACGCCCTGGACCGTGCTCGACCGGACCGCCCTCGCCGCCCGTCGCCGTGCCGCCCGCGCCACGACGGCCGCGGGCGCTACGCACGCGGGACCCGTGGAGGTCCGCGCCCAGATGCAGGGGCGGGTCGCCGCGACCCCGCACCCCGACGGCCACCCGGTCACGACGGGCACCCCCGTCGTGGTCGTGGAGGCCATGAAGATGGAGCACCCGCTCCTCGCGCCGACCGCAGGGACCCTGCGGCTCGTCGTCCGCCCGGGCGACCAGGTCCGCCTCGACCAGGTGGTCGCCGTCGTCGAACCCGAAGGAGCGTCATGATCGCCGACACCTCAGCCACCGTCCTCACCGACGACCAGCGCAAGCTCAGCGCGACCGTCCGCGAGTTCGCCGACGAGGTCGTGGCGCCCGCCGCGTACCGGTACGACACGGAACGGCGGCTGCCGCTGGAGATCATCGCGCAGATGGGCGACCTCGGGCTGTTCGGGCTGCCGTTCCCGCACGAGGTCGGCGGGCAGGGGCAGGACTACGTGTCCCTGTGCCTGGCCGTGGAGGCCCTGGCCCGCGTCGACCAGTCGATCGCCGTCACCCTGGAGGCCGGGGTGGGGCTCGGGATCATGCCGATCTTCCGCCACGGCACGCCCGAGCAGAAGGAGCGGTGGCTGCCGGACCTGGTGGCCGGGCGGGCGCTCGCCGCGTTCGGCCTCACCGAGGCCGGCGCCGGGTCCGACGCGGGCGCGACCCGCACCACCGCCCGGCTGGAGGGCGGCACCGGTCCTGGCGGCGGCGAGTGGGTGATCGACGGCTCGAAGCAGTTCATCACCAACTCCGGCACCCCCATCACGTCGGTCGTCACCATCACCGCCGTCACCGACCGCCGGTCCGACGGCACGCCCGAGCTGTCCTCCATCCTCGTGCCCGCCGGCACCCCCGGGCTCACCGTCGGGGAGCCGTACGACAAGGTCGGCTGGCACACCTCCGACACCCACCCCCTCACCCTGGAGGGCGTCCGCGTCCCCGCCGCGAACCTGCTCGGCGAGCGCGGCCGCGGCTACGCGAACTTCCTGCGGGCGCTCGACGAGGGCCGCATCGCGTTCGCGGCGCTCGCCACCGGCGCCGCCCAGGGCTGCCTCGAGGAGGCGGTGCGCTACGCCCGCGAGCGCGAGGTGTTCGGCCACGCCATCGGGCAGAACCAGCACGTCGCGTTCATGATCGCCCGCATGCAGGCGCGGGTGCACGCGGCGCGCCTCTGCTGGCTCGACGCCGCGCTCAAGCAGACGCACGGGCAGCCGTTCAAGGCCGAGGCGTCGGTCGCGAAGCTCACCGCCGGGGAGGCGGCCATGGCGAACGCCCGCGACGCCTCCCAGATCTTCGGCGGCTACGGGTTCCTCAACGAGAACCCCGTGGCCCGCCACTACCGCGACGCCAAGGTGCTGGAGGTCGGGGAGGGCACCACCGAGGTGCAGCTCATGATCCTGGCCCGCGACCTGCTCGGCGCGAAGGTCGGGGGGTGAGCACCGTGGGCGGCAGCGACGACGCCGGCACCGGACCCGTCGAGGAGGTCGTGCAGCGCGGCCTCTGGTACGACGAGCTGCGCGAGGGCGTCCGCTACGTGCACCGGCCCGGCCGGACGATCACCGAGGCGGACGACACCCTGTTCACCGCGGTGACGATGAACCCGCAGGCCCTGCACCTCGACCACGCGTGGGCGGCCACCCAGCCGTTCGGGCGCCCCCTGGTCAACTCCATGCTGACCCTCGCCACCCTCGTCGGGCTGTCCGTCGCGCACCTGACCCGCGACACCATCGTCGCCAACCTCGGGTTCACCGACGTCCGGTTCCCCGCCCCCGTGTTCCACGGCGACACCCTCTACGGCGCCACCACCGTCGAGGCCCTGCGCCCGTCGGCGTCCCGGCCCGGCACCGGCGTCGTCACCCTCGAGCACGTCGGGACCAACCAGGACGGCGTCGTCGTCGCCGTCGCCCGCCGCTCCGTCCTCGTGTGGACGCGCGCCGGTTACGAGGCCCGCAGCAGGGAGCAGGAACCGTGACCGTCCCCGCGTTCACCGGCGGCCCCGCCGTCCTGTTCTGCCCCGCCGACCGCCCCGACCGGTACGCGCGCGCCGCCGCGAGCGCCGACGTCGTCGTCCTCGACCTGGAGGACGGCGTCGGCGCCGACGACAAGGACGGCGCCCGCCGCTCCCTGCGCGCCAACCCGCTCGACCCCGCCCGCACCGTCGTCCGCGTCAACCCCGCCGGCAGCCCCCACCACGGCGCCGACCTCGACGCCCTCGCCGACACCGACTACACGTGCGTCATGCTGCCCAAGGCGGACGGCCGGTTCGTCGGCCCCCTGCTGCGCCACGACGGCGTCCCCTACGCCGTGGTCGCGCTGTGCGAGACCGCCACCGGCGTGCTCGCCGCCCCGGCGCTCGCGGCCCGGCCCGACGTGGTCGCGCTGGCGTGGGGCGCGGAGGACCTGTTCGCGTCCCTCGGCGGGACGTCCAGCCGCGGCGCGGACGGCCGGTACCGGGACGTGGCGCGGCACGCCCGGTCCGCGGTGCTGCTCGCGGGCCGGGCCGCGGGCAAGCCGGTGCTCGACGCCGTGCACCTGGCCCTGGACGACGCGGACGGGCTGCGCGAGGAGGCGGAGGACGCCGCCGCCTGCGGGTTCGCGGGCACGCTGTGCGTCCACCCCGCCCAGGTGCCGGTGGTACGGGCGGCGTTCGCCCCGTCGGAGGTGGAGGTCGAGCAGGCGCGCGCCCTCCTCGCCGCGGCCGAGCGCACGTCGTCGGGTGTGCTGCGCCACGACGGCCGCATGATCGACGCGCCGCTGCTCGCCCACGCCCGGGCGGTCCTGGCCCGCGCGGGCCTCGACCGCGCGGTGTGACCGAGGGCGCGGTGTGACCGACCGCGCGGTGTGACCGACCGCGCGGTGTGACCGACCGCGCGGCGGCACCGTGCCGCCGGGGTGACCGGGCGGGCTTAGGGTGCTGTGCGGCGGGCGCCCGGCCCGCCGGGAACGGAGGAGACGCCCGGTGGAGCTGTCGCTGGTGCTCGGCCCGATGAAGTCCGGCAAGTCGTTGGACCTCATCGCGCAGGTCGCGCCCCTGGCGTACTCGCGGCTCACCTGCGCCGTCGTGCAGTCCGCCCGGCACGTGCGCGACGCCCGCATCGTGTCCCGCACGGGAGCGTCCGTGCCGACCATCAAGCTCGACACCCTCGAACCGCTGCTGCACACCGACGAGGACGTCGTCGCCATCGACGAGGTGCACATGTTCACCCCCGCCGACGTGCGGGTCGTCGAGGAGCTGGTGCTGCGCGGCACCCGCGTGCTCGCGTGCGGCATCGACCTCGACCACCGCGGCGAGCTGTTCGCCACGATCCGTGCGCTGCTGGAGCTCGGCCCCAGCGAGGTGCGCTACCGCCGCGCCGTCTGCGACCGCTGCCAGGACCTGCACGCCGCGTTCACGCAGGTTCTCGCCGGCGGCCTGCCGTTCCTCGAACCGCTCGGCGCGTCCGAGCCGCTGCCCGACGACGGCACCTTCACCTACGAGGCGCTGTGCCGCCGCTGCTTCGTGCTGCCCGAGACCGCCATCGTCACCG
The DNA here is from genome assembly GCF_002563715.1 of Isoptericola jiangsuensis. NCBI lineage: Bacteria > Bacillati > Actinomycetota > Actinomycetes > Micrococcales > Promicromonosporaceae > Isoptericola > Isoptericola jiangsuensis. The sequence continues at coordinate 775,884 of NZ_PDJJ01000001.1, forward strand.
GGTCGCCCGGCGTGCCGCGGGCCACCGTCCGCCCGCGGGACGCCTGACCGACCTCCCGCGAGTCAGCGCAGCCTCCCGCGAGTCAGCGCAGTTCCCCGCGAGTCAGCGCAGTTCCCCGCGAGTCAGCGCAGTTCCCCGTGACTCAGCGCGGTCTCCCGTGAGTCAGCGCAGTGAGGAGACGCGGCCGCCGTGTCGTCGACCGCAGGGCCGCCGACCCGGCGGCCGCGGCCGGTCAGCCGTTGTGGTTCGGCAACGGGTGGCCCTCGGAGGCCTGCACGACGACGAAGCCGGGCCCGTGGAGCCCGAGCTGGAACGCCTCGCCGGAGCCGCGGCCGATCATCGAACCCATGGTGGCGGTGCGACGCACCGTGCTGTGCAGCGACGTCGACCACAGGACGGCGGACTGCATGTCGACGTACGTCGGCTCGTCCACGTCGAGCACGATCGGTGTGCCGTACGCGGTGACGGCGAGCGCGCCGGTGCCGGTGAACGTGGTGTTGAACAGGCCGCCGGTCAGCACGGACGCGCCCTCGACGCGGCGGATGTCCCAGGCGAGCGTGCTCTCGAACGCGAGGATGTTGTCCCCGCTGACCGTCACGGACTCGTTCTCCAGGTGGAGGATGAACACCTCGTCGGCGTCCTGCGCGAGGAACACGTCCCCGCGGCCCGACACCTTCATCAGGGACATGCCCTCGCCGGTGAACGCCTTCTTGAGGAACTTCGAGACGCCGCCCGACCCCTCGTAGGCGAAGTCGACGGCGCCCTGGTAGGCGACCATCGAGCCCTGCTTCGCGTAGAAGAACCCGCCGGAGCCGGTGAGGTCGACCTTGAGCATGTGCTTGTTCGCGAGCATGAACGAGCCGGGCTCGCCCTCGGGCTCGGTGTGGTGGAAGAGGCTGGAGCGCATGGGCACATCCTGGCTGGTCGGCGGCGTGCCGTCACGGGACCACGTGGGCGGCCCGGGGCCGGTCGGCAGACCCCTGAACCACCCCTGAACAACTTCGGTCGACGGGGCATGGTGCGGAGTGTGACGCAGGCCCTACTGTGTCGGGCGTGCTCATCGTCGCCCGTGCCCCGCAGGACGCCGTCGTGGCCGCCCTCGGGCCCGTGGACGCGGACGTGGGCCCCACCTCGGCCGCCGGCCTGACCGCCGTCTGGTCCAGCGGCCACGCGCCCGTCCGCGCCCTGTCCGGCGTCGACCTGGTCGCCGTGTGGGACGAGCCCGACGCCGGGCACGTCGTCCTGCACGTCCGCCACGACGGCGACGAGCGCGACCTCGTCTGGCCCGCCGGGGAGGCCACGCCTCCGCCCGGGGAGCCGCTGCCCACCACCGCCGACCTCGTCGCCGCGGCGCGGACCGTCCTGGGCGACCCCACCGCCGACCACCCCGACCTCACCGGCCTGCGGTGGGCCCACGACCTCACCACCGTGCTCGAGCAGACCTTCGCCCTCCCCGTCCTCGACCCCGTGCGTCGGCGCGCCGTCACGCTCTACCGGGGCCGGCACGCCGACGCCCGCATCGTCGGACGGCTCGCGGCCGGCACCGACGGCGTCGCCGTGACCGACGTCGGGAACCGGTGGAGCGTCCTGCACGTCGACGAGCCCGAGGCGCAACAGGTCGTGACCCTCGCCGCGGCCGCCGCGGGGAGCCGCCGCTCCCTCGTCCTGCAGCTGTGGCGCGGTGACGGCGGCGCCGCCGGGTTCGACCTCGTCCAGCGCGACCACACCGTCGCGCAGGTCGGCTGGGACGACGGCTGGCGCCGCCCCGTCGACGAGGGCTGGGAGTCGCGGGACGAGATCGCGGCCGTCCTTGCCCATCACGTCGACGGCGACGTCGACCTGCCCGCCCTGCGGGCGCTGCTGCGCTCCCGCAGCCGTTCCGGCGACCCGCTCGCCCGCCTCGTCGAGCTCCTCGGCGTCCCCGCGTCGGCCCTCGACGTGCTCGACCGCGCCGCCACGGCCCCGGCCGCCGACCAGGTCGCGGGCGCCCGCTGGTGGCGCGTCGTGTGGGAGGAGTCCCGCGCCGAGGCCGAGGCGCGGTTCCCCCGCGGCATCGGCCCGCGCTGGTTCCAGCTGACCGTCACCCTGGCCGCCGCCCTGCTGTCCACCGTCGTGCTGCTCTTCGCCCTCGCCGTCGTGGTCACCGACGGCGCGCTCCTCGACCAGTCCGGCGTGACCGTCGTCGACTGGCTGCTCCTGCCGCTCGCGGTCGGCGGCATCGCCACCGGCACGCTCGGCCACCGGCAGGTCCGCCGTCGGCGCCTCGCCGAGGTCGATCAGGAGGCCGCGCCGGGGAACCCGGCCTGACGCCACGCCTCGTAGACCACGATCGACGCCGCGTTGGTGAGGTTGAGCGAACGGCGCCCCGGCAGCATGGGGATCCTCACGCGGTCCGTGACGCGCGGGTGGTGGAGGACGTCGTCGGGCAGGCCCGTCGGCTCCGGCCCGAACAGCAGCACGTCGCCGGGGCGGTAGTCGACGTCGGTGTACGTCACGTCGGCGTGCGCGGTGAACGCGAGGACCCGCGCACCGGGCGCCCCGGGGGCGGCAGCGCCCACGGCGTCCAGCGCGGCGTCGAAGTCCGGGTGCACGTCCATCACGGCGAGGTCGTGGTAGTCCAGGCCCGCCCGCTTCAGCTTCGCCTCCGACAGGTCGAACCCCAGCGGCTCCACCAGGTGCAGCCGGGCACCCGTCACCGCGGCGAGCCGGATCGCCGACCCCGTGTTCCCGGGGATGCGGGGCTCGTAGTAGACGACGTGGACGAACGGGTCCGACGGCGGGGCGGGCGGGGTCACGGGCTGGGACGACACGGCGTCGATTCTCCCACCCGGGTGCCGTGTCCGGGTGCGGGCACCGGGTCGGACGTCTGGCGCCCGTTCGACCGGGCGGTCTACCCTGGCTCGCATGACGAGGCGTACCGACTGGTGGCGGCTGCAGCAGCAGCCGTGACCTGACGCGCCCCGAGCCACGAGTCCCGAGCTGCCCGCCGCAGCCCGGGACTTCGTCGTCTCCACCCACGTCGTCGGGCACCGGCGGGCGCTCCCCACCGAAGGAGCCCCTCATGAGCACCACCGTCCAGCCCGTCCCCACCGTCCCCGACCTCGACGCGAGCGCCGTCCCTCCGGCAGGCGTCGACCCCCACCCCGGCGAGACGGCGTCCGTCCGCACCGCCCGCGCCCGCTCCGCGGAGGTCGAGGCGCTCATCGCGTGCGACCCGCGCCGGTTCCGCGTCCTCACGGGCGACCGCCCCACGGGTGCCCTGCACCTCGGCCACCTCGTGGGCACCCTGGAGAACCGGGTGCGGCTCCAGGACGCGGGGGTGGACGTCGTCGTGGTGGTCGCGGACTACCAGGTGATCGCCGACCGGGACGATGCCGGCGACCTGCCCGCCGTCGTCCGCGAGGTGGTCCTCGACCAGCTCGCGGCGGGCCTCGACCCGGCGCGGAGCACGATCTTCGCGCACTCCGCCGTCCCGGCGCTGCACCAGCTCCTCCTGCCGTTCCTCGCGCTGGTCACGGTCAGCGAGCTGGAGCGCAACCCGACGGTCAAGGCGGAGGCGGTGGACGCCGCCCGACGGCAGGGCCGCGGCATGTCCGGGCTGCTGCTCACCTACCCGGTGCACCAGGCGGCGGACATCCTGGCCGTGCACGGCAACCTCGTGCCCGTCGGCACCGACCAGCTCCCGCACCTGGAGACCACCCGCACGGTGGCACGTCGTTTCAACCAGCGGTTCACGGCCGCGCAGCCGTACTTCGCGGAGCCCGACGCGCTGCTCACCGACACCCCCACGGTGCTCGGCGACGACGGGGAGAAGATGTCGAAGTCGCGCGGCAACGTCCTCGAGCTGCGGGCGTCCGAGGACGAGACGGCCGCGTACTTCCGCAGGGCCCGCACCGACGGCGACCGGCACATCACGTTCGACCCCGAGACACGTCCCGAGGTGGCGAACCTCCTGCGGATCGGGGCGCACTTCGCCGGCACGACGCCGCAGGCGCTCGCGCAGTCCGTGGGTCCCGCGGGGGCGGGACGGCTCAAGGAGCTCGTCACCGACGCGGTCGTGGAGGGGCTGCGCCCGTTGCGCGCCCGGCGGCGTGACCTCGCCGCCGAGGGTCCGGCCGTCGTCGCGGACGCCCTCGCCCGGGGCGCCGCCCGGGTGGACGCGATCGCGGAGGCGACCCTCCAGGACGTCCGCGAGCTCATGCGGACGGTCTACTGACCGCCACGACCGGCCCCCGGGACGCGACGAGCGTGCTGGCTTCGAACCTCAAGGAGCCGGATGAGGTCCGAAGCCAGCACGCTCGATGCACGCAGGGGGGGTGACCCGGGGGACCGGGCCACCCCGGCGCGGTCAGTCGCGGACGAACGCCACGAGGTCCTTGGTGAACTCCTCCTCGTAGGCGCCGACGAGCCCGTGCGGGGCACCCGGGTACACGTGCAGGGTGGCGTCCGCGAGGATCTCCGCGGACCGCAGCCCGGCGGCCTCGATGGGGACGATCTGGTCGTCGTCGCCGTGCGCCACGAGGACGGGCACGTCGATCGTGCGCAGGTCGTCGGTGTAGTCGACCTCGGAGAACTGCTCGACGCAGTCGTAGGCCGGCTTCAGCCCGGCCTGCATGGACAGCCGCCAGAACTGGTCGAGCGTGCCCTGGGAGACGGTCGCGCCGTCGCGGTTCGCGCCGTAGAACGGCACGGCGAGGTCGCGGTAGAACTGCGACCGGTCGGCGAGCACGCCCGCCCGGATGTCGTCGAACGCGGCCTTCGGGGTGCCGGCCGGGTTGTCCGGGGTCTGCACCATGAGGGGCGGGACGGCGCCCAGCAGCACGGCCTTGCGCACCCGCGCGGACCCGTGGCGGCCCAGGTAGTGCGCCACCTCGCCGCCGCCGGTCGAGTGCCCGACGAGGACGACGTCCGTGAGGTCGAGGTGGTCCAGCAGCGCGGCGAGGTCGTCGGCGTACTGGTCCATGTGGTTGCCGTCCGCGGTCTGCGTGGACCGGCCGTGGCCGCGCCGGTCGTGGGCGACGGCCCGGAACCCGGCGTCGACCACGGCGAACATCTGGCGGTCCCAGGCGTCCGCGTTGAGCGGCCAGCCGTGGGAGAACACGACGGGGGAGCCGGTGCCCCAGTCCTTGTAGAAGAGGTCGGTCCCGTCGGGGGTGGTGAGGAACGGCATGGTCTACAGACCCTTCTCCTTGAGCCACGCGAGGGTGGCGTCGGCGACCTCGGCCCAGCCGTGGTCGATGGTGAGCGAGTGCCCGCGGTCGGGCAGCTCGATCAGGTCGGTCACCGCGGGGGAGTGCTTGCGGTAGAGCTTCGCGGCGGTCCGGGTGAGCGACGGCGGGACCGTGTGGTCCATGCCGCCGGCGACGAGGAGCAGCGGGCCCCGGTCGGCGTGGGTGTCGACGCGGGCGGGGGAACCGGGCAGGAGGTTCGCGGCGGCGTCCTCGAACAGGGGGCGACCGGGGGACGGGATCGTCCACTGGTCGTACAGGGCGGCCGCCTCGTCGTCGGCGAGCTCGTTGGCGAACCCGTACCGGAACTCGTCGGGGGTGAGGGCGACGGCGCCGGAGAAGTGCGCGGGGTTGCGCAGCGCGACGGATGCCACCTTGAGCGAGCTCGGCGGCAGCAGGATGTTGCCGCGCATGGGGGCCGGGTCGATGGCGACGGCGGCGGCCGCGTGCCCCTCGGCGAGCAGGCGCTGCGCGATCAGCCCGCCGAACGAGTGCCCGACGACGACCGGCGGGGCGGCCAGGCCCGCGATGATCTCGACGTGGTGCGCCACGACGTCGTCGATGCCGTGACCGCCCACCCGGTCGGGGTGCTCGCGGGTCTCCTCCACGGTGGGGGAGTCGCCCGGCCAGCCCGGGTTGGTGGGGGCGTAGCCGGCCTCGGCGTACCGGTCGACCCACGGCGTCCACGAGTCGGCGTGGAGCCACAGGCCGTGGACGAACACCACGGGTCGACGGGGGGTGCTGGACTCGGTCATGACGGCTCCCTGCTCGGCGGGACGGGGACGTCACCACCCTCGCCGCCGGGACGCCGTCCGCGCTTCCGTCAGATGACTGGTCGTGGGTCGGGCCGTGGCCTCATGCCGGGTCGACGACGTCGCGGAGCTGGGCGCGGGACGTCACCCCGAGCAGCGGGAACACCCGGTACAGGTGGAATCCCACGGTGCGCGGCGACAGGAAGAGCTGTTCGGCGATCTCCCGGTTGGTGCGGCCCTGCGCGGCGAGCCGCACGATGCGCTGCTGCTGCGCCGTGAGGTCCGCCAGGGGGTCGGCGGTGCGGTCCGCGACGCGCACCCCCGCCGCCCGCAGCTCGGCCGTCGCGCGTTCCACGAACGGCCGCGCCCCGAGGCGCACGAACGTCTCCAGGGCCGCGCTGAGCTCGGTGCGGGCCTCGCTGACCCGCCGGTCGCGACGCAGCCGCTCCCCGAGATGGAGCCGCACCAGCGCGCGCTCGAACGGCCAGGTCGCCGCCGCCGGGTCGGCCAGCGCGGCGCGCAGGTGCTGCTCGGCGGTGGGTGCGCCGCCGCTCCCGCCGTCGACGGCCGCCCCGCCGTCCACCGGGTCGTCACCGGCGAGCAGGCCGTGCGCCTGGTGCAGCAGCGCGGCCACGCGCGGCCCCGGCTCCGACCCGACGTGCTCCGCCACGGCGGCCAGCACGCCGCGGGCGTCCGCGGTGCGACCGGCCGCGACGGCCGCCTCGGCCAGCGGCACCAGCAGGTGGACCGAGGCGTGGCGGTGCACCGGCCCGCCGGCGGTGGTGAACCCGCGCCGCAGGACGTCGTGCGCGGCCTCGGGCCGCCCGTCCACGAGCTCGGCCAGGCCGAGCACGAGCCGGGCCCGGACCCCCACGGTCCGGGTGACGTCCGGGTCGACGGCGGCCAGCACCCGCCGCGCCAGCGCCCGGGCGGTGCCGACCTGCCCGCGCAGCACCGCCACGTGCGCCGTGGTCAGCGTGGCCGTGAGCTCCACCAGCGGCATGCCGGTCTCCTGCGCCAGCCGGGTCGCGTCGTCCGCGCACGCCTGCGCGGCGTCCCACCGGCCGAGCTCCAGGCGCGTGGCCGCCAGGGTCGACGACACCAGCGCGTTCGTGCCCGCCGTGGGGCCGTCGGCGAACAGGTCGACCAGCCGGGCGAGCAGGCGTTCCGCGAGACGCGTCTCGTCCAGCACCCAGGCGGCACCGCCCAGCACGTCCAGCTCGCGGATGCCGAGGTCGGCGTGCGTGGCCACCGCCCGGTCGAGCGCGGCGCGGGACGCCGCCGCGAACGGCGCGACCGCGCCCCGCACCCAGGCGTCGACCGGGTCGTCGTCCTCGGGTGCGACGACGGCCAGGGCCGCCCCGACCTCGTCGAGCAGGTGCTCCTCCCCGCCGTTGTACGCGGCGACCGCCGCCGGGGCGAGGGCGGCCACGGCCAGGTCGGGGTCGTCGTCGCGGGTCGCCCGGGCGAGCGCCGTCAGCCGTCGCACGGCGTCCTCGTGGCGGGCGGTCTGGGCCAGCGCCCACCCGGAGAAGAGGTCGGCCTCGTGCCGGCTCGCGGCGTCCGGGGCCAGGCTCCGCGCGCGGGCCGCGACCCTCTCCACCCAGTCGGTGCGGCCGGTGAACATCGCGGCGGGTGCCGCGAGCAGCAGCCGCCGCGTGGCGTCCGCCGGGTCGGGCGACAGCTCGCCCGCGCGCTCCAGGGCGCGAGCAGCGGCCGCCCACCCGCCGCGCAGCCGGGCCCGCTCCGCCGTGTCCTCCAGCGCCTGCGCGGCGTCCGCGTCCGGCCCGACGGCGGCCGCCGCCAGGTGCCATGCCCGGCGGTCGGGGTCCGTGGACGCCTCGGCGAGGGCGAGGTGCGCGCCCCGGCGTTCGGCCAGCGGCGCGACGTCGCGCACGGCCGTGCGCACCAGCGGGTGCCGGAACCGCACCCGCCCGTCGTCCAGGTGCACGAGCCCCGCCGCCTCGGCGGGCGCCCACGCGGCCAGGGTCGCGTCGTCCCACGGGCCGGGTGCGGGACCGTCCGGAGCGCCGGTCGCGGCGGCGCCCGGGTCGGTCGCCCGGCCGGCCGCCGTGACGACCACCGCCAGGTCGTCCGAGTCCGCGACGGCGGCGAGCAGCAGCACGCGTCGCGTCACCCCGGGGAGGTCCGCCAGCCGGTCGGCCCACAACCGGTCCAGGCGGTCCGACGACGCCTCCGGGCCGTCCGTCACGATGTCGGGCAGCTCGACGAGGGCCAGCGGGTTGCCGCCCGCCCGGCCCAGCACCCGCCGCCGTGCGGCCGCGTCCAGCCCGGCCCGCGCCTCGTCCAGCACCCGCGCGGCGGCGTCGTCGTCCAGCGGGGACAGGACGACGTGGGGCAGCGTGGTGTCCGGTGCCGGCGGACGCGTGGCCACCAGGAGCCCGGGGCCGCCAGGGACGTCCGGCAGGCGGCGGGCGCAGAACAGCACGACGTCACGGCTGGCGTCGTCGAACCAGTGGAGGTCGTCGACGACGACGAGCGTGCCCGGCCCGTCGTCGTCGCCGGGCGCGCCGTGCGACCCGTCGTCGCCGGGTTCCCCGAGGAGGGTCAGGGCGCCCGCGGCGAGGTGCAGGCGGTCCGGGACGGCGGTGGCCTCGGTGAGGCCGAGGGCGGCGCCCAGGGCCCGCCGCTGCGGGCCGGGCAGGCGGTCGAGGTGGTCGAGGCGCGGCAGGAGGAGCTGGTGCAGCGCCGCGAACGCGAGGTCCCGCTCGGCAGGGTCGCCGCAGGCGGTGAGCACCGCCCGGCCCGCCCGCCGAGCGCGCTCGGCGGCGTGGTCCAGCAGCGTCGTCTTGCCGAGCCCCGGGTCGCCGACGACGAGCAGGGCGCCCGACGCGCCGGGGGCGGCGAGCCGATCCACCCGGGCGAGCTCGGCGTCGCGGCCGTGGATCACGCCAGGTCAGGGGTGGTCGGGCGGGGTCCCACGCGTGCCTCCCGGTGGTCGAGGACGGGAGGCCACTGTATCCGCGCAGGTGGCGGGGCTGCGCGCGGGGGAGGGGCGACGGGTGGTCGCGGAGGGGACGACGACGGGGCCGTCGCACGGTGGTGCGACGGCCCCGTCCGGCGCGCGGCGCCGGGGAGGTGCGGGCCCGCCGGTGCCTCTCCGGCGGGCCCGGGTCGGGGTGGCTCAGCCGAGGCGGCCGCGGAGCCGGGCGAGCTGTTCGCGCAGGGCCGCCGGGACCTTCGTGCCGAACGAGTCGAAGAACTCCTCGGTGAGGTCGGCCTCGGCCCGCCAGGCGTCCGCGGGGACGTCGAACAGGGCGTCCATCGCGGCGTCGGTGACGTCCAGGCCCGTCAGGTCGAGCGCGCCGGGCGCGGGGAGCAGCCCCACGGGGGACGCGACGGCGCCGCTGTCCGTGCGGGTGCCGCGCGACCGGTCGACCTGCTCGGCGATCCACTTGACGACGCGGGAGTTCTCACCGAACCCGGGCCACAGGAACGAGCCGTCGGCGTCCCGGCGGAACCAGTTCACGCCGAACACCTTGGGGCGGCGGGTCGGGTCGAGGGACGCCCCGACCCGGAGCCAGTGGGACCAGTGGTCGGCCATGTTGTAGCCGCAGAACGGCAGCATCGCGAACGGGTCGCGGCGCAGCTCGCCGAGCGCGCCCTCCGCCGCGGCGGTGCGCTCGGAGCTGATGGTGGCGCCCAGGAACACGCCGTGCTCCCAGCTCGTGGCCTGCGCGACCAGCGGCACGTTGGAGGCGCGGCGACCACCGAACACGATCGCGTCCACGGGCACGCCCGCCGGGTCCTCCCACACGTCCGCGATGGACGGGCACTGCTCCGCCGCGACGGTGAACCGGGAGTTCGGGTGCGCGGCGGGGCGCCCGCTGTCCGGCGTCCAGTCGTTCCCCTGCCAGTCGATCAGGTGTGCGGGCGCCTCGGGCGTCAGGCCTTCCCACCAGACGTCGCCGTCGTCCGTCATCGCCACGTTGGTGAAGATGACGTCGTGGGTGAGGGTGTCGATGGCGGTCGGGTTGGTCTCGACGCCGGTGCCGGGCGCGACGCCGAAGAACCCGGCCTCCGGGTTGATGGCGCGCAGCGAGCCGTCGGGGCCGGGACGCATCCACACGATGTCGTCGCCGAGCGTCTCGACGGTCCAGCCCGGGATCGTGGGCTGGAGCATCGCGAGGTTGGTCTTGCCGCAGGCGCTGGGGAACGCGGCGGCCAGGTGGTACTGGCGCTGCTCCGGGGACGTGACACGGATGAGCAGCATGTGCTCGGCCAGCCACCCCTCGTCCCGGGCCATCGCCGACGCGATGCGCAGCGCGAAGCACTTCTTGCCGAGCAGCGCGTTGCCGCCGTAGCCCGACCCGTACGACCAGATCTCCCGCGACTCCGGGTAGTGGACGATGTACTTCGTGTCGCTGCACGGCCAGGCGACGTCCTCGACGCGCTCCCCGGCGTCGTCGACCAGCGGCGCACCCACGGAGTGCACCGCCGGCACCCACTGCTGCCCGGCGTCGATGAGCCGCAGCACCTCCGCGGACACGCGCGTCATGACGTGCATCGACACGACGACGTAGGGGGAGTCCGTGATCTCGACGCCGACCTGCGAGATCGGTCCGCCGACCGGACCCATCGAGAACGGCACCACGTACATCGTGCGGCCCCGCATGGAGCCCGTGAAGACGCCGTCGAGCTCGGCCCGCATCTCGGCGGGGTCGCGCCAGTTGTTCGTCGGGCCGGCGTCGACCTCGCGCTGCGAGCAGATGAACGTCCGCGACTCGACGCGGGCGACGTCGGACGGGTTCGACCGGGCGAGGTAGGAGCCGGGGCGCTTGTCCTGCGCCAGCGGGATCAGCGTGCCCGCCTCGACCATGCCGTCGACCAGACGCTGCTTCTCCGCGGCCGACCCGTCGCACCACACGATGTCGTCGGGCTGGGTGAGGGCGGCGATCTCCGCGACCCACGCCCGCACGTCGAGGGGCGTGGCCGGCCGCGCGCCCGCCGACCCGGTCGCGGTGAACGGCGTCAGCGCGTCGGGGGCGAGCTCGGCGAGGGCCAGCCGCGTGCGGCGGGGGTTCGCGAGGAAGGTCATGACTGCTCCGTCCGTTGTCCGGCCACGTCCTGGGGCGACGGGTCCTGGTTCCACCCTGCGCCCGCACAGGGCGTCATTTCCAGCCAGATCGCTGTCAAGAATCGCGAATCTTCACGTACGGTGAAGACATGACGGACGGACCGACGTCGGACGCCCCCGACCTCATCACCCTCGGCCGCCGCGTGCGCCACGCCCGCACCGCCCGCGGCCTCACCCTCGAAGCCCTCGGGCGGCAGGTCGACGCCGCCCCCAGCCTCCTGTCGCTCGTCGAGAACGGCCGCCGCGAACCCCGCCTCTCCCTGCTGCGCGCCCTGGCCGACGCCCTCGGCGTCCCCCTCGCCGACCTCCTCGCCGACGAACCGCCCTCGCGTCGCGCCGCCCTCGAGATCGCCCTCGAACGCGCCCAGCGCGCCCCCCGGTTCGCCGCCCTCGGCCTCCCCGCCGTCAGACCCAGCCAGAAGCTCCCCGTGCCCGTCCTCGAACAGCTCGTCGGCCTCCACGACGAGCTCGTCCGCCGCGACGAGGAAGCCATCGCCACCCCCGAGGAGGCGCGCCGCGCCAACACCGTGCTGCGCCGCGAACGCGAGGAACGGGACAACCACCTCCCGCACATCGAGGAGCTCGCCGAGGAGATGACCCGCCGCGCCGGCTACACCGGCGGGGCGCTCACCCACCACACCGTCGCCCGCATCGCCGGCGACCTCGGGCTCACCATCCTCCACGTCGACGACCTGCCCCGCTCCGCCCGCTCCGTCACCGACTGGAAGAACGGCCGCATCTACCTGCCGCCCGCCTCCACCCCCGGCGGCCACGGACTGCGCTCCCTCGCCCTCCAGGCCGTCGCCCACCGCGTCCTCGGCCACGAACGCCCCCGCTCCTACGCCGAGTTCCTGCGCCAGCGCGTCGAGATCACCTACTTCGCCGCCGCCTGCCTCATCCCGCAGGACGCCGCCGTCACGTTCCTCGACCAGCGCAAGAAGGCCAAGGACCTCGCCGTCGAGGACTTCCGCGACGCGTTCGGCGTCACCCACGAGGCCGCCGCCATGCGCCTCACCAACCTCGCCACCGTCCACCTCGGCATCCCGCTGCACTTCCTGCGCGTCGGCGACGACGGCGCGCTGTTCCGCGGGTACGCCAACGACGGCCTGCCGCTGCCGCAGGACGTCACCGGCGCCATCGAGGGCCAGCTCGTCTGCCGCCGCTGGCCCGCCCGCGAGGCGTTCACCCGCCGCGACCGCGCCGCCGAGTCCTACCAGTACACCGACACCCCCGCCGGCACCTTCTGGGACTCCACCCAGACCGGCTCCACCGGTGACGGCCGCCGGTTCTCCGTCACCGTCGGCGTCCCCTACGCGCACGCGAAGTGGTTCCGCGGCCGCGACACCCAGGTGCGCCACGCCTCCACCTGCCCCGACCCCGCCTGCTGCCGCCGCCCCCCGACGGACCTCGCGCAGCGCTGGGAAGGGGCGTCGTGGCCCAGCGCCCGCATGCACCAGCAGATCCTCGCCGCCCTGCCCCGGGGCGTGTTCCCCGGCGTCGACGACACCGACGTCTACCGGTTCCTCGAACGGCACGCCCCTGCGGACGACCCGGCCACCTGACGGGGTCGATGCGGGTCTGGTTCTTCGGGTCGGGTCGGGTCGTGTTCCGGTCGGCGGAGGGTGCCGCGCGTCGTCGCGTTCACGGGCCCCAGGGGGCCCTCCACTTCGGGTCCGACGACGACGCGCGGCACCCTCCGCCGACCTTCGACGCTGCGGCCCGCATCCCGCGAGTCAGCGCAGTTCCCCGCGAGTCAGCGCAGTTCCCCACGAGTCAGCGCTCGTGTCGCTGAGTCAGCGCAGGCTCTCGCGAGTCAGCGCGGGTCTCCGCCGGTCAGCGCGGCTCCGGCGGGTCAGCGGGCGTCGACGTCGGACGGCGCGTCGGCGTCCTGGACGGCGGCGTCGAGACGGACCGCGCGGATGCGCTGCTTCTCGACGTCGGTCACCGTGAGGGTGCGGTCCTCGATCTCGACGACGTCACCCACTTCGGCGAGGCGTCCCAGCTGCGCCAGCACGTAGCCCGCGACCGTCTCGTACGGGCCCTCGGGGAGCTCGACGCCCGTGGTGCGGGCGAAGTCCTCGATGGTGAGGCCGGCCTCGACCTCGCCCGTGGCCAGGGTCTCCTCGCCGGGGTCGTGCTCGTCGCGGATGTCGCCGACGAGCTCCTCCAGGAGGTCCTCCAGCGTGACGATGCCGTCGGTGCCGCCGTACTCGTCGCGCACGACCGCCATGTGCGTCTGCTCGCGCTGCATCGCGGACAGCGACGGCAGCAGCCGGTTGGTGCCCGGCAGCTCGAGCACGGGACGGGCGACGTCGCGCAGGGTGCGCTCGTCCGAGGGCGTGGCCGCCCCTCGCACGAGGTCGCGCACGTGCACGAACCCCACGACGTCGTCGAAGTCGTCGCCCATGACGGGATAGCGGGAGTACGGGCCGTCCTTCGTCCGCTCGATCGCGTCCGCGACGGTCGTGCCGGCCTCGAGGAAGACGACGTCGCCGCGGGGGCGCATCGCCTCGGCGAGGGTGCGCTCGGTGGCGAGGAACACGTCGGTGAGGATGCGGCGCTCCTCCTCGTCGAGGCCCGGGTGGGCGGAGACGAGGTCACGCAGCTCGGTCTCGGAGATCTCCTCCGAGCGGGCGTCCGGGTCGCCGCCGAGCAGTCGCACGACGGCGTCCGTCGAGCGGGACAGCAGCCAGATCACGGGCCGCATGAGCACGGAGAACCGTTCCAGCGGCGGCCCGACGACCAGCGCGAACTGGGTGGAGCGCTGCAGCGCGATGCGCTTCGGCACGAGCTCGCCCAGCACCAGGGAGGCGTACGCGATGATCAGCGTCATCGTGATGAGGGCGACGTTCGCGGCGAGCGCCGGCGCGAGTCCCGCGGACTCCAGCAGCGGGGCGACGTCGGGCGCGATCGTCGACGCACCGTACGCGGCGGAGAAGAACCCGGCGACGGTCACGCCGATCTGGACGGCGGCGAGGAACCGGTTGGGGTCCCGGGCGACCGCTGCGACGCGGCGGCCGCGCGACCCGCGCTGCTCCAGCTGGTCGATCTGGCTCTCGCGCAGCGACACCAGGGCGAACTCGGTGCCGGCGAACACACCTCCCAGCAGCACGAATCCCAGTACCAGCGCGATGTTCCACCAGGTGTCGGCGTCCACGATCTCCCTCCAGGTCCGTCCCCACCCTGGTGGCAGGGACGCGACTGTGCAACGGGAGGGTGGCGGCAAAGGTTCCGCGCCGCTCGCGTGGGACGATGCCGGACATGAGCCCTGCCTCGACGTCGGACCGTGCGGCGCTGCTCGCCGCCTACGACGACCAGCTGCGGACCGACGCCGAGACGGCGGGTGCCGGCGCGGTCGGGCGGCACGGGCCGCTGCACCTGGCGACCTTCCCGGGCGGCCACGGGCACGTCACCTACCGGGACCTGGCGGGCGTGGACGCGGCGGGCGTCCGCGAGCTCGTCGGGGCGGCGGTCGAGCACTTCCGGGGTGATCCGGCGGTGAGGGTGGTCGAGTGGAAGACGCGCGGCCACGACGTCGCGCCGGGTCTGCACGAGGCGCTGGTCGCGGGCGGGTTCGTGGCCCAGGAGCCGGAGTCGGTCATGGTCGGGGAGGCGACGGCGCTGGCCGTCGACGTCGACCTGCCGGCCGGGGTGCGCCTGCGTCGCGTGACCTCCGAGGCGGACGTGCGGGCGATGACGGCCATGGTCGACGAGGTCTTCGGCGACGACCCGGTCACGTCCGGTCACACGGAGCAGATGCTCCAGCGGCAGGAGGCGTTCCCCGGGATGGAGCTCTGGGTCGCGGAGTCGGGCGGGCAGGTCGTGAGCGCGGGGCGGCTGGAGCCGGTCGCGGGCACGGACTTCGCGGGCCTGTGGGGCGGTGCGACACGTCCGGGGTGGCGCGGGCAGGGGATCTACCGGGCGTTGACGGCGGCGCGGGCGAGGTCGGCGCTCGACCGAGGGCGGCGGTACCTGCACAGCGACTCCACGGAGCTCTCCCGTCCCATCCTGGAACGCTCCGGCCTGGTGAAGGTGTCGACGACGACGCCGTACCTGTGGACCCGCTGACGGGCGCCGTCGGGTCGGGCGGGGCAGCGATCCTTAGGATCGGGGCGTGATGACGACCCCTGCTCCCGCGGACGGCGAGCGCCGTTCGCTGCGCGAGACGGCCTACGAGACGCTGAAGGCGCGCATCATCGGCCTCGACCTGCACCCGGGGCAGCGGCTGGTCGAACGGGACATCGCCGCCGAGCTCGGGGTGTCCCGGGTGCCGTTGCGGGAGGCGCTGCACCAGCTGGAGAGCGAGGGCCTGGTGGTGCTGGTCCCGCGCCAGGGCGCCCTGGTGGCGCCGTTCACGCGGGCCGACGTCGAGCAGCTGTTCGAGGTGCGCGAGAGCGTGGAGGTGCTGGCGTTCCGGCTGGCGGCGCTCAAGCGGTCGGACGCCGATCTCGCGGCGATGGCGGACGCCGTCGACGCCGCCCGCGACGCGCTGGCGCGGCACGACGACGCCGCGACGGCCGCGGCGAACGCCGGGTTCCACGCCGCCGTGGTGCAGGCGTGCGGGAACCCGTTGCTGCGCTCCATGCTGGCGCCGCTGGACGCGCGGGTGCGCTGGCTGTTCCACCTGACCAAGCAGCGCGACACGCACGAGCAGTGCGAGGAGCACGCCGCCATGCTGGCGGCGATCCGGGAGCGGGACGCCGACGCCGTCGCGGCGCTCGCGCACCGGCACGTGACGTCCGGTCGGGAGCCGTCGCTGGCGCTCGCGGCGTCGTGGGCGTCGGCGCCCATCGACCCGGTCGAGGTGACGCGGACCCGGAACCGCCAGCGGTCGGGCGCCTGACCGGCCGGGGCTCCTGCCGGCCGACCGACCGTTGAGCCGGACCGCCGCTGCGGGGCGGCGCGCTGCGCCGGGGGAGCGTGCCGCGGCCCTCGTCGATCGACGGCCGGGCGGCCCTCGGCAGCGGTCACGCAGCATTTACGGCCGATTGACGTGATGGAAACAACGGGTCAGCAGACTCCGAGTTAGTGGTATACCGCTAACTCGACCTGGAGGACCCCATGCGCAGCACCCGTCCCGCCGCCGTCCCGTCCCGCCCCACCGCCCTGCGCCACCGTGGCCGCCGCGCCGCCGTCGGCGCCCTCCTCGCGGGCGGCCTCGTCGTCCTGACCGCCTGCAGCACGACCGCCGAGGCCGAGGACGACGCGCCCGCCGACGGCGCCGAGCCCCTGACCGTCGGGGTGTTCCTGCCCGGCTCGACCTCGGACACCGGCTTCATGGAGTCCGCCTACCTCGGGTACGAGCGGGCCGCGGAGGAGCACGGCGACGCCGTCGAGCTGTCGTTCGTCGAGGAGGTCGCCGCCGCCGACTACGAGCAGACCCTCCAGCGGTTCGCCAGCACGTCCGACCTCGTCATCTCCGTCGGCGGGCAGACCGACGCCGACCTGCGCAAGGTCGCCCCCCAGTTCCCCGACGTGAAGTTCGTCGAGATCGGCGGTCCCGCCGACGCCGAGCCGCTGGACAACCTCGCCTACTACGACCCCCAGCAGGCGGAGGCCGAGTACCTGTCGGGCGCCGTCGCGGCGCTGTCGTCCGAGTCGGGCAAGGTCGGGTTCATCGGCGGCGTGGAGCTGCCCGCCATCGTCAACGCGTCCGTCGCGTTCGCGAACGGCGCCGAGGCCGCGGTGCCGGGCACCGAGGTCGTCACCCCGCAGTACATCGGCGACTTCAACGACCCGGCGAAGGCCAAGCAGGCCGCGGCCGCGAACTACGGCGTCGGGGTCGACGTCGTCGGGCAGATCGTCAACCTGGGCAAGCAGGGCATCGAGCAGGCCGCCCAGGACGCGGGCGCGTCGATGATCGGCGGCCCCGTCCCCGGCGAGTGCCCCGCCGACGGCCCGTACGTCGGGTACGTCCGCACCGACATCGGCACCGAGGTCGAGCACGCCGTGCAGTCCGTGCTGGACGGCACGTGGGAGGCCGCGCAGGTGCCGTTCGGCCTGACGTCCGACCTCGGCGGCACGGAGTTCGTGCTCTGCACGGACGACGCCGACACGGCCGCCACGCTCGACGAGCTGACGGCCGCGCTGGCCGCCGGCGAGGTCGCCGCGTACTGACCCGCCCCGCCCGGCCCGGCCTCGTGCCGGGCCGGGCGGTCCCCGTCGAGAGGAGACCCAGGATGTCGACCACCCTCCCGCCGCTCCTGGCGGCCCGCGCCGGGCACGACGACGCCGTGGCCCGTCCGGCGCTGAGCCTGCACGGCGTGACCCGGGTGTTCGGCGCCCACACGGCCCTCGACACGGTCGACCTGGAGGTCGCCGCGGGGGAGGTGCACTGCGTGCTCGGCGAGAACGGCGCCGGGAAGTCGACGCTGTGCAACATCGTGTTCGGGTCGCTGCCCCCGACGCGAGGCGAGGTCCGGCTCGGCGGGGAACCGTACGCGCCGACGTCGCCCGCGGACGCCCTCGCCCGGGGCGTCGCGATGGTGCACCAGCACTTCTCGCTCGTGCCGACGCTCACCGTCGAGGAGAACCTGCTGCTCGGCCGGGGCGTGCGGCGGCTGCGCCCGGACCGCGCGGGCCTGGCCCGACGGCTCGCCGCCATCGAGGAGACCCTCGGCCTGCACGTCGACCCCGCCGCGACCGCCGGGTCGCTCAGCGTGGGGGCGCGCCAGCGCGTCGAGATCGTCAAGGCGCTCCTCGACCGGCCCCGGCTGCTGCTGCTCGACGAGCCGACCGGCGTCCTCGGGCCCGACGAGATCGACGGGCTGCTCGACACGTGCCGTCGCGTCGCCGCGTCCGGCACCGCCGTCGTGCTGGTGACGCACAAGCTCGCCGAGGTGATGCGCGTCGGCGACCGCGCGACCGTCCTGCGCGGCGGACGCGTCGTCGGGGGCGGTCCGCTGGCCCGCGACGGCGCCACCGGGCTCACCGCGCCCGACCTCGTGGGCCTCATGGTCGGCCGCGACTCGTCCACGCTGGACCCCGTCCTCGCGGCGAGCGTCGGCGTCCTGGACCCCCGGTCCGACGGCGCCGGCCCGGGCGGGACCGGCGGCTCGCCCGCGGCGGCCCCGCCCACCTCGACCCAGAGGGCCGGCACGTCGGCGTCCCCCGGGCCGACCGCCACCGCCGAGGACGCCACGGCCACGGCACCCGTGCTCGCCGTCCGCGGCCTGGTGGTGGTCGACGACGCCGGGGCGCGCCGCGTCGACGGTGTGGACCTGGAGGTCCGGCCCGGCGAGATCGTCGGGATCGCGGGCGTCGAGGGCAACGGGCAGAGCGAGCTCGTGGCCGCGCTGTCCGGCGCCGTCCGGCCCACGGAGGGTCGGGTGCTCCTCGCCGGCGCCGACGTCACCGCCGCGGCCCCCCGCCGTCGCACCGCGCTCGGGCTGGGGGTGGTGCCGGAGGACCGCCACCACGAGGCCGTCGTCGCCTCGCTGAGCGTCACCACCAACCTGCTGCTCGGCCGCCTGCACCGGTTCCGGCGGCTCGGCCTGCTCGACCGGCGGGCGATGCGGGACACCGCCGCCGACCTCGCCCACCGGTTCGACGTGCGCGCCGCGAGCCTCGACGCCCCGATGTCGTCGCTGTCCGGCGGCAACCAGCAGAAGGCGGTGCTCGCCCGCGAGCTCAGCCTCGACCCGCTGCGCTGCGTCGTCGCCGCCCAGCCGACGCGCGGCCTCGACCTCGGCGCCGTGGACGCCGTCGTCGGGCACCTGCGGGCCGCCGCGGACGCCGGGGTGGGGGTGCTCGTCGTGTCCAGCGAGCTGTCCGAGCTCCTCGCGCTGTGCGACCGCGTGCACGTCGCCTACCGGGGCGCCCTGAGCGACCCCGTCCCCACCGCCGACCCGGACGCGCGCGACCGCGTCGCCCACCTCATGACGGGAGCCCGCTCATGACCGTCCCCACCTCGACGGACCCGGTCGTCACCGACCCCGGCCCCTCGGACGCGGCACCGACCGCCGAGGCGCCGCCCGGCGGGACCGCCCCGGGTCCCACACCGCCCGCCGGCGCGTCCCCTCGTCCCGCCCGGACGGTCCGGGACCGGGTGCTCGACGCCCGACCCGTGCTCGTGCCGCTCGCCGCCGTCGTCGGCGCCCTGACCGTCAGCACGGCGCTCGCCGCGCTCGCCGGTGCGACACCCGTCGAGGCGGCGGTGGCGCTGGGGGAGGGCATGATCGGCACGCCGTACGCGATCGGCTCGTCCCTCAACGTGGCCGCGGTGCTGCTGCTGGTGGCCACCGGTTTCCTCGTGGCGCACCGGGCGGGCCTCGTCAACGTCGGCGGCGAGGGGCAGATCTGCGTCGGGGCGGTCGCCGCGACCGCGGTCGGCACCACGCTGCCCGAGGGCGTCCCGCCCGTCGTGGCGCTGCCGCTGCTGCTGCTCGCCGCGGCGGCCGGCGGTGCCGCGTGGGCCGCGATCGCGGCCTGGCTGGCCGTGCGCCGCGGCGTCAGCGAGGTCATCACCACCCTGCTGCTGAACTTCGTCGGCGCGGCCGTGCTCGTGCTGAGCGTCCACGAGGAGGCGCTGCTGCGCCAGCCCGTGACCAGCTCGGAGACGCTGCCGCAGTCCGCGCCGCTCGTCGAGGCCACCCACCTGCCGCTGCTCGGCCTGCCCGGCTCGCCCGCGACCGTCGCCGTCGTCCTCGCCCTCGCGGGCGCCGCCGTCGCCGCGACCGTGCTGCGTCGCACCGCCACCGGCGTGCGGCTCGCCGCCGTCGGGCGGTCCCGGGCCGCCTCCCTGCGGCTCGGCCTGCCCGTGGACCGCCTGCGGTTCTCCTCGCTCACCACCGCGGGCGCCGCCGCCGGCGTCGCCGGGGGCGTGCTCGTCGCGTCCGCGCCCCACGTGCTCGACGACGGGCTGTCCTCCGGCTACGGGTTCTCCGGCCTCGTCGTCGGGCTCCTCGCCCGCGGGTCGTTCACCGCGGCGGTCGGCATCGCGACCGTCCTCGGGTTCCTCGTCTCCGGCGGCATCAACCTCCAGCTCGCCGCGGGCGTGCCCGCCTCCATCACGCAGATCCTCGAGAGCCTCCTCATCCTCGGCGTCGCCGGCACCGCCATCTGGGCCGTGCGCCGCACGCCCCGACGACCTCGACGCGCGCACGCCCGCCGCCCCCGCACCGGAACGGAGGTCACGCGATGATCCCCACACTCACCGACCTGCTCGTCGCCAGCATCGCCCTCGCGATCCCCGTGCTCGTCGCCGCCAGCGGCGAGCTCGTGGGGGAGCGCGCCGGCGTCCTCACCATGAGCGTCGAGGGCATGATGCTCACCGGCGCGTTCGCCGCCGTCGTCGGCGCCACCGCCAGCGGCTCCGCGCTCACCGGCGTCGCGTGCGGGGCCCTCGCCGGGATCGCCGTGGGCGCGCTCCAGGCCGCCCTGTCCGTCTGGCTGCGCGCCGACCAGATCGTCACCGGGCTCGCCGTCAACGCGCTCGCGCTCGCCGGGACCACGTTCGGCGCCCGCCTCGTGCTGGAGCGGGGCACCCCCGTGCCCGGGTTCTCCCGCGTCGAGGTCCCGTTCCTCGCGGAGATCCCCGTCCTCGGCCCCGCGCTGTTCCGCCAGACCGGCCTCGGGTACGCGCTCATCGCCGTCGTCGTCGTGCTCGCCGCCCTCACGACCCGCCGCACCGGCTGGGGCCTGGCCCTCGACGCCGTCGGGGAGGACGCCGCCAGCGCCGACCGGTCCGGCATCCCCGTGCTGCGCGTCCGGTCCGCCGCCGTGCTCGTCGTCGGGCTGCTCGCCGGGCTCGCCGGCACCCAGCTCGCCCTGTCCGAGGTGCACACCTTCACCGACAACATGACCGCCGGCACCGGCTACCTCGCCGTCGTCGCCGTCATCGCCGGCAGCTGGCGGCCCGTCGGCGTCGCCGTCGCCGCCCTCGTGTTCGGCGTCGCGCAGGCCCTCCAGTTCACGCTCCCCGCCCTCGGGCTCGACGTGCCCTTCGCCCTGCTCGTCATGCTGCCGTACGTCCTCGCGCTGCTCGCCGTCGCGGGCCTCGTCACCCACAGCCGCCCGCCCGCCGGGCTCACCACCTCGTTCGTCCGCCAGGGGCGGCTCGCATGACCCCGACCCCGACCCGCCCCTCGTCCGGCCCCGCGCCGGCCACCCTCGCGACCCGCCCGACCGCTGGAGGCCCCGTGCCGCTCGTCCTCACCCGCACCGACCTCACCGGGCTCGTCACGCCCGCCGACGTCGTCGCCGTCGTCGAGCAGGCGTTCGCCGACCTCGCGGACGGCACCGCCGCGCAGGCCCCGCTGAGCGTCGCCGCGCTCGACGACGCCGCGCACTTCCTGCCCATGACGGCCGTGTCGGGCCGCGCCGGGCTCGCCGGGTCCAAGCTGCTCGCCGACGTCCCGGGCAACCGGCAGCGAGGGCTCCCCGCCCAGCGGTCCGTGCTCGTCCTCGCCGACGCCCACGACGGCGCCCCCGTCGCGATCCTCGACGGCGGCCTGCCCACCCGGCTGCGCACCGCCGCCGCCAGCGCCGTCGCCACCCGCTGGCTCGCCCCCGACGACGCCCGCGTCGTCGGGCTCGTCGGCGCCGGCGGGCTCGCGCTGGAGCACGTCAGCGCGCTCGCCGCGGTGCGGCCCGTCGAGCACGTCGTGTTCTGGACCCGGTCGGACGCGACCGCCGCCACGCTCGCCGCGCAGGTCGGCGCCCGCCACCCCGACCTCAAGGTGACCCGCGTCGACACCCCGGCCGCCGCCGTCGGGTCCGCCGACGTCCTGTGCACCCTCACGCCGTCGCGCGAGCCCGTCGTGCGCGGCGAGTGGTTCCACCCCGGGCTGCACGTCAACGTCGTCGGCGCCCCGCCCCGCCCCGACCACCGGGAGGTCGACGGGGAGGCCATGCGCCGCTCCCGGATCGTCGTCGACTCCGTGTCCACGGCCCTGCACGAGTCCGGGGACGCGCTGCTCGCCGTCGCCGAGGGCGCCATCGACGCCGACGCCTGCCGCACGGAACTCGGGGACGTCGTCACCGGGCGGGCCGCGGGGCGCAGGTCCGCCGACGAGGTCACCCTGTTCGACTCCGTCGGGCTCGGGCTGCTCGACGTCGCGATCGGACGCCTGCTCGTCGACGCCGCCCGAGCCGCCGGCCGCGGCCTGCCCGTGGACCTGTCCGCGTGAGCGCGCCCCACGGCGGCGCCGGTGGCGGGCGACCCGGCCCCGGAGGCACGATGACGAGCGTGACCACCGACCCGACCGACCTCGACCGGACCCGTCTCGACGCCGCGCTGCGGCTCGCGCACGACACCCTCGCGGCCGGGAACAAGCCGTTCGGCGCCGTGCTCGTCGCCGCCGACGGACGCGTCCTCGCCACCGGCCGCAACACCGTCGCGCAGACCGGCGACCCGACGTCCCACGCCGAGCTCGAGGCCGTCCGCGCCGTCACCACCGCCGACCGCCCCGACGTCGTCGGCGCCACCATGTACGCGTCCGGCGAGCCCTGCCCCATGTGCGCCGCCGCCCTCGTCTGGTCCGGCGTCGCCCGCATCGTCTTCGGCACCGCCGCCGCCGACATCCGCGCCGTCGCCCCCGGCCCGCCCGGCTTCACGCTGCGCTGCGCCGACGTCGCCGCCGCCGCCGCGGAGGCGACGGTCGACGTCGTCGGCCCGCTGCTCGGCGACGAGGGCCTGGAGCCGTTCCGTCGCCACCGCGCCGAGCACTGACGGACGCGACCCCGCGCTGACTCGCCGAAACCAGCGCTGACTCGCGCAGAACTGCGCTGACTCGCGGGATCCTGCGCTGACTCGCGAGTCAGCGCAGGATCCCGCGAGTCAGCGCGGTCGCCGCCGAGTCAGCGCTTGCCGTGCTCCCACGCGTCGAGGCGGACGGTCCACGGGGTCGGGAAGACCGCGCGGAGGTCGTCGGCGAGGCGTTCGCCGTCGGCCAGGTGGGCCGACGCGACGTCGGGGGAGTCCCAGCCGACCTCGTGGTCGAAGTGGTCCTGGAAGGTGGCCGCCCAGGTTCGCAGGCGTTCGCGCAGGTCGTCGTCGATGCGACGCTCGACGTGGGTGGGGAGCTTGCCCCACAGGGGCCATCCGGCACCGTAGTCGTTCATGAGGCGCACCGAGTACCGGGCCCACGGGGAGGCGGGCTCATCGCGCCCTTCGTCCGCGTCCGCGTCGCTCCCGCCCGTCCGGACCCGGGGAGTGTGCTGCTCAGGTCCGGACTCGTCGGAGTCCTGGTCGGCGCCCGGGACGAACACCTGCCCTGAAAGCGGGGCGTACGCGAACCAGCCGTGGGACGAACGCGGGCGGTCCCGGTCGGGGAGGGCGCCGCCGCGGGCGTCCATGCGGTCGAGGAGGCGGTCGAGGACGTCTCCGGCGCGCAGGCCGTCGTGCTCGAACTCGTTGGTGACCCAGGTGCGGGCGCCGGGGACCCGCGCGGCGGTGTCGAGGGAGAGGTCGGCGTCGACGAACATGTCGTCGAAGTAGACGGCGGCCTCCAGCGGGACCTCGTTGGCGGCGAGGACGTCGAGGTCGTAGAGGGCGCCCCAGTCGTCGCGGGCGGCGAGCGCGTGCGCGGCGTCGCGGAAGGGGCGCAGCGCGGCGACCTGGTCGAACATCCAGGGGTAGATCATCTCGCCGGTGAACAGCAGAGGGCGGGCTCCGGGCGCGAACGCGGGGTCGGTGTCGCGCACCTGCTGCGCGGCCCAGGCCGTCGGGGCGCCGCCGTGGGCGTAGATGGACTCGTGCAGGACGGCGTACATCGGGTTGGTGGCGAACGACGTGGCGGCCTCGACCTCGGCGAGGAACGTGTCGGTGAGGTCGTCGGTGGGGTCGCCGGCGGCGTCGAGGTCGAACGCCTCGTCGACGATCCAGTGGACCTTCTCGAAGCCGGGTCCCATGCCGAACGCCATGCCGAGCGACTGGAAGCGTTCGACGCTCAGCAGGTCGCCGCCGGGGAGGCGGACGTCGCCGACGGCGATGCGGTCGGCGATGCGCGCGATCGTCGCGACGTCGTCGGGGTACCGCTCGCGGTAGCGGGCGTTCTTCGCGACGACGCGCGCCTGGGTGCGTCGGTACACCTCGCTCGCGTCGGCGGTGAGGCCGGCGAGCCCGCCGGTGACGTAGCACGCGGCGAGGCCCTCGGGGGCGATCGACAGGTAGGTGAGGGTGATGAACCCGCCGTAGGACTGGCCCAGCGACGACCAGCGGCGTCCGCCGTACACGGTGGTGCGGACGTGCTCGGCGTCGCGCACGATGGAGTCGGCGCGGAAGCGCGCGAGGTGGGCGGCCTGCGTGTCGCCGTCGCCGAGCGCGGCGAGGGCGGCGGCCCGCACGGCGGACGAGCGACCGGTGCCGCGCTGGTCGAGCAGGACGACGCGGAACCGCTGGAGCGCGGTGCCGAGCCAGCCGTCGGGGCCCGTGGGGCGGGGTCCCTTGCCGCCGGGGCCGCCCTGGAGGAACACGAGCAGGGGGAGGTCGTCGTCGCGGCGGGCCGGGTCGACGAGCTCGCGGACGAACAGGGTGAGGGTGCGAGGGTCGTCGGGGTTCGACCAGTCGAGCGGGACCGGGAGGGTGCGGTCGGTGACGTGGACGCCGGGGAGGGTGTACGAGGCGGGGCTGCTCACCGGTCCAGCGTACGAGGGGTCCCGCCGCAGATCGCAGCGGTAAGCAATCAAAGTTTTGACTGGATCAAAAAAGGAGCCTAGGGTGGTACCCATGAACGACACCTCGCACGCAGCCTCCGACCGGGCGGACGTCCTCCGGGAGCACGGGCTGCGCGCGACCGCCGGACGGGTCGCGGCCCTCGCGTACATCGACCGGCACCCGCACGTCACCGCGTCCGACGTCTACCAGGGGCTCCGCCAGGAGCTCCCCTCGACGTCGCCCCAGGCGGTCCACAACATCGTCCAGGACCTGCACACCCGCGGCCTGCTGCGACGGACCGACCTGCCGGACTCCAGCGGTGCCCAGTACGAGACCCGGACCGGCGACAACCACCACCACGTGCAGTGCGTGGTGTGCGGCCGTGTCGAGGACGTCGATTGCGTGGTCGGGCACTCCCCGTGCCTGACACCGTCCGACGACCACGGCATGCGCGTGTTCGCCGCCGACGTCACGTTCCGCGGGATCTGCCGCACCTGCGAGCAGGACCGCGCCGACCAGCCGGTCTGAGCGAGAAGGCTCCGACCCCCGCCCCACCCTGCCCGACCGCCCGTCCTCGCGACGCGGCGGCCCCGGACGACCCCTGACGCCCCGGCCTCCCCGGCCCCACGAGAGGACACCCCTGTGCCCACGCCGACCGCCACCCGCCCCCGCACCGCCACCGCCGAGCACGCCTACCCGGACGTCACCCGCGAGCAGCTCGTCGTGGGTGCCACGACGACGGCGCAGGTCCGCGCCCTGCACGAGCTCCCCGCGCTCGGCACGGCCGAGTTCGCCGCGATCCTGGGCACGTCCTGCCCGGGCGCCCCGCTGGCCGTCGTGGGCCGCCGCACCGACGGCCGCGCCTACGACCACCTGACGATCGACTACCGCGCCGACGGCGCCGTCGAGCGCCAGACCTGGACCCTGGCCGCGGACCGCGGCGCGGAGGTCACGTACCGCCTCGCGCAGGACACGGGCGCCCGCGGCGGCTTCGCCCCGCTCCCGCGCTGACCCGCCCGCCCCACCTCCGGCACGACGAGGGGGCCGCCCACCATGTGGGCGGCCCCCTCGTCGTTCGTGTCTCCCGCGCTCCGCCAGGAGGAACCGGAGGACGGCGGCGGGACTACTGCACGTCCTCGTCCACCCAGTCGAAGGTCTTCGTCACGGCCTTCTTCCAGAGGCGGTACTGGCGCTCGCGCTCGTCCTCCGCCATGGACGGGGACCAGCGCTTGCCCTCGACCCAGTTGTCGACGACGTCCTGGGTGCCGGACCAGAAGCCGACGGCGATGCCGGCGGCGTAGGCGGCGCCGAGGGCGGTGGTCTCGGCGACCTTGGGGCGGACGACGTCGACGCCGAGCTGGTCGGCCTGGAACTGCATGAGCAGCTCGTTGGCGACCATGCCGCCGTCGACCTTGAGCTCGGTGAGGTCGACGCCGGAGTCGAGCTTCATGGCGTCGACGACCTCGCGGGTCTGGAAGGCGACGGCCTCCAGGGCGGCGCGGGCGATGTGGTTGCGGTTGACGTACCGGGTGAGGCCGACGAGCGCGCCGCGGGCGTCGGGCCGCCAGTAGGGGGCGAACAGCCCGGAGAAGGCGGGGACGAAGTAGGCGCCGCCGTTGTCGTCGACCTTGCCGGCGAGCCATTCGACGTCGGGGGCGTCCTCGAACATGCCGAGGTTGTCGCGGAGCCACTGGACGAGGGACCCGGTGACGGCGATGGAGCCCTCGAGGGCGTACACGGCGTCGGCGTCGCCGATCTTGTAGCAGACGGTGGTGAGGAGGCCGTTCTTGGAGGGGACCTTCTCGGTGCCGGTGTTGAGCAGCATGAAGTTGCCGGTGCCGTAGGTGTTCTTCGCGGTGCCGACCTCGAAGCACGCCTGGCCGAACGTGGCGGCCTGCTGGTCGCCGAGGATGCCGGCGATGGGGACGCCGGGCACCATGCCGCGCTGGCGGCCCTCGCCGTACACCTCGGACGACGACCGGATCTGCGGGAGCATGGACAGCGGGATGGTCATGTCGGCGGCGATGGACTCGTCCCAGTCGAGGGTGTCGAGGTCCATGAGCATGGTGCGCGACGCGTTGGTGACGTCGGTGACGTGGACGCCGCCCTCGGGCCCGCCGGTCATGTTCCACAGGACCCACGTGTCGGTGTTGCCGAACAGGAGGTCGCCGCGTTCGGCGGCCTCGCGGGCGCCGTCGACGTTGTCGAGGATCCACTTGACCTTGGGGCCGGAGAAGTAGGTGGCGAGCGGCAGGCCGACGGTCGCCTTGTACTTGTCGGGTCCGGTGTCGCCGCCGAGCTGGTCGACGATCGCCTGGGTGCGGGTGTCCTGCCACACGATGGCGTTGTAGACGGGCTTGCCGGTGTTCTTGTCCCACACGACGGCGGTCTCGCGCTGGTTGGTGATGCCGATGGCGGCGAGGTCGCTGTGGGTGATGTTGGCGCGGGTCAGGGCGAGGCCGACGACCTCGCGGACGTTGTTCCAGATCTGCTCGGCGTTGTGCTCGACCCAGCCGGCCCGGGGGAAGATCTGGTCGTGCTCGAGCTGTCCGGTGGCGACGATGCGGCCGGAGTGGTCGAACACGATGGCACGCGAGCTGGTCGTGCCCTGGTCGATGGCGAGGACGTAGTCAGCCATGGTGAGTCTGTTCCTTCACGGCAGTGTGCGGATGGTGGTCGGGTGGGTTCGGGTCAGAAGGCGACGGCGGGGGCGAGGAGCCCGGCGAGGACGCCGCCGACGATGGGGCCGAGGACGGGGACCCAGGAGTAGGCCCAGTCGCTGGAGCCCTTGCCCTTGATGGGCAGCAGGGCGTGCGCGATGCGCGGCCCGAGGTCACGGGCGGGGTTGATGGCGTACCCGGTGGGTCCACCGAGGCTGGCGCCGATGCCGACCACGAGGAGCGCGACGGCGAGCGGGCCCATGTCGCCGGGCCAGTTGCCGAACGACAGGACGACGAACACGAGGACGAACGTGCCGACGACCTCGGTGAAGAAGTTCCAGCCGTAGGAGCGGATCTCGGGGCCGGTGGAGAACACGGCGAGCTTGGTGGCGGCCGGTGCCTCGAGGTCGAAGTGCTTCTTGTAGGTGAGGAACGCCAGGGTGGCGCCGACGGCGGCGCCGACGATCTGGGCGGAGATGTAGATGGCGCCGTTGGCGAAGGTGACCGGGATGCCCGGCCCGAACTCCGAGGCGCCGCTGGCCCAGATGCCGAAGGTCACGGCGGGGTTGATGTGCGCGCCGGTCTTGAAGGCCACGAACACGCCGGCGAAGACCGCGAGGCCCCATCCGAAGTTGATGAGCAGCCAGCCTCCGTCGAACCCCTTGCTGCGCGGCAGGATGACGTTCGCCACCACGCCGGCACCTCCGAGGAGCAGGATCATCGTCCCGAGGAACTCGGTGATGAAGATTTCTGATCCGGACATCGTCGTTCTCGCCTTCTCTGGGACTTCGTTGTCGGACCCGGCGGACCGGGGTGGTGCGTCTCGTACCGCGGCGCTCCGCGGTCAGGTGGTGCGCAGCGGCTGCATGGGAGCGACGTCGGGTGCCTGGGCGCGGGCCTGTCCGGCGGAGTCGTCGTCGGGCTGCTGCGCGGCGGCGTCCTCGGCGTCGGCGCGCGCGAGGTACGCGTCGATCTCGTCCTGCTTGGCGGCGTCGTCCCAGCCGAGGACGCCGGCGGCGACGTCGGCGATCTCGGGGACGGCGGCGCGGCCCTTGTCGGGGACCTCGTAGACGAGGCGGGTGCGTCGCATCATGAGGTCCTCGAGGTGCAGGGCGCCCTCGTGGCTGACACCGTAGTGGATCTCGGCGCGCAGGTAGGCGGGGGCGTGCTCGAGGGGGCGGGCGAGCGTCGGGTCCTCCTCGCAGAGGGTGACGAGCTCGCGCAGCATGGAGCCGTACCGGTGCAGCAGGTGGTCGACCATGGCGGGGCTCCACCCGTACCGCTGCGCCCACGTGCGGGCCTGACGGCGGACGGCGGCGAGGCCGACGGCGCCGATGAGGGGGATCTGGTGGGTGACGGACGCCAGGGCGGCGGCGCGCTGCCCTATGGCGAAGTCGACGGCGTCCTTGGCCATGACCCGGTAGGTGGTGAGCTTGCCGCCGGCGATGACGGTGAGCCCGGGGGCGGGGGAGGCGACGGTGTGCTCGCGCGACACCTTGGCGGAGCTGGTGCCCTCCTTGGTGCCGGGCTGCAGCAGGGGCCGCAGGCCCGCGTAGGTGCCGATGACGTCGTCGCGGGACAGCGGGTGGGCGAGCACGGCGTTGGCGTGCTCGAGCACGTAGTCGATGTCCGCGGCGGTGGCCACGGGGTGCACGGGGTCGAGCTCCCACGGGGTGTCGGTGGTGCCGATGATCCAGTAGCGCGACCACGGGATGATGAACAGCACGGACTTCTCGGTCTGCAGGATGAGGCCGACCTTGCCCTTGATGCGTTCGCGCGGCACGACGATGTGGATGCCCTTGGACGCGAGGACGCGCAGGCCGCCCTCGTCGCCGGCGAGCGCCTCGGTGTCCTCCGTCCACACGCCGGTGGCGTTGATGACGTGGCGGGCGCGCACGGTGATCTCGCGGCCGGTCTCGAGGTCGACGACGACGGCGCCGTTGACGGCCCCGGTGGCGCTCTTGGTGAGCGCGACGACCTGGGTGCGGGCGGCGGCGTGCGCGCCGTAGTCCACCGCGGTGCGCACGATGGTGGACACGAGGCGGGAGTCGTCGACGGACGCGTCCCAGTACTGGACGGCGCCGATGGCGGCCTCGTGCGCGAGGTCGGGGAACTTGCGGGCGATCTGCCGGCGGGTGAGGTGCCGGTGGATCGGCATGGCGCGGCGCCCGGGGGCGACGGCTGCGAGCGTGTCGTAGAGCGCGATGCCGGCGCCGACGTAGGCCCGCTCCCAGACGCGGTGCTCCAGCGGGTAGAGGAACGGGACGGGCTTGACCAGGTGGGGCGCGATCTCCTTGAGCAGGAGGTCTCGTTCGGTGAGGGCCTCGTGCACCAGGGAGAAGTCGAGCATCTGGAGGTAGCGCAGGCCGCCGTGGACGAGCTTGCTCGACCAGCTGGACGTGCCGGCCGACCAGTCCTGGGCCTCGACGATCGCCGTCGACAGGCCGCGGGTGACGGCGTCGAGCGCGATGCCGGCGCCGGTGACGCCACCTCCGATGACCAGGACGTCGAGCTCGCTGGCCGAGTCCTGTGAGCTTTCGAGCGCGGCGAGCGCGCGGGTACGTGATTCTGCGGTGATCCGGGACGCCATCGGCGGTCTCCTCTCGCGGTTCGTCCCCTAGCGGACCACCGCCCGAACGTTCTCGCAACGCAACTGCACGAACGTGCACGGGCGCTCGGGGCGGTGCATCGTGGGGGCATGACGATCTCCCGCGAACGCGACGTCGTGATGGCCGCGACCATGTACTACCTGCAGGACATGACGATGGAGGCCATCGCCCGGCACCTGCGCACCTCCCGCTCGACCGTGTCCCGCATGCTGCGACGCGCCCGCGACACCGGGATCGTGGAGATCACCCTGCGGCCGGCGCACTCCCAGGCGCCGGGCCTCGGCCGCGAGCTCGCCACCCGGTACGGCATCGAGGCGTACGTCGTCCCGGTGCCCGACGACGCCGACCCGGCGGACCGGCTCACCCAGGTGGCCCTGACGTCCGCCCGGCTCGTCTCCCGCATGGTCGACTCCGACATGGTGCTCGGCATCGCGTGGGGCACCACCGTGGGCGCCGTCGCCGAGCACCTCACCGCCAAGCCCACCCGCGGCGCCCACGTCGTCCAGCTCAACGGCGCCGCCAACACCCGTACCTCCGGCTTCGGGTACGTCGGCGCGCTGCTCGACCGGTTCGCCGCCGCGTTCGAGGCGCAACCCCACTACTTCCCCGTGCCCGCGTTCTTCGACTACGCCGAGACGCGGGCCGCGATGTGGCGCGAACGATCCGTGCGCCGCGTGCTCGACGTCCAGGCACGCACCGACGTCGCGCTGTTCTCCGTCGGCGCCCTGGAGTCCGTCGTGCCGTCCCACGTGTACGCCGCCGGGTACCTCGACCCCGAGGACCGGGCCGCGCTGCGGGACGCCGGGGCCGTGGGCGACGTCTGCACCGTGTTCCTCCGGCCCGACGGCACCTTCCGCGACCTCGCCATCAACGCCCGCGCCACCGGCCCCACCCCGGACCAGCTCGCCCGCTACCCGCGACGGCTCTGCGTCGCCGCGGGGGACGGCAAGGTCGCGCCCCTGCGCGCGGCGCTCGCGGCCGGCGCGGTCACGGACCTCGTGGTGGACGAGATCACCGCGACCCTGCTCGTCGAGCATCCCTGACGGGCCCGCGCCCCGCGCGCGCACGTAGGGTGAGGCCGTGCCCGACCTCACCACGGCCCCGTTCGACGTCCGTCCCGCGCTGCCCGCGGACGTCCGCGCCGTGCACGACCTGGTGGAGCCGTACGCGGCGGACCGCATCCTGCTCGCCAAGGAGTGGGTGGCCTACTACGAGGCCGTGCAGGAGTTCGTCGTCGCGGACGCCGGGGAGCTGGGCGTGGTGGGCTGCGGCGCCCTGCACGTCATGTGGAGCGACCTGGCGGAGATCCGCACCCTCGCCGTCGACCAGGCCTGGACGGGCCGCGGCGTCGGGCACGCCCTCGTCGACGAGCTGGTGCGCCGGGCGCGCGCCCTGGGGCTGCGCCGCATCTTCTGCCTGACGTTCGAGGTCGAGTTCTTCACGCGGCACGGGTTCCGCGAGATCGACGGCACCCCGGTGACCACGGAGGTGTACGCGGAGCTGCTGCGCTCGCACGACGACGGCGTCGCGGAGTTCCTCGACCTCGCGCGCGTGAAGCCCAACACCCTGGGCAACACGCGGATGCTGCTGGAGCTCTGAGGGCTCCCGCGTCAGGCGGGCAGCAGGTAGCGGCCGGCGTCGTCGGTCTCGGCCAGGCCGTCCTCCACGAGCCCGGCCAGGCAGCGGTCGAGCTGGGGCTGCGGTCCGGCGTCGGCGAGCAGCACGCGGGGCACGGGCTCGTCCGCGCTGCGCAGGGCGGCCATGACACGGCCCCGCACCTGCCGGTCGGTGCCCTCCCAGGACTGGGTGCGGCGCTTGTCGGCGTGCGCGTCGGGCGGGAACCCGGCGAGCCGCCACGCGCAGGACTCCCGCAGGGGGCAGGTGCCGCAGCGCGGGACCCGCGCCGTGCACAGGAGCGCGCCGAGCTCCATGGACGCCGCGGCCCACCGGGCGGCGTCCGCGTCGTCGTCCGGCACGAGGGAGGCGGCGAGGCGTCGTTCGGCCGCCGTGTAGGTCGGGGCGGGCAGGGCGACACCCGTGACGGCCCGGGCCTGCACCCGGCGCACGTTGGTGTCCACCACGACGGAGCGGCGCCCGAACGCGAACGCGCGCACGGCGGCCGCGGTGTACTCCCCGACGCCGGGCAGCGCGCGCAGCGCCTCCTCGTCGTCCGGGACGACGCCGTCGTGCCGCTCGACGACGGCGCGGGCGCAGTCCGCGAGCCGCAGCGCACGACGCGGGTAGCCGAGCCGCCCCCAGGCGCGCAGCACGTCCGCCGTCGGGGCGGCGGCGAGGTCCGCGGGGGTGGGCCAGCGGTCCATCCACTCGCGCCACACGGGCTCCACGCGGACCACGGGCGTCTGCTGCAGCATGACCTCGCTGACGAGCACGCCCCACGGCGTCCGGTCGGGGGCACGCCAGGGCAGGTCGCGGGCGACACCCGCGAACCAGTCGATGACCTGCGCGACGACCTGACCCGGAACCTGCTGCACGGTCGACCATTGTGCCTGCTCGGACGGGGTGCTGGTCTCCCGGCGCGGCGCCGCGGTCGCGCGCGGCGTGCCGCGTAGCGTGGCCGCAGCAGGACCTGTGCGACAAGGCGGGGGCGAGTGGCGGCATCGAAGGACGGACGCGGTTCGACGGGCGGGGGACGACCCTCGGCCCGGTCCACGGCACGCCCGGGGGCCGGGCGTCCCACGGGCGGGACCGCGAAGAGGTCCGCGGCGCCGCGGTCGGGCTCGGGGTCGGGCACGCGGTCCGGCGGGGCCCAGGGCGCCGGCACGTCGGGACGCTCCGGCGCCGCACGCTCGGGGGCCGGTTCCACCCGGTCGACGGGTGCCCGGGGGAGCGCCGGCCAGGGCACGGCCCGGTCCGCCGGGACCGGCGGCACCAGGAAGCCGGCCACGAGCGCCGCGAAGGGCACGTCGGGCAGGAGCACCGCGAAGGGCACGCCCGCGAAGAGCGGGTCCGCGCGGGCCACGACGTCCCGGGGCGGCTCCGCGAAGACCACCGGGGGGCGGACCACCGCGGCCCGGACCTCCGGCGCCCGGTCGGGCGGGTCCGCGCGCACGTCGGCGGCGCGTCCCACGTCCGCCCGGTCCGGGGCGGCCCGCGGCACGGCACGCTCGGGGTCGTCCACGGCCCGCCGCACCGTGACGAGGAACGGGCTCGTCGCACCCGGCGCGACGCCCCGCCCCCGGACCCGGCCCGCGCCGCGGCGTCCCAGCGCCGCCGAGCTGCGGCGTCGGCAGCGCCGCCACCGGCTCACGGCCCTGACGCTGCTGTGCACGGCGCTGCTGCTCGGGCTCGGCACGGCCGCGGGCTACGGCATCGGGCAGGGCGTGCAGTGGGTGCGGGACGTCTGGCCCGACCCCGAGCCCGAGCTCCTCGCCGAGAAGGCCGCCCCGCCGGATCCCCTCGACCTGAGCGGCGTGGCCGAGCCCTGCGCCCCGGAGGCGGTCGGGCTGGAGCTCGCGGGCGGCAGCACCAGCCTCACCCCGGGGGACCCCGTCGACCTGACGCTCACCGTGACGAACCTCGGCCGGGTGCCGTGCCTCGTCGACGCCTCCCCGTCGAACCTGCAGGTCACGGTGACCGACGGCGACGGCGAGCGCGTCTGGTCGTCGGCGGACTGCGCGGGCGACTCCTCGAACCCCGCCCTGCTGGGGCAGGGGGAGACCTGGCAGGTCACGACCCGCTGGAGCGGGTCGACGTCCACCCCGAGGTGCGACGCCAAGCCGTCCGAGGTCGGGGCCGGCACCTACACGCTCACGCCCGCGCTCGACGACGTGAAGGCCGCCGCGGGCGAGCCCGTCACGCTCGCCGTCGCCGCGCCCGCGCCGAAGAAGAACTCCGAGGGTGCGAAGGACGGCGAGGAGGCCGCGGCGGCGGACGGTGGCGACGACGCGGAGGCCACCGACGACGGTGCGAAGGGCGGCGGCGCCGCGAAGGGTGACGACGCGAAGGGTGAGGACGAGCCCGCCGCGGACGAGCCGGGGGCCGGCGGGGCCACCGTCAGCTGACGAGCGGTCAGACGTACCGCTCGAGGATGCTGGACTCGGCCAGGCGCGACAGGCCCTCGCGGACGGCGCGCGCCCGCTGGTCGCCGACGCCCTCGACGCTCATGAGGTCGTCCACGGACGCCGCGAGCAGCTTCTGCAGGCCGCCGAAGTGCAGCACGAGACGGTCGACGATGGACGACGGCAGGCGCGGCACCTTGGACAGCAGGCGGTAGCCGTGCGGGGCGA
The DNA here is from genome assembly GCF_002563715.1 of Isoptericola jiangsuensis. NCBI lineage: Bacteria > Bacillati > Actinomycetota > Actinomycetes > Micrococcales > Promicromonosporaceae > Isoptericola > Isoptericola jiangsuensis. The sequence goes on from NZ_PDJJ01000001.1 coordinate 810,075, forward strand.
CGGCCGCGTCGAGGGCGGCGCCGGAGCCCGGCAGCGCGAGCACGCGCCCGATCTGCGACAGGTCGAGGAGCTGGGCGGAGTCCAGCACGGCGAGGTCGGCGTGCACGTCGACGACGCCGCGTCCCGAGCGGTCGACGTCCACGTAGTCGCGGACGACGAGGTCGCGGTCCGCGCCGATGCCGCCGATGAGCTCGTCGAGCTGGAGGGCGAGGAGGCGGCCGTCGGTGCCGAGCTCGACGACGTAGCCGTCGATCTCGTCGGAGATGCGGCGCACCATCTCGAGGCGCTGCACGACGGCGCAGACGTCGCGCACGGTGACGAGGTCCTCGATCTCGAGCGCGGACAGCGTGCCGGACACCTCGTCGAGGCGGGAGCGGTACCGCTCCAGCGTGGCGAGGGCCTGGTTGGCGCGGCCGAGGATGGTGTCGGAGTCCTCCAGGACGTGCCGCTGGCTGCCGATGTAGATCGCGACGATCCGCATGGACTGGCTCACCGAGATGACGGGCAGGCCCGTCTGGATGGCGACGCGCTCGGCGGTGCGGTGCCGGGTGCCGGACTCGCTGGTCTCGATCGTGGGGTCGGGCAGCAGCTGCACGGCGGCGCGGCGGATGCGGGTCGCGTCCCGGTCGAGGACGACGGCGCCGTCCATCTTTGACAGCTCGCGCAGGCGGGTCGCGGAGAACTCGACGTCGAGGTGGAAGCCTCCGGAGCAGATCTCCTCGACCGTCTTGTCGTGCCCGAGCACGATGAGCGCGCCGGTGCGTCCTCGCAGGATGCGCTCCAGACCGTCTCGGAGCTCGGTGCCGGGCGCCACGGTGGCGAGGGTCTCCCGGAGCTGGGCGTCGGGGTGCGCGGACGCGGAGGAGGGAGCCACGGGGGCAGTCTACGACGTCGGGGCAGGCCGGCGCCGGGTACGCGCCGGATCCTGGACGGCTTCCGCGAGCTCGACCGCCTCGGCGATGTGGCGGGCCTCGGCCAGCTGCAGCCCGGCCGGAGCCTTCGCGGAGGTGCCCGCGGGGACGACGGCGCGGGTGAACCCGAGCCGGGCGGCCTCGCTGAGGCGGCGGTCGAGGCCCGCGACGGGCCGGATGTCGCCCGCGAGCCCGACCTCGCCGACGGCGATCGTCCCGGCGGGCAGCGCCTCGCCGGTGCGCGCCGACACGATGGCCAGGGCCGTCGCGAGGTCGGCGGCCGGCTCGGTCACGCGCGCACCGCCGATGGTCGAGGCGTACACGTCGCTGTCGGCGAGCCGCAGGCCGGCGTGCCGGTGCAGCACCGCGAGGATCATCGCGAGGCGCTGCGACTCGACGCCGCTCGTGGCGCGGCGCGGGTTCGCCAGCGGCGACGGCGCGACCAGCGACTGGATCTCGAGCGCGAGGGGGCGGCGACCCTCCAGGGTCACCGTCACGCAGGTCCCCGGGACGCCCGCCCCGAGGTGGGAGAGGAACAGCCCGCTCGGGTCGGCCAGGCCCTCGATGCCGGTCTCGGACAGCTCGAAGCAGCCGACCTCGTCGGTGGGCCCGAACCGGTTCTTCACCGCCCGCACCATCCGCAGCCGCGAGTGCCGGTCGCCCTCGAACTGGCAGACGACGTCCACCAGGTGCTCCAGCGTGCGCGGCCCCGCCACCGTCCCGTCCTTGGTGACGTGCCCGACGAGCAGCACCGGCACCTGACGTTCCTTCGCCGCCGCGATGAGCGCGCCTGCGACCTCCCGGACCTGGCTCACGCCGCCCGGGGCGCCGTCGACCTCCGCCGAGGCGATGGTCTGCACCGAGTCGACGACGAGCAGGGCCGGGTCCGCCGCCTCGACGTGCCCGAGCACGGTCGCGAGGTCGGTCTCCGCGGCGAGCAGCAGGGTGGGGGCGAGCGCACCGATCCGCTCCGCGCGCAGCCGCACCTGCCCGGCGGACTCCTCGCCCGTCACGTACAGCACCGTGCGGGGGCGGCCGTCCGCGCCGCGGGCCGCGTTCGACGCCACCGACAGCAGCAGCGTGGACTTGCCGACGCCCGGCTCCCCGGCGAGCAGGACCACCGCACCCGGCACGAGACCGCCGCCCAGCACCCGGTCGAGCTCGTGGACGCCCGTCGGGGTCGCCCGCGCCGAGTCCACGTCGATCTCCGCGATGGGACGGGCGGCCGAGCGCACCGGCGTCACGGCCGTCGTCCGCGGGCCCGCCGAGGCCTGCCCGGCCTCCGTCACGCTGCCCCACTCCTGGCACTCGCCGCACCGGCCCACCCACTTCGCGGTGGTCCAGCCGCACTCGGCGCACCGGTAGGCGGGCTTCGTGGACTTGGAGCGGGCGGCGCGCGTCGTGGTGGTCACGGGCCCACGCTAGGGGCGGGCACCGACACCCGGCGCGGGCGGTGCGCACCGGTGAGGTGGCGCGGCCGGATCGGCGCCGGGCCGCGGACGACACGCCCCGCGACGTGCGCCAGGCCGTAGGCTGCACCGCGACGCAGTCGTCGGAGCGCCGCACGGCCGCAGAGCAGCAGGAGGACGTCCATGGTCGACCAGAAGCCCGGTTACCTCTCCCCGGGATTCCGGACCCCGGGGGACAAGGTGCACCAGAAGAAGAACCGCGCGGCCGTCGTCCGCCGCCGGCGGCTGCTCCTCGTGGGCGCGGCCGTGGCGATCGTCGCCGTCGCCCTCGTGACCGCGCTGGTCTGGCCCGGGTTCGCCCGCCAGGCCGACCCGTTGCCGGAGGTCACCGTGACCGCGCCGCCGCCCACGCCCACCGCGGAGGCCGAACCACTCCCCGAGGGCCCCACCGAGTTCCTGACGTCCCTGCCCGAGACCGTCCTCCAGCTCGTCCGGCTCGACGTCGCCGAGGACGGCGACCGCGTCGACGAGACCGGCGCCGTCGAGGCCTGGACCGTCGTGTACGGGGACGGCTCCGGCACGCAGGTCGACCTCGCCGCCGGGCAGTGGGCCGACGACGACGCCGCGAGCGAGGTCCACGACGTCCTGCTGCAGGCCGCCGGCGAGCCCACGATCAGCGGCGACGTCACCGTCGGCGACGAGGTCGTCGGCACCTACGCCGTCACGCCCGGCGGCACGGCCGGCACCTCCGTGGTGACCTGGCGCAACGGCACCGCCGTGTTCCGGGCCACCGGACCCGACCAGCTCGTCCAGGACTTCTACGAGTCCTTCCCGATGTGACCGAGGAGAACCACGTGAGCACGCAGATCGCCGGGACCAGGGTCGCCTTCCTCGGCACGGGGAACATGGCCGAGGCCGTCCTCGCCGGGGCCCTCGCGTCCGGGCTGGCGCCGACCGACGTCGTCGCGACCGTCCGCCGCGCCGAGCGGGGCGCCGCCCTGGCCGACACCTACGGCGTGGCCACCACCACGGACAACGCCGCCGCCGTCGCCGGGGCGCGGGTCGTCGTCGTCGGGGTCAAGCCGAAGGACGTCGTCGCGCTCCTCGACCTCGTCGCCCCGTCCCTGGAGCCCGGCGCCGTCGTCGTCAGCGTCGCCGCGGGGCTGCCGCTCGCCCTGTACGCCGCGCACCTGCCCGCGGGGCAGCCCGTCGTGCGCACCATGCCCAACACCCCCGCCCAGGTCGGCGCGGGGATCACCGCCGTCGTGCCCGGGCCCACCACGTCCGAGGACGACGTCACGCTCGTCGAAGCGCTGCTCGGCGGCACCGGCGAGACGGTCCGCATCACCGAGAAGGACATCGACGCGTTCGGGGCGCTCGCCGGGTCCGGGCCCGCCTACGTGTTCTACGTCGTGGACGCCATGGCCGAGGCGGGCGTGCTGCTCGGCCTCACCCGCGACGTCGCGCGCCGCCTCGCCGTCCAGACGGTCCTCGGGTCCGGGAAGCTCCTCGCCGAGACGGGGGAGCACCCCGTCGTGCTGCGCGAGAAGGTGTCCTCGCCGGGCGGCACCACCATCCGCGGGCTGCAGAAGCTCGACGAGGGCGGGGTGCGCGCCGCGTTCCTCGCCGCTCTCGCCGCCGCCGACGCCCGTTCGAAGGAGCTCGCGACCGAGCTCGGCTGACGCATGCGTCAGCTCTCCGGCGCCGCCACGCCGGGGACCACCACGAGCGGTCCTTCGTCGGGGGTCGGGACCTCGAACCCGTCGAGGTACGCGACCGCCAGGTCCGGTGGCACCACGACGTCGTCGCCGCCCGTGCCGCGCCGTGCGGCCAGGCGCTCCAGCACGACGTCGCGCGGCGTGTCCATCAGGTGCACGACCACCGGGGCGCCCGTCGGGGCGAGCACGGCCCGGTAGGCGTCCCGCGACGCCCGCGACCAGAACGACGTGTCCACCACGACGTCCCGCCCGGCGCGGACCAGCCGCACCAGCTCGGTGTGCAGGTGCGCGTGCACCTCCGCCGCCGCCTCGGCGTCCAGGGGGTGCGTCCGGTACCCGCGGGCCCACGCCTCGTCGTCGAACGACAGCCGGACGCGACCTGCCCGTTCCAGGCGGCGGGCGTGGGTCGACTTGCCCGACCCGGCGGGCCCGCAGACCAGCACGACCTGCGGCTCGGCGGGCCCGGTCACGGGCGCGCGGAGAACCGCTCCAGCAGGTCCGCGTGGCCCGAGCACACCAGCAGGTCGTTCGAGCTCACGCGCGTCTCCGGCGTGGCGTACGCGAACTCCACGCCCGGCGACTTCACACCGATCACGGTGATGCCGTACTTCCTGCGGATGTCGGACTGCGCCAGCGTGAAGCCCTGCATCTCGCGCGGCGGCCGCATCTTCACGATCGTGAAGCCGTCCTCCACCTCGATGTAGTCCAGCATCTTGCCGCTGACCAGGTGCGCCACGCGGGAGCCCGCGTCCGACTCCGGGTAGACGACGTGGTGGGCGCCGATCCGCGTCAGGATGCGGCCGTGCTCCGCGGAGACCGCCTTCGCCCAGATCTGCGGGAACCCCAGGTCCACGAGGTTGCCGGTGATGAGCACCGACGCCTCCAGCGCCGTGCCGACGCCGACCACGGCGACGCCGAAGTCGTTGACGCCGAGCTGCTCCAGCGCCTCCGGGTTGGACGCGTCCGCCTGCACCAGCGGCAGCCGGCCGGTCCACTGGGCGACCAGGCGGTCGTCCGACTCCACGGCGAGCACGTCCTGGCCCAGCCGGTCCAGCGTCGTCGCCAGGGAGGAGCCGAACCGGCCCAGCCCGATGACGAGCACGCCGGCGTCGCGGTCGGATGCCTTCTTGTCAGCCACTGTCGTCCTCTCGTGTTGCAGCGGAACCGCAGGCTCAGCCGATGATCGGTCGTTCCTCGGGGAAGCGTATGACGCGCCGCCGGTCCCGCAGGGCGAGCGCGCCGAGCACGGAGATCGTGCCGATGCGGCCGAGGTACATCAGGCCGCACAGCCAGAACTTCGCGGCGTCCGGCAGGTCCGGGGTGATGCCGGTGGAGAGCCCGACGGTCGCGAACGCGGAGATGACCTCGAACAGGATGGGCGCCAGGGAGAACTCCGTGAGGCGCACCAGGGCGATGCACGACACCAGGACCATGGTCGCGCCGATGAACACCACGGCGATGGACAGGCGCAGGGTGTCCCGGGGGATGCGCCGGCCGTAGACGTCGATGTCCCGGTCGCCGCGGGCCTCGGCGAGGATGGCGAGCAGCATGACGGCGAGGGTCGTCACCTTGATGCCGCCGGCGGTGGACGCCGACCCGCCGCCGACGAACATCAGGGCGTCGGTGACGAGCCACGTCTCGCCGTGCATCTGCCCGACGTCGAACGTGCTGAACCCGCCCGAGCGCGGCATGACCGACGCGAAGATCGTCGACAGGAACCGGGTGTGCAGGTCCTGCGCGCCGAGCGTCGCGGGGTTGCCCCACTCGAGCGCCCCGATGACGAGCCCGCCCACGACCAGCAGGCCGACGGACGTCGTCAGGGTGAGCTTGGTGTGCAGGGTGATGAGGCGCCGCCAGCGGCGGCCGGCCCGGCGCGCCTGGAGGAGGTTCAGCATGACGGGGAACCCGAGCGAGCCGATGAACACGCCCAGCGCGATCGGGATGACGACGAACCAGTCGGACGCGTGGGGGACCAGGCCCTCGGTGGTGGGCACGAACCCGGCGTTGTTGAACGCCGACACCCCGTAGAACAGGGCGTGCCAGGCGGCGTCCCCCGCGGTCTCGCCGAGCGCGAGGAACCGGGGAAGCAGGATGAGCGCGACGGTGATCTCGATGGACAGGGACACGACGACGATGAGCCGGATGAGCTCGCCGACCTGCCCGAGGCTGGTCGACTTCGTCTCCGACGCGGTGAGGAGCTTCTGCGTGAGCCCGATCCGGCGGGACACCGCCAGCCCCACGAGCGACGCGATGGTCATGACGCCGAGGCCGCCGACCTTGATGCCGAGCAGGATGACGACCCGCCCGTACTCGGACCAGTAGGACCCGGTGTCGACGACGACGAGCCCGGTGACGCACACCGCCGACGTCGCGGTGAACAGGGCGTCCACGAACGGCGCGGACCGGCCCGAGGCCGTGGCCCAGGGCGGCAGGAGCAGGAGCGTGAAGATGCTGACGACGGCGCCGAACACCGTCATGGCGAGGCGGGCGGGGTAGTGGCGGGCGGTGCGGTCCACCCACTCGCGCAGGGTGAGGACGCGGTCGTGCAACGGTCTCGCCACCGGCCGCGCCCTCCCTCGTCTCGTCCCGCAGGCGTGGTGCTCAGCCTGCCACGCGTTCGGCTACCGTGGCGGGATGTCCGTCGCCCGGCTGCTGTGGAGCCCCGAGCTCCTGCGCTACGACTTCGGGGCGGGTCATCCGATGGCTCCCGCCCGTCTCGACCTCACGATGCGGCTCGTGGCCGAGCTCGGCCTGCTGTCGTCGGGAACCCTGGAGGTGGTGGACCCCGCGAGCGCGGACGACGACCTCCTGACGACCGTGCACGACCCGGCCTACGTGGCGGCCGTGCGGCACGCGGCGGCGACCGGCGAGCCGGACCTCGCCCGCGGCCTCGGCACGGAGGACGACCCGGTGTTCCCCGCGATGCACGAGGCGGCCTCCCGCCTGGTGGGCGCGTCGGTGGCCGCCGCGGACGCCGTCTGGTCGGGGCAGGTGCAGCACGCCCTGAACATCGCCGGGGGCATGCACCACGCCCGGCGGGCCGCCGCGTCCGGGTTCTGCATCTACAACGACGCCGCCGCGGCCGTCCGGCGGCTGCTGGACGCGGGCGCCCGGCGGGTGGCGTACGTCGACCTCGACGCCCACCACGGCGACGGCGTGGAGGCGATCTTCTGGGACGACCCGCGCGTCCTGACGTTCTCCGTCCACCAGGACGGCCACACCCTGTTCCCGGGGACCGGCAACCCGTCGGACGCGGGCGGGCGGGGCGCCCCGGGGTCCGCGGTGAACGTGGCGCTGCCGCCGCGCACGGACTCGGCGCGCTGGCTGCGCGCGGTGGACGCGGTGCTGCCCGCCGTGCTGCGCGCGTTCGCGCCGGACGCGATCGTGTCCCAGCACGGCACCGACGCGCACGGCAACGACCCCCTGACGGACCTGTCGGTCGGGATCGACGCGCAGGTCACCGCGGCCCGCTGGGTGCACGAGCTGGCGCACGAGCTCTGCGACGGCCGGTGGGTGGCCCTGGGCGGCGGCGGGTACGCGGTCGTCGACGTGGTGCCGGTGGTCTGGTCGGCGCTCGTCGCTGAGGCGGCGCACGTCCCCCTGGAGCCGGGCACGGAGCTGCCCGCGTCCTGGCGTGACGTGGTCGAGGAGATGTCGGGGCTGGAGGCCGCGCGCACCCTCGGCCGGGGCGAGGTCGAGTGGCGCCGCTGGGCGGACGGCTACGACCCGTCGGACGCGACCGACCGGGCCGTGCTCGCGACCCGCCGGCACACGTTCCCGGAGCTCGGGCTGGACCCGTTCCACGACTGATCCGGCGTCCGGGAGCCCCCGGGACGGGGGCCGACCTGCACCGACGTGGTCGCGTGCCCGGCACCGCCGCGGATCGGGTAGTCTGGGGGACGGATTTTTCCGCGTTGGTCGGCTGTACTTGGACCCAGGGGTACCTGGGCACAGGCTCGTCGGGACCAACCGTGTTCCACCACCGACCAGCATTGTGAGGACCTCATGGGCTCCGTCATCAAGAAGCGCCGCAAGCGCATGGCGAAGAAGAAGCACCGCAAGCTGCTTCGCAAGACGCGTCACCAGCGTCGCAACAAGAAGTGACGTCGTGCCCACCCGCGGGTGGGCGCACGCATCGAGCCCGGACCCCCTCGCGGGGGTGCCGGGCTCGTTCGCGTCCGGGGTGGCTGCGGCCCGCCGCCCGGACGGTGGCGGACGGCGAGGCGGGTCAGCGGCCCTGGAGGCGCTTGCGCAGGCTGCGGCGCGCGGCGCGGACGACGAGGCGGGTCAGCGGCCCTGGAGGCGCTTGCGCAGGCTGCGGCGCGCGGCGCGGACGACGAGCCCGGCCACCCAGGCGGCCCCGGCCCACGACGCGGTGCGCACGCCCCGCCCGGCGGCGCGCTGCCCGCGGCCGCGGAACTCGCGGATCGGCCAGCCGACCTCCTTGGCGAAGCGGCGCAGGCGCGCGTCCGGGTTGATGGGGCACGGGTGCCCCACGGACCGCATCATCGGCAGGTCGTTGAGGGAGTCCCCGTAGGCGTACGACGCGTCCAGGTCGATGCCCTCGCGCTCGGCCAGCTCGCGGACCGCGGCACCCTTCGCCTCGCCGTGCATGAGGTCGCCGATGAGCGCGCCCGTGTAGTAGCCGCCGGAGTGCTCCGCGACGGTGCCCAGGCAGCCGGTCCCGCCGAGCCGGCGCGCGATGAGCCCGCCGATCTCCACCGGCGTGGCGGTGACCAGCCACACCTGGTCGCCGGCGGCGAGGTGCTCGTCGAGGAGCCGCTTGGTGCCGGGGAAGATGCGCAGCGCGAGGACGGTGTCGTAGACCTCCTCGCCGACGGCCGTGACCTCGGCCACGGACCGGCCCGCGATGAGGGACAGGGCGCGGGTGCGCACCGTCTCGATCTGGGACCGCGACTCGCCGAACACCAGGTACTTCGCCTGGATGAGCCCGAACCGCAGCAGGTCCGCGGTCCCGAAGAACCGGCGCTGGTAGAGCGCGCGGGCCAGGTGGAACGAGCTGGCGCCCCGGATGATCGTGTTGTCGACGTCGAAGAATGCCGCTGCGCCGGAGCTCCGAGGGGGCGTGGGGTGAGACGGCATGCCGTCCACTGTAGTGGCGCCGATACGATTGCCCCGTGAGCGGGCACCGGACCGGACCCGAGGCGCCGGCCCGGGTCGTGATCTTCAGCCGGGCGGGCTGTCACCTGTGCGACGAGGCGCGGGAGGTGGTCTCCGCGGTGTGCGAGGCTGCGGGCGAGGCCTGGCGAGAGGTCGACGTAGACAGCGACCCCGCGTTGGTGGACCGTTACGGCGAGTACGTGCCCGTCGTCGAGGTGGACGGCGTGCAACAGGGATTCTGGCGGGTCGACGGTGCGCGGCTGGCGCGGCGCCTGGCACGACCCACGGGGAGGGGACGGACGTGATCGAGATCGGTGAGGTGACGGTGCCCACGGCGACGGTGGCGCGGCTGCCGTTCTACCTGCGGGCGCTGCGGGACCTGGCGGGCGAGGGCGTGGAGGTGACGTCGTCGTCCGACCTGGCGGAGCGGTCCGGGGTGGGGTCCGCGCAGCTGCGCAAGGACCTGTCCTACCTGGGGTCGTTCGGCACCCGCGGGGTGGGCTACGACGTGGAGTCGTTGTCGTCGTACATCTCGTCGGCGCTGGGTCTGGGGTCGGAGCACCGGCTCGCGATCGTGGGCGTCGGCAACCTGGGCCACGCCCTGGCGAACTACTCGGGCTACTCGGCGCGCGGCTTCTCGCTGGTGGCGCTGCTGGACGCGGACCCGGTCGTCGTCGGGCAGGAGGCCGCGGGGCTGGAGGTGGAGCACGTCGACGCCCTGGAGCGCGTCCTCGCGGAGCGTCAGGTGTCGATGGTGATCCTGGCGACGCCGGGCGGGGTGGCCCAGCAGGTCGCCGAGCGGGTCGTGGCGTGCGGGGTCCGGGAGATCCTCTGCTTCTCGCCGGTGGCGCTGCAGCTCCCGGACGACGTGGTCGTGCGTAGCGTCGACGTGGCGGGCGAGCTGCAGATCCTGGCGTTCCACGCGGCGGCGCGGGCCGCGCAGTCGGCGCAGTCGGCGCAGGCGGTCCCGCCGGCCGTCTGAGCGGTCCCGCCCCTCCGGGGCGCCCGAGCGGGCCCGGACGCGACAGGACCCCGCGAGCCCGAGGGCTCGCGGGGTCCTTGCGCGGTGCGGGGTGGTTCAGTTCTGGGAGATCGCGGAGACGTCGAGCGCGATCTTGACCTTCTCGCCGACGAGGAAGCCGCCGGTCTCGAGGGCGGCGTTCCAGGTGAGGCCGAAGTCCTTGCGGTTGATCTCGATCTCGGACTCGAAACCGGCGCGCTGGTTGCCGAACGGGTCCTTGGCGGTGCCCTCGAAGTCGACGGGCAGCTCGACCTGCTGGGTCACGCCGTTGATGGTGAGGTCGCCGGCCACGACGTAGCCGTCGGAGCCCGCGGTGACGGTGGTGGACTCGAAGGTCCAGGTGGGGCGCTCCTCGGCGTGCCAGAAGTCGGCGCTGGCGAGGTGCTGGTCGCGGTTGGCGTCACCGGTGCTCACGGCGGCGGCGTCGAGCTCGACGCGCACGGAGGAGGACTCGAGGTCCTCGCCGACGGTGATGGTGCCGGCGGCGATGCCGATGGTGCCGCGCACCTTGGCGATGCCGGCGTGGCGCACGGTGAACGACGCGGTGGAGTGGGAGGCGTCGACGGCGTAGGTGCCGGTGGCGAGACCGGTGGGCAGTGCGGTGGCCATGGAGTGCTCCTTGTCGGGGTCCGGGGCCCTGTCCCGGGCGGGGCAGGTCCATCGAAAAGCATGAACCAGGGGGTCCGTCGACCTATTCCTCGTCCGCGGCGCCCGCCGGCGGTGACGTGCGTCACACCCCACGGCCTGGTCGGCGGCGGTCCCGGCGCGAGGTGCGGACCCGGTCGACGACGGCGACCCGACTGCTTGTGAGACCTGTCACAACCGCGGCGGCGGGGCCCGAGGCCGGACCGGAGCGCCGTCGACGATCTGGGACACTGGGGCGCATGGCCACCACCACCGTCCACCTCCTGCGGCACGGCGAGGTCCACAACCCCGACGGCGTCCTGTACGGACGGATCGCCGGGTACCGGCTCTCCGACCGCGGCCAGGAGATGGCCCGCCGCGTCGCCGAGCACCTCGTCGGTGCAGGCCGGGACGTCGTCGCCGTCGTCGCCAGCCCCCTCCAGCGCGCCCAGGAGACCGCGACGCCCGTCGCCCGCGGCTTCGGCGTCGAGCTCGCCACCGACGAGCGCCTCCTCGAGGCCGGCAACCAGTTCGAGGGCACCACGATCGGCTCGCGACCCGGCCAGCTGGCCAACCCGCGGTACTGGAAGCTCCTGTGGAACCCGCTGCGGCCCTCGTGGGGCGAGTCCTACGCCGACCAGGTCACGCGCATGCGCGCCGCCGTCGAGGACGCCCGCCGCGCCTACGACGGCCACGAGGTCGTGCTCGTCAGCCACCAGCTCCCCATCTGGGTGACGCGCCTCGCGCTGACCGGTTCCCGCCTCGCCCACGACCCGCGCCGCCGCGAGTGCACGCTCGCGTCCCTGACGTCGCTGCGGTTCGACGACGGACGCTTCACCTCCCTGCACTACAGCGAGCCCGCCGGCGACCTCCTCCCCGGCGCGGACCCGGTGGCGGGCGCATGAGGCGCGCACGCACGACCGCGGCCCTCGCCGCCGTCGCCGGGACCGCCCTGCTGCTGTCCGCCTGCGCGGCCGAGTCCGGGGCGTCCGACGTCGTCGGGCAGGGCTTCGTGTCCGGCGACGGCACCGTCCAGCAGTGGGCGCCCGACGAGCGCGACGACGTGGTCGTCGTCGCCGGCACCACCTTCGAGGGCGACGAGGTCTCCACCGAGGACTGGCGCGGCGACGTCGTCGTCCTCAACACCTGGTACGCGGGCTGCGCGCCCTGCCGGGCCGAGGCGCCCGACCTCGTCGAGATCGCGGGCTCCCGCGCCGACGACGGCGTCCACCTGCTCGGCATCAACACCGAGGACGAGGCGGGCGCCGCGCTGGCCTTCCAGCGCACCTTCGACGTGCCCTACCCCTCGATCGAGGACCGCAGCGGGCAGGTCGTCGCCGGGCTGTCGGGCGTCGTCCCGCTGCAGGCCGTCCCGTCGACGGTCGTGCTGGACGCCGGCGGCAAGGTGGCCGCCCGCGTCGTCGGGCAGGTCGCGGGCTCCACGCTCGAGGCGCTGATCGACGACGCGCTGGCCGGCACCCAGACGGCCACCGAGGGCGACTGACGTGGGGGAGGCGTTCGCGACGACGGCGATGAGCGGGTCGATGCTCCTCGCCGTCCCCGTCGCGGTCCTGGCCGGGGTGGTGTCGTTCGCGTCCCCGTGCGTCCTGCCGCTCGTGCCCGGCTACGTCGGGTACGTGGGCGGGATGGCCGCGGCCACCGCGGGCCCCGCGGGCGGCACGACGACGGCGACGAGGACCCCGGCCCGCAGCCGCGTCGTCACCGGCGTCGCGCTGTTCGTGCTCGGCTTCACCGCCGTGTTCGTGGCCCTCATGGCCGCCGCCGGGGCGCTGGGCTCGTACCTGGTGCGCTACGAGGACGTGCTCACGCGGGTGCTCGGCGTCGTCGTGATCCTCATGGGCGTCGCCTTCCTCGGCGGCATCGGGTTCCTCCAGCGGGAGCGTCGCCTGCACGTCAGCCCGCGGGCGGGTCTGTGGGGGGCGCCGCTGCTGGGCGTCGTGTTCGGCCTCGGGTGGACGCCCTGCCTCGGCCCGACCCTGGCCGCGGTCCAGTCGCTCGCGCTCGACGAGGCGTCGGCGACCCGCGGCCTGCTGCTCGGCGTCGCCTACTGCGTGGGGCTCGGCGTGCCGTTCCTCCTGGTCGCGCTCGGCCTGCAGTCCTCCCAGAAGATGCTCGGGTTCCTGCGTCGGCACCGCCTCGCGATCATGCGGGTCGGCGGCGGCCTGCTCATCGCCATCGGCCTGGCCATGGTGACGGGCGTGTGGGGCGCGGTGACGAGCCAGCTGCAGAGCTGGATCAGCGGATACACGACGGTGGTGTGATGGCAGGGCAGACGTACCGTCCCGACGGGATCGCGGACGAGTTCACGACCGGTGGAGCGGAGCCCGAGCGGCCCGCCGCCGCGGACGCCCCCGGGCAGGGGGCGCCGCAGCTGCCCTCCCTCGGCCGGCGCGGCATGCTGCGCTGGACGTGGCGCCAGCTCACCAGCATGCGTGTCGCGCTCATGCTGCTCATGCTGCTCGCCGTCGCCGCGGTGCCCGGCTCGATCCTGCCGCAGCGGCCGCAGGACCCGGCCGCCGTCGTCGAGTACCTCGGCGAGCACCCCACCGCGGGCGAGTGGCTGGACCGCTTCGGGTTCTTCGACGTCTACTCCTCGCCCTGGTTCTCGGCGATCTACCTGCTGCTGCTCGTGTCGCTGGTCGGTTGCATCGTGCCGCGCACGATCGCGCACGCCCGCGCGCTGCGGTCGCGTCCGCCGCGCACCCCGGCCCGGTTCGAACGCTTCCCCGTGCACGTGCGCGCCACGTCGTCCGCGACGCCCGACGAGGTGACCGAGGCCGTCGCCGCGCACCTGCGGGGCCGCGTGCGCCTGCTGCCGAGGTTCCGCGTCGAGACCGACGCCGAGGACGCCCGTGCGGCCCGCGGCAAGGTGCCCGCGCGCCCGGCCACCCGCACCGTCGCGGCCGAGCGCGGCTACCTGCGCGAGACGGGGAACCTGCTGTTCCACCTCGCGCTCGTCGGCCTCGTGATCTCCGTCGGCGTGGGCCAGCTGATGCACTACCGCGGCCAGGCCATCGTCACCGAGGGCCGCGGCTTCGCGAACGCCGTCGTCGACTACGACACCTTCGAGTCCGGCGCGTGGTTCCGCGAGGACTCGCTCGTGCCGTTCTCGATGACGCTCGACGCGTTCACCTCCGAGTTCGCCACCGACACCGTCGCGTTCGCGCAGTCGCGCGACTTCACCGCGGACGTCACCGTGCGCGAGCCCGACGGCACCGAGAGCGCCGAGACCATCAAGGTCAACCACCCGCTCGAGATCGACGGCGCCAAGATCTACCTGCAGGGCAACGGCTACGCGCCCGACATCACCGTGACCGACGCCGCCGGCGAGGTCGCGTTCTCCGGTCGGGTGCCCTTCATCCCGGAGGACCAGGTCTACACCTCGCGCGGCGTCGTGAAGGTGCCGGACGTGTCCGACGGGCTGGAGCAGATCGGGCTCGTCGGGTACTTCCTGCCCACCGCGGTCATCGAGGACGACGGGTCGGCACGGTCCGCGTTCCCGCTGCCCACCGCACCCCTGCTCGTGCTGGAGGTGTACCGCGGGGACCTCGGCCTGGACGAGGGCGTGCCGCAGAACGTGTACCGCCTCGACACCGCCAACCTCACGCCGTCGCTCGACGAGGACGGCGAGCGCGTCAAGATCCTCCTGGAGCCCGGCGACACGGTCGACCTGCCCGACGGGCTCGGCACCATCACGTTCGCCGACGGCGACGTGCCGCGGTTCGTCGCGCTCGACCTGCGCCACGACCCGTCGCTCGCCTGGGTGCTGACGTTCGCCCTGCTCGCGCTCACCGGCCTCGTCGGCTCGCTGTTCCTGCCGCGGCGCCGCGTGTGGGTGCGATCATGGGACGACGGCGGCACCACGCGCGTCGAGGTCGCGGGCCTGGCCCGCGGCGACGACGCCGGCCTGGACGGCGAGGTCGGGCGCGTGCTCGACGCCGTGCCGGGCGTCACGACCGACGACAGCCCCACCGACCGAGGGACGGAAGACTGACATGGGTATCGCCGAGCTGAGCGACCTGCTCGTCTGGGCCGCCGCGACGACGTTCGCGATCGCGATGATCGCGTTCGCCGTCGACCTGGGCAGCAGGTCCGACGAGAAGCTCACCGCCAAGGCCTCCGCGGCCGTGACCGTCGGGGCCGGCGCCCCCGCCGCCGGGCCCGCCGGCGCCGAGGCCCCGCCGCGCCGGCGCGCCGCCGGGATCGCGATGTCGACGTCGTGGCTCGGTACCGCGCTGCTGCTCGTCGGGATCGTGCTGCGCGGCCTCGCCGCCGGGCGCACCCCCTGGGCCAACATGTACGAGTTCACGCTCGTCGGGTCGTTCGTCGCGATGGCCGTGTTCCTCGTCTGGAACCTGCGCCGCGACGTGCGGTTCCTCGGGGCGTTCGTCACCGGCATCGTGACGCTGTTCCTCGTGCTGGGCCTCAACGCGTTCCACGTCGCCGCGACCGGCGTGCAGCCCGCGCTGCAGAACTACTGGCTGGTGCTGCACGTCGGTGTCGCGATCGTCGCCACCGGCATCTTCACCGTCGCGTTCGTCCTGTCCGTGCTGCAGCTCCTGCGCGACTTCCGCGACGAGAACGTCCCGTTCCTCGCGCGCCCCGGCTTCCGCTGGCTCGACCGCACGCCCTCCCCGGTGACGCTCGAGTCGATGTCGTTCCGCCTCAACGCCGTCGCGTTCGTGCTGTGGACCTTCACCATCATCGGCGGCGCCATCTGGGCCGAGGACGCCTGGGGCCGGTACTGGGGCTGGGACCCCAAGGAGGTGTGGAGCTTCGTCATCTGGGTCATCTACGCCGCCTACCTGCACGCCCGCACCACGCGCGGCTGGTCCGGCCGCCGCGCCGCCTGGTTCGTCGTCGTCGGCTACGCCTGCGTGCTGTTCAACTTCACCGGCGTGAACCTCATCTTCAACGGCAAGCACTCGTACTCCGGCATCAGCTGATCCGCCGCCCGCGCCCTCCCGGCGCGGCACGACGAAGGGCGGGGACCATGACGGTCCCCGCCCTTCGTCGTCCCGGTGACGCCGACCTCCCCGGTCCGTGGCGCCTGGTCCTGCCGTGCCCGAGACCCTCGTCACCCAGGGCCGTCCGCCCCGGGTGAGGTGCCCGCGCCGCGCGGTGCGGCCCGGTGGTCAGTCGCCGCCGCCACCGCCGTCCCCGCCACCGCCGTCGGACCCGCCGTCGCCGCCCCAGCCGCCGTCGTGACCGCGCCGGTCGCCGTCGCCGTCCGCGGACGGACCGGTGGCGCCGTCCCCGCCGCTGTCGCGCTGCTCACGTCGCCGGCGACGCTTCTCCTGGTCCAGGCGCCACAGGAACTCCGGGTCGTCGTCCGGCGCGACCGGCCCGGACGGGCGGCGCGGGCCACGGCTCGGCCGCGCCGTGCGGCCGCCGGAGCCGCCGCGGCGCTTGCGGGCCTGCCGGGCGACGATCCAGGTCAAGGGGCCGAAGATCGGCAGCAGGACGATGATGAGCACCCACAGCCAGGTCGGCAGGCCGCCCCGGTCGTCGTCGTCCGAGCTCGCCAGGTCGGACAGGGCGTACACCAGCAGCCCGACGACGACGAGACCCACCAGCACACGAGTCATGGCTCCACCCTAGTTGCCCGGGGAAGGGCCTCGGCACGGGCCGCTGTCCGGCCCCCCTGCGCGGGCGGACTACCCTGGGAGGGTGCCCCTCGTGACCTACTCCGTGCTGCGCCTGCTGATCCTCGCGGCCGCCCTCGGGCTGGCCTGGACGGTCGGCCTGCGCGGCTGGCTGCTCGCCCTGGTCGCCGTCGTGGTGGCCTTCGCCGTCTCCTACCTCGCGCTGCCGAGGCAGCGGGACGCGGCGACCGCCTGGATGGCGCAGCGTGCGGAGCGGCGCGCCGGGCGTCGTGGCTCGGACAAGGTCACGGTGGACTCCCTGGCCGCGGACGACGCCGCCGCCGAGGACGCCGCGTTCGAGGGCGACCGGGTCGACCCGTCCGCCACGACCGAGCGCTGAACCCGCCGGCGGGGCGGCGTCAGAGCGCCAGACCGACGCCCAGCAGGACGCCGTAGGCGAGCTCGAACATCCCCGTGCCCGCCAGGACGGGCACCAGCGCGCGGCCCCGCGCGCCCGCCAGCACCGGCAGCACCAGCAGGACCGCCGGGAGCAGCAGCACCGCGACGAGGAACACCCACGGGTTCCAGGCGGCGCACGCGAGGGCGAGCAGCATGGCCAGCGCGATCCACAGTGCGTACAGGCGGCGCGCGCGCCGGTCACCGAGACGCACCGCCAGGGTCCGCTTGCCGGCGTCCACGTCCGTGGGGATGTCCCGGACGTTGTTGACCATGAGCAGCGCGCAGGCGATGAGCCCGACCCCGACGGCGCCCAGCACCGCCGGCCACGTGACGCGGTCCGCCTGGGTGTAGGTCGTGCCGAGGGTGGCCACCAGCCCGAAGAACACGAACACCCCGACCTCGCCGAGGCCCGCGTACCCGTAGGGCCGCTTCCCGCCGGTGTAGTACCAGGCCGCGACGACGCACAGCACGCCGACTCCCAGCAGCCACCAGTGCCCGCTCACCGCGCACAGGGCCAGCCCCAGCACCCCGGCGACGCCGAACGCCGCGAACGCCGCGCCCCTGACCTGCCCGGACCGGGCGACGCCCGACGCCGTGAGCCGCAGCGGACCGACCCGGTCGAGGTCCGTGCCGCGCACGCCGTCCGAGTAGTCGTTGGCGTAGTTCACGCCCACCTGGAGGGCGAGGGCCACCCCGAGGGCGAGCAGCGCCGCCAGCCAGGCGAACGCGTCGACCTGCGCGGCCGCGCCGGACCCGACCAGGACGGGGGCGGCGGCGGCGGGCAGGGTGCGCGGGCGTGCCCCGGCGACCCACTCGGCGGGCGTGGCCATGCGTGCTCCTCTCAGCGGGCGGTGCCGGCGGGCACCAGGTCGACGACGGCTGCGCGGTCGACCTTGCCGGGGCCGCGCAGGGGGAGCGCGGGCACCCGGTACACCTGTCGTGGCGCGGCGGCCGCGCCCAGCCTATCCGCGACGGCGGCCCGCACCCGCGCCAGCTCGGCCGCGCCGACGGGGACGGCCGCGGCGTCCGCAGGGGGGTCGCCGCGGCCGTCCGGGACGGCACCGGCCCGGCCCGGGGCGGAGCACACCGCGACGACGGCCTGCCCCCACTCGTCGTCGGGCACGCCGACCACGCACACCTCGGCGTCGAGCAGCTCGCCGAGGACCGCCTCCACGGCCGCGGGCGCCACGTTCACGCCGCCGGTGACGACCACGTCGTCCGCCCGGCCCAGCACCCGCAGCACGCCGTCCTCGACCGTGCCGAGGTCGCTCGTGCGGAACCAGCGGCCGTCGGGGCCGTCGACGAACGCCGCCGCCGTCGCGGCGTCGTCGCCCACGTACCCCGACGCGAGCGTGGGCCCGGCGAGCTCCACCACGCCGTCGGCGAGCCGCACCCGCACGCCGGGCAGCGCGACGCCGTCGTAGACGCAGCCGCCGGCCGTCTCCGACATGCCGTAGGTGCGGACCACGGGCACCCCCGCGTCGTGCGCGCGGGCCAGCAGCCCGGGCGGGGTGGCCGCGCCACCCAGCAGCACCGCCCCGCAGCGGGCCAGCGCGTGCAGCGCCGCCGGCTCGCCGCCGTCCGCCGCCTCCACGACCCGGTGGAGCTGGGTGGGGACCAGCGACAGGTGCACCGGGTCGTCGCCGCGCAGCGGCTCGGCGAGCAGCTCCGCCAGCCCGGCCGGGGTGAACGGTCCGTCGGGCGCCGCCACGGGCGCCCGGCCCGCCAGCAGGGAGCGCACCAGCACCTGCACGCCCGCGACGTGCGTCGGCGGCAGGGTGAGGACCCAGCGGCCCGCGCCGCCGAGCCGCTCGTGCGTCGCGGTCGCGGAGGCCCGCAGCGCCGCCGCGCCGAGCGCGACCTCGCGCGGCGTGCCCGTGGACCCCGAGGTGCGCACGACGACCGCGGTGCCCGCCGGCGGCGGCGCGGCGGTCAGGCGGGGGAGGGGGGCTACGGGGGCGCCGCCGTCGAGCGCGCGACGCAGGGCGTCGACGAGGACCGGGAGGTCGGTGGTGCTCACCGGGTCACGATAGGCCGCCCTCGGCGGCGCCGGGACCGCCGGGGCGGGTCCCGTCGGGGCGGCCGGGCGCGGCGGGTCGGGTGACGTAGGGTGTGCGCGCCGACACACTGCCGGAGGTACCGATGACCGTGCGCCGTCGTCCCGCGGCCCTCGCGGGGACGCTCCTCGCCGTCACGCTGCTCGCCGCGTGCTCCGGGGAGCCGGAGCCCGCCCCCACCTCGACCGTGGCCGCCCCCGTGGAGTCGGTCGCGAAGTCCGCACCCCCGGCCGTGCCCACCGTCTGGCCCCTCACCGGGGTCGCCACCGACGAGGTCGCGCAGCGTCCCGCGCTGGCGATCAAGATCGAGAACTCCCGCGAGGCCCGCCCCCAGACCGGTCTCGAGGCGGCCGACACCGTGTGGGAGGAGGTCGTCGAGGGCGGCATCACGCGGTTCGTCGCCGTCTACCACTCCACCGTCCCGGACGTCGTCGAGCCCGTGCGCTCGGTGCGACCCATGGACCCGGCGATCGTCGCGCCGCTCGACGGGATCCTCGCCTACTCCGGCGCGCAGCAGCCGTTCATCGACGCCGTGGGGGCGGCCGGCGTCCAGTCGGTCATCATGGACGCGGGCGACGCCGGGTTCACCCGCGACCCGAACCGGTACGCCCCGCACAACGTGCTCGGCGACCCGGTGGCGTTCCTCGCCCAGGACGACGGCGAGCGCACCACGCCGCCGCCCGCACAGTTCGCGTTCGCGCGCGCCGCGGCGCACGCCACCGCCGTCGTGCAGGGCACGGCGACACGCCACCTCGACGTCGTGCTGTCCCCCGCGCAGACGAGCGCCTGGGCGTGGGAGAAGAAGTCCGGCACCTGGCTGCGCTCCGAGGGCACCGCCCCGTCCCTGTCGACGTCCGGGGTGCAGCACGCCGCGGAGAACGTCGTCGTCCTGGACGTGGAGGTCGTCGACACCTCCTACCGGGACCCGTCCGGGGCGCCCGTGCCGGAGACGCAGCTCGTGGGCTCGGGCACCGGCCTGGTCGCGAGCGGCGGTCGCACGCTCGCCGTCGAGTGGTCGAAGAAGTCCCTGCACGACCCGGTGGTGCTCACCGCGGACGGCGACCCCGTCGAGCTCGCCCCGGGCCGCACGTGGGTGGAGCTCGTGCCCACCCGCACCGGCTCGTACTCGACGTCCTGACCCGGGCCGCCACCCTCTCCGGAACAGGGGTGTCGGAGGCAGCGGAGCGGCGGGGGACCGGCGGCCGTCAGTAGGCGTACGGGAACTGCGACCAGTCCGGGTCGCGCTTCTGGAGGAAGGCGTCGCGGCCCTCGACGGCCTCGTCGGTCAGGTAGGCCAGGCGCGTCGCCTCGCCCGCGAACACCTGCTGGCCCATGAGACCGTCGTCGGCCAGGTTGAAGGCGAACTTCAGCATCCGCACGGCCTGCGGGGACTTCCCGGCGATCGTCAGCGCGTACTCCAGGCCGAGATCCTCCAGGTCGTCGTGCTCGGCGACCTCGTTCACCCCGCCCCAGCGCTCGGCGTCGTCCGCGGAGTACTCGCGCGCGAGGAAGAAGATCTCCCGGGCCCGCTTCTGCCCGACCTGGCGGGCCAGGTAGGCCGAGCCGTAGCCGCCGTCGAACGAGCCGACGTCGGCGTCCGTCTGCTTGAACCGGCCGTGCTGGCGGCACGCGATCGACAGGTCCGCCACGACGTGCAGGGAGTGCCCGCCACCGGCCGCCCACCCGTCGACGACGGCGATCACCACCTTCGGCATGGTGCGGATGAGCCGCTGCACCTCGAGGATGTGCAGGCGGCCCGCACGGGCCGGGTCGACGGCGTCCGCGGTGTGCACGTCGCCGCCGCCGTCGGGCGCGGACGTGTACTGGTAGCCGGACCGTCCGCGGATGCGCTGGTCGCCGCCGGAGCAGAACGCCCACCCGCCGTCCTTCGGCGACGGCCCGTTGCCCGTGAGCAGCACGGTGCCGACGTCGGACGTCATGCGGGCGTGGTCCAGCACGCGGTAGAGCTCGTCCACCGTGTGGGGGCGGAACGCGTTGCGCACCTCGGGACGGTCGAACGCGACGCGCACCACCGGCAGGTCGCGCACCTGCTCGGTCCCGTCGGCGCCGACGGACCGTTCCACGCCCCGGTGGTAGGTGAGGTCCGTGAGGTCGTCGAACCCGGTCACGGTGCGCCACCGGGTCGGGTCGAACGTGCGGGACACCTGGCGGGGCAGGGCGGTGGGGATCGCTGCGTCGGTCGCGTCGTCGGTCACGCCCGCCAGCCTAGTTCGGGTCCGCACGGACCGGTCACGGCGGCCCTGCGCGTCGCCCCCAGGATCTGCACATCGCGGGAGGATCATGGGGGGCATGGACACGACGTTCCCTCCCCGCCCCGAGGTCGCCGACCTGGACGAGGTCGTCGACGAGCTCATCGCCTACGACGCCGCGATCCTGCGCGAGGCGGCACCGGTGACCACGGTGCACGCCCCGAGCACGCCGGGCATGCCGACGGAGTTCACGGACTGAGCCGCGCCGTCGGCCCACCCGCCCCGGGACACGGCGCGGGGCGCTGCCGCCTACGCTGAGGGCGTGGCAGCCACCCTGCAGAGACGACTCGCCTGGTCCACCCCGTTGCGCACCCGCTTCCGCGGGCTGGACGTCCGTGACGGCCTGCTCCTGCGGGGCGACGCCGGGTGGGGGGAGCTCAGCCCGTTCGCCGAGTACGACGACGCCGAGTCGCTCGCGTGGCTGCGCGCCGCGCGCGAGGCCGCGGACACCGGGTTCCCGGAGCCCGTGCGCGACCGCGTGCCCGTCAACGTGACGGTCCCCGCCGTGGGGCCCGAGCAGGCCCGGGCCATCGTGCTGGCGTCCGGCGGCTGCCGCACCGCCAAGGTGAAGGTCGCCCAGCGGCTCGCCGACGGCACCCTCGAACCCCTGCACGTCGAGGTCGAGCGCCTCGAGGCGGTGCGTGCCGCGTTCGTCGAGGCCGGGGTGCCCGACGCCGCCGTCCGCGTCGACGCCAACGGCGCGTGGGACGTCGACGACGCCGTCCGCCGCATCGGGCGCCTCGACGCCGCGGCGGGCGGCCTGGAGTACGTGGAGCAGCCGTGCGCGGACGTCGCCGGGCTCGCCGCCGTGCGACGCCGCGTCGACGTGCCGGTCGCCGCCGACGAGTCGATCCGGCGTGCCGCCGACCCCCTGCGGGTCGTGCGGGAGGACGCGGCCGACGTGGTCGTGCTCAAGGTCCAGCCCCTCGGCGGCGTGCGCGCCTGCCTGGACCTCGCCGAGCAGGTCGGCCTGCCCGTGGTGGTGTCGTCCGCCCTGGAGTCCTCCGTGGGGCTGGCCGCCGGGGTGGCGCTCGCGGCCGCGCTGCCGGACCTGCCGTTCGCGTGCGGGCTGGCCACGTCCCAGCTGCTCGTCCACGACGTCACCGGTGACCCGCTGCTCCCGGTGGACGGTGCGCTGCCCGTGCGCCGCGTGGCCCCCGACGCCGCCGCGCTGGCCGCCGCCGCGGCCCCGCCCGACGTCGAGGCGTCCTGGCTGGCCCGCCACGACCGGCTCGAGGCGCTGCTCGACGACGCGGGCCGGGCCGCATGAGCGCCACGACGCCCGACCGCGCCCACGCTCCCGCCGTCCCGCCCGCCGTCGGGAGCGCGCAGGCGCTCGTCGCCGACCTCGTCGCGCACGGGATGCGGGACGTCGTGCTCGCTCCCGGGTCGCGGTCCGCGCCGCTCGCGTACGCGCTGGCCGCTGCGGCCGACGCCGGGGCGCTGCGCCTGCACGTGCGGGTCGACGAGCGCGCCGCTGGGTTCCTCGCCCTCGGGCTGGCCCGCGGCGCCGCGCCGACCGACGGCGCACCCACCCCCGTCGCGGTGGTCACGACGTCCGGCACCGCCGTCGCGAACCTCCACCCGGCCGTGCTGGAGGCCCACCACACGGGCGTACCGCTGGTGGTGCTCACCGCCGACCGGCCCCACGAGCTGCGCGGCACCGGCGCGTCCCAGACCACCGACCAGGTCGGGATCTTCGGCACGGCCGTCCGCGCGAGCGTCGACGTGCCCGCCCCGGACGGCCGCGACGGCGAGGTGCGGGACCTCCTCGCCACCGTCCGCCGGGCGCTGGCCGCGGCGTGCGGGCTCCGCGACCGCCACCCCGGCCCCGTGCACGTCGACCTCGCCTACCGCGACCCGCTCCAGCCCGCCGAGCCGCTGCGCTGGGAGCCGGCGACCCTGCCGCACGCCGCCGAGGTCGTCCCGCCCGTGCCTGGCCCGGGCGCCGACCCGCTGCTGCCCGGCGACCCCGCCCGCACCCTCGTCGTGGCGGGCGACGGCGCCGGCCCGGCCGCGCGGCGCCTCGCCGAGGCCCGCGGCTGGCCCCTGCTCGCCGAACCGTCCTCCGGGGCGTGCGGGGGCCCGCACGCCGTGCCGGGGTACCGGCTGCTGCTCGCCCTGCCCGAGCTCACCGACGACGTCGAGCACGTCGTCGTCCTCGGCCACCCCACCCTGTCGCGGCCGGTCCAGCGGCTCCTCGCAGGGCCCGACGTCACCGTGACCGTCGTCGCGCCCGGCGGCGGCCCCTGGCCCGACGCCGCCCGCAACGCCGCCCGTGTCGTCGACGCCCTCGCCGACCGCTGGTTCGCCCCGGCCACGACCGGGCACGGTGCCGGGACGCCGGACGCACCGTCCGCCCGCACCCCGTTCCTGCGCCGGTGGCAGACCGCCGGCGCCGCGGCGGCCGCCGCGCTGCGCGCCACCACCGACGCCGTCGACGGCTCCCTCGACGCCGCCCGGTACGCGGCGCTCGCCGTCGCCCGCACGGTGCTCGCCGCGACGGGCCCCGACGACGTGCTCGTGGTCGGGGCGTCCAACCCCGTCCGCGACGTCGAGCTCGCCCTCGGCCTCGACGACGACCCCGGCACGGTGCTCGCCAACCGCGGCCTCGCCGGCATCGACGGCACGCTGTCCACTGCGACCGGCGTCGCGCTCGCCACCGGTCGCCGCACCCGCGTCCTGGTCGGCGACCTCACGTTCCTCCACGACGTCGGGGGCCTCCTGCGCGGTCCCGCGGAACCTGCCGCGCCGCTCGACGTCGTGGTCGTCAACGACGACGGCGGGTCGATCTTCGCGACCCTGGAGCACGGCGCGCTCGCCGCGACGGGACCGGGCGCGTCCGCGACGTTCGAGCGGGTGTTCGGCACCCCGCACGGCGCCGACCTAGCCGCCCTGTGCGCGGGGTACGGGGTCCGGCACCGGCTCGTGCCCGACGTCGCCGCGCTGCGCGACGCGCTCGCGACGTCGCCGGGAGGTGTGCGGGTCCTGGAGGTCCGCGTGCCGCGGGCCGACCGGCTCGCCGAGTCCCGGGACCTCGCGGCCCGCGTCGCGGACGCCGCCCGCGACGGGCTGCGCACGGCCGGCTGAGCGCGCGCCACCCCTGCCGC
This sequence comes from Isoptericola jiangsuensis, assembly GCF_002563715.1. Classification (NCBI taxonomy): domain Bacteria; kingdom Bacillati; phylum Actinomycetota; class Actinomycetes; order Micrococcales; family Promicromonosporaceae; genus Isoptericola; species Isoptericola jiangsuensis. The sequence goes on from NZ_PDJJ01000001.1 coordinate 834,381, forward strand.
CCGGCCCGGGGGTGCCGGAGCGGCCGGCCGGGCGGCGGACGCGCACCCGAGGCGGCTACGGTGGACGGAGCCGACCCCGGGAGAGCGATGACCAGGCACGTCGTGACCGTCCCCGCCGCCGCGCTCGTCGCCGCGCTGCTGGCCGCCTGCACGCCCGGTGCGCCGGACGCCGCGTCGCCCGCCGCGTCGTCGGCGGACGCCTCCACCCCGGCGGGCACCGCCACCGACCCGGAGGACACGGGCACGGCGGGCGCTGCGCTCGCCGGGGAGCCGGAGGCGTTCGCCTCCGACCTGGAGGCGCCGTGGTCCCTGGTGTTCCGCGACGGCGTGCCGCTGGTCAGCGAGCGGGACAGCGCGCGGATCCTCGAGCTCGCCGACGACGGCACGGCCCGGGAGGTGGGCGTCGTCGCCGGGGTGACCCCGACCGGTGAGGCGGGCCTCCTCGGCCTGGCGGTGGACGACGACGGCCGGCTCTACGTGAGCTCCACGGCGGCCGAGGGCAACCGTGTCCAGCGCTACGACGTCACCGGGGAGCCCGGGGCGCTCGCGCTCGGCGACCCGGTGACCCTGCTCGACGGCCTGCCCGCCGCGGCGAACCACGACGGCGGCCGGCTCGCGGTCGGGCCCGACGGCATGCTGTACGTGACGCTCGGCGACGCCGGGAACCCCGCGGACGCGCAGGACCCGGAGGTGCTCGCGGGCAAGATCCTGCGCCTCACGCTCGACGGGGAGGTCCCCGACGACAACCCGTTCCCCGGCTCGCCGGTGTACAGCCTCGGGCACCGCAACCCGCAGGGCATCGCGTGGGCGGACGACGGCACGATGTTCGCCACCGAGTTCGGGCAGAACACGTGGGACGAGCTCAACGTGATCGAGGCGGGCGCCAACTACGGCTGGCCCGAGGTCGAGGGCGCCGCCGGGCGGGACGGGTTCACCGACCCGGTGCAGCAGTGGGCGCCGTCCGAGGCGAGCCCCAGCGGGATGGCGCAGGCCGGCGGCACCCTGTTCGTCGCGAACCTGCGCGGCGAGGTGCTGCGCACCGTGCCGGTCGCCGACCCGTCGACGTCGCAGGAGCACTGGGCGGGCGAGCACGGCCGTCTGCGGGACGCCGTCGTCGGCCCCGACGGCCGCCTGTGGGTGCTCACCAACGAGACGGACGGCCGCGGATCGCCCGCCCCGGGCGACGACCACGCCCTCGTGGTGGATCTCACGACGCCCTGACCAGCAGCGACGCGGATTGACAGGGAACTCTCAGGTTCACCCAAGGGGTACCCAAGGATCGGGGGGTCCACTGGGGTCAGAACTTCGAGGAGAGGGCATCCCATGAGCACCGACAACACCCCCGCGTCGCAGCCGTCGCAGCAGCCGCAGTCGGGCCCGGAGCAGCACCCCACCGAGCAGCACACCCAGCCGCTGCCCGTCGAGCGTCCGGCACAGCCCGCGGCACAGCAGCCGCAGCACGCCCCGCGCCAGGAGAACCCCGTCCCGCAGCCGCCCCAGCAGCGCGAGGCCCAGTTCGCCCACCCCGTCGCCGCGCAGCAGCACGGCGCCCACCCCGCCCCGCAGCAGGCCGCCCGCACCGCCCCCCACGGCGGCTCCCGGCCCCAGGCGTACACGCCGTTCGGCGTGCCCGCCGGTGCGCCGCAGGGCTACGGCTACCCGAACCAGCAGACGCACCCCGCGCCCGCCCAGCAGGCGCCCGCCACCAAGCAGCGGTCGCGCTGGGTGCCGGTCGTCGTCGCCGCGGGCGCCGCCGCCGTGCTCGCCAGCGGCGCCACCGTCGCGCTGACGTCCGTCCTCGACGACGGGACCACCGCCTCGTCCCTCGCCGACGTCGGCGCGTCCGAGCAGACCGCCGCCGCGCCCGTCGCGAGCTCCACCGACCAGAACCCCGACTGGCAGGCCGTCACCGCCGCCGTCGCGCCGTCCGTCGTCGCGATCCAGGTGACCAGCCAGTCCGGCGGCGCCGAGGGCTCCGGCGTCGTCATCGACGACGCCGGCCACATCCTCACCAACAACCACGTCGTCTCCGGCGCGTCCGACGACAAGGTCCAGGTCACCCTCAGCGACGGCCGCCTGTTCGAGGCCACCATCGTCGGCACCGACCCGACGACCGACCTCGCCGTCGTCCAGATCGTCGACGCCCCCGACGACCTCCAGCCCGCCACCCTCGGCGACTCCGACGCCGTCCAGGTCGGCGACTCCGTCCTGGCCGTCGGCAACCCGCTGGGCCTGGCCAACACCGCCACCACCGGCATCGTCTCCGCCCTCGACCGGCCCGTGGCCGCGTCCGGCGAGGACGCCTCGGACGTCGTGGTGACCAACGCCATCCAGATCGACGCCGCGGTGAACCCCGGCAACTCCGGCGGGCCGCTGTTCGACGCCCAGGGCCGCGTCATCGGCATCACGTCGTCCATCGCGACGATGTCGGACGGGTCGAGCCAGTCCGGGTCGATCGGTCTCGGGTTCGCGATCCCCGTGAACCTCGCGACCAACGTGTCCCAGCAGCTCATCGAGACCGGCACCGCGGAGCACGCGTTCCTCGGCGTCACCCTCGGCGACGCCACCGCCACGGCGGACGGCGTGACCCGCCGCGGCGCGGAGATCGGCGACGTCACCGCCGGTTCGCCCGCGGCCGACGCCGGGCTGCAGTCGGGCGACGTCATCGTCGCCATCGACTCCGACCCGGTCAACGGCGCCGAGGCGCTCACCGCGTACGTCCGGGAGCGCACCGCCGGCGAGCAGTCGACCATCACGTACGTCCGTGACGGTCAGACCCGGAGCGTCGACGTCACCTTCGCGGTGCGTGACGAGTCGGCGACGGCCGGCCAGGGCTCGTCGGGCACCGACGGGTCGCAGGACGGCTCGCCGGACGGGTCGCAGGGCCAGGACGGCTCCGGCACCCAGCAGCGGCCCGGCCAGGGCCAGGGCCAGGACGGCTCGTCCGACCCCACGCAGCCGGACAACATCCCCGGCTGGCTCCAGGACCTGTTCGGCAACTGAGCTCCGTGACGGCGGGACCCCTCCCCCCTCCGTCCCCGTCGTCGCGGCCCGCACCGGCCCGTCCGGTGCCCCGACCGGCCCGGCACGCCTCGCGCGTGCCGGGCCGGTCGTCCGTGCAGGGCGGGGGAGCGGCACGGCCGGGCGCGCCCCGGGGCGCCGGGACCGCGCTCAGCCGGTCGGGCCGGGAGCCGCCTCCAGCGCCGCCGCGACGCCCAGCGCGCTGCGCTCCAGGAAGGCCGCCAGGTCGTCGGGCGGGACGTCGGGGTCCGTCGCGGCCTCGATGAGCGCCTGCTCGGCGAACGAGATCCACGAGTGCACCGCGACGTCGAGCAGCGGTCCGGGCGGAGTGCCCAGCCCCGCCAGGACGTCCTGCAGGTGCCCCGCCAGGACGTCGCGGGCGTGCTGGATCGTGGTGCGGACGTTCTCGTCGCCGCTCGCCGCACCCCGCACCAGCGAGTAGAAGGTCGCGTGGTGGTCGCGCACGAACACCACGAACCGGTCCAGGGTGTCGCGCAGCCGCGCCTGCGGCGGCAGGTCCGCGCGCGGCTCGGTCGCGTGGAGCATCGCGTCGCGGGCCGTGCGCACGATGGCGGAGTGCAGGCCCTGCCGGTTCTGGAAGTAGTAGTGCACCAGGGCGGGGGACACCCCCGCCTGCGCGGCGAGCTCCTCCACCGTGACCGCCTCGAGCGGGCGGTCGGCCAGCGCCGCGACCCCCAGGGCCAGGAGCTGCTGGCGGCGCTCGTCGGGACTCATCCGGGTGCGTCGAGCCGAGGCCATGGCCCGAGCATAGGACGCCCCGGCGGGCCGTCCGGACGGCGCCCTCGGCGCCGGCACCACCGAGGCGGCCTCAGCAGACGTGGTCGGTCAGCCGGCGCCCAGCGCCCAGCGCATCGGCACCAGCTTCGCCTCGGACTCCGCCAGCTCCGCCGCCGGGTCGGAGGCCGCCACGATCCCGCAGCCCGCGAACAGCCGCAGGTGGTGCGGGTCCGCGCCCAGCTCCGCCGACCGCAGCGCGATACCCCACTCGCCGTCGCCGTCCGCGCCCACCCAGCCCACCGGCCCGGCGTACCGCGCCCGGTCCATGCCCTCGATCTCCCGGATCAGGTCCCGCGCCGCCACCGTCGGCGTGCCGCACACCGCCGCCGACGGGTGCAGCGCCGCCGCCAGCGTGAGCGAACCCGCCCGCGCCGACCGGTCCAGCACCCCCGTCACGTCCGAGGCCAGGTGCATGACGTTCGGCAGGTGCAGCACGAACGGCGCGTCCGGCACGTTCATCGACGAGCAGAACGGCTCCAGCGCGTCCGCCACCGACCGCACCGCGAACTCGTGCTCCTCCAGGTCCTTCGACGACCGGGCGAGCTGCGCCGCGTGCAGCAGCGCGTCGTCGTCGCTCATCCCCGCCTCCCGGCGGATCGTGCCCGCCAGGACCCGCGACGTCACCAGGCCCTTCTCGCTGCGCACCAACAGCTCCGGCGTGGCACCCACCATCCCCGCCACCGAGAACGTCCAGCACGTCGGATAGCCGTCGGCCAGCCGGGCCAGCAGGAACCGCGGGTCCACCGGCCGCTCCGTCGTCGCCACGACGTCCCGCGCCAGCACCACCTTGTCCAGCGCGCCCGACCGGATCCGCTCCACGGCCTCCGCGACCACGCCCGGCCAGTCCACCGGCCCGACCGCGCCGTCCGCGAGCACCACCCGGCCCGGGTCCGTCACCGGAGCCCGCCGCACCGCGGCCAGCGCCGCGTCACCCGGGGCGTCCAGCGTCGGACCCACGCTCGTCGTCGTCATCCACGTCACGTCGCCACGACGCCCCACCACCACGCGCGGCACCACCAGGGTGCCCTGCGGGCGCTCGTCGTCGAACGAGTCCCCGGCCGGGCCGTCGTCGAACGCGAACGTGCCGAACGCGACCGGACCCGTGCCCGGCAGCCCCACCTCGTCACGCACCACCGCACGCGCCAGCAGGGCGCGCCACGCGGCGTCCGCGTCCGCGAACCGACCCGGGCCGAACGTGTCCAGCCGCAACGCCTCGCCCCAGCCGACGATGCCGTCGCCACGACGCACCCACGTCGAGGGGCGCGTGTCGGGCAGGAGGTCGACGAGAGCCGTCGGACCGCCCGGCAGCGCATCGATCCGGACGGTGCGCACCACGAGGTGCTGGGCCTCGGGGGCCGGGGGCGGCGTGCCGGCGGACGCGCCCGACGGCGGGACCGGCGCCGGGTGGGGCGTGGCAGACATCGCCCCCACCATACGCCGCGCGACCCCACGCCTCGCGCCCACCTGCCCCCGCCCGCGGACCGGCGTGGGACGATGACGCCATGTCCCGCGCCAGCCTGGAGAAGAAGCCCGCCGAGGTCGCGTCGATGTTCGACGGGATCGCCTCGCGCTACGACCTCACCAACGACCTGATCTCCCTCGGGCAGGACCGCCGCTGGCGGCGTGCCACCGTCGACGCCGTCGCCGCGTCGCCGGGGGAGAAGGTCCTCGACCTCGCCGCCGGGACCGGCACCTCCAGCGAGCCGTTCGCCCGCGACGGCGCCGTCGTCGTCCCCTCCGACTTCTCCCTCGGCATGCTGCGCGTCGGCAAGGCCCGCCGCGACGACCTCCCGTTCGTCGCCGGGGACGCCACCCGCCTGCCGTTCGCCGACGCCTCGTTCGACGCCGTCACCATCAGCTTCGGGCTGCGCAACGTCGTCGACACCTCCACCGCGCTGCACGAGATGCTGCGCGTCACCCGCCCCGGCGGACGCGTCGTCATCTGCGAGTTCTCGCACCCCACCTGGGCGCCGTTCCGCACCCTGTACATGAACTACCTCATGCGGGCGCTGCCCGCCGTCGCCGGTGCCGTCACCCGCGACAAGGGCTCCTACCAGTACCTGGCGGAGTCCATCCGCGCCTGGCCCGACCAGGCCGAGCTCGGCGCGCTGCTCCTCGACGCCGGCTGGGAGCGCCCGAGCTACCGCAACCTGTCGGGCGGCATCGTCGCCCTGCACCGCGCGGTGCGTCCGCTGGACTGAGGGTCGTCCTCGTCGGTGGCGTGCGGGCGCTGTTCGGGGCGGGTGCGGGCGTGGCGCGGGAGATCGGCGCGCGGTCGCGCTCACGGGCCCCAGGGGGCCCTCCGCTTCCGGTCTGACGACCGCGCGCCGACCTCCCGCACCCCGCCCTTTCGTCGTCGGGCGCATCGTGGTCGTGACTTCTCGTGCATCACGCGCTGATGGGTGAGGACGGACGACGTCGGTCGGTGGCGGTGCTGTCGCTCCTCGCGCTGCGAGCACGGGTGCGACCGACCGCGGAGGGTGATGCGCGAGGCCCGGGTGGGCGAGGGGTGTGCGCGGTCGTCGGACGGGAAGCGCAGGTCGCGCAGCGACCGTGAGCGCGACCGCGCACACCCCTCGCCCACCCGGGCCGGGAGCGAGGAAGAGCGTCAGGACCTGCTGGTGACCTTCTCCTGGACCTCGCTGACCTTCTCCTGGACGCGCGGGTCGTTCCAGGTGTCCACGGCCCAGCCCTTGGCCTTGTCGAGCTGTTCGCGACCCTTGTCGGTGCCGAGGAAGTACCCCAGCGCGACGCCGGCGGCGAGGGTGGTGATGGCCTTCATGATGTCGAGCCTCCTGGGTGATGGGGCGGTCGGGCGGTGTGCCCTCGACCGTATGTCGTGACCTGGCGGGACGCCAGTGTGCCCCGACTCGCGCCGAGGTCAGGCTTGCCTTCCTACACAGACTTCCGTCAGTGTGGTTAGAGTGCTCGCAGAACGTTGTGATCGGGTTCACAAGGATGCTTCGGCAATGGCGTCGAGGTCTCACTTTCCAGGAGGTGAGCAGTGCGAGCAGCGCAGGGTGACGACGCGGACGTGATCGTCGTGGGCGCCGGCCCCGCCGGTGCCTCGACCGCGCACTGGTGCGCCTCCGCCGGTCTCGACGTCCTGCTGCTCGACAAGGCCGAGTTCCCCCGCGACAAGGTGTGCGGCGACGGGCTGACCCCGCGTGCCGTGGCCGAGCTGGCCCGCATGGGCGTGGACACCCGCGAGCAGGACGGCTGGATCCGCAACGAGGGGCTGCGCGTCGTGGCGGGCGGGCGATCCTGGGAGCTCGCGTGGCCGGAGCTCACCACGTACCCCGGGTACGGCATGGCCCGGTCCCGCATGTCGCTCGACCACCGGCTCGTGCAGCACGCCCAGGCGTCGGGCGCGAAGCTGGTCGAGCGCGCCAAGGTCACCGGGCCCGTCGTGGACGAGCGCTCGGGCCGGGTCGTCGGCGTGACCTCGCAGCCGCTGGACGGCCGCGGCCGGGCCGACGGCGCGGTGCGCACCTACCGGGCTCCCGTGGTCGTCGCGGCCGACGGCGTGTCGTCGCGGTTCGCGACGGGCCTGGGGATCACGCGCCGCGACGACCGCCCGATGGGCACGGCCGTGCGGACCTACTTCCGCACCGAGGGCACGTCGCGGCACGCCGACCGGTTCATGGAGTCGCACCTGGAGCTGTGGGACGGCGCGCCGGGCGCGTCCAACCTCCTGCCGGGCTACGGCTGGATCTTCGCGCTCGGCGACGGGACGGCCAACGTGGGCCTCGGCTCGGTGAGCTCGACCCCGGCGCGGCAGTCCGCCATCGGCCACGACTACCGGGCGCTGCTGGACACGTGGATGCGCACCAGCCCGCCCGAGTGGGGCTTCACGCCCGACAACCAGACCGGACCCGTGCGGGGCGCGGCGCTGCCGATGGGCTTCAACCGGTCGCCCCTGTACTCGCGCGGCACGTTCCTCGTGGGCGACGCCGCCGGGATGGTCAGCCCGTTCAACGGCGAGGGCATCGCCTACGGCCTGCAGGCCGGGCGCGTCGCCGCGGAGTCCATCGCGCAGGCCCGCACCCGCGTCACCGACGACGCCCGGGAGCGGACGCTCGCCACCTACGCCGAGCGCATGCGCGCCGACCTGGGCGGCTACTACACGCTGGGCCGCCTGTTCGTGCGGCTCATCGAGCACCCCGCGGTCATGCGGGCGTGCGTGCGGTACGGGCTGCCCCGACCCGTGGTCATGCAGTTCGTGCTCAAGCTGCTGTCCGACTGCTACGAGCCCCGCGGCGGCGACTGGGTCGACCGGGTCATCGCGGGCCTGACGAGGGTGGTGCCGAAGGCATGAGCACGAGGAACGCCCGGAACGAGGCACCCCGGTGTCGGGGCGGGGCCGATCCGGCATGAGGTCCGCAGTGGCACGACGATGTGGCACGACCGTGGAGGAGAACCGATGAGCAACCCGTACGTCCCGGTGCTGGTCCTCATGGGGATCGCCGGCGTCCTCGCGCTCGGCGGGGTGGCGGCGAGCGCCGTCATCGGCCCGAAGCGGTACAACCGGGCGAAGCTCGACGCGTACGAGTGCGGCATCGAGCCGACACCGCACGCGACCGGCGGCGGACGCCTGCCGGTGAAGTACTACCTGGTGGCGATGACCTTCATCGTGTTCGACATCGAGGTCGTGTTCCTCTACCCGTGGGCGGTCGACTTCACCGTCCTGGCCGGGTTCGGGCTGGCGGCGATGCTGATCTTCCTGGCGCTCATCACCGTGCCGTTCGTGTACGAGTGGCGGCGCGGCGGGTTCGACTGGGTCTGACGGACGAAACGGCAAGGGTGCCGGCCGCGGCCGGCACCACTCCTGGGGAGGAGGGGTCATGGGGCTGGAAGAAGCGCCGTCAGGGTTCCTGCTGACGACGATCGAGGACCTGGCGGGCTACCTGCGCAAGGCGTCGGTGTGGCCGGTGACGTTCGGCCTGGCGTGCTGCGCCATCGAGATGATGGCGGCGGGGGCGTCACGGTTCGACCTGTCCCGCTTCGGCATGGAGGTGTTCCGCGCCTCGCCGCGCCAGGCCGACCTCATGATCGTGGCCGGGCGGGTCAGCCAGAAGATGGCACCCGTCGTGCGGCAGGTCTACGACCAGATGAGCGAGCCCAAGTGGGTGCTGTCGATGGGCGTGTGCGCGTCCAGCGGCGGCATGTTCAACAACTACGCGATCGTCCAGGGCGTCGACCACATCGTCCCGGTCGACATCTACCTGCCCGGCTGCCCGCCGCGGCCCGAGATGCTCATCAACGCCATCCTGGCGCTGCACCAGCAGATCGCCGACTCCCCGCTGGGCGTCAACCGGGCCGAGGTCGCCAAGGCCGCCGAGGCCGCGGCGCTCGAGGCCACGCCCACGTCCCAGATGATCGGCCTGCTGCGGTGAGCGCCGGCGACGAGGTGATGAAGGACCTCCAGGGCCCCACCACCCCCGACGCCGCCACGGGAGCCCCGACGGCGGAGGTCGTCCGGGAGCACACCGGCATGTTCGGCGTCCACGGGACGGGCGACACCACCGGGTACGGCGGGCTGGTGCGGGTGCTGACCATGCCGGCGGCCGCGACCCGCCCCTACGGCGGCTGGTTCGACGAGGCCGTCGACGTGCTCGCCGAGGTCCTCGCGGAGTCCGGCGTCGCGTTCGACGACGCCGTCGAGCGGGTCGTCGTCACCGACCCCCGCCGACGGGCCGAGGGCGAGCCGCCCAGCACCGACGCCGAGCTCACCCTCTACGTGCGGCGCGAGCACCTCGTCGCGGTCTGCCGGGTGCTGCGCGACGACCAGGACCTCCGGTTCGAGCTGTCCCTCGGGGTGTCCGGGGCGCACTACCCGCAGGACCCGGGCCGCGAGCTGCACGCGCTCTACCACCTGACGTCCGTCACGCACGGCCGCCGGGTGCGCGTCGAGGTCACCTGCCCCGACGCGGACCCGCACCTGCCCACCACGACCGGCGTCTACCCCGCCAACGACTGGCACGAGCGCGAGACGTGGGACTTCTTCGGGATCGTCTTCGACGGCCACCCCGGGCTCGCCCGCATCGAGATGCCCGACGACTGGCCCGGCCACCCCCAGCGCAAGGACTACCCGCTCGGCGGCATCCCCGTGGAGTACAAGGGCGCCACGGTGCCGCCGCCGGACACGAGGAGGCGGTACTCATGACCGCGACCGCGGGCATCCCGCACGCCACCCGACCCGCGTCGGAGGACTACGGGCCCGGCGTCGCCGGGTTCGAGGCGTCCGGCGGCGACTGGGACGAGATCGCGCGCGAGGCCATCGGCGAGGAACGGATCGTCGTCAACATGGGCCCCCAGCACCCGTCCACGCACGGCGTGCTGCGGCTCATGCTGGAGATCGACGGCGAGACGGTCACCGAGGCCCGGTGCGGCGTCGGCTACCTCCACACCGGCATCGAGAAGAACATGGAGTTCCGCACCTGGACGCAGGGCACCACGTTCTGCACCCGGATGGACTACCTCGCGCCGTTCTTCCAGGAGACCGCGTACTGCCTCGGCACGGAGCGACTCCTCGGCGTCACCGACGACGTCCCCGAGCGGGCCAGCGTCATCCGGGTGCTCGTCATGGAGCTCAACCGGGTCGCCTCCCACCTGGTGTGCCTCGGCACCGGCGGCAACGAGATGGGCGCCACCACCGTCATGACCATCGGGTTCACCGGCCGTGAGGAGATCCTGCGGATCTTCGAGGCCATCACCGGCCTGCGCATGAACCACGCGTACGTGCGCCCCGGCGGCGTCGCCCAGGACGTCCCGGCCGACCTCACCGACCAGGTGCGCGCCGCCCTGCCGAAGGTCCGCGGCTACCTCAAGGACCTCGGCGACCTCATGCTCGCCAACCCGATCTTCAAGTCCCGCCTGCAGGGCGTCGGCGCGCTCAACCTCGCCGGCTGCTTCGCGCTCGGCATCACCGGGCCGGTGCTGCGCTCCGCGGGCCACCCGTACGACGTCCGCAAGGCGTTCCCGTACTCCGGCTACGAGACGTACGACTTCGACGTCCCCACCGACACCGCGGCCGACTGCTACTCCCGCGTCGTCATCCGGCTGGAGGAGTGCTACCAGTCGCTGCGCATCGTCGAGCAGTGCCTCGACCGGCTCGACGCCACCGTCGGGGCGCCGGTCATGGTCGCCGACAAGAAGATCGCGTGGCCCGCCCAGCTCGCCGTCGGGTCCGACGGCCAGGGCAACTCCCTCGACCACATCCGCCGCATCATGGGCGAGTCGATGGAGGCCCTCATCCACCACTTCAAGCTCGTCACCGAGGGCTTCGGGGTCCCGGCCGGGCAGACGTGGCAGACGGTCGAGCACCCCCGCGGCGAGCTCGGCGTCCACCTCGTGTCCGACGGCGGCACCCGCCCCTACCGGGCCCACTTCCGCGACCCGTCGTTCAACAACCTCCAGGCCGTGTCCGTCATGTGCGAGGGCGGCCAGGTGGCCGACGTCGTCGTCGCGGTCGCGTCCCTCGACCCCGTGCTGGGAGGCGTGGACCGATGACCGCCGAACCCCTGGGCGCCCGCTCGCGCACCGGCTACGACGCCGCCACCCTGGAGGCGCTCACCGCCGACGCCGAGCGGATCAAGGCCCGCTACCCCGACGAGCGGTCCGGCCTCCTCCCGATGCTGCACCTGGTGCAGTCCGTCGAGGGGTACGTCAGCCGCGACGGCATCGTGTTCTGCGCCGAACAGCTCGGGCTCACCGCCGCCGAGGTGTCCGCCGTCGCGACGTTCTACACCCAGTACAAGCGCCACCCCAACGGCGAGTACACGGTCGGCGTCTGCACCAACACGCTGTGCGCCGTCATGGGCGGCGACGCCATCTTCGACCGGCTCAGCCAGCACCTCGACGTCGGCCACGACGAGACCACGCCCGACGGCGCCATCACGCTCGAGCGCGTCGAGTGCAACGCCGCGTGCGACTACGCGCCCGTCGTGATGGTCAACTGGGAGTTCTTCGACAACCAGACGCCCGAGTCCGCCACCGAGCTCGCCGACCGGCTGCGCGCCGGCGAGGACGTGGCCCCCACGCGCGGCGCCGCGAGCGTCTGCTCGTTCAAGGCGATGAGCCGCGTGCTCGCGGGCTTCCCGGACGGCCGCGCGGACGAGGGCGTCGGGGCGGGGGACGCGACGCTCGCCGGGCTGCGCCTGGCGCGGGCTGCCGCGGCGGTCGACGAGCCGTCGGGGTCGGGTCCGACCGGTGCGGGGGACGCCTCGTCGGCGGGCACGCCATCCGCCTCGGTCGTCCCTCCCTCGGCTCCCGCCAGGCCCGACCAGCCCGCCGACGAGGCGTCCCCCGCACCGGCCTCCGCCGACGGGGCCGCGCCGGAGACCGGCGGGGAGCAGTCGAGCGCCGAGCGCACGGAGGTCGCGCCGGAGGACGACGAGGCGGCTCGCCTGCCCGACGGCGGGAAGCCGAACCCGGAGCCGGAGAAGGGTGGCGACGATGACTGACCTGCTGCCGGTCCTGACGGACACGTGGGACCACGACCGGTCGTGGAAGCTGGCGACGTACGAGGCCGCCGGCGGGTACGCGGGCCTGCGGGCCGCGCTCGCCATGGACCCGGGCGACGTCGTGCAGGCCGTCAAGGACTCGGGGCTGCGCGGCCGCGGCGGCGCGGGCTTCCCCACGGGCATGAAGTGGGGCTTCCTGCCCCCGCCCGACGGCGGCCCGCGGTACCTCGTGGTCAACGCGGACGAGTCCGAACCGGGCACGTGCAAGGACATCCCGCTGATGATGGCGAGCCCGCAGCACCTCGTCGAGGGCGTGATCATCACCAGCTACGCGATCGGCTGCCACCACGCGTTCATCTACGTGCGCGGCGAGGTGCTGCACGTGTACCGGCGCCTGCTGGAGGCGGTGCGCGAGGCGTACGACGCGGGCTACCTGGGCACCGACATCCAGGGCTCGGGGTTCGACCTGGAGGTCACGGTGCACGCCGGGGCAGGCGCGTACATCTGCGGCGAGGAGACGGCGCTGCTCGACTCCCTGGAGGGGCGGCGCGGACAGCCGCGGCTGAAGCCGCCGTTCCCTGCCGTCGCGGGCCTGTACGCCCGGCCGACGGTGGTCAACAACGTCGAGTCCATCGCGTCGGTCCCCGGGATCGTCGCGCGCGGCGCGGACTGGTTCGCAGGGATGGGCACCGAGAAGTCCCAGGGCCACGGCCTGTTCTCCCTGTCGGGGCACGTCGTGACGCCCGGCCAGTACGAGGCGCCGCTCGGCATCACGCTGCGCGAGCTCCTCGACCTCGCCGGGGGAGTCCGGCCCGGCCACGAGCTGAAGTTCTGGACGCCGGGCGGGTCGTCCACGCCGATCTTCACCGCGGAGCACCTGGACGTCCCGCTCGACTACGAGTCCGTCGGGGCCGCCGGGTCGATGCTCGGCACGCGCGCCCTGCAGATCTTCGACGACACCACCTGCGTGGTGCGGGCCGTGAGCCGCTGGACCGACTTCTACGCGCACGAGTCGTGCGGCAAGTGCACCCCCTGCCGCGAGGGCACCTACTGGCTCAAGCAGGTGCTGCACCGCATCGAGGCGGGCCTCGGCGAGGAACGTGACGTCGACCTGCTGCTCGACCTGTGCGACAACATCCTCGGCCGGGCGTTCTGCGCGCTGGGCGACGGCGCGACGTCGCCGATCACGTCCAGCATCCAGTACTTCCGCGACGAGTACGAGGCCCACCTGGGCGGGCGCGGCTGCCCGTTCGACCCGGCCCGGTCCACCCTGTTCGACGACACCCCCGAGGCGCCGACGGCGCTCGCCGGGGCGGGAGGCCGCTGATGACCGCCACCACCGACAAGCCGGCCTCCACGCCGGTGGAGACGGTGACCTGCACCATCGACGAGGTGGAGGTCACCGTGCCGAAGGGCACGCTGATCATCCGCGCCGCGGAGCAGGTCGGCATCGAGATCCCGCGGTTCTGCGACCACCCGCTGCTGGAGCCCGCGGGCGCCTGCCGGCAGTGCCTGGTCGAGGTCGCGATGCCGGACCGCGAGGGCAACCTGCGGCCCATGCCGAAGCCGCAGGCGTCCTGCACGATGACGGTCACCCCGGGGATGGTCGTCAGGACGCAGCGCACGTCGGCCGTGGCGGACAAGGCGCAGCAGGGGGTCATGGAGCTGCTGCTCATGAACCACCCCCTGGACTGCCCCGTGTGCGACAAGGGCGGCGAGTGCCCGCTGCAGAACCAGGCGATGACGAACGGGCGGGCCGAGTCCCGCTTCGAGGACGTCAAGCGGACGTTCCCCAAGCCGATCCGGATCTCCACCCAGGTGCTGCTCGACCGGGAGCGGTGCGTGCTGTGCCAGCGGTGCACCCGGTTCAGCGAGGAGATCGCGGGCGACGAGTTCATCGCGCTGCAGGAACGGGGCGCGCACCAGCAGATCGGCCGGTTCGACGAGGAGATCCTCGACTTCGCGCCGCCCTGCGGCGGCCACGGTCACGGCGACGACGAGGCACCGGCCCGGGCCGCCGGCCCGGTGGACATCCCCCTCGGCGTCGCCCTCCCGGACACCTCCGGGCAGCCGTTCGCGTCGTACTTCTCGGGCAACACCGTGCAGATCTGCCCGGTGGGGGCGCTGACGGGCGCCCGCTACCGGTTCCGGTCCCGGCCGTTCGACCTCGTGTCGACGCCGGGCGTCGCCGAGCACGACTCCTGCGGCTCCGCGATCCGCGTCGACCACCGCCGCGGGACGGTGATGCGGCGGCTGTCGGGCGAGGACCCGGTGGTCAACGAGTCGTGGATCACCGACAAGGACCGCTTCGCGTTCACGTGGCAGTCGGCGCCCGACCGCCTGACGACCCCGCTGGTGCGGACCGACGGGGAGCTGCGCCCCGCCTCGTGGGTGGAGGCCCTCGAGGTCGCCGCGCAGGGCCTCGCCGCGGCCCGCGACGACGGCGGCGTGGCCGCCCTGCCGGGGGGCCGGCTCACCGTCGAGGACGCCTTCGCGTGGTCCCGGTTCGCGCGGACCGTGCTGCGCACCGACGACGTCGACCAGCGGGCCCGCGTCCACTCGGTGGAGGAGGCGGACTTCCTCGCGCACGCCGTCGCCGGGACGGGCGTCGGCGTGACGTTCGGCGACCTGGAGGCCTCGCCCGCCGTGCTCCTGGCGGGCCTGGAGGCCGAGGAGGAGGCCGGGGTCACGTTCCTGCGGCTGCGCAAGGGGGTGCGCCGCGGCACCCGCGTCTTCTCCGTGGCACCGTTCGCGAGCCGGGGCCTCGCCCGGCTCGACGGGACGCTGCTGCCGGGGGCGCCCGGCACCGAGGCCGAGTGGCTGGGCACCCTGGCCGCGCAGGCCGCCGGCGACCTCGTCCCCGCCGACGCCGACCACGAGCTCCTCGCCGACGTCGCCGGCGCGCTCGGGCAGGACGGTGCCGTGCTGCTCGTCGGGGAGCGGCTGGCCGCCGCGCCCGGCGCGTACACCGCGGCCCTGCGGCTCGCCGCGGCCACCGGGGCGCGCCTGGCCTGGATCCCCCGCCGGGCGGGGGAGCGCGGCGGGGTGGAGGCCGGGCTGCTGCCCGGGCTGCTGCCCGGCGGACGCCCCCTCTCCGACCCCACGGCACGCGCCGAGGTGGCCGCCGCCTGGGGGATCGACGCCGACGCCCTGCCCGCCGCGCGCGGTCTCGACACCGTCGGCATCCTCGACGCCCTGAGCATCAGACAGCTCGCCGGGGTGCTCGTCGGCGGCGTGGAGCTCGCCGACCTGCCCGACCCGGAGCACGCCCGCCGGGCGCTCGGCGCCGCACGGTTCGTCGTGTCGCTGGAGGTGCGGCGCTCCGAGGTCACCGACCTCGCCGACGTGGTCCTGCCGGTCGCGCCGCCCGTCGAGCGCGCCGGGTCCTACTGGAACTGGGAGGGCCGCGTCCGGTCCTTCGGCCAGGCGCTGGAGTCGTCGGCGCTGCCGGACCACCGCGTCCTCGACGCGCTCGCCGCCCGGCTCGACGTCGACCTCGGCACCCTGGAGCCCGCCGCCGCGCACCGCGCGGTCGCGGCCCTGCCCGCCTGGACGGGCGATCGGGCCGCCGCCCCCGACCAGCAGCCCGTCGACCCGGCTCCGGTCCCGGACGGCAGCGCCGTCCTGGCCGGCTGGCGGCTCCAGCTCGACGACGGGGCCCTGCAGGACGGCGAGCCGTTCCTCGCGGGCACCGCCAAGACGCCGGTGGCCCGCCTCAGCGCGGTCACCGCGGCCGGGTTCGACGTGTTCGACGGCGACCTGGTCACCGTGGCGACCGACCGCGGGGCGATCACCCTGCCGGTCGCCATCACGGAGATGGTGGACCACGTCGTGTGGCTGCCGCTGGCGAGCGTGGGGTGCCGCGTCCACGACACGCTCGGCGTCTCGCCGGGCGACCCGGTGCGCGTCACCCCCGCCGAGAAGGGAGCCGGCGCATGATCCCCGGCGTCGAGGCCGACTTCAGCAACGACACGATCTGGGTGTCGGTCGTCAAGGCCGTGCTCATCGTCGTCTTCCTCCTGACCAGCGTGCTCTTCGCCATCTGGTTCGAGCGCAAGGTCGTGGCGCGCATGCAGCTGCGTCCCGGACCCAACTGGCACGGCCCGTTCGGCCTCCTGCAGTCGCTCGCCGACGCCATGAAGCTCCTGCTCAAGGAGGACATGACCGTCACCCGGGCCGACAAGGTCGTGTACCTGCTGGCACCGATGATCTCGGTGTTCTGCTCCCTGCTGGTGTACGCCGTCATCCCGTTCGGGCCGAGCGTCACGATCCCGTTCACCGACTTCACGACCCCGCTGCAGCTCACCGACTTCCCCGTCGCGGTGCTGTACATCCTGGCGTGCGCGTCGATCGGCGTGTACGGCATCGTGCTCGGCGGCTGGTCGTCGGGCTCCACCTACCCGCTGCTCGGGTCGGTGCGCTCCACCGCGCAGGTCATCTCCTACGAGCTCGCGATGGGCCTGTCCCTGGTGAGCGTGTTCGTCATGGCGGGGTCGATGTCGACCTCCTCGATCGTGGCGTCCCAGGCCGAGCTGTGGTGGTTCGTGCCGCTGGCGCCCGCGTTCGTCGTGTTCCTCATCTCGATGGTCGGCGAGACCAACCGGCTCCCGTTCGACCTGCCCGAGGCCGAGGGCGAGCTCGTCTCCGGCTACATGACCGAGTACTCGTCGATGAAGTTCGCGTGGTTCTTCCTCGCGGAGTACATCGCGATGCTCAACGTGTCGGCCGTCGCCACCACCCTGTTCCTCGGCGGCTGGCGCGCCCCCTGGCCGCTGTCGCTGATCGGCGACGGCGTGCTCAACACCGGCTGGTGGCCGCTGCTGTGGTTCCTCGCCAAGGTCTGGCTGCTCATGTTCGTGTTCGTGTGGATCCGCGGCACCCTGCTGCGGCTGCGCTACGACCAGTTCATGGTGTTCGGCTGGAAGGTCCTCATCCCGTTCGCCCTCGGCTGGCTGGTCGTGCTCGCGACGTTCCAGTGGTTCGGCCTGGCGGGCGTCACCCGCACCCAGCTGATCGTCGGCATCCTCGTGGCGCTCGCCGTCGTCCTGGTCACCCTGTGGCTGTGGCCGGCCCGCAAGCAGCCCGACGCCACCGAGCCCGACGACGCCCCGTTCGACGCGTTCGCCCACGGCTTCCCGGTGCCCCCGCTGCCGGGGCAGAGCCTGCCGCCCTCGCCCCGTGCCCGCCGTCACGTGCCGCCCGCCGGGACGGAACCCGCCGGCGACGCCGCCGGCACCACGACCACGACCGCCACCGCGCCCGACGACGAGGAGGAGACGCGATGACCACGCCGTACGAGCCGCTGCGCCCGACCAAGGGACCCCTGGGCGAGCTGCTCGCCCCCGTCGCCGGGTTCGGGGTGACCTTCGCCTCGATGTTCCGGCCCGCGGTCACCGAGGAGTACCCGCGGCGCAAGACGCCCCCGCAGGCCCGCTACCACGGCCGTCACCAGCTCAACCGGTACGCCGACGGGCTGGAGAAGTGCATCGGCTGCGAGCTGTGCGCCTGGGCGTGCCCCGCGGACGCCATCTACGTCGAGGGCGCCGACAACGCCGACGCCGTCGAGGGCGCCCCCGAGGCCCACATGAGCCCCGGCGAGCGCTACGGCCGCGTCTACCAGATCAACTACCTGCGCTGCATCTTCTGCGGGCTGTGCATCGAGGCGTGCCCCACGCGGGCCCTCACGATGAGCAACGACTACGAGCTCGCCGGGCCCACCCGCGCCGGGATGATCTACGAGAAGCAGGACATCCTCGCGCCGCTCGCCCAGGGCATGCTCGCCGCGCCGCACCCCATGGCCGACGGCACCACCGACACCGAGTACTACCGGGGCGAGGTCACCGCGCCCACCGCGGCGCAGGTCGACTGGGTGCGCGAGCACCGGCCCGACGACGCCACCCTCGACGACGCCGCCGCCGTCGTGGCGGGCGACGCGCCGCCGCCCGTCCCCGCCCAGCACGAGCTGCGCCCCGACCAGGACCGCGCGGAGGCCGAGCGCGCCGCCGCGCACGAGTCGAACCTCGACGGCCGCTGGACCGTCCACGAGCAGGAGGCCCGCGCATGACGGTGTCCGGCGGCGAGGCCGTCCTCTTCTGGGTCGTCGCGCCGCTCATGGTGCTGGCCGCCGCCGGGCTGCTGTTCGCCCGCCGGGCCGTGCACGCCGCGGTCTGCGTCGTGTTCGTCATGATCGGCCTGGCCGTCCTGTACGTCGCCCAGGAGGCGCCGTTCCTCGGCATCGTCCAGATCGTCGTCTACACCGGCGCCGTGATGATGCTGTTCCTCTTCGTCCTCATGCTCGTCGGCGTCGACGCCGCGGACTCCCTCACGGAGACCATCAAGGGGCAGCGCTGGGTCGGGATCCTGCTCGGGGTCGGCCTGGCGTCCGTCCTGTGCGGCGTGATCTCGCAGGCCACGTTCCCGCCGCCGCAGGGTCTCGCCGCGGCCAACGAGGTGACCAACCCGGTGGCCCTCGCCCGCATCGTCATGCAGCACTACGTCGTCGCCATGGAGGCCGTCGGCATCCTGCTGGTCACCGCGGCGCTCGCCGGACTCGTCCTCACCCACCGCCGCCGGCTGGGCCGCAAGCCCACGCAGCGTGCGCTCGCCGAGGCGAAGGTCGCCGCCCTGCCGTCCGGGCGCACCCTCACCCCGCTGCCCGCCCCCGGCGTCTACGCGCAGAACAACGCGATGGACACGCCCGCGCTCGACCCGCAG
The DNA here is from genome assembly GCF_002563715.1 of Isoptericola jiangsuensis. Classification (NCBI taxonomy): domain Bacteria; kingdom Bacillati; phylum Actinomycetota; class Actinomycetes; order Micrococcales; family Promicromonosporaceae; genus Isoptericola; species Isoptericola jiangsuensis. The sequence continues at coordinate 853,379 of NZ_PDJJ01000001.1, forward strand.
GGGCGGCCGCTGGAGCACTCCGTGCCGCGCGTCCTGCGGATCCGCGGGCAGGAGCGCTCGGCCACGGAGCTGCTCACGGCCGAGGAGACCCTCGTGCCGCGCCTGACGGCCCCGGTCGACGACCCGGAGACCGCCCCCGAGGAGGAGCGCTGATGGAGCTCACGAACTACCTCTACCTGGCGTCGATCCTCTTCGCGCTGGGCGCCACCACGGTGCTGCTGCGCCGCAACGCGATCGTCGTGTTCATGGGCGTCGAGCTCATGCTCAACGCCACGAACCTCGCCCTGGTCACGTTCGCCCGCATGCACGGCGACGTCACCGGGCAGGTGCTCGCGTTCTTCGTCATGGTCGTCGCCGCCGCGGAGGTCGTCGTGGGGCTCGCGATCATCGTGACGATCTTCCGCGCCCGCCGGTCGGCCTCGGTCGACGACGTCAACCTGCTGAAGAGCTGAGGGGCCGACGACGATGACGACGCAGACGCTGTCCCTGGTGCCCTGGCTGGTGGCCACCCCGCTGATCGGCGCGGCGCTGCTGCTGCTCCTCGGCCGGTGGACCGACCGCTGGGGCCACTGGCTGGGCGTGCTCGCCTCGGCGACGACGTTCGTGCTGGGCCTGGTGGTGGTGCTGGCCATGCTGGGGGTCGACCCCGAGCAGCGGGTCGCCACCCACACGGTGGGCACGTGGATCGAGGCCGGCCCGCTCTCGGTGCCGCTCGGGTTCCAGGTGGACCCCCTGTCGATGACCTTCGTGATGCTGGTGACGTTCGTCGGGACGCTCATCCACGTCTACTCCGTGGCGTACATGAGCGGCGATCGCGACCGGCGCCGGTTCTTCGCCTACCTCAACCTGTTCGTCGCGGCGATGCTGCTGCTGGTGCTCGCCAACTCCTACCTGCTGCTGTTCGTCGGCTGGGAGGGCGTGGGTCTGGCCTCGTTCCTGCTCATCGGGTTCTGGGACCACCACCTGCCCAACGCGGTCGCCGGCAAGAAGGCGTTCGTCATGAACCGCGTCGGTGACATGGGGCTGCTCGCCGCGATGATGCTCATGCTGGCCAACGTGGGCGCCCTCGACTTCGCCACCGTGCTGGGGAACACGGCATCCGACGCCGTCCCGGGTGCCGGGCTGTCCGAGGGCACATGGACGGCGATCGGGCTGCTGCTCCTGCTCGCGGCGTGCGGCAAGTCCGCGCAGCTCCCGCTGCAGGCCTGGCTCGGGGACGCGATGGCCGGCCCCACGCCCGTGTCCGCGCTCATCCACGCCGCCACCATGGTCACCGCGGGCGTCTACCTGCTGGTGCGCTCCGGCCCGATCCTCGAGGCCGCGCCCGACGCGCAGCTCGTCGTCGCGATCGTCGGCGCCCTGACCCTGATCTTCGGGGCGATCGTCGGCTGCGCGAAGGACGACATCAAGAAGGCGCTCGCGGCGTCCACGATGTCGCAGATCGGGTACATGATGCTCGCCGCGGGCCTCGGCCCGGTCGGGTACGCGTTCGCGATCTTCCACCTGGTGACGCACGGCTTCTTCAAGGCGGGGCTGTTCCTCGGTGCCGGGTCGGTCATGCACGCGATGGACGACGACGTGAACATGCGGCGGTTCGGCGGCCTGGCCCGCCTGCTGCCGGTCACGGCGATCACGATGGGCCTCGGCTGGCTCGCGATCCTCGGTGTCCCGCCGTTCTCCGGCTTCTACTCCAAGGACAAGATCATCGAGTCGGCGTTCGTCGGCGAGGGCTGGGAGCCCTGGGTGTTCGGCACCGCGGCCCTGCTGGGCGCGGGCATCACCGCCTACTACATGTCCCGGCTGTTCTTCCTGACGTTCGCGGGCCGGCGGCGCTGGAGCACGGGTCACGACGGTCGCACCGGCGACGACGTCGTCACGCGGCACCCGCACGAGTCGCCGTGGCTGATGACGGTGCCGATGATCCTGCTGGCCGTCGGGTCGGTGGGGCTCGGGTTCGTGCTGAACGCGGGGGACCGGTTCGTGACCTGGCTGGAGCCCGTGACGGGCCACGCCGAGCATCACGAGCCGGTGCTGCCGATCTGGCTGATCATGACGCTCACGCTGCTCCTCGTGGTCGTGGGTGCCGCACTCGCGTTCTGGCAGTTCGCGACGCGCGCGGTGCCCGTCGAGCCGCCGGCGGCCCCCGCGCTGGTGCGCGCTGCCCGGGTGGACCTCCACCAGGACGACGTCAACGAGACGCTGGTGATGCTGCCCGGACAGGTGCTGACCCGGTCGCTGGTGTACGCGGACCGCACGGCGGTGGACGCGGGGTGGCTGGGCCTGGCCAGCGGGGTCGGCCGGTTCGGCCGGGCGCTGCGCGGGATGCAGTCGGGATATCCGAGGCAGTACGCGGCGGTGACGCTGGGCGGCCTCGGTGTGGTGGTGCTGGTGATCTGGCTCGTGGCCCAGGGCGCGAGCTGAGCGGAGGAACATTCGATGTCGACATTCCCCTGGTTGACGGCCCTGGCGGTCTGGCCGCTCGTGGCCGCGCTCGCGACCGCGCTGACCGGCGTGGGTCGCGGACGACCCGCGGCGGGCGTGACGGGCGGCGGGAGGTTCAGCGCCGGCTCCGCCCGCACGGTGGCGCTCGTGGGCGCGGTGGTCGAGGTCGGGCTGCTGGTGGGCGCGTTCCTCGCGTTCGACACCGCGACGGCCGGCACCCACCAGCTCACCGAGACCTACTCCTGGATCCCGGCGCTCGGTGCGAGCTACGCCGTCGGGGTCGACGGGGTGGGGCTGCTGCTCGTGGCCCTGTCCGTCGGACTGGTGCCGCTGGTGATCCTCGCGGCCTGGCACGAGCAGGGCGGTGACGCGGCCCGGCTGCGGCGCTACCTCGCGACCGTGCTGGTGCTGCTGAGCTTCATGGTGCTCGTCTTCGCCGCGCGCGACGTGTTCCTCTTCTACGTCGTGTTCGAGGCGATGCTCATCCCCGCCTACTTCCTCATCGGCGGGTTCGGGCAGGGGGCGCAGCGCCGGTACGCGGCGGTCAAGTTCCTCATGTTCTCCCTCGGCGGCGGGCTCGTCATGCTCGCCGCGGTGGTCGCCCTGTACCTCCAGGTCCCGGTCGACGCCGCCACGGGCACCCGCCCCGCGGACGCGTTCCTCACCGACACGCTGACGGGGCTGCCGCTCGACCCCACGACCGAACGCCTCATGTTCTGCGCGTTCTTCCTCGCGTTCGCGATCAAGGCCCCGATGTTCGGCGTCCACACCTGGCTGCCCGACGTCACCCAGAACGCCACCCCCGGCACGTCCACGCTGCTCATCTGCGTGCTCGACAAGGTCGGCACGTTCGGGATGCTCACCCTGTGCCTGCCGCTGTTCCCGGAGGCGAGCCGCTGGGCGGCGCCGTTCGTCGTCGTCCTGGCGGTGATCTCGATCCTCTACGGCGCGATCCTCGCGATCGGGCAGTCCGACGTGCTGCGCCTCATCGGCTACACGTCGGTGTCCCACTTCGGGTTCATCATCCTGGGCATCTTCACCTTCACGTCGCTCGGCATCTCCGGGTCCAGCTTCATGATGCTCAACCACGGGATCTCCACGGCGGCCCTGTTCCTCATCGCCGGGTTCGCCATCGCGCGGCACCCGCGCCGCAGCCAGGAGATCGCGGACTTCGGCGGCCTGCGCACCGTCGCGCCGCTGCTGGGCGGCACGTTCCTGGTGGCCGGGCTGTCCGCGCTCGCCCTGCCGGGGCTGGCGACGTTCGTGTCCGAGGTCATGGTGTTCCTCGGCGCGTACGGCCGCTGGCCCGTCGCGGCGCTGGTGGCCGTGCCCGCCGTCGTCCTGGCCGCGGTCTACGTCCTGCTCACCTACCAGCGCATGTTCACCGGTGCGGTGGGCGCCGAGATCGCGGGCGTGCCCGACCTCGGGCGCCGCGAGAAGGTCGTCGCCGGGGTGCTGGTGACCGCGCTGGTCGTCCTCGGGCTCGTCCCCGGACCGGCGCTCGACTACGTCCGTGAACCCGCCACCGTCTCCGTCGAGACCGTCGGTGCCACCGATCCGCAGCCCGTGCTCGGGGCGGCCGAGGGGAGCCAGCAGTGAACGAGTTCGTCGCACCGGAGATCGACTGGTCCGTCCTGTCGCCCGTCCTCGTGGTGCTCGCCGCGGGCGTCGTCGGGGTCCTCGTCGAGGCGTTCGTCCCCGCCCGGGCGCGCCGCACCACCCAGCTCGTCCTCACCCTCGCCGCGCTCGCCGGCACGGTGGTGGCGGTCGCGCTGCTCTGGGACCGGGTCAGCACGGACGGGCTGGCGTTCGTCGTGGACGGCACGTTCCTGCTCACGCCGTTCACGCTCGGGATCCAGGTGGTCGTGGCGCTGCTGGCGTTCCTCGGCGTGCTGGTCATCGCGGACCGCACGGGCGCGGGGGAGGACTCGTTCGCGCCGACCGCCGCGGCGGTGCCCGGCACCGCGTACGAGGACGCCGCGCGCCAGGCCGGGCTGCAGCAGACGGAGATCTACCCGCTGCTGCTGTTCGCCACCGGCGGCATGCTGCTGTTCCCCGCGACCGACAACCTCATCGTGCTGTTCATCGCGCTCGAGATGATGTCGCTGCCGCTCTACGTGCTGTGCGCGACGGCCCGACGCCGCCGGCTGCTCAGCCAGGAGGCGGCGTTCAAGTACTTCCTGCTCGGCTCGTTCGCGAGCGCGCTCATGCTGTTCGGCATCGCGCTGGTGTACGGGTTCGCCTCCTCGGTCGGCCTGGAGACGGTCGTGTTCGTGCTCCAGCACCCGGACTCGACGGTCCTCGCGGACATGCCGGGGCTCGTCATCGCGGGCGTGCTGCTCGTCACCGTGGGCCTGCTGTTCAAGATCGGTGCCGCGCCCTTCCACACGTGGACGCCGGACGTCTACCAGGGTGCCCCCACCCCGATCACGGGCTTCATGGCGGCCTGCGTGAAGGCCGCGGCCGCGGGCGCCCTGGTGCGGGTCGTGTTCACGCTCGCCGCCGGGCTCGACGAGCAGCTCCGCGCCGACCTCGTCACCGGGCTGTGGGTCGTGGCGATCCTCACCATGCTGGTCGGCACCGTCGCCGGTGCCGTGCAGACCGACGTCAAGCGGATGCTCGCGTACTCGTCCATCGCGCACGCCGGGTTCCTGCTCGTCGCCACCGTCGGGTTCTCCGTCACCGGGGCGCGCGCCATCCTGTTCTACGTCCTGGCGTACGGCCTGGCCACCGTCGGCGCGTTCGCCGTGGTCACGCTGGTCCGGGAGCGCGACGCGGCCGGCAACGTCCTCGGCGAGGCGACCCACCTGTCGCAGTGGGCCGGGCTGGGCCGCCGGTCCCCGCTCCTCGCCGCGGCGTTCTCCCTGTTCCTGCTGTCGATGGCGGGCATCCCGCTGACGGCCGGCTTCATCGCGAAGTTCTCCGCCTTCTCCGCGGCGGTGGACGCCGGCGCGTGGCCGTTGGCCGTGATCGGCGTGCTCGCCTCGGTCGTCGCCGTGTTCTTCTACGTGCGGCTCATCGTCCTCATGGTCCTCACCCCGCCCGCCGAGGACCAGGCGGACGTCGGCGGAGCCGCCGGGGGAGCGGCGACGTCGTCCACGGGGGAGGCCGGGACGACCACGGGGACCCTCACCGCGACCCGTTCCGCGATCGCGCAGGTCGGCGTGGTCGTGGTGTCGTCCCGCGGCCCGGCGGCGGTCGCGATCGCGCTGTGCGTGGTGGGCGTCGTGGCGCTGGGACTGGTGCCCGGACCGGTCCTGGACTGGATGACGCACGCCGCCGACTTCCGGCCCTGAGAGCAGTGTCCAGCGGGTCCCGTTCGGCCCGAGGGCCTGTCGGCAGATAGGTTCGGACCGTGACAGGTGCTTCCCACGTCCCGGCGCAGGCCGCCGCGACCCTGCCGACCGGCATCCCGATGCAGGACCCGGAGCTGGCCGACCGGATCGCGCAGCGGATGGCGCAGGTCGACGCCGCGCTCGACGCGGCCACGCGTTCGGCCGACCAGCTCGCCGACGACGCGGGCCGCCACCTCGTGGCCGCCGGCGGCAAGCGGTTCCGTCCGCTGCTGACCCTGCTCGCCGGCGAGCTGGGCGACGGCACGGTCCCCGAGCTGGTCGACGCCGCCGTCGTCGTGGAGCTGACGCAGGTGGCCTCGCTGTACCACGACGACGTCATGGACTCCGCGCCGGTGCGGCGCGGGGCGCCGTCGGCGCACACGGTGTGGGGCAACACGGTCGCGATCCTCGTGGGTGACCTGCTGTTCGCCCGGGCGTCCGCGCTCGTGGCCGGCCTGGGCCCGGAGGCGGTGGTGCTCCAGTCGCGCACGTTCGAGCGGATGTGCCTGGGGCAGCTCCACGAGACGATCGGGCCGCGCGACGGCGAGGACCCGGTGGACCACTACCTGCAGGTGCTGAGCGACAAGACGGCGTCGCTGCTGGCGACGTCGGCACGCCTCGGTGCGCTGTTCGGCGGCTGCCCGCCGGAGATCGTGGAGGCCGTGACGGCGTACGGCGAGAAGGTCGGCATGGCGTTCCAGCTCGCCGACGACGTCCTCGACGTGGCCTCCAGCGGCGCGGAGTCCGGCAAGACCCCGGGCACGGACCTGCGCGAGCACGTGCCCACGATGCCGGTGCTGCTGCTGCGGCGGCTCGTGGAGCGGGGCGAGGGGACGGCGGCCGACGCCGACCTGCTGGCGCGACTCGACGGCGACCTGTCCGACGACGCGGCGCTGGCCGCGGTGGTGGCGGACCTGCGCGGGCACGCGGTGCTGGCCGGCACCCGGGAGCTGGCGCACCGCTGGGCCCGCGAGGCCGCGGCCGAGCTGGCCCCGCTGGCGGACGGCCCGGTCAAGCAGGCGTTCGCCGACCTCGCCGAGATGCTGGCCGACCGCACCGTCTGACGGCCGCGCCCTGCTGACGGCCACGGCCTCCTGACGGCCGGTCCGTCAGGCGGCCAGCCGCGCGGCGGTGAGCGCCAGCGCGGTGCCGACGAGCATGAACGGGCCGAAGGCGATGGCCGTGGTCCGGGTGGCGCGGCGCGCGACGACGAGCCCGAGGGCGACGACGCCGCCGACGACGAACGGCAGCACGAGGGCGGCCCACCACACGGTCCAGCCCGCCCACGCGGCGAGCAGGCCGACGAGCGGGGCGAGCTTGACGTCGCCGAGCCCGAGGCCGGGGCGGTGCGCGAGGTGCAGCAGGAGGTAGAGGCCGCCGAGCGCGGCGGCTCCGGCGAGGGCCCGTGCCAGGGCCGCGCCGTCGTCGGCGGCGAGCGCGGCGAGGGCGAGCAGCGCGCCGACGGTGACGGTGGCGGGCAGCGTGAGGGCGTCGGGCAGCCGGTGGGTGCGGACGTCCACGACGAACAGTGCCGTGCCGGCGGCCGCGGCGACGACGAGCGCGGGCGTGGTCCACGACGCCCCGCCGACCCACATCGCCCAGGCGACGACGGGGACGAGCCCCCACGTGACGGCGCGACGGTGGGGGACGACCTCGTCGCGGGCGCGCTGCAGCAGGGGCGGCATGCCGGGATGCTACGCAGGGGCGCGAGGGGTCCGGGGCGGTCGTCCACAGGCTGCCCGGACCCGTCGGCCGCCGGGCGGGGACCCCTGGCGGCGGCGTCGACAGGCCCCCGCAGGGCCGTGACCGCCTCGGTGAACCACATCTGCTCGCCAGGTGAGACGGGCTGTTCAGTTCCCGAGACGTCTGTGGCATCCTGGAACTGTTGAGGCCTTGGCGTGAGGTATACCTCACCTACGCCCGAGGGATGCCTCCTAGAATCGAACCTCACGCAAGCCCCGACCCGGAAGGCGTACCTGGCTGTGACCAGCACCCGATCCCTGCGCGTCGCGATCGTCGGCGCGGGCCCCGCGGGCATCTACGCCGCGGACATCCTGTCGAAGACGGACCTCGACGTCAGCATCGACCTCTTCGAGCGGCTGCCCGCACCGTTCGGCCTGGTCCGCTACGGCGTCGCGCCGGACCACCCGCGCATCAAGGCGATCATCAACGCCCTGCACAAGGTGCTGAGCAAGGGCGACGTGCGCCTGCTCGCCAACGTCAACTACGGCGTCGACCTCAAGCTCGAGGACCTCCGCCAGTACTACGACGCGGTGATCTTCTCCACCGGCGCCATCAAGGACGCCGCCCTGCCGATCCCGGGCATCGACCTCGACGGCTCCTACGGCGCCGCCGACTTCGTGTCCTGGTTCGACGGCCACCCCGACGTCCCGCGCACCTGGCCGCTGGAGGCCAAGGAGGTCGCGGTGCTCGGTGCCGGCAACGTCGCCCTCGACGTCGCGCGCATCCTCGCGAAGCACCCGAAGGACCTCCTGGTCACGGAGATCCCGGCGAACGTGCAGGCCGGTCTCGAGGCCTCGCCCGTCACCGACGTCCACGTGTTCGCGCGCCGCGGCCCGGCCCAGGTGAAGTTCTCCCCGCTGGAGCTGCGCGAGCTCGGCCACGTGCCGGACGTCGACATCGTCGTGTACCCCGAGGACTACGACTTCGACGAGGGCTCGATGGCCGCCATCGAGGCGACCAACCAGACCAAGCAGGTCGTCAAGACCCTCACCGACTGGACGCTCGTCGAGCCGTCGCAGCAGACGGCGTCGCGCCGCATCCACCTGCACTTCCTGCACTCCCCGGTCGAGGTCCTCGGCGAGGACGGCAAGGTCGTCGGGCTGCGCACCGAGCGCACCGCGCTCCAGGGCGACGGCACCGTCAAGGGCACGGGCGAGCACCACGACTGGCCCGTCCAGGCCGTCTACCGCGCCGTCGGCTACTTCGGGTCCCCGCTGCCGGAGATCCCTTTCGACGACCTCAAGGGTGTCATCTCCAACCGCGAGGGCCGGGTGGTCGACCTCGACGGCGAGCACCTGCCGGGCGTCTACACGACCGGCTGGATCAAGCGCGGCCCCGTCGGCCTCATCGGCCACACCAAGTCGGACGCGTCGGAGACGGTGCGCCACCTCGTCGAGGACGTCACCGGAGCCTCGGCCGACTCCGACGAGCCGGGTGACCTGACGGGCGGCCGCACGGCCCCGCACGGCGACCCGCAGCAGATCGTCGACTTCCTGGCCGAGCGTGGCGTCGACGTCGTCACCTGGGACGAGTTCAGCGTCCTGGACGCCCACGAGATCGGCCTGGGCGAGGCGGCGGGCCGCGAGCGGATCAAGGTCGTGCCGCGCGACGAGATGATCGACGTCGCCAAGGGTCGCGGCTGACCGCCGCAGCAGCGCCACGGCCATGACGGGCCGGGACGGGACGCGAGTCCTGTCCCGGCCCGTCGTCGTCCCGGGACCTGTGGACGGCGCCGGTCGGGGCCGCGGACCGCTGCGGTATGGTCCGGGTCGGTCCCGCCGCCGACGGAGAGGTCCTCCCTGTGAACGCATCGAGCAAGCGCACGCTGTACGTCGTGGTGCTGGTGGTGATCGCGCTCTGGTCGGCCGTGCGGCTCACCGTCGACCTGCGGGCGGGCCGGTCGGACGCCGCGACGCTCTGGATCGCGCTGCTGGTGGTGCTGGTGATCGTCGCGGTCACGCTCGCCGTCGTCACGCGACGCGTCGCCGCGTGCGCCGCGAACGCCGCCCGGTTCCGCCCGGGGGCGGTGGTCGTCCCGGGCTTCACGACGGCGGAGATGCCCGACATCGCCCGGCACCAGGGTGCGTCGGGGCGCGGGTGGCTGCCGATGGGCGGCAGCCCGCTCGCCGTCGTGGTGACGCCCACCGAGCTGGAGGTGTGGGGCCGCAAGGACACCGGGCCGCGCTGGGTGGTGCAGCGCACGGCCGGCGGCGTGACCGCCAACGGCGCCGTGTACGGCAACCGGGAGGTCCCGGCCGTGTGGGCCCACGACGGGCTCGCCGCCGTCGTCCTCGTCCCCGCCTACCGGCCGTTGCGCGCGGCGGCCGGCATGGTCGCCGGCGACGTCGACCGTGCGGTGGCCGAGCTCTCGGGCGCCGCACCGCACGGCCACCACGGCGCCCCCGGGTGACCCCGGGGTGAGACGCATGGGGAGAACTGCCCATGTCCGCGGGACGGAACACCCTCTACCGTTTGACCCGGGCATGGATATCCTGTGCGCGCGGACCTCGCCGTCGACGACGCGAACGTCACGGCGCGCCACCACCTCGGGGGAGAAGTGAGCATACTGACGCGCCTTCGCGCGGACCGTCGGACCAGCATCTCGACGGCGGTCGTCCTGGCGTTCTCCGGCGGTGTCGCCGTCGCGGCGATGCTCTACGACGGCGAGGCCACGGCATCCGTCGACCTCGACGACTCCGGCGTGTGGGTGACCAAGGAGTCCTCGGGGCTCGTCGGCCGCTTCAACACCGAGGCCAAGGCGCTCGACGGCACCCTCCTGGCGGGCAGCGCGTCGTTCGACGTGCAGCAGCAGGCCGGGGACGTCCTCGTCGCCGACGGCGGCAACAGCTCGGTGAGCGTCGTCGACGTCGCCCGCCTCAAGTACGCGTCCACCACCCTCCTGCCCGCCGGCGCGGCGGTCGCGTCCGGCGGCGGCCACGTCGCGATCCTCGACCCGGAGGACGGACGGCTGTGGACCACCACGGTCGAGCGCCTGCCCGGGTTCGACGCGACGGAGACCGACCCCACGGTCGAGCTCGACGCCGCCGCGAAGATCGTCGTCTCCCCGGGCGGCACGGCGTTCGCGGTCGTGCCCGAGACCGACACCCTGTGGACGTTCGCGCCCGGCGAGGACCCCGCCTCGACCGAGCTGGACGGCCTCCTCGCCGCGGGCGACGACGTCGTGCTGACGACCGTCGGCGACGACGTGGTCGTCCTGGACCGCACCGGTGCGCGGCTGCGGCTGCCCGGCGGTGACGTCGTCACCGTGCCCGACGCGCAGGGCGCGCGCCTGCAGCAGCCCGGCCGGGACACCGACGCCGTCGCCTACGCCACCGTGTCCGCCCTGGTGATGCAGCCGCTGGACGGCGGGAGCGCCACGACGCGGCGCGCGTCGGGCACCCCGGCGGCCCCGGTGCAGCTCGGCGGCTGCCTCTACGGCGCGTGGTCCGGCACGGGCCAGATCCTGCGCGACTGCGCCGGCACGGACGCCGACCTCGACCGCACGCTGGACGGCATCGACGCCGACACGCGCCTGGAGTACCGCGTCAACCGCAACGCCGTGGTGCTCAACGACCTGTCGGCGGGCACCCTGTGGATGGCGCTCGACGAGTACGAGAAGGTCGACGACTGGGAGGTCCAGCGACCCGAGGAGGGCGACGGCGAGGACGAGAACGCGGACGACGACACGCCCGAGCTGGTCGACAACACGATCGTCGACCGCGAGCGGCAGGACCCGCCCGAGGCCAACGACGACCGGTTCGGCGTGCGCCCCGGGCGCGCGACGGTGCTCGACGTCCTCGCGAACGACCTCGACCCCGACGGGGACGTCATCACGGCGTCGTTCGACGGCGACCAGCCGGACGACATGACGATCCAGGAGGTGCTGGGCGGCAAGGCGCTCCAGGCGGTGGTGCCTCAGGACGCGACCGGCCGTGCGAGCTTCCGGTACACCGTGAGCGACGGCCGCGGCGGCGAGGACACGGCCGAGGTCGCGGTGAAGGTCGTGCCGTGGGAGGAGAACTCGGCGCCCGAGCAGACCGGCGAGCCGGTGCTCAAGGTGCAGCAGGGCGGGTCCGCGGACATCCGCGTCCTGCCGTTCTTCCGTGACCCGGACGGCGACGACGCCTACCTGGCCACCGCCTCCTCGACCGTCAAGGGCGACGAGGTGCGCGCCTACCCGGACGGGCTGGTCGAGTTCCAGGACGACGGGTCGGCCACGGGCCGCAAGAAGGTGGACCTCGTCGTGGTCGACGGCCAGGGCGACGCGGTCGAGGGCACGCTGTGGGTCGACGTCATCGGGGACACCCCGGAGCCGCCGATCGCCGTGGGCGACCACGTGGTCGTGCCCGCCGGCGAGCCGGTGACGGTGGAGCCGCTGAAGAACGACTCCGACCCGAACGGCGACACGCTGCGGCTCGCGTCCGTGAGCGAGGCCGCCCCGGCGGAGATCACGCCGAACTACGACGCCGGCACGTTCACGTTCGTGGCGTCCGAGCCACGGTCGTACGACATCCTCTACCAGGTGTCCGACGGCCCGAGCTCGACCACGGGCGTGGTCCGGGTGGACGTCCTGGACCCGGACGACGCCGCGGGGCCGCCGGTGGTCGTGGCCGACACGGGGCTGCTCCCGGCGGGCGGCTCGACGCTGGTCGACGTCCTCGCGAACGACGTCGACCCGGCGGGCCGCGTGCTCGTCGTGCAGTCCGTCGAGGTGCCCGACGACGCCGGCGTGACGGTGGCGGTGCTCGGCCACCAGATGCTCAAGGTGACGGAGTCCCGGCGCATCTCCGAGCCGGTCGTCATGGAGTACACGGTGACGAACGGCGAGGAGTCCGCGACCGGTCAGGTGCGGATCCTCCCGGTCCCCGCGCCGGAGAAGCTCCAGCCGCCGCACGCCTCGCCCGACGAGGTCACCGTCCACACGGGCGACTACGTCAACATCCCGGTGCTGGCGAACGACACCCACCCGGACGGCCTCGAGCTGATCCTCGACGACGAGCTGGAGCAGGGCGTCGACCCGTCGCTCGGCGAGGTGTTCGTCGCGGAGGACATGCTGCGCTTCCGCGCGGGCGCCGAGGACGGCACCGCCTACGCGATCTACAAGGTGTCGGACGCCAACGGGCAGGAGGACTCCGCCCAGGTGACGATCCACATCCGCGGCGGCGAGGACAACGCGGCGCCCGTGCCGCACGACGTCGAGGCGCGCGTGATCTCCGGCGGCACCGTCCGCGTGCGGGTGCCGCTCGACGGCATCGACCCCGACGGCGACTCGGTGCGCCTGGTCAACCTGGTCCGCCCGCCCACGAAGGGTCTCGCGCAGATCGTCGAGGGTCGCTACGTCGACTTCCGCGCGACGCGCGGCACGTCCGGCCAGGACACCCTGACCTACGCGGTGCAGGACTCCCGCGGCGAGACCGCCGTGGGCACGATCCGCATCGGCATCGCGGCGCCGTCGACGAAGAACCACCCGCCCGTGGTCGAGGACGACTCCGTGACCGTGCGCCCCGAGCGCCGGGTCGCGGTGCCCGCGCTGCGCAACGACTCCGACCCCGACGGCGACCAGATCGGCCTCGTGCCGGGCGCCCTCGAGGCGGAGCCCCCGCTCGACCCCGAGGTGTCGCAGGACCGGATCGTCCTGGAGACCCCGGGCGACGAGGGCACCTACAGCTTCTACTACGCCGTCGAGGACTCCTGGGGCGCGCGGGCCATGGGCACCGTGTCCGTCCAGGTGGCCGAGGACGCGCCCCTGCTGGCACCCGTGGCGCGCGACGACGTCGTGCTGCCCGACGCGGTCACGCCGACGACGACCGAGGTGTCGATCGTCGCGCTGGAGAACGACGAGGACCCGGACGGCTCGGCCGACGAGCTGACCGTCACCGTCGACTCCCCGCAGGCGGTCGTGGACGCCGACGGCGTCGTCACGGTCACCCTGACCGACGAGCGCCAGCTCCTCACCTACACCGTGACCGACCAGGACGGCCTGAGCGCGAAGGCGTTCCTCCAGGTGCCGCCGCTCCACCGGGCGGAGGCGCAGGCCGCCGACGAGCCGGAGGACCTCGGCCCGGCGCCGCGCCTCAAGGACGGGTTCGTCGCCCTCGAGGTCCTGTCCGGGGAGACCCTGAAGATCGACCTCACCGACGCCGTCGTGGTCGCCGAGGGCGGCACCGTCGCGATCTCCGACGCGGGCAGCGTCAGCGCCGTGGCCGGCAAGGCCGACATCGTCGACGCCCAGCACCTGACGTTCGTGTCCGACCCCGACTACGTGGGTCCGGCCGCCGTGAGCGTGCAGGTGACCGACGGGCTGGAGGACGCCGACGGCGAGTCGCGCACCGCGCTCGTCCAGGTGCCGATCAACGTCCTGCCGCCGGAGAACCTGCCGCCGGAGCCGGGCTCACCGTCCGGTCAGGTGGCCGCGGGCGAGGAGAGCAGCGTCGACCTGTCGCGCTACGCGACCGACCCGAACCCCGAGGACGTGCTGTCGTTCGCGCTCGGGTCCGTGCCCGAGGGGCTGTCGGCCTCCGTCACGGGCGACGTCGTCTCGGTCCAGGCGGCCCCGGAGATCAGCAAGGGCTCCTCCTTCTCCATCCCGTTCACCGTGTCCGACGGCGTGAACCCGCCGGTGGACGGCACGATCGCGGTCGAAGTGGCCGCCTCGACGCGGCCGCTGCCGCGCGCCAACCCCGACACCGTCGAGGGCGCCCACCAGGGCGTCGCCGTGACGGTGCCGGTCCTGGAGAACGACGTCGACCCGTTCGCGCCGGAGGGCCTGGAGATCGTCGGCACCAACGTCGAGACCGGCGTCGGCGAGGCGACCTTCGACGGTGCCGACACGGTCGTCGTCAGCCCCGGCGCGAGCTTCGTCGGCACGATGGTCGTGGTGTACCGGATCCAGGACGTCACCAAGGACCCGGACCGCCAGGTCGAGGGCCGCATCACCCTCACCGTCCTCGGCGTGCCGGAGGCCCCGGCCGCGCCGCTGGTCGAGGAGGTGCGCTCCGAGACGGTCGTGCTGTCGTGGACCCCGCCGGTCAACAACGGTGCGGAGATCACCGGGTACACGGTGACCTCCAGCCAGGGCGACACGTTCCAGTGCGCGACGACCACGTGCACGCTGGACGGCCTGACGAACAACGTCACCTACACGTTCACCGTGGTCGCGACCAACGAGGTCGGCGACTCGAAGGCGTCGCCGGCGTCGGCCGAGGCGCGCCCCGACGAGAAGCCGGACCCGCCGGCCGCCCCGACGCTCGTCTTCGGCGACAAGTCGCTCGAGGTGACGTGGGAGAACGCGACCTACACCGACCGGTCGCCGATCCAGGCCGTCAACCTCGAGATCTCCCCGGCCCTGCCGTCGGGCGAGACGCAGAAGGTGGGTCTCACGGGCAACCGGATCGTGTGGGAGGGCCTGCAGAACGGCACCGCCTACAAGATCCGCGTGCAGGCCGAGAACCTGGCGCCGGACCCCTCGGAGTGGGGTGCCTGGTCCGCCTCCGAGATCCCGGCGGGCGTGCCCGACGCCCCGGCGGCCCCGACCGCCACGCGCGTCGACACGCCGCTGGGCGGGCAGGTCAACGTGTCGTGGACCGCGCCGTACAACAACGGTGACGCGATCAAGGCGTACTCGGTCGACGTCTACGCCGGCGGCAGCAAGGTGCAGACGGTCGAGACGTCGTCGACCAGCTACGCCTTCACCGGGCTGGACACCAAGTCGACCTACACGTTCGACGTCAAGGCGAACAACAAGGCGGGCTGGGGCGCCACGAGCGCGCGCTCCGCAGGGGTCACGCCGTACGGTCGCCCGTTGACGCCGTCGGCGCCCAGCGCGTCGATCGACGCCGGTGACGTCGTGGTGACCTGGGCCGCCGCGGACGGGAACGGCTCGCCGATCACGGGGTACACCGTGACCGCGTCGAACGGTTCGCGGACCACCACGACGGGGGGCCGCAGCGTGAAGTTCACCAGCCTGCCGGACGGCCAGAACGTCACCTTCACGGTGACCGCCACGAACGCGGGCGGCACGTCGGACGCGAGCCCCGCGTCCAACGCGGTCAAGCCGTTCTCCGCACCGAGCGCGCCGAGCGTGAGCTGGACGAAGACCTCGGCCACGGACGGTCGCTTCACCGTGAGCGGTCCGGGGAGCTGGAACGGCCAGTCCGGGACGGTCCACTGGAGCATGTCCGGGTCGGAGTCGAAGTCCGGCACGGGCACCGGCAACGTCGGCGTCAGCGGCGGGTACGGCAAGTCGTACACGCTGCAGGCGCGGGCCTGCAACGACGCCGGCTGCTCCGCCTGGCGCTCGGCCTCCGGCAGCACCGACGCCCCGCCGGACCCGAGGATCTGGACCTCGGACTCGGGCATCGTCTTCAAGGTGAGCGGCTGCGACACGAACAACTGCACCCGGGTGCGCGTCCACTCCAACGCCGACGTCCCGTCCGGGACGTACAGCTTCCGCTGCTGGAACGACCGGAACGGGCCCAGCAACTTCTCGACCCAGACCGCCTACCTCGCTTCCGGCGGGTACGCGGACCTGTACTGCGTCGTCGGCATCATGAACGGCGCCAACGTCTGGGCGACGGTCGACGGCAAGAGCTGGACCTTCGAGAAGCGGGCCTGGCCGCGATGACCTCGGCCCCCGGCACCGCCCCGCGCACACCCCTGAGAACCACGACCTGGAGAACCCACCGATGAGCACGATGACCCCCGAGCAGGCCGCCTGGTTCGCCCAGACGTTCGACCGCATCGTCGGCAACGTCGCCCAGGCGCTCCTCGGCAAGGACGACCAGATCCGGCTCGCGCTGACGTGCATGCTGGCCGAGGGTCACCTCCTGCTGGAGGACGCCCCGGGCACGGGCAAGACGTCGCTCGCCCGGGCGATGGCGGCGAGCGTGCAGGGCACGAACCACCGCATCCAGTTCACGCCGGACCTCCTGCCGTCCGACGTCACGGGCGTGACGATCTACGACCAGAAGTCGGGCCGCTTCGACTTCCACAAGGGCCCGATCTTCGCGAGCATCGTGCTGGCGGACGAGATCAACCGCGCCTCGCCGAAGACGCAGTCGGCGCTCCTGGAGGTCATGGAGGAGGGCCAGGTCACGGTCGACGGCGTCACCCACTCGGTGGGCGAGCCGTTCATGGTGATCGCGACGCAGAACCCCATCGAGCAGGCGGGCACCTACAAGCTGCCCGAGGCGCAGCTCGACCGCTTCCTCATGAAGACGTCGATCGGCTACCCGGACCTGGTCTCGACGGTGGAGATCCTCGCGGGTTCCGCGGTGCGCGACCGCAGCTCGGCCCTCCAGCCGGTGATCACCGGCCAGGCCGTCGTCGAGATGGCGTCCCTGGCGGCCTCCACGCACGTGGACCCGGCGATCCTCGAGTACGTGTCCCGCCTCGCGGAGGAGTCGCGGCAGGCCGCCGACGTCCACGTCGGCGTGTCCGTCCGCGGTGCGCTCGCCCTGGTGCGCTGCGTCAAGGTGTGGGCCGCCGCCCACGGCCGCAACTACGTGCTGCCCGACGACGTGAAGGACCTGCTCCTGCCGACGTGGGCGCACCGTCTCGTGCTGGACCCCGAGGCGGAGTTCGCCGGTGCCACGGCGGAGACGGTCGTGGCGCGCCTGCTGTCGGACGTGGCCGCGCCGCAGGAGCGCCGCACCGCCTGAGGCCGGACCGCCGACCGCACCGCACCATCCCTTCACCGGAGCAGCCATGACCACCACCACCGCGCCGGAGGCGACGACCGCCCCTGAGACGGCGGAGCCCGACGTCGTCGCACCCCCGGCACCGCCGGCCGCGCCGCAGCCGGAGCCGCGCCCGTCGGGCCGACGCCGGGCGGGGGCCGCGCTGGCGCCCGTCGCGGCGTCGGCGCAGGCCGCGCTGGCCGCGGCGCGCCGGCACGCCGGACCGGTGCTGGGCGTCGTCTCCCCGCTGGGCTGGTCCGTGCTGGTGCTCACCGCCGGCGCGTGGGTGGCCGGGCTGGTGCTGCACTGGGAGGAGTGGGCGCTGGTCGCCGTCACCGCGACCGTGGCCCTGCTGGCCGCGGTCGTGTTCGTGCTCGGGCGGCTGCGCTACGAGGTGACGCTGGACGTCGCGTCGCGCCGCGTCGTCGTGGGGGACCGTGCGGTCGGCCGTCTGCTGGTCCGCAACGGGTCGTCGCGCCCGATGCTCCCGGCGGTGATGGAGCTCCAGGTCGGGCAGGGCATGGCGTCGTTCCCGGTGCCGCGCCTGCGCCCCGACGCCGAGCACGAGGAGATCTTCGCGGTGCCGACCCACCGTCGCGCCGTGATCCCCCTGGGCCCGGTGCGGTCCGTGCGCGCCGACCCCCTCGGTCTGCTGCGGCGCGAGCTGCAGTGGACGGAGCCGGAGGAGCTGTTCGTCCACCCGCGCACCACGCCCCTGTCCGGCTCGTCCACCGGGCTGCTGCACGACCTCGAGGGTCGTGTCACCCCCGACATCTCCGACTCCGACGTGTCGTTCCACGCCCTGCGCGACTACGTGCCGGGCGACGACCGCCGCCACATCCACTGGAAGTCGACGGCGCGCACGGGCCAGCTCATGGTGCGTCAGTTCGAGGAGACGCGTCGGTCCCGGCTGGCCGTCATCCTGTCGACCCGCAGCGACGACTACGCCGACCCCGACGAGTTCGAGCTCGCGGTGTCGGTGTGCGGATCCCTCGGGCTCCAGGCGATCCGCGAGGACGGCGGCCTGGCCGTCATGGTCCAGGCGGGCCGGGTCCGCGGCGACCACCGCACGCGCCTGCTCGACGATCTCACCCGGCTCGAGCTGTCCCCGGCACGGACCAGCCTGACCGAGGTCGCGCGGGCCGCGTCCGTGTCCGCGACCGACGCCTCCGTCGTCGCCGTGCTCGTCGGCAGCACCGTGACGCCCACCGACCTGCGCGCCGCCGCCGTCCGGCTGCCCGTGGACGCCCGGCTCGTGGCCCTGCGCTGCGCGCCCGGCAGCTCCGTGAGCCGCGGCCGCGTCGCCGACATGCAGGTGCTCACGCTCGGCGAGCTCGCCGACCTGCCCCACGCCCTGCGGAGGATCCATGACTGACCCGCGGCCGACCCCTCCGGCGGAGGGCACGGGCTCGACCGGGCGCACCGGCGGGACGTCGCGCACCTCGGTGCGGGCCGGGACCACGCGGGCCCGTCGCCGACCCGGCGACCGGCCCCGGGCGCTCACCCTCGGCGGTGTCGTCGACGGTGTCGTGCTCGCCGCGATGCTGGGCGTCGTCGCGCTCGGCTTCGGCCCGGCGTGGGGGACCACCGGCTATCTGCTGCCCGCCCTCGGCGGCGCCGCGGTCGGGCTCGCCGTCGCCTGGACGGCGGCGGCGCTGCGCTGGCCCGTGCTGCTCACCGCGGGTGCCACGGTGGTCGCGTTCTTCGTCCTCGGCGGTGCGCTCGCGCTGCCGGGCACGACCGTCGCGGGCGTCGTCCCCACCCCGGAGACGTGGCAGGTCCTCGCCGTGGAGTCGGTGCGCGGGTGGAAGGCGTTCGTCACCACCGTGCCGCCGCTGTCCTCGTTCCCCGAGCTCGCGGTCGTGCCGTACCTGCTCATGACCGTCACCGGCGTGCTGGCCGGCACCCTGGCGTGGCGGGCCCGGCAGGCGGCGTGGGCGCTGCTGCCGGTGGCCGTCGCGTTCGCCGGTGTCGCGCTGCTCGGCACGATCCTGCCCGCCCGCCCGCTCGTCCAGGGCCTCGTCGTCGGCGTCGTGGGCCTGCTGTGGGCGTCGTGGCGGGCCGTCGAGACGCGCATGGAGGCGAACCGTCTGCTGTCGGACGCCAGCCGTGACGCCACCCGGCGACTGCGCGCGCAGCGGGTCCGCGGCGGCGCGGTCATGCTGGCGCTCGGCGGGGTCGTCGCCGTGCTCGTCGCCCCGGCCACCGTCGCGGGCGAGGAACGCGTCGTGCTGCGCGAGGTCGTCACCCCGCCGCTGGACCTGCACCAGTACACGAGCCCGCTGGTGGCCTTCCGCGGCTACACCAAGGACCAGGCCGACACGACGCTGTTCACCGTCACCGGGATGCCGGAGGGCGCCCGCGTACGGCTCGCCACCCTCGACGACTACGCCGGGACCGTCTACGACGTCGCCAGCGGCGGCGCCTCCGGCGTGTTCAACCGGGCCGGCGAGGTCATCGACACCGTCGCCGCGGGCACCCGCAGCGTCGTCGAGGTCGAGGTCGCGGGCTACGACGACGTGTGGCTGCCCGACGTCGGTGAGCTCGCCGGCATCCGGTTCACCGGCGAGCGCGCCGAGGCGCTCCAGGCCGCGACCTACTACAACGGGGCCTCCGGCACCGGGCTGGTCACGACCGGTCTGCGCCCGGGCGACACGTACGAGCTCGACGCGATCGTCACGACGCCGCCGGCCGAGGAGGACCTCGCGACGGTGCCGATCGAGGACGTCGACCTGCCCACGGCGAAGGACGTCGCGGACGCCGTGCCCGCGAAGGCGGCGCAGTTCGCCGCGGAGGCGACCGACCCGTTCGAGCAGCTCACGAACATCCGCGACGTCCTGGTGGCGACCGGCATCTACTCCAGCGGCCTCGACAACCAGCCGCACTCGCTGCCCGGCCACTCGGCCGCCCGCATCGACGCGCTGCTGTCCCAGGACGAGATGGTGGGCGACGACGAGCAGTTCGCCACCGCGCTCGCGCTGCTCGCCCGGCAGGCCGGCATCCCGGCGCGCGTCGTCATGGGCTTCTACCCGGACGACCGCGAGTGGGAGCCCGGCACGCCGTACGTCGTGACGGGTGCCGACGTGCACGCCTGGGTCGAGGTGCCCTTCGAGGGGTACGGCTGGGTGCCGTTCGACGTGGTGCCGGACGAGGACAACAAGGTCGAGCCGCTGCCCCGCTCGCGGCAGGTCCCCAAGCCGCCGGTCCTGGAGGATCCGGAGACGCCGGAGGAGCCGCCGCAGGCGGACGCCGGCGAGGTCGAGGACGAGGACAAGGACGACGACGAGGCGGAGTCCGTCGACTGGCGGCAGGTCGCGATCGTCGTGGTGACGGTCGGCGTCCCGCTGCTGGTGCTCGCGGCGCCGCTGCTCGCGATCCTGCTGTTCAAGGCGCGCCGTCTGCGCCGCCGCCGGTCCGCCCCGGTCGCCGTCGACCGTGTCAGCGGTGGCTGGCGTGAGGTGCTGGACACCGCGACCGACCTCGGGGCCGTGGTCCCGGGGGCCGCGACCCGGCGCGAGAGCGCACGCCTGCTCGCCGAGCAGCCCGCCACCTCGGCCGCCGGTCCCACCACGACGGCGCTCGCCCACCGGGCGGACCAGGTCGTGTTCGGCGCCGGCACCCCGACGGACGCGGAGACGGCCGCCTACTGGGCGGACGTCGACACGGCGGTGCGGGACATGCAGCGCTCGGTGCCGTGGGGGCGCCGCGTCCGGGCCCGGTTCTCGCTGCGCTCGGTGCGCGGCGCGGACGCCCCGCCGCTGCGCGCCGCCGCGTGGTCCGCGCTGACGGCCGGGCCGCGCGCCGTCGGGCGCGGGGCCGGTGCCCTGACGGCGCGGGTGCGTGACAGGATGGCCCGCACGCGTCGCCGCAAGCAGCGTGCGCAGCAGCAGGAGGATCGATGACGACGACGTGCACCGCGTGCGGTGCCCAGGGCCAGGCCGGCCGGTTCTGCACGGTGTGCGGGACGGCGCTGGGGGCACCCGCGGGCTATCCGGGACCGGACGAGCGGACCGACGCGACGACGGAGCCGGAGATGCGCGAGCAGACCCGGTACGGCGCGGTCGGCATGCTGCGGGCGGGCGCCGCGGCGCAGCAGGTCCCGCTCGCGGGCACCGGCCGCCGCGCGGGCGCCTACCTGCTCGACCTCCTGGCGGTCTCGCTGGTCGGTCTCGTCGTGGCCGTCGTCGTGGGTCTCGCGACCGGCCTGCCGGAGCAGTACGCCGCGCTGGCCGAGGTGACGACCCCGCTGGGCGCGGAGGCGGCGAGCACGGAGCTGCTCGGGACGCTGGTCGTGGTCTACGGCGCGCTGGGGCTGGTGAGCCTCCTCGGCTGGCTGGGCCTCGCCCTGGCGGACGGCCTGACCGGCCGCACGATCGGCGGTCGGCTGCTCGGCCTGCGCACGGTGTCCGCGGTCGACGGCGGACCGATCGGCGCGGGTCGGGGGCTGCTGCGCTGGCTGGTGCTGTCCCTGTGCGGCTCCGTGCCGCTGGTCGGCACGGTCCTGGTGCTGGTGTCGCCGAACTTCGACTCCTCGGGCCGCCGGCAGGGCTGGCACGACAAGGCGTCGCGTGCCGTGGTGCAGGACGTCCGGGGCGTGCCGCCGCGGACGTTCGCCCCGGCGAGCGCCACCGCGGGACCGCCGTCGGCGGTCCACCCCGCGCCGGTGCCCGTCGGTGGACCCGCCCCCGCCCCGGTGGCCGCGCCCTCCGGTCCGACGAACGGGCCGCAGGGCTTCGCGCCCGCCGCGACCGCCTCGGACCCGTGGGGGTTCCCGGCGGGAGACCGGGCCACCGGCGGCGTCATCACCGGCGTGCCGGGCTCGTCGGCGCCGTCCGGCGCCCCGACCCCGGCCTCGGCCGCACCCGCCGCGCCGGGCGTCGTCGACGCCCCGACGGTGATCGGCGCGCCCGACCGCGTGGCGGCGTCGCCGGCACCCGCACCGTCCGCACCGTCCACCCCGGTCCCCGCCGCCCCGGCGCCCGTCCCCGTGGCGTCCGTGGCCTCCCCGGCCCCGGCGACGGACGGCCTGGACGACGACCTCGAGCAGACCCGGTTCAGCGTCTCGTCGCACCGCGGCGTCGGCGGCACCGGCACGCCGCCGCGCATCGTGGTGCAGCTCGACACCGAGCGCCGCGTGCACGTGGCCCGGCGCACCCTCGTCGGCCGCAACCCGCAGCAGGACACCGGAGCCGCGGCCGAGCTCGTGCGGCTGGAGGACACGACCCGTTCGGTGTCCAAGACGCACCTGGAGCTGCTGCCCACGGCCGACGGCCTGACCGTGTCCGACCTGCGGTCGACGAACGGCAGCGCGCTCATCGCGCCGGACGGCACGGTGCGTGAGCTCGCGCCCGGTACGCCGGCGACGGTCACGGCCGGCTGGACCGTGCAGCTCGGGGAGCGTCGTCTCACCGTGCTCGGGGCGGACGCCGGCGCATGAGCGTCGAGGTGAACCTCGGCCTGCTCTGGGGCGCGGCGACGCACCGGGGGGCCCGGCGCACGCTCAACGAGGACTCGTTCCTCGCCGGCGGCTCGGTGTTCTTCGTCGCGGACGGCATGGGCGGCCACGACGCGGGCGAGGTGGCCAGCGCGGCCGCGGTGGACGCCCTGCGACCGCTGCAGGACGCCCCGATCGTCGGCGTCGACGCGGTCCGGGTCCTGGTCCGGGCCGCGCACCACGCCGTGCGGGGCATCGAGACCGCGCCCGGCCGTGGTGCCGGCACCACCCTGTCGGGGGTGGTCCTCACCGAGCAGGGCGGCGAGCCGTACTGGCTCGTCGTCAACATGGGCGACTCGCGCACGTACCGCCTCGCCGACGGCGAGCTCGAGCAGGTGAGCGTCGACCACTCCGAGGTGCAGGAGCTCGTCGACGCGGGCGAGATCACCCGGGCCGAGGCGCTGACGCACCCCCGCCGGCACGTCGTCACGCGAGCGCTGGGCGCCCCGGAGACGCCGGACGCGGACTACTGGTTCCTGCCCGTCCACGCGGGCGACCGCCTGCTGGTCTGCTCCGACGGGCTGACGGGCGAGCTGACGGACGAGCGAATCGCCGTCCTGCTGCTCACGCAGCCCGACCCGCAGACCGCCGCCGAGCGGCTCGTGGCCGAGGCGCTGGCCGCGGGCGGCCGGGACAACATCACCGTGCTCGTGGTGGACGCGACCGGGCTGGCCGACGACCTGGAGAGCACGGCGCCGCGGGACGCGCGCGACCTGCGGGACGACGAGGACACGGTGCCGCGCACGGCGGCGTGGAGGGAGACGCTGACATGACCGCCCGCTACGTGATGGGGCCGGCGTACGTCGTCGTGCGGGGCGGCGCCGTGGTGCTGCTGCCGGAGAAGGTGACGCCCGAGCTCGTGGACGAGCTGTGGACGGTCCTCGGCGAGCGGACCGGCGTCGTCGCGGTCCTGGAGGTCCTCACGGGGTCGTTCGGGGCGTCCCTCGCGTCGCTCCCGCCCTTCGCGATGGCGGTCACCGACGGGCGCCGCGTGCAGGTCGCGGCCCGGGGCGGTGCCTCCGTGACGATCGCCCGCGAGGACGGCCGCGAGCACGTGTCCGGCGACGGTGTGACGACCTGGGCGGAGCGGGTGTTCGACGACGTCGTGGACCTGGCCGTGCAGGTCGGCGTGACCGAGTCGCGCGAGGACCTGGTCGACGCCCGGGGCCTGCCCCTGGGCGACGGCGTGGTGCTGGCCGCGTCGGTGGGCGTGCGCCTGACGGACTCCGCCGCGCCCGCCGCCGCGGCGCCGCGGCCGGTCCCGAGCGCCGAGCCGTGGGAGGCGGAGCCGCGCCACCGGCCGTCGTCGGCGTCGTCCGCCGCGTCTCCGGTCCCTGCGCCGCCTGGCCCGGGTCCCGGGTCGTCGACGTCCGCACCGGTGCCGCCGGTCCGGCCCTGGCTCGCGTCCGGTGACGCGCCGGTGAGCGGGGTGCCGTCCGACCCGGCCGACGCCGAGGCCACGATCGCGCCGGAGGCGACCATCGCGCCGGAGGCCACCATCGCGCCCGAGGCGACGTTCGCGCCCCTGCCGTCGTGGTCGGCGTCGACGCCGGACCCTGCGACGCCCACCGGGTCGGACGGTCCGTCCGCGAGCCCGTCCGACGCGCCGGGGGGCGCCCCGGACGTCCCGGCGGAGGCACCGCCGGAGGAGACCACGGGATTCGGCCACCTGTGGGGCTCCACGGTGATGCGCGGCGTCGAGGACGCCGCGGTCCGTCCGCCGGAGGAGAACGAGGAGGAGGACGCCGCGTCGTCCCCCGCTCCGACCGCTGCGCCGGCTGCCGATCTACCGGCACCGCCGGCCCCCGACCCCGCCCTGCCCGCCGCGCCGGTGCCCGCGCCGCCGGGGCCGGCCGGGTTCGAGGACGAGATCGACGGGAGCACCGTGCTGTCGTCCGCCATCGCGGACCTGCGCGCCACGGCCCCTGCCCCGGGCCCGCTCCTCACCGGCGTCCCCGGGACCCCGGTCCCCCGGATCGGCGCGGTGCCGCCCGGCCCTGCGTTCGCGGCCACGCCGCCCCCGGCCCGCCCCACGATCCTCGCCCGCGAGTGCCCGCTCGGGCACCCGAACCCGCCCCAGCGGGACACCTGCGCGACGTGCGACCAGCCGCTGCTCGGCGAGGCCCGTCAGGTGGCGCGGCCCTCGCTGGGCACGCTGGCGGTGTCGGACGGGCCGCGGGTCGCGCTCGACCGCCCGGTCGTCGTGGGCCGTCGCCCGCGCTCGCCGCGCGTCACCGGCGACGACCTGCCACGGCTGGTCACCGTGCCCAGCCCGCAGCAGGACATCTCCCGCTCGCACCTCGAGGTGCGGCTGGAGGGCTGGCACGTGCTGGTCGGCGACATGAACACGACCAACGGGACCACGCTGCTGCGCTCGGGCCAGCCGCCCCTGCGCCTGCACCCCGGTGAGCCGGTCCTCGTGGTGGCGGGTGACGTCGTCGACCTCGGCGACGGCGTGACCCTGACGTTCGAAGGGATCCTCTGAGGTGAGCAGCAAGCGCACGCCGTCGCCGCCGCCCCAGATCGACGGCTTCGAGTACCTCTCGCTCATCGGGTCGGGCGGGTTCTCCGACGTCTTCCTGTACCAGCAGCGGCGCCCGCGCCGCCGCGTCGCGGTCAAGGTGCTGCTGCACGAGTGGACGAACGAGGGGCAGCGCGAGGCGTTCGACGCCGAGGCCGACCTCATGGCCACCCTGTCCACGCACCCGTCGATCGTCACGATGTACGAGGCGGACGTCGCGGAGGACGGTCGCCCGTACCTCGCGATGGAGTACTGCTCGCGCCCCAACCTCGGCTCGCGCTACCGCAGCGAGCGGCTCAGCGTCGCGGACGTGCTGCGCATCGCCGTGCAGATCTCCGGCGCGGTGGAGACGTCGCACCGCGCGGGCATCCTGCACCGAGACATCAAGCCCGCGAACATCCTGGTCACCGAGTACGGCCACCCGGCGCTGACGGACTTCGGCATCTCCTCGACCCTCGACGACGCGGGCCGCGCGGAGGGCATGAGCATCCCGTGGTCCCCGCCGGAGTCGTTCGGCGACCCGCCCGGCACCGGCGTCGGGACGGACGTGTGGGGCCTGGCCGCGACGACGTACTCGCTGCTGGCGTCGCGGACGCCGTTCGAGGTGCCGGGCGGCACGAACTCCAGCGCGGACCTGGTGTCGCGCATCGAGACGGCGCCGCTGCAGCCCACCGGTCGCACCGACGTCCCGGCGTCGCTGGAGCGGGTGCTGAGCACGGCGATGGCGAAGAACCCGGCCGCCCGCTACCCGACGGCGCTGGCGTTCGCCCGCGCGCTCCAGGCGGTGCAGACGGAGCTGTCGTTCGCGGTGACGCCCATCGACCTGCTGGACGACGCGGGGCTGGTGCACGAGACCGACACCTCGGCCGCGTCCGGCGGGAGCGCGGACGACGAGGACGACGTCGGCACGCGCCTGCGCGAGGTCGTCTCGGTCGACCCGCGCGGTCCGGGCGCGGGCGGTGCGTCGTCCGCGTCGTCGCCGACGTCGATGACCTCCGTCCCGACGTCCTGGTCGACGGCGGGCACGACGGGCACCGCCGGGGGCGGCTGGGCGGCCACGGGCTCGCGGCCCGGGACGCAGGGTGCGCCGGTCGCGACCGCGCAGCTGGCACCCGACCTCGGGGACACCGTGCACCGGGCGGTCGCGTCGGCCGCGAACCCGGAGCCGGCCCCGGCACCCGCGGCGGAGCCCGCCGCCCGGCCCCGCGGTGCGGTCGGAGCCCTGGTGGCGGTGGCCCTCGTGGCGGTGGCGGCGGTCGTGGCGCTCCTGGTCGTCCTGCTGGGGCCGGACGACGAGGACACGCCGGCGGCCCAGGAGACCACGGCGGCGCCGGTCGACGACGCCGGCCCACCGGCCGACAACCTCGGCGGGATCGTGCCCGCCGTGCGGGAGCTGTCCGGCGAGGTGCAGGGTGACGAGGTGGTTTTCACGTGGACCAACCCCGAGCCGCAGGACGGCGACGCGTACGGGTGGCGGGTGCCGACGATCGGTGAGGGCACCCCCTACACGACGGTGCCGGACCCGACGGTCACGGTGCCGCGCGCCGACGCTGGCGAGACCTGCGTCGAGGTGGTCGTGATCCGCTCCGGCGCCGGGTCGTTCGAGCCGAAGATCGCGTGCGTCGATGGCTGAGCTGGCGCTGGAGTTCGCGGGGGAGTGGTTCCACCCCGACCCGCAGGAGGTGTTCGAGATCGGGCGCGAGGGCGACCTCGAGCTCGACGACAACCCGTACCTGCACCGCCGGTTCCTGCGGATCACGCACGACGGCGGCCTGTGGTGGCTCGCGAACGTCGGCGCGCGCCTCGCGGTGACGGTGTGCGACGCCGGCGGCGGCGTGCAGTCCTGGGTGTCCCCGGGGACGTCGCTGCCGCTGGTGTTCCCCGCGACGTCGATCGTCTTCACCGCGGGTCCCACGACGTACGAGCTGCTGGCCCGGCTGGCGCCCGCCCCGTACGCGCAGATCCGCACCGAGGAGCCCGAGGGCGGGGCCACGACGATCGGGATGATCCCGTTCACCGTCAGCCAGCGTCAGCTCGTGGTCGCGCTGTGCGAGCCGATGCTGCGCCGTGACGGCACGGGGCTGTCGCAGATCCCGTCGTCGGCGGACGCCGCGGCCCGGCTCGGGTGGTCGACGACGCGGTTCAACCGCAAGCTCGACAACGTGTGCTCCAAGCTGGACCGGATCGGCGTGCGGGGGCTGCGGGGCGGCACCGGCGGGCCTGCGGCGAACCGGCGTGCGCGCCTGGTCGAGTACGCGGTGGCGTCCCGGCTGGTGACCGCGCAGGACCTGCCGCTGCTGGACGTCGACTCCGCCGACGACGGCGAGGCCGCGTCGTGAGGGGCGTCCGGTGAGCGGCGGCACGCGCCCCCCGTGGTGGCAGCTCGTCGTCGTGCTCGCCGTCGCCGGGGCGGCGATCGCGTTCGTCGTGACGTACGCCGTCGGTGTCGTCTCGGACGGCGCGGGCACCGGTGACCCGGCGGACTTCTACCGGGCGGTCGGCCGCGAGCTGACCGACCCGGGCACCTGGCGCGTCACCGCCGTCGGGGCCCTCGTGGGCGCCGTCGTCGGGGGCGTCCTCGCCCTGCTGGGGCGCCGGAGCAGTTGACCTGGCGGCGCGACCCGCCCGCGGGCCCCGTGCCCGCACCCCGTGACGGAACGACCCGAGGAGAACGATGCGCGTCAAGGTGACGCTGCGGCGCCCGGACACCACGCACGACGACGTGGTCGTCACCGCGGACGCCGGTGCGACGATCGGCGAGGTCGCGGCGACGATCGCCCGCGTGGACCCCGGTGCCGCCGGCGGTCCGGGCGACCGCCCGCGCACGCTGGAGGCGCGCCTGCCCGGGCAGGACACCCCCGTCCGGCTGCCGGCCGACGCCGCGCTGGGCGAGGCGTGGATCGGGTCGGGTGCCGAGGTGGCCGTGGTGGACACCGACCGGCCGGGCTTCGAGTACGCGTCGTCCCGGGACACCCGGGCCACGCTGCGGTTCGCCGACGGCTCCGTGCTCGACCTGCCCGAGGGCAGCTGGGTGCTGGGACGTGCGGCGGGCAGCGACGTCGTGCTCAACGACCCGTTGGTCTCCAAGCGGCACCTGCGCCTCGACGTCGGGGACGTCGTGGACGTGGTCGACCTGGGGTCGGCGAACGGCATCCTGGTCGACGGTGACCACGTGCAGCGCCTGCGCGTCGAGGGCACGCAGCGGATCGTCGTCGGGGACACGACGATGACGATCGAGCGGCGCCGCCCGCAGCACCTGACGGGCGTCGCGCCGAAGGCGGGGCCGGTCCCGTTCACGCGGTCGCCGCGCGTGGAGGCCCGCTACAACGGTGCGGAGTTCGACGCCCCGGACGTGCCGAAGGAGACCGACCCGCAGCCGTTCCCGCTCCTGGCGATGATCGCGCCGATGCTCATGGGCGGGGCGATGTTCATCGCGCGCGGCAGCGTGCTCTCCCTGATGTTCATGGCGATGACGCCGATCATGCTCGTGGGCAACTACCTCACCCGCGGGCGGCAGGAGCGCAAGCGCAAGGAGCGCGACATCGCGCGCTTCACCGAGCGGCTCGACGGGCTGCGCGAGGAGCTCGCCGGCGAGGAGGACACCGAGCGGGCCGTCCGGCTGCGCGAGGCCCCCGCGACCCAGCACGTGTTCGTCGAGGCCATGCGCCACGGCCCCCTGCTGTGGACGCGCCGCCCCGAGCACTGGAGCTTCCTCAACGTCCGGTTCGGCATCGGCACCATGCCGTCGCGCAACCGCGTCAAGGACACCGACCGCGGCGCGATGATCAAGGAGTACCGCGAGAAGCTCGACGAGGTCGTCGACACCTACCGCGACATCTCGGGCGTCCCCGTCGTGGAGAACCTCTACGACGCCGGCGCGATCGGTTTCGCGGGCCCGCCGGCGCGGGTCGTGGGCAGCGTCAACGCCGCCCTGCTGCAGCTCACCGGCCTGCACTCGCCCGCCGAGGTCGTCGTCACGGGCATGGTGAGCCCCGCGTGGACGCAGCACCTGCAGTGGCTCACCTGGATCCCGCACACCTCGTCGCCGCAGAGCCCCGTCGAGGGCCACCACCTCGCGGACTCCGCCAGCGGCGCCGCCCGGCTGGTCGCGGAGCTCGAGGAGCTCGTCACGACGCGCCTGCGCGCCGCCCGGGGGGCCCGGCGCCGCGGGGCCGTCGACACCGACGACGCCGCCCTGGAGCGCGGCGCCGACGTCGGCGCGGACGCCCAGCAGGCGGGCACGCCGTCCCCCGTGCCGGCCGTGGTCGTCGTCATCTCCGACGACATCGACGTCGATCGGGCCCGGCTGATCCAGCTCGCCGAGCAGGGCCCCGACGCGGGCGTCTTCCCGCTGTGGCTGGCCGCCGACCCCGCGAACCTCCCGGCCGCGTGCCGCACGTTCGTCGACCTCGGCGAGGCCGGCCCGCGGGTCGGCATGGTCCGGCTCGGCCGGTGGGTCGACGACGTCGAGCTGGAGGAGCTGGACCCCGCCTCCGCGCTCGACTACGGGCGGCGCCTCGCGCCCGTCTTCGACGCGGGCGCCATCGTCGAGGACTCGTCCGACCTGCCCCGGTCGGTGTCCGTGCCGGCGCTGCTGGGCCACGACCTGTTCGAGGACCCGGGCGCCGTCGTGGAGCGCTGGCGCCAGAACCTGTCGATCTACGACCGCACCCAGGTCAGCCCGCGCAAGCGTGCCGGGTCGCTGCGTGCGATCGTCGGGTCGGCCGGTCTGGACGCCCAGCACCTGGACCTGCGCAGCCAGGGGCCGCACGCCCTGGTGGGCGGCACCACCGGCGCCGGGAAGTCGGAGTTCCTCCAGGCGTGGGTGCTCGGCATGGCCGCCGAGTACAGCCCCGACCGCGTGACGTTCCTGTTCGTGGACTACAAGGGCGGGTCGGCGTTCGCGGACTGCGTCCAGCTGCCGCACTGCGTGGGTCTGGTCACCGACCTGTCCCCGCACCTGGTGCTGCGGGCGCTCACGTCGCTGCGCGCCGAGCTGCACCACCGCGAGCACCTGTTCAACCGCAAGAAGGTCAAGGACCTCCTGGAGCTGGAGAAGCGCGGGGACCCGGAGACGCCGCCGGCGCTCGTCATCGTCATCGACGAGTTCGCGGCCCTCGTCGGGGACGTGCCGGAGTTCGTCGACGGCGTCGTGGACGTCGCGCAGCGCGGACGCTCGCTCGGCATCCACCTCATCATGGCCACCCAGCGTCCCGCGGGCGTCATCAAGGACAACCTGCGCGCCAACACCAACCTGCGCGTCGCGCTGCGCATGGCCGACGAGTCGGACTCCAGCGACGTCGTCGACATCAAGGACGCTGCGCACATCGACCCGTCGATCCCCGGCCGCGGCGTCGTCAAGACGGGTCCGGGGCGCCTCCAGGCGTTCCAGTCCGGCTACGCCGGCGGGTGGAGCACCCGGTCGCCGGAGCGCGCCGCGATCCGGGTCGCCGGCCTGCACTTCGGACGCGAGGAGCGCTGGGAGGAGCCGACCCTCGACACCCCGGAGGAGGACGTCGACCTCGGCCCGAACGACCAGCAGCGGCTCGTCGCACGCATCACCGAGGCGTTCTCGGCGGCCCGGCTGCCCGCGCCGCGCCGACCGTGGCTCGACTCGCTGGCGGACGTCTACGACCTCACCCGCCTGCACCAGCGCACGGACACCGAGATCCTCGTGGGTGTCGCGGACATCCCCGAGGCGCAGGCGCAGCGGCCGGTCTACTTCAACCCGGACACCGACGGACACCTGGGCGTCTACGGCACGAGCGGCGCGGGCAAGTCGACGGCGCTGCGCAGCATCGCCACCGCCGCCGGCATCACGCCCCGCGGCGGTCCGGTGCACGTCTACGGCCTGGACTTCGCGGCCGGTGCGCTGCGGATGCTGTCGTCCCTGCCGCACGTCGGCACGGTCGCCCGCGGCGACGACGTCGAGCGCGTCGTCGGCCTCATGCGGATGCTGCGCGACGAGCTGGTGCGCCGCGGGGAGGCGTTCGCCGCGGTGTCGGCGTCCAGCGTTACCGAGTACCGGCGCCTCACCGGCCAGCAGGGCGTGCCCCGCATCCTGCTCCTCGTCGACGGGTTCCCCGCGTTCCGCGACGACTTCGAGGTGGGTGCGGGCCGCTCGGAGTGGTTCGACGCGTTCCGCGACATCCTCAACGACGGCCGTGCGCTCGGCATGCACGTCGTGTTCACCGCCGACCGGTCCGGCGCGGTGCCGACCTACGTGCGGTCGATGGTGCAGCGCAACCTGCTGCTGCGCATGACGGACGACGGCTACCTGGCGTTCAACGCGCCCCGCGACGTCATCACGGCGGACTCGCCGAACGGCCGGGCGCTGCTCGACGGCCTCGAGCTGCAGGTCGCGGTCATCGGCGGCACCCCGTCGGTGTCGGCGCAGGCCGCCGCCACGGAGAAGCTCGGCCGGTCCATGGTGGAGGCCGGCGTGCGTCCGGCGCCCGCCGTGCGGGTCCTGCCCACGCAGTACCGGCAGGCGGAGCTGCCGCCCGCCGTCGACGGACGGCCGGTGCTCGGCCTCGACTCGCTCGGCATCGCGCCGCTGCCGTTCGAGCCGACGGGCACGATGGTGGTCGCCGGCCCGCCGGGGGCGGGACGCTCGAACGCGCTCGTCGCCATCGGGCGTGCCGTGCTGCGCGCGAACCCCGACGCGCGGCTCTACCTGTTCGCGCAGGCCCGCTCCGCGATCGCGGACCAGCTGCCCTGGGCGGACGTCGCGACGGGCGTGGAGAAGGTCAAGGGGCTGGCCGCCGACCTGCTCGCCGCGGTCCAGGACGAGGACGTCTCGCCCGGGATCGTCGTGGTGGTCGAGGCGATCAACGAGTACCTGCAGACACCCGCCGACAAGGCGATCCAGGACCTCACCAAGGCGATCCGCAGCAGCGAACACCTGCTCGTCGCGGAGGCCGAGACCGGGGCGTGGGGCGCGACGTGGCCGCTGTTCGGCGAGGTGAAGAACGGCCGCCGCGGCCTGCTGCTCCAGCCGGAGAACCTCGACGGCGACACGATCCTCAAGACGTCGCTGCCGCGGTCCGGCAAGGGCGAGTTCCCGCCCGGGCGCGGCGCGTGGGTCGCCCGGGGCAAGCACACGCGGGTCCACCTCCCGTTCGTCCTGGACGAGCAGGGGTAGCGTCCACCCGGCGAGATGGGGAGTTCTCCCCATCGACGCCCCGGGCATCGGTCACTAGTGTCGGGTCCGACGACGGACCGACCCGCACGGGTCGGGTTCATCCACTCACGAGGAGCAATGTCATGGCGAACGTCAACGTGTCCTACGACGAGCTGCGGTCCCAGGCCGGCCAGCTGCGCAACGGCCAGCAGCAGCTGACCGAGATCCTGCAGAACCTGCAGACCCAGGTGAACAACCTGGTCTCGTCCGGCTTCGTCACCGACCAGGCCTCGGGCGCGTTCCAGACCTCCTACGAGGAGTTCACCACGGGCACCACCCAGGCCATCGAGGGCCTCGAGGGCATGGCCTCGTTCCTCGAGCAGACCGCCCAGACGCTGTCCGACGTCGACGCCCAGCTCGCCCAGGGCATCCGCGGCTGACGCAGGCGACATCCGACCGACGGGGCGGCCCAGAGCGGGCCGCCCCGTCGGTCGTTCCGGCGAGGTGACGGCAGGGAGACATGACCGATCTGAGGCTCGACACGGCGCTGCTGGCGAACACCGGCACCGGCCTGGAGCTCGTGGCGGCGGAGTTCGACGCCGCGGACACCTATGCGGGGCGGGTGGCCGACGCCGTCGGCGACGACGAGCTGGCCGACGCGATCCGTTCGTTCGCGGGCGACTGGAAGGAACGGCGCGCGAAGATGCGCGACTCGGTGGCGAACGTCGCCGAGCTGGTGGGTGCTGTCGCGGAGCAGTTCCAGTGCGTCGACGCCGACCTCGCGAAGTCGCTGGAGGAGTCGTGAGCCGCTGGGAGCCGCTGGCGGCGGCGAACCCCGTCCCCGGGAACCCGCAGACCTCGACGGACGCCGCGACGTACTACACCGGTGTGGCCGACGCGATCGACGAGGCGTGGCAGGCGCTCGGCGTCATCGAGGACACCTGCGACTTCACCTCGGACGCGGTCGAGGCGCTGCGCGAGAAGACGGACGACGTGCGCAAGGAGCTCCAGAAGGCGAGCACCCGCTACGCCGCCGTGGCGACGGCGCTGACCACCTACGCCGTGGCGCACCACCAGGCGCAGGCCGACGCCGAGGCCCTCCTGACGCGGGCGAAGGCCGCGCAGGAGGCGGTCGACGACGCCGAACGGGCGGTCACGACGGCGCAGGAGCACTACGACGACGCCGTCACCACGGCCCGCACCACCGGTGAGCCCGTCGACTCGGCGGCGAGCTGGATGCTGCGGACCCAGGTCTCCACGCGGGACACCGCCCGGACGTCCCTGAGCCTCACCGTCGGCGAGCTCGACGGCATCGTGTCGACGTGGCGCGCCGCCGCGCGGGCGGCCGCCGGCGACATCCGCGAGGGCGTCAAGGCCAGCGACCTGAACGACGGCTGGTGGGAGAAGTGGGGGTCCGACCTCGCGAACTTCGTCTCGAAGTGGGCCGGCAAGATCGCCATGTGGGCCGGCATCGCCGCGCTCGTCCTCGGGTGGGTGCCGATCCTCGGGCAGATCCTGGCGGTCGTCGCGCTCGTGGCGACGGTCGTGGCGCTGGTCGCCGACATCGCGCTCGTCCTCCACGGCGAGGGGGACTGGGTCAACGTCCTGCTCGGCTTCGTGGCCATCGCGACGTTCGGGGTGGGCCGGGGCGCAGGCGCCGCCTTCAAGGCCACGGGTGCCCGCGGCGTCGCGCAGGGTGCGGCGCGGCAGACTCGCCTCACGCAGAACATCAGCCGCTTCGGCAGCCCTCAGACGCGCAACGTCGTCCGCAGCACCTGGAGCCGTGCGACCTCAGGGTTCCGCAGCGCGGACGTGCGCCGGTACAACCCGGTGACATGGTTCCAGCAGGGCGTGCGCTCGTTCTCGGGACTCCGGGGGCGCGCCTGGGTCATGAACTTCATGGGTCATTCCGACGCGGCACGGTCCTTCCAGGCGTTGAGCAACGCGAACGGCGTCCGACAGTTCGCGCAGGGGGCGACGGCGTACCCGGCCACCCTGCAGCGTCTGGGCTCGCTCAACCCGCTCGCCGTCGGCTCCCTGGGCACCGTCGTCGCCCCGTACGTCAGCGACGTCGTCGGCAATGGCACACTGCTCTACCGTGATCAGAAGACGTGGTGACCGATGACCGATGACCCGGCGCGTCCCGGCGCGGACGAGGTGTTCACGTTCCCGTCTCGCCCGGGCTGGATCTTCTGGCCGGCCGGGCTCAACCCCGCCGGATGGGGCGACGTCGCTGCCGAGGTGCCGGGGGGCGAGAACGACGACGCCGTCATCGCCGCGGTGCGGGCCGTCGACGAGCGGGCCACGGGCGCGGGCGATGCCTGGGGCGCGGGGATCTGGTTCGATCCGGCGAACGACCACCGTCCGACCGCGAGCCTTCTCGTGCGGACCTTCCGCGCGCGCGGGGACGTCACCAAGGCGTTCCGCCGTGCGGTCAAGGGCGCGCGGCGGGTGCCGCGGATCCCCGGCGTCGTGGTGGATGGCTACACGTCCGACTCGGTCGAGACCGGCAGCGGTCCGCTCCTCGTGCAGGTCGTGGACACCTCCGACGCGACGACCGGCCAGGTGCTCCACACCTGGCGGTTGAGTCTCTTCCCCCTGTCCCGCGACGAGGTCGTCGAGATCGAGTGCGACACCCCGTACTCGCACCTCGTCGACCAGGTCGAGGACGAGATCTCCGTGCTGGTGAACGGTTCGACCTACGCCCGGCTCGAGGTGTCGTGAACTTTCCCGCGGACCCGCCGTGGCCCTCCCAGACGGCATCCGGTCTCTTCCTGATCGTCGTGATCGTCTTCTTCGCCTGGTTCTGCCTGCGCGGGCCGGTCCACGTCCCGGCCGTCCGAGCCGTCGTGTCCGAAGCGGTCAGCGACTCCACGGAGCGACTCTTCCGCGCCGGGGTCGCCTGGGCGATGTTCGCCGCCGCCGGCGTGTGGCTGGCGGTCCAGAGGGCGACCGACGCGCTGCGCGACGTCGAGCAGGACGGGTTCGACGTCTGGTGGGCGGCAGGTCGTCCCGACGACTTCCCGGTCCCGCCGTCGGCGGGGATCGGCGCGGCGGGATGGCTCGGTCTCGCGGTCGCGTCGGCGGCCATCGTCTGGGGGATCTGGTACGTGCTCCACGGCTTCCGGCGGTACGGTTCCGGACGACGTGCGGTACGGGTCGGTGCACTCCGGTTGAGCCTCGTGTCCTTCGTGGTCCTCGTCTACGGTGGGCTCCTGTGGTGGGAGGTCGCACGGCAGCGGCAGGAGTGGGCGAGCTGGATCGAGGTGTTCCCGGGATGAGCGACGTCCGGGCGCTGCCCACCGACCCGCTCGGCACCGACCGCGTCGCCGCCCACCTGACCGAGGAACGCGAGCCCGGCGGCGACGACGCCGTGCCTGAGCCCAGCAGCGAGCGGGTCGATCTCACCGAGGCGGCCACCCACTGGGCGTTCGTGTACCCGAACGGCTGGTGGCCGGTCCCGCTGGACGACCCGGCGGCGATCGACGCCCGCGTGCGCGACGTCGTCGTGCAGCGCCTGGGCCGGCGCGACGACCGGGCCCGGGCCCGGCGCGAGGCGCGGGACAACCTCACGGCGGCGGCCCGCGGCGCGGCCGAGGCGGGCGCGGCCGCGATCACGGTGTTCGCCATGGACGTCGGGGACGTCGCGCTCACCGGCACGATGGCGGTGTTCCCCGTGGACGCCGCGACGGCCGGCTCGGACGAGCTGGTGGCCCGGCTCGCGGGGACGCTCGCGGGCGCGGACGTCGACCGTCAGGAGCTCGAGGACGGCTGGGTGCTGCGTGCGGTGCGGCAGACGGAGGTCGAGCGGACGGACGTCGACGGCGAACCGGCGCTGCCCGAGCTGCGGGCCGATTACTGGACGGCCCGGCGCGGGCTGGAGCCGGTGCTCAACGTGACCTTCACGACGCCGTTCGTCCCGCTGCGCGAGGCGATGCTCGGCCTGTTCGACGCCGTCGTGCTGTCCCTGCACCCCGTGGTCCGCACGCCCGCCTGAGGCAGGACGGGAACCGGCGACGTACCCTGCGCGTTGCACGGGTGTCGTCAACCAAGGAGATCAGCGGTGGGTCATCAGCACTTCAACGGCCTCAAGACGGTGCTGCTCTTCGGGGTGCTGTGGGCGGTGCTCCTGGGCCTGTGGGCGCTGTTCTTCCGCGGCAGCCAGGGGATGCTGTTCCTGTTCACCGCGCTGGGTCTGATCGGCACGTTCGTCGGGTACTGGAACTCCGACAAGATCGCGATCAAGGCGATGCACGCCTACCCCGTGACCGAGCTCGAGGCGCCGGAGATGTACCGCATCGTGCGCGAGCTCTCCACGGTGGCGCGCCAGCCCATGCCCCGCCTCTACATCTCGCCCACCCAGGCGCCCAACGCGTTCGCGACCGGTCGCAACCCGAAGAACGCGGCCGTGTGCTGCACCGAGGGCATCCTGCGGATCCTCGACGAGCGCGAGCTGCGCGGCGTGCTCGGCCACGAGCTCATGCACGTCTACAACCGCGACATCCTCACCTCGTCGGTCGCGTCGGCGCTCGCGGGCGTCATCACGTCGCTGGCGCAGTTCCTGCTGTTCTTCGGCGGGGGCGACCGCCGCGAGGGCGGCAACCCGCTCGCCGCGCTCGCGCTGGCGATCCTCGCGCCGTTCGCCGCGATGCTCATCCAGATGGCGATCTCCCGCACCCGTGAGTACGACGCCGACGAGGACGGCGCCAAGCTCACCGGCGACCCCCTCGCGCTGGCGTCCGCGCTGCGCAAGCTGGAGAGCGGCACGTCGGCGGCACCGCTGCCGCAGACGCAGCCCCTGGAGAACGTCTCGCACCTCATGATCGCCAACCCGTTCCGCGGCGGCGGCATGGCCAAGCTGTTCGCCACCCACCCGCCGATGAACGAGCGCATCGCCCGCCTCGAGAAGATGGCCGGCGGCACCGGGTTCGGCCCCGGCGGCATCACCCGCTACTGACGCACCGCCCCGCCGCGCCGCTAGGGTGGCGCGCGATGTCCTCGACTCCCGCACCGCCGACCGACCGCCCCCTCGACCACCCCGACGGTCCGGCGACCGACGCGCCGGACGCCCGTCCTCGCACCGGTCGTCTCGACCGGGCCCGGGCCGCCGCGGGCGGCGACGGGGCCGGGGACCGGTTCGCGCGCTGGGAGCGTGCCGTCGAGTGGCCGCTGCTCGT
Organism: Isoptericola jiangsuensis; assembly: GCF_002563715.1. NCBI lineage: Bacteria > Bacillati > Actinomycetota > Actinomycetes > Micrococcales > Promicromonosporaceae > Isoptericola > Isoptericola jiangsuensis. Next base: position 890,891 of record NZ_PDJJ01000001.1, read on the forward strand.
GGTCGCCCTGCTGTTCCTCGTCGCGTACGCCGTCCCCGTCGCGTTCCCCGACGTCCCCGCGGCCGTGCGGACCGCCTGCTCCGGCGTCCTCTGGCTGACCTGGGTGGCGTTCGTCGTCGACTACGGGGTGCGGCTCGTCCTCACGCCGCGGCGGTGGCACTTCGTGCGCACCCACCCGCTGGACCTCGCGGTCATCGCGCTGCCGCTGCTGCGACCCCTGCGGCTGCTGCTGCTCGTCAACGCGCTGCTGCGCATCAACCGGATGGGTTCCCGCCACCTGCGCGGCCAGGTCGTCGTGTTCGCCGCCGCCGGCACCGCGCTGCTCGTCCTCACCGGCGCCCTCGCCATCACCAACGCCGAGCGCGGCGTGCCGGGGTCGTCGATCGCGAACCTCGGTGACGGGTTCTGGTGGGCCATCGTCACGATGTCCACGGTGGGCTACGGGGACATGTTCCCGGTGACGGTCACCGGCCGGTTCGTGGCCGTCGGCCTCATGATCGGCGGCATCGCGCTCCTCGGTGTCGTCACGGCGACGCTCGCGTCCTGGCTGGTGGAGCGCGTGGACGCCACCACGGAGGAGGAGCACCAGGCCACCCGCGGCCAGGTGGACGCGCTGCACGCCGAGCTCGCCGCGCTGCGCGCCGAGCTGAGGGACCGGGCCGTCCTCGCGCCGTCCGGCCCGTCCGGGACGGACGACGCCACGGGCGCGCCGCCGCACGGCGACCGGGAGGCCGACGGGCGCCGCTGACCGCACCCGGTCACCCGCCCCGCCCGAGCGGGGCGCGCCGCCGCCGGTTCGTCCCGGTGCCGGCTCCCCGGGCGTGCGGCCGCCGGTTCTGGCAGGCTGACCAGCGATGTCGTCGGAACCGTTCCTCCAGCAGGCCCTCGCTCGTCGCGAGTCCGAGGTGGTCGGGCCGCGCCTGCGTCGCTGGGAGGCCGCCACGGAGCGGCCGCTCACGGCCGTGGGCGTGCTGTTCCTCGTGGCGTACGCCGTGCCGATCGCCGTCCCGGAGGTCGGGTCCGACGTCCGGGAGGCGTGCGCCTGGTTCCTCGCCGTGACGTGGGCGGTCTTCGCCGCGGACTACGTCGTGCGCGTCGTCCTGGCGCGGCGCCGCTGGGTCTACGTGCGACGGCACCCGCTCGCCCTCGCCGTCGTGCTGGTGCCGGCGCTGCGCCCCCTGCTGCTCGTGTCGGTGGTGAGCCGGCTCAACCAGGCGGGTCGACGACGGCTGCGCGGCAAGGTGGTGCGGTACGCCGCCGTCGGGACGGTGCTGCTCGTCGTCACCGCCGCGCTCGTCGTCACGCAGGCGGAGCGGGGCGAGCCCGGCTCGACGATCGAGACGCTCGGCGACGGCGTCTGGTGGGCGCTGGTGACGGTCACGACCGTCGGGTACGGGGACATGGCGCCCGTGACGACGCTGGGCCGCACCATGGCGGTGCTCCTCATGCTCGGCGGCATCGCCCTGCTGGGCGTCGTCACCGCCACGCTGTCGTCGTGGCTCGTCGAGCTGGTCGCCTACACCCCGCCGGACGAGGACGACCTGGAGACCTTCGCCGCGCAGCAGGCCCGGGCCGGCTCCGACGACGTCGACGCCGCCGACCTGCCGCCGCGCTTCGTCGACGCGGGGGTGGGCACGATGGTGACCCCGGAGCAGGCGGCGCTCCTCATGGCCGAGCTGAGGGCGCTGCGCGGCGAGATCGCCGAGCTGCGAGCCCGGCTCCCCGAGGGCCCCGCCTGACGCGGGCGCCCGACGGCGGCGTCACCGCCCGGCGAGCGCACGCTCCAGCACCGACGCGACACCGTCGTCGTCGTTGCCGTCCGTGACGAGGTCCGCGCACCCCAGGACGTCCGGGTGCGCGTTGGCCACCGCGATGCCGCGCCCCGCCCAGCGCAGCATGGGCAGGTCGTTCGGCATGTCGCCGAACGCCCAGACGTCCGCCGCCGCGATGCCGAGACGGGCGCACCAGCGCGCCAGCGCCCGGTCCTTCGTCACCCCGGCGGGCAGCAGCTCGGCCAGCCCGGCCGCACCCGAGAACGCCAGGTGCGCGCGGTCGCCGACGGCGGTGCGGACCGCCGCGAAGAACTCGTCCTGCGCCGCGTCGGTCCGGTGCCCGCGCTGGACGTCACCGACCCGCGTGGACAGGCCCCGGCCCGGCACGACCGCCAGCAGCTTGCCGACCGTCCCGGCCGGATGTGCGACGTCGTCCAGGGACTCCTCCACCGCCACGGCGCGCACGGCGGGCGGGAGACCGGTCTCGTCCGGCGGGAACCACGGGTCGAAGACCGGCCCGGAGACCCGCTCCAGGGCCAGCGCGACCCCGGGCACCGCCGCGCGCACGTCCGCGACCAGCGCCCGGAGCTCGTCGTCGGCGAACCCGTGCACCTCGATCGCGGCACCCTCGGCGAGGTCCCAGACGGCGGCCCCGCCGAGGCACACGACACGGCCGTGACCACCCACGCAGTCGGCCAGCGGGTCGAGCCACCGCGGCGGGCGGGCCGTCACCAGCACCACCTCGACGCCCGCGTCCTCGACGGCACGCAGCGCGGCCCGCGTCCGCTCCGACACGGTGCCGTCCGAGCGCAGGAGCGTGCCGTCGAGGTCGCTGGCGACGAGGCGGGGGAGGGTCACCGGTAGTTCGTGAACTGCAGCGCCACGTCGAGGTCGGCGGCCTTGAGCAGCGCGATGACGGTCTGCAGGTCGTCGCGGCTCTTGGAGGTCACGCGTACCTCGTCACCGGTGATCTGCGTCTTGACGGCCTTGGGACCCTCGTCACGGATGATCTTGGTGATCTTCTTCGCGTTCTCGCTCGACAGCCCCTCCTTGAGGGCGACCGGCAGGCGGTACTCCTTGCCGGACGGCTGCGGCTCCTTGTCGTCGGTGTCGAGGACCTTGAGGGAGACGCCGCGCTTGATGAGCTTGGTCTGGAAGACGTCGAGCACGGCGTTGACGCGCTCGGCGCTGTTGGCGACGAGCAGGACGCCCTCGCCGCTCCACGCGATCGAGGCGCCGACGCCGCGGAAGTCGTAGCGCTGCGCGATCTCCTTGGCCGCCTGGTTGAGGGCGTTGTCGACCTCCTGGCGGTCGACCTTGGAGACGATGTCGAACGACGAGTCGGCCACGGGATGCTCCTTGCGTCAGGGGTCAGGGTTCGGTGACCACGGTAGTCGGTCCCGCGGCGGCGAGGCGCGTCGCGCGGGCGGCCCGCGTGCCGTCGACGGTGAGGACGACCAGCGCCACCCAGACGAGCCCGAACCCGACCCAGCGGACGGGGGACATGTGCTCGCCGAACACGAGCAGCCCCACGAGGAACTGCAGGGTCGGGGTGAGGAACTGGAGCATCCCCACGACCGACAGCGGCAGGCGCCGGGCGGCCGCCCCGAACAGCAGCAGCGGCACGCCGGTGACGACGCCGGCCGCGGCGAGCAGCAGCGCGTGCCCGGCGCCCTCCTGCGCGAACGTCGAGGTGCCCTGGGCGACGAGCCACCCGAGGTACGCGACGGCGAACGGGGTCGCGACGGCCGTCTCGACCGCGAGGCTCGGCAGGGCGCCCACGGTGCGTCCCACGCGGTTCTTCGTCAGGGAGTACAGCCCGAACGAGAAGGCGAGCACCAGGGAGACCCACGGCAGCCCGCCGACGCCGGTGGACAGGACCACGACCGCCGCCGCGCCCGAGCCGAGGGCCACCCACTGGGCCGTCCGCAGGCGCTCCCGCAGTAGGACGACGCCGAGCAGCGTCGTCACCAGCGGGTTGATGTAGTAGCCGAGCGCGGCGTCCAGGACGTGCCCGGACAGCACCGCGTACACGTAGGTGGCCCAGTTGACGACGATGAGGACCGACGCGACCGCGAGCACGCCGAGCGTGCGCGGCCGGCGCAGCACGGCCGTCAGCTGCGGCAGCGTGCGGGTGGCGGCCAGCAGGACGAGGCAGAACAGCAGCGACCAGACGATGCGGTGGGCGATGATCTCCAGCGCCCCCGCCGGTTCCAGCAGCGGGAAGTAGAGGGGCATGGCGCCCCAGAGCAGGTAGGCGCTCAGACCGAGGGGGAGCCCCCAGCGGTCCGGGGCGGGAGGGGTCGTCACTCGCGCAGGATATGTCCGCGCGGGGACACCGACCCGGGTGCCGGCGAGAGGGCCGGGGGAGGGGGCCGGGGGCGCGCGAGCGGCACCGGACGGGGCGTGATCAGGGCCACGGCGGACCGATTTCCACCTGGGCGCCCGGTGCCGCTATGGTTGTCCACGCAAGGTCGTTCGCGGCCCTGCTAGGCAGGTTGCCCGAGCGGCCAAAGGGAGCTGACTGTAAATCAGCCGTCATCGACTTCGGGGGTTCGAATCCCTCACCTGCCACCGCACGGAACGGCTCGATCCGCGGTCGAGACGCTCCTTGCACCAGGAGAAGGTGTGACGCAGGACCGGATTTCTTCGGAAGCCCGGGAACGTGTAGAGTCTTCTCCGCTGCCCCGATAGCTCAGTCGGCAGAGCGTCTCCATGGTAAGGAGAAGGTCAAGGGTTCGATTCCCTTTCGGGGCTCTGTGATTCGACGCGGGGCCGTCCACCGGTACGACGGACGGACGGTCCCGCGTTTCGTCACGCGCGGCGGGGTAGCTCAGCTGGTCAGAGCGCACGACTCATAATCGTGAGGTCGCGGGTTCGAGCCCCGCCCTCGCTACCAAGCAAGACATTCGTCCGACGGCCGGCGTCGGACCGACATCATTCCTTGACGCACGTTGCGCCTTCCGGGGGCGCGAGAGGTGACACACCATGGCTGCCAAGAGCGCGGACGTCCGCCCGAAGATCACGCTCGCCTGCGTGGACTGCAAGGAGCGGAACTACATCACCAAGAAGAACCGCCGGAACAACCCGGACCGTCTCGAGCTGGCGAAGTTCTGCCCGCGCTGCGGCAAGCACACGTCGCACCGCGAGACCCGCTGACCTCCGGCACAGAGCACCCCGACGTCGTGGCGAACCCTGACTTCGCGGGCCGCGAGTACCCGGCCACCGCGCCGTACTCCGTCGGTCGCGAGAAGATCCGCGAGTTCGCCTCGGCCGTCGGAGCCGAGCACCCCGCGCACCACGACCTCGTGGCGGCGCGGGGTCTCGGCTATCCGGACCTCGTCGCGCCGCCGACCTTCGCCGTCGTCGTCGCGCAGCGCGCCGAGTCGCCCTACGTCTCGGACCCCGAGGCCGGCATCGACTTCTCCCGCGTGGTGCACGCCGACGAAGGCTTCACGCACCACCGGCCCATCGTCGCCGGTGACGAGCTCGTCACCGTGCTGCACGTCGACTCCGTCACCCAGCGCGCCGGCATCTCCATGGTGAGCACCCGCTGCGAGATCTTCGCGGCGGACGCCGACGCCGCCCCCGGGGAGCACGTCGCCACCGTGACGTCCAGCCTCGTCATCCGCGGCGAGGAGTCCTGATGAGCGACACCACCCGTCCCGCGCTGGCGGACCTCGCCGTCGGTGACGTCGTCGCGACCCGCACCGTCGAGCTCGAGCGCGCCACCCTCGTGCGCTACGCCGGCGCCAGCGGCGACTTCAACCCCATCCACTGGGACGAGTCCTTCGCCACCGAGGTCGGCCTGCCCGGCGTCATCGCGCACGGCATGTGCACCATGGGCACCGTCGTCGGCGTCGTCGTCGACTGGGTCGGCGACCCCGGCGCCGTCGTGCGCTACGGCACCCGCTTCACCAAGCCCGTGCCCGTCCCGGCGCGCGGCGCCGCGACCGTCGAGGTGAGCGCCGCCGTCGGCGCCCTCGACGCGGAGGCCGGCACGGCCCGCATCGACCTCACCGTCACCCACGACGGCGCGAAGGTCCTCGGACGCACCCAGGTCGTCGTCCGCCTCTCCTGACCCGCGCCGGTCACGACAGTCCCCGCGACTCAGCGCACCTCCCCGCGACTCAGCGCGGCTCCCCGCGACTCAGCGCGGCTCCCCGCGACTCAGCGCGGCTCCCCGCGACTCAGCGCGGCTCCCCGCGACTCAGCGCGGCTCCCCGCGACTCAGCGCAGTCTCCCGCGAGTCAGCGCAGTCTCCCGCGACTCAGCGCGGCTCCCCGCGACTCAGCGCAGTCTCCCGCGAGTCAGCGCAGTCTCCCGCGAGTCAGCGCGGCTTCCCGCGATCCGTGCGTCCGGGTCCTGGTCGCGGCCTCGTCGTGACCGTGCAGGTCACGGCTCCACCCCCCCGTGCTACGTTGTCGTGCGATCCCACGGGTGCCCTGGCAAGGGCTGAGATCGGACTGCTGCCGTCCGGACCGTCGAACCTGACCGGGTCATGCCGGCGTAGGAAGCAGGAGCACTCATGGAGCACGACGTCGTCCCCACCCGCACGCTCGCCCACGAGACGTGCGAGCACACCGGCATCAGGGTGCCGGTCACCGAGATCACCCTGGCGAACTCCCCGGACGGGACCCCCAACGCGCCGGTCCGGGTCTACCGCACCGACGGCCCCGGCGGGGACCCCGTCCGCGGCATCCCGGCCCTGCGCGAGGACTGGGTCGCCGCCCGCGGCGACACCGAGACGTACGAGGGGCGCACCCGCGACCTCGCCGACGACGGACGCGGCGCCCGCCGCCGCGGTGCCGCGTCCGCGGAGTGGCAGGGTGTCGCCCGCCCGCCCCGCCGCGCCACGGAGGGCCGCACCGTCACGCAGATGCACTACGCCCGACGCGGCGACATCACCCCCGAGATGCGGTTCGTCGCGCTGCGCGAGGGGGTCGACGTCGAGCTCGTGCGCAGCGAGGTGGCCGCCGGCCGCGCCATCATCCCCGTCAACGTCAACCACCCCGAGTCCGAGCCGATGATCATCGGCAAGGCGTTCACCGTGAAGGTCAACGCGAACATCGGGAACTCCGCGGTGCACTCCTCGATCGCCGAGGAGGTCGAGAAGCTCCAGTGGGCCACCCGGTGGGGCGCGGACACCGTCATGGACCTGTCCACCGGTGACGACATCCACACCACCCGCGAGTGGATCCTGCGCAACTCCCCTGTCCCCATCGGCACCGTGCCGATCTACCAGGCGCTCGAGAAGGTCGACGGCGACGCGTCCCGCCTCACCTGGGAGATCTACCGGGACACCGTCATCGAGCAGTGCGAGCAAGGCGTCGACTACATGACCGTCCACGCCGGCGTCCTGCTGCGGTACGTGCCCCTCACCGCGAACCGCGTCACCGGCATCGTGTCGCGCGGCGGCTCGATCATGGCCGGCTGGTGCCTCGCCCACCACCAGGAGAACTTCCTCTACACCCACTTCGACGAGCTCTGCGGGATCTTCGCCCGCTACGACGTCGCGTTCTCCCTCGGCGACGGCCTGCGCCCCGGCTCCATCGCCGACGCCAACGACGCCGCCCAGTTCGCCGAGCTCGACACCCTCGCCGAGCTGACGAAGCGCGCCTGGCGCCACGACGTCCAGGTCATGGTCGAAGGCCCCGGCCACGTCCCCTTCCACCTCGTGCGCGAGAACGTGGAACGTCAGCAGGAGCTCTGCGACGGCGCCCCGTTCTACACGCTCGGGCCGCTGGTCACGGACATCGCGCCCGCCTACGACCACATCACGTCCGCCATCGGCGCCACCGAGATCGCCCGCTACGGCACCGCGATGCTCTGCTACGTCACCCCCAAGGAGCACCTCGGGCTGCCGAACCGCGACGACGTCCGCACCGGCGTCGTCACCTACAAGATCGCCGCGCACGCCGCCGACCTCGCCAAGGGGCACCCCGGCGCGCAGGCCCGCGACGACGCGCTGAGCAAGGCCCGCTTCGAGTTCCGGTGGCGCGACCAGTTCAACCTGTCCCTCGACCCGGAGCTCGCCGAGGAGTACCACGACGAGACCCTTCCCGCCGAGGCCGCGAAGACCGCGCACTTCTGCTCCATGTGCGGGCCGAAGTTCTGCTCCATGCGCATCTCGCAGGACATCCGCGACGAGTTCGGTGACGCCGGGGCGCAGCGCGCCGTGGTCGACGTCGCGCAGGAGGGCATGGCCGCGAAGTCGGCGGAGTTCCGGGCCTCCGGCGGTGAGGTGTACCTCCCGACGCCGACCGTCCCGGTCCGGTAGCCCGCGAGTCGGCGCACGTTCCCGCGAGTCAGCGCGGACTCCCGCGAGTCAGCGCGGACTCCCGCGAGTCAGCGCACGTCTTCGCGAGTCAGCGCACGTCTTCGCGAGTCAGCGCGGCCTCTTGCGGGTGGTGTGCCGGGTCGTGCGGCTCGGTTCCGGTCGGCGGAGGACGTCGCGCGTCGTCGCGTTCACGGGCGCAGGGCGCCCTCCACTTCGGGGTGGACGACGACGCGCGACGTCCTCCGCCGACCTTTACCGTCGCGTGGGTGGTCGTGCCTGCCCGGCACCCGCCCGAGGACCGGGTGCGGCCGGGTCGCGGTATCCGGTGCAGTTCGCGTCTCCCGCTGGGTGGCCGAGACATGCGCTGACTCGCACGAACTTGCGCTGAGTCACCGGAACCTGCGCTGAGTCACCGGAACCTGCGCTGAGTCACCGGAACCTGCGCTGAGTCACCGGAACCTGCGCTGAGTCACCGGAACCTGCGCTGAGTCACCGGAACCTGCGCTGAGTCGCTGGGCCCGCGCTCGGTCGTTCCGGGCGCGAGTGGTCAGGGTCACAGGGGTGGGCGTCTCGGATGGCGGTCCGGGAATGGACAGTGCGCCAAAGGTCGGCCTAAGTTAGGCGAGCCTAGCCTCAACATTCCCTGCACGGAGGTTCATCCGGCGTGTCCACGATCCCGCCCGACGCGACCCTGACCAGCACCGGAACGCTCCTGCGCGGTGCCACGGCCGGGACGTACGCCCGCGTCGTCCACGACGTCGTCGACGACGTCGCCGCCCGCTTCGCCGCCGTCTCCCAGCCGTGGAGCGGCGCGAGCCGCGACGAGCTCGCCGCGCTGGTCGACGCGGTCGACCTCGACGGGCCGGGCGTCGGCACGTCCGCGGCGCTGCGCGAGACGGCCGACCTGTACGCGACGCACGCCGTGTGGTTCCACGACCCGGGGTACGCGGCGCACCTGAACTGCCCGGTCGACATCGCGGCGGTCGGGGCGGAGGCGATGCTCGCGGCGATCAACACGAGCGTGGACACGTACGACCAGTCGACGGTCGCGACGCTCATGGAGCGCCGGCTGGTGGCGTGGACGGCGGACCGGATCGGGTTCGCGGGCGGCGACGGCGTGTTCACGTCGGGTGGCACCCAGTCGAACCTGCACGCGCTGCTGGCGGCGCGGGAGCGGGCGCTGACGGGTCCCGACGGGAGCCGGCTGGGCGGGCTGGCGCGTACGGGCCTGCAGGCGCGCCTGCGGATCCTCGCCACGGACGTCAGCCACTTCTCGGTGGCGAAGTCCGCGATGCTGCTGGGCCTGGCGGACGACGCCGTGGTGCCGGTGGCGACGGACGCCGACGGGCGGCTGGAGCCGGCGGAGCTCGCGGACGCGCTGGCCCGCACGGCGGCGGCGGGCGACGTCGCCATGGCGGTGGTCGCCACGGCGGGGACGACGGACCGCGGCACGGTCGACCCGTTGCCGCAGGTCGCGGACCTGTGCGACGCCCACGACGTGTGGTTCCACGTGGACGCCGCCTACGGGGGCGGGCTGCTGGTCTCGCCGACGCGCCGGCACCTCCTGGCGGGGATCGAGCGGGCCCGCTCGGTGACGGTGGACTTCCACAAGACGTTCTTCCAGCCGGTGTCCGCCAGCGCGGTGATCGTCCGCGAGGCGGCGGACCTGGCGCGCACGGCGTGGCACGCGGACTACCTGAACCCGGCCACCGACCCGGACAACCAGGTCGACCGGTCGTTGCAGACGACGCGCCGGTTCGACGCCCTCAAGCTGTGGGCGACGCTGCGCGCCATCGGGCCGGACGGCATCGGTGCGATGGTGGACGCGGTGTGCGACCTCGCGGCGGCGGTCCACGCGGACCTCGCGGACGACCCGGAGCTGCGCCTGGTCGCGCCGACGGACCTGTCGACGGTGATCTTCCGCTACCAGCCGGACGGGGTGACGGACGCGCAGGCGGACGCCCTCGTCGCGCAGGTGCGGCGCGTGCTGTTCGACTCGGGGCGCGCGAGCGTCGCCAAGACGGTGATCGACGGCCGCCCCTGCCTCAAGCTCACCCTGCTGGACCCGGGCCGCACCCTGGACGAGGTGCGGCACGTCCTGACGCTCGTGCGGGACGCCGCCCACGGCCTCCTCGCGGGCGAGGCCCTCATCGGCGCGGCGCAGCCGCCCTGCCGCGACGTCCACCCGCACCTGGACCGCACCACCCTGGAGGAGACCCGATGAGCGAGCGCACCTACGACGTCGTCGGCATCGGTATCGGGCCGTTCAACCTGGGCCTGGCGGCGCTCGCGGACCCGTTGGACGACGTGGACGCGGTGTTCCTGGACCAGGCGGACGGGTTCCGCTGGCACCCGGGGATGATGATCGACGGCTCGACGATCCAGGTGCCGTTCCTCGCGGACCTGGTGACGATGGCGGACCCGACGTCGCCGTTCTCGTTCCTGGCGTTCCTCAAGGACTGCGGGCGGCTGTACCCGTTCTACATCCGGGAGTCGTTCTACCCGTTGCGCGCGGAGTACGACGAGTACTGCCGGTGGGTGGCGGCGCGCCTGGAGTCCCTGCGCTGGGGGCGGCGCGTGGTCGCGGTGGAGCACGACGCGGCGTCGGACGACTACGTGGTGGTCGCGGAGGTGGCGGGCCCGGACGGGACGGTCACGGAGCGGTACCGCGCGCGGCACGTCGTGCTGGGCGTGGGGACGACGCCGCGGCTGCCGGCGCCGCTGGCGGACCTGGTGGCCGACGCGGCCGGGTCGGACGGCGGTCCGGTGGTGCACACGGCGGACTACCTGCCGCACCGGGACGCCCTGAAGGCGTCGGGCGCGGTGACGGTCGTCGGGTCGGGGCAGTCGGCCGCTGAGGTGTACCGCGACCTGCTGGAGGACGCCGGCGAGTACCGGCTGGACTGGGTGACGCGGTCGTCGCGGTTCTTCCCGATGGAGTACACGAAGCTGACGCTGGAGATGACGTCGCCGGAGTACACGGACCACTACCACGCGCTGGACCCGGAGCTGCGGGACCTGCTGGGCCGGGAGCAGCGCTCCCTGTACAAGGGGATCAGCGGGGACCTGATCGACGACATCTACGACACGCTGTACCGCCGCACGGCGCTGGGTGCGCAGGTGCCCACCACGCTGCTCAGCGACACGGAGGTGGTGGCGGCCCGCACGGAGCGGGCCGAGGACGGCGGGTGCGAGTACGTGCTGACGCTGCGGCACGCGCAGCTCGGCACGGTGGCGGAGCACCGCACGCGCGCGGTGGTCGCGGCGACGGGGTACGGGGCGGGCGTCCCGGCGTTCCTCGACCCGGTGCGGGACCGGCTGCGGCTGGACGACCGGGGGCGGTTCGACGTGACGCGCGACTACGTGGTGTCGGACGACGGGCGGGTGCTGACCCTGAACGGGGAGGAGCACTCGCACGGGGTGACGGCGCCGGACCTCGGGTTCGGGCCGTGGCGGAACTCGGTGGTGCTGGCCCGGGTGACGGGTCGGGAGCCGTACCGGGTGGAGCGCCGGATCGCGTTCCAGCAGTTCGGCCTGCCGGGCGGGGTCCCGGCGGGCGAGGGCGTGCGGGTGCACGCCGGGACGGAGGTGGCCCGATGACGGCGACGGCGCCGGCGCCCGCGGCGGTGTTCTCCCGCTCGACGCGGGTGGGGACGACGTCGGTGGTCCGCGCGGTCCCGGCCGAGGACGCGGCGCGCCTGCAGGCGTGGCTGGCGCACCCGGCGTCGGCGGCGTGGCACATGGGTGAGCTGGGGGTGGACGCGGTGCGGGAGCACCTGGCGACCCTCGTGGCCGACCCGGCGCAGGACGCGTGGTTCGTGCTGCTCGACGGCGAGCCGGTGGCGTACACGGAGACGTACGACCCGGCGCGCGTCCTGCTGCCGGGCCTGCACGACGCCGAGCCGGGCGACGTGGGCATGCACCTGCTGGTGGCGCCCCCGGGTGCGGGTGAGCGGCGGCATGGTCTGACGGACGCCGTGATGGCGACCGTGGTGGCGTTCTGCCTGGCGTCGGCGGCCGCGGGTGGCCGGGACGGGGCGCGCGTCGTCGTGGAGCCGGACGTCGCGAACGCGGCCATCGGCGCGAAGAACGCGGCGGCTGGCTTCCGGGTGCTGCGCGAGATCGAGGTGACCGACGGCGGGCACACGAAGACGGCGGCGCTGAGCGTGTGCACGCGCGCCGACTTCGCGGCCTCCCCGCTGGGGGAGGGCGTCGACCTGGCGCCGCACCTGCGCCGCGACCTGGCGGAGCACGCGCACCGGCACCTGGTCGCGAAGGCGGTGGCGGAGCTGGCGCACGAGCGGCTCTTCGCGCCGACGGCGACCGGGCCGGGACGGTGGCGTCTCGACCTCGACGGCGTCTCGTACGCGTTCGCGGCCCGCACGTTCGCCCTCGAGCACTGGGTGGTGGACCCGGCGTCGGTCGTCCGCACCGCCGCCGACGGCGCCGTGCTGCCGGTGGACGTCCTGGAGCTGGTGGCCGAGCTGCAGCCGCTCCTCGGGGTCCCGGACGACCTCCTGGCCGTCTACCTGGAGGAGCTGTCGGCGACCCTCGCGGCGGCGACCGCGAAGCGGGACCGGGAGCTCGCGGGCGTGACGCCGGACGTCGCCCGCCTGGTCGCCGGCCTCACCGCCGCGCCCGTCGACGCCACGGCCGGTGCCGCCGAGGAGGCCCGCCGCACGGCCGCGACGTTCGCGACGGTCGAGGCCGCGATGAGCGAGGGCCACCCGGGGTTCCTCGCGAACAACGGCCGGATCGGCTTCTCCCTGGACGACTACCGTGCCTACGCCCCGGAGCGGGGCGGGCGACTGCGCCTGCACTGGGTCGCGGCCCGCCGCGAGCACACCCACCTCGCGCTGTGCGCCGACCAGACCGAGACCGGCCTGTACGGCGCCGAGCTGAGCGGCGCCGAGCGCTCGGCGTTCGCCGACCGCCTGACCGCCCGCGGCCACGACCCGGCCGACTTCCTCTACCTGCCGGTGCACCCGTGGCAGGCGCAGCACCGCCTGCCGGTCACGTTCGCGGCGGACGTCGCCCGCGGCGACCTCGTGCCGCTGGGCCCCGGCGCCGACGAGTACACCCCGCAGCAGTCGATCCGCACCATGGTGAACCGCACACGCCCCGCGCGGCACTACGTCAAGACGGCGCTCGCGATCCAGAACATGGGGTTCCTGCGCGGGCTGTCCCCGGCGTACATGCGGGTCACGCCCGCGATCAACGACTGGGTCGCCGACCTCGTCGCCGGGGACGCCACGCTCCGGGGCGCCGGGTTCGGCGTGCTGCGCGAGGTCGCGGCCGTCGGGTACACCGGCGACGTCTACCACCGCACGCCCCGCCCCAACCAGCACCGCAAGATGCTCGCCGCGCTGTGGCGGGAGTCCGCCCTGCCCCGGGTCGGGCCGGGCGAACGGCTCGCCACCATGGCGAGCCTCCTGCACCGCGACGCCTCCGGCACGGCCCTGGCCACCGCCCTCGTGCGGGCCTCGGGTCTTGCCCCCGAGGCGTGGCTGCGCGCCTACCTCGACGCCTACCTCTACCCGCTCGTGCACGCGCTGCGCGCCCACGACCTCGCGTTCATGCCCCACGGGGAGAACCTCGTCCTCGTGCTGCGCGACGGCGTCGTGCAGCGGGCACTGATGAAGGACGTCGGCGAGGAGGTGGCCGTGCTGTCCACCGCCCGCAGCCTGCCCGAAGGCATCACGCGCATCGCGACCGACGTGGACGACGACGAGAAGGCGCTCGCGATCTTCACCGACGTCTTCGACGGCGTCCTGCGCCACCTCGCGGGCATCCTCGCCGTCGACGGCGTGCTGGGCGAGGACCGGTTCTGGGCCGTCGTGGCGGACGTCATCGACCGGCACCACGCCGAGCACCCCGACCTCACCTCGGGCGTCGACCTGCGCGCCGACCGGTTCGCGCACTCCTGCCTCAACCGGCTCCAGCTGCGCAACACCCTGCAGATGGTGGACCTCGCCGACCAGTCGTCGTCCCTCATCTACGCGGGCACGATGGCGAACCCGGTGGCGCGCGCGTGAGTCGCCCCTTCGAGGTCTTCCGCGACGTCCGCGGCGTGCCCCACGTGCGCGCCGCGGACGAGCTCGACCTCGCGTACGGCCAGGGCTACGTCACGGCGCGGGACCGCGGCTGGCAGCTCGAGACCGACCGGTGGCGGGCCGAGGGGCGGCTCGCCGCCCGGTTCGGCCCCGGCGGCCTGGAGTGGGACCGGTTCGCGGTGCGCGTGCGCCTGGCCGACACCGCCCGCCGGGTCCACGCCGCGCTCGCGCCGCCGGAGCGGGCCTGGCTGGCCGCATACACGGCGGGCGTCAACGCGGGTCTGGCCGACGGCGGCCGCGGCGTCCCCGAGCTCGACCTCCTGGCCCGGGCCCCGGGCCGGCTGCCCGACCACACCCCGTGGCCGGACTGGGCACCGCTCGGCGTGTTCTGCGTCAACCACGTCCTGTTCAGCGGGTGGCCCGGCCTGCTGTGGCGCGAGCACGTCGCCCGCACGCTCGGCCCCGGGCACCCGCTGCTCGGCGTGCCCGACGGCGCCTCGTCCGGGTCGAACGCGTGGGCGCTCGCGGGCTCGCGCACCGCGTCGGGCGCACCCCTGCTGGCGGGGGACCCGCACCGGATCCTGGAGCTGCCGGGCGTCTACCAGCAGGTGCGCCTGGCGTGCGACGAGTACGACGTCGTCGGCCTCGCGTTCCCCGGCGTGCCGGGCGTGCTGCACTTCGGCCACGCCGAGTCCACCGTCCCGTCCGGGACCGCGTCCGAGGACGGCGGTGACGTCGCGTCGCCGACGTCGGTCGCGTGGGGCATCACCAACGCGATGGCGCACCACGTCGAGGTGTTCACCGAGTCGGCCGCCACCCTGGAGGGTGCTGAGCACGGCGTCGAGGTCGTCCCGGTCCGGGGCGCCGAGCCCGTGGAGGTGGCCTGGACCGAGACGGCGCGCGGACCGCTCGTCACCGACCGGCACGCGCTGCGCTGGCCCGTGCGCGTCGACGCCGACCTCGGGGTCGCGTCGTGGCGTCGGCTGCAGCGCTCCCGCACCGCGCACGACGTCGCCGCCGCGTTCACCGGCTGGGTCGACCCCGTGAACCGGGTCCTGGCCGCCGACTCCGACGGCACCGTGCTCAGCCTCACCGCGGGCCGCGTGCCGGACCGGGACCGGTCGGAGCGCGTGCTGCCCCACGTCGTCGGGCCGGGCTGGGCACCGCCCGTCCGGCGGTCCGCGCCCACGGCGGTCACGGTCGACGACCTCGCCGTGGACGCCAACGACGCCCCGCACGAGCCTGCCCGGGTCCCCGACCTCGGCCACTCGTACGCGCCGCACCGCGGGCCCCGCATCCGGGCGATCCTCGCCGACGCGCCCGCGGGTGGCGAGACGCCCGCCACCCAGCACCGCGTGCACGGCGACGTCCAGGACGCCGGCGCCGCCGCGCTGGTCGGGCTCCTCGACCGCGTCACGGGTGACGACCTCGGCCCGGCCGCCGCCCGCCTGCGCGCGTGGGCGGCCGACGGTGCCCGCATGGAGGCCGGGTCGCGCGACGCCGGGCTGTTCGCCTGCTGGCGCGACGCCCTCGTGCGGCGCGTCGCCGCGCACCGGGCCCTCGCGCCGCTGCACGCCCCGCACGGGCTGCCGGTGGTGCTCGCACCCTGGCTGGACGTCACCACGAACGTCGGCCTGCACCTGCCCGCGGTGCTCGCGCACGGCGGGACGCCGGAGCACCCGCTCGACCCCGCCGCCGAGGCGGTGGCCGCGCTCGCCGAGGTGGCGGGCGCCGCCTCGACGTGGGGCGAGCTGCACCCCGTGGTGCCGTGGCACGCCCTCGTCGACGCCACCGGCGTCGCGCGCGAGCAGATCGCGGGCGTCCCGCCGGCGCTGCGGGCGGGGGTCGGCGGGACCGCCGACACCGTGTGCTGCACGGGCGGCGTCCCGGGGGTGTCCACCGTGTCGTGGCGCGGCAGCGTCGCCCGCTGGGTGTGGGACCTGGGCGACCGTCGCCGCAGCCGGTGGGGCGTGCCGTTCGGCGCGAGCGGCGACCCCCGCTCGCCGCACCACGCGGACCAGCACCCGCGGTGGGCGGCCGCCGGCACCGACGACATCGAGACCGACTGGGCGCGGCTGCGCCCCGAGACCTGGGAGGCGTCATGACGGACCGGTTGTACGAGGGGGAGCCCGGCGCCGAGGTGTGGCGGTCCGACGTCGCGCCGGGCTTCACCGTGCACGTCCTGGACCCTGCGGCGGACCTCGACGTCCTGCACGCGTGGGTGACGCGTCCCCACGCCGGGTTCTGGGGCCTCGACGCGCTGTCCCGCGACGAGCTGCGCGAGACGTACGAGTTCGTCGCGTCGCTGCCCACCCATGCCGCCTACCTCGTGCGGGCCGCGGGCGAGCCGGTCGTGCTCGTGCAGCTCTACCACCCCGAGGACGACCCGCTGGCGGCCGCCTACGACGTGCGCCCCGGCGACCTCGGCGTGCACTTCTTCCGCGGCGAGGGGTCGGTGCCGTGGCAGGTCCTCGGTCCGGCGATGCTCGACTTCGCGTTCTCGCGGCCCGCGGTCGACCGTCTGGTGGCGGAGCCCGACGTGCGCAACCGGGCGGCCGTCGCGCGCACCGCCGCGAGCGGCTTCGAGCTCGCGGGGGAGATCTCCTTCGACTCCGCCTCCGGTCGCAAGGACGCCGTGCTGGCGTTCTGCACCCGGGAGCGGGCCGAGCAGCTCGTGCGCCGCGCGGGCGCCGCCGCGGTGGGCTGAGGGCGGAGCCCGTCGGGCGGTCGCGGAGGTCCCGCCGCGCTCAGAGCGCCGGGACGGGGCCCGTCGTCGTCCCGGGGACGAACCCGACGGGAAGCGTGACGGTGGTGGGCTCCTCGCCCGCGAGCAGGTCGATGACGGCGCGGCCGAGTGCGGCGCCCTTGTCCCGCAGCGGCTGGTGGACGCTGGTGAGCACGTCGGGGGAGAGCCACGGCAGGTCGAGCCCGTCGAAACCGGCGATGGAGACGTCCTCGGGGACGCGCAGACCGAGCTCGCGCGCGGCGATGACGGCACCGGCGGCCAGCAGGTCGGAGTGCGCCACGATCGCGGTGGGGCGTTCCGACGCGGGCACCCAGGCGCCGAGGATCTCGGTCGCGGCGTCGCGGCCGTGCTCGACGAGCGAGGCGGGGCACTCCCAGGTCAGGACGGGCTCGACGACGTCGCGGACCCCGGCGAGGCGGTGCGCGGTCGAGGTGCGGTCGGCCTGGGCGAGGCGGGCGGCGTCGACGGGGCCGCTGCGCTCGTGCTGGTCGAACGGCAGGGCGATCTCGGCGATGCGGGTGTGCCCGAGCTCGAGCAGGTGCCGCACGGCCTCCGCGGTGCCGGCGCGGTCCTCGAGCGCGACGAGGGGGGCGTCCTCGACGGCGTGGCCCTCGCCGATCACGACGGGCACGTCGCGCCGCTGCAGCGCGGCGAGGGTGGGGTCGTCGCGCAGCGCGCCCCACACGAGCACGGCGACGTCCATGCCGGCGGTCTCGAGCAGCGGGTCGACGGTGTCCTCGCCGCGCACGCCACGGATGAGGAGCACGCCGAGACCGTCGGTGCCGAGCACGTCGACGAGGCCGTCGAGCACCTGGACGGCGACGGGGTCGCGGAACGCGCGGCCGGGCTGGTCGCCGATGACGACGCCGACGATCCCGGAGCGTCCGCGCCGCAGCTGGCGGCCGAGCGGGTTGGGGCCGGTGTACCCGAGGTCGGACGCGGCGGCGAGCACCTTGTCGCGCGTCTCGGGGGTGATGGGTCCGGAGCCGGAGAACGCGAGCGAGGCCGTGGAGACGGACACGCCGGCGCGTTCGGCGACCTTCGCGAGGGTCGGGCGGGTGCCCGGGGTGCGGCCCAACGCGGCTCCTTCCTGCCGAGGTGGCGACAGCCTACCGGCGGACCGTGATCGAAACGATTTGACCGGCCGTCGGCGATCCGGGATCGTCGTCCCGTGACCAGTCCCGTGACCTCCGCCGACGCCCGTCGGCTCCGCGCCGCCACCTGGGCGGTGTTCGGCGTCTTCACCGCGGCCGGCTTCGGCATGGCCACCTGGGCCTCCCGCATCCCCGCGGTGCGCGACGGCCTCGGGTTCTCCGAGGGGCAGATGGGCCTGCTGCTGCTCACCGCGTCCATCGGCTCGATCTGTGCGCTCCCGCTGTCCGGGATGATCACCTCCCGGCTCGGCGCGGCCCGCACCGTGCTGTTCTTCGCCCTGCTCTCCTCCGTCGGATTCGCCGTCGCCTGCTTCGGCGTGGAGACCGGGGACGCCGGCTGGGTACGCCTCGGCCTCTTCGGTGTCGGCATCGGCGTCGGCGTCTGGGACGCCGCCATGAACCTCGAGGGCGCCGTCGTCGAGCAGCACCTCGGTCACGCGATCATGCCGCGCTTCCACGCCGCGTTCTCCCTCGGCACCGTCGCCGGCGCGGGGGTCGGGGCGCTCGCCGCCTGGGCCCACGTCCCGCTCACCCCCCACCTCATGACCGTGCAGGTCGTCGACGCCGTCGCCGTCCTGCTCTGCGTCCGCGCGTTCCTCCCCGCCCGCGCCGCCGGACCCGAGACCTCGGTCGCCGGCGCGCAGGACGCCGCCGCCGACCCCGCCACCGCCGTGGAGCCGTCCCACGGCCACTCCGTCAAGGACACCCTGGCGACCTGGCGGGAGCCCCGCACCCTGCTCATCGGGCTCGTCGTCATGGCGGCCGCGCTCACCGAGGGCGCCGCCAACGACTGGGTCGGGCTCGCCACCGTCGACGGGTTCGAGACCGGCGACGGCATCGGCGCGCTCGCCCTGGCGGTGTTCCTCGTCGCGATGACCCTCACCCGCCTGGCCGGCACGGCACTCATCGACCGCTACGGCCGCGTCGCCGTGCTGCGCGGCAGCGGCGTCGCGGCGATCGTCGGCGTCGGTGTCTTCGCGCTCGTCCCGAGCCTGCCCCTCGCCCTCGTCGGCGTGGCGCTGTGGGGCGCCGGCGCGGGCATGGGCTTCCCCATGGGCATGTCGGCCGCGTCCGACGACCCGCAGCGCGCGGCCCTGCGCGTCGCGGTGGTCTCCACCATCGGCTACTCGGCGTTCTTCGTCGGCCCGGCGCTCATCGGGTTCCTCGCCGAGCTCACCGGCTACCGCCTCGCGCTGCTGGTGCTGGCGCTGCCCGTCGCCGTCGGCCTCCTCGTCGCCGGGGCCGCGCGCCCGCTGCCCCGCCCGCAGGCCGTCTGAGCCCCCCGCCGGGCGTCTACGCTGGACGGGTGAGCCAGACCGCCCCGCAGACCACCGCACCGTCCGACGACGCCCCCACGCCCAGCCTCGCCGAGCTCACGACGCTGCGCGTCGGTGGACCCGTCGACCGGTACGTCGAGGCGACCACCGAGGCGGAGCTGATCGACGCCGTCCGTGCCGCCGACGACGCGGGGGAGCCCCTGCTCGTCCTCGGCGGCGGGTCGAACCTGCTCGTCGCGGACGCCGGGTTCGACGGCGTCGTCGTCCGGGACGTCCGGCAGGGCCTCGACGCCGACCTCAGCGCGTCCTGCGGGCTGGACGAGGGCTCGTGCGGCGGGGCCACCCTCACCCTGCCCGCCGGCCAGGACTGGGACGCGTTCGTCGCCGAGGCGGTCGCCAACGAGTGGGTGGGGGTCGAGGCGCTGTCCGGCATCCCGGGCACGCTCGGCGCCGCGCCCGTGCAGAACATCGGGGCGTACGGGCAGGAGGTGTCCGGCGTCGTCGCGTCGGTGCGCACCTGGGACCGCGCCACCGGGCAGCGCCGGACCCTCACGCTCTCAGAGCTGGGGTTCGGCTACCGCACCAGCGTCCTCAAGCGCTCGATGCGTGCCGGTGCCGAGGGAGGGCCCTGGTACCCCACCCCCCGGTACGTCGTCCTCGACGTCAGCCTGCAGATGCGGCTCGGCTCGCTGTCCGCGCCCATCGGCTACGGCGAGCTCGCGCGCACGCTCGGCGTCGAGGTGGGGCAGAGGGCGCCGTCGGCCGACGTCCGCGCCGCGGTGCTGGAGCTGCGCGGCCGCAAGGGCATGCTGCTCGACGGCGTCGGGGGAGCGGCCCGGCCCGACCACGACCGCTGGTCCGCGGGATCGTTCTTCACCAACCCGGTCGTGCCGGCCGACGCGGCGGCCGACCTGCCCGCCGACGCCCCCCGCTACCCCGTGCGCTCCTCCGTGCCCGAGTCGACCGTGGCTCCGAGCCTCGGCGCCGTCGACCCGAGCCTCGTCAAGACCAGCGCCGCCTGGCTCATCGAGCACGCCGGGTTCACCAAGGGCTACGGCGTCGCCGGGGAGCACTCCCCGGCCCGGCTGTCGACCCGGCACACGCTCGCGCTGACCAACCGTGGCGGGGCGACGGCGCAGGACGTCGTGACCCTCGCCCGGGCCGTGCGCGACGGCGTCCGGGACCGGTTCGGCGTCGAGCTGGAGCCGGAGCCCGTGCTCGTCGGGCTCGCGCTCTGACGCGCGGCCCCGCGGGGGGCTAGTACACGACGACGGTCGTGCCGATCGGCACGCCCCACGAGTCCCACAGCCAGTCCATCGCGGAGTTCGACACCCGGATGCAGCCGTGCGACGCGGGGTACGGCGGGATCGAGCCCGACCCGTGGACCGCGATCCCGCCCGTGAAGTACTTGGGCCGGTACATCGAGCCCAGCTCGAGGGTCGACTCGTGCAGGTAGTCGCGCTCCATGTAGGTGGCGTACGTGCCGCGCGGCGTCGTCGCCGTGTACGTGCGGCCGAGCGCCTCGTACGACTCGCCGTTGCCCGACGACGCGTTGAACGTCCGCACCACGCGACCGTCCTCGACGGCCTTGACGAGCTGACGGTCGAGGTCGATCTCCACGACCTTGCCCGACGACGACTCCGCGCCCGGCCGCACGCCGTCGTCCAGCGCCTGCTCCGTGCGCGGGCCGACCACCCCGTCGCGGTACAGGCCCGCGGCCTTCTGCAGCGCCCACACGGCCTGCTGCGTCATCGGCCCGAACGACCCGTCGACCGACGGCAGGTGGTAGCCGAGCTCGACCAGCCGCTCCTGCAGGGCGGTCACGCCGGCGCCGGACGAGCCGACCTCCAGGAAGTCCGGCTCGGCCGGCTTCTCGTCCTCGGACTTCTTCTTCGTCCCGCCGTCGGCGGTGCCCCCGGCGTCCGCGGAGGCGTCGTCGTCCGGCTCCGGCTCCGTCGAGGCCGACGGCGAGGGCGACGCGGACGGTGACGGGCTCGCGGTGGTCGGGGTCGGGGCTGGTGACGGGCTCGGGGGAGCGCTCGACGGTGACGGTGTCGGCGACGCCGAGGGGGACGGGGACGGGGCGGTCGACGCCTCCGCGACGGGTCCCGGGGACGCGGCGGGGGCATCGCCCGTCAGCTCGGACCACGCCGCGCAGCCGGGCAGCACGAGCAGAGCCGCGGCCAGCGCCGCCGCGGTCGCCGTCGCGCGACGGCGCGACGTCCTGCGGTGCGTACCCATGCCCCCACCCCTCCCGGACGCGCCCGGCGCGTCCTGCGGACTCCTACGGTGCCCTGCCGGGCGCCGTCCGGCGACCCCACCGGGCCGACCTCCCGACGATCGACACCGTCTCGTGACCTGTCCTCCGCGGACCGACCCGGCCCGTCCCGCCGCGGCACCCGGGGTACCGGCGGGGTCGGGCGCGACGCGGTCGGGATCAGACGGGCCGGGCCACCGGGTCGTCCGCCAGCCAGTCGTCGACGCCCGCCAGCAGGCGCTCGCGGGTCGTCGTCGACGCCCGGGACGCCCGGATCGACGACCGGGCGAGGTCCGCCAGCTCGGCGTCGGAGAACCCGTGCACCTCGCGGGCCGACTCGTACTGCGCGACCAGCCGCGACCCGAACAGCAGCGGGTCGTCCGCGCCGAGCGCGACCCGCGCGCCCGCGTCCACCAGCTCCCGCAGCGGCACGTCCTCGGCGTGCGCGTACACGCCCAGCGACACGTTCGACGCCGGGCAGACCTCCAGCGCGACCTCGGACTCCACCAGCGACGCCAGCAGCGTCGGGTCCTCCACCGACCGCACGCCGTGCCCGATCCGGTCCGGCGCCAGCGCGCCCACGACGTCGCGCAGGTGACCCGGGCCCAGCAGCTCGCCGCCGTGCGGCACCGACGCGAGCCCCGCCCGCCGCGCGATCCGGAACGCGTGCGCGAACTCGTCGGTGTCGCCGCGGCGCTCGTCGTTGCTCAGACCGAAGCCCACGACCTCGCCCGGTCCCTCGCCGGCGTACCGCGCGGCGAGGCGTGCCAGGGTCCGCGCGTCCATCGGGTGGCGCATCCGGGACGCCGCCACGACGACCGCCACCTCGAGGCCGTGCCGCGCGCTGGCGGCCCGCGCCTCGTCGAGCACGATCTCCAGGGCCGGGGTGATGCCGCCGACGAACGGCGCGTACGACGTCGGGTCGACCTGGATCTCCAGGCGCCCCGACCCCTCGGCGGCGTCGTCGGCGGCCGCCTCGTCGACCAGACGCCGCATGTCGGCCTCGGACCGGACGCAGTGCCGGGCGGCGTCGTACAGACGCTGGAACCGGAACCAGCCGCGCTCGTCCGCCGGGACGCGCAGCGCCTCGCCGTCGGTGAGGGCACCGGGCAGGCGGATGCCGTGGGCGGCGGACATGTCGGCGAGCGACGTCACGCGCAGGGAGCCGGTGAAGTGCAGGTGGAGGTGGGCTTTGGGGAGCCGGGCCAGGTCGCGCACCCGCACAGTCTGGCAGCCGTGGACCCCGCGGCGAGGGTGTGACGAACCCCGGTCGGGACGCGGTTCGACCTACGGCCTCGCGTCGCGTACAGTTGTCCCTCGGTGGTTGACGGCCACCATGCTGGGTCGCGCCCTTCGTGGTGCCCCCAGGACGGTCGTCGAGCACGAAGGGTAGTGGCGCAATTGGTAGCGCAGCGGTCTCCAAAACCGCAGGTTGCAGGTTCGAGTCCTGTCTACCCTGCCAGCGTGTTCCCCCGAGGGACCGCGCAGCGTGGTCGCGCGCCAGCGCGGCCCGGAACGCCAGAGTCCGTGCCGTGGGTGCGTCGCCGGCAGGCGGCGTGGCTGCGGTCCGATCGCGAAACGGGGTAGTGGAAGTGAGCGAGTCCTCCGCGCACGCCGCTGGAACGCACGACGCAGAGTCCGGCAAGGAGCGTCGCAACGTCTTCGCTCGGATCGCCCTGTTCGTCCGCCAGGTGGTGGGCGAGCTGCGCAAGGTCGTCACCCCGACGCGGTCCGAGCTCGTCAACTACACGATCGTCGTGATCGTGTTCGTCACCGTGATGATGCTGTTCGTCACCGCGCTCGACTACCTCGTCGGTCAGGGAGTCTTCTGGCTCTTCGGGGCCTGACCTTCGGGTCGGACCCTCGACCGCACGCCCCGTCATCAGCCAGAAAGCAGGTTCTTCCGTGTCCCAGGATCCTCTGGAGCAGACCGAGGACGTCGACGTCTCGCAGCCCGACGCCACCGGCGCCGAGGCCGAGCTCGACGCACCTGCCGACGTGGACGCGGCCGACACCCTGGCCGAGCAGGACGCGCCCGAGGTCGACGACGACGCGGCCGACGGCGAGCCCGGCACGGACGCCGAGGCTGAGCCCGCGGTCGACGCCGACGTCGACGACGAGGCTGACGCCGACGCCGACGCCGAGGCCGAGGTCGATCCCGCCGAGGAGCTGCGCCGTACGCTGCGCGGCCAGTTCGGCGACTGGTTCGTCATCCACTCCTACGCGGGCTACGAGAACCGTGTGAAGGCCAACCTGGAGAACCGCATCCAGAGCCTGAACATGGAGGACTACATCTTCCAGGTCGAGGTCCCCATGGAGGAGGTGACCGAGATCAAGAACGCGCAGAAGAAGACCGTCCGCCGCGTCCGGATCCCCGGCTACGTCCTCGTCCGCATGGACCTCACCGACGAGTCGTGGGGCGCCGTGCGCCACACGCCGGGCGTCACCGGGTTCGTGGGTCACACCCACCAGCCGGTGCCGCTGTCGCTCGACGAGGTCTTCGGCATGCTGGCCCCCTCCGTCCTCGAGGCCGCGCCGGCCAAGCCTGCCGCGTCCGCCGCGAAGGGCGGCGCGTCCGCGCCCGCCATCGAGGTCGACTTCGAGGTCGGCGAGTCGGTCACCGTCACCGACGGCCCGTTCGACACGCTGCCCGCCACGATCTCCGAGATCAACGCCGAGGGCCAGAAGCTCAAGGTCCTCGTCTCCATCTTCGGCCGGGAGACCCCGGTCGAGCTGTCGTTCAACCAGGTCGCCAAGATCTGACCGCGCCGCCGGAGCTCTCCGGCGCGCCGCGGGACGGCAGCACTGCAACCGGGTCATCGCCCACGGCGTCGGTCCACGACACAGGAAAGGGGAAGCACCATGCCTCCCAAGAAGAAGGTCGCCGGCCTCATCAAGCTCCAGATCCAGGCCGGTGCGGCCAACCCCGCCCCGCCGATCGGCCCCGCGCTCGGTCAGCACGGCGTGAACATCATGGAGTTCTGCAAGGCCTACAACGCGGCGACCGAGTCGCAGCGCGGCAACGTCATCCCCGTGGAGATCACGGTGTACGAGGACCGCTCGTTCACCTTCATCACGAAGACGCCGCCGGCCGCCGAGCTCATCAAGAAGGCCGCCGGTGTGGCCAAGGGCTCCCCGACGCCGCACACCGTCAAGGTCGCGCAGCTCTCGCAGGCCCAGGTCCGCGAGATCGCCGAGACCAAGATGCAGGACCTCAACGCGAACGACATCGAGGGCGCGATGCTGATCATCGCGGGCACCGCCCGCTCGATGGGCATCACCGTCGCCGAGTGACGCCGCCCCGGCTCCGGCAGGGTCCGCCCCGCCGGAGCCGGAGCACCCCGTCCGTCCTGGACGACCAAGACCCGACGAGCGTCGGGCACGTGGGAGGGTCCGCGCAGACCCGACGACCACGACTGCAGCAAGGAGAACGCAGATGGCAAAGCGCAGCAAGGCGTACCGCGCCGCCGCGGCGA
The DNA here is from genome assembly GCF_002563715.1 of Isoptericola jiangsuensis. Taxonomy (NCBI): domain Bacteria; kingdom Bacillati; phylum Actinomycetota; class Actinomycetes; order Micrococcales; family Promicromonosporaceae; genus Isoptericola; species Isoptericola jiangsuensis. The sequence goes on from NZ_PDJJ01000001.1 coordinate 915,906, forward strand.
AGATCGACCGCGAGAACCTGTACAGCCCGCTCGAGGCCGTGAAGCTGGCCAAGGAGACCGCCGCGTCGAAGGCTGACGCGACCGTCGAGGCCGTGTTCCGTCTCGGTGTCGACCCGCGCAAGGCGGACCAGCTGGTCCGCGGCACGGTCAACCTGCCGCACGGCACGGGCAAGACCGCCCGCGTCATCGTCTTCGCGAACGGTGCGAAGGCCGAGGAGGCCCTCGCGGCCGGTGCCGACGAGGTCGGCGGCGACGAGCTCATCGCGAAGGTGGCCGCCGGCTACACCGACTTCGACTCGGCCGTCGCGACGCCGGACCTCATGGGCAAGGTCGGTCGTCTGGGCAAGGTGCTGGGTCCCCGTGGCCTCATGCCGAACCCGAAGACCGGCACCGTCACGATGGACGTCACCAAGGCCGTGACCGACATCAAGGGCGGCAAGATCGAGTTCCGCGTCGACAAGCACGCGAACCTCCACTTCATCATCGGCAAGGTCTCGTTCGACGAGTCCGCGCTGGTCGAGAACTACGGCGCCGCGCTGGACGAGATCCTGCGTCTCAAGCCGTCGTCCTCGAAGGGTCGCTACATCACCAAGGCGACGCTGGCGACGACGTTCGGCCCGGGCATCCCGGTCGACCAGTCGAAGACCACCAAGCTGCTCGAGGGCTGACACCCTCCCGCACGCCCCGACGGCCCGGCACCTGCTCGCAGGTGCCGGGCCGTCGTCGTCCCCGCCGGGGCTCCCGAGCGGTGCCGCGGGTCGGTCCGCCGGGCCCGCCGGACCGGGTGCGCACGATTCGTGAAGTTTTTCCGCAGACGTGTATCAGGCCCGTCGGCGACCCCTCCCTCGCGGGTGACACTGCCGATGAGGTGAAGGGTGAATTCTGGTGACGGGAGCCATGGAGGGACGCGGGGCACCTGGTGCCCCCCTAGGCTCGTGGCCAGCCCCTGCCCGAGGGGTCCCGCACGACCACGACGAGGTGCCCGCCGTCATGTCCAGCACTGCCGACACGTCCAGTCTCGGTGACAGGGCGGCGTTCGCGCTGCTCGAGTACCGCGAGGGTCGTCCCGACGCCCTCGGCGACTTCGTCCGCGAGGCGATGCCGCTGCTGTGGCGGACGGTGCGCGCCCAGGGCGTCAGCCGGGAGGCAGCCGACGACGTCGTCCAGCACACCTGGGCGGCGCTGGTGCGCCACGCGGACTCGATCACCGAGCCGAAGGCGACCCTGAAGTGGCTGCTGGTCACGGCGCGGCGCGCCGCGTGGGAGGCCGTGCGCAAGGACCGCGCCGACCAGGGGCACCGCACCGAGCTGCCGGACGACGACGCGGAGACGTCGGCGACGCTCCCGGACGCCGGCCCGGGGCCGGAGGCCGAGGTGCTGAAGGACGAGCGGGACCGGCTGCTCTGGCAGGCCCTCGGCACGCTGCCGAAGCGCTGCCAGGAGCTGCTCCGGCTCGTCTCCCTGGCGGACCGCCCGGACTACCGTTCCATCTCCACCGCGATCGGCATGCCGGTCGGAAGCATCGGCGCCACTCGGGGACGCTGCCTCGCCAAGCTGCGGGTCGTCCTCACCGAACATGGGGAGGCCTCATGGACATGACCGAGCTCGACCACGTCCCCGGCGCGGACGACCCGCTCGACGGGCTCGACATCGCGCTGCTCACGCGGCTCGCCACGGTCGACGACCTGCTCGACCCGGTCCCCGACGGCCTCGTCGAACGGTCCCGCTTCGCGATGACGCTCGCCGGTCTCGAGGCGGAGGTCATGGAGCTGCAGGTCCTCGAGGTCCCCGTCGGCTCCGTGCGCAGCGACGCCCCGGTGGAGACCCGCACGATCACCTTCACCCACGAACGGCTCACCGTCATGGTCGCGCTGTCCGCGGGCAGCGAGCGCGGCACCGTGCGGGTCGACGGCTGGCTCGCGCCGGCCGAGGCCCTCGACATCGAGCTCCGTCGACCCGAGGGGACCGTGACCACCCGGTCCGACGAGGACGGCCGTTTCGTCATCGAGGACGTCCCGCGCGGGCCCGCCAGCCTGCTGGTCCGGCAGGGCGAGACACCCGTGTCGACGCCGGTCGTCGAGCTGTAGCAGCACCCTGCACCACCTGCACCACAGCGTTGTCGAGCGGTGGGCACGGGCTTCGCCCTGCCCTGATCCGAGGAGGAGCACGTGAGCGAGTCGTACATCCAGGACCCGGCCGGTGGCCGGCGCCCGGTCCGTCATCTCGACCCGGACCGGGTGCGTCGCAGCCCCGGCGCGGCGCGGGTGCAGGACACCACCTACGTCGCGGACCGGCTGATCGTCCGCGGCGACCTGCCGCCGTTCCTGCGCGAGCGTCTCGCCGGGGAGTCCGACCGTCTGACGGCGGGCGGGCAGGGAGCGGTCGTCGCGCTGGACGACTGGGCGGACGAGGGCGAGCCGACGTCGTGGCTCGACGGCGTGCGGCGGATCGCCACCGAGATGGGCTACCGGGTGGTCTACGACGGCACCCTGGGCGACCTGGCGGTGGACGACGTCGACGACGAGACGTTCGGGTACGCCCTGCGGTTGGTGCCGGCGCGGGACGACGACGTCGAGGTGGACGTCTGGCAGGTGATCGAGCGGATCACGGGCGAGCTGGGCGACCTGGACGCGGCGGACGAGGCGGACGAGGGGGACCGGCCCACCCCGCGGGTCGCGCTCGACCACGTCATGCGTGCCCAGCGACGGGGGAAGTCGACGCCGTTGCCGTTCGTGCCGGTGGCCCGCCCGAAGTCGACGCCCCTGCCGGTGAGCGCGATCGACGAGTACGGCCGTCCGGGCACGGGCGGTCTGGCGCCGGTGCGCTACCTCGGCGGCCCGCCGCGCCGGTCGCTGCCGGACGGGGAGACGCCCTGGGTGGCCGCGGACGGCACCCGCCGCCCCGCGGTGGCGATCGTCGACACCGGTGTCGGGTCGCACGAGTGGTTCGGCCCTTACGTCCCCGACGACCCGCAGGACAGCGCGGTGGTGGTGCGGACGGCGCAGCTCGAGGACGGCCGCCCCGTCGGGCTCTACCCGGTGCCGGACCTCCCGTCGGAGGACGCGGAGTACGGCGGCCTCAGCGTGGACCCGCTGACGGGACCGCTCGACCCCGTGGCCGGGCACGGCACCTTCATGGCGGGGATCGTGCACCAGGTGTGCCCGGACGCCGTGATCGTCGCGGTGCGGGCGTTCGGCGGCTCGGGGGACATCCCGGAGTGGCAGGTGCTGCACACGCTGTGGCGGCTGCTGCGGTTCCACCGGCGGGGTCAGCGCGGCGACGAGGGCTACCACCCGATCGACGTGGCGGTCCTGGCGATGGGCTACTACCACGAGCAGCCGGAGGACTACGGGTACGACGGACCCCTGCGGCGGGTGCTGCGGGCGCTGCGGCAGGCGGGCGTCGTGGTGGTCGTCGCGTCGGGGAACGACGGCACGACGCGGCCCATGTTCCCGGCCGCCTGGGCGCCGCACGTGGTGCGGCGTCCGGCGCCCGACACCGCCGTCGGGGAGACCACCGTGCCGGTGCCGGTGGACGACCGCCAGCTCACGGCCGACCACCCGCCCCTGCTGGTGGCCGGGGCGACCAACCCGGACGGCACCACCGCGGTGTTCAGCAACGACGGCCCGTGGGTGACGTGCGTCCGGCCGGGGGCGGCGGTGGTCTCGACGATGCCCGACACGATCGACGGTCCCGAGACCCCGCAGGCGAGCCTGCCCGAGCGGCTGCGGCCGGGCACCCGCGCGTCGGTGGACCCGGACGACTTCACCGGCGGGTTCGCGACGTGGAGCGGGACCTCGTTCGCGGCGCCCTACCTGGCCGCCGAGGTCGCCGCGGCGCGCCTGGCCGCCACGCAGCGCGTGGCCGCCCAGGCGGAGCCGGTGAGCGCCGCATGGGATGCTGTGACGACGACCACCCACCTGTCCGGTGCGGCGATCGGTGGTTCCGACGTGTAGGAGGAGGGGGCGGGACCCGGGTGACGAGCAGGACGGCCCTCGACGCGCGCCTGCGTGAGGCGCAGGAGCTCAACGCGGCCTCCCGGGTCCGGCCCGCCTCGAAGGCGTTCCGGGCGCTGCTGCGCGACGTCGCGCCGCTCGACGCGGCGACGGTCGGCTCCTGGGTGGTGGAGCTGCGCGTGCGGGCGCTCGTCGGCGAGGCGGCGTGCGTGCACTCCCTCACCGGGGACCTGGATGCCGCCCGGAGGCTGGTCCAGGAGGCCCTCGAGGTCGCGCAGGCGGCAGGGGACACCCGCCTGGCCGCCGTCGCCCACGGACAGCAGGGCCTGTTGCTGCTGTGGTCGGGTGAGGTGGCGGCTGCCGCGGACGCCTTCGACCGAGCACTGGCGGGTGTGGCGGCCGACAACCACCGCGACCTCGCGGTGCTGCACATCAACCGCGCGGCGGCCAACCTGGAGTTCGGGCGTCTGGACGAGGTGGTCGTCGACCACGAGGCGGCGCTGCAGCACGCCCGTGCCATCGGTCACGAGCGGTACGAGGCGTTCGCGGGGTTCAACCTGGGCTACGCGCACTACCGCCAAGGCGACTTCCCGGCGGCGCTGGCCGAGCTGGAGGCATCGGCGCGGCGGCAGCCCGGCGGACCCGACGGCTGGTCCGAGGTCATGCGGGCCCAGGTCCTCGTCGACGCCGGCCTGGTGTCGGAGGCCGAGCAGGTGCTGGCGGACTCCGAGGAGCTCCTGGCGACGGAGAACCTCGCCGGCGAGCTCGCGGACGCGCTGTACACCCGAGCGCTCTGTGCCCTGCTGCTGCGGCGCGCGGACGAGGCGACCCGCTGGGCGCGTCAGGCACGGCGGGCGTTCGCGCGGGTCGGGAACACGACGTGGGCCCTCCAGGCGGAGGTCGTCGAGCTGGAGGCGCGGCTGTCGCAGGACCGCCGCTCGCCCGGCGTGCGGCAGGCGACCTTGCGGCGGCGGAGCGAGGAGGCGTTGGCCCTGGCCCGGGCGGGGGACGACCGCGGCCCGGCCGCCGTGGCCGGTGTCTCGGTCGCTGCGCGGCTGCTCGCGGCGGAGTGGGCGCTGCTCGCCGGCGACACGGGTCGCGCTGCCGAGGTGCTCGACGCGGTCCCGCGCCGTCTCACGGCTTGCCCGCTGCCGCTGCGGCTGCACCACGAGTCGGTGCGTGCGCAGCTGGCGTTCGCGCGGGGGGACCGCCGCGGGGGGCTGGCGGCGGTGCGGCGGGGGCACCGGGTGCTCGCGGACCACCGGGCGCGGCTGGGGTCGGTGGACACCGTCACGGCGGCGGCGACGCACGGTGCGCGCCTCGCGATCGTGGACGTCGAGGCGGCCCTGGCGACGGGGCGTGCCGGCACGGTGTTCGACGCGACGGAGCGCGGTCGGGCGGCGTTCGCCGGGGCGGCGCGGGTGCGGCCTCCGGAGGACCCGGAGCTGGCGGACCTCATGGCGCGGGCCCGCCGTGCCGCGGAGGAGGCACGCGAGCTGGGTGCCGGTGAGGGTGGTGACGCCCGGGAGGGTGCCCGCAAGACGGTGGAGGCACGCCGGCTGCAGGAGCGGGCGCGGCAGCGGTCGTGGCAGCTGGGCGGCGCCGCGGGTGGTCCCGTGCCCCGGCCGGCGACGGCGCGGGCGGTGTCGGCGGGCCTGGCCGGGGACCGGCCGGGTGCCGCCGTCGTGTCGTTCCTGCTGCGGGACCGGCTGACGGCCGTGCGGGTGGACGCCCGGGGGGCTCGGCTGGTGGAGCTGTGCGCGCAGCCGGAGGTGACCGAGCTGGCCCGCCGGGTGCGGCAGGACCTGGAGGTGCTGTCCAACCGCCTCATCCCGGCGCCGATGCGGCACGTCGCCGCGACGTCGGCCGGCCGTTCGCTCGCCCGGCTGGACGACCTGCTCCTCGCGCCCCTGGAGGTCACCGGCCCGTTGTACGTCGCGGCCCGTGACGGCCTGCTCTCGTTGCCGTGGGCGGCGCTCCCGTCCCGGGCGGGCCTGCCGACCCGGGTGCACTCGTGGGTCGACCTCGGGGGGCTGCCGGAGCCGCCGCACCGGCGGGGCGCCCTCGTGGTCGGTGGTCCCGACCTGGAGTCGGCGGAGCGGGAGGCGGCTCTGGTGGCCGGGGAGTGGGACGAGGTCGTGCTGCTGACCGGCGCCGACGCCACGTGCGCCGCGACCACGGCCGAGCTGTCGCGTGCGTCGGTGGTGCACGTGGCCGCGCACGGCGTGCACGAGCCGGACAACCCGCTGTTCTCCTGTGTGCGCCTGGCCGACGGCCCGTTGTACGCGCACGAGCTCGACGGCGTGGACCTCGCCGGGACGGTGGTGGTGCTGTCGGCGTGCGAGGTCGGCCGCGCGTCGACCCGGGTCGGGGGAGAGCCCCTGGGGCTCAAGAGCGTCCTGCTGAGGCTGGGGGCGCGCGCCGTGGTGGCGTCGGTGGCGCCGTTGCGCGACGACGTCGCCGCCCGGGTGATGCCGCGGCTGCACGCGGCGCTCGCCGCGGGGGAGGCGCCGGCCGCGGCGCTCGCCACGGCGGTGGAGCCCGAGCAGGAGCCGGTCCCGTTGGTCTGCTACGGCCCGTTGCCACTGGACAAGGGGCTGCTGGGGTCCGTCCCGGCGCGCTAGCGTCGGGCCTGCCGCCGACCGGCGGCACCGAGGACGCCGGCGCCCCGGCGCTCGTGTGACGAGGGCCTCGTCCCGGAGGGTGCAGGGGCGGGGCTCTCGTCGTGTACAGTTCTCAGGTAACCCAAGACCGCCGGTCGTCGGACGCTGCCCAGGTTCACCTGGGAAAGCAGAAGACCGAAGTCCCGCTACGGAGCGGAGGCCAGCGCAGGTGACACGACGACGATCACACGGTTCAGACCGTGTTCTCCGAGCCCCGTGCGCACCTGCGCCGGGGCTCTTCTCTGTGCCGGGGTGGACGGCGGCTCCACCATCGGAAGGATTGCCATGGCGAGGCCGGACAAGGCAGCCGCCGTCGCGGAGATCGCGGACAAGCTCCGTAGCTCCAACGCGGCCGTGCTGACCGAGTACCGCGGGCTCACCGTCACGCAGCTCCAGGAGCTGCGGCGGTCGCTGCGCGGCAACGCAACCTACGCCGTGGTGAAGAACACGCTGACCACTATCGCGGCCAAGGAGGCCGGTGTCGAGGGTCTCGACGCCGAGCTTGCTGGACCGTCCGCGATCGCCTTCGTGACCGGTGACCCGGTCGAGGCGGCCAAGGGTCTGCGTGACTTCGCCAAGGCGAACCCCGCGCTGGTCATCAAGGGCGGTGTCCTCGACGGCGCCCCCCTGACCGCTGCGGAGATCACCAAGCTCGCGGACCTCGAGTCCCGTGAGGTCCTGCTGGCCAAGGCGGCCGGCGTGATGAAGGCCAAGATCAGCCAGGCTGCCTACGCCTTCACCGCGAAGCCCGCCCAGGTCGCCCGCGTCATCGATGCCCTGCGTCAGAAGCAGGAATCGGCTGGTGCCGCTGCCTGACCAGGCGGCGCACCGACACATCACCCCTGCTTCTGGCGGGCCTGACTGGCCCGTGAAGCGCTGACTGAAAGGAACGCCATCATGGCGAAGCTCAGCACCGAAGAGCTCCTGTCCGTCTTCGAGGAGCTCACCCTCATCGAGCTCTCCGAGTTCGTGAAGGCCTTCGAGGAGAAGTTCGACGTCACCGCTGCCGCCCCGGCCGCCGTGGCCGTGGCCGCCCCCGCCGGCGGTGCCGGCGACGCCGCCGCCGAGGAGGAGAAGGACGAGTTCGACGTCGTCCTGACCGCCGCCGGTGACAAGAAGATCCAGGTCATCAAGGAGGTGCGCGCGCTCACGTCCCTCGGTCTCAAGGAGGCCAAGGACCTGGTCGACGGCGCCCCGAAGCCCGTCCTGGAGGGCGTCAACAAGGAGACCGCCGAGAAGGCCAAGGCTGCCCTCGAGGGCGCCGGCGCCTCCATCGAGCTCAAGTGAGCCGTGCGGCCCTGCCGCACCTCACGGTGACCGCGGTCTGACCGCGGACGCTCCCGGAACGGCCCGCACCCCTCGGGGTGCGGGCCGTTCTGTCGTTCCTGTGAAGGTCTGCGGGAGTGTGAGCAAACCCTCCGCCGGACGGGTGGCGACGTCGTACCGAGGCGGGTAACGTTGGTGGGTACCGTTTCTTGGGCGGCATATGGCGGCCACCGAGACAACGTCCTCAGATCCATGAAACCCGAGGACGTCTCCTCGCGCGCCCACGCGGGTGGACTTGTTCAGAGGTTTCGGCTACGCTAGCGCTTTGCGCTCGACTGTGCCCCGACGCTCCTCCACGCCGACGAAGTCCCGCCCTCGCCACCCGTGTGACTCCCCGGACTCACCCTGTGACGCTTGGACGCGGTCCTCGCCCCGCCCCGGTGCCCGTCGCACGACCGAGCGTACAGCGTGCCATCGAACTGCAGGGAAGGACCCCTCTTGGCTGCCTCGCGCACCCCTTCTGCTCCGTCCGCCGACGCCATCGCGAACCGTACCGCCTCCCGCCGCGTCTCCTTCGCCAGGATCCACGAGCCCCTCGCTGCTCCGGACCTCCTCGGTCTGCAGGTCGAGAGCTTCGACTGGCTCCTCGGCAACGAGGCCTGGCAGGCCCGTGTGGAGGCCGCGATCGAGGCCGGCCGCCACGACGTCCCCGAGTCCTCCGGCCTTGAGGAGATCTTCGAGGAGATCTCCCCGATCGAGGACTTCGGCCAGTCGATGTCGCTCTCCTTCTCCAACCACCGCTTCGAGCCCGCGAAGTACACGGTGGACGAGTGCAAGGAGAAGGACTTCACCTACGCGGCGCCGCTGTTCGTCACCGCGGAGTTCGTCAACTACACCACCGGTGAGATCAAGAGCCAGACGGTGTTCATGGGCGACTTCCCGCTCATGACCGACCGCGGCACCTTCGTCATCAACGGCACCGAGCGCGTCGTCGTCTCGCAGCTCGTCCGCTCCCCGGGCGTGTACTTCGAGCGCACCCCCGACAAGACGAGCGACAAGGACGTCTTCTCCGCGAAGATCATCCCGTCGCGCGGCGCCTGGCTCGAGTTCGAGATCGACAAGCGCGACGCCGTCGGCGTCCGCGTCGACCGCAAGCGCAAGCAGCCCGTCACCGTCCTGCTCAAGGCGCTCGGCATGACCGAGGCGGAGATCCGCGAGGAGTTCGCCGAGTTCCCCGCCGTGCTCGACACCCTCGAGAAGGACCACGTCCACACCCAGGACGAGGCCCTCGTCGACCTCTACCGCAAGATCCGTCCGGGCGAGCCGCCCACGGTCGAGGCCGGTCGCGCGCTCATCGAGAACTTCTACTTCAACTCCAAGCGCTACGACCTCGCGAAGGTCGGCCGCTACAAGCTGAACAAGAAGCTGGGCGTCTCCGCCGAGCTGTCCGACAGCACCCTGGCCGTCGCGGACGTCGTCGCGACCATCAAGTACCTGGCCGCGCTGCACGCCGACATGACGTCGATGGCGGGCACCAAGGACGGCGAGCCGGTCGAGGTCCGCGTCGAGACCGACGACATCGACCACTTCGGCAACCGTCGCATCCGCGCGGTGGGCGAGCTCATCCAGAACCAGGTGCGCACCGGTCTGTCCCGCATGGAGCGCGTCGTGCGCGAGCGCATGACGACCCAGGACGTCGAGGCGATCACGCCGCAGACCCTGATCAACATCCGCCCGGTCGTGGCGTCCATCCGCGAGTTCTTCGGCACGTCGCAGCTCTCGCAGTTCATGGACCAGAACAACCCGCTGGCCGGCCTGACGCACAAGCGCCGCCTGTCCGCGCTCGGCCCGGGCGGTCTGTCCCGCGACCGCGCCGGCATGGAGGTCCGTGACGTCCACCCGTCGCACTACGGCCGCATGTGCCCGATCGAGACGCCGGAAGGCCCGAACATCGGCCTCATCGGTTCGCTCGCGTCGTTCGGTCGCATCAACCCGTTCGGCTTCATCGAGACCCCGTACCGCAAGGTCGTCCGGGGTCGCGTGACCGACGAGGTCGTCTACCTCACCGCGGACGACGAGGACCGTCACGTCATCGCGCAGGCCAACACGGCCCTCGCCGAGGACGGCACGTTCCTGTCCGACCGCGTCCTGGTCCGCACCAAGGGTGGCGAGACGGACGACGTCCCCGCCTCCGACGTGGACTACATGGACGTCTCGCCGCGCCAGATGGTGTCGGTCGCGACCGCGCTCATCCCGTTCCTCGAGCACGACGACGCGAACCGCGCGCTCATGGGCGCGAACATGCAGCGCCAGGCGGTGCCGCTGGTCCGCTCCGAGGCGCCGCTCGTCGGCACCGGCATGGAGCGTCGTGCCGCCGTCGACGCCGGTGACGTCATCGTCGCCACCAAGCCGGGCGTCGTGGCGCAGGTCTCGGCCGACCTCATCACGGTCGAGAACGACGACGCGACCACCACCACGTACCGCGTGGCGAAGTTCCGTCGCTCGAACCAGGGCACGTCCTACAACCAGCGCGTGCTGGTCGACGCCGGCGCCCGCGTCGAGGTCGGCTCCGTGCTGGCCGACGGCCCGGCGACCGACGAGGGCGACCTCGCGCTCGGCCGCAACCTGCTCGTGGCGTTCATGTCGTGGGAGGGTCACAACTACGAGGACGCGATCATCCTGTCGCAGCGCCTCGTGGAGGACGACGTCCTGTCCTCGATCCACATCGAGGAGCACGAGGTCGACGCCCGCGACACGAAGCTCGGGCCCGAGGAGATCACCCGGGACATCCCGAACGTGTCGGAGGAGGTCCTGGCGGACCTCGACGAGCGCGGCGTGATCCGCATCGGTGCCGAGGTCGGCGCCGGCGACGTCCTCGTCGGCAAGGTCACCCCCAAGGGCGAGACCGAGCTGACCCCGGAGGAGCGCCTCCTGCGCGCCATCTTCGGCGAGAAGGCCCGCGAGGTGCGCGACACGTCCCTCAAGGTGCCCCACGGCGAGTCCGGCACCGTCATCGGCGTGCGCGAGTTCAACCGGGAGGACGGCGACGAGCTGCCCGCCGGCGTGAACCAGCTGGTGCGCGTCTACATCGCCAACCGCCGCAAGATCACCGTGGGTGACAAGCTCGCCGGTCGTCACGGCAACAAGGGCGTCATCTCGAAGATCCTGCCGCAGGAGGACATGCCGTTCCTCTCGGACGGCACGCCCGTCGACATCGTGCTCAACCCGCTGGGTGTGCCGGGTCGTATGAACGTCGGTCAGGTCCTCGAGACCCACCTCGGCTGGGTCGCCAGCCGCGGCTGGGACGTCGAGCTGGCCGAGGGCGACGACCTGTCGTGGCGGGACAAGCTGCCGGAGCACGCCAAGCGCTCCGAGCCGGGTGTCCCGGTCGCCACGCCGGTCTTCGACGGCCTGGAGGAGGACGCCCTGCGCGGCCTCATCTCCACGACGCTGCCGAACCGCGACGGCGACCGCATGGTCGGCCACGACGGCAAGGCGCCGCTGTTCGACGGCCGCTCCGGCGAGCCGTTCCCGGACCCGGTGTCCGTGGGCTACATGTACATCCTCAAGCTGCACCACCTGGTCGACGACAAGATCCACGCGCGCTCGACCGGCCCGTACTCGATGATCACGCAGCAGCCGCTGGGTGGTAAGGCGCAGTTCGGCGGTCAGCGTTTCGGCGAGATGGAGGTGTGGGCGCTCGAGGCGTACGGCGCCGCGTACACCCTCCAGGAGCTGCTCACCATCAAGTCCGACGACATCCCGGGCCGCGTGAAGGTCTACGAGGCGATCGTCAAGGGCGAGAACATCCCGGACTCGGGCATCCCCGAGTCGTTCAAGGTGCTCCTCAAGGAGATGCAGTCCCTCTGCCTGAACGTCGAGGTGCTCTCGAGCGACGGTGTCTCCATCGAGATGAAGGAGTCCGACGACGAGGTGTACCGCGCGGCGGAGGAGCTCGGCATCGACCTGTCCCGCCGTCCGAACTCGGCGACCACGGTCGACGAGATCTGATCCAGCGACCAGCTGAACACCACGGATATTCCGAAAGAGCTTTGAGGAAGTAGGACATCTTGCTCGACGTCAACGTCTTCGACGAGCTTCGTATCGGCCTGGCCACGGCCGACGACATCCGCGCCTGGTCGCACGGAGAGGTCAAGAAGCCCGAGACCATCAACTACCGCACCCTGAAGCCGGAGAAGGACGGGCTCTTCTGCGAGAAGATCTTCGGTCCGACCCGGGACTGGGAGTGCTACTGCGGCAAGTACAAGCGCGTGCGCTTCAAGGGCATCATCTGCGAGCGCTGCGGCGTCGAGGTGACCCGTTCGAAGGTCCGCCGTGAGCGCATGGGCCACATCGAGCTCGCCGCCCCGGTCACGCACATCTGGTTCTTCAAGGGTGTGCCGTCGCGCCTGGGCTACCTGCTCGACCTGGCGCCGAAGGACCTGGAGAAGGTCATCTACTTCGCGGCCTACATGATCACGTGGGTCGACGACGAGGCGCGTCAGGAGGACCTCCCCAACCTCCAGAACGAGATCGACCTGGAGAAGAAGGAGATCACCGACCGGCGCGACAACGACATCAACGCCCGCGCCGTCAAGCTCGAGCAGGACATCGCCGAGCTCGAGGCCGAGGGCGCCAAGGCCGACGCGCGCCGCAAGGTCCGCGACTCCGCCGAGCGCGAGATGGCGCAGCTGCGCAAGCGCTCGGACGCCGAGCTCGACCGCCTCGAGCAGGTCTGGGACCGCTTCAAGAACCTCAAGGTCGCCGACCTCGAGGGCGACGAGATGCTGTACCGCCAGCTCGTCGACCGCTTCGGCACCTACTTCGAGGGTTCGATGGGTGCCGCGGCGATCCAGAAGCGTCTGGAGAGCTTCGACCTGGACGCCGAGGCCGAGTCGCTGCGCGAGACCATCCGCACCGGCAAGGGTCAGCGCAAGACCCGCGCCCTGAAGCGGCTCAAGGTCGTCAACGCGTTCCTCACGACGACGAACTCGCCGTCGGCGATGGTCCTGGACGCCGTCCCGGTCATCCCGCCGGACCTGCGTCCGATGGTGCAGCTGGACGGTGGCCGCTTCGCGACCTCCGACCTGAACGACCTGTACCGCCGCGTGATCAACCGCAACAACCGTCTCAAGCGTCTGCTCGACCTGGGCGCGCCGGAGATCATCGTCAACAACGAGAAGCGGATGCTCCAGGAGGCCGTGGACTCGCTGTTCGACAACGGTCGCCGCGGCCGCCCCGTCACGGGCCCGGGCAACCGTCCGCTGAAGTCGATCTCCGACATGCTCAAGGGCAAGCAGGGTCGTTTCCGTCAGAACCTGCTCGGCAAGCGTGTCGACTACTCGGGCCGTTCGGTCATCGTGGTCGGCCCGCAGCTCAAGCTGCACCAGTGCGGCCTGCCGAAGCAGATGGCGCTCGAGCTGTTCAAGCCGTTCGTCATGAAGCGGCTCGTCGAGCTCAACCACGCGCAGAACATCAAGTCGGCCAAGCGCATGGTCGAGCGCACCCGCGCGGTCGTGTGGGACGTGCTCGAGGAGGTCATCACCGAGCACCCGGTGCTGCTGAACCGTGCGCCCACGCTGCACCGTCTCGGCATCCAGGCGTTCGAGCCGCAGCTCGTCGAGGGCAAGGCCATCCACCTGCACCCGCTCGTCTGCGGCGCGTTCAACGCCGACTTCGACGGTGACCAGATGGCCGTGCACCTGCCGCTGAGCGCCGAGGCGCAGGCCGAGGCCCGCATCCTCATGCTGTCGAGCAACAACATCCTCAAGCCGTCGGACGGCCGTCCGGTGACCATGCCCTCGCAGGACATGATCATCGGTCTGCACCACCTGACGGCGGGCCGCCCCGGCGCGAAGGGCGAGGGCCGCGTGTTCTCGTCGCAGGCCGAGGCGATCATGGCGTTCGACCGTGGCGAGCTCGACATCAACGCGACGATCAAGCTGCGCGTCGACGACCTGGTGCCGCCGAGCCGTGGCTTCGTCGCCCCGGAGGGCTGGGAGCCCGGCACGCCGCTGCTGTTCGAGACCTCCCTGGGCCGCACCATCTTCAACGAGGCGCTGCCCGTCGACTACCCGTTCCAGAACGAGGTCGTCGGCAAGAAGGAGCTCTCGGCGATCGTCAACGACCTCGCCGAGCGCTACCCGAAGGTGGACGTCGCCACGTCGCTGGACGCGCTGAAGGACGCCGGCTACCGCTGGGCGACCCGCTCGGGCGTCACCATCGCGATCTCCGACGTCGCGATGCCCGAGGTGAAGAACGAGATCCTCGACGAGCACGAGGCGCGCGCGCTGAAGGTGCAGAGCCAGTACGACAAGGGTCTGATCACCGACGACGAGCGCCGTCAGGAGCTCATCGAGATCTGGACCCAGGCGACCGACAAGATCGCCGCGGTCATGCGCGAGAACCTGGAGAACGACGAGCGGAACACCCTGTACCGCATGGTCTCCTCCGGTGCCCGTGGTAACTGGATGCAGGTCCGTCAGATCGCCGGCATGCGCGGCCTCGTGGCGAACCCGAAGGGCGAGATCATCCCCCGCCCGATCAAGTCCAACTACCGCGAGGGCCTGTCCGTCCTCGAGTACTTCATCGCCTCGCACGGTGCCCGCAAGGGTCTGGCCGACACGGCGCTGCGTACCGCGGACTCCGGCTACCTCACGCGTCGTCTCGTCGACGTGTCGCAGGACGTCATCATCCGTGAGGACGACTGCGGCACCGAGCGCGGCCTGACGCTGCCCGTCGCGGAGCGCATCGGTGACCAGCTGGTCCCGGACGCCCGCGTGGAGACGTCGATCTACTCGCGCTCGTTCGCGACCGACGTGGTGGCCCCGGACGGGACCGTCATCGCGGCCGCCGGCTCCGACGCCGGTGACGTCGTCATCGGCGAGGTCATCGCGGCGGGCATCGAGGAGGTCAAGGTCCGCTCGGTCCTGACCTGCGAGTCCCGCGTCGGCACCTGCGCCAAGTGCTACGGCCGCTCCCTGGCCACGGGCAAGCTCGTGGACATCGGCGAGGCCGTCGGCATCATCGCCGCGCAGTCCATCGGCGAGCCGGGCACCCAGCTGACGATGCGTACCTTCCACACCGGTGGTGTCGCCTCCGCGGAGGACATCACCCAGGGTCTGCCGCGCGTCACCGAGCTGTTCGAGGCTCGCACCCCCAAGGGTGAGGCCCCGATCGCCGAGTACAACGGTCGCGTCGCGATCGAGGACACGGAGCGCACCCGTCACCTCGTCCTCACCCCGGACGACGGCGGCGAGGAGATCCGGTACCCGGTCACCAAGCGTGCCCGTCTGCTCATCGCGGACGGCGACCACGTGACGGTCGGCACCCAGCTCGTCCAGGGCGCCGTCGACCCGAAGAAGGTGCTCCGCATCCTCGGCCCGCGCGCCACCCAGCGTCAGCTGGTGGACGCGGTGCAGGAGACCTACCGGTCGCAGGGTGTGGACATCCACGACAAGCACATCGAGGTCATCGTGCGGCAGATGCTGCGTCGCGTGACCGTGCTCGACGCGGGTGACGCCGACCTGCTGCCGGGTGAGCTCGCCGAGCGCACCCGCTTCGAGGACGCCAACCGCAAGGCCGTGGCGGAGGGTGGCCAGCCGGCCTCCGGCCGTCCGGAGCTCATGGGCATCACGAAGGCCTCGCTCGCCACCGACTCGTGGCTCTCGGCCGCCTCCTTCCAGGAGACGACCCGCGTGCTGACCGAGGCGGCGATGAGCGGTCGTCGTGACCCGCTGCTCGGCCTCAAGGAGAACGTCATCCTCGGTAAGCTCATCCCGGCCGGCACCGGCCTGGCGCGCTACCGGAACATCGACGTGGAGCCGACCGAGCAGGCCAAGGCGGAGCTCTACCCGAGCTTCGGCTACGACGAGATCGACTTCCCGACCCTCGGCATGGGCTCGGGCGAGGCGATCCCGCTGGAGGACCTGGACTTCGGCGACTTCCGCTGATCGTCCGTTCGACGGGGGAGGCCCCCTGCGGGACCGGGAGACCGGTCCGGCAGGGGGCCTCCCTGCTGCCGCCGGGGCGGCGCGACGGACGTCACAGCCCGCCGGCCGTCTCACCCTTTGACCCGGCTTGCTTCCCCGGGTAATCTTGGAAGCCGTGCCCGTGCTGTCGCGCCGTGCATCCCCCGAGGCTTCGGACATCGTCCGTCGAGCTCGGGAGGACGCGCCGCCGACGTCGTGCGGGGGCATCCCGGGACAACGTTCGGACCGCCACGTGCGGGGGAGCGGACCCGGGCCATCGAGCCGGTGGTACGTGGCGTCGCGGTCCTGAGGGACCGCTGGTGCCGCATGCGATCGGCACGCACAAGCCAGACAGACCACCGTCGGGGACCGCCCGGTCCCCGTGAGCTCGAGAGACGACGGAGACGTAGTGCCTACGATCCAGCAGCTCGTCCGCAAGGGCCGGACCTCGAAGGCCGGGAAGTCGAAGACTCCGGCCCTCAAGGGTTCCCCGCAGCGGCGCGGCGTGTGCACCCGTGTGTACACCACCACCCCCAAGAAGCCCAACTCGGCGCTCCGCAAGGTCGCGCGTGTGAAGCTCTCCTCCGGCATCGAGGTCACCGCCTACATCCCCGGTGTCGGCCACAACCTCCAGGAGCACTCCATCGTGCTCGTGCGCGGCGGCCGTGTGAAGGACCTTCCCGGCGTCCGCTACAAGATCGTGCGCGGCGCGCTCGACACCCAGGGTGTCAAGGGCCGCAAGCAGGCGCGTTCCCGCTACGGCGCGAAGAAGGAGAAGGCCTGATGCCTCGTAAGGGTCCGGCCCCGAAGCGGCCGCTCATCGTCGACCCCGTCTACGGGTCGCCCGTCGTCACGCAGCTGATCAACAAGGTCCTGCTCGACGGCAAGAAGTCCACCGCCGAGTCGATCGTCTACGGCGCCCTCGAGGGCGTCCGTGCGAAGACCGACCAGGACCCGGTCGTCGTGCTCAAGCGCGCGCTCGAGAACGTCCGCCCGGCGCTCGAGGTCCGCTCCCGCCGTGTCGGTGGCGCGACCTATCAGGTGCCGGTCGAGGTGCGCCCCACGCGCTCCACGACGCTCGCGCTGCGCTGGCTCACCGACTTCTCGCGCGCCCGTCGCGAGAAGACGATGACCGAGCGTCTCATGAACGAGATCCTCGACGCCTCGAACGGCCTCGGTGCCGCGGTCAAGCGCCGCGAGGACATGCACAAGATGGCCGAGTCGAACAAGGCCTTCGCGCACTACCGCTGGTGATGCGCACGGACGACCCCGGGGGATCCCCGGGGTCGTCCGCGGATCCGGAGCCGGCCCGCCGCCGGGTCTCCGGCACCGGTTCCCCGACCCACTGACCCGAGGGGTAAGACACCGTGGCACTCGACGTGCTGACCGACCTGAACAAGGTCCGCAACATCGGCATCATGGCCCACATCGATGCCGGCAAGACCACCACCACCGAGCGCATCCTGTTCTACACCGGTGTGAACTACAAGATCGGTGAGACGCACGACGGCGCCTCGACGATGGACTGGATGGAGCAGGAGCAGGAGCGCGGCATCACGATCACGTCCGCCGCGACGACCTGCTACTGGAACAACAACCAGATCAACATCATCGACACCCCCGGGCACGTCGACTTCACCGTCGAGGTGGAGCGTTCGCTCCGCGTGCTCGACGGCGCCGTCGCGGTGTTCGACGGCAAGGAGGGCGTCGAGCCCCAGTCCGAGACCGTCTGGCGCCAGGCCGACAAGTACGACGTCCCGCGCATCTGCTTCGTCAACAAGATGGACAAGCTGGGTGCCGACTTCTACTTCACGGTCAAGACGATCGTCGAGCGCCTCAAGGCCAAGCCGCTGGTCATCCAGCTGCCGATCGGCTCCGAGAACGACTTCACCGGCGTCGTCGACCTGCTGCAGATGAAGGCGCTGGTCTGGCACGGCGAGACCGCCCTCGGCGAGAAGTACGAGGTCGAGGAGATCCCCGCGGACCTCCAGGAGAAGGCCGAGCAGTACCGCAACGAGCTCATCGAGGCCGTCGCGGAGTCCGACGAGGACCTGCTCGAGAAGTACCTCGGTGGCGAGGAGCTCACGATCGACGAGCTCAAGGCCGGCATCCGCAAGATGACGATCAACTCCGAGGCCTTCCCGGTCCTGTGCGGTTCGGCGTTCAAGAACAAGGGCGTCCAGCCCATGCTCGACGCCGTCATCGACTTCCTCCCGTCCCCGATCGACGTCCCGGCCGTCCAGGGCCACGACGTCAAGGACGAGGAGAAGGTCATCGAGCGTCACGCGGACGCCAGCGAGCCGTTCTCGGCCCTCGCGTTCAAGGTCGCGTCGCACCCGTTCTTCGGCAAGCTCACCTACGTCCGCGTCTACTCGGGCAAGGTCGAGCAGGGCGCCCAGGTCCAGAACACGACCAAGGGCAAGAAGGAGCGCATCGGGAAGCTCTTCCAGATGCACTCCAACAAGGAGAACCCGGTCCCCGAGGCGCAGGCCGGCCACATCTACGCGTTCATCGGTCTCAAGGACGTCACCACCGGTGACACCCTGAGCGCCCCGGACGCGCCGGTCATCCTCGAGTCGATGACCTTCCCGGAGCCTGTCATCGACGTGGCCATCGAGCCCAAGACGAAGGCTGACCAGGAGAAGCTCTCCACGGCGATCCAGAAGCTCGCCGAGGAGGACCCGACGTTCCGCGTCAAGCTGGACGAGGAGACCGGCCAGACCGTCATCGGCGGCATGGGCGAGCTCCACCTCGACATCCTGGTCGACCGCATGAAGCGGGAGTTCAAGGTCGAGGCCAACGTCGGCAAGCCGCAGGTCGCGTACCGCGAGACGATCCGTCGCAAGGCGGAGAAGATCGACTACACGCACAAGAAGCAGACCGGTGGTTCGGGTCAGTTCGCGAAGGTCCAGGTGACCTTCGAGCCGCTGGAGACCACGGAGGGCGAGCTCTACGAGTTCGACAACGCGGTCACCGGCGGTCGCGTGCCGCGTGAGTACATCCCGTCGGTGGACGCCGGTATCCAGGCGGCCATGCAGCAGGGTGTCCTCGCCGGCTTCCCCGTGGTCGGGGTCAAGGCCACGCTCATCGACGGTGCCTACCACGACGTCGACTCTTCGGAGATGGCGTTCAAGATCGCCGGTTCGATGGTGTTCAAGGAGGGTGTCCGCCGGGCCGACCCGGTCCTGCTGGAGCCCGTCATGGCCGTCGAGGTGCGCACGCCCGAGGAGTACATGGGTGACGTCATCGGCGACCTCAACTCGCGTCGTGGACTCATCCAGTCCATGGAGGACGCGACCGGCGTCAAGGTCGTTCGCGCCCAGGTACCGTTGAGCGAGATGTTCGGGTACATCGGTGACCTGCGTTCCAAGACGCAGGGCCGCGCCGTGTACTCGATGCAGTTCGACAGCTACGCCGAGGTCCCCAAGGCTGTGGCTGAGGAGATCATCAAGAAGACCCGGGGCGAGTGAGTCCCCACAGGTCGACGACCTGCACAACCATCAACCTGTAGGAAACCGCAACGCCCGCAGGGTTAGGCTTGATCGGCCGAACCTCGCAATCGTTCGGAACATCTACCCAAGTCCCAGGAGGACACAGTGGCTAAGGCCAAGTTCGAGCGGACCAAGCCGCACGTCAACATCGGCACGATCGGTCACGTCGACCACGGTAAGACGACGCTGACCGCCGCGATTTCGAAGACCCTCGCGGACACGTACCCGGACCTGCCGGCGAACGTGCAGCGCAACTTCGACGAGATCGACGCCGCGCCGGAGGAGAAGCAGCGCGGTATCACGATCAACATCGCGCACATCGAGTACGAGACGCCGAAGCGCCACTACGCGCACGTCGACGCGCCGGGTCACGCCGACTACATCAAGAACATGATCACGGGTGCGGCCCAGATGGACGGTGCCATCCTCGTGGTCGCCGCCACCGACGGCCCGATGGCCCAGACGCGTGAGCACGTCCTCCTGGCCCGCCAGGTCGGTGTCCCCTACCTGCTCGTGGCGCTGAACAAGGCCGACATGGTCGACGACGAGGAGATCCTCGAGCTCGTCGAGATGGAGGTCCGCGAGCTGCTGTCGTCGCAGGAGTTCGACGGCGACAACGCTCCCGTCGTCCGCGTCTCCGGCCTCAAGGCCCTCGAGGGTGACCCCGAGTGGACCGCCAAGGTGCTGGAGCTCATGGAGGCCGTGGACGAGAACGTCCCGGAGCCGGAGCGCGACCTCGACAAGCCGTTCCTCATGCCGATCGAGGACGTCTTCACCATCACCGGCCGCGGCACCGTCGTGACCGGCAAGGTGGAGCGTGGCACGCTCGACATCAACTCCGAGGTCGAGATCGTCGGTATCCGCAACCCGCAGAAGACCACGGTCACGGGTATCGAGACCTTCCACAAGCAGATGGACCAGGCCCAGGCGGGCGACAACACCGGTCTGCTGCTGCGTGGTCTCAAGCGCGAGGACGTCGAGCGCGGCCAGGTCGTCGTGAAGCCGGGTTCGATCACCCCGCACACGAACTTCGAGGCGCAGGTCTACATCCTGGGCAAGGACGAGGGCGGCCGTCACAACCCGTTCTACTCGAACTACCGTCCGCAGTTCTACTTCCGGACCACCGACGTCACCGGCGTCATCACGCTGCCCGAGGGCACCGAGATGGTCATGCCCGGCGACAACACCGAGATGTCGGTCGAGCTGATCCAGCCGATCGCCATGGAGGAGGGCCTCGGCTTCGCCATCCGTGAGGGTGGCCGCACGGTCGGTTCCGGCCGTGTCACCAAGATCAACAAGTGATCTGACGATCACCTGCTGATCCTGGGGAGCTGACGCTCCACCGGTCCGTCCGAGGCCCGGGCCCCGTCCGCGGGGTCCGGGCCTCGGTGCGTCCGGTGTCACACCCGTCCGGGCTTGGAATCCCTGGGGCGGGTATGGCAAGATAGTCAAGTTGCCTGTCACGGGCGCGTTCTTTCTCGTGTCGAACAGTGTGTAGCACCGCGGTGCACCTCACGGCCTCAGGTCGTCGGTGCGCCAAGTGCGATGTCCCTCCGGTGGAGGGGATCGTGGGATGCCGGCTGTCGACGCGCACGAGCGCCCCATGAGCACCAGTGTTCGACAGGCTCGACAAACGTCGTGGTCCGCGTCCGCGGTCCACATCCACGGCCCCTCGCCGTCTTGGCATGCGCCCGGTTGTGTCCCACACATGCGACACGCCCGAGCGCGGGGGTCGGACAGTAGCGGTTCGAGAGAGAGAGTCAGACGACGCCATGGCGGGACAGAAGATCCGCATCCGGCTCAAGTCCTACGACCACGAGGTCATCGACAGCTCGGCGCGCAAGATCGTCGACACGGTGACGCGCGCTGGTGCGACGGTCGTGGGTCCGGTGCCGCTGCCGACGGAGAAGAACGTCTTCACCGTCATCCGGTCGCCTCACAAGTACAAGGACAGCCGCGAGCACTTCGAGATGCGCACGCACAAGAGGCTGATCGACATCATCGACCCCACGCCGAAGGCCGTCGACTCGCTCATGCGTATCGACCTGCCGGCCGACGTGAACATCGAGATCAAGCTCTGAGGCTGGGGGATACATCATGACCAACCAGCAGAAGAACGTGACCGCGGTGCTCGGCACCAAGCTCGGCATGACGCAGACCTGGAACGAGGACGGCAAGCTCGTCCCCGTGACGGTCGTCGCCGTCCCCACCAACGTGGTGACGCAGGTCCGCACCGGTGACGCCGACGGCTACTCCGCCGTCCAGCTCGCCGCCGGCCAGATCGACCCGCGCAAGGTCACCAAGCCGCTCAAGGGCCACTTCGAGAAGGCCGGCGTCACGCCGCGCCGCCACGTGGCCGAGATCCGTACCGAGGACGCCGCCGAGTTCGCGCTCGGCCAGGAGATCACCGCCGCCGCCTTCGAGGCGGGCGTCGTGGTCGACGTCGTCGGCACCACCAAGGGCAAGGGCACCGCGGGTGTCATGAAGCGCCACGGCTTCTCCGGCGTCGGCGCCTCGCACGGTGCGCACCGCAACCACCGCAAGCCGGGTTCGATCGGCGGCGCCTCCACGCCGTCGCGCGTCTTCCGCGGCATGCGCATGGCCGGTCGCATGGGCCACGCCCGCAAGACCGTCCAGAACCTGACCGTCCACGCGGTCGACGCGGAGAAGGGTCTGCTGCTCGTCAAGGGCGCCGTCCCCGGCCCCAAGGGTGGCGTCGTCCTCGTCCGTACCGCCGCGAAGGGAGCCTGAGCATCATGGCTAACCTGACCGTCGACGTGATCGACGCCGCGGGCAAGAAGGCCGGCACCGCCGAGCTTCCCGCCGAGGTGTTCGACGTCGAGACGAACGTCCCGCTGATCCACCAGGTCGTCGTCGCGCAGCGCGCGGCGGCCCGCCAGGGGACCGCGTCCACCAAGACCCGCGGCGAGGTCCGCGGCGGTGGCCGCAAGCCGTACAAGCAGAAGGGCACCGGCCGCGCCCGTCAGGGTTCGACCCGCGCCCCGCAGTTCGCCGGTGGTGGCACCGTCCACGGCCCGCAGCCGCGCAAGTACGACCAGCGCACCCCCAAGAAGATGAAGGCCGCCGCCCTGCGTGGCGCCCTCTCCGACCGCGCTCGCGCCGGCCGCGTGCACGTCGTGTCGGGCTTCGGCGTCGACGGCGTGCCGTCGACCAAGACCGCGCTCAGCACGCTCGCCACGCTGACCTCCCGCACCCACGTGCTGGTCGTCACCGAGCGCACGGACGAGCTGACCATCAAGTCGCTCCGCAACCTCGAGCAGGTCCACCTGCTCACCGCGGACCAGCTGAACACCTACGACGTCCTCGTCTCCGACGACGTCGTCTTCACGCAGGACGCGCTCGCCGCGTTCCTCGCGCCGAAGACCGAGGAGGCCACCAAGTGACCGCCGTGACGAAGGACCCGCGCGACATCCTGATCGCGCCGGTCGTCTCCGAGAAGTCCTACAACCTCCTCGACGAGGGCAAGTACACCTTCGTCGTGGACCCGAACGCCAACAAGACCGAGATCAAGATCGCGGTCGAGAAGGTCTTCGGGGTCAAGGTCGCCTCGGTGAACACGATCAACCGCAAGGGCAAGGCGCGTCGTACGCGCTACGGCCTGGGCAAGCGCAAGGACACGAAGCGTGCGATCGTCACCCTCCGCGAGGGTTCGATCGACATCTTCGGCGGTCCGGTCGGCTGACCCGGACGAGAGCAGATCGAGGACTACTTCCATGGGAATCCGTAAGCACAAGCCGACGACGCCCGGCCGCCGCGGCTCGAGCGTTGCCGACTTCGTCGAGATCACGCGCTCGCAGCCGGAGAAGTCGCTGGTTCGCCCGCTGTCGAAGACCGGTGGCCGCAACAACTCCGGTCGTATCACCACCCGTCACAAGGGTGGTGGCCACAAGCGTGCGTACCGCGTGATCGACTTCCGTCGCCACGACAAGGACGGCGTGCCCGCCAAGGTCGCGCACATCGAGTACGACCCCAACCGCACGGCGCGCATCGCGCTCCTGCACTACGCGGACGGCACCAAGCGCTACATCATCGCGCCGAACAAGCTGTCCCAGGGTGACGTGGTCGAGGCCGGCGCCGGCGCTGACATCAAGCCCGGCAACAACCTGCCGCTGCGCAACATCCCGACGGGTACCGTCATCCACGCCGTCGAGCTCCGCCCCGGTGGCGGCGCCAAGATCGCCCGCTCCGCGGGTGCCTCGGTGCAGCTCGTCGCCAAGGACGGCCCCTACGCGCAGCTGCGCATGCCGTCGGGCGAGATCCGCAACGTCGACCTGCGCTGCCGCGCCACGGTCGGCGAGGTGGGCAACGCCGAGCAGTCGAACATCAACTGGGGCAAGGCCGGCCGCATGCGCTGGAAGGGCGTCCGCCCGACCGTGCGTGGTGTCGTCATGAACCCGGTCGACCACCCGCACGGTGGTGGTGAGGGCAAGACCTCCGGTGGTCGCCACCCGGTCAGCCCCTGGGGCAAGCCCGAGGGCCGTACCCGCCGCCCGAACAAGTCCAGCGACCGGCTGATCGTCCGCCGCCGTCGCACCGGCAAGAAGCGCTGACAAGGAGCCTGACAGATGCCTCGTAGCCTGAAGAAGGGCCCCTTCATCGACGGACACCTTCAGAAGAAGGTCGACGTCCAGAACGAGAAGGGGACCAAGAACGTCATCAAGACCTGGTCCCGCCGGTCGGTCATCACGCCCGACTTCCTCGGTCACACCTTTGCCGTGCACGACGGTCGCAAGCACGTCCCGGTCTTCGTGACCGAGTCGATGGTCGGGCACAAGCTGGGCGAGTTCGCCCCTACGCGGACCTTCCGCGGCCACGTGAAGGACGACAAGAAGGGTCGCCGCCGCTGACCTCGGGTCAGTGGTAGCGATCTGGACTGTCTGAGAAAAGGAAGCAGGACAGCAATGGAAGCCAAGGCGCAGGCGCGGTTCGTCCGTGTCACGCCCCAGAAGGCCCGGCGCGTCGTGGACCTCATCCGTGGCAAGCAGGCCGCCGAGGCCGTCGCGGTGCTGAAGTTCGCGCCGCAGGCAGCGAGCGAGCCGGTGCTGAAGGTCGTGGAGTCCGCCGTGGCGAACGCCCGGGTGAAGGCCGACCGCGCGAGCGAGCGCTTCGACGAGACGGAGCTCTTCGTCTCGGCCGCGTTCGTGGACGAGGGCCCGACGCTCAAGCGGTTCCGCCCGCGGGCCCAGGGGCGCGCGAGCCAGATCCTCAAGCGCACCAGCCACATCACCGTGGTCGTCGCACCGCGTGAGCAGAAGGAAGGGGCCCGATAGTGGGGCAGAAGATTCACCCGCACGGGTACCGCCTCGGCATCACCACCGACCACCGGTCGCGCTGGTTCGCCGACAGCACCAAGCCCGGTCAGCGGTACCGCGACTACGTCCGTGAGGACGTCGAGATCCGCAAGCTCATGGCCACGGGCCTCGAGCGTGCCGGCATCGCCAAGGTCGAGATCGAGCGCACCCGCGACCGTGTCCGCGTGGACATCCACACGGCCCGTCCGGGCATCGTCATCGGCCGCCGCGGCGCCGAGGCGGACCGCATCCGCGGCGAGCTCGAGAAGCTCACCGGCAAGCAGGTGCAGCTCAACATCCTCGAGGTCAAGAACGCCGAGATCGAGGCGCAGCTGGTCGCGCAGGGCATCGCCGAGCAGCTCGCCTCCCGCGTCTCCTTCCGTCGCGCCATGCGCAAGGGCATCCAGTCCGCGCAGCGCGCCGGCGCGAAGGGCATCCGCGTGCAGGTCTCGGGTCGTCTCGGCGGCGCCGAGATGAGCCGGTCGGAGTTCTACCGCGAGGGTCGCGTGCCGCTGCACACCCTCCGCGCGAACATCGACTACGGCTTCTTCGAGGCCCGCACGACCTTCGGCCGCATCGGCGTGAAGGTCTGGATCTACAAGGGCGACCTCACCGAGAAGGAGTTCGCCGCGCAGCAGGCGACCGCCGCTCCCCGCCAGGGCCGTGGGCCCCGTGGCGAGCGCGGTGGCGAGCGTCGAGGTGGTGCCGGTCGTCGGACCGAGCGCCCGCAGCGTCAGTCTGCCGACGCCCCTGCCGCGACCGACGCGCCGGCCGAGCAGGCCGCAGCGCCCGAGTCCGGAACGGAGGCCTGAGTCATGCTGATCCCCCGCAGGCTCAAGCACCGCAAGCAGCACCACCCGAAGCGCTCCGGCGCTGCCAAGGGTGGCACCACGATCTCGTTCGGCGACTTCGGCATCCAGGCTCTCGAGCCCGCCTACGTCACGAACCGCCAGATCGAGGCTGCTCGTATCGCGATGACCCGCCACATCAAGCGTGGCGGCAAGGTCTGGATCAACATCTACCCGGACCGCCCGCTGACGAAGAAGCCCGCCGAGACCCGCATGGGTTCCGGTAAGGGCTCCCCGGAGTGGTGGGTCGCCAACGTCAAGCCCGGCCGCATCGTCTTCGAGCTGGCCGGAGTCCCCGAGGAGCTCGCACGCGAGGCCATGCGCCGCGCGATGCACAAGCTCCCGATGAAGTGCCGTTTCGTGGTGCGCGAGGGTGGTGCGAACTGATGGCTATCGGAACCCAGGGCCTGGCCCCGGCCGACCTTGACGGCTTCGACGACGAGTCGCTCGTCGCGAAGCTCAAGGAGTCCAAGGAGGAGCTCTTCAACCTCCGCTTCCAGGCGGCCACCGGCCAGCTCGAGTCGCACGGCCGCCTCAAGGCGGTCAAGCGCGACATCTCGCGGATCTACACGATCCTGCGTGAGCGTGAGCTCGGCATCCGTACGGCCCCGAGCGTGAGTGAGTGAGGCACTGATGAGCGAGAACACCGAGACGGTGACCACCGAGGAGCGGGCTACCCGCAAGGTGCGCCGCGGCTACGTCGTCAGCGACAAGATGGACAAGACCATCGTCGTCGCGGTCGAGGACCGTGTGAAGCACCCCCTGTACGGCAAGGTCATGCGTCGTACGAACAAGGTGAAGGCGCACGACGAGCAGAACAGCGCCGGCATCGGCGACCTGGTCGTCATCATGGAGACCCGCCCGCTGTCCGCGACCAAGCGGTGGCGCCTGGTGGAGATCCTCGAGAAGGCCAAGTAAGCACTCGACCTTCCCCGGTGGGGCGCCGGTGTGACACACGTATGCACCGGCTCCCCACCACAGCAACTATCCGTTCGGCCAGGCTCGCCCGGGACAGCCCGGGCCGAGAACCAGCTCGACGACAGGAGATCAATCGATGATCCAGCAGGAGTCGCGACTGCGTGTCGCCGACAACACGGGTGCCAAGGAGATTCTCTGCATCCGTGTTCTCGGTGGCTCCGGCCGTCGCTACGCCGGTATCGGCGACACCATCGTCGCCACCGTCAAGGACGCGATCCCGGGCGGCAACGTGAAGAAGGGTGACGTCGTCAAGGCGGTCGTCGTCCGGACCGTCAAGGAGCGCCGTCGTCCCGACGGTTCCTACATCAAGTTCGACGAGAACGCCGCGGTCATCCTCAAGAACGAGGGCGAGCCCCGTGGTACGCGCATCTTCGGGCCGGTCGGCCGCGAGCTGCGCGACAAGAAGTTCATGAAGATCATCTCGCTGGCACCGGAGGTGCTCTGACCATGGCGAAGATCAAGAAGGGCGACCAGGTGATCGTCATCGCCGGTCGCGACAAGGGCCTCACGGGCCGCGTGCTCGAGGTCCTCAAGGACTCTGACCGCGTCATCGTCGAGGGCGTCCAGCGCGTCACCAAGCACGTCAAGGCCGGCCAGTCGGCTCGTGGCACCCGCACGGGTGGCATCGAGACCGTCGAGGCGCCGATCCACGTGTCGAACGTGATGCTGGTCGACCCGGAGACGAAGAAGGGCACCCGCGTCGGCTTCCGCACCGAGCAGGTCGAGCAGGACGGTCGCACCCGCACGGTGCGCGTCCGCGTCGCGAAGCGTTCCGGGAAGGACATCTGATGACCGAGACGACTCTCGAGGCCCCGGCCACGCCGCGCCTCAAGCAGAAGTACCGCGAGGAGATCCTCTCCGCGCTCCTCGAGGAGTTCGGCCACGCCAACGTCCAGCAGGTCGCCGGTCTCACGAAGATCGTCGTCAACATGGGTGTCGGTGACGCGGCGAAGGACTCGAAGCTGATCGAGGGCGCGATCCGCGACCTGACCGCCATCACCGGTCAGAAGCCGCAGGTCAACCGCGCCAAGAAGTCCATCGCGCAGTTCAAGCTGCGTGAGGGCATGCCGATCGGTGCGCACGTCACGCTGCGCGGCGACCGCATGTGGGAGTTCCTCGACCGTCTGCTGTCGATCGCGCTGCCCCGCATCCGCGACTTCCGCGGTCTGAGCCCGAAGCAGTTCGACGGGCACGGCAACTACACCTTCGGTCTCACGGAGCAGTCGATGTTCCACGAGATCGACCAGGACAAGATCGACCGTGTCCGCGGCATGGACATCACGATCGTGACGACGGCGACGACCGACGACGAGGGCCGCTCCCTGCTGCGCCGTCTCGGCTTCCCCTTCAAGGAGAACTGACATGGCGAAGAAGGCCCTGATCAACAAGGCGAACGCCAAGCCGAAGTTCGCCGTGCGCGCCTACACGCGGTGCCAGCGGTGCGGTCGTCCGCACTCGGTGTACCGCAAGTTCGGCCTGTGCCGCATCTGCCTGCGGGAGATGGCCCACCGTGGCGAGCTCCCCGGCGTCACCAAGAGCAGCTGGTAAAACCACTACGCCGTAGGTCCGTGCGGTGCTCGACGAGCACCGCACGGATACCCCGGCGAGGAAGGGCTAGAGCCCGATGACTATGACCGACCCGATCGCAGACATGCTGACGCGTCTGCGTAACGCGAACTCGGCGCACCACGACACGGTCACCATGCCGTTCTCGAAGCTGAAGTCGCGTATCGCCGACATCCTCCAGGCCGAGGGCTACATCGCCGGCTGGACCGTCGAGGACGCGACGGTGGGGCAGAACCTCACCATCAACCTCAAGTACGGCCCGAGCCGTGAGCGCGCGCTGACCGGCGTCCGCCGCGTGTCCAAGCCTGGTCTGCGTGTCTACGCGAAGTCCACCAACCTGCCCAAGGTCCTCGGCGGCCTCGGCGTGGCCATCCTGTCCACCTCCTCCGGCCTCCTGACGGACCGTCAGGCCCAGGCCAAGGGTGTGGGCGGCGAAGTCATCGCCTACGTCTGGTAATCGGAAAGGAGAGACGCCAATGTCTCGAATCGGCAAGCTCCCCGTTCCGGTCCCGGCCGGCGTGGACGTCACCATCAGCGGCGCGCTCGTGACCGTGAAGGGCCCCAAGGGTTCTCTCGAGCACAACGTCGCCACCCCCATCACCGTCGCCGAGGAGGACGGGACCCTCAAGGTCTCGCGTCCCGACGACGAGCGGAAGTCGCGTGCGCTGCACGGTCTGACCCGCACCCTGCTGGCCAACATGATCACCGGTGTGACCGACGGCTACGCCAAGAAGCTCGAGATCGTCGGTACCGGTTACCGCGTCACGGCGAAGGGCTCGGACCTCGAGTTCGCGCTCGGCTTCTCGCACCCCGTCGTGGTCTCCGCCCCCGAGGGCATCACCTTCACGGTCGAGAGCCCCACGAAGTTCACCGTGGTCGGCATCGACAAGCAGCAGGTCGGCGAGGTCGCTGCGAACATCCGCAAGATCCGCAAGCCCGAGCCCTACAAGGGCAAGGGTGTGCGCTACGCCGACGAGGTCGTCCGTCGCAAGGTCGGAAAGGCTGGTAAGTGATGGCTCTCAAGATTCTGGGCAAGGGCAAGACCGTCGCTCGCCAGCGCCGCCACCTTCGCCTGCGCAAGAAGATCAAGGGCACCGCGACGCGTCCGCGCCTCGTCGTGACCCGCTCGTCGCGTCACATGGTGGCGCAGGTCGTGGACGACACGGTCGGCAAGACCGTGGCCTCCGCGTCGACCCTCGAGGCCGACCTGCGTGCGCTCGACGGCGACAAGACCGCCAAGGCCCGCAAGGTGGGCGAGCTCGTGGCCGAGCGTGCCAAGGCCGCCGGCATCGAGTCCGTCGTCTTCGACCGCGGTGGGAACAAGTACCACGGTCGGGTGGCTGCGGTCGCCGACGGCGCCCGCGAAGGCGGTCTGGCGCTGTGATCGACACCACGTACGCACGGAAGATGAGGATCCTCTGATGGCTGCAGGGCAGCGCAACACCGGCGCCCCCCAGGGCGCCAACGAGTCCAAGAACGACGGTCGCCGCTCCAACCGGCGCGACGACCGCCGCAACCCCCGCGGTGAGGAGAAGAGCGCGTTCGTCGAGCGCGTCGTCACCATCAACCGCGTGGCCAAGGTCGTCAAGGGCGGCCGCCGCTTCAGCTTCACCGCGCTGGTCGTGGTGGGCGACGGCGACGGCACCGTCGGTGTCGGCTACGGGAAGGCCAAGGAGGTGCCCGCGGCGATCGCCAAGGGCGTCGAGGAGGCGAAGAAGAACTTCTTCCGCGTCCCCCGCATCCAGGGCACCATCCCGCACCCCGTCCAGGGTGAGGAGGCCGCCGGTGTGGTCTTCCTCCGTCCGGCCTCCCCGGGTACCGGTGTGATCGCCGGTGGTCCGGTGCGCGCCGTCCTGGAGTGCGCGGGCATCCACGACGTCCTGAGCAAGTCGCTCGGTTCGTCGAACGCGATCAACATCGTGCACGCCACCGTCGCGGCCCTCAAGGGTCTCGAGGAGCCGGCCGCCGTCGCCGCCCGTCGTGGTCTGCCGCTGGAGGACGTGGCCCCGGCCGCCCTCCTGCGTGCCCAGGCCGCCGGTCTCGCCGACAAGGCCGCCAAGAAGGCTGACGAGAAGGTGGGTGCGTGATGGCTCGTCTGAAGGTCACCCAGGTCCGGTCCGCCATCGGCGGCAAGCAGAACCAGCGTGACACGCTGCGGACCCTCGGTC
Source organism: Isoptericola jiangsuensis (assembly GCF_002563715.1). Taxonomy (NCBI): domain Bacteria; kingdom Bacillati; phylum Actinomycetota; class Actinomycetes; order Micrococcales; family Promicromonosporaceae; genus Isoptericola; species Isoptericola jiangsuensis. The sequence continues at coordinate 946,124 of NZ_PDJJ01000001.1, forward strand.
TCAAGCGGATCGGCGACACCGCCGTGAAGGAGGACCGTCCGGAGATCCGCGGCATGGTCGCCACGGTGGCGCATCTCGTCACCGTCGAGGAGGTCGACTGACAATGGCTGACAACACCGAGAAGGTGCAGCCGCTCAAGGTGCACCACCTGCGTCCGGCCCCCGGCGCCAAGAAGGCCAAGACCCGTGTGGGTCGTGGTGAGGCGTCGAAGGGTAAGACGGCAGGTCGCGGTACCAAGGGTACGAAGGCTCGCTACCAGGTTCCCGAGCGCTTCGAGGGTGGGCAGATGCCTCTGCACATGCGCCTCCCGAAGCTGCGCGGGTTCAAGAACCCGTTCCGTGTCGAGTTCCAGGTCGTGAACCTGGACAAGCTCGCCGCGCTGTACCCCGAGGGTGGCTCCGTCACCGTCGAGGACCTCGTCGCCAAGGGCGCGGTCCGCAAGGGCCAGCCGGTGAAGGTGCTCGGCACGGGTGAGATCACCGTCAAGCTGGACGTCGCGGTCGACGCGCTGTCCGGCTCCGCCAAGGAGAAGATCCTGGCGGCCGGCGGCTCGGTCTCCGAGGACTGAGAACGGACGTGGGGCCGGTGGCGCTGTGGCGCCACCGGCCCTGCGTGCTGTCCGGGGGTCGTCGACGGACGACCCCGGCGCGCACCCGCCGTCGGGCGTATCGCGCGCGTCTGCTAGGTTGCCTGCGGACGACAGTGGCCCGGGTCACTCCCAGAGGCACGTAGAATCCGTCACGGTCCGTTCCGCGCAGCGTGTGCGCGGAGCCGTCGGTACCCCCGACCGGACCACGACCGACCCGGGACGTCGGCGTCGCGGCGACACCGCGGCGTCACGCCCCACACCTCGCCGGTCCCCGGCGACACGACACCCCGCCCCGGCGGGTCAGGAGGATAGGTGCTCAGCGCATTCGGCCGGGCTTTCCGGACACCGGACCTGCGGCGCAAGCTGCTGTTCACGATCGCGATCATGGCGCTGTTCCGTGTGGGGTCGTTCATCCCGGCACCGGGCGTGGACTACGCCAACGTGCAGCAGTGTGCTGCCGTGCTGGAGGGCAGCACGTCGCTGCTCGGGCTCGTCAACACCTTCAGCGGCGGCGCGCTGCTGCAGCTGTCGATCTTCGCGCTCGGGATCATGCCCTACATCACGGCCAGCATCATCGTGCAGCTCCTGCGGGTGGTCATCCCGCGGTTCGAGGCCCTGCACAAGGAGGGTCAGTCGGGGCAGTCGAAGCTCACGCAGTACACCCGCTACCTGACCATCGCCCTCGCGGTGCTGCAGTCGACGACGATCATCACGACGGCTCGCACGGGGCTCCTGTTCCCGGGCTGCGGCCTCGACGTGGTGGTCGACGACCGCTTCATGACGGCGGCGCTCATGGTGCTCACGATGACGGCCGGTACCGGCCTGGTCATGTGGCTCGGCGAGCTCATCACCGAGCGCGGCATCGGCAACGGCATGTCGCTGCTCATCTTCACGTCGATCGTCGCCAGCCTCCCGACGGCCCTGTGGTCGATCGCCGGTGGCGCGAACGGCGTCCTCAACTTCACCGTCGTCCTGATCATGATCGTCCTGGTCATCGCGATGGTCGTGTTCGTGGAGCAGTCGCAGCGCCGCATCCCGGTGCAGTACGCGAAGCGCATGGTGGGTCGTCGCATGTACGGCGGGACCAGCACCTACATCCCGATCAAGATCAACATGGCCGGCGTCATCCCGGTCATCTTCGCCGCGTCGATCCTCGCGATCCCGGCGCTCATCGCGCAGTTCGGCGACCAGACGGCCGACTGGGTCATCTGGATCTCGAACAACCTGGCCCAGCAGGACCAGGGCTGGTACATCGTGCTCTACATCACGATGATCATCTTCTTCGCGTTCTTCTACACGTCGATCACGTTCAACCCGGACGAGGTCGCCGACAACATGAAGAAGTACGGGGGCTTCATCCCCGGTATCCGCGCCGGTCGGCCCACCGCCGAGTACCTGGACTTCGTGATCACCCGCATCACGTCCGCCGGCTCGCTCTATCTCGCCGTCGTCGCCCTCATCCCGACGCTGGTGCTGGTCCTCCTCGGGGTGACCACGAACATCCCGTTCGGCGGCACCTCGATCCTCATCATCGTCGGTGTGGGCCTGGAGTTCGTGAAGCAGGTCAATGCTCAGCTCCAGCAGCGACACTACGAAGGGTTCCTCCGTTGACCGAGTCCACCACCCCGACCACCCGTCGTGAGCTCCACGGCACCCCGAACTCGGAGGCGCGGGTCACCCGCCTCGTGATCATGGGTCCGCAGGGCGCGGGCAAGGGCACGCAGGCCGCCCGGCTCGCCGAGGTGTTCGGTATCCCGGCGATCTCGACGGGTGACATCTTCCGCGCCAACATCAAGGGCGGCACCGAGCTCGGGCGCCTGGCGCAGGAGTACTCCGCCAAGGGTGAGCTGGTCCCCGACGAGGTCACCGACTCCATGGTCCGGGACCGCCTCGCCGAGGACGACGTCCGCACCGGGTTCCTGCTCGACGGCTACCCGCGCAACGCCCACCAGGTCGAGGCCCTCGACGGGATCCTCACCGATCTCGGCTGGGACCTGGACGGTGTCATCGAGCTCACCGCCGACCGCGACGAGCTGCTCGGCCGGATCGCGAAGCGGGCCGAGATCGAGGGCCGCGAGGACGACACCCCGGAGGCGATCGCACGCCGGCTCGACATCTACGACGCGGAGACCGCACCGCTGACGGCCGCCTACGCCGAGCGCAACCTGCTCGTCCAGGTCGACGGCATCGGCGAGATCACCGAGGTCACCGACCGGATCGTCGCGGGGCTCGCGCAGCAGCTCGGCTGAGCGTGCCCGTCCCTGTCATCACCACGACGCCGTCCCGCCACCCGCGGGGCGGCGTCGTGCTGCACCCCGAGGAGTCGTCCCGTGTTCCTGTCCCGTGAGAAGGTCGAGCTGAAGTCGCTCGACCAGGTGCTGCTCATGCGCCGCGCCGGCCTCGTGGTGGCCGACGCCCTCGCCGCCGTCCGGGCGGCGGCCCGTCCCGGGATGACGACCGCCGACCTCGACGCGGTCGCGGCGGGGGTGATCCGCGACGCGGGCGCCTCGCCGTCGTTCCTCGGCTACCACGGCTTCCCGGCGACGATCTGCACGTCGGTGAACGACGAGGTGGTCCACGGCATCCCCGGTGCGCGCGTCCTCGGTGTCGGGGACGTCGTGTCGGTCGACTGCGGTGCGATCGTCGAGGGATGGCACGGCGACTCCGCGGTGTCGTTCCTCCTCGGCGCCGAGGGCGCGGTGGACCCGGAGGAGGCGGGGGAGGGGTTCGACCCCGCGGACGCGCTCCTCGTCCGGGCGACGCGCACGTCGATGTGGGCCGGTATCGCGGCCCTCGCGTCCGCGCGGCGCGTGGGTGAGGTGGGTGACGCGGTCGAGGCGGCGGTGGAGCTCGCCGCGGACCTCCACGACGTCACCCTCGGCATCGTCGAGGAGTACACCGGGCACGGCATCGGGTCGGCGATGCACCAGCCGCCGGACGTCCTCAACTTCCGGGCGTCGGGGGACCGGGGGCCGCGCGTGCGTACCGGGATGTGCCTCGCGATCGAGCCGATGGTCACGCTCGGCACCGCGGAGACGCGGGTGCTGGCCGACGACTGGACGGTGGTGACGGCGGACGGCTCCCGTGCCGCCCACTGGGAGCACTCGGTGGCGGTCCTGGAGAGCGGCGTGGCCGTCCTCACGGCCCCGGACCTGGGGGCGGCAGGGCTGGCGCCCTTCGGGGTGACCCCGGTGGCGCTGGACGCCCTCGTGTGACGTCCCCCGGCAGGGGACGACGGGTGTGACGTAGCACCGGGTTGCCCTCCCGAAGCGATGGAGTACGATGGTCAGTCGGGTGTAGTCCGTTCGTGTGCGCTCGTCCTCGACGCCCTCGCGAGTCAATCGCGGGGTCCGGGGCCGGCATCAGGGCGAGCGGAAGCACGCGATCCACCTCCCCGAGGCTCCCTGCGGTGCTGCCGCAGCGGGTTCGAGGTCGTGGCTGCAGTCCGTCGAAAGACACAGACGAGAGTTAGCGGAGGACATGGCAAAGAAGGACGGTGTCATCGAGATCGAGGGCAGCGTGATCGAGGCGCTGCCGAACGCGATGTTCCGCGTGGAGCTGGCCAACGGTCACAAGGTTCTCGCGCACATCTCGGGCAAGATGCGCCAGCACTACATCCGGATCCTCCCCGAGGACCGGGTCGTGGTGGAGCTCAGCCCGTACGACCTGTCCCGTGGCCGGATCGTCTACCGCTACAAGTAGTCGTCATCCCCCACCCGATCGACATCGCCGCCTGCGCACCCGGGTCCTGACCGGTCAGGAGGCGGCGGAGGAACACTGATGAAGGTCAAGCCGAGCGTCAAGAAGATCTGCGACAAGTGCAAGGTGATCCGCCGGCACGGTCGCGTCATGGTGATCTGCGAGAACCTGCGCCACAAGCAGCGCCAGGGCTGATCCCTCGCACCACCCGCGTCCGCCCTCCGGGCTGACGCAACCAGCGCACCAGCACGAACCTGCCACGGCAGGGGAACCTCCGGTCCAGGGGCCGGGGCCCGCGAACCCGCGGGAGGCAGGTGCTCCAGACCTCTGGACGAAGTACAGGAGCCGGAAGGCACATGGCACGTCTTATCGGCGTCGACCTCCCCCGTGACAAGCGGGTCGTGGTCGCGCTCACCTACATCTACGGCGTCGGCCGTACCCGCTCGGAGCAGGCACTCGCCGCCACGGGCATCTCCCAGGACACGCGCGTGAAGGACCTCGGCGACGCCGAGCTCGTCGCGCTGCGCGACTTCCTCGAGGGCAACTTCCAGCTCGAGGGTGACCTCCGCCGCGAGGTCGCCGCCGACATCCGCCGCAAGGTCGAGATCGGCACCTACCAGGGTCTGCGTCACCGTCGCGGGCTGCCGGTGCGCGGTCAGCGCACCAAGACCAACGCGCGTACCCGCAAGGGCAAGAAGCGCACCGTCGCGGGCAAGAAGAAGGCCCGCTGACGTCAGCAGTCCGTGGAGCGGACCAGCCTCGCTGACGTCCGCCCCGGTCCGACGACCTCAGACCAGGAGATACCAAGCACATGCCTCCCAAGACTCGCTCCTCCGCCTCGCGCAAGCCGCGCCGCAAGGACAAGAAGAACGTCCCGCTCGGCCAGGCGCACATCAAGAGCACCTTCAACAACACGATCGTGTCGATCACGGACCCCTCGGGTGCCGTCATCTCGTGGGCCTCGGCCGGCCACGTCGGCTTCAAGGGCTCGCGCAAGTCGACCCCCTACGCCGCGCAGCTCGCTGCCGAGTCGGCCGCCCGCCGCGCCCAGGAGCACGGCGTCAAGAAGGTCGACGTCTTCGTCAAGGGCCCGGGTTCCGGTCGTGAGACCGCCATCCGCTCCCTCCAGGCGACCGGCATCGAGGTCGGCTCGATCCAGGACGTGACCCCGCAGGCGCACAACGGCTGCCGCCCGCCCAAGCGTCGCCGCGTCTGATCGTGTCTCGGCCGGCTGAGCCCCCGCGCTCAGCCGGCCGAACCCCTGCCCGGCCGGGTGGACCGAATCCCGCCCGGGACCGCGTGACCCGCGGATCCGTGATGCGTCATATGGCGGACGCACACTGAAAGGACCAAACCAGTGCTCATCGCACAGCGCCCCTCGCTGACCGAAGAGGTCATCTCGGAGTACCGTTCGCGCTTCTCCATCGAGCCGCTCGAGCCCGGCTTCGGCTACACGCTCGGCAACTCGCTGCGTCGCACCCTGCTGTCGTCCATCCCGGGCGCGGCGGTCACCTCCATCCGCATCGACGGTGTGCTCCACGAGTTCACCACCGTGCCGGGTGTGAAGGAGGACGTCACCGAGATCATCCTCAACATCAAGAACATCGTCGTCTCCTCGGAGAACGACGAGCCGGTCGTGATGTACCTGCGCAAGCAGGGTGCCGGGGCGGCGACCGCGGCGGACATCGTCCCGCCCGCGGGCGTCGAGGTGCACAACCCGGACCTGCACATCGCCACCCTGAACGACGAGGGCAAGCTCGAGATCGAGCTCACCGTCGAGCGGGGTCGCGGCTACGTGTCCGCCGTGCAGAACAAGTCGGTGGACGCCGAGATCGGCCGCATCCCGGTCGACTCGATCTACTCGCCGGTCCTCAAGGTCACCTACAAGGTCGAGGCGACCCGTGTCGAGCAGCGCACGGACTTCGACAAGCTGATCGTCGACGTCGAGACGAAGCAGGCCATCGCGCCGCGCGACGCTCTCGCCTCGGCGGGCAAGACCCTCGTCGAGCTCTTCGGGCTGGCCCGTGAGCTCAACGTCGAGGCCGAGGGCATCGAGATCGGCCCGTCGCCGACGGACTCCGCGCTGGCCGCGGACCTCGCGCTGCCGATCGAGGAGCTCAACCTCACCATCCGCTCGTACAACTGCCTCAAGCGCGAGGGCATCCACCAGGTCGGTGAGCTCGTGGCGCGCAGCGAGGCGGACCTGCTCGACATCCGCAACTTCGGTGCCAAGTCGATCAACGAGGTCAAGGAGAAGCTGGCCGAGCTCGGCCTGGCCCTCAAGGACTCGCCGCTCGACTTCGACCCCACCAGCGCGCAGTACTACGCCGGGGACGACGACGCCACGTACGGCGACGAGCAGACGTACTGACGCTCCGCGCAGGCTGCGGCACCGCTCGACATGACGGGGCCGCGCGGCGCGGGACCACATCCAAGGAGAACCTGACATGCCTACCCCCACCAAGGGTCCGCGGCTCGGTGGCAGCCCGGCTCACGAGCGCCTGATCCTCGCGAACCTGGCCACCTCGCTCTTCGAGCACGGCCGCATCACGACCACCGAGACCAAGGCCAAGCGCCTGCGTCCGCTGGCCGAGCGCCTCATCACGTTCGCGAAGCGCGGCGACCTGCACGCCCGTCGTCGCGTCCTGCGCGTCGTGCGCGACAAGTCCGTGGTGCACGCCCTGTTCACCGAGATCGCCCCGGCCATGGCCGAGCGCAACGGTGGCTACACCCGCATCACCAAGGTCGGCAACCGCAAGGGCGACAACGCCCCCATGGCCGTCATCGAGCTCGTGACCGAGCCGGTCAGCCCGAAGCAGGCCGTCGTCAAGGAGGCCACGAAGGCCGCCGAGAAGGCCGCGAAGTCGGAGCAGGTCGAGGAGACCCCGGTCGTCGAGACCGAGGCCGCCGAGGTCGAGACCACCGAGGCCGAGGAGAAGAAGGAGGCCTGAGGCCCCCTCTTCCCGCAGCGCGTCGCAGGGCCCCGCACCGGTGGTGCGGGGCCCTCGTCGTCCCTACGGTGAACGCATGCTCCCCGTGGTGCTGCTGCACGGCTCGCGCACGTCCGCCACCATGTGGCGACGCCAGGTCGAGGCGCTGACCGCCGCCGGCGTGCCCGTCCTCGCCCCCGACCTGCCCGGCCACGGTGCCCGCCGCGACGTCCGCTTCACGCTCGACGACGCCGTCGCGACCGTCCACGACGTCGTCGACGACGCCGGCGGCCGCGCGCTCGTCGTCGGGCTGTCCCTCGGCGGCTACGTCGGCATCGAGCACCGCGCCCGCCACCCCGGGCAGAGCGCCGGGCTCGTCGCGGCCTCCTGCTGCACCGACCCCGCCACCCCGCTGCGCGCCGGCTGGCTCCGGATCGCCCGCTGGATCGAGCGCTGGCCCGACAGCGGTGCCCGGCTCAACGCCGCCGCCGTCCACGCCCTGGTCGACACCCGGTCCGGGGAGGACCTCGCCGCGGGCGGCTACGCCCTCGACGCCATGAGCGACGTCCTCGACGAGATCGGGCACGTCGACGCCCGCGCCGCGCTCGCCGCCGCCACCAGCCCCGTCCGGCTCGTCAACGGCCAGTGGGACCACTTCCGGGGCCAGGAACGGTCCATGCTGGCCGCCGCCCGGCGCGGCGGCGCCGACGCGCGGATCGTCGTGATCCCGCACGCCCGGCACCTCGTCAGCCTCGACCAGCCCGTCGCCTTCACCCGGGCCGTCCTCGAGGCCCACGACGCCGTCGCCGCGCCCGCGAGCCCGACCACGCCAGTCAGTCGACCAGCAGGTCCCACGCCCGCGCCCCACCCGTGAGCGCCGCCGAGTTCGGCACCACCACCACGTCGTCGCCCAGCCGGTCCAGCGCCGAGCGCGTCAACCGCCGCGAGTTCCCGCCCCCCAGGTACACGCGGTCCCACCAGAACACCGGGCGCAGCCCTTCCACCGCCGCCACCACCCGACGCGACCACAACCCGTCACCCAGACGCCGGCGCTCCGGCTCGCCCAGCCACGCGTCGTAGGACGTGCCCCGCCGCACCGGCGCCCGCGACCACTCCAGGTGCGGCGCCAGCCGCCCCCCGTCGAACAGGGCCGCGCCCAGCCCCGTGCCGAGCGTGAGCACCAGCTCCAGGCCCGACCCCGAGATCACCCCCGCGCCGTGCACCTCCGCGTCGTTGAGCACCAGCGCCGGCACCCCCAGACGGTCCTCCAGGGCCGCCCGCACGTCCAGGCTGCGCCACCGCTCCACCAGGTCCGGGTCCACCCGCGTGCGCGGACCCGACCGCGTCACGTAGTGCGGCGTGTGCACCACCACGCCGTGCCGCAGCATCCCCGGCATCCCCAACGTCACCCGGCCCGCGCGCGGCAGCCGTGCCGCCACCTCCGCGACCGTCTCCAGCAGCCGCTCCGGCGGCAGCGGGTACGGCGTCGGCACCCGCACCGGCTCCGCGTGCGCCGTCCCCGCCCCGTCCAGCACGTTCGCCTTGATGCCGCCCCCGCCGCAGTCCACGGCCAACGTCAGTGGTGAGGTCATGCCCCCATCATCCGGGGACAATGGACCGATGAGCACCACCACACCGGACGGACCCGCCCACGACGACGTCCGCGTGCGGCTCGACCTCGGCTACGCCGGCACCCACTTCGCCGGCTGGGCGACCCAGCCGCGCCTCCGCACCGTCCAGGGCGTCCTCGAGGACGCCCTCGCCACCGTGCTGCGCAGCGGCCCCACCGGGACCCCCGCGCCCCGCCTCACCGTCGCGGGCCGCACCGACGCCGGCGTGCACGCCCGCGGCCAGGTCGCGCACGTCGACGTCCCCCGCGCCCGCTGGGACGCCCTGCCCGGCCGCTCCGACCGCGACCCCGGCCGCGCCCTCGTCGACCGCCTGTCCGGCGTCCTCCCGCCGGACGTCGTCGTCCACCGCGCCGCCCCCGCACCCGCCGGGTTCGACGCCCGCTTCTCCGCCGCCGCCCGCACCTACCGGTACCGCATCGCCGACGACCACACCCTCCGCGACCCCCTGCGCCGCGAATGGGTGCTGTGGCACCGCCGCCCCCTCGACGCCGCCGCCATGGACGCCGCCGTCCAGCCCCTGCTCGGCCTCCACGACTTCGCCGCCTTCTGCAAGCCCCGCGAGGGCGCCACCACCATCCGTGAGCTCACCCGCTTCACCTGGGAACGCCCCGACCGCGGCCCCGACGCGGGGCTCGTCGTCGCCACCGTCGAGGCCGACGCCTTCTGCCACTCCATGGTGCGTGCCCTCGTGGGCATCTCCCTGGCAGTGGGGGAGGGCCGCCGCGACCTCGACGCGCCCGCAGCCGTCCTCGCCGGACGCAACCGCTCCGCCGCGGCCGCCGTGGCTCCTGCCCGCGGCCTCACCCTCGAGCACGTCGCCTATCCGCCCGACGACGAGCTCGCCGCCCGCGCGGCCCGCATCCGCGCCCGCCGCTCACCGGACGAGGTCGCGCCGCCCCGCTGACCCGCGAGTCGGCGCACCGTCGCGCGAGTCAGCGCACATCCACGCGAGTCAGCGTGGGCTCGGTCGGGCGGTGGTGGGGGCCGCGCGTCGTCGCGTTCACGGGCCCCAGGGGGCCCTCCACTTCGGGTCTGACGACGACGCGCGGCCCCCACCACCGCCCGAGGCACGGCGGTCCGTCCTGCCTCGTCGTCTCCCGCGCTCACCCGTTCGCGCTTGGACCGACGTCGTCCCGTGAAGTGTGCGGACCCACGAGGAGGGCGAAGGGCGCCGAGCGGGGTCCACACGGACCATCTCTGGCTTCCGCGCCGGCCGACGTGTACTTGCGCGGGGTCGTGGGGCCAGCGCTGGACGGCAGACGAGTGCTGACTCGCGAGGCATTGCGCTGACTCGCGAGGAATCGCGCTGGGTCGCGTGGATGTGCGCTGAGTCGTGCGGAGCAGCGCTGACTCGCGTGGATGTGCGCTGAGTCGCGTGGATGTGCGCTGAGTCGCGTGGAGTGGCGCTGAGTCGTGACCAGAGGTCGGTGGTGGGGTCGCGGGCACGGTCGTCAGACCGGAAGTGGAGGGCCCCCTGGGGCCCGTGAACGCGACCGTGCCCGCGATCCCGCCACCGGCCGACACCTGACCGTGCCCGCGATCCCGCCACCGGCCGACACCTGACCGTGCCCGCGATCCCACCACCGGCCGACGCCCGAACGTGCCCGCGACCTCACCGCTCACCGGCCGTCGCGCAGTGACCGGGCGGGGCTCAGGGCTCGCTGGTCCAGTGGATCGCGGCCTCCTCGGCGGTCGCGCCCGCTCCGTCGATGCCGGCGTCCGTGCCGTAGAGGTCGTTGGCGCGACGGCCGTCGGCGCCGGGGTCGGCGTCGTCGTCCTCGACGAGGCGACCCGCACGGGTTGCGTCGGAGGGGCGGGCGGGGGCGTCCCAGTCGTCGGGCTCCTCCGCGGCGAGGCGCTGGTCGAGGGGCTCGCCGGCGGACTCCTCCCAGGCGGTCTCGCCCCAGTGGTTCTTGCGGGGGCGGTCGGGCGGCGAGTAGCCCTCGTCGAGCAGGTCGCGCGTGCCGCGGTCGTCCAGCGTGTCCTCGTGGGGCAGCTGGTCGGTGTCACCCTCGGCGCCCCACTCGGGGTCGGGGCGGGTGGCGGAGGTGTCGTCGCTCATGCCTCTACCGTGCACCCGGACGGGGGTCCGCGCAGCCCGGGCCGGGGCTGCCCCGTACCCTGGGGGAGGCCGTGGGGCCGGCAGGCGGGTGCGGGCGTCCGGGGCGGCGATCCGACGTGACCGACGTCGCTTTGACCCCCGCCGAACCCTACGGCTAGACTGAACAGCCGTTGTGCTATGCCTCCGGCGTCCGGCGTCGTCCACGTTCCCACCGTTGCGACGACGCAAGGCCAGGACGCCATCTCAGGAGATACCCGCGCACAACACCCTGATCATCGGGCGCCGCTTCTCGCCCGACGACTCCGAACACGAAAAGGTGACGCAACAGTGCGTACGTACACCCCGAAGCCCGGCGACGTCCAGGCCACCTGGCACGTCGTCGACGCTACCGACGTCGTCCTGGGCCGGCTGGCCACCCAGGTCGCCACGCTCCTGCGCGGGAAGCACAAGCCGACCTTCGCCCCGCACGTCGACGGCGGTGACTTCGTCATCGTCATCAACGCGGACAAGGTCGCCCTGTCCGGCAACAAGCGCGAGACGAAGCTGGCCTACCGCCACTCCGGCTACCCGGGCGGTCTCCGCTCCGTGAGCTACGGCGAGCTGCTCGACAACAACCCGGAGCGGGCCGTCGAGAAGGCCGTTCGCGGCATGCTTCCCAAGAACACGCTCGGGCGCGAGCAGCTCAAGAAGCTGAAGGTCTACCGTGGCGCGGAGCACCCGCACGCGGCCCAGCAGCCCCAGCCGTTCGAGATCACCCAGGTTTCGCAGCAGGCCTGAGCCGCTGCCAGACGCGAAGCGAAGGAATTTCAGTGGCTGACACCACCGTCGACACCGAGCTGGACGAGAACACGCCCAGCACCTACACCACCGAGACCGCTGCCCCCGTGGCCAACGGCGGTCAGTCCATCACTGCCCCCGGGCAGGCGCTGGGCCGTCGCAAGGAGGCCGTGGCGCGCGTGCGCCTCGTCCCCGGCTCCGGCCAGTGGACGATCAACGGTCGCACCCTCGAGGACTACTTCCCGAACAAGGTGCACCAGCAGCTCGTCAACGACCCGCTGAAGCTGGTCGAGGTCGAGGGCCGTTTCGACATCGTCGCCCGTATCACGGGCGGTGGCCCCTCGGGTCAGGCCGGCGCGCTGCGTCTCGGCATCGCCCGTGCGCTGAACGAGATCGACCGTGACGCGAACCGTGCCGCCCTCAAGAAGGCCGGCTTCCTCACGCGTGACCCGCGTGCGGTGGAGCGCAAGAAGGCCGGTCTCAAGAAGGCCCGCAAGGCTCCGCAGTACTCGAAGCGCTGATCCTCGATCGGTGCTTGGCGCACGGCCCCGTCGGACTCGTTCCGGCGGGGCCGTCCGCATGTCCGGGGACGGTGCGCGGCGCACCGACCGGACCGACCGGGCGGACGCCCGGGACCGCTCCGACGACGAGCGGGCCGCAGCGGCACTACGATCGACCGGGTGCCCGACGAGGAGGACAGCTGATGGGACGACTTTTCGGCACGGACGGTGTCCGTGGCCTGGCGAACCGGGACGTGACCGCGGCCCTGGCGCTCGACCTGGGCAGTGCGGCCGCGCACGTGCTCGGCGCGGGTGAGGGGCGGTCCTCCCACCGGCCGCGGGCGGTGGTGGCCCGGGACCCGCGCGTGTCCGGGGAGTTCCTGTCCGCGGCGGTCGCCGCGGGTCTGGCGAGCGCGGGCGTGGACGTGGTGAACCTCGGGGTGGTCCCGACCCCGGCGCTGGCCTACCTGGTGGGGGCGATGCACGCCGACCTGGGGGTCATGGTGTCGGCGTCGCACAACGCCATGCCGGACAACGGCATCAAGTTCTTCGCGCGGGGCGGGCTCAAGCTCGACGACGGTCTCGAGGACGAGATCGAGCAGCACCTGCACACCGAGCGCGAGCTGCCCGTCGGGGCGGACGTCGGTCGGATGCGTACCGACACGGGGATCGCCGCGCAGCAGTACGTCGACCACCTGACGGCCAGCATCGGCACGACCGCGGACCACCGGCCGCTGGAGGGCCTGCGCATCGCGGTGGACGCGGCCAACGGTGCGGCGAGCCAGATCGGCCCGGAGGCGCTGCGCGCGGCCGGTGCCGACGTCGTCGTCATCAACGCGAGCCCGGACGGGCGCAACATCAACGAGAAGGCCGGGTCGACCCACCCGGAGCAGCTGCAGGCGGTCGTGGTGGCCGCCGAGGCGGACTTCGGCGTGGCGTTCGACGGTGACGCGGACCGCTGCCTCGCGGTGGACCACGGCGGCGTGCTCGTGGACGGCGACCAGATCCTCGGCATCCTCGCGAAGTCGCTGAAGGACGAGGGGCGGCTCACGGGGGACACCCTCGTGGTCACGGTGATGAGCAACCTCGGGCTGCTGCTGGCCATGAAGAAGGCCGGCATCGCGACGCTGCAGACCGCTGTCGGCGACCGGTACGTCCTGGAGGAGATGCGAGCGGGCGGTTACGGGCTGGGTGGCGAGCAGTCGGGCCACATCATCCTGGCGGAGCACGCCACGACCGGCGACGGCATCCTCACGGCCCTGCACCTCGCGGCCCGCGTCAAGGCGTCCGGGCGGCGCCTGGCCGACCTCGCGTCGGAGATCCCGCGCCTGCCGCAGACGCTGGTCAACGTCAAGGGCGTGGACCGGACCCGGGCGGGGGACGACGACGGCGTGCTCGCCGCCGTGGCGCATGCGGAGTCGCTGCTGGGCGACACGGGCCGCGTGCTGCTGCGCCCGTCCGGCACGGAGCCGGTGGTGCGCGTGATGGTCGAGGCGGCGACGCAGACGCAGGCCGACGGCGTCGCGGAGACGCTGGCCGCCGTGGTGCGGGAGCGGCTGGCCCTGTGACGGGATGGACGGGCGGCGTCGCGCCCGCGCTGCGGGACGCGGTGGCCGACCTGCTGGACGTCGCGTTCGCGCACCCGGACCGGCCGGGCGTCCTGCCGATCGTGCAGGCCGGCGACCCGGTGCTGCGGGCACCCGCCGCGCCGTACACGGGGCAGCTGGGCGACCAGCTGGACCGGCTCGTCGAGGCGATGCGTGCCACGATGCACGCCGCGCCGGGGGTGGGGCTGGCGGCGCCGCAGGTCGGCATCGGCCTGGCCCTCGCCGTCTGCGAGGACCATCCGATGCCGGGCGACCCGCGCGAGCGGGACGGGCTGGGGTTCCGCGTGCTGGTCAACCCGCGCTACGAGGCGCTGCCCGCCGACGGTGACGAGCCCGGCGCCGTCGCGTTCTTCGAGGGCTGCCTGTCCGTGGCGGGCTGGCAGGCGGTGGTCGCACGACCCCGCCGGGTGCGTCTCACGGGCCAGGACGAGACCGGGGCGGCGTTCGACGACGTCCTGACGGGCTGGTCCGCGCGGATCGTGCAGCACGAGACGGACCACCTCGCCGGGCGGCTGTACCTCGACGTCGCCGAGTCGCGCTCGCTCACCTCGAACGACAACATGATGCGGTTCTGGGCGCAGTCCCCGGACCCGGCTCCCGCCGCGGCGGGGCTCGGCTTCGACCTGCCCTGAGCCCGCACGGCCCGGCTCGCCGGGTCGAGCCCGCCCTGTCCGACGCCCCGTCGTGCGCCCGCCGTGAAACCCGTGTGAACGTTCGACGCTCAGGGGACGTCCCGGGACATCCCTGATGTCTCGGGACGACGACGGCCCCTACGCTGGTGCACGGCACCGTTCGGTGCCGCCCATGGCCGGGTCCGCCCCGGCGGACGAACCGAGGGACCGCGTTGCTGGGACTGACCGCGCTGCTCGACCAGGTCGAGACCTGGATCCTGGACGTCGCCGCGTCCCTGTGGATCTACCCCGCGATGTTCGCGTCCGCCTTCATCGACGGCTTCTTCCCACCCGTGCCGTCCGAGTCGGTGCTGGTGACGCTGGTGATCTCCGCGGAGGCCACGGGCGTGCCGTGGATCTGGCTCATCGCGCCGATCGCGGGCGTCGGCGCCTGGCTGGGCGACCAGGTGGCCTACCTCATCGGGCGCCGGTTCGGCACCGAGCGCATCGGCATGCTGCGCTCGGCGCGGGGCCGCAAGGCCGTGTCGTGGGCGCGACGGGCGCTGTCCCGCCGCGGCGCCGTCTTCATCATCGCGGCCCGCTACATCCCCGTGGGGCGCGTCGCCGTCAACATGACGGCGGGGGCCGTCGGCTACCCGCAGCGGCGCTTCATGACGTTCTCCGGCATCGCCGCCGTCCTGTGGGTCGCGTACTCGACCGCGATCGGTCTGGTCGCCGCGGAGGCGCTCGGCCACGACCCGCTGCTGGCGATGGTCGTCGGCGTGGTCGGCGGGGGCGTCCTGGGCCTCCTCGTCGACCGGGTGGTGCAGGTGTTCACGCCCCGCGAGGAGGTCCTGGAGGAGATGCGCGAGCACGCGCCGCTCCCGACGGAGAGGACCCCCGCGGCGGAGGACGCCGCCCGCTGACAGCTCAGAGCTTGCGCAGCCGCACCCGCTGCACCGAGTGGTCGGCACCCTTCGTCAGGACGAGGGTCGCGCGGCCCCGGGTCGGGAGCACGTTCTCCTCCAGGTTCGGCGCGTTGATCGACTCCCAGATGCTCAGCGCCTTCTCGACGGCCTCGGCGTCCGACAGGTCGGCGTAGCGGCGGAAGTACGACTCGGGGCGGCTGAACGCCGTCCGGCGCAGCTTGAGGAACCGGTCGACGTACCACTGGCGCACGTTGCGCGTGCGGGCGTCGACGTAGATCGAGAAGTCGAAGAAGTCGCTCACGGCGAGCGTCGTGCCGTCGGACGTCGCCGGCCGGGCCGGCTGCAGCACGTTCAGGCCCTCGACGATGAGGACGTCCGGACGGTGCACCACCTGCTCCTCGCCCGGCACGATGTCGTACACGACGTGCGAGTAGACCGGCGCCCGGACCTCCGCCTGCCCCGCCTTCACCTTCGACAGGAACCGGATGAGGGCGCGCCGGTCGTACGACTCGGGGAACCCCTTGCGGTCCATGAGGCCGCGGCGCGCGAGCTCCGCGTTGGGGTGGAGGAACCCGTCGGTCGTGATGAGCTCGACGTTCGGGGTGTCGGGCCAGCGGGCCATCATCTCGCGCAGGACGCGCGCCGTCGTCGACTTGCCCACCGCGACGGACCCGGCGACGCCGATGACGTACGGGGTGCGCGGCGGGTCCTCGCCGAGGAACGTGGAGGTCGCCCGGTGCAGCCCCGCGGTCGCCCGCACGTACAGGTTGAGCAGCCGGGACAGCGGCCGGTAGACCGCGTCGACCTCCGCGAGGTCGATCGGGTCGCCGAGGCCGCGCAGCCGCTGGACGTCTGCGTCGGTCAGGGGCAGGGGCGTCTGCTCCGACAGGCGGCTCCAGGCGGCGCGGTCGAAGTCGACGTAGGGGGAGGCGGGCGCGAACCGGGACAGGTGCTCGACCAGCGGGTTCGGCGCGGTCACCGGGGTGTCGCCACCCGACGGGGAGGACGCGCTGGCAGGGGTCACCCGCAGATTCTGCCTGAGTCCCCGGTACGGGGCGCAAGCCCGCACCGCGGGAACGGGTCGTCGGACCCGTGACGAGGGAGCTCGTGCCGTGATCGGTACACTCGTCGCCATGTGTGGAATCGTCGGCTACGCCGGAGCAGGCCTGAGCACGTCCGAAGCGTTGGACACGGAGCGGCTCGCCTCCGTGCGCCCCCTGGAGGTCGCGCTCGCCGGGCTGAAGCGGCTCGAGTACCGGGGGTACGACTCGGCGGGCGTCGCGCTCGTCGGCCCGGGCAGCACGCAGGCGGCGTTCGCGAAGAAGGCCGGCAAGCTCGACAACCTCGTGACGGAGATCGCCGCGCACCCCCTGCCCGACGCGACCGCCGCCATCGGGCACACGCGCTGGGCGACGCACGGCGGCCCCACCGACGTGAACGCGCACCCGCACCTCGCGGACGACGGCCGCCTCGCCGTCATCCACAACGGCATCATCGAGAACTTCAGCGAGCTCCGCGCTTCCCTCGCGGCCGACGGCGCCGTCTTCCTGTCGGACACCGACACCGAGGTCGCCGCGCAGCTCCTCGCCCGCGAGTACCGCGCCGCCGGTGACCTCACCGCGGCGATGGCCGCCACGGCGCGGCAGCTGGAGGGCACCTTCACGCTGCTCGCGGTCCACACCGACGCCCCCGAGACCGTCGTCGGCGCCCGGCACGACTCGCCGCTCGTCGTCGGGATCGGCGAGGGCGAGAACTTCCTCGGGTCCGACGTCGCCGCGTTCGTCGAGCACACCAAGGAGGCCCTGGAGCTCGGGCAGGACCAGATCGTCACCATCACCCCCGGCTCCGTCGAGGTGTCCGACTTCGACGGCAACCCGGCCGAGGGTCGCCGCTTCACCGTCGACTGGGACGCCGCCGCCGCCGAGAAGGGCGGCTTCGACTCCTTCATGGACAAGGAGATCCACGACCAGCCGCACGCGGTGGCCGACACCCTGCTGGGCCGCACGGACGCCGCCGGCCGGATCGTGCTGGACGACCTGCGCATCGACGAGTCCGTACTGCGCAGCGTCGACAAGATCATCGTCATCGCGTGCGGCACCGCCGCGTACGCCGGGCACGTCGCCAAGTACGCCATCGAGCACTGGTGCCGCATCCCCGTCGAGGTCGAGCTCGCGCACGAGTTCCGCTACCGCGACCCCATCGTCGACGAGCGCACCCTCGTCGTCGCGATCTCGCAGTCCGGCGAGACGATGGACACCCTCATGGCCGTGCGCCACGCCCGCGAGCAGGGCGCCAAGGTGCTGGCCATCGTCAACACCAACGGCTCCACGATCCCGCGCGAGTCCGACGCCGTGCTGTACACGCACGCCGGTCCCGAGATCGCCGTCGCCTCCACCAAGGCGTTCCTCGCGCAGATCACCGCCGCGTACGTCCTCGGGCTCTACCTCGCGCAGCTGCGCGGCAACAAGTACCCCGACGAGGTCACCCAGATCATGGACGAGCTGCGGGACATGGCCCGCAAGGTCCAGACCGTCATCGAGCGCGGCGAGTACGTCAGGGCCACCGCCCGCTCCATGAAGGACGCCGACAAGGTCCTGTTCCTCGGCCGGCACGTCGGTTACCCCGTCGCCATGGAGGGCGCGCTCAAGCTGAAGGAGCTCGCCTACATCCACGCCGAGGGCTTCGCCGCCGGCGAGCTGAAGCACGGCCCCATCGCGCTCATCGACGAGGGCCAGCCCGTGTTCGTCGTCGTGCCGTCCCCGCGCGGCCGCGACCAGCTGCACTCCAAGGTCGTGTCCAACATCCAGGAGATCCGCGCCCGCGGCGCACGCACCCTCGTCATCGCCGAGGACGGCGACGACGCCGTGCGCGCCTACGCCGACGAGATCTTCTGGATCCCGCAGGCGCCGTCGCTGCTCCAGCCGCTGCTCGCCGTCGTCCCCCTGCAGATCTTCGCGATGGCGCTCGCCACCGCCAAGGGGCTCGACGTCGACCAGCCGCGCAACCTCGCCAAGTCGGTCACCGTCGAGTGACCTCGACCGTGACCGCCGTCCCCGTGCCGAGCATGCGATGGCGGACCGTCCACTCGGCCGGACGGTCCGCCATCGCATGCTCGACCGGCATCAGGGCATGATCGACCCCATGGACGAAGCACCGGGGCGGACGCCGGCTCGGCCGGGCGACCGGACCGACCTCCTGGCGTCGCAGGACGGGGGAGGGGTGCGCTGGTGATCGTCGGTGTGGGGATCGACGTCGTCGACGTCGAGCGCTTCATGGCGACCCTCGAGCGGACGCCGCGACTGCGGGAGAAGCTCTTCACGGAGGTCGAGCGTGACCTGCCGGCGTCGTCGCTGGCGGCCCGGTTCGCCGCCAAGGAGGCGATCGCCAAGGCGCTCGGCGCCCCCGGGACGATGCACTGGCACGACGCCACCGTGCACCGCGTGGTCGGCGGACCCCCGCAGGTCGAGCTGCGCGGGACGGTGCAGGCGCGCGCCGACGAGCTCGGCGTGAAGCACTGGCACCTGTCGATCTCGCACGACGCCGGCATCGCCTCGGCGATGGTGGTCGCCGAAGGCTGACCCCCTTCGGTGCCGACCATGCGACGCGGGCCCGTCCGCCGGCACGGACGGTCGCGCGTCACATGCTCGATCGACCAGGGGGCATGCTCGGCGCCGGGTCAGCGGTCCAGGGCGCGCCGGACGGTCACCGCCATCGTGGACTCCAGCGGTGACTCGGCACGGGCGTCGGCCAGCTCCCACAACAGGTGCCGGCTCGCGACGCCGCGTCGTCCCCTGGCGTGCTCGTGCGACCGGTCGAGCCCTGCTCGGGACACCTTGCCCGTGTGCAGGGCGGAGTCCAGGACGGCCAGACCGTTCGATCGAGGCAGCTCGGGCACGGCCTGGGCCAGCGCCCGTTCGACGGTGACCGCCCGGCGCCCGCGCACCACGACGAGATCCATCCCGTCGTCGAACTGGCGCAGCCGGACCGTGCCGCGAACGTTCCGGTTGAGCCCGCCGGGAAGGGCGGCCTCGGGCCGGATCGACGGTGGGAGACCCTCGACGCCGGCCCGGGGTCGACCATGCCCTCTCGACGACCGAGCTTGCGGAGAGGGCCCGTCCGTTGCGGCGGACGGGCCCTCACCGCATGCTCGGCCGAGGGGGAGCGGTCAGTCCTGGAGGTGGGGGATGACCTGCCGCTGGAACAGCTCGATCTGGTCGCGGTCGCCGACGGCGTTCGCGAAGTACGTGATCGCGTACGTCATGCCGCGGGACTTCAGGTCCGTGAGGGTCTCCACGATCTGCTCGGGCGTGCCCACGAGCGGGCCGTTGCGCCAGCTCTGCGCCTCCCGGGCACCGGGCTCCCCGGGCGCGTGCTTCGCGAAGTGGGCCTCGATCCAGGCGAGCTTGTCGTCCACCTCGGCCTGGTTCTCGCCGATGACGACGTTGTAGTTGGCCGACCGGGTGATCTCCTCGAAGTCCCGGCCGACGTCGCGGCAGTGGTCGGCGAGGATGCGCGACTTGTGGTCGAACGTCTCGACGTCACCGGAGAAGTTCGTGTACTGCGCGTGCTGCGCCGCGATCCGCAGCGTCTTCTTCTCCCCGCCGCCCGCGATCCACAGCGGGATGCTCGGCACGCTCGCGCCACCCTCGCCGACGGGCAGCTGCTGGAGCGGCTGCGGGTAGCACAGGGCGCCGTCCACCTGGTACCGCTCGCCCTCGAACGTGCCGGACGAGCCGGTGCGCCACATGTTCGCCATGATCTGCACGCCCTCGTCGAGCGCGCGCAGCCGCTCGCCCGCCGTCGGGAAGCCGTACCCGTACGCCCGCCACTCGTGCTCGTACCAGCCCGCACCGATGCCCATCTCGACACGGCCGCCCGAGATCGCGTCCACCGTCGAGGCGACCTTCGCCAGGTAGGTGGGCTCCCGGTACGCCATGCAGGTGCACATCTGGCCGAGGCGCACCCGCTGCGACGCCGCCGCGAACGCCGCCATCAGCGTCCACGCCTCGTGCGTCGCCTCCGTGCTCGGCACCGGCACGGTGTGGAAGTGGTCGTACACCCACACCGACTCCCACGCGAAGGCGCCACCCGGGACGGCCTCCCCGGCTGCGGCGTTGTCGGCGTAGTGCAGGAGGGAGAGCATCGTCTCCCAGTGCTGCTCGGGCGGCACGTCGGTGAGCGACATGCGCCAGCCCTGCGGGATGAAGAGTCCGAATCGCATGCCCCGACCCTATTCCTCTGACTGCGCGGGCGCGCCCGGCACGGGAGGATCGGTCCCATGATCCGTGCCTGGTCCGTCGCCGACGTCCGTGCCGCCGAGGAACCGCTGCTCGCCGCCGGCGTGCCGCTCATGGACCGGGCCGCGTTTGCGCTGGCGCTCCAGGTCCTCGCCGATCTGCGTGCCCGACGACGGTCCGCGCGCGGGGCGCACGTCGTCGTCCTGGCCGGGGCGGGGAACAACGGCGGGGACGCGCTGCACGCGGGCGCGCACCTGGTACACCGGGGGGTCGCCGTCACCGCCGTGCTGGCCGCGGACCGGGTGCACGAGGGCGGGCTCGCCGCGCTGCGGTCCGCCGGCGGGCGCGTGGTGGACGCCGCCGCTGCGGGGCGGGCCCCCGCCGCCGCGGTCGAGGCCGCGCGCGCCGACGTCGTGCTCGACGGTCTCGTCGGGATCGGGGCACGCGGTCCGCTGCGGGGGTCCGCTGCGGCGCTCGTCACCGCCCTCGGCGCCGCCGGGCTGCCGACGGCCGGGACCGACGCGGAGGAGGGCACGCCCGCCACGCATGCGGAGGAGGCGCAGGGGGCGTCGGCGGCGGTCGCGAGAGAGGGCACGGCACGGCCGTGGGTCGTCGCCGTCGACACGCCCTCCGGCATCGGCGTCGACGACGGCACCCTGCCCGGACCCGTCCTGCACGCCGACCGCACCGTCACGTTCGGCGCCGCCAAGCCCGGCCTGCTGCTGCCCCCGGCCGCGCACGTCGTCGGGGAGGTGACGGTCGTCGACATCGGACTCACGCTCCCCGGCACCCCGGCCGTGCAGCGCCTCGCCCCGGCCGACGTCGCCGCCCGCTGGCCCGTGCCCGGGCCGCAGGACCACAAGTACACGCGCGGCGTCGTCGGGGTCGTCGCCGGCACCGCCACCTATCCGGGGGCCGCCGTCCTGACGACCACCGCCGCGGTGCGGACCGGCGCCGGGATGGTCCGCTACCGCGGGTCCGACGTCGTCGCCCGCGCCGTCCTCGCCGCCCGGCCCGAGGTCGTCACCGCCCCCGGCCGCGTCCAGTCGTGGGTCGTGGGACCCGGCGTCCCGCCCGCCGCCGACGGCGCCGACGACGGTCAGGCCGCCCGTGCCCGCGCCGGGCTCGCCGCCGCGCGCGGCGAGCTCGCCGGACTGTCCCGGGGGCCCGTCCCCGCCGTCGTCGACGCGGGCGGGCTCGGGCTCGTCGAGGAGACGTGCCCGCCCTGGTTCGTCCTCACCCCGCACGCCGGCGAGCTCCGCACGGTGCTGCGCCGCCACGGCGAGGACGTCCACCGGGCCGAGATCGAGGCCGCACCCCTGCGGTGGGCCCGCCGCGCCCACGACCTCACCGGCGCGACCATCCTCCTCAAGGGTGCCGTGACCGTCGTCGTCGGCACCGGGATCGTCCACGCCCAGGCCGACGCACCCGCCTGGCTCGGCACCGCCGGCGCGGGCGACGTCCTCGCCGGCATCCTCGGCACGATGCTCGCCGCGCGCGCCGCGGACGTCGTCGCCGACCCCGCCGTCGCCGGCGAGGTCGCCGCGAGCGCCGCGCTCGTGCACGGCCTCGCCGCCGAGCACGCCAACCCCGGTGGTCCCGTCGCTGCGCTGGACGTCGCAGAAGCCGTTCCTGGCACGGTCGCGCGCCTGCTGGACCTGTGGTCGTCGTGACCGGTGACCTGCTCCGGACGCCACCGCCCGGGCCGTCGGAGACCTGGGCCCGGGTGCGGGAGGCAGAGATGGCGGACCTCGCGGCGGTGATGCGGCTCCAGTGGGCGGCCGGCCTGTCGGCGGACGCCGGGGCGTTGCGCGCGGCGGTCGTCGACGACGATCGACTGGTCGTGGTCGCCGCGGTGGACGGCGAGGTCGTCGGTTGGGCGAAGACGCACCGCTACCGGGTCGCGGACGGAGCCGCCCGGGCCGGGCACTACCTCGGCGGGGTGACGGTGCACCCGCGGTGGCGACGCCACGGCATCGGGACGCTCCTCACGACGGCGCGCATGGAGTGGCTCGCCGTGCGGACCGACCGCGTGCACTACCTCGTCAACGCCCGCAACGGGGAGTCCATCGCACTGCACCGGCGGTGGGGGTTCGTCGAGGTGGCGCGGGCGCGGTCGTTCCACGGGGTGACGTTCGCCGGGGGGTCCGGGGTGCTCCTGAGCGTCCGCCCCGGGGCACCGCGTGTTCCTCCGGCGCCCGGGGACGAGGTCAGCGCGGCAGGTTCTCCTCGATCGTCCGGATGATCTCGGCGTCGTCGGGGACGGTGCGCGGCGAGTAGCGGCGGACCTCGCCGCCCGGCAGGACGAGGAACTTCTCGAAGTTCCAGCGGATGCGGCCGTCGTACCCGGTCGCGTCGCGGGTCTTGGTGAGCTCGGCGTAGAGCGGGTGCGCCTTCTTGCCGTTGACCTTCACCTTGGACACCACGGGGAAGCTGACGCCGTACGTGGTGGAGCAGAACTCGGCGATCTTCTCGTCGGTGGACAGCTCCTGCAGGAACTGGTTGGAGGGGAACCCGACGACGGTGAACCCGCGCTCGCCGTACAGCTGCTGCAGCTTCTCCAGGGTCTCGTACTGCGGGGTGAGGCCGCAGCGGGACGCCACGTTGACGATCATGACCACGTCGTCGCGGTGGTCCGCGAGGGTGGCCTTCGTGCCGTCCATGCGGTCGAACTCGATGTCGTAGAAGTCCATGCCCTCATCCTGCGGCATCGTCGCCACCGGTCAAGGGGGTGGCGGCGCGTCGGCGGCGCCACCACAGTGCGCCGCCGACGGCGAGCAGGACGGCGAGGACCCCGAGGAGGCCGGCCCAGCCGAGTCCGGCGACGGCGGTCGAGACCGTGCGCTGCACGGCGGCGGCGGCCTCGACGACGGGGTCGGTCCCGGCGCCGGCGTGCAGCACGCGCAGCTCCCACACCCCGTACCAGGCGACGTACGCGCCGGCGAGCAGCAGGACGGCGCCCCCGACCCGGGCGAGGGCGCCCCCGGCGCGACGGGCGCGGGCCACGGCCGACGACCCGGCGAGCGCGACGGCGACGGCGGCGGTCGCGACGAGCAGTCCCATGCCGACGGCGTACGCGACGAAGAGCACGACGCCCTGGCCGACCGACCCGGCGCGGAACGACGTGACGACGACGGCGAGGAACGGCGCGATGGTGCACCCGAGCGACGCGAGCGCGTACGACGCACCGAACCCGACGACGGACCACGGCCGGTCCGTCAACGGGCGCCCGGACCCGGTGCGGCGCAGCCGCAGGCCGGGCAGCTCGCGCCCGGCGAGCACCCAGGTGCCGGCGGCGGCGAGCAGGACACCGAGCACGACGGTGAACACGGGCAGGTACTGCTGCACGGCCCCGGCGACGGGTGCGACGACGATCCCGAACACGGCGAACACCGCGGTGAAGCCCGCGGTGAGCAGGGCCGCGGACCGCAGGGCGCGACCCACGGCGGTGGCGCGGCCGTCGTCGGGTCGCACCAGCATCGCCAGGTAGGCGGGCAGCAGGGCGAAGCCGCACGGGTTGACCGCGGCGACCACGCCGGCGCCGAGGGCGAGCGCGAGGGCGCCGTCGTCGGGCACGGTCACCCCTGGGCGGCGAGGTCGGCCGTGACGTCGGTGATCTCCGCGTCGGACAGCGCGCCCTCGGCCACGATCTCGCCGTCGGCGTCCAGGACGACGTACGTGCTCTGCGCCGTCACCCCGAAGTGCCGCCACACCTCGCCGGCGTCGTCCACGACGTGCGTGACGCCGCCGATGATCGCGGCGAGGTCCGCGATCGCGTCGGCGTCGTCCAGGCCTCCGACGGCGACGACGTCGACGGCGTCACCGTGGTCGGTGCCGAGCGCGGACACGGTGGGGATCTGCGCGCGGCACGTGGGGCACCAGGGCGCCCAGAACCACAGCACGGTCGGCGTGCCGGCGAGGTCCGCGCCCTCGAGGGTCGCCCCGTCGAGGGTCGTGGCGGTGAAGTCGTAGACCGCCGCGACGGGGGGTACGTCGTCGGTCGTGCCGGGCGTCGCCCCGCCGCCGGGCGCCATGTCCTCGGCGGGTGCGTCCGCGGGAGCGGTCGTGGCGGCGTCGGGCCGCGCGTCGGCGTCGTCCGTGGTCCCGGCGCAACCGGTCGTCAGGAGCAGGACGAGGGCGGTGGCCGCGACGGCGCGGCTCCGTCGGGCGGTACGCATGGACCCAGTCTGTGCAGGTCGGGGCTGCCGGGACAAGCCCTCCGAGGCGGACAGTGTCGTCCGGGAGGGGGCCGCCCCGACCGTCGGGCGACAATGGCTGCGTGCCCACGCCGTCCCCCGCACGACCGTCCCGCCGCCCCGGCCCGGCACCGCACGTCCCGCCGCTGCCCGTGCGGGACGGCCTCAACCCGACGCGACTGGTGCTGCCGCACGACGAGGCGACGGTCGCCGCCCACCCGACGGCGCTCGGGTGGCTGCTGGCACGGTTCCCCGACGACGGCCCACGCCTGCGCGAGAAGGTCGCCGCGGGGGACGTCGTCACCGGGGACGGGACGCCCGTGACCGCGACGACGCCGTACGAGCCGCGCGGCTTCCTCTACCTCCACCGCGACCCGCCCGCCGACGAGCCGACCGTCGAGGCGCTCGCGGACGTCCGCGTGCTGCACCGTGACGACGACCTCCTCGTCGTCGACAAGCCGCACCTGGTGGCCACGACCCCGCGGGGCCGCTGGGTGACCCAGACCCTCCTCGTGCACCTGCGCCGCACCCTCGACCTGCCCGACCTCGTGCCCGCGCACCGCCTGGACCGACCCACCGCGGGCGTCCTCGTGCTCACGGTGCGGCCGCAGGTGCGCGGCGCCTACCAGACCCTGTTCCAGGAGCGGCGCGCCACCAAGGTGTACGAGGCCGTCGCGCCCCTGCCCGCGCCCGACGACGGGTTCCCGCGCACCGTGCGGTCCCGCATCGTCAAGGAGCGGGGCGTGGTGCGCGCCCAGGAGGTGCCCGGCGAGCCCAACGCCGAGTCCCGGATCGAGCTCGTCGCCCGCGACGACCCCCGCGGGCTCGGCCTCTACCGGCTCACGCCCCGCACCGGCAAGACCCACCAGCTGCGCCTCCACCTCGCGTCCCTCGGTCTGCCGATCCTCGGCGACCCTTTCTGGCCCGTGCTGCGCGACGACACCGACGACGTCGGGCCGGACGGCGTGCCCCTGCAGCTCCTGGCCCGCTCCCTGACGTTCGACGACCCGCTCACCGGACGCCCTCGCACCTTCACCTCCGGGCGGCGGCTCGCCGCCTGGCCCTCGCACGGGTGAGAGAATCGCAGCCGTGACCCTCCCCGCCTTCGCCGACGGCACCACCTCGCGCGCCGTCGTGGACCTCGACACCGTCACCGCCAACGTGCGCGCCCTGCGCGGGCACGCCCCGACGGCCGCCGTCATGGCCGTCGTCAAGGCCGACGGGTACGGGCACGGCATGCTTCCCGTCGCGCGGGCGGCGCTCGCGGGCGGCGCGACCTGGCTGGGTGTCGCGACGGCGGAGGAGGCTCTCGCGCTGCGGGCCGGGCTGCCCGACGTCGACGTGCCCGTCCTCGTGTGGCTCCTCGCCCCCGGGGCGCCGTTCGCCGCGCTGGTCGCCGCCGACGTCGACGTGGCCGTCGCCGCACCCTGGGCGGTGGACGAGGTCGCCGCCGGTGCCCGCGCGGCCGGTCGGCCCGCGCGCGTGCACGTCAAGGTGGACACCGGGCTGTCCCGCAACGGCGTCACCCCGACGGCGCTGGGTGACGTCGCCCGACGGCTCGCCGCGCTCGAGGCCGCCGGGGATGTGCAGGTCGTCGGACTGTTCTCCCACCTGGCGTGCGCCGACGAGCCCGGTCACCCGTCGATCGACCGCCAGGCGGACGCGTTCAAGGTCGCGACCGACGTCCTGCACGACGCCGGGCTGCGGCCCGCGGTGCGGCACCTCGCGAACTCCGCCGCGACCCTCACCCGGCCCGACCTGCACCTCGACCTCGTGCGACCCGGGATCTCCGTCTACGGGTTCTCGCCCGGCCCCCTGCTCGGCCCGCCCGGACGGTACGGGCTGCGCCCCGCCATGACGCTCCAGGCGCGGCTCGCGCAGGTCAAGCAGGTCCCCGCCGGCGAGGGCGTGTCCTACGGTCACCTCTACACCACGACGCAGGACACCACCGTGGGGCTCGTGCCCCTCGGCTACGGTGACGGCGTCCCGCGGCACGCGTCCGGCGGCACCGCCGGACCGGGCGGCCCCGTCGCCGTCGGCACCGGTGCGGACGCTCGCGTCCTGCGCGTCGCCGGGCGCGTCTGCATGGACCAGCTCGTCGTCGACCTCGGCCCCGACGCCGCCGAGCGGGCCGGGGACGTCGTCACCCTCTTCGGCGGCTCCGACGGCCTCGCGCACGGCGGCGACCTGCCGAACGCGCAGGACTGGGCCGACGCCGCCGGCACCATCAGCTACGAGATCGTCACCCGGCTGGGCTCCCGCGTGCCCCGGGTCCACGTCAGCGAAGGAGACCACGCGTGAGCGACGTCCTGCACCTCGACCTGCCCGAGGCCGACACCACCCGGGCGCTCGGCGCCGCCCTCGCGGGCGTGCTGCGCGCCGGCGACCTCGTCATCCTCACCGGCGACCTCGGCGCGGGCAAGACCACCCTCACGCAGGGCCTCGGCGCCGCCCTCGGCGTGCGCGGGCAGGTCGCCTCGCCCACCTTCATCGTCGCGCGCGAGCACCCGCCGCTGCCGCGCGCGGACGGCACCCGCGGTCCCGCGCTCGTGCACGTCGACGCCTACCGCCTCGGCAGCCTCGACGAGCTCGACGCCCTCGACCTCGACTCCTCCCTGGACGAGTCCGTCACCGTCGTGGAGTGGGGGCGCGGCCTCGCCGAGGCGCTCACCGACGACCGCCTCGAGATCGACCTGCAGCGCCCCCGCGGCGGCGACGTCGACACCGAGAACCCCGAGGCCGGGACCCGACGGGCCACCGTGCGCGCCGTCGGCGACCGCTGGGCCGGCGTCGACCTGTCGTCGCTGCTCGCGGCCTCCGCCTGACCACCCCGCACCGACTCGCGGGAGCCTGCGCCGGGTCGCGGGAGCCTGCGCCGAGTCGCGAGTCAGCGCACGGGGGCGCGAGCCGGCGCAGGGTGGCGCGAGCCGGTGCGCGGGCGACGGCGGTCCGTCGCCGTAGGCTGGTCCCGTGGCAGTTCTCGCACTCGACACCTCTGCAGCCGTGACGGTCTCCCTGGTCGACGACGACGGTGGGCGGCTCGCCGCCCGCAGCGCCGACGAGCGACGCCGGCACGCCGAGTCCCTCGCCCCGATGGTCGAGCAGGTGCTCGTCGACGCCGGGCTGACGCGCACCGACCTCACGGCCGTCGTCGGCGGCACGGGGCCCGCGCCGTTCACCGGCCTGCGGGTCGGTCTGGTCACGGCGCGCACGCTCGCCCTCGCGCTCGGCGTCGACGTCCTCGGTGTGCCGAGCGTGGACGCGCTCGCCGCGCAGGCCGTCGCGGACCTGGGTCTCGACCCGGGCGACGAGGTGCTCGTCGCGACGGACGCGCGGCGCAAGGAGGTCTACTGGGCCCGCTACCGCGTCGTCGCGCACGAGGGACCGCACGGCGTGCCCGTGGTGGACCGGCTGCGCGGCCTGGACGTCGGCAAGGCGGCGGACGTCGCCGCCGCGCACCTGGACGCCCCGGCCGAGGACGGCGCGCGGCTCGCCGTCGTCGGCGAGGGTGCCGTGCTCTACCCGGAGCACCTGCCCGCCGACGAGGACGCCCCGACGGTGCCGGACGCGACCGTGCTGGCGCGGCTCGCGCTGGCGCGCCGCGCGGCGGGGGAGGACCTCCCCACGGAGCCGCTGTACCTGCGCCGCCCGGACGTCCAGGTGCCGGGAGCGGCGAAGCGGGCGTCGGAGGCGACGGCGTGACCGACGACCCGCTGCCGGTGCGGCTGCGCCCGCTCGAGTCCGGGGACTTCGACCGGGTGCTGGAGCTGGAGCGCGAGCTGTTCGGCGCCGGCGCGTGGACGTACGGGATGCTCGCGGACGAGCTCGCGGGCTACGGGCGCTGGTACGTGGTCGCGGAGGCGGACGACGGCCGCCACGGCGCGGGGCGCCGACCGGTGGTCGGGTACGCGGGCCTGTGGTTCGACGGCGAGGTCACGCAGGTCATGACGATCGGCACGGCCCGCGAGGTGCAGCGACGCGGCGTGGGCCGCACGCTGCTGCGGGCGCTGGTGGACCGGTCGCGCGAGCTGCGGGCGCAGGCCGTGTTCCTGGAGGTCGCGGTGGACAACGACCGGGCGATCGCGCTGTACGAGGAGATCGGCTTCGAGCGGCTCGGGGTGCGCAAGCGCTACTACCAGCCGGAGGACAAGGACGCGTACACGATGCGCCTCGACCTCGCGGCGTCCGCGGCCCGTCCCGGCGAGGGGGACGCGGCATGACGGACGACCTGCGTTCCCACGTGCTGGTGGACGTCACGACGCTGGCCGCCGACCTTCAGCTCGGCGGCCTGGAGGACCCGGTCGGCGGCGCGCCGGTGCTGCTCGACGTCCGGTGGGAGCTGGGCCGCACCGACGGTCGGGACCGGTACGAGGCGGGCCATCTGCCCGGCGCGGTGTTCGTCGACCTGGAGTCCGAGCTCGCGGCCACGCCGTCCGCCGCCGAGGGGCGGCACCCCCTGCCGTCCGCGTCGGAGTTCCAGGCGGCGGCGCGACGCTGGGGCGTGTCGGACGACTCGCGGGTCGTCGTCTACGACGCGGTCGGCGGCACGTCGGCGGCGCGCGCCTGGTGGCTGCTGCGCTGGTTCGGCCACCCCGCCGTGCACCTGCTCGACGGCGGCCTCGCGGCGTGGGAGCGGGCAGGGTTCCCGCTGGAGACGGGCAGCACGCAGCGCGCCCCGGGGAACCTGCACGTGCACCCCGGCCGGATGCCGGTGCTCGACGCCGACGACGCCGCGGACCTCGCGGACGACGGCGTGCTCCTCGACGCCCGCGCCGCCGAGCGGTACCGCGGCGAGGTGGAGCCCGTCGACCCGCAGGCCGGGCACGTCCCGGGCGCGGTGTCCGCGCCGACGGGCGGCAACCTCGCCGCCGACGGCACGTTCCTGCCGACCGAGGACCTGGAGCGCCGCTTCGCCGCGCTCGGCGCGACCGACGGCGCGCCGGTGGGCGTCTACTGCGGGTCCGGCGTCACCGCCGCGCACCAGGTCGCGGCCCTCGAGTGCGTCGGCGTGCGGGCCGCCCTCTATCCGGGCTCCTGGTCGCAGTGGTCGAACGACCCGAGCCGCCCGGTCGCGACGGGCTAGGCCCGGCCGTCCGGTGCCGTCGTCCTCGGCCGGTCGGCGTTGTGCGTCTCGTCGGCGACGGAGCGGGCGTGGACGATCGCCCGCGTGGCGTGGTGTCGGGGTGTGCCGGTCGCGAGACTGGCTGGGCCTGGCAGGAGGCCGCGAGGAACGAGCGGCCGAGCGGACGTCTCGCGACCGGCACGCCCCGACACCACGGTCGGACTGCCCGGCGTCAGACGGTCGCGGTGACCTGGTCGTAGCCGAGGCGCGGGAAGCGCGGGTACGCGGTGCCCTCCCCCTCGACGTGGCCGACGCGCACGACGAGGAGCGACTTCCAGCCGGACTCGGCGAAGAACTCGGCGTCGGTGGCGTCGAAGTCCATGCCGTCCATGGGGCCGGCGGCGAGGCCGGCGGCGCGCAGGCCGACGACGAGGTAGCCGGCCTGGATGAGGGCGCTCTTGCGGGCCATGCCCTCACGGACCTCGGCGGCGCCGTCCAGGTTGTCCTTCACGCCGGGCACGGCGGGGAACAGGGTGTCGAGGTGCTGGTGGAACGCCGGGTCGGCGGCGAGCACGAGCGAGACGGGCGCCTGGCGGACGCGGTCGGCGTTGCCGTCGGCCATGTGGCGGGCGAGGCGCTCCTTGGCGTCGTCGGAGCGGACGACCAGCACGCGCAGCGGCAGCGA
This sequence comes from Isoptericola jiangsuensis, assembly GCF_002563715.1. Classification (NCBI taxonomy): domain Bacteria; kingdom Bacillati; phylum Actinomycetota; class Actinomycetes; order Micrococcales; family Promicromonosporaceae; genus Isoptericola; species Isoptericola jiangsuensis. The sequence continues at coordinate 976,639 of NZ_PDJJ01000001.1, forward strand.
GTTCATCGCGGTGGGGCCGTACTTGGCGAGGTCCCACGCGGCCTCGAGCTGGGCGTCGGTCACGGGCTCGTCCGTGAACTGCTGGGCCGTGCGGGCGGTGCGGAACAGGTGGTCCGCGACCTCGTCGGCGATGGCCAGCGGGGTGGTGGTGAGGGTCTCGGTCATGCCCCGGGCAACGACTTCCATGCAAGTGGATCTTCCCGCCGGGCATGTGGTGTCGGACACACGCCCCGCGGGGCTCAGAGCTCCCCGACGAGGTCGAAGTCGAACCCGTCGGCGCGCGCCAGGTAGAGGCGGTGCTCGGCGTGGTTGCCGCGGAACTCCATCCGACCGCGCGGCCCCTCGTAGGCCAGGCCGTCCACGCTGCGGTCGGTCGCGGCGACGGCGGGGCTGCCGGCCCGCTCGACGATGGTGCGCAGGGCGAAGATCCCCTCGTAGCAGGCCTCGGCGGCGGCGCCGACGGCGGGCGCGCCGTGCCCGTGGTGCGACAGGTACCGGCCGACGAGGTCGAGGGCCTCGCCGGTGGCGAGGCTGCGGAACCAGCCGCCGGTGGAGAACAGGTTCGCGGTGGCGGCGGCCCCGCTGCCCATGAGCATGTTCTCCTCCATGAGCGTGCTCAGCCGCACGACGCGCTCGTGCAGGCCGCGGCGCGCGAACGCGCGGTTGAACCGGACCCCGTTCTGCCCGACCATCAGCACGAGCACGCCCTGGGCGCCGGAGGACTCGATCTCGGCGAGGACCTGCGCGAGCTGGACGGCGGTGGGGCCCTGCTCGGGCAGGAACCGGGCGCCCACGAACTGCACACCGAGGGAGGTGAGCTGGGCGGCGAGCACCTGCGCGGTGCGGCGGGGCCACGCGTAGTCGTCCCCGACGACGTACCAGCGGCACGTCCCGGCCTCGGCGCGCAGCCGCGCGACGGCGGGGAAGAGCTGCGCGGACGGCACCTCGCCGGTGACGTACAGGCCGGGGCGGGTCTCGGCGCCCTCGTAGGCGGCGGGGTAGACGTAGGGCACCCGCCGCTGGACGAGGGGGACGACGGCGTTGCGCACAGCGGAGGTGTGCCAGCCGGTGAGCGCGTGGAGGCGACCGGCGTCGAGGGCGCGCGCGAGCTGGGTGCGGAGCGCGGCGCGGGGCTGGCCGGCGTCCAGCAGCTCGGCGCGCACGGGTCGACCCAGGATGCCGCCGGTGGCGTTGAGCTCGGCGACCGCGAGCTCGGTGACGGCCTGGCAGGAGGGGCCGTAGATCCCGCCGGGTCCCTGAAAGTGCAACAGCGTTCCGACCACGAATTCCGACATCGTGCCTCGCCGTGGGTGGCGCCCGCTCACGGGCTCGGGCCTGCGTTGGCGGGTAGTCTACGAGCGAGGACGAGGGTGACGACGGACCGGACTGGCAGGTGAGACGGATGGCCACGCGCAGCACTCCCGCGCACGACGTGTCGGGCGCCGTCGCCGTCGCGATGCTCCGCGAGACGGTGCTGGCCGCGCGACGCGCCTCCCGCGACGCGTCGGCCGTGCTGGCGCGCGAGGGTGCGTCGCTGGACGAGTGGATGATCCTGGACGTCCTCGGCGACGAGGACGGCCTGACGATGTCCCAGTTGCGCGAGTCCCTGCTGGTCGACAAGGCGACGCTGGGCCGGCGGGTCGACGCCCTGGTGACGCGGGCGCTGGTCTACCGCGAGGTGGACGGTGTGGACCGACGCGTCATCCGCGTCTACCTGTCCTCACGCGGCCGCGACGTCCTGGCCCGGCTCACCACGAGACTGGCGGCGCAGCACGAGCACGCCGACGCCCCAGACGACGACCAGTAGGCCCGTCAGGACGAACCCGTACGGGTCGAGGTCGGCGGCCGCCCCGGGCAGTCCGGCGGCGGGGGACCAGGACTCCGCGAGGGTCTGCACGAGCGTGAGGACGGCGATGCCGAACGCGGCGAGCGCCGACGCCCCGGTGACGACGACGTCGTAGCCGGTCCCGGGGCGGCCACCGGTGGCGCCGGGCGCGCCGGCGTAGACGCGGCGCGCGACGGAGCCCTGCGCGGAGTCGAGCAGGGACATGCCCGACGCGAACAGCAGGGCGAGGGGGACGGCCGCGACCCAGCTCTGCTGCTCCAGGGTGACGGCGGTGGCGGTGGCGAGCAGCCCGACGGACGTCGCGGTGTCGAACCCGAGGCCGAACAGCAGGCCGACGCCGTACATGCGGCGGGGCCGGTCGGTCGCCCACTCGAAGCGCCGCAGCGCCCAGCTGACGGGCCCGCCCACCCGCACGGCGCTGGTCCGGTCGCCGACGGCGCGGCGGGTGCGCAGCGCGCGCCGCAGCAGCACCACGTTGATCGTGCCGAGGACGAGCAGGAACGTGCTGGCCACCAGCGGGCCCCAGAGCCCGGTGACGCGCCGCAGGAGGGAGCCGTCGTCGTCCATCATCCCGGCGAGCGCGGCGACCCCGACGGCGAGCAGCGCGGCGGACACCACGACGACCGTCGAGTGCCCGAGGGAGAACCACAGCCCGACGCCGTGCGGGTCGCGGCCGGTGCGCACGAGCCGTCGGGTGGTGTTGTCGATGGCGGCGATGTGGTCGGGGTCGAAGGCGTGGCGCAGCCCGAGCCCGTAGGCGGTGAGCGCGGTCGCCCACGTGAGGGCTCCGGCCCCGCCGGCGAGGAACGTCGCGGCGAGCGCCGCGAGCGCCGCGACGTGCAGGCCGACGACGACGGGGACGGTGACCGAGCGGTGCGTGGTGGGCGTGGCGGTGGTCATGCTTCCTCCGGGTGGCGGGTCGCCGGGTCGGGTGCCGGGCGGTCCAGGGGGCTGACGTGCGTGGCCGTGCCGAGCCATCGCACGAGGGTGCCGCCGCGCTCCAGGTGGAGCGTGGCGACGTCGGGGTCGTGCAGGGTGGACCGGGGCGGTGCCGGTTCCTCGTCGGTGGGGGTGCCGTGCAGGTCGGCGACGGTGTCCAGGACGCGATGGGTTCCCAGCACGCCGGGCACGGGGCGGGCGCCGTCGGCGGCGAGCTCCTCGACGAGCAGCGGCCCGTCGTCGTCGTGCACGACGCTGCGCACGACGACGTGGCCGCCGTGCTCCCCGCTGCGGCCGAGCACCGTGGTCTCGCGCAGGTGCAGGCGCGACCCGGCGGCGAGGTGCACGGTGGTGGTCCGGGTGACGTCGGCGCCGGTGGCGACGACGAGCGGGAGCCCGGCCCAGTCCAGGCTCGCGCCCACCCCGAGCCGCACGTGGACGTCCCACCGGCAGCCCAGCCCGTCGCCGTCGTAGGCGACGGTCCCGCCGACGTCGAGGAGCGCCAGGGCCAGGCCGTCGTCGACGTCGACCGTCACGACGACGTGGTCGCCGCCGAGCAGGAGGGCACCCTGCGCGACGAGCGCGACCGTGGCGACGGCGGGGCCGTGGGACACCCGGCGGGCGGCGAGCAGGCCGTCGACGGTGGTGACGCGCACGGGGGCGCCGGGCGCGGCGGCCGCCCGGACGTGCACGGACGTCCGGGCGGGGGCGCTCGTCGGGCGCAGCACGGCGGCGTCCTCAGTGGGTGTGCGCCGGGGCGCCGCCGGCGTGGTCGTGGACGTATCCGCCGCCGGGCGCGGTGTCGTCGGCGTGGAAGTGCGGGGCCATGGGTCCGGGGTCCTGGGCGACGTGCTGCCCGGCCCGGAACGTGGCCAGCACCCCGAGCACCCAGCCGCGCAGCTCGGCGACGGACGCCGGGTCGGTGCGGGAGAGCGCCACGACGGCGCGTCCGTCACGCGCGGCCGACGCGTCGGCGACCATCCGGTCGACGTCCACGCCGACGTGCGGGGCGAGGTCGGTCTTGTTGACGACGAGCAGGTCGGCGCGGCCGATGCCGGGCCCGCCCTTGCGGGCGACGTCGCCGCCGCCGGCGACGTCGAGCACGAAGACCTGCGCGTCCACCAGGGCGGGGGAGAACGTGGCGGTGAGGTTGTCCCCGCCGGACTCGATGACGACGAGGTCCAGCGGCGCGAAGTCGCGTTCGAGGTCCTCGGCGGCCAGGAGGTTCGCGGTGACGTCGTCGCGGATCGCGGTGTGGGGGCAGGCGCCCGTCTCGACGGCACGGATCCGGTCCGGGTCGAGCACGCCCTCGGAGCGCAGGAACCGGGCGTCCTCGTCGGTGTAGATGTCGTTGGTGATGACGCCGAGCGCGAGCTCGTCGGCCAGCGCGCGGCACAGGGTGGCGATGAGGGACGACTTGCCGACCCCGACGGGTCCGGCGATGCCGAGGCGCAGGGCGCGGGTCGTGTTCTCGATGGTGTCAGGCACGGAACAACCTCTGGTTCGTCAGGGCGTGGGCCTGCGCCCAGCCTTCGGTCTGCGGGGCGCCGGAGGCGGGGACGTCCTCCGGGGTGGTGCACGCCGCGACGAGGGGCACGAGCTCCTCGGCGGCGGCGCACGCGTCCAGGACCCACCGTGCGGGCACGAGGGGGTCGCAGGGCGCGAGCTTGAGGAACGCCGACGCCGCGGTCTGGGCGTCGTCGTAGACGGTGAGCCGGACGACGTCGGCCGGGGGCAGGCCGGTCGCGGCGGCCACGCCTCCCAGCACGACGGCGCGCGGCAGGGGGCCGTGCGCCGCCTCGTGGGCGACGAGCGCGCGCACCGCCGGCGCGGCGGGCCACAGGGTGCGCGCCACCCGCAGGTAGCCGCGCCCCAGCAGCCGGGCGGCGTCGCGCAGGGCGGGGGCCGGCGTCCGCGCCGCCCACGCGGCGACGACGGCACCGATCGGGGGCACCGCGGCCGGCTCGGCCGTGGCCAGGACCTTCGCGGCGACGACGGCGGTGCCCGCCTCGACGAGGCTCACGGTCGTCGCGCGGCCGATCATCCAGGCGGGCACGTCGCGCTCGGGCAGGCCGCCGAGCAGCGCCGGCTCGAGGCTCGCGGAGTGCGCGTGCCCGCCGCCGGGCAGGCGGGCGTCCGCCAGGAGCATGGCGACCGAGAGGGCGTGCGGTGAGGTCATGGGCCGCCCTAGAACATCGAGTAGAGCTGGGCCAGCGGCAGCCGCACGGCCGGGGCGGGCTCCACGAGCTCCCCGTCGACGCGGATCTCGAAGGTGTCCGGGCGGACCTCGATGTGCGGCAGGGCGTCGTTGTTGCGCATGTCCGCCTTGCCGACGTCGCGGGTCGGGGCGACGGGCGCGAGCCGGCGGCGCAGGCCGAGGCGTCCCGCCAGGCCGTCCTCGATCGCGGCGGGCGCGACGAACGCGAGGGACGTGTCCGCGGCGACGGCGTCGCCGAACGCGGGCCGCATCAGCACGGGCTGCGGCGTCGGGATGGACGCGTTGGGGTCGCCGAGCGCCGCCCACGCGATGACGCCGCCCTTGAGGACGACGTCGGGCCGCACCCCGAAGAAGCGCGGGTCCCACAGCACGAGGTCGGCGAGCTTGCCCGGCTCGACCGACCCGATCTCGGCGTCGACGCCGTGCCCGATCGCCGGGTTGATCGTGTACTTCGCGACGTAGCGGCGGGCCCGTTCGTTGTCCGCGGGCTCCGCGCCGCCCAGCGACCCGCGGCGGTGCTTCATCACGTGCGCGACCTGCCAGGTGCGGGTCACGACCTCACCGATCCGGCCCATCGCCTGCGCGTCCGACGACGTGATGGAGATGGCCCCCATGTCGTGCAGCACGTCCTCGGCGGCGATCGTCGTCGCACGGATCCGCGACTCGGCGAACGCGAGGTCCTCCGGCACGGCCGGGTTGAGGTGGTGGCAGACCATGAGCATGTCGAGGTGCTCGGCCACCGTGTTCACGGTGTGGGGGAGCGTCGGGTTGGTCGAGCCGGGGATGACGTGCGGCAGCCCCGCGACCGTGAGGATGTCGGGGGAGTGCCCGCCGCCCGCGCCCTCGACGTGGAACGCGTGGATCGACCGGCCCGCGATCGCGTCGACCGTCGAGCCCACGAAGCCCGTCTCGTTGAGGGAGTCGGAGTGGAGCGCCACCTGCAGGCCCCACTCGTCGGCGGCCGTCAGCGCGGCGTCCAGGGCGGCCGGGGTCGAGCCCCAGTCCTCGTGCACCTTGTAGCCGGCCGCGCCCGCGAGCGCCTGCTCGGCCAGGGACCCCGCGCTGACGGTGTTGCCCTTGCCGAGCAGGAGCACGTTGAGCGGGACGTCGTCCAGCGCCCGCAGCACCTGGCGCAGGTGCCACGCGCCGGGCGTCACCGTGGTCGCCTTGGAGCCCTCCGACGGTCCGGTGCCGCCGCCCGCGATCGTCGTGATGCCGGTGGCGAGCGCCTCGTGCAGCGCCGACGGGGAGAGCAGGTGGACGTGCGGGTCGAACCCGCCCGCGGTGAGGATGCGGCCCTCGCCCGAGATGACGTCCGTCGACGGCCCGATGACGAGGTCCGGGTGCACGCCGTCGGCGACGTCCGGGTTGCCCGACCGGCCGAGCGCGACGATCCGGCCGTCGCGCAGGCCGACGTCGGCGCGCACGATCCCCCACCAGTCGAGCACGACGACGTTCGTGATCACCGTGTCGAGGGCGCCCTCGGCGCGGGTGCGCGTCGACTGCGCCATCGACTCGCGGATCGACTTCCCGCCGCCGAACACGGCCTCCTCGCCGCCGACGGTGTAGTCCTGCGTGACCTCGATCCACAGGTCGGTGTCGCCGAGCCGGACCTGGTCGCCGACGGTCGGTCCGTACAGCGCGGCGTAGCGCGCACGGTCGACCCGCACCATCAGCGGGCCTCGCCCTCGGTCGCGACGGGACCCAGCTCGCCGCCGTCCGTCCTGCCGCGCTGCAGGCCCGGCACGCGGCGGGCCCCGCGCAGCGTCACGACGTCCACCTCCCGGCTGGCGCCCGGCTCGAACCGCTGCGAGGTGCCGGCGGGGATGTCGAGCCGGAACCCGTGGGCGCGCCCGCGGTCCATCTCCAGGGCCGGGTTGGCGTCCGGCAGGTGCAGGTGGGACCCCACCTGCACGGGCCGGTCGCCGGTGTTGACGACGACGAGCCGGCGCCGCTCGTGCGGCGGACGGACGTTGAGCTCGATCCGGCCGGCGGCGGTGCGCACCGCTCCCGGACCGGACGACGACGTGCTGGGCACGGGACCTCCTACTGGATCGGGTGGTGCAGGGTGACGAGCTTGCGGCCGTCGGGGAAGGTGGCCTCGACCTGGACGTCGGCGAGCATGTCGGCGACGCCGTCCATGACCTGGTCGCGGGCGAGCACGTCGCGGCCGGTCCGCATGAGCGTCGCGACGTCGGCGCCGTCGCGGGCGCGCTCCAGCACCCAGCAGGACAGCAGCGCGACGGCCTCGGGGTGGTTGAGGCGCACACCGCGGGCGAGCCGGTCGCGCGCCACCATCCCGGCGACGGCCAGCAGCAGCTTCTCGGTGTCGGCGGGGGTCAGGTGCACGACGGCTCCCTCCGGGGCGCGGGGCGGGTCACAGGGCGAGCGCGGCGCGGACGTCGGTGAGGGTGTCGGGGCCGCCGCCCGCGCCCCGGCTGACGATCCGTCCCGTGGCGAGCACGGCGTACTCCCGGGCGTGCTCGACGGCGAACCCCAGGTGCTGCTCCACCAGCAGGACCGACAGGTCCCCGGCGGCGAGCAGGGTCGAGACCGCGCCGTAGATCTCCGCGACGACGTTCGGCTGGATGCCCTCGGCGGGTTCGTCGAGCACGAGCAGCCGCGGCCCGGTGACGAGCGCCCGGGCGATGGCGAGCTGCTGCCGCTGACCGCCGGACAGCAACCCGGCCTGGCGGCCCAGCAGCTCGCGCAGGGCGGGGAACAGGTCGAGCGCGTCGGCGGTCCGCCGCCGACCGTCCCGGCCGTGGGCGTCCGCGACGACCTGGAGGTTCTCTCGGGCGCTGAGCTGCCCGAACGACTGCTGCCCCTGGGGCACGTACGCGATGCCGCGCCGGACGCGCTGGTGCGGGGCCCGCGTCGTGACGTCCTCGCCCGCGAGCAGGACGCGGCCGCTGCGGGCGGGCAGCAGCCCGAGCACGGCCCGCAGCAGGGTCGTCTTGCCCGCGCCGTTGTGCCCGAGGACGGCGGTGAGCGTGCCGTCCGCGACCGCCAGGTCGACGTCGTGCACCACCGCGGTGCGGCCGTACCCGGCGCTCAGGCCGGTCAGCTCCAGCATCATGCGGACTCTCCTTCCAGCGCGGGCGCGTCGCGGCGCTCGCGGTCCGGGTCGGGCCCGTCCTGCGCGGCGGTCCCGGGGGTCGGCGGGGTCGCCGTCGCCGGGGCGCCGAGGTAGACCTCGACGACGGCGGGGTCGTTCTGCACCTCGGCCACGGTGCCCTCGGCGAGCACGCGGCCCTGGTGCATCACCGTGACGGAGTCGGCGAACGAGCGCAGGAACTCCATGTCGTGCTCGACGACGACCACCACGCGCTGCGACCCGATGCGGCGCAGCAGCTCGCCGGTCTCGTCGCGCTCCTCGTGGGTCATGCCGGCGACGGGCTCGTCGAGGAGCAGCAGGTGGGCGTCCTGGACGAGCAGCATGCCGATCTCGAGCCACTGCTTCTGCCCGTGGGCGAGGATCCCGGCGGGCAGGTCCCGCTGGGCGGTGAGCCCGACGGTCTCCAGGGCCCGCTCGACCGCCTCCGGGACGGCCCGGCGGGCTCGCAGCAGCGACAGGGGGCGGCGCCGCGCGCCCGCGGCGATGTCGAGGTTCTGCAGCACGGTGAGCTCGGAGAACACGCTCGCCGTCTGGAACGTGCGGCCGACCCCGGCCCGGGCGATGCGGTGCGTGGACCGGCCCAGCAGCTCGGTGCGGCCGAAGGTGGCCGACCCGGTGCCCCGGACGAGCCCGGTGACGGCGTCGATGAGCGTCGTCTTGCCGGCCCCGTTGGGTCCGATGAGGAACCGCAGGTCGCCCTGGGTGACCGTGAGGTCGACGTCGCGCACGGCGACGAACCCGTCGAACTCGACCCGCAGGCCGCGGACCTGGAGGTAGTCGTGCCGGAACCGGGAAGTGTCGTCGCCGAGGAGCTCGGCCGCGGCGGCCAGGTCGGGGCCGGCGGTGGCGGGGGTGTCGGTCACGGGGTGCTCCCCTCGGGTGCGGTCCGGGCGTCGGCGGGCGGTGCGGTCCCGGGCTCGGGCGGATCGGCCCGTCGTCGGCGCCACCGGCCGAGCAGGGACGCGAGGCCGCCGGGCAGGAACGCGACGACCACGATGAACAGGGCGCCCTGGAAGTAGATCCAGCCCGACGGGAACTGCTCGGAGATCGACGTCTGCGCCCAGCTCACCGCGACGGAGCCCAGCACCGGGCCGAGGAGGCTGGCCCGGCCGCCGATGGCGACGCCGACCAGGAAGCCGATGGAGGGCACCACGCCGACGTCGGCCGGCGAGATGATGCCCACGATCGGCACGAACAGGGCCCCACCGATCGAGGCCATGACGGCGGCGACCACGTAGGCGACCGTCTTGACCACCGCGGGGTCGTAGCCGAGGAACCGGACGCGGTCCTCGCCGTCGCGCACCGCCACGAGGAGCTCGCCGAAGCGCGAGACGGTGAGCTGGCGCACGATAGCGACCATGACCAGCAGGACGACGGCCGCGAGGAGGTAGAGCATCCGCTGGTTGGCGGGGTCGGTGAGGTCGTAGCCGAAGAACCCGCGGAACCCGTTGAGCCCGTTGGTCCCGCCGGTGGTCTGCTGCTGGCCGACGAGGAGGATCGCGAACGCCGCGGCGAGCGCCTGCGACAGGATCGCGAAGTAGGCGCCGCGCACCCGCCGGGTGAACACCGCCCACCCGAGCAGGCCGGCGAGCGCCGCGGGCACGAGCACGACGAGCAGCAGCGTGAGCCCGGGCGAGCGCATCGGCTCCCACCACGCCGGGACCTCGCCCGTGCCGTACAGCAGCATGAAGTCGGGCACGCCGTCCGGGCCGGCGTCGGCGAGCTTGAGGTGCATCGCCATGACGTAGGCGCCGAGCCCGAAGTAGACGCCCTGGCCGAGGGTCAGCAGACCGCCGCGGCCCCAGGCGAGCCCGATGCCGACGGCGACCATGGCCAGGCACAGGAACTTGGCCAGGAGGCTGAGCCGGAACGGGCTCAGGACGACGGGGGCGACGGCGAGCAGCACGACGGCGGCGAGCGCGAACCCCGCGAGGGTGCGGGTGCGTCCGGGGGCGAGGAGCTTGTCGAGGACGGTCATGCCAGGCTCCTCGTCCGGACCGAGACCAGGCCCTGGGGTCGTACCTGCAGGAACGCGACGACGGCGACGAACACCAGCACCTTCGCGACCGAGGCGGTGGTGGAGTACTCGAAGAACGCCTGCATCATGCCGAGCGCCATCGCCGCGACGACGGTGCCCTTGATCTGCCCGATGCCGCCGGCGACCACGACGAGGAACGCGTCCACGATGTAGCCGGTGCCGAGGGTCGGGCCGACGGAGCCGAGCAGGGTGAGGGCGACGCCGGCGATCCCGGCGAGGCCCGACCCGAGGAAGAACGTGATCCGGTCGGTGGTGCGCGACGAGATCCCGGACGCCTCGGCCAGGTCACGGTTCTGGACGACGGCGCGGATGCGCCGTCCGAGCGGCGTCGCCCTCAGCACGAGCGTGAGGGCGACGACGCACGTCAGGGCGAGCGCGAGGATGAACAGCCTCGTCCTCGGCAGGGCGAGCCCACCGATCTCCACCGCTCCGGACAGCCAGCCGGGCGCCGAGACGTCCACGTTGGGTGCGCCGAAGACGTCGCGGGCCACCTGCTGGAGCACCAGGGCGACGCCCCAGGTGACCAGCAGGGTGTCGAGCGGACGGTGGTACATGCGGTGGATGAGGGCGCCCTCGAGCAGCAGGCCGAGCAGCCCGCCGACGAGGAACCCGAGCGGGAGCGCCACCAGCAGGCTGACGCCGGCGCTGGGGACGACGCCCTGCACGACGAACGCCGTGTAGGCCCCGGCCATCATGAACTCGCCGTGCGCCATGTTGATGACGCCCATCTGGCCGAACGTCAGGGCGAGCCCGAGCGCGGCCAGCAGCAGGACGGAGCCGAGGCTCAGTCCGGCGAAGAGCTGGGAGAGGATGTCCATCCGTCAGGCCCTTTCGTCAGGAGAGGCCTGCGGCCCAGTCGTAGCCCTCGAGGAACGGGTCGGGTTCGATCGGCTCGCCGGAGCTCCACTCGGTGTGGATGAGACCGTCGTCGCCGATCTTCCCGACGAGCGACGTCTTGGCGATGTGGTGGTTGTCGCCGTTGACGACGACGGTGCCCTCGGGCGCGTCGAAGGTGACGCCGTCGGCGGCCTCCTGGACGTCGGCGACGGCGAACGAGTCGGCCTTCTCGACCATCTCGCGCCACAGGTACAGCGAGGTGTAGGCGGCCTCCATCGGGTCGGAGGTCGGGCGGTCCGCGCCGTACTCCGCCTGGAAGGCCTCGACGAACGCGTCGTTCTCGGGGCTCTCGACCGTCTGGTAGTAGTTCCAGGCGGTGAGCTGGCCGACGACGTTCTCGACGCCGATGCCGCCGATCTCCTCCTCGGCGATCGACACGGACAGCACGGGCATGTCCTCGGCCGTCAGGCCGGCGTTCGTGTACTCCTTGAAGAACGCGACGTTCGAGTCGCCGTTGAGGGTGTTGAAGACGGCGTCGGCGCCCGCGGACTTCACCTTGTTGACGATGGTGGAGAAGTCGGTGTGGCCGAGGGGGGCGTACTCCTCGCCGACGATCTCGATGCCGTGCGCCTCGGCGTAGGCGTTGATGATCTTGTTGGCCGTGCGGGGGAACACGTAGTCCGAGCCGACGAGGAACAGCGAGGTGACGCCCTGCTCGGCGAGGTAGTCGAGCGCCGGGACGATCTGCTGGTTGGTCGTGGCGCCGGTGTAGAAGATGTTGGGCGACGCCTCGAGGCCCTCGTACTGCACGGGGTAGAACAGCAGGGAGTCGTTGGACTCGAAGACGGGGAGCATGGCCTTGCGGGAGGCCGACGTCCAGCCGCCGAACACCGCGGCGACGCAGTCGCTGGTGATGAGCTTGGTGGCCTTCTCGGCGAACACCGTCGGTTCGGACTGGCCGTCCTCGGTGACGATCTCGAGCTGCTTGCCGAGCACCCCGCCGTCGGCGTTGATCTCGGCGGCGGCGAGCTGGAGCGAGTCGTGGACGGTCTGCTCGGAGATCGCCATCGTGCCGGACAGGGAGTTGAGGAAGCCGATCCTGACGCTGTCGCCGGAGGTGTCGACGCAGCTGCCGGCGGCCGACGCGCTGCTGGCGGTGCCGGGGGAGTCGACCTGGGCGCCGCAGGCGGCGAGGGACAGGACGGAGAGGGCGGCGAGCGCGGGGACGGCGAGCCGCGCGGCGGAACGTGACGTCGGACGGTGACGCATGACTTGCTCCGTTCGGTCGGGCCCGGACGGGCCAATTAGGTTCAGATGAACCTAAGTACGCCGACGTGTCCGCCCGGTACGACGCGTGTAACCATCGTGTTTCCCTTTTTGTCCGGTCTCCCGAGGGCGGCCGGGGCCTCGCGCGCCCGCGCGATGACATCATGGGGGCCATGACGAACGGTGACCCCCTGGTCCTCGGCATCGAGACGTCCTGCGACGAGACCGGCGTGGCGCTGGTCCGCGGCGACACCCTCCTCTTCGACGCCGTGGCCTCCTCCATGGACGAGCACGCGCGCTACGGCGGGATCATCCCCGAGGTCGCGAGCCGCGCCCACCTGGAGGCGATGGTCCCCACCATCCGCCGCGCGCTCGGCGAGGCCGACGTCGACCTGTCCGAGGTCGACGCGATCGCCGTCACCGCCGGTCCGGGCCTGGTCGGCCCCCTGACCATCGGGGCGTCCGCCGCCAAGGCCCTGTCGATCGGGCTCGGCAAGCCGCTGTACGGCGTCAACCACGTCATCGGGCACGCCGCGGTGAACCAGCTCGTGGACGGCCCGTTCCCCGGCCGGTCGATGGCGCTCGTCGTGTCGGGCGGGCACAGCACGCTCATGCTCGTCGAGGACGTCGCCACGAAGGTCACCGAGCTCGGCTCGACGCTCGACGACGCCGCAGGCGAGGCGTTCGACAAGGTCGGCCGACTCCTCGGCCTGCCCTACCCCGGCGGTCCGCACATCGACCGCCTCGCGCGCGACGGCGACCCCGAGGCCATCCGGTTCCCCCGCGGCCTCACGGCCCGCAAGGACCAGGCGAAGCACGCCTACGACTTCTCGTTCTCCGGCCTCAAGACGGCCGTCGCCCGCTGGGTCGAGGCCCGCCAGGACGCAGGGCAGGAGATCCCGCTGAACGACGTCGCGGCCTCGTTCGCCGCGGCGGTGGCGGACGTCCTCACCGCCAAGACCATCGCGGCGTGCCGCGAGCACGACGTCGACACCCTCGTCATCGGCGGCGGGTTCTCCGCGAACAGCCAGCTGCGCGACATGGCGGCCGAGCGCTGCGCCGCCGCGGGGATCGACCTGCGCATCCCGCCGCTGCGCTACTGCACGGACAACGGGGCGATGATCGCCGCGCTCGGCTCCTCCGTCGTGCGGGCCGGCGTCGCGCCGTCGGACCTCGACATCCCCGTCGACTCGTCCATGCCGATGGCGATCGTCACCGTCTGACGCGCGCCGCGCGGTCGGTGCGGCGTAGAGCCGATGTCCCTGAATCAGGGCATGAGTAAGCCCCAGGCGCTTGCGTCAGAGGCGGCACTGGGGCGTTCGCTTTGACGATAGCATCCGCGCATGGCGGCGGTCGAGGGAGACGACACCAGTACAGGGCGGCAGGGGTCTTGGGCGGAAGGAGTGTGGTCGCTCCTCTCCGAACCGAGGATGCAGCCATACCTTGATCTATGTGGCGGTGACCAGGTTGCCGCTCTCGCACTCTACGAGTGGAGCAGCCGGACGGCGTCGGCGGCCTTCGAGGTGGTGGGTCACCTGGAGGTCCTCCTCCGCAACACCCTTGACCGGACGATGGCCGCTCACTGTCGCGAGTCTGCCGTCGGGATTCCGTGGTTCCTCCTCCCGACACCCGGAGGGGCGGCCGTCGCGGAACAGGTCGACACCGTGCGCGAGAGATTGCGTGCGCGAGGCCAGGAGAACCGCCACCAGATCGTGGCGGGGTTGTCCTTCGGTTTCTGGTCCGGTCTGCTCGGCACCAAGTACGAGGAACTGTGGCGTCAAGGCCTACGTCACGCCTTCCCCTACGGTGACGGTCGACGTAAACAGGTAGCTGTGGCCGCCGAGCGGGTACGGAAGTTCCGCAACCGCCTCGCCCACCACGATTCGATGGTGCGCGTGGACGTCCCTTTCGAGCTCCGACAGATTCTCGAGCTCGCGGGGTACATCGATCCGGCCGCCGCGCTCTGGCTGTCCTCAATCTCACGAGTGATGGAGGTCTACCGCGAGCGGCCGTTCCTTCCGGAGGACACTGTCGTCGTCCCGGCACGTGACGCCTGGCCGCTCTACGAGCAGGTGCAGGCCTACGTCTGCCAGGTCGGACGCAACTTCCGTCCGGTCGAGCGGATCGCCTTCTACGCCGACCAGGAGATCAAGAGGGAGATCCCGCAGATCGTCCACCGGCGGGACGACGTGGAGTTCTCCGACGCCGAGATCGACCGGCTGCAGACCGGAGACCGCAACGACAAGCGCGTCGCCCGTGTCATCGACACGGCTCGGACGGCGCAATGGACTGCAGGGCGCTATCAGGTCTTCCTGCTGTCACGGGTGGGTGATCCCGCCCACCGGCAGCTGTCCGCCACGGTTCCCCATCAGACCGGAGGGCGGGGAAGCGCCTTCGTGCAGCGCCAGCGGTATGTGTCGCTGCACGGGCTTGAGACGGCGAGCACGACGGCGGATCTCGTGGTGGCGGTCTAGCAGCGAGACCTCTGTCTCGAAATCGCGGGCTACGGCGACCGATCGTGCCGCTACGAGGTCGGCGCGAGCGGACGACCGGCCCGCAGCTCGGCCACGAGGGAGGCCACCACGGCCTCCAGCGCGGGCTGCCCGCCCCCGTGGGCCGCGGCGACGGCCCGCTGCCGCTGGTACGACGCGCCGAGCCGCAGGATGTCCCGCACCGCGTCGAGCTCCGTCGCGCAGCCGAGCCGCTCCGCGACGGGTGCGAGGTCGTCCAGGAGGCGGGCGGTGGCGTCCGTGACGAGCTCCTCGTTGCCGGCCTCGTCGAGGATGATGATGGCGTCCAGCCCGTAGCGGGCGGCGCGCCACTTGTTCTCGTGCACGTACCAGCGCGGCATCGTCGGCAGGGGGCGGCCCTCGTCGAGGAGCGTCGACAGGTGCTCCACCAGGCAGTGCACCAGCGCCCCGAGCGCCGCCAGCTCGTGCAGGTTCGACGTGCCGTCGCAGATCCGCACCTCGACCGTGCCGAAGTGCGGCGCGGGACGCACGTCCCAGCGGACCTCGGTGAAGTCGTCGATGACGCCGGTGCGCAGCATGTCGTCGACGTACCGCTCCAGCTCGTGCCACTGCCCGAACTGGTAGGGCAGCCCGGCGGTGGGGAGCTGCTGGAACAGCAGCGCCCGCATGGACGCGTACCCGGTGTCGGCGGCCTCCCAGAACGGCGACGACGCCGACAGGGCCTGCAGGTGCGCGACGTACACCAGCAGCGAGCGGACGATCGGCAGCACCTTGGCGCGGTCCTCGATGCCGACGTGCACGTGCACCCCGTAGACGACCTGCTGGCGGCCCCACACCTGGGTGCGGTCCACTACGGTGGCGTAGCGCTCCTTGTCGGTGACCCGCTGCTGCGACCAGTGCGCGAACGGGTGGGTGCCGGCGCCCATGAGCTCGGCCCGCATGGGGGTGATGACGTCCTGGATCGCGGCGACGCCGGACGCGAGGTCGGCGGTGGCCTGCCCGACCGTCGTGCACACGCCCGAGACGACCTCGAGGGTGTTGCGCAGGAATTCCGGCTTGACGTGCGTCGCGCGGGGGTCGCCGGCCAGGGCCGCCATCGCGGCCGGGGCGACCTGACGCAGGGTGCCCGAGTCGGCGTCGACCAGCGCCAGCTCCCACTCGAGGCCGACGCTCGACCGGGGCGAGGACGCGAACTCCAGGACCATGCGCTCATCGTTCCACGCCGGGTGCCGGGCTGCTGCCGGGCCGCGACCGGTCCCGCGACGGGCGACCGTGTCCGGTGTCGCATCGTCCGTGCTGGAACGGAACCTCATCGGCCAGGATGAGGTTCGGATCCAGCACGGACGATGCCGGACGGGGGTGGGTCAGCCGCCGAGCGGCTCCACGACGAGGACGTGCTGGCGTCCTGCGACCCGGGTGAGCACGATCGTCGCGGTCGCGTCGCCGGACAGGGCGAGCTGGGAGCGGAGCTGCTCGGGGGTGACGGCGGTGCCGCGCTTCTTGATCGTGAGGCGGCCGACGCCGCGCTCGCGCAGGTACGCCTTGAGCCGCTTCACGCTGAACGGCAGGACGTCGAGCACCCGGTAGCCAGTGGCGAGCGGCGCCTGCCCGGGCTCCGGAGCTGGAGCGGGGGCGTCGGTGGTGACGTAGGCGATGGTGCGGTCCACGAGGCGGCCGCCGAGCTCGGCGGCGGCGTGCGCGACCAGCCCGGCGCGCACCACCGCGCCGTCGGGCTCGTAGAGGTACGCGCCGACGGCGCCGACGTCCGGGACGAGGTCCGCGTCGTCGGGCCCGGTGCGCAGCAGGCGCGAGACGGTGCCCGACGCGCCGGTGCCGTGGGTCGGGTCGCCGCCGGTCGAGCGCAGGACGAGGGCCGAGCGTCCGGGGCCCTCGGGTGCGAGCGGACCGAACCACAGCCCGGCCTCGACGACGTCGCCGTCGACGGACACCCACTGCGTCTCGGCGTCGTCGGGCAGCCCGGCGTGGGGGACCCCGGGGCCGATCTTGATGCCGAGCGCGGGGACCTGGTCGCGCAGCGCCCACACGGCGTCGAGCGGCGGGGCGTAGGCGGCAGGGTCGAAGATCCGCTTGCCGCCGCGGGTGCGCCGGGCGGGGTCGGCGTAGACGCCGTCGACGCCCTCGGCGGCGAGGTCGAGCGTGAGCCCGTCGGCGTGCCGCACCTCCGCCTCGGGGAAGGCCCGCAGGTTCACGGTGGCCAGGGCGGCGGTGGTCTCGTCGACGTCGGTGGCGAGGACCTGGAGGCCGACACCGGCGAACGCGAGAGCGTCGGCGCCCACGCCGCTGGTGAGGTCGGCGACCTTCGTCACCCCGGCGGCGAGGTAGCGGCGGGCGTGCAGCGCGGCGACGACGAGCCGGGTGGCCTGCTCGACGCCGTCGGGGGTGAAGAGCATGCCCTCGGCGAACGGCCCGAGCTTGGCGCGGGCCTTGGCGCGCAGCCGGGACTGGGTGAGGGCGGCCGCGGCGAGGTCGGGGTCCACGCCCTCGGCGCGCAGGCGCGTGGCCAGCGCCATCGCGCGGGACTCGTCGTACGGGGGCAGCGCGTTGACCAGGGCCCAGCCCTCGGGGCTGAGGAGCTTGGCGAGCGACGAGGAGTCCATCGGACCATCGTCTCAGGTCCACTTGTTGGCACTCGACTTGTCAGAGTGCTAACGGCTGCCTAGATTGGTCGCAGCGCACTCGCTGTGCCGGCACCCGCGACGACGGACAGCGCTCGGGCGCGTCCCAGTCCAGCTAGTCATCGCGAACAAGGAGGTCCGACGTGTCGGTCCCCATCAAGCCGCTCGAGGACCGGATCGTCGTCAAGGCCGTCGAGGCCGAGACCACGACCGCTTCCGGCCTGGTCATCCCGGACACCGCCAAGGAGAAGCCCCAGGAGGGCGAGGTCCTGGCCGTGGGCGAGGGCCGTTTCGACGACAAGGGCGCTCGCGTCCCGGTCGACGTGAAGGTCGGCGACAAGGTCATCTACTCCAAGTACGGCGGCACCGAGGTCAAGTACGGCGGCGTGGACTACCTGGTCCTGTCGTCGCGCGACATCCTCGCCGTCGTCGTCGGCTGACCGTAGCCGCGACGTCCGTACGCACCGAGGCCCCGCATCGTCATCGATGCGGGGCCTCGTGCTGTGCGGGGGGTGGTGCGTCGGGCGTCAGCCGGTCTTGCGGTCGCGGCCGGCGAGGATGGCGGAGCGCTCGTCCTCGCTCAGGCCGCCCCAGACGCCGTAGGGCTCGCGGACGCGCAGCGACTGCTCGCGGCACTCCATCATGACGGGGCAGGCGCGGCAGATGGCCTTGGCGGCCTCGGCCCGTCGTCGTCGGGTGGATCCACGTTCTCCCTCGGGGTGGAAGAACAGGGTGTCGTCCGCGTCGCGGCACGAACCCTGGTACTGCCACTCCCACAGCTCCATGACCGGCCCGGGCAGTCTTGAGATCTCCGTCATGGCGAACAACCTACAAGTTGTGCAGAAGTTGTTCAAGCCCGTGGTGCAAGTTGGGCATGCGGGACGGGTTGGACACACCCTGAACGGCTTCCGAATCGGTTGCCTGCCGCACTGACCTGGTTCGACATGATTCATCGCATCGGATCGAGGCTCACCGCGGGGCGCGGTGGCGGCACCCCTCACCCCTGGGCAGAATCGACGCATGACCACATCGCGACCCGCCCAGGACTCGGGGGGCGCTCGCACGTCAGGCCCCGGGCTCGCGGTCGCCGCCGTGGCCCGCCGCCTCGGCGTCGCCCCCGCGACGCTCCGGACCTGGGACCGCCGCTACGGACTCGGCCCCTCGGGCCGCACCGCGGGGTCCCACCGTCGCTACACCCCCGAGGACGTGGCACGACTCCTCGTCATGCGCCGGCTCACGCTCGAGGGCGTCGCCCCCGTGGACGCCGCCGAGGCCGCGCTCGAGGCCGACGTCGACGAGCTCGAGGCCGCCCACCGCGCCGGCCCGCCCACCGTCCCCGCCGAGGACACCGCCGAACCCGACGACAGCGGCGACGCCGCCGACGCCGGCGCCCGGCAGCGTGCGCACCTGCGTGCCCTGCCCGGCGGGGGCCAGGGCGGCCCGGGCGGCCCGGGCGGCCGCCCCGCCGGCAGCGCTCCCGGAGCTCCCGGCCAGAACACGTCCGGCCGGGTGTCGGCGGTCGTGGACTCCGCGCTCGCCTACGACCAGTCCCGCTGCGACGACCTGCTGCGCATCGGCCCGAACGGCGACCCGGCCCTGTGGTGGTCGCAGCTGGTGGACCCGGCGTGGAGCCGCCTCGCGGAGCGCACGGTGCTCGCCGGGCCGGGCGCCGTGCCGGAGCTCGTGCTCGCCACCGCCGCCCTGCAGGCGCTGCGCAGCTTCACCGAGGCGCTCGAGCAGACGGTCGTGCAGAACGGCGGCCCGCCCGCGAACCACCCGAGCCGCATGCGCAACATCGTGCTGATCTTCGCGGCGCCGGACGAGGTCGTGCCGCTGTCGGCGCACGCGCTCGCGGCGGCGCTGACGGCGAAGGGCAAGACGGCGCGGATCGTCACCGGCCCGGCGAGCGTCCGCCGCTCGCTGGAGCTGATCACGATGGTGCGTCCGGCGGCGCTCGTCCTGGCGACCCTGCAGCGCCGCCCCGACCTCGACCTCGTCCATGCCGTCCACGAGGGCTTCCCGCAGCTCCCGATCTTCGTCGGGCTGCGGCGTGACGACGCCGCGGCCGAGCTGCCGCTGACCCCGCAGGTGCAGCGAGTGCGCTCCTTCACCGGCATGCTGCACGAGATCCTCGAGGTCGTCGGGAGCTGACGTCCGGCCGGTCCCGCGCGGGCCGGCCGGAGCCCTCCGGGGCCGGTGCCGCTGTGACGGACACCGCCCCGGAGGGTGCTCGCGGTCGCCGTAGACTCGTGCCATGACGGACACCTCCTCGCCCGCGCACGACCCGTTCGGATTCCTCGGCCTCACCTACGACGACGTCCTGCTGCTGCCGGGGTACTCGGACCTCGCGCCGTCGGACATCGACACCACCTCGCGTCTGACCCGGGAGATCTCCCTGCGCATCCCGCTGGTGTCGGCGGCGATGGACACCGTCACCGAGGCGCGCATGGCGATCGCGATGGCCCGCCAGGGCGGCCTCGGCGTCCTGCACCGCAACCTGTCGATCGAGGACCAGGCCCGCCAGGTCGACCTCGTCAAGCGCACCCAGACGGGCATCATCGACAACCCGGTGACGATCGGCCCCGACGCGACGCTGGAGGAGCTCGACCAGCGAGCCGGCGAGTTCCGCGTCTCCGGCTTCCCCGTCCTGGACGCCGCCGGCAAGCTCGTCGGCATCGTGACGAACCGCGACCTTCGCTTCACCCCGGTCGCCGAGTGGGCGACGACCAAGGTGTCCGAGGTCATGACCCCGCAGCCGCTCATCACGGGCGCCGCCGGGATCTCCCGCGACGAGGCGACGGCGCTGCTGCGCAAGCACAAGCTGGAGCGCCTGCCCCTCGTCGACGACGAGGGCCGCCTCGCCGGTCTCATCACCGTCAAGGACTTCGTGAAGTCCGAGCAGTTCCCGAACGCGTCGAAGGACGGTCAGGGCCGCCTGCTCGTCGGCGCGGCCATCGGCTACTTCGGCGACGCGTGGGAGCGCGCGACGACCCTCGTCGACGCCGGGGTGGACGTCCTCGTGGCGGACACCGCGCACGGCAACGTGCGGATGCTCGTCGACATGGTCAAGCGGCTCAAGACGGACCCCGCGACGAAGCACGTCCAGGTCATCGGCGGCAACGTCGCGACCAAGGAGGGCGCCCAGACGTTCGTCGACGCGGGCGCGGACGGCATCAAGGTCGGTGTCGGCCCGGGCTCCATCTGCACCACGCGCGTCGTCACCGGCGTCGGCGTCCCGCAGATCACGGCCGTGTACGAGGCGTCGCTGGCGGCCCGCGCCGCGGGCGTGCCCGTCATCGCGGACGGCGGCATGCGGCACTCGGGCGAGATCGGCAAGGCGATCGTCGCCGGCGCCGAGGCCGTCATGCTGGGCTCGATGCTCGCGGGCACCGAGGAGGCGCCGGGCGACACGATCCTCGTCAACGGCAAGCAGTTCAAGGCGTACCGCGGCATGGGCTCCGTGGGCGCGATGAGCTCGCGCGGCAAGAAGTCCTACTCCAAGGACCGGTACTTCCAGGCCGAGGTGGCCAGCGACGACCTCATCGTTCCCGAGGGCGTCGAGGGTCAGGTCCCCTACAAGGGCACCCTGTCGACGGTGGCGCACCAGCTCGTGGGAGGCCTGCACCAGACGATGTTCTACGTCGGCGCGCGCACCGTCCCCGAGCTCCAGGCCAAGGGCCGGTTCGTGCGCATCACGTCGGCCTCGCTCAAGGAGTCGCACCCGCACGACGTCGTCATGACGGTCGAGGCGCCGAACTACCGCGTGTCCTGACGTCGCACGTCGAGAGGGCCGTCGTCACGGGTGACCGTGCCGGCGGCCCTCCGGCGTCCCCGGCGGCCGCACGCGGCAGGGATCAGCCGGCGGCGCGCGGCTCGACGGGCCACGCGGGGGAGGCGCCCGGGCCGTCGAGCCCCTGGTCCCGACGCCACGCGTTGAAGCTCTCGGCCCAGGCGCGGTGCGCGTCGCGCTGCGCCAGGTGCAGGGCGTCGAGGGCGACGGAGCGCAGGTCGGGGTAGCGCAGCACCAGCGCCTCCAGCACGTCGAGCGTGGCGAGCACGTCGACGTCCGCGGTGTGCAGCTCGCCCTCGCCCGTCACCCCGTACAGCTCGACGAGGTCGCCGAGGCGACGCTTGCCCCGCCGGTAGCGGTCCTGCCAGCGGTCGATGACGAGCGGGTCCAGGACCGGCGACACGGCGCGGCCCAGCCGCTCGGGCAGGGTGGGCAGACCGTGGCGCGCCAGCTCCGCGTCGAGCAGCGTGAGGTCGAACGCCGCGTTGTACGCGACCACCGGCACCCCGGCGCGCACGTGCTCGGCGAGGAACACGGCGATCTCCTCCAGCGCCTCGGCCGGCGGGCGACCGTGGGCGCGGGCGTGCTCGGTGCTGACCCCGTGTATCGCGGCCGCCTCCGCGGGGATCTCCACGCCCGGGTCGACCAGCCAGGTCCGGACCTCCGTCGTGAGCGGCGTGCGCAGCACGACCGCCGCGGTGACGATGCGGTCGGTGTGCACGTCGATCCCGGTGGTCTCGGTGTCGAAGCCGAGCAGTGGCCCCGCGGTCCAGCCCGTGTCGTCCATGGTGGTTCCTTCCCTGCGACGTCTGCCACGAAACGTCCCACGAGCCACCGACACGGCCCCGACCTGCGGACGTCGGCGGCCCCGCCGGCGCGGCGCCGGTAGTCTGGACCGCGTGAGCAACGAGATCGAGATCGGCCGTGGCAAGCGCGGGCGCCGCGCGTACTCCTTCGACGACATCGCCGTGGTGCCGTCGCGACGGACGCGCGACCCGAAGGACGTCTCCACCGGCTGGCAGATCGACGCGTACCACTTCGACCTGCCGATCCTCGCCGCGCCGATGGACTCCGTGATGAGCCCGGACACCGCGGTGGCGCTGGGCCGCCACGGCGGGCTCGGCGTCCTCGACCTCGAGGGCCTGTGGACCCGCTACGAGTCGCCGGAGCCGCTGCTCGCGGAGATCCGCGACCTCCCCGCGGCGCAGGCCACCCGGCGCATGCAGGAGATCTACGACGAGCCCATCAAGCCGGAGCTCATCACGCAGCGCCTCAAGGAGGTCCGCGCCTCCGGCGTGACCGTCGCGGGCGCCCTGTCGCCGGCGCGCACGCAGGAGCACTACCAGACGGTCGTCGACGCGGGCGTGGACCTGTTCGTCATCCGCGGCACCACCGTCTCGGCCGAGCACGTGTCGGGCAACGCCGAGCCGCTCAACCTCAAGCGGTTCATCTACGAGCTCGACGTGCCCGTCGTCGTCGGCGGCGCCTCCACCTACACCGCCGCGCTGCACCTCATGCGCACCGGTGCCGCGGGCGTGCTCGTCGGGTTCGGCGGCGGAGCCGCGCACACCACCCGTGTGAGCCTCGGCATCCACGCGCCCATGGCGACCGCCGTGTCCGACGTCGCCGCGGCCCGGCGGGACTACCTCGACGAGTCCGGCGGCCGGTACGTGCACGTCATCGCCGACGGCGGCGTCGGCCGCTCGGGCGACGTCGTCAAGGCCGTCGCGTGCGGTGCGGACGCCGTCATGCTCGGCGCCGCCCTGGCGCGCGCCTCCGAGGCCCCCGGCCGCGGCTGGCACTGGGGCCCCGAGGCGCACCACTCCCAGCTCCCGCGCGGCGAGCGCGTCGAGGTCGGCACCGCCGGCACCCTCGAGGAGATCCTCTTCGGGCCGGGCCACCACGCCGACGGCACCACCAACCTCGTCGGCGCCCTGCGGCGTGCGATGGCGACCACCGGCTACTCCGACCTCAAGGAGTTCCAGCGCGTCGAGGTCGTCGTGTCGCCCTACCAGCCGCGATGACCGGGGCGCCCGCCGCGCCGACGGGCACGTCCGCCCCGGCAGCGGCGGGCGACGCCGTCGTGATCGGCGAGATGCGTGACGCCGACGTCGAGGGCGTCGTCGCGCTGTGGGAGGCCTGCGACCTGACCCGGGCGTGGAACGACCCGCACCGCGACGTCGCCGCCGCGCGCCGCAACCCCACCTCCACGGTCCTCGTCGCACGCGACGGCGACACCGTCGTCGGCTCCGCGATGGCGGGCTACGAGGGGCACCGTGGCTGGCTGTACTACGTCGCCGTCGCCCCGGGACGCCGGGGCACGGGGCTCGGCCGGCAGGTGGTGACGGCCGCGGAGGACTGGCTGCACGCCGCCGGGGCGCACAAGGTGCGCCTCATGGTCCGCACCACCAACACCGCCGTGCTCGGGTTCTACGCCGGCCTCGGATACACCGACGCCGGGTGCACGGTGCTCGGCCGCGACCTGTCACGCTGACGGCGAACGACCCGGACATCCCGGCACGGAGTCCACGTCCGCGTCACCGGCCCCGCGTAGGGTGTCGCCCATGGCAACTGCGCACGAGAGCGACGGTGCTCTGGGCGATGTGATCGACCCCGAGCTCCCCGCGTCCACCTACGTCCTCGAGCCCGAGGTCGTGGAACCCCTGGTCCGCCGGCTCGCGACCTCCCACGACGCGGGGGTGCACCGCAGCACGCTGCCCTTCACGGGCGCCCCGCTGGCCGCGGTGCCGTTCTCGTCCGTCGCCGACGTCACCGAGGCCGTCACCCGCGCCCGCGCGGCCCAGCACGACTGGGCGGCCCGCCCGCTCCGCGACCGTCTGCAGGTCGTCGACCGCCTGGGCGTGCTCGTCCTGCAGCGGCAGTCCGAGATCCTCGACCTCATCCAGATGGAGTCCGGCAAGGCGCGCCGGTCGGCCTTCGAGGAGGTCGCGGACGTCGCGCAGACCTGCCGGCACTACGTCGTGCGCGGCCCGCGCTACCTCGCCGACCGCCGCGAGCCCGGCGCGCTGTCCGTCCTGACGGGCGTGCGCGTGCACCGCCGCCCCGTGGGCGTCGTCGGCGTCATCTCACCCTGGAACTACCCGCTCACCCTCGCCCTGGCCGAGGCGATCCCCGCCCTTGTGGCGGGCAACGCCGTCGTGCTCAAGCCGGACCCGCAGACCATGCTGTCCGCGCTGTGGGCCGCCGAGCTGTTCGCCGAGGCCGGCCTGCCCGACGACCTCCTCGCCGTCGTCGGCGGCGCCGGGGACGTCGGTGCCGCGCTCGTCGACCACGTCGACCACATCGCGTTCACCGGTTCCACCGCGGTGGGCCGGAAGGTCGCGGCGCGCGCCGGCGAGCGGCTCATCGGCGCCACTCTGGAGCTCGGCGGCAAGAACCCCCTCTACGTCGCCGCGGACGCCGACCTCGACGCCGCGGTGCCCGGCGTCGTGCGCGCCTGCTTCTCCAACGCCGGTCAGCTCTGCATGTCGATCGAGCGGCTCGTCCTGCACGAGCGCATCGCCGACGCCTTCCTCGAACGGTTCGTCCCCGCCGTGCGCGAGCTGTCGCTCGGGCCCGGCCTCGACTACACCGCCGACGTCGGCTCGCTGGTCTCCGCCGACCAGCTCGCCAAGGTCGCCGAGCACGTCGACGACGCCCTCGCCAAGGGTGCGCACGCCCTCACCGGCGCCGTGCACCGCGCCGACATCGGCCCGTACTTCTACGCGCCCACCGTGCTGGACCACGTCCCCGACGACGCCGTCTGCCTGCGCGAGGAGACGTTCGGGCCCGTCGTGACGGTGTCCCGCGTCGCCAGCGACGACGCGGCCGTGGCCGCGATGAACGACACGGAGTTCGGCCTCAACGCGTCCGTCTGGACGTCCGACGTCGCCCGGGCCCGCCGGCTCGCCGCCCGCGTGGACGCGGGGACGGTCGTCGTCAACGACGGCTACGCCTCGGCCTGGGGCAGCGCGGGCGCACCCATGGGCGGCATGAAGTCCTCCGGCCTGGGCCGTCGGCACGGTCGCGAGGCGATCGACGCCGTCACCGAGGTGCAGACCGTGGCCGTGCAGCGTGGCCTCGGCGCCGGGGTGTCCCTGGACACCCTCTACCGGCTGGGCGGGGAGACCCCGAGCGCCGTCCTCACGACCGCGCTGCGGGCGATGCGCCGGCTGCGCATGCCCTGAGCCCACGGTCGTCCGTGCGCCGACCCGCGAGTCGGCGCACGAGCGTGGTCACAGGGCCTCGCGGGCCGCGGCCTTCCAGGACGCCGGGACCTCGCGGACGCGCCACCACACGGCCTGCACGGGCGTCACGCTGGTCGCGGACACCCCGACGCCCGTGGCGTCGAGCCCGGCGCGGGCGCACGAGAACAGGGCGCGACGCAGGTGGTAGTCCTGCGTGACGACGACGGCGGTGCGGACGGCGTACTCGTCGTGGGCGCGGCGGCAGGTGGCGGTGGTGTCGTAGCCCTCGCGGTCCAGGACGAGGACGTCCGGCGGCACGCCGAGCCCGACGATCCAGTCACGCATCGACGCGGGCTCGTCGTAGGGCGTGCCGTCCGCGCGGTCCGCGCCGTCGCCGGACAGCACGACGCGCGGTGCGGCGCCCGCCGCCCAGAGCTCCGCCGCCGCGGCGAGCCGGCGACGCAGGTACGTCGACGGGGTGCCGTCGGGGCGCAGGCCGGCCCCCAGCACGACGATCGCGTCCACGGGGTCGGCCGCGGCCTCGGCGACCGAGCCGCGCACCCGCGCCTGTCCCGTGGCCTGCACCCACGCGACGGGCAGCAGCACCGCCAGCGCGAGCAGCACCGCGCCCCCGGCGAGCAGCCGGCGTCGGACGCGACGACGGGACGACGGGGCGGTGGGGGGTGCGGTCACGGGCGCTCCTCGGTGAGTGCGGCGGCCTCGGCCCGCAGGTTGGCCCGGGCGGCCTCCGCCCAGCGGCGACGTCCCGCCGCGGTGCGGTACAGCCCGGGTCCGTCGGCCAGGGCGAGCAGGTGGTCGACGACGGCGGCACGTCCGGCGCGGAACGCGTCGTCCGGCACGTGCCCGTACTCGGCGCGGACCTGCGCGACGTAGCGGCGGTAGCGGTCCGGCGCGGAGCCGAGGACGGCCAGGTCGGCGTCGCTGACGAGGGCTCCGGTCGTGTCGTCGGGTGCGGGGTCGTGGCCCGCGGTGAGCCGCACGAGGCGGGCGGCCCCGGCCACGTCCTCCGAGGTCGGCGCGCCGCCCGGCGCCACGGCGAGCAGGGGCGTGAGCAGCACCTCGACGAGGGTGGCGGAGGCCTCCTCGTCGGCGGGCGTGGCGCCGTCGTGCACGGCGTCGTGGAACCAGAGCGCGACCGCCGCGTGCCACCGGGAGCCGGGGGCGCCGTCGGCGACGAGGTCGTCGAGCCGGTCGAGGACGTCCGCGAGGTGCAGGCGGGAGTGGTAGACGCGGTGCGGCTCGCGCCAGCGGTCCACGAGGTCCGCGCCGACCTCCGCGGCGCCCTCGACGTCGCCCCACAGGGTGGCCCACCGGTCCAGCAGCACGGCGCGGGCGGCGCGGCGCCGCTCGTGGCCGGGGACGCGCAGCCCCGACGTGGCCAGGCGCCGGGCGAGCGTGCGCCCGTCGACGGGGACGGCCCCGGCGGCGACCAGGTCGTCGTAGCGCTCGGCGGGGACGTCGTAGTGGTCGAGGTCGAACCCGCGGTCGGGGATCCCCGCGGCCCGCGCGAAGACGCGCAGCTCGTGCAGGGAGGTGTCGGACACGAGGTGGGACCAGAGGCGCTGGTGCGCGGGCCAGGCCGGCGGGTCGAGCAGCACGGTCACCGGGCGGCCTCGCCGTCGGTGAGGGTGCGCTGGACCTCGCCGACGATGGCGCTCATGGCGGCCTGCGCGGCGGCCGGGTCGCCCGCGGCGACGGCGCGGGCCACGGCCTCGTGCTGGTCGAGGGCCTCGGGGACGGGGGAGGCGGGCATGAGGCCGAGGTGGGTGCGCCCGGCGAGGACCTCGGCGACCACGTCGGCGAGGCTGCCGAACATCTCGTTGCCGCTGGAGCGCAGGAGCAGCTCGTGCATGCGGACGTCGAGCGCGAGGAAGGTCTCGAGGTCGCCGTCCTCGCCGGTGCGGCGCATGCGCACGGCGAGGTCGAGGAGCTCGCCGCGCACGGCGGGGGAGGCGTGGCGGGCGGCGCCGGCGGCGGCCAGGGGCTCGACGGCGTGCCGGAGCTCGGTGAGGCTGCGGAGCTGGGCGTCACGTCCGGGGCCCTGGAGCCGCCAGCGGATGACGCGGGCGTCCAGGACGTTCCAGGACTCCATGCCGAGGACGACGATGCCGACGCGGCGGCGGGAGCGTACGAGGCCGAGGCCTTCGAGGGCACGCATGACCTCGCGGGCGACGGTCCGTGAGACGCCGTGCTCGGTGCTGATGCCCTCCAGCGTGAGCGGGGTGCCGGCGGGGACGTCGCCGCTGGTGACGGCGCGACCGATGGCGTCGAGCACGCTCTCGTGCAGCGCGGGGACCGTCATGGGGCCGAGCCTAGTGCGCGGCACCGCCGGCCACGATTGGTAGCACCTTTCTTGCCAAAGGTGCTACCAATGAGTCATGCTCGGATCCGAGCGACGACACGGCGCCGTCGCAGGACCACCCCGGACAAGGAAGTCGACCGCCATGGACACCGACGTCACCCGCCCCGCGCCCACGGCGCGCGCGGCCAGCACACCCCGGACCCAGCCCGCCGGTCACCTCGTCGTCATGGGCGTCGCCGGCTCCGGCAAGACCACGATCGCCGGGCTGCTCTCCGACCGGCTCGGCCTCACCCTCGCCGAGGCCGACGAGTTCCACCCCGCCGCCAACATCGCCAAGATGTCCGCCGGCACCCCCCTCACCGACGCCGACCGCGCCCCCTGGCTCGCCGCCATCCGCGACTGGCTCAGCACCCAGGCCGACAGCGGGCACGCCGCCGTCGTCACCTGCTCCGCCCTCAAGCGCGACTACCGGGACGTCCTGCGCGCCGCCCACGGCACCGTGCGGTTCGTCCACCTCGACGGCTCCGCCGCCCTGCTCGCCGACCGCATCCAGGAGCGCAGCGGGCACTTCATGCCGCCCGCCCTGCTCCCGTCCCAGCTCGCCGACCTCGAACCGCTCGCCGACGACGAGGACGGCCTGGTCGTCGACGTCGCCGCCGCGCCCGACGAGATCGTCGCGACCGTCCTGGCCTGGCTCCGCCAGGCCTGACCCGCCCCTCCACGCACCACCCGACCCGACCGCAACGACGCACCGGAGGTCCCCATGACCGACGACTGGACACAGACCCTCTCCGCCGGCCCCCTGCTGGCCATCGCCGCAGCCGCCGTCGCCGTGCTGCTGATCCTCATCATCAGGTTCCGCCTGCACGCCTTCCTCGCCCTCGTGCTCGTCAGCCTGATGACGGCCGTCGCGACCGGGCTCCCCGCCGGGGGCGTCGTCGACGTCCTGCTCGGCGGGTTCGGCTCGACGCTGGCCTCGGTGGCGCTGCTCGTCGGCCTCGGCGCGATGCTCGGCCGCCTCATCGAGACCAGCGGCGGCGCCCAGGTGATGACCGACGTCCTCATCGACGTCTTCGGCGAGAAGCGCGCACCGCTCGCCCTCGGCGTCGCGTCCCTCATCTTCGGCTTCCCGATCTTCTTCGACGCCGGGCTCGTCGTCATGCTGCCCATCATGTTCTCCGTGGCGCGCCGCCTCGGCGGGTCCCTGCTGCTGTACGGCCTGCCCGTCGCGGGCGCGTTCTCCGTCATGCACATCTACGTGCCGCCGCACCCCGGTCCCGTCGCCGCGTCGGAGTTCCTCGGCGCGAACGTCGGCATGGTGCTCCTGCTCGGCCTCGTCGTCGCGATCCCCACCTGGTTCGTCACCGCGTACCTGTTCGGCCGGATCACCGGTCGGCGCATCGTCCTGCCCGTGCCCGAGATCCTCGGCCGCGCGGACGCCGTGCAGGAGGCGAACCCGCCGCGCTTCGGCACGGTCGTCGGGATCCTGCTGCTCCCGCTCGTCCTCATCTTCGCCAACACCGGCCTGGCCGCCGCGGCGTCCGCCGGCTGGGTCGACCCCGAGTCGACGCTCGTCGAGTGGGCCGGGCTGATCGGCTCCACCCCCGTCGCCCTGCTCATCGCGGTGCTCGTGGCCGCCTGGGTCCTGGGCCGCCGCCGCGGCATCGAGAAGACCGCCCTGGAGAAGACCCTCGACGGCGCGCTCGGCCCCGTCTGCTCCGTCATCCTCATCACCGGCGCGGGCGGTATGTTCGGTGGCGTCCTGCGGTCCTCCGGCATCGGCGACGCGCTCGCCGAGTCCCTCGGCGACCTCGGGCTGCCCGTCATCGTCGCCGGGTTCGTCATCGCGGCGGTCCTGCGCGTCGCCCAGGGCTCCGCCACCGTCGCCCTCACCACCGCCGCGGGCCTCATCGCGCCGGCCGTCGCCGCGGGCGGGTTCGGCGCCGTGGAGACCGCCGCGATCGTCATCGCCGTCGCCGCCGGGTCCGTCGTCCTCAGCCACGTCAACGACTCGGGCTTCTGGCTGGTCGGCCGGTTCTTCGACATGGACGTGCGCACCACCCTGAAGACCTGGACGGTCATGGAGACCGCGATCGGCGTCATGGGCTTCGCGCTCGCCTGCGTCGCGTTCGCCATCGCCTGACCCGGAGCGGGACGACCCGCCCACCCTGCGCCGACGGCCCGCCCGGATCCCCGGACGGGCCGTCGGCCGTTGCGCGGCGCGGGCGGGTCAGCCCGCGGTGACCGCCCGCGGCGGCTCGAGGCGGTCGACCGCCTCGACGCACTGCCGGGCGATCGCCAGCTCCTCCATGGTGGGCACCACCATGACGAGCGTCTTCGCCCAGTCGGGGGAGATGATCCGCTCCCCGCCGCGCCGCGCGTTGCGCTCGTCGTCGACGGCGATGCCGAAGCCCTCGAGGTCGGCGCACACCGCGGCGCGGACCACCTCGTCGTTCTCCCCGACGCCGGCCGTGAACGCGATGGCGTCCACCCGGCCCAGCAGCGCGGCGTACCCGCCCACGTACTTGCGCAGCCGGTGGATGTACACGTCGAACGCGAGCGCCGCGTCCGCGTCGCCGGCCTCGACGAGCCGGTGCAGCTCGCGGAAGTCGTTGACGCCCGACAGCCCCAGCACGCCCGACCGCTTGTTGAGCAGCGTGTCGAGCTCGTCCACGCCCATCCCGGCGTTGCGCGCCAGGTGGAAGACCACGGCGGGGTCGACGTCGCCCGACCGGGTGCCCATGACCAGGCCCTCCAGCGGCGTCAGGCCCATCGACGTGTCGATCGGCACCCCGCCCCGGACCGCCGACGCGGACGCGCCGTTGCCCAGGTGCAGCACGATCGTGTTGAGGTCCTGCACGCGCCGGCCGAGCACCCGGGCCACCTTGCCCGCCACGTACTGGTGGCTCGTGCCGTGGAACCCGTACCGGCGCACCCCGTGCTCGCGCGCCACGTCCTTGTCGATGGCGTACGTGTACGCCTCCGGCGGCAGCCCCTGGAAGAACGCGGTGTCGAACACCGCCACGTGCGGCACGTCGCCCAGCAGCTCGCGCGCGACCCGGATGCCCTGCACGTTCGCCGGGTTGTGCAGCGGCGCCAGCGGCACCAGCGCCTCGATCCGGTCGATGATGCCGTCGTCCACGACCACCGGCCCGGAGAACTCCGCCCCGCCGTGCACCACCCGGTGCCCGACCGCGTAGATCCCCGCCTCGGACAGCCGCGGGCCCAGCTCGTCGAACAGGCCCAGCGCCAGGCGCAGCGCCGCCCCGTGGTCCGGCACCTCCAGCTCCCGGCGGGTCCTGTTCCCCGCGAACGTGTGCGTGACGATGCCGGACGGCTCGCCGATCCGCTCCACCGTGCCCGCCGCGATCGCCTCGCCCCCCACCGGGTTCACCAGCTGGTACTTCAGCGACGACGACCCCGAGTTCAGCACGAGCACCGACCCGTGCGCCCCGTACGCGCTGTACGGGTTCGGCCGCTCCGACTCCGGGACGATGCTCATGCGGACTCTCCGTTCGTGGCGCCCTGCGCCTGGATCGCGGTGATGGCGACGGTGTTGACGATGTCGGCGACGAGCGCGCCGCGCGACAGGTCGTTCACCGGCTTGTTGAGGCCCTGCAGCACCGGCCCGACCGCGACGGCGCCGGCCGACCGCTGCACCGCCTTGTACGTGTTGTTGCCCGTGTTGAGGTCCGGGAAGACGAAGACGCTCGCCCGCCCCGCGACCGACGAGTCCGGCAGCTTCGACGCCGCGACGGACGCGTCCACCGCCGCGTCGTACTGGATGGGGCCCTCCACGCTGAGCTCCGGGTGGCGCTCGCGGACCAGCTCGGTGGCGGTGCGCACCTTGTCGACGTCGGCGCCCGACCCGGACGTGCCCGTCGAGTAGGACAGCATCGCGACGCGGGGCTCCACGCCGAACTGGGCGGCGGTCTGCGCCGACGACGCCGCGATGTCCGCGAGCTGCTCCGCCGTCGGGTCGGGGTTGACGGCGCAGTCGCCGTACGCGAGCACCCGGTCCGGCAGGCACATGAGGAACACCGACGACACCACGGACACCCCGGGCCTCGTCTTGATGATCTCGAACGACGGCCGGATGGTGTGGGCCGTCGTGTGCGCGGCACCCGAGACCATGCCGTCCGCGAGGCCGAGGTGGACCATCATCGTGCCGAAGTACGACACGTCGGTGACGATCTCCCGGGCCCGCTCCACCGTCATGCCCTTGTGGGCGCGCAGCCGCGCGTACTCGGCGGCGAACTTCTCGACGTGCTCCTCGTCGGTGGGGGACAGCACCCGCGCCGCGGAGATGTCCAGGCCCAGCGCGGCCGCGCGGGACCGGATCGCGGCCTCGTCGCCCAGGATCACCAGGTCGGCGATGCCGCGGGCCAGCACGGTGGACGCCGCGCGCAGGATGCGGTCGTCGTCGCCCTCCGGCAGCACCACGGTGCGGCGGTCGGCGCGCGCCCGCTCCACGAGCTCGTGCTCGAACATCAGGGGCGTCACCACGGGCGTGCGCTCCACCGCGAGACGCGCGAGGAGCTCGTCGCCGTCCACCCGCTGCTCGAACATCGCGCGCGCCACGTCGTGCTTGCGCTGCGCCGTCGCCGTCATCGCGCCCCGCGTGCGGCTCGCGGCACGCGCCACCTCGTACGTGTCCTTCGCCGTGAGGATGATCGGGACGTTCGGCTGCAGCGCGGCGGCGAGCTGGCCCGAACGTCCCGTCGGCCGGTAGCCGCCGGTGAGCACCACGCCCGCCAGCGACGGGAAGCGCGGCGCCGCCTGCACAGCCAGCATGCCCAGCAGGACGTCCGTGCGGTCGCCCGGGGTGATGACGACCGTGCCGTCCGCGATCCGGCCCAGCAGGTTCTCGAACGTCATCGCCCCGACGATGACGTCGAGCGCCTCGCGGGCCAGGAGGTCCTTGTCGCCCAGCAGCAGCGTGCCGTCCACCGCCTCGGCGAGCTGCGCGATCGTCGGCGCCGTGAGGAACGGCTCCTCCGGGATGACCCACGTCGGCAGGTCCTCGCCCGAGATCGCGGCCCGCGTCGCACGGTCCGCGTCGCCCACCGCGCCCTCGGCCCGGTTCACGACCACCGCGATCGGCTGCGCGTGGTTGGCCCGCAGCTCCGCCAGGCTGAGCCGCGCCAGCGTCGTGACGTCGTCCAGGTCGCGGTCACGACCCGAGACGACCAGCAGCACGGGGGAGTCCAGGTTGGCCGCGACCCGGGCGTTGAACGCCAGCTCGGTCGCGCCCGACACGTCCGTGTAGTCCGTGCCCAGCACCACCACCGCGTCGCACTTCGCGGCCACCGCGTGATAGCGGTCCACGATCCGGGCCAGCGCGGCCTCCGGGTCGGCGTGCACCTCCTCGTAGGTGACCCCGACCGTCTCCGCGTACGTGAGGTCGACGCCGTCGTGCGCGAGCATCATCTCCAGGACGTGGTCGCGCACCTCACCGCCCGCCGCCGAGGGACGCTCCGGGACGCGGGAGACCGCACGGAACACCCCCACCCGCTGGACCTGCCGGACCAGCAGCTCCAGGACGCCCAGCGCCACGGTCGACTTGCCGGTGTCCCCCTCGGGGGACGCGATGTAGATGCTGCGTGTGCTCACTGGCCACCTGTCCTGATCGCCCTGGGTCGGTCCTCCCATTGCACCCCATCGTGCCCCGTCGCCGCGGAGCGCGCCGCGGTGAGAACCGTCACCAGGGTGCTGACGCCGCGGGTGCCGGGCACCCGCGGCGTCAACGGTCCGTCACTCGTTGTCGCCGCCCGTCGCCGCCGCGGCGTCGTACTGCGGCCCGCCCGAGCCGGCCGCCGTGTCGCCGGCGTCCGGCCACACCCAGTCGCGCACCTCGGGGACGTCCTCCCCGTGCTCGCGGGTGTACTGCCGGGCCGCCAGCCGGGCGTCCACCATCCGCTGGCGCAGGCCCGCGACCTTCGAGCCCAGCTCCGGGACCCGGTCGATGACGTCGATCACCAGGTGGAACCGGTCGATGTCGTTCAGCATCGCCATGTCGAAGGGCGTCGTCGTGGTGCCCTCCTCCTTGTAACCCCGCACGTGGATGTTCGCGTGGTTGTTGCGGCGGTACGTGAGCCGGTGGATCAGCCACGGGTAGCCGTGGTAGTTGAAGATCACCGGCCGGTCCGGGGTGAACAGCCCGTCGAAGTCCTTGTCCGACAGGCCGTGCGGGTGCTCGTGCTCGTCCTGCAGGCGCATCAGGTCCACCACGTTGACCACCCGCACCTTGAGGTCCGGCAGCTCACGACGCAGGATGTCCGCCGCGGCCAGCACCTCCAGGGTCGGCACGTCGCCGGCGCAGCCGAGCACCACGTCCGGGCTCTCGCCCGGCACCTCCGTGCCCGCCCACTCCCAGATGCCGAGGCCCCGCGTGCAGTGCGCCACCGCCTCCGGCATCGACAGGAACTGCGGCGCCGGCTGCTTGCCCGCCACCACGACGTTCACGTACTGGCGGCTGCGCAGGCAGTGCTCGTACGTGGACAGCAGCGTGTTCGCGTCCGGCGGCAGGTACACCCGCACGATCTCGGCCTTCTTGTTCACCACGTGGTCGATGAACCCCGGGTCCTGGTGGCTGAACCCGTTGTGGTCCTGCCGCCACACGTGGCTCGACAGCAGGTAGTTCAGGCTCGCGACCGGTCGGCGCCACGGGATGTGGTTGGTGACCTTCAACCACTTCGCGTGCTGGTTGAACATCGAGTCGACGATGTGGATGAACGCCTCGTAGCTGGTGAACAGGCCGTGGCGCCCCGTCAGCAGGTAGCCCTCCAGCCAGCCCTGGCACTGGTGCTCGCTGAGCATCTCCATGACCCGCCCGGCACGCGCCATGTGCTCGTCGACGTCCGGCCCGTAGAACTCCGCGTTCCACTGCTTGTCCGTCACCTCGTAGACGGCCTGCAGACGGTTCGACGCCGTCTCGTCCGGCCCGAAGATCCGGAAGTTGTCCGGGTTGAGGCGCACCACGTCGGTCAGCCACTGGCCCAGCACGCGCGTCGCCTCCGCGACCGCCCCGCCCGGCGCCGGGACGTCCACGCCGTACTCGCGGAAGTCCGGCAGGCGCAGGTCCTTGAGCAGCAGGCCGCCGTTCGCGTGCGGGTTGTCGCTCATCCGCAGCGCCCCCTCCGGCGCCAGCCCCGCGATCTCCGGGCGCAGGGCGCCCGCGTCGTCGAACAGCTCGTGCGGCCGGTACGACTCCAGCCAGCCGCGCAGCACCTCCAGGTGCTCCGGGGTGTCCCGCGCGCTCGCCAGCGGCACCTGGTGCGCCCGCCACGAGTCCTCCGTCTTGTGACCGTCGATCTCCGGCGGGCACGTCCAGCCCTTCGGCGTGCGGAACACGATCATCGGCCACGCCGGACGCGCGTCGTTCCCCGCCGCGGCGTCCGCCTTGATCCGCGCGATGTGCTCCAGCACCTCGTCGAGCAGCTTCGCGAACCGGCGGTGCACGGCCACCGGGTCCTCCCCGTCGAACCCGCCGACGAAGAAGTACGGCGTGTGCCCGTACCCGATCATGAGGTCGCGCAGCTCGTCGTCGCTGATGCGGCTCAGCACCGTCGGGTTCGCGATCTTGTAGCCGTTCAGGTGCAGGATCGGCAGCACCACGCCGTCCGTGCGCGGGTTGACGAACTTGTTCGAGTGCCAGCTCGTCGCCAGCGGGCCCGTCTCCGCCTCCCCGTCACCCACCACCGCCGCGACCAGCAGGTCCGGGTTGTCGAACGCCGCGCCGTACGCGTGGCTGAGCGCGTACCCCAGCTCACCACCCTCGTGGATCGAGCCCGGCGTCTCCGGCGCCACGTGGCTCGGGATGCCGCCCGGGAACGAGAACTGCCGGAACAGCCGGCGCAGACCCTCGTCGTCCTGGGTGATGTCCGAGTAGATCTCCGAGTACGTGCCCTCCAGGTAGGTGTTCGCCACCAGGCCCGGACCGCCGTGCCCCGGCCCCGCCACGTAGATCGTCGACAGGTCGCGCTCCTTGATCGCGCGGTTCAGGTGCGCGTACAGGAAGTTCAGGCCCGGCGTCGTGCCCCAGTGGCCCAGCAGGCGGGGCTTGACGTGGTCCCGGGTGAGCTCCTCGCGCAGGAGCGGGTTGTCGAGCAGGTAGATCTGCCCGATCGACAGGTAGTTCGCGGCACGCCACCACTGGTCGAGGCGCTCGACGTCGGCATCCGACAGGTCGGCGACGCCCGTGGCGCGCCAGGTCTCGGAACCGGTGGACGTGGTGCTCGAGGTCATCACACACTCCCTGGTCTGCGGGGTCTTGCGATCGCTCTCATTCCACCGCACCGGCCGTCCGGGCGCAGCATCTGGGCCCACGTGTCCTGCGTGACGTCGATCTGACTCACCGTCCACCTCCGCCCTCCGCGCTCCGGGCGACCGTCCCGACGCCGGTCGCCCCCGTGTCCCGCCGGCCCGCCGGCGCCCCTCCCGGTGGCCTCCGCTCCCGTCGGCCGCGCCGCCCGACGGCACGCCCTCCTGTCGCCCGTGCCCGACGACGCTCCCTCCCGTCCGGCGGTGCCGCCCTCCACCGGCCCGCGGCTCGCCCGGCAGCGCCGGTGCCAGGAGCGTGAGGTTGGCCACGCGGTTCCAGCGCCCGGCCCCACCCCCGCTACCGTGGTCCCGTGCCTGACGCCCCACCCGCCCGACGGTCGTTCTGGGCGGTCGCCCTCCAGCCGCGCATGCTCGCGATCCTGCTGCTCCTGCTGGCCGCCGCCCTCGTGTGCGGACGGCTCGGCGTGTGGCAGATCGACCGCGCCTACGAGCGCGCCAACCTCGCCGCCCAGCAGGAGGCCGCCGAGGCCGCTGCCACCGGACCCGCCGCCCTCGGCGAGCTCGTCGCCCCGCAGGCGTCGTTCCCCGGCGAGCTCGTCGGCCGCCAGACGTGGGTCGAGGGCGAGTGGGAGCCCGACGGGCAGACGCTCGTCGCCGGACGCACCCTCGACGGCGTCGAGGGCTACCTCGTGCTCACCCCGCTGCGCGTCACCGACGACGGCACCGGCGGCGCGTCCTGGGCCGGACTGTCCGGCGCGCCCGTGCTGCCCGTCGTGCGGGGCTGGGTCGAGTCGCCCACCCCCGACGCCGCCGCCCTCGACGTCCCCGACGGCGAGGTCCGCGTCGAGGGCTGGCTCCAGGCGTCCGAGTCCACCCTGCGCACCGGCGACGCCCCCGCCAACCCCGGCGGGCCGCCCCTCACCCAGGACATCGCCTCCTCGCACCTCGCCAACGTGTGGGACGGCCCCATCTACACCGGGTACGTCGTCCTCACCGGGTCCGACCCCGCCCAGCCCGCCGCCGCCGAGGGCGGTCCCGCGCCGCTGCCCCGCCCCGTCCTGGAGGGCGGCTCGGACGTCAACCTCCAGAACTTCTTCTACGCCCTGCAGTGGTGGGTGTTCGGGCTGTTCGCGTTCTCCCTGTGGATCCGCCTCGTCCGCGACGAGATGGCCGGCGGGCGGCGCGAGACCCGTCGTCGCGCCGACCGCACCGACGACCCCGTCGGCCGCGGCATCGCGGGCCTGCCGTCCTGACCCCTTTCAGCCATCGTCCGTGCTGACTTGGTACCTCAACTCTCCGTGTGAGGTACCAAGTCAGCACGGACGATGCCGAAGCTGTGGATGACGCCGCCAAGGTCCGGCGCCACCTGCTCGGATGGGCGTGTGTCCAGACCCGTCGGCCCGCTTCCGCCCACGCTCGTCGGCGCCGCCCGCCGTCAGGAAGGGCTCGTCACCATCCGGCAGTGCCTGGAGTCCGGCATGTCCCGCCGACGGGTCCAGGGGCACGTCGAGCGCAAGGACTGGGAACGGCCGGCCCGCGGCGTGTACGACACCGGCCTCGTCGTCCCGACCTCCACGTCCGACGGCTTCGCCCACCGACGACGGCGCACCGCACTGCTGGGTCCGCTCAGTCACGAGGGCACGGTGGCCGTGGGCGTGAGCGCCCTCGTGCTCCACGGAGTCCAGGGTTCACCGGTCCGCTTCGTCCCGGAGGTGGCGGCACCGAGAGCCGCGCACCGGGCGCCGGACGGCCCGGTGCGGGTCCGCCGGATCCTCGTGACCGAGCCGGAACGGCTCGACGGGGTCCTCGTGGCACCCGTCGTCGACTCGCTCGCGCTCGCGATCCCGACGCTCAGCCGCGCCGACGCCGTGGCGATGATGGACTCCGCCCTGCACCAGGGCCTCGTCACGCCGGCCGGCATCGCCGGCGCGCGAGCACGGGCCACGGGCAGGCGCGGCGCGCGGCGGTGCGAACCGTGGTGGTCGGAGCCGGACGCGAGGTCGGAGTCGCCCGCCGAGTCGTGGGCACGGGTCACCTGCACGGCCGCCGGCGTGCCGCCCGACGCGGTCCAGCTCGTCGTCGTCCGGGGCGGGCAGGTCGTGGCGCGGGTCGACCTGGCGTGGATCCTGCCCGACGGCGTCGTCCTGCTGGTCGAGATCGACGGTCGTGACGTCCACTCCACCCCGGACGCGCTGCTGCACGACCGTCGCCGGCAGAACCGGATCGACACCCCGGTCACGATGATCCGCCGGTTCACCGGGACGGAGGCCAGGGACGGCACCGCCGCCCGGGAGGTGTCGGCGGTGCTGGCGCAGGCCCGCTGGCGTCCTCGGCCGGTGGCTCCCGGCCTCGCCTACTGCATCGAGCGTGCTGGGTTGGTACCTCAACCGAAGGTTTGAGGTACCGACCCAGCACGGACGTTGCGGAGCAGGGGGTCAGTCGGCCTGCCACGAGTGCCAGAGCCGGGCGTAGTCCCCGCCGGCGGCGACGAGCTCGTCGTGGGGGCCGATCTCGGTGATGCGGCCACCGTCGACGACGGCCACGCGGTCGGCGTCGTGGGCGGTGTGCAGCCGGTGGGCGATGGCGACGACGGTGCGGCCGGACAGGACGGCGTTGAGGGACTGCTCGAGGTGCCGGGCGGCGCGGGGGTCGAGCAGGGAGGTGGCCTCGTCGAGGACGAGGGTGTGGGGGTCGAGCAGGACGAGCCGGGCGAGGGCGACCTGCTGGGCCTGGGCAGGGGTGAGGGGGTGCCCGCCGGAGCCGACCTCGGTGGCGAGGCCGTCGGGGAGGGCGGCTGCCCAGCCGCGGGCGTCGACGGCGCCGAGGGCGCCCCAGAGGGCGTCGTCGTCGGCGGTGGTGTCGGCGAGGCGCAGGTTCTCAGCCAGGGTCCCGACGAAGACGTGGTGCTCCTGGGTGACGAGGGCGACGTGCCCGCGCAGGTCCTCCAGCGGCAGGTCGACCAGCGGCACGCCGCCGACGGTGACGGTGCCGCCGGTGGGTGGGTGGATGCCGGCGAGCATGCGGCCGAGGGTGGACTTGCCGGCACCGGAGGGTCCGACGACGGCGAGGCGTTCGCCGGGGCGCAGGTCCAGGTCGATGCCGTGCAGGACGTCCCGGCCGGGGGTGTAGGCGTAGCGGACGGCGTCGGCGCGGACGTCCTCGGCGGTGGGGACGGCGCCGGTGGCCTGCCGGTCGGGGGCGACGAGTCCGACGCCGACGACGCGGGCGAGGGCGACGACGGCGACCTGGAGCTCGTCGAGCCAGAACACGAGGTCGAACACGGGGCCGCCCATCTGGTGGGCGTACATGGCGAGCGTCGCGACCGTGCCGACGGTGGTGAGGTCCTGGGAGACGAGCCAGGCGCCCCACAGGACGACGGCGATGGGGGCGACGGCGACGGCGGTGTCGATGCCGGGGATGAGCCGCTGGCGCAGCCGCAGGGTGTGGGACTCGGCGTCGAACGTCTCGGCGAGGTCGCCGCGCAGCCGACGGCGCAGCCGGGTGCCGAGCCACAGCGCCTCGGTGGTGCGGGCGCCCTCGACGGTCTCGGTGATGGTGCCGTTGACGGTCGCGAACGCGGCGGACACGCGCAGGTAGCCGGGGGTGGCGCGCCGCAGGTACCAGCGCAGGGTGAGGACGATGACGGGCACGCCGACGAGCATCGCGACGGCGACGAGCGGGTCGGCGACGAACGACGCGACGAGGGTGAGGCTCAGGGTGACGACGCACACGAGCACGCGGGGGACGCCGAACCGGACGGCGTGCGCGAGCTTGTTGACGTCGTTGGTGGTGCGGGCGACGAGGTCGCCGGTGCCGGCCTTCTCCACGGTGGAC
Source organism: Isoptericola jiangsuensis (assembly GCF_002563715.1). Classification (NCBI taxonomy): domain Bacteria; kingdom Bacillati; phylum Actinomycetota; class Actinomycetes; order Micrococcales; family Promicromonosporaceae; genus Isoptericola; species Isoptericola jiangsuensis. The sequence goes on from NZ_PDJJ01000001.1 coordinate 1,016,425, forward strand.
AGGGGCAGCCTGGTGGCGGTGGTCAGGAACTCCTCGCGGAGCTCGGCGAAGACGCGCTCGCCGAACACCATGGAGAGGCGCTGGGCGTAGCGGGTGACGACGGCCTGGGTGACGACGGCGCACACGAGCACGACGGCGAGCGTGTTCACGCGGTCCAGGGTGGTGCCGGTGGTGGCCTCGTCGATGAACCGGCCCAGCAGGAAGGGTCCGGTGAGGCCGGCGAGCGCGGCGAGGGTGTGCAGGACGGCGATGCCGCCGAGGCTGCCGCGGTGGCGGCGGAAGAGCCGGGCGACGGTGCGCCGCACCTCGGTGGTGTCGGCGACGGGCAGCCGGCGCGGGTCGGCCGGTGCGGCCGACGGCGGGGTGGCGCTCATCGGGCGGCTCCTTCCAGGGTGTCGGTGTCGTCGGCGGGCTCGGCGGCGGGCTCGTCGAGGGAGCGGCCGACGACGGCGCGGTAGGCGACCGCGGCGGTGTCGGTGCGGGCGAGCAGGTCGGCGTGGGTGGCGGTGGCCACGACGCGCCCGTCGTCGGACAGCAGTGCGACCTCGTCCACGTGGTCGAGCACGAGGGGGCTGGCGGTCACGACGAGGGTGGTGCGGCCCCGGCGTGCCTGGGCGACCCGTTCGGCGATGCGGGCCTCGGTGTGGGCGTCGACGGCGCTGGTCGGCTCGACGAGGACGAGGACCTCGGCGTCGGTGAGCAGGGCGCGGGCGAGCGCGACGCGCTGCCGCTGGCCGCCGGACAGCGACCGGCCCTTCTCGGGGAGCTCCCCGTCGAGGCCGCCGGGCACGGAGTCGAGGACGTCCTGCGCGTCGGCGGTCAGCAGGGCGGCCAGGAGCTCGTCGCGGGCGGCGCGGCCGCGGGCGTCGAGGGTGTCTGCGAGGACTCCGGAGAACAGGTGGGGGGTGGCCTCGGCGACGACGACGCGCTCGCGCAGGACGGACTTGTCGAGGTCGGCGAGGCGGACGTCGCCGAGGGTGACGTGGTGGTCCGCCTCGACGTCGTCGTCCAGCCGGCCGAGGCGGGTGGCGAGCGCCGCGGAGACGTCGGGGTCGGCGCAGACGAGCCCGACGACGCGGCCGGGCCGGAGCACGAGCCCGCTGGTGCGGTCGGCGAGGTCGGCGCCGCCCGGCGGCGCGGCGGCGGGCGTGGCGGCCTGCGGGGTGGCCTCGGTGACCTGCAGGACGCCGAGGATCTTGCGGGCGGCGACGAGCGCGTTGGTGGTCATCTGGAGCATCTGGGTGGCCATCTGCACGGGCCACGACAGGAACGCGGCGTACCCGTAGAAGGTGACGAGCTCGCCGGGGGTGAGGTCGCCGGTGACGACGGCGCGCGCGCCGATCCACAGCACGAGGGCGACGAGGAGGCCGGGCAGGAGGACCTGCAGGCCGTCGAGGACGGACTGCACGGTGGCGACGCGCACGCCGCGGCGGCGCACCTCCTGGGACTGGGCGGCGTAGCGGGCGGCGAACACGTCCTCGCCGCCGATGCCGCGCAGGATGCGCAGCCCGGAGACGGTGTCGGCCCCGAGGGCGGTGAGGCGCCCGGTGGCCTCGCGGGCGGCCTGCTGGCGGGCCTGGAGCGGGCGGACGAGCAGGGCGAGGGCGGCGGCGACCACAGGGATGCCGAGGGCGACGACGAGCCCGAGGCGGACGTCCTGGGAGAGCAGCACCCCGGTGGCGACGGCGTACGCGACGACGCCGCCCAGGAAGCGTCCCGACATCGCGAACACGTCACCGACGCGCAGCGCGTCGTTCGCGACGGCCGCGACGACCTCCCCGGTGGGGAGCTTGCGCGTGACGGCGTGCCCGGCGCGCGTCGCCTTGTCCCCGACGAGCTCGGTGAAGGCGAAGGTGGCGCGCAGCCAGCTCTCCACGTCCCAGGTGTGCGAGAAGACCCCGGACACGACGATCGTCGCGGCGGCGACACCCATCCACGCGACCTGCACGAGGAGCTCGGGCCCGAACCCGGCCGCGAGACCGGCGTCGACGGCGCGCCCCAGGAGCAGCGGCGACGCGGCGGACGCCAGCATCGACACGGTGCCCGCGAGGGCCGCGAGCGCGACGACGCCGCGCTGGCGGCCCGCCTGCCACAGCAGCAGGCGGGGGGCGGACGTCAGGGGCGGGGTGCCGGGGTCGGGCAGGGGGAGGGGGCGCACGGGCGTCAAGCCTAGGTGGCGCAGCCGACACCGATCACCGCATTTTCGCCGCCTATCCTGGAGGCGTGAGCACCGAGCAGCCCTCCGCCCCGACCGTGACCAGCGAGCAGGCGGCGACCGCGATCCGCAAGGCCCGTGGTTCGCTGTCCCGCTACCGCGTGATGGCGTTGATCACGGGTGTGACGCTCCTGGTGTTCTGCGTGGAGATGCTCATCAAGTACGGCGTCGGCGCCCTGACGGACGTCGACGGCGTCATGGTGTACCTGGCGTGGATCCCGTTCGCGCACGGGTGGATCTACGTGCTGTACCTCATCACCGTGCTGGACCTGTGGGCGAAGATGCGCTGGGGGTACGGGCGGCTCACGGCCATGGTGTTCGCGGGCGTCGTCCCGGTGATGTCGTTCGTGCTGGAGAAGAAGATCCACGCCGAGGCCGACGTGAAGCTGGCGGCGCTGGCCGAGCGGTACGGCGCGTGACCTCGCTCCGCGCCGACGAGGGCGTGCGCGGCACCGACCGGCTGGCGCCGCTCGTCGCCCCGGCGCCGGGGCTGTCGGACGCCGAGGTCGCGCGGTACGCCCGCCACCTGGCGCTGCCGGGCCTGGGCGTGCAGGGGCAGCGTCGCCTGGCGGCGGCGCGGGTGCTCGTGGTGGGCGCGGGCGGGCTCGGCAGTCCCGCGCTGCTCTACCTGGCCGCGGCGGGCGTCGGCACGCTCGGGATCGTGGACGACGACGTCGTCGACGTGACGAACCTGCAGCGGCAGGTCGCGCACGGCGAGTCGGACGTCGGCCGGGCGAAGGTCGCCTCGGCGCGGGCGACGGTCGCGGAGGTCAACCCGCACGTCACCGTGGTCGAGCACCCGGTGCGGCTCACCCCCGACAACGTGCTCGACGTGCTGCGCGGCTACGACGTCGTCCTGGACGGCGCCGACAACTTCCCGACCCGCTATCTGGTGTCCGACGCCGCGGAGGTGCTCGGGCTGCCGGTCGTGTGGGGCTCGATCGACCGGTTCGACGGCCAGGTCGCCGTGTTCTGGGGCGCGCCCCGCCACCTCGTGACGGGCGACGACGGCGCGCCGCGCGTCGAGACGCGCCGCGGCGTCACCTACCGCGACGTGTTCCCCGTCCCGCCGCCGCCCGGCACGGTGCCGGACTGCGCGACCGGGGGCGTGCTGGGCGCGATGTGCGGCACCATCGGGTCCGCGATGGCGGTGGAGGCCGTCAAGCTGGTCACAGGCGTCGGCCGCACCCTGCACGGCCGCCTCGCCGTCCACGACGCGCTCGGCCCCGAGTGGCGCGAGCTCACCGTGCTGCCCGACCCGACCCGCGAGCCCGTCACCGCGCTGCTGCCCGGCGACGACGCCTACGCCGCGTTCTGCGGCCTGGCCCCGACCTCCGCGTCCGCCCCGAGCACCGACGCGACCACGGCAGCGACCACCGCACCGACGGCCGGGCCGGCCGGCGACCCGCAGGTCAGCGGCGCCGAGGCGGCCGCGCTGCTCGCCGCCGACCCGCCCGCCGTCCTCGTGGACGTGCGCGAGGAGTGGGAGGCGCAGGTGCGTCCCCTGGCCGGGGCGCGGCTCGTGCCCAGCGGCACGTTCCTCGGCCGCGTCGGCGGGGCGGGGGAGCCCGGACCGGACGCAGCCGCGCGGGCGGCGCTCGCGGACCTGCCGACCGACCGTCCCGTGGTGCTGGTGTGCGCGGTGGGCGCCCGCTCGGCGCGCGTCGCCGCCGTGGCCCGCGAGGCCGGGATCGACGCACGGTCCGTCGTCGGGGGCCTGCCGGCGCTCGGGTAGCGCCCGCCCCGGGCTCCCCGCTGGCCGCGAGCCCGGCGTGTGGTGGTCCGTGGCCCCGACGGCGGCCGGTCAGAGCGCGAGGTCGAGCCGGCCCTCGGGGGACGAGCTGGCCAGCGCGCCCTCGCGGCGCGGGATGCGCCCGGCCCCGGCGGCGAGCCGCCCGGACTCCACGGCGAGCCGCATCGCCCGGGCCATGCGCACGGGGTCCTCGGCGCGGGTCACGGCGGTGGCGAGCAGCACGCCGTCGCAGCCGAGCTCCATGGCGAGCGCCGCGTCCGACGCCGTCCCGATGCCCGCGTCGAGGATGACGGGGACCTGCGCGGCGTGGGTGACGGCCTCGATGTTGCGCGGGTTGAGGATGCCGAGGCCGGAGCCGATGGGGGCGCCGAGAGGCATGACGGCTGCGCAGCCGACGTCCTCCAGGCGCCGCGCGAGGATCGGGTCGTCGTTCGTGTACGGCAGGACGACGAACCCGTCGCGCACGAGCGCGTCCGCGGCCTCGACCAGCCCGAGCGGGTCGGGCAGCAGGGTGACGTCGTCGGCGATCACCTCGAGCTTGACCCAGTCGGTGCCGCAGGCCTCGCGGGCGAGCTGCGCGGTGAGCACGGCCTCGCGCACGGAGAAGCACCCGGCGGTGTTGGGCAGGGCGCGGATGCCGAGCCGCTCCAGCAGGCCCCAGATGCCGGCGTCGCGTGCGGCCTCGGGCGTGGCGGCCGCGGCCACGCGGCGCAGGGCGACCGTCGTCAGGGCGGTGCCGGACGCGACGAGCGCGTCTTCCAGGAGGAGCAGGTTCGCGGCGCCGCCCGTGCCCATGACGAGCCGGGAGCCGATCTCGGTGCCGGCGACGACCAGCGGGTCCTGCACGGTCGTGGGGGTGACGGTCTCGCTCATGGTTCCTCCTTCAGCCGCCCTGGACGGCGGTGACGATCTCGACCCGGTCCCCGGCGCGCACCGTCGTGCGGTCCCACGCCCCGCGCGGCACCACGACGTCGTCGACGGCGACGGCGACGCCGCGCGGGACGCCGTCGACCACGTGGCCGGGCAGCAGGCGCGCGACGACGTCCGCGACGGGGACGGCGTCGTGGCCCTCGAGGTCGAACGGGGCGCCGTTGACGAGCGCGCTGGTGCTGGCGGGGGCGGTCATGGGCGGGCTCCGTCGGGGGTGCGGGGGTCGGTGTCCTGGCGGGTGAAGCGGCGGGGGTCGCAGGCGCGCAGCGCGGCGACGGTCGCGGCGGGGTCGGCGGCGGTGCGACCCACGTCGAACCAGGTGCCGGTGAGGCCCGCGACGACGACGTCGGCGGTCAGCGGCGCCATGAGGATGCCGTTGCGGTAGTGGCCGGTGGCGAGGTGCAGGCCGGGGACGTCGGTGGGGCCGACGGCGGGCAGGTGGTCGGGCGTGGTGGGGCGGGCGCGGGGCGTCACCTCGACCAGCGCGGCCTCGTCGATCGAGGGCAGCAGCACCCGGGCGTCGCGCAGCAGCGCGTACACGCCGCCGGCGTCGGCGCGGCGGTCGTCGGGGCGTTCCAGGGAGGTGGCGCCGATGACGAGCTCGCTGTGCCCGGTCCACGGCCCGTCGGACGCGGTGGTGCGGGCCACGACGTACACGGGGCGGCCCTGCACGAGACCCCGCACGACGTGCGTCGGGGCGAGCATGGGGTCGGCCTGCAGCCGCAGGGTCTGCCCCTTGACGGGACGCACGGGCAGGCTGACGCCGCGGACCCCGGCGAGCAGGGGCGCGGACGCCCAGCCCGCGGCGACGAGGGTGGTGCCGGCGCGGTGGCGGTGCCCGGCGTCGTCGACGACGCCGACGACACGTCCGCCGGGCTCCTGCTCGAGGTGCACGGCGGAGCGGTGCACGAGCTCGCCGGCAGGGTGCTGCTCGACGGCGGCGCACAGCGCCCGGTGCGTGGCCCGCGGGTCGACGGCGTGGTCGCCGGGCACCCATGCGGCGGCGGCGAGGCGCTGCCCGAGCAGGGGCTCGTGGCGACGGGCCTCGGCCACGGTGAGCTCGTGCGAGGTGACCTGGTGACGGGCGTGCAGGTCGACGACGCGGCGCAGCAGGGCGGCGTCGGCCGCGTCGTACGCCAGGGTGAGGGTGCCGGACTCCCGCAGCCCGACGCCGATGCCGGTGGAGGCCTCGAGGTCGGCGGCGAACCGCAGCCAGTGCGACGCCCCGGCGAGGTGCAGGTGCAGCGCGGCGCTCTCGGCGAACTCCGCCTCGGTGGCGGGGGCGAGCATCCCGGCGGCCGCGTGGGTGGCGCCGTCGCCCGGGACGGGGTCGAGGACCGTGACGGCGAGCCCCGCCTCGAGGGCGCGCCAGGCCGCGGCGAGACCGATGATCCCGCCCCCGACCACGACGAGGTCGCGTTGCATGAGGTGCTCCCTTCGCTGGCATGACCCAGATCAGGTTCGACGGTCGGCGCCCACGCGCCCTCTCAGCCCTGCGCAGGGCTCCCGTGCTCGGCCCACCCTACCGGCCCGCGTCGGGCCCGGTGACGTGGGCGGACGTCGACGGTGCCGGGGCGGCGGCCGGTGGCCCGCGCCGCGGACGACGCTAGGCTCGCGGCTCGTGACCGCCGTCGACGCCCGCACCCGCCTGGCCGCCGCCCGCCTCTACCTGTGCACGGACGCCCGTGAGGAGCGCGGCGACCTCGAGGACTTCCTGCACGCCGTGCTCGCCGGCGGGGTGGACGTGGTGCAGCTGCGCGACAAGTCGTTGGACGTGGCCCGCGAGCTGGAGCTGCAGGAGGTCGTCGCCCGGGTCGCGGCGGAGCACGGCGCGCTGTGGGCGGTCAACGACCGGGCCGACGTCGCCGGGCTGACCGGCGCCCCCGTGGTCCACATGGGGCAGGGGGACCTGCCGACGTACGCCGTGCGCACGCTGCTCGGCCCGGACCCCGTGCTGGGCCGGTCCACGCACTCGGCCGCGCAGGCCGCCGCCGCGGACGCCGACCCGGGCGTCGACTACTTCTGCGTGGGGCCGCTGTGGGCCACCCCGACCAAGCCGGGCCGGGACGCCGTCGGGCTCGACCTGCTGCGCGCCGTCGCCGCCTCGGACCCGGCGACACCCTGGTTCGCGATCGGCGGGATCGACGCCGAGCGCCTGGACGCCGTGCTCGACGCCGGGGCGACGCGCGTCGTGGTGGTGCGGGCGATCACGCGGGCCGCGGATCCCGAGCGGGCGGCGCGCGAGCTGCGCGACCGCCTCGCCGGCTGACGTCGCCCCGGCGCCCCGACCGCCGCCGTCGCGCCACGGGCGGCCCGACCGGCGGGCCCGCGGGTATGACCGAACCGACGCCGGGACCGGCCGGAGGCGTGCGCGCGGGCGACTATCCTGGTCCGGTGACGTCTCCCGCCACCACCCCCGACAGCGACCCGATCACGCCCCGGCCTGTTCTCGTCGTCGACTTCGGCGCCCAGTACGCCCAGCTCATCGCCCGCCGCGTGCGCGAGGCCAAGGTCTACTCCGAGATCGTGCCGCACACGTTCACGACGGAGCAGATGCTGGCCAAGGACCCGGCCGCGATCATCCTGTCCGGAGGGCCGTCGTCGGTGTACGCCACGGGCGCGCCGTTCGTCGACCCGGCGCTGTTCGAGGCGGGCGTGCCCGTCCTCGGCATCTGCTACGGGTTCCAGGCGATGGCGGCGGCGCTCGGCGGCACGGTCGCCCAGACCGGTGCCCGCGAGTACGGCGGCACCGAGGTCGAGGTGTGCTCCGCCGGCGTGCTGCTGGCCGGCACCCCCGAGCACCAGACCACGTGGATGAGCCACGGCGACGCCGTGCACGAGGCGCCCGCGGGCTTCGAGGTGCTCGCCACCTCGCCCGGCTCGCCCGTCGCCGCGTTCGAGGACGGTTCCCGCCGCCTCTACGGCGTGCAGTGGCACCCGGAGGTCAAGCACTCGGCGCACGGCCAGGCCGTGCTGGAGCACTTCCTCTACGAGGGCGCCGGCCTGGCGCCCGACTGGACGCCCGGCAACGTCATCGCCGACCAGGTGGCCGCGATCCGCGCCCAGGTGGGCGACTCCCGCGTCATCTGCGCGCTGTCCGGCGGCGTCGACTCGGCCGTCGCGGCCGCGCTCGTCCAGCGCGCCGTCGGCTCGCAGCTGACCTGCGTGCACGTCGACCACGGCCTCATGCGGGCGGGCGAGGTCGAGCAGATCGAGCGCGACTTCGTCGCCTCCACCGGTGTCAACCTCGTCATCCGCGACGAGAAGGAGCGGTTCCTCGCCGCCCTCGCCGGGCACTCCGACCCGGAGACGAAGCGCAAGATCATCGGCCGCGAGTTCATCCGCGTGTTCGAGGACGCCCAGCGCGACATCGTCGCCGACGCCGGCGCGCACGGCGAGGAGGTCAAGTTCCTCGTCCAGGGCACCCTGTACCCGGACGTCGTCGAGTCCGGCGGCGGCGAGGGCGCGGCCAACATCAAGAGCCACCACAACGTGGGCGGCCTGCCCGACGACCTCCAGTTCGAGCTCGTCGAGCCGCTGCGCACCCTGTTCAAGGACGAGGTCCGCGCGGTGGGGCGTGAGCTCGGCGTCCCCGAGGAGATCGTCGCCCGCCAGCCGTTCCCCGGCCCGGGCCTCGGCATCCGCATCGTCGGCGAGGTGACGGCCGAGCGGCTCGACATCCTGCGCCAGGCCGACGCCATCGCCCGCGAGGAGCTGACGAAGGCCGGCCTCGACGGCGAGATCTGGCAGTGCCCCGTCGTGCTGCTCGCGGACGTCCGCTCCGTCGGCGTCCAGGGCGACGGCCGCACCTACGGTCACCCGATCGTGCTGCGCCCCGTGTCGTCCGAGGACGCCATGACGGCCGACTGGACGCGCCTGCCCTACGACGTGCTGTCGGTCATCTCGACCCGCATCACCAACGAGGTCAGCGAGGTCAACCGGGTCGTGCTCGACGTGACGAGCAAGCCGCCGGGCACCATCGAGTGGGAGTGACCTCCCGCTCCCCGAGCACCGCGGCGCCCTGCGGAGCCGCCCACGCACGCCCGGCCGGGTCCACCCGGCCGGGCGTGCGTCGTCCCGGGACCCTGCGGACGTAGCCCCTGTTCGCAGCGCGGAATCGACCGTCACGGGCTACCTTGCTGAGTGAAGCACCTCACAGTTTCTTCACCAGCGACGAGAGGTATGAGCCATGTCGAGCACCGTCACTGTCCGTCCTCCGAAGGGTGCCCGGGGGATCGGGCTGTTCTCCGTCATCGTCGGCATCGTCCTCATCGTGGCGGGTGCCGTCGTGTGGGTCGTGGTGTCGCAGACGCTCGCCGACGAGCAGATCACCGTCTCCGAGGACGCGAGCTTCCTCGCGGGCGACGAGGTGGACGGGCCGTTCTCCGCGTTCGCCCAGGCCGAGGTGATCAACAAGCACGCGCTCGAGGCCTCGGGCGGCATGACCTACGCCGAGCTGGACCAGGAGGACCCGACCCGCGCCACCGTCATGAACGCGTCGTTCCTGCGGGCGTCGCTGTTCACGTCGGTCGTCGCGTTCGGCGTGTGCGCCCTCGTCATCGGGCTGGGCCTGATGTTCATCCTCATCGGCGTCGCGCTACGGCGGCTCGCCGGCGGGTCGGAGGTGTCCGTCGAGTCGCCGACGTACGCCTCCAGCGGCTCCATGTCGCAGCCCGCCGCAGCCCCGGTGGCCCCGGCCGCGCCTGCCGCCGCCCCCGCCGCTGCCGCCGCTCCGCCCGCCGCCCCCGGCGCCCCGCCGCGGCACTCGGCGGTCACCGGCGACGAGTCCACCACGGACGCCGGCACGCGCCCGACCGCACCGGGGACGACGCCCCCGGTCGAGCAGACCGAGCCGGTGGACCCGAACCGTCGCGAGGACGGCACCGACCGCACCTGAGCCCCGCGCGCGAACGGCCTGGACGCCACCGTGGTGACGTCCAGGCCGTTCGCGCGCGCCGGGCATCCGGCCGGGGCGTGCCGGTCAGTCGGCGGTGGGGCGGCGGCGCCGCCGGCGGGCCGCCCCCACCAGCGACCCGACGACCAGCAGCACGCCCGCGACGGCGAGCAGCAGGATCGTCGCGAGCTGGACGTCGATGGCGGCGCCCGCCGCCTGCGCGACCAGGCCCAGCCCGACCACCGCTACGACCAGGCCCCACACGACGGTGCTGGTCCGCGGGCCCGTGCTCACCAGCGGTGCCGTCGCCGTCGCGACCGGGGTCGTCGCGGCAGGTGTCGCAGGTGTCGCCGGGGCACCGCCGGCGTAGCCGGTGAACGCGTCCGCGGCAGGCGTGCCGGCGTCGGCGGAGACCGGCCGCGGCGGGTTCCACCGCTCCGGCTCCGGCTCCACGGACAGCGTCCGGGTGTCACCCGCCGCCTCGTCGCCCGCGCCGAGGACCTGCGTGTCCCCGGGTGCCGGCGCGGCGTCGGCGGGCAGGACCTGGGTGTCGCCCGGTCCGGCGTCGGGGGCGACGGCCTCCAGGAGCTGCGTGGACGGCGGCGGCTCCGGGGCCGATGCTGGCTCCTCGTCGGGCTCCCCGGCCTCGTCGACCGGCGCCGAGCCGTCGAGGGGCACGGTCTCCTCGCTCGTCGCCGTGTCGCCGTCGTGCGCCGCGCCGGCGGACGTGCCGGCCGGGCTCCCGGTGGACGCGTCAGCGGTGGGGGTGAGGTCCGCGTCGACGGTCTCCGGCGCGGTGGACGCCGGGTCGGCGTCCGGGTGCTCGGGCAGGTCGCGGGTCGGGTCGGTGCTCACTGGATCTCCTCGATGACGAGCTCTCCGGCGCGGGCGTCGACGTCGAGCAGCAGCACGACGCCTCCGTCGGACGCTTCGACGGTGCGGTAGGTGGCGGGCCCGCCGGTGAAACCGTTGACGGACAGGTACTGGTTGTCGACGTCCCACGCGAAGTGGCCCGCGTTGAGGTCGACGACGGCCTCGACGGCGACGCCGTCGGGGATCTGGACGACGGCGCGTCCGCCCGTCATCTCGACGGGCACGACCACCGGCGACCCCGGCTCGACACCGGCCAGGTCGAGCTCGGTGAGGTCGAGCGTGGCGTCGCCGAACTGGATGCGGTAGCCGCCGGCGGCGTCCTCGACCGTGCGGGGCGTCAGCTCGCCCTGCCCGAGGACGGTGCCCGACGAGGTGGCGACCTGCGGGCCGTCGACCCAGGACCAGTCGTCCCAGTCCCAGCGGTCGTGCGTGGCGGTGAAGGGCCACGTCACGGCCGCGGCGATCAGGCCGAGGACTGCCAGCGCGGTCAGCCCGCCGCCGCGTCGGCCGCGCAGGCCCGCGACGACGAGGCCACCGCCCAGCAGCACGAGCGTGCCGCCGAGCCACAGCGCCCACGCCGGGGCGGTGACACCGAGGACGACGGTGGCGGCGAGCATCCCCGCGCCGAGCAGCAGGGACAGGCCGACGACGACGCCCACGCTCGCGGCACCGGCCCGCGGCGTGCGGGGGCGGGGCGGGGGCGGCGGACCGACGGGCGGCAGGGGTGCGGCGGGAGGCGCCGGCGGGACGGTGCCGGCGTCCCACGGCTGGGTGCCGCGGTCCCGGTGGTGCCGGGGCCGGGCCTGCTGGTCGCCGGCCCACCCGGGGGCGGGGGCCGCGGGCGCCGACGGCTCGGCCACGTAGTGCGCGCGGGGCGCAGGGGTGAACGCCTCGGCCGCGTGGGTCGTGCGACCCGACGGCGCGTCAGCCGAGGCCACGGGAGGGTCCTGGAGGTCCGCCGTCCCGGGGGCGGCCGACGGCGTGGCGCCGGGGGTCCAGGCGGCAGGCGGCGGGCCGGTCGGTGACCAGTCCTGCGGGCGAGGTCCGGCGTCGCGTCGCCGCGAGCGGACCAGCCTGACGACGAGCCACACGACGGCGACCCAGAACGCGATCCACAGCAGCCCGACGACCCACTCGGCCGGGCCGCCCCACCAGGGCCAGCTGCCGCTCCAGGTGAGGCCGACGACCAGCATGATGCCGGCCCCGACGACGGCGACGTCGAACGTGCCGCGGAACGTCTCCTCCAGGTGGATGCGGCCGTCGGACCGCTCCGGCAGGAGCAGCCACGCCACGGCGTACAGCACCAGGCCGAGGCCGCCGAGGAACGCGCTGAGCACGAGCAGGCCACGCACGAGCAGCGGGTCGAGCCCGTAGCGCTCGCCGACCCCGGCGGCGACGCCGCCGATCCACCGGTCGTCGGAGCGGGCGACGCCCATGCGTCGCACGGAGTCGAAGAACTGGGCGCCGGCGGGGCGCCGTGGCGGGTTCTGCCCCGCCCCGGGCGGGACGCCGGGGTCGGAGGTCTCGTTCGTGGTCATGTCAGCATCATGTCGCCGGGCGCGCGGGCGCGGCATGGGGTGATGCCCTGAAACCGTCCCTGATTCGCCGGGGGTGACACCCTCAGGACCGCACCGTGGGGCCTCGGGGCGTGACACGATCGGAGCGTGACCAGCACCGACCGTCCCGCCCGCCTGCCGTGGCGCCGTCCTCGTGACGGCCGCCTGGTCGGCGGCGTCTGCGCGGGGCTGGCCGTGCACCTGGGGGTGGCCGCCTGGCAGGTGCGGGTCGTGCTCGCGCTGCTGACCCTCCTCGGGGGAGCCGGCGCCGTGCTGTACGTGTTCTGGTGGCTGACGGTCCCCGCCGGGGACCCGCACGACGCGGCCGCGCAGGTGCGGCCCCCTGCGGTGTCCCGGCTGGCGCCGCGGCTGCGCCGGGACGCGACGTCCGGGTCCGGGCTGTCCACGCGGGACGTCGTGGTGGGGGCGGTGCTGCTGGTGGGGGCGGCGCTCCTGCTGGCGGTGCGCGCCGGGTGGGACCTGCCCACCACGTGGCTGCCCCTGGCGGTGGTCGCGGGGGGCGCGGCGCTGGCGTGGAGCCAGCTCGACGCCGTGCAGCGGGCGCGCGAGGCACCGGCCTCCCGCACCGGCGTGCTGCTGCGGCTCGTCGGCGGCCTCGTCATCGTCACGGCGGGCGTCCTGCTGCTGTTCGCGCAGGGCACGCCGGGGCGCGAGCTGCTGACGGTCACCCTGGCGTCGCTCGCGGTGCTCATCGGGGTCGCGCTCGTGCTGGCCCCGTGGTGGTTGCGGCTGGTGCGCGAGCTCGGCGACGAGCGCGCGGCCCGCGCCCGCGAGGCGGAGCGCGCCGACATCGCCGCGCACCTGCACGACTCCGTGCTCCAGACCCTGTCCCTCATCCGGGCGCGCGCCGACGACGCCGAGGAGGTGGCCCGCATGGCGCGCGCCCAGGAGCGTGAGCTGCGGGAGTGGCTGTACGACGACCGGCCGCCCGCCGGGACCTCGCTCGCCGCCGAGCTGCGCACCCTCGTGGGGGAGGTGGAGGACGGCCGCGCCACCGAGTTCGAGACGGTGGTGGTGGGGGACTGCCCGCCCACGGAGGCGACCACCGCGCTGCTCCAGGCCACCCGGGAGGCCCTCGTGAACGCGGTCGTGCACGGCGCCGCTCCCGTGACCGTCTACCTGGAGGTCACCGACGCCGCCGCGGAGGTGTTCGTCCGGGACCGCGGTGACGGGTTCGCCATGGACGACGTCGCGCCCGACCGGTTCGGGGTGCGAGAGTCGATCCTGGGCCGCGTGCACCGTCGCGGCGGCACCGCCGAGGTCGTCTCCCGCCCCGGGTGGGGCACCGAGGTGCGACTGCGGATGCCGCGCACCGCCCGCAGCACGTCCAGCGCCGAGTCGCCCACGCCGGCGCCCACCGAAGGGACCCGACCATGACCGACCCCCGTCCGACCGGCCCCGTCACGACCGGCGCCCCCGTGCCCGTCGTCCTCGTGGACGACCACCACATGTTCCGCACCGGCGTGCGCGCCAGCCTCGACGCCCGCGTCGTCGTGGTCGGGGAGGCCGCGGACGTCGACGAGGCCGTCGCCGTCGTGCACGAGCACACGCCGCCGGTCGTGCTGCTCGACGTCCACCTGCCCGGCGGCAGCGGCGGCGGTGGCGCCGAGGTCGTGCGGCGCTGCGCGGACCTCACCGGCACCACCCGGTTCCTCGCCCTGTCGGTGTCCGACGCCGCGGAGGACGTGGTGGACGTCATCCGGGCCGGGGCGCGCGGCTACGTCACGAAGAACATCTCGGCGTCCGACCTGTCGGGCGCGGTGGTGCGGGTCGCGGGCGGCGACGCCGTGTTCTCGCCGCGACTGGCCGGGTTCGTCCTCGACGCGTTCGGCACGGCCGCGGGTGACGTCGCCGTCGCCGACGACGAGCTCGACCGCCTGTCCAAGCGGGAGCAGGAGGTCATGCGCCTCATCGCCCGCGGGTACACGTACCGCGAGGTCGCCGGGGACCTGTTCATCTCCGTCAAGACCGTCGAGACCCACGTGTCCGCCGTGCTGCGCAAGCTCCAGCTCTCCAACCGCAACGAGCTCACCCGGTGGGCCGCAGCGCGCCGACTCCTCTGACCGCCCTGCCGGAGGAACTGTTATCAGTGATAACGTCGAGGCATGGTCGATCTGCGGGTGGAGCGTGAGGAAGCGGGCCTGACCCAGGCTCGCCTGGCCGAGCTCGCCGGCATCGCGCCGTCGAACCTGTCCGCCTACGAGTCCGGGAAGCGGTCGGCCTCGCCCGCGATGATCGCGCGGATCCGCAGGGCGATGGTGCGCCCCTCGGACCGGCTGCAAGCCCACCGGGACGAGGTCGCCCGGATCATCGAGCGCAACGGTGGGCTCAACCCCCGGGTCTACGGGTCGGTGGCGCGTGGCGACGACACCCCGGCGAGCGACCTCGACCTCCTCGTGACCGTGCCGCCCGAGGCGGCCTGGACGTTCGTCTCCACGGCCCGCGAGCTCTCCGAGCTCCTCGGCGTCCACGTCGACGTGGTCAGTGACGGCGGGCTGAAGGAGAAGCACCAGCAGCTCCTCGACGAGGCCGTCCCGCTGTGACGCCACGCACCGAACGGCTGCTCCACGACCTCGTCGAGCACGCCGCCGCGGCCGCCCGCCTCGTCGACCGGGGCCGGCCCGCCTACGACGCCGACGAGATGCTGCGCTACGCGGCCGAGGACCTCCTCATCCGTCTGGGCGAGACGGTCGCGCGGATCGACCGGGACGACGACAGGTTCGTCGGGGCTCACCCCGGCCTGGAGCTGCGGCGCCTCAAGGACGCACGCAACCTCGTCGCCCACGGGTACGACATCGTGGACCCCGCCCTCGTCTGGTCGATCCTCGAGCACAACGTGCCCACCGTCGCCGAGCGGGTGCGGAGGCTGCTCGACGGTTCCGCCTGATCGCGCGCCTGTCGGTCCGCCGCGTCCCGGATGCCGTCCGTGAGCAGGTGACATGCAGTGCCGTCAGGTCCACGCCGCGGGATCATCGAAGGACGGTCTGCCTATCCGTGGTCACGCCGTCGCGCTCCCCGGTGAAGGAGAGCGCGAGGGTCCCGTCCAGGCGGACGTCGCGCTCTCCCTCCGGGAACCCCGGTAGCCGGGTCGCGTCGAGCAGACGCCGCAGGACGTCGGGCCCGGGTTCGGCGGGGTCGGCCTGGAGGACGAAGGGCGGGCCGCCCGCGAACCGTGGCGTGGGTGCCGCGAGCCGGACGACCTCCTCCGCGACGACGACCCCGGCGACGGCTTGCAGGGCGTAGAAGCCACGGGCCGTGCGGATCGTCGGCGTCTCCACGGGCTCGGCGACGAGCTCGCTGAGGACCACCGCCCGACCGACGTCGAGCCCGCCGTCCCTGGCGGCGGCGAGCACACGGGCGAGCGCGTCGGTCGACTCCGGTGTCGTCGTGCCGGGATCGTCCCGCGACTCCGCCCGCAGGGCAACCGGTGTCAGTCGGCGGCGACGCCCGCGGCAGCCCGGTAGCGGTCCACGACGATGCCGACCAGCTCGACGGGTGGCGCCTCGTCGGCGGGTAGCAGGGGAGCGGTGGTGACGTCGCCGCCGGCCTTCTCCGCGAGGGTCTGGAAGTAGCCGGGGGCGACGAGGTAGCTGGCGGTGACGATGCGGGCGCCCGGCCGGTCGGCGCGGACGGCGGCGACGACGTCGGGCAGCCGCGGCACGGCGTTGGCGATGTACCCGACGCGGACCTCGTGCCCGGTGCGCTCGGCGAGCAGGGCGCCGGTGCGCTCGCAGTCGGCGACGGCGCGGTCGTCGGACGACCCGGCGGCGGCGAGGACGACCACGTCGCCCGCCGCGAGCCCGGCAGCGCGCAGCCGCCGCTCCAGGAGGTCGACCAGCCGCTCGTCGGGGCCCAGGGCCCCCGCGAGGTGGACGCTCTGCCCCGCCTGCGTGGCGGCGTCGACGTCCTCGCGCAGGTCGACGTGGACGTGGAACCCGGCGGACAGCAGCAGGGGCACGATCACGGTCGCGGTGCCCGTCAGCGCGGCCAGGCAGGTGGGGACGTCGGGCTGCTGGACGTCGACGAACCCGCCGCGGACCGGGGCCTCGCCGTCCAGGCGGGCGGCGACGGCGTCGACGAGCCCGGCGACGGCTGCGGCGCCCGGCGCGGACGACGTGCCGTGCGAGATCGCGAGGAGGGTCGGGGCGGTCATGCCCGTCACGCTACGCCGCGCACCTGTCGCGGTGGTGTCGGTGGTGTGACGCCGTGTCACGGGGTGCTCACCGGGGTCTCGCCGGCGGTGTGAGCCGTCCAGCCCGGGGCGAGGCGCACGACGTCCCCGATGACGGTGACGGCGGGCGGGCGGACCTGCGCGGCGGCGGCGCGCTCGCCGATGTCGGCCAGCGTGCCGAACGTGGCGCGCTGACGCGGGCCGTACCCGTCCTCGACGACGGCGACGGGGGTGTCCGCGGGGCGTCCCGCGGCGACGAGCGCGGCCGCGGTCGTGGCGAGCCGGGTGACGCCCATGAGGAGCACGAGGGTGTGCTCGGGACCGCCGGGGACGTCGTCCACCGCCTCGTGCGCGGTGAGCACGCTGAACCCGGCGGCCACCTGGCGGTGCGTCACGGGAATGCCGACGGACGCGGGCACGGACACCGCGGACGTCACGCCCGGCACGACCTCGACCTCGACGCCCGCCGCGCGGCACGCGAGCACCTCCTCGCCGCCGCGGCCGAACACGTACGGGTCGCCACCCTTGAGCCGCACCACGTCCCGGCCCGCCAGGGCGTGCTCCACCAGGAGCTCGTTGATGCGTTCCTGGGGGACGGGGTGGTTGCCGGCGGTCTTGCCGACGTCGATCACCTCGACGTCGTCGGCGAGCGTCGCGAGCAGGTCGCGCGGCCCGAGCCGGTCGGTGACGACGACGTCGGCGGCCGCCAGGAGTCGCCGCCCTCGACCCGTGACGAGGCCCGGCGCGCCCGGCCCGCCGCCCACGAGGGCCACCCGGCCCGGGCGGCCGGTCGTGCGGCCACGGCGCAGCGGCAGCTCCCCGGCGTCCAGGGCGGCCGCCACGGCGTCGCGCAGCCGGGTGGCGCGGCGCGGGTCACGGCCCGCGTGCACGGCCACGACGACCCCGCCTTCCCCGGGGGTCCCCGTGGCGTCGGATCCGTCGGTGGCGTCGACGGGGACGTCGTCGAGCCGGGCGACGGCGGGCACCCACGCGGTGGCGGCCGCGGCGTCCGAGGCCACCACGCAGAACGTGCGTGCCGCCTCGGCGTCGGCCGCCACGGCCGCGTCGACCTCGGGCACGCCCGTCGCGGTGTGCACGAGCCACGCGCCGTCGAGGTCGCCGGACGCGTACGGGCGGGCCACGTGCTCGACGTCGCCGGACGCCACGAGCGTCGCCAGCGGCTCGGTGAGGTCGGGGGCCACGACGCGCACGCGGGCGCCCGCGTCGAGGAGGCCGCGGGTGCGGCGCGCGGCGACCGGCCCGCCGCCGACGACGACGACGAGCCGGTCGCGCACGCGCAGGCCGAGGGGGTACAGGTCGGTCACGTCTCGATCTTCGCGCAGGAGGGGGTCAGATGTGCAGGCCGCACTCGGTCTTGTCCACGCCCGACCAGCGGCCGGCGCGGGGGTCCTCCCCGGCCGACACCCGCCGGGTGCAGGGCTCGCAGCCGATCGACGGGTAGCCGTCGTTGAGCAGCGGGTTGACCGTCAGCCCGTGCCGCAGCGCGTAGCCGACGAGCTGGTCGTCGCTCCACGCCGCGATCGGGTTGATCTTGACCAGGTTGTTGTTGTGGTCGAACGTCACCAGCGGGGCCTTGGCCCGGGTGCCGGAGTCCGCGCGGCGCAGGCCGGTGGCCCACGCCTCGTAGCCGCCGAGGATCTCGCGCATCGGCTCGACCTTGCGCATGCGGCAGCAGGACTCGGGGTCGCGGGCGAACAGGTCGGCGCCGTACGCCTCGTCCTGCTCGGCGACGCTGAGCCGCGGCCGGACGTCCACCACGGTGACCTCGATGGAGTGCGCGACGGCGTCCCGCGTGCCGAGCGTCTCGGCGAAGTGGTAGCCGGTGTCGCCGAACAGGACGTCGACCCAGGGGAGCTGGCGGCTGACCAGGTACGACAGCACCGAGTCGGTCATGGAGGACGCGACGGCGAGGGAGTCGCCGAACTGCTCGACGGCCCAGGCGATGACGTCCTCGGCCGACGCCTCGTCGGGTGCGCCGATGCCGGAGCCGCCGAGCTCGGCCTGGCCGCGCCGGGCGATCTCGGACAGCTCCGCGATGGACCGCTGCCGGCGTTCGCGCCCGTCGACCCGGGCGTTGCGGCGGGCGCGGGACTGCTCGCGCTGGGCGGCCCGGCGGCGCGCCTCGGCGGCGGCACCGGCGAGCGACGACACGGGGGCGACGGCGGGCGCGGACGTCGGCGCGACGCCGAGGCTGACGGGGACGGCGGTCATACGAGCGCCTCCTCGTCGGCGCGCAGCGCCCACGCGGCGAACGTCTCGCCGTCGGACCGCTGGTCGGCGAACCGGCGCACGACCCGGTCGACGTAGTCCGACAGCTCGGTGGCCGGGACCTTGAGGCCGCGGACCGTCCGGCCCAGGCCTCCGGCGTCCTGCCCGGTGCCGGCGAGGCTGCCGCCCAGGTGCACCTGGAACCCCGGCATCTGCTCGCCGTCCACGGTGATGATCTGGCCCTTGAGGCCGATGTCGGCGGTCTGGATGCGGGCGCACGAGTTGGGGCAGCCGTTGACGTTGAGCGCGATGGGGACGTCCAGCTGCTCGGTGACGTCCGCGAGGCGCTCCTCGAGCTCGTCGATGACGCGCGCCGCGGTGTCCTTGGTGTCGACGATCGCGAGCTTGCAGAACGCGATGCCGGTGCAGGCCATCGTGGAGCGGCGGAACAGCGACGGCCGGGCGGTGAGGCCGAGCGGCTCCAGGCCCTCGACGAGCTCGTCGACGCGGTCCGCGGGCACGCCGAGGATCACGATCTTCTGGTGGGCGGTCAGGCGCGCGGCGTCGGCGCCGACCTTCTCCAGGAGGTCGGCCAGGCCCGACAGCGTGTTGCCGCCCACGCGCCCCACGACGGGTGCGGCGCCGACGTAGTAGCGGCCGTCCTTCTGCTCGTGCACGCCGACGTGGTCGCCCGGCCGCGTGGCGGGTGCCGGGGGCGGGCCGTCGGCGAGCTCGTAGCCCAGGTACTCGTCCTGCAGCACCCGACGGAACTTGGCGGCACCCCAGTCGGCGAGCAGGAACTTCAGGCGCGCCTTGTTGCGCAGACGGCGGTAGCCGTAGTCGCGGAAGACGCTCGCCACGCCCTCCCAGACGGCGGGCGCCTGCTCGGGGGTGACGAACGCCCCGAGGCGCTCGCCCAGCCGGGGCGCGGTGGACAGGCCGCCGCCGACCCACAGGTCGAAGCCGGGGCCCAGCTCGGGGTGCACGACGCCGACCAGCGCGATGTCGTTGATCTCGTGCGCGACGTCCAGGCTGGGGTGGCCGGAGATCGCCGTCTTGAACTTGCGGGGCAGGTTGGCGAGGTCCGGGTTGCCGATGAACCGGCGCTTGATCTCGGAGATGACGTCGGTGGCGTCGAGGATCTCGTCGGCCGCGACGCCCGCGACGGGGCTGCCGAGGAACGGGCGGGGCGAGTCGCCGCAGGCCGTCGTCGTCTCCAGCCCGACGGAGTCCAGGCGGCGCCAGATCTCCGGCATCGCCTCGACCTCGATCCAGTGGTACTGGATGTTCTGCCGGTCGGAGATGTCCGCGGTGCCGCGGCCGAACTCGGCCGAGATGCCGCCGAGCACGCGCAGGGCCGCCGGCGACAGGGCGGCACCGTCGGTGCGGACCCGCAGCATGAAGTAGCGGTCCTCGAGCTCGTGCGGCTCCAGGGTGGCGGTGCGGCCGCCGTCGATCCCGGGCTTGCGCTGCGTGTACAGGCCCCACCAGCGGAACCGGCCGTGCAGGTCGTCGCCGGGGATGGAGTCGAAGCCGTCGCGGGCGTAGATCGTCTCGATCCGCTCGCGCACCTCCAGCGGCGGGCCCTCCTGCTTGAACTCCTCGTTGTGGTTGAGGGGGGTGGTGCCGTCGACCTTCCACTGGCCGTTCGGCCGGGGGGCGCGCGCCGGGCGGGCCGGGCGGGCCGGCGCCGCGGCGGCCTGGTCGTCAGGGGTCGTGGTCTGCGTCGTCATGTGGGGGGAGATCCTCGGGTCCTCGGGGTGCGGGACGCGCGACGACAGGTGCTCAGCGGGACGGGCCGAGACCGACGGCGCGCGCCGGTGCTCAGGTCCGCGGGGTGCGGGTCGGGCTGAGGTGGGGCGCGATCAGCGACAGCAGCACTGACAGCTGCGCAGGCACATGCGCAGGCTCACCGACATCTCGCGACGCATCGCGAGGGGGGAGAGCGCAGCCGTGGTCATGGAGAGGAATCTAACCCGCCGGGGCGACCGCGGGAAACCCCCGGTCCGCATCGTGGGACGATCTCACGAAGTGAGACTTGTGAAGTATGTCGCAAAGTTCGACGGAGGTTTCTGACACCGGTGTCACCTCGATACGCTGCCCCCATGGAGTTCGTCTACAACCTGCTCGCGTTCCTCCACTTCGTCGGCTGGGCGATCGTCCTCGGCGGGTACCTCGCGTCGCTGCGCAGCCCCGGCCTCTACCGCGGTGTGTTCCACGGTGCCCTCGCCGCGCTCGTCGGCGGCGTCGGCATGGTCGGCGTCGCGGAGTCCAGCGGCCTGTGGGATGACGGCGGTCCCGACATGGCGAAGGTCGCCGTCAAGCTGACCTTCGCCCTCGTCATCGCCGTCCTCGCGTTCCTCGCCAAGCGGCAGGGCGCCAAGGGCGACAACGGCACCGGGGCCGTCGCCCCCGGTCTCAAGCACACCATCGGCGCCCTGACGATCGTCAACATCGTCGTCGCCGTCTTCTGGAACTGACACCCCCCGCTCCCCGCACGACGACGCCCCGTGACCACGACGTCACGGGGCGTCGTCGTCCCGTCCCCGCTCGTCCGCGGCAGCGCCGCTGGTGTCGTCGTCGGGGTGACGTGGGACAGTACGGCCCATGAGCGTCCTCGGTGAAGTCCTCGTCGGCCTGGCCATCGCCGTCGGGCTCGTCGGCATCGTCGTGCAGATCCTGCCCGGCAACGCCCTCACCTTCACCGCGATCCTCGTGTGGGCGTGGGTCACCGGCGGCACCGCCGCGTGGGTCTGCTTCGCCGTCGCCGCCCTCGCCATCGGGCTCGCCGAGCTCGGCCAGTGGCTGCTGGCCGGCCGGCACATGCGCCGAGCCGAGGTCCCCTGGGGCGTCCTCGCCGTCGGCGGCCTCGCCGGTGTCGTCGGGTTCTTCGTCGTCCCCGTCGTCGGCCTGTTCCTCTTCTTCACGCTCGCCGTCATGATCCTGGAGTACCTGCGCCGTCGCGACGCCCGCGCCGCCTGGCGCGCCACCGTCGCCGCCCTGCAGGCCATGGCCATCACCATCGGCGTCCAGCTCCTCGGTGGGCTCGTCGCCGCCGGGGCGTGGGTCGTCGGGCTGATCGTCACGTGACCGCGCCCGACGACGTCGAGAGCATCTCCGACGCCGAGGTCGCGGACGGGTACTTCCGATTCTTGACGCTGTTCCATGGCGACCGGGCTGCACGGCTCGCCTCCGAGGAGCTCTCGCACTTCTACGACGCCGTGTGGGACCGGGCCGTGTTCAGCGCCGACCCGTTTCCCATGCTCGGTGCGCTGATCGACCGGGCCACCGACGACGAGCTCGGCCAGGTCGGGGAAGGGGTCATCGAATCGATGATCGACCTGCCCCAGCACTGGCCCGGCCTGGAGGAGCGGTGCCGCCTGGAGCCCCGGTGGCGCGCGGCGCTCCGCTGCGTGTGCGCCGACGCCGACCTCGTCGCCCGGATGCCGCCCGTCCTGCGGGAGACGCTCACCCACGACCCGTGGGAGTTCGTCGACCTCACCGGCCTTCCGGAGGACGGGGAGCACGAGGAAGCAGAGGAGCACGGGCAGCGCGGGAGGCGGGGGAAGCGCAAGGACCGCGCGCCCCAGCGACGTCGACGCACCCGCGGTCGCTGAGCGGCCGTCCGCGCGTGCGAGCATGGGGGCCGTGCAGATCCTCACCCAGCCGCTCGACGCCCTCGACCCTCGGACCGCGTACGGGATGTGGCGGTTGCGGCAGGACGTGTTCGTCGTCGAGCAGGAGTGCGCGTACCCGGACCTCGACGGCCGCGACCTGGAAGCCGGGACCCGGCACGTGGTGCTGCTCGACGAGGGCCGGGTGGTCGGCACGGCGCGCGTGCTCGACGACGGCGACGTCCAGCGGATCGGCCGGGTCGTGTGCCACCCCGACGTGCGGGGGACCGGGGCGTCGGGCGAGCTGATGCGCGCCGCGGTCGACGCCGCGACGCAGGACGCGCCGGAGCAGGACGTCGTGCTGGGCGCGCAGTCGCCGCTGGTGGGGTTCTACGGGCGGTTCGGGTTCGTCGTCGACGGGCCGGAGTACCTGGAGGACGACATCCCGCACACCCCGATGCGGCTGCGCCGCTGAGGTCCGGGCGGCCCGTCAGGCGGGCGGCTCCATGACGTACAGGGTGTTGCCGTCCGGGTCGCGCAGGGCGAACATCGGCGGCGCGGTGTCCCACAGCAGCAGGTCGCCGACGTCGACGCCGGCGGTGGTCAGGGTCGCGTGGTCGGCGGCGGCGTCGGCCGTCATGAGCCGGATGCCGGTGTCCCGCCCTGCGGCGAAGCCGTCCTCGGCGCGGACGAGGGCGAGCCGGACCGGGGTGTCCGGCAGCGCGACCTCGACCCAGCGGAAGTCGTCGGCGAGGTGCTCGTCGAGGCTGACGGTCAGTCCGAGGACGTCCCGGTAGAAGCCGAGGGCGGCGTCCTGGTCGGTCACGGGGATCGCGACGGCGTGCAGGCTGCGCAGGTGGGTGGTCATGGGCGCTCCTCCCGGCCGCACGGTGCGGCCTCGTCCGGGCAGACCCTGCACGCCGCGGGGACTCATCGGTGGTCCGGCGGCGCGTCGGTCAGCCGGTGGTGGCGGGCAGGCGCTCGGTGACGACCGGGGTGACGGCGACCTCCACGGCCCACGACCCGCCGAGGGCGTCGTCGAGCGCGGTGCGCAGGGCCGCGACGTCGGGCAGGTCGTCGGCGGGTCCGGTGAGGTCGACGGTGACGGTGTCCCCGGCGACGGTGACGTCGGCGAGCCGCAGCGTGCTGTCCTGGCCGAGCCACGTGCCGACGGCGTCCTGCGCGGTGCGCTGCTGGCCCGTGGTGGTGAGCAGGCCGTCCGTGGTGAGCAGCAGCGGCAGCAGGATGAGCAGCGCGGCGGTGACGAACGGCGCGAGGGTGAGGACGATGCGGCGACCTCCCCGGCGCAGTGCGGCCGGGTCCGCGACGCCGGCGAGCACGAACACGACGGCGGCGGACAGCACGATGGAGACGAAGTTCGTGCCGAACAGCAGCAGGGCGCCCGCGGCGTCGTCGGGCCGCCCGGCACCGAGGGACACCCCGACGACGGACAGCGGCGGGACGAGGGCGACGGCGATCGCGACCCCGCCGAGGGAGGACGCGACCCGGCGGTCTGCGGTGGCGAACGCGCCGGCCGCGCCCGCGGCGAGGGCGACGAGCATGTCGAGCAGGGTGGGGCTGACGCGGGACGCGATCTGCGAGTTCGTCTCGAAGGGGACGACGCTCGGCACCCAGGACGAGATGACGAACGCCAGGCCGACGGCGACGGCCGTCCCCGCGAGGATGAGGGCCAGGGAGCGCAGGGTGCGGGTCGCCCAGCCGGAGACGAGCGCCGCGGCGAGCCCCAGGATGGGGGTCATGAGGGGCGCGACGAGCATGGCCCCGATGACGACGGCCGTGGAGTCCTGGAGCACGGCGAACGTCGCGATGGCGACGCTGAGCACGAGCATGGTCCACCACGCGACGCGCTTGGCCGCGACCTCGGGAGGTTCCAGGTACAGCTGCTCGGCGAGCTCGTCGCGGCGCTCGCCGCCGACGTCGGCGTGCTCCACCCACGACCAGAGGATCTCCGTGAACGACGGGTACAGGCCCTCGGGCTTCGGGACCCGCCCGCTGGCGATGCGGTACCCGTACGCGAGGACGATGGTGCCGCCGACGATCGCGACGACGCCGACGAGGGCGGCGAGCCAGTCGGTGTAGACGCCCGGGGTGGCGACGACGACCACCGACAGGGCGAGGCCGACGCCCGCGCTGGCGTACCGCGGGGCGCGGCGGGCGCGGTCCCGGCTCACGACGGCGAGCAGCAGGGTGAGCAGCGAGCGGACGAACAGGTACACGGCGCCGAGCAGGATCGTCGCGGCGAGCGCCACCTGGGAGTAGGCGAGGAAGACGGCGGCGAGCGCGAGCGAGACGAGGCCGCGCAGCGCGGACGCGACCCGGGTGACGACACGCAGGTGGCGTCGTCGCGCGGTGGTCCACAGGTCGTTGAGGCCGGAGGCGAGCAGGCCCAGTCCGACGACGACCACGGTGATGTTGTGCGACAGGGCGGGCACGAGCACGAGGACGAGCCCCACGCCGAGGGCGACCGTGCCGCCGATCGTGGACGGGTTGACCAGGCGTGCCGGGTGCGCGAGCAGGTCCGACGACGCTGCCGGTGGCCCGGCGGGGGTCGCGTCCGCGGACGCCCGCTGCTCCATGCCGGAAACATAGCGGCAGGCGACGTGCTCGGCGCGTCCAGATGTCCCCGGCACCGCCTACGCTGGGACAGCCATGACTTCGCTCTTCGACAGCCTCTCCCTGCCCGGTCTCGACCCTGCCCGGACGAGCGGTTCCGCACCCCTGCCCACGACCGCCCCTCGGTGGGACGACGACGCGGCGGCGCCGGACTGGGTGCCGCACCCGGGTGCCGGCGCTCCCGGCGGCCCGGAGGACGGCGACGACGGCGGCGAGGAGGCCGCGGCGCTGCTCGACGGGCTCAACCCGGCGCAGCGCGACGCCGTGGTGCACGCGGGGTCGCCGCTGCTCATCGTGGCGGGCGCCGGGTCGGGCAAGACGCGCGTGCTGACGCACCGCATCGCGCACCTGCTGGCGACGCGCCGCGCGCGCCCCGGTCAGATCCTCGCGATCACGTTCACCAACAAGGCCGCCGCGGAGATGCGCGAGCGCGTGGAGCAGCTCGTCGGCCCGGCGGCGGGCCGCATGTGGGTGTCCACGTTCCACTCGGCGTGCGTGCGGATCCTGCGGCGGGAGGCGAAGACGCTCGGGCTGCGCTCCAGCTTCTCCATCTACGACGCGGCGGACTCCCAGCGCCTCATCACGCTGGTGTGCCGCGAGCTCGACCTCGACATCAAGAAGTACCCGCCGCGGTCGCTCGCGAACAAGATCTCCGACCTGAAGAACGAGCTGGTCGACCCGGACGCGTACGCGCAGCGGTCCGCCGACGACGCCCCGGCGGGCGGCTGGCGGGAGCGCGCGCTCGCGGGCGGCGGCCTGGCCGACGGGGGCGACCGGTTCGACGCCGTCCTGGCCGACGTCTACCGGCGCTACCAGGCGCGGCTCGCGCAGGCGCACGCCCTGGACTTCGACGACATCATCATGACGACGGTGAACCTGCTGCAGGCGTTCCCCGCCGTGGCGGAGCACTACCGGCGCCGGTTCCGGCACATCCTCGTCGACGAGTACCAGGACACGAACCACGCGCAGTACGTGCTGGTGCGCGAGCTGACCGGCGTGCGCACCGAGGACGACGAGGGCTACGCGCTGGAGCCCGCCGAGCTGACGGTGGTGGGCGACGCCGATCAGTCGATCTACGCGTTCCGCGGCGCCACGATCCGCAACATCGTGGAGTTCGAGGAGGACTACCCCGACGCCCGCACGATCCTGCTGGAGCAGAACTACCGCTCGACGCAGAACATCCTGTCGGCGGCGAACGCGGTCATCGCCCGCAACGCGGGCCGCCGCGAGAAGCGGCTGTGGACGGACGCGGGCCCGGGGGAGAAGATCGTCGGCTACGTCGCCGACGACGAGCACCACGAGGCCCGGTTCGTCGCGCAGGAGATCGACCGCCTCGGGGACTCCGACGGCGTGCGCCCCGGTGACGTCGCGATCTTCTACCGCACCAACGCGCAGTCGCGTGCGCTGGAGGAGGTGCTGATCCGCGTCGGGCTGCCGTACAAGGTGGTCGGCGGGACGCGCTTCTACGAGCGCCGGGAGGTCAAGGACGCCGTCGCGTACCTGCGGGCGCTGGCCAACCCGGACGACGACGTGTCGGTGCGGCGCGTGCTCAACGTGCCCAAGCGTGGCCTGGGGGACCGGGCCGAGGCCCTGGTGGCCGGGTTCGCGGACGCCGAGCGGGTGTCGTTCGGCGCGGCGCTCGGCCGCGTGGACGAGATCCCCGGCATGACGACGCGCACCCTCAAGCCGCTGCGGGCGTTCGCCGAGATGATGGCGGAGCTGCGCGGCATGGTCGAGGCCGGCGCGACCCCGGCCGAGGTGCTGGGCGCCGTCCTGGACCGCACCGGCTACCTGGCGGAGCTGCGCGCCAGCGACGACCCGCAGGACGCCTCCCGCGTGGAGAACCTCGCCGAGCTGCACGCCGTCGCCGTCGAGTTCACGGAGGCCGACCCGGAGGGCGACCTCGGCGACTTCCTGGAGCGCGTGTCGCTCGTCGCGGACGCCGACCAGATCCCCGCCGAGGACGTCGCCGACGGCGGCGCGGAGCACGAGCACGACGCGGAGCCCGTCGAGGACCCGGGCGTCGTCACCCTCATGACGCTGCACACCGCCAAGGGCCTCGAGTTCCCCGTCGTCTTCCTCACCGGCCTGGAGGACGGCACGTTCCCGCACATGCGCTCCCTGCACGACGACGGCGAGCTCGCCGAGGAACGGCGCCTCGCCTACGTGGGCATCACGCGCGCCCGCCAGCGCCTCTACCTGTCCCGGGCGGGCACCCGGTCGGCCTTCGGCATGGCCAACGAGTTCCCGCCCAGCCGGTTCCTCGAGGAGATCCCCGCCGAGCTCCTCGACTGGCGCCGCGCCGAGTCCGCGACGCAGACGCTGCGTCGCGGCGGCTCCGCGTGGGGCGGCGGCGCACGGTCGGGCCAGGGCGCCGGGACCGGGTGGACCGGTGGCTCGGGTGCGACGTCCGGACGCGTCACCACCCGCCGCGAGACCCCTCGCCGAGCGGCCGCCGTCGCGTCGGGCGGCGGGACGGTCGCCGGGTTCGGGTCGGCGACCCCGCGCCAGGACGCCGACATCCCCTCGCTCGCCGTGGGGGACAAGGTCACCCACGACGCCTACGGCGTGGGGCGGGTCGTCGCGCTGGAGGGCGCGGGCCACAACGCGGTCGCGCGCATCGACTTCGGCGCGGACGGCACCAAGCGGCTCCTGCTGCGGTTCAGCCCCGTCACCAAGCTCTGAGCCGGTCGTCGTCGTGCCTCCCGCGTCCTGACGCGGCGCGACGCTAGCCTGTCCCGCGACGGCGCGTCGCCGGACGTACCCCCTGGTCGCGGGAGCGCCCATGGTCGTGGAGGTCGGGTCGGCACAGGACGGCTTCCGTCGTGTCCCTGACCGGGAGACCGCCTCGCGGCGCCCCCGGGCCCCGTACGGCTCGACCGCGCGGGCCGCCGCCGGCGCGGAGCGCGCCGGTGGCGCAGCGCGGCGTCGGCGCCGGCCCACGGCGACGTCGTCCGCAGCACGGGTCCTCGGCCTCGACGCGCTGCGCGCCCTCGCCGTGACGCTCGTCATCGTCTACCACGTCGCCCCGGCGTCCCTGCCGGGCGGGTTCCTCGGCGTCGACGTGTTCTTCGTCGTCAGCGGCTTCCTCATCACCACGCTGCTGCTGCACGAGCTGTCCACGACCCGTCGGGTCCGGCTGCGGGAGTTCTGGCGACGCCGCGCCCGGCGCCTGCTGCCCGCCCTCGCCGTCGTGGTGGTGGTGTGCGTCCTGGCCGCCCGCGTCGTGCAGCCCGACCTGCTGGTCGGCATCGGCCGGCAGGTGCTCGGCGCCGCGACGTTCAGCACGAACTGGCTGGAGATCGCCGCCGGGCAGAGCTACTTCGACGACACGCAGCCGGTGCTGTTCCAGACGTTCTGGTCGCTGGCCGTCGAGGAGCAGTTCTACCTGCTGTGGCCGGTGCTGCTCGTCGTCCTCATCGTCGTGACCCCCACGCCCCGGGCCCGCGTGCGCGTGGCTGCCGCCGGCGCGGTCGCCTCCGCCGTCGCGATGGCGGTCCTGTACGCCCCGGGCGGCGACCCGACCCGCGTCTACTACGGCACCGACACCCACGCGTTCGGCCTGCTGCTCGGCGTCGCCGCGGCGCTGCACGCGAGCACCGGCGCCCGGCTGCTGTCCGACCGGGCCGCCCGCTGGGCCGTCCCGGTCGGGCTCGGCGGCCTGGGCATCCTCGTGGCGACCCTCCACGACGACACCGCGTGGCCATACCGCGGCGGAATCCTCGCCGCGTCGCTGCTCGCGCTGCTGCTGGTGGCGCGCTGCGCCGACGCGACCACCGACGAGGCCGTCTCCGGGCGCCGCACCGGCGGTGTGCGGCTCGCCGAGGCGCGGCCGCTCGTGTGGGTCGGGGCACGCTCCTACGGTCTCTACCTGTGGCACTGGCCCGTCATCCTGCTCGTCGACGCCGTCGTGCAGGCGCAGCCCGGCACCGTCCTGTGGTGGCGCGGCACCGCCGTCGCGATCGGCCTCACCGTGCTGGCGTCCGCGGCCTCGTACCGCTGGATCGAGACGCCGGTGCGGAGGCACGGGTTCCGGGGCACCGCCGTCCGGGTGCGCGCCGCGATCGACACGTTCGGTCGGCGGCCCGTGCTCGCCCGCACGCTCGCCGGGGCGGCCGGGCTCGCCGTCGTCGCGGCGGGTGTCGTCGTCGCGACCGCTCCCGCCGTCTCGCAGGCCGAGCTCGCGGTCGAGCAGGGGCAGGCGATGATCGCCGTGCAGGCGGCCGCCACCGCGCAGGACGGGTCCGACGGCGCGGAACCCGCCGGCACGAAGGCCGATCGGGACGGCAGCACGGCGTCCGGCGGGAAGCAGGGGGCGAAGGGCGGCGAGAAGACGGCGGAGGAGCCCGCCGACCGGCCTGCCATGCGGGCGAGGATCACCGGCGACCAGATCTCCGCCTTCGGCGACTCCGTGCTCTCCGGCGCCGCGCCCGCCCTGTTCGAGAAGTTCCCCGGCATCGCGATCGACGGCGAACCCATCCGCAAGTGGGTCGACGCGCCCGCGATCATCGAGGCCGCCGACCGCCGCGGCGAGATCCGCGACGTCGTCGTCCTCCAGTTCGGCACCAACGGCGGGTTCGCGTGGGCCGGGGCCGAGGAGTCCCTCGACCAGATCCTCGACCTGCTCGGGCCCGACCGTGACGTCGTCCTCGTGGCCACCGTCGGCGTCAGCGACTGGGTGCCCAGCACCAACGAGCGGCTCGACCAGATCGCCGCGGAGCGGGACAACGTGTGGGTGGCGCCGTGGGACGACGTCGTCCGTGACCACCCCGGCCTGCTGCACGCCGACCGCACCCACCCGAACGTCGAGGGCACCTACGCGTACGCCAAGGTGCTCAAGCAGACGCTCGCGCAGATCGACTGACGCCGCCCGGCGCCCCCTCCCGCGAGTCAGCGCACACCCCGCCGACTCAGCGCAGACGTCCGCGAGTCAGCGTTGGATCCGCCGAGTCAGCGCTGGCTTCGCCGAGTCAGCGTGCACATCTGCGAGTCGGCGCCGCCCCGGAGGGCGTGTGCCGGTCACGCGGCCCGTTCGACGACGTCCCGCAGCGTGGGGACGTCGGAGCCGGCGTCGTGCAGCGCGGCCTCCAGCACCCGGCCCCCGGGGCAGTCGGCGCGCAGCAGGCCGAGGAGCAGGTGCCGCGTGCCGATGCTCCTGTCATGGAGGCGGACCGCCTCTCGCAGCGACAGCTCGAGGGCCTTCTTCGCGTCGCGGGTGAACGGCACGTGGCCGCCGCGTCGGGCGGGACGGCGCCCGGCGCGGTCGAGCGCCCCCTCGCCGAACAGGCGGTCGGTCCGGCGACGCAGCGCGGCGACGTCGATCCCGACGGCGGCGAGGGCGTCGTCGTCGAGCGGGTCGCCGGAGGTGACGGCGCGTCGTGCACGGGCGGCGACGTCGGCGGGTGCCAGCCCCGTGTCGTGGACGGCGGCGAGGACGGGACCGGCGCCGTCGAGCATCGCGACCAGCAGATGGCGGGTGTCGATGGTGGCGGACCGGGTCTCGCGCGCCACCTGCTGGGCGCCGACGACGACCTCGCGGGCGTCGCGGGTGAACCTCTCGAACATCAGGACCTCCGGGAGTGCTTCTTGTGGACCGCCTGCCGCGTCACGCCGAGGGCGTCGGCGATGTCCTGCCACGACCAGCCGAGGTCGCGGGCGCGTTCGACCTGCAGCACCTCCAGCCGGTCGGCGAGGTCGCGGAGCGCCCGGACGGCGCGCATGCCGTCGGCCGGGTCGTCCCCGGCGGCGGTGGCGATGGTCTTCTCCGTCATGGCGTCAACCTAGGTTGACACCCGGGGGGCTGTCAACCTTCGTTGACATCGGTGCTCACGCCGACTCGCGCGATCTTGCGCTGACTCGGTGGGCCGTGCGCTGACTCGCGCGACGGTGCGCTGACTCGACGGATCCAGCGCTGACTCGCGGGAGCCTGCGCCGACGGCCCTGACGTGCACCGACCCGGGACGCGGACCGCGACGTCGCGCCCGGCGGTACCGGTGGCCGCGGCCGTGCACCGCGCTGCACCGCGCTGCACCGCGCGGCGCCGGGGCCCGCGGAGTTCCCGTGCGAGGCCTGCTCTTCGTGTGGGATCCGTCACCCGATCGGGGCATCTGGGGACCCGGGGTGCCGCCGCCCCCGCACACGCGGCTACTCTGGGCGGGGATGTCTTGACGTCGAGACATCGCCACAGGCCGGCCCTTGCCGACCCAGGGGCTCAACCGATGGAAGGACGCAGCAGGGTGGACCTGTTCGAATACCAGGCTCGCGACATCTTCGAGAAGCACGGTGTTCCCGTGCTCGGCGGTGTCGTCGCGACGACGCCCGAAGAGGCTCGCGCAGGCGCAGAGAAGCTGGGCGGCGGGACCGTCGTCGTGAAGGCCCAGGTCAAGACCGGTGGCCGCGGCAAGGCCGGTGGCGTCAAGCTCGCGCACTCGCCGGCCGAGGCGCAGGAGAAGGCCGCCGAGATCCTCGGCATGGACATCAAGGGCCACACGGTCCACCGCGTGATGATCGCGCAGGGCGCCAAGATCGCCGAGGAGTTCTACTTCTCCGTGCTGCTGGACCGCTCGAACCGCAACTACCTGGCCATGTGCTCGGTCGAGGGCGGCATGGAGATCGAGCAGCTGGCCGTCGAGCGTCCCGAGGCCCTCGCCAAGGTGGCCGTCGACCCGATCGTCGGCATCGACGAGGCCAAGGCCGCGGAGATCGTCGACGCCGCGGGCTTCGCCGACGACCTCAAGGCCCCCGTCGCCGACGTCATCCGCAAGCTCTGGACGGTCTTCACGGCCGAGGACGCGACGCTGGTCGAGGTGAACCCGCTGGTCCGTACCGAGGACGGTGCGATCGTCGCCCTCGACGGCAAGGTCACCCTCGACGAGAACGCCTCCGAGGTCCGGCACCCGGACCACGCCGAGCTCGAGGACGCCGCGTCCACCGACCCGCTGGAGGCCAAGGCCAAGGCGAACGGCCTCAACTACGTCAAGCTCGACGGCGAGGTCGGCATCATCGGCAACGGCGCGGGCCTGGTCATGTCGACCCTCGACGTCGTCGCCTACGCCGGCGAGGCGCACGGCGGCGTGAAGCCCGCCAACTTCCTCGACATCGGTGGCGGCGCGAACGCGCAGGTCATGGCGAACGGTCTCGACGTCATCCTCAACGACCCGCAGGTCAAGAGCGTGTTCGTCAACGTGTTCGGCGGCATCACCGCCTGCGACGAGGTCGCCAAGGGCATCGTGGGCGCGCTGGAGATCCTCGGCGACGAGGCCACCAAGCCGCTCGTCGTCCGCCTCGACGGGAACAACGTCGCGCTCGGCCGCCAGATCCTGGCCGACGCCGCGCACCCGCTCGTGACCCTGGCCGAGACCATGGACGGCGGCGCCGACAAGGCCGCCGAGCTGGCCAACGTCTGACCGCCGGAACCTGAGAGCAGAGACACCAACACCATGTCGATCTACCTGAACTCCGACTCGAAGATCATCGTCCAGGGCATCACGGGCGGGATGGGTGCGAAGCACACCGCCCTCATGCTCGACTCGGGCGCCCAGATCGTCGGCGGCGTGAACGCCCGCAAGGCCGGCACGACCGTCGAGCACAAGGACCACGAGGGCAACGACGTCACCCTCCCGGTCTTCGGCACCGTCAAGGAGGCCATGGCCGAGACGGGGGCGAACGTCTCCGTGCTCTTCGTGCCGCCGGCCTTCACCAAGGACGCCGCGATCGAGGCGATCGACGCCGAGATGCCGCTGATCGTCGTCATCACCGAGGGCGTGCCCGTCCAGGACACGGCCGAGGTCTGGGCCTACCTGCAGGGCAAGTCCACGCGCATGATCGGCCCGAACTGCCCGGGCATCATCACGCCGGGCGAGTCGCTGGCCGGCATCACCCCGCACACCATCACGGGCAAGGGCCCGGTCGGTCTCGTGTCGAAGTCGGGCACCCTGACCTACCAGATGATGTACGAGCTGAAGGACTTCGGCTTCTCGACCGCCATCGGCATCGGCGGCGACCCGATCGTCGGCACCACGCACATCGACGCGCTCGAGGCGTTCGAGAACGACCCCGAGACCAAGGCGATCGTCATGATCGGCGAGATCGGCGGCGACGCGGAGGAGCGCGCGGCGGCCTACATCGCCGAGCACGTCACCAAGCCGGTCGTGGGCTACGTCGCGGGCTTCACCGCCCCCGAGGGCAAGACGATGGGTCACGCGGGTGCGATCGTGTCCGGCTCGGCCGGCACCGCGCAGGCGAAGAAGGAGGCCCTCGAGGCCGTCGGCGTGAAGGTCGGCAAGACGCCGTCCGAGACCGCTGCGCTCATGCGGGAGATCCTCCAGGCGCTCTGAGTCGAGCAGCCCTGACGCCGAGGCGTCGGGTCCGGTCGCGGCACCACCTCCGGGCGGTGCGCGGGACCGAACCCGGCGCCTCGGCGTTTTGGTGCCCGACGACGGCGGGCGGACGGGCGACGATGGGGGCGTGAGCAGCACCTCCCGCACCTCCCCGCCCCGGCTCCTCGAGCAGATGGCCGCCGTCGCCCCGTGGCGGGCCCGCCTCGCGCTCGCGTCGTCGGGCGTGTGGGCGGCGCTGCAGGCGGTCGGGCTGTCGTTCGCGGTGGTGGCCCTGTTCGCCGTCGTGGTGGTGCTCGACGCCCCGTCCACGTCCGGGACCGACGGCGGCCTGTCCGCCGGCGTGGGCGTCGCGACCGGTCTGTGGCTGCTCGCCCACGGCGTGCCGCTGTCCGCGGGCGCCGCGACGGTGACGCTGGTGCCCCTCGGGCTGACGGCGCTCCTGGTGTTCACCGCGCACGTGTCCGCGAAGCGGTCCGCCGCGCCGACGCTCGCCGCCTGGCTGGGCGGCACGGTCCTGTACACCGGGGCGGTCGTCGCGCTGACGGTCGCGCTCGACCTGGCGGGCACCGCCGCCCCCGACGGGGTCGGCGGGCTCGTCGTGCAGGTGGGCGCGGCCGTGCTCGGCGGCCTCGTCGTGGGGGGCGGCGGCATGGCGCTCGGCATGTTCTCCGCGCCGGACGGCCCACTGCTGGCGGGCATCACGCCCCGCCTGGACCCGTGGCTGCCGGACACCCTGCGCCTGGGCCTGCGCGCGGGGCTCGTGGGCGTGGCGCTGCTGGTCGGGCTCGCGGCGGTGCTCGTCGGGGTGTGGGTCGTCACGGGGCGGGACGCCGTCGCCCAGGTCGCCGACGGCCTCGGCGGGAGCTGGCTGGGCGTCACCCTGCTCGTCGTCGTGCAGCTCGTGCTGGTGCCCAACCTGGTGGTGTGGGCGTCGGCGTGGATCGCCGGGCCGGGCTTCGCCGTCGGGACGGGCAGCGCGTTCACCACGGCCGGGTCGCACGCGGAGGTCCTGCCCGCGGTGCCGCTCCTGGGTGCGCTGCCCGGCGACGCGTGGAGCCCTTCGGTCGCGGTGTGGGCGCCGGTCCTGGTCGTGGCCTGCGGCGCGGCCGCCGGCTGGTTCGCGTGGCGCAACCTGGAGCCGGGCCTCGTCGGCGGGCGAGACGTCGCGTGGATCCTCGCGGGGACGACCCTGTCGGCGGGCGCCACGACGGTGCTGCTCCAGTGGCTCGCGGGCGGCGCCGCCGGTGCCGGCCGGCTGGCCGACGTCGGCGCCGACCCCTGGGTGACGGGCGGGGTCGTCGCCGCCGAGGTCGGGGGAGGAGCAGCCGTCGTCCTGGTCGCCGCGTGGGCCGTCGAGGCCCGTCGCCGGGCCGCGTGACGGCCGGGTCGAGGGCCGCCGGGCGCCGCATAGGGTAGGGCCGTGCAGACTCCGTCCGGCCATCCCGTCGCCCCCGCCCCCGGCGCCCGCCTCGTCGTCCTCGCGTCGGGCGGCGGCTCCAACCTCGCCGCGCTGCTCGCCGCGCACGACGACCCCGCCTACGGCGCCCGGGTCGTGGGTGTCGTCTCGGACAAGCCGGGCGCGGGCGCGCTCGACCTGGCGCGGGAGGCGGGCGTGGCGTCCGTCGTCGTCGCCCCGGCCGACTTCGCGGACCGCGCCGCCTGGAACGAGGGCGTCGCCGAGGCCGCAGCCGTGTTCCGGCCGGACTGGGTGGTGCTGGCGGGCTTCATGCGCATCCTCGCGCCGTCGTTCCTCGGCCGGTTCCCGGGGCGGGTGATCAACACCCACCCCGCGCTGCTGCCGTCGTTCCCCGGCGCGCACGGCGTGCGGGACGCGCTGGCCTACGGCGTGCGGCAGACCGGCTGCACGGTGCACGTCGTGGACAACGGCGTGGACACCGGCCCGATCATCGCCCAGGCCGCGGTGCCGGTGCTGGACGACGACGACGAGTCGTCGCTGCACGAGCGGATCAAGGTGGCCGAGCGGTCGCTGCTCGTCGAGACGGTCGGCCGGGTGGCACGTGAGGGCCTCACCGTGGAGGGTCGCCGCACGCGGATCGGCTGACCCTCCGCCGGGACGGGGACGGCCCGTGCCACCCGGGGCGTCGGGCGGCACGGGCCGTGACCGTGAGGGCCGGTCCCGGCCCCGGGGTGACGTCAGGCGGCGGACCAGCCGCCGTCGGACGCCAGGACCTGCCCGTTGACGTTCGTCGAGTCCTTCGACAGCAGGAACGTGATCGACGCGGCGAGCTGCTCGGGCATGGCGATGTCCGCCATGATCCCCATGCCGGCCTGGACGCGACCCATGCCGAACTCGTCCACGTCCCGCGGCTGCATGCCGGTCGCGACCCCACCGGGCGCGACGGCGTTCACGCGCACGCCGGTGCCCGTGTACATGTAGGCGGCGTTCTTGGTGAGCCCGACGACGGCGTGCTTGGAGGCCGTGTAGGCGGCGCCGGCGGCCGAGCCGCGCAGGCCCGCCTCGGACGCGACGTTGACGACGCGCCCCTCGGCGGCCGCGAGCATGCCGGGCACGACGGCGCGCATGAGCTTCATCGTCCCGGTGACGTTGACGCCCAGGACCCGCTCCCAGGTGCCGTCGTCGACGGAGTGCACGGGCGCGAACCGGTCCATGATCCCGGCGACGTTGGCGAGGGCGTCGATGCGGTCCCCGGCGGCCTCCACGACGCGCGCGACGGCGGCGGAGTCGGTGATGTCGGCGACGACGGGCACGATCGCGGCGCCCTCGGGAAGCGTGGCGGCGAGGTCGGCGGCGAGCTCGTCGAGGCCGGACCGCGTCATGTCGACCGCGACGACGCGGCCGCCCTCGCGGGCGACGCGGGACGCGGTGGCGCGGCCGATGCCGGACGCGGCGCCGGTGACGACGACGGTCTGCCCGGTGAATCGGCCGGGGGTGATCTCCTCGACCCACTCGGCGGGTTCGGGCGCGACGGTCTCGCTCGCGGGCGCGGCGGTCCCGGTGGCGGCGTCGGTCGCGGCGGGGGCGGTGTCGCCGGCGGCGCGGAGCTCGGCGGCGCGGGCGACGAGGGCGTCGGCGGCCTCGGCCGGGAACTTGCCGCGGGAGAGCTTGACGAGCCTGCCGAGGGAGAGGCGACGGGCCGGCGCGAGGGACGAGGGGGTGGTCCCGGCCTCCGCCAGCATCTCGGTGAGCACGCGCTCGCCGACAGGGTCGGCGAGCCACTCGGCGACGGTGTGCTTGAGGGTGAGCTCGGTCATCGGAGGTCCTTCGTCGGTACCGGACACTGTTGTCCGGATGTGGTCACTACACTAGCACCGTGACCACCGAGGCAGGCAGCAGCTCGCGCCGCAGCAACCCCGGCCCCCGGGCCGCGGCGCGCAACCGGGCGGCGCTCCTCGCCGCCGCCCGCGAGGTGTTCGCCGAGCACGGCGCGCACGCCCCGCTCAACGCCGTCGCCCGGCGCGCCGGCGTCGGCCAGGGCAGCCTCTACCGGCACTTCCCCGACCGCGTCGAGCTCGTCATCGCGCTCTTCGAGGAGCAGGTCGTCACCCTCGAGCAGCGCGGCGCCGACCCGGACGCGCGCCTCGCCGACCTCCTCGGGCTCATCACCCGCCACGCCATGGACTCCGTCGTCAGCATCGACCTCGTGTCCGCCCGGCCCGAGGAGCGCCCCGACCCCCGGCTCACGGACCTGCGCTCCCGCGTCGCCGACGTCCTGGCGACCCGTGTCGACGACGCCGTCCGCACCGGCGCCGTCCCGCCCGGGACCACCGTCGAGGACCTCCTGCTCGGCGTCGAGCTCGTCACCGCCGCCCTCACCCGCCGCCCCGCCGTCGAGCGCGCCGTCTACGCGGCGCGCGCCTGGGCGCTGCTCGGCTTCGAGGCCGCGCCCCCGCGCTGAGCGGCGCCGTCCCGTGCCGGCGGGCACCGAGTCGGGATGCGTCGCGACGACTCCCGAGGCTCCGCGCGGACTCGCGCCGTCGTGCGCTGACTCGCGTTGGCCTGCGCTGAGTCGCGTTCTCCCGCGCTGAGTCGCGCCGCCGTGCACTGACTCGCGGACCCTGCGTTGACCTGCACCGATGTCGGACCGCGCCGGACTGCGTTTTCCTCGCGCCGGGGCGTCGGCCGGGGCGTCCGGCCCTGCCCGGCGACGGCCGTTGCGGGCGTGTTGCGGTCTGGTAACAGTTAGAGAGGCGAGGTAGCAAAAAGGTCGAGCGATGGCCAGAGTGTGAGCCACACCACGTCCGAGGGTGGGTGGGGGCCGGTACCCGGGCGCCACCACGACGTCGAAGGAGCTCACGTGAAGCGCACTCGTTCTCTCGCCGCGGTCGCGACCGCGGCGGCCGCCGCCCTGGTCCTCACCGCCTGCGGAGGCACCGACGACGACACCGCGGGCGGTGACGGCGACACCGGTGACCTGACGGTCTGGTTCATGGACGGCTCCGTGCCCGACGACGCGCAGGCGTGGCTCACCGACGAGTTCGCCGCGCAGAACCCGGGCTCGACGCTCACGATCGAGATCCAGCAGTGGGACGGCATCGTCGAGAAGCTCCAGACGGCCATGGCCTCGGAGTCCCAGACGCCCGACGTGGTCGAGGTCGGCAACACGCAGTCGCCGACGTACACGGCGGTCGGGGCGTTCGCCGACGTGACCGACGAGGTCGACGGCTGGGGCGGCGACGACCTCATCCAGTCGTTCATCGACATCGGGTCGGTCGACGACACCGTCTACACCGTCCCGTTCTACGCGGGGTCGCGCATCTTCTACTACAACAAGGACCTGTTCGCGGCCGCCGGCGTCGAGCCGCCCACCTCCCTCGACGACTTCACGGAGGTCGTCTCCACCCTCACGGAGGCCAACCCCGAGGGGACCGACGGGTTCCAGGGCGCCTACATCGCGGGCGTCGACCAGCACACCCTCGAGGCGTGGCTGTACACGAACGGCGGCCAGTACGCCGTGCAGGAGGGCGACCAGTGGGTCGGCAACCTGTCGAGCCCCGAGTCGATGGCCGCCATCGAGCAGGTCGCCGCGCTCTACGAGGCCGGCGTGCTCGGCGCCGAGGACTCCGTCGACGCCGCGCAGGAGCCGTGGAACGACTTCAACGAGGGTCGCGTCGCGATGTTCTCCGGCCTGACCTGGTCGTACCCGAACATCGCCGAGGAGCTGCGCGAGAACGACAAGGTCGGCGTCTTCGCGGTGCCCGGCCTGGAGGACGGCACGCTCGGCAAGACGTTCGCGGGTGGCTCGAACCTCGGCATCGCGGCGAAGAGCCAGCACCCCGAGCTCGCCGCCAAGGTGCTCGACCTGGTCTACTCCGACGACTTCCAGATCATGATGGCGCAGAACGGCTGGGTGCCCGGCAACACGACGTTCGCCGACGCGCAGGGCACGGCCGACAACGCGGCGCTCCTCGCCGAGGTCGCCGCGAACTCGCAGCTCACCCCGCCGGCCCGCTACTGGGCGCTCGTCGAGGGCGAGAACCTGGACAAGGACTTCTGGAAGGCGATCGCCACCGGGCAGGACCCGGCCACCGTGGCCGCGGACACCGACGCCCGCATGGAAGAGCTCCTCAACAAGTGACGTGACGACGCCGGGCGGGGCCGCGACGGTCCCGCCCGGCGTCGCCGTCCCCTCGTCACCCGGAGGTACCCGTGGCCGCACCCACCGCGCCGACACCACCCAGGACGACCCGTTCGTCACCCCGCCCCGCGCGACGCCGAGACCAGGGCTCGCGGCTGCCGTACGCGCTGCTCCTCGGGGCGACCGCCGTCGTGCTGCTCGCCCTCGGCTACCCGCTCGTGCGGCAGTTCGTCCTCGCGTTCCAGGACTACGGGCTGGAGCAGCAGTTCGGCGCCCCGGCCGAGTTCGTGGGGCTGGACAACTTCACCACCGTGCTCACCGACCCGTACACGTGGGAGGTGTTCGCCCGCTCCATCGTGTTCTGCCTCGTCACGGCCGCGGTGACGATCGTCGTCGGCGTGTTTGTCGCCGTCGTCATGATGCGGATGTCCGGGTGGGCGCGCCTGCTGCTGCAGACGGTGCTCCTGCTCGTCTGGGCCGTCCCGATCGTGTCGTCGCTGACGGTGTGGCAGCTGTTGTTCGACACCCGCTTCGGCGTCGTCAACTGGGTCCTGGAGCGCGTCGTGCCGTGGTGGCCCGACGACTACAACTGGCTGGGCCAGGCGACCGGCATGCTCACCATTGCCTCGATCATCATCATCTGGATGTCGGTGCCGCTGGTCGCGTTCATGGCGTACGCGGGCCTGAGCCAGGTCCCCGAGGAGGTCCACGAGGCCGCCGAGCTCGACGGCGCCGGGGTGTGGGCCCGCTTCTTCGGGGTCACCGTGCCGATGGTCGCCCCCGTGCTGCTGCTCATCGGCCTGCTGCAGATCATCTGGGACCTGCGGGTGTTCACGCAGATCAAGATCCTCCAGGACGCCGGCGCGCCGCTCGACGACACCGACGTGCTCGGCACGTACATCTTCCGGCTCGGCATCGGGCAGGGCGAGTTCGGGATGGCGGCCGCGACGGCCACGATCGTGCTCGGCCTGACGGTCCTGGTGACCCTGCCGTACGTCCACCAGCTCTTCAGGAACGACCGGGAGGTCTCGTCATGACCGCCGTCACGGAGGCCCCCGCACCGGCCGAGGCACGGACCGTCCCGACCGAGCGGCGGCGGGGACGGACCCGCGGTGCGCGCGTGCGGCGCGCGGCGAACGTGTTCGCCGTCGTCACCGCCGTCGTGTGGTTCTTCCCGCTGTACTGGATGATCAGCTCCGCGCTGCTGCCCAACTCCGAGTTCCGGTCGTCGACGCCGACGTTCGTCAACACCCATCCGACGACCGAGCACTTCGCGGGCGTCCTCGGCGACGACCGCTTCTGGTCGGCGATGACGGTCAGCCTCCAGGTCACGGGGATCTCGGTCGTGGTCGCGGTGTCGATGGCGTTCCTCGCGGCCGTCGCGATCTCCCGGTTCCGGTTCCGCGGCCGCAAGGCGGTCATCGCCTGCATCCTCGTCATCCAGATGATCCCCGCCGAGGCGCTGTTCATCTCCCAGTACAAGATGCTCGACGGCTGGGACCTGCTCAACAGCGTCGTCGGTCTGTCGATCCTTTACGTGGGCATCATCGTCCCGTTCAACATCTGGATCCTCAAGGGGTTCGTCGACGGCGTCCCGGTGGAGCTGGAGCACGCCGCGATGATCGACGGCTGCACGCGCGTCGGGTCGTTCGTGCGGATCACGCTCCCGCTGCTCGGCCCGGGCCTCGTGACCGGCGCGATCTTCGCGACGATCACGGCGTGGAACGAGTACACCCTCGCGCTGGTGGTGATGAGCGACGGCAACCAGACGCTGCCGCTGTGGCTCCAGTACTTCTCGGGAGCCAACCAGGCGACCAACTGGGGCGGCATCATGGCCGGCTCGCTGCTCATCGCCCTGCCGGTGATCGTGCTCTTCATGACGGTGCAGACCCGCATGGCCGCCGGGCTCACCGCGGGGGCGGTCAAGGGCTGAGGGCCTCCGGGTGCCGGGGCGCCCGGTAGGATCGAGGCGGCCGTGACTGGCGAAGGTGGACAACCACCGGGGAGCGGCCGCCTCGACGCCCGGACCTGACGGGCGCCGTCGAGACCGCCGTGAGCGCCGCCCGCCTGGGCGCCAGGGTTTCCGCGAAGACCTACCCGCGAGGAGACCACACCACGATGTCTGCCGCCCCCACCACCCCGGACGTCCAGCTCGCCGACGACGCGCAGCGTCCCGTGCGCCGCGCCCTGCTGAGCGTCTACGACAAGACCGGGCTCGTCGAGCTCGCCACCGCCCTGCACGCCGCGGGCGTCGAGCTCGTCTCCACGGGCTCCACCGCGTCGCGCATCGCCGACGCCGGGGTGCCGGTCACCCCCGTGGAGGACCTCACCGGGTTCCCCGAGTGCCTGGAGGGTCGCGTCAAGACGCTGCACCCGCGCGTGCACGCCGGCATCCTGGCCGACACCCGCAAGGCGGACCACCTGGCGCAGCTCGCCGAGCTGGGGATCGGCACGTTCGAGCTCGTCGTGGTGAACCTCTACCCGTTCGCCGCGACGGTCGCCTCGGGCGCCGCGCCGGACGCCGTCGTCGAGCAGATCGACATCGGCGGCCCCTCGATGGTGCGTGCCGCCGCGAAGAACCACCCGAGCGTAGCGGTCGTCGTCGACCCGGCCCGCTACGACGACGTCGTCGCGGCCGTCACCGGCGGCGGCTTCACGTTCGCCGAGCGCAAGCGTCTCGCCGCCGCGGCGTTCGCGCACACCGCGCAGTACGACGTCGCCGTGGCCGCCTGGTTCGCGTCGGTGTACGCGCCCGACGCCGCCGCGATCGAGTCGGGTCTGCCGGACGTCGCGGGCGCCGCCTATGAGCGCGCCGACGTGCTGCGCTACGGCGAGAACCCGCACCAGCGCGCCGCCCTCTACCGGGCCGTCGACGGCTCGACGGGCCTCGCGCAGGCCACGCAGCTGCACGGCAAGGCGATGAGCTACAACAACTACGTGGACGCCGACGCCGCGTGGCGCGCCGCCCACGACCACGCCGAGCCGGCCGTCGCCATCATCAAGCACGCGAACCCGTGCGGCATCGCGGTGGGCGAGGACGTCGCGCAGGCCCACGCCCGCGCGCACGCCACCGACCCGGTGTCCGCGTTCGGCGGCGTCATCGCCGCGAACCGGGTCGTGACGAAGGCCGCCGCCGAGCAGATCGCCCCGGTGTTCACCGAGGTCGTCGTGGCGCCGGGCTTCGAGCCCGAGGCGCTCGAGGTGCTCCGGGCCAAGAAGAACATCCGCCTGCTCGTCATGGACGCCCCCGCGGACGGTGCCGCTCGCGTGGAGACCCGCCCGGTCTCCGGCGGCCTGCTCGTGCAGGAGGTCGACCGGTTCCAGGCCGACGGCGACGACCCCGCCGCGTGGACCCTCGCCGCCGGCGAGCCCGCCGACGAGGCCACCCTCGCCGACCTCGCCTTCGCGTGGCGGGCCGTGCGCGCCGCGAAGTCGAACGCGATCCTGCTCGCCGCGGACGGCGCCGCCGTCGGCATCGGCATGGGCCAGGTCAACCGCGTCGACTCG
Organism: Isoptericola jiangsuensis; assembly: GCF_002563715.1. Taxonomy (NCBI): domain Bacteria; kingdom Bacillati; phylum Actinomycetota; class Actinomycetes; order Micrococcales; family Promicromonosporaceae; genus Isoptericola; species Isoptericola jiangsuensis. The sequence continues at coordinate 1,058,719 of NZ_PDJJ01000001.1, forward strand.
TGCCGACTGTCCGTCGAGCGGGCGAACACGCTCGCCGACGGCGCGGAGCGGGCTCGTGGCGCCGTCGCCGCGTCGGACGCGTTCTTCCCGTTCGCCGACGGCCTGCAGGTGCTGCTCGACGCGGGCGTGCGTGCCGTCGTGCAGCCCGGCGGGTCGATCCGGGACGAGGAGGTCGTCGAGGCGGCCCGGGCGGCCGGCGTGACGATGTACCTCACCGGGACGCGCCACTTCGCGCACTGACGCCCTCGGGCCGGACTCCGGTCGGCCCGTCCGCCTCCGCCGAGCAACGAGCGTGCCGGCAGCCTCCCCTCACGGACCGTCCGAGGAGACTGCCGGCACGCTCGTCGCGTCTCGGCGTCCCCGGGAGGTGGAGAGCGGCCCGGCGGCAGGCGCCGTGCGCTCAGCCCGCGAGGGCGTCGCGCAGGCGCACGGCCGGGTCGGCGGCGGCGTCGAGGTCGACGACCAGCGGTGCGGGCCGGTTCATGGCCTTGCGCACCGCGCCGACGTCGCGGGGGGAGTCGACCAGGAGCACGGCGTGCACGGTCGCGGCGCCGTCACGCGTCGTCCCGGCGGCCCGCCCGTCCGTCGGCCCGGGCTCCACGGCGTCGGTCCAGAACGCCGCCCACGCGCCGTCGCCGGGCGTGCCACGCAGGACGGTGGGGTCGCCGCCGGGCATCCCGAACAGGGCGAGGTCGTGGCCGAGCTGGCGCGAGAACACATAGGGGGCGTGCGGCGCCCCGGCGTCGAGGCCGAGCAGCGCCCGCACGGTGTCGTCGGGGTCGTGCAGCGCCGAGGACCAGTGCCCGCCCGGCACCCGCCCGAGGACCGGGTGCGGCCGGGTCGCGGCGTCGCCGACGGCCCACAGCCCGGGCACGCCGGTGACGGCGCCCCGCGCGTCGACCCGCAGCGTGCCGACGTCGTCGAACGCGTCCGGGGGCAGGGTGGCACGCAGCCACGCGGTGGCGGGCCGGGCGCCGACGGCGGCGAGCACGACGTCGCCGGGGACGTGCTCGCCGGAGCCCAGGGTGACGCCGTCGGGGCGGACGCTGCTCGCGGGGGAGTCGAGGAGGAGCCGCACGCCGGCGTCGGCGAACCACGGGGCGAGCAGGCCGCCGACGCGGGTGCCGAGCTGGCGGGCCAGCGGCGCCGGTCCCGCCTCGACGACGGTGACGTGGGCCCCCGCCCCGGCGGCCACGCCCGCGACCTCGGACCCGACCCAGCCCGCCCCGACGACGACCAGCCGCACCCCGGCGCCCAGGTCGCGGCGCAGCCGCTCGGCGTCGGCGGCGGTGTGCAGGACGTCGGCTCCCCAGCCGGGCGGGACGACGGGGCGGGAGCCGCACGCGAGCACCACCGCGTCGGCGGCGAGGCTGTCGCCGGAGCGGGTGGTGACCGTGCCGGGCCGCCAGGCCACCGCGGGGTCGTCGAGCCGGACCTCGTCCGCGAGGACGCCGACGTCGACGCCGATGTCGGCGGACAGCCAGACGGGCTCCGGGCGGGTGAACAGGTCCTTGGACAGCGGGGGGCGGTCGTACGGGGGGACGCCCTCGTCGCCGAGCAGCACGACCCGGCCGGTGAAGCCGTGGGCACGCAGCGCCGCGACGCTCTGCGCGCCGGCGAGCCCGGCCCCGACGACGACCACGGTGCCGGGCGGCGAGGGACGGTCGGCTGCGGAGGCGCGGGCGGTGCTCACCCGGCCGACCCTACCGGGCACCGGCACGACCCGGAGGGGGCGTCCCGGCCTCCCGACCGGGGCCCGGACGGGCACCGCCCGACGGTACGCTCGTGGTCGTGGTCCCCGACTCCTCGCCCCCCGCGACCCCTCGCTGGCACGCCGTCGACGCCCCGGCGGCGTCCGGTCGCGCCGCGCCCAGCCCGGTGCCCGCCATCCTGGTGGTCCTCACCGGGATCGTCGCCACGGTCGTGCTGGGACTGACGGTCGACGCGCGGACGGGGGCGCTGACGCTGGCCGCGACGCTGGCGGTCGCCGGTGCCTGGCGCGCCACCTCGCCGACGGGGCCGGCCGGGCTGGCGATCCGCAGCCGCGGTTTCGACGTCTTCCTGTGCTGGTCGGCGGCCACCGGGCTGTCCGTGCTGGCCCTCACCGCGCCCGGCATCTGAGCGGACCGGCGGCCCCCGCCCCCGCGTCACGACCGCGGGCGCCCGGGACGGCGGCCGCCCCCCGACGCACGGAAGCCCGCGAGCAGCTGCTCGCGGGCTTCCGTGCGTCCGGGCCCGGTCGGCCCGTCGGACGTGGTGTCAGGGCTTGGCGGGCGGGGTGGCGTCGTCGCCCTCGGTGCGGGGCTCGTCCGTGGCGTCCACGACGGGCTCCTCGACGACGGGCTCGTCGACGACGGGCTCGGCGGCGACCGGCTCGTCCTCGACGACCTCGGTGACGACGACCTCCTCGACGACGTCGTCCTGCCGCGCCTCGACGGCGGCCGCGGTCGCGGTGGCCGTCGCGGCGACGGCCGCGGCCTGGGCGGCGGCGGGAGCGGTGCCCGGCTGCTCGTCCCAGGTGGGGTCCGCGACGCCCTCGGTCAGCTCGTCCGTGGCGGGCAGCGGGGCGAACGCGCGGGCGAACAGCGCGGCGAGGGCGGCGCCGACGAGCGGCGCGACGACGAACAGCCAGTACTGCTGGCCGACCTTGCCGTCGCCCCAGGCGTCCGGGGAGACGAGGGAGGCCAGCGACCGCGCCGGGTTGAACGACGTGTTCGTCACCAGCCATGAGACGATGTGCAGCGCGCCGAGGGTGAGGCCGATGACGACGGCCGGGTAGGCGATCTTCGCGCGCGGGTTGGTCACGCCGAGGATGACGCCGACGAACACGGCGGCGATGAGGATCTCGACGACGAGCGCGGGCAGCAGGTCGAACGTGGCCTGGCCCTGCGTGATCGTGTTGAGCGGCGAGAAGTCGCCGAACCCGTTGGCGGTGGAGGCGAGGACCTCGCCCTTGCTCGCCTTGCCGACCAGCGCGGCGTACGAGTCGGGGATGATGAGGAGCAGGAGGGCGCCGCACGCGGCCGCGCCGACGAGCTGGGCGACCCAGTAGGGCGCGAGGTCGGCCCAGCGGGCGCGACCGGCCAGCGTGAGACCGAACGTCACGGCCGGGTTGAAGTGCCCGCCGGACAGGTGCCCGACCGCCGCGATGGCGGCGATGAGCGCGATGCCGCCGGCGAGGGCGACCGTGAGGATCGAGCCGCCGTTGGCGGCGTTGAACGTCGCGGTGCCGACGATGCCGAGCACCAGCACGAAGGTGCCGAACGCCTCGGCGGCCAGGCGGGTGAACAGGCGGGGCGGTGTCGGCGCCCCGACCTCGACGTCGGTCAGGGTGTGCTCGGCCATGGTGGTCCTTTGCTGGTCGTCGGGTGAGATCACGTGCGCCGGTGCCGGGCGCGCGGTGATGCTGGCACCGGAACCTGGGAGGCGCCTGTGTGGCCGGCGCCACGTCCACGGTGCGACTCCTGCACCGTACCGTGCGGCGTCGGATCGGGGCGGCAACCGGGCCGTCGGAGGTGACTGCACCGGTCGGGTGCGCCAGAGTAGGGCCATGACTGCTCCCGTGAACGTCACCGTGACCGGCGCCGCCGGCCAGATCGGGTACGCACTGCTGTTCCGCATCGCCTCCGGCGCCATGCTGGGGCCCGACACCCCGGTGCGGCTCAAGCTGCTCGAGATCCCGCAGGCCGTCAAGGCGGCCGAGGGCACCGCGATGGAGCTCGACGACTGCGCCTTCCCCCTGCTGGCCGGCATCGACGTCGACGACGACGCCGCGCGGGCCTTCGACGGCACGAACGTCGCGCTGCTCGTCGGGGCCCGGCCCCGCGGCCCGGGCATGGAGCGCGGGGACCTGCTGGAGGCCAACGGCGGGATCTTCGGGCCCCAGGGCCGGGCCATCAACGACCACGCCGCGGACGACGTCCGCGTCCTGGTGGTGGGCAACCCGGCGAACACCAACGCCCTCATCGCGGCGGCGCACGCCCCGGACGTCCCCGCCGCCCGGTTCACGGCCATGACCCGCCTGGACCACAACCGGGCGCTGTCCCAGGTGGCGCACAAGGCCGGGGTGCCGGTCGCGCAGGTGCGGCGTCTCGCGATCTGGGGCAACCACTCGGCCACCCAGTACCCCGACCTGTTCCACGCCGAGGTCGCGGGCGCCCCGGCGGACGCGCTCACGGCCGACACGGCGTGGCTCACGCAGGAGTTCGTGCCGACGGTCGCCAAGCGTGGCGCCGCGATCATCGACGCCCGGGGCGCGTCGTCGGCGGCGTCCGCGGCGAACGCGGCGATCGACCACGTGCACGACTGGGTGCTGGGCACCCCCGAGGGCGACTGGACGAGCGCGGGGGTCGTGTCCCGGGGCGAGTACGGCGTGCCCGAGGGCCTCGTCTGCTCGTTCCCCGTGACGTCGTCGGACGGGGAGTGGCACGTGGTCGAGGGTCTGGAGATCGACGACCTCTCCCGCGGGCTGATCGACGCCAGCGTGGCGGAGCTGGAGGCGGAGCGCACGGCGGTGCGCGAGCTCGGCCTCGTCTGAGACCCGCGCGCCCGGGTCGCCCGCCGCAGGGCGCCCGTCCGGTCGACCGGACGGGCGCCCGCGCGCGACGCTCGGGCGCCCGGAAATTCCGTCGAGGAATGTCGGTCCCGCGACGTACTGTCGACGGGCCATGATCGATGCACCCTCCTCCCTCGACCCGCGCCGTGTCGCGGACGCCGACCCGTCCGCCCGCCGCGCCGTCGACCCTGCCCGCCGCCTGGACTGGCGGCGCCTGCGCGCCCCGCTGGCGGCCGTCGCCCTGCTCGCCCTGACCCTGGGCGCGGTCGGCGCCGCCCTCGGCACCGTCGTCGCCGGCGGCCTGGCCGAGGACCCGACGCTGTCCGCCCTGCTGCTCCTCGCCCTCTGCGTCGTCGGCGCCGCCCTGCTCGACTCCGTCGGGCAGGTCGTGTGGGCGGGCGTCGTCGACCGTGCCGAGGGCACGCTGCGCGGCGACCTGCTGACCGCCGCGCTGCACCAGCCGCTCGCCACCCTCACGGAGCAGGCCGTCGGCGAGGTGCTCGACCGCGTCGACGACGACACCCACGCCGTCGGCACCCTGGTGCGCCGCCAGCTCTGGGGTGCCGGGCGCACCCTGGTGGGCGTCGTGCCCATGTGGGTCGTGGCGGGCGTGACCTGGTGGCCCGCGTGGATCCTGTTCCCGGCGCTCGCCGCCCTCGCGGGTGTGCTGGTGCGGCCGATGCTCGGCGAGATCGCCCGCCGCAAGGTGGTCGAGGAGGCGGCCTGGACGGACCACGCCGCGGCGTTCGAGGAGTCCGTCGCCGCGCGCGACGACCTGCGCACGAGCCTCGGCCAGGCGTTCGCGATCCGACGTCTGGCGCAGCGCTCCGCCGACGTGCACGCCAAGTTCCGGTCCGTGGTGGCCGTCGAGACCCGCATGCTGCGCCGTGCGGGCCTGGTGCTGGCGAGCCTCCTGGCGGGCGTCGCCGTGACCGGTGCCGCGCTGGCCGCCGACGGCGACCTGCCCGTGGCGAACCTCGTCACCCTGTTCCTCGTCACGGCGATGTTCGTCGGCCAGGTCGACAACCTCGTCCACCACCTGCCGGACATCCAGGAGGGTGTGGGCGCGGTGACGCGCCTGCGCCAGATGCTCGCCGTCGTGCCGGAGCCCGTCGGGGGCGACCGCGTCCCGGCCGGGCCGGTCGGGATCGAGGTGCGGGACCTGCACTTCTCCTACGCGGAGGGCACGTTCGCCCTGCAGGGCGTCGACCTGCGCGTCCCCGCGGGGCAGACGATCGCGCTCGTGGGGCGCACGGGCTCCGGCAAGTCCACGCTCGCGTCGCTGCTGTCCCGCGCCGTCGAGCCGGAGCGCGGCAGCGTGTTCCTCGGCGGTGCCGACGTGCGCGACCTCGACCTGCAGCACCTGCGCGCCGCCGTCGGCGTCGTCACGCAGCGCACCGAGATCCTCGCGGGCACCCTCGCGGAGAACGTCGCGCTGTTCTCCGACGTGCCGCGCGCGGACGTCGAGGCTGCCGTGCGCGAGCTGCGGCTCGACGACTGGGTCGCGGGTCTCCCCGACGGCCTGGACACCCTGCTCGGTCCGGGCGGCACCACGCTGTCCGCGGGCGAGGAGCAGCTCGTCGCCTTCGCGCGCCTGCTCGTGCGCGACGTCCAGGTGGTGGTGCTCGACGAGGCCACCGCGCGCATGGACCCGCTCACCGAGTCGCGCGTCGTCGCGGCGTCCGAACGGCTGCTCACCGGGCGGACGGGCGTGCTCGTCGCGCACCGGCTCACCACGATCGAGCGGGCCGGGCTCGTGGCGGTGCTCGACCACGGCCGTGTCGTGCAGCAGGGCCTGCGCGCGGAGCTCGCGCGCACGCCCGGCCGGTACCGCGACCTGCTGGTGGCGAGCGCCGCGCACGGCGGCGACGTGCTCGACGAGGACGAGCCGGACACCGCGGCGGGGTCCGTGGACACCGGGACCGCGGCCGACGGTGCGGTCGACGACGGCCCGGTGACGCCCGGCACGGACGACGACGGACGCCCGCAGGCCGTGGGCGGCCGGCGCCGGCGCGGCACCCCGCCGCCGGCCCGCGACCCGGGTGACGGGCCGAGCCTCGCCCGGGGCGTGCTGCACGCGCTCGTCGTGCGGCCTGCGTGGGGCGTGGTCGGCGGCGTCCTGTTCCTCGTGGCGAGCCTCGTGTCCGCCCAGGGGGCGGTGACGGGCTTCCTGTGGGGCCGCGCGGTCGAGGGCATCGAGGACGGCTTCCCCACCGTCCTGCTCGTGACGTTCACGGTGCTGCTCGTGGCGGCGCCCCTCGCCCTGGCCTACGCGATCTACCTGTACCCGCGCTGGTGGATCGAGGTGCTGCTGCGTGTGCGCATGTCGGTGATGACCGGCCAGACGCGCCAGCAGCGGCTCGCCGCCACCCCGCCGGGCGAGATCGTCGCCCGGGCGATGGACGCCGACCGGTTCGTCCGGTACGCGGACCGCTGGGTCGACTTCGTCAACGGTCTGGTCATCGCGGGCGTCACGGCCCTCATCAGCGGGTCGTGGCTCGCCGGGGGCGTGCTGCTCGCCGTCATGGTGGTCTCCGCGGGCGCCTCGGCGATCGGCCGGCCGATCGCGGGGCGGTCGGCCACGCAGTCGTCGGCGGCCCGCGCCCGGTTCGGGCGGGCCCTGGTGTCGGCGCTGGACTCGGCGCGCACGGTCAAGCTCGCCGCGCGGACCCCCGAGGTGCACGCCCACCTGCGCGAGGTCGACGGCGGGCGGGTGCAGGCCGCGGTGTTCGAGCACCGCGTGCAGGCCGCGCTCGACGGCGTCCCGCAGGTGATGATCCAGCTGGGCGTGGTCGCGGCCTGGGGCGGTCTGCTCGCGGGCACGTGGGACCTCGCCACGGCGCTGCTCGTCGCCAACGCCGTGAACGGCTTCGGCTGGTTCGGCACGGTCGCGGGCGCGGTCGTCACCGAGGCGCCGGGCACGCGGTCGTGGCAGCGGGCCACCAGCCGGTTCGCGGGCGGAGCGGACCTGGTGGACCTGCCGGACGGGGTCGACCTGCTCACGGGGGAGGCCCCGGCGCCGGTGGCGGGCACGCGCCGGCCGCTCGAGCACCTGGAGCTGTCCGGGATGGCGGCGGTCCACGACGACGGCACGATCGGCGTCTCGGGCGTCGACCTCGCCGTGCGGCGGGGCGAGCTCGTGCTGCTGCTCGGCCAGGTCGGGTCCGGCAAGTCGAGCATGCTGTCCGCGCTGGCGGGCCTGGTCCCGCACACGGGGGCGATCCGCTGGAACGGCACGGACGTGACCGACGCCGAGGCGTTCCTGCGTCCCGGGCAGGTGGCGCACGTCGCGCAGCTCCCGCGGGTGCTGTCCGGCACGTTCGCGGACAACGTGCGGCTCGACCACGAGCGGGACGTGCACGGCCCGGTCGCGGCGGCCCGCCTGGAGCAGGACGTGTCGGAGGCGGGCGGGCACGACGCCCTCGTCGGGCACCGCGGGGTGCGGCTGTCCGGCGGGCAGGTGCAGCGTCTGGCCCTGGCGCGGGCGCTGGCGGCGGACGCCGAGCTGCTGCTCGCGGACGACGTGTCGAGCGCGCTCGACGCCGCCACGGAGATCGAGCTGTGGGCGGCGCTGCGCGAGCGCGGCACCACCGTGGTCGGGGCGACGTCCAAGGGCGCTGCCCTGGCGCGGGCGGACCGCGTGGTCGTGCTCGTCGAGGGCGAGGTGGCCGCCGTCGGCCCGTGGGACGACCTGTCGTCCCGGTGGGGGCACCTGGCCGGCTGACCCGCCGCGCCGGGGGTCGACCCGCCGCCGGCACCTGGACCGGGGTCCGTCCCTCCCGGGGGACGGGCCCCGGTCGTGCGTCCGGTCGAGAAAAGGCGCTCCCGACCATTGCTGCAAACTTTCAGCAACGGTACAGTCGGCCCGAGGTCGCGACGCCGCGCGCGCCCCCCGGTCGACGAAGGAGTCCCCGTCATGGTCCGTCCCCTGCCCCTGCCACGCTCGCGGGCGGTGGTCGCCGCCGCGGCGGCGCTCGCGGTCGCCGTGCCCGCCCTCGGCGGAGCCCTCGCGCTCACCGCCACCGCACCGGCTCCCGCGGCCGCCGCGGACCGCACCGCAGCCCTCGTCGGCAGCCTCCAGGCGGCCCTCGGCTGCGCGTCCGACTGGGACCCCGCCTGCCCGGAGACCGAGCTGGTCCCGACCGGCGACGGCACCTACGCGGCCGAGTTCGACGTCCCGGCCGGCTCCTACGAGTACAAGGTCGCGATCGACGACGCCTGGGACGAGTCGTACGGGCGCGAGGGCGGCGCCGACAACGCGCCCCTCGTCCTCGGGGGCGACACCCGGCTGCGCGTCACCTACGACGACACCACCCACCTCACCGCGCTGACACCGCTGGGTCTGGCGGGGGAGTACGACGCCGCCACGGACGACACCCTGGTCGCGGCGCCGGCGCGCCAGGCCGGCGGTGACGAGCAGTTCTACTTCGTCATGACCGACCGGTTCGCGAACGGCGACACCTCGAACGACACGGCGGGGCTCGGCGACGACCCGCTGGTGTCCGGGTTCGACCCGACGGACAAGGGCTTCTACTCCGGCGGCGACCTGGCCGGCCTGCGCGACAGGCTCGACTACGTCGAGGGCCTGGGCACCACCGCGATCTGGCTGACGCCGTCCTTCAAGAACCGGCCCGTGCAGGGCAGCGGGGACGACGTGAGCGCGGGGTACCACGGGTACTGGATCACGGACTTCACGCAGATCGACCCGCACCTGGGCACCAACGCCGAGCTCGAGGCGCTCATCGACGACGCCCACGCCCGCGGCATCAAGGTGTACTTCGACATCATCACCAACCACACGGCCGACGTCGTCGACTACGCCGAGGGCGCCTACGACTACGTCGACCAGGCGACCTCCCCGTACCGCGACGCGGCGGGGAACGTGTTCGACCCGGCCGACGTGGCGGGCACGGCCGACTTCCCGGAGCTGGACGCGGCGACGTCGTTCCCGTACACGCCGGTGGTCGCGGCGGAGGACGCGGACGTCAAGGTCCCGGCCTGGCTCAACGACCCGACGCTCTACCACAACCGCGGCAACTCGACGTGGTCCGGCGAGTCCGTCACCTACGGCGACTTCTCGGGCCTCGACGACCTCATGACCGAGGACCCGACGGTGGTCGACGGGTTCGTCGACGTGTACACGGACTGGGTCGACCTGGGGATCGACGGCTTCCGCATCGACACCGTCAAGCACGTCAACCGCGAGTTCTGGGACACGTGGACCACGGAGGTCATGGACTACGCCCACGCCGCGGGCAAGGACGAGTTCTTCATGTTCGGCGAGGTGTACGACGCCGACGCGCGCCTGCTGTCGCCGTACGTCCGCGAGACGGACATGAGCTCGGTCCTCGACTTCGCGTTCCAGGCGTCGGCGACGAGCTACGCGAGCGGGAACAGCGCGCAGGGCCTGGCGGGGCTGTTCGCGAGCGACGACCTGTACACGACGCCGGACACGTCGGCGGCGGCGCTGCCGACGTTCCTCGGCAACCACGACATGGGCCGCGTCGGCTTCATGCTGGCGAACACCGACGACCCGCTGGCCCGGGACGAGCTCGCGCACGAGCTGATGTACCTCACCCGCGGCCAGCCGGTCGTCTACTACGGCGACGAGCAGGGCTTCGCGGGCGCGGGCGGCGACAAGGACGCCCGGCAGACGCTGTTCGCCACGCAGGTGCAGGAGTACGCCGACCAGCCGCTGGTCACCGGCGAGACCGCCGGCAGCGTGGACCGGTACGACACCGACGCCCCGCTGTACACGCACATCGCGGAGCTCGCGGCGCTGCGGTCCTCGACCCCGGCGCTCACCCAGGGCGCGCAGGTCGAGCGCCACGCGGCGAACGGCGCGGGGATCTACGCCACCAGCCGCGTCGACCGCGACGAGAAGGTCGAGCACCTCGTCGCGTTCAACAACGCGGCCGGCGAGCGTTCGGCCACGTTCACCACCCTCACGCCGGGTGCGACGTACGACGTCCTGTACGGGCCCGACGGCGGCACCCCGGTGGAGGCCGACGCCGCCGGCGAGGTGACGCTCACCCTGCCGGGCACGTCCGCCGTCGTGCTGGTCGCCGACCGCACCGTCGGCGCGGACACCTCGGGCGACGTCGCCGTGGAGGTCCCGGCCGCCGGGGCCGCCGTGACGGGCACCGCCCCGGTGCGTGCCGCCGTCGACGACGCCTGGGCGGAGACGTCCTTCGCGTGGCGCGAGGTCGGCACGACCGACTGGAACCCGCTCGGCACCGCCGAGGACACCACGCCGCGCGTGTTCCACACCGTCGGCTCCCTGCCGGCAGGGACGCTCGTCGAGTACCGCGCCGTCACCGTGGACGCCGACGGCGACCGCGCGGCGGCCTCCACGTTCGCCTCCGTGGGCGTGGACGTCTCGGGCACCCCGGGCGAGGAGGAGCCGGAGACCGACGTCGACATGGTCACCGTGCCCGGCAACCACAACAGCGAGATGGGCTGCGCCGGCGACTGGACGCCCGACTGCGAGGGCGCCCGCCTCACCGAGCGGGCCGACGGCGTCTGGTCCGGCACGTTCGACCTGCCCGCCGGCACCTACGAGTACAAGGTCGCGATCAACGGGTCGTGGGACGTCAACTACGGCGCCGGCGGCGTCCCGGGCGGCCCCAACGCGACGTACACCCACGACGGCGGCGAGGTCACGTTCTACTGGGACCCCGTGAGCAAGGACTTCTCGTCCACCGCGCAGGGCCCGATCATCACCCTGCCTGGCTCGTACCAGGAGGAGGCCGGCTGCCCCGGTGACTGGCAGCCCGACTGCCTCGCCACCTGGGCCAAGGACCCCGACGGCGACGGCACCTACACGTGGTCGACCGCCGCGCTGCCCGGCGGCGCCTACGAGGTCAAGGTCGCCCACGGCCTGTCCTGGGCCGAGAACTACGGCGTCGGCGGCGCCCGCGACGGCGCGAACTACTCCTTCTCCGTGGGGCAGGGTGAGACCGTGACGTTCTCGTACGACCTCGCGACCCACGAGCTGACGATCGGCACCGAGAACCCGCCGCTCGCGGGCACCGGTCAGCAGGCCGCGCACTGGGTGCGCGCCGACCTGCTGCTCGCCCCCGACGACCTCGGCTCCGGCGACGACTGGACCCTGTGGACCGCCCCGGCCGGCGGCCTGGAGATCGGGCCCGACGGCGACGACGGTCCCGACACCGTCACCGGACCCGACGGGGGAGACCTGCCCGACGGCGCGGCCTCCTACGCCCTCGAGCCCGGCGGCGACGTCCCCGACGACGTGACCGCGGACTTCCCGGCGCTCGCGGGCCACACCGCGCTCGTGCCGACGGTGGACGGCGAGCCGCTGGACCGGTCGACGGTCGAGGACCTGCTCACCGGCCAGCTCCTGGTGACCCGCGCCGACGGCGACACGCTGACCGCGGCCACCGGCGTGCAGGTGCCCGGCGTGCTCGACGACCTGTACGCGGACGCCGCGGCGGACCGTGCGCTGGGCGTCGTCGTCCACCCGAGCCTCAAGTGGGCGTCGTTCGCGCTGTGGGCGCCCACGGCGCGCGACGTCGACCTGCTGGTGTGGCCGGCGGGCCGATCGCTGGACGCGGAGCCCGACCGGTTCGACACCGCCCGGCAGGACGACGGGGCGTGGACGCTCGACGGCAAGCAGGTCGACAAGAGGTACCCCTGGTACGGCGCCCGCTACCGCTACGCGGTGGAGGTCTACGTGCCGGCGACGGGCGCGGTGGAGACGAACGTCGTCACCGACCCGTACGCGGTGGGGCTGACCACGGACTCGACGCACGCCGTCGTGGTGTCGCTGGACGACAAGGCGTTCGCGCCGAAGGTGTGGCGCACCACCGCGCAGCCCGTCGTGGAGCGGCCCGTGGACCAGACGATCTACGAGCTGCACGTGCGGGACTTCTCGGTGGCGGACACCACCGTCCCGGAGAAGCTGCGCGGCACCTACCTGGCGTTCGGCGAGTCCGGGTCGGACGGCATGCGGCACCTGCGCGAGCTGGCCGCGGCCGGCATGACGACGGTGCACCTGCTGCCCACGTTCGACATCGCCTCGATCCCCGAGGACCCTGCGGACCAGCGCACCACCGGTGACCTGTCCGGGTTCGCGCCGGACTCGACCGAGCAGCAGGCGGCCGTGGCCGCGGTGCAGGCCGACGACGCCTTCAACTGGGGCTACGACCCGTACCACTTCTCGACCCCGGAGGGCTCGTACGCCGTCCACCGCGAGGGCGGGCAGCGGACGGCCGAGTTCCGCACGATGGTGGGTTCGCTGCACCGCGCCGGCCTCCAGGTGGTGCTCGACCAGGTGTTCAACCACACCGCGGCGAGCGGCCAGGCGGAGAGGTCGGTGCTCGACAAGGTCGTGCCGGGCTACTACCACCGGCTGGACCCGACCACGGGCGCGGTCGCGACGAGCACGTGCTGCCAGAACGTCGCGACCGAGCACGCCATGGCCGAGCGGCTCATGGTCGACTCGGTGGTCACCTGGGCGCGGGACTACAAGGTCGACGGCTTCCGCTTCGACCTCATGGGGCACCACCCGCGCGACAACATGCTGGCCGTGCGCGAGGCGCTCGACGCCCTGACGCTCGACGAGGACGGGGTCGACGGGTCGGCGGTGTACCTGTACGGCGAGGGCTGGAACTTCGGCGAGGTGGCCGACGGCGCGCTGTTCACGCAGGCCGCGCAGGGCAACCTGGGCGGCACGGGCATCGGCACGTTCAGCGACCGCCTGCGCGACGCGGTGCACGGCGGGTCGCCGGTGGACGGCGCGTCCACGTTCACGCAGGGCTTCGGCACCGGGCTGTTCACCGACCCGAACGGGCGCGAGGCCCGCACGGGGGAGCCCGGCACGGTGAACGACGGCGGGGTGGACGAGGCGGCCGACCTCGCCCACCAGACGGACCTGGTCCGCCTGGGCCTGGCCGGCAACCTGCGCGACTACGCGTTCGTCACGGCCGACGGCGAGCTCACCCGGGGCGAGGACCTCGACTACCGGGGCTCCCCGGCCGGGTACGCCGACTCGCCGGAGGAGGTCGTCACCTACGTCGACGCGCACGACAACGAGACGCTGTTCGACCTGCTGACGCTCAAGCTGCCGCAGGCCACGTCGATGGACGACCGGGTGCGGATGAACACCCTGTCGCTGGCGACGGCCGCGCTCGCCCAGACGCCCTCGTTCTGGCACGCGGGCACGGACCTGCTCCGGTCGAAGTCGCTGGACCGCAACTCCTACGACTCGGGCGACTGGTTCAACGCGATCGACTGGTCGGGTCAGGACAACGGGTTCGGCCGCGGTCTGCCGATGGCTGCCGACAACGAGGACAAGTGGCCGCTCATGGCGCCGCTGCTGGCCGACCCCGCGCTGGCGCCGTCCTCCGCGCAGATCGCCACGGCGTCCGACCGGGCGGCCGAGCTGCTGGCGCTGCGCTCCTCGACGCCGCTGTTCCGGCTCGGGTCGGCCGCGGCGATCCAGGACAAGGTGACGTTCCCGGGCTCGGGCCCGGAGGCGACGCCGGGCGTGATCGTCATGGCGGTCGACGACACCGTGGGGGCGGACGCCGACGGTCGGCTCGACGGCCTGGTCACGGTGTTCAACGCCTCGCCCGAGCCGGTCACCGTCGAGGTGCCAGGCTGGGCCGGGCGTGACCTGCGGCTGTCGAGGGTCCAGGCGGGCGGTGGCGACCCGGTCGTGAAGGAGACCCGCTGGGACGCCGGGGCGGGTGTCGTCACGGTGCCGGCCCGTACGGTCGCGGTGCTGGAGCAGCGTCAGCGCTGAGTCCGTCCGCGTCGCAGGGCCCGGCGGTGGGGTGACGACCCCCACCGCCGGGCCCTGCGGCGTCCGGCGAGACCCCCGGGCGGTCGCTCTGTGTTCGGGCCTCGAAGTGATGCCGTGTCCGCGGGCGGACGCGGAGGAAGGCTCGTGGCCTCAGCCGGAGGCCAGCGAACTCAATGGTTTCGGCCTTGTGACCAGATCGTTACCGTTCTTCGCCCCTTCCGCCTTTGACTTCGAGACTCGAACGCAGGAAAGTGGATCCCGGTCACTCGGTGACCCGGTCCAGGCCCCGTGCGGGCACCGGCGGTGAAGGTCGCCGCACGGGAGGACACTCGACGACGAGAAGGAGCGCGAGGATGCGACTCGGCAAGAAGATGGGCGTGGTCGCCGCGGGTGCGGCGCTGGCGCTCACCCTGACCGCCTGTGGTGGCGAGGGCGCCGGTTCCGGCAGCACCGACGGTGCGGCGGGCGACGGCGACGACAACGTCCAGGTCGGCGTCGCCATGCCGACGCAGACCTACGAGCGCTGGATCCAGGACGGCAACAACGTCAAGGAAGGGCTCGAGGAGCTCGGCTACACGGTGGACCTCCAGTTCGCCAACGACGACATCCCGACCCAGACCCAGCAGATCGACTCGATGATCACCGAGGGCGTCGACGTCCTCATCATCGCGTCCATCGACGGTACGGCCCTGACCAGCCAGCTCGAGGCCGCCGCGGCCGCGAACATCCCGGTCATCGCCTACGACCGCCTCATCCGCGACAGCGAGAACGTCAACTTCTACACGACGTTCGACAACTTCGCGGTCGGCGTGGCCCAGGCCAACGCGCTCCTGCGCGGCCTCGGCTACCTCGACGAGAACGGCGAGCCCACCGGTGAGGAGGGCCCGTACAACATCGAGCTCTTCGCCGGTTCGCCGGACGACAACAACGCCGGGTTCTTCTTCGACGGCGCGATGTCGATCCTGCAGCCGCTCCTCGACGACGGCACCCTCGTCGTCCCCTCCGGGCAGACGTCGTTCGACACCGTCTCCACGCAGCGCTGGGAGCTCGAGACCGCCCAGAGCCGCATGGAGGACCTGCTGACCTCCACCTACACCGGCAACGACACCGAGCTCAACGGTGTCCTCGCGCCGGCGGACGTGCTCTCGCGCGGCATCCTCAACGCCCTCACGGGTGCCGGGATGGGTCCGACCATCGAGGACGGCCTGCCCGTCGTCACCGGTCAGGACGCCGAGATCGCCAACATCAAGCTGATCAACGACGGCGTCCAGTCGTCCACGATCTTCAAGGACACGCGTCTGCTCGCCGAGCAGGCCGTCACCGCCACCGAGTCGTTCGTCAACGGCGAGGAGCCGGAGGCGAACGACACCGAGACGTACGACAACGGCGTCAAGGTCGTCCCGTCCTACCTCCTCGAGGTCGAGACGGTCTTCAAGGAGGACATCGAGCCCGTTCTCGTGGACTCCGGCTACTACACCATGGACGAGGTCGAGGCCGGACAGGCGGAGTGATCCGCCCGGTCTGAACGACCCCACCACCCCGGGCGGGCGCGTCCGTCGTCGCACGACGGCGGGCCGCCCGCCCCGGGTCCGCCCGCGAACGGACCGGCGGACCACCCATCGAAGGAGGGACGAGAGCGCAGATGAGCACCATTCTGGAGATGCGCTCCATCACCAAGGAGTTCCCCGGCGTCAAGGCGCTGTCGGACGTCACCCTCACCGTGGAGCAGGGCGAGATCCACGCCATCTGCGGTGAGAACGGCGCCGGCAAGTCGACGCTCATGAAGGTGCTGTCCGGCGTCTACCCGCACGGCACCTACGACGGCGAGATCGTCTTCGACGGTGCGTCGGCCGAGTTCGGGTCGATCAACGACTCCGAGGACCGCGGCATCGTCATCATCCACCAGGAGCTCGCCCTGGTGCCCTATCTGTCCGTCGCCGAGAACATCTTCCTCGGCAACGAGACCCGCGGGCGCTTCGGCCTGATCGACTGGAACGACGCCAACCAGAGGGCCGCCGCTCTCCTCGAACGGGTGGGCCTCGACGAGAACCCCATCACGCCCATCGGCCAGCTCGGCGTCGGCAAGCAGCAGCTCATCGAGATCGCCAAGGCGCTCTCGAAGGAGGTGAAGCTCCTCATCCTCGACGAGCCCACCGCGGCGCTCAACGACACCGACTCCGAGCACCTGCTCGAGCTCCTGCGTGCCCTGCGCGCGGAGGGCATCACCTGCATCATCATCTCGCACAAGCTCAACGAGATCGAGGAGATCGCCGACCGCACCACGATCATCCGTGACGGCCGGACCATCGAGACGATCGACATGCGGGCGCCCGACTCGACCCAGGACCGCATCATCCGCGGCATGGTCGGCCGGGACATCGAGCACCGGTACCCCGAGCGCACCAGCGTCCTCGGCGACGAGGTGCTGCGCGTCGAGAACTGGAGCGTCGACCACCCCACCCAGGCCGGGCGTCAGGTCATCGTCGACGCGTCGTTCAACGTCCGGGCCGGCGAGGTCGTCGGCATCGCCGGTCTCATGGGCGCGGGACGCACCGAGCTGGCGATGTCCATCTTCGGCCGCTCCTACGGACGCAACATCCGTGGCGAGATCTACAAGGACGGCAAGCGCATCCAGGTCCGCGACGTCGCCGAGGCGATCACGCACAACCTCGCCTACGCGACCGAGGACCGCAAGCACTACGGCCTCAACCTCATCGACGACATCCGGCACAACATCTCGCTCGCCGCGCTGCGCAAGCTCGCCACTCGAGGCTGGGTCAACCGCAACGAGGAGCTGCGCGTCGCCGAGGAGTACCGCGGGTCGCTCAACATCAAGACGCCCAACGTCGTCGCCGAGGTCGGCAAGCTGTCCGGCGGCAACCAGCAGAAGGTCGTGCTGTCCAAGTGGCTGTACACCGACCCGGACGTCCTCATCCTCGACGAGCCGACGCGAGGCATCGACGTCGGCGCGAAGTACGAGATCTACACGATCATCAACAAGATGGTCGCAGCGGGGAAGGCGGTCGTCGTCATCTCCTCCGAGCTGCCCGAGCTGCTGGGCATCTGCGACCGCGTGTACACCCTCGCCTTCGGTCGCATCACCGGTGAGCTCCCCGTCGCGGACGCGACGCAGGAGCGACTCATGGAGCTCATGACCATCGAGCGCGACCAGCCCCTGCCCACGAAGGAAACCGCCTCATGAATGCCATCGACTCGGTCCGGAACGTCGTGACCCGGAACATGCGCCAGAGCGGCATCGTCGTCGCGTTCGCCGTCATCGTCGCGATCTTCGCCGCCCTGCACCCCGCGTTCCTGTCCCCGACCAACCTGACGAACATCGTCCTGCAGTACTCCTACATCCTGATCCTCGCGATCGGCATGGTGATGATCATCGTCGCCGGACAGATCGACCTGTCCGTCGGTTCGGTCGTCGCGCTGACGGGAGCGGTGTCCGCGGTCGTGGTCATCCGCGAGGGCATGCCGTGGTGGGTGGGCGTCCTGGCCGCCCTGGTCGTCGGTCTCCTCGTCGGCATGTGGCAGGGCTTCTGGGTCGCGTACGTCGGGATCCCCGGCTTCATCGTGACCCTGGCGGGCATGCTGATCTTCCGCGGCCTGACGTTCCTCGTGCTCGACAACCGCTCGCTGTCGCCGTTCGGCGGGACGTACTACGACATCGCCAACGGGTTCCTCAACGGTCTCTTCGGCGGGTACGGCTACGACGCGTTCACCCTGGTGATCTTCGGCATCGGTGTCGCCGGCTACGCCGTCAGCCAGTGGCGCAGCCGTCAGGGCAAGATCGCGTACCAGCAGCAGGTCGAGTCCATCCCGCTGTTCGTCGTCAAGCTCGTCGCCGTCGCCGCCGTCGTCATGTGGTTCGGCTACCAGCTGTCGGTCTCGCGCGGCCTGCCGGTCGTGCTGATCATCCTGGCCGTGCTGATCATCGCCTACTCGCTGGTCACCCAGAACTCCGTGTTCGGTCGTCACGTGTACGCCGTGGGCGGCAACCGCCACGCCGCCGAGCTGTCCGGCGTCGCGGTGAAGAAGGTCAACTTCTGGATCTTCGTCAACATGGGCGTGCTGGCCTCGGTCGCCGGCGTCGTGTTCTCCTCGCGCATGAACGGCGCACAGCCGGGCGCGGGCAACATGTTCGAGCTCGACGCCATCGCGGCCTGCTTCATCGGCGGCGCCTCCACCACCGGTGGTGTGGGCCGCGTCGGCGGAGCCGTCATCGGTGGTCTGATCATGGCCGTCATGTCGAACGGCATGCAGCTCATGGGCGTCCCGCAGTCGACGCAGCAGGTGGTCAAGGGCCTCGTGCTCCTGCTCGCCGTGGCGTTCGACATCTGGAACAAGCGCCGCGCCTCGGTCGCGCGCTGACCCACACCCCGACGGCGGGCGGGTACCGGCACGGACGTGTCGGCCACCCGCCCGCCGTCGGCGTCTAGACTCCCCCGGGTGAGAGGACGGCGACCGATGGCGGGCACGCAGTCGTCGTTGCGCGAGGCGAACCGCTCGCGCGTCGTCGACGCCGTCAAGAAGCACGGCGGGCTCACGCAGGTCGAGCTCACCGGTGCCACCGGGCTGTCGCCGGCCACCGTGTCGGTGATCGTCAAGGAGCTGGTGGCCGCCGAGGTCGTCGAGGTCCGCAGCACCGTCCGCTCCGGTCGTCGCGCCCAGCTCGTGACGCTCGCCCACCGCGTGGGACTGGTCGCGGGGATCGTCGTCGGCCACCGGCACCTGCGGGTCGCCGTCGCCGACGTCGCGCACGAGATCCTCGCGGAGCAGGCGCTGCCCCTGCCGGCCGAGCACCGTCCCGACACCAGCCTCGACCGCGCCGCGCTGCTCGTCGTCGACCTCCTCGAACGGGTCGGCTCCGAGCTCGACGACCTGCTCGGCATCGGCCTCGGGGTGCCCGCCCCCGTCGACCCCGTGACGGGCATGATCAGCGTGCGCGGCGTGATGCGCGGGTGGGACTCGGTCCAGATCGCCCAGGTGCTCGAGAAGCGGCTGGCCCGCCCCGTCTACGTCGACAACGACGCCAACGTCGGCGCGCTCGCCGAGTCCACCCTCGGGGTGGGCCGGGAGTGGCGCGACATGATGTACGTCAAGGTGTCCCACGGCGTCGGCGCCGGCGTCGTCCTCAACGGTCGCCTGCACCGCGGCGCCGACGGCACCGCCGGCGAGATCGGTCACGTGCAGGTCGACCCCGCGGGCCGCATCTGCGGGTGCGGGAGCCGGGGCTGCCTCGACACCGTCGTCGGCCTGCCGGCCCTGCTGGAGCCGTTGCGCACCAGCCACGGCAACCTCACCCTGCGCGACCTGGTCCGGCTCGCCCGGGAGGAGGACCCCGGCTGCCGTGAGATCGTCGCCGACGCCGGGGCCCGCGTCGGGTCCGTCGTCGCGGCCGTCGCCACCGGCCTCGCACCCCAGGTGGTCGTCGTCGGCGGCGAGCTCGCCGAGACGGGGGAGACGTTCCTCGGTCCGTTGCGCGCCGAGCTGCGGCGACGCACCATGCTGAGCCAGGCAGGAGGTCCTGACGTCGTACCGGCGACGCTGGGCCTGCGGGCGGAGATCACCGGGGCGGTGGCGCTCGCCCTGGAGAACACCGACGTGTTCGACCGGTCCGACAGCAGGGACGAGGAGAGGGCAGAGCGACGATGACGACGCTGCCGCAGCCGGTGGGCCGCACACCGCTGCTCGCGTTGCGCGAGGTGAGCAAGTTCTTCGGGGCCGTGGAGGCCCTGGTGGGCGTGGACCTGGAGGTCCACGCCCACGAGGTCGTGGCTCTCGTGGGGGACAACGGCGCGGGGAAGTCGACGCTGGCGAAGGTCGTCGCCGGCGTGCTCGCGCCCGACGCCGGTCAGATCGAGATCGAGGGCCGTGCCGTCGCCATGGGCTCGCCGTCGGCGGCCAAGAACCTCGGCGTCGCCAGCGTGTTCCAGGACCTCGCGGTCGCCGAGAACCTCGACGTCACCGCCAACGTGTACCTCGGCCAGGAGCTGCGCAACCGGTTCGGCCTCCTCGACGACGGCCTCATGGAGAACGAGACCCGGCGGCTCCTCGAGCACCTCACGGTCCGTATCCCGAGCGTGCGCACACCGCTGGCGCACCTGTCCGCCGGGCAGCGTCAGGCCGTCGCCATCGCGCGGACCCTCATCGGTGACCCGCGCATCGTCGTGCTCGACGAGCCGACCGCCGCCCTGTCCGTGGCGCAGACCGGCGAGGTGCTCACGCACATCGAACGGCTGCGCGAGCTCGGGCTCGGCGTCGTGCTCATCAGCCACAACCTCAACGACGTGCGTGCCGTCGCGGACCGCATCGAGGTGCTGCGCCACGGGCGCAACAACGGGTCGTTCCCCGCGACCGCGAGCCACGAGTCCATCCTGGCGGCGATCACCGGCGCGGCCTGACCGGCCGACGCGGCAGCGCCGCCTACCGCGGGTGCTCGCGGCCGAACGTGTCGTTCGGGTCGACGTGCACGAGGATCTTCGCGAGCACGGCGGACAGCGCGGCGACGTCGTCGGCGTCGAGGTCGTCGTAGACGTTCTCCAGCACGGTGCGGGCGTGGCCGGGGGCGCTGAGGACGAGCTTGTCCCAGCCGTCGTCGGTGAGGCGGGCGACGGTGGCGCGGCGGTCCCGGGGGGCGGCGCAGCGGGCCACCAGGCCGCGCTCCTCGAGGCGCTTCGCGACGTGCGACAGCCGGGGCAGGGTGCTGTTGGTCAGCCGGGCCAGCGCGCTCATCTGGAGCTCGCGACCCGGTGCCTCGGACAGCATGGCCAGCACGAGGTACTCGAAGTGCGTGAGGTCGGCGTCGCGGCGGAGCTGCTGGTCGAGGAGGCCGGGCAGGAGCCCGATGACGGCCTGGAGCCGCAACCAGCTGCGCATCTGGTCGTCGTCGAGCCAGCGGGGCTCGGCCGCGCCGTGCCCGGGGTCGTCCGTCGTGTCCGGCACCGTGACCGTCCTCTCTCCACCTGATGGTTGACGAGACAACTTTACCTCGCTACGTTAGTTGTAGCGTCAACCAAACGGGTCGACGACACGTCTCAGGAGGACGACATGGCCAGCATCTCCATCATCGGCACCGGCAACATGGGCTCCGCGATCGCGCGCCTCGCGCTCGCTGCCGGCAGCGACGTCCAGGTCGTGGCCCGCGACGGCGCCAAGGCCGAGGGCGTCGACCCCGCCGCCACCGCCGCCACGTTCGGTGACGCGCTCACCGGCGACGTCGTCGTCCTCGCCCTGCCCTACCCGGCGCTCGACGACGTCGTCGCCACCTACGGCGAGCAGCTCACCGGCAAGGTCGTCGTCGACATCACCAACCCGCTCGACTTCGCCACCTTCGACGACCTGGTCGTGCCCGCCGACTCCTCGGCCGCCGCCGGACTCGCCGACCGTCTGCCCGGCGCCAAGGTCGTCAAGGCGTTCAACACGAACTTCGCCGCCACGCTGGCCACCGGCACCGTGGGCGGCCTGCCCACCACCGTCCTGGTCGCCGGGGACGACGCCGACGCCAAGGCCGCGCTCGCCGCGACGCTCGACGGCTCCGGCGTCCGCGTCGTCGACGCCGGCTCCCTGCGCCGCGCGCGCGAGCTCGAGGCCGTCGGGTTCCTCCAGCTCACCCTCGCCGCCGGCGAGAAGACCGGCTGGGACGCCGGTCTCGCGCTGGTCTGACCCGACCACCACGACGGAGGATGGACTCATGACGACGGCACGCCCCGCGGGGGACCTGCTCGCGGCCGACACGACGATGGGGGCGGTCACGCTCCACGTCGGCGACCTCGCGACCATGACCGACTACTACCGGGACGCCCTCGCGCTGACGGAGCTCCCCGCGCTCGCGGGCCCCGGACGGGTGGCCCTCGGTCGCGGGGCGACGCCCGTCGTCGTCCTCCAGCACACGCCGGGGCTCCCGGCCACGGCCCGGAACCAGGCGGGCCTGTTCCACACGGCCGTCCTGTTCGAGACCGAGGAGACCCTGGCCGCGGCCGTCGCCCACGCGGCGCGCCACCCGCTGTCGCGGTTCGTCGGGAACTCCGACCACTGGGTGTCCCGGGCGTTCTACTTCACCGACCCGGAGGACAACGGGATCGAGCTGTACTGGGACCGGCCGCGCGACGCCTGGACCCACACGTCCGGCGGCGTCGACATGGGCTCCGACTGGTTCGACCCGCAGGCGTTCCTCACCGAGCACCTCACCGAGGACGCCCTGCGGGGCACCGCGGGCCAGGGCGCCCAGGTGGGGCACGTCCACCTCCAGGTCGGCGACATCCCCACCGCGTCGACGTTCTACGTGGACACCCTCGGGTTCGAGGTCATGGCGACGTTCCACGGTGCGCTGTTCATGGCGGCGGGCGGCTACCACCACCACGTCGCCGTCAACACGTGGAACAGCGCGGGGGCCGGCCCGCGTGCCGCGACCCTCGGCCTCGGGCAGATGGCCCTCACCGTGCCGACCGCCGACGAGGTCGGCGCCCTGCGCGACCGGTTGAAGCACGTCGGGGTCGCGACCCGCGACGACGGCCGCACGCTGCGGTTCGACGACCCGTGGAACACCCTCGTCGAGGTCTCCGTCGGCTGACGGCACCACCAAGGAGCCGCCGGGACGGGACCCCGCCCCCGGCACGACGCCGCAGGGCCGCACCGATCCGGTGCGGCCCCGCGGCGTCCGCGACGGCGGTCCGGGCGACGACCGGCGACGTCAGATGCGCCGCTCGCGGCGGTAGAGCGAGCGGGACCAGGCGTGGCCCGCCGCGCCGATGACGACGATCCAGCCGAGCGCCAGGGCGACGGTGCTCGTCTCCAGACCCGCCCCGCCGGCCAGCAGGCCGCGCACGGTCTCGATGATCGGCGTGAACGGCTGGTACTCGGCGAACCAGCGCAGGCCTGCCGGCATCGTCTCGACGGGGACGAATCCGCTGCCCAGGAACGGCAGGAGCAGCAGGATCATCGGGGCGTTGCTGGCCGTCTCGACGCTGCGGGAGCTGAGCCCCATCGCGACGCACAGCCAGTTGAGCGCGATCGCCAGCGCCGCCGTCAGCCCGAGCAGCGCCAGCCACTCGAGCGGTCCGGCGTCGGGCCGGTAGCCCATGGCGAAGGCCGCCCCGATCACGAGCACCAGGGCGACGAGCGCCTGGACGGCGAACCCGATGACCTGGCCGGACAGCACCGACCCGGGAGAGATCGCCATGGTCTTGAAGCGGGCCATGATGCCGCCCGCGGCGTCCATCGCGGCGCTGGTGGCGAGCGAGGTGGCGCCCCCGACGACGGTGATGGCGAGCAGCGCCGGGGTGATGTACGCGAGGTAGGCGGCCCGGCCGTCGGCCCCCGGCGTGACACCGGGCACGACGCCCGCGCCGAACGCCCCGCCGAACACGTAGACGAACAGCACCAGCATGACCAGCGGTCCGGCGACGAGGAACACCGTCAGGCCGGGGTAGCGCACCGCGCGGAGCAGGGTGCGGCGCACCATCGTGGTGACGTCGGCGACCGGGCGGGGGCGCGCGGTCACGGGCACGGGGGTGGCGACGGCGGTCATCGGACGTCCTCCTTCGGGTTCGGGCCGACGGGGTCCCCGGCGGTCCCTGCGGTGCTGTCGTCGGTGCTGTCGTCGGTGGGGGGTTCGGTGAGGGCGAGGAACACGTCGTCGAGCGTGCCGGCGTCGTGCACGGCCTTGAGCTCGGCGGGCGTGCCCTCGGCGACGACGCGGCCCTCGTGCAGCACGGCGACGGCGTCGGCGAGGCGGTCGGCCTCCTCCAGGTACTGCGTGGTGAGCAGGATCGTGGTGCCGTCCGCGACGAGGCGGCGCACCTCGTCCCACAGGGTGCGGCGGCTGCGCGGGTCGAGGCCCGTGGTGGGCTCGTCGAGGAACACGACGGCGGGGGAGCCGACGAGCGTCATCGCGAGGTCGAGCTTGCGCTTCATGCCGCCGGAGTAGGCCGCCACAGGCTTGCCCGCCGCCACGGTCAGGCCGAACTGGTCGAGCAGCTCCGCGGTGCGGCGTCGCCCGGCCGCACGGCCCAGGTGGTGCAGGTCGGCCATGAGGCGCAGGTTCTCGGCGCCGGTGAGGAGGTCGTCGACGGCCGTGACCTGGCCGGTGACGCCGATGGCGGCGCGGACGGCGTCACCGTCGTGGGCGACGTCGTGCCCGGCGACGCGGACGGTGCCCGCGTCGGCCCGGAGCAGGGTGGACAGCACGCCCACCGTGGTGGTCTTGCCGGCGCCGTTGGGACCGAGCAGGGCGGTCACCGTCCCGGCGGGGACGGTGAGGTCGACGCCGTCGAGCACGAGCTGGGGGCCCTGCTTCGACGGGTAGGACTTGCGCAGACCGGTGACGTGGATCGCCGGTGCGAGGGCAGGGGAGGTCATGGCGTTCTCCAGGTGGGGGTCGGGCGACGGGCACAGGTGCGGGTGCGGGCGGTGCGGCTCAGGCGTGCGGGCGACGGACGACGACGTCGCCGTAGCCGGTGCTGGCGTGGATCTCGGCGGTGGCCTCGTCGGCGACCGGGCCGTCGGTGGGCGTGAGCTGGTTGCGGACCGTGCCGTGCTCGGTCGCGAGGTCGAGGTAGGCGGCGGTGCCCTCCGGCACCCCGACGTCGATCGACCCGAACGACGTGGTGAGCGCGACGCTGCCGGACTCGAGGGCGTCCACCCGGATGCTGCTGTGCGCGGAGCGGGCCGTGACGGCGCCGCGCACCCGGCGCACGGTGATGTCGCCGTGCGCGCCCTGCACGGTGAGGGCGCCGCTGACGGTGCCGACGGTCGTGGTGCCGTTGGAGGCCTTGACCGCGACCTCGCCGGCGACCTCGTCGACGTGGACCGAGCCGGCGCTCGCCTTGACGTTCGCGGTGACGGCCCGCCCGACGTGCACGGAGCCGGCGCCCACGGCGAGGGTGAGCCGGTCGACGACCCCCAGACGGGCGTCGCCGGCGGACAGGGACATCTCGACGGCGTGCAGTGCGCCCTCGACGTGCAGCGAGCCGGTCCTGCCGCGCACCTCGGACCCGGTGGGCAGCTCGACGGTGACGTCGGCGGTGCCGGCCGCGAACGGCAGCACCCACTGCTTCCACGAGCCGGGGTAGGTGACGGCGACTCCGTCACCGGTGCGCTCGACGCGGACCTCCTCGGCGGCGCGGACGCTGCCGGACCGCGACGGGTCGCTCGGCAGGACGGTGACGACGACGTCGTCCCGGTCGCTCGCCACGACGTGGAGCCGGGCGAAGGGGACGTCCACGGTGACGGGGACGGGGCGGGGGGCGGGGAACGTGGGCATGACGAGGTCTCCCTGGGTCGGGTCGTGACGATGTGGTGTCTGGTCCCGGCCGGTGGGCGGCCGGTGGTGTCGCGGTGGTGTCAGGTGCGGCGGGGTGCCGTGCCGGGTGTCAGCGCACCCAGCCGGTGACGCGGCCGGAGCCGTGCTGCGTGGGCCGCGCGGCGGGTCGGCCGGTGGACTGCTCGAGCGCCGCGGCGACGGCGCGCACGAGCCACGTGTTGACGGAGACGCCGTCGCGGGCGGCGGCGACCTCGGCCTGGGCCTTGAGGTGGTCGGGCAGGCGCAGGGTGGTGCGGGTGGTGGCGCCGCCCTCGGCGTCGGCCGGCTCCGCGGCCTGCGCGGTAGCGGCCGGCGCGGGGGGCGGTGGGGTGCCGGTCGGGGTGCTGCGGGGGGCGGTGACGACGAACTCGGGCGACCCGGCGCGCAGGCGGACGTCGACGGAGCCGGGGGCGAGCTCGGCGGAGATCTCCCCGGCGGCGTCGGACAGGGCGCCCAGGAGGGCGAGCCGCGCGGCGGCGTCGAGGGGTGCGGTGAGGCGGGCGGCGAGCTCGCGGGCGTCGTCCCCGCCGGCGGCGGCCGCGGTGGCGAGCTGCTGCTGCAGCTCGGCGACGTACTGGTCGAGGTTCATGACGTCAACTATGACACCATGATGGTGTCACTGCAAGGGGTTTGGCGTCATTCGTGGCGCCAGATGGTGTCGTGATGGTGTCGCCCGACCGTCGCCGCGGCGTCGTCGCAGGTCACCGGCGCCCGGGACGACAGCGGCCCGGGCCGGCAGGTGCCGGCACGGGCCGCGCGGTGCGGCGGGCGAGCCCGCCGAGGCTCAGTGGAAGACGACCGTGCGGTGCCCGTTGAGCAGCACCCGGTGCTCGGCGTGCCAGCGCACGGCGCGGGCCAGCGTGCGCCGCTCGACGTCCTCGCCGAGGGAGACGAGGTCCGTCACGGCGCGCGAGTGGTCCACGCGCTCGACGTCCTGCTCGATGATCGGGCCCTCGTCCAGGTCGCCCGTGACGTAGTGCGACGTCGCCCCGATGAGCTTGACGCCCCGGTCGTGCGCCTGCGCGTAGGGCCGCGCCCCCTTGAACGACGGCAGGAACGAGTGGTGGATGTTGATGACGCGTCCCGACAGGTCGCGGCACAGGTCGTCCGACAGGATCTGCATGTACCGGGCCAGCACGACCAGCTCGACGTCGAGCTCGCGCACCAGCGCGCGCAGCCGGTCCTCGGCCTCGCCCTTCGTCGCGGCGGTGACCGGCACGTGGTGGAACGGCTTGCCGTAGAACGCGGCGTGGTCCGCCAGGTCGGTGTGGTTGCCCACCACGCCGACGACGTCGATGGGCACCTGGCCGGAGCGCTCCCGGTAGAGCAGGTCCACCAGGCAGTGCGCCGCCCGGGACACCATGAGCAGCGTGCGCACGGGGCGGCCGACGACGTCGAGCTGCCACGTCATCGCGAACCGGGCCGCGACGTCGCCGAGCGCCGCCTCCAGCTCGGGGCGGGCGGAGGCCGACTCGACCTGCATGCGCAGGAAGAACAGTCCCGACACCGGGTCGCCGAACTGCTGCGACTCGGTGATGTTCCCGCCGTGCTCGGCGAGCACGCCGCTGACGGCGTGCACGATGCCGGGGCGGTCGGGGCAGGACAGGGTGAGGACCCACTCCGTCGGGCGTGCCGGCGAGGTCGGGTTCGGCTGCGTGGTCACGCACGCCATTGTCGCCCACGGTCTGCCACGATGGGGCCATGAGCGACACCACCGTCAACCCTGCCGCCGGTGCCGACGGCGACGCACCGACCCGGATCGCGCTCGTCACCGACGAGCACGCGGGCGAGCTCCTCACGCTGCGCCGCGCCGCCTTCGTGTCCGAGGCGCAGCTCTACGACGACCCGAACATCCCGCCGCTGACGCAGACGCTGCACGAGCTGCGCGAGGACATGGCCCGCGACGACGTCGTGACGATCGGGGCGTGGGAGGGACACCGCCTCGTCGGGTCGATCCGGGTGGAGGTCGAGGGGTCCCGCGCGACGCTCGGCCGGCTGGCCGTGGCGCCGGACCAGCAGGGCAAGGGTCTGGGGACGACGCTGCTGTTCGCGATCCTCGACCACCTGCCGGAGGACGTCGCGGAGATCTGGGCGTTCACGGGCAAGGACTCCCGGCAGAACCTCGCGATGTACACGAAGCACGGCTACGAGGCCCAGTACGACGAGGCCGCGGGCGAGCTCACCTACACGTACCTGCGCCGCGTGCTGCACGCGGTGGACGCCCGCCGGGAGGCGCCGGCGGGCTCCCCGGCCGACCGGCCGTGACCGTGGCGGGGGCTCGCCGGGTGGCGCGTCGGCCGTCGATGGCGGACGTGGCCGCGGTGGCCGGGGTGTCGCACCAGACGGTGTCGCGGGTCCTCAACGGGCACCCGAGCGTGCGCGAGGAGACGCGGGGTCGCGTGCTCGCGGCGATCGACGAGCTGGGGTACCGGCGCAACAGCGCGGCCCGGGCCCTGGTGACGTCGCGGTCGGCGACCCTGGGCGTCGTGACCACGGGGTCGGCGCTGTTCGGTCCGACGAGCACCCTCATCGCGGTGGAGGAGGCGGCGCGCGACCGGGGCTACTTCGTGTCGGTGGCGACGCTGCGGACGTACGACACCGCCTCGATGCACCAGGTGCTGGAGCACTTCATGGACCAGGGCGTCGACGGGATCGTGGTGATCGCGCCGCACGACGAGGTCGCGGCGGCCGTGGAGTCGTTCCGCGCCCCCGTGCCGGTGGTCGTGGTGGCCGCCCTGGACGACCCGTCGGGCGCGGTGCACGCGGGGGAGGGCTCGTCGACGATGTCGCTCGCGGTCGACCAGCGTCTGGGTGCGCGGCGCGCGACGGAGCACCTGCTGGACCTGGGCCACCGGGACGTGGTGCACGTCGGCGGTCCGCACGACTGGTTCGACGCGCGGGAGCGTGCGGCGGGCTGGCGCGAGGCGATGGAGTCGCGCGGCCTGGTGCCGGCGCGGCCGCGGGTGCGGTCGTGGTCGGCGGCGGACGGGTACGCGGCGGGTCGGGACCTGGCGGAGGCGCTGGCGGCGGGGGAGGGCCCGACGGCGGTGTTCGCGGGCAACGACCAGCTGGCGCTGGGCGTGCTGCGGGCGTTGTGGGAGCGTGGTGTGCGGGTGCCGGACGACGTGTCGGTGGTGGGTTTCGACGACGTGGACGGTGCGGCGTACTTCGTGCCGCCGTTGACGACGGTGCGGCAGCCGTTCGCGGCGCTGGGCGCGCGGGGCGTGGAGATGCTGCTGGCGGCGCTGGAGGGTGCGTCGGTGCCGGTGCAGCGGATCGAGCCGGAGCTGGTGGTGCGGTCCTCGACGGCGCCGCCGCCGCGCTGAGCGGCTGTCGGCGGGTGCCGGTCGACGTGTGTCGACCGGCACTGACCGGCGGGCTTGGGCAGGGCGCGTGTGAGCGCTAACATTGGTGTGACGACCGACAAGGAGTGAATCGGCGATGACGCTGCCAGACCAGGTGACCGAGGTGCGCGACGCCCTCCTCGCAGGACGCACCACCCTCGGCATCGAGCTCGGCTCGACCAACATCAAGGCCTCCCTCGTGGGACCCGACCACGCCCCGATCGCCAGCGGCTCCCACGCCTGGGAGAACGAGCTGGTCGACGGGCTGTGGACGTACTCCCTCGACGCCGTCCACGCCGGCCTCCAGGGTGCCTACGCCGCCCTCGTCGCCGACGTCGAGCAGCGCTACGGGGTGCGACCTACCACGTTTGCCGCGCTCGGCGTCTCGGCGATGATGCACGGCTACCTCGCGTTCGACGCCGACGGTGAGCTGCTCGTGCCCTTCCGCACCTGGCGCAACACCAGCACCGGCCCCGCCGCCGCGGAGCTCTCCGCGCTGTTCGGGCACAACATCCCGCTGCGCTGGTCGATCGCGCACCTCTACCAGGCCATCCTCGACGACGAGCCGCACGTCGGGCAGGTCGCGTCGTTCACGACGCTCGCCGGGTACGTGCACCGCGCGCTGACCGGCCGCCACGTGCTCGGCGTCGGCGACGCGTCCGGCATGTTCCCCGTCGACCCCGCCACCGGCGACTACGACGCCCGCATGCTCGCCCAGTTCGAGCACCTCGCCGCGGCGAAGCGCCCCGGCCTCGACGTGGCGGGCTTCCTGCCCGAGGTGCTCCCCGCGGGCGCCGACGCCGGCCACCTCACCGACGCCGGCGCGGCCCTGCTCGACCCGACCGGCGAGCTGCGCCCGGGCGTCCTGCTCTGCCCGCCCGAGGGCGACGCCGGCACCGGCATGGTCGCCACCAACTCGGTCGCGCCCCGCACCGGCAACGTCAGCGCCGGCACGTCGATCTTCGCGATGGTCGTCCTGGAGAAGCCGCTCGCGTCCGTCCACCACGAGCTCGACCTCGTCACCACCCCCGCCGGTGACCTCGTCGCGATGGTGCACTGCAACAACGGTGCGAGCGAGCTCGACGCCTGGGCCGGTCTGTTCCGCGAGTTCGCCGGAGCGCTCGGCGGCCCCGACGACGCCGACGCCGTGTTCGGCACCCTGTTCACCGCGGCCCTCGACGGCGCGGCGGACGGCGGCGGCCTGCTCGCCTACAACTACCTCGCGGGCGAGCCCATCACCGGCCTGGACGCCGGCCGTCCCCTGTTCGTGCGCACCCCCGACAGCCGCCTCACCCTGGCGAGCTTCATGCGCACCCAGATCTACGGCGCGTTCGGCACCCTCGCGCTCGGCATGCGCGTGCTCGACGGCGAGGGCGTCGCGATCGACGCGATGTTCGCCCACGGCGGCATGTTCCGCACCGCCGGCGTGGCCCAGCGCCTGCTCGCCGCCGCCGTCGACGCGCCCGTCGCCGTCGGCCGCACCGCCGGGGAGGGCGGTGCGTGGGGCATCGCCGTGCTCGCCGCGTTCGCCGCGGCGTCCGCCGCGGAGCCCGGCCTCACCCTCGCCGGCTACCTCGCCGACCGCGTCTTCGCCGACGCCGAGCTCGACGTCGTCGACCCCGACCCGGCCGACGTCGCCGGCTTCGCCACCTACCTCGAGCGCTACGCCGCCGGGCTCGCCGTCGAGCGCGCCGCCGTCGCGTCGCTCTGACCCGCCCCCGCGAACGGAGAACCCCCGCATGGCCATCACCGAGGTCCCGGCGCACCTGCGCGCCGCCGTCGACGCCGCGAAGAAGAAGGTCGCCGACCTGCACGCCGAGCTGCCCCGCTGGGAGCTCGTCGTGTGGACGGCGGGCAACGTGTCCGAGCGCGTGCGCGACACCGAGGGCGACCCCGACGGCGCCGACGACCTGCTCGTCATCAAGCCGTCCGGCGTCTCCTACGACGACATCACCCCCGACGCGATGGTCGTCTGCGACCTGCAGGGCAACCTCGTCGAGGGCGACCGCTCGCCGTCGTCCGACACCGCCGCGCACGCCTACGTGTACGCGCACATGCCCGAGGTGGGCGGCGTCGTGCACACCCACTCCACGTACGCGACCGCCTGGGCGGCGCGCGGCGAGGAGATCCCCTGCGTGCTGACGATGATGGCCGACGAGTTCGGCGGTCCCGTGCCCGTCGGCCCGTTCGCGATCATCGGCGACGACTCCATCGGCCGCGGCATCGTCGCGACCCTCCAGGGATCCCGCAGCCCCGCCGTCCTCATGCGCAACCACGGGCCGTTCACCATCGGC
The DNA here is from genome assembly GCF_002563715.1 of Isoptericola jiangsuensis. Classification (NCBI taxonomy): domain Bacteria; kingdom Bacillati; phylum Actinomycetota; class Actinomycetes; order Micrococcales; family Promicromonosporaceae; genus Isoptericola; species Isoptericola jiangsuensis. Next base: position 1,089,989 of record NZ_PDJJ01000001.1, read on the forward strand.
GCCGACGCGAAGGCCGCCGTCAAGGCCGCCGTCCTGTGCGAGGAGGTCGCCCGCGCGGTGCACGTGTCGCGCCAGCTCGGCGAGCCGCTGCCCATCGCCCAGGAGCACGTCGACGCGCTCTACGCCCGCTACCAGAACGTCTACGGCCAGCGCTGACCCCGGCGGGCGCCCCGCGGGGCGCCCACCCCGGCCGGAACCGGCCGGGCAGGTCGCGCAGGTCGACCCCGCACCCCCCGTCCCCGTGAAAGGAAGTCCCATGTCCAAGCCCTACGGCGACCGCGAGGTCTGGTTCCTCACCGGCAGCCAGGACCTCTACGGCCCCGAGACGCTCGAGCAGGTCGCCGCGCAGTCGCAGGAGGTCGCCGCCGTCCTCGACGCGTCCGACGACGTGCCCGCCACGGTCGTGTGGAAGCCGGTCCTCAAGGACTCGGACTCCATCCGTCGCGCCATGCTGGAGGCCAACTCCCGCGACGACGTCCTCGGCGTCGTCACGTGGATGCACACGTTCAGCCCCGCGAAGATGTGGATCGCGGGCCTCGACGCGCTGCGCAAGCCGCTGCTGCACCTGCACACGCAGGCGAACGTCGAGCTCCCGTGGGCCGACATCGACATGGACTTCATGAACCTCAACCAGGCCGCGCACGGCGACCGCGAGTACGGGTACATGCTGTCCCGGCTCGGCGTCGCGCGGACCACGGTCGTGGGGCACGTGACCAACCCGGCCGTGCAGCGCCGCGTCGGCACCTGGGTCCGCGGCGCCGCGGGCTGGGCCGCCACGCACGAGCTGACCCTGGTGCGGTTCGGCGACAACATGCGCAACGTCGGCGTCACCGAGGGCGACAAGACGGAGGCCGAGCTGCAGTTCGGCGTCTCGGTCAACACGTGGGGCGTCAACGACCTCGTCGCCGCGGTCGACGCCGTCGAGGAGTCCGCCATCGACGCGCTCGTGGCGCAGTACGAGGACCTCTACGACGTCGCGCCGGAGCTGCGCGCCGGCGCCGAGCGGCACGACTCCCTGCGCTACGCGGCCCGCCAGGAGATCGCCATGGAGGCGTTCCTCGTCGAGCGCGGCGCCAAGGCGTTCACCACGAACTTCGAGGACCTCGGCGCGCTGCGCCAGCTGCCCGGCCTGGCCGTACAGCGCCTCATGGCCAAGGGCTACGGGTTCGGCGCCGAGGGCGACTGGAAGACCGCCGTCCTCGTGCGCGCCGCGAAGGTCATGGGCGAGGGCCTGCCCGGTGGCGCCTCCCTCATGGAGGACTACACCTACGACCTCACCCCCGGCTCGGAGCTCATCCTCGGCGCGCACATGCTGGAGATCTGCCCGTCGCTGACCACCTCGACCCCGCGCATCGAGATCCACCCCCTGGGCATCGGCGGCAAGGAGGACCCGGTCCGCATGGTGTTCGACGCCGACGCGACCGAGGGTGCCGTCGTCGTGTCGCTGGCCGACATGCGCGACCGGTTCCGCCTCACGGCCAACGTCGTCGACGTCGTCCCGCCGACGCACGAGCTGCCGAAGCTCCCGGTGGCCCGCGCCGTCTGGGCCCCGCGCCCCGACTTCGCGACGTCGGCCGAGGCCTGGCTGACCGCGGGCGGTGCCCATCACACGGTCATGTCGACCGCCGCCGGCATCGAGGCGTTCGAGGTGTTCGCGCAGATCGCGGGCACCGAGCTGCTCGTCATCGACGAGGACACCACGCGTCGCGGGTTCGCCGACCAGGTCCGCTGGAACCAGGTCTACTACCGCCTGGCGCGCGGGCTCTGACCCGCTCCTGAGCCCCCTGGGCCGCCCTCCGGCCGCAACGTGCGTGCCGGCTTCGCACCTCATCCGACGCGATGAGGTGCGAAGCCGGCACGCACGATGCGTCACCGCGGTGGGCGGCAGGAGCCGTGACAGCGCGGGACGGCAAGGGGGCCGGACCCCCACGGACGGCGGTAACCTGTGCTCGCCGCGCCGATCAGTGACCGGCGCGATCCGATGGAGGCCCGATGGCGAACCCCGGCGTCGAGAAGCCGAACATCCGGCAGGTCGCGCAGCTCGCCGGCGTGTCGCACATGACGGTGTCCCGGGTGCTCAACGACCACCCGAACATCCGCGAGGCCACGCGGCGGCGCGTCGAGGACGCCATCGAGCAGCTCGGCTACCGGCCCAGCATGACCGCCCGCGCGCTGGCCACCCAGCGCAGCAACCGCATCGGCGTCCTCGTGGAGAGCGCCACCACGTTCGGGCCCACCAGCACCCTGTACGCCGTCGAGTCCGCGGCCCGCGCGTCCGGCTACGAGGTCAGCTCCGTGTTCCTCCAGGCGGGCGCCAAGATCACCCCGCAGGAGGCCGTCGACCACCTGGTGGCGCTCGGGATCGACGCCCTGTGCGTCGTCGCGCCCCGGTCGTCGTCCATCGCCGACCTGCGCCGCATCGCCGTCGGCGTGCCCGTGCTCGTCGTCAAGCCGGACAAGGACCCGACGTTCCTCACCGTCACCGTCGACCAGCGGGCCGGGACGGCGCTCGCCGTCGACCACCTCGTGGCGCTGGGCCACCGCGACATCCTGCACCTGGCGGGCCCGCTCGACTGGCTCGACGCCCGCGCCCGCGAGCGCGCGTTCCACGCCCGGGCCAAGTCCTGGGGGGTCCGCGAGCGCCCCATCGTGGTCGGTGACTGGTCGGCGGACTTCGCCTACGAGTTCGCGCGCGGCATCCGCGAGCTCCCCGACTACACGGCCGTGTTCGTCGCCAACGACGACATGGCGGTCGGACTCGTCCACGGGCTGCACGAGCGGGGGTTCTCCGTCCCGGACGACCTCAGCGTCGTCGGGTTCGACGACATCCCGCTGGCCCGGCACGTCATCCCGCCGCTGACGACCGTGCGGCAGAACTTCGCCGCGCTCGGCGTGTCCGTCGTGGAGGTCCTGCGGGCCGCGATCGAGGGTCGGGAGATCCCGGACGCCACCCGCATCTCGGCCGAGATCGTCACGCGCGCCTCCAGCGCGCCGCCGCGGAAGACCGACTGATGCCGCCGGAGCGGACCGCGACCCCGGCGGTCGAGATGCGCGGGATCACCGTGGAGTACGGGGGCGTGCGGGTGCTCGACGGCGCGGACCTCACCCTGCGTGCGGGGGAGGTGCACGCGCTCATGGGGGAGAACGGCGCGGGCAAGTCGACGCTCATCGGCGCGCTGACGGGGACCGTGCCGATCCTGGACGGCACCGTCCTCCTGGACGGGGTGCCGTCCACGCCGACGAGCGTGGCCCGCAGCCGGGCCGAGGGTGTCGCGACCGTGTTCCAGGAGTCGCACCTCAGCCCGCACCTGTCGGTGGCCGAGAACATCATGATCGGGCACGAGGTGCGGGGCCGGTTCGGCATCCGCTGGGCCCGGAACCGGGACCGGGCGTCGGCGGTGCTGGCCGCCCTGGGCATCGAGGACGTGGACCCGCGCGCGCCGCTGGGCTCGCTGCCGCCCGCGACGAAGCAGCTCGTGGCGGTCGCCCGCGCCATCGTCCTGGAGCCGCGGGTGCTCGTCCTCGACGAGCCGACCTCCAGCCTCGACGAGTCCGAGGCCGCCCGCCTGCTCGGTGTGGTGCGCCGCCTGCGCGACCAGGGCGTCGCCATCCTGTTCGTCTCCCACTTCCTGGAGCAGGTGCTGGAGGTGAGCGACCGCATGACCGTGCTGCGCGGAGGTCGGGTCGTGGCGGAGTACCGCACGGCCGACGTGGACCGGGCCGAGCTGATCTCGAAGATGATCGGCGAGGACATCGACGCGCTCCAGGCGTTGCACTCCGAGCGTCTGGAGCACCACTACGCGGACTCGCGCCCCGTGCGGCTGCGGGCGTCGTCGATCGGCCGGCGGGGGACGCTCGAGCCGACGGACGTCGAGCTCTCGCCGGGGGAGGTCGTGGGGTTCGCGGGGCTGCGCGGGTCGGGCCGTACGGAGCTCGCGCGTCTCATGGGCGGGGTGGAGCGCCCGGACCGGGGCGAGCTGTGGCTGGACGGCGCCCGCGTGCAGCTCCGCGGCCCGGCGGCGGCCCTGCGGCACCGGATCGCGGTGTCGAGCGAGAACCTGCGCACGGAGGGGATCGTCGCCGAGCTGTCGGTGCGCCAGAACATCGTCCTGGGACTGCAGGCGCTGCGCGGCTGGACGCGGCCGTTGTCGCGGGCCGAGCAGGACGCGGTGGTCGACACCTACCTGGACGCCCTCAACCTGTCCCACGAGGACCTGGACCGTCCGGCGGGCGAGCTGTCGGGCGGCACGCAGCAGAAGGTGATGCTGGCCCGGCTGCTGGCGACGCGGCCGCACGTGCTGATCCTGGACGAGCCGACGCGCGGCATCGACATCGCCGCGAAGCTCGACATCCAGCGGCGGGTCGCACGGCTGGCCGGCGAGGGCGTGGCCGTCGTCTTCATCTCCTCCCAGCTGGAGGAGGTGGTGCGCCTCAGCGACCGCATCGTGGTGCTCAAGGACCGGGAGAAGATCGGGGAGCTGAGCAACGGTCCCGGGGTCACGGTGGACACGATCGTGGAGATGATCGCGGCGGAGCTCGACGGGTTCGCGTTCGACGACGAGGGCTGATCCACCGGCGGCACCGGCCTGTCGCCGTCGCGGCGGTCGCGCCGGTCACCGGCGGTGTTACGAGATCGTGACTCGCGTTCACCCGGCCAGCCATTGTGACCGGTCACATCTGTCGCTATGTTAGCGGTCACAACGCCAAGCGTTCGCCGGAGGGTCGGAGCTGACCCGCAAGGCCGGAAGCACCGGCCGCCCGGCATCTCGAGGAGGAGACCATGGCACGTTCGACCTTCACCCGCGGCGCCGTCGCCGCGCTGTCCGCCGTCGCGCTGCTCGCGCTCGGCGCCTGCTCCAGCGAGCAGGCCGGGAGCACCGACGGGTCCACCGGCGCCACCGAGGAGGCGATGTCCGGTGACGAGACCATCGCGATCGGCTTCTCGCAGGTCGGCGCCGAGTCCGGCTGGCGAGCCGCCAACACCAAGTCCATCCAGGACACCCTGACCGCCGAGAACGGCTTCGACCTCAGCTTCTCCGACGCCCAGCAGAAGCAGGAGAACCAGATCCAGGCGATCCGCTCCTACATCGCCCAGGGCGTCGACGTCATCGCGTTCTCCCCGGTCGTCGAGACCGGCTGGGACCCGGTGCTCCAGGAGGCCAAGTCCGCCGGCATCCCCGTGATCCTCACCGACCGCGCCGTCGACTCCGAGGACGACACCCTCTACGAGTCGTTCATCGGCTCCGACTTCGTCCTCGAGGGCGAGATGGCCGGCGAGTGGGCCGCCGAGCAGTACGACGGCGAGGGCTACAAGGTCGTCGAGCTGCAGGGCACCACCGGCTCCGCGCCCGCCATCGACCGCAAGGAGGGCTTCGGCAGCGCGATCGAGGGCACCGACCTGGAGATCATCGACTCCCAGACCGGCAACTTCACCCGCACCGAGGGCAAGCAGGTCATGGAGGGCTTCCTCCAGAAGTACGACGACATCGACCTCGTGTTCGCCCACAACGACGACATGGGTCTCGGCGCCATCGAGGCCATCGAGGCCGCCGGCCTGACCCCGGGCGAGGACATCAAGATCATCACGATCGACGCCGTCAAGGACGGCATGACCGCCCTGTCCGAGGGCAAGATCAACTACATCGTCGAGTGCAACCCGCTGCTCGGCCCGGACCTGGCCGAGATCGCCCAGAAGGTCGTCGCCGGCGAGGAGGTCGAGAAGCGCATCGTCGTCAAGGACGAGGCGTTCGACCAGGAGGCCGCCACCGAGGCCCTGCCCACCCGCGAGTACTGACGCACCGCCGGCCGGGCGCCACGGCGCCCGGCCGGCGTCGTCCCGCGAACCCCGCGGCGGGGTGCCCCCGCGCACCCCGCCGCGCACCACGGAAGGTCCGAGATGACGAGCCCCGAACCAGCGGTGCGGCCTGTCGTCGAGATGACCGGGATCTCCATCGAGTTCCCGGGCGTCAAGGCGCTCGACCAGGTCGACCTCCGCCTCTTCCCGGGTGAGGTGCACGCCCTCATGGGCGAGAACGGCGCCGGGAAGTCCACCCTCATCAAGGCGCTCACGGGCGTCTACGGCATCGACGCCGGCGACATCGTCGTCGACGGCGAGCCCCACCGGTTCTCCGGCCCGGGCGAGGCCCAGGCCGCGGGCGTCGCGACGGTGTACCAGGAGGTCAACCTCTGCGAGAACCTCACCGTCGCCGAGAACATCATGCTGGGCCGCGAGCCGCGGCGGCTCGGGGCCATCGACTGGCGCGCCACCCGGCGCGAGGCCGCCCGGCACCTCGCCACGATGGGCCTCGACATCGACCCGGCGTCGTCGCTCGGCTCCCACTCCATCGCCGTGCAGCAGCTCGTGGCGATCAGCCGCGCGATGGTCGTCGACGCCAAGGTCCTCATCCTCGACGAGCCGACGTCCAGCCTCGACGCCGACGAGGTCGCCCAGCTGTTCGCCGTCGTGCGCCGGCTGCGCGACCAGGGGGTCGCGATCCTGTTCGTGTCGCACTTCCTGGACCAGGTCTACGAGATCTCCGACCGCATGACGGTGCTGCGCAACGGCCGTCGCGTGGGGGAGTACCTCACGCCCGAGATCGACCGGCTCCGGCTCGTGTCGACCATGATCGGGCGGTCGATGGAGGTCCTGGAGGACCTCCAGGTCACCACCGACCACACGGTGCACGTCGAGGAGGGCGCGACGCCGTTCCTCCAGGCCGTCGGGCTCGGCCGCAAGGGCAGCGTGCAGCCGTTCGACCTCGACGTGTACGCGGGCGAGGTCGTCGGCCTGGCCGGGCTGCTCGGCTCGGGCCGCACGGAGGTGGCGCGGCTGCTCGCGGGCGCCGACCACGCCGACGCCGGCACCACGCGCGTCCAGGGCGCCGACGTGCGCCTGCGGACCCCGCGCGCCGCCATCGACCGCGGCATCGCGTTCTCCTCGGAGAACCGCAAGGCCGAGGGCGTCGTCGGCGACCTCACGGTGCGTGAGAACATCGTCCTGGGCCTGCAGGCCGACCGTGGCTGGCTGCGGCGTCTGCCCGGGAAGCAGGTGGACGAGATCGTCGCGAAGTACGTCGAGGCGCTCAACATCCGCCCCGCCAACCCGGACGCGCTGCTGCGCAACCTGTCGGGCGGCAACCAGCAGAAGGTGCTGCTGGCCCGCTGGCTCGCCACGGCGCCGCAGCTGCTCATCCTCGACGAGCCGACCCGCGGCATCGACGTCGGGGCGAAGGCGGAGATCCAGAAGCTCGTCGCCGAGCTCGCCGAGCAGGGCATGGCGGTGGTGTTCATCTCCGCCGAGCTGGAGGAGGTGCTGCGCCTCAGCCACCGGATCGCCGTCCTGCGGGACCGGGTGAAGGTCGCCGAGGTCGTCAACTCGGGCGACGTCGGCGTCGACGACGTCGTCGAGCTCATCGCGAGCGGAGGGAACCACTGATGGCCGCCACCACGAAGGCCCCGGCACCCGGCGGGACGGATCCCGTCTGGCGCCGCGCGGCCCGGCACAGCCTGTTCTGGCCCGTCGTCGCCCTGGTGGCGCTGCTGCTCGCGAACACCGCGTTCAGCCCCGACTTCCTCGCGGTGTCGATCCGCGACGGGCACCTGTTCGGTGCGCCGATCGACATCCTGCGCAACTCGGCGCCGCTGATGCTGGTGGCGCTCGGCATGACGCTCGTCATCGCGACGCGCGGCATCGACCTGTCCGTCGGGGCGGTCGTCGCGATCTCCGGGGCCCTGTCGCTCAGCTACATCGCGACGTCGCCCGACCCCGGGTCCCCGGTCACGGTGCTCACCGCGATCGCGCTGGCGCTCGGCGTGTGCCTCCTGCTGGGGGTGTGGAACGGGTTCCTCGTCGCGGTGCTCGGCATCCAGCCGATCATCGCCACCCTCATCCTCATGACGGCGGGCCGCGGCATCGCGATGCTCATCACCGAGGGGCAGATCACCACGGTGACCAGCGCGCCGTACAAGACGCTCGGCACCGGCTTCTTCGCCGGCCTGCCGGTGGCGATGCTCATCGCCTACGGGGTGTTCGTCCTCGTGGCGCTGCTGACGCGCCGCACCGCGCTGGGGATGCTCGTCGAGTCCGTCGGCATCAACCCGGCCGCCAGCCGGCTGGCGGGCGTCAAGGCCCGCACCATCGTGTGGACGGTGTTCGCGCTGTCCGGGCTGTTCTCCGGCCTGGCCGGGCTCATCCTCGCGTCCAACGTCATGGCCGCCGACGCGAACAACGCCGGGCTGTTCATCGAGCTCGACGCGATCCTCGCCGTCGTCATCGGCGGGACGTCCCTCCAGGGCGGCAAGTTCTCCCTGTCGGGCACGTTCGTCGGGGTGCTCATCATCACCACGCTCACCCTCACGGTGACGATCGTCGGCATCTCGCCGCTGGTCACGCCGCTGTTCAAGGCGCTGGTCGTCATCGCCGTCACGCTCGCGCAGTCCCCGCGCACCCGGGCGGCGTTCGCCGCGCGGGCCCGACGACGGGCGACCCGACCCGAGGAGGTGGCCGCCTGATGGCCGCCGACGTCACTCCCGTGACCCCGGAGCAGCACCGTCGCCCGGACGACCCCGCGGCGTCCGGACCCCGGAAGGAGGGGCCGCGCATGGCCTCCGTCTCGCGTCGGCTCCGCGTCGACCGCCGCTACATGCCCGTCGTCGGGACGTTCGTGGTCCTCGCCCTGATCCTCGCGGTCGGCGGCGTGCGGTACGAGAACTTCCTGTCCCTGACGGTGCTGGCGAACTTGTTCATCAACAACTCGTTCCTCATCGTGCTGGCCGTGGGCATGACGTTCGTCATCCTCACCGGCGGGATCGACCTGTCGGTGGGGGCGGTGCTGGCCCTGTCCGCGGTGACCGCCGCGTACCTCATCGACGCGGGCTGGCCGGTGGCCGTCGCGATGCCGCTGGTGGTGCTCATCGGGTCGCTCATCGGCCTGCTCCTGGGCGTGATGATCCACGTGTTCGAGGTGCAGCCGTTCATCGCGACCCTGGCCGGCATGTTCTTCGCGCGCGGCCTGTGCTTCGTCATCGCGCCGGAGTCGATCCCGATCAACGACCCGACGTTCGCCGCGATCGCGGGCTGGACCACGTGGGTCGGCGGCTACTGGCGGATGACGACCGGCGTGGCCGTCTCGCTGGTCGTGGTGGCCGTCGCGTTCTTCCTGCTGCACTACACGCAGTTCGGCCGCACGGTGTACGCCATCGGCGGTGGTGAGCAGTCGGCGCGCCTGATGGGTCTGCCGGTGGCGCGCACGAAGGTGCTCGTCTACGTGGTGTCCGGCACCTGTGCCGGGCTGGGCGGCCTGCTGTTCGCGATGTACTCCCGGTCGGGCTACTCCCTGACCGGTGTGGCGATGGAGCTGGACGCCATCGCGGCCGTCGTCATCGGCGGCACCCTGCTCACCGGCGGGACCGGGTTCGTGCTCGGTTCCGTGCTCGGTGTGCTGGTCCTGGGTCTGATCCAGACCGTGATCACCTTCGAGGGCACGCTGAGCTCGTGGTGGACGAAGATCTTCATCGGCGGTCTGCTGCTGGTGTTCGTCGTCCTGCAGCGTGTGCTCACCGCACGGCGCGTCTAGCGCCGTGCCCGGTCCGGGTCGTCCGTCGTCGGGCGGCCCGGACCTCGTCCCCCTGTCCGTCCGACGAGACCACCCCGGCGCTCACCAGATGTGAGCGCTCACACTGACACGCTCAGCGAGGAGTAGTCACGATGTACAACGCCGTACGACGATCAGCACCACCCCTGGCCCTGGCACTCGCCCTGGCCCTGCCCGCCTCGACGACGGCCCTGCCGGCCGCGGCGCTCGCCGCCCCCGCGGCAGCCGCGACCAGCCTGCCGACCGCCGTCGACGTCGTGGACGCCGACCACGCCGCCTACGTCTTCCCCTACTTCGCCGGGGAGGGCGCCGACGGCGAGAAGATCTACCTCGCGGTCAGCGAGGACGAGGACCCCACCACCTGGCACACCCTCAACGACGGGGAGCCGGTCCTCGAGTCCACCCTCGGCACGCAGGGCCTGCGCGACCCGTTCCTGATCCGCCACCCCGAGACCGGCGTCTACTACCTGCTCGCCACCGACCTGCAGATCTACGGCGGCGGCGACTTCGGCACCGCCCAGGAGACCGGCAGCCGCTCGATGATGGTGTGGTCCTCGCCCGACCTCGTCACCTGGTCCGAGCAGCGCGAGGTCGAGCTCGCCCCCGAGAACGCGGGCAACCTCTGGGCGCCCGAGGCGCACTGGGACGCGACGGCGAACGACGGCGAGGGGGAGTTCGTCGTCTACTGGGCGTCCGCCCTCTACGACGAGGACCTCGACCCCGCCGACCGTGACATCGCCACGTCCTACCAGCGGATGATGTCCTCCACCACGCAGGACTTCACCGAGTTCACCGAGCCGCAGCCCTGGATCGACATGGACCGCGGCGCGGGCCGCGGCATGATCGACTCCACCGTCGCCGAGGTCTCCGACGGCGCCGACGGCAGCGTCTACCACCGGCTCACCAAGGACGAGGCCGACTACACGGTCCGCCAGGAGTCCTCCACCGACCTGCGGCTCACCCAGGGCGTCACCGACGGCGACGGCTGGGACCTGATCGCCGAGCACGTCGGCGTCGGGCAGCCCAACCCGTGGGGCGGCACCTTCACCGCCGGCGAGGGCCCGACCATGTTCCCGTCGCTCACCGACGACTCCTGGTACCTCATGATGGACCAGCCGTCGTACCACGGCGGCCAGGGCTACATGCTGTTCCGCACCGACGACCTCGCCTCCGGCGACTGGACGTCGATGCCCGACGTCGAGCTGCCGAGCAACCCGCGCCACGGCACCGTCCTGCCGATCACGGCGGACGAGCAGACCGCGCTGCTGGAGGCCTACCAGCCCGACCTGCTCGCCGAGGGTGTCGCCCTCGACCGCAGCGAGGTCCGCCTCACCGCCGGTGCCACGACGACGCTGAGCGCCACCGTCACACCGATCACGGCCGACGACCGCTCGGTGACGTGGGGCAGCGACGACGAGGACGTCGCGACCGTGGACGCCGACGGTGTCGTCACGGGCGTCGCCGACGGGACCGCCACGATCACCGCGACCTCGCCGTTCGGCACGGCCGCCGCGACCGTCACCGTCACCACGCCGACGGCGGCCCCGCTGCCCGACGGGGCGTGGGTCGACCCGTTCGACGGCGACCAGCTCCGCGACCGGTGGAGCATCGCTCGCGAGGAGGCGTCCGCGTGGTCCCTCGGCGGCGGCGCGCTCACGCTGCAGTCGCAGCCGGGCGACACCTACCAGGGTGACAACAGCTACGAGAACGTGTTCCTCCTCGACGTCCCCGCGGGGGACTTCGTCGCCCAGACGGCGCTCGCCGCGACCCCGCAGCGCGACTTCCAGGGCGCCGGCATCATCGCCTGGCAGGACCACGACAACTACGTGCGTGCGGGCCTGACCCACGCGTCCGTGTTCGGCGGCGACCCCGTCGGCATCGAGACCGGCACCGAGACGGGCGCCGTCTACGGCGCCACGTTCGCCGCCCGCCCCGGCTCCACCGGGGAGACCGTCCGCCTCACCCGCACCGGGGACACGATGACCGTCGCCGTGTGGGACGACGTCGACTGGACGCAGGTGGCCACCACCACCCTGGCGGCCGACGTCACCCAGGTCGGCCTCTACGCGCTGGCCGCGGGCAGCGCGCCCAGCCACGAGGTCGAGTTCGACTACTTCGCGCTCGTCGAGCCCGAGGGCGCCGACATCGTCCCCGACGGCGAGTTCACCCTCGCCGGGACGGACGGCCGGCACCTCGTCGACGACGACGGCCTCGCGCTGGTGACCGAGCGGCCGCTGGTCACGACCGGCTTCGTCGCCACCCCGACCGGCGACGTGCCCGGCCCGGTCACGCTCGCCACGCCCGCCGGCGACCCGCTGGTGCGCGCCGGCGACCGGCTCACCGTCGGCGACGCCGGCACCGAGCCCGTCGAGCTGCGGCTCACCGACGTCGGCGGCGGCAAGATCGCCGTCCTCGTGGGTGACCGGGCGCTCACCGAGGGTCCGGACGGCACGCTCGTCCTCGGCGACGTCGACGACGCCGCCCGGCTCGTCGTCGTGCCGGTCGAGGTGACCGAGCACGCGCTGACGATCGACGCCGACGCCGAGCGCACCGACATGAGCGACGACCTCTACGGCGCGTTCTACGAGGACATCAACTACGCGGCCGACGGCGGCCTGTACGCCGAGCTGGTCCGCAACCGGTCGTTCGAGTTCAACACCTCGGACAACGCGTCCTTCACCGGCCTGACCGGCTGGTCGAGGGTCGGCGGCGGCACCATCGCCGTCGAGTCGGAGCGCTCGCAGTGGCTCAACGATTCCAACCGCTACTACCTGACCGTCCGCTCCGACGGCACCACGGGCGTGTCCAACGCGTCCTTCAACGAGGGCGTCGCCGTCACCGACGGCGCCTCCTACGACGTGTCCGTGTGGGCGCGCACCACGACCGCGCAGGACCTCACGGTGCGGGTGGTGTCCGCCGACGGCGCCACCACGTACGCCACCGGGAAGGTCGCGGTCGACGGCTCCGACGCCTGGAAGCGGTACACGACCACGCTGAAGGTGACCGGCACCGCGAACGACGCCCGGTTCCAGGTCGTCACCGGCGCCGCCGGCACGGTGCGGCTCGACATGGTGTCCCTGTTCCCGCAGGACACCTGGGTCGGACCGGTCAACGGCAAGAGCCCGCTGCGCAAGGACCTCGCCGAGATGGTCGCCGACCTCCACCCGCAGTTCCTGCGGTTCCCCGGCGGCTGCGTGACGAACGTCGGCACGTTCGACACCTACCTCGGCTCCGACGGTCAGGACCGCCGCCGCACGTACCAGTGGAAGGAGACCATCGGGCCCGTCGAGGAGCGCCCGACCAACTGGAACTTCTGGGGCTACAACCAGTCGTACGGCATCGGCTACCTCGAGTACATGGAGTGGGCCGAGGACCTCGGCGCCACCCCGCTGCCCGTCGTGTCCGTCGGCGCCAACGGCTGCGGCTCCTCCATCCCCGAGATGCACGTCGGCGACGAGAACTTCGACCGGTGGGTCGCCGACACCGTGGACCTCGTCGAGTTCGCCAAGGGCGACGTCGACACCGAGTGGGGTGCCGTGCGCGCCGAGCTCGGCCACCCGGAACCGTTCGACCTGCGCTACATCGGCCTCGGCAACGAGGAGAACACCGACACGTTCCAGGCGAACTTCCCCGCGTTCCGTGACGCCGTCGAGGCCGCCAGCGCCGAGCACGGCTGGGACGTCACCATCATCTCCAACTCCGGTCCCGACGACACCGGCGCCCGGTTCGACGAGCTGTGGGAGTTCAACCGCGACCAGGGCGTCGACATGGTCGACGAGCACTACTACAACGACCCCTCCTGGTTCCTGCAGAACGACGAGCGGTACGACTCCTACGACCGCGAGGGCCCGCACGTGTTCCTCGGCGAGTACGCCTCGCGCGGCAACACCTGGGGCAACGCGCTCGCCGAGGCGGCCTACATGACGGGCCTGGAGCGCAACTCCGACCTCGTCGAGCTGGCCTCCTACGCCCCGATGTTCGCCAACGAGGACTACGTGCAGTGGTCCCCGGACATGATGTGGTTCGACAACGACGAGTCGTGGGCGTCGGCGAACTACTGGAACCAGCACCTGTTCATGAACAACGTCGGCGACGAGGTCGTGCCGAGCACCCACACCGGCCCGCCGGCCGTGGGCAGTGAGGACCTCGACGGCGGGGTGTTCCTGTCGACCTGGTCCACCCGGGCCGCGTACGACGACGTCACGGTGACCGACAACGCCACGGGTGACGTGCTGTTCTCCGACACGTTCTCCGACGCGTCGCAGTGGTCGCCCGTCGCGGGCTCCTGGGCCGTCACGGGCGGGGAGTACGTCCAGTCGTCGGGGACCGTCAACGACGCCCGCAGCATCGTCACCGACGCCTACGGCAAGGACTGGTCGAACTACACCCTGGAGCTCGACGCCCGGAAGATCTCCGGCAACGAGGGCTTCCTCGTCGGGTTCGCCGCCGGCGGCGCCAACGACTACTACTGGTGGAACCTCGGCGGGTGGAACAACACCCGCTCCGTCCTCCAGCGGGCGTCCGGCGGGTCCGCGAACGAGGTCGAGGCCCTCGAGGGCCAGCGCCTCGTCACCGGCCAGGACTACCACGTCAAGGTCGTCGTCGAGGGCCGCACCATCGAGCTCTACCTCGACGGCGAGCTCCAGATGACCTACACCGAGCCCACCGAGAAGTCGCTCTACCAGGTCGTCACCCACGACGACGCCACGGGTGAGCTCATCGTCAAGGTGGTCAACCCGGGCGCCGCCACCGCCCGCACGGACGTGTCCGTCACCGGCGCGTTCGACGTCGCGGCCGACGTGGCCGTCACCGAGATCGTGGCCGACGCGTCGGCCACCAACACCAAGGCCGACCCGGACGCCGTCGTGCCGGTGGACCGTGCCTGGGACGGGGGAGCGAACGAGTTCACGTACGACTTCCCGGCCCGCTCGGTGACGTTCCTGCGGCTCGCCGAAAAGCCCGCCGAGCCGACCCACCCCGCCTGGGAGGCCGGCACGGTGTACACCGCGGGCGACCTCGTGACGTTCGAGGGATCGACGTGGCTGGCGACCTGGTGGACGAAGAACCAGGAGCCCGGCGCCTCCCCGTGGGGTCCGTGGCAGGAGATCGTCGAGGCGGCGGACGGCACCGCGGTGTGGACGCCGTCGCGGATCTTCACCGCCGGGGACGTCGTCGTGCACGACGGCGTGCGGTACACGGCGCAGTGGTGGACGCGGAACCAGGAGCCGGGCGGCAAGCACGGCCCGTGGAAGGTGACGCCCTGACCGGTCGGCCGACTGACGGTCGGCCCGACTGACGGTCGAGCCGACCGACGACGCGACGAGCGTGCCGGCCGCTCCCTCACGAGAGCCTCATGAGGGAGCTGCCGGCACGCTCGCTGCGTCCCGGGGTGGTGCCCCGGGGGGCACCCACCTGGACGCAAGTGGTCCGCAAGTCTCGCAAGCGGTTTGCGTCGCACGGTGTAACCTCGGACCATGTCGAGGCGACTGGCCGAGGTGGCCGCCAAGGTGGGAGTCAGCGAGGCGACCGTGAGCCGCGTGCTCAACGGCAAGCCCGGCGTGTCCCAGGCAACGCGCGACGCCGTCCTCACCGCCCTCGACGTCCTCGGCTACGAACGCCCCACCAAGCTCCGCGGCGACCGCAACCGCCTCGTCGGGCTCGTCCTGCCCGAGCTCGCCAACCCCATCTTCCCCGCGTTCGCCGAGGTCGTCGGCGGGGCTCTCGCCCAGCAGGGCTTCACCCCCGTGCTGTGCACCCGCACCGCCGGCGGCATCACCGAGGCCGAGTACATCGACCTCCTCCTCGGCCAGCAGGTCTCCGGCGTCATCTTCGCCGGCGGTTTCTACTCCGAGCGCGACGCCGACCACGCCCACTACCGGCGCCTCGAACAGCTCAACCTGCCGGTCGTGCTCATCAACGCCTCGATCGAGACCCTCGACTTCCCGCACGTGTCCTGCGACGACCTCGTCGCCACCCACCAGGCGCTCGAGCACCTCGTCTCCATGGGCCACGAACGCATCGGCCTGCTCCTCGGCCCCGCCGACCACGTGCCGTCCGAGCGCAAACTCGCCGCCGCCCGGGCGTTCGCCGCCCGCCACGGCATCGACCTGCCCGAGGAGCGCGTCGTCCACAGCCAGTACTCCCTGGAGAGCGGCCAGGCCGCCACCAACCGCCTCCTCGAGGCCGGTGTCACCGCCGTCCTCAGCGCTTCCGACCCGCTTGCCCTCGGCGCCATCCGCGCCGTCCGTCGCGCCGGCCTCGACGTCCCCGGCGACGTCTCCGTCGTCGGCTACGACGACTCCGCGCTGATGAACTCCACGGACCCCGCCCTCACGACGGTGCGTCAGCCCATCGACGCCATGGGACGCGCCGCCGTCGACCTCCTGGCCAGCATGATCGCGGGCGCCGAGGTCTCCCGCGACGAGCTCCTCTTCGAGCCCGAGCTCGTCGTGCGCCGCTCCACCGCGGCGGCCCCGCGCGCCTCCTGATCTGGGCCTGCCGCGGTTGCGGCGGTCCGGTGGGCGGGTGGTGGCGCGCGGTCGCGCGCACGGGCGCAGGGCGCCCTCCGCTCCCGGTCTGACGACCGCGCGCCACCACCCGCCCACCGGACCTCGTCCAGCCCCTCGCCTCTCGCGGCAGACGTGACTCGACGTGCGCCGACAGCGGAGGTGGACGGGGCGGGGTGACCGCGCGGCGTCGTCGAACCGGAAGTGGACGGCCCCCTGGGGCCCGTGAACGCGACGTCGCGCGGTCACCCCGCCCCGGCCGCCGTCGGGACCACCCGCCCCGGCCGTGCCTCCGCGTCCCGCCGGAACGTCAACAAGCAATGATCGCGATTCGATAACGCAACTGTCGAGTTCTTGCGTAGATCATGTCGGCTGGTTACTGTCGGGCTCGACGACGACGTTCGAACAGAAGGGCTCGACGGTGAGCACGCTCCACGACGCCGACTGGTGGCGGCACGCGGTGATCTACCAGGTGTACCCGCGGTCCTTCGCGGACGGTGACGGCGACGGGACCGGCGACCTCGCCGGGGTCCGGACGCACCTGCCGTACCTGCGGGACCTGGGGGTCGACGCGATCTGGTTCACCCCCTGGTACGCGTCGCCCCTGGCGGACGGCGGGTACGACGTGGCGGACTACCGGCGGATCGACCCGGCGTTCGGCACGCTCGCGGAGGCGGAGGCCCTCATCGCGGAGGCCCGTGAGCTGGGGATCCGGACCATCGTCGACGTCGTGCCCAACCACGTGTCCGACCAGCACGCCTGGTTCCGGGCGGCGCTGGCCGCCGGGCCGGGGTCGCCGGAGCGGGAGCGGTTCTGGTTCCGCGACGGCCGCGGCCCGGGCGGCGACGAGATGCCGACGTCGTGGGAGTCGAGCTTCCAGGGGGACACGTGGACGCGTGTCACCGAGGCGGACGGCACGCCCGGCCAGTGGTACCTGCACCTGTTCACCCCGCAGCAGCCGGACCTCAACTGGGACCACCCGGACGTGCGGGCCGAGCACGAGGACGTCCTGCGGTTCTGGTTCGACCGGGGCGCGGCAGGGATCCGCATCGACTCCGCGGCGCTGCCGGTGAAGGACCCGGCGCTGCCGGAGGTGCCGGACGCCTGGGGGCCGGGGGAGCACCCGCACCTGGACCGCGACGGACTGCACGACGTCTACCGGGCGTGGCGGGCCGTGGCGGACTCCTACGCGGAGCCGCGCGTGCTCGTGGGCGAGATCTGGCTGCCGGACGCCGAGCGGTTCGCGCTGTACCTGCGAACGGACGAGATGCACACGGCGTTCAACTTCGACTTCATGACGCGGCCCTGGGAGGCGAAGGCGCTGCGGGAGTCGATCCGCACGACCCTGGAGGCGCACGAGCCCGTGGGCGCGCCCGCCACGTGGGTGCTGTCGAACCACGACATCACGCGCCCGGTGACGCGGTACGGCCGCGAGGACTCGTCGTTCGACTTCGCGGCGAAGCGGTTCGGCACGCCGACGGACCTCGATCTCGGGCGGCGTCGCGCCCGGGCGGCGGCCCTGCTGACGGGGGCGCTGCCGGGCACGCTGTACGTGTACCAGGGCGACGAGCTGGGGCTGCCGGAGGTGGAGCTGCCGCGCGACGTGGTGCAGGACCCGATGCACTTCCGCTCCGGCGGCGTCGACCCGGGCCGGGACGGCTGCCGCGTGCCGCTGCCGTGGACGCGGGAGGGCCGCTCGGCGGGCTTCTCGCCCGAGGACGCGACGGGGGAGCCGTGGCTGCCGCAGCCGGCGGGCTGGGGCGAGCTGTCCGTCGCGGCGCAGGAGGCCGACCCGACGTCGATGCTGCACCTGTACCGCGCGATGCTGGCCGCCCGCCGTGCCGAGCCGGCCCTCGCGGGTGAGGAACTGACCTGGGTGGCCCTGCCCGCCGCGGGCGACGACGTGCTCGCGTTCGCGCGGACGGCGCCCGGGCCGGGCGGCGGCACGCTCGTCTGCGCCGTGAACCTCGGGCCCGCGGCCGTCCCGCTGCCCCGCGGGGCCGACGTCGTCCTGGCGTCGTCCCCCCTCGACCCGGCCCCCGCACCCGACGCGGGGCCCGACCTGCCGCCGGACACCGCCGTCTGGTACCGCCCGTAGGGCCGCCACGCCGTCCACGGACCCGCCGCGGACGGCACCACCTGTGCACCACCGCACCACCCGCACCACCCGATCGCAGAGCCCCGCACGCACCGTGCGGGCCGACCAAGGAGTGACGATGAAGTCAACGCGACGCACCACCGCGCTCGCCCTCGCCGGGGCGCTGACCCTCGGAGCCGCGCTCACCGCGTGCAGCGCCGACGACGGGCAGGGCACCGCCCCCGCGGAGGCCGAGGAGACGTCCGACGAGCCGGTGACGATCCAGGTCGCCATCGACGAGGGCCTGGAGGAGGGGGCGGTCGAGGCCGTCAAGACGCGCATCGACGAGTTCGAGGCGGAGCACCCGAACATCACGGTGGAGACCCAGGAGTACACCTGGGTGGGCACGACGTTCGCGGCGGACCTCGCCGGCGGCACCCTGCCCGACGTCTTCACCGTCCCGTTCACGGACGGCCGCGGGCTGATCGAGCGGCAGCAGATCGCCGACATCTCGGGGCTCGTCGCGGAGCTGCCGTACGCGGCCGACCTCAACCCGAACGTCGCCGCGGCCGGGCAGTCCTCCGACGGCGGGCAGTGGGCGATGCCGATCGCCGCCTACGGCCAGGCCATCCACTACAACCGGGGGATCTTCACCGAGGCGGGTCTCGACCCCGACGCCCCGCCGACCACATGGGACGAGGTCCGCGAGGCCGCGGCGACGATCAGCGAGAAGACCGGCAAGACGGGCTTCGCGGAGATGACGTCGTCGAACACGGGTGGCTGGATCCTCACGACCCTGGTCTACGCGATGGGCGGCCGGGGCGAGCAGGTCGACGGCGACACGGCGACCGCGACCGTGGACACCCCCGAGTACGCGAAGGCGCTGGAGTACCTGAAGGCCATGCGCTGGGACGACGACTCGATGGGCGACGAGTTCCTCTACGACTGGGGCACCAGCCACGCCGACTTCGGCGCCGGCAAGATCGGGATGTTCGTCTCGGGCGGCGGCGACTACGGCAACCTCGCCACGCAGAACGCGATGAACCCCGACGACTACGGCGTCACCGTGCTCCCGCTGGAGGGCGACGACGCCGCCGTGCTGGGCGGCGGCACGCTGGCCGCCGTCAACGCCAAGGCGACGCCCGCCGAGCAGGCCGCCGCGGTCCAGTGGATCGACTTCTACTACATGGCGAAGCTGACGGACGAGCAGGCCGCCGTGGCCGACGCGCAGGCCACCGCCGACCAGGGTCAGCCCGTGGGCGTGCCCATCCTGCCGGTGTTCGACCAGGAGTCGGAGGAGCAGCGCCAGGCCTGGATCGCGGACCTCACCAACGTGCCGCTGGAGCAGTTCGCGCCCTACAGCGACTTCATCTACGACCAGCCGCTCGAGGCGGAGCCGCCGGTCGCGACGCAGGACCTGTACGCCGCGCTCGACCCGGTGGTGCAGGCCGTCCTCACGGACGAGGACGCCGACGTGGCCGCGCTGCTGGCGGAAGCCGAGGCGAACGTGCAGAACCTCATCGACCGGGGATGACGATGGCCCTGCACGCCACGAGCGTCCCGTCGTCGGGCACCGTGCCCGACGGCGGGGCGCCCGCCCCCGCCACGACGTCGCCCCGGCGGCGGCCCCGGCGCACACCCCTGACGTGGGTCCGCGGCGGCGGCCTGTCCACGCTGGTCGTCGCGCTGCCCCTGATCGTCGTGTTCGGCCTGTTCTCCTGGTTCCCGATCGTGCGCGCGGTCGTCATGAGCTTCCAGTACACGAACCTCGTGCAGCCCGCCGAGTGGGTCGGCCTGGACAACTTCACGTACGTGCTGGGCGACCCGCTGCTGGGCACGGCCGTGCGCAACACCCTGTACTTCGCCGGCCTGGCGCTCGTGCTCGGGTACCCCGTGCCGCTGGTCGCCGCCGTCCTCATGAGCGAGGTGCGGCGTGCCAAGGGCCTGTACTCGGCGCTCGCCTACCTGCCGGTGGTGGTGCCGCCCGTCGTGGCGGTGCTGCTGTGGAAGACCTTCTACGACGCGTCCGAGACCGGGGTGTTCAACACCATCCTCGGAGGGGTCGGCCTCGGGCCGTTCCCGTGGCTCCAGGACCCGTCGTGGGCGATGCCGTCCCTCGTGCTGGAGGCGACGTGGGCCGCCGCGGGCGGCACCGTCATCATCTACCTCGCCGCGCTCACCGGGGTCGCGCCCGAGCTGTACGACGCCGCCGAGGTCGACGGGGCGGGCGTGTGGCGCAAGGTCTGGCACGTCACCCTGCCGCAGCTGCGGGGCGTGCTGTTCGTGACGTTCATCCTGCAGATCATCGGCACCGCGCAGGTGTTCACCGAGCCGTACCTGTTCACCGGCGGCGGTCCGGCGAACTCCACGACGACCATCCTGCTGATGATCTACAACTACGCGTTCGGCGGGCGCGGCGACTACGGCGCGGCGACCGCGCTCAGCCTCCTGCTCGCCCTCGTCCTGGCGGTGCTGTCCGCCGTGTACTTCCGGCTCACCGCGAAGTGGAGCGACTGACATGGCCGTCACCACCCCCGCCCGCCGTCGCGCGACCCCGCCGGCCGAGCGCGGCCTCGTCTCCGGCTCCGACCTGCGCCGACGCAGCGTCCGCACCACGTGGCGCACCGCGCACGTCGCGCTGCTCGTCTCGCTCGTCGTCGTGGGGCTCGGCCCGATCCTGTGGCTTTTCAAGGCCGCGGTCACCCCCACGCAGGACACGCTGCGCACCCCGATGGCGCTGTTCCCGCACGGCGTGGACTGGGCCAACCTGTCCGAGGCCTGGACCCGGTTCGAGATCGACCACTACTTCTTCAACACCCTGTGGCTGGCGCTCGGCTCGTGGTTCGTGCAGCTCCTCGTGGCCGTCAGCGGCGGCTACGTCCTGGCGGTGCTGCGCCCCCGGTACGCCCCGGCGCTGACCGCCCTGGTGCTGTCCACCCTGTTCGTGCCCGCCGTCGTGCTGCTCGTCCCGCTGTACCTCACGGTCCTCGACGTGCCCGTGCTGCACGTGTCGCTCGTCAACACGTTCTGGGCGGTGTGGCTGCCCGCCGGTGCCAGCGCGTTCAACGTGCTGCTCGTCAAACGGTTCTTCGACAACCTGCCCGGCGAGATCTTCGAGGCCGCGCGCGTCGACGGCGCCGGGCCGTTCCGGGTCGGCTGGTCGATCGTGCTGCCGATGTCGCGGCCGATCCTCGGCGTCGTGTCCGTCTTCGCGTTCATCAGCGCGTGGAAGGACTTCCTGTGGCCCCTGCTGGTGCTGCGCGACGTCGCCAAGCAGCCGCTGTCGGTGCGCCTGCCGGCGCTGCAGGACTACGTGGAGCTCGACGTGTTCCTCGCGGCGCTCGCGATCTCCACCGTCATCCCCATCGTGATCTTCCTGCTGTTCCAGCGCACGTTCCTGTCGGGCGCGGGGATGAGCGGCGCGGTCAAGGGGTGAGCCGCCCGGTCGTGACCGGCCCGCGGTGCGTCGGCGCTGGTCACGATCGGCTTGCGATCGGCCCCCCAGCGTTGACGGCCGGAAGTCCGGGGTGCTGATATATGACGGCTCATACGACAAATCGGAGGACGACGTGACACAGCAGGACCGGGCCGCGACGAGCGGCTCGCCGCGACAGGTGCGTTACCGAGGGCGGCACCTGCCGATGATCGCCGTCGTCGTCGCGGCGACGATCGCGACCGCGCTGGCCTACCGCGGCATGGTCCTGTTCGGCCTCGAGGTCGCGCACATGACGCCCGTCGAGGCGTACGGCATGGCGGGCTTCCTCGAGGTCAGCCTCGTGGCGGTCGCGCTCATGGCGCGCAACGCCGCGCTCGAGGGCCGCCCCTACGGCGTCCTGCTGACCCTCACGTGGGTGCTGTCCGGCACGTCCGGCGTGTTCGCCGCGCTGCACGAGGTCGCGGTCCCCACCGAGTCCACCCCCTACATGGTGGTGTTCCGGTTCGTCCCGCCGCTGGTCGCCGCCCTCATGTGGCACCTCGCGCTCGTGGGCGAGCGGCACATGGTCACCGGCCACACCCTGGACGAGCGCCGCCGCGAGAGCCGCGTCCACCAGTACGTCACCGCCCTGGAGCAGTGGCGCGACGCCCGCGTCGACAGCTCCGGCAGCGCCTCCGACCTGCGCAAGGTCCGTGCCGCCCACCAGAACCAGCGCGCGGCCCGCGACGGCGCGCTCAAGCTCCTGACGGTCGAGGACTTCGAGCGCCGCATGCAGGTGTGGGTGGAGCGCCTGGAGGCCGCCGAGCGGCACGGCAACCGCCTCGACCTCATCGGGGCGAGCTCGGTCAAGCGCGGGACCGCCCGCGGCCCGCTGAGCCCGGCCGACGCCGCGGCCGCCGAGCGGCAGTCGGCCCCGGTCCCCGTCGCCGAGGCCCGCGAGCTCACCGCGCTCGTCACCGAGTCGGCCCGGGACGCCGCACCTGCCCGCCCCGCCGAGGCGCCCGCCGTCGCGGCGACCACCACCGCACCCGGCGTCGCCGACGACGACCAGCCCTACGTGCCGGACACCGCGTTCGAGGACCTGGAGTTCGGCGCGAGCGTCCGCAAGGCGCTCGGCAACCGCGACTCCCTGCCCTGGGACCAGCCCGCGCCCGAGGACGCCGCCGCGCCCGCCGTCGAGCCGCCGACCGCGACCGGTCACACCCGCCGGGTCGAGGTGTTCGACCTCGTGCAGCGCGGCGCCGCCGCCGAGCAGGCCCAGGCGGCCGTCGAGACCGCCGGTGCCACCGCCGACGATGACCCGACCGCCGAGCGGGACCGCCGCATCGTCGATCTCTCGCGGCAGGGCTACAACCAGCGTGAGATCGCCGAGCAGGTGGACGTCTCCCGGTCGGTCGTCAGCCGCGTCGTGCGCCGCTACAAGGACCAGCAGCCCGCCGGCGACGAGGACCGCCAGCTCGTCGACGCCTGACAGGTCTCACCCGTGAGCGTCCCTGCAGGTCTCCGTCGACGAGCGTCGGAGACCTGCAGAGGCGGTCGCGGTGCCGCGGTCAGACCCGGGCGAACGTGCCGGCGAACGCCGTCCACGACTCCGGGGCGAGGCGCACCGTCGTCGAGCCCGTGACGGTGCCGACGACGACGGCGGAGGTGTCGACCACCGACCAGCAGGCGTCGGCGACCTTCGCGGCGTGCTCCGGGCCGTGCACCGCCTGCTCGTGGTCGGCGACCATCCGCCAGCCCTCGGTGAGCTCCAGGGCGGCGCCGACGTGGGCGAGGTCGACCTCGACCTCGCGGTCCGAGCGGTTGGTGACGAACAGGCCGAGCGTGCCGTCGTCGCCCACCGTGGCGGCAGCGGTGACGGTCGGGACGGAGCCGTGCCGGGCGGTGTCGTACGCCGTCGCGTCCACGCGGACGTCCAGCGCCGTGCCGTGCGCGAGCCGTGCCGTCGTGGCGAACGGGTGGAACGTGGGCTGGCGCCAGGCCTCGCCGCCGGGCTCGGTCATGATCGGCGCGATGACGTTGACCAGCTGGGCCAGCGCGGCCACGGGGACGCGGTCGGCGTGGTTGAGCAGGGTCACGAGCAGGTCGCCGACGACGACGGCGTCGAGACCGGAGTAGACGTCCTCGATGATGCGCGGGGCGTCGCGCTGGATCGGCAGGTTGGTCTCGCCCGGGAAGCGGGTCTCGAGGTACCAGACGTTCCACTCGTCGAACGAGATGGTGATCTTCTTGTCGGAGCGGCGCTCGGCGCCCACGGCGTCGGCGGAGGCGACGACGCGGTCGATGAATCGGTCCATGGCGGTGCCCGACGCGAGGAACGACCCGCGGTCACCGCCGACCTCCTCGTAGTAGGCGTGCATGGAGATGTGGTCGACCAGGTCGTAGGTGTACGACAGCACGGTGCGCTCCCAGTCGCCGAAGGTCGGCATCTGCATGGACGAGGAGCCGCAGACGACGAGCGAGATCGACGGGTCGACGAGCTTCATGGCCTTGCCCGCCTCGGCGGCGAGCTTGCCGTACTCGTGGGCGTCCTTGTGGCCGATCTGCCAGGGGCCGTCCATCTCGTTGCCGAGGCACCACAGGCGCACGCCGTAGGGCTCGGTGCGGCCGTGGGCGATGCGCAGGTCGGCCCACCGGGTGCCGGCCTCGCCGTTGCAGTACTCGACGAGCGCGGCGGCCGCGGCGACGCCCCGGGTCCCGAGATTGACGGCCATCATCGGCTCGACGCCCTCGCGCTCGGCCCACTGGAGGAACTCGTCCGTGCCGACCAGGTTGGGCTCGACGGTGCGCCACGCGAGGTCGAGGAACGGCTTGCGCTGCCCGACGGGGCCGACGGCGTCCTCCCAGACGTAGTTGGAGACGAAGTTGCCACCCGGGTAGCGCACCATCGACACGCCGAGCTCGCGGGTGAGGTCGGCGACGTCGCGGCGGAACCCGTGCTCGTCGGAGCTCTCGTGGCCGGGCTCGTAGATGCCGGTGTAGACGGCGCGGCCGAGGTGCTCGACGAACGAGCCGAAGAGGCGACGGTCGACCGTGCCGCGGCGGAAGTCGGGGTGGAGGGTGATGCGGGCGTCAGCCATGGGTCTCGGTGTTCCTCTGTGAACGGGGGCGTCGGTGCCTAAGCAGTTACAACGATGTAGAGTGAACCATGACGGTGCTGTCCGGCACCAGCGGAAGGTTCTTGGCCTACGCTGAGTCGCGTTGAGCAGGAGGAATGTCACGTGGCAGTGACCATGCACGACGTCGCGCGCCGCGCCGGCGTCTCCATCAAGACCGTGTCGAACGTCGTGAACGACTACCCGCACGTGCGTGCCGAGACACGTCGGCGCGTGCAGGAGGCGATCGACTCCCTCGGATACCGGCTCAACACGACCGCGCGCAACCTGCGCCAGGGGCGGACCGGGATGATCGGCCTGGCGCTTCCGGAGCTCTCGCTGCCCTACTTCGCCGAGCTGGCGGACTCGGTCATGCGTGCCGCCGAGGAGCGCGGGGTCGTCGTCCTCCTCGAGCAGACGGGCGCCCAGCGTGAGCGGGAGCTGCAGGCGCTCGACTCGCCCCAGCGACGCCTCACCGACGGGCTGCTGTTCTCCCCGCTCGCTCTCGAGCCGGAGGAGACGGACCGTCTGGAGGTCGACTACCCGATGGTCCTGCTGGGCGAGCGGATGTTCGGCCCGGTCGACCACGTGACCATGGCGAACGTCGAGGCATCCCGGGCGGCGACGCTGCACCTGGTCGAGCGCGGGTGCCGTCGGATCGCCGTCATCGGCGCCCACCCGGGCGAGACCATGGGGTCGGCCCGTCTCCGCTTCGACGGATACCGTCGGGCGCTGGCCGAGGCCGGTCTGCCGTTCGACCCGGATCTCGTGGCCGAGGCCGGCCTCTGGCACCGCTCCACGGGTGCAGCGGCCATGACACGACTGCTGGATGCCGGGACGGTGATGGACGGGGTGTTCGGCATGAACGACGCCCTGGCCCTGGGGGCCCTGCACGTGCTGCACTCCCGTGGCGTCCCGGTGCCGCAGGACGTCGCGGTGATCGGCTTCGACGACATCGACGACGCCCGCTACTCGGAGCCGCTGCTGAGCTCCGTCGCGCCAGGGCGCGAGCAGATCGCCCGCACGGCCGTGGACATGCTGCTGGAGCGGATCGAGGGGTCCACGGTGGAGCCGCGCCGTGTGGTCGCCTCGTTCGAGATCGTCGCCCGGGAGTCCAGCCTGCTGGGACGACGAGCGCACTGAACGTCCCGCCGCCGTGGTCGGTGACGAACCGGTCACGATGCGGTGGACGGGCTTGCCAACGATATACAACGGTGTAAACATAGCCCTACTCCGATGTACAACGTTGGAGAAGGGGGATGCCAGAGCGGGCGTCCCTCGCTGGAGGCCAAGGCGGCCCCCGCGCACATCAAGGAGGATTACGAATGCGCATCTCACAACGCCGTGGAGCACAGGTCGCCGTGGCCGCGCTGGCGGCCGGAGCGCTGCTCACCGCCTGCTCGTCGGACGGTTCCGGCGAGGGCGGTGACGGAAGCACGGAGGCAGCGGGCGGTGACGCGACCTGCACCAACGAGATCGTCAACCCGGACGCCACGCAGGTCTCCGTGTGGGCCTGGTACCCCGCGTTCGAATCCGTGGTCGACCACTTCAACGAGACGCACGACGACGTCCAGGTCTGCTGGACGAACGCCGGTCAGGGCGCTGACGAGTACAACAAGTTCTCGACCACCATCGAGGCCGGATCCGGCGCGCCGGACGTCATCATGCTCGAGTCGGAGATCCTGCCGACGTACACGATCCTGAACTCGCTCGCCGACCTGTCGGAGTTCGGTGCAGGCGAGCTGGAGAGCCAGTTCACCACCGGCGCCTGGTCCGACGTCGTCAGCGGCGACTCGGTCTACGCCGTGCCCGTCGACGGCGGCCCGATGGGCATGCTGTACCGGGCCGACATCTTCGAGGAGTACGGCGTCGAGCCGCCCACGACGTGGGACGAGTTCGCCCAGGCGGGTCAGGACCTGCGGGACGCCGGCTACGAGGGCTACATCACCAACTACCCGACCAACGGCAACGCGCTGAACTACGCGCTGTTCGCGCAGAACGGGTGGACCCCGTTCGCGTACGACCCCGCGAACCCGCAGGAGATCGGCATCGAGGTCGCCACGCCGGAGGCGGAGCAGGTCCTGTCGTACTGGAAGGGCCTGATCGACGAGGGCCTCGTGTCCACGGACGACGCGTTCACCTCGGACTACAACACCAGCCTCGTCGACGGCACCTACGCCGTCTACCTGGCGGCCGCATGGGGCCCGGGCTACCTCCAGGGGCTCTCCGACGCCGACTCCGAGGCCGAGTGGAAGGCCGCGCCGCTGCCGCAGTGGGACACCAACGACCCCACCCAGGTCAACTGGGGCGGCTCCACCTTCGCGGTGACCGAGCAGGCGTCCGACAAGCAGGCCGCGTACACGGTGGCGTCCGAGCTGTTCGGCAACATGGACGCCTGGGAGCTCGGCATCGACGAGGCCGCCCTCTTCCCGCAGTGGAACGAGGCGCTCGAGTCCGACTTCTTCGTGAACAAGGAGTACGAGTTCTTCGGCGGGCAGCAGATCAACAAGGACGTGTTCCTCGAGGCCGCGAACGGCTACGAGGGCTTCTCCTTCAGCCCGTTCCAGGTCTACGCCTACGACCAGCAGACGCAGGCGCTGTTCGACATGGTGGAGTCCGGTGGTGACGCCGCCACCACGCTGCAGACCATCCAGGACGCTCTCGTGTCCTACGCCCAGCAGCAGGGCTTCACCGTCAAGTGACCGACGGGTCGCCGGCCCGGGCCACCGGGCCGGCGACCCCTCGGTCCGGTCAGGATCGCGCAGGGAGTAGACCATGACAACGTCGTCGGCAGCAGTCGACCGAGGCGCCGGACCCGTCACGACGGGCGAGAGGGGCACGAGCTCCCGCCGGACGGCCTCGACCAGCACCATCGACAGCAAGCGGCAGTGGTGGGGATGGCTCTTCGTCGCCCCGTTCACCGTCGTGTTCCTGCTGTTCCTCATCATCCCGCTCGGCTACGCGTTCTGGATGAGCCTGCACAACAAGGGGCTCGCGACCGGCGGAGAGTCCGTCTTCGTCGGCCTCGACAACTACGTGCGAGCGTTCACCGACCCCGTCTTCCTCGAGGGGTTGCTGCGGGTCGCCAAGTTCGTGGTCGTCATGGTCCCGATCCAGATCGGGCTCGCGCTCCTGTGCGCGCTGGTGCTGGACACCCTGGCGACCCGGCTGTCCAAGGCGTCGCGCCTGCTCATCTTCGTGCCGTACGCGGTCCCCGCGGTCATCGGTGCGCTGATGTGGGGCTTCCTCTACAGCCCGCGGTTCGGCCCGGCCACCGACGTCTTCGGGCTCTTCGGCATGACCGCACCGAACTTCCTCAGCTCGTCGATGATCTTCGCCTCCCTGGTCAACATCGTGACCTGGCAGTGGGTGGGCTACTACATGATCATCATCTACGCGGCGCTGCGGACGATCGACCCGTCGATCTACGAGGCCGCGCGCATCGACGGGGCGAACGGCCTCCAGACGGCGGTGCGCATCAAGGTGCCGATGGTGTCGTCGTCGATGGTCATGGTCGTCGTCTTCTCGCTCATCGGGACCCTGCAGTTCTTCACCGAACCGACGGTGCTGCGCTCCGTGGCGCAGGGCGCGATCCCCCCGGACTACACGCCGAACATGTACGCCTACTCCCTGGCGTTCTCCTACAGCCAGTTCAACTACGCGTCCACGATCGCGTTCGCACTGGGCATCTTCGTGTTCATCGGGTCGTACATCTTCCTGTACCTGACCCGCAAGCAGAGCGGACTCAAGTGATGACGACGGACACCTCCACCAGCCCGGCCCCGACGCAGCGTGAGCGCCGCCCTGGCAGGGGTGCGAAGGGCGGCCGCCGGATCGGCTCGCACGCGTTCCTGGTGCTCATGGCCCTGTACTTCGTCGTCCCCCTGTGGTTCCTCGTGGTGGGGTCCACCAAGACGAACAGCGGTCTGTTCGTCGGTTCCGGCGGGGCGCTGTGGTTCAACGACGACTTCTCCCTCGTGGACAACATCCGGGGGCTCTTCGAGCACCAGGGCGGCATCTACTGGATCTGGCTGCGCAACTCGTTCATCTACGCGCTCGCCGGCGGCATCGGTGCCACCGTGCTCGCGATCCTCGCCGGGTACGGGCTCGCGAAGTACCACTTCAAGGGGCGTACCGCGTACTTCACCGTGCTGCTCGGGTCCGTCATGGTTCCGCTGACGGCGCTGACGATCCCGACCTTCGTGCTGCTGAGCGACATCGGGCTCATCAACACGATGTGGGCCGTCATCCTGCCGTCGCTGCTCAGTCCCATCGGGGTCTACCTCGTGCGGGTGTACTCCCAGGAGGCGATCCCGAGCGAGATGCTCGACGCCGGACGCGTCGACGGTGCCGGGGAGGTGCGGCTCTTCGTCCAGGTGGCCCTGCCGCTGCTGCGACCCGCGATCGTCACGGTGCTGCTGCTGACCACGGTGTTCAGCTGGAACAACTTCTTCCTGCCGCTCGCGGTGCTGCGCGACACCGACCTACTGCCCGTGACGGTCGGCCTCAACCAGTGGCAGGCCCTCTCCAACGCCGGCGCCGGCGGCGAACAGGTGTGGAACCTCATCGTGACCGGTGCGTTCGTGTCGATCATCCCGCTGATCGCGGCGTTCCTCGGCCTGCAGAAGTACTGGCAGGGCGGGCTCTCCCTCGGGTCGATCAAGTAGTCGACCCGCCCCACGCCCCGGCGGGCACCGCGACCGCGGTGCCCGCCGGACCCATCGTCGACCCCGTCAGGGGAGGAACCATGCTGTCCGCCACCGTCACCGTCGACCCGGCCTTCGTCGTCGGCCCCGTGCGTCGCCGCACGTTCGGCTCGTTCGTCGAGCACCTCGGTCGCTCCGTCTACACCGGGATCCACGACCCCGGCCATCCCACCGCCGACGCCGACGGGTTCCGCGGCGACGTCGTCGAGCTCACCCGTGAGCTCGGCGTGTCGACCGTGCGCTACCCGGGCGGGAACTTCGTCTCCGGCTACCGCTGGGAGGACGGCGTCGGGCCGGTCGAGGACCGCCCGCGCCGTCTCGACCTGGCCTGGCACTCGACCGAGCCCAACCTGGTCGGGGTCGACGAGTTCATGCGCTGGGCGGCACGCACCGGCGTCGAGCCGATGATGGCCGTGAACCTCGGCACGCGCGGCGTCCAGGAGGCGCTCGACCTGCTCGAGTACTGCAACGTCCCCGGCGGCACCGCCTGGAGCGACCTGCGCCGGGCGCACGGGGCCGAGGAGCCGTACCGCGTGAAGATGTGGTGCCTCGGCAACGAGATGGACGGGCCGTGGCAGATCGGTGCGAAGACGGCCGCCGAGTACGGGCGCCTCGCCGCCGAGACCGCCCGGGCCATGCGCATGATCGACCCCGACCTCGAGCTCGTCGTGTGCGGGTCGTCCAACTCCGGCATGCCGACCTTCGGCGCCTGGGAGCACACGGTGCTCACCGAGGCGTACGAGCACGTCGACCACGTCTCGGCGCACGCGTACTACTGGGAGTCCGACGGTGACCTCGCCTCGTTCCTCGCGTCCGCTGTGGACATGGACCACTTCGTCGACTCCGTCGCCGCCACGGCCGACGCCGTGCGGGCCGCGGGCAAGCGGAGCAAGTTCATCAACATCTCCTTCGACGAGTGGAACGTCTGGTACCAGAAGCGTGCCGAGTCCCGTCCGCCGTCGGGAGACGACTGGCCCGTGGCCCCGGTCCTGCTCGAGGACCGGTACAACGTGGCCGACGCCGTCGTCGTGGGCAACCTGCTCATCAGCCTGCTGCGGCACACCGACCGCGTGCACGCCGCCTCGCAGGCCCAACTGGTCAACGTCATCGCCCCGATCATGACCGAGCCGGGCGGACGCAGCTGGAAGCAGACGATCTTCCACCCGTTCGCGCTGACCTCCCGGCACGCGGCGGGCGAGGTGCTGCGGCTCGCGATCGACTCCCCGACGACCGGTACGGCCCGGTTCGGCGAGGTCCCGGTGCTCGACGCCGTGGCCACCCACGACGCCGAGACCGGTGAGGTCGTGGTGCTGGCCACGAACCGGTCGGTGACGGACGAGGTCACGCTCGACGTCGACCTGCGCGGGTTCGCCGGCCTGCGGGTCGTGGAGGCGCTCACGCTGTCCAACCCCGACCACACGTGGACGGCCACCGCCGACGACGACTCGTCGGTCGTGCCGCGGACGAACGGGTCCGCGCGGCTCACCGACGCCCGGCTCGGCGCGGTCCTGCCGCCGGTGTCCTGGAGCATCGTCAGGCTCGGGCCCGCGTCGTGACGCGCCGGACCCACCAGGGCGTCGTCGTCGGGCGTCCGCACGCGGTGACCCCGACGCCGCCGACGCCCTGACGGTCCGGCAGCCGTCGCGCGTCGTCCGGAGCCCGCGCACCACGTCGGGTGCGCGGGCTCCGTCGCGTCCGGGGCCGACCCCTGTAGGCGCTTGCAAGTCTTGCAGTAACGTTGCACGCGCATCGACAGGATGCTCCCGCCAGAGGCGGCCCACCGGCCGCAGCACCGCCCGCCCGGCACCGACGCCGGGCAGGACGCACCGGGTCCGACGACGGTCCCCGACGAAGGAGCAGAGCAATGCCGCTCGCACATCGATCCCGCACCACCGCACGCCCCCACCGGGCGCTCGCCGCGCTCGCCGCCGTCGGCGTCGCGGCCGCCGGCCTCCTGGCCCTGCCCGGGCCGGCCGCCGCCACGACACCCGTCCCCAGCCCCGTCGTGGACTCGGCGAACGGGCGCGGCAACGTCATCGCGAACCTGTTCCAGTGGACCTGGGACTCCGTGGCGGCCGAGTGCACCTCGACCCTCGGCCCCGCCGGGTACGGCTGGGTCCAGGTCTCCCCGCCGCAGGAGCACGTGCGCGGCACCGCGTGGTGGACCTCCTACCAGCCCGTCAGCTACCGGATCGAGTCCAAGCTGGGCACGCGCGCCGAGTTCGCGGCGATGGTCGACACGTGCCGCGACGCCGGTGTGGGCGTCGTCGTCGACGCCGTCGTCAACCACACCACGGGCGCCGACCAGGGGTCCGGCACCGGGGTCGCGGGCAGCCCGTTCGGCGTCGACTCGTTCCCCGGCCTCTACTCCGCGGCCGACTTCAACGACTGCCGCACCAGCATCACGAACTACTCCGACCGCTACCAGGTGCAGAACTGCCGCCTGCTGTCCCTGCAGGACCTGCGCACCGGGTCGGCGTACGTCCGCGACCGGATCGCGGCGTACATGAACGACCTCATCGACCTCGGGGTCGGGGGCTTCCGCATCGACGCGGCGAAGCACGTCCCGGCGGCCGACCTGGAGGCGATCCGGGCCCGGCTGTCGGACCCGGACGTCTTCTGGGTGCACGAGGTCATCGGCGCGGCCGGTGAGCCGGTCCGTCCCGCGGAGTACCTGGGCAGCGGCGACTCCCACGAGTTCGACTACGCCCGCGAGCTGCGGTCCCGGTTCGACGGCAGCATCGCCGGGCTGCGCACGATCGGCGACGGCAAGCTCCCGTCCGCGAACGCGGGCGTGTTCGTCGACAATCACGACACGGAGCGCAACGGCGAGACGATGAACTACAGGTGGGGCGCCAAGTACCTCCTGGCGAACACCTTCCTGCTGTCGTGGCCGTACGGGTCGCCCACCGTCTACTCGGGCTACACGTGGACGGACAAGGACGCCGGTGCGCCCGGCGCCACGCAGACGACGGTGCCGGACGCGTCCTGCGGGTCGGCGGCGTGGACGTGCACGCACGCCGCGACCGAGGTCCGGGGGATGGTCGGGTTCCACAACGCGGTGGCCGGCACGGCGGTCACGAGCTGGTGGGACGACGGCGGCAACCACATCGCCTACGGGCGCGGCGACGTCGGCTACGTGACGATCAACAACACGGCCTCGGCCGTCACGCGCACCTACTCCACGTCGCTGCCCGCCGGGACCTACTGCGACGTCGTCGCCGCCGACGACTGCTCGCGGACCTACACGGTCTCCGGGGCGGGCACGTTCTCGGCGACGGTCCCCGCGTACGGGGCGCTCGCGCTGCTCGCCGCGGGCGGCGACGGCGGGTCCGACGGCGGCACCACCACCGTGTACTACGCGACCGACGCCGCCTGGTCGGCGTACCGCGTGCACCACCGCGTCGGTTCGGGGGCGTGGACGGCGGTGCCGGGAGCGCCGATGACGGCCGCGTGCACGGGCTGGGTGTCCCGCGAGATCGACACCGACGGCGCGACCGTCACCGCGGCGTTCACCGACGGCTCCGGCACGTGGGACAACAACGGCGGGCGGGACTACACGCTCAGCGGTGAGCACGTCGCCGTGCGGGGCGGTCAGGTCACCGCCGGGGACCCGTGCGCGTCGTCGGGCGGCGGGCAGGCGACGGGCGAGACCTCCGTGTCGGTCACCGCGACGACGGCGTGGGGCCAGGACGTGCGGCTCGTCGGCTCGCTGCCGGAGCTCGGGTCGTGGGCGCCGCAGCAGGGGGTGCGGCTCGGTGCGGACGCCTACCTCGTGTGGTCCGCCACGGTCGACCTGCCGCCCGGCACCGCCTTCGAGTACAAGTACGTCAAGGTGGACGGCTCGGGCGCCGTCGTGTGGGAGAGCGGTGCGAACCGCACGGCCACCGTGGGCCAGGACGGCGTGCTCGCCCTGGACGACACGTGGCGCTGACGCCGTGACCGTCCGGCGCCGGACCGTCCGGGCGACGGTCCGGCGCCATCGGCTAGGATCGCGGTGTCGCGACTGGCGTACAGGTGGATCACCACCGGGGAGCGACGCGCTGTGTGGCGAGGGGTCGGTCGCCTGGGCCCTGTCGCTCGACCGAGCAATGCCCGAACGCCGTTCCGCCAGGAGCGGCACCACGTTCGTCCACCGCCGACACAGCATGGAGACGCCCGATGAGCACTCCCGACCCCACGTTCGACGCGCCGCTGGCCGAGGTCGACCCCGAGATCGCCGCCGTCCTCGACGGCGAGCTGGCCCGCCAGCGCGACACGCTCGAGATGATCGCGTCCGAGAACTTCGTGCCCCGTGCCGTCCTGCAGGCCCAGGGTTCCGTCCTGACCAACAAGTACGCCGAGGGCTACCCGGGCCGCCGCTACTACGGCGGCTGCGAGCAGGTCGACGTCGCGGAGAACCTCGCGATCGCCCGTGCCCAGGAGCTGTTCGGCGCCGAGTACGCGAACGTCCAGCCGCACTCCGGCGCGCAGGCCAACGCGGCCGTGCTGCACGCCCTCATCAACGCGGGCGACAAGATCCTCGGCCTGGAGCTGGCCCACGGCGGTCACCTCACGCACGGCATGAAGATCAACTTCTCCGGCAAGCTGTACGACGTCGGCGCGTACGGCGTGGACCCGACCTCGCACCGCATCGAGATGGACGAGGTCCGCAAGAAGGCCCTCGAGCACCGTCCTGACGTCATCATCGCCGGCTGGTCGGCGTACCCCCGTCACCTCGACTTCGCGGCGTTCCGCGAGGTCGCGGACGAGGTCGGCGCCAAGCTGTGGGTCGACATGGCGCACTTCGCGGGCCTGGTGGCCGCGGGCCTGCACCCGTCCCCGGTGCCGCACGCCGACGTCGTGTCCTCCACGGTGCACAAGACCATCGGCGGTCCCCGCTCCGGCTTCATCCTGGCCAAGGACGAGTACGCCAAGAAGCTGAACTCGGCGGTGTTCCCGGGTCAGCAGGGCGGCCCGCTCATGCACGTCATCGCGGGCAAGGCGGTCGCGTTCAAGATCGCCGGCAGCGAGGCGTTCAAGGAGCGCCAGGAGCGCACCCTGCGCGGCGCGCAGATCATCGCCGAGCGTCTCGGCCACGCCGACGTCGCCGACACCGGCGTGTCCGTCCTCACGGGCGGCACCGACGTGCACCTCGTCCTCGTCGACCTGCGGAACTCCGCGATGGACGGCCAGCAGGCGGAGGACCTCCTGCACTCGGTCGGCATCACCGTGAACCGCAACGCCGTGCCGTTCGACCCGCGCCCGCCGCGCGTCACCTCCGGCCTGCGCATCGGCACGCCGGCGCTCGCCACCCGCGGGTTCGGCGACGCCGAGTTCACCGAGGTCGCGGACATCATCGCGACCGCGCTGCGCGACGGCGCGTCGGCCGACGCCGACGCCCTGCGCGCCCGCGTCGCGAAGCTCACCGCGGACTTCCCGCTCTACCCGGGCCTCGCCCAGTAACGACCCCGCCGAGCATGCGGTGGCGGCCCGTCACCACCGAAGGACGGGCCGCCACCGCATGCCCGACCGCCACCACGGCATGTTCGACCCCCAGGGAGCACCCATGACCGCACAGATCCTCGACGGCAAGGCCACCGCGGCCACGATCAAGGGCGAGCTGCGCGAGCGCGTCGCGGCGCTGCGCGAGCGCGGCGTCGTGCCCGGCCTCGGCACCCTGCTCGTCGGCGACGACCCGGGCTCGCAGTGGTACGTCGCCGGCAAGCACCGCGACTGCGCGGAGGTCGGCATCGAGTCCATCCGGGAGGACCTGCCCGGGGACGCCACGCAGGAGGAGATCGAGGCGGCCGTGCGCCGGCTCAACGAGGACCCCGCCTGCACCGGGTTCATCGTGCAGCTCCCGCTGCCGAAGGGCATCGACACCAACCGGGTGCTCGAGCTCGTCGACCCCGCCAAGGACGCCGACGGCCTGCACCCGACCAACCTGGGCCGGCTCGTGCTGCGCGTCAACGAGGAGATCGACTCCCCGCTGCCGTGCACCCCGCGCGGGATCATCGACCTCATGCTGCGGCACGACGTCGACCTGCACGGCAAGGAGGTCGTGGTGCTGGGTCGCGGTGTCACCGTGGGCCGTCCCATCGGCCTGCTGCTGACCCGTCGCGCCGTCAACGCGACGGTCACGCTGACGCACACCGGCACCCGCGACCTGCCGGAGCTCGTGCGCCGCGCCGACGTGATCGTCGCCGGGGCCGGCGTCAAGCACCTCGTCACGGCCGACATGGTCAAGCCGGGCGCCGTGCTCATCGACGTCGGCGTGTCCCGCGAGACCGACCCGGCCACGGGGAAGTCCAAGGTCGTCGGCGACATCGACCCCGCCGCCCGCGAGGTCGCGTCCTGGTACTCGCCCAACCCGGGCGGCGTCGGGCCGATGACCCGCGCCATGCTGCTCGCGAACGTCGTCGAGACCGCCGAGCGGGCGGTCGCCGCCGTCTGACCCGTTCCCGGCAGTCGCGCGACGAGCGTGCTGGCTTCGTACTCCATCCGACCGGATGAGGTACGAAGCCAGCACGCTCGTCGCGCTTCCGGGAGGAGCGACCGATGAGTTCGACGCCCCCGCGTGGTCCCGACTCCTGAGACCCCGACCGGCGGGGCGCGAGGAGGAGTCATGGTCACCGTCAGACCGCACCTGTGGTTCGCCGACGACAACGCCCACGAGGCCGCCGTCTTCTACGCCGAGCACGTGCCCGACTCCCGCGTGGGCCGCGTGCTCACCGCGCCCGAGGGCGTGCCGGGCGCGACGGCCGGCAAGCCGTTCATCGTGGAGTTCACGGTCGGCGGGATCGACGTCATCGGCCTCAACGCCGGGCCGGCCCTGCGCCTCGACGAGGCGTTCAGCCTCTACCTGCTGTGCGACGGCCAGGAGGAGGTCGACCGGTACTGGGACCTGTTCACCGCCGACGGCGGCAAGCCCGGCCAGTGCGGCTGGTGCACCGACCGGTTCGGGGTGAGCTGGCAGGTGATCCCCCGGCAGCTCGAGGAGCTCAGCGGCGACTACTCGACGCCCGCGAACCGGCGCGTCATGGAGGCGATGCTCCAGATGACGAAGATCGACGTCCCCGCGCTGGAGGCCGCCCACCGAGGCGACTGACCTCGGCGTCCGGTCCGCGGAAGGATCGTGACCTGCGCCGCTGACGATGTCGGCGCGGTGTGGTGGGATGTCCGGCGTGCTGACCGTCGCCACCGCCAACGTCAACGGGATCCGAGCCGCCGTCCGCCGCGGCATGGACGCCTGGACCGCCCACCGAGCCCCCGACGTCCTGCTGCTCCAGGAGGTCCGCGCCCCCGAGGAGGTCGTCACCGCCCAGTTCGCGGGCTGGCACGTCGCGCAGCTGCCCAGCGCGATCAAGGGCCGCGCCGGCGTCGCGGTCGTCTCCCGCCTGCCGATCACGGCCTCGCGCGCCGGCCTGCCCGGCGACGACGGCACCGAGCCGGACGTCGACACCGGCCGCTGGCTGGAGGCCGACCTCGCGCTGCCCGACGGCGGGCGGCTCACCGTCGTGTCCGCGTACCTGCACTCGGGGTCGACGAAGCCGGGGGAGGAGCACACGATGACCGCCAAGTACGCGCACCTCGACAGGGTGTCCGCCCGGCTCGACGGGCTCGTCGCGGACGACGCCCCCGTCGTCGTGGCGGGCGACGTCAACATCGCGCACCGCGAGGTGGACATCGCGAACTGGAAGGGCAACCTCAAGAGCGCGGGGTTCCTCCCCGCCGAGCGCGCGTACGTCGACCGGTGGCTGGCCGGCGGGTGGACCGACCTCGGTCGTGCCCACGGCGGCGACGGCCCGGGCCCGTACACCTGGTGGACGTGGCGCGGCCAGGCGTTCGACAACGACAAGGGCTGGCGCATCGACTACCAGCTCGCCAACCCGGCGCTCGCGGAGCGGGCCGTCAAGGTGGAGGTCGACCGGGCGACGACCTACGACGCGCGGTGGAGCGACCATGCGCCGCTGCTGGCCACCTACGACCTGTGACGGGACAGGTGGCCGTGTGATGGACGAGACGGTGCGAGTTCACCTGCCGTTCACCTGGGCTCTGGGTGCGGGACACCGAGGACTGGTTGCCTCAGGGGTGCCATGACGTGCTGCGGTCGCCACCCGGTGACCGCCCCACCCCCACCCGGGAGCTCACATGACCGCCGTCCTGCCCCAGGCACCCGTGTCCGTCGCCACCCCGGCGTCGTCGACCCCGCGCCTGGTCAGCCCGTTCGAACGGTTCGGCCTGACGGGTCGGCGCCTGAACGCCGCGAACTGGCTCGGTGTCGTCGCGGGCGTCTACGTGCTGGTCACCGCCGTCGAGCTCATCGGCTCCGGCTTCAAGGCCGCGACGGGCGACTCCGCGGAGGCGCTCTTCGGGTTCGCGTCCAACCCGTTCGTGGGCCTCATGGTGGGCGTGCTGTTCACGGCGCTGGTGCAGTCCAGCTCGACGACGACGTCGGTGACGGTCGGTCTGGTCGCCGGCGGCCTGCCCATCCAGATCGCGATCCCCATGCTCATGGGCGCGAACATCGGTACCACGCTGACGAACACGCTGGTCAGCCTGGGCGCCGCCCGGGACAAGGAGGCGTTCCGCCGGGCGTTCTCCGCCGCGACGGTGCACGACTTCTTCAACCTGCTGGCCGTTGCGATCTTCCTGCCGCTCGAGATGATGTTCGGCCTGCTGGAGCGGACGTCGGGCTGGCTGGCGGGGGCCGCGTCGGGTACGGACGGCGGGTTCGTCGCCACGATGTTCGGCGCCGTGGGCAGCGTCGTCGACACGATCACGGAGCCCCTGGCGAACCTGTTCGCCGGCGCGACCTCGTTCCTGCCCGGCGCGTGGCACGGTGTCGCGATGATCCTCCTCGGGATCGGTCTCATCCTGTTCGTCATCAACTGGCTGGGCCGCCTGCTCAAGGTGCTGCTCGTGGGCCGCGCCGCCGAGGTCCTGCACCGGTCGATCGGTCGCGGCCCGGTGACCGGCATGGCCAGCGGCGCGCTGGTGACGATGATGGTGCAGTCGTCCTCGACGACCACGAGCCTCATGATCCCGCTGGCGAGCTCCGGCACGTTCTCGCTGCGCCAGATCTACCCCTTCACCGTGGGCGCCAACATCGGCACCACGGTCACGGCGCTCATCGCCGCGTTCGCCTTCACCGGCCCGGAGGCGACGGTCGCCCTCCAGGCGGCGTTCGTGCACGTGCTGTTCAACGTGTTCGCCGCGGCCGTCGTGTTCGGCCTCCCGCTGCTGCGCCAGGTCCCGCTGCGGGCCGCGACGCGGCTCGGCGGCCTGGCCGCCACCCACAAGGTGTGGGCGGGCGTGTGGGTGCTCGGCGTCTTCGTCGGCATCCCGGGGGCGCTCATCGCCGTCACCACCCTGTGGTGACCACCCGCCGCTGACGCGGACGAGGCCGGACCCCGCGGGGGTCCGGCCTCGTCCCGTCGGGGGGTCAGCCCGCGGGCTGCGAGGGCGGGGAGAGCAGGAACCCCGGCGCGGTGAGGCCGGCGTCCTCGAACGCCGCCTGGATCGCGGCGACGACCGGCGCGACGGCGTCGGCGCGCAACAGCGCGATGGCGGAGCCGCCGAACCCGCCGCCGGTCATGCGGGCGCCGAGCGCGCCGTGGGCGCGCGCCGTGTCGACGACGAGGTCGAGCTCGCGTGCGGAGACCTCGTAGTCGTCCCGCAGGGAGTCGTGGGAGGCGTCCATGAGGGGGCCGACGTCGGTGAGCCGACCGGCCTGGACCAGCTCGGCGAACCGTGCGGTGCGATCGATCTCGGTGACGACGTGGCGCACGCGCGCCTGCAGCGTCGCGCCGTCCTCGGCGTCGGCCAGGCGGGCGAGCGCGTCGTCCAGGTCGGCCGGGTCGATCGCGCGGAGGTTCTCGACGCCCAGGAGCGCGGCGGCCCGCTCGCAGGCGGCCCGGCGCGCGGCGTACTGGCCGTCGACGAGCGCGTGCTCCG
The DNA here is from genome assembly GCF_002563715.1 of Isoptericola jiangsuensis. Taxonomy (NCBI): domain Bacteria; kingdom Bacillati; phylum Actinomycetota; class Actinomycetes; order Micrococcales; family Promicromonosporaceae; genus Isoptericola; species Isoptericola jiangsuensis. Next base: position 1,129,341 of record NZ_PDJJ01000001.1, read on the forward strand.
CGCGGGTGTCGACGACGAGCAGGGTCAGGCCCGCCGGGACGAGGTCGAACGGCACGCGGTGGCCCGAGTCCAGGGCCGACAGCCCCGGGCGGCAGTCCAGCAGCAGCGCGTGCCCGGCCGAGCAGCGCAGGGACGCGGCCTGGTCCATGCCGCCCGTGGGGGCGCCCGCGATCTCGTTCTCCGCGCGCACGCAGGCGGCGGACAGCTCGGCGCGGCCCGCGTCGTCGGCGGCGAGCCCGAGGTCGTGCACGGCGTCGAGCGCGACGGCGACGGCGCACTCCAGGGCGGCGGACGACGACAGCCCGGCCCCGAACGGCACGCACGAGTCGACGACGGCGTCGAACCCGGTGACGGCGTGCCCGGCCTCGCGCAGCGCCCACGCGACGCCGGCGACGTAGGCGCCCCAGCCGGTGGTGACGCCGGGGCCGACGTCGGCCAGCGTCGTCTCCCAGGTCTGCCCGGGGGCCTGCGCGGAGGCGAGGCGGACCACGTCGTCGGCGCGGGAGCGCAGCGCGACGAACGTGCGGTGGGGGAGCGCGACGGGCAGGGCGAGGCCGGCGTTGTAGTCGGTGTGCTCCCCGATGAGGTTGACGCGGCCGGGCGCCGACCAGACACCGTCGGGTGCGGCGTCGGCGCCGAAGGCGTCGGTGAACAGGGTGCGGACGCGCGCGGCGCCGTCGGCGGCGGACCAGGAATCGAGCCACTGGGGAGACGTCATGGTGCTCAGTATCGCCGACCTGTGACCGCTCCCGGACCGCCGTCCGCCGTCAGGACGCGCTGACGGGCGTCACGCCCAGCTGCCGTCCCGCCAGCCCGCGGCGACGCCCCGCCACGGTGCGTGCGACGTCCCGCAGCACGCGCGCCCCGGGGGAGTCGGGCGCGGTGAGCACCACGGGCGTGCCGGCGTCGCCGCCCTCGCGCACGGCGACGTCCAGCGGCACCTGGCCCAGCAGCGGCACGTCCTGGCCGACCGCCGTCGACAGCCGCTCCGCGACCGCCGCGCCGCCGCCCGCCCCGAACACCTCCAGGCGCGAACCGTCCGGCTGCTCCAGCCACGACATGTTCTCCACCACGCCCACCAGGCCCTGCGACGTCTGCGTCGCGATCGACCCGGCGCGTTCCGCGACCTCGGCGGCCGCGACCTGCGGCGTCGTCACGACGAGGATCTCGCTGCCCGGCAGCAGCTGCGCCACCGAGATCGCGATGTCGCCCGTCCCCGGCGGCAGGTCCAGGAGCAGCACGTCCAGGTCGCCCCAGAACACGTCCGCCAGGAACTGCTCCAGCGCGCGGTGCAGCATCGGGCCGCGCCACACCACCGGCTGCCCCTCCGGCACGAACATGCCGATCGAGACCACCTTCACCCCGTGCGCGATCGGGGGCAGCAGCATCGAGTCGACGCGTGTCGGCTGCCGGTCCACGCCCAGCATCCGCGGGACCGAGAAGCCGTAGATGTCGGCGTCCACGACCCCCACGGCGAGCCCGTCGGCCGCCATCGCCACCGCCAGGTTCGCCGTCACCGACGACTTGCCGACCCCGCCCTTGCCGGACGCCACCGCGATCACCTTGGTCAGCGAGCCCGGCTGGGAGAACGGGATCACCGGGTCGCCCGAGCCGCCCCGCAGCCGGGACCGCATCGACGCCCGCTGCTCCGGCGTCATCACGCCCAGCTCCACCTCCGCGGACGCCACCCCGTCCACCTCGACCGTCGCCGCGGTGACCTCCGACACGAGCTGCGACTTCATGGGGCAGCCCGCCACCGTGAGGTCGATCCCCACCACGACGTGCGCGCCCGCGTCGGTGTCCCGCACCTCCACGGAACGGACCATGTCCAGCTCCGTGAGCGGGCGGCGGATCTCCGGGTCGACGACCGTGGACAGCGCGGCGCGGACCTGCTCGGCGAGGGTGGCGGTGCTCATCCCCCGATCGTAGGCGGACCGTGTGTGGCCCCGGTGCGCACAGTAGGAAATACTGGGCGAATGAGCTTCAGCCGCGCGACGCCCGTGCCCCGCGTCCCCACCCTGCCGCAGGGCGACGAGGTGGCGGCCTACGACTCCTACCTGGAGGCCCAGAAGGCGGTCGACTACCTGTCCGACGAGAAGTTCCCCGTGCAGCACGTCACCATCGTGGGCACCGACCTGCGCATGGTCGAGCGGGTCACCGGCCGTCTCACGTACGGCCGTGTCGCGCTCGCGGGTGCGCTGTCGGGTGCCTGGTTCGGGTTCTTCGTGGGCCTGCTGCTCACGCTGTTCGCCGGGGGCGCCTCCAGCGTGCTGCTCGTGGCCATGGCCCTCGGTGCCGGGTTCGGCCTGATGTTCTCCGTGCTGTCCTACGCGTTCACCGGCGGCCGCCGCGACTTCACGTCGCAGTCGCAGATCGTCGCGTCCACGTACGCGCTGCTGTGCGCGTCGGAGCACGCGGGCGAGGCCCGCCGCATGCTGGCCGACTCCCCGAGCGGGGTGGGCAAGCCGCGCCGACCGGAACGCCCCGCCGCCACGACGAACCCCGCGTCGCCGGCCTCGGCGCCCTCGGCCCCGGCTCCGTCGACCCCCGACCCGCGCTGGACGATGCCCGACGGCGCCCCCCGCTACGGGGCGATGCGTCCCGAGGGCGACACCCCGGCCCCGGCGCCGGAGCAGCCCGTCGCGCCGGACGCGGGCAGCGGCTCGTCGACGACGTCCGTCGCCGGCGGGGAAGGGCCGTCGAACCCGCAGCCGTCGCAGGACGCCCCGCAGCCCGGCGGCTCCGACCCGGAGGACCCGTGGGCGCCCCCGGGGAGGTCGGACCGCTGACCTGAGCGACGAAGGGGCCGGTCCGGCAGCCGTGGCTGCCGGACCGGCCCCTTCGTCGCTCGTCCGGGACGCAGGCGGGTCTCAGTCGCGCAGGCCCGCCATCCAGGCCTCGACGTCCTCCGGGCGGCGCGGCAGCCCCGCCGACAGGTTCTCGTTGCCGTCGGCCGTCACCAGCACGTCGTCCTCGATGCGGACGCCGATGCCGCGGTACTCCTCGGGCACCGCGAGGTCGTCCGCCTTGAAGTACAGGCCCGGCTCGATGGTGAACACCATGCCGGGCTCCAGCACGCCGTCGAGGTACATCTCGCGGCGGGCCTGCGCGCAGTCGTGCACGTCCAGACCCAGGTGGTGCGACGTGCCGTGCACCATCCAGCGGCGGTGCTGCTGACCCTCGGGGGCCAGCGACTCGGCCGCGGTGACGGGCAGCAGGCCCCACTCCTCGAGCCGGGCCGCGATGACCTCCATCGCCGCGGCGTGGATGTCCCGGAACCGCGCGCCCGGCACCGCGACGGCGAACGCGGCGTCCGCCGCGTCGAGCACCGCGGTGTAGATGCGCCGCTGGACGTCGGTGAACGTGCCGTCCACGGGCAGCGTGCGCGTGACGTCGGCGGTGTACAGCTCGTCGACCTCGACGCCCGCGTCCACGAGCACCATCTCGCCGCGGCGCACCTGGCCGTCGTTCGTGATCCAGTGCAGCGTGGTGGCGTGCTCGCCGGCCGCGGCGATCGTCTCGTAGCCCACCGTGTTGCCCTCGAGGCGCGCGTGCGCGTCGAACGTCGTCTCGATGACGCGCTCGCCCCGACGGTGCTCCACGGCGCGCGGCAGCGACCGGACGACGGCCTCGAAGCCGTCGATCGTGCGGCCCACGGCCTCCCGCATGAGCTCGATCTCCAGCTCGTCCTTGACGAGGCGCAGCTCGGAGGCTGCCTCCGCGAGGGCGGCGTCCGACGCGTCCTCGGCGATGCCGTACTCCTCGCGCAGCGCCTCCACGACGGCCGTGATCTCGTCGTCGGCCTCCGCCACGACGAGGATCCGCACGCCGTCGACGCCGAGGTCCTTGGCCAGCGCCTCGCGCAGCTCGTCGACGTGCCGGGCCTCGACGCCCGTCGCCGTCGTGACGTCGTCCAGGGAGGGCCGGGCGCCGACCCAGAACTCGCCGTACCGGGAGTCCGCGTAGAACTCCTCGGTGTCGCGGGGGGCGAGGGGCCGCACGTACAGCACCGCGTGGTGGTTCGAGCCGTCGTCGCCGGCGCCCTCCGCCGTGGGGTGCAGCACCAGCACGGCGTCGGGCTCCTGGTCGGTGCCGAACCCGGTGAGGTGCGCGAACGCCGAGTGCGGGCGGAACCGGTAGTCCGTGTCGTTGGACCGCTGCTTCAGCGGGCCGGCGGGGAGCACCAGCCGCGTCCCAGCGAACGCCGCGGAGAGCCGGGCGCGGCGGGACGCGGTGAACGGCACCGCGCGACCCGGCGTCACGCCGAGGTCCGCGCGGGGTCCCCACCCGGAGGTGATGAAGTCCTTGAAGGCCTGCGAGTCGGGACGCTGGGACCGGTTGCTCCCGCGGTCCTCGAGCTCCTGCTCGACGGAGGTCGTGTCGCTCATGCCCTCAGTGTCGCACCCTCGGCGTCGCCCGCGACGGCCCGGGCGCCGCGCCGCGTGAAGTCCGACAGGGCGCGCGACAGGATGCGGTTGTACACCTGCGGCGCCTCCAGCTGGACGTCGTGGCCGGTGCGGGGCACCACGACCAGCGCGCCCCGCTCCGCCGCGCGCAGGTGGGCCTGCTCCTGCCAGCGCAGGTGGCAGCGGGACCCGTTGACGAGCCACACCGGGACGCGGACCGCCGCGAGGTCCGCCAACGACGACCGGCCCGCGAGCTGGCCGAGGGCGTCCGTGACGAGACCCCACGCGGGGCGGGTCGACCCGTCGGGCGACGTGCGCGGCCGGGGGGTGCCCCGGCCCCAGCGGGCGCGGACGGACGCCGCGGTCCGCGCCACCCGGTCCGCCGCCCCGCGGTACAGCGCGACCGGCTTGCCGAGCGGGTCCGTGCTGCACCCCGACGCGACCACGCCGGCCAGGCGGCCGAGCGTGCCGGCACGGGACAGCCCGGCGGCCCAGCCGAGCGTCACGTACCCGCCCAGCGACTGACCCACCACGACGACGGGGAGGTCGGCCGGCAGCGACGCGACCGCCTCGTCGAGCACCGCGTGCGCCCGCGCCAGCGTGAAACGCTCCCGGATGCGCGACCCGTGCCCGGGCAGGTCCACGGGTGCCACCGCGTGGCCGGCCCGCCGCAGGTGCGCCTCCTGCGCCGCCCAGGTCCGTGAGCTCTGCCGCATGCCGTGCACGAGCACCACGCCCAGCGGCTCAGCGGCCGGGGACGCGGGCGGTGTCGGGGACGTGGGCGGGGGAGCGAGGAGGAACGTCATGGTCCTCCCATCGTGGCGCGCGGGCCCGCACGACGGGCGTGCGGCCCGGGCGGGGCCGGTGGAGACCGTGTGGGGGAGCGGCCGCCACCTCTCTACACTTGGCGCGTGATCGACCTGCACACCCACTCGCGCGCCTCCGACGGGACGGAGACGCCGCGCGAGCTGCTCGCGGCCGCCGCCGCGGCCGGCGTGCGCGTCGTCGCGCTCACCGACCACGACACCACGGCGGGCTGGGCCGAGGCCGCCGAGGCCGTCGCCGCGACCGGCGTGGCCCTGGTCCGCGGCATCGAGCTCTCCACCCGCGCCGCGACGCCCGACGGCGGCATCAGCGTCCACCTGCTCGCCTACCTGCCCGACCCGGCGCACCCCGACCTCGTCGCCGCGATGGACCGCACCCGCGACGACCGCGTCGCCCGCGCCCGCCGCATGGTCGACCTCCTCGCGCAGGACCACCCCCTCACCTGGGACGACGTCCTCGCGCAGACCGCCGACGGTGCCACCGTGGGCCGACCGCACCTCGCCGACGCGCTCGTCGCCGCCGGCGTCGTCGCCGACCGCGACGAGGCGTTCGCGACGATCCTGCACCCCGGCGCCCGCTACTACGTGCCGCACTACGCCCCCGACACCGTCGACGCGGTGCGCGCCGTCCTCGCCGCCGGCGGCGTCCCCGTCATGGCGCACCCCCGCGCCGGACGACGTGGACGCGTCGTCACCGACGACACGATCGCCGAGCTCGCCGCCGCCGGGATGGCCGGGCTCGAGGTCGACCACCGCGACCACGACGACGTCGAACGGTCCGCGCTGCGCGGCCTCGCCACCGACCTCGGGCTGCTCGTCACCGGGTCCAGCGACTACCACGGCACCGGCAAGCTCAACCGGATCGGGGAGCGCACCACCGCCCCCGAGGTCCTCGACGCCATCGCCGCACGCGGGCTGCTGGAGGTGCTGCACCCGTGAGCTCCGTCATCGACATGACCCTGTTCACCCAGGCGTTCGTCACGCTGTTCGTCATCATGGACCCGCCCGGCACGATCCCCGTGTTCCTCGCCCTGACCTCGACGATGGGCGCCAAGCAGCGCAAGCGGGCCGCCCTCCAGGCCGTCGGGGTGGCGTTCGGCGTCATCGTGTCGTTCGCGCTGTTCGGGCAGCAGCTCCTCGCCTACATGGGGATCTCGCTGCCCGCCCTCCAGGCCGCAGGCGGCCTGCTGCTGCTCATCGTCGCCATGCAGCTCCTCACCGGGCACTTCGAGAACGGCGAGGCGACCGCCGCCACCGCCGGCGCGAACGTCGCCCTCGTCCCGCTCGGCACACCCCTGCTCGCCGGACCCGGCGCCATCGTCGCCACCATGGTGTTCGTCCAGCAGGCCCACACCACCGACGGCTCGTGGGTGCCCTCGGCCGTCGCCATCACCGTCGCGATCGTGCTCGTCCACGTCTGCCTCTACCTCGCCATGCGGTTCGCCGACGCCCTGCACCGCGTCCTGCGCGACTCCGGCGTCACCCTCATCACCCGCATCGCCGGCATCCTGCTCGCCGCCATCGCCGTGCAGCACATCGCCGACGCCGTCGTCGAGTTCGTGCAGACCGCCTGACCGGCCCTACCGGCTCAGAGGTCGACCGTCACCAGCCGGACCGTGACGGGCGCGTCCGGCTCCAGACCCTCCGCCCGGCGCACCTGCTTCTTCATCGGCAGCACGTACGCCCTGCGCTCGTCCGACGGGAACACCGACGTCCGCCACGTCGTCGACCCCACCGTCACCTCCACCCGGATCGACCCGAAGCCGCGCGGCGGCAACGGCAGGTCCGCCAGCAGGTCCGACTCGTCCGGGGGCACCGTGACGAACCACCAGGCGTCGTCCTGACGGGCCTGCCACTGCCACAGGGGTGCGGTGAAGGTGAGCTGCACCCTCCCGACGTTACGACGCGCCGGTGACAGGCGGGCCCGGGTGCGGTGCGGTGCGGGTCGTCCGCGCGAACGTCGCTGCGCTCCCGACGACGAACGGCCCGCCCCGCGGAGGCGGGACGGGCCGGACGTCGAGAGGGGGCCGAGATCAGTCGGTGCCGGGGGCGGGGGCGCCGCCCTGGGCGCCCGGGGTGCCCTGGCCGTCGGGACGGCCGCTGCGCGTGCGGCGACGACGGCGACGACGCTGGGCCTCGCCCGAGCCCTCGCCCGCGGGCTTGTCGGCCGCCGGGGCACCGGTCGCGCGCTCGCCGCCGGACCGCTCCTGACCGCCGGACCGCTGGCCCTGGCCGCCACGGCTGCGGCCGCCGTCACGCTGACCACCACGGCCACCGTCACGACCGCCGGAGCGGGAGCCACCGCGGGACGGCGACGACGAGCCCGTGCGCTTGCCGGTCTCGCCCAGGTCCTCCAGGACCTCGGCGTCCAGACCGCCCAGCTCCTGCTTGGCCTTCGGCAGGCGGCCCTTGGTGCCCTCGGGGATGCCGAGGTCCGAGTACAGGTGCGGCGACGACGAGTACGTCTCGACCGGCTCCGGGAACCCGAGGTCCAGGGTGCGGTCGATGAGCTGCCAGCGCGGCACGTCGTCCCAGTCGACGAACGTGACCGCGGTGCCCTTGTTGCCCGCGCGGCCGGTGCGGCCGATGCGGTGCAGGTAGGTGCGCTCGTCCTCCGGGCACTGGTAGTTCACGACGTGCGTGACGTCGTCGACGTCGATGCCGCGGGCCGCGACGTCCGTGGCGACCAGCACGTCGATGTGGCCGTGCCGCAGCGCGCGCAGCGCCTGCTCACGGGCGCCCTGGCCGAGGTCGCCGTGCAGCGCGCCCGCGGCGAAACCGCGGTCGCGCAGCTCGTCCGACACCTTCGCGGCGGTGCGCTTGGTGCGCGTGAAGACGATGGTGCGGCCACGACCCTCGGACTGCAGGATGCGCGCCAGGACCTCGATCTTGTCGAGCGCGTGCGCCCGGTAGACCACCTGGCGGGTGTTCTTCACCGTCGCGCCGTCGTCGTCCGGGTCGGCCGCGCGGATGTGCGTCGGCTGCTTCATGTAGCGGCGCGCCATCGACACGACGGCGCCCGGCATCGTCGCGGAGAACAGCATCGTGTGGCGCACCGCGGGGGTGCGGGCCAGGATCTTCTCGACGTCGGGCAGGAACCCGAGGTCCAGCATCTCGTCGGCCTCGTCGAGGACGACCGTGGCGGCGCGGGTCAGGTTCAGGTGCCCCTGGTTGAGCAGGTCCACCATGCGGCCCGGCGTGCCGACGACGACCTCCGCGCCACGGTTCAGCGCCTCGATCTGCGGCTCGTACGCGCGACCGCCGTAGATCTGCACGATGCGCACGCCGCGGTGCTTCGAGGCGGTCTGCAGGTCGTTGGCGACCTGGACGGCGAGCTCGCGCGTCGGGGCGACGACGAGCGCCTGCGGCTTGCCCGGCGCGGGCAGCGCGTCGAACTCGGGCTCGCCCGGCGCGGCCACGCGGTGCAGCAGCGGCACGCCGAACCCGAGGGTCTTGCCGGTGCCCGTCTTGGCCTGACCGATGATGTCGTGGCCCTGCAGCGCGACCGGCAGCGTCATCGCCTGGATCGGGAAGGGGTGGGTGATGCCCGCGTCGCGCAGGGCGTCGACGATCTCCTCGCGGACGCCGAAGTCGGCGAAGCTCACGTCCTGGGCCTGGATGGCCGCGGGGGTCGAGAAGTCGGGCGTGTCGGTGGTCGCCGGGGCCGTGGTGGCGTCGTCGGCGGCGGTGTCTGTGGTGGTCACTGGTGCCTTCGCAGGTCGTCGGCGCGGGGACCACGAGGCCAGGCCGCGGGTCGTCGCAGCGCCGAGGTGGTCGGCAGCCGATCGCGTATTTCACGTCGCGCGGTGCGCGCGGGGGGTCAGCATCGAGACGACCGGGCAACCGAGGTACGCCTGCCATGGTATCCGACGCCGCCCCGGACCGGGGGAGGCGTGCGTCACGGTGCCGCCTATCCTGGGGCGGTGAGCAGTGCATCCACGGGCGCCGCCGGCGTCGACCCCACCGTCCCCGCCGGCGTCGTCGAGCTCGTGGGGCTGGCCGCCTACACCGAGCTCGCGGAGTTCGGCCTGCTGGCCGCCCGGTCCGTGGACGCGCCCACCCTGGCCGCCCGGCAGGCGCTCGCGGACGGTGCGGCGCGCGCCCTGGCCCGGGAGCACGCCCTGCTGCGGCTGGTGTCGGACGGCTCCGCGGAGGCCGCCGGGCAGGTGCTGGGTCCGTTCGCCGGGGCGTTCGTCGACTTCGACGTGCGCACCCGCACCGACGACTGGGCCGAGGGGCTGCTCCGCGGCGTCGTCGGGCACGGCGTGGCGCAGGACTTCGCCCGCACCCTCGCGGCCGGCGTGCAGGGGCACGTCGGCACGTCCCTGCGGACGGTGCTGGAGCGTCCGGCGCCGGGACGCGAGGCGGAGGCCGCGGCCGGGGCGGACGCGGAGGCGGTGCGCCTGCTGGACGACCTCGCGGTCCGTGACGAGGTGCTGGCCGCGAGGCTCGCCCTGTGGGGCCGTCGCGTGGTCGGGGAGGCGCTGAGCCTCGTCACCGTCCACGTCGACACGCGGCCGCACCTCGCGGCACTGGTCGGGGACGCCGCCCGCACGCTCGGCGCCGACGGCGACCCGCGGTCCTGGCTCGTGGCCCGCCTCACGGCGGAGCACACGCGGCGCATGGACCGGCTCCGGCTGGCGGCCTGAGCGTCCGCCCGGGCCGCCGCCGGTGGTCCGGGCGGCGTCAGAGCGAGCCGAACCCGACCGGACGCTGCTCGCCGCTGCCGATCTCCACGTAGCCGATGGTCGACGACGGCACGATCACGAGCCGACCCTTGGCGTCGGTGATCTCCAGGGGGGTGCCGTCCTCCAGCGCCTTGCGCACGGCCTTGGCCGCGCCCTCGGGCTTGAGGTCGGTCTCGACCACCAGCTCGCGGGTGAGGTTCTGCACACCGATCGTGATCTCCACGTTGACTCCTTCGCGATCGGCGTCGCGCACCGCGACGCCGGCTGGTACCTGGCCGTCCCGATCCTATGCACGCCCGGGGCGCGAGGACGGCGTCGTCCGCGCAGGGTGAACGCGGTGCGGCCCGTGTCGGTGGCCCGTGGTCGAATCCTCCCGTGACCGCCACCGTCCGCCTCGTGCCGCCGGCCCCCGCGCCCCGCGCCGGGGCCGCCGTCGTGCTGGACCCCCAGCAGCAGGCCGCGCTGGACGCCGCGGCGGTCGAGCCCGTGACGCTGGTGGTCGGTGCACCGGGCACCGGGCGGACCACGGTCGTGCGCGAGGTCGCCGTGCGCGCGGTCGAGGCCGGGACGGACCCCGGTCGGGTGCTGGTGCTGGCCGCGTCCCGCCGGGCCGCGGCGCGTCTGCGCGACGAGGTCACCGCGGCCACCGGGCGCACCATCGGCGCACCCATGGTCCGCACCGCGGCGTCGGCCGCGTTCGCGGTGCTGCGCGCGCGCGACGAGGCGCTCGGCGATCCCGCCCCCACCCTCGTGTCCGGTCCCGAGCAGGACCTGGTTCTCGGCGAGCTGCTCGCCGGCCACCTCGACGGCGAGGGCGTGCCCCTGCCCCTGCCGCCGGGCCTTCCCGCGGAGTCCCTCGGCCTGCGCGGCCTGCGCCAGGAGCTGCGCGACCTGCTGATGCGCGCGGCCGAGCGTGGGCTCGGCCCCGAGGACCTCGCCGACCTGGGACGGCGCCACGACCGTCCCGAGTGGGTGCTCGGCGGGCAGCTCTACGACGAGTACCTCGCCGTCTCCGCCCTGCGCGGCGCCACCCCCGACGTCGGGGCGCGCTACGACCCGGCGGTCGTCGTCGACGAGGCCGCCCACGCCCTGGCCACGTGGTCCGACACCGTGCCGGACGTCCCCGTGCCGTCGTGGGACCTGGTCGTGGTCGACGACTACCAGGAGGCGACCGTCGCCACCGCCCGCCTGCTGGGCGTGCTGCGCGCCGGCGGCGCGCGCCTGCTGCTCGCCGCCGACCCCGACCTCGCCGTCCAGGGGTTCCGCGGCGCCGCGCCCGCGCTCGTGGGCCGGGCCGGGGCGCGCGGTGACGAGGTCGGCGCCCTCGACGCCCACCCGGTCGTCCTCGGCACGGCGTGGCGCCAGCCCGCGCCCCTGCGCGCGGTCACCCGCGCGGTCACGTCCCGCGTCCCGACCGTCGGCGGGCCGCTGCACCGCGGGGCGGACGCCCGCCCGGGACCGGAGGACGACGGCGACGGGCCGACCGACGGGTCGTCGGCCTGGACCGGGACGGGCGGCGACGCCGGGGCGGCACGCGTCGACGTGGCGGTCCTCGCGGGGGCGGCCCAGGAGGCCGCCTACGTCGCCCGCGAGCTGCGTGCGGAGCACCTGCTGCACGGCACGCCCTGGGAACGGATGGTCGTGGTGGCCCGCAGCGGCGATCGCCTCGCCGCGCTGCGCCGCGACCTCGTGGCGGCGTCGGTCCCGGTCGCCCTGCTGGGCTCGGACGTCCCGCTGCGCGACGAGCCGGCCGTGGTGCCGCTGCTCGCCGCCCTGCGCATCTGCGCGGGTCCCGGTGCGCTGGACCGGATGCTCGCGGACCTCCGCCTCCCGGCCGACGGCGTGCCCGACGACACGCCGGACGACGCCCCCGGAGCCCTGGACCCGGCCGCGGCGGCGCTGCTGCTCACCTCCCCGGTCGGCGGCCTGGACGCGGTCTCCCTGCGGCGCCTGCGCCGTGCGCTGCGCGCCGAGGAGCTGTCCGGCGGCGGCGGCCGGTCCTCGGACGCGCTGCTGGTCGAGGTCCTGGGCGACCCGGACCGGGCCGCGACCCTGCCGCCGGGCGTGCGGCGCGGCCCCACCGCCGTGGCGCGCGTGCTCGCCGCCGGACGCGCGGCGGCCGCCGCCGAGGGCGCCACCGCGCAGACCGTGCTGTGGGCCGTGTGGGCGGCGACCGGCCTGGCCGACCGGTGGCGCGACCTCGCCCTCGCCGGGGGCCCCGCGGGTGTGCGCGCCGACCGTGACCTCGACGCCGTGCTCGCGCTGTTCCGCGCCGCCGAGACGTACGTCGAGCGCATGCCCGGCGCGCCCGTCGCGTCGTTCGTCGACTACCTGTCCTCGCAGGACCTCCCCGCGGACTCCCTCGCGGCGTCCGCGACGGGTGCCCGGGCCGTCGAGGCCCTCACCCCGGCCGGGGCCGCGGGGCGCGAGTGGGACGTCGTCGTGGTCGCGGGGGTCCAGGACGGCGTCTGGCCGGACCTGCGGCTGCGCGACTCGCTCCTCGGGTCGCAGGCGCTGGTGGAGCTCCTCGCGGGTCGCAGCCGGGACGCCCACGGCGTCGGCAAGGAGGCGCGCACGCAGGTGCTCGCCGACGAGCTGCGCTCGTTCGCCGTCGCCACGTCCCGCGCCCGCCGGCGGCTGCTCGTCACCGCGGTGGAGGACGCCGAGGAGACCCCGTCGGTGTTCTGCGACCTCGTCTCGCCACGCGGCGACGACGGCGAGGGCCCCGACCCCCGTCGCGTGCGCGTGGGGCCGCCGCTCGACCTGCGTGGTGTCGTGGCGGCCGCCCGCGCCGAGCTCGTGCGGGAGGCCGCCGCCGACCTCGGCCGGCCCGCGGCGACGGGCACGGACACCCACGCCGGGCCGGACGCGTCGCGGGCGGCGGACGGAGGGTCGCACGCCGCCGGCACGGCGGCCGCGCTCCTCGCCCGGCTCGCCGACGCCGGGGTGGCGGAGGCCGACCCGCGCACCTGGTACGGCGTCGCGACGACGTCCAGCGACGCCCCCCTGTGGGGGCCGGACGACGTCGTGACCGTCTCCCCGTCGAAGGTCGACACGGTGACGACCTGCGCCGTGCGGTGGGCGTTCGAGTCGGCGGGCGGCACCGCCCCCGACGCGACCCACCAGAGCCTGGGCACGCTCGTGCACAGCATCGCCGAGGACCACCCCGCCGGGTCGCTCACCGTGCTGCGCGCGGAGCTGGACCGGCGCTGGCCGGAGCTCGCGCTGCCCGACGGCTGGCCGGCCCGCCAGCTGCGCCGCCGGGCCGAGGCGATGGTGGAACGGCTCGCCGCCTACACGGCGCAGGCGGGAGAGCCGGTGCTCGTCGAGCCCGCGTTCGAGGTCCCCGTGGGCCGCGCCCTGCTGCGCGGCAAGATCGACCGTGTCGAGCGCGACGGCGACGACGCCGTCACCGTGGCCGACCTCAAGACCGGCCGCAGCGCGACTTCGAAGGACAAGGCCGCGGAGAACCCGCAGCTCGGCGCCTACCAGCTGGCGGTCACCGAGGGTGCGCTCGACCTGCCCGACGGCACGCGCAGCGCCGGGGCCCGCCTCGTCTACGTCGGCACCGACACCAAGGGCCCGTCGCTGCGCGAGCAGGCCGCCCTCGACCCGGAGCCGGACGGGTCGAGCTGGGCCCGTACCCTCGTCACCGAGGCCGCCGACACGATGGCGGCCGCCACGTTCACCGCGCGGCAGAACGACCTGTGCGGGATGTGCCCCGTGCGCCGCAGCTGCCCGGTGCAGACCGAGGGAAGGACGGTGATCCCGTGACGACGCCCCCCGGCGGCCCGGTCCCCGACGACGCCGCGCCCGACACCCTCGCGGACGAGGAGTGGTGGTCGGCGCTCGGCGCGGACCACCGCGACGCGGGCCTCGGGTTCCCCGAGCTGGAGCCGTCGCCGCAGGCCCCCGCAGCCCCGCGGTACTCGGCCCGGGACATCGCGGAGAAGCTGCGGCGGCCCGCGCCCACGGACGAGCAGGTCGCCGTCATCGAGGCCCCGCTGGAACCGGTGCTGGTCGTGGCCGGCGCCGGGTCCGGCAAGACGGAGACGATGGCGGCACGCGTCGTCTGGCTCATCGCCAACGGGCTGGTCGAGCCGGAGGAGGTGCTCGGCCTGACGTTCACGCGCAAGGCCGCGGGCGAGCTCTCGACCCGCGTCCAGTCGCGCCTGGCCCAGCTCGCGCGCGCGGAGGGCCGCACGACGGCCGACCTCGACCTCCTCGCACGCCCCACCGTGGCGACCTACAACGCGTACGCGGCCTCCCTCGTGGCCGACCACGGGCTGCGCCTCGGCGTGGAGCCGGGCTCACGGCTGCTCGGCGAGGCCAACCAGTGGCAGCTCGCCGCCGAGGTGGTCGAGTCGTGGGACGGCGACCTGCGCACCGACAAGGCGGTCAGCACGATCGTCGGCGCGGTGCTGTCGCTGTCCGGCGCCCTGGGCGAGCACCTGCGGGACGTCGAGGAGGCCCGCGCCGCGCTCGAGGACATCGTCGAGCGGCTCGACGCCCTCCCGCTCGGGCCGCGGCAGCGGCAGCGCACCCAGGACGTGGAGAAGCTCATCGGGTCGGTCGCCGAGCGGGCCCGCCTCCTCGACCTCGTCGTCGAGTACCGGCGGCGCAAGCGCGTCGCCGACTCCCTCGACTTCGGCGACCAGGTCGCGTTCGCCGCCGAGCTCGCCCGCGGCGTCCCCGCGGTCGGCGCCGCCGAACGGGCCCGGTACCGGGCGGTGCTGCTCGACGAGTACCAGGACACGTCCTACGCGCAGGTCGAGCTGCTGGCCGGGCTGTTCGGCGGCGGGCACGCCGTGACCGCCGTCGGCGACCCGCACCAGTCGATCTACGGCTGGCGCGGGGCCTCGGCGGCCGGCCTGTCCCGGTTCCCCGACCGCTTCCGCCACGTCGACGGTGGCGCGGCCGCCGTCCGCTACCTCAGCACCTCGTGGCGTAACGACGCCGCCGTGCTCGCCGCCGCCAACGTCGCGTCCGGCCCCCTGCGGCGGACCGCCTCCGCGGCCGTCCAGGTGCCCCCGCTGGACCTGCGCGCCGGCGCCGGTGACGGCGTGGTGCGGGCGCACGTCGCCGCCACCGTCGAGGACGAGGCCGAAGCCGTCGCCGAGTTCGTCGCGGCGCGGTGGCGGCGCGCCACCCGGCCCGACGGGTCCGACCGCGTCACCGCCGCCGTGCTGTGCCGTGCCCGGTCGCAGTTCGCGGGGATGGAGACCGCCCTGCGGCGTCGCGGGCTCCCGGTCGAGGTCGTGGGCCTCGGCGGGCTCCTCACCACCCCCGAGGTCGTCGACGTCGTCGCCCTGCTGGAGGCCGTCCACGACCCGTCGCGCGGCGACTCCCTGCTGCGCCTGCTCACCGGACCCCGCGTCAACCTCGGTGCCGCCGACCTGCACGCCCTCGGGTCGTGGGCGGCCGACCTCGCCCGTCGCGACGCACCCCGCCGGCCCGGCAGCGACGCTCCCGACGCCGACGGGTCGGACGACGTCACCGTCGTCGAGGGCGACGTCGTCGACCACCGCTCCCTGGTCGACGCGCTCGACGACCTGCCCGAGCCCGGCCGGGCCGCGCGCGACGGCCGCGTCCTCACCCCGGACGGGCGCACCCGGCTGGTCGCGCTGGCGCGCCTGCTGCGGGACCTGCGCTCCCTGACGTACCTGTCCCTGCCGGAGCTCGTCGTGGCGGCCGAGCGTGCGCTCGGCCTGGACGTCGAGGTCGCGACCGCGGAGCTCCTCGCCGACGGGCTCGCCGCCGTCGGCCCGTACGCCGCCGACGGCGTCAGCCGGCGCGGGCGCGAGCACCTCGACGCGTTCCGCGACGTCGCGGCGTCGTTCGCGCAGTCCGCGGACGTCGCGACGCTGGGTGCGTTCCTCGCCTGGCTGGGCGTGGCCGACGACCAGGAGCGCGGACTCGACATGCCGGTCCGCGAGCCCGACCCCGACGCCGTGCAGATCATCACGGCGCACGCCGCCAAGGGGCTCGAGTGGGACGTCGTCGCGGTGCCCGGCCTCGTCGACGGCGTGTTCCCGACCGTCGCGGAGACGTCCAAGGGCCGCACCTCCCCGGGCTGGCTCTCGGGCCTCGGGGAGCTGCCCTACCCCCTGCGCGGGGACGCCGCCGACCTCCCCGAGCTCCGGCTCGGAACCGTGGCCGACACCAAGGAGCTCGTGGCCCTGCGCGACGAGTTCGTCCTGGAGTGCGGCGCGCACCAGCTCGCCGAGGAACGACGGCTCGCCTACGTCGCGTTCACCCGCGCCCGCCGCGAGCTGTTCTGCACGGCCCACTGGTGGGGGACCGCGGCCCGCCCCCGGACCCTGTCCCCGTTCCTGCTGGAGCTCGCCGAGGCCGGGCTCGTCGACGCCGACGGCTGGGAGCCCGCCCCCGACGGCACGGACAACCCGCGCGACGGCGAGGTCCCGACCGGGGTGTGGCCGGCGCCCGAGCCCGGCCGGCGCCCGGGGGCCTCCGGCGGCGCCACCGGACCGACGTCCGGCGCCCACGTCGAGGACGACGTCACCCACGACGGCGACCACCCCGTCGACGCACCCTCCGCCCGCGAGGTGCTCCGCCGGACCGCCGCACGCGTCGCCGCGGCCGTCGACGACACGCCGGCCGACGGCAGGCTCGTCGACGAGGCCGGGCACGACCTCGTCGGCCTGGCCCGGCTGCTCCTCGCCGAGCGGGCCGACCGGGTCGAGCCGACCGTCGAGACCCCCGCCCACGTGTCCGCGTCCGGGCTGGTCCGGCTCGCCCGCGACCGCGACGAGTTCGCGCGCCAGCTCCGCCGTCCCGTCCCCGTCGAACCGACCGTGCACGCCCGCCGCGGCACCCTGTTCCACGCCTGGGTCGAGCAGTACTTCGGCGCCGCCTCCCTCCTCGACGTCGAGGACATGCCCGGCGCCGACGACGCCGACCCCCACGACGACGTCGTGCTGGACGACCTCAAGGAACGGTTCCGGCAGACGCGGTGGGCGGCGCTCACCCCCGTCGCCGTCGAGCAGGACATCGAGACCCCCGTCGCAGGCGTCATGGTCCGGTCCCGCATCGACGCCGTGTTCGTCGACCCCGACGCGCCGCCCCCCGCCCCGGGCGAGCCGCCCGCCGTCGTCGTCGTCGACTGGAAGACCGGCCGCGAGCCCCGCGACCCCGCCGACCGGGCGCAGCGCGAGGTCCAGCTCGCCGCCTACCGCCTCGCCTGGTCCCGCTGGAAGGGCGTCCCGGTCGACAAGGTCAGCGCCGCGTTCGTCCACGTGGCCGACGGCACCACCATCCGCCCGGCGGAGCTCCTGGACGAAGCAGGCCTGGAAGCCCTGGTCCGGGGCGGCTGACCTTCCGCCGTGCGCGAGTGCCTCCGCCTCAGGCGGGGGCGTCCTCGCGCGTCGCCTCGTCCAGGTCCGCCAGCATCGACTCGGCGTCCGCGACGACGTCGGCGAGACCACGGCGCACGCCGTGCAGCAGCCAGCGGGCCAGCGCGAGCTCACCGACGAGCAGCGCCCGGTCGACGAGCCTCGGGTCGGTGAGCTCGGTGCGGCGGAGCTGGTAGGCCTCCATGATCGCGTCGACGCAGTCGGGCGGCGCCGCGGCGAGGAGCCACGCGAGGTCGTCGGCGGGGTCGGCGACGCGCGCGTCCGACCACCCGCTGATGCTGGTGACGCGGTTGCCGGAGACGAGCACCTGGTCGGGCGCGAGGTCGCCGTGCACGACGACGGGCTGGAACCGCCAGAGGCTGACGTCCTCCAGGGCGTGCTCCCAGCGGCGCAGCAGGTCGGTGGGGACGCGGCGGGTCGCGGCGGCCTCGTCGAGCTCGACGAGGCGCCGCTCGCGGTACTCGGCGGCGGTGTACGAGGGGAGGCCGCACGCCTCGACCACGGCGGCGGGGAGCTCGTGGACGGCCGCGAGGGTGCGACCGAGGTCGGCGGCGAGCCCGGGTCCGGGACGCAGCGCACCGACGTCGAGCGGTGCGCCGGTGAGGCGCTGGTGCACGACGGCGCGACCGCCCTCGGGGAGCAGCGCCGACCCGGCGATCTGCGGCACGGTGAAGGGCAGCACCCCGGCCTGCACGTACAGGTGGAGCGACTCCAGCAGCTCGATCTCGGCCTCGAGCGCCGCGCCGGCGAGCGCGGTGGTGGGAGCACGCACCATCCACTCGTCGCCGTCGACGGTGGTGACGACGGCGACGTCGTAGTCGCCGGGGACGTCGTCGGCGTGCACGGTCCTCGCGTCGAGGCCGGGGACGGCGGCCGTCGACAGGGCGGCGAGGGCGAGCGGGCTGCGGGGCACGTGCTCACCGTAGTGCGGCGGCGACGGCCGCGGGACCCTGCGGGCCGGGCGTGTCCGGTGCGGGGCGCCGGGCGGCCCGGCGTCGCGGGGTACGGTCGCTCGCGTGGACGTCCTCGACCTGCCCTTCACCCGGACCCGGCACGACCGTGCGGCGCACCGCCGCACCGAGCCGGACCTCGTCGCGCGAGCCCTGGCCGACCCGACCACGCGGGCGGTGGTGCTGCACCGCGGGCGGCTGGCCGTGGCGGGGGAGCCCGCGCGTGCGGCGCTGCTGCCGGCGTCCGGGCTGCCGGACGGGCTCGCCCTGTTCCTCGGGGAGCACGACGGGGCGGCGTGCCTCGCGGTCGTCCTGCCCGCCGACGACGACCCGGCCCCCCCGGCGGGGGCGGACGCGTGGGCGGGCCTGCGCGACATCGCCCGGGAGCAGGTGGCGGCGCTCGCGGCGGACGACGACGCGGCGGTGCTGGCGCACGGGCTGGCCGTCGAGGCGGTGGCGCTGGCGGGCTGGCACGGCACCCACGGGTACTGCCCGCGCTGCGGGGCGCCCAGCGAGGTGGTGCAGGGCGGCTGGGCGCGGCGCTGCCCGGTGGACGGCCGCGAGTCGTACCCGCGCACGGACCCGGCGGTCATCATGGCGGTCGTCGACGACGACGACCGGCTGCTCCTGGGTCACGCGGCGACGTGGGCACCGGGCCGGTTCTCCACCCTGGCGGGGTTCGTCGAGGCGGGGGAGGCGCTGGAGGACGCGGTGCGGCGCGAGGTCGCCGAGGAGGCGGGCGTGACGGTCGGGTCCGGGCCGGGGGACGTGGTCTACCGGGGGTCGCAGCCGTGGCCGTTCCCGGCGTCGCTGATGCTGGGCTTCCGTGCCCGGGCGGTCACCACGGAGGTCCGCACCGACGACGACGAGGTGACGGACGCGCGCTGGTTCACCCGCGCGGGGCTGCTGGCCGCGGTGGAGGCGGGGGAGGTGGGCCTGCCGGGGCGGGCGTCGATCGCCCGCGCGCTCGTCGAGGAGTGGTACGGGGGCGAGCTGCCCGGCTCCTGGTGACCTCGGGGCCACCAGGGCCGGGCGTCGTCGTCAGCGGGTGAGCGCGGCCCGGACGTCGGCGAGCGTCGGGTTGGTGGCGGCGCTGCCGTCCGGGTAGACGACCGTGGGGACGGTCCGGTTGCCGCCGTTGACCTGCTCGACGTAGGCGGCGGTCTCCGGCTGCTCCTCGATGTCGATCACCGTGTAGCGGATGCCCTCGGAGTCGAGCTGCGTGCGCAGCCGCCGGCAGTAGCCGCACCAGGTGGTCGAGTACATGGTGACGGTGCCGGGCTCGGGGAGCGACGGGGTGGCGGTCATCGGGGGGATCTCCTGTGGACGGGGGTGGCGGTGTCGGTCTCGGCTGCGACAATCGCAGACGATGTCCCTCACGACCAACTCAGCCGGTGCCCCGCTTCATCCCGACGCGATCCTCGACGCGCTCGACCCCGAGCAGCGGGAGGTCGCGCTCGCCCTGACCGGTCCGGTCTGCGTCCTGGCGGGCGCGGGCACGGGCAAGACGCGCGCGATCACGCACCGCATCGCCTACGGGGTGCGCACGGGCGCGTACGCCCCGACGTCGGTGCTCGCGGTGACGTTCACGGCGCGGGCGGCCGGTGAGATGCGGACCCGGTTGCGCGACCTGGGCGTGGCCGGGGTGCAGGCCCGCACGTTCCATGCGGCGGCGCTGCGCCAGCTCGGCTACTTCTGGCCGCGGATCGTGGGCGGCGCGCCGCCGCAGATCCTGGAGCACAAGGCCGCGGCGGTGGCGGAGGCCGCGCGCCGGCTCGGGGTGGCGGTGGACCGGGTGGCGGTGCGCGACCTCGCGAGCGAGGTGGAGTGGGCGAAGTCGTCGCTGGTCGGCGCGGACGACTACGAGAAGGCCGCGGCCGCCGAGGACCGCGCGGAGCCGTCCGGGCACGACCCGCAGACGGTGTCCCGGCTCATCGCGGCGTACGAGGACGTCAAGACGGAGCGGGGCGTCATCGACTTCGAGGACGTCCTGCTCATGCTGGCCGACATGCTGGGCTCGCACCCGCACGTCGCCGACCAGGTGCGCTCGCAGTACCGGCACTTCCTCGTCGACGAGTTCCAGGACGTGTCGCCCCTGCAGGAGTACCTGCTGGGCCTGTGGCTGGGGGACCGCAAGGAGCTGTGCGTCGTCGGGGACCCGTCGCAGACGATCTACTCGTTCACGGGGGCCACCCAGCACTATCTCCTGGACTTCCCGCGCCGGTACCGCGGCGCGCAGGTGATCCGGCTGGTGCGGGACTACCGCTCGACGCCGCAGGTGGTGCACCTGGCCAACGACGTCCTGCGCCGGGGCCGGGTGACGAACGCCCTCGAGCTGGTCGCGCAGCGGCCCGCGGGCCCGCCGGTGGCGTTCACCACGTACGACGACGACGAGGCGGAGGCCGCCGGGATCGCGGCACGTGCCGCCCGGCTCGTGGCGAGCGGGGTGCGTGCGAGCGAGATCGCGGTGCTGTACCGCACGAACTCCCAGTCGGCGGCTTTCGAGTCGGCGCTGTCCGACGCCGGGGTGAGCTATCAGGTGCGTGGCGGCGACCGGTTCTTCAACCGCAGGGACGTGCGTGACGCCGTCGTCCTGCTGCGGGGTGCCGCGCGCTCGGCGGACCCGGACCAGCCCATGCCGGAGCAGGTGCGCGACGTGCTGCTGTCGGCGGGCTGGGCGGAGAAGCCGCCCGCCGCGCGGGGTGCGACGCGCGAGCGCTGGGAGGCGATGCAGGCCCTCGTCGGGCTCGCCGACGACCTCGCCGCCGCAGCGCCCGAGGACGCGCCCGCGACCCTGGAGGGTCTGGTCGCGGAGCTCACCGAGCGGGCGGCCGCGCAGCACGCCCCCACGGTGGAGGGCGTGACCCTCGCGTCGTTGCACGCCGCGAAGGGCCTGGAGTGGGACGCGGTGTTCCTCGCGGGGATGAGCGAGGGCCTCATGCCGATCTCCCTGGCGGAGACCGACGACGGCGTGGACGAGGAGCGGCGGCTGCTCTACGTCGGGGTGACCCGCGCCCGGGAGCACCTGGAGCTGTCGTACGCCCGGTCGCGGAACCCGGGAGGTCGGGCGTCGCGCAAGCGCACCCGGTTCCTCGACGGGCTCTGGCCCGACGACCGCCGGGCCGGGGCGGGCCGGGCGCAGCGCGGTCAGGCGCGGGCCCGGCTCGGCGAGGCCGACGCGGAGCTGTTCGACGCGCTGCGCGAGTGGCGTTCCTCGGTGGCACGGGAGACCGACAAGCCGGCGTACACCGTGCTGGGTGACGCGACGCTCGCGGCGATCGCCGAGCTGCGGCCCGGGTCGACCGCCCAGCTCGCCCGGATCAACGGCATCGGCCCGGCGAAGATCGACCGGTACGGCCAGACGCTGCTCAGCCTCGTGGAGACCGCCGGGCGCGGGACCTGACCGGCGTCCCCGGGTAGCCGGACGAGGCCCGGGGAGGGCCGTCGCGGGACCGGAGAAAAAAGTTCGGGAAAAAAGATGTGGCGACCCCGGCGGCGAGGTCTATGCTCGTCCTGACCGAGTTCGTGGCGGTCCGTGCCGAGAGGTGCGGGCCCGAGACAGTGAGGAGGTGGGTGAAGAGATGGAGATCATGAAGCCGTTCATCGGCGCGATCGGCAACGTCACGGGGGAGAACTCTGCCCTGCGTGGACCTGTGCCGACCGTGCGTCTGCGCGCGCGTCACGCCACCGGCGAGCTCCTCGCCGATCTCGCACCCAGCTCCGCCACCTGGAGTCAACCGGTCTGAGCACCGGTCCAGGCCGCGGAGTCCAACTGGGACCCGCGGCCTTCGTCTTTCCCCACCGGGAAGTCGGCCCTCACCGGCCGGACGAACCGGAACCCCGATCACGGGGATCCACCGCAGGTCCTGAACATCGACGTTCACACCACACCCAGGACCTGACGGAGGAACATCGTGCGTCTCGCACAGCTGTTGGACGAGCGGCTGGTCGACGCGGCCCCCGCCGGTGGTGTCCGCCACTGGACCCCTCACCAGCCCGTGACCCAGGACCCGAACGAGGCCGCAGAGCTGGACCGCCAGTTCGCCGCTCTGCTGCCCTGCCGCACCAACGACCCCGAGCTCTGGTTCGCCGAGCACACCACCCAGGTGGAGCAGGCCAAGGCCCTGTGCCGCTCCTGCCCGCTCCAGGCGGGCTGCCTGGCCGGTGCCATCGAGCGAGCCGAGCCGTGGGGCGTCTGGGGCGGCGAGGTCTTCGTGGACGGCGCCGTCGTCGCCCGCAAGCGTGGCCGGGGTCGGCCGCGCAAGTCGGAGCAGGCGGCCGCCTGACACACCCACCCCAGCGGGGCCCGTCGCACGAGCGACGGGCCCCGCTCCCGTACCCGCGGACGTTCGCGCGTCCTTCGCCGGCCCTCAGGAGGGCACGGGCCGCGGCGCGGTGCACCCGCACGCCGGATGCGGGTCGAGGGGACGCAGCCGCGGCAGGGCGTCCGGCAGGCGCACCTCCGCCACGGCGTCGCACAAGCCGGGCCGGGTGCCGTCGAGGTGGCTGAGCACCTGCCCCGCGGCGACCGCGGCGACCGTCGTCGCGAGCACGGTCTCCTGGCCCGTGACCCCCTGCCAACCGCGCAGCTGGCGCGCCAGCTCCGGCCACCGGGGGTCGTCGTCGCCCGCCTGGTGGTGCCGGCAGGCGACGCACGCCGACGTGCCCGGCAGGACGAACGGCCCCACGAGCACGTCCGCCTCGCGCACGACCACGGACAGGTGCGGGACGCCGAGACCCGTGAGCCGGGCGAACGCCTCGGGCCGGTCGACCCGGTCGGCGACGACGACCACCGCGGACGGCGGGTCGTCGTCGCGCCACCGGGTCGCGCCCGTCCCTGTGCGGGGCGTCAGCGCGGCCAACGAGCCACGGAGCGCGTCGGCACGCCGCCGACCGACGTCCGCCGCGGCGTAGGTGCCCACCCCGAGGTCGGTGACCTGCACGGGGAGGTCGTCGTCGAGCAGGAGGCTCCCGACGCCGGCGGCCGCGAGGTGGGCGGCCACCAGCGACCCGATGCGCGCCAACCCGACCACGGCGACAGTCCGTGCGGCGCGGCGCGCGAGCGTCCCGAGCCCGTCGCCGTCGGGCAGCAGCGCAGCGAGCGCGGGGACGTCGGCGCCGCCCGCGGCGACGGCGGTGACCTCGGGACGCGAGCGCGCCGGTGCGAGCACGAGCCCGCCGCGGGCGAGGGTGGCGAGGACGTCGTCGCGCCGGTCGGCGGCGACGCCGTGGCGCGCGGCCGACCGGCGGAGCGATCCGTGCCGGTGGGCGGCGACGTCGCAGAGCCAGCGCACCTCGCGCTCGTGCAGACCCGTCAGGACGAGGGCCCACCGGGGGTCGGTGCCGAGCTGGACCTCGCCGTCGCCGCGGTCGAGCACGGGCATGCCGGGGCGCAGCACCGGCTCGGGAGGTCGGGGGCGGGTGCGCGTCATGGCTGCACCGTGCCACGGGTGTCGGGGCGACGTCATGGCTGTGTCGCAGTCCTGTGGACAACGCCTCGGGGTGGGCGGCGGTGTGTCAGAAGTCACGAGTGCGCCGTCCAGACGGTACTGTCAGGGCGTGGCCCAGGACACGACGGCGTCCGTCGAGGTCCGGCGGAGCCGTCGCCGGACCGCCACGGTGAGCGCGTACCGCGACGGGGATCGGACCGTCGTGGCCATTCCCGCGCGCTTCTCGCAGGCGCAGGAGCGCGAGTGGGTCGCCAAGATGCTGGCCCGCCTGGAGGACAAGGAACGCCGCCGCCGCCCGTCCGACGACGAGCTGGTCGAGCGGGCCCAGGAGC
The DNA here is from genome assembly GCF_002563715.1 of Isoptericola jiangsuensis. Classification (NCBI taxonomy): domain Bacteria; kingdom Bacillati; phylum Actinomycetota; class Actinomycetes; order Micrococcales; family Promicromonosporaceae; genus Isoptericola; species Isoptericola jiangsuensis. The sequence goes on from NZ_PDJJ01000001.1 coordinate 1,153,364, forward strand.
TCTCCACGCGCTACCTGGACGGCCGGGCGCACCCGACGAGCGTCCGCTGGGCGGCCAACCAGGAACGGCGCTGGGGGTCCTGCACGATCACGGACGGCTCGATCCGGCTGTCGTCACGGCTGCAGGGCATGCCCGAGTGGGTGATCGACTACGTGCTGCTGCACGAGCTCGCGCACCTGCTGCACGCCGGGCACGGCCCGGAGTTCTGGAAGCTGCTCGACGCCTACCCGCGCACCGATCGGGCGCGCGGCTTCCTCGAGGGCGTCTCGTTCACGTCCGACGGCGCCCAGGAGGGCGACGCCGACTCGGGGTCGTCGCCCTCCTAGAGACCTCAGGACGCCGGGTCCGCGGGGGAGCCCGGCTCGTCGGGCAGGTCGCCGAAGATCTGCGCGAGCGCCGCGTCGACGTCGGACTGCTCGTCGGCCTGGGCCGTCCGGCGGGCCTCGTACCCCGTGGGGTCGTCCAGGTCCTCGGTGCCGGGCAACAGGTCCGGGTGCTCCCACACGGCGTCGCGGGCGGCCGGCCCGCCGGTGGCCAGCAGGTGCGCGAACAGCGCGGCGGCGTCGCGGGAGCGGCGCGGCCGCAGCTCGAGCCCCACCAGGGAGCGGAACGTGTGCTCCGCGGGACCGCCGGCGGCGCGGCGCCGGCGGATCATCTCGCGCAGCGGCACCGAGTGGGGCAGGTGGGCGAGCGCGGCCGTGGCCGCGACCTCCGACACCCAGCCCTCGACCAGCGCGAGCGCGGTCTCGAGGCGCAGGAGGGTGGACTCCTGCTCGGGCGTGTGCTGGAGGCCGAACACGTCGCCCGACAGGGCGCCCCGCAGGGCCTCCGGGTCGGACATGTCGACGTCGCGCACCTGCGCCTCGAGCGCGTCGAGGTCGATGGTGATGCCGCGGGCGTACTGCTCGACGAGGGCGTGCAGGTGCGCCTTGAGCCACGGCACGTGCACGAACAGGCGAGCGTGCGCGGCCTCGCGGAGGGCGACGTACAGCTGGACCTCCTCGTAGGGGGAGTCCAGGCCGTCGGCGAACGCGGCGACGTTGGTCGGCAGCAGGACGGTGGCGGGCTCGTCCAGGAGCGGCACACCGACGTCCGTGGACCCGAACACCTCGCGCGACAGGGTGCCGGCCGCCTGCCCCACCTGCATGCCGAACACGGCGGAGCCGAGGCCGCGCATCATCGCCGCGGGATCCATGCCGCCGAGCATGCCGCCGGGGAACGCGGGCGCGCCGGGGAAGGACTCCCCGCCGGGCAGGCCGAGGGCGTCGGGGCCGTCGCCGAGCTGGTCGCGCATCACGGTCGCCAGGGCGTCCGCCACGGACGCCGCGACAGGGGCGACGAGCCGCTGCCACGCGGGCAGCGTCGCCTCGACCCACTCGCTGCGGCTCCACGCGCGCGCCGGGCCGCCCGACGGCGGCAGGTCGGTGACGGCGTCCAGCCACAGCTCGGCGACCTTGAGCGCCTCGGTCGCGGAGCGCGCCTGCGCGCCGTTGAGCGACGGGTCGCCCTCGGCCACGGCGACCTGACGGGCGAGGTCGTGCGCCACCTCGGTGTTGACGGGCCCCTCGCCGGTGAACATGCGCTGCAGCTGGGCCATCAGCCGCTGCATGGTCCCGGGGTCGGGCGGCGCACCGCCCATGAGGGCAGCGGGGTCGAGCCCCTGGGCGCGCATCTGGGCCAGCACCTCGTCGGTGCGGTCCCCGAAGATGCCGCGCAGGGCCTCGTGCAGCCGGCGGTCGCGCTCCTGGGGGTCCTCGGGCAGGTCGCTCATGGCAGGTCGTCGGCTCCTTCCGGTACGGCGTTCGCCGCACGCTCACGGTAACCGGGTCCGACGTCCCGGGAGCGGGGACGGTTCCGGCTTTCGCTCACGGCGCACCCGCGCCCGCGGATCGGCGATGATGGGGCGGTGAGCTTCGAACGCGGCCAGGACCCTGTCGAGTCGTCCGGTCAGGCGCTGGCTGCGCCGCAGGGCACCGAACCGTGGCACGGCGACGACGACCCCCGCGTCACGCGGCACCGCGCCGGCCCGCGCGCGACCACCCTCGTCGTCTCGATGCTGGTGGCGTCGGTGACGGCGGCGGTGCTGCTCGTCATGCCCACGGCCTACGCGATCCGCACGCCCGGGCCGACCGAGGACACGCTCGGCACCCAGGAGCAGGGCGAGGGGCAGAGCGCCACCGAGGTGCCGCTCATCGAGATCGAGGGCGCCGAGACCTATGCCGCCTCGGGCGAGCTGCGCCTGACGACCGTCTCGGTGTACGGCGGTCCGGGGGGCGACGTCCTGTTCGGGGACGTGCTGTGGGGCTGGTCGTCGCAGGAGCGGTCCGTCCAGCCGGTCGAGTCGATCTTCCCCGAGGCGGTGACGTCCCAGGAGCAGCAGGAGCTGGGCCAGGCGCAGATGCTCAGCTCGCAGGAGTCCGCGACCGTCGCGGCGCTGACCGAGCTCGGGTACGAGGTGCCGACGACGATGACGGTCGTCGAGGCTGCCGCGGGGACGGGCGCGGACGGCGTGGTCGAGCCCGGCGACGTCATCGTCTCGCTCGACGGGGAGCCGCTGGAGACGTACACCGAGCTGCTGACCGCGCTCGACGCCGTCACCCCCGGCGCCGATGTCGTCCTGGGCGTGGAGCGTGACGGCGAGCCGACGGACCTCACCGTGACGACGGGGCAGGGCGACGGCCGGGCCCTGCTCGGCGTGCTCATCGACCCGCGGTACGACTTCCCGGTGGACGTGACGATCCAGATCGAGGACATCGGCGGTCCGAGCGCGGGGACGATGTTCGCCCTCGGGATCATCGACCGGCTCACGCCCGAGGACGAGCTGGCCGGGGCGGTCGTGGCCGGCACCGGCACGATGGACGTCGACGGCCGGGTGGGCGCGATCGGCGGCATCGAGCAGAAGATGTACGGCGCGCTGCGTGACGGGGCGCAGTGGTTCCTGGCGCCGGAGGGCAACTGCGGCGAGGTGGTCGGGCACGAGCCCGACGGCCTGGAGGTGGTGAAGGTCGCGACGCTCGCCGAGGCGCGGGCCGCGATGGAGGCGATCGGTGCCGGCACGGGGGAGGACCTGCCGCGCTGCGGGTGACGATCGTGACCGACTCGTGAGCGTCCCGGTGCCCCCACGTGTCGGAATCGTGGGAACCTGGAGCAGCGCCGGGGCGTTGAGATGGGAGTCCCGCGTGTCCGAGCACGCGTCCAGCCACGAGCACGAATGAGGTGCCCGCACCGTGTCCTTCGCCCCACCCCGCCGTCAGGACGGTCCACCGGCCCGGCGACGCAGCCCGCTGCTGATCACCCTGCTGGTGCTCGGTGCCCTCGTGGTCGCGCTGCTGTTCCTGACGAACTTCTGGACCGAGATCCTCTGGTTCGACCAGCTCGGCTTCTCGGACGTGATCTGGACGCAGTGGATCGCCCGGGCCGTGCTGTTCGTCGCGGCGTTCCTCGTCATGGGCGGGGCGGTCTTCGCCTCGTTCTCGATCGGGTACCGGACCCGGCCGGTGTACGCGCCGTCGACGCCCGAGCAGGCGACCCTCGACCAGTACCGTGAGGCGGTCGAGCCGCTGCGCAAGGTCGTCACGTACGCGGGCCCGGTCCTCATCGGTCTGTTCGCGGGTGTCGCGGCGTCGTCCCAGTGGCGCACCGTGCTGCTCGCGCTCAACGGCCAGTCGTTCGGCCAGGACGACCCGCAGTTCGGCATCGACGTCGGCTTCTACGTCTTCACGCTCCCGGTGATCCGGTTCGCGGTGAGCTTCCTCATGGCCGTCGTGGTGATCTCGGGCATCGCGGCCGTGGTCACGCACTACCTGTACGGCGGCCTGCGGATCGGTCCGGTCGCGCAGGGCGAGTCCCGCACGACGACGGCGGCGCGGGTCCACCTCGCGGTGCTGGGCGCGGTGCTGATGCTGCTCATCGGCGCGAACTACTGGCTGGACCGCTACACGATCCTGTCGGACCGGGGCGACCGCTACGACGGCGCCTCCTACACCGACGTGCACGCCGTCATCCCGTCGAAGGAGATCCTCACGGGTGTCGCGGTCATCGTGGCCGTGCTGTTCCTCGTGGCGGCGTTCCGCGACTCGTGGCGCCTGCCGGCGATCGGCGTGGGTCTGATGGTGGTGTCCGCCATCGCCATCGGCGGTATCTACCCGGCGGTGGTCGAGCGCTTCCAGGTGCAGCCCAACGCGCAGAGCCTCGAGGCGCCCTACATCCAGCGCAACATCGACGCGACGCGGCAGGCGTTCGACATCGAGGACGTCGATTCGAAGACGTACGACGCCACCACCGAGGCGACGCAGGGCCAGCTCCGCGACGACGCCGAGACGACGACGCAGGTCCGTCTGCTCGACCCGCAGGTGGTCAGCCCGTCGTTCCGCCAGCTCCAGCAGAACAAGCAGTACTACAACTTCACCGACAACCTCGCGGTCGACCGGTACGAGATCGACGGGGAGTCCCGCGACACCGTCATCGCGGTGCGCGAGCTCAACCTCGGTGGTCTGGCCGACCGCAACTGGGTGAACGACCACACCGTGTTCACGCACGGGTTCGGCGTCGTCGCGGCCTACGGCAGCCAGCCCGGCCCCGACGGGCAGCCGGCGTTCTTCGAGGGCGGCATCCCGACGCAGGGCGCCCTGTCGGAGATGTTCTCCTCCGGCTACGAGCCCCGGATCTACTTCAGCCCGGAGGCGCCGTCGTACTCGATCGTGGGTGCGCCGGAGTCCGAGTCCGGCTGGGAGCTCGACTACCAGGCGGACGAGGAGGGCGGCCAGCAGGTCCTCACCAAGTTCCCGACGGACGAGGTCGAGGCCGGCCCGGAGATCGGGTCGTTCCTGCACAAGCTGCTGTACTCGCTGAAGTTCGGCGACGAGCAGATCTTCTTCTCCGAGCGCGTCACCGAGGCCTCGCAGATCCTCTACGACCGCGACCCGCAGGAGCGCGTGGCGAAGGTCGCGCCGTGGCTGACCCTGGACAACAAGGTGTACCCGGCGGTCGTCGACGGGCGCGTGAAGTGGGTCGTGGACGCCTACACGACGTCCGACGCCTACCCGTACTCGGCGAGCCAGCCGATGCAGGAGGCGACCACGGACTCCCTGACGCTCGCCGCGCAGGGCGTGCCGGTCGAGCTGCCGCCGGAGGTCAACTACATCCGCAACTCGGTGAAGGCCACCGTGGACGCCTACGACGGCTCGGTCACGCTGTACGCGTGGGACCCGGAGGACCCGGTGCTGCAGGCGTGGAGCCAGGTGTTCCCGAACTCCCTGGAGCCGATCTCGGAGATCTCCGGCGACCTCATGTCGCACGTCCGCTACCCGGAGGACCTGTTCAAGGTGCAGCGCACGCTGCTCGAGCGGTACCACGTCACCGACGCGGTCCAGCTGTTCTCCGGCTCGGACGAGTGGGCGACGCCGAACGACCCCGTCGTCAGCACGACGGCCGAGAGCTCGAAGCAGCCGCCGTACTACATGACGCTGCAGATGCCGGAGGAGGAGTCGCCGGCGTTCTCCCTGACGAGCACGTTCATCCCGGGTGGCAACACCGACCGGGAGATCCTCACGGGGTACCTCGCCGCGAACGCCGACGCCGGCTCGGAGGCCGGGGAGGTCGCCGAGAGCTACGGCAAGCTGCAGCTCCTCGAGCTGCCGCGCGACGCGACGGTCCCGGGCCCGGGCCAGGTGCAGAACAACTTCAACTCGAACCCGACGATCTCTGAGCAGCTGAACATCCTCGGGCGCGGCGACTCCGAGGTGGTGCGCGGCAACCAGCTGACGCTGCCGGTGGGTGGCGGTCTGCTGTACGTGCAGCCGGTGTACATCCAGTCGGGCTCGGGCACCCAGTTCCCGCTGCTGCGGCGCGTGCTGGTCGCGTTCGGTGACCAGACGGGCTACGCGGAGACCCTCGACGAGGCGCTGGACCAGGTGTTCGGCGGCGACTCGGGCGCCCAGGCGGGCGACGCGGACCAGGCGGAGACGGACGTCCCGACGGACGACGTCGTCGTGGACCCCGAGACGGGCGAGGCGACCCCGTCGCCCTCGCCGTCGGCCACCACCGCGGAGCCGTCGCCGACGCCGTCGGAGACGACGCAGGCCCCGGCCGGCGACCCGCAGACGCGTCTCGACGCGGCGCTGCAGGAGGCCAGCCAGGCGCTGACCGACTCGAACGAGGCGCTCCAGGACGGCGACTGGGCCGCGTACGGCGAGGCCCAGGACCGGCTCCAGGCCGCGCTGGAGGACGCGCTGGCCGCCGAGGGCGAGCTGTCCGAGTGACGTCCGGGGCGGGTGGGTCGCACCTGTGAGGTGCGTCCCACCCGCCCGGATCGACTGGACTTCGCCCGATTCGATGCCGTAATGTTCAGGGAGTCGACGCGGGGTGGAGCAGCTCGGTAGCTCGCTGGGCTCATAACCCAGAGGTCGCAGGTTCAAATCCTGCCCCCGCTACCACATCGAAGGCCCCCGACCGGTTCACCGGTCGGGGGCTTTCGTCATGTCCGGGTCCCAGTGGGGATTCTTTCGCGCCGGAGGTGTCGGCAGGGTCGGCGCCCCGCGGCCCGGGACGCAGCCTCGTGGTGCCGGGTGCCGGCGATCGCCGGGACCTGGTGCGACGGAGGCGGTTGGACGCAGACGGTTGCCATGGCGTAGTGTTCAGGAGTCGCCGCGGGGTGGAGCAGTTCGGTAGCTCGCTGGGCTCATAACCCAGAGGTCGTAGGTTCAAATCCTGCCCCCGCTACCAAGGAAGGCCCCCGACCGGATCTCCGGTCGGGGGCCTTCGTCATGCGCGGATGCCGCGCGTCGGCCCGGACGTCAGCCGCTCTCGTGCAGCACCGTGATCACGGGGAAGTGGTCGGAGTACCCGTCCTCGTCGACGGGCTTGCCCATCCCGCCGAACGGCAAAGGCCGGGGATAGGCGCCGGTGTCGACCATGGCCGGGTGCCGGTGGACCTGCGCCGACCCGGGCACCACGTGCAGCGGCGCGTCCTCGCCGACGAGGTTCCGGGGCGATCGCCCGGTAGCCCGCGGACTCCAGACGGCCGCCGCTGCGGCTCGGCCAGTGGTTGCCCAGCACCACGAGCCTGCGTCCGCCGGCGAGCGTCTCGAAGGTGACCTGCACGATCTCCCGGGTGGCGTTGCGTCGCATGACCACGTGGAAGAACACGGCCTCGTCGCGCGGTTCCGGCACCCGGAACAGGTCGGCGTCGTAGAGGAAGGCGACGTCGATCCCGCGGGCGTCGTCGGTGTCGGCGTGCACCACCTCGTACCGGCGGGGCGCGGGCAGGGCGGCGTTCACCCGGTCGCGCAGCCGGTCGACGACGAACCGGTTCTCGACCTCGCAGACGCCGAGCAGGTCCGGTCCTGCACCAACCCGGAGGGAGCCGTCGGGCCACCCGGGTGATACGGGACCGGGCGGGCGCGCGCCCCCGGTGCGTCGCGAGAACCGGCAGAACGCGAGGTCGGGCTGGACGACGTCGAGAGGCGCAGTCTCGCGCCCGCGTGCACCGCGAAGCGCACCGGGGCGGCCGGCCTCCAGCTCAGGCCGGGTCGACGGTCCGCACCATGACGCAGTTCTTCAACCCCTTGGGCCGGTCGTAGGTGAACCCGAGCCGTTCGTAGAGCCGGCGGGTGCCGTTGTAGAGGAAGGACGACGACATCTTCCTGGTCTGGTCGGTCAGGTCGTGGGGATAGCTCTCGACCCTGCCGCCTCCGGCACGGGCGATCTGGTCGAGCGCACCCCTGATCGCCAGCTCCGTCACACCGCGCCGCCGGTGGCGCTTGTCCACGAAGACGCAGGTGATCCGGTAGTCCGGCACCACCGTCACGGTGGCCTCGTACTCCTTGCGGTGGTGGATGCCGGGCAGCTCAACCGGCGTGCCGTACTCCGCCCACGCGACGGCCTCGTCGCCGTCCATCACGAGGGCGGCGTGCGCCTCGCCCCGCTCGACGTAGGCCTTCTTGCGCGCCCGGTTGTCCTCCGCACTCCGGCCGCCCTCGGGCGCCTCCGGGTGGAACCAGATGCACCAGCACCCGCCGAAGATCCCACCGTGCCGCTGGACCAGCGCCTCGAAGGCCGGCCACGTCCCGGGCCCGAGCGGCGCGACGGTGTACGACGTCTCGGCGGACGACTGCTCGGCGCCCATGCGTCAGCCCTCCGTCACGGCGGAGGTGTCCACGCACAGGACCCCTCGGTTGCCGTCCTGGTCGGCGATCACGGTGAGCCCCGGCGCCTGGCTGTCGTCGACCACCTCGCCGCCGGCCGCCACGGCGGCTGAGACCCGCTGCTCGGCCACCTCGGGCGCCACGTAGACCTCGACGTGGACCCGCTGGTGCGGGGTGCTGGCCTCGTCACCGGCCGTGAACCACAGGTTCGGCACCCGTCCGGTGGCGTCCCGGATCTCGTCACCCGGCGTCCCTCGGCCCTGCGCCGCGGCGTCCCCGGTCAGCAGGGCCGCCCAGACAGGTGCGACGGTCGCGGAGCGAGTCGTGTCGAGGCCGAGCTCGATCTCGCTGACCGAGGCCGGGTCGGCATCGAGTCGGTGGTCCGCCGCGATCTCGGTGATCCGCTGAGCGAGGTCGAGGTCCCGCCGGGTCACCCACTCGACGACGTGCTCGACGTCCCCGTCCCGGTAGACGGCGTCGTCCGAGACCAGCTCGAGGTCGACGTGGTCGTGACCGACCGATACGCGCAGGTGGTGCCCGAGGTCGACACCCAACTCGCCGACCGCGGCGACGAACCGCGCTCCGGCGGCGAAGTCGTCGACCAGGTAGCGCGCGTGCAGTCCCTGGGCCAGCTTGCGCCAGTCGATGAGTCGGGCCTCCGCGATCTGCGTCCCCGTCATCATGTCCATGGCGAACGACGCTACCCGTGATCCACGTCACAGCGCGCGGCGGCGGGCAGGTCGCGGACATGACGAAGGCCCCCGACCGGATCTGGCGGTTTCCAGGGGTCCTCGCAACACCTGATGGTTTATGTGGCCGTCAGTAGACCACGCAGACGCTCGGCTGGGGTATCCCAGTCGAGCGTCTTGCGTGGTCGGCCGTTGAGTTCCTGGGCGACGTGTTCGAGGTCTTCGGGCCCGTAGGCCCGCAGGTCGGTGCCCTTGGGGAAGTACTGACGCAGCAGACCGTTGGTGTTCTCGTTCGATCCGCGCTGCCAGGGCGAGTGCGGGTCGCAGAAGTAGACCGGCACGTTCGTGGCAATCGTGAACTGGCGATGGGCGGCCATCTCGCTGCCCTGGTCCCAGGTCAGCGAGCCACGCAGGTGCGCGGGCAGGGTCCCGATCAGCGGGACCAGAACGTCGCGGACCTCCTCGGCGGTGTGTCCACCGGGCAGATGTCCGAGGAGCACGTAGCGGGTGGTGCGTTCCACCAGGGTCACGATCGCGGACTGCGAGGCGGTACCCACGATCAGGTCACCTTCCCAGTGGCCGGGCACGGCCCGGTCGGCGACCTCGGCCGGTCGTTCGGAGATCATCACCATCTCGTCGGCGAACCGGGGCGTGCGCTGCTCCGCGCTACGGCGCGGCTTGCGGCGGGTGCGTCCGGTGCGCAGCGCGGCCGCGACCTCACGACGCAGCCCGCCGCGGGCCTGGACGTAGAGCGCCTGGTAGATCGTCTCGGTACTCACCCGCATGCTCTCGTCGTTCGGATACTCCTTGACCAGAGCGTGACAGATCTGTTCGGGCGACCACCGCACCGCGAGCTTGGCGGTCACGTACTGGCGCAGCGGACCATTCACGGCGAGCTTGGCCCGCTTGGGGCGCGCCCGAGACGCCACCCAGGACCGCTGGGCCGCATGGGGTCGGTAGACCCCGCCGGCCGACCGGGCGTCGATCTCGCGCTTGATCGTCGAGGCCGGGCGCCCCAGCGCCCGCCCGATCGCCCGCAACGAGGCGCCCTCACGGCGCAGGTCAGCGATCTGCTCCCGCTCCGCCAACGTCAAGAACCGTGGATCCAGCTCGGCCTCCAGCGCAGCGAGCGAGGGCGTGATGGCCACTTCCACATGAGTCGTCACGCCCGTGGTGTAGTCCACCCGGCGACCATCCGGGTAGATGCGAGCCCCGCGAGCCTTCCGTACCCCGGCGTCCCAGTCCAGCGCGGTACGCACGTTGACCCCGACCTGCTGCGCGGCCCGCCGCCGGGACATACCCGTGCGGCGAAGCTGTTCGTACTCGACCCTGCGCGGATGCGGGCCACGCCCACCCTGCCCCTCAGAACGCCGACCAGCCTTGCGCACCCACCCGGCAGCCGTATGCCTGTTCACCCCGACCACGCGCGCCGCGATCGTCGCACTCGCTACCTCGTCGAAGACCTCGAAGAACCGCGCCCTGAGCTCTGGTGAAACCACGATCCCCGCAACCCCCTGAAATCCAGGGTGTTGCGGGGACCGCTAGAACCGGCCTCTCCGGTCGGGGGCCTTCGTCATGCGCGGATGCCGCGCGTCGGCCCGGACGTCAGCCGGTCTCGTGCAGCACCGTGATCACGGGGAAGTGGTCGGAGTACCCGTCCTCGTCGACGGGCTTGCCCATCCCGCCGAACGGCAAGGGCCGGGGATAGGCGCCGGTGTCGACCATGGCCGGGTGCCGGTGGACCTGCGCCGACCCGGGCACCACGTGCAGCGGCGCGTCCTCGCCGACGAGGTTTCGGTTCACGAGGATCTGGTCGAGGACGTTCGGCTCGTTGTCGAAGTAGAACGTCCCCTCGGGCTCGCCGGCCACCGGCCACATGAGGTTCCACAGCAGGTGCGTGCGGGCCTTGCGGACCTTCACGGCCTGCCGCGTGCTCAGCGCGTGCTGCACCAGGGAGGCGTCGAACGGCTCGTCGTTGAAGTCGCCCATGGCCAGGACGGCGGTGTCGGCGCCGAGGACCTCCATCGCCCGCTGGTGGAAGTATCCGAGGGTCTCGCCCGCGATCGCCCGGTAGCCCGCGGACTCCAGACGGCCGCCGCTGCGGCTCGGCCAGTGGTTGCCCAGCACCACGAGCCTGCGTCCGCCGGCGAGCGTCTCGAAGGTGACCTGCACGATCTCCCGGGTGGCGTTGCGTCGCATGACCACGTGGAAGAACACGGCCTCGTCGCGCGGCTCCGGCACCCGGAACAGGTCGGCGTCGTAGAGGAAGGCGACGTCGATCCCGCGGGCGTCGTCGGTGTCGGCGTGCACCACCTCGTACCGGCGGGGCGCGGGCAGGGCGGCGTTCACCCGGTCGCGCAGCCGGTCGACGACGAACCGGTTCTCGACCTCGCAGACGCCGAGCAGGTCCGGTCCTGCACCGTCGTTCATGCCGGCGACCACCGTGGCGAGCTGGGCGATCTTGCGGTCCCGCAGGGCCGGGGTCCAGCCCACGACGCCCTTGCCGATGGCGCGGGCCACCTTCTCGGGCCGGCGTCCGAGCGCCTCGGCGCCCTCCTCGTCGAAGAGGTTCTCGAGGTTCCACCACGCCACGACGTAGTCGCGCATCGTTCCTCCTGGGCCGGGCCGGACGGGGGCAGCACTCACCCGGAGGGAGCCGTCGGGCCACCCGGGTGATACGGGACCGGGCGGGCGCTGCGAGCCCGCCCGTGCCGCGCGACGACGGTCGGGCGCCCGCCCGTCGCGAGCGGGCCGGACCGGGCGCACCATGGGAGGAGACCCTCGACGGCGAGACGGAGGTGACCGGAGATGCACGCGTCGGTGGGGGACAGGATCGTGACGGCGTCCGGAGTGGTCGGCGGGTCGGTGCGCGCCGGTGTCGTGGTGGAGTGCCCGCACGGCGACGGCTCCCCGCCGTACCGGGTGCGGTGGTCGGACACGGGGGAGGAGACGCTGGTGTTCCCCGGCCCGGACTCGCTGGTGCAGCCCGAGGGCGACACCGGCGGGGCCGCGGGCGAGGACGCGCCGCGGACGGCCCGGTCGACGACGTGGCACGTCCGCCTCACGCTCGTCGAGGCCGCGGGCAGCACCACCGCCGAGGCGGTGCTGGTGGCAGGGCCGCCGGAGCACGCGGACGTCGGCCCGCTGCGCTCGGTGGGGCACGCCCGCAGGGCGCCGCAGGACGAGGAGATCCCTGTCATCGGCGACGAGGTGGCCGCGGGCCGGGCGCTGCGGCGGCTGGCCGACGCGATGCTGGGCCAGGCGGAGGACGACATCACCGCGGTGACCGGTGAGCAGGGGCACGTGCACGCGTGACGGGCGGCACACCGGCGGGAGGTTCACCCGGACCGCGCCCCCGCCTAGGCTCGTCCTCGGCCCGCGACGGTGACCCGCGCCGTCGTCCCGACCTCGGAGGAACATCGTGCGTACCCGTCGCGCCCTGGCAGCCCTCGCCCCTGTCGCCCTGCTCGCCCTGACCGCCTGCTCGGCCGACGGCGGCGACGCCGGGACCGGGGCGACGGCGGAGTCGACGGCCGCGGCCTGCGCGCCGGGCGACCTGCCCACCCTGACCGACGGCACGCTGACGGTCGGCGCGGGGGAGCCGTACGAGCCGTGGTACGTGGGCGAGCCGTCCACCGGGGAGGGCTTCGAGTCCGCGCTGGTGTACGCCGTCGCGGACCGGCTCGGGTACACGGCGCAGGAGGTCGTGTGGGAGTCGGTGACGTTCGAGCAGATCATCTCCCCGGCGATCAAGCCGTTCGACCTCGCCGCCTACCAGACGACGATCACGCCCGAGCGGACGGAGGCCGTCGACTTCTCCAGCCCCTACCTGACGAGCCGCCAGGGCGTCATCGTCGCGGACACCGGCGAGTACTCCGACGCCGCGTCGCTGGCCGACCTCGACGGGGCGCGCGTCGGCGTGACCGCCGCCCAGACGTCGCTCGACGCCGCCGAGTCGGCGTGGGGCGACGCCGTCGAGGTCGTGCCGTTCAACGGCGCCGGCGACGGCATGACCGCGCTCACCTCCGGCACGATCGACGCCATGGTGATGGACGTCGACCAGGGCGTGGCCGCGTCCACCGTCTACTTCCCCGACACCCACGTCGTCGGCACGCTGCCGCCCGTCGGCGAGCCGGAGCAGCTCGGCCTGGTGCTCGACAAGGACTCGGCGCTGACCGCGTGCGTGTCCGATGCGGTCGACTCCCTCGAGGCCGACGGCACCCTCGACGAGCTGCGCACGACGTGGCTGAAGTCGGACGACATCACCGAGCTGTCCTGACCCGCCGATGAGCCCGGCCGACCCCGTCCCCTCCGAGCGCGCGCGGGCGCGCGCCGCCTTCCGGCGCGCCCAGCACCGCCGCGCGCTCGCCGTGGCCGGGGTCGCGTCCGCGCTCGTCGTCGCGCTCGTCGTCTGGGTCGTCACCACGGCGCCCGGCTGGGAGCGGGCCCGCGACGCGTTCTTCTCGCCCGAGCGGGCGTGGGAGGTGCTGCCCGAGGTCGCCGAGGGCCTGTGGCTGAACCTGCGGGTGTGGGTCGTGGCGTCCGTCGTGGGGCTCGTCGTCGGGCTGCTGCTCGCCGTCGTTCGCACCTCGCGCATCCCCGCGCTGTTCCCGGCGCGCGTCGCCACCGTGCTGTACGTCGACGTGTTCCGCGGCGTGCCCGTGCTGCTGGTCCTGCTGCTCGTCGGGTTCGGGCTGCCCGCCCTGCGCCTGACGTGGCTCCCCACCAGCGCGGCGTTCCTCGGCGGGCTCGCCATCGTGCTCACGTACACCGCCTACCTCGCGGAGATCTTCCGGTCCGGCATCGAGTCCGTGCACCCCTCGCAGGTCGCCGCCGCCCGCTCGCTCGGGCTCACCCGCGGCCAGACCGTCCGCCGCGTCGTCCTGCCGCAGGCGGTTCGCAACGTCACCGCACCGGTGGCGAGCGTGCTCGTCTCCCTGCAGAAGGACTCCGGGCTGATCTCCATCCTCGGTGCCGTCGACGCGATCCGTGCCGCGCAGATCGCGACCACCGGCGACTACAACTTCACGCCCTACGTCGTCGCCGGCGTCCTGTTCCTGCTGGTCTCCATCCCGCTCACCCGGCTCGTCGACGCCTGGTCCGCGCGGCAGGGCTGGCGCGGCAGCCTGCGCGGGGTCGCCGGGGCCGGAGCGCTGCGATGACCGCCCCCGTCGCCGCACCGGCGCTGCTCAGCCTGCGCCAGGTCCGCAAGACCTACCCCGCGGGTCCCGGCCGCCGCGCCGGGCGCAAGGTCGTGCTCGACGGCATCGACCTCGACGTCGCCGAGCACTCCTGCGTCGTCCTCGTCGGGTCTTCCGGGTCGGGCAAGTCCACCCTGCTGCGTGTCGTCGACCTCCTGGAGGACGTCGACGACGGCCAGGTGCTGCTCGACGGGGTCGACGTCGCCGACCCGTGGGTCGACGCCGACGCCGTCCGCGCGCGGCTCGCCATGGTGTTCCAGCAGTACAACCTGTTCCCGCACCTGAGCGTGCTGGACAACCTCACGCTCGCGCCCCGCGTCGTGCACCGGCGCGACCGCGCCGAGGCCGCCGCGGCCGGGACCGCCATGCTGGAGAAGGTCGGCCTGGCGCACCTCGCGTCCGCCTACCCCGACCAGCTCTCCGGCGGGGAGCAGCAGCGCGCCGCGATCGCCCGTGCGCTGATGAGCGGCCCCGAGCTGCTCCTGCTCGACGAGGTCACCTCCGCGCTCGACCCCGAGCTCGTCGGCGAGGTGCTCGACCTGCTGACCGCCCTGCGCGCCGAGGGCACCACGATGCTGGTGGCCACCCACGAGATGGGGTTCGCCCGCGAGGTCGCCGACGAGGTCGTGTTCCTCCACGACGGACGCGTGCACGAGCGCGGCACGCCCGCGCAGGTGCTCGACGACCCGCGCGAGGACCGCACGCGCGAGTTCCTGCGACGCCTGCGCTGACCTCGCCGCCCGGCGCCGCCCCCCGGCGCGGCGTCAGTCCTCGCGTGCGGCCCCCGCCCGGTCGACGACGACGGCGAGGGCCTCGCGGGAGTCCACCCCCAGCGTGCGCATCGCGCTCGACAGGTGCTGCTTCACCGTCGACGCGGACAGGTAGGTGCGCTCCGCGATCTGCGGGTTCGACAGGCCGAGCGGCAGCCACGCCACGACCTCGCGCTCGCGGTCCGTGAGCGCGGCGAGCCGGTCCTGCGCCTCGCGGCGACGGTCCGTCCCCGCCCGTTCCGCGCCGCGGCCGTCGATGAGGGAGCGCTGCGCGGCCGGGTCGAGACCGCCGTGCCCGGCCGCGACGTCGCGCAGCACCTTGACGATGTCGTCCGGGTCCGCCGTCTTGTGGACGAACCCCACGGCACCCGCGTCGAGCGCGGACCGCACCGCGTCGTCGGACCCGAACGACGTCAGGGCCACGACGGACGGCGGGTCGGCCAGCCGCCGGAGCGCCGCCGTCGCGGCGATCCCGCCGACGCGCCGCATCTGGATGTCCATGAGGACGACGTCGGGACGGTGGGCGGCCACCGCGTCGGGGACCTCGTCACCGTCCGTGGCGACCGCGACGACGTCGACGTCCCGGGCCGCCGCCAGGACGGCGGAGAGCAGGCCGCGCACCAGGGGGTCGTCGTCGACGAGGAGGACTCGGATCACGACGCCCGACCCTAGCCGGACGCACCGACACGCGTCACCGGCCGGGGGAGTGGTCGACCTCCGCCCACGGCAGCCGGGCCGCGACGACGAACCGGCCCGCGTCCGGTCCCGCCGTCAGCGTGCCGCCGAGCCGCTCCGCGCGCTCCTGCATGCCGGTGACGCCATGGCCCGTGCCCGCCCCCGCCGGCAGCGTCGACAGCGGGTTCTCGACCCGGATCTCCACGCCCCGGGCGCGACCCGCCCGCACCGTGACCGACACCGGCTCGCCGGGCGCGTGCTTCAGGGCGTTCGTGAGGGCCTCCTGCACGATGCGGAACGTGGCGCGGGTGACGTGCGGCGCCGCCAGGTGGGACTCGGTGACGAACACCGTGCCCCACACCTGCGCGCCACCGGCCCGCAGCCGGTCCAGCAGCGGCACCAGGTCCTCCAGCGTCGTGCCGGGCAGCAGGTCGCCGTCGTCGGTGCGCAACGAGTGCAGGAGCGTGCGCAGCTCCGCGACCGCCCGCTGCGCCGACGCCCGCACCTCGCGGGCGGCGTCCCGCGTCGGCTCGTCGTCGGGGTGCTGCACCTCCAGGACCGACGCGCGCAAGGAGATCGTCGCGATGTGGTGCGCGACCGTGTCGTGCACCTCGCGGGCGATGAGCTCGCGCTCCTCCTGCCGGGTCATGCGGTCCTGCAGGACGGCGCTGCGCGCCTCCACCGCGGCCGTCGCCTCCCGGGCGTCCCGCGAGTCCTGCCGCGCCGCGGCCGTCATCGCGCGGGACCGGCGCACCACGCCGGCCGCCACGGACACCCCGAGGAAGAACAGCCCCCAGCCGACGAACGCCACGATCCCGGGCTCGTAGGAGGTCGCGCCCGCCTCGTCGACGACGCTGAACACCCGCGCGCCGAGGGGGCGCGCCGCGTCCCGCCACAGTGCCGCCGCAGTGCCGGCGGTCACCGCCGCGGTGCACAGCACGACCGTCCGGGTCCGGGCCACGGCCCACACCCACGGCAGCGCCAGCAGCGCCGCCGCGGCGTCCACCGGCAGCAGCACCGGCGCCACCGACGCCGCCAGGCAGATCGGCACCGGGAACTCGCGGCGCAGCACCAGACAGCCGGCCAGGACCAGGCCGGCGATCATCGCCAGGATCGAGCCCAGCATCGCCAGGTCGTCGTCACCGGACGTCGGAGCCGTGAGCGCGACCGCCACCAGGGAGCTCGTGCCCGCCACGACGACGGCACCCACCGTGCCCAGCCGGGACCACGTCGACCGCCCGGCCGGGCGCCGGGACGGAGGCGGGTACGAGAGCCCGGCGGGCGGGACGGAGGCCGTGGCAGGCGCCGGGCCGAGCGGGACGGACATGGCCCCGAGGGTACGCAGCGCCACCGACGCGGACCACACCCGACCGGGCAGCGGATGCCGACCGACCGGGCAGGGCGGTCCTGACCGACCGGGTGATGTGCCCGGTTCGTCCCGGCGGCGAGGCTGTGGACGTCCCCCCGAGCAGGCCCCACGGGCTGCTCACCACGTCGTCCGAGGAGTCCCCGTGTCGTTCCCCGCCCCGCAGGCCCCGGCGCCTGCCGCCCCGCCCGTCCCGCCGGCGAAGGGCAACGCCCTCGCCGTCGCAGGTTTCGTCGTCGCCCTCGTCTCGCTGCTGTTCTGCCTCGTGCCGATCGTCAACAACCTCGCCCTCCTCGGCGCCGTCGTCGGCCTCGTGCTCGCGGTCGTCGGCGTCGTCAAGTCCCGCCGCGGTGCCCCGCGCGGCGGTCTCGCGATCGCCGGCGTCGTCCTGGCCGTGCTCGCCGGCATCGGCGTCCTCGCCTCCCAGGCGTTCTACGGCAAGGTCGTGGACGAGGTCACGGCCGAGCTGTCCGACACCCCGACCGCCGCGGGCGACGACACCGACTCCACCGACGCCGAGACCGACGACGCCGCCGGGGCCACCGACGCCGTCGCGGACACCGAGCCCGCCGACCAGGTCGACGCCGCCGCGGACGACGACGGCGGGGCCGGCGCCGCCGACGGCACCCGCGAGCACCCCTACCGGTTCTCCGAGACCGTCAGCAACGACGACTGGACCGTCGACCTCGGCAAGCCCTACGAGGCGTGGGACGAGGTCCACGCCGAGAACCAGTTCAACGAGGCCCCCGCCGACGGCACCGAGTTCTGGATCGTCCCCGTCGAGGCCACGTACACCGGCGCCGACACCGGCACGCCGTGGCTCGAGCTCACCGTCGAGTTCGTCGGCGACGACGCGGTCACCTACTCCGACTCGTGCGGCGTCGTGCCCGACGACCTCATCGACGTCGACGAGCTCTACGAGGGCGGGACGGGCAAGGGCAACGTCTGCGTCGCCGTCCCCGCCGGCGCCCACGGCACCTGGACCCTCACCGCCGGCTGGTTCTCCGACCCCGTGTTCTTCGCCACCCGCGGCTGACCCGCCGCGCACCGGCAGCGCGCAGGTCGCCCGCACCGACCCGCCGCGCCCGCCGCCACCGGACCGGACGTGCCGGACCTGCCCCCCGACAGGCCCGGCACGTCCTCCGCTGTATCTGCCGCACCACCCCGCCCCTCCCTCCCCGACAGGAGGTGTGCCATGAAGCGACTCGTCCTGTGCTGCGACGGCACGTGGAACCACGCCGTCAACTCCCGCGTCACCAACGTGGAGAAGCTCGAACGGTGCGTCGTCCAAGGACTCGTGCCGAACCCCGACGGCGACGACGCCGTCCAGATCGTCGGCTACGTCGGCGGCGTCGGCGCCCGCGGCTACAAGGTCGACCAGCTCCTCGGCGGGGCCTTCGGGTACGGCCTCACCCGCAACGTCGTCGACGGCTACCGGTTCCTCGCCACCACCTCGGCCGAGCACGACGAGATCTACGTCGTCGGGTTCTCCCGCGGCGCGTTCACCGCCCGCAGCGTCGTCGGCATGATCTCCCAGGTCGGACTCCTCACGCCCGAGGCCGTCGACGCCGGGATGCTCGACGACGCGCTGCGCACCTACCGCATCCCCCTCGACGCACCCGGCGCCAAGGAGACCAAGGCCGCCTTCAAGGCCGAGCACTCCGCCAGCCCCCGCGTCCGGTTCCTCGGCGTCTACGACACCGTCGGCGCGCTCGGCGTCCCCGGCATCACCCGCGGCCGCAGCCGGTTCCACGACGTCGTCCTGTCCGGCATCGTCGACACCGCCCGCCAGGCCCTCGCCATCGACGAACGGCGCATGACGTTCACGCCGTGCCTGTGGCGCGTCCCCGACGGCGACACCCCCGGCCGCGTGCAGCAGGTCTGGTTCCCCGGCGCGCACAGCGACGTCGGCGGCGGCGCACCCCGCTCCGGCCTGTCCGACGTCGCGCTCCACTGGATGGCCGACGAGCTCGAACGCGCCGGCCTCGTGCTCGACCGCGACCGACTCGCCCGTCAGCGCGGCCACGACCCCCTCGTGCTCGACCCCCGACCCCACGTCCTGTTCCGCGCCCTCAACCTCGGCCGCCGCGTCGTGTCCCGGTCCGGCCTGGTCGACGGCCGCCAGGTGTTCCGCGACGGACTGCGCGTCCTCGCCCTCGAACCCCCCGCGACGCCCGGCACCGCCACGGCGTCCGCCGTCGTCACCGCACCGACCGACGGTGACACCCCGGCGACCCCCGCCGCCGCAGCGCGCTGGGCCGACGCCGTCGCCCTCGCCGACACCGCCACCCGGTACGCGCAGCGCGACCACTACACCGAACGGGCCCGCAACCTCGCCTGGTGGGTCGAAGCAGCCGGCGGCCTCGACCTCGTCCCCACCGTCGACGTCGGCGCCGCCGACGACGAACGGCCCCTCCTCACCGCCTGAAGGTCAGGCGTCGTACACGTCCTTCACCACCAGCACCGGCACCGACGCGTCCAGCAGCACCCGCTGCGTCGTCGACCCCATGAGGAACGTGCCCTGGCTCGACCGCTTCCGCGACCCCACCACCACCAGCGTCGCACCCACCTCGTCCGCCGTGTCCAGGATCGCGTCCGCCGGCTCCGTGTGCTCACCCCGGTACGTCACCGCCACCTCACCCGCACCCAGCAGCGCCGCCAGCTCCGCCGGCGTCGGGTCCGACGCCGGCTGAGGGTCCAGCACCAGCACGTGCAGGGGGACGTCACGACTCTGCGACTCCTCCAGCGCCGTCCGGACAGCCGCCTCCCCGTGCGGGGAGGCGTGATACGCCACGAGCACCGTCATGGGGCCACTCTCGCACAGGCGGCGGCGTCGTCGCAGCGTCGCCGGAGGTCAGGCACGCGCCGCCAGCTGTTCCACGACCTGCCGCTTCGCCCGCGTCAGCATCCCCGTCATCCCGTTCAGCCGCAGCGCGGACACCGCCCGCGTCAGCCCCAGCTGCATCGGGAAGTCCTCCGGCACGTCCACCACCTCCTGCGGCGACAGACCGGACAGCCCCTGCGCCAGGATCGACGCGAAACCCCGCGTCGTCGGCGCCTCCGCCGGGGCAGACGCGTAGAAGTGCACCACCTCGTCGTCGTCCACCTCCGCGAACGCCCGCACCGGCGACTGGCACTCCTCGACCTTCTCCAGCAGACCCGGCGCCAGCGCGTACCGCTCCGGCAGCTCGGGCAACTCGCGCGAGAACTCCAGCAGCAGCTGCAGCCGCTCCGGCTCGGTCAGCGCGAGGAAGTCCTCCCGGATCTCCTCCAGCGAGGCGGGCAGCGGCTTCACGGCGTCGTCGGTCATGGTTCCATCCTGTCGTACTTCGGGTGTCGTGCGGTCGCGCGGTCGTCGGTCGGGGTGCGGCGGGGTGGGGCGGGGTGGGTGGGGCGGCGCCAGGTCGCGTTCACGGGCCCCAGGGGGCCCTCCACTTCGGGTCTGACGACCTGGCGCCGCCCCACCCACCCCGCCTCGTCACTCACGTCGCGTGCATGGTCGAGCGTCGTCGCGTGACGAGTCGTGCTCGCAGACCCTCGTGGTCTCGCATGTGTTCGCCTCGGTGGCTCGCCCTGCTGTCGTTCCGTCATCCGCGCGACCGGTCGTCCGTACCGGTCAGGCCGCGGTTCTGGTCGGACGTGCCTCGTCGGACCTTGCGCGTGGTCGACCTCCAGGATGCCGGTCGGAGCGGCGTCGGCAGGTGCGGTCCCGTAGCCCGGTACGGCGCGGACGTCGACGAACGACGAGGACGTGGCGCAGGGAGGCGGCGCATGGTCGTCATCCCCAAGTGGAGGGCCCCCTGGGGCCCTTGAACGTGACCGTGCGCCGCCTCCCCGCGCCACGTCCGGACGTGACCAGAGAGTGCGGCGCCTCCCTGCGCCACGTCCGGACGTGACCAGAGAGTGCGCCGCCTCCCTCCGCCATGTCCGGACCGACCCGGCGAGCTGGACGCAGACCGGGGGAGCGTCAGGCCGCGGGGGCCTCGCCCGGCTGGTCGCCGGCGACGATCGGGACGCGGACGGCGTTGCCCCACTCGGTCCAGGAGCCGTCGTAGTTGCGGACGTCGTCGATGCCGAGGAGGTAGCGCAGCGCGAACCAGGTGTGGCTGGAGCGCTCGCCGATGCGGCAGTAGGTGATGACCTTGTCGTCGAGCTGGAGGCCGAGCCCGCCCTCGCGGTAGATGGCCTCGAGCTCGGCGCGGGGCTTGTAGGTGCCGTCCTCGGACACGGCGGTGGCCCAGGGGACGTTGCGCGCGGTGGGGATGTGCCCGCCGCGGAGCACGCCCTCCTCCGGGTAGTCGGGGATGTGGAGGCGCTCGCCGGTGAACTCCTGGGGGGAGCGGATGTCGACGAGGGGTCCGTGGCCGAGGTGGGCGAGGACGTCCTCCTTGAAGGCGCGGAAGGTGGTGTCGTCGCGCTGGACGTGCGGGTAGTCGACGTGCGCGGGGGCGGGGACGTCGGTGGTGAGGTCGCGGCCCTCGGCGACCCAGAGGTTGCGGCCGCCGTCGAGGAGGCGGACGTCCTCGTGGCCGAAGAGGGTGAAGACCCAGGCGGTGTACGCGGCCCACCAGTTGTTCTTGTCGCCGTAGAGCACGATGGTGGTGTCGCGCCCGATGCCCTTGGAGCCGAGGAGGTCGGCGAAGCCGGGGCCGTCGAGGTAGTCGCGCTCGACGGGCAGCAGGAGGTCGGTGTGCCAGTCGATCTTCACGGCGCCGGGGATGTGGCCGGTCTCGTAGAGGAGGACGTCCTCGTCGGACTCGACGACGACGAGGTCGGGGTTGCCGAGGTTCGCGGCGAGCCACTCGGTGGTGACGAGGCGCTCGGGGTGGGCGTACTCCTGGAGGCGGGGGGTGGGGTCGAGCGGTGCGGACATGGTTCCTCCTGGTCGGTGGGTGCGGCGGGTTCTGGGCTCACCCTAGGCCTGCTCTCACCGGGGACGACACCCGTTGTCCAGAATGTGGGACCACGATGTGAGACAGGATCGGCGGACGCGCCCGCCCACCGCGCCTACACTGGCCGCACCACCGCACGACGACGTCGGAGGTTCACGGTGCAGGGTCGCGTCATCAGGTCCACGGTCCCCTCGCGAGAGGTCGCCGCCGTCCGGCGCGACCGCCGCTGGGTGCTCGACGCCCACGGGGCGTTCCTCGACACCGGCCTGCTGCCGCCCGCCCTCGACCCCCTCGTCGCGGAGTCCTGGCGCCGCAGCCGCAGCAGCGGCGTCGACCCCGACGACCCCGCCACCCGCACGGGCCTCACCGGGGCCGAGCTCGACACCTACCGCGCCACCCACCCCCTCGCCCCCCTCATGCCGCTCGTGCGGGACCTCGTCGTCGACGGGGCCGCCGACGACGGGCTCGTCGTCGCGGTGTCCGACGACGTCGGTCGTCTCCTGTGGGTCGAGGGCGACGCCCGCACCCGCCGCACCGCCGAGCAGGTCGGGTTCGTCCCCGGCGCCGTCTGGCGCGAGCAGGACGTCGGCACCAACGCCCCCGGTACCGCGCTCGCCACCCGGCGGGCCGTGCAGGTGCTCGGCGCCGAGCACTTCGCCCGCCCCGTGCAGGCCCTCAACTGCGTCGCCGCACCCATCCACGACCCCGCCGGACGAGTCCTCGGCGTCCTCGACGTCACCGGCGGCCGCGCCGCCGGGTCCCGCGTCGCCCTGTCGCTCGTCCGCGCCGCCGTCGGCAGCCTCGAACGCGAGCTCGCCGCCCTCGCCCGCACCCCCGGGCACCCGGCCGGCACGGCACGCCCCGCCCTCACCCTGCTCGGACCCACCCCCACCCTGCGCCTGCCCGACGGCGTCCACCGCCTCTCCGGCCGGCACGCCGAGATCCTCGCCCTCCTCGGTGAGCACCCCCGCGGCCTCACCGCCGACGAGCTCGCCGTGCTCCTCCACCCCGGCGACCTGTCCGACGTCACCGTGCGCGCCGAGATCTCCCGGCTGCGCCGTGTCGCCGGGGACGTCGTCACGGGCTCGCGCCCCTACCAGCGCGCCGCCGGGCTGCGCTCCGACGTCGACGTCGTCCATGAGCACCTCACCCGCGGCGACGTCCGCGCGGCGCTCGCCGCCTGCCCCGGACCCCTGCTGCCCCGTTCCGGCGCGCCCGGCGTCGAACGGGCCCGCGCCGACCTCACGGCCGACCTGCGCGCCGCCGTCCTCGCGACCGGCGACGTCGACGTCCTCGAGGCGTGGACACTCACGGACCACGGCGCCGACGACGTCGAGGCGTGGCAGCGGCTCGTGCACCTCGCCACCGCCGGCAGCCCCCGCTGGCACCGCGCCCGCGCGCACCTCGCCGTCGTGGACTCCGCGCTGCGCTGAGCGGCGACCGCCGGACGACGGCCGCCCGCACGTCACCCGCCGCTGCAACGCGGATGCAACCCCCGCACCCCTAACGTCGGCCGCACGGCGCGACGAGGCGCCGTCGCCGCCGGCCCGACCCGGCCCCGCGGCGAGGTGAGCAGTGCGAGGAGGCACGCACCATGACCGTCTACGCACCCCCGGGACAGCCCGGGTCGATTGTCGAGTACCGCAGCCGCTACGACCACTGGATCGGCGGCGAGTACGTCGCCCCCGCCCGCGGCGAGTACTTCGAGAACCCCAGCCCCGTCACCGGCAAGACCTTCTGCGAGGTCGGCCGCGGCACCGCCGAGGACATCGAGAAGGCCCTCGACGCCGCGCACGGCGCCGCCCCCGCCTGGGGTCGCACCAGCGCCACCGAGCGCGCCGTCATCCTCAACAAGATCGCCGACCGCATGGAGGCGAACCTCGAGAAGATCGCCGTCGCGGAGTCGTGGGAGAACGGCAAGCCCGTCCGCGAGACCCTCGCCGCCGACATCCCCCTCGCCATCGACCACTTCCGCTACTTCGCCGGCGCCATCCGCGCCCAGGAAGGGTCCATCTCCGAGATCGACGCCGACACCATCGCCTACCACTTCCACGAGCCCCTCGGCGTCGTCGGGCAGATCATCCCGTGGAACTTCCCCATCCTCATGGCCGTGTGGAAACTCGCCCCGGCGCTCGCGGCCGGCAACGCCGTCGTCCTCAAGCCCGCCGAGCAGACCCCGGCGTCGATCCTGTTCCTCATGGACATCATCGGCGACCTCCTGCCGCCGGGCGTCGTCAACGTCGTCAACGGGTTCGGCGTCGAGGCCGGCAAGCCGCTCGCGTCGTCGTCGCGCATCCGCAAGATCGCCTTCACGGGGGAGACCACCACCGGCCGGCTGATCATGCAGTACGCGTCGCAGAACATCATCCCCGTCACCCTGGAGCTCGGCGGGAAGAGCCCCAACATCTTCTTCTCCGACGTGGCCTCGGCGCGCGACGACTTCTACGACAAGGCGCTCGAGGGCTTCACGATGTTCGCCCTCAACCAGGGCGAGGTGTGCACCTGCCCGTCCCGGGCCCTCATCCAGGCCGACATCTACGACCAGTTCCTCGGTGACGCCCTCGAGCGCACCCGCGCCGTCAAGCAGGGCGACCCGCTCGACACCGAGACGATGATCGGCGCGCAGGCCAGCAACGACCAGCTCGAGAAGATCCTCTCCTACATCGACATCGGCAAGGCCGAGGGCGCGAAGGTCCTCACCGGCGGGCACCGGGCCGAGCTCGACGGCGACCTCGCCGGCGGCTACTACGTCACCCCCACCGTGTTCGAGGGCAAGAACGACATGCGGATCTTCCAGGAGGAGATCTTCGGGCCCGTCGTCGCCGTCACCGAGTTCGCCGACTTCGACGACGCCATGAAGGTCGCCAACGACACCCTCTACGGCCTCGGCGCCGGCGTGTGGTCCCGCGACGGCGGCATCGCCTACCGGGCCGGGCGCACCATCGAGGCCGGCCGCGTGTGGACCAACTGCTACCACGCGTACCCGGCCGCCGCCGCGTTCGGCGGGTACAAGGGGTCCGGCGTCGGGCGCGAGAACCACAAGATGATGCTCGACCACTACCAGCAGACCAAGAACCTCCTGGTCAGCTACTCCGGCCAGAAGCTCGGCTTCTTCTAGGCCGGGAGCCACGATGTCCGACGACGCCACGGCAGACACGGCGGGTGCCGCGCACCCGCCGGCCCGCGTCGCCGTCACCGACGCCGCAGCCGGGCTCCTCGCCCGGCTGCGGCGCCGGCACGGCGACCTCATGTTCCACCAGTCCGGAGGCTGCTGCGACGGGTCCAGCCCCATGTGCTACCCCGACGGCGACTTCCTCGTCGGCGACGCCGACGTCCACCTCGGCGACCTGCCCCTGGTCGACCCCGACGACGACGCCGCGTTCACCGTGCCCGTCTGGATGTCGCGGGCACAGTTCGAGTACTGGAGCCACACGCACCTCACCATCGACGTGGTGCCCGGCCGCGGTGCCGGGTTCAGCGTCGAGGCGCCCGAGGGGGTGCGGTTCCTCATCCGCTCGCGCCTGTTCACCGACGCCGAGGCGGACGCGCTCGCCCTCCGGTAGGCACGACGGGCGTCGCCGGGGTGCGGGGCGGCCGACGCGTCCGGCCGGTCCGTGGCCCCGACGGGCGGGACAGGGGGGTCTGGGCGCGGCGGGGACGAACAGGTATGTTCTGGGCCGTGAGCACCGAAGCCGACGCCCTCCCGTCCGTCTCGTCCCTCCCGGCCTGGCTCGTGCCGTCCGTGTACCTGAACTGGTCCACGGACTGGCTGCGCGAGTCCGTCGCCATCGCGACGCGCTCCCGCGAGCACTCGCTGCCCGGCGGACCCGACGGCCCCAAGCGCGGCGACGTCGTCGTCACGGTGCTCGGCGACGCGGGCGTCGTCGCGTCCGTGGAGCTCATGGGCTCGTCCGACGGCGACTCCTGGGTCACCGACGAGCTGTTCGGCCCCGACCGCCCCATCGTGTGGGCCGACCTGTTCGACGGCGCCGACGCCTACATCGGCTCGTCCGGCTGGCTCCCCGCCGAGCACGCCCGCGCCGTGCTCGACGGCGTCGCCAACCAGTTCCACGACGGCCCCGTGCACACCATCGACCCCGGCGACTGCGGGTCCGGGCGCACCGCCCCCGACGTCCACGTGCTCCGCATCATCGGCCACCGCGCCGTCACCGGCTGGGCCATGCGCCGCGAGGAGCGCTGCGCCACCTGCGAGCGGTTCGTCGACGTGCACGAGCTCCACGCGCACGACGACGGCGCCGTCCGCCTCGGCACCACCACCGCCGGCGGCCGCACCCTCGACCAGGTCATCCGCGACGTGCACCTCCTGTGCGGGCAGTGCCACGACCTCATGCACGCCCACACCGTGTCCGCGCAGCGCAACCGCCTGCGCCCCCAGTGCCCCGGCTGCGGCGTGCGCGGCAAGACCAAGCGCATCGTGTGGGGCATGACGTTCTCCGACGACGTCGTCTCCGCCGAGCCCGACGTCGTCTACGGCGGCTTCGAGGTCCCCGTGCCCGCCCCCGAGTGGTACTGCACGGAGTGCCACGCCAACTTCGGCAGCACCGTCGTCGCGTCCCGCGTGCTCGACGCCCACGGCCCCGCCGTGCCGCAGCCCGTCACCGGTGCCATCACGCGCGTGAGTGCCGACGAGGCCGCCGACGCCGACCGCTGGGAGCCCGCCGAGGGTCGCTGAACTCCCGACGCCGCAGGGCCTCACGCACCCGTCCGGGTGCGTGAGGCCCTGCGGCGTTCACGAGGGCTGTGGTCGGGCGTGCGACCGGGACGCGGCGCGCATCGCGCGACGCTCCGAGGGGGCGCGGTCAGGCGGCCGCGAGGGCCCGTGGACGTCTGCGACGCCGGACGACGGCGTGGTCGGCGTCCGGCACGTACGGCGTCACCCGCAACGGCATCCCTGCCTCCAGGGGCGTCCGGTCCGCCTTGCGGTGGTTGCAGGGCTCGCACGCCGCCACCAGGTTCAGCCACGAGCTGTCCCCGCCGCGGGACCGCGGCACCACGTGGTCCACCGTCTGCGCCGGACCGCCGCAGTACGCGCACGCGCCGTCCCGCCGCTTCACGCCGTCCTTCGTCACCGAAGGGCGACCGCCACCCCGGTACACCCACCGCATCGTCACGTACCGCACCAGCCGCAGGACCCGCGGCATCGGGTAGGGGCCGAACGACGCACCCTCCACGAACTCCTCCACCACCGCCACCTCCCGCACCAGCATCGTGATGGCGTGCTTCACCGACACCCGGTGCAGCGGCTCGTAGCCGGCGTTGAGGACCAGCACGTCGGCCACGGTCCTGCTCCTTCCGGTGGTGCGCCCGACCTGGATGGTCGGTGCGCAGATGGGCGGCTCCTCGTCGGATCGATGAGTAGGGCGGCGGCGATCGCGCAGCAACCGCCGGACGGGCGCCCATGTGACGTCCGTCACGACGAAACTAGAGGTGAGATGCGGGGAAGTCCAGCATTTTCGTCCCGACGGACGTCGCGCCCGCGTCACCCGGGGTCGAAATCGCCTGTTTCGCACCTTTCCGCGTGCGTCGGCGGGCCGGTCCGCGACTCAGCGCACATCCCGCCGAGTCAGCGCGGCGGTGCGCGAGTCAGCGCAGATCCCGGTGAGTCAGCGCGGACCCTGTCGAGTCAGCGCAGGCCGAGCGCTCGTGCGACCTCGTCCTCGGAGACGGTCTCGGGGACGACGACGGCACCGGAGAGTGCCGTTTTGCTCCGCAGGAGACGGTCCAGGTTGACGTCGAACGACTCGACGTCGGGGTGCAGCGCCATCGGGTAGTAGACGTGCACGGGGCGCGTCTGGCCGATGCGGTAGACGCGGTCGGTGGCCTGAGCCTCCTTCGCGGGATTCCAGTGCCGCTCGAGGTGGATGGCGTGGTTGGCCCCGACGACGGTGAGTCCGACGCCGACGGCCAGTGGCGACATGATGATGACGCCGAACCCGGACCGGGCTTCGAACCGGCGGATCCGCTTCACCCGTGAATCGCTCGATCCTGTCGCCGGTGTGTCTCCGTTGACGACGTCGACGGGGACGCCGTAGCGCTCCCGGAGCCAAGTGGCCAGGGCGCGCTGCATCGCCTTGGTGCGCACGAACACGATCGCCTTCTCGTCGGCCGCACGGATCCTGTCCAGGATCGGTGTGACGGCCATGGCGGTGCGGGCGGACTGCGCGAGCGCGTCCGACGATGCCAGGAGGTCGTCGTGCACGAGGCCGGGGTGCAGACAGACCTGACCCAGGTCGTGCAGAGCGCCGAGCATGGCGCCCTTCTTGCCGGCTCCGGCCCGATAGCGGGCGACGGCATCGTCGTACGCCTGCCGCTGGGCCTGCGGCATCAGGGCGGCGTGCTCTCCGCCGTCGTGCACGTGCTTGGCGGGCAGGTCGGTGAGGTGATCCTCCTTGACGCGGCGCAGCATGAAGGGGCCGACCGTCTCCCGCAGGGCCCGGCCGAGCTCGCCCTTTCGCTCACCCGCGGCCTCGTTCATCGGGGCCTCCCACCGCTCGCGGAACTGCGGCCAGGTGCCGAGGAGGCCCGGCTGCGCGAGGTCGAGCATGCTCCAGAAGTCGCGCAGGGAGTTCTCGACGGGTGTCCCTGTGGCCGCGAGCTTGAACCGCGCGCGCAGGGCCTTGGCTGCACGGGTGCGCAGGATGTCGGGGTTCTTGACGTTCTGAGCCTCGTCGAAGACGACGACGCCCCAGTCCGCCTGGGACAGCGACACCTGGTAGCGCGCGACCGTGTCGTACGTGGTCAGCACGAGCCTGCCGGGTCGGTCCAGCCGGGATTCGCCGTACTGCGCCCCGACCCGCAGCAGCATGAGCCCAGGCAGCAGGTCGTCCCGGACCATGCCGCGGTCGTCGAGCTGGTCCTCTGCGACGGCGGACTCCTTGCCCTTGCCCGTCCGGAAGTCGGTCACGCCCTCGCCCTGGAGGACCACGACGTCGTCGAACGGGCCGGCGGGGGAGCCGAAGACGGCCTCGATCTCCCGCAGCCAGTTCTCCAGCAGGGCGACAGGCATGACAGCCAGGTGCGGGCGGGGGTCGAGCCCGCGCTCACGCTCCGACCGAACGGTCTCGCCGAGGGCGGCAAGGGTCATGAACGTCTTGCCGAGGCCCATGTCGTCGGCGAGCAGTGCGCCTCGGATGCGGGCGGGGTCGTGGTCCGCGCCGTCGAGCGACGCCTGCATGAGGCGCGTCATCCACTCGATGCCCTCGACCTGGTGCGGGAACGGCGAGAACTTCAGACCCGCGTGGTCGATCGGGCGGTCGGGTGCGGCGGCGTCGGCTGCTGCGCGGAGGCGGTCGGCCAGCTCGTGGGCGTCGTCGAGCTCCCACCCGACCTGGACCTGGGGGCCGGTGGGCGACGCCTCGGTCACCGTGTCGTCATGCTCGTCGCCGGGCGTCACCCCGAGTTCCTCCAGGCGGCGTCGGGCCTGTTCCTGACACTCGCGGACGCGGTCCCGGTCGGAGATGTCGACGAGGTGGTCGCCGATCGGGACGACGTCGGCGTCGTGCTCCCAGGCGTTCTGGATCTGTGCGTCGATCTCGTCGTGCTCGGCCAAGGACTGCGGACGTTCGACGAGCACCTCGGGGGCGGTGGCGCCGTGCTCGTCCGAGATCCACCGCGGCCCCTGCTGCGTGGCCTGGGCGAAGCTCACGGGCGCGATCCGGCCGAGCCCTGCCACCAACCAGGCGAACGTCATCTCGACGTCCACCTTCGCAGGGTCGAGGAACGAGCCGGGCGCCTCGAGGAACTGACGAACCTGCTCCTTCGGGATGCTGCGCCGGCGCTGGACCTCACGGACACCCTCGAGCTGCTCGCGCTCGAGCAGCACCAGGTCCTTCGCGACCCGCAGCACACCGCCATCGGCATCAGGATCCGACGGGAGCTGGTGCCAGCGCTGGTCGAGGGCATCCGGGTGGAGCCCGTCCCCGAGGTTCGGTGTCAGTCGCAGCGACCCGTCCGGCTGCGGGGAGACGGTCACACCGACCTTTCCCGGTTCGACCGTGGTGAAGCGGTCGAAGTGGTGCAACGTCAGCGAGAAGGTCGGGTCTGCGACGGCGGACCCGCCGTGCTCGGCCATCCGCTGGGCCCCCTGGAGCTCGGCGACCAGACGCATGTTGTGCGCCTCGGACCGATGCCCGACGGGGACGGACGAATGACGTTCGACGGCGCGCAGCGCACGCAGCGCCGGCGGGCTGAGCCGGAACGTCCGCTCGTAGGGCGCCATCCCCACGGTCAGGAGCGCACCGCTCCGGCGGTACGCCTCGTCGTACTTGTCGAGGCGGACCGCGAGGTCGACCGCGAAGTCCGGACGCACCGTCGTCCCCGCGATCGCGGTCCCCAGGCGGCCCGCGAACCGGGCGGGGAGTCCCAGGATCCGGGCCTCGTCGTCGTCGAGCCGGGCGAGGTCGTCCGCCGTCACCTCGAAGCCGAGGTCGGTCGCCCGCGCCCTGCCCTCGTCGGCCAGCGCGTCCAGGACGAGGAACTGTCGGGTGATACCGACGTGCGCCTCGCCGTCGAAGAGCGCGCGCAGGCGGTCCGGCGTCGTGGTGAAGGTCGTGACGTCGCCGTGAACGACATCGAAAGCGGGTGCAGCGCCCGAGGCAGGGTCCGGTCGCGTCGCGGGAGCGCGGCGGAGAAGGTCGCGGAGCCTCATCGGCGCCTCCAAAGGGGCGCGGCCGGTGCGCGGCCGGCGCGGCGGCGGACGAGCGAGGTCAGGTCGTCGTCCGTGAGCAGCTTCGACTCCTCCAGCGTGATCCCACGTTCCCGGAGGAAGTCGAGAGCGCCGCGAACCCAGCCGCCGCTCGCGTCGTGGGTCCAGGCCGCGTAGGAGTCGGCACCGTCCGGGTGTCTGTTCCGGTGGATCGAGGGGATCACGTTGATGAGCTGGTGCCGGGTGTAGCCACGATTTCGAGGTTCGGCGAGCTCTGGTCCCGGCGGTCCCATGTAGACGTGCAGGCGGAAGCTGTGGGATCCCTCCACCAGGTGGAAGTCGCCGCAGTCGACCATGACGACGGCGGTGTCCTTCGCCTGGTCGACGAATCGCGGTGCGTCGAGGAGGCTGACGTTCGTCACGCGGCGGACCGTGGCGCGGATGTCGTCGCCGAGGATCAGCCGGGCGTTGCGGACCAGACCGGACTCGTACAGCCCGAGCAGGAAGCGCTGCCGGCGCGGGAACATGCGCTGGAGGCTGTCGTTGCCGCTCTCCTCCCCGTAGAGCTGGACGGCGTCGAGGAACGCCCGCAGATCGGCTCCGGACATCCACCGCACGGCTCGTGCGCGCAGGTCGGGGTCGACATGACCCCACCATTCGTGCCAGGTCGTGCTCTGCTCGTGTCGCGGGTCCCCGCCGATCGCGAGGGCAGCATCGACCCACTGGCCGCTGGGGACGACGTCCGGCTTGTCGCACAGTGCCGACAGCACGGCGATGCCGAACCGACGGTCCTCGGAGTCGCGCCGGAGCCGGGTCGCCCGACCTGTGGCGTCGGTGAGGAACGGGTGACCCTCGACCGAGGCGTCGGCGCTCGCGATGAGGGCGAGGTAGTACTCGTCGCGCAGCACCTGGGCGTATCGACCCTGGTCGTCGCCGCACAGCGCGCGCGCCGTCGGGTCGTCCTCGAGTCGCCGCCCCTGCGCGATCAGCTCGCGTGCCAGGAGCCGAGGTCCGTCGGCCGCGGCGACGAGGTGGGGCGAGGTCCTGAGGACCTCGACGACGTCGGCCTGGTCCCGGGTGCGGCACCCGCTCACTGCGCGCGCTACCGCCTGCCGAGCGGCCTCGAAGCGTCCGCCCTCCCAGTCGTCGAGCTCGTCGTAGTAGGTCAGGAGGGCTGAGACGAGCGAGTGTGCCGTGCCGCGGGACACGGCGCCCGACGCGGCGACCGCGCCGAGCACGGCTGGTGTCATGGAGCGTTGGGCCGTGCGGCGGTCGGTCGCCCAGATCTCGGCCACCGCGCGGGCGAAGAGTCGTCCGTGGAGCCGCTCCCGGACCGTGGCGGTGTCGCGGGCCTCCAGGAGGCGCCGAGCCTCGACCAGGACCGGCGGAAAGCGGTGACCGGTTCCGGCGGTCCGCCGGATCGTCTCGGCCCGGTCGGCGAGCGCGTCCCAGACGTCGAGCTCGCGGTCCGGCCACGCGTCGCCGGCCACGACGGGGGGCGGGAGGACCAGTGTCACGAGTCGGACCCGGCGGCCGATGCACCGATCGAACCGTCGACGATGTCGGCGAGCTCGTCGGCCGTCGGCCCCTTGACCGTGAAGCGGATGTCGATGCGCCGGTTGGCGGCCATCTGCTGCTCGGACGCCTGGGAGATCTCGACGGGACGGGAGTCGGCGTAGCCAGACACGGAGAAGACGGGTTGACCGTCTTCCCGCAGCAGGGCGGTGAGTGCGGTGCGTGGCGGGAGCTCCTCCTCCCAGAGTCGCCACAGCGAGATGGCCCGGAAGGTGGACAGGCCCCAGTTGCCGGTGCCCTCGAGTCCGCTGAACGCCTCGCTGTCGGTGTGACCCTCGACGAAGACGGTGTCGAGCGCCTCGAACCGTCGGTCCTGGCGGACGGTCTCGGAGATGACGGTGCCGATGGTCAGGGCGACGCCCCGATGCGCGTCGTGGATCTCGTACGACCCGGAGTCGAAGCCGAGGGCGGAGGTCGGGATGTGCAGGACGGCAGCGTCCTCACTGATCTCGACGGCGATTCCCCGGCCCTTCAGCTCGGTGGAGATCTCGCGGACCAGGGCGGAACGGATCTCTTCGCGTTCGCTGAGGGTCGCGACCTGGGTCTCCAGCCGGTCGCGCTGCGTGGCGAAGAGCGACTCCGCTTCCTGGGCCTCGGCCTGCTGCGCGACGAGCTCCTGCTGCTTGTAGGTCAGGGACAGCACGAGCAGCACGACGGCAAGGAGGAAGACGAGCAGGAGCGCCGACATCAGGTCGGAGAAGGAGATCCAGTGCGACGAGTCCTCGTGGGACGGTTCGCGGTTCCGCGTGGGCCGGCTCATGCGGCGGCCTCGACCTCATCGCGACGACGGGCCTCCAGCGCGGTGTCGATCTCCTCCACGGTGGCGGACAACGCCTTGGCGGCGTCGAGCATCGTCGAGGTGAAGGCGCTGGTGCTCTCGTTCCACGTGCTCATCCGGCTCGTGGTGTGTCGCTCCACCGCCTCGGAGTACTCGGTGAACCAGGACGACAGCGAGGTCCGGAACCCGTCGATCTCGCGGGTGAGGGCTGTCAACGACTCCTCCTGGTGCTCACGCAGCCCTGTGAGATAGGAGTCTTGCTGCTCGCGCATCGCGGCGAGCAGGGAGCGCTGCTGCTGGTCGAGCCCGTCCAGCCCGTCCTCGAGCAGTCCGGCCGCGCCGTCGATCTTCGCGGCGGCGGACACGGTGGAGACGGTGAGGACGCCGAGTCGCTCGGTGAGCCCTTCCAGGGAGGTGGTGGCCTGGGCCTGCTGCGCCGTGACGGAGTCGAGGGTCTCGGTGCTGCGGTCCAGCAGGTCGCCGAAGGTGGTGCTCGTCGAGGCGAAGGACTCGGAGGTCGCGCGGAGGTGCTCGGCGGCGGGCACGAGCTGCTGCCCGACCTCGTCGAGCCGTCCCGTCGCGGTCTCGAGGCGATCGACCACGGCAGGCAGGTGCTGGGAGAGCAGCTGGACCTGCTGGCTCGTCAGCTCGCGGATCTGGACCATCCGCTCGTGGTGCTCGTCCGCCTGCTGGGCCAGCTTCTCGCCGAGGTAGTCGATCGTCTGGGTCAGCGCCCTCGTCGAGGAGTCGAGGCGGTCGGCGAGCGTCGTCCCCAGGGCCTCGAAGTGTGCCGCGAACTTGCCGACCAGCTGCTCGAACACCTGCTCCGACTGGCGGGCGGCATGCTCCGTGAGTCGTTCCATGGCCGGCGCGACGGCCGCCTGGAGTGACGCGCCGATCTGCTCGCCGAGACTCGAGAGGTGCTCCTGGCTCGCCGAGGAGCTGTGCATGATGCTGACGAGGGACGCCTCGGCGGTCTGCTTCTCGAAGCGTTCGTCGATCGTCGCCTGGAGGCGGCGGATGTCGCGCGAGATGCCGCGGCTGCGGCCCTTCTCGAGGGCCTGGACCACCACGCTCCCGACGACACCGACCACCGACGTGATGAAGGCGAACCGCGCACCGTTGATGAGGGTGCCCACACCTTCGGTGAGGTGGTCCGTGTCCCCGTTGAGGTCGATCGCGGAGAGCCCGACGGCGAGCCCGGTGAAGGTTCCGAGCACGCCGAGGACGGTGAGCACGGCCGGACGCGTCAGAAGGATCCTGCTGTGCAGCAGCTCGGGCGCCAGGGCTTCCGACCGGAAGTGGTAGTCCGCGTCCTGGGTGTTGAGGAGCCGGCCGTCGGGGGATGTGACGAGGGTCTCGTCGAACTCGCCCCACAGGTGGGCGACTTCCCGTTCGTGCTCCTTCGCCGTGCGTGCCAGGTGGGCGCGGTGCTCCGCCCGGTACGGACCCGGCGTGTCGACCACGGCCTGTACACCGTTGATCCTGCGCTTCGCCGTGGCGCGGGCGACCTCGATCTGGATGGCGGTGGTGAGCGCCAGGGCGACGATGACGGCGCAGAACGCGTAGGTGATGACGGTCATAGTGTCGGTGGTCACGAGGAGCTCTCTGATCTGTGGTGCACGGGGAGCGACCGGTGGTCGCGGCGATCGTGCCACGGGTGCCTCAGGCGACATGCCGCCCGATTGGGTGAAATCGTTCTCAAACCATCACGATTCGGTGACGGCGGGCGATGACGCGCCGGGTCTCCGTGAGAGCCCGGCGCGTCATCGCCCGGCCGTTCACCCCTTCGCGCGGAAGAACACGGGGTCGCTGAACCACCCGGCGGTCAGCGTCCAGGAGCCCTCGGCCCCTGCCGGGACGGCGAGGCAGACGTTGCCCGTCCCGGTGCCGCCCTCGTAGAGCTCGCCCACGTCCATGAGGTCGTCCGGGATGACACCGCAGCGGTCGCTGTAGGTCACGCTGTCGTCGCCGACGAACTCGACCGTGAGCTCCACCCACGGCGTGGCGCTCTCGGTGCCGGTGTACGTCGCCTCGACCGGCACGATCCAGTACTCCATGCCGTCGGCCGGCGCGTCGTTGAACTGGTTCTCTGCGCGGACGTCGTCCCACGCCTCGCGCGGCTTGCCGAGGTCGATGGTCCAGTCGTCGTTGCCGACGGTGTCCGAGAAGCGGTAGGGGTTCGCCCGGGTACCGGCCTCGGCCTCCTCCGTCGGCTCCTCCGTCGGCTCCGCGGCAGCGTCCTCGGCCGCGTCGTCGGCCGGCTCGGCGCTCTCGGCGTCGTCGTCGGCGGTGGCCGCCGCGGCGGGTGTGTCGTCGAGCGACTCGGAGACGTCGTCGATCACGGAGCTGTAGTACGCCTGGGAGGCGAGGACGCCGACGCCGGCGAGGACCGACAGGATGATGCCGGCGACGGCGAGGCCTCGACGAGGGGCGCCGCGACGAGCCTTGACCAGGCCGAGGATCGCGAGGACGAGCCCGACCAGCGCCAGGAGGAACGCCACGTTGTTGACGATCGGGACGAGGCACAGGGCGACCGCGACGAGGGCGACGACGAAGCCGGCGACGGCGATCCCGTTCGAGTGGGCCGGGGCGGGGGTGGCAGGCACGGGCGCCTGCGGGAGCGAGTGGCTCATGAGCACTCCTTCTGTGTGGTGAGCCGGGCCGGCCGGCTCTCGGGGCGGGAGCTGGGCGCTGCCGCCGTCGGGCGGTGCACACCCGTGGGTGTCGGTCAGAGCGGGGTCGTCTTGGGGCGGGTGGCCGTCAGGATCCAGAGCAGGACGGGGGCGGTCGTGCCGGCGATCTCTGCGACGAGCTGGAAGGTCGTGGACATCGGTGCTCCTTCGGTGGGACTGCCGAAACCCTCGCAAGCGCTGACTGTTGAGCCGAAGCAGAAGACCGATAAGAGGGCTTATCAAGCCGCATAGCGTGCTCGATGGTCCTTCTCCTAGGCTTGCCGCATGCACCCTCAGACCTCTGCTGCCGGAGTCCCGGAACTGCTGGGCGAGCTCGTCGTCTCGATGCCGGACATCGCGGAGATCGCACACGTCGAGCGCCCGGTGGTGTCGACGTGGCGACGCCGGTACGCCGGTGCGGACCGGCCGTTCCCGGAGCCTGTGGCGGAAGGTGCGGATGGCTCACTCCGCTTCCGCGCCCTCGACGTCGCCGACTGGATCGACGCGACCGGGCGGGGCAACAACCCCCACTTCCGCGCCGACGTCGCGCTGCGGGCCTCGTTCGCCGTGACGGACCCGGACCGCGCGCATCGGCTGCGGAACGGGCTGGCCGCGATGCTCTGCCTCAAGGACCTGGCCGAGCGGCCCCTCACCGAGCTCGACGACGGCGACCTCCTCGATCTCGCGGACGAGCTGGACCCCGAGGACGCCTTCCTCTACTCAGAGGTGGCGGACCTGGGGCAGGACCTGCCCACCGCCGCCGCGCTCGCCGACCTTGCGGCCGAGGCCGCGTACACGCCGGGCAATGCTGCGGAGGCTCTGGCCCACGGTGGCCACCGCGCTCGACGACGGATGCCGGCGTCGGCCCTCGTCCCGACGGCGCTGCACGTCGCGGCACGGGTGGCGGCGCAGATTCACGAGGACGGCCCGATCGCCGACCCGTACCCCGGTGCCGGCGACCTGCTGCGTGCCGTGCTCGCGGGTCACGACAGCGTCGTGCCGCCGGCGCTGCTCCCTGCGGGTCATCGCGCCGCGAGGCGTCGTCTGGTGGCGCACGGCTGGGAGGTCGGGACGCTCACGGTCGACGGAGTCACACCGGTCCCGCCGGGCGACGCCCTCGTGGTCGCACAGCTCCCGCCCACGGGGTCGCCGGAGCAGCCGGTGCTCGAGGTGCTCGGCCGGCTCGAAGAGCTGGTGCTCGGGCTGCACGAGCACCAGCGGGCCGTCGTCGTCGGCCCGGCGAACGCCCTCGTCGACGCCCTGGAAGGCGACGCCGAGTCGGTCCGCTCCGGGTTGCTGCGCACCGAGAAGCTGCGTGCCGTCGTCCTGCTGCCTCCGGGCATGATCGTGGACCGCTCGCGGCAGCGACTCGCGCTGTGGATCCTCGGTGCGCCGCCGTCCGACGTCGCCATCGCCGAGCGCTGGACGATGGTCGCCGACCTGTCGGACCGCGCCGTGCCCGAGCTGCTCGACCCCGCGGTGGTCGAGGACCTGCTCATTGACGTCGCTGCCTCCATGGGCGGGCCGCGCGACGTGGCGTCGCACGCCTTTCGCTTCGCGCGGTTCGTCCGGATGGCGCCGCTGCTCGCCAGTGGCGGCAGCGTCGTCGCGGCAGGGCGCCCGACGATCGCCGGGGTCAGGGAGGACGACGGCGCGACCGCGCTGCGCCTCCGCGATCTCGCCGCGTCGCTCGACGGTGGTTCCCGCGCGCCGCTCGACCTCGCGGTCCGGCGGAGCCCGGCCACCGGGGTGCGGTCGGTACCCCTGTGGGCGCTCGCCGAGCAGCGCCTTCTCAAGAAGTTCGCCGGCAACCGGGTCGACCCCGACCTGATCGTCGACGCGCCCCCGCGGGACGCCACCCTGCTGCGCGTGGTGGGAGTCCCTGAGCTGACCGGGCAGCGGGAGTGGGGCACGCGCGGCGTCGACCGGCTCCGGCTGGTCGAGTCCCACCCGTCGGGACGGCTCACGGAGCCGGGCGACGTCGTGTTCACGTCCGCGCCGCACCCGGCCGCCGTCGTCGACCACGAGGGGTTCTCCGTGGTCGAGTCACCCGCGCAGATCCTGCGGGTCCTGCCGCCCGCACC
This sequence comes from Isoptericola jiangsuensis, assembly GCF_002563715.1. Taxonomy (NCBI): domain Bacteria; kingdom Bacillati; phylum Actinomycetota; class Actinomycetes; order Micrococcales; family Promicromonosporaceae; genus Isoptericola; species Isoptericola jiangsuensis. Next base: position 1,190,878 of record NZ_PDJJ01000001.1, read on the forward strand.
AACGGCCGACGGCGGGAGCCCGGCCGCCGTCGTCGTGCCGGAGGTCCTCGCCCGCGACGTCGCCGCTCAGCCGCCCGGCGCCAAGTGGTGGCGGGCATGGGAGACGCGGCTGGTGCCTGCCGACCAGGCCGGGGAGGCCGCACGCGTGCTGCGCGCGGTGCGGGAGCGCGCGGCGGCTGCGCGCCGGGAGCTGCGCGCGCTGGACGAGCTCGCCGGGACGCTGGCCGACGGCGTGACCGCGGGTGTCGTACGGATGCGCTTGGATGGGGGCGAACCCCTGTGAGGAAGGAACTACGAGTGCCACCGAGGACGAAGGCCCCCACGCCGTCGGTCGCCACGGCGACCACCATGAAGGAGCTGAAGGACACGCTCTGGAAGGCGGCCGACAAGCTGCGCGGGTCGATGGACGCCAGCCAGTACAAGGACGTGATCCTGGGGCTCGTGTTCCTCAAGTACGTCTCGGACGCGTTCGCCGAGCGGCGCGAGGCGATCCTCGCCGAGTGTCTCGCCGACGGGCTGAGCGCCGAGGACGCCGAGCCGCTGCTCGAGGACGTCGACGAGTACCGCAGCGCCGGCGTGTTCTGGGTGCCGGAGCGGGCGCGGTGGGGGTACCTGGCCCAGCACGCCAAGGGCCGGGTGGCGACGCTCGACGAGCATGAGGCGTCGATCGGCCAGCTCGTCGACGACGCGATGAGCCACATCATGGGGTCGAACCCGGCGCTCGCGGGCACGCTGCCCACGACGTTCAACCGGGACAACGTGGACCAGCGGCGGCTCGGCGAGCTCGTCGACCTGTTCTCCTCGGCGCGGTTCACGGGCGTCGGCGTGGACGGCGAGAAGGTCTCCCGGGCGCGCGACGTGCTCGGCGAGGTCTACGAGTACTTCCTCGGGAAGTTCGCCGCGGCCGAGGGCAAGCGTGGTGGCGAGTTCTACACGCCGCCGGGTGTGGTGCGCGTGCTCGTGGAGATGCTCGAGCCGTACGCCGGGCGCGTGTACGACCCGGCGTGCGGGTCGGGCGGCATGTTCGTGCAGGCCGAGAAGTTCCTCGAGCGGCACGGCGCGAACCCGCAGGCGATCAGCGTCGTCGGGCAGGAGCTCAACGAGCGCACGTGGCGCATGGCCAAGATGAACCTGGCCGTGCACGGGCTCACCGGGGACCTCGGGCCGCGCTGGGGCGACACGTTCGCCCGCGACCTGCACCCGGACCTGCAGGCCGACTACGTCATGGCGAACCCGCCGTTCAACATCAAGGACTGGGCGCGGGCCACCGACGACGCGCGCTGGACCTACGGCGTGCCGCCCGCGGGCAACGCGAACTACGCGTGGATCCAGCACATCCTGTCCAAGCTGGCGCCGGGCGGGTCGGCCGGCGTGGTGATGGCCAACGGCTCGATGTCCTCGAACTCCGGGGGAGAGGGCGAGATCCGGGCCCAGCTCGTCGAGGCCGACCTCGTCTCGTGCATGGTGGCCCTGCCCACGCAGCTCTTCCGGTCCACGGGGATCCCCGTGTGCGTGTGGTTCTTCGCCAAGGCCAAGGGGGCCCGGGCCGGCGAGGTGCTCTTCATCGACGCCCGGAACCTCGGGCACATGGTCGACCGCGCCGAGCGGGCGCTGTCCGAGGAGGACATCGCCCGGATCGCCGGGACATACCACGCCTGGCTCGGGACTCCCTCGGCCGAGGGCGTCGAGTACGCCGACGAGGCCGGGTTCTGCTACTCGGCGACGCTCGGCGAGATCAAGGACGCCGGGTATGCGTTGACCCCGGGTCGGTACGTCGGCGTGCCCGAGGTCGAGGACGACGGCGAGCCGATCGAGGAGAAGATCGCGCGGCTGACGGGCGAGCTGTTCGCGCAGTTCGACGAGTCGGCGCGGCTGGAGAAGGTCGTCCGCGAGCAGCTCGGGAGGGTCCGTGGCTAATATCCAAGCTGGAGTGCTGGGCGATTTTTGCAGGTTCAGGGCCGGCGGACCTTTTCCTCAGAGTGAGCAAGGCAACAAATCTGGGGAAGTTCCGTTCATCAAGGTAAGCGATCTCTCGAAAAATGGGAACTCGCCCGCCATTGTCAATGCCAACAATTGGCTTCATGGGGACCAGTTGGAGCGGCTTCGCCCAGTACTAGCGCCAGCAGGGAGCGTTGTTTTCGCAAAGATCGGTGAGGGTCTTAAGGCAGAGCGACTGAGGCGATTGTCGCGCGATACGGCGATCGACAACAACTTAATGGTGGCAGTTCCGAACGAAGAGCGAGTTGTCCCAGGCTTCCTGTTTTACTACTTGCAGACAGTCGGAATCTCAAACTTGGCTGTTGGCAGCGCACTCCCGTATCTCAAGCAGTCCGACCTGAGTGACCTCCCTTGCCAGCTCCCAAGCCTCGGCGTCCAGGCGGCGATCGCCGACGTCCTGGGCGCCCTCGACGACAAGATCGCGGCCAACACCCAGCTCGCCACCACCGCCGACGAGCTCGCTGGAGCCCTACTACGGAGCCACGTCGATCCCACCGCTCGGACAACGCTCACCGACATTGCCGAGGTCATCATGGGCTCGTCCCCGACCGGCGAGACCTTGAACGAGGAAGGCGAAGGCGTCCCCTTCTTCCAGGGCGTGAGGGACTTCGGGTTTCGCTTCCCGGCGCGGCGGGTCTGGACCACAAGCCCGACTCGGTTCGCCGAAGAGGCGGATGTGCTCGTCAGTGTTCGAGCGCCGGTCGGATCGATCAATGTTGCCTCCGAGCGGTTGTGCGTCGGCCGAGGCCTCGCAGCGGTCCGGGCGCGAGATGGCCGCCAGGCGACTCTTCTCCATCTGTTGCGGCATGTGCCCGACGTCTGGCTGCCCTTCGAAGCCGAGGGGACTGTCTTCGGATCCATCAACCGTGCTCAGTTGCACGCTCTGGACCTCCCAGTTGTGCCAAGAGACGTGGCTGGGAGTCTGGAGTCCGAAATCTCCGCCTTGGAGAGCCGGATCCGCTTCGCTGTGGTTGAGAACCAGAAGCTTGCTGCCACGCGCGACGCCCTCCTGCCCGCCCTCATGTCCGGCAAGCTCCGCGTCGAGGGGGCCGCAGAGGTGGCCGGGCTGTGACTGATCGCGCGGAGCTCGTCGGGTCGCTGGGTTCAGAGGCCGAGTTCACCCGACGGGCCCGCGCGCTCTCTTGCCACCAGGTCGCACCCACGCGTAGATTCGAACCACTAGATCCCCCACGCCTCTCAGCGATGCGCAAATCGGGGGATTTTCTTTGCCCGGGAGCGATCGATGACGACGGCTCCGCCGGTGCGTTCGCGGGGCACCCGGCGCTACACGAAGCCGGCGCTCGACCACGAGGACCTCGTCGACCGGATGATCGACCGCGGTCTGGTCGTCCCCGATCGCGACCGCACGCTGCGCTACCTGAGGCACATCGGCTACTACCGGTTCTCCCCGTACCTCATCCCCTTCCGCGTCACGCCGTCGAGCGAGAAGTTGCGCGACGGCACGTCGTTCGACCAGGTCCTCGACCTCTACGTCTTCGACCGAGAGCTCCGACTGCTGGTCATGGACGCGATCGAGCGCATCGAGGTCGCAGTCCGGGCTGCGTTGACAGACTCCATGTCGCTGCAGCACGGCGGCCCCTTCTGGTACACGGATCCGCAGCACTTCCGCGACCGGGAGAAGCACAGGAAGTCGCTCGCCATCGTCCGCAAGGTGTGTCGGGGCCAGGTCCGGGGCCGCGAGGACTCCCTGGTCGATGACCTCTCCCACCGGTCACTTCCTGGCTGTGGACCTACGTGCGGGTGCGCAACATCTGTGCCCACCACGGCCGGCTCTGGAACGTCGGGCTCGGCGTCTACCCGGCGATCCCCAAGCCGTCGACCATCGAATGGCTCAGCGACGCGGAGGTCCTCACCGCTGTCCCGGACCGCCGGAAGCGGCTGTACCCGGTCCTCGCGTCCCTGCAGAGCGTGCTCGGCGCCGTCTCCCCGCGGTCGTCGTGGGCTCAGCGGCTCAGCGACCTCCTCGACAAGCACCCTGACGTGCCGCTGCGGGGCATGGGCATTCCCGCCGACTGGCGGGACGACACCTTCTGGGCGTCCCGCCTGACACCGACGACGAACGGACGGTGACGACCGTGCAGATCGATACCTCGTTCGACGTCCGGACGGACTCGGGCGGTCGCGACCCCGACACGCACAGTCCGACCCTGCGGAGCTACCACCAGTACCTCTGGAGCAAGCCCCTCCCGGACGGGCGTCCGTTCGACCTCGTCGCGACGACGCCCGGCGCCTACCTCCACCACCGGTCGACGGTCGGCGAGTTCTGGCTGGCCAGCGACTCGGTCATGCAGACCTTCACTCACTGGGAGGTCACGAAGAGGCTTGTCGCGGAGCTTCCCGACGACTACGTCGACTGGGTCCGCACGATCACCTACACGATCGGCGGCATGCTGATCTTCCCGGGGAATCGTGTCGACGGGAAGATGACGATCAACGGTGCCCGAGGATTCACCCGACGCATCGCGGACCGCGTCGATCTCACGCTGGAGTGCATCCGGTTCCACTACAGAGGGGAGCCGAGCCCGCTGAGTGCGGTGCTCGCGCGCTACGGCGACTTCTTCGACCTCTTCACCGACTTCGAGGGGTACGTCGAGTTCTTCCTGCTCGAAGACCTGATGACCAGTGACGGCGGCGTGCGTTTCTTCATGCCGTTCGACGGATTCGCCTCGCCGTCGGTCCCTCGCGACCTCGAGACGTACGCCGAGCTCCTCCGTCGTTCGACCGACTTCGTCGAGGCGCGGAACCGGCGGATCGCCGGGTGGGTGGCGTCACCCGCGCGCGGCCCGGGGCGCCACATCCGGTAGTCCGACGGTCCGTTAACATCGTTTCTTGGCGTATCCGATGTTAACGTGAGGTCGTGTCGTCGGATGCGAGCTGGCCGTCGTTCGGGACCGAGCTCCTCGACTGGGAGTCCTCGGACAGCGAGTACGGTCCCCGCGCGGGCAGGAGCCTCCGTCGTGGGCCGTACGAAGCGGCCGTCCCACCGCGTATCGCCCGCGCCGCGCTCGCGCTCGACGGTCCGACGGCCGCGCTGGTCGCCGAGGCGAGCGCCGAGGTCGCCCGACTGGACGGCGAGTCCCTCGGATCGCTGATGTCGTTCGCTTCCTTGCTGCTCAGGACGGAAGCTGCCAGCTCGTCGCAGATCGAGAACCTGACCTCGTCGCCGACGGCCATCGCGCTGGCGGAGCTGGGTCGGCGCGGACGAGCCAACGCCGACGAGATCGTCGCCAACGTCAGCGCCATGACACAGGCGCTCGACGTCGCCGACCGGCTGGACGCCGACGCGATCCTGACGATGCACCAGGTCCTGATGCGTGACCACATGCCCGGCGCCGCCGGAGCGTGGCGGGACGCCGCCGTGTGGATCGGCGGCTCGGCTCGCAGCCCTCACGGGGCGGACTACGTGGCGCCGCGAAGCGACCAGGTTCCGGACGCGATGGAGGATCTTGCCGCCTTCATCGCACGCGACGACCTGCCGGCGCTCGTCCAGGCGGCCGTCACGCACGCGCAGTTCGAGAACATCCATCCCTTCCCGGACGGCAACGGCCGGACCGGACGAGCGCTCATGCACGCCCAGCTCCGCCACGCCGGCCTGACGCGGCATGTCGTCGTGCCGATCTCGGCCGGGCTCCTCACCGAGACCGAGCGGTACTTCGCCGCGCTGACCGCCTTTCGCTCCGGGAATCCTGTCCCGATCGTCACCGAGGTGTGCGAGGCGGTCTTCCCTGCGCTGCAGAACGCGCGCCAGCTGATGAGCGACGTCTCCGACGCGCGCGGACGGTGGTCGGACGCCATCCGGGCACGCCGTGGCGCGGCCGCCCGGCGTCTTGCAGACTTCCTCGTGGAGCGGCCGGTCGTCGACTCGCGCCTCGCGGCGGAGCTGCTGGGTGTCACGACGGCGAACGCCCAGGTGGCGATCGACCGCCTTGTTGAGGACGGCGTGCTCGAGCAGATCGGCCGAGGTGCCCGCGACCGCGTCTGGCAGGCGGTCGAGGTGATCGAGGCGATGGAGCGCTTCGCCGACCGAGCGCACCACCGAGGCCTCTGAGGAGTCACCCCTCGCCGTGCAGAGCCCTCTCATAGGCCTCGGCCACGGCCCGGGGGAGTCGGCCGCGGTCGCCCACCTCATGCCCGTTCTCTCGGGCCCAACGGCGGACGGCCGCGGGGTTCGGAACGGTGGATCCGGCCGACGCGGGCTGCGGCGTGGCCCGAACCTGGGCTCCCGCTGCCTCTGGCCGCACCGGCGATGCCTCGACCGCGGTGGCGGCCGGCTGGAGGTGGGCGAGCAGCACCTCGAAATGGTCGGGGTGGACCGTCCGGAGATCGAGGTCGGCAGCCTTCGCCGCCTTGCCGCCGGCGAAGGAGCCATCGGTGACCAGCATCGCGGTCGTGCGCGAGACGCTGCTCATGACACGGACCCCGAGCTCCTCGGCACGCTGCTCCAGCCGAGCGCGCTGGGCGTCGCCGCACCCGGTGAAGACGACCTTGTCGCCGACCCGCAGGGGTTCGCCGTGCGACCAGCCGACGGGCAGAGGACCGAGGCCGGCGCTCAGCCGTGCCGCGCGGGCCTCGTCGGCATGGCCGATGAGACGGCGAACGGTCGCCGGCTGCACCTGGAGGAGCTCCGCGATCGTCGAGAGCTCCGACCGCTCGTCACGGGAGACGTGGCCGTCGTCGAGCGCCCGGTGTGCCAGTGCCGTGACGAACGCCAGGTGGGCCGCCGCGACCTCGTCGGGCGCGAGCCCGTACGCCTCGATCAGGTCGGCGAGTGCTCCGGCCTCCGACGCGGACACGACGCCGTCCTCCAGGACCTCCAGCAGCAGCTCGAGGTAGGGGGTCGTGCCCACAGGAGCGCCGTCGTCGAGCAGCTCCGTCAGACCCAACGCGGTGAGCTGTTGGACCAGCGGAGCCTGCTTGGGTCGGGGCGGGGTCACCCTCCGCGGCCGGTTCCTCGGGGCCCCTGCCGCTCCGGGCAGCATGGTGAGCGGCGCTCGCGACGGCCCCTCGGGCCAGGTGAACGCTCGGGTGTCGACTCGGGCGCGGTCGAGCTCGGCATGCACGGGGACGCGCGGCATCGTCAGGTATCGGTTCATCAGCCGCCCCGTCGCGCGGGCGTCGCCGAGGGCGGAATGCGCGTCCGTCAGCCGGACGTCCGCCGCAGCACAGCAGTCCGCGAGCCGCCGCCGCTCGAGGTGCGGCAGGTAGTGGTGGCTTCCCTGGAGCGTGCAGTAAGCGGGCAGGAACGGCAGATCCCATCCGCTGCGCTGGTACTCGGCGCGCAGGAACGCGAGGTCGAACCGGGCGTTGTGCGCGACGACGGTGCTCCCACCGAGCAGGAGCGCCACGTCGCGCGACTGCTCCCGGAAGAGCGGGGCCGGGGCCACGTCACCATCGGTGATGCCGTGGACGTGGGTCGCGCCGACCGGGCCCTCCGGGTTGAAGCGCGTCGACCATTCGTCGATGACCGAGCCCTCGTGGTCGAGCCGCACGACGGCCAGCTCGAGGATGCGGTCCTGTCGAGGGCTCAGGCCTGTGGTCTCGACGTCGATGACGGCGTAGGCGGCTTCGGCCGGCTTCCTGTCAGCCGGATTCCTGTCGACCGGTTGCGGAACCGGCGCGTCCGGCTGCGCCGACTTCCTCGTCCCGAAGAGTCGTCCGAGGATCCCCACTGCTGCACCAGCGCCTTCCGCCTCTCGGGGCCGCATTGATCAACCCCGCGAGGATGTCACGGACATCCGCCCGGTGTGCCAGGCGTCCGGGGTGAAATCAGGCGCAGGCGTCGCACGATCCGGTCGCAGGCAACGTCATGAAGCAGCTCGGGCAGACGGCTGGTACGGGTGGGGCAGCCGACGTCGCCGGACGCACACGACGACGTGGGGCGGGCGGCGTGGCGGGTCGCACCTCGCCGCGCAGCGCTGCGTGGACCAGCCCGCGGTAGACGGAGATCTGCCCACGGTGGACGCTCGCGTTCGCCCTCGACCAGTGCGGCACCTGCAGGATCGTCAGCGGCCCGGAGGCGGCGATCCCCCGGGAGATCGTTCCGGCCCACGCGGTGATGCGTCGGTAGGACTTCACCCCGAAGCAGATGATGCGCGGTGCCGCCTCGCCGGTCGCGCCGAGCAGGTGCATCTGGCTGATGAGCGAGGAGATCTCGGCATCGATGTTGTGCTCGTGGACCTTGCGGATGTCGCTCTCGCGCTGCTCGTGCAGGTCGGTCATGTAGGCGCCCCACACCTCGGTGCCGCGGAAGGCCTCGGCCAGGAAGTGGTCGTTGTGGAACGCGCTCGTGTGGAAGTTGGCCCAGGGGACGGAGGCTCCTGCGGGGGAGACCGGACGACCCGCGGAATCTCGCGCCACCGAGGACTGGTTGAGGCCGACCAGAACGTCGCGCGCGTGGAGGACGTCATCCAGCGCAGGGCCGACGGGCAGACAGAGGTCGCTGCGGTCGTCGAAGGGCTCGGTCTGCGTGGCGGCGCCCCACACGGCCCACGACGCGTCGAAGCGAAACGCGGACATCGTGTCCAGGAGGCTCAACGTGGTTCCACCGTCACCGCCCCCAGCGGACGTGTACCTCGGGTCGAGGTCACCCGGGGCAGACTCAACTGATCTGACCGGCGGCCTCGACGCGATGGCGCGCAAGGCGCCGGGGGCTCGGACGTTCGGCGGGGTCGTCCGGAAGCCGGAGCCTCTGGCCGTGGAGCTTGCGGTACTCGCTCTTGCGGATGTCGGGGTGGAGGACGACCCGGGAGTCCTCGTCGATCCACAGCAGCCCGCTGTCGAACAGGTTGTGGATGTCGGCGCGGAGCAGCAGGCCGTTCTCGAGGATGTTCGTGGACGCGCCGTCGTACCGGTCGATGTGCGCGGCCTGGAGGGTGGCGGGGACGTCCGAGCCGGTGACGGCGCAGCGGCCGGCGTAGGCCGTGAGGAGTGTGGCGCGGAACAGCGCCTGCCCCTGCCGTGCGGTGACCAGCTGCTCCCGGCGGATCCTGCCCCGGCCGGCCGCGTCGTCGACCGCGTCGACGTCGACGCGGGCGTGCAGCTGGGCGATCTCGTCGGGTGTCGCCTTGCGCATCGACTGGACCCGGGTGGTGGTCTCGACGACGAGCGGTTCGGCGGCGAGCCGACGCGACTCCTCGCTGTCGAAGTCGACGCCGAACCACAGGGCGCCCTCGTCGTCCGGCGCGACGGACGACGTCACCACCCCGACACCGACGACGGCTGCGACGGGCAGGGACTCCCGGACCCAGACGTGGTCCCCGACCGTGAAGTCCGTGTATCGGCGCGGAAGGTGCCAGTGCAGTTCGCGCTCGACCTCGGCGCTCCGGAACAGGTCGCGCGGGGCGATCGTCCGGCCGTCGTCGGTCTCGTAGCCCCACGTCTCCGTGCGCGGGTTCACCGGGTAGAGCCAGTCGGTCATGTCACTCCTTCGCGATCCACGGGCGAGGCAAGTCTGTCGTACCCCCGTCGGACCGGTCGGAGCGTGCGGGGTGAAATCGCACGAACCTGCGGTGACCATCAAAGAGGCCGGCACCGGAACGCTAGGGTGCACGACGACCGAGATCGCGGGCCGCGGCTCCGACTCGGCAGTGACGAGCGATCCGGGAGTCGACGATGGATGACCTGCAGCTGATCAGTGACGGCAACGGGCTGGCCGTCATCGGGAACCCGGGGGCGGTCGACCGATTCCTTACTTCGCAGGGTCTCCCGTCCCAGGATCTCGGACTGCCGCGGCTCGGGACGGTGCTGGCCGGCGGTGCGGGGACCGCTCAGGTGGCGTCGGACGTCGTCGCGACGTCCGGGCGGTGGGTGCAGCTGACCAAGGAGTCGGCGGAGATGGCGAACAAGCTCGGCCTGATGAAGGGCTCGAGCAGCGAGGTCGCGCGCGCCGTCGTGACGGACAAGGGCAAGATCAAGCACATCGTCGAGTTCGCCAGGACGCCCGGGTCCTTCATCGCGAATCCTGCCCGACTCGCCGGAGCCGCGGGACTCATGGCCCAGCTGGCGATGCAGCAGGCCATGGACGAGATCACGGACTATCTCGCCGTGATCGACGAGAAGGTCGACGACGTGCTCCGCGCCCAGAAGGACGCCGTCCTCGCCGACATGATCGGTTCCGGGCTCGTGATCGACGAGGCGCTGACCGTCCGCGAGCACACCGGGCGCGTCTCGGAGACGACCTGGTCGACGGTGCAGGCCGAGAAGAAGGCGATCGCCACGACGCAGGCGCACGCGCTGCGGCGACTCGACGCGCTCGCCGAGAAGCTGGAGCGCAAGTCCAAGGTCGTCGACCTCGCGAAGGTCGCGTCGGAGGCGGTGACCGAGGTCCAGGAGTGGCTCGCCGTCCTCGCGCGATGCTTCCAGCTCCAGGACGCGCTGGGCGTCCTCGAGCTCGATCGTGTCCTCGACGCGGCCGACCCCGACGAGCTCGACCGGCATCGTCGAGGCCTTGCGAAGGCCAGGCAGGATCGCCTCGAGCTCATCGAGCGAAGCACCGTCCGCCTGCTGGAACGCATGGACGCCGCCGCCGGCAGGGCCAACACCAAGGTGCTGCTCAACCCGACGGCCTCACCCCGCGTCGTGCGGTCGAGCGAGCGGGCCGCCACCGCCGTCGGTGAGCTCCACGACCGGTTGGGCATCGAGTCGGCGCGGACGTCGACGACGGAGCGACGGTGGGTCGAGGCCGTGGGGGACGTCCGGGACAAGGTGGTCGAGACAGGGTCCGAGGGGATCGGAGCCGCGCGTCGCGGAGGCAGTCACGCGCTGGGCCGGGCGAAGGCGGTGACCGGCAAGCTCTCCGACGACCTCGCCGAGCGGGTTGCGAGGCGCAGGGCGAACGACGACGCCGGGGATGCCTGACCCGGAACGGGCCGTTCCGGGCGCTGGCGCCTCGATAGGCCCCTTATCGCGTGGCTACCGGCATCGCCCGCAGAAGTCCGCGACGATGTAGTCGTTCGTGACGACCACCAGGGGAGACACCGTGCACCACCCGAGCGAGGCCGACTGGGAGCAGCTCGCCCGCGAGCACCTTGCCGAGTTCGGCTGGGCGCCGCTGGAAGGCAAGCAGATCGCACCCGGCGCCACCTCCGCCGTCGGACACCCGGGGTACACGGCGCTGGGCGAGCAGCCGCAGCGCGAGTCGTGGACCGAGCTCGCGATCCCGTCCCGCATGAGGGCCACGCTGCGACGGCTGAACCCGGAGGTGCCGCGCGAGCACCTCGACCAGGCCCTCGCCGAGATCCTGCGACCGCGCTCGCAGGATGCGATCACCGAGAACCACCGCATCCACTCCTACCTCACCGGCGGCTACCGGCTCAGCTACACCGCGGACGGTGCCGAGCATCACCCGACGGTACGGCTCGTCTCCACCCACGAGCACGAGAACGAGTGGCTCGTCGTCAACCAGGTGACCGTGATCGACGGCGACATCGAGCGTCGGTTCGACCTCGTCCTCTACCTCAACGGCATGCCCGTGGTGATCGTCGAGCTGAAGAACGCCGGAAGCAGGCAGTCCGACGTCGCCGCCGCGCACGCCCAGCTCGCCACCTACGTCCGTGAGCTGCCGACGGCCTTCCGCTTCTGCGTGCTCACGCTCGTCAGCGACGGCGTGGTGGCCAAGTACGGCACACCGTTCACCCCGCTCCACCACTACGCGCCCTGGAACGTGGACGACGACGGCCGCGTCATCGGGCCCGACGGCGGCACGCAGGCGGACCTCCACCTCGTGGACGACGACGGTCTGCCCGGTCGGGTTGAGCCCGCCACGCCGCTCGAGATCACCCTCTCCGGCCTGTTCAACCCGGAACGGTTCCTGCAGCTGCTCCGTGGCTTCGTCGCCTTCGACGCCGGCGACGACGGCCTGGCCAAGAGGGTCGCCAAGCCGCACCAGTACTTCGCGGTGACCAAGGCGATCGGCGAGACCGTCCGGGCCGTGGACGGCGACGGCAAGGCCGGCGTCGTCTGGCACACGCAAGGCTCGGGCAAGTCGATGGAGATGGAGCTGTACGCCGCGGCCGTCGCACGTCACCCGGCACTGCTCAACCCGACGATCGTCGTCATCACCGACCGCACCGACCTCGACGACCAGCTCTACGAGACGTTCCAGCGCTCCGAGCTGCTGCCCGAGGCGCCGCGCCAGGTGATGCGCCGCGCGGAGCTGCGCGACGAGCTGGCGAACCGGCGCACGGGCGGCATCTACTTCACCACGCTGCAGAAGTTCGGACTCACCCGAGCCGAAAAGGAAGCCGGGGCCAAGCACCCCGTGCTGTCAGACCGGCGCAACATCGTGCTCATCGTGGACGAGGCGCACCGCAGCCACTACGGAGACCTCGACGGCTACGCCTGGCACCTGAAGAACGCCCTGCCGCACGCGACCCTCATCGCCTTCACCGGCACGCCGATCTCCGAGCACGACCGGGACACCGAGGCCGTGTTCGGCGACGTCATCGACGTGTACGACCTCACCCGGGCCGTGGCCGACGGCGCCACCGTGCCGGTGTTCTTCGAATCCCGCCTCGTCAAGGTCGGCTTCCCCGACGGCGTCGGCTCCGAGGAGATCGACGCCGCCGCGGACGAGGCCACAGTCGGGCTCGACGACGCCGAACGGGACCGCATCGAACGGTCCGTCGCGGTGGTCAACGCCGTCTACGGCGCCCCCGCGCGCCTCGACGCACTCACGCAGGACCTGCTCGACCACTGGGACGCCCGGCGGGACGCGGTGGCAGAGAGCGTCCGGCCTGCGTCGGACCTGGAGCGAGACGACGCGCACTCCCCGGGCGCGCCCGGCAAGGCGCTCGTCGTGTGCTCCACCCGGGAGATCTGCGCCCGGCTCTACGAGCACCTCGTCGCACGGCGGCCCGAGTGGCACACCGACGAGCTGACGACCGGCAAGATCAAGGTTCTGTACTCGGGGACACCACAGGACCCCGAGCACATCGCAAGACACGTGCGCCGCCCCAGCGAGAACGCGGCACTCAAGAAGCGGCTCAAGGACCCGGACGACGAGCTCGAGATCGTCATCGTCAACGACATGCTCCTCACGGGCTACGACTCGCCCTCGCTGCACACCCTCTACCTCGACCGACCACTGCGCGGTGCGCTGCTCATGCAGACGCTTGCCCGCGTGAACCGTACGTTCCGGGGCAAGGACTCCGGGCTGCTCGTCGCCTACGCGCCGGTCGCCGAGAACCTCGCGGCGGCGCTCGCCGAGTACACCGTGCGCGACCAGGCCGAGAAGCCCGTGGGGCAGGACCTCGACGCCGCCGCGAAGGTGGCGCGCGAGCACGTGCGCCAGGTCGCCGCACTGGTGGATTCCAGCGGCTGGCGCGAGGAGCTGGCCGCACGGCGCGGCCAGCCACGTCGGCTGATCCATGCGGCGATGCGCGCCGTCAACCATCTGCGCAGCCCGCGGACACCCGGGAACCAGGTCGGGCCGGACCAGGAGTCGCTCGGCGACGCCTTCCGCCGGCTCGCACCCGCGCTGCGGCGGTCCTGGGCGCTCGCGGGTCGGCACGACTCGCTGGCCGGGCTCGCTGACGACGTGCGCTTCTACGAAGAGGTGCGCACATGGATGGGCAAGATGGACGCCGAGGAGCGTCAGGCGGCCGGCGAGCCCATCCCCGACGAGGTGCAGCGGCTCCTCAACCAGCTCACGGCCACCGCCGTGCACGCCGGAGACGTGGTGGACATCTACGAGGCCGCCGGGCTCGAACGACCACGGCTCGACCAGATCGACGAGGCCTTCCTGGCCCGCGCGCAGGCGGCACCGAACCCGCAGGTGGCGATCGAGGCGCTCCGCTCGCTCATCCTGGCCGAGTCCCGCAGGTCCACCGAGGGCAACCTCGTGCGGCGTCGGATGTTCTCCCAGCGTCTCGCCGAGCTCATGAACCGCTACACCAACGCGAACCTGACCTCGGCCGAGATCATCACCGCACTGGTGGAGATGGCCCAGGACGTCGCGGCGGAGGCGTCCCGCGGCGAACAGTTCGACCCGCCGCTCGGGCACGACGAGCTCGCGTTCTACGACGCCGTCGCCACGAACGAGTCCGCCGTCGAGCTCCAGGGCGACGCGAAGCTCGCCGAGATCGCCAGAGAACTCGTCCGGGTCATGCGGACCAACGAGACGGTCGACTGGACCGTGCGCGACGACGTCCGAGCCAAGATGCGCGCCTCCATCAAGCGGCTGCTCATCAAGCACAAGTACCCGCCGGACAAGCGGCAGGACGCGATCATCCTGGTCATGGACCAGATGGAGGCCCTGGCGACGCGCCGAGCGGCCTGAGGTTCGAGGGTCACGACAGTTCACCCCACGACCGATGCGGGCGGACGCGACGACCGGCCCTAGATTGGCCACCGACCGACGACAAGGGTGCGACCGTACGAAGGCGCGGAGTGGGGATCGAGAACTCGTGCAGGAAGTGTTGCCCAGAGCTGATGTCGAGGTCGCAGGAGCGCATCGTTCCCGGACGATGCCGGGGGGTGCGAGCAGTGCCTGGTCCTGAGGACAGCGCCGCTGCCGGTCCGCACCGCTCGCGCTCCGGCTTCGGGCGGCTCCTTCTGGGCGCCGTGCTAGCCCTTCTGCTGACGCCCCCGCTGCTCCTGGCCGCGGCGTGGGGAGCGGACAAGACGGGTCTGATCGACCTGGGTGCCCTGGCAAACCCCTTCGCCACCGAGGAGGTCGACCGCTCCGAGACTCCCGTGCTCCTGAGCGTCCAGAACCTCGCCCGCTTCGTCGCGGCGCAGGGCAGCTACCAGGTGGTACTGGATCTCGAGCAGGACACGAAGTACGTTCCGGACTGGCTCATGGGTGAGCGCACGATCTTCGTCGCGGAAGGCTCGGTCGATGTCTACGTGGACTTCCGCGACCTGCCGCAGGACGCAGTCCTCGTGGCGGAGGACGGAGCCGCGGTGACCATCTCCCTGCCGGCACCCGTGCTCGGGGAACCGACGATCGACCTCACGAACAGCAGGGCGCTCTCCGAGACGCGGGGCCTGATCAACCGGGCCGGCGACTTCTTCGCGGACGACCTCGACAGTCGCCAGGAGACGCTGCTGAAGGCGGAGGAGAAGCTCGCGGACGTGGCCCGGGAGAGTGGTCTGGAGGGCACGGCCGAGGAGAACACACGCAAAACGCTCGAAGGCCTGCTCCGAGGCCTGGGGTACGAGACGGTGGAGGTCCGCTTCGAAGCTGACGGTCGGTGAGGGCGTGCCAGAGGCGCCTGTGTGACCTGCGTCGACCAGGCGAACGTCAGCGGCCGGGAAGGCGCGGCTCCTTGCTGATGCCGCAGGACCGGTCCCGCGCTGACTCGCGTGCAGCCGCGCTGACTCGCGTGCAGCCGCGCTGACTCGCGTGCAGCCGCGCTGACTGGCGGGGAGCTGCGCTGACTCGCGGTCAGGAGACCGCCTCGAGGAGCTGGTCGACGGCGCTCGCGGCCTCGGCCGCAGCGGTCTCGGCCCGGCGCTGCGCGGCCCGGGCGAGGCGGTCGTAGGGCGAGCGGTCGCCGCCCTCCGCCTCGACGACCGCGGCGACCTCGCCGACCCAGCGGGCGAGGAGCACGGCGTCGCGGTGGTCGCCGAGCGTGGACTGGACCTGCTTGCCGGCGGCCCCGAGGTGGTCGGCCGACGAGCCGAGGACGCGCGTGGGGGTGTCGGTGACGGCCGCCACCGCATGGGCGAGGCGGCGCCCGGCCTTGCGCAGGCGGTGTGCGGCTGCGAGCAGTTCGGCGCCGTCGGTGCTGGTCGGGTCGACCAGGTCGCCCGTCGCGGCGGCGAGCTGCGCCAGGTCGACGTCGGTGGCAGCCCGGGCTGCCCGTCGGCCCGCTTTGCGGAGCCGTCGCCGGGCGACCTTGCGGGCCCTGCTGTCGGCGGCGTCGGTCAGGGGTGGGTCGGCGACCCCACGCACGAGGTCGGCGGTGAGGCGGCGCATCTCGTCGCCGGCGCACCACTCGACGAGGGCGCGGTGCGCGACGGCGTGCTGCGCATCGAGGTCGGCCACCAGCCGTTCGCGGGCCTCCAGCGGGACGCGTGAACGGCGCCCGACCTGCTCGACGTCCTCGCGTCGCACCTCCAGGTCGCGCACCTCGCCGAGCACCTCGCCGAGCGTGGCCAGCCGCCCGCGCAGCTCGACGGCGGCAGCGTGGTCGAACACCGGCTTGTACACCGCCAGCACCGTGCGGAGCTTGCGCACCGACGTGCGGAGCCGGTGCACGCCGTCCGGCTCGTCGGTGACGGCTCCCGGCACCTGCTGCTGGATGCGCCGGACGTGCTCGGCGAGCACGTCCGGGAACACGTCGCCGACGAGGTCGTCCTGTCGTGAAGCCGCCATCGCCCCACGTTAGAAGCCGTCGGGCAATCCGCCAGTCCGGACCTGACCACCGCTCTTCCACGCCGCCATCGGGCATGCCGGACGAACGTCGGCTCGCGCCTCTGAGTGCTGACTCGCGTCGCAGAGCGCTGACTCACCGGGCTCTGCGCTGAGCCGCCGAACCGTGCGCTGACTCGCGTCGATGAGCGCTGACTCGCGGGAGGGCGCGCGGGGTCGATGGCGGCCGCGGCGGCGGGAGTCAGACGGCGTCGTCGAGGGTGAGGGGGCGGACGGCGCCGCCGCCGGAGACGAACAGGCCGTGGAGGCGGAAGTCGTGGGTGGCGGCCTGCTCGCGCAGGGCGAGGTTCCAGGCGCGGTCGGAGTCCGTCATGGCGTCGCCGTCGGGGCGGACGTAGACGGCGACGACGCTGCCGTACGGGACGGACTGCTCGGTGACGGACGCGATGACCATGCCGAAGCGGGCGGCGTCGTCGGTGCCGGGCCGGTCGGGCACGTCGCGGACGGGGACGGCGACGCCGGAGAAGCGTCGTTCGGCGTCGATCCAGGCGAGGCAGAGGGTGCGGCTGCGGGGGAGCGCGGCGGCGGCGAGCATGCGCGCGAGGCGGAGGCGGTCGGCGTCGTCGAGGACGGGGTCGCCGGTGCGCACGGCGGGGACGGTCTCGGTGTTCATGGGGTCACCCTGCCGGAGCGGGGGCGGCCTCGCGGAGGTTATCCACAGGTCCTTCGGTCGGGGTCGGACGGCGCGCCCGTGAGGCCGTCCACCGACCGTGGCGTCCCGACGGACGAGCATGCCCTGGCGGACCGTCGGCTGGTGGTGACGGTCCGCCAGGGCATGCTCGGCGGGAGGCGGTGGCGGGGTGGGCCGGCCGCCTACAGGTAGCGCGCGTACGCGCCGGTGGTGAGGAACGGCGGGAAGGCGTCGCCGAGGGCGATCTCGCGGAAGATCGCGGCGGCGTCCTCCAGCCGGTCCCCGGCCTGACGGGGCTCGGTGGTGAGGAGCTCGCGCACCATCGCCTCGCACAGGTCGCGGGTGATGGTGACGCCGTCGTCCGTGGTGGTGGCGGAGCGGATCCACTGCCACACCTGCGACCGGGAGATCTCCGCGGTGGCGGCGTCCTCCATGAGGTGGTCGATCGCGGCGGCCCCGGTGCCGCGCAGCCAGGAGGCGACGTACCGGATGCCGACGGAGATGTTGGTGCGCAGCCCGGCCTCGGTGACGGTGGCCCCCGCACGGCGGGCGGACGCGACGTCGAGGAGCTGGGCCTGCCCGACGGTGACGTCGTCGCGCCGGCGCGCCACCTGGTGGGGGGCGTCGCCGAGGACGGCGTCGAACGCCTCGCGGGCGATCGGGATGAGGTCGGGGTGGGCGACCCAGGAGCCGTCGAACCCGTCGCCGGCCTCGCGCTGCTTGTCGGCGCGGACCTTGGCGAACGCCTGCTCGGTGACCTCCGGGTCGCGGCGGTCGGGGATGAACGCGCTCATGCCGCCGATGGCGTGCGCGCCCCGCCGGTGGCAGGTGGCGACGAGCAGCTCGGTGTAGGCGCGCATGAACGGGGCGGTCATGGTGACCTGCGCGCGGTCGGGCAGGACGTAGGAGTCGCCGCGGTCGCGGAAGCACTTGATGACGCTGAACAGGTAGTCCCAGCGGCCGGCGTTGAGGCCGGCGCAGTGCTCGCGCAGCTCGTGGAGGATCTCCTCCATCTCGAACGCGGCGGGCAGCGTCTCGATGAGCACGGTCGCGCGGATCGTCCCGCGAGGGATGCCGAGGGCGTCCTGGGCGGTCTCGAAGACCTCGTTCCAGAGCCGGGCCTCGCGGTGCCCCTCGAGCTTCGGCAGGTAGAAGTACGGTCCGCGGCCCCGGGCGATCAGCTCGGCGGCGTTGTGGAAGAAGTACAGGCCGAAGTCGACCAGGGAGCCGGACGCGGGCTGGGTGGAGCCGTCGGTCCCGGTGTAGGCGAGGTGCTTCTCGAACAGGTGCCAGCCGCGGGGCCGGAACACGATGGTCGGCAGGTCGGTGAGCTCGGTGGAGCGCAGGGCGTAGTGCTTGCCCGGGGTGCGGCCGCCGTCGGGCGACGGCCCGTCGAACGACAGCGTGCCCCGGATCGCGGCGTGCAACGCCTGCTGGCCACCGACGACGTTCTCCCAGGTGGGGGAGGACGCGTCCTCGGCGTCCGCGAGCCAGACCTTCGCCCCGGAGTTGAGGGCGTTGATCGTCATCTTGGGGTCGGTGGGCCCCGTGATCTCGACGCGGCGGTCCTCCAGGCCGGGGGCGCCGGTGGACCCGGCGACCTGCCACGACGGGTCGTCGCGCACGGGCCGGGTGGTGGGCAGGAAGTCGGGGTCGTCGCCGTCGGCGATCTGCCGGGTGCGGCGCTGGCGGGCGAGCAGCAGCTCGCAGCGGGCGTCGGCGAACCGGTCGTGCAGGAGCGCGAGGAACTCCAGGGCGGCGGGGGTGAGGATCTCCTCGGACCCGGGCACCGGCTGCCCGACGACGTCGATCGTGCCCTCGGCGACGGTGGCGGAGTCGGCGAGCGCGATGCCGCGGGGCGGCGTCGGGGGGTGCTCGGTGCGGGTGCGGGGCGGGTCGGCGATGGTGGTCATGGTGTCCTCCTGGGGGTGCCGGCCGCGGGACCGGCGGACCGGTCCCGCGGCGGCGGGCGAGTCAGAACTGGGCGGCCTCGGTGGAGCCGGCGAGGGCGAGGGTGGCGGCGTCGGGGTTGAGCGCCGTGGACACGCGGTCGAAGTAGCCGGTGCCCACCTCCCGCTGGTGCTTGGTCGCGGTGTAGCCGCGGGTCTCGGAGGCGAACTCGGCCTCCTGCAGCCGGACGTAGGCCGTCATCTGCTCACGGGCGTACCCGTGCGCCAGGTCGAACATGGAGTGGTTGAGGGCGTGGAACCCGGCCAGGGTGATGAACTGGAAGCTGAAGCCCATGGCGCCGAGCTCGCGCTGGAACTTCGCGATGGTGTCGTCGTCGAGGTGCTTCTTCCAGTTGAACGACGGCGAGCAGTTGTAGGCGAGCATCTGGTCGGGGAACTCGGCCTTGACCGCCTCGGCGAACCGGCGCGCGAGGTCGAGGTCGGGCGTGCCGGTCTCCATCCAGATGAGGTCGGCGTAGGGCGCGTAGGCGTGGGCGCGGGCGATGCACGGCTCGATGCCGTTGCGGACCTCGTAGAAACCCTCGCCGGTGCGGCCGCCGGTGAGGAACGGCCGGTCGCGCTCGTCGACGTCGGAGGTCAGCAGGGTGGCGGCCTCGGCGTCGGTGCGGGCGATGACGACGCTCGGCACGTCCGCGACGTCCGCGGCCAGGCGGGCGGCGTTGAGGGTGCGCACGTGCTGCTTGGTGGGGATGAGCACCTTGCCGCCGAGGTGGCCGCACTTCTTCTCGCTGGCGAGCTGGTCCTCCCAGTGCACGCCCGCGGCGCCGGACGCGATCATCGACTTCATGAGCTCGTAGGCGTTGAGCGGGCCGCCGAACCCGGCCTCGGCGTCCGCGACGATCGGCGCGAGCCAGCTGCGGGTGGGGGCGCCGTTCTCGGACACGTCGATCTGGTCGGCGCGCAGCAGCGCGTTGTTGATGCGGCGCACGACGGCGGGCACGGAGTTCGACGGGTAGAGCGACTGGTCGGGGTAGGTCTGCCCGGACAGGTTGGCGTCGCCGGCGACCTGCCAGCCGGACAGGTAGATGGCCTTCAGGCCGGCCTTGACCTGCTGCACGGCCTGGTTGCCGGTGAGCGCGCCGAGGGCGTTGACGTAGTCCTCCGTGTGGAGCAGGTCCCACAGGGTCTCCGCGCCGCGGCGGGCGAGCGTGTGCTCCTCGGTGACCGAACCGCGCAGCGCGACGACGTCCTGGGCCGTGTAGTCGCGGGTGACGCCGGCCCAGCGGGGGTCGGTCGCCCACTGCTCGGCCAGGGCCTCCGCGGTGGTGACCTGGTCGCCCGTGCGGACGGCCGTGCCGGCCGGGGTCGCGTCGGTCCGGGTCTCGGTGTCGAGGGTCGCGGTCATGGTGGTCGCCTTCCGGTGGTGGGTGCCTGCGGCGAGGGGGAGACGGCGGCCCGGGCGGGGCGGGGAGGGCTCCTCCCGGGCCGCCGTCGTCGTCCCTCGATGACGACTCTGGGCCCCGCGCCACCCCCGTGACCACCTCCACGGCGAAGAACTTTCCCGGTTCTTCTCCTTCTCAGAAGGTGTGCCGCATGTCACCCTGGGGCATGGCCACGACCACCACGCAGCGACCGGTCCCGCCCGCCCCGGCGGCGCCCGTCGACGCCGCCGAGCCGGACGCGCTGACCATCGGACGACGGATCCGGCACCTGCGCGCGCGGCGCGGCATGACGCTGGGCGACCTCGCCGACGCCATCGGACGTGCACCGTCGCAGGTCTCGATGCTGGAGAACGGCAAGCGCGAACCGACCATCGCCCGATTGCAGGCCGTGGCCCGCGCGCTGGGCACCACGGTCGACGAGCTGCTGTCGCCGGAGGCACCGTCGCGGCGGGACGCGCTCGAGATCGAGCTGGAGCGCGTGCAAAGAGGGCCGCTCTTCTCGGCGCTCGGGGTGAAGTCGGTGCGGGTCGGCAAGTCGCTGCCGACGGACGCCCTGGAGGCGATCGTGGCGCTCCAGGCGGAGCTGGAGCGGCTGCACTCCGAGCGGGCGCTCACCCCGGAGGAGGCCCGCCGCGCGAACACCGAGCTGCGTGCCGACATGCGCGCGCAGGACAACTACTTCCCCGACCTGGAGCTCGTGGCGCGGTCCCTGCTCGACGACGTCGGGCACACGCACGGCCCGGTGCCGCAGCGGGCCGCCGTGGAGATCGCCTCCCACCTGGGCTTCACCATCCACTACGAGTCGGACGTCCCGCACTCGACGCGCGCCGTCATCGACCAGCGGCACCGGCGCGTCTACCTGCCGAGCAACGGCATCCGCGGCCGCTCGGACGCGCGGTCGGCGCTGCTGCAGGCGTTGTCGTCGCACGTGCTCGAGCACACCGAGCCGCAGAGCTACGGCGAGTTCCTGCGGCAGCGGGTCGAGGCGAACTACCTGTGCGCGGCGCTGCTGCTGCCGGAGCGGGAGGCGGTGCGGCACCTGCGGGACGCGAAGGACGCCCGGGCGATCTCCATCGAGGACCTGCGGGACGCGTTCGCGGTCTCCTACGAGACGGCGGCGCACCGGTTCACGAACCTCGCGACGCGGCACCTGGGGATCGACGTGCACTTCATGAAGGTCCACGAGTCGGGAGCGATCCACAAGGCGTACGAGAACGACGGCGTGCGGTTCCCGGCGGACGCCCTGGGCACGGTGGAGGGGCAACACGTCTGCCGGCAGTGGACGGCGCGGGTGGTGTTCGGCATCGCCGACCGCCTCAGCCCGTACTACCAGTACACGGACACCCCGACGGGCACGTACTGGTGCACCTCCCGGGTGACGGACACCCCGGACGGCCGGTTCTCGGTGAGCGTGGGCGTGCCGTACGCGCAGGTGAAGTGGTTCCTCGGCCGGGAGACGACGGCCCGGTCGACGTCGCGGTGCCCCGACGAGTCGTGCTGCCGTCGCCCGCGGGCGCCGCTCGCGCAGCGGTGGGACGGCCAGGCGTTCCCGAGCGCCCGCCCGCACGCGTCGATGCTCGCGGCGATGCCGTCGGGCGCGTTCCCGGGGGTGGACACCACGGAGGTGTACGAGTTCCTGGAGCGGCACGCGCCCCGGTCCTGAGCGGGGCGCGTGCCGGCGGTCAGGCCTCCAGGAGGAGGGCGTCGCCCTGCCCGCCGCCGCCGCACAGCGCGACGACGGCGCGCACGCGCTCCTCGCCCGCCGCGCGGCGTCGCGCCAGCTCGTGCGCCGCGTGCACGGCGAGCCGCGCGCCGGACGCCCCGATGGGGTGGCCGAGCGAGATGCCGCCGCCGTGCGGGTTGACGATGGCGGGGTCCAGCCCGAGCACGCGCGTGGACACGGCGGCCACGACCGCGAACGCCTCGTTGATCTCGACGTGGTCGAGGTCGGCGGCGCTCCAGCCCTGCCGGGCCAGGGCCGCGGTGATCGCGTTCGCCGGCTGCGAGTGCAGGGACGTGTCGGGCCCGGCGACCTGCCCGGCGGCCCGCACGGTCGCCAGCACCGGAACCCCCGCGGCCTGCGCCCGCGCGCGTGTGGTGAGCACGAGCGCGGCGGCGCCGTCGGAGATCTGCGACGCGTTCCCGGCGGTCACCGTGCCGTCGGGGGAGAACGCGGGGCGCAGGCGGGCGAGGGTCTCGACGGTGGTGTCGGGGCGGACGCCCTCGTCGGTGGTGACGACCACGGGCTCCCCGCGCCGCTGCGGGACGGCGACGGGCGCGAGCTCGGCGTCGAGCAGGCCGTCCTTCGCGGCGGCGGCCGCCCGCTGGTGCGAGGCCGCGGCGAGCGCGTCCTGGTCCTCGCGGGACACGAACACGTCCCCGGTGTTGTGCTGCTCGGTGCTCAGGCCCATGGCCTGGCCGTCGAACGCGTCGGAGAGACCGTCGCGGGCGATCGCGTCGAGCAGGGTCGCCTCCCCGTACCCGAACCCGGCCCGCGCACCGGGCAGCAGGTGGGGGGCGTTCGTCATGGACTCCTGCCCGCCGACGAGCACGACCCCCGCCTCCCCGGTGCGGAGCAGACGGGCGCCGTCGATGACGGCGGTGAGGCCGGACAGGCACACCTTGTTGAGGGTGACGGCGGGGACGCCGGGGGCGACACCCGCCGCGAGGGCGGTCTGCCTGGCCGGGTTCTGGCCGGCGCCGGCCTGCAGCACCTGGCCCACGAGGACGGCGTCGACGTCGGTGGCGAGGTCGCCCGCGGCGGCCAGCGCGGCCCGGGCGGCGACGGCGCCCAGGTCGACCGCGGTCAGGGGTGCCAGCGCCCCGCGCAGCCGTCCCTGGGGGGTGCGGGCGGCGGCCACGACGACGACGTCGTCGGGGGTGGGTGCGGTGGTGGGGTCGGCGGTCATCGGGCCATCTCCTCGTCGAGGGCGGGGCCGGGGTCGCCGGCCGCCGCGCCGGTGGGGGCCGCGGGGAGGGTGGCGCGCACGGCGTCGACGACGAGCGCGAGGACCTCCTGCGGGCGCTCGAGGTGCGGCGAGTGGCCGACGCCGTCGAGCACGACTTCACGGTACGCCCCGCCGCGGGTGGCGTAGGCGTCCAGCACGGCCCGGGTCTGCCCGACCATGGGCTGCGGCGGGCAGACGTCCCGGCCGGGCCAGCCGGGGACGGCGCCGAGCTCGCCGAGTCGGGCGAGGTCGAGGGCGGACGTGTCGGACACGATCGCGTCCAACGCTCCCCGGACCCACAGCACCGGCGGCTGCGGGGTGACCGCGGCGAAGCCGGACAGGTCGAGGTACCGGGGCGAGATCGCGTTGTTCATGCCGCGGGTGCCCGGGGCGACGCCCGGCCAGTGCTCCGACGTCGTGGTGTCGCCGGGGTAGTGGTCGTCGCCGGTGCGGGTGCTGAGCACCGAGTCGAGCAGCGCCTCCTCGCCGGCGGCGATCGTCGTGGGGTCGGCGACGTAGAAGGCCCGCAGCACGCCGCGCGGCGACCCGGGGTCGTCGGAGCGGTCGCCCGCGGCGATCGCGGCGACGAACGCGGGGTTGGCGGTGCCGCCGCCGGACCCGGCGTGGTCGGGCGCCGTGGGGGTGCCCGCGAGGTCGCGGGTGCCACCGAACCCGTACGGCGACATGGGCGCCTCGAGCACGAGGCCCGCGAACCGGGTGGCGTCGTCGATCGCGAGCCGGAGCACGACGCCGGCGCCGGCCGAGTGGCCGAGCGCCGTGAGCGGCGGCGCGCCCGCCGCGGCCAGACCGAGCGCGTCGACGACCGCGGTGACGTCGTCGGCGAGGTCGCGCAGGCCGCGGGTCGCGTCGATCGGCAGGGGGTCGCTGTCCCCGAACCCCCGCAGGTCGACGGCGACGCCGCGCACGTCGGCGGGCAGCGCGGCGAGCAGGTCGGTGAAGAACGCGGACGACGAGCAGTTGCCGTGCACGCACAGCAGGGTGGCCGTCGCGCCCTCGTCGGGGCCCGTGTCGCGCACGTGGAAGCTGCCGCGCGCCGTGGCGACGTCCGCGCGGTGCAGCGGGCGGCCGCTCACGCGTCCTCCCCGACCGCGGCGGGCGGGCGCAGGGCGTGCGGGGCGGCGGCGAGCGGCGCGTCGTCGAGCTCGACGGTCAGCGGCGGCTCGGTCGCGGCGCGCACCTCGTCGACGGTGACGCCCGGTGCGGTCTGGCGCAGCACCAGCCCGGCGTCGGTCACGTCGATCACCGCCAGGTCGGTGATGACGCGGTGCACCACTGCGCGTCCGGTGAGCGGCAGGGTGCACTCGTCGACGATCTTCGGCGAGCCGTCGCGGGCGGTGTGCTCCATGAGGACGATGAGCCGCGCCGCGCCGTGCACGAGGTCCATGGCGCCGCCGGGACCCTTGACCATCTTGCCGGGGATCATCCAGTTGGCGAGGTCGCCGGCCGCGGACACCTGCATGGCGCCGAGCACGGCCGCGTCGATCTTGCCGCCGCGGATCATGCCGAAGCTCAGCGCCGAGTCGAAGAACGCGGCACCGGGCAGGGTGGTGACCGTCTGCTTGCCGGCGTTGATGAGGTCGGGGTCGACCTCGTCCTCGGTGGGGAACGGCCCGACGCCGAGGATCCCGTTCTCCGACTGGAGCACCAGGTGCTTGTCGGCGGGCACGTGGTTGGGGATCAGGGTCGGCAGGCCGATCCCGAGGTTGACGTACCAGCCGTCCAGCAGCTCGGCCGCCGCCCGGGCGGCCATCTCGTCGCGGGTGAGCGCCATCGCTCAGTCCTCCTTCCGGGTGGTGGCGGTCTCGGGCTCGCGCACGGTGCGTCGCTCGATGCGCTTGGGCGCGTCGGGGCCGACCACGACCACCCGGTGCACGAACACGCCGGGCAGGTGGACGGCGTCCGGGTCGATGTCGCCCGGCTCGACGAGCTCCTCGACCTGGGCGATGCAGACGCGACCCGCCATCGCGGCCAGCGGGGAGAAGTTCCGGGCCGAGCGGTGGAACACGAGGTTGCCGAACCGGTCGCCCTTCGCCGCGTGCACCAGCGCGAAGTCGGTGGTGATCGCCTCCTCGAGGACGAACTCCTGCTCCCGCACGCCGTCGGCGCCCGCGACGGGGAACGTCCGCACCTCCTTCGGCGCGCTGGCCTGCGCGACGCCGCCCGCGCCGTCGTAGCGCTGCGGCAGGCCGCCCTCGGCGACCTGCGTGCCCACGCCGGTCCGGGTGAAGAACGCGGCGACGCCGGAGCCGCCCGCGCGCAGCTTCTCCGCGAGGGTGCCCTGCGGCGTCAGCTCGACCTCGAGCTCGCCGGACAGGAACTGCCGCTCGAACTCCTTGTTCTCGCCCACGTACGACGACGTCATCTTGCGGATGCGCCCGGCGCCCAGCAGCACGCCGAGGCCCCAGTCGTCGACCCCGCAGTTGTTGCTCACGACCGACAGGTCGCGGGTGCCCTGGGCGAGCAGCGCCTCGATGAGCGCGATCGGGTTGCCGCAGAGCCCGAACCCGCCGACGGCGAGCGACGCGCCGTCCGAGACGTCGGCGACGGCCTCGGCGGCGCTGCCGACGACCTTGTCGAGCCCGGTCGGCTCGGCGGTCGGGGGAGTGGGTGTGCTCATCGGACCTCCTTCGTGGGGGCGCCCAGCAGGGCGCGCGTCTCGGCCGCGACGGCGGCGCTGCCGTCGGTGCCCATGACGATCGTGTAGTGGTTGACGTCGGGGACGTCGCGGGGCCGCAGCGCCGGGACCCGTGAGGTCCAGGTTGCCAGGTGCTCGGGCGGGTAGAGGGGCGCGGGGTCGTCGAGCAGGCCGCGGGGCGCCCGCAGCACGACCGTCGGCCGGTCGAGCCGGTCGAGCGCGGCGGCGACCGGGCCGTCGCCGTGCAGGTCGAGGGAGTCGGCGGCCACGGCCCCGGCGTCGCTCGCCGGGCGCAGGCCGCCGGGGGCGGGCACGAGGTCGTAGTCGACGTAGTCGAGCACGGCGGGTCCCAGGAGGTCGGCGAACGCGGGGTGCTGCGCCCAGAACTCCCGGTAGGCGCCGACGTCGGGGAACGTGCGCTGCAGGCGTTCGGCGGCCGGCCCCAGGACCGCGGCGAGGCGTGCGGCCGGCGGCGCGTCCGGGTCGACGCCAGGGGGGTCGGGCAGCGGCACGCCGCCGTCCACGAGCAGCAGCCCCGCGACGAGGCCGGGGTGCCGGTCGGCGAGCACCACCGAGACGAACGCCCCCATCGAGTGCCCCACGACCACGACCGGCGCCCCGGCGACGGCGCGGACGACCGCGGCGACGTCGTCGGCGTGCCGCACCATGCCGAACGGGCCGGGCAGGGTGTTGCTGCGCCCCCGTCCCCGCAGGTCGGGGGCGACGACCCGGACCCCAGCCAGCTCGCCGACGAGCGTGGTCCACGCCCGGTGCGAGGCGGTGATGCCGTGCACGGCGAGCACCGTCGGGGCGTCGTCCACCGGCTCGCCGGCGGCGTCGACGGCGTCCCACACGCCGACCCGCAGCGGGCCGCCGTCGACGGCCACGTCGAGGGCGCGGTAGCGGTGGCCGGGCACCGTCTCGTGCGCGGCCGCGGCGCGCACCGGCGCTGTCACCGGGCGCTCCAGCCGCCGTCGACCGTCCACGACCCGCCGGTCACCAGGGACGCGCTCGGCCCGGTCAGCCAGGTGACGAGGTCCGCGATCTCGGCGGGCTCGGCGAGCCGCTTGATCGCGGACTCGGTGAGCAGGACCTTCTCCAGCACCTCGTCCTCGGGGATCTGGTGGACGCGCGCCTGGTCGGCGATCTGCTTCTCCACCAGCGGGGTGCGGACGTACCCGGGGTTGACGCACGTGCTGGTCACGCCGTGCGGGCCGCCCTCCAGGGCCGTCACCTTCGACAGGCCCTCCAGGCCGTGCTTCGCCGCGACGTACGCCGACTTGAAGGGTGACGCCACCAGACCGTGCACGGACGACACGTTGACGATCCGGCCCCACCCGCGCTCGTACATCCTCGGCAGCGCGGCCCGCACCAGGAGGAACGGCGCCTCCAGCATGACGCGCTGGATGAGCCGGAACGCCTCCGGGTCGAACTTCTCGATGGGGCTGACCCGCTGGATCCCGGCGTTGTTGACCAGCACGTCCACGTCGAGGACGAGGTCGTCGAGGGCCGTGGTGTCCGACAGGTCGACCACCCACGCCTCGCCGCCGACCTGGTCCGCGACGCGCGCCGCGGCGTCCGCGTCGACGTCCGCGACGACCACGTGCGCGCCGCGCGCCGCCAGCGCCGCGGCGCACGCGGCCCCGATGCCGCTGCCCGCGCCCGTGACGAGGGCGCGACGCCCGGTGAGGTGCTTCTCGTCGCTCATGGGGTGGGTCCTTCCTGGGTGGGGTCGTCGGCGGCCGGCCCGGGGGACGGTGCCCGGTGGGGCGCCAGCGCCCGCTCGATGAACAGCATGGTCTGGTCGAACACGTCGTCGGGGATCTCCGGCAGGCGGCCGTCGGCGCCGGGCCCGCCGGCGTCGGCCGGGCCGTCGGCCCCGCCCCACAGCACCCAGCGCATCCCCACGATCTCGCCGATGCCCATGAGGGCCCAGGCGGCGACCGTCGGGTCGACGTCCCCCACCTCGTCGTCGGCGCGGGCCTTCTCCAGCCCGGTCACGTAGCCGGACACGATCTTCTGGTAGTGGCGGCGCAGGGCGTCCGGCGCCACGAACTCGGCCTGCCGGATCACCCGGTACAGCGCCGGGTGCTCCGCGGTGAAGCGGAAGAACGCCCGGAAGCCGGCCCGCTCCGCCTCCAGGCGGGTCGTGGCCTGCGAGCTCGCCTCGTTCATGGCGTGCCGCACCCGCTGGTTGAGGTCGTCCACCAGCTCGGTGAACACCGCGTGCTTGCCGTCGAAGTACAGGTAGAACGTGCCCATCGCGACACCGGCGGCCTCGGTGATCTTCACGATCGACGCCTCGTGGTAGCCGAGGTCGGCGAACACCTGCTCGGCGGCGGCGAGGATCTTCGCGCGGGTCCGGTTCCCGCGGGCGGTGCGGGGCGGGGTGCTCATCGGGCCTCCTGCGGGCGTCGGGCACGCAGCGCGTGCCGGGGGATCTTGTCGAGGGAGGTGCGGGGCAGCCGGTCGACCAGCTCCACGTGGTGCGGCACCTTGAACGCGGCCAGCTCGGCCCGGCAGAACGCCAGGAGGTCCTCGGTGTCGGTGGGACGGTCGGTCCGCGCCACGACGAACGCCCGGCCCACCTCGCCCCACCGCTCGTCCGGGACACCGACGACGGCGGCCTCCACGACACCCGGGTGCCGGCGCAGCACCCCCTCGACCTCGGCGGGGCTGACGTTCTCCCCGCCCACGATGTACAGGTCCTTGAGGCGGTCCACCACCCGGTGGTAGCCGTCGGCGTCGCGCTCCACGAGGTCCCCGGTGCGCAGCCAGCCGCCCGCGAAGGCGGCCGCGGTGGCCTCCGGGTCGCGGAAGTACCCGGCGAACACGCCCGGTCCCCGCACCAGCAGCTCGCCCGTCGCCGCGCCGTCCAGGTGCTCGCCCGTCACCGGGTCGGCCAGCGCCACGTCGACGTGCGGGTACGGCTTGCCCGCCGAGCCGGGGCGCTCGCGGGCCTCGTCGTCGGGCAGGCAGAGCACGTTCGGCCCGGCCTCGGTGAGCCCGTACCCCTGGGTGAGGGCGACGCCGCGGCGGTGCCAGGTGCGCAGCAGGGGTTCCGGCATGGGGGCGCCGCCGACGACGGCGGTGCGCAACGACGTGAGGTCGGCGGCGGCGAACCCGGGGTGCGCGGCCAGCATGAGGTACTGGGTGGGCACGCCCATCATCGTGGTGACCCGCCGCTCGGCGAGGAGCTGGAGCACCCGCTCGGGCTCGAACGTGCGCTCCAGGACGACGCGGGCCCCGCTCCACCAGGCGAGCAGCGGCTGGATGTTCCAGCCGCCGGCGTGGAACTGCGGCAGGACGGACAGCACGACGTCGTCGTGGGACATCTCGACGGTGCGGGAGAACGCGAGGTTGGTCCAGAAGCAGCTCGCGTGGGTGAGCAGCGCACCCTTGGGGCGCCCGGACGTCCCGGACGTGAACAGCAGGAGCAGGGGGTCGTCGTCGCGCACCTCGCGGCGGGCCGGGGCGGGGTCGCGGCGCCGGGTGGGTGGCGGGACGGCGGCCTCGACGCCGGAGCGGCCGAGGCCGGTCGTGGCGGGCGGCAGCGCGAGCCGTTCGAGCGCGGTGGCGGCGAGCGTGGCGAACTCCTGCTCGACCAGGACGAGGGCCGGGTCGGACCGGTCGAGCTGCTCGGCGAGCTCGCGCGGGGACAGCCGCCACGACAGGGGTGCCAGCACGAGGCCCGCCTGCGCGCAGGCGAAGAACAGCACGACCTGGTCGGCGCTGTTGCCGGTGACGGTCGCGACGCGGTCCCCGACGCCGTACCCGGCGTCGGCGAACGCGGCGGCCAGCCGGGTCGCGCGGTCGTCGAGGTCCCGGTAGGTCAGGGTGACGCCGCGGTCGTCGACGGCGACGCGGTGCGGCGTGGCGGTGGCCCGGTCGCGGGTCCAGCGACCCAGGGTGTGCAGACCGGTCATGCGGACTCCTCGACGACGTCCCGTGCCTCGCGGCGGGCGGCCCCGCGGTCGGTGCGCCCGGAGCGGCGGGCCAGGCGGTCCGTGGCCCCGGCGATGCCGCCGGGCACGAACAGCACCACGAGGATGAACAAGGTTCCCAGGATGAACAGCGGTTCGCTGAGCGGCACGCGGAGCACGGGCGGGAGCCCGGCGATCGCGTCGGACGCGGCGAGCGCGCCGAGGCGCTGGTCGAGCAGCGTGTACAGCACCCCGCCGACGACCGCGCCCCACCGGGACCCGACACCGCCGAGCACCACCATGACGAGCAGGGTGAGCGTGAAGTCCGACGACGTCACGCGCGGCACGGCCCCGGACTGGAGCAGCAGGTGCGCCATCCCGACGGCCGTCGCGAGGACGGCGGCGACGACGAACACGAGCAGCTTGACGGCGTAGGGGCGCCCGCCGATGACGCGGACGCGCATCTCGTTCTCGCGGGTCGCGGCGGCCACGTGGCCCGCCCGGGAGCGCTCGACCCAGAGCACGACGGCGTAGACCCCGACGAGCACCGCGAGGGAGAGCCAGTACAGGTTCCGGGTGTTCACCACCCCGACCAGCGCGTCCGGGACGCCGGTGGTGTCCAGGGCGAGGCCCTCCTCGCCGCCGGTGGTGCCGCCGGGGTTGCGGCGCACGAGCACGTTGCCGGCCTGGGCGAACGCGAGGGTCACCATGGCGAAGGAGATCCCGGTGACGCGCAGCGAGATCGCGCCGACGACGTGGGCGACGACGACGCCGCCGACGAGGACGACGCACGCGGCCGGCAGCAGCGGCAGGTCGGTGCGGTCGAGCACGATCGCCAGCCCGTAGACGCCGACGGCGAAGTACAGCGCGTGGCCGAAGCTCAGCAGCCCCGCGACGCCGAACAGCAGGTGGTAGCTGAGCGCCAGGGCGCCGACGAGCAGGGCCAGGGAGAGCACGTGCAGGGTGCCGGGGGTGTAGGTGGGCCCGGGCAGGACGCCCGGCAGGGAGATCGCCAGCAGCGGCAGGCACGCGAGCAGCGCCACGAGGGCGACGCCGCCGAGCAGGAGGTTCCAGCGCCGCAGGCCCGGGGTACGGCGCGCGGGGGTGGGGGAGGCCGCGGCGGGTGCCGCCGGGGGTGCGTCGGTCTGCTGCGTGGTCATGCCTTGCTCCCCAGGAGGCCGGTGGGACGGACGAGCAGCACGAGCGCGAGCAGGAGCACGACGACGAGGTCGCCGAAGCCCCAGTAGTAGTTCGCGAACTGCTGCAGGACGGCGACGAGCACGGAGGCGATCGCGGCGCCGGTGAGCGACCCGAGGCCGCCGATGACGGTGACGATGAACGCGAAGATGAGCAGCGACGCGCCGAGGTGGGGCGAGACGTACCCGAAGTACTGGGACGCGAGGACCCCGCCGAGGCCGGCGGCGGCGCCGCCGATGGAGAACACCAGGGTGAACGCCTTGCGGACGTCGATGCCGAGCGCGGTCACCATGGCGCGGTTCTCGACGCCGGCGCGGATGATGAGCCCGTAGCGGGTGTACCGCAGGAACAGCACGATGGCGCCGAGGACGACGAGGGCGGCCGCGATGGCGAGGAACCGGTCGTTGGGGATCGGCGCGCCGGCCACGACGGTGGTGCCGCGCAGCCAGGCGGGGCCCTGGATGAAGACGGGGTCGGAGCCCCAGGTGCCCTCGAAGAGCGCGACGGTGGCCAGCGCCAGGCCGACGGTGACGAGGACCTGCTCGATGTGCCGCTGGTAGAGCGGACGCACCAGCAGCAGCTCGGTGAGGGCGGCGAACGCGGCGCCGACGGCGGCCCCGACGACGAGCGACAACGCGAAGGTGCCCCAGTCGTCGGCGCCCAGGCGCCGGGCGACCTCCCACCCGGCGAACGCGCCGAGGGTGAGGAAGGAGCCGTGCGCGAAGTTGAGCACGCCCATCAGCCCGTAGATGAGGGACAGCCCGGACGCGACGAGGAAGTACAGGGCACCGAGGCCGAGCCCGGTGATCAGGAGCAGGACGATCGTGCTCATGCGGCGTTCTCCGAGGTGTGCACGCCGAGCAGGCGCTGGATGCGGTCGGGGTCGTCGAGCAGCTCGGCGGCGTCGCCGGTGTGCACGACGCGGCCGGCGTCGATGACGACGACCGAGGTGGCGAGGCGTTCGATGACCTCGAGGTTCTGCTCCACGAGGAGCACGGGCACGGTGCGGGCGGCCTCCGCCAGCGCGGTGGCGACCTCGCCGACGATCTTGGGGGCGAGGCCCTTGGTGGGTTCGTCGACGAGCAGCAGCCGGTTGTCGTTGAGGAGCGCCCGGGCGAGGGACACCATCTGCTGCTGGCCGCCGGACAGCGTGCCGGCGCGCTGCGCGGACCGACGCACGAGGTCGGGGAAGAGCTCGGCGACGAGCTCGCGGCGCGGCGCGGCGTCCCGCTCGGCGAGGCGGAGGTTCTCCGCGACGGTCAGCCCGGCGAACACCTCGCGGTCCTCCGGGACGTAGCCGACGCCGCGCCGCACGATCCGGTCGGTGGGCAGCCGGTCGACGCGCTCCCCGGCGAGCTCGACGACGCCGGTGCGGTCGTACAGGCCGAGGACGGCCTTGAGCGTGGACGTCTTGCCGACGCCGTTGCGGCCGAGGACGGCGGTGACGCCGGTCGCGGGGACGTCGAAGGTGACGTCCTCGACGACCTGCTGGCCGGCCACGGTGGCGCGCAGGCCGCGGACGCTGAGGATGGGCTCGGTCACGCGACGTCTCCCAGGTAGGCGCTCTGGACGGTGGGGTCGGACATGACCTTCTCGGGGGTGTCGCAGGCCAGCAGCTCGCCGTGGTGCATGACGGCGACGCGGTCGACCAGCCCGAGGACGACGTCCATGTGGTGCTCGACCATGAGCACGGTGCGGCCGCTGCGGTGCAGCCGCCGGATGACCTCGCTGAGGCCGGGCACGTCCGCCGAGGACACGCCCGCCATCGGCTCGTCGAGCAGGATGACGGCGGGGTCGGTGGCGAGCAGCACCGCGATCTCGAGCTTGCGCTTGTCGCCGTGGGACAGGTCGCCCGCGGCGACGTGGAGCCGGTGCTCCAGGCCGACCTCGGTGAGGTGCTCGACGGCGCGCCGGGTGGCGGCGTCGCCCCGGGAGGGGAACCGCAGGACCGACAGGCCGTGGCCGAGGTGGGTCTGCGCCGCGAGGCGGACGTTCTCCAGCACGTCGAGCCGCGGGAAGACGCTGGATGTCTGGAAGGTGCGGCCCAGCCCGGCGCGGGCCCGCCGGGCGACCGGGTCGCCGGTGACGTCGCGCCCGGCGAGGTGCACCGACCCGGAGGTCGGACGCAGGACGCCGGAGACGAGGTTGAACAGCGTCGTCTTGCCGGCCCCGTTGGGGCCGATGACGCCGACCATCTCGCCGGGCGCCACCTCGAGCGTGACGTCGTGCAGGATCTGCGCGCCGCCGATGCGCAGGCCGAGGCCGTGCACGGCGAGGGCCGGCCCGGTCGCGGCCGCGGGTGCGGCGTCGGGAGGCACGGCGGGTCCCGTGCCGGGCTGGTGCTGCGTCATGGTCAGCCGGCCTCCGGCGGGGCGACCTGGTCGCCCGGGACCTCGGCGACGAGCTCGGGGACCCAGTGGTCGCCGTCCTGCACGAGCCGCACCTGGTACATCGGCTGGATCACGGCGTGGTCGGACGCGCGGACCGTCGTGGAGCCCTTGGGGCCGTCGAACGTCCAGCCCTCGAGCGCGCCGACCATCGCGTCGACGTCGTCGCCGCCCTCGGCGACGGCGTGCACGATCATCTGCGCCGCGACGAACCCGTCCGGGGTGAACAGGTCGGGGGTGCCGCCGGCCTCCTCGACGGCGGCGACCATCGCGTCGTTGACGTCGTTGTCGGGCGCGGCGGGGAAGTAGTGGTTGAGGAAGTCGACCTTGGCGGCGGCGTCGCCGTACGCGTCGAACGTGGCGGCGTCGCCGAGGCCGGTGACGACGGTGGTGGCGTCGAGCACGCCCTGCTGGTCGAGGCCCTGCCACATGGCGCCGGAGGTGGCGCCGGCCCACGCGACGAACACGAGGTCGGGGTCGGCGTCGACGACCTGGCGGGCGAACGGCGTGAACTCGGTGGCGTCCTCCGGCACGAGGACGCTCGTCACCTCGGCGCCCTGCGCGCCGAGGACGGCGTCGACGGCGGCGAGGTTGCCCTGGCCGAACGCGTTGTCCTGGGCGAAGACGAGGACCTGGGCGCCGTCGGGGTCGACGAACGTGCCGGCGGTGGCGACGTCCTGGAGCGACTGGCGGCCGGAGCGGAACGTGTAGTCGTTGATCCCGGTGACGGCGTCGGCGGCCGCGGGGCCGGAGACGTACAGCACCTGGTTCTGCTCGGCCTGCTCGGCGAGCTTGAGCGCGATGCCCGAGGAGACGGTGCCGCCCATGATCTGCACGCCCTGGCCGATGAGGTCCTTGGCCTGGGTGACGGCCTTGTCGGGGTCGCCGGCGTCGTCGAGGTAGGTGACCTCGACCGGGCGGCCGTCGATCTCGCCGGTGCCGTCGGTGGCGTGGTCGAGCCCGGCCTCGAAGCCCTGGCGGTAGGCCTCGCCGTAGGCGGCCAGCGGTCCGGTCTTCGAGTAGATGATGCCGACCTCGACGGGCTCGGCCGTCGCCGTCGTCGCGTCGTCGTCGCTTCCGCCGACGCCGTCCTGGGGCGCGCACGCGGTGAGCGCGAGCGCGGTCGTGGCGGCGGCGGCCAGTGCGAGGTACTTCTTCGTGACCCGCATGTCTCTGCCCTTCGTTGGGTGCTCATCCGTCAAACATGACAGGTGATTCAGGTATGAGGATCTTGGGGTGGCCGACCTCCGGAAGTCAAGGCGCCGGCACCGCCGAGCGGTCACGATCCGGTCACGGGACGACGCAGGCCGCCACCCCGGGCGGGGTGGCGGCCTGCGTGCGGACCGGGGCGCGGGACGTCAGTGCGTCTCGCGGTCCTGCTCGTCGCCGATGAACGACGTGACCTCGTCGGGGACGTCGTCGCGGTTCATGTCCGGACCGCGCTCCTGGCGCGCGTCCCAGCGCAGCATGAGGGCGCCGAGGACCGCCGCGACCACCGACGCCAGCAGGATCGCCGCCTTCGCGCCCAGCGTGTGCTCCGAGCCGTGCTCGAACGACAGCTCCGCGATGAGCAGCGACACCGTGAACCCGATGCCGGCCAGCAGCGCGACCGGCAGCAGGTCGCGCACGCCGATGCCCTGCGCCAGGCGCAGCGGCGTGACCCGGGTGACCAGCCACGTGGTCCCCAGCACGCCGACCACCTTGCCGACCACGAGGCCCGCGACGATCGCCACGACGATCGGCTGACCCAGCAGCTCGGCCGGGCCGCCGCCGTCGACCAGGTTGACGCCCGCCGCGAAGAACGCGAAGAGCGGCAGCGCCAGGCCCTGCGACCAGGGCTTGACCTTCTCCTCGTAGTGGTGGGTGCGGGACTCCTCCTCGCCGTGCGACGGACGCGCCGCGACCGTGAAGCCCATGAGGACACCGGCGACCGTCGCGTGCACGCCCGACGCGTGCATGAGCGCCCACGCCACGACGAACAGCGGCACCAGCAGCCACCAGCGCGGCCGTCGCGAGCGGACGTACCAGCCGAATACCGCGATGACCGCCAGCGACCCGAGCAGCGCGCCGAAGTGGATCTCCGAGGTGTAGAAGACCGCGATGACGGTGATCGCCAGCAGGTCGTCCACCACGGCGAGGGTCAGCAGGAACGTGCGGATCGCCAGCGGCAGGCCCTTGCCGAACACGGCGAGGACGGCCAGCGCGAACGCGATGTCCGTCGCCGTGGGGATGGCCCAGCCGTGCAGGGCGCTCGAGTCGCCCAGGTTCACGACCAGGACGGCGTAGATGACCGCCGGGACGATCATGCCGCCGACCGCGGCGAGCATCGGGACGCCGGCCTGCTTCGGGCTGCGCAGCGAGCCGGCGACGAACTCGTGCTTGAGCTCGAGGCCGACCACGAAGAAGAAGACGGCGAGCAGGCCGTCCGCCGCCCAGGCCGCGAGGGACAGGTCGAGGTGGACGTGGACGGGGCCGATGTACGCCGGCCCCACCACCGTCTCGGTGAGGGAGGTGTAGGCGTCGCGCCACGGGGAGTTCGCGAAGATCAGCGCCAGCACCGCGGCGCCGATCAGCAGCGCGCCGCCGGTGGTCTCGCGCGAGACCCAGCGGGACAGGCGGGCGCCGAAGGACGGGTGGGAGACGTCGGTGCTCAGGGTGTGCTCCTTGCAGGGAGAGGTGTCGGTGCGTCGACCGGCGTTCCAGCCGGCGTCACCGACCAGACTTCCCGGCTCACCACAGGCGAACACCCTACCGGGTCACGACCGTCCGCACGTCCCGTGCCCCGGTCGACCGGCGGCCCCGCCCGTCGTCGCCGTCGGCTGCCGCCCGCCCGATGCCGGCCCGCCGCCGCCGGTCGCGCCGGTCGCGGCGGTCACGCCGAGGCCATCTCCAGCAGCCGGGTGACGGTGCGCCAGTTGCGGCCCGTCGTCCAGGTCCCGGCCGCCCGGTCGATCCGGTCGCCGGTCAGCCGGCTGCGCC
Organism: Isoptericola jiangsuensis; assembly: GCF_002563715.1. Taxonomy (NCBI): domain Bacteria; kingdom Bacillati; phylum Actinomycetota; class Actinomycetes; order Micrococcales; family Promicromonosporaceae; genus Isoptericola; species Isoptericola jiangsuensis. The sequence goes on from NZ_PDJJ01000001.1 coordinate 1,227,347, forward strand.
CCACGCCGTCGACGTGGTGGACGTACAGCACGCCCTGCGCGGCGACGACCCGTTCGGGGCCGTCGTGGTCGGCCGCGAGCGCGGCCACGCCGTCGGCGTCCACGTCCTGCGGCCCGACGTGCAGCAGCAGCCGCGCGGGCTCGTCCCGGGCGGCGTCCGGGAACGGGACGGCCTCGACCAGACGGGCCAGGCGCGGGCCCGGGACGACGACGAACGGCACGCGGGTCCCAAGCCGGTCGGCCAGGGCCGCCTCGAGGGCGTCCGTGACCCGGTCGGTGGCCTGCGCGGACGCGGCGCCCGTCGGGTCGTCGGGGTCGTCGGTCACGACGAGGTTGCCGCTGTTCGCGTAGGTCCGGGCGTCGTGCAGCCCGGCGTCCTGCGCGCCCGCCCGCAGGTCGGCCGCCGCCACCCGCCGGTGGCCGCCCACGTTGACCCCGCGCAGCAGCACCACGTACGTCGTCATCGCTCCATCGTGCCCCCGGTCACGGGGGCGTGAACTCTGCGTGACGAGTTCGCGACGCGCCGCCGGTGTGACACCCGTCACCGTGCGACGGTCGTAACGTGGCGCGCAGGACGCCCACCCAGGGTGTCCTCGGGAGGCCGTCAGATGGAGTGCACGCTCCGTGCCGGAGGGCCGGCCCCGGTCCTCGCGCACGGCGCTCCGACCGGTCGCCCGCCCCGCACACCGTTCCGCTCTGCGCGAGGGAGCACATCGTGGCCCACACCGAGAACACCAGCACCGCCCGTCGGACCTTCGTGGTCGACACGTCCGTCCTGCTGTCCGACCCGCGAGCGATCTACCGCTTCGCGGAGCACGACGTCGTGCTGCCCGTCGTCGTCGTCACCGAGCTCGAGGCCAAGCGGCACCACGCCGAGCTCGGGTACTTCGCCCGCAGCGCCCTGCGGGCGCTCGACGACCTGCGCATCGAGCACGGCCGGCTGGACGCCCCGATCCCCATCGGCGGGGACGGCGGGTCGTTGCGCGTCGAGCTGAACCACTCCGACCCGGGGGTGCTGCCCGCCGGTTTCCGGCTCGGCGACAACGACACCCGCATCCTGTCCGTCGCGGCGAACCTCGCCGCGGAGGGCCTCGACGTGACCGTCGTGTCCAAGGACCTGCCGATGCGGGTCAAGGCGTCGGCCGTGGGGCTGCGCGCGGAGGAGTACCGCCACGAGCTGGCGGTGGACTCCGGCTGGACGGGCATGCGCGAGCTGACCGTCACCGACGATCAGATGACGGAGCTGTACGACGGCACCGAGGTCGACCTCGCGGCGCTCGACCCGGCGGTGCTGGCGGAGGCCGGCGCGCTGCTGTGCCACACCGGACTGGTGGTGCACAGCGCGGGCGGGTCGGCGCTCGGCCGGGTCACGGCCGACAAGCGGGTGCGGCTCGTGCGCGGCGACCAGGACCTGTTCGGCGTCCACGGCCGCTCCGCGGAGCAGCGGGTCGCGGTCGACCTGCTGCTCGACGAGGAGATCGGCATCGTCTCGCTCGGGGGGCGGGCCGGGACCGGCAAGTCGGCGCTCGCCCTGTGCGCCGGGCTGGAGGCGGTGCTGGAGCGTCGTCAGCACCGCAAGATCATCGTGTTCCGCCCCTTGTACGCCGTGGGCGGGCAGGAGCTCGGCTACCTGCCGGGCAGCGAGTCGGAGAAGATGAACCCGTGGGCGCAGGCGGTCCACGACACCCTCGGCGCGCTGGTCTCCCCGGCGGTCCTCGACGAGGTGATCGACCGCGAGATGCTCGAGGTGCTGCCGCTCACCCACATCCGCGGCCGGTCGCTGCACGACGCGTTCGTCATCGTCGACGAGGCCCAGTCGCTGGAGCGCAACGTGCTCCTCACGGTGCTGTCCCGCATCGGGCAGTCGTCCCGCGTGGTCCTCACCCACGACGTCGCGCAGCGCGACAACCTGCGGGTGGGGCGGCACGACGGCGTGGCGGCCGTCATCGAGGCGCTCAAGGGGCACCCGCTCTTCGCGCACGTGACCCTCACGCGGTCGGAGCGCTCGCCCGTGGCGGCGCTCGTCACCGAGATGCTGGAGGGCCTGGAGGTCTGACCCTCCGGTCGCGTGCCGGGGCGTCGTGGCGGCGGGTCATCCCGTCGTCGCGGCGCCCCGCTCGCGTGCGTGGACCAGGACGACGGCCAGGACGCCGAGCGCCGCGCCGAGCACGGTGTCCAGCGCGCGCGCGGCGGCGGTGCCGGCGGGGTCCGCGGGGGCGGCGAGCGACGTCATGAGCAGCGCCATCGGCGTGATGGTGAGCATCGCGAGCCCGTAGTGGCGGCCGACGACGACCTCCGTGACGACCTGGAGCGCCACCACGACGACGCACGTCGCGGCGAACCCGAGGTGCGCGGCGAGCAGCGGCCAGGCGAGCAGGGCGCCGACGACGGTGCCCACCCCGCGCTGGAGCGCCCGCACGACGGCGTGCCCGGTGGTGGCGCCCTGGAGCGTCGCGGTGGCGCCCATCTGCGCCCAGGCGGGGTGCCCGAGCCCGGCGGCCTGCGCGACGGCGCCCGCCGCGAGGGCGGCGAGCGTCACGCGGACCCCGCCGAGCCGCCAGCCGGGCTCGTGCCAGGTCGCACGGACGGTGGCGAGGACGCCAGGGGTCGCTCCCGCGGGAGCCGGCTCGCGGGTCGCCGTCGCGCCGCGCCCGGTCGCGGGACGCCCCGTCGCGCGCCGGGTCATGCGTCGCAGGACGCCGCCGTGCCGGACGACCCACCCGCTGGTCGCGACGAGCCAGGCCACGGCGGACCCGGCCGCGACGGCGAGGCCGCGCTCCGCGACGCCGGACCAGTCGGCGGCGGCGGCCATGCCGCCGGCGGCGGCGAACACGACGATGGTCCCGCCGGGCGGTCCGGTGCGCACGAGCAGGCACAGGACGGTCGACCCGGCGGCGACGAGCGCGACGACGCCGAGCACGACCGGGGCGGGCGCGCCGGCGGTCGTGAGGGTCGCGACCGCGACGAAGGCCCCGGTGAGCACGGCGCCGAGCAGGGCGACGACCGCGGCGCGGCGGCGGTAGGGGTCGAACCGTCCGTAGAGGGAGGCGAGCGCGCCGAGCGCGGCGAACCCGGCCAGGTCCTGGTGGCCGGTCGCCGCCGCGAGGGCGAGCGCGAGGGCGACGGCGGCGCCGCAGCGCAGGGCGGCGAGGACGCCCGCGGTGGTGGTGGGGGACGGGGCGGCACGCCAGGCGGCGCGCAGGTGGCCGGGGTCGATCACGTCGCGGGCGGCGGTGAGCACGGGGGAGGTCATCGGGACCAGGATAGTTCACGAGTAAAACACTGCGAAAATAAAGCGGTCGCGCACCTATCCTGGGAAGGTGGACTACATCGACCGCGTGCGCGCCCAGTGGGCCGAGCGGCTGCCCGACGTCGACACCTCGCCCGCGGAGGTGGGGGCGCGCGTCCGCCGCGTCGCGGCCCTGCTCGACCTCGCCACGGAGGCGGACGTGACCGGCCGTGACGTGACCCGCGCCGAGCTCGACCTGCTCACCGCGCTGCGCCGCGCGGGGCGACCCCTGCGAGCGGGCGAGGTCACCACGATGACGGGGGCGCCCGGCGCGTCCATCACGAAGCGCCTCGACCGCCTGGCCCGGGCGGGTCTGGTGGAGCGGACGGTCGCCGAGCGGGACCGGCGGGGCGTCGTGGTGGCCCTCACGGCGGCGGGGGAGGAGCTCGTCGACGAGCTGTTCCCGCGCCAGGTCGACCGGGAGCGCGCGGCGCTCGTGGACCTGTCCGAGGCGGAGCGGGCCGAGCTCGGGCGCCTGCTCGCCGTCGTGCTGCGCCGCCTCGATCCCGTCGACTACTGAGTCGACCGACGGTCGCCGGCCTTCGGTCCCACCGGCGGAGAGGTCGAGAGGGCGTGCCGCCTCGTGTGGAACCCCCCAGCCCCGCGCACCGGCAGCACGCCCTCCCGCTGCCCCGGACCCTAGCAGGTGAGGTAAGCCTTACCAAAGAGGCGTCCAGCAACTGAGACCCAGGTCACGGTCGAGCGGGTCGCGACGGGCCCAGGTCACGACCGAGCCATGTCATGACCGAGCGAGGGGTGGGGTCCTCCGGTGCGTCGTCGTCAGACGGGAAGCGCAGGCCGCGGAGCGACCGTGAGCGCGACGACGCACCGGAGGACCCCACCCCTCGCGGGCGGCAGCGATCAGGCCTGCGGCGGACGCGTCATCGACAGGACGTCGAGCGCCTCGTCGAGCTGCGCCTCGGTGACCTCGCCCCGCTCGACGAAGCCCAGGTCGACCACGGCCTCACGCACGGTGATGCCCTGCTTGACGGAGTGCTTGGCGACCTTGGCGGCGGCCTCGTAGCCGATGACGCGGTTGAGCGGCGTGACGATCGACGGCGACGACTCGGCGAACGCGCGGGCCTTCTCGACGTTCGCGGTGATGCCGTCGACGGTCTTGTCCGCGAGGACGCGCGAGGCGTTGGCGAGCAGGCGGATCGACTCCAGGACGCCCTGGGCGATGACGGGGATCTGCACGTTGAGCTCGAAGGAGCCGCTGGCGCCGGCCCAGGCGACGGTGGCGTCGTTGCCGATCACGCGGGCGGCGACCATGAGGACGGCCTCGGGGACGACGGGGTTGACCTTGCCCGGCATGATCGAGGAGCCCGGCTGGAGGTCGGGGATGAAGATCTCGCCGAGGCCGGTGTTGGGGCCGGACCCCATCCAACGCAGGTCGTTGCAGATCTTGGTGAGCGACACCGCGATGGTGCGCAGCGCGCCGGAGAGCTCGACGAGGCCGTCGCGGGCGGACTGCGCCTCGAAGTGGTCGCGCGCCTCGGTCAGCGGCAGGCCGGTGTCCTCGCGCAGCAGCTCGATGACGCGCTGCGGGAACCCGGCGGGGGTGTTGATGCCGGTGCCCACGGCGGTGCCGCCGAGCGGCACCTCGGCGGCGCGGGGGACCGCGGACTGCAGGCGCTCGATGCCGTAGCGGATCGCGGCGGCGTACCCGCCGAACTCCTGGCCGAGGGTGACGGGGGTGGCGTCCATGAGGTGGGTGCGGCCGGACTTCACGACGGTGGCGTACTCGTCGGCCTTGGCGCCCAGTGACGCGGCGAGGTGCTCGAGGGCGGGCACGAGGTCACGGACGACACCGGCCGTGGCGGCGACGTGCACCGAGGTGGGGAAGACGTCGTTGGACGACTGGGAGGCGTTGACGTGGTCGTTGGGGTGCACGTCCTTGCCGAGCGAGCGGGTCGCGAGGGTGGCGAGCACCTCGTTGGTGTTCATGTTCGACGACGTGCCGGAGCCGGTCTGGAACACGTCGACGGGGAAGTGGGCGTCGAGCGTGCCGGAGGCGACCTCGTCGGCGGCGGCGACGATGGCGTCGGCGACGTCCTGGTCGAGCACGCCGAGCTCGGCGTTGGCGCGCGCGGCGGCCTTCTTCACGCGGGCGAGGGCCTCGATGTGGCCGCGCTCCAGCGGGGTGCCCGAGATCGGGAAGTTCTCGACCGCGCGCTGCGTCTGGGCGCGGTACAGGGCCTGGGCCGGGACGCGGACCTCACCCATCGTGTCGTGCTCGATGCGGTACTCGGTCTCGGGCGCGTCTGCGCCGCCGGCGACGGTGTCGGAAGTCATGCGTCCATCGTGCCGTACGCCGGGAGGCGGGACGGTGTGAGAGGTGTCACGCGCCGGGTCCGGCGGCCCCGCTCGGGGCGCGCGGGACCCGGCACGCGGAGGCCGGCGGGTCAGCCCAGCGGCTGCTCGCCGACGTCGCCCGCGACCTCCACGAGACGGGCGGAGCCGTCCTCGAGGTCGTACTCGACGCCGACGATCGCGACGCGCCCCTCGGTGACGGCCGCGTCGAGCGCGGCGGAGTACCCGCGCAGCAGGCCGACGGTGTGCCGCACGTGCGCGGTGCGCAGGCGGTCGGCGAACGGGGCGCCCTCGGCGTCCGCGGTGGACCCGGCGTCGGGGGAGCCCGCGAGGTGCGCGATCGACGGGATCACCTTGTCCACCACGGCGCGCACGAACCCCGGCGGCTGCTCGCCCGTGCGCAGCGTGTTGGCGGTCGCCGCGACCGCGCCGCACGAGTCGTGGCCCAGCACCACGATGAGCGGCGCCCCCAGGACCTCCACCCCGTACTCGATCGACCCGAGCACCGTGGTGTCCACGACGTGCCCGGCCGTGCGCACGACGAACAGGTCGCCCAGGCCCTGGTCGAAGATGATCTCCGCCGCGACGCGCGAGTCGGAGCAGCCGAACAGGACGGTGTGCGGGTGCTGCGCCGACGCCAGCTCTCGGCGGCGGGTCGCGTCCTGGGAGGGGTGGATCGGGGCGTCGGCGACGAAGCGGTCGTTCCCGGCGCGCAGCGCGGTCCAGGCCTCGGTGGGGGTCATGCTTCCTCCAGCTCGGTCGCCCACGGCGGGTTGGCCCCGGCGCGGGAGACGGTGACGGCTGCCACGGCCACGCACCGTGACAGCAGGTCCTCGACGGTGGCGTGGTCGACGGCGCGCAGCGCCGCACGGCGCCCCGCGCCCAGCAGGTCGGCGCCCCACAGCCCGTCCAGGAGGGCGCCCATGAACGAGTCGCCGGCCCCGACGGTGTCGACCACCGTGACGGGGCGGGCGGGCACGTGCACCTCGCCGTGGTCGGTGACGGCGGTGGCGCCCTCGCCGCCCGCCGTGACCACGACCAGCGGCGCGCCGAGGTCGTGCACCCAGGCGCGGGCGACGTCGAGCGGCGCGGCGCCGCCGGACAGCCACGCGAGGTCCTCGTCGCTGACCTTGACGACGTCCGCGAGGCGGACGACCTCCTCCACGCGCCGGCGGGCCTGCGCGGGGTCGCCCATCAGCGCCGGACGGGCGTTCGGGTCGTAGGTGATCGTGGCGGTCGGGCGGGCGGCGGCGACCAGGGCGCGTACCTGCGTCGCGCCCGGTTCCAGCACCGCAGCGACGGACCCGGTGTGCACCGCCAGGGTGTCCGCGGCGACCGGCGAGCCGGCGGGCACCTGCCAGTCGAGGTCGAAGTCGTAGGTCGCGGCACCCGACGCGTCCAGGGTCGCCCGCGCGACCGACGTCCGCGGGGCGTCGTCGCTGCCCGGCGTCGTCGTCACACCGGAGGCCGCGAGCCACGCGCGCACCGCGTCGCCGCGGGCGTCACGGCCCAGCCACGTCAGGAGCCGCGCCTCGCGGCCGAGGCGACCGAGCGTGAGCGCGACGTTCGCGGGGGACCCGCCGGGGTGCTCCGCGACCGCGCCGTCGGGGCGACGCACCACGTCCACGAGCGCCTCGCCGACGGACAGCACGTGCGCCACGGTCAGTCCTCCTCGTCGGCGTCCGCCCCGGGGCCCGACGCGGCCTGCGCCGCGGCCAGGCGCTCCCGGGCGCCGTCCAGCCACTGCTGGCACCGGGCGGCCAGCGCCTCGCCCCGTTCCCACAGCGCGAGCGAGTCCTCCAGGGGCTCGCCGCCGGCCTCCAGCCGCGCGACGACCTGGACCAGCTCGTCGCGCGCCTGCTCGTAGCTCAGGGCGGACACGTCGGTGCTCGGCTCGTCGGTGCTCACGGGGACAGTCAACCCCACCCGGCGGGGACGGGTCGTCCCGTCTCGCGGTGCGACCGCGTGCGGCCCGTCACAGCGGGGCGAAACACGTCGCCGCGGGGCGGGCGTCCGTGCGACCCTCGCCCCATGGGTCATCTGGAGGTGGCGCACGTCGAGCACGTGCTGCCCGACGGTCGCACGCTGCTCGACGACGTCTCGTTCCGGGTCGGTGAGGGCAGCGCCACCGCCCTGGTCGGACCCAACGGCGCCGGCAAGACGACGCTCCTGCGGATCGTCACGGGCGAGCTGCGCCCGGACGCCGGGACGGTCACGGTCAGCGGCGGGCTCGGCGTGATGCCGCAGTTCGTCGGCTCGGTCCGGGACGCCACCACCGTGCGCCAGCTCCTCGCGTCGGTGTCGCCGGCACCGGTCCGGGACGCCGCGCGCGCCCTGGAGGACGCCGAGACCGCCGTCATGGAGGTCGACGACGAGGCCGCGCAGATGGCGTACGCGCAGGCGCTCGCGGACTGGGCGGAGGTGCGCGGCTACGACGCCGAGACCCTGTGGGACGTGTGCACGACGGCGGCGCTCGGCGTCGGCTTCGAGAAGGCGCAGTGGCGCGAGGTGCGCACCCTGTCCGGCGGCGAGCAGAAGCGGCTCGTCCTGGAGGCGCTGCTGCGCGGCCCCGACGAGGTGCTGCTGCTCGACGAGCCGGACAACTACCTGGACGTGCCGGGCAAGCGGTGGCTGGAGGAGCAGCTCCTCGCCACCCGCAAGACGATCCTGTTCGTGTCCCACGACCGCGAGCTGCTGTCGCGCGTCGCCGACCGGATCGTGGCGCTGGAGCCGGGTCCGTCGGGTGCGGACGCCTGGGTGCACGGCGGCGGGTTCGCGACGTTCCACGACGCGCGCCGCGAACGGTTCGCCCGGTTCGAGGAGCTGCGCCGCCGCTGGGACGAGAAGCACGCCCAGCTCAGGAAGCTGGTGCTGACCCTGCGGGCCCAGGCGGCGAGCAGCCCCGACATGGCCTCGCGGTACCGGGCCGCCCAGACCCGCCTGCGCAAGTACGAGGAGGCGGGTCCGCCCCCGGAGCCGCCCCGCGAGCAGGACATCACGATGCGTCTGCGCGGGGGTCGCACGGGCACCCGGGCGATCACCTGCGAGGCCCTGGAGCTCACCGGCCTGATGAAGCCGTTCGACCTCGAGGTGTTCTACGGCGAGCGCGTCGCGGTCCTCGGGTCGAACGGGTCCGGCAAGTCGCACTTCCTGCGGCTGCTCGCCGGGCAGGACGTCGCCCACACGGGGGAGGCGCGTCTCGGGGCACGGGTCGTGGTGGGGCACTTCGCCCAGACCCACGCCCACCCCGAGCTCGTCGGGCGCACGCTGCTCGACATCCTCTGGGCCGACCACGCCAAGGACCGTGGCGCCGCCATGTCGGTGCTGCGCCGCTACGAGCTCCAGCAGGCCGCCGAGCGGCCCTTCGACCGACTGTCGGGCGGGCAGCAGGCGCGCTTCCAGGTGCTGCTCCTGGAGCTGTCCGGCTGCACCGCGCTGCTGCTCGACGAGCCGACGGACAACCTCGACCTGGACAGCGCCGAGGCGCTCCAGGAGGGTCTGGAGGCGTTCGACGGCACCGTGCTCGCCGTGACCCACGACCGCTGGTTCGCCCGCGGCTTCGACCGGTTCCTCGTGTTCGGCGCCGACGGCACCGTCCGCGAGACGCCCGAGGCGGTCTGGGACGAGGGCCGGGTGGCCCGCGCCCGCTGACGCGGGAGCGGACCGCGGCCACCGGGACTACCGGACGACGGTCGTGACCTCCGCGTCGATCGCGCCCGCCGCGAGCCGCACGTGCACCGCGTCGCCCGCGGCGACCTCGTCGGCGTCGCGCACGACCGCGCCGTCGGCGCGCTGCACCACGGCGTAGCCGCGCTCCAGCGTGGAGGCGGGGGACAGGGCCCGCACCTGCGCCGCGAGCCGACCCACGTCGCCGGACGCGGTGAGCAGGGCCGCGCGCAGCAGGTGCCGCGCGTGCCGCACGTGCTCGACGACCTCCCGCTCCCGGGCGTCGACCATCGACGCGGGGCGGGCCAGCACCGGCCGCGACCGGAGCGCCGCCAGGCCGTGCCGCTCCCGCTCGAGGCGCCCGGTCAGCGCGGCCAGGGCCCGCTGCCGTGCCTGGGCGACGCGCGCCCGCTCCTCGGCGACGTCCGGCACGACCCGCTTGGCGGCGTCCGTCGGGGTGGAGGCGCGGTGGTCGGCGACGAGGTCGAGCAGCGGGGTGTCGGTCTCGTGGCCGATGGCGCTGACGAGCGGGGTGCGGCAGGCCGCCGCGGCGCGCACGAGCGTCTCGTTGCTGAACGGCAGGAGGTCTTCCACGGACCCCCCGCCGCGTGCCACGACGATCACCTCGACGTCGGGGTGCGCATCGAGCTCGGCGAGGGCGCCGCTGACCGCCCGCACGGCGTCGACGCCCTGGACGGCGACCTCGCGGATCTCGAACCGCACCTGCGGCCAGCGCGCCCGGGCGTTGACGACGACGTCGTGCTCCGCCTTCGACTCGCGCCCGCACACCAGGCCGACCACGGCGGGCAGGAACGGCAGCGGCTGCTTGCGGTCGAGGTCGAACAGCCCCTCGGCCGCGAGGACGCGGCGCAGCTGCTCGATGCGGGCGAGGAGCTCGCCGACACCGACCTGGCGTACCGCGGACGCCCGCATCGACAGCCGGCCCGTCTTGGTCCAGAACTCCGGCTTGGCCTGCACGACGACGTGGTCGCCCACCTGCGGCGGGGAGGTCTGGCCGTCGAACGCGCGGGTGAGCATGTGCACCGGCAGCGACGCCTCGGCGTCCGTGTCGCGCAGGGTGAGGAACTGCATCCCGGCGCCGCGACGGTACGTGTGCTCCACGACCTGGCCCTCGACCCACACCGACGACATCCGCGCCACGTAGCCCTGGATCTTCGCGGCGAGCAGCCGGACCGGCCAGGGGCGCTGCGCCGTGGTGTCGGCCGCCATCTCGGGCAGGGGCAGCGTGGTGTCGGAGGCGTCGTCGGGGCGGTGGTCGGCGGTCACGGCGTCCAGCATGCCGCACGCCACCGACCCGGGGCGGCTCCTACACTGGCAGCGTGACCGAGACCCTCCCGGCCGGGACCTCCCGCGACAGGCGGGTGCTGCTGGCGGCACCCCGCGGCTACTGCGCCGGCGTCGACCGTGCCGTCGTCGCGGTCGAGAAGGCCCTGGAGACGTACGGCGCGCCGGTGTACGTGCGCAAGGAGATCGTCCACAACAAGCACGTCGTGGAGACCCTCACGGAGCGCGGCGCCGTGTTCGTCGACGAGACCGACGAGGTGCCCCGCGGCGCCCGGCTCGTGTTCTCCGCGCACGGCGTGTCGCCGGCGGTGCGGGACGCCGCCGCGGGCCGCGACCTCGACACGATCGACGCGACGTGCCCCCTCGTGACGAAGGTGCACAAGGAGGTCCAGCGGTTCGCGCGCGACGACCTCGACATCCTCCTCATCGGCCACCACGGGCACGAGGAGGTCGAGGGCACGGCGGGGGAGGCGCCCGCGCACGTGCAGGTCGTGGGCTCGCCCGACGAGGCCGACGGGGTCGAGGTCCGCGACCCGGCGCGCGTGGTGTGGGTCTCGCAGACCACCCTGTCGGTGGACGAGACGATGGAGACCGTGCGCCGGCTGCGTGAGCGGTTCCCGCTGCTGGCCGACCCGCCGAGCGACGACATCTGCTACGCGACGCAGAACCGGCAGGTGGCGGTGAAGAAGCTCGCGCCGGAGTGCGACGTCGTGCTCGTGGTGGGGTCGGCGAACTCGTCGAACTCGGTGCGGCTGGTCGAGGTGGCGCTCCAGGCCGGGGCGGCGGCCGCCTACCGCGTCGACCGTGCCGCCGACGTCGAGGACGCCTGGCTGGACGGCGCGACCACCGTCGGTGTGACCTCCGGCGCGTCCGTCCCGGAGATCCTGGTGGACGGTGTGCTGCGGCTGCTCGCCGACCGCGGCTTCGGCGAGCCCGAGGAGGTCCGCACCGCGACGGAGGACCTCATGTTCTCGCTCCCGCGGGAGCTGCGCGCCGACCTGCGCGAGGCGGGCGCGGGGGACGAACGCCCGCGCCCGGCCGAGCGGCGCACGCTGCCGCTGCGGCCCGTCTGACGTTCGCCGGTCAGCCCGCGGCCGCGTCGGACGCGCCGTCGTCCGCGGTGCGCTCCAGGGCGGCCCGGTCGGCCTCGACCAGCGCTTCCACCGACGACCGGTCGTCGGTCACCGCGAGGTCGCCCAGGTCGACGACGGCGCCCTCCGCCCCGGCCAGGAGCTCGGGCCGGACGATCGGGCGGGTCGTCGCCTCGACGGCCTTCAGCGGCTCCAGGGGCGTCGACGCGTCGGCGACCTTGAGCTCGACCATGCGGCGCGCGGACGGCACGACCCGCGTCTCCAGGGTGGCGACGAACGCGTTGTAGTCGTTCGTGGCGGTGGTCATGGAGCGGCCCAGCTTGGTGATCTTCGCCGTCATGGTGACGAGGCGCCCGTACAGCTCCTTGCCGGTCTGGAGCACCTTCTGGGCGTCCTCCGCGACGGCGTCCTGCTGCCACGCGTAGCCGACGGTGCGCAGCAGCGCGACGAGCGTCATCGGGGTGGCGACGACGACCCGCTTGCGCATCGCGTACTCCATGAGGTCGGGCCGCTGCTCGACCGCGGCCGCGAGGATCGGCTCCGCGGGGACGAACAGCACGACGAACTCCGGGGCGGCGTCGAACTGCGACCAGTACGCCTTGCCCGCCAGGACGTCGACGTGCTTGACGAGGTCCTTGGCGTGGGCGTCGAGCTGCTTGACGGCCTCGTCGGACGCGGTCGCGGACTGCGCCTTGAGGTAGGCGGACAACGGCACCTTGGAGTCCACGACGACGTTCTTGCCGCCGGCGAGGTTGACGACGAGGTCCGGGATGAGCGCGGTGCCCTCGGCGTCGGTGCGGTGCACCTGCACGTCGAAGTCGACGTGGTCGAGCATGCCCGCCGCCTCGACGACGCGGCGGAGCTGGAGCTCGCCCCACACGCCACGGGTCTGGTTGGAGCGCAGCGCGGCGACGAGGTCGTTCGTCCCGGTGCGCAGCTCGGTGTTGACCGTCTCCAGGTGGCGCAGGTGCTCGGTGAGGGTGCTGTGCCCCTCGCGACGGGCCTTCTCGGCGTCGTCGACGTGGCGGTTGACCTGGTCGAGCGTCTTGCTCATGGGGTCGAGCAGCGACCGGATCGCCTGCTCGCGCCGGGCGAGCGTCTCGTCGTTCTTCACGGTGCTGGCCTGGAGGCGCTGCTCGGCCAGCTCGAGGAACTGCTGGTTGCTGGAGGTGAGGACCTCGCCCGCCAGCGCCCGGAACTGCTGCGCGGCGCGCTCCTGGTCGCCCTTGACCTCGGCGAGCTGTCGCTCGGCCTCGGCCCGGAACTCTGCGAGGCGGCGCTCCGCCTCCTCGCGGGCGGCGTCGAGGCGCCGCTCGGCGTCGTCGGCCGCGCGCTCCAGGCGCAGCTCGCCGTCCTCGCGGGTCGCGGCGACCTGCTCGCGCAGCGCGGCGGCCTCCCGCCGGGCCGCGTCCAGCTCCGTGCGGGCGCGCACCGCCTCCATCTCCTGGGAGCGGTGCTGCCCGGAGGTGCGCAGCGCGTGCCACAGCCAGCCGATCACCGTCCCGGCCACCAGCGTGCCGAGCGAGATGAGCAGCGCGGTCGTCGTCTCCATGGCGCACAGGCTGTCACGCGGGTCCGACACGGCCGGTGAGGCGCCCCGACGCACGCGCGGACCGGCCGCTACGGTGACCGGGTGAACCCACCCGCCGCACCCGAGCCGGGCCCCGCCGGGCCCCCGTCCGCCGCCCCGGACCCCGACCCGACGGCGGCCCTCAGCCTGCGCGGCCTGTGGCGCCGGTTCGGGGAGAAGATCGCCGTCGCGGGCGTGGACCTCGACGTGCCCGCGGGCTCGTTCTTCGGCCTGGTCGGTCCCAACGGCGCCGGCAAGACGACGACCCTGTCCATGGCGACCGGCCTGCTGCGGCCCGACTTCGGCACCGTGCACGTGCTCGGCACCGACCTGTGGGCGCACCCGGAGGTCGCCAAGCCGCGGCTCGGGGTCCTGCCCGACGGGCTGCGGCTGTTCGACCGGCTCACCGGCGCCCAGCTCCTGCACTACGCCGGCCTGCTGCACGGGCTCGACCGCCCCACGGTCGCCGCCCGCGCCGAGGACCTCCTGGTGGCGATGGACCTTGCGGCCGACCGGGACACCGTGGTCGTCGACTACTCGGCGGGCATGACCAAGAAGATCTCGCTGGCCTGCGCGATGATCCACGCGCCCCGGGTGCTCGTCCTCGACGAGCCGTTCGAGGCCGTCGACCCCGTCAGCGCCGCCAACATCCGCGACATCCTGGGCCGCTACGTGGACGACGGCGGCACCGTCGTCGTGTCCAGCCACGTCATGGACCTCGTGCAGCGCATGTGCACCCACGTCGCGGTCATCGCGGGCGGGCACGTGCTCGACGCGGGCACCGTGGACGACGTGCGGGGCGGGCAGACCCTGGAGGACCGGTTCGTCGGGCTCGTCGGCGGACGCAGGCAGGCAGGAGGCCTGGCGTGGTTGCGCACCTCGTCCGACTGAGGCTCACGCTGCTGGCCGGCACGCTGCGCCGCAGCGTCTGGCAGACGATCGGGCTCGCCGTCGGGCTCCTGTACGGCCTGTCGGTGGTCACGCTGCTGGTCGGTGCCGCGATCCTCGGCGGCCGGACCGACCCGGTGCTGACCGGCCAGGTCCTCACCGTCGGCGGCGCGCTGGTCGTGCTGGCCTGGTGGGTGGTGCCGCTCTTCGCGTTCGGCCTCGACGCCACGCTGGACCCGCTGCGCTTCACGACGTTCGCGATCCCGCGCCGGACCCTGCTGGCGGGTCTGGCCGTCGCCGGCCTGGTCTCGGTGCCCGCCGCCGTCACGGCGCTGGCCGCCGCCGGGTCGGCGTTCGCGTGGGCGTCCGACCCGCTCGCGCTGCTCGCGGCGCTGCTCGGCGCGGTGGCCGTCGTCGCACTGTGCGTGGTCGGCTCCCGGGCCGTCACCACGCTGTGCGCGCCGCTGCTCGACTCGCGCCGCTACCGCGAGGTGCTCATGCTCGCCGCCATCGTGCCGGTGCTCGCCGTCGGCCCGTTCTTCGCCTGGATGTCGTCCCTGGCCGCGTCGAGCGGCGTCACCATCCGCCTCGGCGGGGACGGGACGGCCGGCGCGGTGGCCGCCGCGGCGTCCGTCGTGGGCTGGACTCCGTTCGGGGCACCCTGGGCGTGGGCGGGCTCCGTCCACGAGGGCGCGTGGGGCCGCCTCGCCGTCCAGGTCGCCGTCGTCGCGCTCACCCTGACGCTCGCCGTCGTGGTGTGGGACCGGGCCCTCGCCCGGGCGCTGGTGTCGCCGCGCGGCGGGGCGGACGGGGGTCGCGCCCGCGGCCTCGGCTGGTTCGCCCGGGTGCCCGCCACCCCGACGGGGGCCGTCGTCGCCCGCTGCGCCACCTACTGGCTGCGCGACCCGCGGTACGCGGCGTCGCTCGCGCTGGTGCCGCTCCTGCCGCTGGTCGTCGTGGTCATCGGCGTGACCAGCGGGGCGGGTGCCGGGCTGCTGCTGCTCCTCGCACCGCTGGCCGCGTTCGTCCTCGGGTTCGGCCTGTCCAACGACGTGGGCTACGACAACACGGCGTTCGCCCTGCACGTCGCGACGGGGGTCCCGGGGCGGGCCGACCGCTGGGGCCGGGTGGTGCCCGTCGCCGTGCTCGGGGTGCCGTTGGTGGTCGGTCTCGCGGTCGCCGCGACGGCGGTCGCGGGCCGCTGGTCCGACCTCCCGGCGGTGCTCGGGGTGAGCCTCGGCGTCCTGGGGACCGCGCTCGGCGTGTCCAGCGCGGCCTCCGCGCGGCTCGTCTACCCGGTCCCGAAGCCGGGGGAGAGCGCCTTCAAGACGCCGCAGGGCGCGGCGATGGCGTCGATGGTCGCCCAGACGGTCGCGTTCCTCCTCACGGCTGCCCTCCTGGTCCCCACGCTCGCGGTCGGGCTGCCCGCGCTGCTGGCGCCGAGCGCGGCGCTCGGCGTGGTGACGATGGGGGTGGGGCTCGCCTCGGCGGGCGTCGTGCTGGTCCTCGGCGTCCGGCACGGTGCACGCACCTACGAGCGGCGGCTGCCGGAGCTGTTGGCGCAGGTCACGGCGTTCGCCTGACGACCCCCGCACCCGGGCGTGTCGCAGCACCCTGACAGAATGTGGGCGTGATCCCCACGAACGAGCGCCCGTCCGTGACCCTTCCCGAGCACTGGACGGCGGTGGTTCCCGAGCTCGAGGACGTCCCACGTCTGGGCGAGCTCAGAGGCAGGCAGGCGCAACCGTTCACCGGGTCCGCGGGCTACGACGCCGCCACGGTCGAGGCCGAGGTCGCGGGCCAGATGTCGTGGACGCGGCGGCAGACGGTCGTGCGGGACGCGGACGGCGTGATCCGCGCCTGGGCGCACGCCCACGACCGTGCGGCGGGCCGCGCCGTCATCGGCGTCGAGATCGACCGGACGCTGCCCCGTGACGTGCAGGACCGCCTGGCCGCCTGGTGCTACGACTGGCTGACCGAGGCCGCCGTCGAGTTCGCGCGGCTGCGCGAGCAGGACGTGACCCAGCTCGACGCGGGCGCCTTCGCCGGCGACGACACCCTGCGCGGCTGGCTCACCGCGGCCGGGTTCGAGCGGGCCCGCACCTGGTGGCAGATGTCCCGCCCGGTCACGGCGGACGACGCCGCCCCGGACGCGCTGCCCGCGCCGAAGCCCGGCGTGACCGTGCGCCAGGTGGCGCACCACGACAACGGCCTGCCGGTCGCCGAGGACCTCACCGCCGTCCACCGGGTGCTGGAGGAGGCGTTCCGCGACCACTTCAACTCCTACCTGGAGAGCTTCCCGGAGTTCGTGCAGCGCCTGCGCGAGGACCCGGGCCACCGCTGGAACCACTGGTGGCTCGCCTTCGTCGACGACCCCGCGGACCCCGAGGCCGAGCCCGTCCCGGCGGGAGCCCTGGTGGCCACGGTCTCGCCCGCGGACGACGGCGGCGTGGAGGGCACCTACGTCGACTACCTCGGCTCGACCCCGGCGGCGCGCGGGCGGGGCGTGGCCACCGCGATGCTGCACGCCGTGGTCGCGGACGCCGCGGGCCGCGGCCGCAACCGGGTCGGGCTCGAGGTCGACGCCGACAGCCCGACGGGCGCCGAGGCGCTCTACGTGCACCTGGGCTGGCGCACGAAGTACACGACCGAGTCCTGGCACCGGGACGTCCGCGTCGACTGACCCGTCCGGGCGTGCCCGGGGCGGTGCGCGGTGCCGCCGCCCCGGGGCGCCGCCCGGCCCCGGGGCGCCCGGCGCGTAGACTCGTCCGACGTGGCTCTCACTATCGGCATCGTCGGCCTGCCCAACGTCGGCAAGTCCACCCTGTTCAACGCGCTGACCCGCAACTCCGTGCTCGCGGCGAACTACCCGTTCGCGACGATCGAGCCGAACGTCGGCGTCGTCCCCCTGCCGGACGCCCGGCTGGGTGCGCTCGCGGAGATCTTCTCCTCCGAGCGGGTGCTGCCGGCCACGGTGTCGTTCGTCGACATCGCGGGCATCGTCAAGGGCGCCTCCGAGGGCGAGGGCCTGGGCAACAAGTTCCTCGCGAACATCCGTGAGGCGGACGCGATCTGCCAGGTCACCCGGGCCTTCGACGACGGCGACGTCGTGCGCGTCGAGGGCTCGACCGACGCCTCGGGCGACATCGAGACCATCTCCACCGAGCTGATCCTCGCCGACCTCCAGACGCTGGAGAAGGCGCTGCCGCGGATGGAGAAGGAGGTCAAGATCAAGAAGGGCGACCCGGTGCTGTTCGCCGCCGCCCAGCAGGCCCAGGCCATCCTCGAGGAGGGCACGACCCTCTTCCAGGGCGCGGCCGCCGCGGGTCTCGACCTCGCCGAGATCGCGTCGCTGCAGCTCATGACGGCCAAGCCGTTCATCTACGTGTTCAACACCGACGACGCGGGCCTGGCCGACACCGCGATGCAGGACCGGCTGCGCGAGCTCGTCGCGCCGGCGCACGCGATCTTCCTCGACGCGAAGTTCGAGGCCGAGCTCGTCGAGCTCGAGCCGGAGGAGGCCGCGGAGATGCTGGCCGAGACCGGCCAGACCGAGTCGGGCCTCGACCAGCTCGCGAGCGTCGGGTTCGACACGCTCGGGCTGCAGACCTACCTCACGGCGGGCCCGAAGGAGGCCCGCGCCTGGACGATCCGCAAGGGGTGGACGGCCCCGCAGGCCGCGGGCGTCATCCACACGGACTTCGAGCGCGGGTTCATCAAGGCGGAGGTCATCTCGTTCGAGGACCTCGTCGAGGCCGGGTCCGTCGCCGCGGTGAAGGCGGCGGGCAAGGCCCGCATCGAGGGCAAGGAGTACGTCATGCGCGACGGCGACGTCGTGGAGTTCCGCTTCAACGTCTGAGGTGCGCCGCCCGCAGGGCGTCGTCGTGGTCGCAGGCCGGTCCACGACGGCGCCCTGCGGCGTCCCCAGTGGCGTCCCGCGGCGGCGCGGGCCACGATGTGCGCCCCGACGGAATTCCGCCGCGCGATGGCACGAGAATCGTCCGCCGCCTGAATTCGCGATGGATATAACGCGAATACAGGGGGGGTTAAGTGATGCCCGAGGACCGGTGTTTCCCGCGGGTTTCGGCGCAACCGCCCAAATCGCGCCACGTGCTACTCGGCAGTCTCAGATCGATAACAATCAAACGTGATCGGGCTCTCATGGCAATTGTTCGCCCCGGGCGATGGGTAGCGTGTGGCCAACACCACGGACCTCCCTGTGGTGACGTTCGTCTCCTGCACCCGGGAGGCGGCGGGCATCGACGGGGGGGCCCTTCCCATGAGGAGGAACCCAGTGAAGATCAGGCGTTCAGGCGCAGCCTTCGCGGCCGTCGCGGCCGGCGCGCTGCTGCTCTCGGCGTGCTCCAGCCCTGCGGCGGAGCCCGAGGCGGAGGAGACCACCGCCGGCGAGACCGCCGCGGCGGAGACCCCGACCGACCCGTGCAAGGTCGAGACCGGCGTGTCCGAGACCGCTGCCGGCGAGGTCAAGTACTCGGTCGGTGAGGACGAGTTCCTCGGCTACAACACCAACACCCCCGAGACGTACTCCACGTACAACAGCGCCGTCACCGAGCGCATCCTCGGCGGCTTCTGGTACTTCGGCGTCGACGGCACCATCTGCACCGACGACTCGTTCGGCACCTACGAGGCCGTCTCCGAGGACCCGCTGCAGGTCGCGTACACCATCGCGGACGACGCCGCCTGGTCGGACGGCACCCCCGTCACCTACGCGGACTTCCTCCTCGACTGGGCCACCCAGGCGATCACCTCCGACGGCAAGGTCAGCGACGACGCGTCCGAGACCCCGCTGTTCAACCACGTCTCCGGCCTCACGCTGGGCGACTACGTGCCCGAGGGCCCGCAGGCGGACTCCGCTGACGCCAAGTCGTTCCAGTACGACTACGAGCGCGTCTACGCCGACTGGAAGATCCTCATCGGCTCCCCGCTCCCGGCCCACGTCGTGGCCGACCAGATCGGGGTCACCACCGACGAGCTGGTCACCGCGATCCAGGAGCTCGACATGTCGGTCCTCGAGCCGGCCGCCGAGTTCTGGAACACCGGCTGGCTGATGACCGCCGGCGAGCTGGGCGACCCGGCCCTCACGCCGTCCTCCGCCGCGTACGGCTTCAAGCCGGACGGCTGGACCGCCGGTCAGTCCATCACGCTGACCGCCAACGAGAACTTCTGGGGCACCCCGGCCTCGACGCAGGACCTCACGTTCCGCTTCGCCGCCGCCGACACCCACGTGCAGGCGCTGCAGAACGGTGACCTCGACGTCATCGAGCCGCAGGCCACGGTCGACACCGTCGCCCAGCTCGAGCAGCTCGGCTCCTCGGTCACGATCACCACCGGCCAGACGCTCACCTGGGAGCACCTGGACTTCAACTTCAACAACGGCATCTTCGCCGACTCGCTCGAGGCCCGTGAGGCGTTCGCCTACTGCGTCCCGCGCCAGAAGATCGTCGACGACCTGATCAAGCCGATCGACGAGTCCGCGGTCGTCATGAACGCCCGCGAGGTCTTCCCCTTCCAGGACTCGTACGAGGACGTCGTCGCGGCCTCCTACGACGGCCGCTACGACGAGGTCGACCTCGACATGGCCAAGGAGAAGTTCGCCGCGGCCGGCCTGGAGGAGGGCACGGAGCTCCGCATCGGCTACTCCGCCCCGAATCCGCGCCGTTCCGACGAGGTCGCCGCCATCAAGGCGTCGTGCGACCAGGTCGGCTTCAACGTCGTGGACGCCGGCTCGGCCGAGTTCTTCGACAAGGACCTGCCGAACGGTGACTACGAGGTCGCGCTCTTCGCGTGGGCCGGCTCCGGCCAGATCGCCTCGGGCCAGAACATCTACGCCACGGGCCAGCCGCAGAACTACGGTGGCTACTCGGACGAGACCGTCGACGCGGCCTGGGACACCCTCGCCTCGACGGTGGACGAGTCGGTCCACACCGAGCAGACGAAGATCATCGAGAAGCAGCTCTGGGACACGCTGTTCGGCATCCCGATCTTCGCCCACCCGGGCGTCGGGGCCTTCAGCTCGGACCTGAGCAACGTGCGTGACACCGCCGCCCAGTCGGGCATCGTGTGGAACGCCGAGCAGTGGGCTCGCGCCTCCTGACGGTCTGACACCGCACCTGCCGTGGGGCAGGGGGCCGACGCCCCCTGCCCCACGGTTCTGCCGCCTGACGTGCGGCGTCCCCCGCATCCTCCGGCCCCCGCTCGCGTGTCATCCGCGCCCCCGGTCGAGCCGTAGAGTGTGCTGACCCTGTCCCTCCCGGTTGAGTGGCGGCGACGATCTCGCCGCCTGTGAAGAGGCACCACGTGCTCAAGTTCATCCTCCGACGGCTCGGCGTCTCCGTCCTCGTGCTGTGGCTCGCGTCGATCCTCATCTACTGGCTCGTCACGATCTCGGGCGACCCGCTGCAGGACCTGCGCGAGTCGAACGCCGAGAACAAGCAGCAGCTGATCCAGGCGCGCATCGACCTCATGCGGCTCGACGAGCCGTGGTGGGACCGGTACTGGGACTGGCTCAAGGGCGTCGGCGGATGCTTCACGGGCAGCTGCGACCTGGGCACGAGCATCAACGGCCAGAGCGTCCTCGACATGACCGCCCAGGCGGCCGGCTCCACGCTGCGCCTGGTCACGCTCGCCACGCTGCTGGCGATCGTGGTGGGCATCACGCTCGGCATCCTCACGGCCATCCGCCAGTACTCGGGCTTCGACTACACGGTGACGTTCCTGGCCTTCCTGTTCTTCTCGCTGCCGGTGTTCTGGGCGGCGGTGCTCCTCAAGGAGTACGGCGCGATCCGCTTCAACGACTGGATCGCCAGCGGCGACATGGAACCACCCATGGTGCTGGGCATCGCGCTGATCCTCGCGGTCGTCGTCCCCGCCGTCCTGGGCGGCACGTGGAAGCGCCGCCTGGCCACCGGTGCCGGCGTGTTCGTGTTCGTCGCCGTCGTGCTCTACGTGCTCAACATCTTCGACTGGTACCGCAACCCGTTCTTCGGGATCGGCATGGTGCTGCTCACCTCGCTCGGTGCCGGCGTGCTGGTCACCGCGATCGTCGCGGGCTTCGGCAACCGGCGCGTCCTCTTCGGGGCGCTCACCACGGCGGTCGTCGGGACGCTCAGCTACCTGGTGTTCGCGAACCTGCTGCTCGAGCCCAGCTCGTGGTGGGTCCTCATCGGCCTGTTCGTCGTCGCGGTCGCCGTGTCCGTCGCGATCGGCGCCGCCTGGGGCGGCTACGCCCGCCGCCAGGCGATGCTCGTCGCGGGCGTCACCGGCGTGCTCACCTCGCTCACGATCGTGTTCGACATCCTCGTGGCCAACTGGTCGAGCTTCCTGGGGCTCAAGTCGCGCCCGATCTCCACGATCGGGTCGCAGACCCCGAACTTCACGGGCGACTTCTGGGAGTCCGTGCTCGACACGGGCATGCAGCTCCTGCTGCCGACCATCCTGCTGACCCTCATCTCCGTGGCGTCGTACTCCCGCTACACGCGGTCCTCGATGCTCGAGACGATGAACCAGGACTACGTGCGCACCGCGCGGTCCAAGGGTCTGTCCGAGCGCGCCGTGGTCACCAAGCACGCCTTCCGCAACGCCCTGATCCCCATCACGACGATCGTCGCGTTCGACTTCGCCGCCCTCATCGGTGGCGCGGTCATCACCGAGCGCGTCTTCGGCTGGAAGGGCATGGGTGCCATGTTCAGCGAGGCCCTCACCCACGTCGACCCCGCGCCCGTCATGGCGTTCTTCCTCGTCACCGGCACCGCCGCGATCGTCATGAACATGGTGGCGGACATCGCGTACGCGTTCCTCGACCCGCGGATCCGGCGGTGAGCCCCGTGAGCCACCGCACCGTGAACCCCACGACCGACCGCACCGCCGGAGACCACCATGAGTGACATCAGGAACAGCGACCCGCACGGGGAGGACTACCAGCCCATCCCGTCCGTCGCCGGCACCGACGCCCAGGGCGGCGTCGGCGCGGGGCTCGACACGGCCCCGCTGCCCACCGAGGAGAAGTCCTACAGCCAGGGCCAGCTCGTGCGCCGCCGGTTCTTCCGGCACAAGGGCGCCATCACCGCCATGATCGTGCTGGCGGTCGTCATCGTCGTCGCCTTCACGTCGATCGGCATCGGCCCGATCCCCGGCTGGTGGGACAAGGACCCGTTCTCGCAGTACGACAAGATCGGCACCGGCGCCCCCACGTGGGCGCACCCGTTCGGGCAGGACACGATCGGCAAGGACTACTTCGCCCTCGTCATGCTCGGCACCCAGAAGTCGATCATCATCGCCCTGGGCGTCGGCCTGCTGTCCACCGCGATCGGCACCGTCATCGGCGCGCTCGCCGGCTTCTACCGCGGCGTCGTCGAGTCGCTGCTCATGCGCCTCACCGACCTGCTCATCGTCATCCCGCTGCTCGTCCTCGCCGCCGTCCTGGGCAAGATCGCGCAGCCGTGGGGCATCTGGGGTCTCACCCTGATGCTCGGCATCGTCACGTGGACGGGCCTGGCACGCCTCGTGCGCGGTGAGGTGCTCTCCCTGCGCGAGCGCGACTTCGTCGTCGCCGCGACCGCGGTCGGTACGGGCAACAGCCGGATCATCTTCAAGCACATCCTGCCGAACGCCATCGGCACGATCATCGTGTCGGCCACGCTCGCGATCTCGTCGGCGATCCTGCTCGAGACCTCGCTGAGCTTCCTCGGGTTCGGCGTGCAGCCGCCCGACACCTCGCTGGGCCTGCTCATCTCGCAGTACCAGACGGCGTTCACGACGCGACCCTGGCTCTTCTGGTGGCCGGGTCTGATGATCCTCGCGATCGCGCTGAGCGTGAACTTCATCGGCGACGGGCTGCGCGACGCGTTCGACCCGCGGCAGAACAGGAGCAAGGGCTGATGACCACCCTCGACCTCACCTCGGCCGAGCCCGCCACCCCGGGCGACGCCGTCCTGGAGTTCACCGACCTCCGCGTCACGTTCGGCACCGAGTTCGGCGACGTCCACGCCGTCAAGGGCATCTCCCTGGAGGTGCACCCCGGCGAGGTCGTGGCCCTCGTGGGCGAGTCGGGCTCCGGCAAGTCCGTCACCTCGACGACGGCCCTCGGCCTGCTGCCCGGCAACGCGCGGGTGTCCGGCTCGGTGCGCGTCGGCGACAAGATCGTCACGGAGCTCGACCCGGCGGCGCTGCGCAGGCTGCGCGGCAACGACGTGGCCATGGTGTTCCAGGAGCCGATGACGGCGCTCAACCCCGTGCTGACCATCGGGGACCAGCTCACCGAGGCTCTGCAGCTCCACAACATCGCCTACGGAAAGCAGGCCACGGCCCGTGCCGCCGAGCTGCTGCGCATGGTCGGCATCCCCGAGCCGGAGCGCCGCCTCAAGCAGTACCCGCACGAGCTGTCCGGCGGTCAGCGTCAGCGCGTCGTCATCGCCATGGCGATCTCCTGCGACCCCAAGGTGATCATCGCCGACGAGCCGACCACGGCCCTCGACGTCACCGTGCAGGCCGACATCCTCGACCTGCTGCGGTCGCTGAAGGACAAGCTCGACACCGGCATCCTGCTCATCACCCACAACATGGGCGTGGTGGCGGACATGGCCGACCGCGTGGCCGTCATGTACAAGGGCGACCTCGTGGAGTCGGGCACCGCGGAGCAGGTGCTCACCGACCCGCAGCACGAGTACACCAAGCGGCTGCTGGCCGCGGTGCCGCACCTGGGCGAGGGTGGCGCGCAGGACGAGACCGCCGCGGTGGTCGAGCCCGCACCGGAGGCCGAGACCCCGGCCGCCACGGTGCCGGCGCTGAGCCTCGACAACCTCGTCATCGAGTACCACCGGATGGGCAAGCCCGCGTTCCGCGCCGTCGACGACGTCTCGTTCTCCGTCCAGCCGGGCGAGATCGTCGGTCTCGTCGGCGAGTCCGGCTCGGGCAAGTCGACCATCGGCAAGTGCGCCCTCGGCCTCATCCCGGCCGTGTCGGGCGCCGTGCGGATCCTCGACCAGGACTACGCCAAGCTGAGCAAGAAGGACCTCAAGGCGCTGCGGCGCCGCATCGGCGTGGTGTTCCAGGACCCGGCGGCCTCGATCAACCCCCGGTTCCCGGTGGGCGAGGCCATCGCCGAGCCGCTGGTCGTGCACGACGTGGGCGACGCGAAGTCGCGGCAGCAGCGCGTCATGGAGCTCCTCGACGCCGTCGAGCTGCCCCGGTCGTTCTACAACCGCTACCCGCACGAGCTGTCCGGCGGGCAGCGCCAGCGCGTGTCGATCGCGCGGGCGCTCACCCTGGAGCCGGAGCTCCTGGTCGCCGACGAGCCGACGTCCGCGCTCGACGTGTCGGTGCAGGCCGCCGTGCTGGACATGTTCACCAGCCTCCAGCAGGAGTTCGGGTTCGCCTGCCTGTTCGTCAGCCACGACCTCGCGGTCATCGACATGCTGGCCCACCGGGTCGTCGTGCTGCAGAACGGCAAGATCGTCGAGCAGGGCTCGCGCGACGAGGTCCTGCGCCACCCGCGCGAGGACTACACGCGCCGTCTCCTGGCCGCGGCGCCCGTGCCGAACCCGGCCGAGCAGCGGCAGCGCCGCGAGGACCGGCACCGCCTGCTGGCGGAGCTCGGCGAGGAGATCGTCGAGCTGCACGTCGGCGAGGACCCCGCACCGCGGAAGACACCCGGCTCCGAGGGCGGCAGCGCGCTCGGCACGGGCGCGTCCCACGGCGGCTGACGATGCCGCTCGCGGTGCGGCGCGCCCTCGCCCGCCGCGGACTGCTGGGCCTGGTCGCCCTGCTCGTGGTCGCCGTCGCGGCCACGGGCGGGACGGCCGCCGGGACGTTCGTCGCGACGACGACGGCGTCCGCCCGGGCCGCGCTCGGCGGCCCCGACCCGGCGGGCCTCGTCGTCAGGACCCGGCTCGCCGCGGACCCCACGGCGCAGGAGGACCGGTTCCGCGCGACCGTGGACGACCTGTTCGCCGGTGCACCCGTGCAGGTGTCACGCGTCGAGTCGACCGCCGACGGGGACACCCCGTTCGTCACGTGGACCCTCGTCCCGGACGTCGGTGTGCTGCAGCCCGACGACCTCGCGGGCCTCGTCGCCGGCAGCATCGGCCTGCGCGACACGCTGCGGCGTGACGACGCCGTCGCGGTGCGGGGCGTCACCGTCACGGGCGACCTGGGGGAGCGGGCGGCGGTCGAGCACGCCGCGCTGGGGGCGGCCCGCGCCGTCGTCACCGTCCCGGCCCTGCTGCTGCTGCTCCTGAGCCTCGTCGCGCTGACGCAGGCGGGCCGGGTGCTCGCCGGGGCGCGGGAGCCCGAGGTCGAGCTGCTCGTGGCGCGCGGTGCCTCACCCCGGCGGCTCGTCGCGGGGGCCGCGGTCGAGGCCGTGGTCGTGGGCGGCGCCGCGGCCGTGGCGGGCGTCGCGCTGGCCGCTGCGCTCCTGACCGGGCGGGGACCGGGGACACCCGGGCCGGTCGCCGCGGCGGGAGCCGTCACCGCCGTCGCCGCCGTCGTGGTGCTCACGGCGGTCGCGGCCGCGCAGGCCCGCACGGTCGCGGCACGAGGCCCGGCCGACCGGTCGGGCCGGCTGCGGCAGGCCGCGACCGCGGGCACCGTCGTGGCCGTGGGGGTCGTCGCCGTGCTCGGCCTGCTGCGCCTGCGCACCCTGGGCTCCCCGGCCGTGACCGGCCCCGACGGCGTCACGGGGGACCCGCTGGCCGCGGCCGGTCCGGCCGTCGCCCTCGTCGCGCTCGGGACCGTCGTGCTGGCCGTGCTCGGTCCCGCGACCCGGGCGTGGGCGGCGCTGGCGGCGCGCGGCCGCGGACTGACCGGCGCCCTGGTGGCGCGTCGCACGGCTCGCGGTCTCCGGCTCGCGGTCGTGCCCGTCGTGCTGCTCGTGCTCGCCACCGGGTCGGCCGTCCTCGCGGGCGCGTACGGCGGCACCGAGCAGGCCGCCCGGCAGGCCGCCGCCGTGCTGGCGGTGGGGACCGACGTGCGGGCCACCGTGCCCGGGGGCGCGACCGTCGACCCGTCCGCACCGCCCCCGGACACGTCCCGGTTCGCCGGGCTGCCCGGCGCGGCGGCCGCCGCCCCGGCGCTGACGGGCGCCGCCACCGTCCAGGGCGCGGAGGTGGGCGCCACCGCCCTGCCCGCCGACCTCGTCCCCGCCGTGGTGGTCGCGCCCGGCGCCGGCGCGCTCGCCGCGTCCCTGCGCGGCTCCGACGTGTTCGGCGGCGCGCCCGTCCTGCCCGACGACGCCACCGCCCTCGTGCTCGAGCTGTCCGGCACCGCGGCCCCCGTCCCGACCGGCGCGCCCCGCGCCCCGACCGGACCCGGCGCGCAGGACGGGCCGGACGTCGCCGTCACGCTGTGGCTCGGCGCCCCGGACGGCACCCTGACCGCGCTGGACGCGGGGACGGCCACGCCCGGACCCCGGACGACCCGCGTCACCCTCACGGTGGCGGGCACGGACATCGCCCCGGGCGCACGGCTCGCCGCCGTCGGGCTCGACGTGGCCGCCGTGACCACCCCCACCCGCCTCGACCTCGCCGTGCGGTCGCTCACCGCCCGGACCCCGGCCGGGGACGTGCCCGTCGACCTCACGACCGGATGGACGTCCGTCGGCACCGTGCCCGCCGACGGCCCCGACGACGGCACGGCCGGGGAGCCGCGGCTCGCCGCGACCCTCGCACCGACCGCCCCGACCTGGGCCCGCCTCGTGGCCGTCGCCCCCGGGCAGGACGGCGGCGCCCCCGACCCCGTCCCGGCCGTGGTCAGCGCCGCCGCGGCCGACCGCTGGGCCGCCGCACCCGGTGACACGGTCGAGATCACGTGGGCGGGGACGCCCGTCCGGCTGGAGGTCGTCGGCACGGCCGACGCGATCCCCGGGCAGCGGCAGGCCGTCGGGGTCCTCGCCGACCTCGGCGCGCTGGACGCCGCCCTGCTGCGCACCACGCCCCGCCTGCCCCGCCCCGCCGAGGTGTGGGTCGCGGCCACCGACCCCGCGGCCGTCCCCGCGCTGGCCACCGCCGTCGGCGCCGAGGCGCACCGCCAGGGGGACGACCCCGGCACGGTGACCGTGACGACCACCGCCGACGCCCTCGGTGCGGACGCCGGGTCCCCCGTGGCCCGGGTCTTCCTCGTCGTGGCCGCCGGCGCCGTCGCGGTGGCGCTGCTGGGCCTCGCCGCCGTCGCCGTCACGACGACGGCGGGTCGTCGCGGGGACGTCGTCGTCCTGCGCGCGCTCGGTGTCGCACCGCGGGCCCAGGGCGCCGCCCGGGCGCTCGAGCTGGGGGTCGTCGCGCTCCTCGGCACGGCCGCCGGCCTGGCCGCGGGTGCCGGCGTCGCGGCGCTCGCCGTGCCCGGGCTCGTGGCCGGCGTCGTGCCGGGCGGCGGGGGACCGGTGGTGCTGCTCGCCGGTCCCGTCCTGGGAGCCGTCGGTGCCGCCGTCGCGGGTGCCGTCGCGGTCGCCGCCGGGGTCGCCGCCGTCGTCGCGGCGCAGGCGCGCGACACCGAGCACCGCCCGGAGGTGCGATGAGCCTGCTGCTCCTGGTGACCCGGCACCTGTGCACCGCCGTGGCGGCGTCCCTCGCGCTCGGCGTCGTGGCGCTCCTCGCGGCCGCGACGGCGTCCGCCGTGCCGCGCGCCGTCGCGACGATGCACGCCGAGCAGCTCGCCCACGCCGTCGCGGCGACCTCCGCGGTCACGCGGGACGTCGTCTCGGTCGACACGGCCTTCCCGGGCTACGGGTCCGCGTTCGCGCCGTACCACGGCCTCGACCTGGGGGCAGGGGACGCCGAGGTGGACCCGCCGCAGCCCGACCTCGACGGCTACCTCGACGGGCTGCGCGCCCTCGCGGCCGCCCAGCCGCAACCGCTGGCGGGCGTCCTGGGGGAGCCCGACGTGCTCGTCGACTCCCCGCGCGTGCGCACCGCGCTCCTCGACGGCAACGACGTCGCCGACCCGGGCGTGGTGCTGCGCGCCGGCGCGACGATCGACGACCAGGTCGACGTCGTGGCCGGGCGTCTGCCCCGTCCCACCCCCGTGCTCGCCGACCCGTCGGCGCTCCTGCCGGGGCCGGACGGCGTCGTGGACGTCGAGCCCGTCCCGGTCGAGGTCGCGATGTCGCAGGCCGCCGCCGACGAGCTGGGGTGGACGGTCGGCTCCGTCCACCCCACCGACGACCCCCTGCTGCCTCCGCTGCGCCTCGTCGGCACCTGGGAGCCCCGCGACGCCACCGCCGACCTCTGGCAGCACGGACCCCTCGCCGTGACCCCCGAGGTGCTGGTCGACCCCAACGTGGGTCGCATCGTCACCGCCGCGGTGCTGACCGACCCGGGCACCCTCGCCGCCTGGGTGGACGGCCCGACCGCCCGCACCTGGTACGCCGTCGACGCGACCGGCGTGCCCGCCGCCGGGACCGCGGCGCTGCTCGCCCAGCTCCGCGGCTTCACGGCCACCACCTCGAGCGTCGTCGAGGGCGACACCGCCGTGCTGCGGCCGGCCTCCGGGCTGGTCGACGTCCTCGCCACCACGCTCGGGCAGCGCCGCGGCGTCGACGCCGTCGTCGCGGTCCTCGCCGTCGGACCGGCCGGCGCGCTCGTCGCGGTGCTCGCGCTCGCCGCCCGGCTCGTCGTCGACCAGCGGCGCCGCGCCCTCGCGCTGCTGCGCGCCCGCGGCGCCTCCGGGACCTGGGCACGGGCCGTCGTCGCGGTCGAGGGGCTGGTGGTCGGGCTGCCGGGCGCGGCCCTCGGGCTCGCCGCGGGACTGCTCGTGGTCCCGGGCGCGCCCGGCACCGGGCAGGTCCTGGCAGCGCTGGCCTGCGGGGCCGCCCCCGCCGTCGCGCTCGCCCTGTCCGCCGGACCCGCCGGTCTGCGCGAGCGCCGGCACGACCTCGGGGGGAGCCACCCCGCGCACGCCCGCGCCCGGCGATGGGGCGAGGCCGCCGTCGTGGCCGCGGCCGCGGCGACCACGTGGCTCGCCCTCGACCGGGGCGTCGTCAGCGGCGCGGTCGACGGCCGTGGCCTCGACCCGGTCGTCGTGGCCGCGCCGCTGCTCGTGTCCCTCGCCGCCGCGCTCCTCGCGGTCCGTGCCGTGCCCCCGGTGCTGCACGGCGTGGAGCGGGCCCTGGCCCGCCGGCGCGACCTGGTCCCGTTCCTCGGCGCCGCCCGCGTGCGGCGGGACCCCGCCGGAGGGCTCGTGCCCGCCGTCGCGCTCGTCCTGGCGTTCGGCACCGCGTCGTCCGGCGTCGTGCTGGCCACCACCGTGCGCGACGCCGTCACCCACGAGGCGTGGGGCGAGGTCGGTGCGGACGTCCGCGTCGCCGGCCCCGCCGTCGACGACGCGACGCGCGCCCGGCTCGACGCCGTGGACGGCGTGGCCGCCGTCGCCACGGTGCGCGACGCCGGCCGCCTGCTGCTCGGCGACACCCCGGTGACGCTCTACGTCGCCTCCGGCGCCCTCGACCGCGTCCAGGCCGACGTGCCCGGCGCGCCCGAGGACCTCGACCGGCTCGGCACCGTCGACGGCACCCTGCCGGTCGTGGCCGCCGGCGACGTCGGCGCCGCCCGCACGCTCGCGGGCGCGGCCGGACCGGTGGGCGTCGACGTGGTCGACACCGTCGACCGACTCCCCGGTCTGCCGCCCACCACGGCCGCGCTGCTCGCCGACGCCGACGCCGCGGCGGCCCTGCTCGGCACCGGCGACGGGACGGCCCGCCTCGCGCTGTTCCAGCTCGACGACGACGCCGACCGGGCCGCCGTCGAGGCCGCCGTCACCGACCTCCTGCCGACCGCCGTGGTGGACGACCCCCTCGCCGGCGAGGAGGCCCTCCTCGCCACGCCGTCCGCCGCCGGGCTGCGGACGGCGTTCGTCGTGGCCGTGGTCGCGTCCGGACTGCTCAGCGCGGCCGCCGTCGTGCTGGCGCTCGTCCTCGGGACACCTGCCCGGACCCGTCTGCTCGCCGTCCTGCGCACCCTCGGCCTGCCCCGGGGCGCCGAGCGCGGGCTCGTGCTGTGGGAGGTCGGGCCCTGGGTCGGCGCCGCCCTGGTCACCGGTGCGGTGCTCGCCGTCGCGGTGCCCGCGCTCGTCGTGGGCATGGTGGACCTCGCGCCGCTGACGGGCGCCGACGCCGCGCCGTCGCTCGTCGTCGACCCGTGGTGGCTCGCCGCCCTGGTGGCGGCCCTGCTCGCGGTGGTGGCGGCCGGCGCCTGGCTGGCGGGGCTGCCGGGACGACGGCGCACCGCGGACCACCTGCGCGGCGGGACGGACTGATCTTGGAGGATCGATGAGCGACATCGTGTGCCGCGGGCTGGTGCGCATCTTCGCGACCGACGGGGTGGAGGTGCAGGCGCTGCAGGGCCTGGACCTCACCGTGGAGCGGGGCGAGCTGGTGGCCGTCGTCGGCGCGTCCGGCTCCGGCAAGTCGACGCTGCTCGGCATCCTGTCGGGCCTGGACACCCCGACCGGTGGCTCGGCGGCCGTGGCGGGCGTCGACCTGTCCACCCTGACCCGTGCCGGGCGGGTGGACTTCCAGCGGCACCGGGTGGGGTTCGTGTGGCAGCAGACGTCCCGCAACCTGCTGCCCTACCTCACGGCGGCGCAGAACGTGCGGCTCGTGCTGGACGTCGCGCGCACCCCTCGTGCCGAGCGGGCGTCCCGCACGGCCGAGCTCCTGGACCTGCTCGCGGTGGGGGACGTCGCGGACCGCCTGCCCGGTCAGATGTCGGGCGGTCAGCAGCAGCGCGTCGCGATCGCCGTCGCGATCGCCAACGCGCCGCAGGTGCTGCTCGCGGACGAGCCGACGGGCGAGCTCGACGAGGCGACCAGCGTCGAGGTCCTCGAGGCGCTGCGCGGCGTGAACGAGGCCACCGGCGTGACGACCCTCGTGGTCACGCACGACCCGACCGTCTCGGGGCACGTGGCCCGCACCGTGCAGATCCGCGACGGCCGTACCTCCACCGAGGTGCTGCGCCGCACCGAGACCGGCGCCGACGGCACGCAGACGCACGTCGCGCAGGAGTACGCGGTGCTGGACCGGGTGGGCCGGCTCCAGCTCCCGCACGAGTTCGTGGAGGCGCTCGACCTGCGCGACCGGGTGCGGCTCGCGCTCGAGCCCGACCACGTGCAGGTCCGGCCGGACCGTGACGAGGAGGACCCCCGATGACCACGGACCGGACACCGGCACCCGGCTCCCGGCCGGACCCCGTGCTGCGCTGCGCGGACGTCACCCGGACCTTCGGGCGGGGCGACGCCCGCGTGCACGCCCTGCAGGGGGTGACGCTCGGCGTGCGGCCCGGCGAGCTGCTCGTGGTGCGCGGCCCGTCGGGTTCCGGCAAGACGACGCTGCTCCACGTCCTCGGCGGGCTCGACGCGCCCACCGCGGGCCGGGTCTGGCTGGGGGAGCGGGAGCTGACGGCGCTGCCCGCCGACGACGTCCTGGCGGCCCGCCGCGACGAGATCGGCTACGTGTTCCAGGCGTTCGGGCTGGTGCCGGTGCTGTCCGCGGCGGAGAACGTGGAGGTGCCGCTGCGGCTGCGGCGGGTGCCGCCCGCCGAGCGGGCCGCCCGGGTGGCCGACGCCCTGGAGCGGGTCGGGCTGGCCGGGCACGCCGACCAGCGGCCGTACGAGCTGTCGGGCGGGCAGCAGCAGCGGGTCGGCATCGCGCGCGCCCTCGTGGCGGCGCCCCGGGTGCTGCTCGCCGACGAGCCGACGGGACAGCTGGACTCGGCCACGGGGCGGCGGGTGATGGACCTGCTGCGCGAGCTGGTGCACACCGCCGGCACGGCCGCCGTCGTGACCACGCACGACCCGGAGCTGGTGGCGCGGGCGGACCGCGTGGTGGACCTGCACGACGGGTCCCTGCGCACGTCCGACCGGTGATTGTGACGCAGGTCACACCACTTCGCCCACGAAACCGCTTGCGCTGGTCGTGATGTGTCAGGCGCGTTCCAATCAGGTCACGATCGGGCCAAGCGCGCCCCACAGGTGACGGGGGCCACCTTATGAGGGGTTAGGCTCCTTCGCGATCGTGCCGCGAGTGCAGACCCGCACCCGCGAACAGCAGACCCGGGCATCACCCCGGGCCGTGCACACCTACCCAGGAGGACACGTGACCCCTCGTCGACTTGCAGGAATCGGGGCTTTCACCCTTGCCTCGGCGCTCCTGCTCTCCGCGTGCGGCAGCTCCGGCTCCGACGACTCCGACTCGGCCGCGACCGGCGACGACGCCGCCGCCGGCACGGGCATCGTCTCGGTCAGCAGCGGTGAGCCGCAGAACCCCCTGACCCCCGGCATGACCAACGAGGTCTACGGCGGTCTCGTGGTCAAGAACATCTACTCGGGCCTCGTCTACTACGACGCGGACGGCGCCATCCAGAACGAGGTCGCGGAGTCCATCGAGTCCGAGGACAACAAGACCTGGACGATCACCCTCCAGGACGGCTGGACGTTCTCCGACGGCACCCCCGTCACCGCCAGCTCCTTCGTGGACGCCTGGAAGTACACGGCGAACCTCGAGAACGCCCAGAACCAGCAGTACTTCTTCAACGGCTTCGAGGGCTTCTCGTTCGAGGAGAACTCCGACATCGCGGTGGAGGCCACCGACGACCTGACGATCACCGCGGAGCTCTCGGTCCCGTCGGCCGACTTCCCGCTGTGGCTGGGCTACTCGGCGTTCTACCCGCTGCCCGAGTCGTTCTTCGAGAACCCCGACTCCTTCAACGAGGAGCCCGTCGGGAACGGTCCCTACGTCATCGACTCGTGGACGCACGACCAGGAGATCAGCCTGGTCCCGAACGAGTCCTACGAGGGCCCCCGCACGCCGGCCAACGGCGGCCTGGACCTCGTCGCCTACACCGAGGAGGACACCGCGTACAACGACCTCCTCGGCGGCAACCTCGACGTCCTGCCGAACGTCCCGTCGTCGGCCTTCGCGACCTTCGAGGACGAGCTGGGCGACCGCGCCGTCAACCAGCCGGCCGCGCTCATCCAGGTCGTCAACGTGCCCGAGTGGCTGCCCGAGTTCCAGGGTGAGGCCGGCGTCATGCGTCGCCAGGCCATCTCGCTGTCGATCGACCGCGACACCATCACCGAGCAGCTCTACAGCGGCTCGCGCACCCCGGCCAAGGACTTCACCTCGCCCGTCATCGACGGCTACTCCGAGGACATCCCGGGCTCCGAGGTCCTCACCTACGACCCGGAGCAGGCCAAGGAGCTGTGGGACGAGGCCGAGTCCATGGACCCGATCGGCGACTACACGCTGAACATCGCCTCCAACGCCGACTCGGACCACCAGGACTGGATCGACGCGGTCTGCACCACGATCCGTCAGGACCTGGAGATCGGCTGCGAGTTCGCGCCCTACACCACCTTCGACGAGTTCCTCGACGCCCGTGACAACGGCAAGGTCGAGGGCCTCTTCCGCGGTGGCTGGCAGGCCGACTGGCCGTCGATGAGCAACTTCCTCGGCCCGATCTACGGCACCGGTGCCGGCTCGAACGACGCCCAGTACTCCTCGGAGGCGTTCGACGCCAAGCTCGCCGAGGCCGCCGCCGCCCCGGACACCGACACGGCGACCACCCTCTACAAGGAGGCGCAGGAGATCCTGTTCGCCGACCTGCCCGGCATCCCGCTCTGGTACCAGAACGCGACCGGCGGCTACAGCGAGAACGTCGAGAACGTGGCGTTCGGCTGGGACAGCGACCCGATCCTGTACCAGATCTCCAAGCAGTGACGCCGACCCGGGCCGGTCGTCGCGGGGGTCGATCACCGCGATGACCGGCCCGGGCCACCGAGCGGTCGGCACGGTCCTGCCCGGACCGCCGCCGACCGCTCGTCGCGCGGGCGGGGAGGCCCCACGGGCCTCCCCGCCCCACCGCTGTTCCCGCGGCCCCACCGGGCCGCGCCCGACGGCCCCCACCGGGGCCGCACCTCGCGGCCTGACCGGGCCGCAGCACCGTGCAACCCGTAGCCTGGGGTGATCCCTCCGGGCCCACGAGGAGAACTTTTCGCATGCTCTGGTATCTCGGACGCAGGCTCCTGCAGGTGATCCCTGTGTTCCTGGGGGCCACCCTCCTGCTCTACGCCCTGGTGTTCCTGCGCCCCGGCGACCCCGTGGCCGCGCTCGGCGGCGAACGTGGTCTGCCCGAGGCGGTGCAGGACCAGATCCGCGCCGAGTACAACCTGGACCAGCCGTTCATCGTCCAGTACCTGCTGTTCCTCAAGGGCGTCGTGACGCTCGACTTCGGCGTCGACTTCCGTGGTCGCGAGATCTCCGACGTCATCGCCAGCGCGTTCCCCGTCACGATCCAGCTCGCCCTCATGGCGCTCCTCATCGAGGCCGTCTTCGGCATCGCCTTCGGTCTGTGGGCCGGCATGCGCAAGGGCGGCATCTTCGACGCCACGGCGCTCGTCGTCAGCCTGTTCTTCATCGCGGTCCCGACGTTCGTCGTCGGCTTCGTCATGCAGATCGTCGTCGGCGTCAAGCTCGAGTGGCTGCCCGTCACCGCGGGACGAGATCCCGACGTCGTCAGTCTGCTGATGCCCGCCATGGTGCTCGCGGCGACGTCGTTCGCGTACGTCCTGCGCCTGACCCGCACGTCGGTCGCGGAGAACCTGTCCGCCGACTACGTGCGCACCGCCCGTGCTCGCGGCCTGCGCCGGTCCCAGGTGACCGGCCGCCACGTGCTGCGCAACTCCCTCATCCCCGTGGTGACGTTCCTCGGCGCCGACATCGGTGCGCTCATGAGCGGCGCGATCATCACCGAGGGCATCTTCAACATCAACGGCGTCGGCGGCACGCTCTACGACGCGATCACCCGCGGCGAGTCCATCACCGTCGTCTCGCTCACCACCGTGCTCGTGCTCGTCTACATCGGGGCGAACCTCCTCGTGGACCTGCTGTACGCCGCCCTCGACCCGAGGATCCGCTATGCCTGAGAACCGTTACGACGCCCCGGGCGCGCCGGTCACCACCCCGCGACCCGGCCAGGAGCGCTACACCGCCGCCTTCGACGAGGGCGGGCTCGGCGCCGTCGACGCCGTCAAGACCGACGAGGCCCCCACCAGCCTGTGGCGGGACGCGTGGCACCAGATGCGGCGCCGCCCGCTGTTCTGGGTCGCCGGCGTGATCATCGTCGTCGTCGTGCTGGTCGCGGCGTTCCCGTCCTGGTTCACCTCGCTGGACCCGCGCCTCGACTGCAACCTTGCCGACGCGCTCGGCGGCCCCGAGGCGGGCCACCCGTTCGGGTTCGACCGCCAGGGCTGCGACATCTACACCCGCACCATCTACGGCGCCCGTGCGTCGGTGGTCGTCGGCGTGCTCACCACCCTCATGGTCGTCGTCATCGGCACGGCCATGGGTGCCATCGCCGGGTACTACGGCAAGTGGTTCGACACGATCCTGTCGCGTACCACCGACATCTTCTTCGCGATCCCGCTGGTCCTCGGCGCCATCGTCATCATGTCGCTGTCGCAGAACCGGACGGCCTTCACCGTCGCGTTCGTGCTCGCGATCTTCGGCTGGCCGCAGATCGCCCGCATCACGCGCGGCACCGTGCTGTCGGTGAAGAACAACGAGTACGTCACGGCCGCGAAGTCGCTCGGCATGGGCAAGGGCAGGATCCTGCTCCAGCACGTGCTGCCCAACTCGGCCGCGCCGATCATCGTCTACGCGACCGTCGCGCTCGGCCAGTTCATCGTGGCGGAGGCCACGCTGAGCTTCCTCGGCATCGGTCTGCCGCCCTCGACGGTGTCCTGGGGCGGTGACATCTCCGCCGCGCAGGCCGCGATCCGCACCGCGCCGGAGATCCTGCTCTACCCGGCCGCCGGGCTGGCGATCACCGTGCTCGGATTCATGATGATGGGCGACGTCGTGCGCGACGCCCTCGACCCGAAGGCTCGCAAGCGATGACGACCCAGATCACCGTGACCGAGGGCGACGGCCCGGACCGCTCCGTCGACCCGAACACGCCCCTGCTGGAGATCCGGGACCTGCAGATCTCCTTCACCACCGCCGTCGGCGAGGTCCAGGCCGTGCGCGGCGCCGACCTCACCGTCTACCCCGGCCAGAGCGTCGCGATCGTCGGCGAGTCCGGCTCCGGCAAGTCGACGACCGCCGCGGCGATCATCGACCTGCTGCCCGGCACCGGCCGCGTCACCGGCGGGTCCATCAAGTTCGCCGGGCGCGAGCTCGTCGGTGCGACTCGCAAGGCCAAGGAGGCCCTGCGGGGCCGCGAGATCGGCATGGTCCCGCAGGACCCGATGTCGAACCTCAACCCGGTGTGGCGCATCGGCACCCAGGTCACCGAGGCCCTCAAGGCCAACGGCTTCCAGGGCAGCAAGGCCGACCTGCGCGCCCGCGTCGCCGAGGTGCTCGCCGAGGCCGGCCTGCCCGACGCCGAGCGTCGCGCGCGCCAGTACCCGCACGAGTTCTCCGGCGGCATGCGCCAGCGCGCGCTCATCGGCATCGGCCTCGCCTCGCGTCCGCGCCTGCTCATCGCCGACGAGCCCACCTCGGCGCTCGACGTCACCGTGCAGCGGCAGATCCTCGACCACCTCGGGGACATGACGCGCGACCTCGGCACCGCCGTGCTGTTCATCACCCACGACCTGGGCCTGGCCGCCGAGCGCGCCGAGCACCTCGTCGTGATGTTCAAGGGCCGCATCGTCGAGTCGGGCCCCGCCCGCGAGATCCTCGCCGACCCGCAGCACCCGTACACTCAGCGCCTCGTCGCCTCCGCCCCGTCCCTCGCGTCGCGCCGCATCCAGGTCGCGCACGAGGCCGGGCAGGAGTCCGAGGAGCTCCGCGCCCACCACGGCGACGTCGAGCAGGCCGCGACCGGGCCGAAGGACGTCGTGGTGGCGAAGAACCTCACGAAGGTCTTCCAGATCCGCGGCTCCCGCCCCGGCTCGACGACCGACTTCAAGGCCGTCGACGACGTGTCCTTCACCCTCGGGCGCGGACGCACCCTCGCGCTCGTGGGGGAGTCGGGCTCCGGCAAGTCCACGGCGGCGAACATGGTGCTCGGCCTGCTCGAGCCCACCTCCGGCACCGTCGAGTTCGACGGCGTGGACGTCGCCTCGCTCAACACCAAGGAGGCGTTCGCGTTCCGGCGCCGCATCCAGCCGGTGTTCCAGAACCCGTACGGGTCGCTCGACCCCATGTTCTCCATCTACCGCTCGATCGAGGAGCCGCTCAAGCTGCACCGCGTCGGGTCGGCGAAGGAGCGCGAGAACCGGGTCCGCGAGCTCCTCGACCTCGTGGCGCTGCCGCAGTCGGCCATGCGGCGGTTCCCCAACGAGCTGTCCGGCGGCCAGCGCCAGCGCATCGCCATCGCGCGAGCCCTCGCCCTCAACCCCGAGGTCGTCGTGCTCGACGAGGCGGTCTCCGCCCTCGACGTGCTCGTCCAGGCGCAGATCCTCGAGCTCCTCGACAAGCTGCAGACCGAGCTCGGCCTGAGCTACCTGTTCATCACCCACGACCTGGCCGTCGTCCGCCAGATCGCGGACGACGTGGTGGTCATGCAGTCCGGCAAGGTCGTCGAGCAGGCCAGCACCGACGAGGTGTTCGACAACCCCCGCGAGCAGTACACGCGCGACCTCCTCGCCGCCATCCCCGGCGCGGGCCTGGTCGGCGACCAGATCGCCGGCTGACCCCGCACCACGCAGGACGCCGACGGGCCACCGGCCCGTCGGCGTCCTGTTGCGTTTGCCGGTCGGGGCGAATCGGGTGAAGGTGACGGACATGGCACGCCGATCGACCCTCGCCCCGACCGTGTTCTACCCGGCCGCCGGCCTGATCCTGCTCTTCGTGCTCGCGGCGGTGATCTTCACCGACTCCGTCGCGGCCGTCATGGACACGCTCCAGGCGAGCGTCATCAGCGCCTTCGGCTGGTACTACGTCGTCGCCGTGGCCGCGTTCGTCATCTTCGCGATCTTCGTCGGGCTCAGCCGGTTCGGCGAGATCACGCTCGGCCCCGACGACGAGGAGCCCGACTTCCGGCTCCCCGTCTGGTTCGCGATGCTGTTCGCCACGGGCATGGGGATCGGCCTCGTCTACTACGGCGTCGCCGAGCCGCTGTCCCACTTCGTGTCCCCGAAGCCCGGCGTCGGCGGCGAGGAACCCGCGCTCGCCCAGGCGGCCGTCGGGCAGACCTACGTGCACTGGGGCCTGCACGCCTGGGGCATCTACGTCGTCATCGGGCTCGCGCTCGCCTACGCCATCCACCGCAAGGGCCGCCCCGTCTCCATCCGCTGGGCCCTCGAACCGCTCCTCGGGGACCGCGTCAAGGGACGCCTCGGCGACGTCATCGACGTCCTCGCTATCTTCGGCACCGTGTTCGGCGTCGCGACGTCCCTCGGCCTCGGCGTCCTCCAGGTCGCCGCGGGCCTCGACTACCTCGACGTCGCCGACCCGTCCACCGCCCTCGAGATGGGCCTCATCGCCGGCATCACCGCCCTCGCCGCACTGTCCGTCGCGTCCGGCCTCGAACGCGGCATCAAGTGGCTGTCCAACGCCAACATGATGCTCGCCGGCGTCCTGGCCCTCTCCGTGCTCGTCCTCGGCTCGACCCTGTTCCTGCTGCGCGAGTGGGTGCAGTCCATCGGCTACTACCTGCAGAACGTCATGTTCCTGACGTTCGACACCCTCGCGTTCCGCGGCGCGGAAGGCCTCGCCTGGGAGTCCGACTGGACGATCTTCTACTGGGGCTGGTGGATCTCCTGGGCGCCCTTCGTCGGCCTCTTCATCGCCCGCATCTCCCGCGGGCGCACCGTGCGCGAGTTCGTGCTGGGCACCCTCCTGGTCCCGATGGTCGTCACCACGATCTGGTTCAGCATCTTCGGCGGGTCCGCCATCCACCAGGAACGTGCCGAGCCGGGCTCCATGCTCGACCCCGTCACCGGCGCCGTGAACACCGACACCGCGATGTTCCAGCTGTTCGAGCACATGCCCGGCGGCGGGACGTGGATGGCGATCGCCGCGATGGTGCTCGTCGTCGTGTTCTTCGTGACGTCCTCCGACTCCGGGTCGTTCGTCGTCGACATGCTCTCCCACGGCGGCGACCAGAACCCGCCCCTGTGGTCGCGTCTCTTCTGGGCGGTGCTCCAGGGCGGCGTCGCCGCGGCCCTGCTGTTCGCCGGCGGCCTCCAGTCCCTCCAGACGGCGTCCATCCTCACCGCCCTGCCGTTCTCCGTCGTCATGGTCGGGATGGTGCTGTCCGTCTGGAAGGCGCTCGACGGCGAGTACAAGGAGATCACCCGCGCCGAACGACGCCTGCGCCGCCGCGAGCTCACCGAGCACGTCACCGAGCAGGTCACGGAGCACGTGACCGAGCACTTCGGCCAGCTCACCGGCCAGGTGCCCGTCTTCACCAGGACGCGAGAGGACGACGGCGACGGTGCTCCGGCCCGCCGCAGGCGCGTGCTGCCACCCCGTCGCCGACGTGAGGGATCTGACGAACCGCCGTCGGACACCTCCGGGTAGGATGGACCGGCCCCGGACTCCCGGTGCCGCCCTCCCACGGAAAGAGAACCGTAGATGTCTGTGCGCTCCGACCTGCGCAACGTGGCGATCGTCGCCCACGTCGACCACGGCAAGACGACCCTCGTGGACGCCATGCTGCGTCAGGCAGGCGCCTTCTCCGAGCGCCAGCAGGTCGACGACCGGGTCATGGACTCCGGCGACCTCGAGCGCGAGAAGGGCATCACGATCCTCGCGAAGAACACCGCGGTGCGGTACGCCGGCCCGGCCGCCGCCGCCGCGGGCGAGCCCGACGGCATCACCATCAACGTCATCGACACCCCCGGCCACGCCGACTTCGGCGGCGAGGTCGAGCGCGGCCTGTCCATGGTCGACGGCGTCGTCCTCCTCGTCGACGCGTCCGAGGGCCCGCTCCCGCAGACCCGCTTCGTGCTGCGCAAGGCGCTCGCCGCCAAGCTGCCCGTCATCATCGTCGTCAACAAGGTCGACCGCCCCGACTCGCGCATCACCGAGGTCGTCGCCGAGGCCACCGACCTGCTGCTCGGGCTCGCCTCCGACCTCGCCGACGAGGTCCCCGACCTCGACCTCGACGCCGTCCTCGACGTCCCCGTCGTCTACGCGTCCGCCAAGGCCGGCCGCGCGTCCGTCGAGCAGCCCGCCGACGGCGCCCTGCCCGCCAACGAGGACCTCGAGCCGCTGTTCTCCACCATCCTGCAGAACATCCCGGCGCCGTCCTACGACGAGGACATGCCGCTCCAGGCGCACGTCACCAACCTCGACGCGTCGCCGTTCCTCGGCCGGCTCGCCCTGCTGCGCATCTTCAACGGCACCCTGCACAAGGGCCAGACCGTCATCTGGGCCCGCCAGGACGGCACCCAGCGTCCCGTCAAGATCACCGAGCTCCTCGAGACCAAGGCGCTGGACCGCGTCCCCGCCGAGTCCGCCGGCCCCGGTGACATCGTCGCCGTCGCCGGCATCGCCGACATCATGATCGGCGAGACCCTCACCGACGTCGACGACCCGCGGCCCCTGCCGCTCATCACCGTCGACGACCCCGCCATCTCCATGACCATCGGGATCAACACCTCCCCGCTGGCCGGCAAGGGCGGCAAGGGCCACAAGGTCACGGCCCGCCAGGTCAAGGACCGCCTCGACGCCGAGCTCGTCGGCAACGTCTCCCTCAAGGTCCTGCCGACCGAGCGTCCCGATGCCTGGGAGGTCCAGGGCCGTGGCGAGCTCGCGCTCGCCATCCTCGTCGAGCAGATGCGTCGCGAGGGCTTCGAGCTGACCGTC
Source organism: Isoptericola jiangsuensis (assembly GCF_002563715.1). Taxonomy (NCBI): domain Bacteria; kingdom Bacillati; phylum Actinomycetota; class Actinomycetes; order Micrococcales; family Promicromonosporaceae; genus Isoptericola; species Isoptericola jiangsuensis. The sequence continues at coordinate 1,268,232 of NZ_PDJJ01000001.1, forward strand.
GGCAAGCCGCAGGTCGTCACCAAGGACGTCGACGGCAAGCGCCACGAGCCGATGGAGCGCATGACCATCGACGTGCCCGACGAGTACCTCGGCGCCGTCACCCAGCTCCTCGCGCAGCGCAAGGGCCGCATGGAGACCATGTCGAACCACGGCACCGGCTGGGTCCGCATGGAGTTCGTCGTCCCCGCCCGCGGCCTCATCGGGTTCCGCACCAAGTTCCTCACCGAGACCCGCGGCACCGGCATCGCCTCGTCGCTCTCCGAGGGCTACGAGCCGTGGCACGGCCCCATCGAGTCCCGCGCCACCGGCTCGCTCGTGGCGGACCGCGCCGGCGTCGTCACGCCGTTCGCGATGATCAACCTCCAGGAGCGCGGCTCCTTCTTCGTCGACCCCACCCAGGACGTCTACGAGGGCATGGTCGTCGGCGAGAACTCGCGCAACGAGGACATGGACGTCAACATCACCAAGGAGAAGAAGCTGACGAACATGCGGTCCTCGACCGCCGACAACTTCGAGAACCTTGTGCCGCCGCGCAAGCTCACCCTCGAGGAGTCCCTCGAGTTCGCCGCCGAGGACGAGTGCGTGGAGATCACCCCGGAGATCGTCCGCATCCGCAAGGTGCACCTCGACGCCACCGAGCGCGCCCGCGCCGCGGCCCGGGCGAAGCGCGCCTGATCCTGTGGTGAACCCGACGGGGACGCCGGGACCCTCGTCGCGAGGCGGCCATCCGGCCGCTCGTACCTCGCGACCTCCCGCCAGGCCCGACCAGCCTCGCGACGAGGGTCCCGGCGTCCCCGTCGTCGTCGGGTCCGGTGCGGCGCCGGCTCCGGACACGGTCAGCGACGGCGGGTCCCCGTCCCTCGGGACGGCCGCCTGCGACCCGAGCGTGCCGCTCGCGGCAGTCCCCGTGGCGGACGACGGCGGGCTCCCGTCCGTCGATCCGGGCGTGGGGCCGCTGCTGGCGGTGCACGCGCACCCCGACGACGAGACGCTCGCCACCGGCGCGCTGCTCGCCGCCTGGGCGGCCGCGGGGGAGCGGGTCACCCTGGTGACCTGCACCCGCGGCGAGCGCGGCGAGGTCATCGACACCGCCGCCCACCCCACCGGGCTCGCCCACCTCGAGGGCGAGGGGCCCGCGCTGGCCGCCCACCGCGAGGTCGAACTGTCCGCCGCGCTCGCCGCGCTCGGCGTCACCGACCACCAGTTCCTCGACCAGGTGCCCGGCGCCGACGAGCCGGGGTCCGGGCCGGCCCGCTTCGAGGACTCCGGCATGGCGTGGGTCGCACCCGGCATCGCCGGACCCGCACCCGACTCCGGCCCCGCGGCGTTCGCCCGCGTCCCCCTCGACGACGCCGCCGCACGGCTCGCCGCCGTCGTGCGCGAGCGCCGGCCCGCCGTCGTCGTCACCTACGAGTCCGGCGGCGGCTACGGGCACCCCGACCACGTGCGCGCCCACGACGTCACCGTGCGCGCCGTCGAGCTCGCCGCCGACCCGGCCGCCCCCGTGGCCGGTGCGCCCTGGACGGTCGAGCGGTGGGAGGTCGTCGCCCCCGCCGACGCCCTCCGGGCCGCCCGACGCGGGCTGGCCGCCGACCCGGGTGTCCGTCGTCTCGTCGCCGCCGGGGCGTCCGTCGCGGACCCCGACGGCGTGCTGCCGCCCGTCGCCGTGGACCACGCCGCCGAGGCCGCCGTCGTCGCGGACCCGCGTGGCGCGGCCGTCACCACCGGTCACCGGCCCGGCACCGTCCTCGCGCTCGACGTCGCCCCCGTCCTCGACCGCGTCCTCGCCGCCCTGCGCGCCCACGCGACCCAGGTGCAGCACGTCGCCGCGCTCGACGCCCCCGGCGTCGTCGCCCGGTACGCCCTGAGCAACGACGAGGTCGCCCCCCTCCTGGCGACCACCCACCTGCGCGTCGCGCACCCGCCCCGCCGGTAGGCTCGGCCCGGTGAGCCCCTCCGCACCGCACCACGCCCAGACCCCGGGCACCCGGCCCGGCGCCCTCGCGCTGACCGGACGCGTCCTCCTGGCTCTGCTGCTCGGCGGCGCGATCGGGCTCGTCGGCACCCTCACCCACCGCAGCACCTGGGGCGACCTGCCCGCCGGGCTCGTCCTCGCCCTCGTCATGACGCTCGCCACCGCCGTCATGTGCCGCGCCTGGACGGGCATCGGCGCCCTCCTCGCCGCCGGGGCCGGCTGGCTGGTCGTCGTCCAGCTCCTCGCGACCGACGGACCCGGCGGAGACGTCCTCGTCCCCGCCGACGTCACCGGGTACGTGTGGACCTACGGCGGGCTCCTGCTGTTCGCCGTCGCGGCGTTCCTGCCCGCCCGTTGGTTCGCGGACCAGGCGCCGGACGGACCCGAGTAGGATCCTGTGCTGGCGTGGCGCCGAGCCGCGTCACGACCGTCCCGGGGCCCACGAGCCCCTCCCCAGTTCAGCACGGAGCGTGTGTCGATGGGCCAGCCGACCGACGGCGACGAGAACCTGCACCCGGGCGGGTCGTCCCCCGACAGCGCGGCGACACCGCCCGCCGCACCCCCGCAGGCCGGTGCGCCCGGCCCGGGCGCGTCGAGCGCGGCGACGCACCCCGGGGCGGGCCCCGCCGCGGCCGCGGCACCCGCCCCGCCGCAGCGGACCCCGCTGCCGCAGCGGCGTCCGGCCGCGGACGCCCCTGCCGGCCCGGCGTCGCCCACGACGGCCTCCACGAACTCGCCCCAGCCGCCGTCCGCGAGCCCTGCGCCGGGTGCCGCGCCCACCGCGCCCGCGAGCCCGGGCGCGCCGTCCTCCTTCGCGCCCCGCCCGGCCGCCCCTCCGGCCTCGCCGGCGGGCGCCGCCTCGCCGGCCACCGCGTCGTCACCCTCCCGTCCGGCACCGGGCGCGCCCGCGGCCTCCCCGACGGCGGCGTCCTCGCCGGCCGCCGCGTCGTCACCCTCCCGTCCGGCACCGGCTGCCGGACCTGCGGCGTCGTCCGCACCGGCGCCGTCCGCACCGACCTCACCGGTCCCGGGATCGGCCGCCGCGCAGGCCGCGGCCACCTCCACGGCTGCGTCCGCCGCGTCCGCGCCCGGCGGCGGGCCGCGTCAGGGCGCGCCGGAGGCTCCGGCCGCAGCCGCTCCGACGGCTCCGGGCGGTCCTGCGACGCCGTCCTCGTCGGCGCCGGGCCCGTCCGTCGCGCCCGCGCCCGCGCCCGCGCAGCCGACGGCGCCGGCGCAGCCGGCCCGGCCCGCGCAGCCGACCCGGCCCGCCCAGCAGACGCCGGTCGCCGCGGCCGGTGCGCGCCCGAGCGCGGACGACGACGAGACCCCCTACCAGCCCTCCGTCCGGGCGTACGAGCAGCGCCGCATCGGCGTCGTGTCCGCGCCGGCGGTCGACGGCCTGCCCACGGGCGCCCCGACCGAGGCGATCCCGGCGGTGGCGGCAGCGTCCGGGACGGGCGGCACCCCGCCCACGTCGGGCAGCCCGCTGGAGGGCCTGACCGGTGACGGCGCCCCGAGCCGGCTGCCGCGCGTGCTCCTCGGCGCCGGGCTCGGGGTCGTCGTCCTCGCCGGCCTGTACGCCGGTGCCCAGTGGTTCGTGGCGGACGACGTCGCGCAGGGCACCACCGTCGCCGGGGTGGACGTGGGCGGGCTGTCCGCCGACGAGGCCGTCGCCGCGCTCGACGCGGAGCTCGGTCCCCGCGCCGTCGAACCGGTGCCCGTCCGCGCCGGTGACGCCTCGGGCACGCTGGACCCCACGGCGGCCGGGCTGACGCTGGACGCGCAGGCCACCGTCGACTCCGTCACGGGCTTCACGCTGGACCCGGGCCGCCTGCTCGACCACGTCGTCGGCGGCGACGCCGTCGCCCCCGTGGTGGACGTCGACCGCACCGCCCTCGGCGGCGCCGTCGAGGCCACCGCCGCGTCCCTCGCGAAGGAGCCGGTCGACGGCACCGTCCGCTTCACCGGCGGCGAGCCCGTCGCGACCGACCCGGAGGACGGCACCTCCGTCGTCGTCGACGCCGCCGAGGACGCCCTGGTGGCGGGCTGGCTCGTCACCACCGGCGAGATCGAGCTCCCCGTCGAGGCGGTGCCGCCGGCCATCGACCAGGCGGACACCGACGCGGCGCTCGCCGAGGCGGAGGAGGTCGTGTCCGGTCCGGTCACCGTGGAGGTCGGCGGGCAGAACCCCGAGCTCCCCGCGCGCGTGCTGGCCCGTTCCACGTCGTTCGTCGCGCAGGAGGGCGAGCTCGTCACGACGTTCGACGGCGACCGGCTCACCAGCGCCGTCGTCGAGCGGACGAACGACCTCCTGCAGGAGCCGGACGACGCGCACTTCGAGTTCTCCGGCGGCGAGCCCGTGATCGTCGGCGGGCAGACCGGCACCACCCTGGACCCCGCGCAGGTCGCGGACTCCGTGGGCGAGGCGGCGACGTCCGACGAGCGCACGGCCGCCGTCGAGCTGGTCGAGCAGGACCCGGAGGACACCCGGGACTCGCTCGCCGAGCTCGGCGTCGACGAGGTGATCTCGGAGTTCTCCACCCCGCTGACCAGCGAGCCGATCCGGACCAAGAACCTCATCCGTGGCGCCGAGCTCGTCAACGGCACGCTGGTGAAGCCCGGCGAGACCTTCTCCCTGGTCGACACGCTGTCGCCCATCGAGGTCTCCAACGGCTACTTCGCGGCGGGCGTCGTCAACAACGGCATCCACTCCGACGCCGTGGGCGGCGGCCTGTCCCAGATGGCGACCACCACGTACAACGCGGGCTTCTTCGCGGGCTTCGACGACGTCGAGCACCGCCAGCACAGCTACTGGTTCAGCCGGTACCCGGCAGGGCGCGAGGCCACGATCTACGTCGGCTCGATCGACATGAAGTTCAAGAACGACACCCCGTACGGCGCGCTCATGCAGGCGTACGTCTCGGGCGGACGCCTGCACGTGAAGGTCTGGTCCACGACGTACTACGAGGTCGAGGCCAGCGACTCCGGCAAGCAGAACGTCGTCCCGGCCTCCACGATCGACCGGTCCGGCGACGCCGGCTGCGAGGCGTACCCCGGCGGCGAGGACGGCTTCGACATCACGGTGTACCGCAAGGTCTACCTCGAGGGCGAGCTCGTCAAGGACGAGTCCGACTACTGGCGCTACAAGCCCGACGACGCGGTGAGCTGCTCCGCGTCCCGCGCCGAGGACCGGCAGGACAAGGACGACCGACCGGGTGACACCGAGAAGAAGGACGGGGACGACTGATGCTCGGACGCACCTCCCGCGAGTCGCCGGTGCACGCCGCGCTCGCCGCCCACGAGCACGGCTGGTCCGGCGTCGCCGCGGGGTCCCCGGTCGCTTCCGCCGTGCCCGACGAGTCCGTCGAGCTGCTGGACCTCGGCACGACCCAGCAGGCGCTCGCCACCGTCGCCGACATCGACGACCTCGCGGCCGTGGTGCACCTCGGCCACCCCGAGCAGCCGTCGCCGTCGCTGGAGCAGGCGCTGCTCGACGGCGACCGCTCGCTCATCGTCACCGCCGCCGTGACCGTCGCGCCCCGGTGGGTGTGGGTCTCCCCGCGCCCGGGCGGCGGCGCCGGGCAGGTCGTCGTCGACGAGGCGGGGGTCCGTGACTGCGCGGACGTGCTGCGCGCGATGGGTGTCAGCCCGCGGCTCGTGCCCACGGCGACCACCCTGGAGGAGCGGGTCGCGCTCGTCGGCGAGCACGGGTCGCTCGTCGTCGAGGACACGCGCGTCCCCGTCGGCTGGACCCCGATGCCGGGCAGCGACCGGCTGGGGGAGCGTGGACCCGTCTGGTACGGGCTGCTGGAGTCGCGCGACGACTGGCCGCGCTTCACGGAGCCGGCGCAGGTGTGGCTCGCCTTCGGTCCGTCCGACGACCACCGCGGCTCGCTGCGGCACACCCTCGCCGTCATCGACGACGCGGGCGTCGACCTGCAGCACCTGCGCAGCCACCCGTCCGCGCAGGGGCCGCACGTGTTCTTCACGTCGTTCCGCTGCCCGTCGGTCGAGGCCCTCGACCGGCTCGTCGCGGAGCTCGACGCCCGCGGCGTCGCGCACCGCACCCTCGCCGTCCTGCCCGGCGGCCACTTCGAGCCGGGCCCGGACCCGCTGGTGCCGCGGTGGGCCGGCGCGTGAGGGTCGCGTACCTCGGCCCGGAGGGGACGTTCACCCACCAGGCCGTCCGCACCTGGGCCGCGTCCCGCGTCCCGGTGCCCGGCGACGTCGAGGCCGTCCCGCTGACCGCGGTCACGGCCGTGCACGACGCCGTCGCGGACGGCGCCGCCGACCTCGGCGTCGTCGCGATCGAGAGCTCGGTCGAGGGGTACGTCGTACCGTCGGTCGACATGCTGCTGGGCAGCGCCGACGTCGTCGCCGTCGACGAGGTCGTGCTCGACGTGTCCTTCGACGCGTTCGTCCGCCCCGGGCACGGCACCCTCACCGAGATCACCGCGCACCCCCACGGGCTCGCCCAGTGCCGCCGGTTCGCCGCCGCGCACGGCCTGGCCGACGTGCCCGCGTCGTCGAACGCCGCGGCCTGCCGGGACGTCGCGCCGCACCAGGTGGCCCTCGGTCCCCGGCTGTGCGGCGAGCTCTACGGGCTCGACACCCTCGCCCGGCGCGTCGAGGACTTCCCGGGCGCCCGCACCCGGTTCCTCGTGCTCGACCGGCGGTCGCGGGCCCGCGCACGGCTCGCCGCCACCACCGCCGGCTCGTGGCGCACCCTGGTCGCCGTCACCCCCGTCGTCACCGGCCCCGGCGTCCTCGCCCGCGTCACCCGGACCTTCGCCGAGCGCGGCGTCAACATGTCCAGCCTCGTCACGCGTCCCCTCAAGGCCCGCGAGGGGCAGTACGTGTTCGTCGTGACGCTCGACGCGGCGCCCTGGGACGACCCGGTGCGCGACCTGTTCGCCGACCTCCTGGCCGCCGGTGACGCCCTCAAGGTGCTCGGCGCCTACCCGGCGGCACCGGGCGAGGGCGGCCTCGACGGCGTCCTCGCCGATCACGCCCCCACGGGCAGCGTGCGCGCCCACGACGGCGCCGGATCCGTCGCCGAGGGCCTGCTGTGGTGACCGGCCCCGGGCGGGTCGCCGTCGTCGGCCTCGGGCTGATCGGCGGCTCCCTCGCTCGGCTGCTGCACCGCCGCGGGGTCGACGTCGTCGCGACCGACGTCGTGCCCGCCTCCCGCGAGGCCGCCCGCCGGGCCGGGCTCGTCGTGGCGGACGACGTCACGGGCTGCGTCACGGCCGCCGACCTCGTGGTGCTCGCCGTGCCGCTGCGCGTCATGGGTGTCGTCGCCGAGCAGGTCGCCGGGGCCGCGCCCGCCCACGCCACCGTCACGGACGTCGGCAGCGTCAAGGGCCCGGTCCGGGACGCCGTGCGTGCCGCCGGGCTGGGGGACCGGTTCGTCGGGGCGCACCCCATGTCCGGCACCGAGCGCAGCGGGTTCGACGCCTCCAGCGACGACCTGCTCGACGGCGTCGCCTGGGCCATGACCGTCGACGACCCGACCACCACCGACCGGGACCGCCTGCTCGCCGTCCTCGCCCTGGTGACCGGCGTGCTGCGGGGACGTGTCACGGTCGTCACCGACGACGTCCACGACGAGGCCGCGGCGCTCGTCAGCCACGTGCCGCACGTCCTGGCGACCCAGCTCCTCAACACGGTCGCCGGCGCGCCCGTGCGGCACGTCGCGCTGCGGCTCGCCGCGGGGAGCTTCCGCGACGGGACCCGGGTGGCGTTCAGCGACCCGGCCCGCACCGAGGCGATGGTCGCCCAGAACGCCGGCTGGGTGGCGCCCGCGCTGCGCAAGGTGGTCCGGGACCTCGAGCTGCTCGTCGAGGCCCTGGAGACGAACGGCGGCACGCACGGCTTCTTCCACGGCGCCGACGACCTGCGCGCCGCCGGACGGCCCGGTGCCGCGCACCGTGAGGACGGGCGGGAGCGGCTCGGGACCGCGGGGGAGTGGCCCGCCGCGCTCGTCGAGCGCTGCACCGCGGGAGCCGTCGTCGTGGGCGTCGACGAGGGCGCCCTGGAGCTCGAGGCGCCGACGCCCTGACGCGTCAGTCCGCGGCCGGGCGCCCCCGGCGCTGCGGGCGAGGACCGAGCCGCCGGACCGCGACCACGGACGTCGCAGGGACCCGGACCTCCTCGTCCGCGCGGGGGTCGGTGCGACGGGCGGGGTCGCGGCGCAGGGTGAGACCGTCGGCGTCCACGGCGACGACGACGCCGATGACGTCGGTCCACCGCCGTCCGGAGCGTCGTGCCTCGTCCGGGTCGAGGTCGGCCCGGACCACGACCCGGTCGCCCACGGCCGCGTCTCGCCAGTCGGACAGGTGCGTATCGTCGTGCGGGTCATCCACGTGAGCGATACTAGAGTTCCCCTCGTACCACCGGAGCTCTCTCCGAACCCGCCACCCCTGGAAGGTGCCCGCAGTGACCTACGTGATCGCTCAGCCGTGCGTCGACGTCAAGGACAAGGCGTGCATCGAGGAGTGTCCCGTGGACTGCATCTACGAGGGCTCCCGGTCGCTCTACATCCACCCCGACGAGTGCGTCGACTGCGGCGCCTGCGAGCCCGTGTGCCCCGTCGAGGCCATCTACTACGAGGACGACGTCCCCGAGGAGTGGAGCGACTACTACAAGGCCAACGTCGAGTTCTTCGACGACCTGGGCTCCCCGGGCGGCGCCGCCAAGATGGGTCTCATCGAGAAGGACCACCCGGTCATCTCCGTCCTGCCCCCGCAGGCCTGAGGCCCGGATGGGGCTCGCCGACCTCACCGGTCTGCCGTACCCGTGGGACACGCTCGGTGACGTCCGGGCCACGGCGGCCGCCCACCCCGGCGGCATGGTCGACCTCTCCGTCGGCACGCCCGTCGACCCGACGCCCGCCGTCGTCCAGGAGGCGCTGCGCGCCGCCGCGGACGCCCCCGGCTACCCCCTGACCCACGGCTCCCCGGCGCTGCGCGAAGCCGTCACCGACTGGTTCGCGCGGCGCCGGGGCGTGCCCGGGCTCGACCCCGCCGGCGTCCTGCCCACCCTCGGCTCCAAGGAGCTCGTCGGGCTGCTCCCGTCCCTCCTGCGCCTCGGCGCCGGGGACGTGGTCGTGCACCCCGAGATCGCGTACCCCACCTACGACGTCGGGGCGCGCCTCGCCGGCGCCACCCCGCTGCCCGTCGGGGGCGTCGACGACTGGGCCGACCGCACCGACGTGCGCGTCGTCTGGGTCAACTCCCCGTCCAACCCCACCGGTGCCGTCGCCGACGTCGACGAGCTGCGCGCCGTCGTGGCCGCCGCCCGCCGCGTCGGTGCCGTCGTCGTGGCCGACGAGTGCTACGCCGAGCTCGCCTGGGAGGGCGACGCCGTCGGCCCCGACGGCAACGCCCGGGTCCCCAGCCTCCTCGACCCCCGCGTCACCGGGGGGAGCACCGACGGGCTGCTCGTCACCTACTCGCTGTCCAAGCAGTCGAACGTCGCCGGCTACCGGGCCGCGTTCGTCGCCGGCGACCCCCGCCTCGTTGCGGACCTGCTCGCCACCCGCAAGCACCTCGGCATGATCGTGCCCGCCCCCGTGCAGGCCGCCACGATCGCCGCGCTCCGGGACACCGACCACGTCGTCGAGCAGCGCGAGCGCTACCGCCGCCGCCGGGCCGCGCTCCTGCCCGCCCTGCGCGCCGCCGGGCTCGTCGTCGACCACTCCCAGGCCGGCCTCTACCTGTGGGTGCGCGCCGCCGACGACCACCCGGCCGGCGCCACCTCCCGCGACCTCGCGCGACACTTCGCGCGGTGGGGGATCCTGGTCGGACCGGGCGAGTTCTACGGCCCCGCCGGTTCCCGGCACGTCCGCGTCGCGCTCACCGCGAACGACGACGCCGTCGCCACTGCTGTGGCCCGCATCACACCATCTTGACTCCGGGATTGGAACCACATGGGATTGGAGGGTAGTTTCATCCGCAGGCCGAGGCTGCTCTGTGATGACACCGCCCCCGGCGGCAGCGGCAGGTAGCCCGTCACGTTGCCATGAGATCGCGTGCCCCCAGTGCCCCCGACGACGGGAGCCGGGGCCGTCAGGGAAGGAAGACATGACGTCCACCCACCAGACCCCCTCGGTCGGGCTCACCGTCGACGGCACGGCGCACCCGCTGTCCGTCGTGCCCGCCTCCGAGGGCAACGACGGCATCGTCGTCTCCTCCCTCCTCAAGAACACGGGCATGGTGACCGTCGACCCCGGGTTCATGAACACCGCGTCCTGCGAGTCCCAGATCACCTACATCGACGGCGACCAGGGCATCCTGCGCTACCGCGGCTACCCCATCGAGCAGCTCGCCGACGGCTCCTCGTTCCTCGAGGTCTCCTACCTGCTCATCCACGGCGAGCTCCCGAACGCCGCCGAGCTCGACGCGTTCACCGACCGCGTCAACCGCCACACCCTCGTCCCCGAGGCGTTCCGCACCTTCCTCGGCACCTTCCCGCGCGGCGGCCACCCCATGGCCATCCTCGCGTCCGCCGTCAACGCCCTCGCCACGTACTACCCCGAGGCGCTCGACCCGCACGACGACGAGGCCGTCGAGCTCGCCACCGTGCTCCTCCTCGCCAAGACGCGCACCATCACGTCCTACGTGCACCGCGCCATGAAGGACGAGCCGCTGCTCTACCCCGACGCCGCCCGCGGCTACGTCGACGACTTCCTGCGCATGACCTTCGCCCGCCCCTACGAGGAGTGGAAGGCCAACCCCACCCTCGTCGCCGCGATGGACAAGCTCCTCATCCTCCACGCCGACCACGAGCAGAACTGCTCCACCTCCACCGTGCGCGTCGTCGGCTCCTCCAACGCCACCCTCTTCGCGTCCGTCGCCGCCGGCATCAACGCCCTCTCCGGCCCCTCGCACGGCGGCGCCAACGAGGCCGTCCTGCTCATGCTGGAGAACATCCGCAAGGGCGACGACTCCGTCGAGACCTTCATGAAGAAGGTCAAGAACAAGGAGGACGGCGTCCGCCTCATGGGCTTCGGGCACCGCGTCTACAAGAGCTACGACCCGCGCGCCGCCATCGTCAAGAAGCACGCCGACGCCGTCCTCGACGAGCTCGGCGCCAAGGACGAGCTCCTCGACATCGCCCGCGGCCTCGAGGAGATCGCGCTGTCCGACGACTACTTCGTCGAGCGCAAGCTCTACCCGAACGTCGACTTCTACACCGGCCTCATCTACAAGGCGATGGGCTTCTCGCCCGCCATGTTCACGCCCCTGTTCGCCCTCGGCCGCATGCCCGGCTGGATCGCCCAGTGGCGCGAGATGATGAAGGACCCGCAGACCAAGATCGGCCGCCCGCGCCAGATCTACACCGGCCCCACCGCGCGCGACTTCGTCACGGTCGAGGACCGCTGACCCAGCGCTCACCCGTCGCCGTCGGCGACACCCCGGGAGCCTGCATCGATCCTCCGGTGCAGGCTCTCGTCGTCCCGTGACTCAGCGCACGTCTCGCCGAGTCAGCGCAGGATCCCGCGAGTCAGCGCTCGTTCGCCGGGCGGGCTCCCTGGTCGTCTCGGGTCCGGGGAGCGGCCGCGAGTCAGCGCACTCTTCCGCGAGTCAGCGCAGAATCTCTCCACTCAGCGCTGACCCCCCCGCGAGTCAGCGCATGGCCACGCGAGTCAGCGCAGGGAGCGGTGACTCAGCGTGTGACGGCGTGAGGCCGTGCAGCTCCCGTGGGTCGGCGGGCTCTCCTTCCGTCGCGTGCCTCCGGTGCGCATCGAGCTCGGTCCCCGACGTCCCGCCCTGAACGGGGAGACCGACCGCGTCGCCTTCCGGGCCTGCGAGTGCCGCCGTCGGGCCGAGTCCGTCGGGGCGCGACGGGCTGGAGCCGATCTCCGGATTGCGGTCGACTCGGGACGGGACGTGCGCTGGCTCGCGTGGCCATGCGCTGAGTCGCGCTCGCCCGCGCTGAGTCGCGGGGAACTGTGCTGAGTCGCGCTCGCCCGCGCTGACTCGCGTGGCCGTGCGCTGAGTCGCGGACGGGCAGGGTCAGGACGGGTCCGGGCCGACGAGGACGCGGACCTGGCCGGCGGGGCGGGGGTCCCGGTCGGCGGGCAGCGTCGTCCAGGCGGCGGAGTCGCGGGTCCAGACCTGGTCGGCGACGCGGACCTCGACGGCGCCGGTGGTGGCGGCGGTCGCGACGGCCCAGTGGGCCACCGCCCAGGCGGCACGGTCGGGGTCGTCGTAGGGGAGCGCGGTGGCGTCGACGTCGACCGGGACGGCTCCGTCGTCGCGGGGGCCGCCGATGCGGGATCCGCCGTCGTCCTGGGGGAGCCCGAGGTCACGCATGAGGAGGTCGGTGAGCCCCGTGGCGGCTGACGCCCCGGCGGGGCCGTCGTCGGCGACGGGCCGCAGGGTGCAGGTGATCGCGCCGGGGGAGTTGCCGGTGAGGGCGGACGCCCACGCGCGGGCGAGGCGCTCGTGCTGGGCGTACGCCTCGGGGAACGCGGAACGCTGCACGGCCTGCGCGGCGTCCGTGACCTCCATGTCCTGCCAGCCGTCCACCTTCACCAGACCGTCGTAGAACGCGTTCGTCGAGTAGACGGGGTCCATGATCTCGGCGGGCGTGCCCCAGCCCTGGGAGGGGCGCTGCTGGAACAGGCCGAGGGAGTCCCGGTCGCCGTAGTCGATGTTGACCAGGCGGGACTCCTGCATGGCGGTGGCCAGCCCGATCGTCGCGGCCCGCGCGGGCAGGCCTCGCTGGACCGAGATCCCGGTGATGAGCGCGGCGTTGCCCGCCTCGACCGTGGACAGGCCGTGCTCGCGGCCGTCGAGCACCGCGGTGCACCCCTGCGTGATCCGCACGGGTGCCTGCGCGCCGAGGAACCAGACCACCCCGACCACGGCGGCGACGCCCACGACGAGGAACGTCACGACGGCGCCCGCCGCGTGCGCGGCAGGGCGCCGTCGGGCGGACATCAGTTGGCGTGCAGCGCGGCGTTCAGCTCCACGCCGACCCCGCCGCGGGTCAGGGCCTCGACGGCGCCCGTGCGGGAGTTGCGGCGGAACAGCAGCCGGTCACGGCCCGCGAGCTCGCGCGCCTTGACGACGCGCGGCTCGCCCTCGTCGCCCATCTCGTCGAGGACCGTCACCTTGGTGCCCGCGGTGACGTACAGGCCCGCCTCGACGACGCAGTCGTCGCCCAGCGGGATGCCGAGGCCGGCGTTCGCGCCGAGCAGGCTGCGCTCACCCAGGGAGATGACCTCCTTGCCGCCACCGGACAGGGTGCCCATGATCGAGGCGCCGCCGCCGACGTCCGACCCGTCGCCCACGACGACGCCCGCCGAGACGCGGCCCTCGACCATGGACGCGCCGAGCGTGCCGGCGTTGAAGTTGACGAACCCCTCGTGCATGACCGTGGTGCCCTCGGCGAGGTGCGCGCCGAGGCGCACGCGGTCGGCGTCCGCGATCCGCACGCCCGCGGGCACGACGTAGTCGACCATGCGGGGGAACTTGTCGATGCCGTACACGGTGACGGGCGTGCGCGTCGCGGCGCGCAGGCGCAGCCGGGTCGCCTCGAACCCGGCGACGCTGCACGGGCCGTGGGACGTCCACACGACGTTCGCCAGGGCGCCGAACACGCCGTCGAGGTTCAGCCCGTGCGGCTGCACCAGGCGGTGCGAGAGCAGGTGCAGGCGCAGGTACGCGTCCGCGGCGTCGGCGGGGGCGGCGTCGAGGTCGATCTGCGTGTGCACGACCGACACGTCGACGCGGCGTGCGTCGTCCCGCTGCGTGAGCGCGGCGAGCTCGGCGGGGATCGCGACGTCGTCCGGCGACTCGCCCAGCGCGGGGGCCGGGTACCAGACGTCGAGCGTGGTGCCGTCGTCGGCGGTCGTCGCGAGGCCGAGGCCCCAGGCGTGGCGGGGGGAGGAGGTCGACGTGGTCATGGGGCCAGCCTATCGGCGGCGGCTGGCAGGATGGAGAGCATGCCCGACCTCCGGAACAGCCTCGACCCCGCCCTGCTGGACCCGGCCGTGCTGCCGACCTCCGACCTCGCCGACATCCTCGCGGCGGTCTGCGACATCGAGTCCGTCTCGGGGGACGAGGCGGCGCTCGCGGACGCGGTGGAGGCCGTCCTGCGCGACCAGCCGCACCTGGAGGTCCACCGCGACGGCGACGCCGTCGTGGCGCGCACGAACCTGGGGCGCGAGCGCCGGGTCGTCCTGGCCGGGCACCTCGACACCGTGCCGCTGACCGACCCGCCGAACCTGCCCACCCGCGTGGAGGGCACGGGCGACGACCGGGTCCTGTGGGGGCGCGGCACCGTCGACATGAAGGCCGGCCTGACGGTGTTCCTGGCGCTCGCCGTCGAGCTGGGCCGTCCCGGCAGCGAGCCGACGGCGGACGTCACCTACGTCTTCTACGACCACGAGGAGGTCGAGGCGGTCAAGAGCGGCCTCGGGCGGCTGGTGCGGAACCGGCCCGACCTCCTGGCGGGCGACTTCGCGATCCTCGGGGAGCCGACGTCCGCGGGCATCGAGGGCGGCTGCAACGGCACGATCCGGGTGGAGGTCCGCACCCACGGCGTCGCGGCGCACTCCGCGCGCGCCTGGCGCGGCGAGAACGCGATCCACGCCGCCGCGCCCGTGCTCGCCCGGCTCGCCGCCTACGAGCCGGCCGCGGTCGAGGTGGACGGGCTCGTCTACCGCGAGGGCGTCAACGCCGTCGGCATCGCCGGCGGCATCGCGGGCAACGTCATCCCCGACGCCTGCACCGTCACCGTGAACTACCGGTTCGCGCCGTCGCGCACCGAGGCCGAGGCCGAGGCGCACCTGCGCGAGCTGTTCGACGGGTTCGAGGTCGTGGTGACCGACTCCTCGCCGGGCGCCCGCCCCGGCCTCGACGACCCCCTCGCCGCGCAGTTCGCCGCCGCCGTCCTCGCCCGCACCGGCGGGGAGCCGAGGCCCAAGTACGGGTGGACCGACGTGGCCCGCTTCGCCGCGCTCGGCGTCCCCGCCGTCAACTTCGCCCCCGGGGACCCGCTGCTCGCGCACGCCGACGACGAACGCGTCCCGGTGCGCGAGCTCGCCCTGTGCCGGGACGCCCTGCGCACCTGGCTCCGCGGTGCATAGGCTGCCCACATGAGCGACCGCACCGACGAGGGCGTCCCCCAGTCCGGGCGTGGCTACCGCAAGGGGCCCGTCCTGCTGCGAGGAACCCACATCCCCGCCACCACGACCGACCAGCGTCTCCTCGCGCCCGGGGAGGGCACCGACTGGGTCCACTCCGACCCGTGGCGCGTCATGCGCATCCAGGCCGAGTTCGTCGAGGGCTTCGGTGCGCTCGCGGAGGTGGGGGCCGCCGTGTCCGTCTTCGGCTCTGCCCGCACCAGCCCGGAGCACCCCGACTACGCGCTCGGCATGGAGGTCGGCCGCCTGCTCGTCGAGGCCGGCTACTCGGTCATGACGGGCGGCGGTCCCGGCATCATGGAGGCCGCCAACAGGGGTGCCCTCGACGCCGGCGGCACGTCGATCGGCCTCGGCATCGAGCTGCCCTTCGAGCAGGGCATGAACGAGTACGTCAACCTGGGCGTGAACTTCCGCTACTTCTTCGCCCGCAAGACGATGTTCGTCAAGTACGCGCAGGGCTTCGTCGTGCTGCCCGGCGGGTTCGGCACGTTCGACGAGCTGTTCGAGGCGCTCACCCTCGTCCAGACGCACAAGGTCACCGGGTTCCCCGTCGTGCTCGTCGGCACCGACTACTGGGGCGGCCTGCTGGAGTGGGTCCGCACCGCCGCCGTCGACCGGGGCATGATCAACCCCACCGACCTCGACCTCATCCATCTCACCGACTCCGCCGAGGACGCCGTCGAGCACGTCGTCGAGCGCGGACGCGCGCTGGCCGCCGAGTTCCGGTCGTGATCCCGCCCGCCGGGGCCCCGCTGGTCCTGCGCGGACGCGAGGTCGGGCGGGGTGCCGACGGGTCGCTGCGGCCCGTGGTCATGGCCATCGTCAACCGCACCACCGACTCGTTCTACGCGCCCGCCCGCCTCGCCGACGACGGTGCGGCGCTCGCGGCCGCGCACCAGGCGTGGGCCGACGGCGCGGCGATCCTCGACGTCGGCGGCGTACGGGCGGGCGTGGGACCGGAGGTCTCCGAGACCGAGGAGGTCGACCGGGTCGTGCCGTTCGTCGAGAAGGTCCGCGCCGAGGTGCCGGACCTCCTCGTCAGCGTGGACACGTGGCGCTCCGGCGTCGCCCGGGCGGCGATCGCGGCCGGCGCCGACCTGATCAACGACACGTGGGCCGGGCACGACCCGGCGCTCGTGGAGGTGGCGGGCGCCGCGGGCGTCGGCGTCGTCTGCTCGCACACCGGTGGGGCGCAGCCGCGCACGGACCCGGTCCGGGTCGCGTACCCGCGGGACGACGGCGTCGAGGACGGTCTCGACGACCCGCGCGACGGCGTCACCCGGGACGTGCTCACCACCCTGCGCCGCGCCGCGGCGCGTGCCGTCGCGTGCGGCGTGCCGCCCGCGTCGGTGCTGGTGGACCCCACCCACGACTTCGGGAAGAACACGTGGCACTCGATCCACCTGCTGCGCCGCACCGAGGCCCTCGTCGCGCTCGGCCACCCCGTGCTCATGGCGCTGAGCCGCAAGGACTTCGTGGGGGAGGTGCTGGACGTCGGCGCGGACGAGCGGCTCGCCGGCACCCTCGCGGCGACGGCGCTCGCGGCCTGGCACGGCGCCCGGGTGTTCCGCGCCCACGACGTCGTCGCGACCCGGCACGCCCTCGAGCTCGTCGCCGCCGTGCGGGACGAGGCTCCGCCGCGGGCCGCGCTGCGCGGGCTGGGGTGAGCGGGCTGGGGTGAGCGGGCGCGCGGGGAGCGTCGAGACCCGCGCCGCTCGACCGGGGTGGCGGACGGGGACGTGCGACGGGCGCCGCGTGATCGGCGCCGTGTGACGGGCGCCGTGTGACGGGAACGGTGCTGGTCGGCGCTAGAATGGCACGGACCGCCTGTGCTCGCGCGGCCGCCCGGCAGTGTCGACCCGCCGCCGTGACGTCGCGGTGAGCAGGTGTCGAGGAACCGGACAACGGAATGGGAGAGCCACACATGGCTGCGATGAAGCCGCGGACGGGCGACGGACCGCTCGAGGTCACCAAGGAGGGACGCGGCATCGTCATGCGTGTGCCGCTGGAAGGTGGTGGCCGTCTGGTGGTCGAGCTGAACGCCACCGAGGCCGGCGAGCTGGGCGAGGCCCTTCAGGCCGTCGTCGGCTGACGACGCGACCTCGGGGAACGACTCCGGGCGCGGGACGGGAGACCCGTCCCGCGCCCGTCGTGCTGTCCGGGGTCGGGCGCACCGCGCCGGCGTGCCGTCCGGTGGCCGCTCAGGCGTCGTGGCGGCGCACGGCGAGGAGCACGCCGTCGCCCACCGGCACCATCGCCGGCGCGAGCCGGGCGTCCTCGCGCAGCGCCCACAGCACCCGGCGGACCGCCGCGGTCTCGTGGTCCCGCCACGTCGGGTCGACCACCCTGCCCGCCAGCAGCGAGTCCACCATGGCCAGCACGCCGCCGGGGCGCAGGAGCCGCACCGCGGCGTCGACGTACGCGGCCAGGGTGTGCGGCTCCGCCGTCACCACGACGAGGTCGTAGGCGGCGTCCGCGAGGCGCGGCAGCACGTCGGTCGCCGGCCGGGAGATCGTGCGGGTCCGGTGCGGCTCGACACCCTCCTCGGCGAAGGCGGTCTTCGCGGCCCGGTGGTGCGCCACGTCCGGGTCGATCGTGGTCAGCACGCCGTCGGGCGCCATCCCGCGCAGCAACCACAGGGACACGACGCCGCTGCCGGTGCCGATCTCGACCACCGCGCGCGCCTGGAGCGCGCCGGCGACCACCTGCAGGAGGGAGCCGGTGGCGGTGCCGACCGTCGGGGCGCCCAGCTCGACGCCCCGCTCCCGGGCGCGCAGCAGCGTCGCGTCCTCCACGAGGTACGTCTCGCTGAAGGCCCACGCGGCACCACGGTCCTCATGGGCACCTGCCTCGGTCGTGATGGCGCCTCCCTCTGCTGGGCAGATGGTACGTGGGAACTCTTCACGGCGCCCACACGTTCGCATGGGACGATGGCCGTGATGACCAAGACCCCCGGACCCGAGGCGAGCGCCTGGGTCCCCCCGACGTGGGACGAGATCGTGCGCGAGCACTCGGCCCGCGTCTACCGCCTCGCCTACCGCCTCACCGGTGACCGCCAGGACGCCGAGGACCTCACGCAGGAGACGTTCCTTCGGGTCTTCCGCTCGCTGTCGAGCTACACGCCGGGCACGTTCGAGGGGTGGCTGCACCGCATCACCACCAACCTGTTCCTGGACCAGGTGCGCCGCAAGAAGCGCATCCGGTTCGAGGCGATGGGGGAGGACGCGTCGCGCGTCGCGTCCGACGACGACCGCTCCCGCCCCGAGCGCGGGTTCGAGCACGGCAACCTCGACCACGACGTGCAGAGCGCGCTCGACGCCCTGCGGCC
The DNA here is from genome assembly GCF_002563715.1 of Isoptericola jiangsuensis. Classification (NCBI taxonomy): domain Bacteria; kingdom Bacillati; phylum Actinomycetota; class Actinomycetes; order Micrococcales; family Promicromonosporaceae; genus Isoptericola; species Isoptericola jiangsuensis. The sequence continues at coordinate 1,286,694 of NZ_PDJJ01000001.1, forward strand.
CGAGTACCGCGCCGCCGTGGTCCTGTGCGACATCGAGGGCCTCAGCTACGAGGAGATCGCGGTCACGCTCGGGGTGAAGATCGGCACCGTCCGCTCCCGCATCCACCGGGCGCGCGCACAGCTGCGCGAGGCCCTCGAGCACCGGCGCGTCGAGGTCACCCGGTGAGCCCGCACCTCGGCGACCTCGTGAGCGCGCTGGCCGACGGCCAGCTGGCGCCCCGCGAGACCGAGCGCGCGCTGTCGCACGTCGCCCGCTGCCCGCTGTGCGCCGCCGAGCTGGAGCACGCGCGCACGGCACGGCGCCGGCTCGCGCAGGCCGCCGAGGTGGCGCCCGCCCCCGACCTCACCGCCCGCCTGCTGGCGCTGTCCGCCTCCATCCCGTCCACCGAGGGCGACCCGCTCCGCGCCCGCGAGCAGGACGACACCTGGACGGTGCCCGACGCGTGGCGCCCCACCCTCACCGGGGACGTCGCGGGGGCCGCGCACCGGCGCCGCCGACGCCGGGCCGTGCTCGCCGGGGCGGCCTGCGCCGGGGTCCTCGGCTGCACCCTGTTCGTCCTGGGGCAAGCGCCCGTCGTCGCCCCCGAGTCCTCCCGCGCCGCCGCCCTGACCACCCTCGCGGGAGCCGCGGGCACCGCCGGGGTGCAGGCCGTGGGCACCGACCTCGCCGCGTCGGGGCTCGTCACGCCCGGCGCGCTGCCCGACGGCTACACCCTCGCCGCGGTCCACGTCGACGGCGACGTCGCGGAGATCGACCTCACCGGGCCCGACGGGGTCGTCGTGGTGCGCGAGCAGCCCGGACGTCTGGCCCAGGACGTCACCGACCGGCTCGTCGTCGCCGACGACCGGGACGTCGTCGTGCTGTCCCGCGACCCGTGGCACGTCGCCTGGCAGGACGGGGACGTCGTCGTGGAGGTCACGACCGACGCCCCCGAGGACGTGCTGGCGGGTGTGGTCGCCGCGTTCCCGGGCCACGACTACGATGCCGGGGTCCTGCCTCGCCTGAGCCGAGGATGGTCGACCGTGACAGGAGCGTTCACCCTTCCATGACCGCCGACGAGCCCGACCTGTTCGCCGCGCCGGAACCGTCGCGCGCACCCCGGAGCGCGTCGCCGACCGCCGGCTCCTCCGCGTCGTCCGCCGCGACCGCGGCGACCGCGCCGGTCCCGCCGCCGCCCGCGCGACCGGCGTCCCACGGCCCGACGGCCGGGGCCGCCGCGGCGCCCGCCGTGCCGCTCGTGCCCGCCGGGACGGGCGGCCGGTCCGGCCCGCCCAGCCACGAGGTGTTCCCCGCCGGTCCGCAGCAGCCCGCGCCCGCCCCGGCATCGGCCGCGCCCCGCGCCCGGCTCGGTGCCGGCCCCGTCGCGCTCGTGCTCGCCCTGGCGCTCGTCGCCGGGTTCGCCGGCGGCTACGCCGGGGACCGTGTCGCCCGGAGCACCGCCGGGCCGGCGCCCGTCGCGAACCTGCCCGTGGCCGCCGACGACGACGCCGCCGACCCGTCGCGCCCCGCCGGCTCCGTCGCCGCCATCGCGGCCGACGTCCTGCCGTCCGTCGTGTCCTTCGAGGTCACCGCCTCCGACGGGTCCGGGTCCTCCGGCTCGGGCTTCGTCCTGCGCGAGGACGGCTACCTCCTGACGAACAACCACGTCGTCGCGGCCGGGGCGGAGGGCGGCGAGATCGTCGTCGTCCTCGCCGACGGCAGCGAGCACGACGGCGAGGTGGTCGGCCGCACCTCCGACTACGACCTCGCGGTCGTCAGGATCGACGTCGACGGCCTGACGCCCCTCGTCCTCGGCGACTCGGACGACGTCGTCGTGGGCGACGCGGTGCTCGCCGTCGGCGCGCCGCTCGGCCTCGACTCCACCGTCACCTCCGGCATCGTGTCCGCCCTGCACCGGCCCGTGCAGGCCGGCGACCAGGCCACCACCGCCTTCATCGACGCCATCCAGACGGACGCCGCGATCAACCCCGGCAACTCCGGCGGTCCCCTCGTCGACGCCGACGGCGAGGTCGTCGGCATCAACTCCGCCATCGCGCAGCCGCCCGGCGCGCTGCAGGCCACCGGCAGCATCGGCCTGGGCTTCGCGATCCCCGCGAACCAGGCGCGCACCACCGCCGAGCAGCTCATCGAGACCGGGTCCGCGACCTACCCCGTCATCGGCGTGCTCCTCGACTCCGGCTACAGCGGCGTGGGCGTCAAGGTCGCCGACGACGCGCAGGAGGGTGTCGCGCCCGTCACGCCGGACGGTCCCGCCGACCTCGCGGGCGTCCGCCCCGGTGACCTCATCCTCGAGATCGACGGTCGGCCCGTGTCGCAGAGCGACGAGCTGATCGTCGCCATCCGGGCACGTCAGCCCGGGGACGCCGTGACCCTCACCGTGCGCACGGGGGAGGAGACGCGCGAGGTGCGCGTCGTGCTCCAGGAGAGCCAGAGCGACTGATGGGCGACTACCCGACGCCCGACCCGCAGGGTTAGGCTGGCCCGCGTGCTGGGGATCAACGGTGGCGAGCTCGTCGTCATCATCGTGCTGGCGCTCGTCCTCATCGGACCCGAGCGGATGCCGCGCTACGCCGCCCAGCTGGGCGCGCTGGTCCGGCAGGGGCGCGGCATGCTCCAGGACGCGAAGACGCGCGTCGACGACGAGCTCGGCGAGGACTTCCGGGACGTCGACTGGTCGAAGCTCGACCCCCGCCAGTACGACCCGCGCCGCATCGTCAAGGAGGCGCTGCTGGACGACGAGCCGTCCGCGCGGCGGCCGTCCGCACCGTCCGGGGCCCCCGCCACGTCGGCTCCCGCAGGGGCGCCGCCCGCCCCCGTCGTCCCCGACGGGCGGCCCGCACCGTTCGACGACGAGGCGACATGACGCCCGGAACGGACTTCCCGGACGATCCACGCATTGACGGCCCGGCCCGCACACCTGCCAGAATGAGGAACATGTCCGACGTCACCGCACCGGGCACGCACGCCGCGCGCCGTCCTCGCATCCTCTCCGGGATGCAGCCCACCGACTCCTCCCTGCACCTCGGGAACTACCTGGGTGCGCTCACCCAGTGGGTCGCGCTCCAGGACGACTACGAGGCGCTCTACTGCGTGGTGGACCTGCACGCCCTCACCGTGAACCCCGACCCGGAGGCCCTGCGCCGGCGCACCCGCGCCACGGCCGCGCAGTACCTCGCCGGCGGCGTCGACCCGGCACGGTCGGCCCTGTTCGTGCAGTCCCACGTCCCGGAGCACACCGAGGTCGCGTGGCTGCTCAGCTGCCAGACCGGGTTCGGCGAGGCCAGCCGCATGACCCAGTTCAAGGACAAGTCCGCCAAGCAGGGCACCGAGGGCACCACCGTCGGCCTCTTCACCTACCCGGTGCTCATGGCCGCCGACATCCTCGTGTACGACGCGGCGCTCGTGCCCGTCGGCGAGGACCAGCGCCAGCACCTCGAGCTCACCCGCGACCTCGCCGAGCGGCTCAACGCCCGCTTCGGGGCCGGCACCGCCGTCGTCCCCGAGGCGCACATCGTGTCCGCGACCGCCAAGATCCAGGACCTGCAGAACCCCGCCGCGAAGATGTCGAAGTCCAACGCGGGCGGCAAGGGCGTCATCTGGCTCCTCGAGGACCCGAAGAAGGCCGCCAAGGCCGTCAAGGCCGCCGTCACCGACGCCGACGAGTCGTACGCCGTCTACTTCGACCGCGAGAAGAAACCCGGCATCTCCAACCTGCTGACCATCTTCTCCGCCGTCACCGGGCGTGACGTCGACGCCATCGCCGCCGAGTACGACGGCCGTGGCTACGGGTACCTCAAGGTCGACCTCGCCGACGCCGTCGTCGCGTTCCTCGAACCCTTCCAGGAGCGTGCCAACACGTACCTGTCCGACCCCGCCCAGCTCGACAAGGTCCTCGACGACGGCGCGTCCCGCGCCCGCGAGATCGCCGGCGGCGTGCGCGAGCGGATGTTCGACCGCTTCGGCCTGCTGCCGCGGGGCGCCCGGTGAACCTGCCTCCGCGCGGGCCCGAGCAGGTACGGATCGGGGTCGCCGTCGCGATCCCCGAGCCGTACGCCGGGCAGCTCCAGGAGGCGCGCGCCCGTGTCGGCGACCCGCTCGCCGACGCCATCCCGCCGCACATCACCGTCATCGGGCCGACGGTCGTCGACCAGTCCGTCCTGCCGGCCGTCGCCGAGCACCTCGAGAAGGTCGCCGCCGAGACCGCGCCGTTCCGTGTCCACCTGCGCGGCACCGGCACGTTCCGGCCCATCTCGCCCGTCGTGTTCGTCGCCCTCGCCCAGGGCATCGGCGAGTGCGAGCTCGTCGAGCAGCAGGCGCGCTCCGGCGTGCTCGCCCAGGACCTGCGGTTCAACTACCACCCGCACGTCACCGTCGCCCACGAGGTCGACGAGGAGGCCCTCGACCACGCCTTCGAGGCGATGAGCGACTTCGACGCCGAGTTCGACGTCACCGAGCTGTGGCAGTACGAGCACGGCGACGACGGCGTGTGGCGCCCCCACCGCTCCTTCCCCCTCCAGGGCAGCACGCCGCCCGGCGCCTGACCGGCCACCCCTCCGGCGGTCGCCGTGGCGACCTGCCGTCGTCGCGGCACGCCGCTAGGGTCGGCGTGTGCCGGAACGGATCCAACGCCTCCAGAACCTCACGGCGCGCGTCACGAGCTGGGCCAAGGACCGCCGCGAGGTCCGGTCCGTCCAGTGGTACCTCGCGCGCCGCGGCAGCCAGCTCTGCGGCGGCATCGCCTACTCGGCGCTCTTCTCCCTCGGTGCCGCCCTCACCATCGGCTTCTCCGTGTTCTCCGCGACCCTCGCCCGCCGCCCCGAGTTGCAGGACGCCATCTTCGAGCAGATCGACACCTGGCTCCCCGGACTGCTCGACACCGGTGAAGGCGGCATCGTCCCGGCGAGCCAGCTCGTCCTCGACACCGCCTGGAGCGTCACGACCGTCGTCGCTTCGATCGTGTTCCTCTGGACCGCCATCAGCTTCATGGGCGCCCTGCGCCACTCCGTGCGTTTCATGTTCGACGCGCCCGTCGTCGGCGTCAGCCCCGTCCTCAACAAGGTCTGGCAGCTCGTCGGCTTCGCCATCCTCGGCGCCATGCTGGTCGTGTCCGCCACGGCGAGCATCCTGTCGCAGACCGTCACGGGTCGCGTCGAGTCCTGGTTCGGGGAGTCCCAGGCCCTGGGCACGGTCCTCGCCGTCGGGTCGTTCGGCGTCGCCGTCCTCCTCGACGCCCTCCTCGTCTACCTCGTCATCCGCGTCGTCGCGCGCGTCCGCCCCACCCGACGTCGGGACATGCTGCTGGGATGCATGGCGACCGGCCTCGTCACCGGCAGCCTGCGCTGGGTCGGGACCGCCGCCGTCACCTCCAGCGCCGCCAACAACGCGCTGCTCGCGCCGTTCGTGACGATCGTCGCCGTCCTGCTCCTCGTCAACTTCGTCGCCCGGGTCCTGCTCGTCGCGTGCGCCTGGATGTACGACCCGCCGCGCCTCGACGAGATCGCCCGCGCGGAGGCCGAGCTCGTCGAGATGCGACGCCGGGCCGAGGTGGAGCGCATCATCCGCCAGGGCCGCGGATCAGGGCGCCCGTACAGCCCCGTCGTGCGCGGCGTCCGTCGCGCACGCTACGCCTACTGAACGCGGGTCCGCGCAGCTCCCCGCGAGTCAGCGCACATCTGCGTGAGTCAGCGCAGGTTCCCGCGAGTCAGCGCAGCGCGGCGCGAGTCAGCACGGGCGGTGGTGCGTCCCGCGCGTCGTCGCGTTCACGGACCCCAGGGGGCCCTCCACCTCGGGTCTGACGACGACGCGCGGGACGCACCACCGCCCTTCGACGTCTCACCCCGCGTCACACGGACGTCGCGTCGCGCTGACTCGCGCAGAAGTGTGCTGACTCGCGAGGACCAGCGCTGACTGGCGTCGTGTTGCGCTGACTCGCGCAGAAGTGCGCTGACTCGCGGGTACTAGCGCTGAGTCGCGCAGACGTGTGCTGACTGGCGGGGATGAGCGCTGAGTCGCGGGACGACGGGGTGGGGTGGGGCGGGGGTGGTCCGCGCGGTCGTCAGACCGGAAGTGGAGGGCCCCCTGGGGCCCGTGAACGCGACCGCGCGGACCACCCCCGCCCCACCCCGCCGGACGCAACCCACTGAAGCGACCCACCAGCCCGGCCCACCCACGACGGCCAGGAACGGCGAGAGCCGGGAACGACGACGGCGCCGCCCCGCGGTGCGGGACGGCGCCGTCGAGGGGCGATCAGAAGGCGCGGGTGATCATCGCCCGCTTGACCTCCTGGATGGCCTTAGTGACCTCGATGCCGCGGGGGCAGGCCTCGGTGCAGTTGAAGGTGGTGCGGCAGCGCCACACGCCTTCCTTGTCGTTGAGGATCTCGAGGCGCTGGGTGGCGCCCTCGTCGCGCGAGTCGAAGATGAAGCGGTGCGCGTTGACGATGGCGGCGGGGCCGAAGTACTGGCCGTCGGTCCAGAACACGGGGCAGGACGACGTGCACGCGGCGCAGAGGATGCACTTGGTGGTGTCGTCGAACCGGTCGCGGTCGGCCTGCGACTGGATGTGCTCGCGGCTGGGCTCGTTCCCGTTGGTGATGAGGAACGGCATGATCTCGCGGTAGGAGGCGAAGAACGGCTCCATGTCGACCACGAGGTCCTTGACGACCGGGAGGCCCTTGATGGGCTCGACGGTGATGGGCTTGTCCGGGTTGACGTCCTTGAGGAGCGTCTTGCAGGCGAGCCGGTTGCGGCCGTTGATGCGCATCGCGTCGGAGCCGCAGACGCCGTGGGCGCAGGAGCGGCGGAACGTGAGCGAGCCGTCGATCTCCCACTTGATCTTGTGGAGGGCGTCGAGGATGCGGTCGGTCCCGTGGGCGGTGACCGTGTGCTCCTCCCACGTGGCCTCGTCGGAGATCTCGGGGTTGAAGCGGCGGATCCTGAGCGTGACCTCGAACGAGGGGATCTCGCCGGCCTTCGGCGTGGCCGCCGCGTCGGTGCTCTCGAGAACAGCAGTCATCAGTACTTCCGCTCCATCGGCTCGTAGCGGGTCTGGGTGACGGACTTGGAACCCAGCACGACCTTGTAGTCGTCGAAGTTCTCGACGTGGTCGAAGTAGCCCTCGACGTGGCCGTCGGCGACGTCGGGGGCGGCCGTCGGGCGACGGTACGCCATGGTGTGCAGCATGTAGTTGGCGTCGTCGCGGTCGGGGTAGTCCTCGCGGTAGTGGCCGCCGCGGGACTCCTTGCGGTTGAGGGCCGCGAGGACGGTGACCTCGGCGATGTCGAGGAGGAAGCCGAGCTCGATGGCCTCGAGGAGGTCGGTGTTGAAGAGCTTGCCCTTGTCCTGGACGGACACGTTGCGGTAGCGCTTCTGGAGCTCCCGGATGTCGCTGAGCGCCTGGTTGAGCGACTCTCCGGTGCGGAACACCTGGGCGTTGGCGTCCATGGTGTCCTGCAGCGCCTTGCGGACGTCGGCGACGCGCTCGCCGTCGGGCCGGTCGCGCATCTCGGCGAGCTGCGCCTCCACGCGGGCGGCGGGGTTCTCGGGCAGGTCGTGGTGCTTCTCGACGGTCTTGGCGTAGGCGGCGGCGGAACGGCCGGAGCGCTTGCCGAAGACGTTGATGTCGAGGAGCGAGTTGGTGCCGAGACGGTTGGAGCCGTGGACGGACACGCAGGCGACCTCGCCGGCGGCGTAGAGACCCTTGACGACGTTGTGGCTGTCGCGGAGGACCTCGCCGGCGACGTTGGTGGGCACGCCGCCCATCGCGTAGTGCGCGGTGGGGAACACCGGGACGGGCTCGGTGTAGGGCTCGATGCCGAGGTAGGTGCGCGCGAACTCGGTGATGTCCGGGAGCTTGGCGTCGATGTGCGCGGGCTCGAGGTGCGTGAGGTCGAGCAGGACGTAGTCCTTGTTCGGTCCGGCGCCGCGGCCTTCGCGGACCTCGTTCGCCATGGACCGCGCGACGATGTCGCGGGGGGCGAGGTCCTTGATGGTGGGGGCGTAGCGCTCCATGAAGCGCTCGCCGTCGGCGTTGCGCAGGATGCCGCCCTCGCCGCGGGCGGCCTCGGAGAGCAGGATGCCGAGGCCGGCGAGGCCGGTCGGGTGGAACTGGAAGAACTCCATGTCCTCCAGGGGCAGGCCGCGGCGGTAGGCCAGGGCCATGCCGTCACCGGTGAGGGTGTGGGCGTTGGAGGTGGTCTTGAAGATCTTGCCGGCGCCGCCGGTCGCGAAGACGATCGACTTGGCCTGGAAGACGTGGATCTCGCCGGTGGCGAGGTCGTAGGCGACGACTCCGGTGGCGTTGACCTCGGCGCCGTCCTCGATGTCCTCGGTGGTGAGGTCGTGGTCGGTGAGGAGGTCGAGGACGTAGAACTCGTTGAAGAACTCGACGTCCTGCTTGACGCAGTTCTGGTAGAGCGTCTGCAGGATCATGTGGCCGGTGCGGTCCGCGGCGTAGCAGGCGCGGCGCACGGCGGCCTCGCCGTGGTTGCGGGTGTGGCCGCCGAACCGGCGCTGGTCGATGCGACCCTCGGGCGTGCGGTTGAACGGCAGGCCCATGCGCTCGAGGTCGAGGACCGCGTCGATGGCCTCCTTCGCCATGATCTCGGCGGCGTCCTGGTCGACCAGGTAGTCGCCGCCCTTGATCGTGTCGAAGGTGTGCCACTCCCAGTTGTCCTCCTCGACGTTCGCCAGCGCGGCGCACATGCCGCCCTGCGCGGCGCCGGTGTGGGAGCGCGTGGGGTACAGCTTGGAGATGACCGCGGTGCGGGCCTCCTTCGAGGCCTCGAGCGCCGCGCGCATGCCGGCGCCGCCTGCGCCGACGATGACGACGTCGTACTGGTGGGTCTGCATCGGGTCCGATGCCTCCTGCGAGAAGGTGGTGGTGCGGGCTGGGGGGTGCGGGTGGCTCAGGCCGTGCAGAACGACGCGAGCAGCTCGGCGGGGGCGTTCGGCGGGCACGGGTCGAACGTGAAGATGACCAGGGTGCCGAGCACGACGGTGATCGTGAACGCCAGGTAGAGCAGACCCTTCAGCACCCCGCGGGTGAGGTCCTTCTGGGCGTAGTCGTTGATGATCGTGCGCACGCCGTTGGTGCCGTGGATCATCGCGAGCCACAGCATCAGCAGGTCCCAGACCTGCCAGAAGGGGCTCGCCCACTTGCCGGCGACGAACGCGAAGTCGATGGCGTGCACGCCCTCGCCGACCATGAGGTTGACGAAGAGGTGCCCGAAGATGAGGGCGATCAGCACCACGCCGGAGGCGCGCATGAAGACCCACGAGTACAGCTCGTAGTTGCCGCGGGTCGTGCGGCGGCGCGCGTAGGGGGAGCGCGGCGTGGGGACGGTGGTCTGGGTCGTCATCAGTGACCGCCTCCGAAGACGTTGCCGAGGTGGCGGGGGAGGAACCCGGCCATGGTGACCACGAAGAGCCCGACGACGATCCACAGCATGGCCCGGTGGTAGCGCGGTCCCTTGGACCAGAAGTCGACGAGGGCGATGCGCAGGCCGTTGAACGCGTGGAACACGATGGCGGCGACGAGCCCTGCCTCGCCCAGGCCCATGATCGGCGTCTGGTAGGTGCCGATGACCGCGTTGTACGCCTCGGGGGAGACGCGCACCAGCGCGGTGTCCAGCACGTGGACCAGGAGGAAGAAGAAGATGAGCACGCCGGTCACGCGGTGCGCGACCCAGGACCACATGCCTTCTCGGCCGCGGTAGAGCGTGCCTGCGGGGGCTGTCGGCACGGGGGGAGCCTCCATTGGCGGAATCGGTCTGACTGTCGCAAGCCACTGTAGTGACAGCAGGTCGCGATGTGGTCACAGAGTGCCGGAAATCGTCGTCGTCACGGTCTTTGTGTGACTGATCGCACAGCGGTCACGTCACGATCGCACGGAGCGTCACTATGCTCGGTCCATGTCTTCTGCTGCCATCCCGGGATTCCGCGCCGTCATTCCCGCGGGCGGTGCCGGCACCCGGTTGTGGCCGGTGTCGCGCGCCTCCTCGCCGAAGTTCCTGCACGACCTGACGGGGTCGGGGCGCAGCCTCCTGCAGGGCACGGCCGACCGGCTGGTGCCGCTGGCAGGCGAGGAGGGCATCCTCGTGGTGACGGGCGAACGGCACGTCGACGCGGTCCGCGCCCAGCTGCCGGGGGTGGCGGCCGACGACGTGCTGGCGGAGCCGTCGCCGCGGGACTCGATGGCGGCGATCGGGCTGGCGGCGGCGGTGCTGGCGCAGCGGCACGGCGACGTCGTCCTGGGGTCGTTCGCGGCCGACCAGGTGATCACCGGCCAGGCCGAGTTCGAGCGTGCGGTCCGCGAGTCGGTCGAGGCGGCGCGCGCCGGGTTCGTCACGACGATCGGCATCGCGGCGTCGCGTCCGTCGGTGGCGTTCGGCTACGTGCAGGGCGGCGACCCGCTGGACGTCCCGGGGGCGCCGAGCGCGGTGCACGTGCGCGGCTTCACGGAGAAGCCGGACGCGGCGACGGCGCGCTCCTACCTCGCTTCGGGGGACTACCGCTGGAACGCGGGGATCTTCGTCGTGTCGGCCGGGGTGCTGCTGGACCACCTGGCCGAGCTCCGCCCGGCGCTGCACGACGGGCTGCGGCGGATCGCGGCGGCGTGGGACACGCCCGACCGCGCCGCGGTGCTCGCGCAGGTGTGGCCGGGCCTGGAGAAGATCGCGATCGACCACGCCGTGGCGGAGCCGGTCGCGGCGACGGGTGGTGTGGCGATGGTCCCGGGGTCGTTCGGCTGGGACGACGTGGGCGACTTCAACTCGCTGGCGGCGCTGCTGCCCGCGGAGGACGACGCCGGTTCGAAGGTGCTGGGCGAGAGCGCGGACGTGGTGCGCGTGCAGAGCGCCGGGTCGGTGGTGGTCCCGGCGTCGGGCCGCACGGTGACGCTGCTGGGCATCGACGACGTGGTGGTGGTCGACACCCCGGACGCGGTGCTGGTGACGACGCGTGCCCGCGCGCAGCAGGTGCGTCGCATCGTCGACGCGGTCCGTGCGCACGGTCGCGAGGACCTGCTGTGAGCGGCGCGGGGGTGTCGGCCGAGCGGGTCGACCAGGTCGTGGCCGGGCTCGCGGACGAGCTGGTCGCGGTGCGCCGCGACCTGCACGCGCACCCGGAGACGGCACGCCAGGAGTTCCGCACGACGGCGGTGCTGGCGGACCGGCTGGTGGCGGCGGGGCTGGCGCCGCGGCTGCTGGAGGGCACGGGGCTGGTGTGCGACGTCGGGCCCGACGTGCCGGGCCGGGGCCGGGTGGCGCTGCGGGCGGACATCGACGCGCTGCCGGTGGAGGACGCCTGCGGGCTGGAGTTCGCCTCGACGGTGCCGGGCAAGGCGCACGCGTGCGGCCACGACGTGCACGCCTCGGTGGTGCTGGGGGCGGGTCTGGCGCTGGCAAGGCTGGCGAAGGAGGGCGCCGACGTGTCGGCGCGGCTGATCTTCCAGCCGGCGGAGGAGTCGATGCCGGGCGGTGCGCTCGACGTCATCGCGCAGGGCGCGCTGGACGGCGTCGCGCGGATCGGCGCCGTGCACACGGAGCCGAAGCTGGACGTGGGTCGGATCGGGACGCGCATCGGGCCGATCACGTCGGCCTCCGACATGGTGACGGTGACGCTGTCGTCGGGCGGCGGGCACACGTCCCGTCCGCACCTGACGGGCGACGTCGTGTACGCCCTCGGCCAGGTCATCACGCAGGTCCCGGCGGTGCTGGGGCGGCGGCTCGACCCGCGCTCGGGCGTGAACCTCACGTGGGGTTCGGTGCACGCGGGCAACGCGCACAACGCGATCCCGGCGACCGGCACGGCGCGCGGCACGCTGCGCTGCCTGGACGTGCGGGCGTGGGAGAAGGCGGGCCAGGTGCTGCACGACGCGGTGGCGCAGGTCGTGGCGCCCTACGACGTCGAGGTGACGGTGCACCACGTGCGGGGCGTCCCGCCGGTCGACAACGACGCCGAGGTGACGGCGGCGCTGGAGGCGGCCGCGACGGCGACGCTCGGCGAGGAGGGCGTGGTGCTCACCGAGCAGTCGCTCGGGGGCGAGGACTTCGCCTGGTACCTGACGAAGGTGCCCGGTGCGATGGCCCGGCTGGGCACGGCGACGCCGGGCGGTCCGCGCTACGACCTGCACCAGGGCGAGCTCGTCGTGGACGAGCGCGCGATCGGGATCGGGGCACGGTTCCTGGCCCGGTTCGCCCTGGCCGGACCCTTCGCGCAGTCGTCGGACGCCCCGGTGTGACGCGGATCATTCCGGGCATGTTCCCGTTCGATAACGAGTCGGACACGGCGCCTGCGGATTGGCCCGTAGCGGCCGATGGCGTGACTAGGCTGGCCGTCTCTGATCGTGAGACGGGATCCTCCCGGCCTCACGCCCCCTGATCTGACAGGAGCAACTGGTGAAGAGTGCGATCCGTTTCACCGCCCTCGCGGGCGTGGCCGCGCTGACCCTCGCGGCGTGCGGCTCGGCCCCGGAGGAGACCACGGGCGAGTCCGGCGAGTCGGCGGCGCCCGCCAGCGACTTCTCGGCCTGCATCGTCTCCGACCAGGGCGGCTTCGACGACAAGAGCTTCAACCAGCTCAGCTACGAGGGTGCGAAGAAGGCGGCCGATGAGCTCGGCGCCGACTTCAAGGAGGTCCAGTCGACCTCGGACTCCGACTTCAAGCCGAACCTGCAGTCGCTCGTCGACCAGTCCTGCGACACCATCGTGTCGGTCGGCTTCGCCCTGTCGGCCGCGACCGTCGAGTCGGCGACCGCCAACCCGGACACGCACTACATCATCGTCGACGACGCCGCGGACAACGACTTCGACGGCACCACCGACGCCGAGAACATCAAGCCGCTGCTGTACAACACGGCCGAGGCCGCGTTCCTCGCCGGCTACCTGTCGGCCGGCTACTCGGAGGCCGGCAAGGTCGGCACCTTCGGTGGCGCCCCGTACCCGACCGTCACCATCTTCATGGACGGCTTCAAGCAGGGCGTCGAGTACTACAACGAGGTCAACGACAAGAACGTCGAGGTCATCGGCTACGAGGGTGGCGAGGACGGCGCGTTCACCGGCGAGTTCGTCGCGAACGAGACCGCCAAGACCACGGCGAAGAACATCCTGGACCAGGGTGTCGACGTGATCCTCCCGGTCGGCGGCCCGATCTACCAGTCCGCGATCGCCGCGATCGAGGACTCCGGCCGCGACGTCGCGCTCGTGGGCGTGGACGCGGACTTCTACGAGACCGACCCCACCACCCAGCCGTACGTGCTGACCTCCATCCTCAAGAAGATGGACACCTCCACCTACGAGGCCGTCCTGGCCTCGGGCGAGGGCAGCTTCGACGCCACCGCCTACGTCGGCACCCTCGAGAACGAGGGCGTGGGCCTGGCCCCGCTGCACGACTTCGAGTCGAAGGTCGACCCGGCGCTGTGGGAGGAGACCATGGCCCTGCAGGACCAGATCATCTCCGGCGAGGTCGAGGTCACGTCGTACCTGGCCGAGTGATCCTCCCGGTCGCCTGACGACGCCGCGGGGCACGGGGGTCCTCCCCGTGTCCCGCGGCGTCGTCAGGCCTAGGCTGGCCACGACGCAGACCGCGAGGAAGGCGGACGCAACACGATGAGGCTCGAGCTGCGAGGCATCACCAAGCGCTTCGGTGCGCTGGTGGCCAACGACCACATCGACCTGGTGGTCGAACCGGGGGAGATCCACTGCCTCCTCGGGGAGAACGGCGCCGGCAAGTCGACGCTGATGAACGTGCTGTACGGCCTGTACGACGCCGACGAGGGCGAGATCCTCCTCGACGGCGAGGTGCAGTCCTTCGCCGGTCCCGGTGACGCGATGGCGGCGGGCATCGGCATGGTGCACCAGCACTTCATGCTGGTCCCGGTGTTCTCCGTCGCGGAGAACGTCATGCTGGGTCACGAGCGCACGACCGGTCCGGGAGTGCTCGACCTGGGCTCGGCCCGCGAGGCCGTGCGGTCGACCGCCGCCCGGTTCGGGTTCCACGTCGACCCGGACGCGGTCGTCGAGGACCTGCCGGTGGGCGTGCAGCAGCGCGTCGAGATCATCAAGGCGCTCAGCCGCGACGCGCAGGTGCTCGTCTTCGACGAGCCGACGGCCGTGCTCACGCCGCAGGAGACGGACGAGCTGATGGCGATCATGCGTCAGCTCCGCGACGACGGTGCCGCGATCGTCTTCATCACCCACAAGCTGCGCGAGGTCCGCGCGGTGGCGGACCGCATCACGGTGGTCCGGCACGGCAAGGTCGTCGGTGAGGCGTCCCCGACCGCCACGGACGCCGAGCTGGCGTCCCTCATGGTGGGCCGCGCCGTCGAGCTGACGGTGCACAAGGAGGCGCCGCGCCTCACGGACAACGAGCTCGCGGTGCGCGACCTGGTCGTGGCGCTGCCCGACGGCCAGGTGGCCGTCGACGGCGTCAGCTTCACGGTGCGCGGCGGCGAGGTGCTCGCCGTGGCGGGCGTGCAGGGCAACGGTCAGACCGAGCTCACCGAGGCGCTCATCGGGCTGCACGACGACGTCGGCGGGTCGATCCTGCTGGACGGCGCGGAGCTCGTGGGGCGCAGCGTGCGCCAGGTGCTCGACGCCGGCGTCGGGTTCGTGCCCGAGGACCGCAGCACCGACGGCCTGGTCGGCGAGTTCACGGTCGCGGAGAACCTGGTGCTCGACCGCACCGACGGCCCGCCGTTCGTCAAGGCGGGCAGCCTGCAGCTGGGCGCCCGCGACGAGTTCGCCCGCGAGAAGGTCCACGAGTACGACGTCCGCACCACGGGCATCGACCTGCCGGTCGGCCGCCTGTCGGGCGGCAACCAGCAGAAGGTCGTCCTGGCCCGCGAGCTGTCCCGCGACCTGCGGCTGTTCGTGGCCGCCCAGCCGACGCGTGGTGTCGACGTCGGCTCCATCGAGTTCATCCACAAGCAGATCGTCGCGACGCGCGACGCCGGGATCCCGGTGGTCGTCGTCTCGACCGAGCTCGACGAGGCCGTCGCGCTCGCCGACCGGATCATGGTCATGTACCGCGGCAAGGTGGTCGGGGTCGTGCCCGCCGACACGCCCCGCGACGTGCTCGGCCTGATGATGGCCGGTATCGCTCCCGAGTCGACGCAAGGAGAGGCCGCGTGAGCGACACGCCACCGAAGGACGCCGCCGCGCCGGGGGAGAGCCCCCTGGACGAGGCGATCGACCAGGTCGACCCCGCGACCGAGCCGGGGCTCGCCGAGGAGCTCGAGCAGGAGCGCGCCCGGGAGGCCGCGCTCACCGTCGAGGGCTCCGGCGACCGCTGGCGTGACGCGTTCCGCCAGATCGCCTCGGGCGGCTGGGCGGTGTCGCTGGGCGCCGTGCTGCTGGCCGTGATCGCCGGGTCGCTGATGATCATCGTCACCGACGAGTCCGTGCAGGAGGCCGCGACGTACTTCTTCGCCCGGCCGCAGGACACGCTGGCGGCGGTCGGCCAGGCGGTGGGCGGCGCCTACTCGGCGCTGTTCCAGGGTGCGGTCTACAACTTCCGGGCGGACGACTTCGCGTCCGGGATCAGGCCGCTGACGCAGACGTTGACGAACGCGACGCCGCTGGTCGCCGCGGGCCTGGGCGTGGCCGTCGCCTTCAAGGCCGGCCTGTTCAACATCGGTGGTCAGGGCCAGATGCTGATGTCCGCCACCGCGGCCGGCTGGGTCGGCTTCGGGGTGACGGGGCTGCCGTTCCCGATCCACCTGATCGTGGCGCTGGCCGCGGGCCTCCTGGCGGGTGCGCTGTGGGCCGGGATCGCGGGCCTGCTGCGGGCCCGCACCGGTGCGCACGAGGTCATCGTGACGATCATGCTCAACTACGTCGCGTTCTACCTGCTGTCGTACTTCCTGGCGACGCCGGGGCTCATGCAGGCGCCGGGCTCGGCGAACCCGAAGACCCCGGGCATGCAGGAGTCGGCGATCCTCCCGCCGCTGCTCGGCGACCGGTACCCGCTGCACTGGGGTTTCGTCCTCATGCTGGTCGCCGTCGCGATCGTGTGGTGGCTGCTCAACCGGTCCGCCGTCGGGTTCTCCTACAAGGCCGTCGGCGAGAACCCGCGTGCCGCGCGGGTCGCGGGCATCGACGTCTCCCGGGCGACCGTGTCGGTCATGCTGGTCGCCGGTGCGCTCGTGGGTCTCGCGGGCGTGACCCAGGTGCTCGGCACCTCCACCACCGGGTTCAGCTCGGACGTCGACGCCGGCATCGGCTTCGACGCCATCACCGTCGCCCTGCTGGGCAACTCCAACCCGATCGGCGTGCTCGGCGCGGGCATCCTGTTCGGCGGCTTCAAGGCGGGCGGCTCCGCCATGCAGGCCTCCCAGGGCATCCCCATCGAGATCGTCCTGGTCGTCCAGTCGCTCATCGTGCTGTTCATCGCCGCGCCGCCGCTGGTCCGCGCGATCTTCCGGCTCCCGCAGCCCGGCAGCGCCCCGAAGAAGAAGCGGTCCAAGGCCGCCGCGAAGGAGGTGTCGGCATGACCGCCCCCGCCGTCGAGAACACGTCCGCCGCGACGCCGGACGCCCCCCGCCGGGTCAGCACGACCTCCTGGAAGACCGCGATCGTCCTGGGTGTCGTCCTGGCGCTCTACGTGCTGCTCCTGCTCGTGGTGCCGCACGAGGGCGACTCCCGGTTCTCGCTGTCCACCCCCACGGACTTCGTGGTGTTCCCCGTGCTCGTCGTGCCCGCCATGGCCACGGCCTGGGTGTGCGGCGCGGTCGCGGCCGTGATGGTCGTGCTGAGCGTGCTCGCCACGCGGGCGCAGCGCCGCACCCCGCGCTGGGCGGTCGGGGTGTTCGCGGCGCTCCTGCTCGTCGGGTTCCTCGCCTGGGCGGCCGCCGGCAGCCCGCGCGACCTCTCCGTGGTCGGCCTGCTCAGCGGCGCGCTCGTGCTGTCCGTGCCGCTGGTCTACGGCGCCATGACCGGCGTCATCGGCGAGCGCTCGGGCGTCACCAACATCGCGATCGAGTCCAACCTGCTGGCCGGCGCGTTCACCGCGGCCATCGCGGGCTCGCTGACGAACAGCCCGTGGGCCGGCCTGGTCGCGGCGATGCTCGCCTCGGCGCTCGTGTCGCTCGTGCTGGCGGTCTTCACCATCACGTACCGCGTCAACCAGATCATCGTGGGCGTCGTGCTCAACGTGCTGGTCATCGGCCTGACGAGCTTCTTCTACTCGCTCGTGCTGGTGCCGAACACCGAGGCGCTCAACGCCACGACCCGGTTCGCGCGCCTCCCGATCCCGGTGCTGGAGCGGATCCCCGTCATCGGGCCCGTGCTCTTCGACCAGACGATCATCGTGTACCTCATGTTCGTCGTCGTCGCGGCGGTCTGGTTCGCGCTGTTCCGCACGAAGTGGGGTCTGCGCCTGCGCGCCGTGGGCGAGCACCCGCGCGCCGCGGACACCGTCGGCATCGACGTGCTGCGCACCCGCTACCAGGCGCTGCTCATCGCGGGCGCCGTCGGTGGCATCGGCGGCGCATTCTACACCGTGGTCTCCATCAACCAGTTCAACAAGGAGATGACGGCGGGCGCGGGCTTCATCGCCCTGGCCGCGATGATCTTCGGCAAGTGGGACCCGGTCCGCGCGGCGCTGGCCGGCCTGCTGTTCGGGTTCGCGACCAACCTGCAGAACGTGCTGTCGGTCGTCGGCTCGCCGGTGCCCAGCCAGTTCATGCTCATGCTCCCGTACGTGGTGACGCTGTTCGCCGTGGCGGGCCTCGTGGGCCGGTCGCGGCCGCCCGCCGCGCTCGCCGAGCCGTACACCAAGGAGTAGGCGTGAGCGTCGACTGGGAGGCGCTGCGCGCCGCGGCCGTCGAGGTGGCCGGACGCGCGTACGCGCCCTACTCGGGCTACCCGGTGGGGGCCGCCGCGTACGCGGACGACGGCCGCCTGCTGGTCGGCTGCAACGTGGAGAACGCCGCCTACGGCGTCACGCTGTGCGCCGAGTGCTCGCTGGTGTCCGCGCTGGTCACGGGGGGTGGCGGCCGTCTGGTCGCCTTCACCTGCGTGGACTCCGCCGGCACCGTCATCTCCCCGTGCGGTCGCTGCCGCCAGCTCCTGTGGGAGCACGGGGGCCCCGACCTGCTCGTCGAGACGCCCCAGGGGGTCGTGCCCATGACGGCCGTGTTGCCCCAGGCGTTCGGACCGGAGAACCTGAACCGATGAACGAACCGTTCGACGCCGTCGACGTCATCCGCGCCAAGCGCGACCGCACCCACCTGTCCGACGCCCAGATCGACTGGGTGATCGACGCCTACACCCGGGGCGTCGTCGCCGAGGAGCAGATGTCCGCCCTCGCGATGGCGATCCTGCTCAACGGGATGAGCCGGGGCGAGGTCGCCCGCTGGACGCACGCGATGATCGCGTCCGGCGAGCGCATGGACTTCTCCGGGCTGTCGCGCCCGACCGCCGACAAGCACTCCACGGGCGGTGTGGGGGACAAGATCACGCTGCCGCTGGCCCCGCTCGTCGCGGCGTTCGGGGTGGCCGTGCCGCAGCTCTCGGGCCGCGGCCTCGGCCACACCGGCGGCACCCTGGACAAGCTCGAGTCGATCCCCGGCTGGCGGGCCTCGCTGTCGAACGACGAGGTGCTCGCCCAGCTGGAGGACGTCGGTGCGGTGATCTGCGCCGCCGGGTCGGGCCTGGCGCCCGCCGACAAGAAGCTGTACGCGCTGCGCGACGTCACCGGGACGGTCGAGGCGATCCCCCTCATCGCGAGCTCGATCATGAGCAAGAAGATCGCGGAGGGCACGGGCGCGCTGGTGCTCGACGTCAAGGTCGGTTCCGGCGCGTTCATGAAGGACCTCGGGGACGCCCGCGAGCTCGCCCGCACGATGGTCGAGCTCGGCACCGACGCCGGTGTGCGCACGGTCGCCCTCCTCACCGACATGTCGGTTCCCCTGGGCCTCACCGCGGGCAACGCGCTCGAGGTGCGCGAGTCGGTCGAGGTGCTCGCCGGCGGCGGCCCGGCCGACGTCGTGGACCTCACGGTCGCGCTCGCCGTGGAGATGCTGGACGCGGCCGGCCGTCCCCAGGACACGGACGACGTCCGCGCGGCGCTCGGCGACGGGCGGGCGATGGACGTGTGGCGCCGCATGATCGTCGCGCAGGGCGGCGACCCGGACGCGACGCTGCCGGTGGCGCGGCACACCGAGCAGGTGGTCGCGGACCGTGACGGCGTCGTCGGGCACCTCGACGCCTACGCCGTCGGCGTGGCGGCGTGGCGGCTCGGGGCCGGCCGGTCGCGCCGGGAGGACCCGGTGCAGGCCGGGGCGGGCGTGGAGATCCACGCGCGCCCGGGCGACGCGGTGCGGGCCGGACAGCCGATCCTCACCCTCCACACCGACACCCCGGAGCGGTTCGCCCGCGCCGTCGACGCGCTCGACGGCGGCTGGGAGGTCGTGCCGCCCGGGACGCCGGTGCCCACGCACCCGATCGTCATCGACCGGATCCACTGACATGACCACGCTGCGCCTCACCGACCTGGTCGCGGGGGTGCGGCTGTTCTCCGGGTCGTCCGGCGCCCTGCCGGCGACGCCGCCGTCGGCGCCGCCCGACGACGTCGAGCGGGCGCTGCGGGAGCTCGACCCCGCGGTGGCGCGCTGGGTGCGCGACCCGCTCGCGCGTTCCCGGCCGCCGCAGCGCTGGGTGCCGCGCGTGCTCGTGCTGCCGGGCGGCCACGTCGCCCGGCAGACGTCGCCGGTGACCTGCGGCGCGGCGGTCCTGACCATGCTGGCCCTCGCCGGCGACGCCCGCCTGGCCCTGCGCCTCGCCCGGGCGGCGGACCCGACGGCGGCGTTCTCCGCCGCGCAGCAGCGGGTGCACGCCGCGTCCACGCGGGGCCCGGCCGGCCTGTCGTTGTGGCCGCGCGCCCTGGGTACCCCGCCGTGGGGCGCGGCGGCGCAGGCGCGGTTCGGTCCGGTGCGGTACACGCACCGCGTGGTCGGGCGGGACGCCGCGGCCGTGCTCGGTCAGGCGGTGACCGCGGCGGGGCAGGGCCTGCCCGTCCCCCTGTACTCGGGCGGCGACCTGTCGGGCGGTCCCGGGCGGGCGGTGCCCCGGCACGTCGTGCTGCTGGCCGGTGTGCGGGGGAGCGGCGCCGAGGCCGCGGCGACCCTCTACGAACCGTCGTCGGGGACCCTGCACACGCTGCCGGTGGCGGTGCTGCTGGAGGCGCCCGCCGAGCCCCGTGCCCGGGCCGCGCGGACCCGCGCGCTCGGCGGCTGGCCCCACGTGGTGTGGGCCGTCCTGCCGTGCGAGCCCCGTGCGCGCGGGTGACGATGACGCCATGACCACGACGCCGTCCGACGCCTGGCGCGACGCCGGCCTGGAGGAGCCCGACGAGGTGACGAGCCTCGTCGACGAGGCCGAGCGCGACACCACGCCGCCCCGCGGTCCCGACACGGAGGAGTACCGGCCCCGCACCGCGCGGCCGGACCTCGACGGCTCCGCGGACGAGGCGGACGTCGCCGAGCAGGCCAGCGACGTCCCCGACGGGTCGGACGACCCGGACGTGGGGTGAGCCCCGCCACGGCGGCGCCCCGCAGGGCGGCGCAGCCCCGGGCGCGCCGGTAGGTTGGGCCCCATGACGCAAGCCCTCCTGGACGCGATCCCCGACCTGCCGAAGGTCCTCCTGCACGACCACCTCGACGGCGGCCTGCGCCCGCAGACCGTCCTCGAGCTCGCCGCCGCCGTGGGGCACGAGCTGCCCGCCCGGGACGCCGAGGCCCTGGGCGACTGGTTCCAGGCCGCCGCGGACTCCGGCTCCCTGCCGCGGTACCTGGAGACGTTCGACCACACCATCGCGGTCATGCAGACGCCCGAGGCGCTGGCCCGCGTCGCGAAGGAGGCCGTGCTCGACCTGGCCGCGGACGGCGTGGTCTACGCCGAGCAGCGCTGGGCGCCCGAGCAGCACCTCCGGCGCGGCATGACGCTGCCCGAGACCGTGGAGGCCGTGCAGGCGGGCATCGACGCGGGCGTGCGCGAGGCCGCCGCGGCGGGCCGCACCATCCGCGTCGGGCAGCTCGTCACGGCGATGCGTCACGCGGACCGCTGGCAGGAGATCGCCGAGCTCGCCGTCGCGTACCGCGACGCGGGCGTCGTCGGCTTCGACATCGCGGGTGCCGAGGACGGGTTCGCCCCCGACCGGCACGCCGGGGTGTGGAAGTTCCTGGCCGAGCAGAACTTCCCCACGACCATCCACGCCGGCGAGGCCGCGGGCGTGGGGTCCATCGCGCAGGCCGTCCACCTCGGCCAGGCGGACCGCCTCGGGCACGGCGTGCGGCTCATGGAGGACGTGCAGCTCTCGGAGCACGACCGCACCGCCGAGCTCGGGCCGCTCGCGCACTGGGTGCGCGACCACCAGATCGTCCTCGAGGTGTGCCCGGTGTCGAACCTGCAGACCGACGCCGCGCCCGGCGTGACGACGATCGCGGACCACCCGATCACGCGCCTCAAGGAGCTCGACTTCGCGGTCACGCTCAACACGGACAACCGCCTCATGTCGCGCACGTCGATGTCGCACGAGATGCGCCTCCTCGTCGCCGAGGCGGGCTGGACGATCGACGACCTCGCCGACGTCACCCTGACGGCCGCGTGGAGCGCGTTCATGCACCACGACGAGCGTCGCGCCCTCGTGGACGACGTCATCCTGCCCGGGTACCAGAAGATCGAGGGGGCGCTGCGATGAGCGAGGCCCAGGTGCCGACGACGGCCGCGGAGCTCGCGGCGTACGTCGACCACACGCTGCTCAAGCCGGAGGCGACCGCCGCGGACGTCACCGCGCTCGTCGAGGAGGGCGCCGCGCTCGGGGTCTTCTCGGTGTGCGTGTCGCCGACGTTCGTCGCGCACGCCGTCGAGACGGCGGCCGGACGCCTGGCCGTCGCCACGGTGTGCGGCTTCCCGTCGGGCAAGCACGCGAGCGACATCAAGGCGGCCGAGGCGGCCCGCTCCGTGCTCGACGGCGCGGACGAGGTCGACATGGTGATCGACGTCGGCGCGGCCAAGGCCGGCGGCTTCGACCTCGTGCAGGCCGACGTCGCCGCCGTGCGTGCCGCCGTGCCGGCGGACAAGGTCCTCAAGGTCATCATCGAGTCCGCGGCGCTGACCGACGACGAGATCGTCGCGGTCTGCCGCGCGGCCGAGGCCGCGGGCGCCGACTTCGTCAAGACGTCCACCGGGTTCCACCCCACGGGTGGCGCGTCCGTGCACGCCGTCGAGCTGATGGCGGCGACCGTCGGCGGGCGGCTCGGCGTCAAGGCGTCGGGCGGGGTGCGCACCCTGGCCGACGCCCAGGCGATGATCGCCGCCGGCGCGACCCGCCTCGGGCTGTCCGGCACCGCCGCGGTGCTCGCCGGGTTCGCGGGCGCTGCGGCGGCCGCCGACGGTGACGCGGAGGGCGGCTACTGAGCCCGCCACGACCGACCCTCGACGGGGCGGTGCCCGCCGGTGCGGGCGCCGCCCCGTCGGCGTCCCGCGCCCGGGACGCGGACGTGCCCGGCGCACCGCGGACGGGGCGATAGCCTCGACGCCGTGACAGCGCTCGTCGAGGTCTCCGCCGCCAGCCGCACCCACGGCACCGTCGAGGTGCTCGCCCCGACGTCGCTGCGCCTGCACGCCGGGCAGGGCGCCGCCGTCGTCGGCCCCAACGGCGCGGGCAAGTCCACCCTGCTGCGGCTGGTCGCCGGGACCGACACCCCGACCTCCGGACGGGTGGAGGTCCTCGGACTGCCCGCCGCCGAGGCCCGGCGGAGGCGCCGAGCGCAGGTCGCGCGCCTGCTCGGCGCCGCGCCCACCTACCCCGACCTCACCGTCGCCGAGCACCTGCGGCTCGTGCGGGTCGCGTGGGGCGGGCACCACCCCGGGCCGGACGTCGACGACGCCCTCGCGGGCGCCCACCTCGACCGGGTGCGCGACCAGTACCCGGGCGAGCTGTCGTCGGGGGAGTCGCAGCTCTTCGCCCTGGCCCTCACCCTCTACCGGCCGGCCGCGGTCGTGCTCCTCGACGAGCCCGAGCAGCGGCTCGACGCCGCCTGGCGGGACGTCGCACGGCAGCTCGTCCTCGCCGCCCTCGACCAGGGCCGGGCCGTCCTCGCCGCCACCCACGACCCCGGCCTGCGCGACGCTCTCGCCGACCACGGTCCTGTCGTCGAGCTCGCCGCCCCCGCCCGATGAGCGACCTCCCCGACCCCGGCGCAGCCGCCGGCGTGCCGTCCGGTGCCGACCCGGCAGGCTCCGCCGCCCTCGACGCGCTCGACCCGGCGCTGCTCGTGCCCTACGGCCGCTGGCGGCGCTGGGTGCGCGCGCTGCGGGTCCGCGGCGGACGACGGCGCGAGCACGACGCCGGCGGCGACCGGGCCTACCTCGCCTACGGCGCGACCCTCCTCGCCCTGATGTACCTGCCCGTCGGCTGGGTCGCCGTCCAGCAGGCGGGGCTCGCCCTCACCGGGCCGGCGGTCGCCGTCCCCGGGGGCGGCACCGGCGCGGGGGCCGGCACGCTCGTGGCGGTGGGCGCGGCGCTCGTCGCGGCGGCCGCCCTCGGCGCGTCCGCGCTGCCCCGCGTGGGCCTGCCCCTGGCCGTGGCGGAGACGGACGCCCGGTTCGTGCTCACCGGCGTCTGGCGCGCCCGCACCGTGCTGTGGCGCCGCGGCGTCCTGGCCCTCGCGCTCGCGGCCCTGGTCGGCGGACTCGTCGGGTCCGCGCTGGCGGCCGCGTTCGTGGGCGGGCCGCAGGACGGGATCGCCCCGGTCGCGCTGGCCGCGTGGACGCTGTGCGCCGCCGGGTTCTCCCTCGCCCCCGTCGCCGTGGGGGTCGCCGGGCAGGGTTCACGACGGCGGTCCATCGGGCTCGTGGCGGTCGTCGGGCTCGTCGTCGTCGCCGTGGCCGCCGCGCTCGGGGGTGCGGAGCTCGTCGCCGACCCGACGACGGCGCCGGCGTGCGTCGGCGGGCTCCCGGCCGCCTGCGCGTCGTCCGGGCCGCCCGCGCTCGTCGCCGGCGCGGCCGTCCTCGTCGCCGCGACCTCGTCCTGGCTGGTGCTCGCGGTCCTGCCGGAGACCGTCGACCCCGACACCGCCGCCGCCGCGGGCGCGACGGCGCGCACCACGGGCGTCGGCCTCGCGGCGGGGGAGGCCGCCGGGCTCCGGCCCGTCATCGCGCCACCGCGCCGCGGCGTGCCGGGCCGGCTGCCCGGCGTCCTGCTGCCGCACGTCCCTCTCGTCGCGCGCGACGTCCTGGGCCTGTGGCGACGACGGCGGGCCACGGGCACCGCGCTGCTCGTGGGCGCCGCGGGGGCGTTCCTCGTCGCGGCCCACGGCGGCGTGCTGGTCACGGTGGTGGGAGCGCTGCTCCTCTACGGGGCCGCGGCCGCCTGGACCCGAGGGCTCGACGCGACCGCCGCCCATCCCGTGCCGGGCGGTCTGCTGCCCCACCGTCCCGGTCGGCTGCTGACCGAGCACGCCGTGGTCCCGACCGTCGCCGGTGTCGTCGTGGCCGTCGCCGGGCTCGCGACCGCGGCCGGGGTGGGCGCCGCGTCCGCCGCGCCCGCCGTCGCCGTCGTGGCCGTCGCCGTCCTCGGCGCCCGGGTCGGCGTGGCCGGGGCGACCACGGTGCCGCCCGGCCTGTTCACCCCCGTCGCCGGACCGGCGGGTGACGTGTCGCCGCTGGTCGTCGGCGCCTGGTACCTGCGGGGGTGGCTCGTGGTCGCGGCGGTCGCCTGGGCGACCGTGCGGTCCTGGCCGCTGGCGGTCGTGCTGGTCGCGGGCGTCGTCACGTGGGCGGCGGCGGGTGCGGTGCACCGTCTCGCGCGGTCCTGACGGCGGGTGTGACCAGGAGCACCCTGACGGCCGCGCGGCGTCGGAGGTTAGGCTCACCTGCGATGGAGACCTCGACGCAGCCGACCGACCGCCCGGGCCCGTCCCGGCGGGGCACGCCCCACCGCGCGACGGTCACCGCGGTGCGCCGGCTCACCCAGCACACCGTGCGCGTGACCCTCGGCGGGCCGGAGATCGCCGCGCTCGACGCCGGCGTGCACACCGACCGGTACCTCAAGCTCGTCCTCGGGCCGCCGCCGGTCGAGGGCGCCCGGCCCGTGGTCCGCACCTACACGATCCGCGCGGTGCGCGACGGTGAGTGGGACGTCGACCTCGTCGTCCACGGTGACGCCGGGCTCGGCGGCCCCTGGGCCGCTCGTGTGCAGCCGGGGGAGGAGGTCACGTTCCTCGGTCCGGGCGGCGGGTACGCGCCCGACCCCGAGGCGCCCTGGCACCTGCTCGTCGGCGACGACTCCGCCCTGCCCGCCATCGCCGCGGCCGTCGAGTCCCTGCCCGCCGGCGCGCGGGCCGTCGCGTTCGTCGAGGTACCCGGCCCCGGGGACGAGCAGCCCCTCGGGACCGCCGCCGACGTCACCGTCGTGTGGGTGCACCGCGGCACCGCGGACCTGGCGGACGTCGTCGCCGCCGCGCACGCCGCCGGCGACCTCCCCGCCGGCGTCCCGCACGCGTTCCTGCACGGCGAGGCCGGGTGCGTGCGCACCCTGCGGCGCTGGGCGCGCGCCGAGCTCGGCGTCGGCACGGACCGGCTCTCGGCGTCGGGCTACTGGCGGCTCGGGCACGACGACGAGGCGTGGCGCGCCGCGAAGCGCGACTGGAACGCCGCCGTCGAGCAGGACGACGCCACCCTCCGACCCTCCGGTGGCAGCGACGAGCGTGCTGGCTTCGTACCTCATCCCACAGGATGAGGTACGAAGCCAGCACGCTCGTTCGTGCGGCAGGGGTGGGACGTCAGAGGCCCAGCGCCGCCGACAGCTCCTTCTTCAGGCCCGCCAGCCGCTCCCGGGCCGCGACGCGGGCGTGCCCCACGTCCAGGGCGGAGGCGTCCACCGCCACGGGGGTGACGACCTCCAGGTAGCACTTCACCTTGGGCTCGGTCCCGGACGGGCGCACGATGACGCGGGTGTGGTCCTCGGCGAGCAGCAGCATGCCGTCGGTGGGCGGCAGGCCGTCGTACCCGGCGGACAGGTCCACCACGGTGTGCACGGGCGACCCGCCGAGCGTCGCCGGGGGAGCGGAGCGCAGCCGCGCCATGGTCTCCGGGATCTGGTCGAGGTCGTCGAACCGGGCGGAGAGCTGGTCGGTGACGTACAGCCCGTGGGCGCGCGCCACGTCGTCGAGGGCGTCCACGAGGGTGTGGCCCTCCGCCTTGAGGCGGGCGGCGAGGCCGGCCACGACGACGGCGGCGCTGATGCCGTCCTTGTCCCGAACGGTGGCCGGGTCCACGCAGTACCCGAGGGCCTCCTCGTAGCCGAACACCAGCTGCGGCGTGCGGGAGATCCACTTGAAGCCCGTCAGGGTGGTGACGTGCCCGACGCCCGCGTCGGCCGCGATCCGGCCGAGCGCCCGCGACGACACGACCGAGCTCGCGACGGTCGCCCCGGGGCGGGCGACCGCACCGGCCACCGCCTCCGCGCCGAGCAGCATCCCGACCTCGTCGCCGTGCAGCATGCGCCACCCGCTGGAGCGGGCCGTCTCGACGCCCAGGTGCGTACCGAGCGTCACGTCGCGCACCGCGACGGCGCAGCGGTCGGCGTCCGGGTCGTTGGCGATGACGAGGTCCGCGCCCCAGTCCTGCGCCACCCCGAGGGCGAGGTCGATCGCCCCCGTCTCCTCGGGGTTGGGGAACGCCACCGACGGGAAGTCGGGGTCGGGGGCGACCTGCTCCTCCACCGGGGTGACGTGCGTGAACCCGGCGTCGGCCAGGGCTCGCGCCAGCACGCGGCCACCGACGCCGTGCAGCGACGTCGTCACGACGCGCAGCGCGGCGGCGGCCTCACCCGCGGCCGTGCGCAGCGGCACCAGGGACGCGAGGTAGGCCTCCACGACGTCCGTGCCGAGCACCGTCCAGCCGCCCTCGGCGCGCGGCACCTCGTCGGCGGGCCCGACCGCCGCGATCCGCTCCGCGATCCCGGCGTCGTGCGGCGGCACGATCTGCGCACCTTGCCCGGCGCCCGGCTCGACCCGCCCGCCGAGGTACACCTTGTAGCCGTTGTCCGCGGCCGGGTTGTGGCTCGCGGTCACCATGACCCCGGCGTCGGCCTCGAACCGCCGGACCGCGAACGCCAGCACCGGGGTGGGCAGCGGGGCGGGCAGGAGCAGCACCTCCGCGCCGGCCGCGGCGAGGACCGCCGCCGTGTCGTGCGCGAAGTCCGCCGAGCGGTGCCGGGCGTCGTAGCCCACCACGACCCGCGGGCCCGAGCCGGGCCCGAGCGTCGCCGCGAGGTACGCGCCCAGGCCCGCCGCCGCCCGGGTCACCACGGCGCGGTTCATCCGGTTCGGCCCGGCCGCCATCGCGCCGCGCAGGCCCGCCGTGCCGAACTGCAGGGTGCCGTCGAACCGGTCGCGCAGCTCGGCCAGCGCCCGCGGGTGACGCTCGCCGTCGTCGGCGCTCGCCCGCGCCACGAGCCGCGTCAGCTCGTCGGCGTCACGGTCGTCGACGTCGTGCCTGATCCAGGTCTCGACGCGCGCCAGCAGGGACTCCAGGGACTCGGGCATCGTGCCTCCCACTCAGATCGCCCGGACGATCCGGGCCAGCAGATCGCTGATGCGCGGACCGGCGGCCTGACCCGCCTCGAGCACCTCGGCGTGGGACAGCGGCTCGGGGCTGATCCCCGCCGCGAGGTTCGTCACCAGCGAGATCCCCAGCACCTCCATGCCGCAGTGCCGGGCCGCGATGGCCTCCAGCGTCGTCGACATCCCCACCAGGTCGGCGCCCATGATCCCCGCCATCCGCACCTCGGCCGGGGTCTCGTAGTGCGGGCCGGGGAACTGCGCGTACACGCCCTCCGGCAGCTCCGGGTCGACCGACCGGGCCACGTCCCGCAGCCGCGGCGAGTACAGGTCCGTCAGGTCGACGAACGTCGCGCCCTCCAGCGGGGAGCGCGCCGTGAGGTTGAGGTGGTCCTTCAGCAGCACCGGCTGTCCGGGACGCCAGGAGATGTGGAGTCCGCCACAGCCGTTCGTCAGCACGACGGCGCTGCAGCCCGTCGCGGCGGCCGTGCGCACGCCGTGCGCCACCCGGCGCACACCCTTGCCCTCGTAGAGGTGGGTGCGGCTGCCGATGACCAGCGCGTGGCGCGTGGAGCCGTCGGGCCGCTCGACCCGGATCGACCGCGTCGTCGCGACGTGACCGTCCACCGACGGGCGCGAGAAGCCCGGGATCTCGTGGGTCGGGATCTCGGCGACGACCTCGCCCACGAGCTCGGCGGCGCCGCCCCAGCCGGAACCGAGGACGAGGGCCACGTCGTGACCGGACACCCCGGTGGCGGTGGCGATGTGGTCCGCGGCGGCGCGGGCGACGTCGAACGGGTCCGTCGTCGGGTCGTCGAGATCAGCGGTCGTGGGGGCGTCGGTGCTCATGGGCCGAGCGTATATCCGCCCGCACCGACCCGCCGGGCCTGCCACAATGGGCGCGTGCCTGAGCAGAACGCAGCCCTCGCCGGTCCCAACCAGAGCGTCGTCGTCCTCGGTGGTGGCCCCGGCGGCTACGAGGCCGCGCTGGTGGCGCGCCGTGCCGGCGCCGCCGTGACGGTGGTCGAGCGTGCCGGTCTGGGCGGCGCGGCCGTCCTCACCGACGTCGTCCCGTCGAAGACCCTCATCGCGACCGCGGAGTGGCTCACCATCGCCGAGTCCGCGCCCGAGCTCGGCATCCGCACGGGCGCCGCCCCGGTGTCCCCGACGGACGGCCAGCAGGCCCGCCGCGCGCTCGTCGACCTGGAGGCCGTCAACACGCGCGTGCTCGCGCTCGCGGCCGCGCAGTCGGCCGACGTCCGGGGGCGGCTGGAGCGCGAGGGCGTCGTCGTCGTCGACGGGTCGGGACGCCTCGACGGTCCGGGCCGCGTGGTCGCGACGCCGTCCGACGGAGGCCCGGAGGTCTCGTTCGACGCCGACATCGTGCTGGTCGCCACCGGGGCGACGCCGCGCACGCTCGCCACGGCGGAGCCGGACGGCGAGCGCATCCTCACCTGGACCCAGCTCTACGACCTCGACGAGCTGCCGGAGCGGCTGATCGTCGTCGGGTCGGGTGTCACCGGCGCCGAGTTCGCGGGCGCCTACCTGGCGCTCGGCTCCGACGTCGTGCTCGTCTCCTCGCGCGACCGCGTGCTCCCCGGCGAGGACGAGGACGCCGCCGAGCTGCTCGAGGGCGTGTTCCGGTCCCGCGGGATGACGGTCATGTCCCGCTCGCGCGCCGCGGCCGCGGAGCGCACCGCCGACGGCGTGGTCGTCACCCTCACCGACGGCCGGACCGTCGAGGGGTCCCACGTCCTCATCGCGGTCGGCGGCGTGCCCAACACCGCGGGCATCGGCCTGGAGGAGGCGGGCGTCCGTCTCACGGAGTCCGGGCACATCGCCGTCGACAAGGTGTCCCGCACGTCCGTGCGCGGCGTGTACGCCGCCGGTGACTGCACCGGCGTGCTGCCGCTCGCCTCGGTCGCGGCCACGCAGGGTCGCGTCGCGATGGCGCACGCCCTCGGCGACGCCGTCGTGCCGCTGCACCTGGGCAACGTCGCCGCGAACATCTTCACCGCGCCCGAGATCGCGACCGTCGGCTACTCCGAGCAGGGCCTGCGTACGCAGGGCTCCCGCTACGTCACCACCACGCTGCCGCTGGCCCGCAACCCGCGCGCCAAGATGCACGGCGTGCACGACGGGTTCGTCAAGCTGTTCGCCCACCCGGAGGCGGGGGTCGTGCTCGGCGGCGTCGTCGTCGGGCCGCGCGCCAGCGAGCTGATCTTCCCCGTGACCCTCGCCGTGTCCCACCGCCTCACCGTCGACGACGTCGCCGAGGCGTTCACCGTCTACCCGTCCCTGACGGGCACCATCGGCGAGGCCGCGCGCGTCCTGCACGGCCAGCTCACCCCGCGCTGACCTCCTCCCGCGCCGCGTCGGCCCGTCACGTCACCGTGGCGGGCCGTCGTGCGTGCGAGGGTCGGGTCGTGGGGGCGTGCGGCGCCGTCAGGGCAGGTCGAGCGTGACGAGCAGCGGCCGGTGGTCGGAGTCCACGACGTCGATCACCTCGGACGACGTCGCCGGGACGTCGGGGCCCGAGAACACCCAGTCGACGCGGTAGCGGGGCACGACGGCCGGGGACGTGAGCGCGGCGGGGTCGCCGACGGCGTCCTGCGCGCTGACCAGACCCTCGTCGGTGATCGCGGCGATCTCGGCCCAGCCCGGCTCGGCGTTGAGGTCGCCCGCCAGCACGTACGGTCCGTCGACGGGCTCCGCGGCGAAGATCGCGTCGAGCTGCGCGAGCCGGGTCGCGTGGTTCTCCTCGCGGTGCTGCAGGTGCGTGGTGACGAGCCGGAACGGCACGGCCCGCGGGGCGGCGTGCACGGTGACGGTCGCCGCGAGGGCGGAGCGGCGCTGCGGTCCGGCGCCGTACGGCAGCTCGACGACGGCGACGTCCGTGACGTCCGCGCGGTCCGGGTCCCACAGCAGCGCGTTGCCGAACTGCCGGTCCGCCGCGGGCGCCCAGGCGAGCTCCCGGCCGGTCGCGCGCGCCAGCGCCGACGCCATGTCGCCGCCGCCGCCCAGCACCCAGCCGCGCGAGACCTCCTGGAGCACGACGACCTCGGGGTCGGCCGAGGCGATGACGTCGACCATCTCGTCCAGGCGCACCGACGGGTCCGCGCTGACGCCGTAGTGCACGTTCCAGGACAGCACCCGGACCGCTCCGGCGTCCACGTCCGGGTCGTCCCCGGCCGTGCCCGGGAGGGCCACCACGACCGTCCCCGCGACGGCGACCGCCGCGACCGCACCGCACAGTACCGCGCCGCCGGGGGCCGGGACGGTGACCCCTCGACGTGCCTGCACCACCGCGGGCAGCGCCACGGCGAGGGCCGCCACGACCGGGGCGAGGCCGTTCGGGAACGGCAGGGGCACGTCGTAGTCGAGCTGGTAGACCAGCAGCGGCAGCGCGGTGCCGAGCCCGACCGCCGCGGCGGTGCCCGTCAGCCATGCCGTGCCGTGGACCCGCGCCGGCTGCGACCACAGCGGTGCCACGGCGCGGGCCCCGGCGGCGGGCAGCGCCGTCGCGACGGCCAGCAGCAGCCACGCCGCGACCGGGCCGGGCGGGGCGGCGAGGAACAGCACCCACACGCCGAGGACCAGGACGACGGCCGCGGCGAGGGGGCCGGCCAGCGGCCGCAGGAGGGACAGGGCGGCGCCGGTGGCGAGGGTCGCGACGGCCAGCGCGGCGCCGGCGACGGGGAGCGGGAGGTTCGCGTCGGAGGCGACGAACGCGGGATTGGCGAACACCTGCACGCCGAGGGCCACGTAGGGGCCCAGCACCCACAGGCTGCGCGTGCAGGGTCCGGCGGGGCGGCCGCGCAGCAGCCAGGCCGTGGCGAGCGTCCCGGCGGACAGCACGCCGACGACGACCCACGCCGCCGCGTCGGCGCGCCAGACGGCGTCCCAGGTGCCGAGCAGCAGGTGGACGGCCGCCGACCCGAGCAGTCCGTACGTGACACCGCGGGCGACGAGCGAGCCGCGGGCCGCGGGGGTGTCGGTCCCGGGCTCGGACGGCGGCTGGTCGCGCGCCGTCGGCTCGTCCGCGGGGGCCGAGACGAACGCGGCCACGACGACCAGCACGCCGAGCCCGAGCGCGACCGTCGCCAGCCCGAGCCAGGCCCGGGCCTCGCCCGCACCGGGGGCGAGGTCGACGGCCGCGACCTGCGCGCCGAGCACCTGCAGGGCGACCCGTGCCGCGACCAGCAGCGCCACCGCGAGCAGCACCACCCGGCCGGAGACCCGCCGTCCGACCGTCAGCGCCGCCACCACGACCGCGGGGGCGACGTAGGTGACGAGCGCGACCGTGGCGGCCGTCGTCACCCCCTGGGCGAACGCGCGGTCCAGCAGCGGGCCGCTCGCCCGCACGAGCTCCGCGACGAGGCCCGTGACGAGCGCGAGCAGGAACAGCTCGGAGCGTGCGCGCGACGCCGGGTTCACGCCGCCGAGGCTACCGCGAGCAGGTGCGGCAGGGCGTCCGCGAAGCCGGGGTGCAGGGGCAGCGCGGGGATCCGGTCCACCGGCACCCAGCGCACCTCGATGCTCTCGGAGTCGGTGGCCGCCGGCACCACGTCCGCGTCCGGCGCGACCTCCGCCACGACGGTCGTGTACGACCAGGGTCCGTGGTCGAGCAGGTGCTCGCCCAGCACCCGCACGGTGGCCGGGTCGACGCCGGCCTCCTCCGCCGCCTCCCGCAGGGCGCCCGCCTCGGGGGACTCGTGCGGCGCCACCGCGCCGCCCGGGACGCCCCACGTGCCGCCCTCGTGGGACCACGCCGCGCGGTGCTGCAGCACCACGTCGGTCACCCGCGGCACGCCGTCCGCGTCGAGCGCGCGCCGCACGAGGAACAGCCCGGCCGCGCCGTGCAGACCCCAGTGGCGGTGGTCGCCGCACTCCACCCAACCGTCACCGGGGTGCCGGTGGATCGCGTCCCGCGGCGGAATTGGACTTGGCACCCGGTCAGGCTACCGGCGAGAGTAGGCGCACCGTCGGCCGCGCCCACCCGGCGCGCCCCGACGGCCGCCCGACCAGGACGAGGAAGAACCATGACCGGACCCGCCCCCGCCGACCCGACGCCCGCCGCCGGGCACGACGGACCCGCCGCACCCGCCGACGGCGCCACGCACCCCGGCTGGGTGCGGAACGTCGCCGTGTTCCTCACCGGGCAGACCGTGTCCCTGCTGGGCTCGATGCTCGTCCAGTACGCCGTCATGTGGCACCTGACCATCACCACGCAGTCCGGGTCCGTGCTCATGCTGAGCATCGTGTTCGGCATGCTGCCGCAGGCGTTCGTCTCGATCTTCGGCGGCGTGTGGGCCGACCGGCACCACCGCAAGCTGCTCATCATCGGCGCGGACTCCGCCATCGCGGTGGCGACGCTCGCCCTGGCGCTCCTCATGGTGTCCGGCATCGACGACCTGTGGATCATCTACGCGGCGCTCGCAGTGCGGTCCACGTTCGCCGGGATCCAGACCCCGGCGGTGAGCGCGATGATCCCGCAGATCGTGCCCACCGCCCAGCTCGTCCGGATCAACGGCGTCAACCAGACCATCCAGTCCGGCATGATGCTGCTCGCGCCCGTCGTCGCGGCCGCGATCTACGCCAACTTCGACATCGTGGCCGTGTTCTTCATCGACGTCGTCACCGCGCTCGTCGGCGTCGGGCTGCTCCTCGCCGTGCGCGTGCCGCGGCTCGTGCGGTCGGACGCCGCGGCCCCGCCGAGCTACTTCGGCGACCTCGCCGCAGGCGTGCGGTACATCCGCTCCCACGGGCCCGTGAAGTGGCTCATGACGGTGTTCGCCGTGACCATGGTGCTCGTCGGCGCGCCCTCCTACCTGACCCCCCTCATGGTGGCCCGCACGTTCGGGCCCGAGGTCTGGAAGCTCACCGCCAACGAGATCTTCTGGGCCGTGGGCATGCTGCTCGGCGGCATCGCCATGGCCGTCGTCGGACCGCGGGTGACGAACCGGATGGGTCTGATCGTCGGCGTCGTGCTGGGGGCGGGCGTCTTCACCGCCGGGCTCGGGCTCGCCACCGACATGTGGGTGTTCTTCGTGCTCGGCCTGCTCGTCGGCACGTCGTTCACCCTCATGTCCGCGCCCGCGATGGCGATCCTCCAGGAGACCGTCGAGCCCGAGATGCAGGGCCGCGTCTTCGGGTTCGTCGGCATCGTCATGACCGTCGCGATGCCGCTCAGCATGGTCGCGTTCGGGCCGCTCGCCGACCGGTACGCCGTCGAGACCCTGCTCGTCGTCGCCGGAGCCCTGCTCACCGCGTTCGTGCTCGTCGTCCTCGCGATCCCGACGGCACGACGGTCCCTCGCCGCGGTCTCCCGGCCGGTCGCCGCACCGGACGCCACGACCGACGACGCCGACGCGTCGGCCGCCGAGGTCGCCCCGTCCACCCGGAACTGACCCGCCCGCCGACGAGCCCGCGCCCGGGTGCGTCGGCCACGCACGACGAAGGGCCGCCCCGCAGCGCAGGACGGCCCCTCGGGAGGACGGGACGCGGATCAGTCCGCGTCGACGATGTCGCAGATCGCGGCGCCCGCGGTCACGCCCGCGCCCGGCTCCAGAGCCAGGCCGCGCACGACGCCCGCCCGGTGCGCCACCAGCGGCTGCTCCATCTTCATCGCCTCCAGGACGACGACGAGGTCGCCCTCGGCCACCAGGTCGCCCTCGGCGACGGCCACCTTGACGATCGTGCCCTGCATGGGGGAGGCGAGCGTCGCACCGGTCGCACCGGTCGCGGCGGACCCGCCGGACCGACCCGTGCGGCGCGCCGGACGGCGTGCGGAGCCACGCCCCGCGCTCGCCGACCGGGCACGCGCCATACCCAGACCGGCGGGCAGCACCACCTCCAGGCGGCGACCCCCCACCTCGACGACGACGCGCTCCGGCTCCGCGTCCGGCTCGTCGTCGGCCGCGGGCTCCGCCGACGCGGCCGGGGCCAGCGCGGCGAGCTCCTCGGCGAACTCCGTCTCGATCCAGCGGGTGTGCACCCCGAACCCGGTGGCGTCCTCGCCCGCGGCCGGCACGAACGCCTCCGCCTCCAGCACCGCCCGGTGGAACGGCACCACCGTCGGGATGCCCGCCACCTCCAGCTCGCGCAGCGCACGGCGGGCGCGCTGCACGGCCTGCGTGCGGGTCGCACCCGTCACGATCAGCTTCGCGATCATCGAGTCGAACATCCCCGACACCGTGTCGCCCTCGACCACGCCCGTGTCGACGCGCACGCCCGGCCCCGACGGCCAGCGCAGCGTCGAGATCGTGCCCGGCGCGGGCAGGAACCCGGCGGCCGGGTCCTCCCCGTTGATGCGGAACTCCAGCGAGTGCCCACGGACCGTCGTGACGTCGTAGCCGAGCGGCTCGCCCGCCGCGATCCGGAGCTGCTCGCGCACCAGGTCGATGCCCGTGACCTCCTCGGTCACCGGGTGCTCCACCTGGAGACGCGTGTTCACCTCGAGGAAGGACAGCGTGCCGTCCACCCCCACGAGGAACTCGCACGTGCCCGCCCCGACGTACCCCGCCTCGCGCAGGATCGCCTTCGACGCCCGGTCCAGCTCCGCGCGCTGCTCGTCCGACAGGAACGGGGCCGGGGCCTCCTCGACCAGCTTCTGGTGACGGCGCTGCAGCGAGCAGTCGCGCGTCGACACCACCACGACGTTCCCGTGCGCGTCCGCCAGGCACTGCGTCTCCACGTGCCGCGGCCTGTCCAGGTACCGCTCCACGAAGCACTCGCCGCGCCCGAACGCCGCGACCGCCTCACGGACCGCCGAGTCGTACAGCTCCTCGATCTCGTCGTGGGTGCGCGCCACCTTCAGCCCGCGGCCGCCACCGCCGAACGCCGCCTTGATCGCGATCGGCAGACCGTGCTCCGCCGCGAACGCCCGCACCTCCGAGGCGTCCGCCACCGGGTCCTTCGTGCCGGGCACCAGCGGCGCCCCCGCACGGTCCGCGATGTGCCGGGCGCTCACCTTGTCGCCCAACGACTCGATCGCCGCCGGCGGCGGACCGATCCACGTCAGACCCGCGTCGATGACCGCCTGCGCGAACGCCGCGTTCTCCGACAGGAACCCGTAGCCCGGGTGCACGGCGTCCGCACCCGACCGGCGCGCCACGTCGAGCAGCTTCGCGACGTCCAGGTACGTGTCGGCCGCCCGGACGCCGTCGAGGGCGAACGCCTCGTCGGCGAGCTGGACGTGCAGGGCCTGGCGGTCCGGGTCGGCGTACACCGCGACGGACGCGATGCCGGCGTCGGCGCAGGCACGGGCGATGCGGACGGCGATCTCACCGCGGTTCGCGACGAGGACCTTCGTGATGGTGGGCACGGCTCACCGTAACGCGCCCGGCCGCAGCGACCAGCACCCGCACGGCCCCGCCGGGGAAGTCTGTGCCCCCGGCCAACGGCCCTCGGGTGCGTTTTGGAGGGTTCCCACATTGGCACCGGCCCACGACGCCCCGGGAGAACCTCGCGCTTGGTGGAATCGGCAGGTCGGCCCCCACCTGCGGGACGCTCCGGGTCAGCCCTCGCGGTGACATGGTCGGGCCGGCCCTGCGCGTCCCTGCGGCGGGTGCCTCGTTCCTCGGCCCCCACCTGCGGGACGCTCCGGGTCAGCCCTCGCGCAGCGCGTGCCAGGGGACGTCGATCTCCGCCAGCACCTCGCGCAGCAGCGGCAGGCTGACGCCCACCACGCCGTGGTGGTCGCCCTCGATCCGCTCCACGTACGGACCGCCCAGACCGTCGATCGTGAATGCGCCGGCGACCTGCAGCGGCTCGCCCGTGGCGACGTACGCGTCGATCTCCTCGTCGTCGAGGTCCGCGAAGAACACCGTCGTGGACGACGTCGCGCCGAGCGTCGCGCCCGTGCCGCCGTCCTCCACGTCGCGCACGTCGACCACCCAGTGGCCCGTGTGCAGCACGCCGGAACGGCCGCGCATCCGCCGCCAGCGCTCCGCCGCCGTCTCCGGCGTGCCCGGCTTGCCGACGATCTCCCCGTCGATCTCCAGCATCGAGTCGCAGCCCAGCACCAGCGCGCTCGGACCGTCCGTGTCCTCGACGTGGTTCGCCACCGCCTCCGCCTTCGCCTGCGCGAGTGCCAGCACGGCGTCCTCCGGCGGGAGGTCCGCGAACCGCTCCCGCACGTCGGCGAGGACGGCGTCCTCGTCCACGTCCGAGACGATCACGGTCGG
Source organism: Isoptericola jiangsuensis (assembly GCF_002563715.1). Classification (NCBI taxonomy): domain Bacteria; kingdom Bacillati; phylum Actinomycetota; class Actinomycetes; order Micrococcales; family Promicromonosporaceae; genus Isoptericola; species Isoptericola jiangsuensis. The sequence continues at coordinate 1,323,450 of NZ_PDJJ01000001.1, forward strand.
GTCGACGCCCGCCGACCGCAGGGTGGACAGACGGGCGGGGGACTGGCTGGCCAGCACGAGATGCACCACGGGACGACCCTAACCGCTGCGGTCAGGTCAGCAGCGCGGTCGCGACGAGCATCACCACGGGCGAGGCGAGCGTCGTGACCAGGACGACGTCGCGCGCCAGGACGTCACCGCGGCGGAACCGCGCCGCGTAGTTGTAGACGTTCTGGGCCGTGGGCAGCGCGGCGAGGGTGACCGCCGCGACGACGTCGGCGTCGTCGAGCCCGAACGCGAGCCGGGCGGCGACGAACGCGACCGCCGGCATGACGACGGCCTTGAGCACGGACGCCACGACGACCGGCCCGCGGCCCTCCTCGCCGCGCAGCGGCCGCGACCCGTGCAGGGACATGCCGAACGCGAGCAGGATCATCGGGACGGCGGCGCCGCCGAGGATCTCCAGCGGCGCGAGGACGACGTCGGGCACGCCCACGCCCGTCAGGGACACGACGGCGCCGGCGAGCGCACCGAGGATGATCGGGTTGCGCACCGGCTGGCTGAGCACGAACCGCCACGACACCGTGCCGCTGGTCGAGGTGTCCAGCAGGAGCAGCACCAGCGGGCTGACGACGAGCAGCTGGAGCCCGATGACGGGCACGACGGCCGTCGCGTCCCCGAGCACGTACACCGCGACGGGCAGGCCGATGTTGCCCGCGTTGACGTACCCGGCGCCGAGCGCGCCGATCGTGGCCTCCGGCACGCGCAGCCGGAACCACAGCAGGTTCACGGCGACGAACACCGCCGCCACGGTGGCCGCCGCGACGAGCTGCACCAGCAGCGGGGCGCCCAGCAGGGCGCCCAGGTCGGCGTCCGCCACGACGGTGAACAGCAGCGCCGGGCTGGCCACGAAGAACCCGATGCGGTTGAGCGCCGTCGTCGCGTCCGGGCCCCCGAGGCGCAGCCGCGCCGCGAGGTACCCGGCCGCGATGACGACCCCGATGATCGCGAAGCCGGTGACGATCCCCTGCACGTCAGGCGAGCGCCTCGCGCAGCACGTCCAGGCCCACCGAACCCAGGCCGAGCGCGCGGGCGTGGAAGGCGCGCAGGTCGAACTCCTCGCCGCGAGCCTCGGCGGCCGCGCGGGCGTCGTCGCGGACCTGCTCCCACAGCCGCTGCCCGACCTTGTACGACGGCGCCTGCCCCGGCCAGCCGAGGTAGCGGTCCAGCTCGAACCGCAGGAACGACTCGTCCATGTTGGCGTTGGCCGCCAGGAACGTCCACGCCTTGTCGGCGTCCCACACCCCGCCGCCCCACTCGTCCGGGCACGGCTTGCCGAGGTGCACGCCGAGGTCGAGGACGACGCGGGCCGCGCGCAGCCGCTGCGCGTCGAGCATGCCGAACCGGTCGCCCGGGTCGTCGAGGTGGCCGAGGTCCGCCATGAGCCGCTCGGCGTACAGGGCCCAGCCCTCGCCGTGCCCCGACACCCAGCAGGCGAGCCGGCGCCACGAGTTCAGGGTGTCGCGCGCGGCCACCGCGGCGGCGCACTGCAGGTGGTGACCCGGGACGCCCTCGTGGTAGACGGTCGTGGTCTCGCGCCAGGTCGTGAACTCCGTGACGCCCGCCGGCACGGACCACCACATGCGCCCCGGGCGGGAGAAGTCGTCGCTCGGCGGGGTGTAGTAGATGCCGCCGGTCTGCGTGGGCGCGATCACGCACTCGATGGTGCGTACGGGGCCCTCGATGTCGAAGTGGACGCCCGCGAGGTCCGCGACCGCGCGGTCGGCGGTCTCCTGCATCCAGGCGCGCAGCTCGTCGGTGCCGTGCAGCTGACCGGCCGGGTCGGCGTCCAGCACCGCGACGGCGTCCGCCACCGTCGCGTCCGGCCCGGCGATCTCGCGCGCCAGGGCCTCCTGCTCGGCGACGATCCGGCCCAGCTCCGCCAGGCCCCACTCGTACGTCTCGTCGAGGTCGACCGCCGCGCCGAGGAACTCGCGCGAGTACCGTGCGTACGCCTCCCGGCCGACGGCGTCCTCCTGCGGTGCCTGCGGCGCGATCTCGGACTCCAGGAGGTCCGCCAGCTCCGCGTACGCCGCCCGCGCGGCGGTCGCGCCCCGCTCCAGCTCCGCGCGCACCAGCGAGCACGCCGCCGAGTCGTCCAGGACGCGGGCCGCCTCCTGGCCGGTCACCAGTGCCGTGAACGTCGAACCGTCGCCCGCGAGGTCGCGGGCCTGCTCGACGCACGCGCGCACCTGGCGGACCGCCGCCACCCGGCCGCGCGCCGCGCTCCAGCGCAGCGACTCCGCGTACCCGGCCAGCGCGGCGGGGATCGCGTTCAGACGAGCGGCGATGTTCTCCCACGCCTCCACCGTGCCCGTCGGCATCACGTCGAACAGGTCCCGCAGGTCCTGCACCGGCGACGCGATGTTGTTGAGGCTCATCTGCGGGTCGCCCGCCTCGTGCTGCTCCACCGCCAGCCCGACGCGCTCCCGCAGCGCCGCGAGGGTCACCCGGTCGACGTCGTCCACCGGCGTCTCGCCGGCGGCCTCCAGCTCGTCCAGCCGGCGCAGCAGCGCCCGGTCCAGGTCCGCGCGCGCGTCGTGGCCCGCGGGGGACAGGTCCGGCAGCTCGTGGTCGTGCCCCGGCAGCCCCATGACCGTCGCGGCGTCCGGACGCAGCGCCGCGGCCTCCTTGACGTAGGCGTCGGCGACGGCGTCCAGCGGCGTCGGGGTGCGGGGGGTGTGCTGCGCGCCGGTGTGGGGGGCGCCGGAGGTGTCGTGGGTCACGCCGCGAGCCTACCGGCCGGGAGAAACCGCTTCCTGCGTGCGGGGCCTTCCCGGGATCGCCGTCGAGCGTCTCTGAAAGTCCGCCGTCAGCCCCGCAGGGCTGACGTTCAGAGACGCTCGACGGCGGGACGCACGGTCAGCGTCGGGCGCGACGCCGCACGTCGTCCGCCCAGCCGCGGTGGTACCGGGCCACGACGACGTCGGTGCCCGGCGCCCACCAGACGGCGACGGGGTCGCCGGGGCGCGGTCCGGGGGCGTCGTCGTCGCCGACGAGGAGCGACCAGGTGTCCTCGGCGGTGTCGGTGCCCCGCGGGTAGGTGAGCAGGCCGCGGAGCATGACGCCGTCGGCGACGGGCCGCTCGGACACCGTCACGGAGCCGGTGGTGGAGCGGGCGTCGCGGCGCAGCGCCTCGACGGCCCGGGTCTCGGTGGCGCGGAGCTGGTCGTCGCGGTACCGCACGAGCGCGGCGACGGCGGTCACGGCCAGCGCGCCGAGCAGCGCGAGCATGAGCCACATCTCGAGCTCGCCGGACGGGTTCTGGACGAGCCGCTGCGCGGCGTACACGCCGACGGTGACGACGAGCGCGGCGAGCCACAGCCAGCGCCGCGCGAGACCGGGCCTGCGGGGTGCGGGGAGGTCGCCGAGGGGCGCCTCGACGTCGGCGGGGGAGCCGACCTGCTGCCAGCGGACGCTCACGAGCGCAGGCTCCAGCGCCAGGAGTCCATGTTGTGACGTCCCGAGCGGCCGCCGAAGCTGCGGGCGGTGGCCGCGCCGTTGCCGCGCAGGTTGCGGGCCCGGTTGGTCCACTCCTCCACGGGGGCGACGTCGTCGGGGAGGTCGTCGCGGGCGGAGACGGCGGCGAGGCCGGCCACAAGCGCGGCCACCTCGACGTCGTCCGGGGCCCCGCGCACGACGCGCACCTGCGGGCTCATGCCTCGTCCTCCTCGTCGTCCGCGTCGTCGCCGAACCCGGGGGGCAGGCCGCGCGACGCCGCCCACTCCATGACGTGGTAGCCGCCGTCGACGAGCCGCGAGGCGGCCTGCTCGCCCGCCTCGTCGAGGAGCTCGATGACGCCGTCGAGCGTCATGGACGCGCCGGCGGGGGAGTCCGCGACGACGAACCCGAGGTAGAACGCCTCGGCGGGGACGGTGCCCTCGGGCAGCTCGCCGGCGTCGTCGTGCTCGTCGTCGTCCTCGGGCTCCCACACGGACGTGGTGAGGTCGGGGTGCATGCCGAGCGCGTCGTGCAGCGTGTCGAACAGGGTGCCGTTGAGCGTGCCGACGCGGTGCTCGAGGGCGAGGATCCGGGGGTCCTCGTCGGCCTCGTGCGCACCGAACTCGGCGCGCACGCCGACGGCGGCGTCGACGTACTCGTGCAGCGCCGCGGCGAGCGCGTCGACGGCCCGGTGCATCGGGTCGGCGTCCACGTCGCCCAGGGGCGAGGGTCCGTGGGTCGTGTCCTCGTGGCTCATCGTCCGATCCTCTCAGACACCGCTCACAGCGGGATGTTGCCGTGCTTCTTCGGGGGCAGGCTGGCGCGCTTGGTGCGCAGCGCGCGCAGGGCGCGCACGATCTGCACGCGGGTCTCGGACGGCCGGATGACGGCGTCGACGTAGCCGCGCTCGGCGGCGTCCCACGGGTTGACGATGGCCTCGGTGTACTCGTCGGTGAGGCGGGTGCGCTCGGCGTCGACGTCGAGCCCGTCGTTCGCGGCGGCCTGCAGGGCGCGGCGCTGGAGGATGTTGACCGCGCCGGAGGCGCCCATGACCGCGACCTGCGCGGTGGGCCAGGCGAGGTTGACGTCGGCGCCGAGCTGCTTGGACCCCATGACGATGTACGCGCCGCCGTACGCCTTGCGGGTGATGACGGTGACGAGCGGGACCGTGGCCTCGGCGTACGCGTAGATGAGCTTGGCGCCGCGGCGGATGATGCCCTGGTGCTCCTGGCCGACGCCGGGCAGGAACCCGGGCACGTCGACGAACGTCAGGACGGGGATGTTGAAGGCGTCGCAGGTGCGCACGAACCGGGCGGCCTTCTCGGAGGCGTTGATGTCGAGCGTGCCCGCCATCTGCTGCGGCTGGTTCGCGATGACGCCCACGGCCTGGCCCTCGACGTGGCCGAACCCGACGAGCACGTTGGGCGCGTACAGCGGCTGGACCTCGAGGAACGAGTCGGGGTCGAGGACGGTCTCGACGACGGCCCGCATGTCGTACGGCTGGTTGTCGCCGTCGGGGACGATCGTGTCGAGCGCCTCGTCGTCGGCGGTGACCTCGAGCTCGGTCTCGTCCTCCGGCGCGAACGTCGGAGCGTCGGACAGGTTGTTCTGCGGCAGGTAGCCGAGGAGGTGGCGGACGTAGTCGATCGCGTCGTCCTCGTCCTCGCCGAGGTAGTGCGCGACGCCGGAGGTCGCGTTGTGCGTGCGACCGCCGCCGAGGGTCTCGAAGTCGACGTCCTCGCCGGTGACGGTCTTGATGACGTCGGGGCCGGTGATGAACATGTTCGACGTCTGGTCGGCCATGACGATGAAGTCCGTCAGCGCGGGGGAGTAGACGGCACCGCCGGCGCTCGGCCCGAGGATGAGGGAGATCTGCGGGATCACGCCCGACGCGGCGACGTTGCGCCGGAACATCTCCGCGAACTGGGTGAGCGCCGCGACGCCCTCCTGGATGCGGGCGCCGCCGCCGTCGGAGATCCCGACGATGGGCACGCCGGTGCGCAGCGCGAGGTCCTGCACCTTGGCGATCTTCTCGCCGTGCACCTCGCCGAGCGATCCGCCGAACACGGTGAAGTCCTGCGAGAACACGCACACCTGGCGGCCGTCGACGGTGCCGTACCCCGTCACGACGCCGTCGCCCGGCAGCCGCTTGGCGTCCATGCCGAAGTTGCGGCTGCGGTGCGTGGCCAGCGCGTCGAGCTCGACGAAGGACCCCTCGTCGAGCAGCGCCTCGATGCGCTCGCGGGCCGTCTTCTTGCCGCGCGCGTGCTGCTTGGTGCGGGCGGCCTCCTCGGGCGCGGTGATCGCGGCGGCGCGGCGGCGGTCGAGCTCGGCGAGCTTGTCGGCAGTGGTCTTCACTCTCGTGACCCTAGGTGGTGGGGCGGCGAGGATCGATGCGCGACAGGCCCGCGCCCCTCCCACAGTTTTGTGCGGTTCCCACAAACCGGGTCCGTCGTGGTGCCCGCGGGTGGTGCGGGCGGGCAGCATGGGCGCATGACCCGTGACGCCTCCCGCGCCCCCCTCGACGTCGACCGGTTGCGCCGCGCCCTGCTGCGCCCCGCGGGGCCGCTGGCCCGCCTCGACGTCGTGACCGAGGCCGCCTCGACGCACGTCGACCTGGTGGCCCGGGCCCGCGCGGGCGGGGCCGAGGTCCCGGCGCTCCTGGTGGCGGAGCACCAGTCGGCCGGCCGGGGCCGGGCGGGGCGGACGTGGACGACGCCGCCCGGGGCGGCGCTGGCCGCGTCGTTCCTGGTGCGTCCCGAGGTCCCGGCGGTCGCGCTGGGCTGGGTGCCGCTGCTCACCGGCCTGGCGGTGGTGCGGGCGCTCGCCGGGGCGGGGGTGGACGCCCGCGTGAAGTGGCCGAACGACGTCCTGCTCGCGCACCCGGACGAGATCGAGGGGTTCGGCGGGTCCCGCAAGGTCGCGGGCGTGCTCGCCGAGGCCGTGCCCGCGGCGGACGGGGGGCGGCCCGCCGTCGTCCTCGGCGTGGGGCTCAACGTGGACCAGCGCGCCGACGAGCTGCCCGTGCCGACGGCGACGTCCTTGCGCCTGGCGGCCGCGCCGGGCACGACGACGCCCGGGAGGGTGTCCCTGCTCGTGGCGCTGACGCAGGAGCTGAGCGAGTTGCTGGCCCGGCTCGGGGAGGCCGGCGGCGACGCGGCCGCCGCCGGGATCGCCGACGGGTACGCGGCGGCGTCCGCGACCCTGGGCGCGCGGGTGCGGGCCGAGCTCGCCGGTGACGGCGGCACCGTGGAGGGCGTGGCGGTGCGCCTCGCCGACGACGGCTCGCTCGTGGTGGCGACCCCGGCGGGGGAGCGGACCGTGACGGCCGGCGACGTGCACCACCTGAGGCTCGCCGACGGGTGACCCGGAGGGCCCCGGACGGGCCGCCGTCGCAGCGGGTGACCGCCGTTACAGTAAGGGCGTGACCAGCAAGACCCCCCAGGAGGCCCCCGAGGCCTCCGTGCCCGCGGCGCCGGACGCCTCCCCGACCGCCACGCCCCGAGACGCCGCCGCCCGCATCGACGAGCTGATCCTCGGCGGCCCGCGACGGTTCGACTTCGACGACCTCCTGCGGGAGACGGGGGCGTCGGCCGAGTTCGTCGAGGACTACTGGCGCTGGCTGGGGCTGCCCGTCACGGACCCCCACGAGGCCCGGTTCAGCGCCGCCGACCTGGAGTCGCTGCGCGAGATCCGCGACCTCATCGAGCGCGGCCAGCTCGACGAGCAGGCGCAGATGACCCTGGTGCGTTCCCTCGGCCACACCGCGGACCGGCTCGCCCTGTGGCAGGTCGAGGCGTTCGTCGAGCACCTGTCGCGTCGGTTCGACCTCGACGACGTCGCCGCCCGGCAGGCGACCCTGGACCAGGTGCCGCACTTCGCGGACGTCCTGGCGCGCCAGCTCGACCACGCGTGGCGCCGCCAGCTCGCCGCGCTGATGGGCCGGTTCGCCACCGAGCTGCGGGGCGTCGACGGCTCGGAGGTGTCCCGCGGTCAGCTCCCGCTGCGCCGCGCCGTCGGGTTCGCCGACATCGTGTCGTTCACCAAGCGCACGGCGGGCCTGGGCTCCCAGGAGCTCAGCGAGTACGTGCAGGCCTTCGAGTCGCGCGCGAGGGACGTCATCGTCGAGGCGGGCGGCCGGGTCGTCAAGACCATCGGCGACGCCGTGCTGTTCGTCGCGGACGACGTCGTCACGGGCGCCGAGGTGGCGCTCGGGCTCGCCGCGCCGCACGCCAGCGCCGAGGAGATCCCGGTCCGGGTGGGGTTCGTGTGGGGCCGCGTGCTGTCCCGGTTCGGCGACGTGTTCGGCCCGGACGTCAACCTGGCCTCGCGCATCACCGAGCTCGCCGAGCCGTCGACCGTGCTGGTGGACCCGACGACGGCGGCGCTGCTGTCCTCGTCGGCTCGGTACGCGCTGACGGCGCAGTCGCCGCAGGCCGTGCAGGGGCTGGGGGAGATCCAGCCCGTGCGGCTCCAGCGCGCCTACACGGGCTGAGTCACAGCAGCACGACGTCCGGGTCGAGGGGGTCCGGGTCCGGCTCGAGCAGCGACGGGTCGTCGTGGCGCACGTTGCCCACGGCCGCGCGCACGGGTCGGGTGCTGAGCGCGACCTCGGCGTCGTCGAGCAGGTCGTAGGCGTCCTGCGCGCCGACGGCGGGGTCGAGCCAGTCGTCCCACCGCGCGGCGGGCAGGTGCACGGGCATGCGGTCGTGGATGCGGTCGAGCCCGGGCGCGGCGTCGCGGGTGATGATCGTGGTGGAGACGAGCCAGCGGTCGGGGTCGTCGTCGGCGCGCGAGCGGTCGCGCCAGAACTCGTAGAGCCCGGCGAACGCGACGACGCCGCCGTCGGCCGGGTGGATCCAGTACGCCTGCTTGGGGACCTTGCGCGTGCCCTGCCCGGCGGGCAGTCGGCGCCACTCCCAGTAGCCGTCGGCGGGGACGAGGCAGCGGCGCACGCCGAGCGGCTTCGCGAACGCGCTCTTGTCGAGCAGGGTCTCGCGGCGGGCGTTGATCATCCGTGCGCCGACGCCGGGATCCTTCGCCCACGAGGGCACGAGGCCCCACCGCGCCGCCTGGAGGGAGCGCGTGATCTCCCCGGCGGTGGTGCCGCCGTCGGGCAGGGGCTCCCGGCGGGGCCGCTCGACGACGATCCGGACGTCGTCGGTGGGGGCGACGTTCCACCGGGGGCCGAGCAGGCGGACGTCGTCGGCGACCTCGGCGACGGCGAGCTCGTCGGCGAGGTCCTGGGACTCGGTGAAGGACGCGTACCTGCCGCACATGACTCCATCGTCGCGCACGCCTCCGACAGTCGGGTGAGCGGGGTCACCGGCATTTCCGTCGCCCTCGTCGTATCGATTCGATACGATGTTCGCCATGCCCGACGACCTGACCTCACCCCGGCGTGCCCGCACCTACCGCTGGGTGATCATGCTCGGCGCGCTCGCCGCGCTGCCCGCGTTCACGGTCGACATGTACCTGCCCTCGCTGCCCGAGGTCGCCGCCGACCTCGGCTCCACGGACTCCTTCGCCCAGCTGTCGGTCTCGATCATGCTCATCGGCGGCGCCTTCGGGCAGCTCGTCATCGGGCCGCTGTCCGACCGCTGGGGCCGTCGCGCCCCGCTGATGTGGGGCCTCGCGCTGCACGTCGTCACCTCGCTGCTGTGCGCGTTCGCGCCCACGATGGACGTCCTCATCGGGCTGCGTCTCCTCCAGGGGTTCTTCAACGCCGCCTGCGGCGTCGCCGCCATGGCCGTCGTGCGCGACCGGTTCGTCGGCGCCGAGGCCGCCCGCATCCTCTCGCGCCTCATGCTCATCATCGGCGTCGCGCCGATGCTCGCCCCCGCCTTCGGGTCCGCCGTCGCCGCGGCCGCCGGCTGGCGCTGGGTCTTCGCGTTCCTCGCCCTCGCCGGCGTCGGCATGGCGGTCGTCGTGTGGCGCCTCATGCCCGAGACCCTGCCCGTCGAGCGCCGCCAGGGCGGCGGCCCCCGCACCGTCCTCGGCGGCTACGGCACCCTCCTGCGCGACAAGCACTTCATGGCGCTCGCCGTCCTGCCGGGCCTCGGCCAGGCCGTCCTCATGAGCTACGTCGTCGGCTCGCCGTTCGTGTTCCAGGAGTACTACGGCCTCAGCCACACCCAGTTCTCGCTGCTGTTCGCGATCAACGGGCTCGGGCTCGTGCTGTCCGCCCAGGTCAACGCGTCCCTCGTGCGCCGCGTCGCCCCCATCCGGCTGCTGCGGTCCGCGCTGCTCGTCCAGGGCGTGTTCGCCGTCGGGCTGCTGGTCGTGGCGATCACCCAGTTCGGCGGTGTCGTCGGGCTCCTCGTCATGCTGTGGATCGTCCTGGCGTTCCAGGGCCTCATCCCCGCCAACGCGTCCGCCATCGCCCTGTCGCGGCACGGCGAGCGCGCCGGGACCGCCGCCGCCGTCATCGGCGCCGTCCAGTCCGGCGTCGCGGGCGCCGTCTCGCCGCTCGTCGGCGTCCTCGGCGGCGACGCCGTGGCCATGTCCGCCGTCATGCTCGGCGCCTGGGTGTGCGCGCTCGCCGTGCTCGCCCTCGCCACGCCCGCCTACCGCCGCGGCGGCTGGACCCAGCTCGCCTGACGACTTCACCCGGCCGCCGCCCAGGTTTCACCCGGGGTTCGGCCGGACGACGTCCCGCGCCGCTGACATGGGCGCATGCGACGAACACGGCAGTCCGTTGTCCTTGCCCGCACGGTCGCGGCCACCGCCGCCGCGACCCTCCTGCTCACCACCGCGGCCGCCGGGGTCGCGGCCGCCGCCCCGGCCACCGGTCGCGGGCACGACCCGCACGATCCCGGGCGCTCCGGCACCCGGGTGGTCCCCGTCCTGGAGGGCCGCGCCACCCTGAGCGCGGACTTCCTCGCCGACGGCCCGCCGTCGGGCGCCCGGGCCTCCGCCGCCAACGGTCGCCAGGGCCCCTGGGACGGCCAGGTCGTCCCCGGGTTCTCCGCCATGGTCGACAACGGCGACGGCACGTTCTGGGCGCAGCCCGACAACGGCTTCGGCGCGAAGGGCAACAGCGCCGACTTCCTCCTGCGCAACTACCTCGTGCGGCCCGACTGGGACACCGGTACGCGCGGCTCGGGCGAGATCGAGATCCTCGACCGCATCGACTACGACGACGCCGACCACGTGCTCGACTTCCCGATCGTGCACGAGGACACCGAGCAGCGGCTGCTCACCGGCGCCGACTTCGACGTCGAGTCCGTGGTGCGGGCGAAGGACGGCACGTTCTGGGTGGGGGAGGAGTTCGGGCCGTACGTGCTGCACTTCGACGCGACCGGCACCCTGATGTCCGCGCCCGTCGCGCTGCCCGACGGCCTGAAGTCCCCACAGAACCCCACCCTCGCCGCCGGCGAGACAGCCCGCGTGCGCGCCAGCGGCGGCTTCGAGGCGATGAGCGCCTCGCCCGACGGCCGCTACCTCTACCCGGTCGTGGAGAACGGGCTCGTCGGCGACGACGAGCGGCGTCGGGTCGTGTTCGAGCTCGACACCCGCCGTGGCGAGTACACGGGTCGCACCTGGAGCTACCAGGTGGACGCCCCCGGGAACCTCGTGGCCGACGCGTTCACGGTCGGCAAGGGCCGCTTCTGGATGGTGGAGCGGGACAACGCCGACGGCGCCGCGTCGGTGACCAAGCGGGTGTACGAGGTCGACCTGCGCCGCACCGACGCCGAGGGCCACCTGCGCAAGGAGCTGGTCCTCGACGCGCTGAAGATCGCCAACCCCCGCGGGATCGACGCGGGCGAGGGCTACGGCCTCGGCGAGACCTACGCGCTGCCCGTGCAGTCCTTCGAGACCGTCCTGCGGCTGCGCGACGGCCGCGTCCTGATCGGCAACGACAACAACTACCCCGGCAACGACGCCCGCGTCCCGGGCACGCCGGACGACACCGAGATGGTCGTCGTCGACCTGCGTCGCGAGCGGGTCCGCGACGACGGCGTCACCGTCGTGGGGCACCGCGGCGCGTCGGGCGACCGGCCCGAGCACACGCTGGCCTCCTACGAGCAGGCGATCCTGCAGTGCGCCGACTACATCGAGCCCGACGTCGTCGCCACGAAGGACGGCGTGCTCGTGGCCCGGCACGAGAACGAGATCGGTGGCACCACCGACGTCGCCGACCGGCCCGAGTTCGCCGACCGCCGCACCACCAAGCAGATCGACGGCCGTGCCGTCACCGGATGGTTCACCGAGGACTTCACGCTCGCCGAGCTGCGCACCCTGCGGGCCGTCGAGCGCCTGCCGCAGCTGCGACCGGCGAGCGCCGCCTTCGACGGTCTCTACCAGGTGCCGACCCTCGACGAGGTGATGGACCTGGCGCGCCGCTCGGTGACGTGCGACGGGGACCAGGTGGGCGTCTACCCGGAGACGAAGCACCCGACGTACTTCGACTCCGTCGGGCTGTCCCTGGAGGAGCCGCTCGTGGCGGCGCTGCAGGCGAACGGGCTGGACTCGCGGCGCGCCCCGGTGATCCTGCAGTCGTTCGAGACGGGCAACCTGCGCGAGCTCGACCGGATGACCCACGTGCGGATCGCGCAGCTGGTCTCGGCGAGCGGCGCACCGTACGACCTGGAGGCCGCCGGGTCGCCGGTCACGTACGCGGACCTGCTGACCGCGCGGGGCCTGCGGGACGTCGCCCGGTACGCCGACGGTCTCGGCGCGGTGAAGGACGTGCTGGTGCCGCGGCGCGCGGACGGCACGCTGGGCACCCCGACGTCCGTGGTCCGGGACGCGCACCGCGCCGGGCTCGACGTGCACGCGTGGACGTTCCGGGCGGAGAACACGTTCCTGCCCGCGGACCTGCGCACCTCGGCCGACCCGGCCGCGCACGGCGACCTCGCGGCGGAGATCGAGGTGTTCCTCGACGCGGGCGTCGACGGGATCTTCACCGACCAGCCGGCCGTCGCGGCCGGGCTCCTGGGCCGCGACTGAGGGCGTCCGGTCGGGCGGCGGCGGTCGCGGACGCACCGCGGCCGTCGCCGCCCGGCACGGACCTCTCGATCCTCGCCAAGGTGACATTCGACATAGGCTGAGCAGGTGACGAAAGCCCACCCCCGGCACACCGGCCCCGTCGCCGGTCATCCCGTGATCCGCTGGGTCGCCCTCGGCGTCACCGCCGTGCTGGCGTTCACCGCGTCGGCGGCGGTGGCCGCCTACGTGGACCTGCGGTCGCAGATGGAGGTGTCCGACGTCGACGCGCTGCTGGGCCGCGACGACCCGGAGCCCGTCGCGGAGCCGGCGGACGAGCCCGCCGACCCGAGCGACCCGTTCGCGGGCAAGGCGCGCAACATCCTCGTCATGGGCACGGACTTCCGTGACGCGCAGAACGCGAAGATCGCGGGGGCGGGCGAGGAGTTCCACTCCGACACCACCCTGCTGGTGCACATCAGCGGGGACCGGACCCGCATCGAGGCGGTGTCGATCCCGCGCGACTCGCTGGTCGACATCCCGTCGTGCCCGCGCCCGGACGGCAGCTCGACGTCGCCGCAGTACAACGCCATGTTCAACACGGCGTTCGCGCTGGGCGGCGGCCCGGAGCAGGACATCACGGGCGCGGCGGCCTGCACCATCCTCACGGTGGAGGCGCTGACCGGGCTGCGGATCCAGGACCACGTCGTGGTGAAGATGACGGGCGTCGTCGACATCGTGGACGCGCTCGGTGGCGTGCCGATGTGCTTCCCGGAGCCGGTCAAGGGCGACACCCGCTACTCGGACCTCGACCTGCCGGAGGGTCCGCACACCCTCGACGGGGAGGAGTCGATCCAGTTCCTGCGCGTCCGCAAGGGCGAGGGCATGGGCCTGGAGTACGGCAGCGACCTCAAGCGCATCGAGCGGCAGCAGGCGTTCATCGACTCGATGCTGCGCGAGGTCCTCGACCAGAACGTCATCACGGACACGTCGTCCCTGTACCGGATGGTGCGGGCCGCCCTCGGCGCGATGTCCACCAGCCCGCGGCTCGGCAGCCCGGCCGCGCTCGCCGGGCTGGCGTGGAGCATCAAGGACATCGACCCGGCGAACATCGTGTTCGAGTCCGTGCCCGTGGCGACCGCCCCGACCGACGCCAACCGGGTGGTGTGGACGTCCGAGGCCGACGAGATCTGGGCACGGCTCGACGCCGACGAGCCCCTGCGGGAGACCCCGAGCCCGACGCCGACGCCGAGCGTCACGGCGACGACGAAGGCGACCGACGAGAAGTCGTCGGGCGAGGAGTCGTCCGGCCAGGGCGACGGCGGGGGCTCGGACGGCGCGGGCAGCGGGTCGCAGGACGCCTCGCCGTCCCCGTCGCCCAGCCCGTCACTACTGCCCGGCGTCTGCGGCTGACGGCTGCGGCAGGGCCCGGCGCGCCGCCTCGCGCAGCGCGTCGGTGACGCGGTCCAGCACGGTCGAGCGCAGCCGCCACTGCTGCAGGTGCAGCGGCACCTCGACGACCGTGTCGTCGAGGGCGACCACGTCGGCGTCCGGCTCCAGCACGGCGAACCGGGCGCCGGCGCGGGGGAGCGGACCCCACATGCCCCACCCCAGGCCGTGCCGCACCGCGTCGAGGAACTCCGCGGTCGAGGGCACGTGGTGGCGCGGCGGGTCCGGCACGGCGGTGCCCGCGGCCGCGGCGACGTCCCGCAGCCAGCGGTCCTGCAGGTCGTCGGTGCGGGCGAACACCACCATCGGCGCGCTGTCGAGGGCGTCGGGCGTCGGTCCGTCGGGGAACCAGCGGACGGCCGCGTCCCGCCGGGCCGAGGGCCGGTACCGCGTGAGGCCGAGCGGCGTCGAGGTGCAGCCCTGCACCGGCTCCGCCCGGGACGTCACCGCCGCCATGACGGCGCCGTCGGGCAGCAGGTCGACCGTGCGGTCCTGGTCGGCGACGTGCACGTCGAACACGACGCCGTCCACCGCCGCCAGCGCGGGCAGCACCCAGGTGGCCAACGAGTCCGCGTTGACGGCGACCGGCACGGTGACGGGCCGGCGGTCGTCGTCGGTCGGCCCGAGCTCGTCGGCGGCCTCGGCGCCGAGCAGTTCCACCTGCCGGGCCAGGCGCAGCAGCACCCGGCCGGGGTCGGTGGCCCGCACGGGACGCGACCGGCGCACCAGGACGGCGCCCGCGGCCGCCTCCAGCGCGCGGATGCGCTGGCTCACCGCCGACGGTGTGACGTGCAGGGCGCGCGCGGCGCCCTCGAACGAGCCCTCGGCGACGACGGCCGCGAGGGCGGCGAGCTGTCCGGAGTCCCAACGCATGTCTGAAGTATCGCTTCATCAGGTGCAGGAACGATCGCTGGACTTCATCAGGGTGTCTGCCTAGCGTCGACGGCGTGATCCTCCTCGCCGGGTTCGGCCTCGGGCTGTCCCTCATCGTCGCCATCGGCGCCCAGAACGCCTTCGTCCTGCGCCAGGGCGTGCGCCGCGAGCACGTCGGCGTCGTCGTCGCCGTCTGCGCGCTCAGCGATGCCGTGCTCTACTCCCTCGGCGGCGCCGGCCTCGGCGTCCTCGTCGAGGCGCACCCCGGGTTCGTCACCGCCGCCCGGTACGCCGGGGCCGCCGTCGTCCTCGGCTACGGCGCGCTCGCCGCCCGCCGGGCCCTGCGCGGCGGCGAGGAGCTCGTCGCCACCGCCGACACCAGCGTCCCCGACGCCGGCCGCCGCCTGCGCCCCGTCCTGCTCACCGCGCTCGCCCTCACCTGGCTCAACCCCCACGTCTACCTCGACACCGTCGTCCTCCAGGGCGCCGTCGCCGCCTCCTACGGCGACGACCGCTGGTGGTTCACCGCCGGCGCCGTGGCGTCCAGCCTCGTCTGGTTCGTCGCCCTCGGGTACGGCGCCCGCCTCGCCGCGCCCCTGCTCGCCCGCCCCGGTGCGTGGCGCGTCGTCGACGGCGTCATCGCGGTCGTCATGCTCGCCGTCGCGGCGTCCCTCGTCGCCGGCGCCTGACGGCCCCGGCGCGACCGCCGGCTCGGCGTGAGTCAGCGCGGCTCGGCGCGACTCAGCGTGAAATCCGTTCACTCAGCGCTCGAGATCGCGAGTCAGCGCTCGATGGCGTGAGTCAGCGCGAGCCGGCGAGCGTGGCGAGCCGCCCGACGGCGTCCTGAAGGACCTCCGGCCGCTTGACGAACGTGAACCGCACCCGCGACGCGAAGGCGTCCGCCGCCGTCGACCCGGGGCGGCAGAACGCCGACACCGGTACGCCGACCACCCCCGCGAGGTCGGGCAGCCGGCGGCACAGGTCGTGACCGTCGGCGAACCCCAGCGGGGCGCCGTCCGCCACGACGAAGTACGTCCCCTGCGGCACGACGACGTCGAACCCTGCGGCCCGCAGCCCGTCGCACAGCAGGTCCCGGCGGGCCGCCAGCGACGCGGCGAGCTCGCGCGGCACGTCGTCGTCGGCCAGCGCCCGGGCGATGGCGGGCTGGAACGGCGAGCCCGAGGCGTACGTGACGAACTGCTTGACGGTGCGGATCGCCGTGACGAGCTCGGCCGGTCCGTGGACCCAGCCGACCTTCCAGCCGGTGAGGCTGAACGTCTTGCCCGCCGACGACACCGTGAGCGTGCGCCCCGCCATCCCGGGCAGCGTCGCGACGGGCACGTGGCGGGCGTCGTCGAACACCAGGTGCTCATACACCTCGTCGGTGACGACGACGGCATCACGCTCGCGGGCGACGGCGGCGACGTGCTCCAGCTCGGCGCGGGTGAGCACGGTGCCCGTCGGGTTGTGGGGTGTGTCGACCAGGATCATCGCGGTGCGGTCGCTCGCGGCGGCGCGCAGGGCGGCGACGTCGAGCCGCAGGTCGGCGGTGAGCGGCACCGGGACGTGGGTCGCGCCGGCCATCGCGATCGCCGCGGCGTGCGAGTCGTAGAACGGTTCGAGGGTGATGACCTCGTCGCCCGGGCCGACCAGGGCGAGCACGGCGGCGGTGAGGGCCTCGGTGGCGCCGGTGGTGACGAGGACCTCGGTGTCCGGGTCGACGTCGAGGCCGTAGTGGCGGTGCTGGTGGGCGGCGACGGCGGCCCGCAGCTCGGGCACCCCGTCGCCCGGGGCGTACTGGTTGCGGCCCGCGTCGATGGCGTCCTTCGCGGCGGCCTTGACCCAGTCGGGGCCGTCGACGTCGGGGAACCCCTGGCCGAGGTTGATCGCGCCCGTGGAGGCCGCGAGCGTGGTCATCTCCGCGAAGATCGTGCGGGCCACGGTGCCGTCGGCGGCGAGCAGGCCGGTCGCCGCCGCGACCGCGCGCCAGCGGGGGGTCGTCGTCATGCGTCGACACTACCGACCGGGCCGCGGGCCGCCCCTGCGCGGTGTTCAGCACGTGAGACGAACCAGTGGCGACCGCAGCGCACGGGTGTGAGCCCGGTCACATCTCGTCATCCACCGGGCTCCCACCCGGCACGGCCGGACCCCGGCATCGCTGGACTTCCGGCCGTCCACAGTCCCGCATCCGGGGTCGCCGTCGCAGCCGACCATCCGTCGTCCACAGGGCGCCGACCTGCCCCGACAGGACTTCGCTACTCTCGGCGCGCTTGGTGGAAGGCCCCGGAAGTCCCCGACGAGAGGTAGACCGGTGACCATCGACGTCATGGCCCGCGACGACGCCGTCAGCACCGTCGCGCGCGAGGTCCGCGAGCTCGTCCGGCGGCGCGGCCTCGACCCCGTCAGCGACCGCGCCGGCCTCGACCAGCTCGTCGCCGACGCCCTCGCCGACTACGCCGAACGCGCCGCCCTCGGCGTCGTGCCCGCCCTCGCCGACCCCGCCGCCACCGCGCGCGCCGTCGCCGACTCCCTCGGCGGGCTCGGACCCCTGCAGCCCTACCTCGACGACCCCGAGGTCGAGGAGATCTGGATCAACTCCCCGGCGCAGGTGTTCGTCGCGCGGCGCGGCGTCAGCGAGCTCACCACCACGCTGCTCACCGCCGACCAGGTCCGCGACCTCGTCGAACGGATGCTCAAGGTCAGCGGCCGCCGCCTCGACCTGTCCAGCCCGTTCGTCGACGCCACCCTCCCCGGCGGCGAGCGCCTCCACGTGGTCATCCCCGACGTCACGCGCGAGCACATGGCCGTCAACATCCGCAAGCACGTCGTGCGGGCCCACCATCTCGACCACCTCGTCCGCCTCGGGTCGCTCACCCCGCACGCCGCGCGCTTCCTCGACGCGTCGGTCCGCGCCGGGGCGAACGTCCTCGTCGCCGGGGCCACCCAGGCCGGCAAGACGACCATGCTCAACGCGCTCGCGGGCTCCATCCCCGCCGGGCAGCGAGTCATCTCCTGCGAGGAGGTGTTCGAGCTGCGCCTGCCCGTGCGCGACCAGGTGGCCATGCAGTGCCGTCAGCCCTCCCTGGAGGGCACCGGCGAGATCCCGCTGCGACGGCTCGTCAAGGAGGCGCTGCGGATGCGTCCCGACCGCATCGTCATCGGCGAGGTCCGCGAGGCCGAGAGCTTCGACCTGCTCGTCGCGCTCAACGCCGGCGTGCCGGGGATGTGCACGCTGCACGCCAACTCCGCCCGCGAGGCCGTGACCAAGATGTGCACCCTCCCGCTGCTGGCGGGGGAGAACGTCTCGGACCGGTTCGTCACGCCCGCCGTCGCGTCGTCCCTCGACCTCGTCGTCCACCTCGGGGTCACCCCCGACGGCGTGCGGCAGGTCCGTGAGGTGGTCGCCGTCACGGGTCGGGTCGAGGAGGGACGGGTGGAGACCGCGCAGATCTTCCGGCGGCGGCCCGGCGCGCTCGGCGGTGATCTCGTGCGCGGCGACGGGTTCCCCACCGGCGTCGAACGGTACGAGCGGGTCGGGGTGGACGTCCACGCGCTGCTCAGCGGGGAGGCCTGATGGGTGTCGTCGTGGGTCTCGTCGGGGGTGCGGGGCTGTTCAGCGTCTGGTGGTCGTGCTGGGAGCGTCCGCCCCGGGCGCGTCGCCGCAGCGCACGCCAGCAGCGGGTGCAGGACCTCCTCGTCCAGGCGGGTGCACCGACGGTCACCCCCGGCGGGCTCTACGCGGTCAGCGCGGGCGCGGCGGCCGTCGTCCTCCTCGTCGTCGTCGCCCTCACCCGGTCCGGCGTCATCGCGGCCGCGTTCGCCGCTATCGCCGCCGTCGCGCCCGGTGCGCTCGTGCGGGCCCGCGCCCGACGACGGCGCGACGACCTGCGGCAGGTGTGGCCCGACGTCGTCGACCACCTCTCCTCCGGCGTGCGGGCCGGGCTGTCGCTGCCCGAGGCCGTCGCGCAGCTCGGGGAGCGGGGACCCGTCCCCCTGCGCGAGCCGTTCGCGCGGTTCGCGGCCGACTACCGGGCGACCGGACGCTTCGGGGAGTGCCTCGACCTGCTCAAGGACCGGCTCGCGGACCCCGTCGCCGACCGTATCGTCGAGGCGCTTCGCCTGACCCGCGAGGTCGGCGGCACCGACCTCGGCCGGCTGCTGCGCAGCCTGTCGGAGTTCCTGCGCGAGGACGCCCGCACCCGCGGTGAGCTCGAGGCACGTCAGTCCTGGACCGTGAACGGCGCCCGTGTCGCCGCCGCCGGACCCTGGGTCGTCCTGGCGCTGCTGGCCACCCGGCCGCAGACGGCCGCCGCGTACGACTCCGCGGCCGGCGTCGCCGTGCTGGCCTCCGGCGCCGTCTGCACCGTCGTCGCGTACCGGGTGATGCGTCGCATCGGACGGCTCCCCGAGGAGAGGAGGGTGCTGCGATGACCCCGGTCGCCCTCGGGGCGCTGGTCGGGCTCGTGGCCGCGCTGGGGCTGCTGCTCGTCGCGTCGGGGCTGCGCCGCCGTCGGATCAGCCTCGACGAGCGTCTCGCCCCCTCCCTGCGCCCCCGGGACCGACGGTCCGGGCTGCTGCGCGACACCGACGTCCCCCGGACGCTCGGCCCCCTCGAACGGCTGCTCGCACCCGTCGTCGTCGACGCCGCGGAGTGGTTCGAGCGGCTCGGCTCCACCCGGGCGGACGTCAGGCGGCGCCTCGACCGGGCAGGGCTGGCGGACTCGGTCGAGCAGTTCCGCGCCCGGCAGCTGGTGTGGACCACCACCGCGCTCGCGGGCGGGTTGCTGCTCGCCCTCGCCCTGGCCGCCGGCCGCGGTAGCCCACCGCTCGTCCTCGCGGTCCTCGTGCTCCTCGCCGGGGCCGTCGGCTTCGTGGCGTGCGACCAGCAGCTCACCGCCGCGGCCCGCCGCCGCGAGGAGCAGATGCTCGCCGAGTTCCCGACCGTCGCCGAGCTCCTCGCGCTGGCCGTCACCGCGGGGGAGGGGCCCGTGCCCGCCCTCGAACGCGTCGCTGCCACCGCGCGGGGCGAGCTCTCCGACGAGTTCGCGGCGATGCTCGCCGACGTCCGCTCGGGCACCCCGATCGTCGGGGCCCTGCACGCCATGGCGGACCGCACCGGGCTGCCCACGCTCACCCGGTTCGCCGAGGGCGTCGCCGTGGCGCTCGAACGGGGCACGCCCCTCGCGGACGTGCTGCGCGCCCAGGCGCAGGACGTCCGCGAGGCCGGGCGCCGCGCCCTCATGGAGACCGGCGGCAAGAAGGAGGTGGCCATGCTCGTCCCGGTGGTCTTCCTCGTGCTGCCCATCACCGTCGTCTTCGCCGTCTTCCCCTCCCTGGCAACCCTCCGGATCGGTCTGTGACCGTCCCCTCGTGAAAGGTGCACCATGCTCGTCGACCCCACCGACCGACCCGACCTGACACCGTCCGACCCCGAGCGGGGGGACGTGCCGGGCTGGGTGCTGGTCACCCTCATGACCGCCGGGCTGGTCGTCGCGCTGTGGGCGCTGGCCGGCCCGCTGCTGGAGCAGACCTTCACCGACGCGATCCAGAGCGTCACCGGGCCGTGAACGGTCCGCCCGACGCGGGAGCCGCCGAGCGCGGGTCGGCGGTGGCGGAGTTCGTCCTGGTCTCGGCGCTCCTGGTCGCGCTGTTCCTGGCCGTGTTCCAGCTCGCGCTGGCGCTGCACGTGCGGGTGCTCGTCGTCGACGCCGCGGCGGAGGGCGCACGCGTCGCGGCGCGCGCGGACCGGGACCTCGCCGCGGGGGCGGCGCGGACGCGCGACCTGCTCACGGCCGCGCTGGACGAGCGGTACGCGCGCAGCGTCAGCGTCCGGGAGACGACCCGGTCCGGTCTGCCCGTCGTCGAGGTGACGGTCCGGGCGCCGCTGCCCGTGGTGGGGCTCCTCGGTCCCGGCGGCACGCTCACGGCCACCGGTCACGCGCTGGACGAGGACGCGTGACGGGGCCCGTCCGGTCCGCCGGTGCCCGACGGGCCGGTGACCCTCGCCGGCACGAGGCCGCCCGTCGGCGGGGCGACGGCGGGGTCGACCCCGACGGCGAGCGCGGTGCGGCGATGGTCGAGTTCCTCGGCGTCGGCGTGCTCCTGCTCGTTCCCCTCGTCTACCTGGTCGTGGTCCTCGCGCAGGTGCACGCGGCCGCGTTCGCCGTCGAGGGTGCGGCGCGGGAGGCGGCCCGGGCCGTGGTCACCGCCGAGTCCTCCGCGCAGGGCGTCGCACGGGCGCAGGCCGCCACGGCCCTCGCGCTCGGCGACCAGGGGTTCGACGTCGACCCGGCCGATCTGCTCACGGTGGAGTGCTCGTACCAGCCCTGCCTCACCCCGGGCGCGACCGTCGGCGTGCGGGTCCGGTACGACGTGCCCCTCCCGCTGGTGCCCGCGGCCCTCCAGGGTTGGGTTCCCGTCGCGGTGCCCGTCGAGGCGGCGCACGTCGCCGACGTCGAGGACCACGTGGAGGCCCGGCCATGACCGGCGGACGGGAGGACGGCCGGATCATGCTGCTCGGCATCGGATTCCTCGCGGTCGGGCTCATGCTGATCGCGATGGTGTCGTCGGTGGCCGCTGTCCACCTCGACCGCAAGCACCTCTTCGACCTGGCGGACTCCCTGGCGGTCGCCGGCGCGGACTCGATGTCGCCCGACGACTACTACGACCAGGCCGTCACCGCACCGGACGGCACCGGCACCCTGACGCTCACCGACGCCACGGTCGCGCAGGCGGTGCGCGAGCACCTCGGGCTGCAGCCTGCCGGGACGGCGCCGGGGCTGCGCGACGTCGTCGTGGTCGACGCGTCCACCCCGGACGGCCGGTCCGCCACCGTGACCCTCGCCGCCACGTCCCACCCGCCGCTGCTGCGCTGGTTCACCGACGCGCTCGGGGGCGGGTTCTCGGTGACCGCGACCGCCACGGCGCGCGCCGGCTGACGCGTCCCGCCCGCGGCGTCACGCCGCCTGCGGCCGGTCGCGTCTCACGCCCGCCCGGGCGGGATCCGCGCCCACCCGGCGGTAGGGTGGTACCTCGTGGCCACCATCGACTTCCCCGCCGAGATCAAGGCGCTTCGCAGCACCCTCGAGTCCATCGAGGCTGTGAGCGACCCCACCGCCCTCCAGGCGAAGATCGCGGACCTGTCGGAGCAGGCCGCCGCCCCCGACCTGTGGGACGACCCCGAGCAGGGGCAGAAGGTCACGTCCGCGCTGTCCTCGGCGCAGGCCGAGCTCGACCGCGTCAAGAAGCTCTCGCAGCGCATCGACGACGTCGAGACCCTCGTCGAGCTCGGGAACGAGATGGAGGACGCGGACTCCCTCACCGAGGCCGAGGCCGACGTCGCCGCGATCCGCAAGGACCTCGACGCCCTCGAGGTGCGCACCCTGCTCAGCGGCGAGTACGACGCCCGCGAGGCCGTCGTCACGATCCGCGCCGGCGCGGGCGGTGTCGACGCCGCCGACTTCGCCGAGATGCTCATGCGCATGTACCTGCGCTGGGCGGAGCGCCACGGCTACCCGACCAAGGTCATGGACACGTCCTACGCCGAGGAGGCCGGGCTCAAGTCCGCGACCTTCGAGGTCAACACGCCCTACGCCTTCGGCAACCTCTCCGTCGAGGCCGGCACGCACCGCCTCGTGCGCATCTCGCCGTTCGACAACCAGGGTCGCCGCCAGACGTCGTTCGCCGCCGTCGAGGTCGTCCCGCTCATCGAGCAGACCGACAGCATCGAGATCCCCGAGTCCGAGCTGAAGATCGACGTCTTCCGCTCCTCCGGCCCCGGCGGCCAGTCGGTCAACACGACCGACTCCGCCGTCCGCATGACGCACATCCCCACGGGCACCGTCGTGTCGATGCAGAACGAGAAGTCGCAGATCCAGAACCGCGCCGCCGCGCTGCGCGTCATGCAGTCCCGCCTGCTGCTCATCCGCCAGCAGGAGGAGGCCGCGAAGAAGAAGGAGCTCGCCGGCGACATCAAGGCGAGCTGGGGCGACCAGATGCGGTCCTACGTGCTGCAGCCCTACCAGATGGTCAAGGACCTGCGCACCGAGCACGAGTCCGGCAACACGCAGGCCGTGTTCGACGGCGCCATCGACGACTTCATCGAGGCCGGCATCCGCTGGCGTCGCTCCGGCGGCAACGACTGACGTCGGCTCCGTCCCGAACCCTCTCCGGCCCTGGCCGATCGCGTCGGCGCCCAGCTCCAGCGCTGAGTCGCACGGTCGTGTGCTGACTCGCGTGGCGCTTCGCTGACTCGCGCGATCCGACGCTGAGTCACCGGGAAGTGCGCTGACTCGCGGGACGCCGCGCTGACGCGCGCGATCCGACGCTGAGTCACCGGGAAGTGCGCTGACTCGCGGGACGCCGCGCTGACGCGCGCGATCCGACGCTGAGTCACCGGGAAGTGCGCTGACTCGTGCGGGTCTGACGGGTGTCCCGGGCAACCGACGAACCCGTGGCGCCCCGGCGTGTCGTCCGCCGGGCGCCGGTGACGTGCGTGCGACGCTCGAACTCGGCAGGCGCCCCGACCGGTGCAGGCCGGGAAGGGGCACGCCGTGATCCGTTTCGAGAACGTCTCGAAGGTCTACGAGCGCGGGGCACGTCCGGCGCTCGACGACGTCTCGGTCGACGTCGAGCGGGGCGAGTTCGTGTTCCTCGTCGGCGCGTCCGGGTCGGGCAAGTCGACGTTCCTGCGGTTGGTGCTGCGCGAGGAGCGTCCGACGGGTGGCCGCGTGTACGTGGCGGGCCGCGACCTGACACGGTTGTCGTCGTGGCGGGTGCCGGGGCTGCGGCGGGGCATCGGGATGGTGTTCCAGGACTTCCGGCTGCTGCCGAACAAGTCGGTGTACGAGAACGTCGCGTTCGCGCTGCAGGTCATCGGCAAGCCGCGCCACGTCATCCGCAGCACGGTGCCGGAGGTGCTGGAGTGGGTGGGCCTGGACGGCAAGGAGAAGCGGCGGCCGCACGAGCTGTCGGGCGGTGAGCAGCAGCGGGTCGCGATCGCGCGCGCGTTCGTCAACCGGCCGCCGATCCTGCTGGCGGACGAGCCGACGGGCAACCTGGACCCGACGACGTCGCTGGGCATCATGCGGCTGCTGGACCGCATCAACCGGACGGGCACCACGGTGGTGATGGCGACGCACGACGACGAGATCGTCAACGAGATGCGGCGTCGTGTCGTGGAGCTGTCCACGGGTCACGTGGTGCGCGACGAGGCGGAGGCGGCCTACGGGCGCCGCGAGGAGATCCTGCCGGCGGTCGGTCCGGCGCCGGGGCTGGACGCCCCGGGCCGCGGGGTACCGACACCGCGCATCACGGTGCAGCCCGAGCCGGGCGACGTGGCGGCCGAGCGGGCGGCGCGGGTCGCCGCCGCGCACGGCGTGTTCGAGGACGTGCCCGCGGCGGATCCGGAGCCCGAGCCGCTGCCGTCGCGACGCACGCGCGGCGGGGCGTCCGCGTACCGGTCCGCCGGTCCCGACGACCTCGACGTGGAGCCCGACGACGCACACGGCCCCGACGAGCGGGCGGACGGTCCCGACGAGCGGTCGCTGCGGCACGAGATGTCCGGTGCCGCGCACGGGCGACGGGAGGACTGAGGGTGCGTCTCCAGTTCGTCCTCGGCGAGGTGCTGCTCGGCCTGCGCCGCAACGCGACGATGGTGGTCTCCGTGGTCCTCGTGACGTTCGTGTCGCTGACGTTCGTCGGCGCCGCGGCGCTGCTCCAGCTCCAGGTGACCAAGCTCAAGGGCGACTGGTACGACCTGGTCGAGGTGTCGGTGTTCCTGTGCCCGGACGGGTCGACGGCGCCGACGTGCGCGGGTGGTGAGGCGACGGACGATCAGGTGGCCGCGCTGGAGCGGACGATCGAGTCCGACCTGGGCGACGTCGTCGCGACGACGTACTACGAGTCGAAGGCGGAGGCGTTCGAGGCGTTCAGCGCGCGCTACCCGGACGGCTACGAGGGGACGCAGCTCACCGAGGACGACATGCAGGCGTCGTTCCGGCTGAAGCTGTCCGACCCGGAGCAGTACCAGGTGGTCGACGAGGTCCTGTCGGGGCGTGACGGCGTCGAGGTGGTGGAGGACCAGCGGGCGGCGTTCGAACCGTTGTTCCTCGTGCTGAACCGGGCGTCGCTCGTGGCGGTGGGCCTGGCCGGCGTGATGCTGCTGGCGGCGACCCTGCTCATCGTGACGACGATCCGGCTGTCCGCGGTGTCGCGGCAGCGCGAGACGGGGATCATGCGTCTGGTGGGCGCGTCCACGCTGTTCGTGCAGCTCCCGTTCATGCTGGAGGGGGCGATCGCGGCGCTGGTGGGGGCGGTGCTCGCGGTGGCGGGCCTGTGGGCGGCCGTGCAGTATCTGGTCGTGGACTGGCTCGCGGAGTCCGTGGACTGGGTGAGCAGCGTGACCACCACGGACGTGCTGACGATCGCGCCCCTGCTGCTGGGGGTGGCGGTCGGTCTGGCCGCCGTCTCCTCCGCCCTGACCCTGCATCGCTACACGAGGGTGTGACCCGTGAGGACTCCTGACCTGCGCAAGGTGATCGGTGCCGTCCTGGTGGGGCTGCTGCTGGCAGGACCGGCGGTGCCCGCGGGCGCGGACGAGCTGGACGACCAGCGCGCCGCGGCCGAGAAGCAGCAGCGCCAGAAGGAGGCGGAGCGCGAGGACCTCCAGCACGAGCTGGAGGACGCCAACGACGAGTTCCGGCAGGCGGTCCTCGACCTCAACGAGGTGGAGGGGCGGCTCCCGGTGGCGCAGGCGGAGCTGTCGCAGGCGCAGGCGGTGCTCGCCGAGGCGCGGCGCAAGGCGGAGGTCCTGGCCGACCGCCTGACGGCGGCCGAGGCCGAGGAGCGGGAGGTCGCGGGGCAGATCGCGGACGGCGAGGGCAAGGTCGCCGAGGCCCGCTCCGACGTCGTCGCGATGGCGCGCGAGGCGTACCGGCGCGGCGACGACCTGTCCACGCTGGGCCTGGTGACGGGCGCGCAGTCCACACGCGAGTTCCTCGACGACGTCGCCGTGACGTCGTCGGCGGCGCGCAGCCGGTCGCGTGCGGTGACGGACCTGCAGGAGGCGGAGACGGTCGCGCGCAACCAGCAGGCGCGCCTCGACGCGGTGCGGGAGACCATCGCGGAGCTCAAGGCGGAGGCGGACGCGAACGTCGTCGCCGCGCAGGAGGCCGAGCAGGAGGCGGCGGAGCGCAAGGCGGAGGTCGAGCGGCTCATCGCCGAGCAGCAGGAGCTCAAGGCGTCGATCGCGGCCCAGCGCGAGGACACGATCGCGGAGCTGGAGGAGAACGAGGACCAGCGCGCCGACCTCGAGGCCCAGATCAAGGACCTCATGGTCAAGCAGGAGGAGCGTGACCGCCGGCTGGAGGAGGAGCGCCAGCGCCGCCTGGAGGCCGAGCGCAAGAAGCGCGAGGAGGAGGCCGCGGCGGCGGCCGAGGCGCAGCGCAAGGCCGAGCAGGAGTCGAGCAGGGGCGGGTCCGGCGGCGGTGGTTCCTCCTCGGGCGGTGGTTCCTCCTCGGGTGGTGGGTCGAGCAGCTCCGGCGGCTCGGGCGGCGGCGGGTCGTCCTCGTCGGGTCCGTTCCTCGGCTGGCCGACGAACTACCACGTGGTGACCAGCTCGTACGGGATGCGCTTCCACCCGTCGCTCAACTACTGGCGACTGCACGCCGGTACCGACATCCGCTCCTACTGCGGCACGCCGATCTACGCCGCGGAGAGCGGCTACGTGGAGCAGGCGTACTACGGCAGCGGGCCGGGCAACAACGTGCTCATCAACCACGGCCGGTACAAGGGTGACAGCGTGATGACGCGCTACCTGCACCTGTCGCGGGACACGGTGTTCGTGGGGGAGAAGGTCGACCGCGGCGAGATCATCGGCTACTCGGGCTCGTCGGGGACCTCCACGGCGTGCCACCTGCACTTCGAGGTGTACGTCAACGGCAGCACGGTCGACCCGATGGGCGGCTGGCTGAACTGACGGGTGCCGGCCCCGCGGCCGGGCTGCGCCGGGGGAGAAATCCGCTGGACCGGCGTCGTCGTCCGCGTATCCTGGGTCGTCGCACCTGGAAGGAGGAGCCGTGGCCAAGAACGCCAGGAAGAAGCCGGAAGACCCCCGCAAGGTGGTGGCGAACAACAAGAAGGCGCGTCACGACTACGTGATCGAGGACGTCTTCGAGGCGGGCATCGTGCTCTCCGGCACGGAGGTCAAGGCCCTGCGGATGGGTCGCGCGTCGCTGGTGGACGGCTACGTCGCGATCGACCGCGACGAGGCGTGGCTGGAGAACGTCCACATCCCGGAGTACTTCCAGGGCACGTGGAACAACCACACGCCGCGGCGCAAGCGCAAGCTGCTGCTGCACCGCGAGGAGATCGACCGCCTCGGGGTGAAGTCGCGCGAGAAGGGGCACACGATCATCCCGCTGCGCCTGTACTTCCTGGACGGCCGGGCCAAGGTGGAGATCGCCCTGGCGCGCGGCAAGAAGGAGTACGACAAGCGGCACGCGCTGCGCGAGCAGCAGGACATGCGCGAGGCGCACCGGGCGATCCGGCACCAGGAGCTGCTGTCCTGACGGGCCGCGACGGGTCCGCGCCGGAAATACCGGTGCGGGCCGCCGCGTTGTTCCACTACGATGGGACGGTCGGCCTGCGGGCCGGCGTTTGACAACACCACAGGGGCTGATCGGTTTCGACGGTGGTCGTGCTTCCAGGAGAAGCGGGCCGAGGACGCAGGCTCATCTCGTGAACGCTTGCCTGCAAACCTATAGGTGCCGATAACAAGCGCACCGACTTCGCCCTCGCCGCCTGAGCGAGCCTCGAAGTCCGTGAGCCCGGGATCGCTCTCGACCCGGTAGCTCGCGTCATCTAGAGAGCCACTGCTCGTCGCCCTCGTCATCGGGGCGGCGGGGACTTCCAGGTGACTGGGCCCGTCCGCACCTTGTCTGCGTGAGTGCGGGGGCCGAGAAAAGCACAGCAGACTGCGCCCGGAGAAGTCCTGGGATAGCGCCACCGGACCGGGGTTCGATTCCCCGCAGCTCCACAGCCCTGAGAGGCCCCGCCACGGCGGGGCCTCTCGTCGTTCCCGGGCAGCGACGACGCGCTCGATGTGAGGTTGGTCGCTTCGAGGGTCGTGGGCCCCTTTTTCATGCGAATGCATGCTTACGGTGAGGGTGATCCCGTTGCCGCGAGCAACGGACCGCCGATGACGTCAACCCGCGTCAGGAAGAAGGGATCGCCGTGCGCGCCGTCGTGTTCGAGAAGTTCCAGTCCGCTCCCGTCGTCACCGAGGTGGACCGTCCGGTCCCCGGCCCCGGTGAGGTGCTCCTCAAGGTCGCCGGCTCGGGCGCCTGCCACTCCGACGTGAGCATCTACGCCGACTTCACCGCCGACAACCCGGCCGGCATCCGGCCCCCGTTCGTCCTGGGCCACGAGGTCTCCGGCTGGGTCGAGGAGCTCGGCGAGGGCGTCGCGGGCGTCGAGGTCGGCAGCGCCCACCTCGTCTACGGCCCGATCGGCTGCGGCCGCTGCCGCGCCTGCTCGCGCGGGCAGGACACCTACTGCGAGAACGTCGCGAGCATGGACTACCTGGCGACCGGTATCGGCCGCGACGGCGGCATGGCCGAGTACGTGACCGTCCCGGTGCGGAACCTGGTGCCGCTCGGCGACGCCGACCCCGTCGCGGCGGCCCCGCTGAGCGACGCCGCCCTCACGCCGTACCACGCGATCAAGCTCGCGCTGCCGCACCTGGCGGGCGGCGGACGCTTCGCGCTCGTCATCGGCCTGGGCGGGCTGGGTCAGATCGCCGTCCAGATCCTCACCGCGCTGACCGGCGCGACCGTCATCGCCACCGACATGAAGCCCGAGGCGATGGAGCGCGCGGCCGCCGCGGGCGCCGTGACGGTCCCGGGCGGCGAGGGCCAGGTGGAGGCGATCCGGGAGATCACCGGCGGGCAGGGCGTGGACGCCGCCTTCGACTTCGTGGGAGCGGGCCCGACGATCCGTACCGCGCAGGCGTCGATGGCGCGACAGGGGCGACTCACGGTCGTCGGCATCGCCGGGGGCACGGCCGAGTGGTCGTTCTTCGCCAACCCGTACGAGGCGACGCTGACCAACACCTACTGGGGCACCGTCGAGGAGCTGCACGAGGTGGTCGCGATGTACCGCGCCGGGCAGATCCGCCCCGACGTCGAGCGGTTCTCCCTCGACGACGCCCTCGAGGCGTACCGCCGGCTGGAGGAGGGCACCCTGACCGGCCGGGCCGTCGTGGTCCCGCACGGCCCCGCGGCCTGACCTGCGGGGACGGCGTGTCGGGACGGGAGATTGTCAGGACGACTCCCTAATTCCGCTAGGGTGGGCCGGGTGGCCGACGACACACCGCTCCCGGCGCCGACGACGGCGCCGCCCACCGTGCCGAGACCTGCTCGGGCCGAGCCGGGAGGCGGTGCCGTCGTCCTGACCGACGGCACCCGTCTCCACGTCCATCCCGCCCTGCGCCCCGCCGCCCGCTGGTGGCGCCGCGTCACCGAGGACGCGTTCGGGATCGACCTGGTGACCGAGGACCCCGGCGCCCCGTCCCGCGGGACCGGCACGACGCCGTCCGTCGACCTCGACCTCGACCCCGGGCTGCCCGCCGGCGGGTACGCGCTGCGCACGAGCCACGACGCCGTCCGTGTGCGGGCCGCGGACCTCGCCGGCGCGCACGCCGCCGTGCAGACGCTGCGCCAGCTCGCCGGTCCCGACGCCTTCCGCCGGGCGCCGCTGCGCCCGGGCACCGGCCCGGGGCTCCCGGCCGTGGACCTGCACGACGCCCCCGCCCACGGCTGGCGCGGCGTGCTGCTCGACGTCGCCCGCCACTTCCTGCCGAAGGCGGACGTGCTGCGGTTCGTCGACCTCGCGGCGGCGCACCACCTCGACGTGCTGCAGCTGCACCTCACGGACGACCAGGGCTGGCGGTTCGAGTCGCGTCGCCACCCGCGCCTGCACGAGGTCGGGTCGTGGCGCACCTCGACGACGGTCGGGACCTGGCGCACCGGAACGCCCGACGGCCGCCCGCACGGCGGCTACTACACGGCCGACGACCTCCGCGAGGTCGTGGCCTACGCGCGCGAGCGCGGCGTGACGGTGGTCCCGGAGATCGACGTGCCGGGCCACACGCAGGCGGTGCTGGCGGCGTACCCGCACCTGGCGGCCCAGGACGGCCCGCACGAGGTCCTCACCACGTGGGGCGTGAGCGCGGACGTCCTCGACCCGTCCGAGGAGGCGCTCGCGGTGTTCCGCGACGTCCTCGACGAGGTGTGCGAGGTGTTCGACTCCCCGTTCGTGGCCCTCGGCGGCGACGAGGTGCCGCTGACGGCGTGGCGCGCCCGCCCGGACCTGGCGGAGCGGGCGGCGTCGCTGGGACTGACGCGCCCGGACGGGTCGGGTGACGTCGCACGGCTGCACGGCTGGTTCGTGGCCCGGCTCGCCGACCACCTGCGCGGGCTCGGACGCCGTGCGGTGGTGTGGGACGAGGCGTTCGGCCCCGACCTGCCGCGGGACGCCGTCGTGCTGTGCTGGCGCGGGCACGAGGTCGCGCTGGAGGCGATGGCCGCGGGCCACGACGTGGTGCTCGCCCCGGAGCAGGAGGTCTACCTGGACCACCGGGCGGCCGAGGACCCGGACGAGCCGGTGCCCGTCGGGTTCGCGCGGACCACCGCCGACGTGTACGCGTTCGAGCCGATGCCGGACGCGGTGCGGGCGTCCCGCCCGGACCTGCCGGCGGACCTGCCGGGCCGCCTGCTGGGTGCGCAGGCGCAGGTCTGGACTGAGCACCTCGACTCGGTGCGCCGCGTCGACTACGCGACGTTCCCGCGCCTGGCGGCGTTCGCCGAGGCCGTGTGGACGACGCGCGAGGTGTCGCGGGAGGTGGGCGGTGCGGCGTCAGCGGAGTTCCTGGAGCGCCTGGAGCACCACCACCTGCCGCGGCTCGACGCCGCAGGGGTGGAGTACCGACCGACGGCGGGTCCGCGGCCCTGGCAGCGGCGTCCCGGCGTCGAGGGCTTCCCGCGGGACCTGGCCGCGGAGCGGGCGGCGGCCGGGTGGCGCGGCGCCGGCGGCTGGGTCGAGGACGACGCCGAGGTGACCTCGTGAGGGGCGCCGTCGACGTGGTCCGCGGCGCGGTGCTGCCCCTGCCCGACGGCGGGCTGAGCGAGCCCCGCGACCTGCACCTGGCGGGCGGGCGCGTGAGCGCCGTCGTCCCGGCGGGGGCGCGCCCCGTGGCGGGCCGCGTGCTGGACGCGGGCGGGCGCATCGCGATGCCCGGCTTCGTGGACTCCCACGTCCACGCGGGCGGCGCGGTGTTCGACCCGGCGGTGCAGCTCGCGCTGCTGCGCCAGGGCGTGACGTCGATCGTGACGGGCGCGGACGGCGTCGGGTACGCGCCGTCGGACCGGGCGAGCCTGCTCTGGGCGAGCGGCTACTTCGCCGGGATCGACGGCGACCACCCGCGCTTCTCGGGCGGGACCGTGGCGGAGCTCCTGGCGACCTACGACCGGGCGACGCCCGTCAACGTGGGCGTCCTGGTGCCGCACGGGACGGTGCGCCACCTCGTGCTCGGCACGGCGCAGCGGCGCGCGAGCACGGCCGAGGCGGAGAAGATGGCCGCGATCGCCGAGCAGGCGTTCGCCGACGGCGCCCTGGGGCTGTCCACGGGGCTGGAGTACGTGCCGGCGGCCTGGGCCGACCAGGCCGAGCTGGTGGCGCTGGCCCGGGTCGCGGCGGCGCACGACCTGCCGCACGTGTCGCACATGCGGGGCTACGAGGCGAAGGCGGCGCGCGCGTTCGCCGAGCTGCTGCGGCTGTCCGCCGAGACGGGTGTGGCGACCCACGTGTCGCACCTGCACGGCCCGGCGGACACGCTCGTGCCCATGCTCGACGCGGCGCTCGACGACGGTCACGACGTCACGTTCGACTCCTACCCGTACCTGCGCGGCTGCTCGATCCTCGCGATGGTGGCGCTGCCGACGTGGCTGCCCCTCGCGGACCCCGACGCCACGCTGTCCGCGATCGACGCGCCGGCGCTGACGCTGCGGCTGCGCGCGCACCTGGCGGGCCTGGACGACCTGTGGCCGCGGGTGACGCTCGCCTGGGTGCCCGGGCTCGACCCGGACGAGGACGTCGCGGGGCGGCCGCTGACCGAGGTGGCGCGGCGCTGGGGCGTGAGCCCGGGCGACGCGGCGCTGCGGGTGCTGCGCGCGTCCCGACTGCGGGCGAGCTGCGTGTTCGCGCAGCCGCCGACGAACAGCGAGGAGTCGGTGCGCAGGCTCGCCACGCACCGCGCGCACCTCGGCGGCTCGGACGCGATCTACCAGCCGGTGGGCGCCGACGCGGCCCAGGGCAGGCCGCACCCGCGCGGCTGGGGGGCGTTCGCCCGGTTCCTGCGCGAGCGGGTGCTGGAGTCCGGCGACTGGTCGTGGCACGACGCGGCGGAGCACCTGTCGGGGCGGGCGGCCCGTCGCTTCCGCCTGGAGGGCCGGGGCTCCCTGGTGCCCGGGTCGGTCGCCGACGTCGTCCTGGTGGACCCGGCGACGCTCGCGGACCGCGCCACGTACGACGCCCCCCGCGTCCCGGCGACGGGCGTCGACGACGTCCTGGTCGCCGGGGTCCCGGTACTGGTGGACGGCGTGGCGACGCGGTCCCGTCCGGGCCGGGCGCTGCGACCGGGCGGCCCGGACGGGGCGGACCGGGCGTGAGGCAGGCTGAGAGCATGAGGATCGACGACCCGGGCCGCTCGTGGCCGCTGCTGACCCTGGACCGCGACGCGGTGGAGCACAACGTGGCGACGGTCGCGGAGGTGATGGCGTCCCGCGGCGTCGACCATGCGCCGCACGTCAAGACGCACCTGTCGCGCGGACTGTGGGAGCGGCAGGCCGCGGCGGGCGCGTGGGGTGCGACGGTGGCGACGCCGACGCAGCTCGCGACGGTCCTGGGCTGGGGCGTGCGCCGCGCGTTCCTGGCGAACGAGCTGGTGGACCCGCGCGACGCCGCGTGGCTGCGGGGCGTGCTGGACGACGACGGCGCCGACGAGGTCTGGGTGTACGTCGACTCCGCGCACGGCGTCCGCACGCTGGCCGCCGCGTTCGACGGTGCCCCGCACGACCGGCTGGGCGTGCTCGTCGAGCTCGGCGTCCCGGGCGGGCGGACGGGCGTGCGCGGCGTGGACGCCGCGGTGGCGCTGGCGCACGACCTGGTCGCGGCGGGGCTGCGGCTGGTCGGCGTCGCGGGCTACGAGGGTCCGGCGGCGTCGGGCCCCGACCCGCGGGCGGGCGTGGCCCGGTGGTGCGCGGACCTCCTCGCCGCGGCTGACGGGCTCCGGGCGTCGATCGACGGGCCGGTGGTGGTCAGCGCGGGCGGCAGCGCGTTCGCCGACGTCGTCCTGGACGCGCTGGCGGACCGGGCGGGCGTCCGTGCGGTGCTGCGGTCCGGTGCGTACGTCACGCACGACCACGGTCACTACCTGCGCGCGGACCCGTGGACGCGGCTGGGGGCCGAGGCCCTGCGTCCCGCGATCACGGTGTGGGCGTCGGTGCTGTCCGCGCCCGAGCCCGGACGCGCGGTGTGCGCGATGGGCCGCCGGGACGTCTCGTTCGACATCGACCTGCCGTTCCCGCTGCGGGTGCACCCCGTGGACGCCGCCGGCCGGCTCGGGCCGGGGCGGCCGGTGACCGCCACCGTGACGGCGCTCGACGACCAGCACGCCTACCTCGAGGTGCCCGACGACGACCTCGCCCCCGGCGAGGTGGTCGCGTTCGGCGTCTCGCACCCCTGCACGACCCTGGACAAGCACCGTTCGGGCCTGCTCGTCGACGGCCCGGAGGTCGTCGCCGAGCTCGCCCTCGAGCTCTGAGGAGGAGCGATGAGCAAGACCCCCATCAGCACGCCCCACGCACCGGCGCCCGCCCACACCTTCCACCAGGGGGTGCGGCGTGGCCCGTTCCTCCAGGTGTCGGGGCAGGGGCCGGTCGACCCGGCGTCGGGGGAGTACCTGCACCCGGGCGACGTGGCCGCGCAGACCACCCGCACGCTGGAGAACGTCCGGGCGATCGTGGAGGCGGGCGGCGCCACGTTCGACGACGTGATGATGCTGCGCGTGTACCTGACGACGCGGGACGACTTCGCGGCGATGAACGAGGCCTACGGCGCGTTCGTGCAGGAGCACTGCCCGTCCGGCGTGCTGCCGTCGCGCACCACCGTCATGACGGGGCTGCCGCGGGAGGAGATGCTGGTCGAGATCGACGCCTTCGCGGTGGTCGACGACCAGGCCTGACGAAGGGGGCCGCCGGGGCGGGGTGACGCCCGCCCCGGCGACACGTCTACGGGGTGAGCGCGGGCTCGCGCTCGGGGTCCTGCACGGGGGCCCCGGGGGCGGGCCCGTCGTCGTCCCCGGGACCGTGGTCCCCGCCGCCGGGCCCGGTGGGCGGCGTGGCCCGGCGGCGGCGCACCAGCCGGTAGACGACGTAGGCCGCGGCGACGGGCAGGAGCCAGGGCAGCAGCACGCCGACGACGAGGACGACGGTGCCGACGGTCGCGACGAGCGCCGCCCACCCGGTGCCGAGCCCGTCGACGAACCCGCTGCGCGGCGCGGCGACGGGGGCCGAGGTGGCGGTGACGGAGATGTCGATGGTGGACATCGCGACCTGGTCGCTGAGCGCCTCGCGCTGGGCGACGAGCGAGTCGAGGTCGGTCTGGCGCGCCGCCAGCTCGCGCTCGACGTCGAGCAGGTCCGCGGTGGTGGCCGCCGAGCCCATGAGCTCGGTGAGCCGGGTGGTGGAGGTCGTCAGCGCGGAGATCCGGGCGTCGAGGTCCTGGCCCTGGCTGGTGACGTCCTGGCGGCCGATCTCGACGCGGCGCAGCTCGGCGACGTCCGCGAGCGCGTCGACGGTGCCGGTGGTGAGGTCGACGGGCAGGCGGGCGGTGGCCGAGGCGTAGCCGGGCTCGCCGTCGGTGCCGGGGGACTCGACGAGGTTCTCGATGCGCCCGCCCGCCTGCTCGACCATGCGGACGATCTCGTCGATCGTCGCCACGGGGTCGTCGGCCACGAGCTCGGCCCAGCCGGTGACGACGACCTCGCGGTCGACGACCGCGCTCTCCTCGTCGGCGGCGCCGGGGGCGACGGAGGCGGCGGCCCCGGCGTCCTGCTGGGCGACGGAGCCGCCGGACTCCGCGGTGCTCTCGTCGGCGCCGGACCCCGAGCAGGCGGCGAGGGCGAGCGTGATCAGCAGCGCGAGGGCCGTGCCGGCGACCGGGCGCGCGGGAGACGTCATGGGTCGACTCTAGGGCGCTGACCTGCTGGGACGGCGGGGCTGGTGCCGATCGTGATGGGACCGTGCCATGGTCGTGACCTGCGCGCGTCCTGCGCGCCGCGCACCCGGAGTAACGATCCGATAACGAAGGAGTGCGGACATTGACCGAGGCTTGTAAGGACGGTGTACTAACAAACATGACCACGACGACGACACGTCCCGGCCGACGAGGGCTGGGCAACGGTCTGCGCGCCACCTCGAAGGTGCTCCCCGAGCACGCTCGCGCGCACAACCGGTCCCTCGTGCTCCAGCACCTCTTCCACGAGGGCCCCACCTCCCGCGCCGACCTCGCGCGGGCCACCGGGCTCACCCGCGTCACCATCTCCGACCTCGTCAACGTCCTCCTCGCGGAGGCGCTCGTCGAGGAGCTCGGCACGCAGCCCGGCCGCCGGGTCGGCAAGCCCGCCATCCTCGTCGGGATGCGCACCGACGCCTACCAGATCGTCGCGCTCGACCTGTCCGACGACACCGTGCTGCGCGGCGCGGTCCTCACCCTGACGGGCGAGGCCGTCGAGCGCCAGTCGCTCGCGGTGGACGGCCGTCGCGGGGACGACCTCGTCGACCTCCTCGGCCGGTTCGCCCGTCGCCTCGTCGCCGCCGCGACCCGCCCCGTCATCGGCATCGGCGTCGGCTCGCCCGGCGTCGTGGACCCGTCGGGCCGCGTCGTCGAGGCGCCCAACGTCGAGTGGACCGACCTGCCGCTCGCCGCCGTGCTGAGCGACCGTCTCGGCCTGCCCGTCCACGTCGCCAACGACGCCAACTCCGCCGCCCTGGCCGAGTACACCTACGGCGGTGCCACCGGGTCCACGCTCGTCCTCACGGTCGGCAAGGGCGTCGGTGCCGGGGTCATGGTCGACGGCGCGCGCGTCCACGGGGCGCGGGACGCCGCCGGCGAGCTCGGCCACGTCACGGTCGTCGACACCGGCGGCGAGGTGTGCGCCTGCGGTCGCACCGGCTGCCTGGAGACGGTGCTGTCCGCGCCCGCGCTGCGCCGCGCGGTCGAGGGCCTCGACGACGCCGCCGCCGACGCCGTCCTGGCGGACGTCGGGCAGACCCTCGGTCGTGTCCTCGCCCCGGTGGTCAGCGTGCTCGACCTGCGCGAGGTGATCCTCGCGGGGCCGCCGGAGCTCCTGGCCGGCCCGCTGGGCGAGGCCGCGCTGGCGACCATCACCGCTCGCACCATGCCCACCATCGCGGCCGGCCTGGAGCTGCGCATGTCCACCCTCGACGACGACGCCGTCCTGGCCGGGGCCGCCGTCCTCGTGCTCGGGGCGCAGCTCGGAGTCTCCTGATCCCCCCGACCCCCAACCCCCGCCGGACGGCTCGGCTCGAGCCGCCCGACACCCAGTGAGAGGAAATCCCCAGTGAAGAGGAACCGTCTCGTCGCCGCGACCGCGGCGTCGACCATCACCCTGGCGCTCACGCTCACCGCGTGCTCGTCCGAGTCCGAGGCCCCGGCGGAGTCCGAGGAGACCACGGCGGCCGAGGTCGAGCCCGGCGACATCACCCTGTGGGTCGCCGGTGGCGACACGCCGGAGCCGCTGCGCGAGTACCTCGTCGAGACCTTCGAGTCCGAGAACCCCGGCTCGAGCCTCACCATCGAGCAGCAGGACTGGACCGACCTCGTCACCAAGCTGACGACGGCCCTGCCCGACGCCGCGAACACCCCGGACGTCGTCGAGCTCGGCAACACGCAGGCGCCGACCTTCACCTACGCGGGCGCGTTCCGCGAGATCTCCCCGGAGCTCTACGAGGAGCTCGGCGGCGAGAACCTGCTGCAGTCCTTCGTGGACGCCGGTTCGGTGGACGACACCGTCTACGCCCTGCCGTACTACTTCGGCTCGCGCTACATGTTCTACCGCGCGGACGTCTGGGAGAAGGCCGGGGTCGAGGTCCCGACCACGCTCGAGGAGTTCGGCACCGCGGTCAACGAGCTCAAGACCAAGAACATGTCCGGCTTCGCCCTGGGCGGCCAGGACTGGCGCAACGGCATCTCCTGGGTGTTCGCGAACGGCGGCGAGCTCGCCGTCAAGGAGGGCGACCAGTGGGTCTCCACCCTGTCCGACCCGAACACGGTCGCGGGCCTGGAGCAGTGGCAGGACGTCTACTCCGCCTCGAACCTGCCGGCGACCGAGCGTGACGTCGCCTACTGGGACTTCCTGAACGACGCCGAGGACGGTGGCGACCCCGCCGCCGCGACCATCATGGCGCCGGGCTGGGCCCGCTGGTCCATCGGTGACCTCACCACCAACGACGACGGTGACGAGGTCCGCGACGGCATGGCGGACGAGTCCAAGTTCGACATCTTCGCCCTGCCGGGTGTCGACGGCGGCCTGGCCCCGGTCTTCGCCGGTGGTTCGAACCTCGCCATCTCGGCGCAGTCGCAGCACCCGGAGCTCTCCGAGAACCTCCTGCGGATCATCTACTCGGAGGAGTACCAGACCCTCCTCGCCGAGAACGGTCTCGGTCCGGCCAACACCGAGTACACCGACGTGATGGCCACCGACAAGTTCGGTGAGGTCACCGTCGAGACCGCCAAGGCCTCGAAGCTCACCCCGGCCGCCCCGGGCTGGGCCGCCATCGAGGGTGCCTTCGTCTACGAGGAGCTCTTCCAGAAGATCGCCGAGGGTGGTGACGTGACCGCTCTCGCCACC
Source organism: Isoptericola jiangsuensis (assembly GCF_002563715.1). NCBI lineage: Bacteria > Bacillati > Actinomycetota > Actinomycetes > Micrococcales > Promicromonosporaceae > Isoptericola > Isoptericola jiangsuensis. The sequence goes on from NZ_PDJJ01000001.1 coordinate 1,361,170, forward strand.
GAGTACGACGAGAAGCTCACGCCGATGCTCAACGGCCAGGCCGGCTGACGCCGACCGACACCCCTCCGTGGGCGGGGCGGCGACCCGTCGCCCCGCCCTCGGTACGACCGGAGAAGGACCCTCGTATGACCAGTCCCGCGCAGGCAGCGCCCCAGGCGCCGGCGGTGGAGATCCGGCACCGACGCCGCCCCGTCGTCCCGTACATCCTGCTGATCCCGTCCGTGGTGGCGCTGCTCGTCGGCCTCGGCTATCCCGTCTACTGGCAGGTCGTCACCTCCATGCAGGAGTTCGGTCTCCTGCAGCAGTTCGGTGCGCCGCCGACCTTCGTCGGGCTGGACAACTACGTCCGCATCTTCACCGACGAGCGACTGTGGATCGTCGTCGGCCGGTCGATCGTCTTCTGCCTGGTCAACGCCTTCGTCACGGTCGCCGTGGGCATGGGTCTCGCCCTGCTCATGCGTGCCGTGCACGGCGCGGTGCGCATCACCATCCAGATCGCGCTGCTGCTCGCGTGGGCGACCCCGATGGTCGCCGCCGTCACCGTCTTCCGGTGGCTGTTCGACTACCGCACCGGTGTCGTCAACTACCTCCTGCAGAACGTCGGCGTCACGCCGCCGCACGGCGGCGCCTGGCTCTCGGACCCCCTGACGTTCTTCGTCGTCGCGTCCCTGGTCATCATCTGGATGTCCGTGCCGTTCGTCGCGATGTCCGTCTACGCGGGCCTCACGCAGGTCTCCGAGGAGATGCTCGAGGCCGCGCGCCTCGACGGCGCCAACGGTGGCCAGATCCTGCGCCACATCCTCCTGCCCCTGGTCCGCCCGGTGCTCGCGATCGTCCTGCTGCTGCAGATCATCTGGGACCTGCGCGTCTTCGCCCAGATCCGCCTGCTCCAGGACGCCGGCGCCCCGGTCTCGGAGACCAACCTCCTGGGCAACTTCATCTACGAGCTCGGTATCGGCCAGCAGGACTTCGCCGGTGCCGCCGCCGTCTCGATCTTCGTCCTGCTGCTGACCGTCGTGCTCTCCGCGCCGTACGTCCGTAGCCTCATGAAGGAGGACGCAGCATGAGCGCCGCGACCACTTCCCCGGTTCCCGCCACGGACGGCGCGTCCGCCCCCGGCACCCCGACCGGCGTCGAGCTCCGGCCGGCCCCGCGTCGTCGGTTCCGTCCCGGCAAGGTCCTGCTGAGCCTGCTCGGGATCGCCGTCGCCCTGGCCTGGGTGTTCCCCGTCTACTGGATGCTGCTGTCGGCCGTCACCCCGAACGCCCGGCTGCGCAGCACCACCCCCACCTTCCTGCCGATCTACTTCACGACGTCGAACTTCGAGTCCGTCATCACCGACGGCGGGTTCACCAAGGCGCTCGGCATGAGCCTCATGATCACGGGCGTCACCCTCGTGTGCGTCCTCGTCTTCGCGTTCTTCGGCGCGCTCGCGATCAGCCGGTGGAAGTTCCGCGGCCGCACCGCCTTCATCCTCGCCGTGCTGTTCATCCAGATGCTGCCGGCCGAGGGCCTGTTCATCGCGCAGTACAAGATGCTCTCGACGTTCGGCGAGACCGCCCCGATGTTCGGCCTCAACTCCGTCCTGGGCATCTCGATCCTCTACACGGCGATGCTCATCCCCTTCACGATCTGGATGCTGCGCGGGTTCGTCGCGGGCGTCCCGGCCGAGCTGGAGGAGGCCGCGATGGTCGACGGGCTGTCCCGCACCAAGGCGTTCATCCGCATCACGTTCCCGCTGCTGGCACCCGGCCTCGTCGCCTCCGGCGTCTACGCGTTCCTCCAGGCGTGGAACGAGTTCACGACGGCCCTGGTCGTCCTGCCCGCCGAGTCCAAGCAGACGCTGCCGGTCTGGCTGCGCAGCTTCCTGTCCGCCTCGGCGAACCAGGGCATCAACTGGGCCGAGGTGATGGCGGCCTCCACCCTGATCGCGATCCCGGTCATCGTCTTCTTCATGATCGTCCAGGGCCGGATGACCTCCGGGCTCGTGTCCGGAGCGGTGAAGGGCTGACGTGAACGACCTCGCAACGGCGACGCCCGTGGCGTCGCCCGGCCTGAGCGTGGGCCTGGACATCGGCGGCACCAAGACCCTCGCGGTCCTGCTCGCCCCGGACGGCGCGGTCCTCGCGCAGTCGCGCCTCGCCACGGAGCAGGGCGCGGCCGGGGTGATCGACGGTGCCGTCCGGGCCGTGGAAGGCGTGACCCGGCAGGCCGGGGTGCCCGTCTCCGCGGTCACGGGCGTGGGCGTCGGCGTGCCCGGCCTGGTCGACGCGGACGACGGCACGGTGCGCCACGCGGTGAACCTCGGCCTCAACGGCGACCCCCTGGAGCTCGCGGCCCTGCTGTCGGATCGTCTCGGCGGCGTCGGCGTGGAGGTCGAGAACGACCTCAACGCCGCCGCCGTCGGCGCGGCCCACCTCGTCGAGGCCGAGAGTGGCAGCGGTGCCACCGACCTGGCGTTCCTCGCCCTGGGGACGGGCCTGGCGGCCGGTCTGGTGCTCGGCGGCCGGCTCCGGCGCGGCGCCTCCGGGGCCGCGGGGGAGATCGGGCACGTCCCGGTCGACCCGGCGGGCCCGCTGTGCGGCTGCGGCCAGCGCGGCTGCCTCGAGCTGTACGCGTCCGGCACGGCCGTGTCCACGATGTGGCCGTCCCGGGGCGACCGGCCGGCGCCCGTGGAGCTCTTCGATGCCGCCGCGCGGGGTGACCTCGCCGCGATCGCCGCCCGCGACCGGTACGCTCGCGCCGTCGCCGCCGCCGTGCGGATGCTCGTGCTGAGCGTCGACGTGCAGCACGTCGTGCTCGGTGGTGGCGTCGCCCAGCTCGGCGTCCCGCTCCTGGACGCCGTGCGCTCCGCCCTGACCGACGAGTCCGACCTCTCGCCGTTCCTGCGCTCGCTGGACCTGCCCGCGCGGGTCCGGCTGGCCCCGGGACGCGTGCCGGTCGGCGCGGTCGGTGCGGCGGTCGTCGGGCGCGGTCCCACCGCGCGGGCGACCCGCCCGTAACGAACGAACCCCGAGCCGGAGCGCGGCACCCACCCCCCTGACCGCGCCCGGCACGACCGAGAGGACACCCACCCCGTGAACCCCCGTCGTCGCGCCGCGGCCCTTGCCGCGACCTTGGCGCTGGTCCCTGCCCTTGCCGCCTGCGGGTCCGGTGAGCCGGTCCCGGAGAGCTCGAACGACATCGTGATGTGGCTGGTCGGCCCCGACACGGGCGACGCCCTGCGCGAGCACCTCGTCACGACGTTCGAGGAGCGCAACCCCGGCGCCACGCTCACGATCGAGGAGAAGGACTGGTCGACGATCCTCGAGGACCTCGACACGTCCCTCGGTGACCCCGCGCTCACGCCGGACGTCGTCGAGATGGGCAACACCCAGGCCCCGACGTACACGACGGCGGGCGCGTTCCGCGAGATCTCCCCGGAGCTGTACGCCGAGCTCGGCGGCGACGACCTGCTCCAGTCGTTCGTCGAGGCCGGCTCCGTCGACGGGACCGTCTACGCGCTGCCCTACTACTTCGGCTCCCGGTACGTCTTCTACCGCAAGGACGTGTGGAAGGCCGCGGGCGTGGACGTGCCCAAGACGCTCGACGAGTTCGGCGACGCCGTCAAGAAGCTCCACGCCGACACGATGGCGGGCTTCGCCATGGGCGGCCAGGACTGGCGCAACGGCATCTCCTGGGTGTTCGCGAACGGCGGCGAGCTGGCCGTCAAGCAGGGCGACTCGTGGGTCTCGACGCTCTCCGACCCGAACACAGTCAAGGGTCTGGAGCAGTGGCAGGACGTCTACGTCAACGCCTCGTACCTCCCGGCCACCGAGATCGACAACTCCTACTGGGACTTCGTCAACGACGGCGTGGAGTCCGAGGCCCCGGCCGCGGCGACCATGATGGCGCCGGCGTGGGCCCGCTGGTCCATCGGTGACCTCGTGCGCAACGACGACGGTGCCGAGGTCCGCGACGGCATGGCGGACTCGAGCCGCTTCGACATCTTCGCGCTGCCCGGCGTCGACGGCGGCGTCGCCCCGGTGTTCGCCGGCGGCTCGAACCTGGCGATCTCCGCGATGACCCGCAACGTCGAGCTGTCCGAGGACCTGCTGCGCGTCGTCTACTCGGACGAGTACCAGACCCTCCTCGCGGAGTCGGGCCTGGGGCCGGCCAACCAGACGTTCACCGAGGCGATGGAGGGCGACAAGTTCGGGCGCACCCTCGTCGAGACGGCCCAGGCGTCCCAGCTGACGCCGCCCGCGCCGGGCTGGGCCGACATCGAGGCGCAGGGCATCTACGAGAACCTCTTCAAGGAGATCGCGCGCGGTGGCGACGTGGCGCAGGTCGCCGCGAAGTACGACGCGATCATCACGCCGCTGCTCGACGGCACGGCCGACGACGAGTGACCCCGGGGGTGCGGCGGCGCCGCGCCCCGGTGACAGGAAGGAAGGAACCATGGAGGTCGTGATCGCTCCCGCCGAGGAGCTCGCGGTGCTGGCCGCGGACGCGATCGAGGCGCTGCTGCGCCGTCGCTCCGACGCCGTGCTCGGGCTGGCGACGGGGTCGAGCCCGCTCAAGGTCTACGACGAGCTGGCTCGCCGGCACGCCGAGGAGGGGCTGTCGTTCGCGCAGGCCCGCGGCTTCATGCTCGACGAGTACGTGGGCCTCGACGCCGAGCACCCGGAGCGGTACCGCAACGTCATCGCGACCGAGATCGCGGAGCGCGTCCGGTGGCCGGCCGAGCAGGTCCAGGGGCCGGACGGCCTCGCCGCGGACCTGCCGGCGGCCTGCGCGGCCTACGAGGAGGCGATCGAGGCCGCCGGGGGCGTGGACCTGCAGATCCTCGGGATCGGCACGGACGGGCACATCGCGTTCAACGAGCCGGGGTCGTCGCTGGCCTCGCGCACGCGCATCAAGACGCTGACCCGGCAGACCCGCGTGGACAACGCGCGGTTCTTCGACGGTGACGTGGAGAAGGTGCCCACCCACTGCCTGACGCAGGGCCTCGGCACGATCATGGACGCCCGCCACCTGGTGCTCCTGGCCACGGGTCGCCAGAAGGCGGAGGCGGTGCACCAGCTCGTCGAGGGCCCGGTGTCCGCCCTGTGGCCGGCCACCGTGATGCAGCTCCACCCGCACGCGACGGTGCTGGTCGACGAGGCGGCGGCGTCGCGCCTCCAGCTCGCCGACTACTACCGCCAGACCTACGCCTCCAAGCCGTCCTGGCAGGGGCTCTGACCTCACGGGTCACGAGGCACCGGCAGCGTCCGCACGTGCGTCGGCTCACGCCGTCGCCGGGGACGATGTCGGTGCCTCACCCGTAGGATGAGGACCATGAGCGACCCCCTCTCCACGCCCCCCGCGGCTCCCTCGCAGGACCCGGGCGCGGGCACGAGCGTCCTCGAACGTCCGGACACGCGTGAGCAGACCGCGGAGCCCGGCGACCACGAGCGCTTCGCGCACTACGTGCGCAAGGAGAAGATCATGGAGTCCGCGATGTCGGGCAAGCCCGTGATCGCGCTCTGCGGCAAGGTGTGGGTCCCGGGCCGCGACCCGTCGAAGTTCCCGGTCTGCCCGGTCTGCAAGGAGATCTACGACGGTCTGCGCGAGCCGCAGGACGGCGACGGCGGCCAGGGCGACAAGGGCGGCACCGGCAAGTGAGTGCGGGGCCGCTGCCCGAGTCCGAGTCCGTCGACCTCTTCGCCGCCGCCGCCGAACCGACCGAGCCGCCCCGGCCGCTCCCGCAGTCGCCGTCCGCGTCGGCGGCGTCGCACCTCAGCCCGGCCTACCCGCGGCGCGCGCCGTGGGGCACGGCGTCGAACCTGCGCGCCTGGCAGGCCGAGGCGCTGTCGCTGTACCACGCGAAGGCGGGGCGCGACTTCCTCGCGGTCGCCACCCCCGGGGCGGGCAAGACGACGTTCGCGCTGCGCGTCGCGACCGAGCTGCTGGAGTCGGGCGTCGTCCGCCGGGTCACGGTCGTGGCGCCCACGGAGCACCTCAAGCACCAGTGGGCGGACGCCGCGGCGCGCGTCGGCATCCGCATCGACCCGTCGTTCAAGAACTCCCAGGGTCGGCACGGCACCCACTACGACGGTGTCGCGCTGACGTACGCGCAGGTGGCGGCCAAGCCGGCGCTGCACCGGGCCCGGACCGAGGCCGCGCGCACGCTGGTGATCCTCGACGAGGTGCACCACGGCGGTGACGCCCTGAGCTGGGGCGACGCCGTCCGTGAGGCGTTCGAGGACGCGACGCGCCGCCTGGCCCTGACGGGCACGCCGTTCCGGTCGGACACGGCCGCCATCCCGTTCGTCACCTACGAGGCCGACGCCGAGGGCATCCGGCGCTCGAAGGCCGACTACACGTACGGCTACGGCGACGCGCTGCGCGACCACGTCGTCCGCCCGGTGCTGTTCATGACGTACTCCGGCGAGATGCGCTGGCGCACCCGCGCCGGCGACGAGGTCAGCGCGCGCCTGGGCGAGCAGATGACCAAGGACATGCACGGTCAGGCGTGGCGGACCGCGCTCGACCCGAACGGCGAGTGGGTGCCGTCGGTGCTCGCCGCCGCGGACCAGCGCCTCACCGAGGTGCGGCGCGCGGTGCCGGACGCCGGCGGGCTCGTCATCGCGTCCGACCAGACGGACGCCCGCGCCTACGCCGGGCACCTCGCGCGCATCACGGGCACGAGCCCGACGGTCGTGCTCAGCGACGACGACGGCGCGAGCGCCCGCATCGACGAGTTCGCCGCGGGGACGCAGCGCTGGATGGTGGCCGTGCGCATGGTGTCCGAGGGCGTCGACGTGCCGCGGCTCGCCGTCGGCGTCTACGCGACGAGCACGTCCACGCCGCTGTTCTTCGCGCAGGCGGTCGGCCGGTTCGTGCGTGCCCGCAAGCGCGGCGAGACGGCGTCGGTGTTCCTGCCGTCGGTGCCGCTGCTCACGGGGCTCGCGAACGAGATGGAGGCGGAGCGGGACCACGCGCTCGACCGGCCGCAGACCGCCGAGGAGCAGGGGATCGAGTACGACCCCGAGGCGGCGCTCCTCGCGGCGGCCAACAAGGAGGAGAAGGCGTCGGGCGAGCTGACGGGCTCGTTCGAGGCGCTCGAGGCGCAGGCGTCGTTCGACCGTGTCCTGTTCGACGGCGGCGAGTTCGGCACCGGCGGCGAGATCGGGTCGGCGGCGGAGCAGGACTTCCTCGGCCTGCCGGGTCTGCTGGACGCCGACCAGGTGGGCCTGCTGCTGCGCCAGCACCAGGCGGCGCACTCGGCGGGCCGGTCCGGGGGCGACGCCGCGGCGGAGCTGGAGCGGTCGGAGCAGGAGCACCGGCGCGCGGCCGCGCTGCGCAAGGAGCTGTCCAAGCTGGTCTCCGCGTGGGCGCGCAAGGCGGGTCGCCCGCACGGGTCGGTGCACACCGAGCTGCGCCGCCGGTGCGGCGGACCCGAGGTGCCCCTCGCCACCGCCGACCAGCTCGAGGCCCGCGTCGAGATGGTCCGCGGCTGGTTCGTCGGCAAGCGCTGACGGACGTCCGTCAGCGCGCGACCGGCTCCGCGAGGGCGACCTCGACGGTCGGGATCGCGGGGTCGCCGTGCGAGAGGCGGCGAGCCCCCCGGGGCAGCTCGGCGCGGGAGGCCTGGTGCCGCTGCACCGCGTTCTCGACGCCGTACGCGCCGATCCAGCGGGAGTCCACGGCGCCGTCGACGACGAGCGGGACGTGCAGGGGTCGCAGCTCGCCCTCGCCGCCCACGGCGCCGTCGGGCTCCCACGCGGTGACGGCCTCGTCGGGGCCGGTGACGAGGACCTCCTCGACGGCGCGCCCGTCCCCGTCGAGCCGGCGGGCGGCCGCCTTGCGCCCGCCCCGGCTGCTCTTGCGCGCGGACGCCTTGGCGACGGGCTGCAGGACGCCGTCGGCGTCGGCGCGGGCCACGAGCTTGTAGACCATGCCGCAGGTGGGGGCGCCGGACCCGGTGACGACCGACGTCCCGACCCCGTAGCTGTCCACCGGGACGGCGGCGAGCCCGGCGATGGCGTACTCGTCGAGGTCGGAGCTGACGACGATCTTCGTGCCGCGCGCGCCGAGCGCGTCGAGCTGGGCGCGGACCTCCACCGCGAGGGTGCCGAGGTCGCCGGAGTCGAGGCGGACCGCACCGAGCGACGTCCCGGCGGCGGCCACGGCCCGCTCGACGCCACGGCGCACGTCGTAGGTGTCGACGAGCAGGGTGGTGCCGGGGCCGGACGCCGCGACCTGGGCCGCGAACGCGGACTCCTCGTCGTCGTGCAGCAGGGTGAACGCGTGCGCGGCGGTGCCGATGGTGGCCAGACCGTACCGGTAGCCGGCCTCCAGGTTGCTGGTGCCGGCGAACCCGGCCACGACGGCGGCCCGGGCCGCGGCGACGGCGGCCTGCTCGTGCGCGCGCCGCGAGCCCATCTCCAGGCAGGGCCGGCCGACGGCGGCGCTGGTCATGCGGGACGCCGCGGACGCGACGGCCGAGTCGTGGTTGAGGATCGACAGCAGCAGGGTCTCCAGCAGCACGGCCTCGGCGAACGTGCCCTCGACCTGCAGCACGGGGGAGCCGGGGAAGAACGTCTCGCCCTCGGCGTACCCGGTCACGGTGCCGGTGAAGCGGTAGCCGTGCAGGAAGTCGAGGGTGCGTTCGTCGACGACCCCGGTGTCGCGCAGGTAGGACAGCTCGGCGTCGCCGAACCGGAACGCCGACAGCGCCTCCAGGACGCGGCCCGTGCCCGCCAGGACGCCGTACCGGCGGCCCGCGGGGAGCCGGCGCGTGAAGACCTCGAAGACGCAGTGGCGGTGCGCGGTGCCGTCCGCGAGCGCGGCCTGGAGCATGGTGAGCTCGTACCGGTCGGTGAGCAGCGCCAGCGACGGCCGGACCGTCGGCAGGGGTGCGGCGGGCAGGACCTCGGGGAGCATGACCCGTCCCAGCGGGACGCCGTCGACCCGTCGCTCGTCGTTCATGGGGACCACGGTACGGGTCACGGGGAGATCACGGCGGTCGGTGCCGGATCGCGGACGCCGCGCGGCCTGCGCCTAGGCTGGTGCCCGTGACGATCACGAGCGCCGACACGGTCGAGGAGACGGGCACGGCTGCCTCGGCACAGGTCGCGGACCCCTGGGTGACGATCGTGTGGAATGACCCGGTCAACCTCATGAGCTACGTGTCCTACGTCTTCGAGAGCTACTTCGGGCACCCGCCCGACAAGGCCCGGCGGCTCATGCTGCAGGTGCACCACGAGGGCAGGGCCGTGGTGTCGGCGGGACCCCGGGAGCGGATGGAGGTCGACGTGCAGGCGATGCACGGGTTCGGGCTGTGGGCCACGATGCAGCCGTCGGACGCGCCGGGCGGGGCGGACGCATGACGCCGTTCCGGTCCACGCCCGCCGGGTTCGCCGCCCGGTGGGAGCCGGTCGAGCGGCAGGTGCTGGCGCGGGTGGCCCGTGACGTCGCGGGCCTCGTACGGGCGGACGCCGGGCTGCCCGAGGACGTGGATCCGGACTCGGCGTTCACGGGCGTGCCCCGGGTCCCGGTCGACCCGGCGGTGCAGCGGCTGCTGCCCGACGCGCACCGCGACGACGCGGAGGCCGCGGCCGAGTTCCGTCACCTCACGCAGACGGACCTCGCGGCGGGCAAGGTGCGGCGTCTGGAGGAGTTCGCGCGGCGCGTGGGCGGCGACGACGAGGACGCCCCGCCCGAGGGGCAGGTCCTGGTGCCGCGCGAGGACGCCGAGGCGTTCGCGGGTGCGCTGACGGACGTGCGGCTCGTGCTGGCCGAGCGGCTGTCCCTCGAGGACGACGACGCCGTGGAGCGGCTGCACGACGCGGTGGTCGGCGGTGAGACGGACGACCTGCGTCCCCCGGAGGGGATGGACGCCGAGCAGTGGGTCTACTGGGGCGGGGTGTTCGTCGCGGCCGGGTTCGCCCAGGAGTCGCTGATGGACGAGCTGCTGTCCGAGCTGCGGGCCCGCCGGCCCCGGTGACGTCGCCGTGGCGTCCGTCCCGCACGCCGGACGTGCACGTCTCGTGAGGGGTGCGGGGCGGACCTGTGTCGGGGGCCACGCCGTGTCGGTCGTCACGACGCCGCCTGCGACGGCCTCGTCGCGGATAGGCTGCGAGCCGTGAACGACGCCCCGATCGGAATCTTCGACAGCGGTGTGGGCGGCCTGACGGTCGCCCGCTCGGTGCTCGACCAGCTCCCGCACGAGCAGCTGCTCTACATCGGTGACACGGCGAACAGCCCGTACGGCCCGAAGCCGCTCGCCGCGGTGCGGGCGATGGCGCTGGACGTCATGGACCGGCTGGTCGACGCCGGGGTGAAGATGCTGGTCATCGCGTGCAACTCCGCGACGGCGGTCGCGCTGCCGGACGCGCGCGAGCGGTACACGGTGCGTCGCGGCATCCCGGTGGTGGAGGTGATCCGCCCGGCGGCGCGCCGCGCGGTGCTCGCCTCGCGCACGGGCCGGATCGGCGTCATCGGCACGACGGCGACCGTGGACTCGCGCGCCTACGACGACGCCTTCCACGTGACGCCCGGGCTGGAGATCACCACGCAGGCGTGCCCGGAGTTCGTGCCGCTGGTGGAGGCGGGGGTGACGTCGGGGCCGGAGGTCCTGGAGGTCGCGCACCGGTACCTCGACCCGGTGAAGGCGGCCGACGTGGACACGCTGGTGCTGGGCTGCACCCACTACCCGCTGCTGTCGGGGGTCGTGTCCTACATCATGGGGGAGGGCGTCACCCTGGTGTCGAGCGCCGAGGAGACGGCGAAGGACGTGTACCGCAACCTGGTGGAGCACGGCCTGGAGCGGTCGCCCGACGCGCCGCCGCCGGTGCACCGGTTCCTCGCGACGGGCAGCCCGGCGCCGTTCGAACAGCTGGCCCGCCGGTTCCTCGGGCCCGAGGTCAACCTCGTGGAGGCGGCATGAGACTCGTCACGGTCGGCGTCGCCGGGTCGATGCCCGGTCCCGCCTCGCCCGCGTCCTGCTACCTGGTCCAGGTGGAGGACGGCGGCCGGACGTGGAACGTGCTGCTCGACCTCGGCGCGGGGTCGCTCGGCGCGCTCCAGCGGGTGGTGGACCCGGCCGACCTCGACGCGGTCGCGCTGTCCCACCTGCACCCGGACCACTGCTCGGACCTCAGCGGCCTGTACGTGTACCTGCGCTACCACCCCGAGCGGGGCTCGGTGGCCACGGGGGTGCCGCCGCGTCTGACGGTGCTCGGCCCGTCCGGCGCCCGGGAGCGGGCCGCGGCCATGTACGGCCTGACGCCCGGCGAGGACATGGACGACGAGTACGCGTTCGCCACCTGGCGCGCGGGGGAGCCCGTCCGGGTGGGGCCGCTGACCCTGGAACCGTTCGTCGTCGCGCACCCCGTCGAGGCGTACGGCGTGCGGGTCACGGGACCGTCGACGCTGCGCCCGGGGGAGTCGGCGACCCTCGTGTTCTCCGGCGACACCGACTACTGCGGCACCCTCGTCGAGGGCGCCCGGGACGCGGACCTGCTGCTGTGCGAGGCCGCGTTCCAGGAGGGGCGTGACGACGGCGTGGAGGCCGGCATCCACCTCACGGGCCGCCGGGCGGGCCGTGTCGCCGCCGAGGCGGGGGCGAGGGCGCTCGTGCTCACGCACCTCCAGCCGTGGACCGACCCCGACCTGACGCTGGCGGACGCCCGCGGCACGTACGACGGCCCGGTCGAGCTGGCGGTGGCCGGCGGCTCGCACGTCCTGTGACGTCGGCCGTGCGCCTCGGCGCGGGCGGGCGCGGCCCGTGGTGGGCCCTCGTCGCGGGGCTCACGGTCCTCGGCGTGCTCGAGGCGGTCCTCCTGCACTGGGCCGCCGACGCGCTCCTGCCCGCCGGCCCGGCCCGGGTGGTGGACGTCGTGGTGGGCGGCGCGACCGCGGCCCTGCTGCTGGTGATGGCGTCCCCCCTGTGGTCGCGCCACCGGGTGGCGAACGCCGTGTCCGTCGAGGACGCGGGCACCCTGGTGCGTGCGCTCGGGGGCCCGGCGGCTACGCTCGCCCCGTGACCAAGCTTCCCGCGTGGCCCGCCGTCGTCTGCGACGTGGTGTGCGTGCTCGTGTTCACCCTGGTCGGGACGGCCAGCCACGCCTCTGGCGGCTCCGCCGCGCACGTGGCTACCGTCGGCGCCCCGTTCCTCGTCGGTCTGGGCGTGGGGTGGCTCGCCACTCGTGCATGGCGCGCACCGGCGCAGGTCTGGCCGACGGGCGTCGCGGTCTGGTTCGCGACCGTGGTCCTCGGTCTGTTCCTCCGGCCCCTGCTCGGCGGCGGGTTCGCCTGGTCGTTCGCCCTGGTGACGGCGGTGTTCCTCGCGGCCACGATGCTCGGCTGGCGGCTGCTCGCCGCCCTCGCCGCCCGCCGCGCCCGGACCTGACCGCCCCCGCCCGTCACGCTGCGGGGCGCGAGAGCGGCAGCCCTCCGACGACGGAGAGCTGCCGTGCTCACGCCCGCAGCGTGACGGGGGAGCGGTGCGTCAGAGCACGGCGGCGACGGCCGGGGCGAGCGTGCGCAGCGCCTTGCCGCGGTGGCTGATCGCGTTCTTCTCGTCCGGCGTCAGCTCGGCCGACGTGCGGGTGCCGGGCGTCCCGTCCGCGGCGGGGGCCTGCTCGGCGGGCACGAGGATCGGGTCGTAGCCGAAGCCGTTCTCCCCGCGCGGCTCGCGCACCAGCACGCCCGGCATCTCACCGAGCGCGACCTCCTCGCGGCCGTCCGGCGTGACCAGCGCGACGGCGGCGACGAACGCCGCGCCGCGGTGCTCGTCGCGGACGTCGCCGAGCTGGGCGAGCAGCAGGCCGAGGTTCGCGACGTCGTCGCCGTGGCGTCCGGCCCAGCGGGCCGAGAAGATCCCCGGTGCGCCGCCCAGCACGTCGACCGCGAGGCCGGAGTCGTCCGCCACGGCGGGCAGCCCGGTCGCGGTCGCCAGGGCGCGGGCCTTGATGAGCGCGTTCTCGGCGAACGTCACGCCGTCCTCGACGGGCTCGGGCGCGCCGACCTCCCCGGCCGTGACGACGGCCTCGTCGGGCAGCGTGTCCAGGCCCGGCTGGGACCGCAGCACCGCCAGCAGCTCGACCAGCTTCTTGCGGTTGTGGGACGCGAGGACCAGACGGGCGCCCGGCGGGACCGTAACCGTCACAGCGCGCGCTCCAGCGCCTCGCGCTGGATGCGGGTCAGCTCGGCCGTCCCGGCGGTGGCGAGGTCGAGCAGCGCGTCGAGCTCGGCGCGGTCGAACGGCGCGTGCTCGGCCGTGCCCTGCACCTCGACGAACGTCCCCGAGCCGGTGGTGACGACGTTCATGTCGGTGTCGGCGCGGACGTCCTCCACGTACGGCAGGTCCAGCATCGGCACGCCGTCGATGATGCCCACGCTCACCGCCGCGACGGAGTCCACCAGGACCTTCTTGCCGCCCTTGACGTGCCCGTGGCGCGTGCCCCACGCGACCGCGTCCGCGAGCGCCACGTACGCGCCCGTGATCGCGGCGGTGCGGGTGCCGCCGTCGGCCTGCAGGACGTCGCAGTCCAGCACGATCGTGTTCTCCCCGAGCGCGGAGACGTCCACGACGGCGCGCAGGGCGCGGCCGATGAGGCGGGAGATCTCGTGGGTGCGGCCCCCGATCTTGCCCTTGACGGACTCGCGCTGGCTGCGCTCGTTGGTGGCGCGGGGGAGCATCGCGTACTCGGCGGTCACCCAGCCCTCGCCGGAGCCCTTCTTCCAGCGCGGCACGCCCTCGGTGAACGACGCGGTGCACAGCACGCGGGTGTCGCCGAACTCGACCAGGACGGAACCCTCGGCGTTGCGCGTCCAGCTGCGGGTGATGGTCACGGGGCGGAGCTGGTCGGGCGTGCGGCCGTCGGCGCGAGTCGTCGTCATGCCGCTCACCCTAACCGGGCACGCGGCCCGGGTCAGATGCCGAAGCGGCGCCGCAGCTCGCGCGCGTGCCGGCGCGCCACCTCGACGCGGGAGCGCTGCCGGTCGTCCATGACGACCACGAGGGAGCCCTGGAAGTCCGGCACGAGCTCGCGCACGTGGTCCAGGTTGACGAGGTAGGACCGGTGCGCCCGGAAGAAGTGCCCGTGCAGGCGCCGCTCCAGCTCGTTGAGCGACATCGTCACGAGCAGCCGCTCGTCGGCGAGCTTGAGGTAGGAGTACCCGCGGGCGGCGGTCGCGTACACGATGGAGTCGCCGTCGACGAGCACGGTGCGGCCGTCGCGCTGCACCGGGATGCGGACCAGCGGCGCCACCGGCGACCCGGCGGACCGGTCGTCCGCCGGGGTCCTCGAACCGGCGGAGGCCGGCACCCGCGGGCCGTCCGGCGCCGCCGGCGGCGGGTCCGCGGGGTGCGCCGTCGGGGAGTCCGCACCGTCCGGGCCGTCCCCGAGCGCCCGGTCGAGCGCGCGGCGCAGCCGGTCCACGTCGAACGGCTTGAGCAGGTAGTCCGCGGCCGCCAGGTCGAACGCGTCGACCGCGTGGTCCGGGTACGCGGTGGTGAAGATGACCTTGGGCGGGTGGGGTCGGTCCCGCAGCGCGGCGGCGACCTCCAGGCCCGACCCGCCGGGCATCCGCACGTCCAGCAGCACCAGGTCGTAGTCCAGCGAGCCGAGCAGCAGAAGTGCCTCCTCGCCGTTCGTCGCCTCGCCCACCACCTGGACCTGCCCGACCTCCTCGAGCAGGTAGCGCAGCTCCGCGCGGGCGGGGGCCTCGTCGTCGACGATCAGGGCCTTCGGTCGCATCGGGGTCACCTTAGCGGGATCCGCAGGTCCACGGTCGTGCCGCCGCCGGGGGTGGAGGCGACGTCGAACGTGTACCGGTCGCCGAACAGCGCGTCGAGCCGCTGCGAGATGTTCCCGAGGCCCACGCCGGAGTGCTGGGCGCCCGGACCCGGCGCGGGGGAGCGGGTGCCCGCGAGCAGGCGGTCGAGCACGTCGGGCGCCATGCCCACCCCGTCGTCCGACACCCGGATCGACGTCGTCCGGGTCAGCGGGTCGACGCGCGCCCGCAGGTGCACGGTGCCGCCCGTCACCGAGTCCGCGACGCCGTGCTTGACCGCGTTCTCCACCAGCGGCTGGATCACGAGCACCGGCACCCGCGTGGTCAGCACCTGCGGGTCGATGTCGTAGCGCACCTTGAGGCGGTCCCCGAACCGCGCCTGCTCCAGCGACACGTAGGTCCGCACGAAGAAGTACTCCTGGCTGAACTCCGCGAAGTGGCCGTCCTGGCGCACCGCGTACCGGAAGAAGTCGGAAAGGCGCAGCAGGAGCTGGCGGGCCTCGTCGGGGTCCGTGCGGGACTTCGACGCGATCGTGTTGAGGATGTTGAACAGGAAGTGCGGGTTGATCTGCGCCCGCAGCGCGTCCAGTCTCGCGTCGGCCGCGAGGTGGCGCTCACGGTCCATCTCGGCGAGCTCCAGGTGCAGGGACAGCATGGACGCCATGTCGTCGACGAGGACGCGCGGCGGGGGCTCGTCGTGGGTGCGGTACACCTTGAGCGTCCCCACGACGCGTTCGCCCACGGCCAGCGGTGCGACGACGGCCGTGCGCAGCGGGCAGTCCGGCTCGGGGCAGCCGATGCCGTCGCGGGCGTGCACCACGACGGTGCGGCCCTTGCCGAGCGCCACCCGGGCGACGCGGGTCTGCAGCGCCCCGCCGACGGGGTGGTGGTCGGCCCCGGGGCCGACGAACGCGAGCACCTGCTCGGTGTCGGTGATGGCGACGGCGTCCCCGCCGAGCAGGGGCTTGAGGAGCTGGGCGGTGCGGCGCGCCGCGTCCGGGGTGAGGCCGTTCCGCAGCGGCACGGACCTTCCGGCCGCGGCGATCGTCAGGCCGTCGCGCATGCCGCGGGGGTCGCTGCGCCGGCGCGGGACGCGGGCGGTCCGCCCGGCGGGGGCCCGGGGGCCGCGCAGCGCCGACGGGTAGCCGAGCACGACGACGGTGCTCACCACCAGGCCCGCCGCGAGGGTCGCGGCGACGTCCAGCGGCGGCGCGACCAGCACCTGGGTGACGAGGTACACCAGGAGCCAGGCCGCGGCCAGGACGGCCGCCAGCAGCCCGCTACCGCCGCGCACGGCGCACCTCCTTGCGCCGTCGCCCCTCGGCGACGACGAGCCGGGCCAGGCGCTCGGCCCGGCGGTCCGCCGCCGTGCCGTGCATGATCAGCCACGACCGCTCCACGTCGGGCGGCGGCGTGGTCCGCAGCGACACGAGCACCGTCACCGTCGCGGCGAGCGGGGCGGCGACCAGCGTGGGGGTCACCAGGACGTCGTGCAGCAGGCCGCCGCTGGACACCGCCCCGGCGGTGAACATGCCGACGGCCGCGACCGTGCCGGTCGCCATGCCCCACACGGCGCCCGCCGCCGTGGTGCGCTGCCACCAGATGGACAGGATGAACACGGGCGTCAGCGCGGACCCCGCCACGGCGAACGCCCACGTCACCATCGTCGCGACGATCGACGGCGTGGCCCCCGCCATCGTGTCGGGCCGCATCACCAGCCCGAGCCCCGCGGCCGCGCACGCGGTGACGAGGGTGGTGACCCGGCCCGCGAGCACCGCCTGGCGCTGCGTGGCCCGCGGGTTGACGTGGCGCTCGTAGACGTCGTGCCCCCACGACGTCGCGGCGGCGAGCAGCAGGCCCGCCACCGTGGACATGACCGCCACCAGCGCGCCCGCGGCGACGACGCCCAGCCCGGCGTCGCCGCCGAAGATCCGACCGAGGACGGGCAGCGCGTGCTCCGGGACGAGCAGCACGCCGTCCACCGTGAGGTCGGCGAGCCACGGGTTGTCCGCGACCGCGCCCGGGATCAGGTCGCGCGCCGCGGTCCCGACCATGACGGCGAGGGAGTAGAACAGCCCCGCCAGGCACAGCACCCACACCGTGGTGGTGCGCGCCGCGGCCCCCGTCGGGGCCGTGAAGTACCGGTTCATGACGTGCGGCAGGCCAGCGGTGCCCATCGCGAGCGTGACGATGAGCGCGAGCTGGCCCAGGCCGCCGTAGGTCGCCCCCGGCTCGCCGAACACCGCCGGGCGGTCGGGGTGGAGCGCACTCCGCTCCGGCGCCAGGGAGCCGTCCGCCGCCGGGGTCTCCAGCGGCACCGTCGAGATGTGGTCCACCGCGTCGCCGTAGTGGAAGCCGGCCCCCACCACCGTCGCGGCCAGCCACACCAGCGCGCCGAGCAGCAGCAGGAACTGCACCGCCTGCGTCCACGTGGTGCCGCGCATCCCCCCGAACGCGACGAGCGTCGCCACCACCGCGGTGGACGCGACCACGCCGGTCGCGTACGCCGACATGCCGAGCACGCCGTCACCGACCAGCAGCTCCCACGTGATGCCCGACCCGACGGTCTGCGGCAGCAGGTAGGTGAGGATGACGAGCTGCACGACGCCCACGGCGACCAGGCGGACCCGCTCCGAGCCGAGGCGCCGGCCCAGGAAGTCCGGGATGGAGAACTCCCCGAAGCGGCGCAGGGGAGCGGCGACGAACAGCAGCACCGGGACGAACCCCGCCGCGAACCCCACCGCGTACCAGGCGCCGTCCAGCCCCGTCGCGTACACCGCCGCGGCCACCCCGAGGAACGACGCCGCCGAGAAGTAGTCGCCGCAGATCGCCCAGCCGTTCGTCACCACCCCCACCCGGCGGCCCGCCAGGTAGAAGTCGACCGTTGAGGCGCCGCGCGGACGCATCACCACCGCCACCGTGACGACGGCCGCCAGCGCGACGACGAGGCTCGCCGCCCCCGCGCCGGTCACGGGACGCGCCCGTCGTCGAGGAAGAGGTCGTCGTCCGCCGTCGGGGTGTCACCCAGCATGCGGTGCTCCACCGCCGACGACAGCCGTGCCGCCGCCAGGCCCAGCACGGCGAAGAACACGTAGAGCCCGAACGCCGCGACGAGGAACCCGGGGCTCATGCCGCCCACGAGGCGTGCGCTCGACCACCAGTCCAGCGTGAGGGACAGCACCGGGAACGCGGCCACGCCGAGGACGAACACGACGAAGTAGCCGACCGCCACGCGCCGCAGGGTGCGGAACGTGGCGTCCACCTCCGCCACGGTGTCCCGGGGCGTGACGTCGTCGTCCATGTCCCCGAACCCTACGGACACGGCGTCGTCGGGGAAAGCCCCCCCGGGGGGTCGTGACGGGTTCTCACCCACCGGGGGTCGGGACGACGGCCGGCGTGCGCAGCAGCCGCACGCCCGTGGCCAGCAGCACCACGGCACCGCCGCCGGTCATCACCAGCCCGATGCCCGGCATGGCCTGACCCCAGGAGTCCGTCGACGACATCACCTCGACCAGGCGCACCAGCTGCCACCCCACGACGAAACCCGCCGACCCGCCCGCCAGCAGCGCGTGCGAGATCGCGAACCAGCGGCGGGGGAACAGGGCGCCGGCAAGGGCGAGGAAGCCCGCGCACAGGGTCCACAGCCCGGGCCCGCCCGTGCCGCTGAGGCTCCCCACCGGGGTCACGACCCACGGCAGCAGGCTGCCGACCACCACGAGCAGCGCGCCCGTCAGCATCCCGACGCTGCCGGGATGCAGGATCCGCTTGCGGGGCGCGGCGGTGCGGCCGCCCGCGCGGAGCAGGTTGCCGAGGGCTGAGCTCGTCGTCGAGGCCATGGACCGACTGTAGGTCCGCCGGCCTCCCGCACGGCCCCCGATCTGCCGAACGGTCCGTCCGGTCCCGCGAACGGTCGCGAGCCGCCCGCGAGCGGTCCGTGCCGCCCGCCCGACCGGTCGCACGGCCCCGCCGACCGCTCGCGGGAAGCAACCCGCCGTCGGGCGACCAGCCCTTGTGACCGGGGCGAACGGTGCGATTCGCTCACCGGGTACGGGTACGGACGTTCCCCGGACGACGACGTCCGGGGACCGCGACGAAGGGAGCGTCCGATGGCTGACATCCAGCCGCAGAGCGCGCCGGACCCCGGGGCACCGCCCGGGGGCAACGGCTGGCGCGAGGAGTACTGGAAGAAGAACCTGCGCCTGATGGTCGTGCTGCTGTCCATCTGGTTCGTGGTGTCGTTCGTGTGCGGGATCCTGCTCATCGAGCAGCTCAACACGATCGTCGTCGCCGGCTTCCCGCTCGGCCTGTGGTTCGCCCAGCAGGGATCCATCTACACGTTCATCATCCTCATCCTCGTGTACACGCTGCGCATGGACCGGCTCGACGACGAGTACGGCGTCGCCGAGCGTGACGACGAAGGGCGGCGACTGTGAGCCAGATCCAGGGGTGGACCCTCCTCTTCGTGGGTCTGTCGTTCGCCGTCTACCTCTACATCGCCTGGCGCAGCCGGGTGAAGGAGACCAAGGGCTTCTACGTCGCCGGGCAGGGCATCCCCGCCGTCGCGAACGGCGCCGCCGTCGCCGCCGACTGGATGTCCGCCGCCTCCTTCATCTCCATGGCGGGCCTCATCGCCTTCCTCGGCTCCGACGGGTCCGTCTACCTCATGGGCTGGACGGGCGGCTACGTCCTGCTCGCCCTGCTGCTCGCCCCCTACCTGCGCAAGTGGGGCAAGTTCACCGTGCCGGAGTTCGTGGGCGACCGGTACTCGGAGTACGTGCGGCTCATCGCCGCCGTGGCCGCCATCATCGTGTCGTTCACCTACGTGGTCGGCCAGATGCGCGGCGGCGGCATCGTGTTCAGCCGATTCCTCAACCTGTCCATCGAGGGCGGCGTCGCCGTCGCCGCGGTCGTCATCTTCCTGTACGCCGTGCTCGGCGGCATGAAGGGCATCACCTGGACCCAGGTCGCCCAGTACACCGTGATGATCGTCGCCTACCTCATCCCCGCGTGGACCATCGCGCAGAAGATGACCGGGTTCCCGGTGCCGCAGGTGACGTTCGGGCAGATCCTCGGCGAGCTCGACGCGCTGAGCGAGAAGTTCGGGCTGTCGGCCTACACCGAGGCGTTCGCCGCCCGGCCCCAGCTCGACGTGTTCCTCGTGACGATGTCGCTCATGATCGGCACCGCCGGCCTGCCGCACGTCATCATCCGGTTCTACACGACCAAGTCGGTGCGCGGCGCCCGGTTCTCCGCGTTCTGGGCGCTGGTGTTCATCGGCCTGCTCTACACCACCGCCCCCGCGGTCGGCGCGTTCACCAAGCTCAACCTCATGTCGTCCGTCGACGGCGTCGCCGTCGCCTCGCTGCCCGCGTGGGTGGGCAACTGGGCGGCCACCGGGCTGGTCACCGTGTCCGACACGGCGTCCACCATCTCGACGCTGAGCAACGACCCCGAGTCCGGGGCCGACCTCATCGTCAACAACGACATCCTCGTGCTCGCCACGCCCGAGATCGCGGGCCTGCCCGCCCCCATCGTCGGCCTGGTGGCCGCCGGTGGTCTCGCCGCCGCGATGTCGACCGCCGCGGGCCTCCTGCTCGTCATCTCGTCCTCCGTCTCGCACGACCTGTACTTCCGGGTCGTCAAGAAGAAGGCGTCGGAGTCGCAGCGGCTCCTCGTCGGCCGCATCGCGATGGGCCTCGCCGTCGTCGTCGCCATCTACGGCGGCATCAACCCGCCGGCGTACGTGGCCCAGGTGGTCGCCTTCGCCTTCGGGCTGGCGGCGTCCACCTTCTTCCCGATCCTCGTGCTGGGGATCTTCTGGAAGCGGGCGAACGCCGTCGGCGCGGCCTCCGGCATGATCGCCGGCCTGGTCTTCACGGCGTCTTACATGATCTGGACGCTCGACGTGTTCTTCACGCAGGCGCACGAGTTCGTCTGGGGCATCTCGCCGGAGGGCATCGGCGCCATCGGTGCGCTGGTCAACGTCCTCGTCACCGTCGTGGTGTCGAAGCTGACCTCACCACCGTCGGAGCACGTCCAGGAGATGGTCGAGGAGATCCGGTACCCGGCCCGGCGCGTGACGGCGCCCGTCCCGGACGCCGAGTAGTCCCTGGTCACCTTCGGGTGGGAGGACGGGTCTGCCGCGCGGTCGCGCTCACGGGCGCTGCGCGCCCTCCGCGTCCGGTCTGACGACCGCGCGGCAGACCCGTCCTCCCACCCTTCGGCGTCCCGTCCCGCTCGGGAGCGTCGCCGCCGAGCGGGTCAGAGGACCCCGACGCCCAGGTTGACGGGGGAGCCGGTGATGTTGCCGACGATGCCGCGGATGATGCCGGTGCCGTCGGCGCCGCGCAGCCCCGCGTACCAGGCCTCGGTGCGCACCGGGTCGTAGCCGTGGGTCTCGGCGCCGCGGGCCCGGGCGCGCAGGACCAGGTCCGCGGCCCGCTCGGTGCGGGCCGCGGCGTAGCGGCGCAGCGAGTCCTCGACGCCCACCGTGTTCGTGGCGAGGCTGATCGCGAGGGCGAAGGTGTCCTCCAGGGCGAGGCAGGCGCCCTGCCCGATGTCGGGCGCGGTGTTGTGCGCGGCGTCGCCGAGCAGGGCGACCCGCCCGCGCACCCACGTGTGGAAGGGGTCGATGTCCCAGATCTCCACCCGGTTGAGGGAACGGGCGGGGTCGATCGCGGCGAGCAGCGCCTTGACGCCCGGCGCCCAGTCGCCGAACGCCTCGGTCAGCGGTGCGGTGCCGTCGGCACGGTCGTACGGCACGCCCGCCGGCTGCGGGACGTCGAACCAGAAGTAGAACCGGTCGCCCGCGACCGGCATGACCGCGGCGCGCTTGCCCTCGGCGACGTAGGTGGTCCACCGGTCGACCGGGCCGATCGCGGTGTCCGCGGGCACGAGACCGTTGAAGTTCGTGTAGCCCGAGTAGGTGCGCTCGATGCGGGTGCCGCCGTCGTCGGCCCGCGTGACGTGGTCCCGGGTGAGGGAGCGGGCGCCGTCCGCGCCGATCAGGAGGTCCGCGGAGTCGGTGGAGCCGTCCGCGAACGTCACCGTGACCCGCTCGCCGTCGTCGGCCAGCGCGACCATCTCGCGGCCGAGCCGCACGTGGTCGGCCCCGACGGCGTCCAGGAGGAGGCTCTGCAGGTCTGCCCGCGCCACCGGGTAGGGACGCTGGCCCGTCTGCTCGGTCACGGGCGCCAGGCTGAACGCGCACAGCTCGTCACCGGTGCGCCCGTCGAGGTAGGCCATGTCGTCCATGCGGCCGCCGAGCGCGGCGACCTCCTCGCCCAGGCCGAGCCAGTTGAGGACCTTGACCCCGTTGGACCACAGCGACAGCGCCGCGCCGACCGGCTTGTTCTCCCGCACGCGGTCGTAGACGACGACGTCGTGCCCGAGCCGCCGCAGCGCGATGGCCGCGCTCGCCCCGCCGACGCCGGCGCCGATGACGATGATCTTCACGGTCAGCTCCCGCGGTAGGTCGAGTAGGCGAACGGGCTCAGCAGCAGCGGCACGTGCAGGTGCCGGTCGGCACCGGCGACGGTGACCTCGAACGTCACCGTCACCTCCGGGTAGAAGGTCTCCACGCCGCTGCGGGCGAAGTACGCGGCGGTCCCGAACGTCAGGGCGTACCGGCCGGGCGCCAGCCGCTCGGGGCCGAGCGCGGCGCGGCCGTCGGCGTCGGTGACGGCCGCGGCGACGAGCGTGTCCTCGGCGTCGGTCAGCTCGACGGCGACGCCGGTGGCGGGGACGCCGGTCGCGGCGTCCAGCACGTGGGTGGTCAGGTGGGTCACGGGTGGTCCTCGGGGTCGGTCACGTCGCCGCGCAGCCTCAGCAGCGCGATCTGGGCGAGCTGGTCGCAGGCCTCGGCGACCTCGGTGGCGTCGTCGTGGTGGAGGCGTCGTTCGAGCTCGGCGAGCATCTCGTCGGGCGTGCGCCCGGCGGCGCGCACGAGGAAGACGCGGCCGAACCGCTCCTCGTAGGCGCGGTTGCCGGCGGCGAGGCGCGCGGCGACGTCGTCGTCGGCGGTGGTCATGCTCGCCTGCTCGCGGCGCGAGGCCGCGGCCTCGGCGCCGTCGCCGGTGGGGCGTTCGCCGATGCGGGGGTGGTGGGCCAGGGCGGCGTCGAGCTCGGGGCGTCCCCACGTCGTGGCGAGCGCGGCGGCGTGGGCGGCCAGCGCGGCGGTCGTGCCGTAGGGGCGGCCCGCCACGACCGCGTCGGTCCAGGTGGGGACGGCGGCCCAGACGGCGACGGTCGCCGTCGCCGTGGCGGCGTCCAGGGTGTCGAAGTCGTCGATGTGCACGGGACTCCTTTCGTCGGGTGAACGTACGTCGCGAACGCTGCGGTCCTGTTTCGGTCGGATGACGACGACGTGACGTGCGACACGTTGAAGATGCATGCTTGCGCAGATACGCAATTACATCGGATGATGGGCGCATGCTCCGCGCCCTGGGTCACCCGGTCTACCGTCGGCTCCTGGCCGCGCAGGTCGTCGCGCTGCTCGGGACAGGTCTCGGCACGGTCGCGCTCGGCCTGCTCGCCCACGACCTCGCCGGGCCGCGCGCCGGGGCCGTCCTCGGCACGGCCTTCGCCGTGAAGATGCTCGCGTACGTGCTCGTCGCGCCGCTGGCCTCCGCGCTCCTCGCGCGCCGGTCCCGGCGGGCGGTGCTCGTCGGTGCCGACGTGGTGCGCGTGGCGGTCGCCGCCGCGCTGCCGTTCGTCGGCGAGGTCTGGCAGGTCTACCTGCTGGTCTTCGTCCTGCAGGCCGCGTCGGCGACCTTCACCCCGACGTTCCAGTCCGTGGTGCCCGACGTCCTCGTCGAGGAGGACGACTACACCGCCGGGCTGTCCCTGTCCCGGCTCGCGTACGACCTCGAGGCCGTCGTGTCGCCGCTGCTCGCCGCCGCGCTGCTGCTCGTCGTGCCGGCCTCGACCCTGTTCGCCGGGACGGCGCTCGGGTGCGCGGCGTCGGCCCTGCTCGTCGCGGCCACCGTGCTGCCGCGCCGCACCGGCGCGGACGAGCCCGACCGCGACGCCGGGTCGTTCGGCCGGCGGGCCCGGCGCGGCGTCGTGCTGTTCGTCAGGACGCCGGGGCTGCGTCCGGTGCTGGCGCTCAACCTGGCGGTCGCGTCCGCCGGCGCCTTCGTCCTGGTGCAGGCGGTGGTGACGGCGCGCGACGTGCTCGGCCGGGGCGACGGGGCGGTCGCGCTGCTCCTCGCCGCCACGGGCGCGGGGTCGATGGTCGGGGCGTTCGTGCTGCCCGCGCTGCTGCGCCGGGTGCCCGAACGTCCCGTGATGCTCGTCGGCGGGGCGGTCGCCGCGGCCGCGACGCTGCTCGTGCCGGTCGCGCTCGCCCTGCCGTCCGAGGGTGCCGTCGGTGCGCCCGCGGCGCTCTGGGCGGCCGTCGGCCTCGGCTGGTCGGCCGCGGAGACGCCGGTCGGCCGGCTGCTGCGCCGGCACGTGCCTGCCCCGGACCTCCCGGACGCGTTCGCGGCGCAGTTCTCCCTGTCCCACGCGTGCTGGCTCGTGACCTACCCGCTGGCGGGCTGGCTGGGGCTCGCCGTCGGGACCGGGGCCACGGCCCTGTGGCTCGGCGGTCTGGCGGTCGCCGCCACCGTGGTCGCGGCCCGGTCCTGGCCGACCCGCGTCGTCGTCTCCTCCGCCCCGGAGGTGCACGACGTGGGAGCATGAGGCCCGTGGAGACGCGGCCCGGACTGCCCCCAGACGTCGACCTCGACCATGCCGTCGAGGTGCTGCGGCTGCTCGCCGACCGGACGCGGCTGGCGATCCTCGTCATGCTGGACGGCACCGAGATGTCCGTGAGCGCCATCGCGGACACCCTCGGTCGGCCGACGCCCGCCGTCTCCCAGCACCTGGCCCGGCTGCGGGCGGGGCACCTGGTGACGTCGCGCCGCGAGGGCACGACGATCTTCTACGCGCAGCAGGACGAGCACGTCGCGGCGCTCGTGACCAACGTCCTGCAGCACGGCGAGCACGTGCTCTACCCGTCGCCGCCGCACCACCGCTGAGGCGCGACACGTCCCCGTGACGTGCGGTGCCTACGATGGCGCCACCCTCGCCGACAGGAGACGCCGTGGACACCACCCCCCTGCCCGCACGGATCGGGACCCGCCTGCGCGGCCTGCGCACCGCCTCGGGGCGGTCGCTGGCGTCGGTCGCCCAGGAGCTCGGCATCTCGTCGAGCGCGCTGTCGCAGATCGAGACCGGCGTGATGAAGCCGTCGGTGCAGCGGCTGGTCGAGCTGGTGGGGGTCCTGGGCGCGCCGGTGTCGGCGATCTTCGACGACGTGGGCGTCGCGACGCCGCGCGCGGACCCGCCGGGCGACGACGTGGAGGAGCCGCTGCCCGGGGTCCTCGTGGCGCACGGGGACCGGTCGGAGCCCGCCCACCTGGGGGAGGGCGTCACGTACCGGCGGTTGTCGCCCGCGCCGCTGCGCGGCGTGACGCTGTTCGAGTCGACGTACCCGCCCGGGTCGGCGTCCAGCCCCGCCGGGGAGATGCTGGTGCACGCCGGCTACGACTGCGGGCACGTCGTGTCCGGCGAGCTGACGTTCGAGTTCGCGGACGGGCCGGTGCGGCTGGGTCCGGGCGGCTCCCTGTCGTTCGCGGCGTCGCGTCCGCACCGGGTGGTGAACGCCTCGGACGCCGTGGCGGTGGCGGTCTGGCTCACGGTCGAGCCGGGCGCCGCGGACGACGGCGGCGGCGAGGCGGTGCCGGGCGTCATCGGGGCGTTACCCGGGTGAAACGGGGGAGTGTTAAGCAATGACTTGACACTCTGCGGGCGTCGTCGACGCCCGCCACGCCCCCGGGAGGCCGCATGACGACGCACCGCACCGACGTCCGGACCCGCTCGTGACCCGCCGGGTCCTGCGCGCCGGGCGCGCCTGGGTCGACGGGTCCCTGCGTCCGGCCGCCGTGCTCGTCGAGGACGGCCGCGTCGCCGCCGTGCTCGACCGGGACGCCCCGGTCGCGGACGCCGACGACCTCGCCCTTCCCGACGACACCGTGCTCCTGCCCGGCCTGGTCGACTCCCACGTGCACGTCAACGAGCCCGGCCGCACCGAGTGGGAGGGCTTCGCGTCCGCCACCGCGGCGGCGGCCGCCGGCGGCGTCACCACGCTCGTCGACATGCCGCTCAACTCCCTGCCGCCCACCACCACCGCCGACGCGCTCGCGGTCAAGCGGGCCGCCGCCCGGGCGAAGGTCCGCGTGGACGTCGGGTTCTGGGGCGGCGCCGTCCCGGAGAACCTGGGCTCGTTGGGCCCGCTCCACGACGCCGGGGTGCACGGCTTCAAGTGCTTCCTCGCGCCGTCGGGCGTGCCGGAGTTCGGCCACCTCGACGCCGCGGGCCTGGACGCCGCCGCCGCGGAGGTCGCCGCGCTCGGCTCCCGGCTGATCGTGCACGCCGAGGACCCGGACCTGCTCGCGCCCGCCGGCGCGCTGGGCCGCGGCTACGCCGCGTTCCTGGCGTCGCGACCCCCCGCGAGCGAGGCGTCGGCGATCGACGCCGTCATCGCGGCCGCGCGCCGCACGGGTGCCCGGGTGCACGTGCTGCACCTCAGCGACGCCACCTCGCTGCCCCTGATCCGGGCCGCGCGCGCCGACGGCGTCGACCTCACCGTGGAGACCTGCCCCCACTACCTCACGCTCACCGCCGAGGAGGTCCCCGACGGCGCCGCCGAGTTCAAGTGCTGCCCACCCATCCGCGGCACCGCCAACCAGGACCTGCTGTGGGGGGGCCTGCTCGACGGCACGATCGACGCCGTCGTCAGCGACCACTCGCCGTCCACGGTCGAGCTCAAGCGGTCCGGCGACGGCGACTTCGGGCTCGCGTGGGGCGGCGTCTCGGGGCTGCAGGTGGGGCTGTCGGCCGTGTGGACCGAGGCCCGCCGTCGTGACGTCCCGCTGGAACGGCTCCTGCCGCTCTTCACCACCGGGCCGGCCGCCGTCGCCGGGCTGACCGGCGTCGGGACGATCACCCCCGGGGCGCCGGCGCACCTGACGGCGTTCGCCCCCGACGAGGAGCACGTCGTCGACGCCGCCGCGCTCCTGCACCGCAACCCCGTGTCCGCCTACGACCACCGCACCCTGCACGGTCGGGTGCGACGCACCTGGCTGCGCGGCGAGACCGTGTTCGACCTCGACCGCGGTGGCGTCGTCGGGGCGCCCGCGGGCCGCCTGCTCGCCGCGGCCACCGCCCGCACCGCCGCGCCCGTCCCGGCCGCCGGGGCCGACCGATGACCGGGTCCGTGCCGGCCACGACCACCGCCGCCGGGCCGGCACCAGCACCTGCACCCGCACCCGCGCCCGCACCGGGCCCGGCGACGACGCCGACCACCGAAGGGAACCCGCCCGTGCCGACGCCGATCCTCCAGCCCCACCCGGACGCCGTGCCCGGCGACCACTACCTGCCCGCGACCCCGGGCACGGTGCTGTGGGGCCGCCTGCCGTGCGCCACCGACGCCCCCGTGCTCACCGTGTCCCCGGGCGAGACCGTCACGATCGACACGATCAGCCACGAGGGGATCCTCGAGGACCAGGGCAAGGACCCGGTGGCGTGGTTCGCCCGCCACGGCGTGCCCCGCGAGCAGGTGCTCGACGACGCCGTGGAGGTCGCCGCGGCCCTGTCCCGCGACCCGGGCGTCGACGGCCCGCACGTCGTCACGGGCCCCGTGCACGTCGTCGGCGCCCGCCCCGGCGACCTGCTGCGCGTCACCGTGGAGGCCCTGGACCTGCGGGTGCCCTACGGGGTGATCTCGAACCGGCACGGCAAGGGCGCGCTGCCCGGCGAGCTGCCCCGCACGCCCGGCACCGTCAGCGTGTTCTGCCCCGTCGAGGAGCGCGCCGGCCGGCTCGTCGGGACCCTTCCCGTCATCGAGGGCGGCCCCCGTGTCGTGGAGGTCCCGCTCGCGCCGTTCCTCGGCACGATGGGCGTCGCCGTGGAGGGGGCGGAGCGGCCGCACTCCGTGCCGCCCGGCCCGCACGGCGGCAACATCGACATCCGGCTCCTCACCCAGGGGTCGGTCCTGTACCTGCCGGTGCAGGTCGACGGCGCGCTCGCGTACGTCGGCGACCCGCACTTCGCGCAGGGCGACGGCGAGGTGGCCCTCACCGCGCTGGAGGGCTCGCTGCGCGCGACCCTGCGCTTCGACGTCGTCCCGCGCGCCGAGGCGCTCGCGGAGTTCGGCGACGTCCTCGGTCCGCTGGTGCGTGCCGACGGCTACCTCGTGCCCACGGGCCTCGACCCCGACCTCGGGGAGGCGATGCGCCGCGCCGTGCGCGCCGCCCTCGCGCTGCTCCAGGCGCGTTGGGGCATGGACGAGCACCTGGCCTACGCCTACCTGTCCGCCGCCACCGACTTCGACGTCTCCCAGGTCGTCGACGTCGTGTGCGGCGTCCACGCACGCATCCGCGAGGCCGACTTCGCGGAGGTCGAGCGATGACCGCCGCCCCGGTCCCCGGCACGGAGGAGGTCCCGGCCGACCTGCTCGCGGCGTTCACCGCGTACGAGGCGGCGCTCGCGGCCGACGACCTCGACCACCTCGACGCGGCGTTCGCGCCCGGCGCGGGCACGCTGCGCGGCGACGCCGCGGGGCTGCTGGTGGGCCACGACGCGATCTCGGCGTTCCGGTCGACGCGCGGGGGCGTGCCGCCGCGGGTCATCGAGCGGGTCGAGCACCGCGAGCTGGCGCCGGACGTCGCGCTCCTGGTGTCGGTGTCGCGGTACGCGAGCGGCGGCACGGGCCTGCAGACGCAGGTGTGGGAGCGGGCCGACGGGACGTGGCGGATCACGGCCGCGCACGTCACGCCCCGCGCGCAGGCGTTCGACCGGTCCGTGTGGCGCACCGTCGGCGACCCGCTCTACCAGGGCGCGTGGGAGGGGCCGCTGGTCGGGCTGAACGTCGCGGTGAAGGACGTGTTCGCGCTGGCCGGCTACCGCATCGGCGCCGGCAACCCGGCCTTCCTGGAGAGCGCCCGCCCCGAGACGTCGACCGCCCCGGCGGTGAGCGACCTGCTGCGCGGCGGCGCCTCCCTGCGAGGCATCGCCCGGACCGACGAGTTCGCGTACTCGATCGCGGGCGACAACGCGCACTACGGCACCCCGCCGAACGGTGCGCTGCCCGGTGCGCTGCCGGGCGGCTCCTCCAGCGGTCCGGCTGCCGCCGTCGCGACGGGCCAGGCGGAGGTCGGGCTGGCCACCGACACC
The DNA here is from genome assembly GCF_002563715.1 of Isoptericola jiangsuensis. Taxonomy (NCBI): domain Bacteria; kingdom Bacillati; phylum Actinomycetota; class Actinomycetes; order Micrococcales; family Promicromonosporaceae; genus Isoptericola; species Isoptericola jiangsuensis. The sequence goes on from NZ_PDJJ01000001.1 coordinate 1,390,159, forward strand.
GCCGGGTCGGTGCGCGTGCCCGCGTCGTACCAGGGGCTGTGGGGGCTGCGGACCACGCACGACCTCGTCCCCCGGCAGGGGATGCTCCCGCTCGCGCAGTCGTTCGACACCGTCGGCTGGCTCACGCGGGACGGCGACACCCTGCAACGGGTCGCGGACTGGTGCCTCAGCTACGACGGTTCGCAGTCCACCGAGTCGGTGCTCGGCGAGTCCGGCGACGACCTGCCGTGGCGGCTGGTCGTCCCCGTCGAGGTGCTCGACGAGGTCGAGCCCGCGACCCGGGCCGCGTTCGAGACGTTCCTCGCGGCGCTCGCGGCCCACCCGGGGGCGCCCTCCGTCGAGCGGGTCCCGATCGGCCCGCTGGACGACTACCTCGACCCGTTCCGCACGGTGCAGGGCGCGGAGGCGTGGCGCAACGACGGCCCGTGGCTGCGCGAGCACCCGGGCGCCGTCGGGTCGGCGGTCGCCCAGAGGTTCCGCACGGCGGCGGCCGTCACCGCGCAGGACGAGGCGGCGGCCCGGAAGGCGCTCGCCCCGCTGGCCGCACGGCTCGACGCGCTGGTCGCCGACGCCGTCCTGCTGCTGCCCACCGTCCCGGGCCCGGCGCCGATGCGCACGCGCGACGCCGACGCCCTCGACGCGGTGCGCGCCGCGACGTTGCGCCTGACCACCCCTGCCGCGGTCGCGGGGCTGCCCGCCCTGTCGGTCCCGCTGCTCACCGTGCCGTCGCTGCTCGGGCCCGCCCCCGTCGGGGTGTGCGCCGTCTCGCGCCGCGGCACCGACATCGCCCTCGTCCGTCTCGGCCGCCGTCTCGCCGGGCTCCTGGCCGCAGGCCCGGACGCCGCCGCACCCGTCCCCGGAGGTTCCCCCGCATGACCCACGCCCCGCTGCCCGGCCCGATCGACCCGCCCGCCCGGCTCCTCATGGGCCCGGGCCCGATCTCGGCGTACCCGAGCGTGCTGCGCGCCATGTCCGCGCCCCTGGTGGGCCAGTACGACCCGTTCATGACGGCCACCATGACCGAGACGCAGGAGCTGTACCGGGCGGTGTGGTCGACCCGCAACGAGGCGACGGTGCTCGTCGACGGCACGTCGCGGGCGGGCATCGAGGCGGCGATCGTGTCGCTCGTCCGCCCGGGCGAGCGCGTCCTCGTGCCCGTGTTCGGCCGGTTCGGGCACCTGCTGGCCGAGATCGCCCGGCGGGCGATGGCCGAGGTGCACACGATCGAGGTGCCCTGGGGCCAGGTGTTCACCCCGTCCGCGATCGAGGAGGCGGTCGCCCGTGTGCGCCCGCACCTGGTGGCCCTCGTCCAGGGCGACACGTCCACGACGATGAACCAGCCGCTCGACGAGGTCGGGGCGATCTGCGCGCGCCACGGCGCCCTGTTCTACACCGACGCCACCGCGTCGCTGGGCGGCAACGCGTTCGAGGCCGACGCCTGGGGGCTCGACGCCGCCACGGCGGGCCTGCAGAAGTGCCTCGGCGGGCCCTCCGGGTCGTCGCCGATCACCCTGTCGGACCGTGCCGTCGAGGTGGTGCAGGCCCGCAAGTCGATCGAGGCGGGCATCCGCGAGGACGGCGACCCCGACGCGGCGGACTTCGTGCGGTCCAACTACTTCGACCTCGGGCAGATCCTCGACTACTGGGGCCCGCGCCGCCTCAACCACCACACCGAGGCCACGACCATGCTCTACGGGGCGCGCGAGTGCGCGCGCGTGCTGCTCGGCGAGGGTCGGGACGCCGTCATCGCCCGGCACCGGCTTGCCGGGGACGCGATGCTCGCCGGGGTGCGGGCGCTCGGCCTGGCGGTGTTCGGCGACGTCGCGCACAAGATGAGCAACGTGGTGGCCGTCGAGATCCCCGACGGCGTCCCGGGCGACGCCGTGCGGGCGGCGCTCCTGAGCGACCTCGGCATCGAGATCGGCACGTCGTTCGGGCCGCTGCACGGACGGGTGTGGCGCATCGGCACCATGGGGTACAACGCCCGCCAGGACGCCGTCCTGACGACCCTCGCCGGGCTGGAGGCCGTCCTGCGGCGCTTCGGGGCGAAGGTCCCCGCCGGCGGCGGCGTCGAGGCCGCCGCCGACGTCTACCGGGCCGCGGCATGACGGCTCGGCTGCTCGTCGCCGGGAGCGACGCCGTCGCGGTCGCGGCCCGCCGCGTCATGGCGCGCTGCGACGAGCTCGCGCGCGTGTCGGCGACCCTCGGCGCCGTCGAGCGCGTCTACCTGTCGCCCGAGCACGCCCGCGTCAACCGGCTCGTGGCGGAGTGGATGCGCGAGCTCGGCATGACGTCGCGCCAGGACGCCGCGGGCAACCTCGTGGGCCGGCTCGAGGCCGGCTCGGCGTCGGGCGCCGTCCGCGACGACGCGCCCGCCCTCGTGCTCGGCTCCCACCTCGACACCGTCCCGGACGCCGGGCGCTACGACGGCATCGTCGGGGTCCTCATGGCCCTGGAGGTCGTGCGGCTCCTGCGCGTGCCCGGGCCCGACGGGGTCGGGTACCGCTCACCGCTGCCGTTCGCCGTCGAGGTCCTGGCCTTCTGGGACGAGGAGGGCACCCGGTTCGGCAAGGCCCTGCTCGGGTCGTCCGCCGTCGCCGGGACGTGGGACCCCGACTGGTGGGACCTCGCCGACGCCGACGGCGTCACCCTGGCCGAGGCGTTCCGCGAGTTCGGCCTCGACCCGGGCCGGATCGGGGAGGCGGCCCGGCACCCGGCCGAGCTCGTCGGCTACCTGGAGGCCCACATCGAGCAGGGGCCCCGGCTCGACGAGCGCGGCGAGTCCCTCGCGGTCGTGTCCTCCATCGCGAGCGCCCGCCGGTTCCAGCTCGTCGTCACCGGGGAGGCCCGGCACGCGGGCGGCACCCCGTACGAGCGGCGACGGGACGCGCTGCTGGGGGCGAGCGAGGCGGCCCTCGCGGTGGAGCGGCTGTGCCGGGCCGAGCACCACGTCATCGGTACCGTGGGGCAGCTCGAGGCGTTCCCCGGCGCCGTGAACGTGGTGCCGGGCGAGGCGCACCTCAGCGTCGACCTGCGCGGCGAGCTCGACGGGGAGCGGGACCGGGTGTGGCGGTCGATCGAGACCGAGCTCGACGCGATCATGGGGCGTCGTCACCTGCGCTGGCAGGCCCGGGAGGTCCACAGCGCACCCGCGGTGTTCTGCGCCCCGCTGCTGCAGGACGTGGTCCGCGAGGGTGTGGTGTCGACGTCGGCGCCGGGTGCGGCGGAGCCCGCGACGCTGTTCAGCCCGGCGGGGCACGACGGGATGGCGATCGGCGCGGTGACGGGCGTGGGGATGCTGTTCCTGCGCAACCCGGACGGGATCAGCCACCACCCGGCCGAGGCCGTCTCCACCGGCGACGTGGCCCACGGGGTGCGGGCGCTGGCGGAGGCGGTGCTGCTGCTGGCGACGGACCGCGGCTGACGACGGTCAGCGGGCCCCGGCGACGCTCCCGGCCCACGCCGGGGGACCGCCGGCGATGACGGTGCGGGCGAGGGCCGGGATGTCGGCCTCGTCGCCGCCGTCGCGCAGCCAGACACCGATGGCGCCGACGGTGCCGGCGGCGGAGTAGGCGACGAGCACGGTGCGGGCGGTGTCGGCGGGCAGGCCGCCGGGCACGGGGGGCGCGACGTCGGGGTGCTCGCGCAGGTACTCGTCGAGGCGGGCCGCGATGACCTCGTGCAGGACCTCGCGGAGGCGGCCGTCGGCGCCGTCGACGAGCGCGGCGCGGTAGATCTCGCGGTGGGCGGCGACGTGGCGCAGGAGCCGGGTCTCGGCGCGCACGAAGTCGTCGTCCCCGTCACGGGTCGGGGGCTCGATCTGCCGCAGCTCCTCCTCGAGGACGCCGGCGAGGAGCTCGACGGGGCTCGTGGTGTGCCGGTAGAAGGTGTCGCGTGTCACCCCGGCGGCGCGGGCGACCTCGGCCACGGTGAGGGTCCCGACGGGCCGCTGACCGGCGAGTTCGAGGATCGCGGCGCGCAGGCTCGCCCGGGTGCGCTGCTGGCGAGGGTCCATGGCGCCATGGTGGCACAGGTCACGGGTTATCCAACAGGTGTCAGATTCGTGTACCGTTCCTGCACCGCCGCGACATCGACCCCACACAGAGAGGTGCCACCCACCATGAAGGCTGCCGTGCTCCACGCCCAGGAAGACCTCCGGGTCGAGGACGTCCCCGAGCCCACCGTGAAGCCGGGCCAGGTCAAGCTCCGCAACGCCTACGCCGGCATCTGCGGCTCCGACCTGCACGCCTACTTCGACCCGGCCGGCGCCGGTCTCGACCTCGAGAACCCGCACCCCGTCACCGGGTCGCGGCTCCCGCAGATCCTGGGCCACGAGTTCTCCGGCACCGTCGTCGAGGTGGGCGAGGGCGTCGAGGACGTCGCCGTCGGAGACCGCGTCGCCGTCTTCCCCCTGTACTCCTGCGGCACCTGCGCCGCCTGCCGCCGTGGCAACACCAACGTCTGCCGCACCATCGGCTTCCACGGCCTCACGTCGCACGGCGGTGGCATGGCCGAGTACACCACCATCGCCGCGTCGATGGTCCACCGGCTCCCCGAGAACGTCGACCTCAAGCTCGCCGCGCTCGTCGAGCCGATGGCCGTCGCCTGGCACGCCGTCGACAAGACCGGCATCGCGGCCGGGCAGAGCGCCCTCATCGCCGGCGCCGGCCCCATCGGCATCGGCCTCTACTTCGCGCTGCGCGCCCGCGGCGTCGACAACATCGTGGTCTCGGAGCCGAGCGCCGACCGTCGTGCCGCCATCGCCGCCGTCGGTGCCACGAATGTGGTGGACCCCGTCACCCAGGACCTCGCGGCCGCCGTCGCCGAGGCCACGGGCGGCGACGGCGTCGACGTCGCGTTCGACGCCGCCGGTGTCGGCCCCGCCGTCGCCTCCGGTCTCGCGTCGCTCGCCCCGGGCGGCACCGTGCTCGTCGTCGCCCTCCACGAGCGCACCGTCGAGATCCACCCGACCGTCCACCTCGTCATGGGCGAGACCACCATCACCGGTGCGCTCGGTTACCTGCCGAAGGACTACACCGCCGTCATCGAGGCGATGTCGCAGGGCCTGTACGAGGCCTCCGACGCCTGGATCTCGGAGGCGACCATCGACGAGGTTCCCGCGGTCGTCCAGGACCTGCGCGCCGGCAAGCGCATGAAGGTGCTCGTCCGCGCCTGACAGACCGGCGGCCGGTCGGGAACCCCGAGCCCGGCCGGTCGCCTCCCCCCTGCGTCCGGGGCCCCGCGCCCCGGACGCAGGCTCCCGCCGGGCCGCGAGGTCAGCGCTGCGCCGAGGCCATCGCCATGCGTGCGAGCACGGCGTTCTCCACCACCTGCACGAGGTTGTACAGGACGAGCGTCACCACGGTGACCAGGGCGACGGACGCCCACAGGTCGTCGAACCGCGCGGACGCGGTGAACTTCACGATCGACCCGCCGATGCCGGTGCCGGTGGACAGCCACTCGGCGAGCAGCGCGCCCGTCACGGCGCCCGGCACGGACACGCGCGCCGCGGCGAACAGGGACGGCAGCGCGCCCGGCACGTTGACCTTGCGCATCGCGGTCAGCCGCGAGCCCCCGTAGACGTGCACGAGGTCCAGGCTCTGCGCGCTGGCCCGGCCCAGGCCGAACATGATCGACGCCAGCGCGGGGAACAGCACGACGATCGAGCCGATGACCGCGACGGACGCCTGCGTGCCGCGCCCGGTGACCAGGATGATGACCGGCGCGATCGACACCAGCGGGATCGACCGCAGCAGCAGGGCGAGCGGCATGACGCCGGCCTCGACGGCGCGGGACAGGGAGAAGCAGACGGCGAGGACGCCGGCGACGCCCATCCCCACGACGAACCCCAGGGCCGCGTCCTGCAGCGTGCGGACCAGCAGCGGCGCCAGGTCGGCGCGGTGCGCGGCCGCCTCCTCGCCCGTGACGAGGAACTCCCACACGTCCGCGGGCCCCTTGGCCACGTAGGGGGAGATGCCCGTGAGGTGGACGACCGCCCACCACAGGGCGAGCACGATGACGAGCGTGAGCACGCCGTTGACGGCCGCCCGTCCCACGGGGCGCCAGGAGGCGGCGTTCACGGGGTGCTCCGTCCCGCCACCCAGGGGGTGGCCACTCGCGAGATCAGACCGACGATGCCGTACCCGACCAGGGCGACGGCGGCGGTGAGCAGGAACACCGCCCACACGCGGGGCGAGTCGAGCTCGCCCTGGAGGCGGATGAGGGTGATGCCGACGCCGCGGTCGGTGCCGCCCATGTACTCGCCGAGCACCGCCCCGAGGAACGCGGACGGCACGGCGATCTGCAGCGCGTTGAGGATGGCGGGCGTCGCGGCCACCAGCCGCACCTTGCGCAGCTGGGTGAACCGGGTGCCGCCGTAGACGCGCACCACGTCGAGGCTCGCGGCGTCGGCCGACCGGAACCCGAGCAGCGCACCGACGACGGTCGTGAAGAACACGGCCAGCGCCGCGAGGAAGATCGCCGTCGCGCTGGGCTCGCCGGGCCGCTCCGCACCGCCGAGGACGACGATGGCGATGCCGCCGACCGCCACCACGGGCAGGCAGTAGCTCACCACGGCGACCTGGAGGACGACCGGCTCGATGCGGGGCGCGAGCAGCACGGTGGCGGCGAGCAGCAGCGCGATGCCGTTGCCCCACGCGAACCCGACGAGGGCCTCCGTGATCGTCACCTGGAACACGCTCCAGTAGGGCGCGAGCCCGTCCGAGACCAGGGTCTGCAGCACGACCGCCGGGGACGGGACGGGCGTGAACGTCGTCCCGGGCGGCGGGTCGAACACGGTGACGGAGAACAGCCACCACGCGACCACCAGCACCACGGCGCCGATCAGCCCCGCGAGCCACGCGGGGACGCCGGGACGCCCGCGCATCAGGCCTCCGCCGCGGCACGGCCGTCGGCGCCGAACAGCAGCTCGGAGGCGCGGTCCACCAGCGCGTGGAACTCGGGGGAGCGCATCATGTCCGGCGTGCGCGGCCGGGGCAGGTCGACCTCGATGATCTCCTTGACCCGCCCCGGCCGGGGGGACATCACCGCGACCCGGTCGGACAGGAAGATCGCCTCCGCGATGCCGTGCGTCACCAGCAGCGTGGTGGCGGGCTTCTCGGTCCAGATGCGCAGCAGCTCCAGGTTGAGGTTCTGCCGCGTCATGTCGTCGAGCGCGCCGAACGGCTCGTCGAGCAGCAGCACCGACGGCTTGAGGGCCAGGGCGCGGGCGATGGACACGCGCTGGCGCATGCCCCCCGACAGCTGCGCGGGCTTGGCCTTCTCGAACCCGGTGAGGCCGACGAGCTCGATCAGCTCGTCCACGTAGGCCTTGTCGACCTTGCGGCCCGCGACCTCGAACACGAGGCGGATGTTGGCGGTCACGCTGCGCCACGGCAGCAGCGCGTGGTCCTGGAACGCGATGCCCAGCTCGCTGTCGCGCCGCAGCTGCGCGGGCGTCTTGCCGTCCACGAGCACGGTGCCGGACGTCGGCTGCTCCAGGTCGGCCAGGACGCGCAGGATGGTCGACTTGCCGCAGCCCGACGGGCCGAGGAGGGCGAGGAACGACCCCTGGTCGGTGTGCAGGTGGGTGTCCTGCAGCGCGGTCACGCTCCGGCCGCGACCGGTGGGGAACGTCTTGGTGAGGCCGTCGATGTTGATGCCCGTGCCCCCCGGGGCTGCTGCGGTGTCCTGCGGCAGCCCCGGGGCGACGGCACCCGACGTGAGGTCGTTGCTCATGGTTCCTTACGGGAGGTAGTCGACGAGCTCGGGGGAGTCGGCGTAGATCTCGTCGATGATCGAGGTGTCGAAGAGCTGGTCGGTGGTGACCTCCCAGCCGGCGGCCGCGAGGGAGTCCACGGTCTGCTGCTGGAGCTCGTCGGAGATGGTGAACAGGCCGTTGGCCTCGGTCTCCTCGGTCGAGATGAGCTCCTTCTCCGCCTCCAGGCCCATCGCCGTCTTCGTCGGGTCCAGCGCCCCGAACACGGCCTCCAGGCCGTCCGCCGACTCCGCGGCCGCGGCGTTGTAGTGCTCCTCGACCAGCGCGACCGTGTCGTCGGTCGACTCCGTGAACACGTGCGTCCAGCCCTTGATCTCCGCGGTGAGGAACGCCTTGAGCAGCTCGCGGTTGTCGGCCAGGTACTCGTCGGTCACGGAGAACGTCTCGGCGACGTACGGGACGCCGTTCTCGGCGTAGGCCAGGTTCGTGACGTCGTAGCCGGCGAGCTCGACCGTGAGGGCCTCGTTCGTCAGGTACGCCATGAAGCCGTCGACCTCGCCGTTCATCAGCGGCGTGGGGTCGAAGTCGACCGGGACCACCGTGACGTCGCCCTCGTCGATGCCGTTGGCGCGCAGCAAGGCCGCGAACACCGACGCGTTGGAGTCCTGCACGCCGATCGTCTTGCCGACGAGGTCCTGCGGGAACGTGATGTTCCCGCCGTCCGCGAGGGACAGGATCGTGAACGGGTTCTTCTGGAACGTGGCGCCGATGATCTTCAGCGGGGCGTCCTGCTCCGCGATGGCCGCACCGATGGACGCGGCGTCCGACAGGGCCACCTGCACCGACCCGGACAGGAGCTTGGCGACGCCGGTGTCCGGGCCGGAGATCCCCAGGACCTCGTCGAACCCGGCCTCGTCGTAGTAGCCCTCGTCCTCGGCGTAGAACTCGCCCGCGAACTCCTCGTTCTTGATCCACGAGTACTGCACGCTGATCTCGCCGTACGACGCCTCGCCCTCGGACCCGCCCGCGGCCCCCGGCTCACCGCTGGAGCAGCCGGCGAGCGCCAGGGCGGTCGCGGCGACCGCCGCGCCGACGGCACCCAGGCGGACGCGTCGCGAGGAACTGCTGTGAACTGCCATGGGTGGGACTCCGCTCGACGTGGTGGCGATGTGACGTACCGCAACGTAGGCAGCGGACGTTTCGGGCCGACCCCTCGGGCGTTTCACCCCGGTTAAGCCATCACTTCACCCCGCGTGGTCGGCCTCCTGGGCGAGCCGCCACACCCGTTCGCGGGTGAACGGCTGCCGGTACGGGCGGCGGCCGAGGGCACGGGCGATCGCGTTGCCGATCGCGGGCGCGACGGGGTTGTAGGGGGACTCGCTCATCGACTTCGCGCCGAACGGGCCGATGGTGTCGTAGGTGTCCGCGAAGTACACCTCGGTGTCGGGGACGTCCGCGGACTGCGGCACCCGGTAGGTGCGGAACACGGGGTTCTGCACCGCACCGTCGGGCCCGACCAGCACCTCCTCGTAGAGCGCGGAGCCCAGGCCCTGCGCCGCGCCGCCCTCGACCTGGCCGCGGCACTGGGCGGGGTTCATGACGAACCCCGCGTCCGCGGCCTGCACCGACTGCAGCACCCGCACCGACCCGGTCTCCGGGTCGACGGCCACGCGGACCGCGTGCACGTTGAACGCCATGCTGCGCTCCAGGCCGTCGTCGCGGCCGTGGGCCGTCAGCCCGCCGTCGCCGGAGGCACCCGGGTCGCGCAGGACCGCCGCGGCGACCTCGGGCAGGCTCACCCGCCGGTCGCCGACGTGCACGCCGTCGGCCGTCAGCTCGGTCGCGGCGTCGGCGTCCGCCCCGACGAGCCGGCGGGCGCGCTCCAGGACGGTGTCGCGCAGCGCCGTGCACGCCCGGGTCAGCGCCTTGCCCGCCACCACCGTGCCGGCGGACGCGAACGCGCCGGTGTCGTGCTCCACGAGGTCCGTGTCCGCGGTGCGCAGCACCACCCGGTCGGGCGGCGCCGCCAGCACCGTCGCGGCGATCTGCCGGTGCACCGTCGAGGTGCCGTTGCCGAACTCGGCCGTGCCCACCCCCAGGACGTACGTGCCGTCGGGGCGCAGCGTCGCCGTCGCGTGCGCGTGGTGCCCGCCGGGCGCCGCGCCCGCGATGAGCGAGATCGCCATGCCCTCCCCGGTGCGCCAGCCCGGCGGGGCCTCGACCCCGTTGCCGCGTGCCAGCGCGGCCTGCGCCAGGTCCAGGCACTGGTCGAGCCCGTAGCTGCCCCACCGCAGGTCCGGCTCCGGTTCCTCGGACACCGTGAGCAGCGGGTCCCCGTCGCGCACCGCGTTGCGGCGGCGCAGCTCGAACGGGTCCACGTCCAGCTCCTGCGCGAGCAGGTCCATCGCGGACTCCACGCCCAGGATCACCTGCCCCAGCCCGTACCCGCGGAACGCGCCCGACGGCACCGTGTTCGTGTACACGACCTCCGCGTCCACGCGCTTGACCGGGCAGCGGTACACGTTCACCGACTCCGACACCGAGTGGAACAGCACCCCGATGGCGTGGTTGCCGTACGCGCCCGTGTCGCTCAGCACGTCCAGCTTCATCGCCGTCAGCCGACCGTCCGCGTCGGCCCCGAGGGACACCTGCACGCGGAACGGGTGCCGCAGGGCCGCCCGCCGGAACTCGTCGGTGCGCGCGAACTCGTACGCCACCGGCCGCCCCGTGGTCAGCACCGCGAGCGCCACCAGGTCCTCGGCGAACATCTCCTGCTTGCCGCCGAAGCCGCCGCCCAGGCGGGCGGCCAGCACCCGCACCCGGTCGCGCGGCAGGTCGAAGACGTGCGCGAGCTCGTCCCGGGCGAGGAACGGCACCTGCGTGCTCGCCCGGACGACGAGCCGCCCGTCGTCGTCGAGCCAGCCGATCGCGCCGTGCGTCTCCAGCTGGGCGTGCGCCACCCGGCCCGTGCGCCACGTGCCGCTCACGGTGACGGCGCTCGCGGCGAGCGCGGCGTCGGCGTCGCCGCCGATCCCGGCGTGCAGCCCGGCGATCACGTTGCGGTGCGCCTCGGCGACCCGGTCGTCGGGGCCGAGGTCCGGGTGCAGCAGGGGGGCGCCGGGGCGGCGGGCCTCCTCGGGGTCGTGCACGGACGGCAGGACGTCGTAGCTGACGTCGATCAGGGCGAGCGCGGCGTCGGCGGCCTCGGCGGTCTCGGCGACGACGGCGGCGACGCGCTGCCCGACGAACCGCACGGTGTCGTCCAGGACGCGGGTGTCGTCGGGGTCGTCGGTGCGGTGCTCGTGCCGGGCGGTGGAGAACCGGGTGCGGGGGGCGTCGGCATGGGTGAGGACGGCGACGACGCCGGGCAGCGCGCGGGCCGCGGCGGTGTCGACGGCGACGATCCGGGCGTGCGCGTGGGGGGAGCCGAGGACCCGCAGGACGAGCGCGTCGCGGGCGACGGGCGTGTCGAACGTGAACGGCTCGCGGCCCTGCACGATCCGGCGGGCGGGCTCGGGCGGCACGGACCGGCCGACGCCGTGCCCGGCGGGAGCGTCGTCGTCGGGCACGGCGCCCTCCAGCACGGACCGCACGGCCTGGCGGATCGGGCGGTAGCCGGTGCAGCGGCACAGGCTGCCCTTGAGCCGCTTGTCGAGGTCGGGCAGGTCGTCGGCGGTCAGGCAGGACGCGGTGACGCTCATGCCGGGGGCGCAGAACCCGCACTGGAACCCGAACTCGCGCACGAGCGCCTCCTGCACGGGGTGCAGGTCGTCGCCGGGGGCGAGGCCCGCGGCGGTGGTGACGACGGCGCCGTCGGCGCGCTGCGCGGGCACGAGGCAGGAGTGCACGGGCGTGCCGTCGAGGAGCACGGCGCAGGCGCCGCAGTCCCCGGCGTCGCAGCCCTTCTTGACCTCGGTGTGGCCGTGCTCGCGCAGCAGGGTGCGCAGGCACTGGCCGGGGCGGGGGTCGGTGTCGTGGGTGGTCCCGTCGACCTCGATCTTCATGCGGTCTCCTCGACGGTTCCGGTGGGTGCGCCCGCGAGGTCGCGCCGCAGACGCTCGGCGAGCACGACGCTCACGCCGCGGCGCCAGTCGGCCGCGCCGAGCGGGTCGGTGTAGTAGCCGGGGGCGTCGGCGACGTCGGCGGCCAGGGTCGCGGCGTCGGGCAGGGCCGCGTACCGCAGGACGACGGGGCGGACGACGGCGGCGGTGAGCGTGAGGACGGCGGCACCGTCGGGGTCGACCCGGCCGGTGGCGACGGCGCCGGAGCGGCCGAGCTCGGCCAGGGCGATCTTGCGCAGCCCGGCCCGCGACCGCAGGGCGGTGGCAGGGATCTCCAGCGCGCGCAGCACCTCGCCGGGGGCGAGGTCCGTGGTGCCGGCCCCGGTGACGAGGCGCTCCACGGGCGTGCGCCGGGTGCCGCCGTCGGGCGTCCACACCTCGGCGACGGCGTCGAGCGCGACGGCGAGGGACACCATCGCCGCGGCGGGGAAGGCCCGGCACACGTTGCCGCCGACGGTCGCGGTGTTCCAGATCTTGAAGGACGCGAGCAGCGCGTCGACGGCGTCGGGGACCATCGCGACCGCCGTCCAGCCCGCCGGCACGGCGAGCGGTCCGCGGCCCTCGGCCCAGGCGCGCAGCGTGGCGATGCTGCACGTCGCGGCCACGCGCAGCCCGTCGTCGGTGACCTCGAGGTCGGGCCAGCCGAGACCGGTGAGGTCGACGAACCCGGTGGTGCCGGGCTGCGGCTCGCTCATCAGCCACGTGCCGCCGCCGAGGACCACCTCGCCCGGGGCGAGGACGAGGTCGGCGCGGGTGCGGGCCGTGCGGAACGACGCGACGGAGGTGACGTCCATGTCAGAGCCGTTCGGCCAGCTCGCGGGACGCGACCGCGACGCCGCGGGCGAGGGCCTGCTCGTCCGCCGTGGCGAGGTGCGCGTCCTCGACGACGGTCCGGCCGCCCACGTAGAGGCGCTTCAGCGGGGGCAGCGCACCCAGGCCGAGCGCGGCGACGGGGTCGAGGATGCCGGCGTGCTCGACGCCGTCGACCTGCCAGACGGCGACGTCGGCGAGCTTGCCCGGCTCCAGGGAGCCGATCTCGTCGTGCCGGCCCAGCACGCGCGCCCCGCCGATCGTGGCGACGCGCAGGGCGTCGCGGACGCTCATCGAGTCCGCCCCGGTGCGCAGCCGGTTCATCAGCACGGACTCGCGGATCTCGGTCCCGAGCTGGCCCGACTCGTTCGACGCCGCGCCGTCCACCCCGAGCCCGACGGGCACGCCCGCGTCCAGCAGGTCGCGCACCGGGGCGATGCCCGCGGCGAGCCGCGCGTTCGACGACGGGCAGTGCGCCACGCCGGTGCCGGTGGCGGCGTACCGCGCGATCGCGGCGGCGTCGAGGTGCACGCCGTGCGCCATCCACACGTCGTCGCCGAGCCAGCCGAGGTCCTCCAGGTACTGCGTCGGCGTCGAGCCGAAGTGCTCGGCGCAGTACGCGTCCTCCTCGACGGTCTCGGAGGCGTGGGTGTGCAGGCGCACGTCGAGGGAGCGGGCCAGCACGGCCGCCTCGCGCAGCAGGTCCTTCGTCACGGAGAACGGGGAGCAGGGGGCGATGGCGATGCGGACCGTCGCGTCGCGCGACGGGTCGTGGTACGCCTCGACGGCGGCCTGCGACGCCTTGAGCGCCGCGTCGGTGGTCTCGACCGCGAAGTCCGGCGGCAGCCCGCCGGACGAGGCGCCGAGGTCCATCGACCCGCGGGTGGCGTGCAGCCGCACCCCGACGGTCGCCGCGGACTCCACGAGCGCCCCGACGATGTCGCCCGAGCCCTGCGGGAACACGTAGTGGTGGTCGCCCACCGTGGTGCACCCCGACCGGGCGAGGACCGCCATCGCGCCCGCCGCGCCCGCGCCGGTCAGGTCGGCGTCGATGCGGGACCACAGCGGGTACAGCGACGTCAGCCAGTCGAACAGGATCGAGTCCTGCGCGTAGCCGCGCGTCAGCCACTGGTACAGGTGGTGGTGGGTGTTGACCAGGCCCGGGGTGACCAGGCACCCGCTCGCGTCCACGACGTCGGCGCCGTCGCGCAGGTGCTCGGGCGCGCGGCCCGGCCCCACGGCGGTGACGACCCCGGCCTCGATGACGACGTGCCCGACGGCGTGCTCCGTGCCGGCGGCGTCGACGGTGGCGACGTGGCCGTTCTCGAGGATGGTGCGGGTCATGACCGGGCTCCTTCGGTGCGGGTGGTGCTCGTGGTGCGGACCGTGCTCGCCGCCGGCGCGGCGCGCCCGGGCTCCGCGGTGGTGCAGGCGGGTGCCGTGCCGACGTCCCGGTGGATCCGGCCGGTCCGCTCGCGCAGCGGCACCCCGGAGCCGCCCCGCCGGGAGGCGACGATCTCCGCGAGGACGGACACCGCCGTCTCCTCGGGCGTGACGCCGCCCAGGTCGAGACCCAGGGGGGAGTGCAGGCGGGCGAGGTCGACCTCGGCCACCCCGGCGGCGCGCAGCTGCGCGGCGCGGTGCGCGACGGTGCGGCGGGCACCCATCGCGCCCACGAACCCGACCGGCATCGCCAGGGCGGCACGGATCGCGGGGACGTCGAGGCGCTCGTCGTGGGTGAGCACGCACACGGCCGTGCGGGCGTCGGTGTCCTCGGGACCGAGGGAGGCGAGGTGGTCGGCCGGGACGGCGGTGACCAGGCGGTCCGCGGCGGGGAAGCGCTCGGGCGTCACCAGGGTCTCCCACGGGTCGCACACCGTCACCGCGAACCCTGCGGCCGCGCCGACGCGGCACAGCGCCGCCGCGTGCTCGCCGGCGCCCAGCAGGATCAGCCGCGCGCGCGGCGCGTGCTGGAGCACCAGCAGGTCGGCGCCGTCGAGCGCGCCGGGCAGCAGCACGCTCTCGCGGTCCACGAACGACGACTCCAGCGCCGCGGCGGCGTCCTGCGGCAGCAGGTCGTCCGCCGGGCCGGCGCGCAGGGCGTCGACGTCCACGACCCGACCGACGTCCGGCCCCGACGTCACGATCCCGAGCGCCGCGGCACGGTCCGCGGCGGCCCGTTCCAGGGCGTCCGTGGTGAGGGCGTCCTCCGGGTCGAGGCGGTGTGCCACCACCTCGACCTGCCCGCCGCAGGCCAGGCCCGCCGCGTGGGCGGTCGCGTCGTCGAACCCGAACCGGGCGGTGGCCGCCCGGCCCGTCGTGGCCGCGATCCGGCCGAGAACGACCGCCTCGCCCTCGACGCACCCGCCGGAGATCGACCCGACCACCGCGCCGTCTCCCGTGACCGCCATCGCCGTCCCGACGCCGTGCGGCGCGCTCGAGCTGACGCGCGTGATCGTCACCGCGGCGACGGGGTTCCCCGACCTCACCAGCGGCAGCAATTCAAGCGCTGACTTAAGCATGGACTCAACGTAACCCCCGCGATGTTTCGTGCGGACTACGCTTCTGTGACGCCGGAGGACGGAGGGACGTGCGGGTGATCGGACTGGTCCTCGCCGCGGGCGCGGGCACCCGGTTCGGCGGGCCCAAGGGGCTCGCCCGGACCGCTGCGGGCGAACCCTGGGTGGCACGCGCCGTCACGATGCTCGCCGCCGGCGGGTGCGACGACGTCCTGGTCGCCGTCGGTGCCCGCAGGGCCGAGGTCGCCGCCCTCGTGCCGTCGCCCGCGCACGTGGTCACCGTGCCCGGCTGGGCCGACGGCCTCGCCGCCACGCTGCGCGCCGGGCTGGCCGCCGCGGCCGCGCGCGACGGCGACGCGCTCGTCGTCACGCCCGTGGACACCCCGGACGCGCCGCCCGTGGCCGTCGAGCGGGTCCTCGCCGCTGCCGTCCGGGTCGCGCCGACGCCCACCGCCGTCCTCGCCCGCGCCGTGTATGGCGGCCGCCCCGGCCACCCCGTCGTGCTCGGCCGCGACCACTGGGACGGCGTCGTCGCGTCCCTCGCCGGCGACACGGGCGCGGGTCGCTACCTCGCCACCCACCACGCCCTCGACGTCGAGTGCGGCGACCTCTGGACCGGCCAGGACATCGACCGCCGCGTCCGGCCGTAGATCGACCTCAGGGCATGAACATGACGACGATCGAGGTGCCCACCGAGGTCCGCGTCGTGCACGCGGAAGCGGGCGCCCGCATGGACACGGCGAACCGGCTGACCCCTGGTCGACGGCAACGAGCGACTGTCGTGGATCGGGGGCTGAGCCTGCGGGCTACGACCCCACGGTGATCTCGACCCCGGTGCTCGGTGAGGCGTCGATCCGTGCCTGACCAGGGACGGCGTCGGCGGGCACCGTCGCACGGAGGGCCCAGCCGCCGTGCTCGTCGGCGTCCACGACGCCCAGGTCGACCGTGACCCCGCCCTGGAGCCATCGCACGGGCACGTCGGTCATCGACGTGGACTCCTCGGCAGCCGGGTGGTCCTCGCACCCGTGGGCGAAGCCCACGCCGGTGATCTCCATCGTGTCGCCGGGCGCGACCGTCGCAGGGTCCGCCTCGACGGCCGGCGCGGCGCAGGCGTTCTCACCGGGCGTCCCGGACGCCGTCGCGCACCCCGACGTCCCGGCCACGACGAGGCCCGCGAGAACGGCGGCCAGGACGCGGGCGCCGGTCGGTGCTCCGGTGGTGACCGCGAGGGCGGGGCGGTGCTCGGGCACGGGGGTCTCCTCGTCGAAGCCGGGGGCGAGCGACGTCGCTCGCCGTCGATCCCACCACAGGACGGTGCCGGGGCGCGAGGGCGTCCGGCGTCCCGCTTAGGCTGGTGCGGTGCATCTCGTCGCCTCCGGCATCTCCTTCGCGTACCCCGGCCGACCCGTCCTGGACGGCGTCGACCTGCGGGTGTCCGGCGGCGTGCGCCTCGGCGTCGTCGGGGAGAACGGGTCCGGGAAGTCGACCCTCCTGCGGGTGCTCGCCGGCGAGCTCAGGCCCAAGGCGGGGGAGGTGCGGCGTCGCGGCACCCTCGCGTACGTGCCGCAGGAGCTCACCGACACCGCGGGCCGCACCGTGGGCGACCTCGTCGCCGACACCCTCGCGGACGTGCGGGCGCTCGCCGCCCGTCTGGAGGAGGCCGCCGCCGCGTTCGACCACGAGAACGACGACCTGAAGCGGCTCGGCGGCCTGCTGTCCGGGATCGAGCACCTGGCCGCGTGGGACGCCGACCGCCGCGTCGACGTCGCGCTCACCCGCCTCGGGGCGGTGCGGGACCCGGGGCGTCGCCTCGACACCCTGTCCGTGGGGCAGCGGTACCGGGTGCGCCTCGCGTGCCGTCTCGCGGAGCGTGCCGACCTGCTGCTCCTCGACGAGCCCACCAACCACCTCGACGACTCCGGCGTCGCCTACCTCACCGAGACGATCCAGGCCTGGCGCGGAGGGGTCGTCGTCGTCACGCACGACCGCGAGCTGCTCGACGACGTCGTCACCGCGATGTTCGACCTCGACCCCGCGATGGACGGCCGCCCCGCCCTGTACGGGCAGCCCGGCTACCACGAGTACCGGTTCGCGAAGGCGCAGATGCTGGCCCGCTGGCACCAGCGGTTCCGGGCCGAGCAGAAGCGCGCCGCCGAGCTCGCGTTCCGCCTCGACCGCTCCTACGAGGGGCTGTCCGACGAGTGGCGCCCGCCCAAGGGATCCCAGAAGAACCGCCGCGGCACCCGCGCCCGCATCCACGTCAAGGCCGCCGACCGGCTCGTGCAGAAGCTCGAGGCCGAGGCCGTCGACGTGCCGCCGCCGCCCCCGGCGCTCGCCTTCCCCGACCTGCCCGCCCTGTCGGCCGGCTGGGAGGCGGGCGACCCGCTGGTCGAGCTGCGCTCCCCGCACGTCGTCGCACCGGACGGCGCCACCCGCCTCGACCTGCCCGGCACCCGTCTCGCGGTCCCGCCGTCGGGCCGGCTGCTGGTCACCGGACCCAACGGCACCGGCAAGTCCACGCTGCTCGCCGCGTTCACGGGCGCCCTGCCCCTCGCCCGCGGCACCCGCACCGCCCGCGACGGGCTCCGCATCGGCGTCGTCGGGCAGGAGAGCGACGCCGTCACGGCCGAGCACGCGAAGCGCTCCGCGTTCGACGCCTACGCCGCGCACGCCCTGGCGCTGCTCAGCCGCGGCGAGCTCGACCCGGACCACCTCGTGCCCGTCGCCGCGCTCGGGCTGCTGTCCGAGGACGAGCTGGAGCGGCCGCTGGTCGAGCTCAGCGTCGGGCAGAAGCGCCGCTTCGACCTCGCGCTCGCCCTGCTCCACGCCCCGCACCTGCTCGTCCTCGACGAGCCCACCAACCACCTGTCCGTCGACGTCATGGACGCCCTGACGACCGCGCTGCTGCGCACCTCCGCGGCCGTCGTCGTCGCCACCCACGACCGGCGCATGCGCGCCGACCTCGCGGACTGGCCCGTCCTCGACCTCGCGACCGTCCCCGCGTGAGCGGGCCGCCCGCCCGGGTCAGCGGAACGTCACCGTGACGGACGAGACGCCCGGCAGGCCCGAGAAGTTCGCCCGGGCGTCCGTCGTGTAGAGGGTCAGCCCCGTCTGTGCGGCGTGAGCAGCGACGATCAGGTCGTGCGCACCCCGAGGTTCGCCCGACGAGCGGGTGTGTGCCAGCAGCCGTCCGTGCTGCACGGCCGTGGGGTACGTGTAGTCGAGCACGGTGACGGCGGCGAGAAGTCGGGACTCGACCTCTCGTTGACGTTCGTAGTGGGAGCTGCCCTTGAACCGCTCCACGCCCTCGCGGACCTCCGCCACGGTGATCGCGGCGACAGCCAGCTCTTCGTCCGGGAGCGAGCCTGGTGTCCCCGGCCGCCGCGAGCGCGCGATGGCGATCAGCACTCCCGTGTCCAGGAGGATCACGCGTCGCTCCAACGGTCCGGCGGCGTCATGTCGACCGAGGGTGTCCCGTCCTCGGCGCCTCGGGCGAAGTCTGGGACGGGCCCCAGCTCATCGAGGCTGGCGACCAGGTCGCTGAGCGTCGCTCTGCGGGGCGGGCCCAACGTGGCGACGGGCACGCCGGACCGCGTCACCGTGATGCGTTCACCGGCGGCGACCTCGTCCAGCAGGTGGGAGAAGCCCCGTGCCGCCTCTGTGGCCGTGATCGTCCTCATCATCCGATCATATCTGATCAGATCGCTGACGCGATGGCCCGGCAGTCATCGGTGGTGCTCACGAGCCGATGTCCGCGGGGCCCCTGGACGTCCCGACGCGTGCAGCACCGGCGCCCTCGCCGGTGCCACATGGCCTGCGGCATGACCGCCGGCGACCGCCGCTAGGCTGCGCCCGTGACGAGTCCTGACGACATGACCGCCCAGCCCGCAGTCCCGGTCGACGTGCCGCGGCCGGAGAGGTCGGCGGGTTCGCTCGCCTGGGGCCTGATCCTCCTGACCGTCGGTGGCGCGCTCGCATCGATCGACCCGTCGTCCGTGGCCAGCGTCATCGGGCTCGCCCTGGCCGTCGTCGGCGGCCTGAGGTTCGCCGTCGGTGTCCACCGGGCCGCGAGCAACCTCGACTCGATGGCCGCCGTCGCCTACAACGCGTCGCGGCGCGACGACATCTGACGTCGTCAGTCCAGGCGGCCGACGTGCGCCATCGCCTGGCGCACCAGCGTGCCCTGACCGTTGACCATCTCGGCCTGCACGGTGTCGCTGCACGCCTCCTCGGGGGTGAGCCACGCGAGGTCGAGCGCGTTCTGCTGGGGGCGGCAGTCGCCGGACACGGGCACGACGTAGGCGAGCGAGATGGCGTGCTGGCGGGGGTCGTGGAACGGGGTGATGCCGGGCGTCGGGAAGTACTCGGCGACGGTGAACGGCTGCGGGGAGGCCGGGATCTGCGGCAGGGCGACCGGGCCGAGGTCCTTCTCGATGTGCCGCAGCAGGGCGTCGCGGACGCGCTCGTGGTAGAGCACGCGGCCGGACACGAGCGCGCGGGTCATGGACCCCAGGGGCGTCGCGCGCAGCAGGAGACCCACCGACACGACGTCGCCGGACTCGTCGACCTGCACCGGCACGGCGTCCACGTACACGAGGGGGAGCTGGGCGCGCGCGGCCGCGAGGTCCTCGGGCCGCAGCCAGCCGGCGGGGGCCTCCTCGCGGCCGGGATCGTCGTCGGGAGGGAACTCGGCGGTGTCGGTCACCCCTTGTTTGTACCAGCCCGAGGGAGGGTGCCACCTGTCGACGCGGAGGGCGGTCGATGGAAGTGTGAGGTATCTGGCAACCACGGTCCGCGGCGCCCCTGGAATACCCGGTGGGGTTTCTGCGCTGTTGCCGGGTAGTACGTCATCCACGAGAGGACTCCGCATGGCCACCGTCGAGCTCACCGACACCACCTTCGAGCAGGCGATCAAGGACAACGACATCGTCCTGGTCGACTTCTGGGCGTCCTGGTGCGGCCCCTGTCGCCAGTTCGCGCCGGTGTTCGAGGCGTCCAGCACGGACCACCCCGAGATCGTGCACGCGAAGGTCGACACCGAGGCGCAGCAGCAGATCGCCGCCGCCGCCGGGATCACCGCGATCCCGACCCTCATGGCGTTCCGCGAGGGCGTCCTCGTCTTCAACCAGGCGGGCGCCCTGCCCGGCCCGGCGCTGAAGCAGGTCGTCGACGCGGTCAAGGGCCTGGACATGGACGAGGTCCGTGCCCAGATCGCCGCCGCGAACGACGGCGCGTCGCAGTCCTGACGACGCCCGCGCACGACGCGACGACGGCCGCCCCGGGATCCCTCCGGGGCGGCCGTCGTGCTGTCCGGACGAGGTCCGGGAGCGGCGGCTACTCGAACGGCAGGGTCATGCTCGACGCGGCGCCCGTGGCGACCTGCGGGCGCAGGGTGCCGAGCGCGCTCCACAGCTCGACGGTGACCGTGCCGCCGTCGAGGTCGCCGAGCGCGCCCGTGGTGCTGACGGGCCGTCCCTCGGAGGCGTACGTCTCCGGGCCGACCACGGGGTCGGTCGCGAAGTAGGCGTACGTCTCGGTGCGGTCGACGGTGCCGTCGCCGGTGAGGTCGTAGCTGACGCGGGCCTGCACCGCCAGCCCGACGTGCGGGCCGCCGTCGACGGCGAACGCGAACCGGGTGCCGCCCCCGGTGTGCCGCGCGGTGACGTCCGTCGCGGTGAACACCGTCGCCTCGTGCGGTGTGCCGTCCCGGGTGGCGCCGCCCGCGCTCGCCAGCGTCACCACGCCGTCCGGTCCGGGCTGCGCCGGCAGCGTGCCGCCCGCCCCGAGGTGCCGCGTCGCGGCGAACGGCTCACCGGTGGGATCCGGGTCGGGCGACGGCGTCGGGTCGGGCGTGGGTTCGGTCGACGGCGTGGGCGTCGGGTCCGGGGTCGGCGACGGGGGAGCGCTCGGCTCCGGCGACGGCGTCGGGCCGCCCGTGGCGGACCCGCCCTCGAACGACCGGGCCCCCACCGCGACGGTCCGGCCGGCGGGGACGGCGACCGTGCGCCCGTCGGAGAACGTCACCGTGACCGGCGCGGCCGTCACGTTGGCCGCGACCCACGTGCGTCCGGCGGCGGAGTCGAACGCGACCGCCAGCGGGTGGTCGGCCCGGATGTCGGCCGCGACCGTGCCGAGCGAGGCCAGGTTCCGGATCCAGTGGTAGGTGTGGGCGCGGGTCTCGCCCTCCTCCGGCGTGTACGACGACGACGTCAGCAGGTCCAGCGCCCGCTGCCCGTCGGCGAGCGCCAGGTGGTTCCACAGGATGTCCTGCCACACCGTCGGCGGGCCGCCGTTGACGGACTCCAGGTGGGCGTAGGCGGCCCGCACGGTGGCGGGCGACGACCCGAGGTACAGGTGGGAGCCCGTGATCGGCAGGGTGTTGATGCCCTGGATCATCTCCGGCTCGCCGCTGAACCACGTCGCGTACGCCCCGCCGTCGCCCCACACCATCCCGACCACGGGATGACCGAACGCGGCGGGGAACGTGTCGCCGTCGACGTCGAACCAGTAGCGGTCGATCGCCGCGGCCTGCGTGGCGTAGATGTAGGCCCCGGCGTCGCGGACGGCACGGTCGCCGGTCGCCTCGCCCCACTGGACCAGCGCGCCCGCGAAGTTCATGCCCTCCGAGCTCGACTCCTGGTTGTTGCCCGCGGCGAACGCGCCGTGGCCCGACGCCCAGTCGTGCCCCGCGTACACGTCGAAGTCGCGCAGGTACGGGAACCGCGTCTCGCTGCGGTCGTAGCCGTTCGCGTCCCGGATCAGCAGGTCCACCATCGGGCCGTAGTCCTGCGCCCACGCCGGGTCGAACCGGGCGAGCGTCGCGGCCGCGGCGATGAAGTACCCGTAGTGGAAGTGGTGGTCGTTGAGCTCGGTGTCGGACCCGTAGGACGCCGGGAACCCGACGAGCGTGCCCCACCCGGCGTCGTAGGAGAACACCTGCTCGGTCTTGCCGGGGGTGGCGGTGAACCAGTCGGTGAGCACCCGGCGGACGTCGGCGAGGGCCGCGTCGCGCTGGGCGGTGCGGCCGAGCTGGTCGGCGATCTCGATCACGCGGGTGGCGCGCCCGAGGGCCTTGCCCGTCCAGTACGTGTCGGCCTTGACCTGGCCGAGCGGGTCGCCCAGGTCGTCGAGCAGCGCCTCCAGCTCCGCGCGCCCGGCGCCCGCGGACGTCGCGACGGCCGGGACCTCCGGCAGCAGCCCGCCGAACGGCGTCGCGGTGGTGAAGGAGTCGACGTCGGTGAGGACGGCGAGGTCGCCGCGCGGGGACGTGTAGGTGACGCCCGTGGGGTCGTCGCCGGTGAGGTACGCCGACTGGTGCGGGTACAGCGCGGCGATCGTCCCGGCGTCGTCGGCGCCCGGCCACGGCGTCGTGGTGACGGCGTAGGTGGTGCGCACGACGCCGTCGGCCTCGTCGTAGTCGTAGTCCGCGCGCGTGCCCGTCACCGGCGCGCGCCCGGCCGCGGTGTAGGCGTCGAGCAGCGCGGTCCGCCCGGCCGCGCCGACGTCGGGCAGCAGCGCGACGGCGAACCGGTCCGTGGCCGCGCGGCGCGTCGTGCCGCTGCCCGTCCAGCGCACGTCCGCGGGCGCGACCGCGAGGTAGTCGGCCCCGCCGACGCTCACGCCGAGCCGTCCCGGCTCGTCGAGCCAGACGTCCGGGGACCCCGCGAACGTGAGCAGCGCGTCGCCGCCCGTCGCCTCGAACCACGCCACGGGCAGGCCGTGCCCGATGGTCGCGCGCAACGACTGCTGGCCGTCGTCCCACACCGGGTCGACCGTCCAGTCCGTCCAGCCGCCCACCTTGACGTCCGGTGCGTCGAGACCGACCACCCCGGCCCGCAGGTCCTCGGCGTACGGGAAGTGGTACTCCGCGACGCCGGTCGGCGTGCCGCTGATCGCGGGCGTCGTCGTGTAGGAGACGCCGAGCCCGCCCGCCGAGGGCAGGTAGGAGGCCGGGTGCGCGTGCAGGGGCGCGCTGAACGAGCAGTCGAACACCTTGAAGGCCAGCGACGACCACCAGTCGTTGGTCGGCAGCGGGGTGTCGGGGGCGTCGTCGGTGACGAACGCGCGCGGGTCCGCCTCGATCGCGTCGCAGCCCTGCGGGGCCGACCCCACGCGGTCGGTGGTGTAGCTGCCCGCGCCGACGTCGACGACGTCGGCGCTCGCGGGGGCCGCGGTGCCGACGAGCGTGCCGCCGGCGAGCAGGGCCAGGGCGGCGGCGACCGCGGTGCGGCGTCGTCGCGGAGGGTGATGACTCGTGTCACTTACGGGGACAGGTCGACTGCGGAACGTCATCGTTCGGTCACCTCGCGGGCTGCGGCACCGGTCGGAGCGCCCGCCCGGCGCCCCCTGCCGGCCTCGTCGCCGACCCCGGGGCGGGGCTCGCGGTGCGTGTTAACGCGAGGTTACACGGCTTGGTGACACGTGCAACTAGGCGGACGCGCGGTCCATACTGGTCCCGCCAGCCGGACGGGGCCGACCAGCAGGAGGCGGACGTGAAGACCTTCCGCTTCTCCGCGCCGCGGGTGCGCAGCGACCGGGTCGACGCCCGCAACCTCCGGATCTCGGAGGCGCTCGTCCGCGCGCCCTCGCTCACCGCGGCGCAGGGGCTCCTGCGGCAGCACGGCCTCGTCTCCAAGGACTGGCGCCGCGCCTTCGTCAGGGACGAGGACGTCCTGGACGTGCCCGGCGTCGGGCAGGTCGCATGGCGTGACGTCGACGCAGGGGAGGGTCAGGCCGACGGGCCGGAGTCCGGATGGGTCTACGTCCCGGTCGACGAGTTCCTCCAGGACCTGCACGCCCGCTTCCAGGCCGACGACCGGGCGGTGTGATCGGCCGTCGGCGCCCCGGCCCGACAGGCCCGGAGCGCCGCTAGACTGAGCCGCCGGCCGGAGTGGTGGAACAGGCAGACACGCGGCACTTAGGATGCCGTGCCCGAGTGGCGTGCGGGTTCAAGTCCCGCCTCCGGCACCAGACCTCGCGTCGACCCTCAGTCGATGCCGAGCGTCTTGCGCAGCCGGGCGACGTGCCCGGTGGCCTTGACGTTGTGCTGGGCGACCTGGACGACGCCGTCGGTGCCGACGACCACCGTCGAGCGGATCACGCCCACGTACGTGCGGCCGTAGTTCTTCTTCTCGCCCCACGCGCCGTACGCCTCCAGCACGGTGTGCTCGGCGTCGGACGCGAGCGGGAACGTCAACGCGTCCCGCTCGGCGAACGTCGCCAGCTTGGCCGGCTCGTCGGGGGAGACGCCGACGACGGCGTACCCGGCGCCCTGCAGCGCGGCGAGCGAGTCGCGGAAGTCGCACGCCTGGGTGGTGCAGCCCGGCGTCATCGCGGCCGGGTAGAAGTACACGACGACGCCCTTGTCCGCGGACGCGCGCAGGTCGGCGAGCGACACGGTGCCGCCGTCGGCGGTGGGCAGGGTGAAGTCGGGGGCGGTGTCGCCGGCGGCGAGCGTCACGGGGTCTCCTCGGTGTCGGTGCGGGTCCGTCGTCGAGCCTATCCGGCCGGTGGACGGTGCCCGGCGGGGAGTTCGGCTCGCGTAGCGTGGTGCCGTGAGCTCCGCAGCACCCAGCACCTCGACCCCGGGCACCGCGCCGCTGCCCATCCGCATGCTCCACGACCGTGTCCTGGTGGACCCGGAGGTCGACTCGTCCGAGCGGCAGTCGTCCGCCGGGCTCGTCATCCCCGCGACCGCCGCGGGGCCCAAGCGGCTCGCGTGGGCGAAGGTCGTGGCCAAGGGCGAGCACGTGCGCCAGGTCGCCGTCGGGGACCGCGTCCTGTACGACCCGGAGGAGCGCGCCGAGGTCGAGCTCGGCGGCACCGACTACGTGCTGCTGCGCGAGCGTGACGTGCACGCGGTGGCTCAGGCGCACGACGACGACGGCTCCACCGGCCTGTACATGTGACCTGCCCGGGCGGTGCCTGACCTGCACGGCAGCCCCCCGCGGGTCTGTCGTGGAGGTCACAGCCCGAGTGCCCGGAGCCGGTTCGAACGACGGCTCCGGGCCTGGTAATGTTTCACCTCGCAACGCGCCATTAGCTCAATTGGCAGAGCAGCTGACTCTTAATCAGCGGGTTCGGGGTTCGAGTCCCTGATGGCGCACCGGCAACGACCTCCACCGCTCCGGCGGGGTGGTCCGCGCTCCTGCGCCATTAGCTCAATTGGCAGAGCAGCTGACTCTTAATCAGCGGGTTCGGGGTTCGAGTCCCTGATGGCGCACCACGAGGCCCTCGTCGCGACAGCGGCGAGGGCCTTCGACGTCCCCGGGGCGGGTCGCCCGGCTCTCAGCCCCCGACGCCGCGGGCCCAGACCGCGTCGAGGCCGCGTGCGGGCAGCACCGCCTTCATCGCGAGGATCATCCGGGCGTCCCGGCCGACCACCGTGCGTGGGCGGGTCCGACGCCGGACGAGCTGGCGTTCGACGGCGGCCGCGACCTGCTCCGGCGGCTTGGCGCCGCGACGGATCCGGCCGACGAGCTGCCTCTCGCCCGCGAAGTGCGGCGCGTACAGGGGCGCGAGCGCCGGGTCGAGGCCGGCCTCCAGCTCGTCGAGCAGCTCGTCCATGCGGTGCCACGGGTCGGTGTCCACCACGCCGGGCTCGACGAGCGCGACCTGGACGCCGAAGGGTCGCAGCTCGACCCGCAGGCAGTCGGCGACGGCCTCGACGGCGTACTTCGACGCGTTGTACAGGCCGGTGAACGGGAACGAGACGCGGCCGTTGATCGACGAGATGAACACGACGCGGCCGCGGGCGCGCCGCAGCCGGGGCAGCACGGCCCGGGTCAGCGCGAGCGGGCCGACCAGGTTGACGTCGAACTGGTGGAGCATGTCCGTCCGGGACAGGGTCTCCACCGGCCCGGCCACCGCGACGCCCGCGTTGTTCACCAGGGCGTCCAGACGGTCGGGCAGGACGGCGTCGAGCGCGGCGACGTGCTCGGGCACGGTCACGTCGAGCTCGACGGGCGTCACCCGGTCGGACGCCTCGGCGAGCTCCTTGGCGGCGACGTCGTCCCGGACCCCGCCGTAGACGTGCCAGCCGGACCTGGCGAGGCGCAGCGAGATCGCGCGGCCGATGCCGCGCGAGGCGCCGGTGACGAGGACGGTGCGGGTGCTCATGACCCCACCCTCGCCCCGGCCGTACGCCGCGCCGCGAGTAGTGCGGTACCCGAGCTCCCGTCGCTAGCATGAACCCATGGAGCGGACTTGGCCGCTCACCGGCCGGGACGACGAGCTGCGGACCCTCGCGGCAGCCGTCCGACCGGGAGCGGCCGGCATCGTCGTGGCCGGTCCGGCCGGGGTGGGCAAGACCCGGCTCGCCCGCGAGGCGCTGGCGCTCGCCGCCCGCCGGGGTGCGACACCGGTGTGGGCTCACGGCAGCGCCGCGGCCCGCCCGCTTCCCCTGGGCGCGTTCACCGGCGTCCTCGACCTCCCGGCGGGGGAGTCCGCCGAGTCCGTGGGCCGTGCGTTGGAGCACCTCGCCGCCCGCGAGCGCCTCGTCCTGGCCGTCGACGACGCCCACCTGCTCGACGAGCACTCCGCGATCCTGCTCGACCGGGTGGTCGAACGCCGGGCCGCGACCGTCCTGGTCACGGTCCGGGCGGGGGAGCCCGCGCCCGACCCGGTGACGTCGCTGTGGAAGGACGACCGTCTCGCCCGGCTCGACGTGGCTCCTCTGGACGCCGCGCGGACGGCGGAGCTGGTGGCGCGGGTGCTCAGCGGCCCCGTCGACCAGGCGTCGGCGCACCGCCTGTGGGCCCTCACCGAGGGCAGCCCGCTGTTCCTGCGGCACCTGCTCGGCGGGGAGGTGTCGGCCGGGCGGTTCGCCGCCACGGCGGGCGTGTGGCGGTGGACGGGCGACCCGGCGATCCCCCCGGGGCTGGCCGACCTGCTCGCCCGGGAGATCGGCGGGCTGGCCCCGCCCGTGCAGGACGTCGTGGACCTCGTGGCGCTCGCCGAGCCGGTGGACGTCACGACGCTGTGCTCCCTCGCGTCGGCGGGTGCCGTCGAGGAGGCCGAGGTGCGCGGCCTGGTCCGCACCGACGGCACGGTGGCGCGGCTCGCGCACCCCCTGTACGGCGAGGTGCGGCGCGCCGTCATGGGGACGGTGCGCGCCCGGCGCCTGCGCGGGCTCGTCGCCCGCACCCTCGACCCGGGACCCGACCCCGTGCCGCGGGCCGTGCTCACCCTCGACTCCGACCTCGGCGCGGACCCGGTGCTGTTCCTGCGGGCGGCCGAGGCCGCGACCCGCCTGTTCGACCTGCCGCTCGCCGAACGGCTCGCGCGCGCCGCCGCCACGACCGGGGCACCGGTCGCCCGCCTGGTGCACGCCGCGGCGTTGTCCTGGCTCAGCCGGGGCGACGAGGCCGAGGCCATCCTCGTGGACCTGGTGGCGTCCGCCACGGACGACGCGACCCGGACGATGGCGCAGCTGCACCGGGCGGGCAACCTGCTCTGGACGATGGCGCGGCCCGCGGAGGCGCGTCGGGCGCTCGCCGCCGCGGAGGCGACCGGTGCGCTGCCGCTGCACGTCGCCGGGATGGCCCTGGCCCTGGCGGCCGCCGACGGCGACCTGCGGGCGGTCCTCGAGGGTGGCCCGGCGCTGCTGCGCGCCGACCTGCCGGACGACCTCGCGCGCATCCTCGTGTCGTCGGCCGTCACGGCGGCCGCCGCCGTGACGGCCGACCAGGAGCTCCTGGACGAGGCCGCGACCGTCGGCGGCCTCACCCCGGACCGTGTCCCGACCAGCATCCCCGGGTTCGGCCTCGCGGACATGCAGGTGCTCGGGCACCGGCTCGCCGGGACCCCCGGGCGCGCCGCCGAGCAGGCCCGCCGCATGCGCGACGTCTCGGCGGACCTCCCCGGGCCGGCGCACCTCATGGGCCTGGTCGTGGCCGGTCACGCCGCGCTCGCCGGGGGCCGGGTCCGGGACGCGCTCGTCCTGCTGCGGGACGCGTGGGCCGGGCTGGCGGACTCCGGGCACGAGTTCCGGTTCCGCTGCCGCACCCTGCTCGCCACGGCCTGGGCGCTGGCCGGCGACCCCGGACGGGCTGCCCCCCACCTGGCCGGGATCGTGGTCGGCGCCCACCCCGCCTACCGCCTGTACGCGCCCGACGACCTCCTGGCGCGCGCGTGGGGTGCCGCCGCCGAGGGGGCGACGACCCAGGCGGTGACCCACGCGACGGACGCGGCCACCCTCGCGCGAGCGATGGCCGCACCCGCCTACGAGGTGCTCGCCCTCCAGACCGTCGTCCAGCTCGGGGACGCGGCCGCCGCCCTGCCGCGCCTGGAGGCGCTCGCAGGGCTCGGGCCCCGGGCCGACGTCGCGCTCCGCCACGCCCGGGCCGCGGTCGCCGAGGACGCCGAGGCCCTGCTGCGGGCCGCCGACGAGTGGGTCGCCCTCGGCGACCTCGTCGCCGCGGGGGATGCCGCCGCCGGGGCGGCCGCGGTCCACCGGCGTGCCGGACGCCGGGGCTCGGCGTTCACCGCCGCGGCGCTCGCGCAGGACCTGGCGGGCCGGTCCGGGGCGCGCACCCCGGCCCTGACGGACGCGGTGCACCCGCTGCCGCTGACGGCGCGGGAGCGGGAGATCGTCACGCTCGCCGCCCGCGGGTGGTCGAACCGGGAGATCGCGGACCGGCTGACCGTCTCCGTGCGGACCGTCGAGGGCCACCTCTACCGGGCGGGCCTCAAGCTGGGCGTCTCCGAGCGGGCCGGGTTCGGCCCCGTGCTCGGCCTGGCGTCCGACGCCGCGCCGGACGGGCTCCCGGACCGGTCGGCACGCGTCGTCGTGGACGGCCCGGCCGCCCGCTGAACCGGTGCCGCCGCCCGGCGGTTGCGTCCCGGCGCGCGGCGGGCACGATGGGACGATGATCTCGACCCGGCTCGCCGCACGGCTGCGCGACGCGGGCCTCGTGTGGCGGCCCGTCGACGGCGACCGGTTCCACATCGACGCCCCGGAGCTCGACGCCGACGTCTTCACGGTCTCGACGATGACGATCGAGGCGCACCAGTTCCCGACCGGCACCGTGCTCGGCTTCAACGGCACCACCGAGTGGGCGCTGGACTCGGTACGGATCGAGGACACCCTGTGGTTGCCGCGCGAGGACCAGCTCCGCGACCTGCTCGGCGGCACCTTCCGGACGCTGCGGCACGACGGCGACGCGTACGTGGTGCACGCCGAGCTGCTGGGCGAGGAACGCACCTTCACCGGGCCCGAGGCCGCCGAGGCGTACGGCGAGGCGCTGCTCGCCCTCGTCACCCTGTCGGGCGACGGCTGACCGCTCCCGGCGGGGCGCACGGCGCGCGGCCCGTAGGCTTGGTCGGTGCCCGAGACCCCTGAACCGACCGCCGGCGAGACCCCGCACCTGCGTCGTCCGCTGAGCTACGTGCGCCGGACGGCGCGCCTCACGCCGAGCCAGCAGCGCGCCTGGGACACCCGCCGACACCAGTACCTCGTGGACGTGCGCCGCGAGACGGAGCACCGGGTGCTGTCGGTGCACCCCGACTGGCGGTTCGACGCCGCCGCGGAGTTCGGGCGCTCGGCGCCGCTCGTCATGGAGATCGGTACGGGCCTGGGGGAGTGCGTCGTCCACGCGGCCGCCACCCACCCGGAGCGCGACCACCTGGCCGTCGAGGTGTACACGCCCGGCGTGGCCTCGACGATCGTGCGGGCCGGCCACGCGGGCACCGACCCCGCGGACGCGGGGGGCGCACCGGGCCAGGAGCTGACGAACCTGCGGATCCTCCAGGCGGACGCCGCGGCCCTGCTGGAGCACGGCCTGCCCGCGGCGAGCCTCGACGAGCTGTGGGTGTTCTTCCCCGACCCGTGGCCCAAGAAGCGGCACCACAAGCGGCGCCTGGTGTCGCCCGAGTTCGCGGAGCTCGCCGCACGGGTGCTGCGCCCGGGCGGCGTCTGGCGGCTCGCGACGGACTGGGCGGAGTACGGCGAGGTGATGCTCGCCGTCGGCGACGGGTCCGCGCACTTCCGCAACGCGCACCAGGAGGGCAACGTGGCGCCCCGGTTCGAGGGCCGGGTGATGACCAGCTTCGAGCGCAAGGGCCTCGACGCAGGTCGGTCGGTGACGGACCTGGAGTTCGTGCGCCGCTGACCGGTGCCGGCCGGGTCAGTCGTCCAGGCCGCGTGCCCGCAGCGCCTCGCCGAGGGCGTCGGCCTGCCGCAGCGCGCCGACGACGAGCGGCACCGCGAACGCCCTGACGTCGCGCTCGCGCCCGCGGGCGCGCCGGGCGTCCCGGACGCGCCCGGACAGGGCGGTCAGCACGGGCACGGTCCGCAGGGTGAGGGCCAGGACGAGGGCGGCGCGGTCCGCGTCCACGCCGACGCGCTCGAACGGGCGCAGCGCCCGCTCCAGGGCGCCGAGGACGGCGGACGTCGCGGTCGTCAGCGTGACCAGCCCGGCCAGGGCGACGAGCACGACGAGCCGGGTGGTGAGCACGGCCGCGCCGAGTGCCCCGACCGTCCACACCTGGACCGCCGCGAGCACCGGCACGACCCACCGCAGGGGCCGCACCTGCCCCCACAGCGCCCGCGGTCCCAGCCCGGCCAGCGCGTAGAGGGCCACCACGCCCACCACGGCGACCGCAGCCCCGGGCAATGACCCGACCGCCGGCATCGCCACCGACAACCCGCACAGGGCGAGCAGCTTGGTGCCCGCGCCGAGGCGGTGCACCACCGACGGCCGTCGTCCCGCGCCGGGCGGGGTCCCGGTCACGCCGGGACCCCCATGAGCGTCCGGTAGGCGGGGACGGCGACCGCGGGCACGTCGTCGACGACGACGCGGCCGTCGTCGACGACGAGCACCCGGTCGTAGCCGGCCACCAGGTCGAGGTCGTGGGTGACGAGGACGACGTCCTGCTCCAGCGCCGCGAGGCGGGCGGCGACGTCGCGGGTGCGGCGCAGGTCGAGCAGGGTGGTGGGCTCGTCCGCGACGACGAGCCGCGGGCCGGACACGAGCACGCCGACCAGCGCGAGGAGCTGCTTCTGCCCGCCGGACAGCAGGTGCGCGGGGTGGTCGGCGTGCCCGGCGAGGCCGTACCGGTCGAGCTCGGCGGCGACCCGCGCGTCGATCTCGGCGCGGGACAGGCCCGACCGGCGCAGCGAGTAGGCGACGTCCTCGGCGACGGTGGGCATGAGGATCTGCGCGTCGGGGTCGGTGAACATGAACCCGACGCGCCGCCGGACGTCGCGCCCGCGGCGCCGGGTGTCGAGCCCGTCGACGTGCACGGAGCCCGTGGTGGGCAGCACGAGCCCGTTGAGGAGCCGCGCGAGCGTGGACTTGCCCGACCCGTTGGCCCCGATCACGGCGACGCGCCGTTCGGTGATCCGCAGGCTCACGCCGCGCAGCACGTGACGGCCCTCGCGGTGCACGTGGACGTCGTCCAGCACGATCTCGGTCATCGGACCACCTCCACCAGCACCGCCACGCCCTGACCCCCGGCGGCGGCCGCGGCCGCCACCCCCAGCGAGCCGTCCGGGACGTCCGCACGCACGAGCCGGGAGAACAGCCGCACGAGCGCGACGGCGCCGCTCGCGCCGAACGGGTGCCCCCGCCCGAGGGCGCCGCCGTCCGCGTTCCACCGCGGGTCGGCGAGCACGTCGAGGCCGAGGTCGTCGCCGACGGCCAGCACCTGCCCGGCGAACGCCTCGACGACCTCGAGCGCGGCGACGTCGTCGAGCCGCACCCCGGCGCGGGCGCACACCCGGCGCACGGCCGGCACGACGGCCAGGGGCGCGTCGGCAGGGGTGCCCGCCACGGCGACGGTCGCGACGACCCGCAGCCCGGCCGCCCCGGGCGGGAGGGCGTCGTCGGCGACGAGCGCCACCGCCGCGGCGCCGTCCGCCGCGGGCGCGGCCGACAGCGCCGTCACGGAGCCGCCGGGCGTGAACGCACCGGGCAGCCGCGCCTGCATGCCCGGGGGCACGGTGCGGGCGTGCTCGTCGTGAGCGAGCGACCCGACGCCGGTCGTCTCGGCGGCGAACCGGTCGGCCGCGTGCGCGGCGAGGATCCGGGCGTGGGACGTCGCGGCGCAGGTGTGCTGCCGCTCCCGGTCGATCCCGCGCCGGGTCGCGAGCGCCTCGGCGGCGAGCCCGAGGTCGGGGTCCGCCCAGGGCGGCGGGGCGAACGACGCACGCGCGTACCGCAGCGGGCCGTGCGCACGGGTCGGTGCCCGCCCGGCGACCTCGACGCCCCCGGCGAGCACGACGTCCGCCTGGCGGGCGTCCACCAGGGCGGACCCGAGCACGACCGCCGCGAGCCCGGAGGCGCACTGCCTGTCGACCCCGACGCCGGGCACGTGCCGCCCGAACGCGGCCAGCGCGGCCCGGCGGGCCACGTCGCCGCCGTGCCCGGCCGCGTTGCCGAGCAGGACGTCGTCGACGTCGGCGCGCTCGCCGCGTGGTGGGGTGCCGGGGCCGCGAGGTCCGGGTGGTGCGGCGCGGAGTCCGCCCGCGAGGTCCTGGGCGCAGGCCGCGAGGACCGCGGCGGCGAGCGTCGTCTCGTCCTGCGCCGCGTGCCCGCGCCCGGCGCGCCCGACCCAGGTGCGGCGCGCGGCCACGATCACGCTCACCGCAGGGCCTCCAGGTCGCCGACGTCCGCCGTGGGGTCGATCCCGGCGACGGCCGCTCCCAGGGCCGAGCGGGCGGGCTTGCCGCCGCCGGTGCGGGGCAGGGCGTCGAGCCGGTACCAGCGGCGGGGACGCTGCGCCGGAGCGAGGGTGCTGCGGGCGACGCGGTCGAGGTGGGCGCGCAGCCCGGGGCGGGCGTCGGCCTCCACGACGGCCACGACGACGGCGCCGAGCCGGCGGTGCGGCGCCCCCACGACGACGACGTCCCGCACGCCCGGCACGGGGCGCAGCGCCAGCTCGACGTCCTCGGGCACCACCGTGGCGCCGGCGGTGAGGATGGCACCGTCCCCGCGCCCGCGCAGCACGAGCGGCGCGTCGGGTCCGGCGAGGTCGGCGAGGTCGCCGACGGTGCACCAGTCGCCGGACCGCTGCAGGGGACCGCGGGCGCCCGCGAGGTAGCCGTCGGCGGTCCAGGGGGACCGCACCCAGACCTCGCCGAGCCCGGTGTGCGGGGCAGGGCGCACGTCGACCTCGACCTCGGGGAACGGCCGCAGCCCGTCGCCTGTGTCCACGGCGACGAAGCTCAGCTCGACGGCGCCGTAGTAGGCGACCAGGCGCAGGCCGTGCGCGGCGGCCCGCTCGTGCTGGGCGCGGTCGAGGGCGGCGCCGCCCACGACGACGGTGCGCAGCCGGCTGGGCGCGCCCTGGTCGAGGGCGTCGAGGAGGTCGTCGAGACGGGACGGCACGACGTGGGCGACGTCGACGTCGGGAAGGGCCGCGACGGCCGCGGTCGGCGTGGGGGCGACGAGGACGCCCGCCCCGGTGCCGAGGGCGTGCACGGCGGCGAAGCAGTGCAGGGAGCCGGCGAGCGGCCCCGTGACGAGCACGGTGTCGGCGGGGGTGGTGCCCGTCAGCGCGGACACGTGCCCGAACGACCGCGTCCAGGAACCGCGGGTGCGACGCACCGCGCGCGGCCGGCCCGTGCTGCCCGACGAGAAGCCGGCCCAGGCGGCGACGTCGTCCGCCGGTGGTGGGCCGGGATCCGCCGGGACGCGCCGGCCCCGCGGCAGCGGGACGGCGACGACGGCGGCCGGTGCGAGCGCGCGCAGCACCTCGGCGCGCTGGTGGACGCCCCACGCGGGGTCGCCCACCAGCGCCACGCCGCCCGCGTGGTCGACGGCGAGCATCGCGACCAGGGTGTCCACCGGGTCGGTCAGGGTGAGGGCGACCAGATCGCCCGCCACCACGCCCACGCCGCGCAGGTGCGCGGCCCCCGCGGCGACGTCCGCGGCGAGCTCGGCCCACGTGCGGGTGCGGTGCGCGCAGCGCAGCGCCGCGCGACCGGCGTCGGGGCCGGTCGCACGGCGCAGCACCTCGTGGGCGACGGGCACCGCTCAGGCCGCCCGGCGGTGGTGCGCGAGGGCGGCGGGGTAGGCGCGGGCCACGCCCACGGTGACACCCGCGCACGCGAGGGCCTTGAGCACGTCCCCGGGCACGAACATCAGCGACAGCAGCGCGGTCTCGGGCAGCGGCACCCCCGTGACGAGGGCCTGCACCGGGACGCCGAAGGCGTACACGACGGCGACGCCGCCCACGAGGCTCGCCCCGAGCACCCCCGCGAACGTGACCCGTCGCAGCCGCTCCACCAGCAGGCCCACGACGAACGCGCCGACGACGAACCCGACGAGGTAGCCGGCCGACGGGCCGACGAACACCCCGAGCCCGCCGCGGCCCCCGGCGAGCAGCGGCAGCCCCGCCGCGACGAGCGCGAGCAGGGTCAGCACGGCGAGCGCGCCCCGCCGCGCCCCGAGGATCGCGCCCGCCAGCATGACGCCGAGCGTCTGGAACGTGATCGGGACGGCGTTGCCGAACAGAGCGAGCGGACCCGGCATGCCGAGCACCGCGATGAGCGCCGCGAACGTCGCGACCCGCGCCGCGTCGGCGGCCGTGGCCCGCTCCGGTGCCGACCAGGTGTCGTCCGCGGCGGTGCCGGCCCCCACGGGCGTGGTCGCGCTGGGCGTGGTGTCGCTGCCGGTCATCGTGCTCCTTCGTCGGGCGGTCCTCGGGCCCTTCCACTGTGACCGTCCCCGCGCCGCCGGTTCGCCGGACCGCCGGCCAGCGTGGGGTCGTCGGCGTGCACGGAACGTACAACGCGTTGTCGGGTCCGCCCAACGCCGCACGGCCCGGCGTGCCCGATCCCTCCAACTCGGGCTGCGCCCGGCGCGTCCTCGGGGAACGATGCCAGGCATGGACACCTACGACGTCATCGTCATCGGCGCGGGCCCCGTCGGGGAGAACGCCGCCGACCGCGCCACCCGCACCGGCCTCTCCGTCGCGGTCGTGGAGGCCGAGCTCGTCGGCGGGGAGTGCTCCTACTGGGCGTGCATCCCCTCCAAGACGCTGCTGCGCCCCGGCGCGGCCCGCGCCGCCGCGGCGGCCGTCCCCGGCGTCGCCGACCCCGGCCCCCTCGACGTCGACGCCGTCCTCGCCTGGCGCGACGAACGCACCGGCGAGGGCGACGACTCCGGGCAGGAGGCCTGGCTCGACTCCGTCGGGATCACCCTGCTGCGCGGCCACGGACGGCTCGTCGGCGAACGCGTCGTCGAGGTCACGCCCGCCCTGGGCGTGGACGACGACGCCGACGGCCAGGTGCGACGCCTCACCGCCCGCTGCGCCGTCGTCGTCGCCACCGGCAGCGCCCCCGTGCTGCCCGGCGTGCCCGGCCTGGCCGAGGCCGAGCCCTGGACGTCGCGCGAGGCCACCGCCGTCGAGTCCGTCCCCGACTCGCTGATCGTCGTCGGCGGGGGAGTCGTGGGCTGCGAGATGGCGCAGGCGTACGCCGACCTCGGCTCCCACGTCACCCTGCTGGCCCGTGGCACGCTCCTCGGCGGCGCGGAGCCCTTCGCCGGTGAAGCCGTCGCCGCCGCCCTGCGCGACGCCGGCGTCGACGTCCGCCTCGGCGTCGAGACCCGCGCGGTCACCCGCCCCGAGCCCGGCGGACCCGTCACCGTGACCGTCACCGACACCGACGGGGGCGGACCCGCCGACGTCACCGCCGCCGAGCTGCTCGTGGCCACGGGCCGCCGGCCCCGCACCGGGGACGTCGGCCTCGACACCGTCGGCCTCGACCCCGCCGCAGCGTTGACCGTCGACGACACCACCGCCGTCGTCGGCGCCGCCCCCGACGACCAGGGCCGCCCCTGGCTCTACGCCTGCGGCGACGTCACCGGCCGCGCCGCGACCACCCACCAGGGCAAGTACGAGGCCCGCGTCTGCGGGGACGTCGTCGCCACCCGGTTCGGCCACGACGGCGCTCGCGCCACCGACGTCGAGACCGCCGGCGACTGGAGCCGCTACCGCGCCACCGCCGACCACGGCGCCCGCACCCAGGCCGTGTTCACCCGCCCCCAGGTCGCCTGGGTCGGCCCCACCGAGGCCGCCGCGCGCGCCGCCGGGAAGGACGTCGACGTCGTCACCTACGAGCTCGGGGACGTCGCCGGTGCCGGCGTCACCTCGCCCGACTACGCCGGCCGCGCCCAGCTCATCGTCGACCGCGAGCGCCGCGTCGTCGTCGGCGCCACGTTCGTCGGCCCCGAGGCCGCCGAGATGCTGCACGCCGCCACCATCGCCGTCGTCGGCGAGGTCCCCCTCGACCGGCTCTGGCACGCCGTCCCCGCGTTCCCCACCGTCAGCGAGGTCTGGCTCCGCCTCGCCGAGAGCTCCGGCCTGTGAGCCGCCACGGCTCTTCACCCGGGACGCACACCGGCACCCCGCACCGGCCGGATAGGCTGCGGACGTGACCCAGACGAAGCGAGTCGGACTCGCCACCTGCTCCGTCCTGCCCGACCTCGACGCGGACGACCGGCCGCTCCTCGGCGCCCTCGCCGCCCGCGGCGTCACCGCCGAGGCCGTCGTCTGGGACGATCCCGACGTCGACTGGGACGCCTACGACCTCGTCGTCGTCCGCTCCACGTACGACTACTCGCCGCGCCGTGACGAGTTCGTCCAGTGGGCCCGCACCGTGCCCCGCCTCGCGAACTCCGCGGACGTCATCGCCTGGAACACCGACAAGACGTACCTCCAGGCCCTGGAGCAGGGCGGCGTCCCCGTCATCCCCACGATCTGGCTCGACCCCGACCGGCACTTCTCCAAGCGCGCCATCCACACGCGCATGCCCGCGTTCGGCGACTTCGTCGTCAAGCCCGTCGTGTCCGCGGGCGCCAAGGACACCGGCCGCTACCAGCCCGTCAGCGCCCAGTCCCGCGCCATGGCCATCGACCACGCGAAGGACCTGCTCGAGTCCGGCCGCGCCGTCATGATCCAGCCGTACGTCACCAGCGTCGACACCGCCGGCGAGACCTGCCTCGTCTTCGTCGAGGGCGAGATGCGGCACGCCGTCCGCAAGAACGCGCTGCTCACCGGTCCCAGCCGCCCCACCCAGGGCCTGTACCGCAAGGAGCAGATGAGCGCCGTCCAGGCCACGCCCGAGCAGGTCGACGTCGCCCGCAAGGCCCTCGCCGTCGCGCACGAGCAGGTCGATCAGTCCACGCCGTTCCTCTACGCCCGCGTCGACCTCGTCACCGGCGCCGACGACGTCCCCACCGTCATCGAGCTCGAGCTCACCGAGCCGTCCCTCTGGCTGAAGTACTCCGGCGAGAGCGACACCCTCGGCAAGCTGGCGGACTCGATCGTCGCTCGCCTGGGCTGATCTGCCCGCCGGACGTTCGCGGGCCGGAACCCGAGGGCGGCGCGGTCGCGCTCACGGTCGCTGCGCGACCTGCGCTTCCCGTCCGACGACCGCGCCGCCCCCGGGCCCCGGCCCGCTCGGCCGCCGGGTCCGGTCGTGCCGCGCGGACGACGAACGCCCCTCGCACCTGTCGGTGCGAGGGGCGTTCGCGTCGTGCGGGCGGGTCAGGACAGGCCGTTGTCCGCGAGCCAGTCGGTGGCGATGTCGTCGCTGGAGCGCTGGTCCTCGGTGGACTCGACGTTGAGGGCGACGAGGCCCTCCGGGGTGAGGGCGGCGCTGACCGGGTCGAGGACGTCGGCGACCTCGTCGGCGACGTCCGCGCTGACCACGGGCACGACGTTGGAGGCGAGGAACAGGCCCTCCGGGTCCTCCAGGGTGACGAGGTCCTCCGTCTGGATGCGTGGGTCGGCGCTGAACACGTTGGCGACGTTCACGGTGCCGGCGACGAGGTCCTGCACGGTGGTGTCGCCGGTGGCCTCGAAGGACACGTCGACGCCGTAGACGTCCGCCAGGCCCTGCGGGCCGTAGGGGCGCTCCTCGAGCTCGGGCGGGCCGCCGAGGGTGAGGTCGGGGACGCCCGCGAGGTCCGCGATCGAGGTGAGGCCGTTGGCCTCCGCGAACTCCGCGGTGACGTTGTAGGAGTCCTGGTCGGTCGCGGGCGACTGGTCCAGCACCGCGAGGGTGTCGGGCAGGGCGTCGGCGAGGGCGGCGTAGACGTCCTCGGGCGTGGTCGCCGTCGTCTCGGGGTCGAAGAACTGCAGCAGGTTGCCCGTGTACTCGGGGAACACCTGCACCTCGCCGCTCTCCAGGGCGGGCATGTAGGCGTCGCGCTGCCCGATGGAGAAGTTGCGCTCCACGGTGAACCCGGCGCCCTCGAGGGCCTGGGCGTAGATCTCCGCGACGATCTCGTTCGAGTAGTACGCCTGCGAGCCGACGACGATCGTGCCGGCCTCGGGGCTCTCGGCGGAGCCGGACTCCGCGGCGAGCGGGTCGGAGTCGCCGCCGCACGCGGTGAGGGTGAGCAGGGCCGCCGCGGCGCCTGCGACGAGGAGGGTGGTGCGTCGTGCGTTGCGCATGGTGTGCCTCTTTGTGCCTCTCTGCGGGGCGTGCCCGGTGACAGGGGTGGGGTCGGGGAGGTCGGTGCGGTTCAGTCAAGCACGCGATGCCCGGTTGGTCCTGTTCAGGACGGTGTCGGGGCGGTGCGCCGACGGCGGACGGGTGCGTCGGGGGACGCCTGGCGGACGCGGACGCCGCGCGGTACGACGGCGCGCTCGGCGAGGGCGAAGACGGCGTCGAGGAGGACGGCGAGGGCGACGACGAGCAGGGACGCGCCGAGGATCTGCGAGAAGTCGCGCAGCTGGATGCCCTGGACGATGTAGAAGCCGAGACCCCAGCTGCCGACGTACCCGGCGAGAGTGACGGTGGCGACGACCTGGAGGGTCGCCGACCGCAGCCCGCCGACCAGCAGGGGCAGGCCGAGGGGGATCTCCACCTGGCGCAGCACCTGACCGGACGTCATGCCGACGGCCCGGGCGCCGTCGACGACGCGCTTCTCCACGGCCTCGACGCCGGTGTACGCGCCGGCGAGGATCGGCGGGATCGCGAGCAGCACGAACGCGGTGGTGGCGGCGCCGACCTTGTGCGTGACCCCGACGACGAGGACGAGCAGCAGGACGAGGCCGAACGACGGGACGGCGCGGGCGGCACCGGACAGCGCCACGGCGACCTCGCGGCCGCGGCCCGTGTGCCCGACGGCCCACCCGGCGGGGATCGCGATCGCGGCCGCGATCAGCACGGACACGACGGTGAACGCCAGGTGGGTCCAGATCGCCTCGGGCAGCGGCAGGGAGCCGGTGAGCCGGTCGGGGGAGAAGATCCACGCGAACGCGTCGGCGAAGAGGTTCATGCGGCACCCGCCCGGGTCCACGGCATGAGGGCGCGCCCCGCGACGGCGAGCAGCCGGTCCACCACGAGGGCGACGACGACGACGGCGACGACGCCCGCGAGGATCTCCGCGACGATCTGCCGCTGGTAGCCGTTGGTGAACAGGTACCCGAGGTTGTCGATGCCGATGAGGATGCCGACGGTCGCGAGCGAGATCGTGGACACCGCGGTGACGCGCAACCCGGCGAGCACCACAGGGCCGGCGAGCGGCAGGTCGACCTGCCAGAACCGGCGCCACGCCCCGTACCCGACGGCGTCCGCGGCCTGGCGCACCACCGGGTCGACCGAGCCGAGGGCGTCGGCGACGAACCGCGTCATGATCGCGACCGCGTAGATCGTCAGCGCGACGACGAGGTTGACCTCGGACAGGAAGCTGATGCCGAGCACCGGGGGGAGCAGCGCGAACAGGGCCAGCGACGGGATCGTGTAGAGCAGCCCGACGAGGGTGAGCACGAGCCCGCGCGTCAGGCGGAACCGGTAGGCC
This sequence comes from Isoptericola jiangsuensis, assembly GCF_002563715.1. Lineage (NCBI taxonomy): Bacteria > Bacillati > Actinomycetota > Actinomycetes > Micrococcales > Promicromonosporaceae > Isoptericola > Isoptericola jiangsuensis. The sequence goes on from NZ_PDJJ01000001.1 coordinate 1,430,024, forward strand.
AGCCAGCCGGCCGGGACGGACAGCAGCAGGCCGAGCAGGATCGGCAGGGCGCACTGGCGCAGGTGGTCCACGGTGAGCCGGCCGATGAGGTCGAGGTTGTCGGCCACCCACGTCATGAGGGGTCCTCCACGAGCACGCCCTGGGTGCGGCCGTTGGCGTCCACGAGCACGGTGCCGCGCGCGGTGTCCTTGGTGTGCAGGGCGCGGGCGCCGCGCTCGACCCCGATGAACGACGCGACGAAGTCGCTCGCGGGCGCCTCGATGATCTCGCTGGGGGAGCCGATCTGCGCCACCTGGGCGCCCTTCTCCAGGATGACGACCTGGTCGCCCAGCAGGAACGCCTCGTCGATGTCGTGCGTGACGAACACGACGGTCTTGTGCAGCTCCTGCTGCAGGCGCAGCGTCTCGGTCTGGAGCTCGGCCCGCACGATGGGGTCGACGGCGCCGAACGGCTCGTCCATGAGGAGGATGTTCGGGTCGGCGGCCAGGGCGCGGGCCACGCCGACGCGCTGCTGCTGCCCGCCGGAGAGCTGGCTCGGGTACCGCTCGGCGAGCGCCGCGTCGAGCCCGACGACGTCCAGCACCTCGTGCGCGCGCTCCCGGGCGCGGGCCTTCGGGACGCCGTCGAGGCGCAGCACCGTGGTGACGTTGTCGACGACCCGCAGGTGGGGGAGCAGCCCACCGTTCTGCAGGACGTAGCCGATGGAGCGGCGCAGGGCCACGGGGTCGCGCTGCCCGACGGGTTCGCCGTCGATCTCGATGCTGCCCGACGTCGGCTCCACCATCCGGTTGATCATCCGCAGGAGCGTCGTCTTGCCGCTGCCGGACGACCCGACGAGCACGGTCGTGCGGTGCGGCGGCACGACGAGGTCGAAGTCCGCGACGGCGTGCGTCCCGTCCGGGTACGTCTTGGTGACCGACCGGAACTCGATCATGGGCGCCTCCTGGTGCTGGTCGGACCGGTGCGGTCCGACGTCCCAGCCGATCACACCCGGCGCGCGGGCGCGCGGTACGGGGGCGGGCGCGCCGCGAACCCGGACGGATCGGACCGCCCGGCGCAAGACCCTGCGCGGCACCGGGGCGCGGTGCGTACCTGCGCCGGAGACGCGACGAGGCCCGGACGCGGACGTCCGGGCCTCGTGCTGCTGGGGTGGCTAACCGGGCTTGAACCGGCGACCTCCTGGACCACAACCAGGCGCTCTACCAACTGAGCTATAGCCACCACGGTGCCGTCAGGACGAGCCGTCCAGCACCAGGTGATGGACCGGAACCGAAGGACCGGGCCGTCGAAAAGTGTACATGCTCGCCGGGGCGATCAGGACATCGTCAGGGCTGCGGCACGGACTTCGTGACCGAGGTCTCCTTGATGCGGGCCGCGACCGCGCGCGCGGTCTTCGTGTCCGGGCCCGGCGCGGCCACGAACAGGGCCTCGCGGTAGTAGCGGAGCTCGTCGATCGACTCCAGGATGTCCGCCAGCGCCCGGTGCCCGCCGTCCTTGGGGGGCGAGGCGAAGTAGACGCGCGGGAACCAGCGGCGCGCCAGCTCCTTGATCGAGGACACGTCGACGATCCGGTAGTGCAGGTGCCCGACCAGCTCGGGCATGTCCCGGTCGAGGAACATCTTGTCGGTGCCGACCGAGTTGCCGGCCAGCGGCGCCTTGCGGGCGTCCGGGACGTGCTCGCGCACGTACGCCAGGACCTGCGCCTCGGCGTCGGCCAGCGTGGTGCCGGCGTCCAGCTCGTCGAGCAGCCCCGACGTCGTGTGCATGTCGCGGACGAAGTCGTCCATCTGCTCCAGCGCCGCCGCCGGCGGCCGGATGACGACGTCGACACCGTCCCCGAGCACGTTGAGCTCGGAGTCGGTGACGACGGCGGCGACCTCCACCAGCGCGTCCGCGCGGGTGTCCAGGCCGGTCATCTCGCAGTCGATCCACACGATGCGGTCGTTCGGGTTGCTCGGGCTCACGGCCTCAGCCTACGTTCCGCGCCCCGACGGGCCGGGTCACGGCGTCGTCGTGGCGTGGCGACCACAGGTGGTGCAGACGTTCCACCGCACCGTGCCACCACAGGTGGCGCACGGTGAGGTGCGGTGCGGACGGGGGTCGGGCCTGCCGCTGGGAGCGGCGGACCTCGCGGTAACGACGCTCGCGCTCGGCGTCCGCCTGGCGCTCGTCGTGGACGACCCGGTACAGGGTCATCGCCTCGATGGTGTGCATGGGAGTTGTCCTTCGTGACGTGGGATCTTCATCGGTCCGGGCCAGGGACCACCCGACCGTCCTGATCAGGACGGACGTCACCGCGGTGTCCCTCCAGCATGGGGGACCGGGTGGTCGCGACGCACGGTCTTTTCTGAGGGAGCGCACCGCGGTGCGCCCGGTACGTTGTGGCCGTGACTTCACCCGCGGCCGCGCTGCGCACCACGACGTTCCGCGTCCTCACCGCGGGCTGGGCCCTGACGAACTTCGCGGACTCCGTGCTGTCGCTGATCTTCGCTGTCTGGGTCACCGACCTCACCGGCAGCGCCGCGCTCGGCGGAGCCACCTTCGCCGTGTTCGGCGCACCCGCGTTCGTCGCCCCGTTCCTCGGCCGCCTCGCCGACCGGGTGTCGCGACGCCGCATGCTCGTGTGGACGTACGTCGCGGGTGCCGCCGTCCTCGTCCCGCTGTTCTGGGTGTCCCAGGCCTCCCACGTGTGGCTCGTCTACGTGGTGGCCGTCGTGTACGCGACCGTCGCCTACGTCACCGCCGCGTGCCAGTCCGGGCTGCTGAAGGACATGCTGCCCGACGAGTCCCTCGGGCACGCCAACGGCCGCCTCGCCGCCATCGACCAGGTGTTCCGCCTGTCCATGCCGCTGCTCGGCGCCGCCGTCTACGTGTGGACCGGGCCGATGCCCCTCGTCGCGGCCGCCATCGCGGCCTTCCTCGGGGCCGCCGCCGTGTTCGCGGCCGTGCGCATCACCGAGTCCGTCGCCGCCGACGAGGACCCGCGCGGCTTCTGGCCCGAGGCCGCCGACGGGTTCCGCCACCTGTTCTCCACCCCGCCGCTGGCGGGCATGACCTGGACGATCCTCGGGGCGCTCGCCGCCGTCGGCCTCGTCAACGCCGTCGCGTTCGCCATCATCGACCACCTCGGTCTCCAGGCCGCGCTCCTCGGCCCCCTCACCACCCTCCAGGGCGTCGCCGGGCTCGCCGCAGGACTCCTCGCCGGGCGGCTCATGATCCGCTGGGGCCGCGTGCGCGTCTTCACCGTCGGGCTCCTCGGCCTCGCCGTCGGGCTCGTGCCGCTGGCCGGGTCCAGCGTCGTGGCGGCCGTCGTCGCCATGGGCGTCGTCGGGTTCTCCGTCACCTCCGCCGTGGTCGCGTTCGTCACCGAACGACAGGTCATGACCCCCGCCCGCCTCCAGGGGCGCGTCGGCGCCGCCAGCCACGTCGTGCTCAACCTGCCCGGCGTGCTCGTCACCCTCGCCGGTGCGGCGGCGCTCGCCGTCGTCGACCACCGCGTCCTCGTGCTCGTCAACGCCGCCGTCTGCCTCGTGTGCGGGCTGCTCGCGCTGCGGCTGCGGGCCGTCGCACCGGGCGACGACGCCCCGGGCGGCGCGACCGCGTGACGGGGCCGGTCACGGGCGACCAGTGGCTACGATGTGCCTGCGCCTCCATAGCTCAATGGATAGAGCAACGGCCTTCTAATCCGTAGGTTGCAGGTTCGAGTCCTGCTGGGGGCACCACGGCGCTCAGGTGGTCCGCGGGACCCCGCCCCGCTGCTCCGCGATCGAGACCAGGTGGGCGTGGGCGTACTCGCACACCAGCGCGTGCCGGTAGACGAGCTGGGGGACGTCCACGTTCGTGTCCATCCACAGGCTCATCGGGCCCATCTTCCAGTGCTCGAAGCGTTCGTCGCCGGTCAGCACGGCGAGGATGCTGAGGAACGAGTCGTCGAACCGCATCGAGTGGATCGCGCGGCGGAACTCCTCGAGGCTCAGGGCCACGCAGAACGGGATGTTCATCAGGCACAGCGCCGTCTGGATGTCCAGCTGCAGCAGTCGGCGCCGACCTCGTTCGGGATCGAGGGCCGGCACGTCGAGCTGGGTGAGGTCCAGACGGTCCGGTGCCTCGATCCGCACCCCGTCGAGCGCGATGAGCACGTCGTAGACGTTCACGTCGTGCTCGACCACCGCGTTGTCGCCCAGCCCGGACAGCGTGGTCGGCCGCAGCGTCACGGGCTCGATGGGGGCCGGGGTGTTGCGGATGATGAAGTTGACCAGGTTCGTCTCCACCACGAAGTGGCGGATCAGCAGCTCCACGGCGTCCGGCGCCACGAACCGCCGCAGGAACCACAGGCACAGCGCGTCCATCGTGGCCAACGACATCCACCGGCCCGGCGCGACCCGCTTCACGACCGAGAGCACGGCCACGAGCACGCGGGATACGATCCGGGCCAGCGGGTACAGCAGCCGTCGTGAGGGCCGTTGCTGGTCCTCGATGATCAGCCGGACCACCGGCTTGTCGAGGGGTACCGAGGGGTCGGCGTAGACCGCCTCCCACATGCTCGGGTCGGACCTCACGAAGTCGGGCACGGCACGCTCCACTCTGTCGGGTCGGGTCCGGCTCAGATCTCGTCCAGCTCCGACAGCTGCATGACGTAGAGCCGGGACACCACCCGCGCGCAGGAGACGATGGCGTCGGCCGCGGCGTCGTCGATCCGGTCGGACGTGAGGATGGCGTCCAGCGTGCCGGTGTGCTCGGCGTCCGCGTCCTGGTGGTAGGCCATGAAGTGCACCTGGTCGTCCGCCAGCCCCAGCACCTCCTGGAACCTCCGGGCCCACACGCCCGCCTTCTGCGCGCCGAGCCCCTCGATGACGAACATCGCACCGAGGCACCCGACCGGGTTCGGCCGGCTCGCCTCGTGGAACAGGTAGCCCGACAGCGCCTGCGAACCGATGTTCTTCCGCCCCGCGCGGAGCGACTCGAGGGAACCGCCGACCGCCACGTAGTCGCGCTCGAGCAGCAGGTGGTCGCGGTGCTCCTCCAGCGCGTGCGCGATCGCGGCCGAGCGGAGGTCGAAGTGGTCCATGTCGAAGTTCGACGCCGCCCGCGCGATCCACGGCGACCCGTCGACGACCTGCTGGCGCAGGTTGTGCAGCAGACGCTGGTAGTCCGCCACCGTGACGTCCCCGTCGGCGAGCGCCCGCAGGATCGGCACCTCGTCCAGCAGGGCCTCGAACTCGGTCCAGACGTCGGCGAGCCGGGCGAGCAGCCCGGAGCGGTCCGGCTGCGGCGGGCGGTAGCCCTCGACGGTCGTGGTGGAGGTCATCTGGTGCTCCTTCGGGGTTCGACGACGGTCAGGTGGGCGAAGCCGAACGAGAACCGTCCGGACTCGGGGACGGCGAGGAGGATCGTCTCGCCCGGTGCGAGGCGCCCGGTGCGCCACGCCTCCTCCAGGGTGATGAAGATGCTGGCGGCGCCGGTGTTGCCGCACGTCTCCAGGTTGGAGAACCAGCGGCTCGTGTCCATGCCGGGGATGCGGGCGCTCAAGGCGTCGAACACCACGTCGCGGAAGGCGTTGGTGCTGTAGTGGCAGAGCACGTGGTCGAGCTTGCGGAGATCGACCAGTCCGCGGTCGACGAGCTCCTCGAACTGCGCCAGCCCGGCCGCGGCGAGCTCGTCGAGCACGGCCGTCTCCTGACGGATCTGCAGCAGGCCCGCCTTCTCGGCGGTGGCGACGTCGTCGTGGTCCTGCCACGTCCGTCCCGCGACGGCGGTCGGACCGTCGAGGCCGGCGCGCATGCAGACCTCGTGCTCGTGCGCGAGGGAGACCTGACGGACCCAGTCCACCCGCAACGACGGCCGGTCGGGACGCGGCTGGAACTCGACGATCGCGGCGCCCGCGCCGTCGGAGAGCATCCAGCGCAGGAAGTGGGCGTCCAGGTGGTCCTCGACACCCTCGAAACGTCGCTGGTGCAGCCAGCGGCTGGACAGCTCCGAGCCCACCACCGCCGCCCGCGGGTGGTCGCCGAGCCGCACCTTGCTCACCGCCGCGTCCAGGGCGGCGATGCTGGACGCGCACACCCCGCCGGCGGACAGCACCTGCATCGGGCCGCCACCCAGCCGCCCGTGCACCATCGAGGCGAAGCCCGGGACCAGCAGGTCCCCCTGGGTCGTGGCGCAGGCGAGCATGCCGAGGTCGGCGGCCGTGATCCCCCGGTCGGCGAGCGCCGCCTCGAGCGCGTGCACGGCGAGCTCCTCGTTGAGCTCGGTGGTGCGGCCCTCGTCGTCCATCGCGTAGTACCGCTGCCGGATGCCGTTCGCGCGCTGGATGCGAGCACGCAGGCGGTCGGTGCGTCGGTCGACGCCGCCGAGCCGCTGGGCCACGTCGTCGTTGGTCACCGGTTCGCCGGGGAGGTATCTGCCCAGTCCGGTCAGGTAGGCGGTCGCTGGCATGCGGTCATCTACCCACACCTGCCACGACCCGTGTCAAGGGGACCCGCCACGTGGACACGACCAGCGCCTGCGGTGCACCGGCCGACCGGCCGGGTCGTCGCACCGCACGTCCCGGGCGACCGGGGCCCGGGCGGAGGGGACGTTCCCGGTCCCCGCCGCGGCACCGGACGGCGGTACGGTCGAGGAGCACCTGCCGCCCGCGAGAGGACCGCCATGACCGGCGCCGAGATGAAGCTCCAGATCGACCTGCCCGTCGAGCACGAGACGGGGGTCCCCGCCGACTTCGCGTCCGTGTGGCACACCTCCACGTCGTTCGTCCTCGACTTCGTGGCGGCCAAGTCGCCCGCCAAGGCGGTCGTCGACGCGACGACGGGGGAGCAGACCGGCGGGCGCGTCATGCCGGCCCGGGTGGTGTCCCGGGTGCGCATCCCGCCGCAGCAGGTGTTCGAGCTCGCCCGGGCACTCACCCAGCAGCTCGACGCCTGGGAGCGGGAGAACGGTCGCCCCGCCCCGGGCGGCGAGGAGCTCTGAGCGGAGCGCCGACCCGTCCGGCGAGCCCGTCCGCCGCGCACCGGTCGACCTGGTGCGGGCGCTCGCGGCGCGCGCGTTTGGCACAGCAGCCCGCGCGCGCCAGGATGAGCGCGTGACTTCCACCCCTCGTGTCGGCCGCCTGCTCGGCGGGCGTGCGGACGCGGACGCGGCCGGAGAGATCGGCCTGACGGTCCACGACGTCGCGCGCGACCTCCGCCGCGACGTCGCCGACGTCCGGCTGCCCCTGCCCGTCGACGGTGCGGCGGAGGCCACGGCCTCGCGCGACCGGCTGCTCGCCCAGCTCGACGAGCACCTGCTGCCGCGGCTGCGGGAGCTCAGCTCGCCCGCCGTCGTCGTGGTCGCGGGCTCGACGGGCGCCGGGAAGTCGACGCTGTACAACTCCCTGCTCGGCGAGGAGGTGTCCGCCGCGGGCGTGCTGCGGCCCACCACGCGCGAGCCGGTGCTGGCGTTCAATCCCGCCGACGCCGACGTCGTCGCCGAGGGTCCCGTCACCGAGCTGTCCCGGGTGCTTCACCACGCGGGCGTGCCGCGCGGCACCGCGCTGCTCGACGCCCCCGACCTGGACTCGTTCGACCAGGAGAACCGCTCCACGGCGCACCAGCTCCTCGAGGGCGCCGACCTGTGGCTGTTCGTCACCACGGCGTCGCGGTACGGCGACGCCCTCCCGTGGCGGGCCCTGTCGCGCGCCACGGAGCGCGGCGCGTCGGTGGCCATGGTGCTCAACCGGGTGCCGAAGGAGAACCTGCCGACGATCCGCGGCGACCTCATGGAGCGGTTGCGCTCCCACGGCATGACCGACACCCCGCTGTTCGTCGTCCCCGACGTCGGCCCGCACGAAGGCCTGCTCGACGCGTCCGTCGTCGCGCCGGTGCGGCGCTGGCTCACCATGCTCGCCGGGCCCGAGCGCTCCCGCGCCGTCGTGGTGCGCACCCTCAAGGGCGCGCTGCACGCCCTGCCCGCCTGGGTCACGACCCTCGCCGACGCCGTCGAGCGGCAGTCCGAGGCCGTGGACGCGCTGCGCAAGGTCGTCGACGCCGAGGTCCCCGCCGCCCGCAAGCTCGCACGCGACGCCGTCCTGGCCGGGGTCGTCGCCGGGGCGTCGGTCGAGGCGCGCTGGCGCGAGCTGTCCGGCACCGTCGGCATCGACCGCGTCACCGTCAAGGGCGACCGCGTGCGCAGCACGCGCCGCAAGGGCCGCGCCCGGTCCGCCGCGCTCGACGTGCTGCGCGACGACGTCGAGGCCGCGGCCGCACGGACCCTCACCGCCGCCGGCACCCGCGTCGAGGACCGCCTGCGAGGCGTCCTGGCCGGACCCACCGGCCTGCCCGGCGGCGTCCACGTCGTCCCCGACCACGCCGACCGCACCGCGGCCCGCGAGACCGCCGTGCCGCGCACCGTGGCCGCGTGGCTGACCGGCGGCGACGAGCGGGTCGCCGCCGCCCTGGCCACGCCGTCCGAGCCGGTCGCCGCCGCCGCGAAGGCGTTCGGGGAGCGCGGCCTGGCCACCCTGCTGCTCGCCGCCGCCGCCGGCAGCGACGACGCCGTCCGGCTGCTCGGTCGTGTCGTGCCCGGCGGGCTCGCCGACGACGTCACCGCCCTGCGCGACGACCTCGCCGACCGCGCCGAGGCCACCGTCGACGACGAGGTCGCCGCGGTGCACGCCGCGCTCGACTCACCCGACCTGGCGGACGACGCCGCCACCGCGCTGCGCCTGCGGCTCGCCGAGCTGAGGAGGCTCACATGACGACCTCGCACGACGCCACCCTCCAGGCGCGCACCGACGCGCTGGCCTCCGCGCTGGAGCTCGCCGGCCCCCGGCTCGACGGCGCGACCGCGCGACGCGTCGGCGCCGCCGTCGAGGGGGTGCGCCAGCGGCTCGCCCTCGGCGTCGACCACACCGTCGTCGCGCTCGCCGGCGGCACCGGGTCGGGCAAGTCCAGCCTGTTCAACAAGGTGTCCCGCCTGACGTTCGCCGACGTCGGTGTGAAGCGGCCCACGACGGCCCGCGTCACCGCCTGCTCGTGGTCCGCGCAGGCCGACCCGCTGCTCGACTGGATCGGAGTCGACCGCGAGCGCCGCATCGCGCACAGCGAGGACCTCGAGGGCGACGGCGCGGGCGCGCTGTCCGGTCTGGTGCTGCTCGACCTGCCCGACCACGACTCCGTCGAGCCCGCGCACCGCGAGGTCGTCGACCGGGTGCTGCCGCTCGTCGACCTGCTGGTCTGGGTCGTGGACCCCCAGAAGTACGCCGACGACGCCCTGCACTCGGGCTACCTGCGCGCTCAGGTCGGCTCGGAGTCGTCCATGGTGGTGCTGCTCAACCAGGTGGACACCGTGCCGGAGACGCAGCGCGAGAACCTCGTCGAGGACCTCGACCGCCTGCTCGCCGACGACGGCCTCGAGGGCGTGCACGTCCAGCCGGTGTCCGCGCGCACGGGTGAGGGGGTGTCCCGCGTGCGGGAGATCCTCGAGGAGGCGTGCGAGCGTCGGTCGGTGGCCGCCGGGCGGGCCGCGGCCGAGCTCGACGCCGCCGCGCTGGCGCTGCTCGCCCAGGTGCCCGCCGACACCCCGTGGCAGCTCGACGCGGCGGTGGACCGCGAGCTGGAGCCCGTCGTCGTGGCCACGGGACTCGACCAGGTCGCCAACCAGGTCGGCGCCGCGGTGCGCAACGGGTACGGCGCGCCCGAACTCCCCGCGCCCGACCGGGACGCGATCGCGCTGTCCCGGGCCCGCTGGCTCACCCGCGCCGGGGCGCCGCTGCGTCCCGGCTGGCAGCGGTCGCTGGCCGAGTCCGTGGCCGGGGCGGACGCCCTGCGCGCCGACGTCACGGCCGCGCTGCGCGACGTCGACCTCGACGTGCGGGGGCCCGCGTCGTCGCGCGCGCTGCGACGCGCGTCGTGGGTGTGCCTCGGCCTCGGCGTGGTGCTGGCCGTGGTCGGGATCCTCGCCCTGACAGGCGTGCTCGCGCTGGACGACCCGTGGGGGATCGTCGTGGCCGCCGGTGGCGGCCTGCTGCTCGTGGCCGCCGGTGCGCTGGCCGTCACGCGGTCGTCGCTGCGCAAGCGGCTCGCGGCACGGCGGGCGGCGCAGGTCCGCGAGCAGGGTCGCGCGGCCGTGCGCGGCGTGCTCGTCGCCCGGCTCGGCGAGCCGACGCAGCGGGTCCTGGCCGAGCAGCGGCAGGTGCGCGAGCTCGCGCTGTCCGCCCGGGAGGAGCAGTCGGCGCGCCCGCTCACCGGGGCGCTGCGGCTACCCACGGGCGCCGAGCTCCCCGCGTCGTCCACAGGGTCCGCGGCCGGGCAGGACACGGCCGGCGCCACGGTCTGACCCTGGTCCTGCGACCGGCAGCGGGCCGGTCCAGGAGCCAGGAGGACCAGATGAGCGAGGCCAGCGTGACGGTGACCGGGTACGTCGGGACGACGCCCGAGCTGCACCTGTCGGCCAACCAGGTGCCGTGGACCAGCTTCCGGGTGGCGAGCACCCGCCGCGTCCGCGACGGACGGACCGGCGAGTGGCGCGACGGTGCGACGACGTGGTTCACCGTGAAGGCGTTCCGCGGCGCGGCGCGCACCGTGTCGGAGTCGCTCGTCCAGGGCCAGCCCGTGGTGGTCGTCGGGCGCCTCTCGGCGGAGGACTGGGTGGACCGGGACGGGCGCGAGCGGTCGAGCCTCGTCGTCGAGGCGGACGCCGTCGGACCGGACGCGACGCGCGGGCTGACGCGTTTCGCCCGCGTGAAGCTGGACGCACCGGTGCCCGACGCGGCCGCGCCGGGCGACGTCGCGGTCGAGGCCGGTGCGACCGCGGACGACCCGTGGGCCGCGCAGGGCCCCACCGGCGCGGACGCCGCCGACCCGTGGGGCGACGGCCCGGACCGCACCGGGCACGCACCGGCCGGCGCCGCCGAGGAGCACGGCGAGGAGCCCGCGGACGGTCACCGTGACGCGGCGCGGGCGGGCGAGCTGGTCGACGCCTGAGGGGCCCGGTCGCGTAGGCTGGGGGACCGGGCGCCCGCCGGGACCCTGGCCAGGCCGCCCCGCAATCCTCACTCGTAGCGCGATCGAACGGTGGAACAGAGCCAGTGGCTGAGTTCATCTACTCCATGTACAAGGCGCGCAAGGCGCACGGCGACAAGGTCATCCTCGACGACGTCTCGCTGAACTTCCTGCCCGGCGCGAAGATCGGCGTCGTCGGCCCCAACGGCGCCGGCAAGTCGACGATCCTCAAGATCATGGCCGGCATCGACCAGCCCTCGAACGGCGAGGCGCGGCTGTCCCCGGGCTACTCGGTGGGCATCCTCCTGCAGGAGCCGCCCCTCAACGAGGAGAAGACGGTCCTCGGCAACGTCGAGGAGGCGGTCGGGCCGATCAAGGCGAAGATCGACCGCTTCAACGAGATCTCGGCCCTCATGGCCGAGCCCGACGCCGACTTCGACTCGCTGATGGCCGAGATGGGCGAGCTCCAGGAGGCCATCGACGCGGCCGACGCGTGGGACCTCGACTCCCAGCTCGAGCAGGCGATGGACGCGCTGCGCTGCCCGCCGCCGGACGCCGACGTGTCCGTGCTGTCCGGTGGTGAGCGCCGCCGCGTCGCGCTGTGCAAGCTGCTCCTGGAGAAGCCGGACCTGCTGCTGCTCGACGAGCCCACCAACCACCTCGACGCCGAGTCGGTGCTGTGGCTCGAGCAGCACCTCGCGACGTACCCGGGCGCCATCCTCGCCGTCACCCACGACCGCTACTTCCTCGACCACGTGGCCGAGTGGATCTGCGAGGTCGACCGCGGCCGCCTCTACCCGTACGAGGGCAACTACTCCACCTACCTGGAGAAGAAGCAGGAGCGCCTCGAGATCCAGGGCAAGAAGGACCAGAAGCTCGCCAAGCGCCTCAAGGACGAGCTCGAGTGGGTGCGCTCGAACGCCAAGGGCCGCCAGACCAAGTCGAAGGCGCGTCTGGCCCGCTACGAGGAGATGGCGGCCGAGGCGGAGCGGACCCGCAAGCTCGACTTCGAGGAGATCCAGATCCCCGCGGGCCCGCGCCTGGGCAACGTGGTCCTGGAGGCCTCGAAGCTGCAGAAGGGCTTCGACGACCGCCAGCTCATCGACGGCCTCAGCTTCACGCTGCCGCGCAACGGCATCGTCGGCGTCATCGGCCCCAACGGTGTCGGCAAGACCACCCTATTCAAGACGATCGTGGGCCTGGAGCCGCTCGACGGCGGCGACCTCAAGGTCGGCGAGACCGTCAAGATCTCCTACGTCGACCAGTCCCGCGGCGGCATCGACCCGAAGAAGACGCTGTTCGAGGTCGTCTCGGACGGCCTGGACTTCATCAAGGTCGGCAACGTCGAGATCCCGTCGCGCGCGTACGTCGCGTCGTTCGGCTTCAAGGGCCCGGACCAGCAGAAGCCCGCGGGCGTGCTGTCCGGCGGTGAGCGCAACCGCCTCAACCTGGCGCTCACCCTCAAGCAGGGCGGCAACCTGCTGCTCCTCGACGAGCCCACCAACGACCTCGACGTCGAGACCCTCGGCTCGCTGGAGAACGCCCTGCTGGAGTTCCCCGGCTGCGCCGTCGTGGTCTCCCACGACCGGTGGTTCCTCGACCGGGTCGCGACCCACATCCTCGCCTACGAGGGCACCGAGGAGGACCCCGCGAACTGGTACTGGTTCGAGGGCAACTTCGCGTCCTACGAGGAGAACAAGGTCGAGCGTCTCGGCGCCGACGCGGCGCGCCCGCACCGCGTCACCTACCGCCGCCTCACCCGCGACTGACCCGCCGCCGGCCCGGCACCCGGGCCCTGTCGGCCACGACGCCCCCACGACCCGCCGGTCGTGGGGGCGTCGTGCGTCCCCGCCCGGTCAGCAGCACCGACCCTCCGGAGGGTCCGGCCCCTACCGCGAGTCAGCGCAGATCCCCGCGAGTCAGCGCGGACTGCCGCGAGTCAGCGCAGATCCCCGCGAGTCAGCGCGGCAGCTACCGCAAAGGGGTTGCCACACCGCGGGTCGCGGCGTCAGGGTCGTGCCGTGCGCCGACGTCCCACCTGGTCCGAGCTTCCGCCCGCCGTCCGCGCCGCCGTCGAGGAACGCCTCGGCGCGACGGTGCGCTCCGCGAGCAGCCACGACGGCGGGTATTCGCCCGGGCTCGCGTCCACCCTGACGACGACGGGCGGCCCGGTGTTCGTCAAGGCCGTGCCCGTCTCGGAGGAGTTCTCGGCACGGGTGTACCGCCAGGAGGTCGAGCGGTCGCGGCTGCTGCCCGACGGCGTGCCCGCGCCCCGGGCGCGCTGGGTGCTCGACGTCCCCGCCGACGACGTCCCCGCCGACGACGTCCCCGCCGACGACGGGCGTGCGAGCGGTTCCGACGGGGCGTGGGTCGTCGTCGCGTTCGACGCCGTGGCCGGGCGGGCACCGGCGACACCGCTGGTCGGCCCCGAGCTGGACGCGGTCGCCGGCCTGGCGCGCCGGATCGGTGGGGTCGAGGTCGCGCCCGGGGTGCTGCCCGAGCTGGCCGACGAGCTCCCGCACACCTGCACGGCCGCCCTCTCGGACGCCCGTCCGCAGGGGCTGGACACCTATGACCCCTGGTTCGTCGAGCACCTCGACGACCTCGCTGCCCGTGAGGAACATGCGGCGGACGCCGCACGCGGCCGCGCCCTCGTGCACGGTGACCTGCGGGCCGACAACGCGCTGCTCGTCGGGCCGGAGCACTACCTGCACGCTGTCGCCGTCGACTGGCCCTATGTCAGCCGGGGCGCGGCGTTCTTCGACCTGGTCGCGATGCTGCCTGCCGTCCAGGCCGAGGGTGGGCCCACCCCGGAGGACGTGCTGGCGCGGCACCCGCTGCCCGCGGGCACGGACGACGACGCGGTGACGGCCGTGCTGGTGGCGCTCACCGGCTACTTCGTCGCGATGTCGCTGGAGCCGGACCCGCCGGGGATCCCGCACGTGCGCGCCTTCCAGCGGGCCCAGGGTGAGGCGGGCCTCGCGTGGCTGCGTCGGCGCCTCGGCACGTGACGGCACGCCGTCGGCCCGGTGCTGGGGGTAGGAGAGGTGCGGTCCGATGACCGATCGGACCGCACCACTCCCCGCCACGGCGCGGCGCGGCGCCGGGGCGGCGACACACGACCCGGGCGGGTACCCGCACCGAACGTCCGATGTGTGCAGACTGGGCACATGACCGAGACCGGACCGCAGGACGACCCCGTCGGCCCGACCGCGGACCCCGGCGCGTCGGTGTCCGCGAACTCGGCGTTGACCCCCGACGTCGGGACGGCCGCGCTGCTCGATGCCCTCGACACGCTGCGCGCCCGCTGCGGCGCGCTGCGGCTGCCCCTCGACGTCCCGGGCGTGCACGCCGCGCGTACCGACCTGGCCCGCGCCACCGACCAGCTGGACGACTACCTGCTGCCGCGGCTGCGGGCCGAGCGGGCGCCGCTGCTCGTCGTGGTGGGCGGGTCCACGGGCGCCGGGAAGTCGACCCTCGTCAACTCGCTGCTCGGCGAGCAGGTGACCACGCCCGGGGTGCTGCGACCCACGACGCGCTCACCCGTGCTGGTGCACCATCCGCTCGACGCGCGCTGGTTCTCTGGCGACCGCGTCCTGCCCGGCCTCGCCCGGGTCGAGTCGCACACCGAGGCGCCGGCCGCCGGGTCCGCCCGCGCGCTGCGGCTCGTGGCGAGCGGCAGCCTGCCGCAGGGCCTCGCCCTGCTGGACGCCCCGGACGTCGACTCCGTGGAGGAGGCGAACCGCGACCTCGCCGCGCAGCTCCTCGGCGCGGCGGACCTGTGGCTGTTCGTCACCACCGCGGCCCGCTACGCCGACGCCGTCCCGTGGGACCTGCTCACGACCGCTGCGGGGCGCCGCGCCCAGGTGGCGCTCGTCCTGGACCGGGTCGACCCGGGGGTCGAGGAGGTCGCCGTCGACCTGCGCCGGCTGATGACCGAGCACGGCCTGCGCGACGCGGCGCTGTTCGTCGTGCCCGAGACCGCGGGGGAGGGCATGGTCGACGGCCTGCTGCCCGAGTCCGCCGTCGGGGAGCTCGCGACGTGGCTGTCCGGGCTGGGTGGCGACCCGGAGTCGCGGGCGCGTGTCATCGCGGCGACCCGCGACGGCGTGATCGACGACCTGGTCCGCCGGGCCGGCGCGCTCGCGGACGCCGCCGACGCGCAGCGGGCCGCGGACGTCCGCCTGCGCGACGCGGTCGAGCGGCATCACGCGGAGGCGTTGCGCCAGGTGGAGGCCGCGACGTCGGACGGCGCGCTGCTGCGCGGCGAGGTGCTGGCCCGCTGGCAGGACTTCGTCGGGACGGGTGAGTTCTTCCGCGCGCTGGAGGCCGGTGTCGGCAAGGTGCGCGACGCCGTCGGGCGGTTCTTCCGGGGCAAGCCGAAGGAGGCGCCGCAGGTCGAGCAGGCCATCGCGCACGGCCTGGAGTCCGTGGTGCTCGACGCCGCCGAGCAGGCCGCCGAGCGCACGTACGCCGACTGGCGCGGCGACCCCGCCGGGGCGTCGCTGCTCGACGGCCTGGAGCTGTCCCGCACCGCCCCGAACCTGCGGCCCGAGGTCGCCGGGGCGATCCGCGCCTGGCAGGGCGACGTCCTCGCCCTGGTGCGCGAGCAGGGGGAGTCCCGGCGCGGCACCGCGCGGGCCCTGTCGTTCGGGCTGAACGCGCTCGGTGTCAGCCTCATGATCGTCGTGTTCGCCTCGACCGCGGGCCTCACCGGGCTGGAGGTGGGGATCGCCGGCGGCACCGCCGTCGCCGCGCAGAAGCTGCTGGAGGCCGTGTTCGGCGACGACGCCGTGCGGCGCCTCGCCGCGGAGGCCAAGGAGCGTCTCACCGCCCGCGTCGACGCCGTGCTCCACGGGCAGGCGGCGCGGTACACCGCCCAGCTCGACGCCCTCGGCACCGACGACGTGCGTGGCGAGCGCCTGCGGGACGCCGCGGCGACGGTCGCGGCCGCCGCCCGCGACGAGCGGGCCGCTCGCCCTCGTACCGACGACGGGCTCACCCGGCCGTGGAGCGGCGGCCTGCTGCGCGGCGCCGGGACGTTCCGGCCGCCGACCAGCCCCGGCGGCGTGCCACGCGTCCCCGGTTCGACCGCGGGCACGGGCGCCGCAGCCGGTACCTCGACCGGCACGACCGACGACGACCGCCCCCGACGGGCACCGTTCTGGCGGCGTCGGCGCCGCGGGGAGGACGCATGAAGCCGGACCTGGCCACGCGCACGACCGCCCTCGAGCAGGCCGTCACCGCGGGGGAGGGCCGCCTCGACCCCGACCTCGTCACCACGGCGCGCGCCGTCGTGGAACGCGCGCGGCAGCGGGGCGGCCTGAGCGCCGAGCACACGGTGGCCGCGCTCGCCGGGGCCACCGGTTCCGGCAAGTCGAGCGTGCTCAACGCCGTCGCGGGTACCGACCTCGCCGAGCCGGGCGTCCGGCGCCCGACGACGTCGCACGCGCTGGCGGCCGTGTGGGGCGAGGGCGCCGACGACCTCCTCGACTGGCTGGACGTGCCGCGCCGGCACGAGATGGAGCCCACCGCGACGGAACCGGCCGCCGCCGGGCTGCTGCGCCGCACCCGCACACCCGCCGGCATCACCACCGGCCTGGTGCTGCTCGACCTGCCCGACCACGACTCCGTCGTCGTGGAGCACCGGGTGCGCGCGGAACGGCTGGTGGAGCGTGCCGACCTCCTGGTGTGGGTCGTGGACCCGCAGAAGTACGCGGACGCCGCGCTGCACGAGCGGTACCTGCGGCCCTTGGCGGGGCGCAGCGACGTCGTGGTGGTCGCCCTCAACCAGGCCGACCGGCTCACCCCGGCCGAGAAGGACGCCGTGCTGGCGGACCTGAAGCGGCTCGTCACGGCGGACGGTCTGCCCGGCGCGACCTTGGTCGCCGTCTCGGCCCGCACGGGCGAGGGCACGGACCGGCTGCGCGGCCTGCTGGCCGACGCGGCGCGGCGGCGTGAGGCCGCCACGGCCCGGCTCGCCGCGGACACCCGCGCCGTCGCGCGCGACGTCGTCGCCGCGTGCGGGGACGCGCCCCCGGCCCGGGCCGCCGACCGCGCCCAGGGCGCCCTCGTGGACGCCCTGGAGGACGCCGCGGGTGTCACCACCGTCGTGGGCGCGGTCCGCTCGTCCGCCGCCCGTGACGCGCACCTCGCCACGGGCTGGCCGGTCACCCGCTGGCTCGCCCGGTTCCGCAAGGACCCGCTGCGTCGCCTCGGGCTGCGCCGTGACGAGGTGCGGGTGCCGGTGGACCGCCCCGACCTCCAGCACACGTCCCTGCCGCAGTCCCGTCCCAGCGTGCGTGCCGCCACCGCGACGGCCGTGCGGACCTACGTCGACGAGGTGACCGCCGGCGCGCCGGACGCGTGGGTGCTGGCCGCCCGGGACCGGGCCACGGACGCCACGGAGCGGCTACCCGACGCCCTGGACCAGGCCGTCGCGTCGACCCGCCTGGAGGAGGAGCGCCGCCCGTTCTGGTGGCGGGTCGTCGGCGTCCTGCAGTGGCTGCTGCTCGCGACCGCCGTCGTGGGCCTGGCGTGGCTGGGCGTCGACGCGCTCCTGGCGTACTTCCAGCTTCCGCCGCTGATCGTGCCCGACCTGACCGTCGACCTCACGCGCTGGGGCGGGGGGACCCTGGACCTCCCGTGGCCGACGGTCCTCGCCGTCGGCGGCGTCGTCGCCGGACTGCTCCTCGCGCTGCTCGGCCGCCTGCTCGGGGCGGTCGGGGCCCGGCGTCGCGCCGCTCGGGTGCGTCGCCGCCTGCGCGAGTCCGTCGTCGGGGTCGCCGTCGAGCAGGTCCGCACCCCCGTCGCCGAGGAGCTCGACGCGCTCACCACCTGCCGGACGGCCGCCCGGACGGCCGCGGCCTGAGCCGAGCGCCACGGCGTGCGACGATGCGGGCATGAGTCGCCTGCACGTGCCCGTCTCCTTGCGCTGGTCGGACCTCGACGCCTACCAGCACGTCAACAACGTCGAGATGTTCCGGCTCCTGGAGGACGCCCGCATCACGGCGTTCTGGCGGCACCCGGAGGCGGAGGACCCGTGGCCGACGGCGATCCTCGACACCGGCCCGCACGCGACGAGCCACACGCTGGTCGCCGGCCAGCAGATCGAGTACCTGCGTCCGCTGGGGTTCTCCCGGGACCCGGTGCGGGTCGAGATGTGGATCGGGTCGCTCGGCGGGGCGTCCCTGGAGGTCTGCTACGAGGTGCACGACGGCGCTCCGGCGGGGTCGCCGCGGGTGGGTCCGGCGTCCGGTGCGACGCCGTACACGCGCGCCGTGACGACCATCGTCCTCATCGACGCCGCGACCGGGCGGCCCCGCCGGCTGAGCGACGACGAGCGTGCCGTGTTCACGGAGTTCGTGGGGGAGCCGATCGAGTTCCGTCGCCGCCGCTGACCCGGCCGGACGGCAGCGTGGCCCGGCACCTCCGCGGGGGTGCCGGGCCACTGCGGTGCCGGGTCAGGGCAGCGTGCAGGCGGTCCCGTTCAGGCGCACCGCGCCGACGGGCTGCGGCGCCCCGGAGGCGATGTACCCGACGGTGGCCGTGCCGCCCACGGCGAGGTCGCGTGCCCAGGCGGGTGCCTCGAACCGGGCGGTGTCCCCGGCCTGCGACCAGGTGCCGCCGCCCCACGCCTGGGTCAGGGTCTCGCCGCCGGTGAGGACGACCTCCAGGGTCCAGCCGGTCACCGGCGCCGACCCGCCGTTGGTCACGGTGACCCCGCCCTGGAACCCGCCCGGCCACTGCCCGGCGACGCTCGCCCGCGCGGTGCACGCCGCCCCGGCCGGCGGCGTCGGGGAGGCCGTCGGGCTCGGTGACGGGCCGGGGCTCGTGGACGGGGTGGGGGTCGGGCTCGGCGAGGGCGTCGGGTCCGGCGACGTGCTCGGGTCCGGGCTCGGCGTCGGCGTGGGGGTCGGCGCGGGGCCGTCGTCGGGCTCGGTACCCCAGAGCAGCTCGTCGCCCTCGTACAGGGTGATCCCGGTGTTCTTCGTCAGCGCCTCCCCGGTGGAGATGCCCGCGTACGACCAGTCGTCCGACGGGTCCCACACGTCCGCGGTGACGCGGAACTGGATCTCGCGGCGGTGCTGCGACTGCCCGCCGGGGTAGACGACCGAGTCGCCGCAGTCGACCTCGACGTGGTACCGGTCACCGCCGTCGTGCCCGACGGTGGTGGTGGCCCCGGGGCACTCGGAGTAGTTCGTCCGCGCGGTGAGGGTCGCCGGGTCGGCGCCCTCGTCGAGGGTGAACCAGTACCGGATCCGGACGTCGTCGAGCACACGCGCCGGGAACGCGGAGCGGTTGCGCAGGATCGCCTTGACCTCCGTGAACCGGGTGCTCGGCTGGTTGAGCCTTGACTCGACGAAGAACTCGTCCTGGTCGGGCGTCTCGACCGGGGGGAAGGCGGCCGGCGGGGAGCCGCCGTGCTCCGCGGTGAGGTGCGCCAGCGCGGACGTGAACCCGGCGTTGTAGTCGGTGGCGACCTCGTTGGACACGTAGTCGGTGCGGGAGTCGGTGTAGGTGTCGTCGGCCGCGCCGGGTCCGCCGACGAGCGCGCCGTACAGGACGTGCCGGGTGGCGGCGGGCTCGGCCAGGGAGTCGAGCCACGACCCGTGCGCGGTGCGGTGGTGCGGGTTGCGCGGCGGGTTGGCGCCGTACCCCACGACGTACGACGCGCCGCGCGGGTTGTCGCCGAGCGCGTAGTCGATCTGCCGCTCGCCGAAGTCGTGGTACCGCTGCGCGCGGACGGTGTCCCCGCGATCGGCCAGCCAGTCGCCGTAGGTCAGTGCGACGAACGCCGTGTTCGCGGCGTACCGCAGCGACCCCCACGTGTCGAGGAACGCCTGGCCGCCGGGGGAGTACCGCACCCGGTCGCCCTGGTAGCCGTCGGTCCAGTAGTCGAGCCAGCGGTTCGCGTCGTCGACGTAGGTCTGCTTGCCCGTGGCCTGGGCGAGCAGCGCGTAGGTGCCGTACGACTTGTCGTCCCACGCGACCGTCCAGCGGTACGAGCGGGTGGTCGACTGGTTCTCCGTCGACAGCTTCGGGTACTCCGCCTCGGCCTTGGCGAGGTAGGCGGCGTCGCCCGTGGCCTCGTACAGCCAGTAGGCGCCCCACACGAGCTCGTCCTGGTAGCCCGACCAGGAGTTGTAGAAGCTGCCCGCCGGGACGCAGTCGGAGTACTTCCCGCGGTAGGTGTCGGCGAACGTGTAGAGCTGCTCCGCGTGCCGCACGAGCTCGGCGGCGTACGCGGGGTCGGAGTCCGCGAACACGATCGACGACGACGCCATCGCCGCCGCGGTCTCGGCCGCCACGTCGCTGCCCGGGCAGGACGCGTCCACCTTGTACGCCGGGCGGGCCATCTGCATCGCCTCGGCCGGGCCCCACCACTGGTGGTCGGCCGCGCCGTCGCCCACCTGCGCGTACAGCACGTCCGGCTCCGGGTGCGCCTTGATGAAGTAGTCGTTGACCCAGCGCAGCGAGTCGAGCAGCTCGTCCTGCTGGCCCGACGACGTGTAGCCGTCCGGGCTGGCGATCGCGCCCCAGGCGAGCATCGTCGTCGTGAACGCCATCGGCAGCCCGAACTTCACGTGGTCGCCGGCGTCGTACCAGCCGCCCGTGAGGTCCAGCCCGACGTCGGCACCGTCGTCGAGCCCGGAGTCCCCGCGCCACGTCACGCGGAAGTCGTCCGGCAGGTCCCCGGAGCGCTGCGCGTCGTAGAAGAACAGCGACTTCTGGAGGGCCTCCGCGTAGTTCGGGTCGGCGGCCGCCGTCGCGGCCGGGGCGACGGCGGAGGTCCCCGCCGCCAGGAGGGCGCAGGTGGTGGCCAGGGCGGCGGCCCGCCGGGCCGGGCCTGCCAGGGGTCGTCGGTGCATCGCTGCCTCTCGGGTCCGGCGGCGTCCTCATCGACGCACGTCGACCCTCATGGTCGGAACCTTGGCGCCACCCGGCAAGGAGGGCGGCCCGGCTGAAACGGTTAGGCGTGCCGGCTCCACGTCCCGATCGGATGGGCGTCCCTCCGGTCGGCGCGTGAGAGCATGTGCGCGCCCCGTCGTGCTGCCTGCCTGGTCGGCACACCGTTGACGGCCCGAGCGAGGAGGCGGTGACGAGCACCGACGCGCATCACGCACGCAGGGTGGCCGCCTACCGCTCGGCGTCCGCGGCGCTGGGAGGCATGGGCGAGGACGCACTCCGGTCGCTCCTCGACGGCGCCGTCCCGGTGGGCGCAGGGATCGGTGGGCAGACGCTCCGTGTGCAGGTCGATGGCGTGCCGGTCTTCGTCAAACGGCTGCGGCTCACCGATCTCGAGCGGCGGCCCGAGCACCGTCGGTCGTCCGCCAACCTCTTCGGCCTGCCGCTCTTCAGCCATCTCGGTCTCGGCACCATCGGCGGCCCGGGCTTCGGCGCGTGGCGGGAGCTGTCCGTCCACCTCATGACGACGGAGTGGGTGCTCACGGGGGAGCACGACGGTTTCCCGCTGACCTACCACTGGCGGGTGCTCCCGGACGATGGCCTGCCGCTCCCTGTGGAGCTGGCGGACGTCGATCGCGCGGTCGACTACTGGGGCGGCGACACCGCGATCCGCCGTCGCATCGAGGCGGTCCGGGACGCCACCGCGAGCGTCGTCCTGTTCCTGGAGCACCTACCGCAGACCCTGCACGACTGGTTGGGGGCCCAGGTCCGGGCCGGCGACGAGGCCGTCGAACGGGCGTGCGCGATGGTGGACTCCGGGCTGCGGGACGTCGTCGCGTTCATGAACGGCCGCGGCCTGCTGCACCTCGACTGTCACTTCTGGAACGTCCTGACCGACGGCCGACGCCTCTACGTCGCCGACTACGGGCTGGCGGTCTCCGACCGGTTCGCGCTCGACCCGGCCGAGGCGGAGTTCGTGTCCTCGCACGGCGGCTACGACCGCTGCTACACCGCCTGGACCCTGGTGAACTGGCTCGTCGTCGCCCTGCTCGGGTGCGGGGCGGACGAACGTCGAGAGCTCGTGCGGTCCTGGGCTGCCGGGGTGACGCCCGAGGGTGTACCCGCGGCAGTGGCTGCACTGGTCGCGCGTGACGCCCCGCTCGCCGCGGCCATGGGGGACTTCTGCCTGCGGTTCCGATTCGACGGCCGACGGGAGCCCTTCCCGAGCGAGGAGCTTCGTCGGCTCGACGCGGCTCGCCGCCTTCCCGCCCGGGCCGGCGATTGACGGCTCGTCCGCTCGGGTCCTGCCACCGTTCTCCCGGGCGCACGCCGACGGCGCAGGCGGGAGGGTGCCTGCGCCGTCGGTGGTCCCGGGAGCGTGTCAGGACGTCGTGCAGGCGCTGCCGTTCGAGGTCAGCTCCGTCACCGGGCCGGGCGTGCCGGAACCGATGAACCCGACCGTCGCGGACCGGCCGGGGGCGAGGTCCGTGCTCCAGGCCGGCGCGGTGGCCGTCACGGTGGCGCCGGACTGCGACAGCGTGCCGCCCCACCCCTGGACCAGGGTCTCACCGCCGGTGAACGTCCAGGCGAGCGTCCACGACGTCAGCGGCGACGTGCCGGTGTTCCGCACCGTCGCCTCGCCCTGGAACCCGCCGGGCCACTGCCCGACGACCTGGTACGTCGCGGCGCAGGTGCCGGTGGTCGGCGGGGTGGGCGACGTCGACGGGCTCGGCGTCGGGGTCGGGCTGACCGACGGGCTGGGCGAGGTCGACGGGTCGGGTGTCGCGCTCGGGGTCGTCGACGGCGTCGGCCCCGGCGTCGGTTCGGTGCCGCCGAACTGTCCGACGACGACGCCACGGCCGTTCGTCCCCACGTAGACGCGGCCGTAGACGTCCGGGTCGCCGGTGATGACGGCACCGGTCCACGCGAACTGGTGGGCGTCGTCGTTGATCCGCACCCACGTGGCGCCGGCGTCGTCGGAGCGGAAGATGCCCCGCACGCCGTCGATCTTCGACGACGTGTAGACGGCCGGGTGGTCGTGGCCCGCCGCGGCCCGGCCGAAGCCGACGGTGTCGCCCTCCTGGACGCCCGCCACCGGGGTGAACGTGGCGCCGAAGTCGGTGGAGCGCCACATGCCGTAGACGCCGTCGGTCTCGCCGCCGGCGACCCACACGTTCCCGGCCTTGCCGGGCACGGTCTCGACGTGGTGCCGCCCGGCGGCGGGCAGCCCGGTCGCGGCGGACGCGGTGAACGACGCACCGCCGTCGCGGGAGGTGTAGAACGTCCCGTCGGCGAACGCGTAGAAGGTCTGCGGGTCCTCCTTGTCGGCGCGCACGGTGGCCCCGGCCGGGACGCCCGTCGACGCGTTCCACGTCGACCCGAGGGTGGTGGAGCGGAGCACGCCGGTGCCGTCGGGGCTCCACACGAGGGTGGCGCCGTCGGCGGACAGCGCGACGTTCCCCGGCCCGGTGACGCCGGCCGGCTGCTGCGCCGCCCACCACGCGTCGCCGCCCGACGTGGAGACGCCGAGGTACTGGTCGCCGCCGGTGCCGACCCGCACCATCGTGGCGGGCTTCTTCCAGGCGACGTCGAGGCTCAGTACGCCCGAGTGGTACGGCTGGGTGTAGGCGAACCGTGACGGCACCTGCGTGATGTCGTGGTGCACGAAGCCGCCGATGTCGTACATCCCGGAGACGAGCTCGACGTCGCCGGGTGGGGCGACGAGGTCCTGGATCGCGGTCTCCTCGATGCCCTGCGCGCGGACGGAGATGTCGACGGTGCCCCCGGTGTCCCAGTCGGTGAGGTTGTCGCCGCCGTAGACGGTCGCGCCGGTGCCGTACAGGAAGCGGTCGGAGTCGAACGGGTCGATCTCGAACGACTCCATCATCCAGCCGAGCTTCGGGCTGTCCTCGGGGGCGGTCCCCGCGCTGCCGAAGTCCAGCCACGGCGCGCCGGAGACGTCGAGGTCGTAGTGCTTGGTGCGCGCCGGGTAGCCGGCCCACTCCCAGATCGGCGCCCAGGTCTCGCCGCGGTCCGTGGAGCGGTAGACCTGGTTGTCCGGCCACCACGACATCTGGGAGGTCACGACGAGCGTGTCCGGGTCCTGCCGGTCCACCGCCAGGCCCGAGTAGCCGAAGTAGGCGTCGGTGCTGTCGGACGGCACGGGGGAGATGTCGGTCCAGGTGCCCGAGGCCGTGTCGAGGCGCCACACCTCCCCGAGGTCGCCGTCGTAGGGGCCGCCGGTGGAGGACGTCGCGACGTAGAGCTGCCCGTCGGCGAGCTCGGCCTTGTGCGGCACGAACCCGGTGGGCTGTCCCGCCACGCGCTGCCAGGTCGCCCCGGCGTCGGTCGACCTGTAGACGTTGTTCTCCTTGTCCGCCACACCGACGTAGATCGTCGGGGTGGGGGAGCCCGCGGTGCCGGAGGCCTCGTCGAACACGGTCCAGAGGACCCCCTGGTTGGAGCCGCTGTACCCGTCGGGGTCGCTCGGGTCGACGACGTAGTTCCCGGCGTTGGGGAAGCTCGTCACCTGCGACCAGGTGACGCCGGAGTCGGTGGAGCGCCACAGGCCGTGCCCGCCCTCGGAGCCCAGGTAGAGGACCCGGTTGTCGTGCGGGTCGATCATGAGGCGCTCGCCCATGCCACGGCCCGGCATGTTCCCGCCGACCTGGAACGGCAGGTCGGTGCGCTGCCACGTCTCGCCGCGGTCCCGGGAGCGCAGCACCGCGCCGTCGTTCGGGTCCCACGAGTTCGTGTAGGTGCCGACCATGACGTAGACGTTGTCCGGGTCGACGGGGTCGGTGGCCAGGGACAGGACGCCGGAGTGGCTCCAGTCGTCCCAGCCGACGTGGTCGAGCAGGGGGACCCAGCGCTGCGTCGTGGGGTCGAGGCGGTAGGCGCCGCCGATGTCGGTGCGGGCGTAGACGAGATCCTGCTCGCCCTCGTTGTAGACGATGCCGGGGACGAACCCGCCCCCGACGATCTCCACGTTGCCCCAGGTGTAGTCGGCCGCGGCGGTTCCGGTGGCGGTCCCGAGCGGCGCGGCGGGGGTCTGGGCGACGGCGACGCCCACCCCCGCGGCGACGAGCCCGGTCGTCGCCAGCGCGGCGACGGTCGGTCGAAGTCTCATCCGTTCTCACTCCCTCGTGCGGACGGCGGGGCGCACACGCACGACGGTGGCCCGCGGGCACGGCACCGTGCCCGCGAGCCACCGTAGGTGAAGCGCTTCGACGCGACCAGGGAGGCCGGGGCGCCGAATCGTTTAGGCCGACCCGGCGCCCCGGCTCAGGTCAGCGCGTGACCTTGATCCGCACCGACTTCTGGCCACCGACCACCCGCGGCAGCGGGTCGGTGGTCCGGGTGCGCTCGAGCGCCGTGCGGCCCGAGCCGATCTGCAGGCTCAGGCGCACCTCGTCGTTGCCCTGGTTGGTGCGCAGCGCCTCCTTGACCGCCGGGAACGACGAGCGCAGCCAGAAGAACTCCTCGGCGTAGACGTTGCCGCCGACGACCGAGACGTAGCCGGTCTCCCCCCGGTAGCGCTTCGGGACCTTCGTGTCGTGGCGGAACGTGCGCGTGGTGCCGTCCGAGCCCGCCAGGGTGACCTTCAGCTTGAGCTCCTTGCCGCCCTTGACCTTGGCCCGCTTGCCGGTGACGTCGACCCACCGGCCCTTGACCCGCTGCTCGATCTTCGCGACCCGGAAGGTGCGCATGTCGTCGCTGGTGCGCACGTCGTGCACGACGGAGGTGACCGTGGTCCGCGGGGCCGTCGACAGTGCCTGGACGGTCAGTGCGACGTCGTAGACGCCCTCCCAGCCGATGTCGAACGTCGAGCGGTACCTGTCGGCGTAGCGCAGGGTGTACGGCTCGCCGGCGTAGGTGCCCTTGATGGTCCAGGTCTGCGTCTGCGAGCCGCGGATCCAGCCGTCCGCGACCCGGTCGTGGTTGGCGTTGGCCCCGAAGAACGTGACGTCGCCCAGGACCGCCTTGTTGAGGACCTTGGTCGTGCCCGTCCGGGACGACCCGTGGTAGCTGACCTTGGACGTGACGGTCGCCGCGGGCGGCGCGGCCCCGAACGTGCCTGCGATGCCGGCGAGGCGGTCGTCGGTGATGGTGCCGCCGAGCGCCCCGACGTTGGCCACCTTGAACGGCACGCCGAGCGGGTCCTCCTGGACGTAGACGGCGTCCGCCGCGGCCAGACCCATGCGGGCCGGGCCGGACCAGTTCATCGGGTGGCCGAACGCGACCATGCGGTTGCCGCAGACGGACGTCACGGTGCCGACGCCCGCGAGCGTGATGTCGCCCTGGGACAGCACGGCCGCGACGTTGCCGCCCGCCACGACGGAGTCGACGTCGCTCGTGGCGCTGCCGGTGGCGCGCCCGATGCGGTACGAGTCGGCGTTGACGACGGTGGTCCCGCGCTCCTTGGCGGACTTCGTGGCCCGGGACACGCTGATGCCCCCGACGCCGACGGGCATCGGCAGCGGTCGCAGGCCCTGGGCGGCCTGCGACCGGGTGGCGTCGGTCTCGGCGGCGATGCGGTTCGCCATCGTGGTGCCGACCTCGACCTTGGCGGGGGCGGCCGCGGCGCCGGCGCCCCCGAGGTAGCGCTGCATGTCCGCGTACGGGGTGATGCCCGCCACCGGGGAGCTGCCGTACGCCAGGCCGTAGGCGACGGCGCCGATGAGGCGGCCGTCCTCGGCGTAGACGGGGGAGCCGGACATGCCCTGCCAGATGCCGCCCGCCTTGTCGATGGCGGGGGAGGACAGCTCCGCCACGACGAGGTCCAGTCCGGGCGCGATGCCGTCGGAGACGACGCCGAGGATCTCGCCGGTGAACTCCTGCGGCGTGGTGCCCTGGGACACGGTGAGACCGGTGACCGCCGCGCCGCGGGTGACCTCGGAGACGGGGAAGGGGACCGCGCAGTCCGCGGCGGGGGCCGCGGCGAGGGGTGCGGTGGCGGCCGGTGCCGCGGTGGCCGCCGGTGCCGCGGCGACCAGCGTGGTCGCGAGCAGGGCGGCGGCGGTGCTCGCGGCGAGGGTCGTGGTGGCGCGGCGGGAGGCCGTGCCGGAGCGACGGGCGCGCCGTCGGGAGGTGGTGGTGCCGGAGGCGTCGTCGCCTCGGGGCGGCGTCGAGCCGTGCCCCGCGATGAGCTGTGTCATGGGCTCAGGATTCACCACGACGGCTCCCAGGGCGTGCTCATTTGAGCGTCTTCGGAGGGTGAACCGGTGGCCGCGGGTCGCGGCCACCGGTCCCGGCTCGTGTCACCCGCAGATGGTGGCGTTCACACTGGTGGCGGTGGGTGCGGACGCGTCCCCGGCATGCCCGGCGTTGTACCCGACCTGGACCGACCCGCCCGGTGGCACGGACCCGTTCCAGGCCGCGTTCGTCGCGGTGAGGACCGAGCCGGACTGCGTCCACTGCGCCGACCAGCCCTGCTGCAGCGACTGCCCCGGCGCGAGCGACGCGCGCAGCGTCCAGGACGTCCACGCCGTCGTCCCGGTGTTCCGGATCGTCACCGTCCCGGTGTACCCGGTGTTCCAGGCGCTGACCCCCCACGTCACGGCGCACGACGTCGCGCCCGGCTCCCCGGTGGGGTCGGGCGACGGGTCCGGCGACGGGCTCGTGGACGGCGTCGGGCTCGGCGACGGCGACCCCTCGACCGCGGCGCCGAGCGCCTGCGCGACCGCCGTGTAGGCGGGCTTGGCCTGGTACTGCGCGTCCCAGGGCAGTGCGGCGCCCTGTCCGCCGAACACGTTCGGCACCCAGGAGTGGCCGTCGTCGACGCCCCAGACGGTGACGCCGTCGCAGCGCGCCACCGCCAGGCAGGCCTCGACGACCGTGCGGTAGTCGGTCGCCTGCTGCGCGAGCGTGGCCGCGGACGCCGGGACGTTCGTGCGGAGGTCGAGCTCGGTGACGCGGACGTCGACCCCGAGGTCGGAGAAGCGCTGGAGGTTCTGCCGGTAGGTGCTCGGCACCTGGCCGACGATCAGGTGCGACTGGAAGCCCACGCAGTCGATCGGCACGCCCTGCGCCCGGAGGCTCACGACGAGGTCGTACATCGCCGTCGACTTCGCGTTGATCCCGTCGGTGTTGTAGTCGTTCAGGCACAGCTTCGCGGTGGGGTCGGCCTGGCGAGCGCGTCGCAGGGCGTCCGCGACGTAGCCGTCGCCGAGCACCCGCTGGAACACGCTCTGCCGGCGGGTGCCGTCGTCGTTCCAGAGCTCGTTGACGACGTCCCACGCGACGACCTGCCCGGTGTACCGGCCTGCGACGGCGTCGATGTGGTCGTACATCGCGGCGCGCAGGTCGGCGGGGTCGGTGAGGTTCTGCGCCCAGCCGGGGAGCTGCGAGTGCCAGACGAGGGTGTGGCCGTAGAGGTCGGCGTCGTTCGCCGCCGCGAACGCGGCGACCTGGTCGGCCTGGCCGAACGAGAAGGTGCCGCGGGTGGGCTCGGTGGCGTCCCACTTCATGGCGTTCTCGGCGACGACGAGGTCGAACTCGCGCTCGGCGATCGCCCGGTAGCCGGGGTTCGACAGGTGGCCCGGGCTGAGCGCGAAGCCCATCGTGACCCCGTGGTCGTCGGCCGCGTCGCGCCAGGGCTCGAACACGGGCTCGGCGGCCTGGGCGGGCGCCAGGGCGGCGCCGACGACGGCTGCCCCGGCGGCCGTGGCGAGTGCCGTCGTGACCAGGGCGGCGACCGTCCGGGTCCTGCGGCGGCGGGGTGAGAAATCGTTGTCGAAACGCTCTCGCATGATGTCCTCCGAACGAGATGGAGCCCGCGGCCGGGACTCAGCCGTCCCGGCCGCGGGGGTCGTGGGGGAGGGCCGCAGAGCCCTCGGGGTGCTGCGGGGACCCGACCGGGAGGCCGGGCGGGTCCCCGCGAGCGGGTCACGCCACGGTGCAGGCGGTGCCGTCGAGGGTGAACGCGGTCGGCTCGGTGTTCGTGCCGGAGTGCGATCCGTTGAACCCGAACGACACCGAGCCGCCGGCCGGGATGGACGAGCTCCACGCGGCGGGTGTGACGGTCACCGTCGGACCGGACTGCGCGTACTCGGCGGACCAACCCTGGGTGATGGCCTGGCCGTCGGCGAAGGCGAACACCAGCTCCCACCCGTCGACGGTCGAGGCCGAGTCGTTCTTCAGGGTGATGGACCCGGTGAACCCGGTGTTCCACGAGTTCGCCGTGTAGGTCACGGTGCAGGCGCCGGCGGGGGTGGTCGGCTCCTTCGCGGTGGTCGCCGACAGTGCGGCGGACGCCGCCGAGGCGTTGCCTGCCGCGTCGACGGCCACGACCTGGAACGAGTACGCGGTGTCGGCCGTGAGGCCGGTGACCGTCGCCGAGGTGCCCGTGACGGTCGCGACGACCTGGCCGCCGCGCAGCACGCGGTAGCCCGTGACGCCCACGTCGTCGGTCGAGGCGTTCCAGGTCAGCGCCACCGAGGACGTGGTGACCGTGCCGGCCGCCAGGCCCGTCGGGACCGACGGCGCCTGGGTGTCACCGCCGCCGCTGCCCGCCGAGGTCGTCACCGTCAGCGGCGCGGACGCCGGCGACACGTTGCCCGCCGCGTCGCGGGCGGTCACCGTGAACTGGTAGGCGGTCGCCGGGGAGAGACCGGTGACCGTCACCGACGTGGTGGCGCTCGTCGCGACCACCGCACCGCCGGCGCGCACCGTGTAGCCGGTGACGCCGGTGTCGTCCGACGCGGCGCCCCAGCCGAGGGACACCGACGTCGACGTCTTCGCGGTCGAGGTCAGACCGGTCGGGGCGGTCGGCGCCTGGGTGTCGGGGTCGGGGGTGCCGCCGTCGCCGTCGATCGCGGGGTAGGCGTTGGCCACGAGCATCTCGAACTGCTCCTGGAACCACTGGCCCGCCAGCGGGGCGCCAGCCTTGGCCCCGGTCAGCTTGCCCGCGAGCTTGGGCGAGTTGAACGTGGGGTCGCACATCCGGTCGAAGCCCTTGCCCTGGTCGTTCGGGATGTCGGTCGACCCGCCGTCGGACTCGCCCGGCGGCTTCACCCACACGTAGGCGTCGAGGTGGGAGGCGGCGTTGTCCGTCGGGGCGACGGTGGGACGCTCGCCGAGGCCGGCGCCGTCCGGGTTGCACCACGCGCCACGGTGGGTGCGGCGGTCGACGCGGGACGCGTTCACGTACGTGTTGAGGTCCGTGGACGTCGACGCCGCCGTCGGGCGGTCCGGCCCGCCCCAGCCGTTGCGGGACGTGTCGACGAGCATGCCGATGCTCGACGGGAATCCCGCCGCGGTGGCCAGCGAGTAGAGGTGCTCGGTCCAGTCGAGCTCGTCGAAGTCACGGTTCCACTCGTAGAACTCGGCCTGGCGCACCTGGGTGCCGCCGCCGGAGCCGAACGTGGTGTCCTCGAGGAACGGCTCGTGCAGCGGGGTGGAGTTCGCGGTGTTGGTGACGAACCCGGCCACGGTGGCGTACCCGTGCTCGGTGCTGGTCACGACGTCCTTGAAGACGTTCACCGCCGGGCCGGCGTTGGAGTCCCAGCCGAGCCAGCCGGAGTGGGCGGCGTCGATGTAGGAGTAGACGTTCCCGGCCTCGTAGAGGCGGTCGAGAGCGTAGGCGACGCCCGCGCGGTAGTACGGGTCGGACTGCTGGCACTTGGGCTCGTGCATGTTGGTCACGAGGTTCGGCAGCGAGTCCGGCTCGATCGTGGCGACGACCCGCAGGTTCTCGTACTGCTGCTCGGCCAGCATGTCGGCGATCGGGTCGATGTACTCCGACTCGTACTCGGCCAGGCCGGCGGCGGTCGCGGGCAGCAGGCCGTTGGACGCCAGCGCGTAGCAGTCGCGGCCGGGCAGGTTGTAGATGACCAGGTTGAACACCATCGGGGTGTCGCCCTGCTGCTGCTCGAGCGCGGCGTCGAGGTGGTAGCGCAGGCCGGGGCCGTCGGCGTTGCCCTCGATGGCGCTGGTGCGGTCCATCCAGACGGACGTGGGGGTGTCGGTGAGGGTGAGCATCTTGGCGCCGAGGTCGCCGCCGGCCTCGGCGGCGGCCTCGGCGACGTTGGCGGTCCAGTAGGAGTTGACGTACTGGTCGGCGCCGACGAACGGGTTGTCGACCCGCTCGGCGGCGGACGCCGACGACGCGGCGACGCAGACCGGCGCGGCGGCCAGGGCGAGCGTCGCGGCGACGGCCAGCGGCCGGACGGCCGCCCGGTCGCGGGGGCGACGGGATCGTGATCGCACGGGATCCTCCAGGTGCTTCGGGGGCACGGGCGGCGCTGCCCGTGCGTCGGGCCTCGTCGCCCGACGCCCCCCAACGTCCCCTGGTTGCGCTCCCACCGCAGCCCCTGAAACGTTTAGGCGCCTCCGGAGGACGGGGGCGGCGCCGTCGTCCCGCGGATCACGAGGCGGGCGGTCGGCGGCGTCGGCCCGGGGTCCCGGCCGTCCTCACCGACGCCCCGCACCCGGTCCAGGGCGGCGTCCACCACGGGGGCCAACGACCGCCACGGGCGCGACACGGCCGTGAGCTGCGGCTCCACGAGACGGCACGTCTCCGCGTCCGACCCGGCCACGACCGACACCTCCCACGGCACCCGGAACCCCCGGTGCCGCGCGGACCCCAGCACCGCCAGCGCGCTGACGTCCCCGTCCGTCACGAGCGCGGTCGGCCGGTCGTCGCGGGCCAGGAGCCGTGCCGCCGCCGCGCCGGCCTCCGGGGCGCCCGACACCTCCACCACCTCCACCGTCGCGTGCCGCCCGGTGGTCGCGTCGAGGATCCCCTCGTGCAGGGCGCGCGCCACGTCGGTGCGGGCGTCCTCGACGACCAGGGCGAACCGGCGGTGCCCGAGGTCGGTGAGGTAGCGCCCCACGGCCGCCTCGGCCTGCCCGGCGAACCACACCGGCGCGGTGACCCCGGCGGTGCCGACCCCGGGCGGCGTGACCGCCACGACCGGGGCCCCCACCCGGGCCGCCGCCCGCATCCGCGGGTCGTCGAGCAGCAGGTCGTGCAGGACGAACGCCGCGTGCCGCCGCTCCGTCCACGCCGCCTCGAGCGCGGCGGCGCCGGCCGTGCGGTCGGCGACGACCTCCACGGCCAGGGCCGTGGCGCCGAGACGAGGGCGCAGGCCGCCGGCCAGCTCCAGGGCGACGGACCGGCTGAGGGTGCACCGGCCCGGGTCGAGGGTCTGCAGCCCCACGCTGGCCGCGACGGCGGAGCGCATCGACCGGGCTGCGGCGTTCGGACGCCAGCCGAGGTCGTCGGCCACGCGCAGGACGTGGCGGCGGGTGCTGTCGGAGACGCCCGGACGGTCGTTGAGGGCGTACGACACGACGGCGATCGAGACCCCGGCGGCCCGGGCGACGTCGGTGATCGTCACCCGAGGGGCGGAGGCGGGTCTGGCGGTCCCGCGGCGCTGCGTGGTGGACACGCTCCCACATGCTGCCCGGTTTCGAGGCATGATGCACCTGCGGGGGCGCACGCAGGACTCGACGACGAGGACGGTGGTTGACGTGTCGACGTGGACACGAGGCGCCCGGAACGCCACGGGGTCGCCCCTGACGATCGGTGTGCTGCTGCCCGTGGTGGGCGGCTACTACTTCGGCCGGATCCTGGCCGGCATGACGCGGGTGCTCCGCGCCGAGGGACACCGCGTGGTCGCCGTGCAGACCTACCCCGCGGACCTCGACCGGGACGAGTTCCCCGTCGCGCCGTTCCGCCGCGCCGCGCCCGGGGTGGGGGCGTTCGACGGGCTCGTCGTGGTGACCACCGCGCTCGGCGAGGCCGACCTGCGGCGCCTCGGCGCGGCCGGGGTCCCGCTGGTCGGGCTCGGGGTCTCGGCCGACGGCCTCGACGTCCCGGTGGTCGCGCCGGACAACGTCGGGGGCGTGCGGGCGGCGGTCGACCACCTCGTCGACCACGGCCACCGCCGCATCGGGTTCCTCGGCAACACCGGGCAGAGCGACATCGCCGAGCGCTACGACGCGTTCCGGGACGCGCTCGCCCACCACGGGCTCGAGCACGCCCCGGAGCAGTTCTACCGGACGCGGGACAACCAGGAGTCGAGCGCCGAGCTCGTCGCGCGCCGGCTCGCGGAGCAGGGCATCACCACGACCGCGACCCTCGCCGCGACCGACCGCAACGCCGTCGGGTTCCTGCGCGGGCTGCAGCTCGCCGGCCTCGAGGTCCCCGCCGTCCAGGCCGTGGTCGGGTTCGACAACTCCGACTCGGGCGCGCGGACCTGGCCGCGTCTGACGTCGATCGACCCCATGCACGACCTCGTCGGGGAGCGCGCCGCCGAGCTCGTCGTGGCGCGGGTGCGCGGCCAGGACGTCGACGGCGACCACCGGCTCGACGTGTCCGCCCTGGTGACCCGGGAGTCGTGCGGGTGCGCACGCGGCACCCGCAGCACCGTCGTCGTGGACGGCGAGGCAGGCCCGGACGAGCCCGACCCGCTGGCCGCCGTCGCGCGCGTCGTGCTCGCCCGCACCGACGGGGTGCGCCGCGGCGCCTCCGAGACGTGGCTGTCGACGGTGCGCCAGCTCGTCGAGGCGTGCGTCGTCACCGGGCAGCACCCGCCCGCGTCCGCGCTGCGCGCGCTCGGGGACCGCACCGCCGCGCTGCGCCCCGGCGCGGGTGCGCTGGAGCAGCTCGTCCCGGCGCTGCACGCCGAGTGCCGGCGGGTGCGTGGCCGTCTCGCCGCGCGCGCGGCCGCGCCGGGCGCGGACACGGCCGCGTCGTCGCGGCCCCGCGGCATGGAGCCCGAGGCGGCCGACGACGTCGAGGAGGCCCTGAGCCTGGTGGTCGCGGCGCTGGCGCGGGGCTGCGGGCACGGCGACCTGGCCCGCGCGGGGCGGCTCGAGCAGGACCTGGTGGACCAGAACGCCGTCGACCTGGAGCTCATGCGGTCCGATGGTGAGGCGCTGCGGCGCCTCGACTGGATGCCGCGCACGCGCACCTCCGTCGCCGCGCTCGCCCTGTGGGAGGACGACCCGGACCGTCCCGGGGAGCGGGTCCTGCGCGTCGTCGGGGCCCGCGGGCAGCACCCGGGCGGGGAGGCCCTCGTCGGGCAGGTGATGACGGCCGACCAGTTCCCCCCGGCGGCGCTCACCGACCCGCGGTCCCTCACCGTCGTGGTGCCGGTCGCGTTCGGCCGGTCCGACCGGGGCTTCCTCGCCGTCGGCGGGCTCGTGGACACCCGGGCCACGAGCACCCGGGCGCGCTACAACCACTGGGCCGCGATGCTCGCCGTCGCGCTGGACGCCGAGGAGGCGCTGACGTCCCTGCGGGCGCAGCGGCGCGAGCTCGCCGAGGCGGCGGAGCGCGAGCGCGCGCTCGCGGTCGACGTCGCGGCGGGGGAGGAGCGCGCCGCGCTGGTGTCGATCGCGTCGCACGACGGCACGTGGGACTGGGACGTGGACGCCGGGACGGTGCGCTACTCGCCGGCGTGGGCGGCGCTGGTCGGCACGGACCGGGCGGCGCTCGGCGACGACCCGCACGAGTGGTTCTCGCGGGTCCACCCCGACGACCTCCAGCGGGTGCACGCCGCGGTGGCGGCCCAGCTGTCGGGCTCGCGCGAGCCGCTCGACGTCGAGCACCGGCTGCGCGTCGCGGGCGGTGCCTGGGTACCGGTGCGCTGCCGCGCGGTGACGGTCCACGACGCGGGCGACCGGCCGGCCCGGCTGGTGGGGGCGATGGCGCGGGTGGCCGACGACGCCGCGGGGGAGCGCGGTGCCGGGCCGGGGGCCGACCTCGGCGGCCGCACGGTGCCGCGCGAGCTGTTCGTCGACCGGGCCGACCGGGCGATCCGGCGCGGTCGCCGGGTGGCGGGCTACGGGTGGCAGGTGCTCGCCGTGGGGTTCCCCGCCCCGCCGGCGGCCCGCGCCCTGGACCGGCTGCTGGGCGAGATCGGCGAGGACGACTGCGTGACGCGGCTCGGGCCGCGGGGGGTGGCCGTGCTGCTGGACGGCCACGACCCGGCGTCGGCGCGGCGGCGCGCGGCCCGGGTCGGTGCCGTGCTGGGGGCCGAGGTCGTGGTCGAGCCGGTGGGCACCGGAGAGCCGGCGGGCGGCCTGGACGCGGGGGTCGTGCTGCGACGCGCGGAGGACGTGGTGCGCCGGGGGACGGCGCTGCCGGTGGGGCGGATCGCCCTCGACGTCTGACCCGGCCGGCGGCCCCTAAACGTTTCGCCGCGTTGTGGGAACGCTTCCACGGCGGCACGGTCGAGGTGTCCCCCTCAACGGAGAGAGGTATCACCCATGCCACGCACACCCGTCCGCACCCGCCTGCTGGCGGGCGCCGCGGCGACGGCCACGCTGGCCGCGCTCGTCGCGGCCGTCCCCGCCGGAGCGGCCCCACCGGTCGCCTCCGCACCCGTCGCCGCGGCCGAGCTCGACACCGACGGCGAGTACACCCAGCGGTTCCTCGACCTCTACGCCAAGATCCACGACCCCGCCAACGGCTACTTCTCGCCCCAGGGCATCCCGTACCACGCCGTCGAGACCCTCATGGTCGAGGCGCCCGACCACGGTCACGAGACCACCAGCGAGGCCTACTCCTTCTGGCTCTGGCTCGAGACGTCGTACGGCCAGGTCACCGGCGACTGGGAGCCCTTCAACCACGCGTGGGACACCCTCGAGCAGTACATGATCCCCACCACCGAGAACCAGCCCACCAACGGCGCCTACGACCCGGCCAGGCCCGCCACCTACGCGCCCGAGTTCAACCACCCCAGCCAGTACCCCTCGCAGCTCGACACGTCGGTCGGTGTCGGCACCGACCCCATCGGGAACGAGCTCAAGGCCACCTACGGCACGTCTGAGGTCTACGGCATGCACTGGCTCGCCGACGTCGACAACGTCTACGGGTTCGGCGCCGCCCCCGGCTCCTCCACGCTGCTCGGTCCCGACCACGAGGGCACCAGCTACATCAACACGTTCCAGCGCGGCCCCCAGGAGTCCGTCTGGGAGACCGTCCCGCAGCCGTCCATCGACGACTTCAGCTACGGCGGCGACAACGGCTACCTCGACCTGTTCACCGGCGACGCGTCGTACGCGAAGCAGTGGAAGTACACCAACGCCCCCGACGCCGACGCCCGCGCCGTCGAGGCCGCCTACTGGGCCAACAAGTTCGCCACCGAGCAGGGCCAGCCCGAGGCCGTCGCCGACACCGTCGGCAAGGCCTCCAGGATGGGCGACTACCTGCGCTACGCCCTCTTCGACAAGTACTTCAAGACCCCCGACTGCCAGTCGCCGTCCTGCCCCGCCGGCACCGGCCGCGACAGCGCCCACTACCTGCTGTCCTGGTACTACGCCTGGGGCGGCGCGCTCGACACCGCGTCCCCGTGGGCCTGGCGCATCGGCTCCAGCCACGCGCACTTCGGCTACCAGAACCCGATGGCGGCCTGGGCCCTGGCCAACGACCCCGCGCTCAAGCCCGACTCGCCCACCGCCGACGACGACTGGGCGACCAGCCTGGACCGCCAGATCGAGCTCTTCCAGTGGCTCCAGGCCCCCGAGGGTGGCATCGCCGGCGGCTCCACCAACAGCTGGGACGGTCACTACGCCGACCGCCCCGACGACGTCGCCACCTTCTACGGCATGGGCTACACCGAGGCGCCCGTGTACCACGACCCGCCCTCCAACTCCTGGATGGGCATGCAGGGCTGGGGCGTCGAGCGCATCGCGCAGCTCTACGAGGAGACCGGTGACGAGCGGGCCGGGGACATCCTCGACAGGTGGGTGCCGTGGGTCGTCGACCACATCACGATCACCGAGGACACCTGGCAGATCCCGTCCAACCTCGCCTGGGAGGGCCAGCCCGACGACTGGGACCCCGACAACCCGGGCGACAACTCCGGCCTGAGCGTCGAGGTCACGGGCTACGGGCAGGACGTCGGCGTCGCCGGCGCGCTCGCCCGCACGCTCATGTACTACGCCGCCGAGTCCGGTGACACCGTCGCGCAGCAGACCGCCCACGACCTGCTGAACGCCATCTGGGAGCAGAACCTCGACGACGTCGGCGTCGCCACCACCGAGACCCGCGGCGACTACGCACGCTTCGACGACGTGCTCACCTCCACCACCGGCGACGGCGTCCACGTCCCGGAAGGCTGGAGCGGCACCATGCCGAACGGTGACGTCATCGAGCCGGGCGTGTCGTTCCTCGACATCCGGTCGTTCCTCACCGAGGACCCCGAGTGGGACAAGGTCCAGGCCCACCTGGACGGCGGCCCCGCGCCCGAGTTCACCTACCACCGGTTCTGGGCGCAGACCGCCGTCGCGACGGCGCTCGCCGACTACGACCGGTTGTTCGGGGAGGCGCCCGAGCCCGTCGAGGACACGCAGGCGCCGACGGTCCCCGGGTCCGTGGCGGCCACCGCCGACGGCACCACCGTGCAGGTCACCTGGGCGGCGTCGACCGACGACGTGCGCGTCACCGGCTACGACGTGCGTCGCGACGGCGTCGTCGTCGGCAGCGTCGGCGGGTCGGCGACGTCGTTCACCGACGCCGGCCTCGAGCCCGCGACGACCTACGCCTACACCGTCGTGGCGAAGGACGCGGCGGGCAACCGGTCGGCCGCCTCGGCCGCCGCCACCGTGACGACCGGCGAGGACGACCCCGAGCCGCCCGCCGGCGCGTGCACCGCCACCTACGCGACCGCCGGGTCGTGGCAGGGCGGCTACCAGGGCACCATCACCGTCACCGGCGGCCCCGCCGGCGTCCAGGGCTGGGTCGTGACCGCACCCGCCGGGCTGACCACCTCCAACCTGTGGGGCGGACGCCTCGCGGACGGCGTCATCACGCCGGAGAGCTGGAACGCGAACCTCGGCGCGGGACAGACCGCGACCGTCGGGTTCATCGGGACCGGGACACCGCCGGCGGCCCAGACCCTCGCCTGCACCGACTGACTCCCGGTGCGGGGCACGGCGGGCGGGCCGCACGGCCCGCCCGCCGTGGCGCGCACCCGGGGCGACACGGGTGCGTCAGCCGTCGCCGCGGGCGCGCGCCTCGGCGTCCGCGGCGACGTTGCGCTGCATGCCCCCGAACACGACGCCGTGGAACGGCGCCACCGACCACCAGTACGCCTGACCCAGCAGCCCCTGTGGGTGGAACAGCGCCCGCTGCGCGAAGTACGTGCGCCCCGGACCCGCGGCGTCCTGCGGCTTCGGGCCGTCGTCTTCCGGCCCCGTGACCTCCTCGGCCGCGGAGTCCACCCGCAGCTCCAGCCACGCCAGCCCCGGCAGCCGCATCTCCGCGCGCAGCAGCAGCCGCCGACCCGGCTCGATCGCCTCCACCCGCCAGAAGTCCACCGCGTCGTCCACCCGCAGGCGATGCTCGTCGCGCCGGCCCCGCCGCAGGCCCGGGCCGCCGACCATCCGGTCCAGCAGCCCCCGCACCCGCCACGCCAGCGACCACGAGTACCAGCCGCCGTGCCCCCCGATCTCCTCGATCACCTGCCACAGCACGTCCGCCGGGGCGTCCACCACGATGCGACGCTCGTCCACGTACAACGAGCCGCCCGCCCAGTCCGGGTCGGTCGGCAACGGGTCCGACGGCGCCCCCGGCACCGACGCCGACGACCAGCGCGTCGTCACCTCGCCGTCGTGGATGCGCGTCAACGCCAGCTCGATCGCCCGGTCCACCCCCACCAGACCCTCCGGCGGGTCGGGCACGAACCGGCGCACGTCGTCCTCGCGGCACACCACCTCGTGCACCAACGACTCCACCAGCGGCCGCGCGATCCCCGACGGCACCGGCGTCACCAGCCCCACCCAGTGGCTCGACAGCCGCGGCGTCAGCACCGGCACCCCCACGATGACACGCCGGGGCAGGCCCGCCACCCGGGCGTAGCGCTGCATCATCTGCCGGTACGTCAGGACGTCCGGCCCGCCGATGTCGAAGCCGCGCGACACGTCCGCCGGCATCGACGCCGACCCCACCAGGTAGCGCAGCACGTCCCGGATCGCGATCGGCTGGATCCGGTTGTCCACCCAGCGCGGCGTCGTCATCGCCGGCAGCCGCTCCGTCAGGTAGCGCATCATCTCGAACGACGCCGACCCCGAACCCAGGATCACCGCCGCCCGCAGCACCGTCGTCGGGACCCCCGACGCGAGGAGGATCTCCTCCACCTCCTTGCGGGACGCCAGGTGCCGCGACAGCTCGCCCTCCGGCACGTCCGGGTACAGGCCGCCCAGGTAGACGATCCGCCTCACCCCCGCCTCGCGCGCCGCGCGCGCGAACGTCAGCGCGTTGCGCCGGTCCCGCGCCTCGAACGTCGCCCCCGTGCCCAACGAGTGCACCAGGTAGTAGGCGACGTCCGCGCCCTCCAGCGCCGCCCGCACCGCGTCAAGGTCCGACACGTCGGCCCGCACCGCCTCGACGTCGTCCACCCACTCCCGGCCCGCCAGCCGTGCCGGGTCCCGCGTCAGCGCCCGCACCTCGAACCCCGCCGCCAGGAGCTCCGGCACCAGCCGGCCCCCCACGTACCCCGTGACCCCCGTGACCGCCGCCCTCACGACAGCAGCTCCAGCACCGCGCGCTCCGCCGCCGACCGGGACGACACGCCCCCGATCGTGCGCCCCTGCTCCCACAGGTCGAACAACCGCGGATCGATGTACGACGACCGTGCCACCGCCGGGGTGTTGCCCAGCTCCTCGGCCACGTCCCGCACGATCCCCGTCACCACGCGGCGCCGCCCCCGCTCCGACGACGGCGGCTCCACCGCCGCCAGCGCCCGCGCCGTCAGCACCGTCGCGTGCCACGTGCGGAAGTCCTTCGGCGTCGCGTCCTCGCCCAACCGGTCCTTCACGTCCCGCTGCACGTCCGCGCTCGACACGTCGTGCCACACCACGCCGCCCCGGGACCGCTCCTCCCGCCACGCCAGCAGCTCCGCGCCGCCCCGGCGGCGCTTCAACGTCGACACCACCTGCGCGACCACCGGGTCCTCCACCAGCACGTCCCGCACCTGACCCGACTTCGCCGGGTACCGGAAGTGCACCGACCCGTCACGCCGCACCGTCGCGTGCTCCTTGCGGATCGTCGCCAGCCCGAAGCTGCGGTGCCGCCGCGCGTACACCTCACCACCCGCGCGGAAGTACGCCTCGTCCAGCAGCCGGAACGCCAGCGCCAACGCCTTCGGCCGCGGCAGCCCCGGCAGGGCCAGGTCACGCGACACCGTGCGCCGCGCGCCCGGCAGCCGCCGCCCCACCTCCAGCACGTGGTCGTGCTTGCGCCGCGCCCGCCGCGCGCTCCACTGCTCGTGGTACAGGTACTGGCCCCGCCCCGCGGCATCCCGGCCGAACGCCTGCACGTGACCGTTCGCGTACCGGCAGATCCACACGTCCGACCACGCCGGCGGCACCGCCAGGCGGGTGCAGCGCACCACCTCCGCCTCGTCCGTCAACGGCAGCGCGTCGACGTCGAGGAACACCCACCCGTCACCCTTCGCCCGGCGGGAGTACCCGGGCGTGGACACCGACACACGACGCAGACGCATCACGCCAGTGTGCTGCGCCCCCGTCGACACCGCAGGTCGAGAACCCGACGGCGTCAGGCCTCCAGGCGCACCATGCCCTCCTGCGCGATGCTCGCCACCAGCGCACCGCGCCGGTCGTACACCCGCGCCAGACCCATGCCGCGGCCGCCCTGCGCACCCGGCGACTCCTGCACGTACAGCAGCCACTCGTCCGCACGCGCGTCCCGGTGGAACCACATCGCATGGTCCAGGCTCGCCATCGGCACCGTCGCACCGATGTCCCGCCACGACCGGCCCGCCTGCCGCAGCACCGGCTCCAGCATCATCTGGTCGCACGCGAACGCCAGCAGCGCCCGGTGCAGCAGCAGGTCGTCCGACGCGATCTCGTGCCGCGCCCGCACCCACACCCGCTGCACCGGCGACGGGTCCGGGTCCGGCCCCAGGAAGATCGAACCGCCCACGTGCCGCAGGTCGAACGCCGCCTCGTGCGACCAGAACCGCGCCGCCGGATGGTCGATCCGACCCAGGACGTCGACCGCCGACGGCACGTCCTCCGGGTCCGGCACGTCCGACGGCGCCGGCTGGTACGCCTCGTACCCCGGCTGGTCCGTCTGGAACGACGCCGTCAACGTCAGGATCGGCTTGCCCGACTGGATCGCGTGCGTCCGCCGCGCGCTGAACGACCGGCCGTCCCGCAGCCGCTCCACCGCGAAGTCGATCGGCTCGTCCAGACCGCCCTCGCGCAGGAAGTACGCGTGCAACGAGTGCGGCAGCCGGTCCGCCTCCACCGTGCGCCCGCACGCCATCAGCGCCTGCGCCAGCACCTGCCCGCCGTACACCCGCCGCGCCGGCCCCGGCAGGGAGCGCCCGCGCCACACGTCCTCCTCGCCGCGCGGGCCCCAGCCCTCGATCTCGTGCAGCTCCAGCGTCGCCAGCAGGCGGTCCAACGGGTCAGGGGAGGTGTGCGTCATGCTCGTCGTCCTCAGGTCGTGGGGAAGGGGCAGGGCGGGGATGCTGCTGCGTCCGGCCTCGGCGGGTGCTCGTTCCTCGCCCCCACCTCGACCGGGCTCCGCATCACTCCTCGAAGGTGTTGAGGAGGCTGAACGCCGCACGCTCCAGGTAGTCCCACAGCTGGGACTCGTGGGCCGGGGCCAGGTCGAGGGCGTCGACCGCCGTGCGCATGTGGAGCAGCCAGCGGTCCCGCGCGTCCGGGTTCACCTTGAACGGCGCGTGCCGCATCCGCAGCCGCGGGTGACCCCGCTGCTCGCTGTACGTCGACGGACCGCCCCAGTACTGCTCCAGGAACATCGTCAGGCGCACCTTGGCAGGACCGAGGTCCTCCTCGGGGTACATGGGGCGCAGCACCTCGTCGGTCGCCACACCGTCGTAGAACACGTCGACGAGCCGGACGAAGACGTCGTGCCCGCCGACCTCCTCGAAAAAGCTGGGGGTCGTCACGCCGCCATCCTCCCAGACCCGCGTGCCCGGGCGGACGTGGCACCGGTCACCCGCACGTCGCCCCCGCCGGGCCCGGGCGGAGGGGTTAGGCTGGGGGGCGGACCTGCAACGACGCGATCCGCACGACCAGAGACTGGGGAGACACCGAATGAGCAAGGCGGAAGACATCCTCGAGGCGCTCGGCGGCACGGCCAACGTGGTCGAGCTGGAGCCCTGCATCACCCGGTTGCGCGTGCAGGTGTCCGACCCCGCCCTCGTCGACGAGGACGGCCTGAAGTCCTCCGGGGCGTTCGGCGTCGTCCGGTCCGGGCGCATCATCCAGGTCATCGTCGGGCCCGAGGCCGACAACCTCGCCGCCGAGCTCGACGGCCGGCTCGCCTCGGCCTGACCGCGACGCACGACCGGGCCGTCGGGGACTCCCCGACGGCCCGGTCCGTCACGCCTCCGGCTCGCCCCGGCGTCGGGTCACGGGTTCTCGACGTCCGTGGCCGCCGCGGTCCGCGTCGACGTCTCGCCGCGCCGGATGCCCGCCGCGCGCAGCTCGGCCTGCGCGGCGAGGAGCAGCGCCCGGGACACCTCCCACTGCATGCCCGGACGCACCTGCGCCAGGATCGTGAACGTCATCGAGATGTCCGAGACCATGTCGACGCCGCTGCGCACCGCCGGCGGCTCGATGAACTCGGCCGCGAACGTCTCGTCCGCGGCGACGGTCTCCGCCGCGCGGTCCAGCGCGGCCCGCACGGTCGAGATGTCGGAGTCCACCGGGACGCGCACCTCCGCCACCGCGCGCGACCAGCGCTGCGTCCGGTTGCCCGCCCGCAGGATCTCGCCGTTGCGCACCCACCACAGGGTGCCGTCGACGGCGCGCACCTGCGTGGTGCGCAGCTGCACCTCCTCGATGACGCCCTCGGCGCCCGACCCGAGGTCGACGACGTCACCCACGCCGTACTGGTCCTCGATGAGGATGAAGATGCCCGAGATGAAGTCCGTGACGAGCGACTGCGCGCCGAAGCCGATCGCGACGCCCACGAGACCGGCCGACGCGAGCAGCGGGCCCACGTTCATGCCGAGCTCCGCCAGGATGCTCAGCACGATCATGACGCCGATGACGATGTTCGCCGCCGAGTTCAGCACCGACCCCACGGTGCGCGCGCGCTGCGCGCGCCGCTCGTTCGCCAGCGGGTTCGCCACCGCGATCGCGTCCTCGACCAGCGGGGTCCGGCGCATCCAGTCCTTCCAGGACCCCTCCGTGCCCTTCGGCGCGCCGACCGCGATCCGCTCCGTCACGTGGCTGATCACGCGGCGCAGCACCACCAGCAGGACGACGCCGACGACGAGGATGACGATGACGTGCAGCGGCCAGCCGCTGAACCACTCCCAGAACGACCTGCCGGCCTGGCCGACCGCGTCGCTCGTCTGCTCCAGCACGCCCTCGCTGGTCGACGGGTCGGGGGACGGCGTCGTGGCGTACCACAGGTTCATGG
Source organism: Isoptericola jiangsuensis (assembly GCF_002563715.1). Lineage (NCBI taxonomy): Bacteria > Bacillati > Actinomycetota > Actinomycetes > Micrococcales > Promicromonosporaceae > Isoptericola > Isoptericola jiangsuensis. The sequence continues at coordinate 1,473,290 of NZ_PDJJ01000001.1, forward strand.
CGGTGGGTGAGATCAGCACGAGAGCCACGGTAGCTCCCGAGGTCGGCCTCGTGAACCGCCCCCGGGACCCTCGGCCGACCCGCCCGGAGGGGCGTCGGCACCGTCCGTGCAGCGTGCGGGCGGTGCCACGCCGGTGCGGAAGTGGCAGGATCGTCCCGTGAGCACCCCCGAGACGTCCCAGGCCGTGCCCGAGGCCGCCGCGCCCGACGCCCTGCGTGAGCTCGCCGCCGCGCACGGCGTGCTCACCGAGTACCACCGGTACGGCGGCGGCGTCGTCCAGGTGTCCGACGCCACGCTCGTGGCCGTCCTCACGGCGCTCGGTGTCGCGGCCTCCACCCCGGGCGAGGTGGCGCACAGCCTGCGCCGCGCCCGCGACGACGAGTGGCGCAGCGTCCTGCCGCCCGCCGTCGTCGTCCGCCAGGGCGACCGCCACGACGTCCCCGTGCACGTCACCCACGGCGCGTCCGTGCACGTCTGGCTCGAGGTCGAGGGCGCCGAGCCCACCGCGCGCCCGCACCAGGTGCGTCCGCGGCGCGACCTCGACCAGGTCGACGTGTTCGTCGAGCCGCGCGAGGTCGACGGCCGTCAGGTCGGGCGGGCCACGTTCGCCGTCCCGACGGACCTGCCGCTCGGCTGGCACACCCTGCACGCGCTCACCGAGGGGCACGAGGTCACCACGACGCTCGTCGTCACCCCGCGCCGGCTCGAGCTCCCCGCCGACCTCGACCGCCGCCAGGCGTGGGGCGTGCTCGTGCAGCTCTACTCGGTGCGGTCCCGCACGTCGTGGGGGATGGGCGACCTCGCCGACCTCGCCGACCTCGCCTGGCTCACCGCGCACCGGGCCGGCGCCGACTTCGTCGCCGTCAACCCGCTCGCCGCCGCCGAGCCCGTCACCCCTCTCACCCCGTCGCCGTACCTGCCGACGTCCCGCCGGTTCGGCAGCCCCCTGTACGTGCGCGTCGAGGACATCCCCGAGACGGCGTACCTGTCCGCCGCGGACCGCTCGCTGGTCGAGTGGGCGTCCGACCCCGTGCGCGACCTCGCCTCCGACGACGGCCCCATCGACCGCGACGCCGTGTGGGACGCGAAGAAGGCCGCGCTGGAGGTCGTGCACACCGCACCGCGCCGCGCGTCCCGGCAGGCGGCGTTCGAGGCGTTCGTCGCCGAGCAGGGCACCGGCCTGCGCGACTTCGCGACGTGGTGCGCCCTCACCGAGGAGCTCGGCGGCGGACGCTGGCCCTCCGACCTCGCCGACCCCGCCTCGCCCGCCGTCGCGCAGGCCCGCGAGCGCCTCGCCGACCGCGTCGACTTCTACACCTGGCTCCAGTGGGTGTTCGACGAGCAGAAGCACGACACGCAGCGCACCGCCGTCGAGGCCGGCATGCGGATCGGCATCGTCCACGACCTCGCCGTCGGCGTGCACCCCGACGGGGCGGACGCCTGGGCCAACGCGGGCGTCCTCGCCCCCGGCGTCGGCGTCGGCGCCCCGCCCGACATGTACAACCAGCAGGGCCAGGACTGGTCCCAGCCGCCGTGGAACCCGCGCGCCCTCGCGCACGCCGGGTACGCGCCCTACCGGGACATGCTCCGCACGGTCCTGCGGCACGCCGGTGCGCTGCGCGTCGACCACGTCCTCGGGCTGTTCCGGCTCTGGTGGGTCCCGCAGGGCATGTCGCCCACGCAGGGCGCGTACGTCCGCTACGACCACGACGCCCTCGTCGGCATCCTGTGCCTGGAGGCGCAGCGCGCCGGGGCGATCGTGGTGGGGGAGGACCTCGGCGTCTTCGAGCCGTGGGTGCGCGACTACCTCGCCGACCGTGGCGTCCTCGGCACGTCCGTGTTCTGGTTCGAGAAGGACGGCGACCAGCCCACCGCCCCGCAGGACTACCGCCACCTCACCCTCGCGTCCGTCGGCACGCACGACATGCCGCCGACGGCCGGCTACCTCGCCGGGGAGCACGTGGACCTGCGTGAACGCCTCGGCCTGCTCACCGAGGACGCGCAGGTGCTGCGCGGCCGCGCCCGTGCCGAGCGCGCCGCCGCCGTCCGCACCCTGGCCGAACAGGGCCTCGTGGGGGACAACCCGTCCGAGCGGGAGGTCGTCGAGGCGCTGCACCGCTACCTGCGTCGCTCCCGGGCCGCCCTGGTCGGCGTGCAGCTCGTCGACGCCGTGGGGGAGCGCCGCTCCCAGAACCAGCCCGGCACCGACCGCGAGTACCCGAACTGGAAGGTCCCGCTGGGCGACTCCGCGGGCAACCCGGTGCTCGTCGAGGACCTGTTCGACAACGCCCGCCTGCGTTCCCTGTTCGCCGCGGTCGCGCAGGGTCGCTGACCTCCCCGCGACGCAGCGCAGGCCCCCGCGACTCGCGGGGGCCTGCGCTGTGCCGGCGAGGTCTGCGCCGGCTCGTCAGGCGGCGTCGGCCGCCTGGGCGGCCAGGGCCCGCTCGGTGCCCGCGAGGCCCTCGACGACCATGCGGCGCAGGGCCGCGGCGGCGTCGGGGTGGGCGTCGAGCCAGCCGCGGGCGGCGTCGCGCAGCTCCACCGAGGCCAGCGGTGCCGGGTAGAGACCCTCGATGAGCTCCTCGGCGATGTGGTAGCTGCGGGTCTCCCAGACGGGCAGCAGCGCGTCGACGTAGCGCTGCGCGAACGGTGCGAGCACGGTCGGGTCGACGACGTGCACGAACCCGGCGGCGGTGGCGCGGATGATCGCGTTGGGCGCGTCCGCGTCGTCGACGACGGACGCGAAGGCGCGCTCCTTCGCCTCGACCGTCGGGACGGCGGCGCGGGCCCGGGCGGCGGCCTGACGGCCGGTCGCGGTGTCGTCGGCGGCGAGCGCGGCGTCGATCTCGGTCTCGTCGGCGTCGCCGAGGAGCACGAGGCCCTCGAGGAGCTCCCAGCGCAGGTCGGTGTCGACGGTGAGGCCGTCGAGCGTCACCGAACCGTCGAGCAGCCCGCGCAGCGGCGCGACGTGCGCGGACGTCGAGGACAGCGCCGCGAAGTACTTGACGAGCTGGAGCTGGAGGTCGGACCCGGCGTCGGCGGCCTGCGCGAGCCGCCACAGGGTGTCGCCGACGCGCTCCGCGACGGCGGCCCGACGGGCGGGCGCGACGTAGGAGCGGGCGGCGAGCCCGAGCTGGGCGAGCGTGGTGCGCACGGTGGTCGACTCGGTCTCGGCGGCGATGTTGCCCAGCACGAGGTCGACGTAGGCGGACGCAGGCGTCTCGCCGTCGCGGACGGCGTCCCACACGGAGCCCCACACGAGGGAGCGCGCGAGCGGGTCGGCGATGCGGGAGAGGTGCTCGACGGCGAACGCGAGCGACGCGTCGTCGAGACGCACCTTGGCGTAGGCGAGGTCGTCGTCGTTGACGAGGACGAGGCCGGGCCGGTCGACGCCGACGAGCTCGGGGATCTCGGTGCGCTCCCCGTCGACGTCGACGTGCACGGACCGGGTCCGCACGACGGCGCCGGACGCGTCGAGGTCGTAGAAGCCGATGCCGAGGCGGTGCGGGCGGATCGTCGGGTGGTCGGCGGGCGCGGTCTGCGTGATCGCGAACGACGTGACGACGCCGTCGGCGTCGGTGCCGATCTCGGGACGCAGCGTGTTGACGCCGGCCGTCTCGAGCCAGATCTTCGACCAGGCCGTGAGGTCGCGGCCGCTGGTGGCCTCGAGCTCGACGAGGAGGTCCGTGAGCTCGGTGTTGCCCCACGCGTGCTTGCGGAAGTACGCGGAGACGCCGCTGATGAACTCGTCGCGACCCACCCAGGCGACGAGCTGCTTGAGCACCGAGGCGCCCTTGGCGTAGGTGATGCCGTCGAAGTTGACCTGGACGTCCTCCAGGTCGTTGATGGCGGCGACGATCGGGTGGGTGGAGGGGAGCTGGTCCTGGCGGTAGGCCCAGGTCTTCTCCATCGCGTTGAACGTCGTCCAGGCGGCCTCCCACTCGGTGGCCTCGGCCGTGGCGAGCGTGGACGCGTACTCGGCGAACGACTCGTTGAGCCAGAGGTCGTTCCACCACTTCATCGTGACGAGGTCGCCGAACCACATGTGGGCGAGCTCGTGCAGGATCGTCACGACGCGACGCTCGCGCACGGCGTCGGTCACCTTGGAGCGGAAGACGTACGACTCGGTGAACGTGACGCAGCCGGGGTTCTCCATCGCGCCCATGTTGTACTCGGGCACGAAGAGCTGGTCGTACTTGTCGAACGGGTAGGGGACGCCGAACGTCTCCTCGTAGAACGCGAAGCCCTGGCGGGTGGTCTCCATGATGGCGTCGGCGTCGAGGTGCGCGGACAGCGAGGACCGGCAGAACACGCCGAGCGGGATCACGCGGCCGTCGGCGGACGTGACCTCGCCGCGCTCCACGGCGTAGGGGCCCGCGACGAGCGCCACGAGGTAGCTGGAGATGCGCGGGGTGGCGCCGAACTCCCAGCGGGCGGTCTCGACGGCGGCGTCGGTCGCGTGGACGGCGGGCGTCGGCTCCGGGGTCGGCTGGTTGGACACGACGTGCCAGCGGGCGGGCGCCGTGACCGACAGCTGGAAGGGCGCCTTGAGGTCCGGCTGCTCGAACGTCGCGAAGACGCGGCGGGCGTCGGGGACCTCGAACTGGGTGTAGAGGTAGACCTCGCCGTCGACGGGGTCGACGAACCGGTGCAGGCCCTCGCCGGTGTTCATGTAGGCGCAGTCGGCGACGACGCGCACCTCGTTCTCGGCCGCCAGGTCGGTCAGCGCGATGCGGGAGTCCGCGAACACGGCGGCGACGTCGAGGGCGCGTCCGTTGAGGACGACCTCGCGCACGGTCGGCGCGACGAGGTCGAGGAACGTGCTCGCGCCCTCGGTCGCGGTGAACCTGAGGACGGTGGTCGAGGAGAACGTCTCCGCGCCGGTGGTCAGGTCGAGGTCGATGGCGTAGGACTCGACGCCGTGCACGACGGCGGCGCGCTCGATCGCCTCGGCGCGGGTGAGGTTCTCTCCGGGCACGGGTGCTCCCTTGGACGGTGGCAGGTCGGCGGGCCGCGAGGTCGTCGCGACACGCGGTCGATCATGCCATCTCCGTGGTGCGCTCCTGAACGTGTTTCCGGGCCCCCGCGGGGGAAATCCGGGGGACAGGGGTTCGACCTGTGACGGTGGGTCGTGACATCCTGCGCGTTGCGTGTCATCGCGTCGCGCGAGGTCGAGTGCCTCGCCGGGACGCGGGAAGGAGCTCAGATGTCCGGCACCGTGCCGCCCCCTCCGCCCCCCGGGCCTGCGTCGCCGCAGCCCGGTGCCGAGCGGTCGCAGGTCCCGCGCCAGGCCCCGCCGTCGTTCGCCCCGGGCGGTGCGCGGCCCGGGTCGGCCGCGTCCCCGGCGTCCCCGTCGACGGCGGCGTCCCCGGCCCCGGCCCGGGACCCGCACGCCACGCAGGTGCACCAGAACCTCCACGCGCCGGTCCCGCCGGCGCCGGGGTCGGTCGCCTCGCCGTCGGCGGCCTCCCCCGGCTACCCGCCGGCGCAGGCCACGGCCGCGTACCCGCCCGCGCCGACCGCCGCCTACCCGCCGGCGCAGGCGACCGCCGCGTACCCGCCGGGGTCGGCCACCTACCCGCCGCGGTCCACGACCCCGCCCGCGCAGGCGACGGCCGCGATGGCGCCGGTGGCACCGGCGGCGGGCTCGTACCCTCCGGCGGCGCAGCAGACGGCTGCCGTGCCCCCGCCCGCCCCGGCGACGCACCGGTCCGCGCCGGCCCGGCAGCCCGTCTACTCCCAGCCGGCCCCGCAGGCGCCGGGCTACGGGTACACGCCCGAGCAGCACGCGTACGCCCAGCCGTCGGCGCACGGCGCGGGCGCCCCGCAGGGGGGCCCGGCGACCACGCAGAACCCGGCCGTCGGTCGGTCGCGGGGTCGCCGGCTCAGCCCGGGATGGCTCGCGTTCATCGCGGTGGACGTGGTGCTCCTCGTGGTCGCGCTGGTGTTCGTCGTCCAGGCGCTGACGGGGCCGGACGTCCCCAGCGTGTCGACGCCGTCGGACACGCCGGCCGCGGCGGCCGAGGGGGACGGCCAGGACCAGGGGGAGGCGGAAGCGGTCGCGTTCGGCGCGCAGGTCGCCGAGCTCCGGTCGCCGTCGCGCAACATCAGCTGCCAGATCTTCGAGGCCGGGGTCTCGTGCGGCATCGCCGAGCTCAACCAGCGCCCCGCGCCCGTGGAGGGCTGCGACGGGTCGTCCGGCTACGTGGTGACCCTGGACTCGGTCGGCGACGTCGCGCTGCCGTGCGTCGACTCCAAGCCGAAGAAGGCCCCGAAGAAGCTCGACGAGCTCGCCTACGGGGAGTCCGTCACCGAGGGCGACTTCACGTGCACCTCGGAGCAGGACGGCATGTACTGCCGCCACGACCCGTCGGGCAACGGCTTCTCGCTGGCCCGGGCCGGGATCGGCGCCACGTCGTAGCGGTGAGCGCCCCGGCAGGGGCGGGCCGGTGACCGACCGGGCGGCGTCGCACGTCGACGCCGCCCGGTCGTCGTCTCACCAGATGCGCACGCGCTCCGCGGCGGGCAGGTACAGCGCGTCGTCGGCGTCGACGTCGAACGCCGTGTAGAACTCGTCGACGTTGCGCACGACGCCGTTGCAGCGGAACTCGTTCGGGGAGTGCGGGTCCGTGGCGAGGCGGCGCACCACCTCGGCGTCGCGGCCCTTGGCCTGCCACACCTGCGCCCACCCGAGGAACACCCGCTGGACGCCGGTGAGCCCGTCCACGACGGGCGCGCCGTCGAGCGAGCCGCCCAGCGCGATCCGGTACGCCGTGAGCGCGATCGACAGGCCGCCGAGGTCGCCGATGTTCTCCCCGACGGTGAGGGAGCCGTTGACGGTGGGGCCGTCGTCGCCGAGCTGCGCGGGCCGGAACGCGTCGTACTGCGCGATCAGCGCGGACGTGCGCTGCTCGAACTCGGTGCGGTCGGCCTGCGTCCACCAGTCCTCGAGGCGGCCGGCGCCGTCGTACTTGGAGCCCTGGTCGTCGAACCCGTGCCCGATCTCGTGCCCGATGACCGCGCCGATGCCGCCGTAGTTCACGGCGTCCTCGGCGTCCGGGTCGAAGAACGGCGGCTGGAGGATCGCCGCGGGGAACACGATCTCGTTCATGCCGGGGTTGTAGTAGGCGTTGACGGTCTGCGGCGTCATGAACCACTCGTCGCGGTCCAGGGGCCGGCCGATCTTCGCGAGCTCGCGGTCCTGCTCGACGGCGTGGGCGCGGCGGACGTTCCCGACGAGGTCGTCCTCGGCGACCACGAGGGCGGAGTAGTCCTTCCACCGCACCGGGTAGCCGACCTTCGGCGTGAACTGCTCGAGCTTGGCGAGCGCCTTGGCGCGGGTCTCGTCCGTCATCCAGTCCAGCCCGGTGATGGACTCCCGGTAGGCGGCCACCAGGTTCGCGACGAGCTCGTCCATCCGCTCCTTGTGGGACGGCGGGAAGTGCCGGGCCACGTACTCCTGGCCGACGACCTCGCCGAGCGCGCCCTCGACGACGGACACGCCGCGCTTCCAACGCTCGCGGACCTCCTGCGCGCCGGACAGCGTGCGCCCGTAGAAGTCGAAGTTCGCCTGCACGACGGCGTCGCTCAGGTAGGGGGCGCGCGACGTGATCAGGTGGTAGGCCGCCCACAGCTTCCAGTCGGCGAGGTCGGCCTGCGCCCACAGCTCCGCGAAGCCGGTCGCGAAGGACGGCTCGCGCACCACGAGGTCGTCGAGCGACCCGGCGGGCGCGCCGAGGGCGTCGGCCCACGCCGCCCAGTCGAACCCGGGCGCGGAGCCCGCGAGGTCGGCCAGCGTCATCGGGTTGTAGGTCAGGGTGGCGTCGCGGTCGCGCACGACGTCCCAGTGGTGCCCGGCCAGCGCCGTCTCCAGGGCGACGACGCGCTCGGCCGCCGCCTCCGGGGTGACGCCCCACGACGCCTCGTCCACGCCGGCGAGCCCGAGCATCCGCGCGACGTGCGGGAGGAAGGCGTCGCGCACGGCCGCGTACTGGTCCTCCCGGTAGTACGCCTCGTCGGGCAGGCCGAGGCCGCCCTGGACGAGGTAGACGACGTACCGCTCGGGGTCCTTGGCGTCGTTGTCGACGTAGAGGCCGACCACGCCGCCCCCGCCGGTGCGCTGCAGCCCGCCCAGGACGCGCGTCAGGGCGGCGGAGTCCGCGGCGTCGCGCACGGCGCCGAGCTCGTCGGCGACCGGGTCGGTGCCGAGCGCCTCGATGCGGTCGGTGTCCATGAAGCTGGCGTACAGGGCGCCCACCTGGGCCTGCGCGCCCGTCGCGGTCCCGGCCAGGACGGCGGCGCCCGCGTCGGTGATGATCTCGCGGACCTGCTCCTCCGCGGCGTCGTGCAGGGTGCGGAACGCGCCGTCCATGGCGCGGTCGGCGGGGATCTCGTAGGTGTCGAGCCAGCGCCCGTTGACGTGGCGGAACAGGTCGTCCTGCGGGCGGACGGCGTCGTCGAGGGCGGACAGGTCGATGCCGGACCGCAGCCCGGTCGCGTCGGTCGTCATGGCGTCACACTACGCGTCGCGCGCGGGGCGTCCGGCGCGTACGGCACGGTCGGCGCGATGGGGGAGAATGGCCCCATGCGCCTGCACATCGCCGCCGATCATGCCGGATTCGAGCTCAAGTCCCACCTCGTCGCCCACCTCACCGAGGCCGGTCACGACGTCGTCGACCACGGGGCCCACGAGTACGACGCGCTGGACGACTACCCCTCGTTCTGCTTCGCCGCGGGCGAGGCGGTCGTCGCGGAGCCGGGCACGCTCGGCATCGTCATCGGCGGGTCGGGCAACGGCGAGCAGATCGCCGCGAACAAGGTGCCGGGCGTCCGCGCGATCCTCGCCTGGTCCCTGGACACGGCCACGCTCGGCCGCCAGCACAACGACGCGAACGTCATCGCCGTCGGCGGCCGCATGCACTCCCTGGAGGAGGCCGCGGCCCTCGTCGACGCGTTCGTCGCCGAGCCGTTCTCGGGCGACGCGCGCCACCAGCGCCGCATCGACCAGCTCGCCGCGTACGAGGCCTCCCGGCCCGCGACCGCCTGACGTGCCCGAGGGGCACACCGTCCACCGGCTGGCCCGTACCCTCGAGACGCTGTTCGCCGGGCGGCCGCTCGCCGTGACCAGCCCGCAGGGCCGGTTCGCGCACGGCGCGGCGCTGCTCGACGGGTCCGTCCTGGTGCGCGCCGAGGCGTGGGGCAAGCAGCTGTTCTGCGGCTTCGCGTCGTCGGGCGACGACGACGTGGCCCGCTGGCTGCGCGTCCACCTCGGCCTGTACGGCGCGTGGACGTTCGCAGGCACGGGGGACGACGTCGTGCACGCCATCGGGGCGCCACGGCGACGCATCGGCGAACGGGACTCCGTCCCGGCCGGCGTCGCGGCGGACGCCCCGGGAGCGTGGGAGCCGCCGGCGCCCCGCGGGGCCGTGCGCGTGCGGCTGCTCGCCGACTCGGCGGTCGCGGACCTCACCGGCCCCACGGCCTGCGAGGTCCTCACGGGTGCCGAGAAGGCGGACGTCGAGGCCCGGCTGGGACCGGACCCGATCCGGCCCGACGGCGGCCGGGGCGACCTGGCCGCGGCCCGCGACGCGTTCGTGGCGCGGGTGCGGCGCTCGCGGGTGACGGTCGGCCAGCAGCTCATGGACCAGGCCGTGGTGGCGGGCGTCGGCAACATCTACCGCGCCGAGGCCTTGTTCCGGGCCCGGCTCGACCCGCTGCGCCCGGGCCGGGACGTGCCCGCGGCCGTCCTCGCCGCGATCTGGGACGACCTCGTCGACCTCATGCGCGACGGGGCCGCGACGGGCCGGATCGTCACGACCCGGCCCGAGGACCGCGGGGCGGGGACCGGCCCGGCCCCCGGCGCCGGCCGTCGCCGCACCCGGCAGAACACCGACGACGACACCGGCGCCGTGCCCGCGGACGAGGCGTTCTACGTCTACCACCGCGACGGGCTCGGCTGCCGCGTGTGCGGCACGCCCGTGGCGGTGGCGGACCTGGCGGGCCGGAACCTGTTCTGGTGCCCGGCCTGCCAGTCCTGACCGCCGTCGGACCTGCCGCGGCGCCGGGTCAGAAGACCCAGGAGCAGACCGGCGCCACCGGCCAGCCGAACGCCGTGCTCGCGGCCGCCAGCGCGCCGGGGGCGCGCTCGTCGACGAGGCCCGCCGTGGCGAGGACCGCCAGGGACGTGCCGCCCAGGTAGGCGGCGCCCAGCTCGCGCACGTCGAGCGCGAGGTCCGCCTCGGCGGGCGGGACGTCGACCGCCTCGCACGACGCCGGCCCGAACGCCGTGGCCCGCAGCCGCCACACGCCCGCGTTGTCGGGCAGCCGCACGTCGCGCACCGCGAGCGTCACGTCGACGTCCGCCGCGTACTGCCGCCCCGCCAGCGCGACCGGCAGGTCGACGAGCCGCACCCACACGTTGTCGACCCGCTGCTGCGCGGCCGCGCGGGGGTTCTCCAGCAGGGTGAGCACGGCGTCGTCGGGCGCGAGGATGAACGTGCGGGTCTGCGTCATGAGGTCCAGGTCCACCAGCACGCCCCACAGGGCCCGCGCCGCCGCCGCGTCCAGCGCGACGGCCTCGGACACCGACACCGTGCCGTTCGTGCCCGTGGGCACCCACTCCAGCTTGCGGCGCAGCAGCGCGTACCCGCGCGGCCGCCCGTCACGCTCCACCACGACGACGCGCCGCGACTCCTGCCCGCCCCGGAACGCGGGGGAGTCCGCCCAGAAGTGCGCCTGGAGCTCGCCCGACTCGCGGGTGGCCCACCCGGGGCGGTTCACGCCCAGCCCGCCGGGGGCGCGTCCCGCCGCCCGGTGCACGGCGTCCACGAGGACGCCGTGCCGGTCCCGGTCGGCGTCCTCGATCCGCACCGTGTGGTCCGCCGCGCCGGGGACGTCGCGCAGCCGGGCGCCCCGCGGGATGGTCAGGCGGACGTCGTCGGCGGCCTTGCCGTACCCGAACCGGCCGTAGATCGCGTACTCCGCGGCGAACAGCGCCGACAGCGGCTCGCCGCGCTCCCGGCAGCGGGCCAGGTGCCGGTCGATCATCGCCGTGGCGAGGCCGCGACGCCGGTGCTGCGGGTGCACCCCCACCCACGTCAGCCCCGCCGTCGGCAGCGTGCCGCCCGGCACCTCGAACCGCGAGAACGGGTACGAGGAGTGCATCGCCGCCAGCGACGTCGCGCCGTCCTCGCGGGTGACCTCGACCGCGACGGTGCGGTCCCACGTCAGCGGGGAAGGAAGCTTGTCGAGCTCGTCCAGGGAGACGCCCGTCGGGAACGCCCAGGTGTCGAGCTGCGTCGCCGCCCGGGCGTCGTCGGCGGTGAGCGTGCGGAAGCGGTAGCCGGCAGGCAGGCCGGAGGCAGGGTCCATGCCCCGATCGTGGGGGGTGGCGGGCGGGCAGCGCCACCCGATATCGCCGGAGGTCGCCCGGGACGTGTCCGCCGGTCGGTGGCGGGTGTCATAGTCGGGGCATGCCGTCCCGCCCGCCCCGCGCCGTCCCCGGCTCCGACCCCGGCTCCGACCCGGACGCGCCGACGACGGCCGAGGAGTACCTCGACGAGGTCCTGGCCGTCGTCGAGCAGGTACCGGCCGGTCGGGCGACGACGTACGGGATCGTCGCCGAGGCCGTCGCGGACGTCCTCGGGCGCGGCGGGCCCCGTCAGGTCGGTCAGGTCATGGCGCGTGCCGGGTCGGGCGTCGCGTGGTGGCGGGTCGTGAACGCCGCGGGCTCGCCCCCGGCACGCCACCTCGACACGGCGCTGGCCGAGCTGCGCGCCGAGGGCTGCCCGCTCACCCGCGACGGGCGCCGCGTGGACCTGCGGCGCGCCGTCTGGCTGCCCTGACGCTCAGGCGCCCAGCAGCGCCGCGACGGACGCCGGGTCGCCCTGCGCGAGCAGCGTCGTCAGGGCCGTGCCCTCCCAGCGGGCGAGGTCGGTGCGGACCTTGGTGGCGGGGCCGACGAGCGCGACCTCCTCGACCAGCTCGGTCGGCACCGCACGGGCGGCGTCCTCCTTGCGTCCGGCGAGGAACAGCCGCTGCACCTCGTCCGTGACCTCGGCGTACCCGAGCCGGTCGAGCGACGCCTTGTGGAAGTTCGCCTCCTTGGCGCCCATCCCGCCGACGTACAGCGCGATGTGGGGGCGCACGACGTCCGCCGCGGACTCGACGTCGTCGCGGACCACGACGGGGACGGTCGCCAGGACCTCGAAGTCCTCGGGGCGGGAGCGCTCGTCGGCGCGCGCCGCGAAGCCCTCCGCCAGCAGGGCACGCAGCTCGGCGTCGTGGCGCGCCGGGTAGAAGCCCGCCATCCAGCCGTCGGCGATCTCCGCGGCCAGCGCGACGTTCTTCGGGCCCTGCGCCGCGAGGACGATCGGCAGGTCGGCGCGCAGCGGGTGCACGGTGGGCTTGAGCGCCCGCCCCAGGCCGGTCGCGCCGGGCGTGTCCGCGCCGACGGGCAGGGTGTAGAACTCGCCGTCGTACGTCACGGGGCGCTCGCGGGCGATCACCTCGCGCACGATCTCGACGAACTCGCGGGTGCGGGCGAGCGGCCGCCGGTACGGCTGGCCGTACCAGCCCTCGACGACCTGCGGGCCGGACGCCCCGAGGCCGAGGACGAACCGGCCGCCCGACAGGTGGTCGAGCGTGAGGGCGTGCATGGCGGTGGCGGTGGGCGTGCGGGCGGCCATCTGCGCGATCCCGGTGCCGAGCCGCAGCCGGGTGGTGTGCGAGCCCCACCAGGCGAGCGGCGTGAAGGCGTCGGACCCGTAGGCCTCGGCGGTCCAGACGGAGTCGAGGCCCGCGGCCTCGGCGGCCTGCAGCATCTCCACGACGCCGGCCGGGGGCCGGCGGGACCAGTAGCCGGTCTGGATGCCGATGCGCAGGGTGGTCATGGGGCTCCTCGTCGAGTCGGGTACCCGGGACGCGCCGTTCCGGGTACCCGACACCCTAGCGGACGCCGCCACCGCCCCCGGTGCGTGCGCGCGCCCGGTCCGCCATCGTGTTGAGCAGCGCGGCGGCCGTGGCCGCGTCGTCCACCGTGACCACGAGCGACCGCTCGCCCGTGCGCTCGACCAGCAGCCCCTCGCCGGAGCGCAGCACCACGCCGACCCGGCCCCCGTGGAACCCGACGCGCCAGCCCCAGCCACCGAAGTCGCCCAGCGGCGAGACGTCGACGACCGAGGCGCGCACCACCTCGTCGGCGGGGACCTGCGTGCGGGGCCAGCCCAGCGCGGAACGTACGCGCATGCCCGCGGAGTCCACCCGCACCGTGAAGGAGAACATCGCGGCGAACACCCCGACGAGCAGGACGGGTACCGCCAGCAGCGCCCACATCTGCAGGACGATCGCCAGCAGGGTGACCGTCAGGATCGCGACGACGGCGATGACGGTGCCCGGCCCGCCCTGCGTCGTGCGGAACCACACGGCGCGCTCGTCCGCGGCCAGCCCGGCGCGTGCGGCGTCCGGCTCCACCGGGTCGGTGGCGGGCTGCGCCGGGTCGCCGGCCACGAGGAGCGCCGCCGGCACGGCGAGCACCAGGGGGCCGAGCAGCACCGCGACGAGGGCCCCGCCCGGCATGGCGACGGTCGAGACGTCGGTGACGCCGCGCTGCAGCACCACGGTGACCAGCAGGAGCGTCGCACCCAGACCGCCGGACCACACGTTCGCCGCCGCCGTCATGCGCCGCGTGGACGCGCTGGACCCCCAGGCGAGGCTGATCGCCGAGAAGAGCGCGACGAGGGACAGCACGAGCGCGACGTCGGCCCACAGGAAGGTGGTGAGCGCCATCGTGTCGTCCGGCACCCCGCCGGGACCCCAGTGGGAGGCCACGCGGGCGGGCAGGTCGTCCTGGGCCGCCAGGGTCACGACCGCGGCCGCGAGCACCAGGCCGACGGCGGCCGCCGCGGACCAGGCCGTCGAGCGGCGGGCGAGCCGGCGCCAGCCGGGCCGGTCGCTGCGAGGGGGTGTCGTCATCGTCTCATCGCCTCCTTGACGAGGGTGGTGGCGGCCTCGGGGGAGAGCCGGGCCGACCGGGCGGCCGCGACGAACGCGGCGAGGGCGTGCTCCACGGCACCGATGTCCGTGGCGGCACGGGCGGTCACGACCGCGCCGCGACCGCGGCGGAGCTCGACCAGACCGTCGTCGCGGAGCTGCCGGTAGGCCTTGAGCACCGTGTGGACGTTGAGGTCGAGCGACGACGCGAGCTCGCGTGCGGAGGGCAGCCGGTCGCCCGGCGTCAGGTCGCCACGGGCCGCGGCGACCCGCGCCTGCGCGACGAGCTGGGCGTAGAGCGGCTCGTCGCTCGCGGCGTCGATGGTCCAGAGCATGCCGCCACTGTAGTTGTTCTATGGCAACTAGAACAAGTTGGTGCCGAGTCGGCGCAGCATGGTCCCGTGGACGGGTGGGACGGGGAAGAGAAGTGGTGCGGAGCGCCATTGCACCGCACCGCGTTCCTTTCTAGTCCTCGGCAAGGACGCCTACAAGGCTCGTTGCCGAATCGCAATCAGATCTCCCGGGCGCAGGGCCCGGCGTCCGCGACCTGCGAGGGCGCGACGGCGGTTCGTCCGTGGACGGACGACGGCCCGGGGTCGCGCACGACGGATCGTGCACGACCCCGGGCCGTCGCCGGGCCGGTCAGATGACGTACTCGAGCAGCTCCGAGGCGTCCTCGACGTGCTGGCCGTGGTCCGGCCGGTGGCCGGGCGCCCGGACGATCGCCGGGACGCCGACGGCCACCATGCCCGCCGGGACGTCCTTCGTCACCACCGCGTTCGCGCCCACCTGCACGTCGTTGCCGATCCACAGCGGACCGAGGACCTTCGCGCCGGCGCCGACCATCACGCGGTCCCCGAGCGTGGGGTGCCGCTTGCCCTTCGCCATCGACCGGCCACCCAGGGTGGAGCCGTGGAAGAGCACGCAGTCGTCGCCGATCACCGTCGTCTGCCCGATCACGACACCCATGCCGTGGTCGATGAACAGCCGGCGTCCGATCCGCGCCCCCGGGTGGATCTCGATCCCCGTGAGCCACCGCGCGAGCTGGGACACCAGCCGTGCGGGCAGCCGCAGGCCCGGCCGGTGCCACATGCGGTGCGCCACCCGGTGCGTCCACAGCGCGTGGACGCCCGGGTAGGCGAGCGCCACCTCGATCCGGCTGCGTGCCGCCGGGTCGTGGGCGTGCGCGGCGCCGAGGTCCTCACCGAGGATGTCGAGCAGGTGCCGCAGGCCCGGCCGGTGACCGTTCGGCATGGGGTGGTCGGTCTCGTCGTGGTCCGGTGTCACGTCAGTCCAGCAGGTCGGAGAAGAGGACGGTCGACAGGTAGCGCTCACCGAAGCTCGGGATGATGACGACGATCGTCTTGCCCGCGTTCTCGGGACGGGCCGCGACCTGCGCCGCCGCCGCGAGGGCCGCGCCGGACGAGATGCCCACGAGCAGGCCCTCCTCCTGGGCGGACCGCTTGGCCCACTCCACCGCGGTCTCCGCGTTGATGTCGACGACCTCGTCGTAGACGTTCGTGTCGAGGATCTCCGGGACGAAGTTCGCGCCGATGCCCTGGATCTTGTGCGGGCCGGGGGCGCCGCCGTTGAGGATGGGCGACTCCTCGGGCTCCACGGCGATGATCTGCACGCCGGGCTTGCGCTCCTTGAGCACCTGGCCGACGCCCGTGATGGTGCCGCCCGTGCCGACGCCGGCGATGAGGATGTCGACCTCGCCGTCGGTGTCGGCCCAGATCTCCTCGGCCGTGGTCTCGCGGTGGATCTTCGGGTTGGCCTCGTTCGCGAACTGGCGGGCGAGGATGGCGCCCGGACGCTCCGCGGCGATCTTCTCGGCGGCGGCGACGGCGCCCTTCATGCCCTCGGCGGCCGGGGTGAGGATGAGCTCGGCGCCGTACGCGCGCAGCAGGGCGCGGCGCTCCTTCGACATCGTCTCCGGCATGGCGAGCACCACGTTGTAGCCGCGGGCCGCGCCCACGAACGCCAGCGCGATGCCGGTGTTGCCCGACGTGCCCTCGACGATGGTGCCGCCCGGCTTCAGCTCGCCCGACGCCTCCGCGGCGTCGACGATCGAGACGCCGATGCGGTCCTTGACCGAGCTGGCGGGGTTGTAGAACTCGAGCTTGGCGAGCACCGTGGCGCCGGCGCCCTCGGTGAGCCGGTTGATGCGGACCAGCGGGGTGCGGCCGATGAGCTTCGTGGCGTCGTCGTAGATGGTGGCCATGGTGATGATCCTTCGGTGGGGTGCGATGGTGCGGGGCGAGGTCCGGACGGCGCGGCGCGCAGGTGCGCGGGAGCGTCCGTGAGCGGGGAGGGCCGGCGAGCGTCGCACGGTCGCCGCGACCCGGCGGGTCAGGCGTGACGTGGACGCTCTAGCGACAGCAGCAGGGGACCACCGGGAGGCCGTGCGCCGACGACGGCGTGCACGTGCGAGCACCGACCGAGGACGTCGTCCGGGTCATCTGTGCCTGCCTCCCTGATCTCGTGGTCCGGCGGGATCGCGCGCACGCCGAGGCGCGGGACGCGGCCCGCAGGGCCAGACTAGCCACCCCCGGACCGATCGACAAGACCGTGCCCACCCATCGACACGATCGATGGAAAGCGGGTGCCCGCCGCCGGCCACGGTGGTGCTCACCCTGCCCCGGAGGACGACGAAGGGCGACCCGGATCATCCGGGTCGCCCTTCGGTCTGCGGAGCGGGCGACGGGAATCGAACCCGCGTAGCCAGTTTGGAAGACTGGGGCTCTACCATTGAGCTACGCCCGCGACGATGCCCGACGACGTGCGTCGGGATGCGGCGTCAGCCTAGCAAAGGCCCCGCCCTGGTCCGTGCCACGACCGGCTCGAGCCGTCGATCCGGGCCGGTGCCGTGCCGGACCGCGACGACCGGCCACTACACTGACGCCGGACCCGCCGTCCCGAGGGCGGACGGGTACCACGGGGTGTGGCGCAGTTTGGTAGCGCATCTGCTTTGGGAGCAGAGGGTCGCAGGTTCAAATCCTGTCACCCCGACCACCGCCCACCTGCACCGATACCACTCGGAGCAGGTGGGCGAACCCGTGGGAAGGGCCATTGAGGTTCTCACTGAGGTTCTCAGCCTCGTCGCCGTCATCTGCCGGCCCGACGTGAGCACGGGAAGCATGGCATCCGTCACCGCCATCAGGCATCACAGGTCAGTTCACCTATCCGTGCAGCAGTCCCGCCGTCGGGCGCAGGGGGTCACAGATTCAGATCCTGTCACCTCGACCGACGTGTACGGGTGGTTCTGAAATCTTGCCGCAGCGACTCCCGGGCAGCGTCCGCTGCGGCCTGTTCGCATGATGGGCGGTGTGGTTACCTCATCAGTGCAGTGAGCTCGGCGGCGAACTGGGGCACCGTCTCCTCGAGCGTCGCGACGAGCTCGAGCACGCTGGTCGGAGGGTTCGCGTTCCGGGCGAGTATCTGGTGCAACGTGCGGATCACCGCGACCTGGTTGAGGTCCAGCAGGTCCAGGAGGAAGTCGTCCGGGTGGATGGCTGCGACTCCGTACGGCTCGAGGTGCTCGGGTGCGAAGTCCTTGAGGTTCGCGGTCACGATCAGGCCCGTGTTCGCCCGCACGGCCGCCGCCATGACGTGACGATCCTTGGGATCGTTCGTCATGGCGGGGACGAGGCCCTCGTGTCCGGTCACCGTCGCGTCGGGGAACACCCGGCGCATCGTGCTCACCCGCTTGGCGGCCCTCTCCGGCTCCAGGCCCAGATGCTTGATCAGGTTCCGCTGCGTCTCGTCGAGGATCTCGGCGGACCACAGGGGGCGGTACATGCCCTTGTCCGCGCAGCGCAGCAGCACGTCGAACAGCGGATACGGAATGAGCACGCACGCATCCAGGACCGCCGAGTACATCAGCCGCTCTACCGGGTCTGGACGAACCCGGTCGTCACCGGTCCCTCGGTCGCCTCACGGGTCAGCTCGTCGAGGGCCTCACGACGTGCAGCCGTGTGGCGACGCTGGAACGAGTCCAGATCCGCAAGGCGCACCCGACGGTGACGGCCCGGCTTCGTGAACGGGATCTGCCCGTCCTCGAGCAGCCCGACCAGCGTCGGGCGGGAGATCCCGAGGAAGTCCGCGGCCTGCTGCGTCGTCATGATGGTGTCGCGCGGCACCACCGAGATGCCCTTGCCCTGCTGCATGGCGTCCACGACGTCCTTGAGGATCTCGTAGACGTTCAGCGGCAGCGTGATCTCCTCGCCGTCGGGCCCCACCAGCGCAGGCATGTCGTGACCGTGGAGGATGCGCGAGACCGACGCGAGAGCCTCCGAGTCGTCGGGTGTCGCGAACGTCACGGGAACTGCTGCTGGCGCGGCCATACCCTGACCTTAATCGAAGAAAACGAAAACGGATAGCGTGTACTCGGGGATCATGCCGCTCAGGAGCGCGCGCGGGGGAGGCCCGTCGTAGCGCGGACCAGCTCCGCCTGGGCGGCCACGGGCATCGCCGCGAACATCCCCCACATGGCGCGTGCGAGCTCGGTCGTGCCGGCATCTCGGGAGAGGAGACCTCGTCGCAGGGCGGCCGGCAGACGCCCGAAGCCCTCGAAGAGCTCCAGCGTGCCTCGGGTGCTGAGCCGGAGCAGCGCGCGCAGGCCGACCTGGCGCAGGCGCTCGGTGGCGTCGAGCTGGTCGGCGTCGTCGGGCGCGTGCCCGTGGGCGAGGTCCTGGGCGAGCGTGTCCGCTCGGCGCAGGGAGTGCGCGACGGAGTAGCCGGTGATGAGGTGCCCACCACGTCCCGCGGTACCGACGGCCAGGACGCCGGGGGGCGGGGGAGCGCCCCGCCCGCGCATGGGGATCCGCACGACCTCCCGGTCGAGCGGGTCGTCCACGGTGCGCGCGTCGACCCCGCGGGCCAGCAGGCGGCGTCGCAGCCGTCCCCGCAGCTCCGCGACGGGCATTCCCGGCGCGGCGGCCAGGCAGGTCTCCTCCAGGAGCATCCGGTCGTCACCCACGGGGACGGCGTAGAGGAAGGTCGGGGTGGCGGTCGGCCGTTCGTCGGCGGACCAGTCGGTGCGCCAGTCCATGAGCAGCGACTCGGCGCCCTGGAGGGCCGGTAGGGCGTCCTCGGTCCGCACGACGATCCCGTAGGCGGTCTGCATCGGGGCCGGGTCGTCGGCTCGCAGCCCGTCCGGGCGTGCCCCGCGGGCGTCGACCACCACGCGGGCCTCGCCGCGCAGCGCGGCGACCTGCGCGTCGTCGAGGCGTCCGGTGCGGACCTCGACGTCGTCCAGCGGCAGCGCGGCCTGCAGCGCCGCGTTGTCGAGCACCAGGTAGCCGCGGTCGAGCGGGTGCACGCCGACGGACCGCAGCTCGGGGTTCGCCGCCCGGGCGCGGACGACGGAGGACGGCAGGTCGCCGAGCTCGTCGGCCCAGATGCCGTACGTCGGGGTCCACACCGCGTCGGGCCGAGGGTCGACCGCCAGCACCGACGACCCGTGGGCGGCGCACCGCGAGGCGAGGGCACGCCCGGCCGGACCGAGCCCGACGACCGCCACGTCCTTCATCATGGTGACCGACCCTACGTCGACGGGAGGCCGTCATGAGCCCAGCACGCGGACCCCGCCTGCCCACGCTGCCCCACCCGCACCTCATCTGGCTGCGCAGCGCCGCCACGATCGTGCTGAGCTGCGTCGTCGCGCAGGCGGGCTGGGCCGCGGCGCTGCTCGGCGGGCAGCCGGGATACCTGGTGCAGCACCGGGCGGGCGCCTGGGTGACGCTCGCGGCCGCCGTCGCGGCGGCGGGGGTCTACGTCGTGCTCCGCCGGTCCGCCGGCCCGGTCAACGTGGCGCTGGCGCTCGCGGTGGCGGTGCTGGTGGCCGTGCAGGTCGCCCTCGGCGAGCTCGGCGTCGACTTCCGTTCGGTGCACATCTTCACCGGGGTGCTGCTGGCGATGCTCGTCACGGCCCTGACGTCGTGGACGTACCGTCACCGGCTCCCCGGGTCGTCGGCCGGCAGCTCCAGCACCAGCCCGCGCAGCGTGTAGCCCTCGATGAGGTCGTCCCAGCCCACCTCCGGCTCGCGGACCACACGCGGTGCGCGACCCAGGAGCCGGGTGAGCAGGACGTCGGCCTCCAGGATCGCCAGCGGCTGGCCGGGACACTTGTGGGCGCCGTCGCCGAAGGTGAGTCCTGCGGCGTTGACGCCCCGCGGCAGGGTGCGGCCGGGGCACAGGTCCAGGCCGTCCTCGCCCGTCGCCCGCGGGTCCGCGTTCGCGGGACGCACGCACACGTCGACGAGGTCGCCCGCCTCGATCGTCCACGAGTCCTCACCGTCGGTGACGTCGATCGGTTCCTGCGCGCGCCGGTACAGGTGCCCCACGACCGGTTCGAGCCGGATGATCTCGGTCAGGATCGCGAAGCGTTCCTGCTCCCCGGCGACGAGGTACCGCTCGCGCAGGACGTCGTCGCGCAGCAGGTGCCACGCCGCCATCGTGACGAACTCGCGCGTCGTCACCATCCCGGCCGTGCCGTACGTGACGCACTCGACGAGGATGTCGACGTCCGTGTACCCCTCGTCGATCAGATGGCTGATGACGTCCTCGCGCCGCTCCCGTCGGCGCTCGCGGATCGCCGGACGCACGTCCGCCAGGAAGAAGCGCCCCACGGGCAGGAGCCCGTTCCACGCCGCCAGCATCCACTGGCGGGGCGTGCGCCCCAGGTCACGGCGGGTGATGTCGAACGGCGGCTGGCGGAAGAAGCTGACCAGCCGACGGGACATGCGCGGCACGGACGACTCCGTCAGGCCGACCACCTCGGCGGTGACCTCGACCGTGTAGTGCAGCGCGAGCTCGTCCAGCGTGAGCCGGCCTCCGGGCCCGGTCCGGCCGAGCAGGCGGTCCGCGCACTCCTCCATCTGCGCGGTGTAGCGCTCGGCGACGACCACGGGGGCGAAGAACCGGGCGACCTTGCTGCGCTGCTCGTCGTGCAGCGGCCCGTCGGACACGAGGATCGGGTGGTGCTTGAGCCGGCCCCGGGGGATGGCCTCCGCGGTGAACCCGGCCTGCGTCGTCGCGTGCCGCGCCCGCAGCACCTGGCGCGCGGTCTCGAGCGAACGGACGCGCCACACGGTGCTCACCCCGGCGCGGCCGTCGGCGCCCTGCCGCTCCACGCGCGGGGTGCTCGGTTCGCCCGGTCGCACCGCCCTCCGCCGCCCGGTCATCGCCGTGCGGGGGAGAGGCGGTGGCGCACGGCCCGGGCGGTGCGTGCGACGGCGGCGCCCGCCCCCGACAGGTCCGGCCGGCGTCGCAGCACGCCCTGCAGCGGCACGGTCCAGACGTCCTCCCCGCGCACGCCCCAGCCCTGCAGCAGGTGGTTGGCGGCCAGCACGCCGGTCACTGCGGCGCGCTCCATGAGGGCGATCGGCCAGTCGACCCGCAGACCGTCGCCGGCCAGCGCCAGCCCCGGGTACGGGGTGTCGACGGTCAGCCGGTCACGCCACGGCCCGGTGCCGACCAGGCCGCAGTCGTCCTCGACGAGCAGCTCGTCGTGGAGGGCCAGCAGCCCGCGCGTCTCGGGGTACACCTCGTGCAGCGCGGCCAGGAGGCGGGCCCGGAGCCGGTCGGTGTCGAGCCCGCGCGGCCCGTCGCCGGCGAGGTCGGGGTCGCGCGCGGGGTCCGCCGCATAGGCGTGCAGCTCCACGACCGAGCCGCCGTGCTCGCGCGCCCAGTCCGCCGCCCCCTGCTCGAAGCGCTCCAGGACGGTGACGTTGTCGAGCAGGTCGTAGCCGCTGGTGCCGAGGAACGCCTCGCGCTCCGGGGCGACCTGGCCGTCCAGCCACAGGCGGAGCACGGCGAACGGCGGGGCGTTGCGACCCGCGGCGAGGCGCCGGTGCCAGTCCGCGCGCTCGGGGGTGCCGGGCCCGTCGACCGACGCCCCGGCGAGCGGCGCGAGCAGCTCCCGGGTGACGCGAGGGTCGGCGGCGACCACGACCGCGTCCGCGGCGATCTCGCCGGACGCGGTGCGCACCCGCCACGACCCGTCCTCGTCCTGCCCGAGCGACTCCACCCGGGTGCCCGTGCGGACGTCGGCACCCTGCTCGCCGAGGTAGCGGCGCAGCGGCGCCCACAGGGCGGTGTCGTAGTCGTCGTCGGGGACGTCGAACAGCAGACCCTCCGACGACCCCGCGAAGTACGTGTGAAACATGCCGACCAGCTCGCCGGCACCGAACTCGGTCGGATGGGCGAAGAACGACCGGGCGAAGACCTCCAGCGCGAGGTGCCGCGCCCCCTCGGGGAAGCGCAGCCGGTCGAGGAAGTCCTGCGCGGACTCGCCGTCGTAGCGCTCGTGGCTCGCCGGGTAGGACACCGACACGAGCTCGATCGCGCTGGGCAGGTGCACCGACGGCAGCGCGGACAGCGGGAACGTGGGGCTGCGCACGACGAACGCGGCGAGGTTGGCGGGCGGGGTCAGCGGCAGCGACGCGAAGCTGTCGGTGAGCCCGTCGCCGCGACGCAGCGGGTAGTCGGGGACCGGCACCAGGTGGGAGAGCGTCGGGTCGGCGCGGCGCAGCAGCGCGCGCAGCGTGTAGTACTGCCGGAAGAACGCGTGGAAGCCGCGGCTCATCGTCCGGGGGACGTCGCCGGCGTCCGGCGTGCCGTCCGGGCCGTCGGCGAGCGGCCACGCGCGGACCCGGCCGCCGAGCTGGTCGCACGCCTCGAGCAGCGTCACGCGGACGCCGCGCTCGGCCAGGATCGTCGCCGCGCCCAGGCCGGCGATGCCGCCCCCGACGACGACCACGTGCCGGTCGTCGGTGGGGTGCTCGGTACCGGGCGTGCCGGGGTGGAGGACGGCGCCGCGGTCGCGACCGGGCGGCACGGGCCGGCTCATGCCGGGTCCGCGTCAGGTCGACGGGCCATCACGGTGTGCAGGATGCCGCGCTGCCATCCGGTGCCGGTGCGCCACCTGACGTCGGTCAGCCCGGCGCGTTCCAGACGGGCCTCGAGCTGGGTGGTGCTGTCGTTGTCCACGACGCTGCGCCACAGGTAGCGGTAGATCGCCGGGTTGCCCCGCACGATCACCGACAACGGCATGACGACGCCCCAGCAGACGGCCGTCCAGACCGCCGTGGACACCCGACGACCCTTCACGTGGTAGTCCTGCAACGCGATCCACCCGCCGGGCCGCACCTGGTCGCGGATCGCCGCCACGACGTCGTCGCGCTGCTCCTCGGGGACGTTGCGCAGGAGGTACGCGGCGAACGCGCCGTCCGCCTCCGCCCGGCCCTGCTCCCGCGCCACCTTCGGCAGGTCCTGCGCGAAGGCCTGCACGAACCGGACGCCCTCCGGCCAGGGCTTCGCCTCGGCGTGGCTCAGCATCCCGCCCGACGCGTCGAGCCCGACGACGTCGGCGTCCTCGCCGGCCGCGTCGAGGAGCGCCCGCGTGGACAGGCCCGAGCCGCACCCCAGGTCCCACAGCACGAGCGGCTCGCCGCCGCCCCGCCGCGGCAGCCGCGAGACCAGGTCGCGCGCCGCGGTGAGCAGCGCACGGTGGTAGCCCGGGTTGAGGCGGGTCAGGAGGTCGTAGCGATCGGCGGCACGGTCGAACTCGTCGGCGAGCCGTCCTCCTCGCACCTCGACGGGACCGTCGGCAGCGGAGCGTTTGCGAAGCACGCCCTTACCTTAGGGGGCGGCGCGCAGATTGCACCGGATCGCACGCCCGACGACGCGGCACGCGCGCGGGCACCGATGAGGATCGTCGCCGACAGTGGTCTCATCACCCGTCCGCACCGACGCGTCGCACCCGAGGGAGAGCCGCGAGATGAGACCGCTGCGCTATTCGATCAACGTCACGCTCGACGGCTGCTGCCACCACGAGGCCGGCGTCCCGCCCGACGCGGAGTCGATGGACTTCTGGACCGCCGAGACGCGAGGCGCCGGCGCCCTGCTCTTCGGTCGCGTCACCTACCAGATGATGGAGTCCGCGTGGCGGCGGCCCCAGACCGGCCCGTGGCCCGACTGGATGCAGGAGTGGGACACCCCCTTCGCCGAGGCCATCGACCAGCAGAAGAAGTACGTCGTGTCCAGCACGCTCGACGACGTCGACTGGAACGCCGAGCTGCTGCGCGGCGACCTGGGGGAGGCCGTCCAGCGGCTCAAGGAGGAACCGGGCGAGTTCCTGTCCGTCGGCGGGGTGACCCTGCCCCGGGCGCTCGCCGACCTCGGGCTCATCGACGAGTACGTGTTCCTCGTGCAGCCGGTCCTGGCCGGGCACGGACCGACGCTGCTCGCCGGGCTGCGCGAGCGGATCCGGCTCGAGCTGGTGGACCGCCAGGAGTTCCGCTCCGGGACGGTCGCGCTGCGCTACCGCCCCGCACCCGTTGCCGGCTGACCGGTACGGGCCCGCGACCTCTCAGCGCGGGTCGTCCGCGCGTGTGGCGCCGTCGTCCGGGCCCACCAGGTCGGTCCAGCCGACCAGCTCGATCCCCACGAGGTTCTGGTGCGCGTCGAGATCGAGGACGACCGTCCCGCGCAGACGCTCGTCGTCGACGACGACCTGCAGCGGTGCGCGGCTCCTGTCGCGCGGACGGAGCCCGATGTACGCGGCGTCCGCACCGCCGTCGTAGGCGAACCGCAGGCGCCGGCGGGCGCTGACGTGGGTGAACGCCGCGCTGACGGCCGTCCGGGCGGCCCGCCGCGCCGCCGCCAGGCGACCCCGCGGACTCCGGTCGTGCTGCTCGGTCAGGAAGTCGAGCAGGATCTCGATGCCGTCGAGCCGGAACTCCTCGGGGAGCGCGTCGACGGCGGCGGCCGCGGCTTCCGAGGCGGTGGCGTCGTCCGCGGTCGTGGTGGCGCCGACGAGCATCCCCGACGGGAACGGCTCGCCCGCGGTACCGACGGAGCGGAGCTCGCGAGCCTCGACGTCCTCCCAGACGGCGTCCATCTGCTCCATCAGCACGGTCGCGACCCGGTCCCGCTGCGCGTGCCCGGCCGCGGAGAGCAGCCGGCGCAGTCCCGGTGCGATCACGGACCCGGGGTCCGGCAGCGCGACGGTGTGCGTCCCGCCCTCGGCGTCGATCCACATGGTGGCGGCCCCTCCCTGGCGACCGGCGGCCGCGTCGAGCGGTGATCGTAGCGGTCGGCCACGTGCCGGGGACGCCGCGCAGCGAAAGGGACGTGCTCCGCCGCGCGCTCGACCGGCGCCGCTGGTAGACCGGCCCCATGCCGGACTCCCCCCAGAGCGTCGAGGAACCCAGGAGCGTCCGCGTCGTGGCGTCGGAGCACGGCGGGGAGAGCACGCTGACGGTCGTGGTCGCGTTCGTCGCGAACCTGCTGATCGCGATCGCGAAGTCGGCGGCGGCGGTGCTGACGGGGTCGGCGTCGATGCTCGCGGAGGCGGTGCACTCGTGGGCCGACGCGGGCAACGAGGTGTTCCTGCTCGTCGCGGACAAGCGGTCGCGGCGTCCCGCGGACGCGGACCACCCGATGGGGTTCGGGCGCGAGGCGTACGTGTGGTCGATGTTCGCCGCGATCGGTCTGTTCGCCGTCGGCGCGGGGGTGTCGGTGGTGCACGGCATCCAGGAGCTGGTGCACCCGGAGCCGGCGGAGAACCTGGGGATCGCGTACGCGGTGCTGGGGGTCGCGTTCGTGCTGGAGGGGATCTCGTTCCTCCAGGCGGTCCGGCAGGCGCGCGCGGGGGCGCGGGCGTCCCGGCAGGACGTGCTGGACCACGTGGTGGGCACGTCGGACCCGACGCTGCGGGCGGTGGTCGCCGAGGACGCGGCCGCTCTGGTCGGGCTCGTCGTCGCGTTCGCGGGGGTGCTGGCCCACCAGCTCACCGGGTCGGCGGTGCCGGACGCCGTGGGGTCGATCGTCATCGGCGTCCTGCTGGGGGTGGTCGCCGTCGTCCTCATCGACCGCAACCGCCGGTTCCTCGTGGGGGAGGTGAAGCGTCCCGAGGTGCGGGACGCCGCGCTGCGCGCACTGCTCGCGCTGCCGGACGTCGACCGGGTCACCTACCTGCGCCTGGAGTTCGTGGGACCGCGCTCGGTGTACCTGGTGGCGGCGGTGGACCTCACGGGCGACGACGTCGAGTCGTCGGTGGCGCTCCGCCTCGACGTGATCGAGCGCCACGTGGTGGCGCACCCGGCGGTGGCGGGGGCGGTGCTGACGGTGTCGGCACCGGGCGAACCTGCGCTGAGCCCCTCGTCGCCGTCGTGACCTGCCGATAGGCTCGAGGACGTCCCTCGAGAACCAGACCGGAGCACCCCGTGAGCGACCCGAACGACCCCTACGCCCCGCCGTCGGCGGACCATCCGCAGGACCAGGGGACGCAGCCGCTCCCGTACGCGTACTCGACGGGCACCCCCGCCGAGCCGCCGCACCGGTCGACCGACACGCCTGTGTCCCCGCCGCCGGCCCCCTACGCGCCGCCCGCGCCGTACGCGCCGCCCGCGCCGTACGCCGCGGGGACGTCCCCGGCGCAGCCCTACCCGTCGGGGACGTCGGCCGCGGCCGGTCCTCTGGTCCCCGGGCCGCAGCCCTACCCGTACCCCTACGCCCTGCCCTACGCGCCGCGGCGGACCAACGGGCTGGCGGTGACGTCGATGATCCTCGGGATCCTGTGGCTGTACTGGGTGGGCAGCCTCCTCGCGCTGGTCTTCGGGTACGTGGCCCTGGCCCAGATCCGCCGCGCGCCCGTCGAGTCGCCGCAGGACGGGCGCGGGATGGCGATCGCCGGGATCGTGCTCGGCTGGGTGGGGGTCGCGACGCTCGCGCTCTTCGTCGTGGGCCTGGCCGCCCTGTCCGGCTCCGGCTACTGACGGGCGTCGCGCGCGGTCACGCGTCCGCGGGCACCGTCGAGTCCTCCTCGATCAGCTCCATGGTGAGCTGCGCGGCCGCCCAGGCGCCCTCGGCGGCCGCCTGACCGACCTGTGCCGCGAGGTTCGTCGCGTTCCCCGCCACCCGGACGCCGGGGACCGTCGTGGCGCCGTGCGGGTCGGCCACCAGGTGCTCGCCCGCGCCCGACGGGTGCGGCGCGACCTCCAGTCCCAGGCCCTCCAGCCCGGCCGTGCGGACCCGGGACGTGGTCGCGACGACGACGGCGTCCAGCGGCACCGACGTGCCGTCGTCGAGCACCGCCGCGTGCAGGGCGTCGTCGACGACGTCGAGCCGCGCCACGGTGCCTGGCACGACGGCGACCCCGCGGTGGGCGAGCCGCGCGGCGTCGTCGGGGGCGACGTCGCCGGCCGTGTGCGCGAGGAGCGTCACGTGCGCGGTCCACTGCCGGAACAGCAGCGCCTGGCGGACGGCGTGCGGCCCGGTCGCCAGCACGCCGACGCGGCGGTCCCGCACCTCGTAGCCGTGGCAGAACGGGCAGTGCAGCACGTCACGCCCCCAGCGCTCCGCGAGGCCCGGGACGGCGGGCAGCTCGTCGACGAGCCCCGTCGCCACCAGCAGGCGGCGGGCCCGCGTCGTGCGGCCGTCGGCCAGGGTGAGGTGGAACGGGTGGGTCGGGTCGTCGTCGCGGACGGCCCCGACGACGCGCCCGGCCACGATCTCGCCGCCGACGGCCTGCACCTCGCGGCGGCCGGTGGCGAGGAGGTCCGCGGGGGAGACGCCCTCGCGGCCGAGCAGGCCGTGCACGGCGCCCGCGGGGGCGTTGCGGGGCTCGCCGGCGTCGACGACGAGGGTGCGCCAGCGGGCGCGGGCCAGGGTGAGGGCGCCGGAGAGGCCGGCGGCTCCGCCGCCGATCACGACGACGTCGTGGCGGGGGTCCAGGGTCGCTGTCATGCGTCGAGACTGCCGCCGGACACCACCAGACGGCAACAGGCGTTGCCGTTCTGGCAAGATGGGGGAGTGCGCCACGACCACGACCACGACGGACCTGGTACCCCCCGCGCCGACCGGGCCGCCCCGCCCGGTCCGGCCGCCGGGGACGACCTCGCCGCCGCGCTCGGGACGGTCGGCGTCCGGCTGCGGACCCTGCGCTCCGGCGCCGGGCTCACCCTGGCGCAGGTCGCGGGGCGGACCGGCATCTCGGTCAGCACCCTGTCCCGGCTGGAGTCCGGCTCCCGGCGCCCCACCCTGGAGCTGCTCCTGCCGCTGGCCCGGGCCTACGGCGTGACGCTCGACGACCTCGTCGACGCCCCCACCACGGGCGACCCGCGCGTCCACCTGCGACCGGTCACCACCGACGGCATGACGAGCATCGCGCTGACCTCCGGCGCCACCGAGATCGGCGCGTACAAGCTCGTCCTCGAGGCCGGGTCGCGCCCCGCCCCCGACCCGCGCACCCACGACGGCTACGAGTGGCTGTACGTCCTGACCGGTCGCCTGCGGCTGGTGCTCGGCCACCACGACGTCGTCATGGGGCCGGGCGAGGCCGCCGAGTTCGACACCCGGGTGCCGCACTGGTTCGGCCCGGCGGACGGCGGGGCGGTGGAGCTGCTCAGCCTGTTCGGCGAGCAGGGGCAGCGGGCGCACACCCGGGTACGGCCCCGCGCCCGGGAGTGACCCGCGCCGCGACCCGGCGGCCCGGTACGCCGTCGTCGGCAGTGGTGCATCCCACCGCCCCCCGCCTGTCGGCGCCACGGGCCGGTGGCGTACAATCGACGGGTTGCCCGTACGCCTGCCCGTGCGAGCCGCATGCCCGCATCACGCGCCGCAACCATCTCCCCGGTCCGCCGGGACGACGCGCGCGCACGCACCCGACACGTTGGAGTACATCGAAGTGAAGAGCGCCGTCGAGACCCTGGAGCCCACCAAGGTCAAGCTGACCGTCGAGGTGGAGTACGACGAGCTCAAGCCGAGCATCGACCACGCCTACCAGCACATCGCGGAGCAGGTGAACATCCCCGGCTTCCGCAAGGGCAAGGTCCCGCCGCGCATCATCGACCAGCGCGTCGGTTGGGGTGCCGTCGTCGAGCACGCCGTGAACGAGGGCCTGTCCGGCTTCTACCGCGAGGCCGTCACCACCGAGTCGCTGCGCCCCCTGGGCCAGCCCGAGGTCGAGGTCACCGAGATCCCCGCCAAGGCCGGCGAGGGCCAGCTGGCCTTCACCGCCGAGGTCGAGGTCCGCCCCGAGATCGAGCTCCCCGAGCTGTCCGGTCTCGAGCTGACCGTCGAGTCCACCGAGGTCTCCGACGACGACGTCGCCGAGCGACTCGACTCCCTGCGCGAGCGCTTCGGCACCCTCGTGGGCGTCGACCGCCCCGCCGTCGAGGGCGACTACGTCGTCATCGACCTGAAGGCCGTCATCGGCGACGAGGAGATCGACTCGGTCTCCGGCGTCTCCTACCAGATCGGCTCCGGCAACATGCTGGACGGCCTGGACGAGGCCCTCACCGGTCTGTCGGCCGGCGAGACCACCACCTTCTCGACCGAGCTCGCCGGTGGCGAGCACCAGGGCGAGGAGTCCTCGGTGACCGTCACCGCGACC
This sequence comes from Isoptericola jiangsuensis, assembly GCF_002563715.1. NCBI lineage: Bacteria > Bacillati > Actinomycetota > Actinomycetes > Micrococcales > Promicromonosporaceae > Isoptericola > Isoptericola jiangsuensis. The sequence continues at coordinate 1,502,682 of NZ_PDJJ01000001.1, forward strand.
TCCGTCAAGGAGCGCGAGCTGCCCGAGGCGGACGACGACTTCGCGCAGATGGCGTCCGAGTTCGACACGCTCGACGAGCTCAAGGCCGACCTGCGCGAGCAGGTCGCCTCGGCCAAGACCTCCAACCAGGCCGTCGCCGCCCGCGACGCGCTGCTGGAGAAGCTCCTCGAGGCCGTCGAGATCCCCGTCCCGGCCGGCGTCGTCGAGGCCGAGGTGCACCGTCACCTCGAGTCCGAGGGTCGCCTGGAGGACGACGAGCACCGCGCCGAGGTCACCGTGGACGCCACCAAGGCGATCACGAACCAGATCCTGCTCGACACCCTCGCCGAGAAGCTCGAGGTCAAGGTCGGCCAGGGCGAGCTCATCGAGTACCTGGTCCAGGCCTCGCGCCAGTACGGCATGGAGCCGCAGCAGTTCATCTCCTCCCTCGACCAGTCCGGCCAGATCCCGGCCATGGTCGGCGAGGTCGCGCGCTCCAAGTCGCTCGCCGTCGCGCTGCGCGACGTCGTCGTCAAGGACGGCGAGGGCAACGTCGTCGACCTGTCGGAGTTCATCGGCTCCGAGGAGGACGACGCCGCCCAGGCCGCCGAGGCCGAGGTCGAGGAGTCCGCGGAGTCCGCCGACTCCTCGCCGGAGTCCGCCGACTCGGCCGACGAGGCCCCCAAGGCCTGACGCCACCCCGCACGCCCCGACGGCCCGCGTCCTCCGCCCGGAGGACGCGGGCCGTCGTCGTCCCGCCGTCGGGGGCGCGCACCGACCCGCGGGACCCCGTTCCGGGGCCGGTGTGCGCCCGCAGCGAAACCGGAGCGTTCCGGGACTCTTCGGGGCAGGGGCGCACGTTAGGGTCGAGCGACAGCGAACCGAAGGAGACGGACGTGAACATGCTGCGGACGGACGTGGCCGCACCTGTGGCTCGGGGCGAGGCCCAGGGCCTCGGCCTCAACGACTCGATCTACAACCGACTCCTCAAGGAGCGCATCATCTGGCTCGGCTCGGAGGTGCGCGACGACAACGCGAACGCCATCTGCGCCCAGATGATGCTCCTCGCGGCCGAGGACCCCACCAAGGACATCTACCTCTACATCAACTCCCCGGGCGGCTCGATCACGGCCGGCATGGCGATCTACGACACCATGCAGTACATCCAGCCGGACGTCGCCACGGTCGCCATGGGCATGGCCGCCTCGATGGGGCAGTTCCTGCTCTCCTCCGGCGCGAAGGGCAAGCGCTACGCCACGCCCCACGCCCGCGTCATGATGCACCAGCCGTCCGGCGGCATCGGCGGCACCGCCACCGACGTCCGCATCAACGCGCAGCTCATCATGCACATGAAGCAGGTGCTGTCGGAGCTGACCGCCGAGCAGACCGGCCAGCCGCTGGAGAAGATCCTCAAGGACAACGACCGCGACTCCTGGTTCACCGCTCCCGAGGCGCTGGAGTACGGGTTCATCGACCACGTCGTGACCAACGCCTCGGCGGTCGCCGGCGGCGGCGGCACGAACGCCGACTGACGCCCCCGACGCCACCCTTCAGACTTCATCCGAGGAGAACCATGAGCTACTCCAGCGAGTACCAGTTCGCCATGACGGCGCAGCGGCTGGCCGGTGCCGCCGGCCGCCCCGGGGGCGTCGCGCTCCCGGGCGGCGCACCGACGTCACGCTACGTCCTGCCGCAGTTCGAGGAGCGTACGGCGTACGGGTTCAAGCGTCAGGACCCGTACACCAAGCTGTTCGAGGACCGCATCATCTTCATGGGCGTCCAGGTCGACGACGCGTCGGCCGACGACATCATGGCCCAGCTCCTGGTCCTGGAGTCCCAGGACCCGGACCGCGACATCATGATCTACATCAACTCGCCGGGCGGCTCGTTCACCGCGATGACCGCGCTGTACGACACGATGCAGTTCATCAAGCCGCAGATCCAGACCGTCTGCCTCGGCCAGGCCGCGTCGGCCGCCGCCGTGCTGCTGGCCGCCGGCCAGCCGGGCAAGCGTCTGGCCCTGCCGAACGCCCGTGTCCTCATCCACCAGCCGGCGATGGAGGGTGGCGGCTACGCGCAGGCGTCCGACATCGAGATCCACGCCAACGAGCTGATCCGGATGCGTGAGTGGCTCGAGCACACGCTCGCCCACCACACGGGCCGCGACGAGGAGCAGGTGCGCGAGGACATCGAGCGCGACAAGATCCTCACCGCCGCGCAGGCGAAGGACTACGGCCTGGTCGACCAGGTCCTGGAGTCCCGCAAGCCGGCGCACCTGGCCCGCTGAGCCGGTCGATGAACGACGACGCGACCCGGGTCGCCGCGCAGGTCGCGGCACCCGGGTCGCGCCACACCGGGAGAACTCTGCTGACAAGTGGGGCCCGGTGGTGTGGAATGGACGCGGAAGCGCTCGAGACAAGGGAGGCCCGTGGTGGCTCGAATCGGTGACGGTGCAGACCTGCTCAAGTGCTCGTTCTGCGGGAAGTCTCAGAAGCAGGTCAAGAAGCTCATCGCCGGTCCGGCCGTGTACATCTGCGACGAGTGCATCGAGCTCTGCAACGAGATCATCGAGGAGGAGCTCGGCGAGGCCACGGAGCTGGGGCTGACCGAGCTGCCCAAGCCGCGGGAGATCTTCGCGTTCCTCGAGCAGTACGTCATCGGCCAGGACGGGGCGAAGCGCGCGCTCGCCGTGGCCGTGTACAACCACTACAAGCGGGTGCAGGCCCCGGCGGCGACGAAGGAGGACGACGGCGTCGAGATCGCCAAGTCGAACATCCTGCTCGTCGGTCCCACCGGCACCGGCAAGACGTACCTCGCGCAGACGCTCGCCAAGATGCTCAACGTCCCGTTCGCCATCGCGGACGCCACGGCCCTCACCGAGGCGGGGTACGTCGGCGAGGACGTCGAGAACATCCTCCTCAAGCTCATCCAGGCCGCCGACTACGACGTCAAGAAGGCCGAGACGGGCATCATCTACATCGACGAGGTCGACAAGGTGGCCCGCAAGGCGGAGAACCCGTCGATCACGCGCGACGTGTCCGGCGAGGGCGTGCAGCAGGCCCTGCTGAAGATCATCGAGGGCACCAGCGCGTCGGTGCCGCCGCAGGGCGGGCGCAAGCACCCGCACCAGGAGTTCATCCAGATCGACACGACGAACGTGCTGTTCATCGTCGCCGGCGCGTTCGCCGGCCTGGACGACATCATCGCGGCCCGCTCCCGCAAGCGCGGCATCGGGTTCTCCGCCCCCATGGAGTCCACCGGCGACGAGGACCTGTTCGCCGAGGTCCGGCCCGAGGACCTGCACAAGTACGGCCTCATCCCCGAGTTCATCGGGCGCCTCCCCGTCATCGCCGCGGTGTCGCCGCTCGACCGCGAGGCCCTGGTGCGCATCCTCACCGAGCCCCGCAACGCCCTGGTCAAGCAGTACCAGCGGATGTTCGAGATCGACGGTGTCGAGCTCGCCTTCGAGGACGACGCGATCGACGCGATCGCCGAACAGGCGCTGCTGCGGGGGACCGGTGCGCGCGGGCTGCGGGCCATCATGGAGGAGGTCCTCCAGCAGGTCATGTTCGACGTGCCGAGCCGCGACGACGTGGAGCGCGTCGTCGTGACGCGCGAGGTCGTCGAGGAGAACGTCAACCCGACGATCGTCCCGCGGACCTCGGGACCGGTGCGCAACCGCAAGTCCGCCTGACACGCCGTGGCCTCCGGGCGTGACCCCGGGGGGGCTGAGACGTCCGTCCCACCCCGTGGGGTGGGCCGCGTCGCGACGTCGTCGGGCCGTAGGATCGGGGACATGGCAGAAGCTTTCGACGAGTCGCCCGTGCCCGCCGACGGGCGGCCGATGCCGTCCGAGATCCTCGACCTGCGCGGCACGATCGACAACATCGACGCCGCGCTCGTCCATCTCCTCGCCGAGCGGTTCCGCGCCACGCAGCGCGTGGGCGAGCTCAAGGCGACCAGCGGGATGCCGCCGGCCGACCCCACGCGCGACCGCCAGCAGATCGAGCGCCTCAAGGCCATCGCGTCCGGCGCCGGGCTGGACCCGGAGTTCGCGGAGCAGTTCCGCAACTTCATCGTCTCCGAGGTGATCCGCCACCACGAGCGCATCGCCGCCGAGCACGCCGCCGGTCGTCGCGCCGGCGAGGCCCCCACCCTGGACACCTATTCTTGAAGAGGTGAGTGACCGCGGGGATCCCGCGAGTCAGCGCACGTCTGCGCGAGTCAGCGCAGGAATCCGCGAGTCAGCGCAGTTCGCGCCGAGTCAGCGCAGAGCCCCGCGAGTCGGCGCACGTCTGCGCGAGTCAGCGCGTTGACCTGCGCCGACGACGTCTCACGCCGGTCGTGAGGATTCCGTCGAGGTCGTGCACCGCTCGGACGACTGTGGGGGCGCGCGGTGGCGTGCGGCCACGATCCGTCGCACGCTGGGGGCCACAGCCGACGGACCCGGAAGGGGGATCCTCTGCATGACCACCCGATGGCTCAAGCCGCTCGTCGGACACCCCGGACCTTTCGCGACGGTCTACCTCGACGCGACGCGTTCGGTCGAGGCAGGCGACAAGGACGTCGCGAACCGGTGGCGCGCCGTGCGCCGCGCCCTGGAGAAGCAAGGAGCACCGGCGACGGTGCTCACCGACCTGGACGACGTCGTCGCCGTCCCGACACGCGTGGCGGGCACGCACGGCCGTGTCCTCATCGCCGACTCGACGGGGGTCCTGGTCGACCGGGTCCTCAAGGAGCCGCCGGCGGTGACCGTCGGCCTCTGGCACGAGGTGCCCTCCCTGCTGCAGGCCGCCCGCTCGGCGGACGAGAACGTCGACGCCGTCTGCGTGACGGTCGACCGGCAGGGTGCGGACTTCTGCCGCGTCGGCGCCGACGGCTACGCCACCGGCCCCGTGGAGAGCTTCGAGGCACCGCACGACGAGGTGTCGAAGTCGAGCAGCACGACGGTCAAGCGGGCCACGATCGAGTCACGCGCCGAGGACTCGTGGCGGCGCAACGCCGAGGCGGTCGCCGCGGAGATCGACCGCCGGGTCGCCGAGGAGCGGCCGGAGACCGTGCTGATCAGCGGCGACGTGCGCGCCGTGCACCTCGTCAAGGCCGCGCTGGGGCAGGGTGCCGGGCGGTTGACCGTGGAGGTCTCCGGCGGTGGGCGCGGGCCGGGCATCCGGCAGGCCGCCTTCGCGGAGGCCCTCGCCGACGCGCTCGACTCGTTCCGGGAGCGGCGCCGCGAGCTGGTGCTGGCCGAGCTGCGGCAGGGCCTCGGCCGTGCCGACGGCGCGGTGACGAGCATCGACGACGTCGTGCAGGTCCTCGCCCGGGGCCAGGTGAAGCACCTCGTGCTGTCGGAGGAGCTCGCCGACGCCGCGGCGGTCGCTCTGCGGCGCTGGGCCGCGGGTGACGCGGACAACCCGGGCTTCGGGGGCCTGCTGGACGGCCGCAACCTCTGGATCGGTCCCGAGCCGATGCACATCGCCGTGGCCCGGGCCGAGCTGACGGGCCAGGGTGTCTCCGAGGGGCTCCAGGAGCTGCCGGCGGCGTCCGCCCTCATGCGGGCCGCCGTCGCGCAGGACGCCGGGCTCACCTTCGCCCCGCCGGGGTCGGTGGAGCTCATGGACGGCGTCGGCGCCACCCTGCGGTGGTCCGACGGCGGGACACCGCACGAGTCCGCCGTGTCGATGAGCGGTGACGGCCGTCGCCTGCACAACCTGTAGCGACCGTCGTCGTGACGTGCGAAGGGCCCCGCTCGTTCCCGAGCGGGGCCCTTCGTCGCGCTGACTCACGCCGACCTGCGCTGACTCGCGAGAGCCTGCGCTGACTCGCGGTGCCGCGTGTCAGGCGCGCGGCTGCTTCAACGGCGGCTCGCCGAGCACGTGCTCGACGACGACGATGCCGCCCTGGACGTCCGGGTCGCCCTGACCCTCGGCGGCCTCGACCAGATCGAGCGGACCCTCGACGCGCCCGGCGCCGCGGACGTCGTCCAGCGCGGAGCGGACGCCCGGCAGGAGCGCGGCGGGGGCCGCGACGGTGCCCGAGAGGATGGGCGTCTTCATGGAGACCTTGGCGGCCGACTTGAGCTTGCGCAGCGCGGCGAGCGCGTGGCCCGCGGCGGCGAGGTCGGTCGGGTTCGCGCCCGCCGCGGCGGACCGCAGCGGCTCAGCGACCGGCCACTCGGCGCGGTGCACCGACCCGGCGCGCCACCAGGACCAGACCTCCTCGGTGGCGAACGGGATGAACGGCGCCAGCAGACGCAGCATGACGTCGAGCGCGAGGGCGAGCGCGGTGCGCGCCGACACGGTCTCGGCGGTGACCTCGCCCGCGGCGGCGCCGGCACCGTAGGCCCGGTCCTTGACCAGCTCGAGGTAGTCGTCGCAGAAGGTCCAGAAGAACGACTCGGTGACCTCCAGCGCCCGCGTGTGGTCGTACGCGTCGAACGCGGCGGTGGCCTGCTCCACGACGTCCGCGAGCCCCGCGAGCATCGCCCGGTCGAGCTCGACGGTCACGGCGGCCGGGTCGAGGACGATCTCCCCGGCACCGGTCTCGGCGTCGACGCCGAACGTGAGGGCGAACTTCGAGGCGTTGAGGACCTTGATCGCCAGGCGGCGGCCGATCTTCATCTGCCCGACCTCGAAGGCCGCGTCGGTGCCGAGGCGCGCCGCGGCGGCCCAGTAGCGCACCGCGTCGGAGCCGTGCTCGACGAGCAGGTCCATCGGCGTGACGACGTTGCCCTTCGACTTGGACATCTTCTTGCGGTCCGGGTCGAGGATCCAGCCGGAGATGGCGGCGTTCTTCCAGGGCAGGACGCCGCACTCCAGGTGCGAGCGGACCACGGAGGAGAACAGCCAGGTGCGGATGATGTCCTGGCCCTGGGGGCGCAGGTCCATCGGATAGACGCGGTCGAACAGGTCGGCGTCGCGCTCCCAGCCGGACACGATGAGCGGGGACAGCGACGACGTCGCCCAGGTGTCCATGACGTCGGCGTCGCCGACGAAGCCGCCGGGCACGCCGCGCTGGGACTCGTCGTAGCCCGTGGGGGCCTGCGACGTCGGGTCGACGGGCAGCTCGGCCTCGGTCGGAAGGATGACGCGGTCGTGGTCGACGTCGCCGTGCTCGTCGACGCCGTACCAGACGGGGACGGCCACACCGAAGAAGCGCTGGCGGGAGATCAGCCAGTCGCCGTTGAGGCCGCCGACCCAGTTGTCGTAGCGCACCCGCATGAAGTCGGGGTGGAAGTCGAGCTCCTTGCCGCGGCCGAGCAGCTCGTCCTTGAGGTCACGCTGGTCCCAGGCGCGGCCGCCGTTGCGGATGTACCACTGCCGCGAGGTGACGATCTCGAGGGGCTTGTCGCCCTTCTCGTAGAAGTTCGTCATGCGCTGGGTGGGCTTCGGCTCGCCGTCCAGGTCGCCGGAGGCGCGCAGCGCGTCGACGACGGCGGTGCGCGCGGAGAACGAGGTCTTGCCCGCGAGCTGATCGGCGTACAGCCCGGCGCCGGGGCCCGCGGCGATCCACTCGGGGGTCTCGCGGGTGAGGCGGCCGTCGCGCTGCACCACGGAGCGGGTGGGGAGCTGGAGCTCGCGCCACCACTGGACGTCGGTGAGGTCGCCGAACGTGCAGCACATCGCGATGCCGGCGCCCTTGTCCATGGCGGCGGCGGGGTGCGCGAGGACGGGGATCTCGACGCCGAACAGCGGCGAGGTCACCGTGGTGCCGAACAGGTCCTGGTACCTCTCGTCGTCGGGGTGCGCGATGAGAGCGACGACGGCGGGCAGCAGCTCGGGGCGGGTCGTCTCGATGTGGACCGGGGTGCCGTCGGGGCGGTGGAACGCGACCCGGTGGTAGTGACCGGGGTACTCCCGCGCCTCGAGCTCGGCCTGGGCGACGGCCGTCTGGAAGGTGACGTCCCACAGGCCGGGGGCCTCGGCCTGGTAGGCCTCGCCGCGCTCCAGGTTGCGCAGGAACGCGCGCTGGGAGGCGGCGCGCGAGGTCGCGTCGATCGTCTGGTAGGTCTGCGACCAGTCGACGGACAGGCCGAGCTTGCGCCACAGCTCCTCGAACTGGCGCTCGTCGTCGGCGGTGAGCTGCTCGCACAGCTCGATGAAGTTGCGGCGGCTCACGGGCACCTGGTCGCCGGGCTTGACGTTCTTGCCGTCGGTGCCCTGGTGCGGCGGCACGAAGCCCTCGACGTACGGCAGGGACGGGTCGCAGCGCACGCCGAAGTAGTTCTGGACGCGACGCTCGGTGGGCAGGCCGTTGTCGTCCCACCCCATCGGGTAGAACACCTCCTTGCCCTGCATGCGCTGGTAGCGCGCGACGACGTCGGTGTGGGTGTAGCTGAAGACGTGACCCACGTGCAGGGAGCCGGACACCGTGGGCGGCGGGGTGTCGATGGAGTACACCTCGTCGCGGGTCTTCGACCGGTCGAACGCGAAGGTGCCCTCGGCGGTCCAGCGCTCGTCGAAGCGGGCCTCCAGGCCGTCCAACGAGACCTTGTCCGGTACCTCCCGGACCACCGCGCGCACGACGTCGCCGGCTACCGCGCCGGTGGTCGGGGTCGCTGCGGGGGTCTGCGCGGGCGCGTCGTGCGCCGGGGAGGTCGGGAAGTCGCTCATGGTCAGCCATTGTCCCAGATCCGTCGTGTCGTGCGGACCGCTCTCAGCGGCTGGACGCAGGGTCTGCGAGGAGGTGGTCCGCCGGGCGTAAGGTCGGGGCATGGCAGACCTCACCATCGGCTATGCCGCGATGCTCGAGCAGTTCCACCCCACCGACGTGGTCGCACTGTCCGCCTACGCGGAGGAGCACGGCTTCTCCGGCGTGATGGCCGCGGACCACTTCCAGCCGTGGGTCCCGCAGCAGGGGGAGGCGGCGTTCGTCTGGAACGTCCTGACCGCCCTCGGCGAGCGCACCCGTGGCGACCTCGGTCCCGGCGTGACGTGCCCGTCGTTCCGGTTCCACCCGGCCGTGGTCGCGCAGGCGTCGGCGACCCTCGCGGCGATGTACCCGGGCCGGCACTGGCTCGGCCTCGGCTCGGGCGAGGCGCTCAACGAGCACGTCACCGCGGGCTACTGGCCCGAGGCGCCCGAGCGCATCAACCGCATGTTCGAGGCGATCGACGTCATCAAGAAGCTCTTCGCGTCCGGTCTGGAGGGCAAGGACGTCAAGCACTCGGGGCAGTTCTTCAAGCTGGAGTCCACGCGGCTGTGGACCATGCCGGAGGTCGCCCCGGAGATCCTGGTGGCCACCGCCGGCCCGATCACCGCCAAGCGGGCGGGCAAGCACGCGGACGGCCTCATCACCGTCGGCGCCCCGCTCGAGAAGATCGAGATGCTGTTCGGCCGCTTCGACGCCGGCGTCAAGGAGTCGGGCCGCGACCCCGAGGGCATGCCCAAGGTGCTCCAGGTCCACATGTCGTGGGCGGAGACCGACGAGGAGGCGCTCGCGAACGCGATGACCGAGTGGCCCAACGGCGGCATGAAGTTCCCCAAGGCGGACATCCGGTCCCCGCACGACTTCGCGCAGATGGCCAAGCTGGTCCGTCCCGAGGACTTCGAGGGCCGCATGGTGATCTCGGCCGACCCGGACGAGCACCGCGCCGCCATCCAGAAGTACGTCGACCTCGGCTTCGACCGCATCTACCTGCACAACGTGGGCCGCAACCAGCGGGAGTGGATCGAGGTCTTCGGCCGCGAGGTGCTGCCGAAGCTCGTCCGGTGACGCCGCCGGGCACCGGGCCCCTCGACGACGCCCGCCTGGAGCTGTGGGCGCCGGCGGGCCTGGGCGAGGTGCGCCCCGGCGACGACCTCGCCGCGCTCGTCGGCGACCTGCTGGCCGCCGACGCGGCGCGCTCGGGCGTCCCCCTCGCCGAGGGGGACGTCGTCGTCGTCACGTCCAAGATCGTGTCGAAGGCGGAGGGCCGGGTGGTCGCCGCCGCGGACCGCGAGCAGGCCATCACGGACGAGACGGTGCGCGTCGTGGCGACGCGGGCCCGCCCGGGCGGGCCGCCGCTGCGCATCGTGGAGAACCGGCTGGGCCTCGTCATGGCGGCGGCCGGGGTCGACGCCTCCAACACGCCGGAGGGCACGGTGCTGCTGCTGCCCGTCGACCCGGACGCCTCGGCGCGCGCGCTGCGGGCGGCGTGGCGGGCGCGGTTCGGGCTCGAGCGGCTCGCCGTGGTCGTCACCGACACGGCGGGACGCCCGTGGCGCGACGGCGTCACGGACGTCGCGATCGGGGCGGCCGGGCTGCGGGTGGTGGACGACCTGCGGGGCGGCCTCGACGCGCACGGTCGCCCGCTCACCGTCACGGTGACGGCGGTGGCGGACGAGATCGCCGCCGCCTCGGAGCTCGTGCGGGGCAAGACGTCGGGCCGCGCCGTCGCGGTCGTGCGGGGTGCGGGCCGGTTCGTGCTGGGCGGGACGGGGCCGGACGGCGACGGGCCCGGTGCCCGGACGCTGGTGCGGACCGGTCCGGACGACCTGTTCCGCGAGGGCACCGCGGAGGCGTACGCCCGCGGCCTGGCCGACGGCCGCGCCGCGGCGGGGACCGCACCCGGTCGGGACGGCTAGCGCCGACGCCCGGCACCGCGCGGGAATCCTGTGGCCCGCCGGGCGCCGGGTCGGTAGCGTGCCGCGCATGCTGCCCACCGACTGGATCGAGCACCGCCGACCGGGCGACCGGGAGGTCGTCGGGTGGATCAGGCCCGCCGGGCACGACTGGGTCGCCGTGTCCCTGCTGGGCCACGACCTGACGGGACCGGTGGGCTGGCACGACGCCGAGGAGACGCTCGACGCGACCTCGTTGTCCTGGCTCGCGGGCGTCTGGGTGCTGGAGCGCGCCGACGACGACCCGTTGCGGGTGCGGATCGTGGAGGTCACCCCGGACCGGGTGGTCGTGCAGACGGACGACCTGGGGGCGGTCGACGCCCCCGTGGAGCGGCAGGTGCTGCCGTGGCCGGCGCCCGCGGCGCTGCGGCCGCACCGTCCGGGGGATCCCGACGGGCGGGTGCTCGGCGGGGCGTGACCGTCCGTCCCTCCGCGTCCGGGCGCCGGATCCCGCGCCTGCCGTCGCCGGAACCCGGCGCAGGGGCTACCGTCTCGGTGGACTCCTGCGACGTGCGGGGGTCGGGGAGGGATGCACGCATGACGCAGCACGTGACCAGCACGGCCGGCGACCAGGTGGGCTTCGACCGCTACGGCGACGGACCGGCCGTCGTGTTCGTGGCCGGCGCCGGGCCGTTCCGGGCGGTGGACCCGCTGACGACCCGGACCGCGCAGCTGGTGGCCGAGCAGGGGCTGACCGCCGTCGTGTACGACCGGCTGGGCCGGGGGGACAGCCCGGCCGACGGCGTCCTGGACCTGGACCGCGAGGTGTCGGCGCTGGGGGCCGTGATCGACGTGGCGGGGGTCCCGGCCGTGCTGGTGGGGCACTCGTCGGGGTGTGCGATCGCGCTCGCCGCCGCGGACGTGGAGCAGCCCGTGGCGGGTCTGCTGCTGTGGGAGGCGCCGCTCGCCGGCAGCCTGGAGGAGGTCGCCGCGTGGAGCGGCGAGTTCGAGCGGCGCCTGGACGCGGAGGACTACGTGGGCGCCACCGAGCAGTACATGCGGGACATGCCGCCGGAGTGGCTCGCGGCGATGAAGGCGGCCCCGGAGTTCGAGGTGCTGGCGCGGGCCTCGCGCAGCCAGCGCGCGGACGGTCAGGCGATGGTGCGGGCCACCGAGCTGCTGGAGACGGGCGCCCTGCGCGAGCTGTCGGTGCCGGTGCTGGCCACCTACGGCACGAGCACGTTCCCGGAGATGCCGGTGGCGGCGCAGCGCGTCGCGGAGGTGGCCACCCGCGGCCGCGTCGAGGAGGTGCCCGGGGAGGGCCACTCGTGGGACGCGGAGGCGATGGCCGCGCGGATCGTGCAGTTCGTGCGCCACGAGCTCTGAGGTCGACCGGGCCGGCGGGCCGCCCGCCGTCCGGCGCCGTCCGGCGCCGTCAGGACGCGGACCGCGGCTCCGGCGAGTCGACGTCGTCCCACGGGTCGCGCAGCGGCTGATCGTCGCCGGGGACCCCCGGGGCCGGCGCCGGGGCCGGGGCCTCGCCGCGATCGACGGCCGCGGCGTACTCGCCGGCAGTCCCGGCGGACACCTCGGCGGGCGCCGGGTCCGCCGCGGGGACGTGGTCGCCGGCAGGGGCGTCGGCCGTCCCGAGGTGGCGGCCCGTCGTCGCGGAGGCCGCCGGGGCCGTCACGGCGGGCCGCGCGGCGGCCACCGCGGGGTCGTCCGACCCTGTCGGTGTCGGGCCCGGGTCGTCGTCGGGGTCGACGTCGTCGCCCGACAGCCAGCGCAGCCAGACGTTGCGCGGGTCGCCCTCGAGGACCAGCGCGCGCACCAGCAAGGTGAGCGGGATCGACAGGATCGCGCCGAGCGGGCCGATGACGAACGTCCAGAACACCACCGAGACGAAGCTCAGGGTGAGGGACAGCGAGACGGCGTCGGCGACGAACTTGGGCTGCACGAACACCTGCAGCACCACGTTGACCACGCAGTAGACCGCCACGACGCCCAGCGCGAGCTGCCAGCCGCCGACGACGAGCGCCATGACGGCCGGCGGGACGAGGCCGAGCACGAACCCGATGTTCGGCACGAAGTTGGTGACGAACGCGAGGATCGCCCAGATCGCGGCGCCGGGGACCTGGAGCAGGGCCAGGGCGACGCCGTCGACGAGCGCGACGACCGCGCCGAAGCTCGCGTTGACGACGTAGTAGCGGCGCACGCCGGAGCTGAACCGTTCGGCACGGTCGATGGCGTCGGCGCGGGTGCGCCCGAACCGGGGGCGCGCGGTGGCGTACCGGGAACCGTCGGCCGCCATGAACACGGCGTAGGCCAGCACGAAGAAGAAGGCGGTGCCGATGCCGAGCGCCGTCCCGCTGACGGTGCCCGCGACCGAGACGATGTTGGACGGCTGGAGCCAGGTGGTGACGGCGTCGGCGACCTGCGTGTCGAGCCCGGCCGCGGCGAGCTGCGCCTGGAGGTCCTCCACGACGCCGCCGAGCTGCGGCAGGAACTCCCGCACGAGCGCCGCGAACCGGAAGCCCGCCCAGACGCCCATCGCGAGGAGCGCCGCGAGGATGAGGTAGGTCAGCACGACGACGGCGGTCGTCGCGAGCCAGCTCGGCCAGCCGCGGGCCTGGAGCGGGAACCGCACGGGGTGGCAGATGATGACGATGACCGCGGCGAGCAGCAGCGGCGCCAGCACCTCGCCGGCCACGTGCATCCCGCCCAGCACCACGACGGCCGCCGCGAGCCCGAGCAGCGTCCGCAGCGTCGGACCCAGCCCGGCCGGTGCGGCCCCGGGGCCGGGCGTCGGGGCGGTCGTGGCGGGAGCGTCCTGGCTCGCGGGCACCGTGGTCGTCACGGGGCGACCCTAGCGGCGACCCGGCACGGTGGCGCGCTGCCGCGCGGGGCTATGCTGCGAAGAGGTGTCGGCACGGGGACAGAGGCGGTGGCAGGGGTGCAGGGGAACGTGGTGCGGTACGACGCGGCCAAGGGGTACGCGTTCGTCGCGACGGAGGGGCTCGACGAGGACGTGTTCCTCCACGTGAACGACCTCGACTTCGACAAGTCCCTCATGGCGGTCGGCACGGTCGTCGACGTGGACTACGAGGTGGGGGACCGGGGGCCGCGGGCGACCGGTGCCTCCCTGGTGTCCTCGCCCGTGGCGGACGCCGTGCAGGCGGCCCTGGGCGGGTCCACGGTGTCGTCCCCCGACGTGGACCAGGCCCCGCACGACGGCTTCGCCGACGTGCTGTCCGCGGCCGAGCTGCGCGTCGAGCTCACCGAGCGGCTCCTCGCGGCGGCCGGCGACCTGACGGGACGTCAGGTGCTGGCCGTGCGCTCCGCCGTCGAGCAGGTCGCGCGGGGGCACGGCTGGCTCGACGGCTGAGCTACATCCACTTCTTCCAGCGGAACACGGCGTAGAGGCCGACGCTGACGGCGAGCATCAGCAGCAGGGCGAACGGGTAGCCGAACGCCCAGTGCAGCTCCGGCATCGAGTCGAAGTTCATGCCGTAGATCGCGCCCACGAGGGTCGGGGCGAAGAGGATGGCCGCCCAGCCGGAGATCCGCTTGACCTCGTCGCCCTGCTTGATCGACACCTCCGTCAGGTGCGTCATCTCCTCGTTCTGCCGCTGCGCCACCAGGGTCGCGTTCACGGTGAGGATGTCGCGCAGCGCGGCGCGGAACGTCTCCACGGACTCGGCGACCTCGATGAGGTGGTCCGCGACGTCGCGCAGGTACGCCTGCATCTCGTCGTCGACCCGGTACTTCTCGGCGCCCTTAGCCAGCGACTGGCACACGCTCTGCAGGGGACGCACGGCCCGCTGGAAGTCCACGACCTCGCGGGACAGCTCGTAGATGCGCCGCGACACGTGCGCGTCGCCGGAGAAGACCTCGCCCTCGATCTGGTCGATGTCGTAGTCCAGTCCGGACACGACGGGCGCGTAGTCGTCGACGATGCGGTCCATGATCGCGTAGAGGACGGCCTCGGGGCCGCGCGCCAGCATCTGCGGCGTCGACTCCAGGCGGGCCCGGACCGCGGCCAGGTCGGGGGAGTCGCCGTGGCGGACCGTCACCACGAAGTCCGGCCCGATGAACACGTGCAGCTCCGCGAACTCGACCTCCTCGATCGAGTCCAGGTAGCGCGCCGCGTGCAGCACCACGAACAGCGTCTCGCCGTACCGCTCGATCTTGGGTCGCTGGTGCGCCTGGATGGCGTCCTCGACGGCGAGCGGGTGCAGGTCGAACTCGCGGGCGAGGGCCGCGAGCTCGTGCTCGTCGGGTCGCTCCAGCCCGATCCACGCCATGCCGCCGGGCGCCGAGCGCAGCGCGCGGAACGTGTCGGCCAGGCGCGTGAAGCCGGCCGTGCGGTGCCCCTCGTCGTCGTAGACGGCCGCCGCGACGATGGCGGAGCGGGGACGCAGCGGGGTGGGTGTCGTCGGGTCCGCCGCGGGGTAGTTCACCCCGGGACGCCGCGGGCGCAGCGCGCCGAGCATCTGACGGGTACGGACCGAACGGTTGGAGCTGAAGGCCATGAGGACTCCCAGGCGTGCAGGATCGGTGGTCTGCGTGCTGGTATCCGCGACTGTCGGTGCCGACGGGGGCGCTCGGGGAACGGCGGCGTCACCGCCCTGACGGGGCGGCGGTGTGGAACCGGGTCAGTCGCGGCTCGGACTACTGGGAGGTTCGCTGCGAGTCATGCGCGGAACCTCCTTCGTGGTCGGGCGACGGCCTGGTGCCGCGCGCCTGGTGGGGCCGGGCACATTCTACTCCGCGAAGCGTCGCCCGCGCCCCGTCGGGCGGGCGTGGCCTGCGCCACTGTGCCGCCCCGGCGGGGCCGGGTCCGTGCCGCTCGGTGGCCGGTCAGCGCGCGACGACGTCGCGGATCGCGGCGAGGGTCGCCGGGATGCCGTCGTGCGCCATGCGGGTGCGCTGCTCGATCTGCACGGGCGCGTCGTCGCCGTAGCGCTCCGCGAACGTCGCCAGGCCCTGCGGCGTGAACTCCCACCACTCCGTGAGCGTCGTCGAGCCCTCGTAGGGCCCGGGGGCGAGGTCGTAGCCCCAGCGCACCAGCCCGTCGCCCACCTCCCACGCGAACCGGCGGCCGGGTTCGGCGGCCACCACCGTGCACCGCGTCTCCCAGGTGCGCTCCGCGGTCTCGTTCCGGCCGGTGAACTGCGCGCCCACCCGCGGCCCCTCGCCGGGCGCCGGGGCGTCCCCCTCGTCCCACCGGCACGCGACGCACACCGGCGACCACTCGCCGGTGCGGGTGACGTCGCTGACCACCCGGTAGACCTCCGCGGCGGGGGCGGGGACGACGATCGAGCCGGCATGAGTACGTGCGTCAGTCATGCGGCGATGATGGCACGACGACCCGGGCCGGTCACGATTGGGCCACGACGGGTCGGCGGGCGTACGGTGCGCGCCGTGACCACGACCCGGACGAGGGCGACGACGCTCGCGTGCCTCCTGTTCCTCCTGCTGCTCGGCGCCGCGTCCGTCTGGACCGTGCTGCCGCCCGCACCCCGCGGCGCCGACACCCCCGCCGACGAGTTCTCCGCCACCCGCGCGTTCGAGGTCGTCGAGGCCGTCGGCACCGACGTCCACCCCCACGGCACCCCCGCGAACGACGCCGTGCGCGAGCTGCTCGTCCAGCGCCTGGTCGACCTCGGCCTCGACCCCGAGGTCGTGGACGGCGTCGGCATGGACGACGGGCTCGGCGGGCAGAGCCGCGTCGCCGCGACGCGCAACGTCGTCGCGACCCTGCCCGGCACCGATCCCTCCGTGCCCCTCTTCCTCGTCGCGCACTACGACTCCGCCGAGGTCTCCTACGGCGGCAACGACGACGGCGCCGGGCTCGCCACCATCCTGGAGACCGTCCGCGCCCTGGGTGACGGGCCCGCGCTGCGCAACGACGTCGTCGTCGTCCTCACCGACGCCGAAGAGGCGTGCCTGTGCGGCGCCGAGGCGTTCGTCCACGCCGACCCGCGTGCCGCCGACGGGGGCGTCGCCCTCAACTTCGAGGCCCGCGGCACCGCCGGGCCCGCCATCATGTTCGAGACGTCCGACGGCAACGCCGGGCTCGTGGACGCCTACGCCGACGTGCCCTACCCCGTGGGCAGCTCGCTCGCCGTCGAGGTCTACCGCATCCTGCCGAACGACACCGACTTCTCGCCGTTCCTCGACGACGCCGACGGTCGCTTCACCGGCCTCAACACCGCCTACATCGACGGGTCCGCCGCCTACCACTCGCCGCAGGACACCCCCGAGCGCATGTCGCTCGCCAGCCTGCAGCACCACGGCTCCAACGCCCTCGCCCTCACCCGCACCCTCGGCGACGCCGACCTCGCCGCGCTCGCCACGCCCTCCGGGGGCGACGCCACCTACTTCCCGCTGCCCGGCCGACTGCTCGCCGCCTACCCCGGCTGGCTGGTCTGGCCCCTCGCGCTCGCGGGCGTCCTCGCCGTGGCCGCGCTCGCGGTCGTCGTGGGCCGTCGGCGTCGCGACGACGGCGAGCGGCTCGCCGGGCCGGGCCGCCTCGCGCTCGGGCTCGCCGCCGGGATCCTGCCGATCGTCGGCGCCGTCCTGGGTGCCATGGGCCTGTGGGCGCTGCTGGTCGCCGTGCGTCCCGGGTACGCCGAGCTCATCGACCCCTGGCAGCCGTGGGGCTTCCGCGTCGCGCTCCTCGGGATCGTCGCGCTGGTCGTCACCGGCTGGTTCGTCGGCCTGCGCCGGTGGCTCGGCTCCCCGGCGCTCGCGGTCGGCGCGCTCGGCTGGCTCGCGCTGCTCGGCGTCGTCCTGGCCGCCGTCACCCCGGGCGGGTCGTACCTCGCGGCGCTGCCGGCGCTCGCCGGTGCCGTGGCCGGGATCGTCGCCCTGGGCCGTGGCGCGACCGGCCGCCGGGTCGCCGTCACCCTCGGCGCGGCCGTGGGCGTCGTCGTCCTCGCGCCCGTCGTGCTCCTGTTCTTCCCGGCGCTCGGCCTCGCCACCGGTGCGGCACCCGCCGTCGTCGCCGCGCTCCTGGGGCTGGCTCTCGTGCCCGTCCTGGCCGTCGTGCTGCCGACCGGTCGCCCCGGCCGCTGGACCGTCGCCGCGTGCGGCGCCGTCGCCGTGGGGGCGCTCGCGGTCGGGTTCGTCGTCGACTCGTTCGACGCCGAGACCCCCCGGCCCACCGCTCTCGGCTACGCCCTCGACGCCGACACCGGGGACGCCTGGTGGGTGTCCGACGAGGTCACGCCGGGCGACTGGACCGCGCAGTACGTGGACGGCACCGCGCCCCTGTCGGTCCGGTTCCCGCCGCTGCACGACGAGGTCTGGGCGGGGCCCGCGCGGGTCGCGGACCTGCCCGCGCCCACCGTCGAGGTCGTCGACGACGTCACCACGGGCGACGAGCGCTCCCTCACCCTGCGGGTGCGCCCCGGGGACGGCGAGATCGGCACCGCCGGCGCCCTGCGCTACGTCGACGTCAGCGGTGCCGCGACCGACGCCGGCGTCGTGCGCGCGGCCGAGGTCGCCGGGCGCGACGTCCCCGTCGACGCGGGCGGGCACCTCGACACCCGGTTCTACGCGCCGGACGCCGACGGGTTCGAGATGACGCTCACCGTGGCCGCCGGGCAGGACGTCGTGCTGCGGCTCGTCGCCGCGGGCGGCGGGCTGGAGACCCTGCCCGGGTTCGTCGAGCGGCCCGCCGACGTCGGCGTGGCCGGTTCGCACACCGCCGAGCTCGTCCTCGTCGGGACCACCGTCACCCTGTGACACCGGCGCCGCCCGGGCCGCAGTGCCCGGGCGGTGCGGACGCCGGTGGGACGCCGGCGTCGCAGGTCGGCCCGCCACGTCCACGACGTCGGCAGGACACCTTCACACCGACCGTTGGCACGCGGCCGGTCCTGCTGGGACGCTGGCAGGCATGGCCATCGACCTGCCGAACGCCCGCGAGCCGCTCGCCCTCGTCGCCACGACGGTCGACTCCGTCGAGGTCGCGCAGGAGCTCGCCTCCGAGGCGGTCGGCAAGCGGCTCGCGGCCTGCGCCCAGGTCGACGCCCCCATCACCAGCACCTACTGGTGGGAGGGCGCGGTCGTCACCACCACGGAGGTGCGGGTCACCTTCAAGACCACCGCCGGGCGGGCGCCCGACCTCGAGGAGTGGATCGTGGTGCGCCATCCGTACGACGTGCCCGAGGTGCTGCGCACGCTCGTCAAGGCGGCCGGCTCGGGCTACCAGTCGTGGGTGCGCGCCGAGGTGCAGTGACCCCGGACCGACCCCGGGTTCGGCTCAGGCCGCCCGGCGGCGGTGCTCGGCCGGGCTCACGCCGCGCACCCGCTTGAACGCCGCGGACAGCGCGAACGGGGTGGCGTACCCGACGGCCCGCGCCACCGACGTCAGCGTCGCGTCGTCGTCGGCGAGCAGCAGGTCGGCCGCGAGGTCCAGGCGCCAACCCGTCAGGTACGCCATCGGCGACTCGCCGACCAGTCCGGTGAACCGCCGGGCGAACGCCGCCCGGGACAGCCCCACCTCCCGGGCCAGGCCCTCCACCGTCCACGCGCGGGCGGGGTCGTGGTGGATGAGCCGCAGCGCCTGCCCGACCCCGGGGTCGGCGTCGGCGCGGTACCAGCCCGGGGCGTCCGGGCGGTCCAGCCAGGTGCGCAGGCACGTGATGAGCAGCAGGTCGAGCAGCCGGTCGAGCACCGCCTCCTGGCCCGGGAGGTCCTGCACGACCTCGCGGGCCAGCAGGTCGACCAGCGTCGGGTCGACCTCGCCGGGCCGCAGCACCACCCGGTGCGGCAGGACCCGCAGGATGCGGCGACCGACGGCGCCGTCCAGCGGGTAGGTGCCCATGATGAACACGGTGTCGCCGTCCGGGTCGTTGCCCCAGCTGCGCACCCCGAAGGTCGTCATGGGGGACGGCCCGCCGTCGACCGCCCGGCAGTCCTCCGGGTTCGGGCCGACCACGACGGTCGATGGCGTCGTGGGGGAGTCCGCCACCAGGTAGTGCTGCGGGCCGCGCAGCAGCACCACGTCCCCGGCCGCCAGGTGCACGCCCTCGTCCCCGTCCGGTCCCGGTGACCCGACCCAGCCGGACCCGCGCAGCACCGGGACGATCGTCAACGGCGACTCGTCCTCGATCCGCATGCCCCACGGCGCGGAGAGGTGGCTGCGCAGGAGGAACGCCCCACGGGCGCGCGGCCCGTCGAGCAGCCCGGCGACGACGTCCATGCGACCCAGCGTAGGCCCGGAACCGGCCCGGCGAGACGATCGCGTATGCGCCCGAGCGTCGCGGCGATGGATCGTCTCGTCAGGTGCGGGTGGAATCGGACACGTCAGCACGTCCGCCCCACCACGGAGGTCACCATGACCACGCAGCCCGCCACCCGTCCCGCACCCCAGCACCTGCCCGACGCCGGTCCGGTCGTCGTCCTCGGCGCCACCGGCAAGACGGGCCGCCGCGTCGCCGACCGGCTGGACGCCCTCGGCCTCGAGGTGCGTCGCGGGTCCCGCACGGGCAGCCCCCGCTTCGACTGGGCCGACGAGTCCACCTGGGCGCCGCTGCTCGACGGCGCCGCCGCGGTCTACGTGGCCTACGCCCCCGACCTCGCGGTGCCCGGCGCGCCCGAGACCGTGACCCGGCTCGCGCGCGCCGCCCACGACCTCGGCGTGCGTCGGCTGGTGCTCCTCACCGGCCGCGGCGAGACGGAGGCGCAGCGTGCCGAGGCCACCGTCGCCGCCGTCTTCCCCGACCGCACCGTCCTGCGGTGCGCGTTCTTCGCCCAGAACTTCTCCGAGAGCTTCTTCCTCGACCCCGTGCTCGACGGTGTCCTCGCCCTGCCCGTGGCCGACGTGCGCGAACCGTTCGTCGACCTCGAGGACGTCGCCGACGTCGCCGTCGCCGCCCTCACGCAGGACGGCCACGCGGGACGGGTCCACGAGCTCACCGGACCCCGCGCCCTCACCTTCGCCGAGGCCGCCGACGCCATCGCCGCCGCATCGGGCCGACCCGTGCAGCACGTCCCGATCACGGCCGACGGGTTCACGGCCGGCCTGGCCGCGGCCGGGATCCCCGACGACCTCGTCGCCCTCCTGCGCTACCTGTTCACCGAGGTGCTCGACGGTCGCGGCTCCCACGTCACCGACGGCGTCCGCGCGGTGCTCGGCCGTGAGCCCCGCGACTTCGCCGCGTTCGCCACCCGCGAGGTCGCCGCCTGGACCGCCACGGCGTCCTGACCCCGGGGTCCTGACCGCGCACGCGACTCAGCGCAGGGTCCCGCGCCGACGCGCCGGGGCGCGGGGCGGGTCAGCCCAGGTGGGCGGTGAGGACGACGTCGTCACCGACGTCGAGGGAGACGTCGCGCAGGTGCACCCCCGGCGGGAGGGACGCCGCGAGGTCGACACGCTGCCCGGTGGCGGCCTCGATCTTGCCGCGGAACGCGCCGAGCATCGCGGCCACGAGCGGGTTGCCGCTGTGCAGGTGGACGTCCCCGACGGTGAGGACCATGGCGTCGTCGACGGCCGCCGAGGCGGTGGCGGTGATGGTCGCGGACAGGAACATGCCCTTGCGGATGCCGGCGGACGCCTTGAGTGCGGCGCCGCGCGGACCCTCCTGGGTGACGTCGAGGTCGAACGACGTGAGCTGGATGCCGTTGGACTGCAGCGCGACGGCGAGCATGCCCTGGACGGCGCCGGCGAGGCCGGCGCGGGACACGGCCACGCGGGCGGAGCCGGTCACGGGGGTGTCGGCGGTGGGTTCGACGAGCTCGACCCCGGCCTGCGCGTCGTCGCCCGTCACCCAGGCGAAGGTGAGGCCGGCGAGCTCGGCGGTGACGTCGACGGGCAGGTCGACCGCGGTGAGGGGGTGCGCGTCGATGCGCAGGGTGCGCAGCGTGCCCGGCTCACGGGTCTCGACGGCGGGCCGCCAGTGCGCGGGGGGCGACTGCTGCCCGGTCGGCAGCCCGACGGCGACACCGGTGAGGTCGACGTCGAGGGAGGTGAGGTCGGCGCCGTCGAGCACCGGCGTGACGGTGGCGCCGTCGAGTCCCTGCACCCGGCTGCCCGCGAGGGCGGCGAGCGAGGCACGCAGGCGTGCGGCGAGGTCGTCGTCCGTCGTGGGGCGCGGGGCGGGTCCGAGGGGCAGCAGGGCGTCCATGGGGCCCGAGCCTAACGGCCGGGAGGTCCGGTCGGCGGCACGGTCGGCGGGAGGCCCGGTGGTGAGGCGGCCACGTCGTCGAGGGCGTCGTGGTCACGCCGGGGTCGTCGCCGCCGGCGGACGGCGCGCCACACGACGATCCCGAGCCCGACGAGCAGCGGCACGACGAGCAGCGGGACGAGGATCGCGGCGAGGGACAGCCCGACGGACGCCCCGTCCTCGGCGGTCGACAGCAGCGGCGCCGCGAGCCCGCCGGTGGCGGCGTTCGCCGTCGCCCGCACGGCGGCCTTCGCCAGGTGCACGCCGAGCGCGAGCAGGATCCCGAGCAGGACCGGCACCCACGCGCCCGACTCGACGAACGCGCCCGGGTCCTGCACGCGGGCGGTCTGTGCCGTCGCCCCCGCACCGAACGCGATGCCGCCCGCCCCGGGGCGCACGACGGTCTGGACGACGTCGTTGACGGTGTCGACGACGGGCACCTTGTCGCCCACGACCTCGAGCAGGAGCAGCACGCCCAGGACGACGAGCACCCACCCGTTCTCCAGCCACGACCACCCGCCGGGCAGGGTGAGGAGGTCGGTGTACCGGGACAGCAGGCCGAGCGCGAGCAGCGGGATCCAGGCGTTGAGCCCGGCGGCCAGGGCGAGGCCGGTGCCCGTGACGAGCTCGATCACGGGCGCAGCGGGGTGTGGTCCGCCGTGACCCGCTCGCCGCCGCGCACCGGGCCGGGCGGGGTGCCGCCACCCCACGGGTCGTCGCCGAGCGCCTCACGGCCGTGCGGCGTCGTCCAGCCGGACAGGTCCGGCCCGGCCGGCACGATCCCGGTGGGGTTGATGTCGCGGTGCACCACGTAGTAGTGCTCCTTGATCTGCGCGAAGTCGACGGTGTCGCCGAACCCGGGGAGCTGGAACAGGTCACGGGCGTACGCCCACAGCACCGGCATCTCGGTGAGCTTGTTCCGGTTGCACTTGAAGTGCCCGTGGTAGACGGCGTCGAACCGCACCAGGGTGGTGAACAGTCGCACGTCGGCCTCGGTGATCGACGACCCCATGAGGAACCGGCGGTCCGCGAGACGGTCCTCCAGCCGGTCGAGGGCGTCGAAGAGCCGGACGTAGGCGGCGTCGTACGCCTCCTGCGACCCGGCGAACCCGCACCGGTACACGCCGTTGTTGACCTCGGTGAAGACGCGCCGCATGACGGCGTCCATCTCGGCCCGCTCGTCGGGGTCCGCGGGGAGCAGCCGGGGCGCGCCGGGGCGCTGGTGCTCCGTCCACTGCGTCGACAGGTCGAGCGTCATCTGCGCGAAGTCGTTCGTGACGACCGCGCCGTCGCGCGTGTCGACGATCGCGGGCACGGTGATGCCGCGCGGGTAGTCGGGGTCGCGGCGGAAGTACGCCTCCTGGATCCGTTCCATCCCCAGCACCGGGTCCTTGCCGCCCGGGTCGAGGTCGAACGTCCAGCTGCGCTCGTCGTGCGTCGGTCCCGCGAGGCCCAAGCTGATCGCGTCCTCCAGGCCGAGGAGCCGGCGCACGATGATCGCGCGGTTCGCCCACGGGCAGGCGCGCGCCGCGACCAGCCGGTACCGCCCCGCCTCCACCGGGTACCCGTCCTCGCCGTCCGCGGTGATGCGCGTCGTGATGTACCGCTGGTCGCGCACGTACTCCTGGCCCTCGACCGTGTACGTCCCGCCGCGCGCGTGCTCGGGACGCTCGGTCGCGGCGTCGGCCCGCCCGCCGCTCACCGGTCGGCCTTCGCGGCGGCCTTGGCGGCCTTCTTGAACGCCCGGACCTCCTGGAGGGACTCCGCGCTGGTGACGTCCGCGATGGACCGGCGCGACCCCTCGTCGCCGTAGTGGCCCGCGGCCTCGCGCCAGCCGGCCGGCTCCACCCCGCGCTGCTTGCCCAGCAGCGCCAGGAAGATCTGCGCCTTCTGCGCGCCGAACCCCGGCAGCGCGTGGAGGCGCCCCAGCACCTCGGCGCCCGACGGCGCCCCGCCGGACGATCCCGGGTCCGTCCAGATGCGCGTCACGTCACCGTCGTAGTCGTCGACCACGGCGCGCGCGACCGCCTGCACGCGACCCGCCATCGACCGGCCGTAGCGGTGGATCGCCGGCGGCGTCGTCGCCATCGTCACGAACTCGTCCGGGTCGGCGTCCGCGATCACCTGCGGGTCCAGGCTCCCCACCCGGTCACGGATCTTGCGCGGGCCCGCGAACGCGTGCTCCATCGGGTACTGCTGGTCCAGCAGCATGCCGATCAAGAGTGCAAAGAAGTCGTCCGAGAGTAATTGATCAGTATCCTGATCTCCGGTAATCCAAAGTTTTTCGGTCATGAGATTCTTGCCCTCCTGATCAAGGGGACGATGAGTTCCGCGGAGGCCGGCTAGTCCACGAGGTCATCGAAGATCTCGCTTCGCAGAATGACGCGTCGGATGCTTCGCTTGTCAGCGAAAGGAACAATTCGGTCCGAGGTGGGCGAGGTGTTTTCCTCACCTTCAACCTCGAAATCGAAAGGCTCCGCCTTCGTGCGCTTTAGGTCGACATAAGTTCCATAGTCGAGCGCGTAAATATTATACCGCTGCCCAGGGTTTTCCTTGTCGCTGTATCCGCGCGAGATGAGGTGAATAAGGCGCAGGTCAAACAGTGACAGGATCATCTTGTTGTCCGCGTGTTCGCGCGACAGCATGAACATTTTGGTCTGTCGGCTCCCGATCACGTCGGTGATGATGCGATGGAGTGCGGTTCGCTGCCCGTCCGAGAGTGCCGTTGACTTGTCGGTCTCGTACCAGTCACGAGCTGCCTCTTCGACAGAGTTTAGGTCGATCTTCTGGCGCCCAGTCGACTTTGCCTTGAAGAATGCCGAACTGAAGATTCCAAGAAAGTCTCGCACGACACCCTCGCCGGCGCGGACGAGTTCGATAAAGGTCGCCTTCTCGGTAAAGAGGCGAGACCGGAAGGACGTCGCGTCGCGAACGTTGAAACTCCGAAGCGTGTCCTCGCTCATCCCCGTGACGATGTGGCGAAAGAGTAGCTCGTGAAAGATCTCTACCACGTTGTCAGGGTTGCGTTCGTAGACGTAGTAGTCATCGAGGTCAAGGTTCGCCTTGATGTCAGGTCCGAGCTCGAATCCGATCGGGTTGCCCTCCCGAGGGAGGGTGAAACGTGAGCGGTATTCGAGAGAAGCGATCTTGATCGTTACCAGATTGCTCGGGAAGAGGGATCGCTTGATGAATTCCGCGATGAATGGCTGGAGTTCGACGGGGAGTGATGTCCACTCGTCGATGAGGATCGTCAAACGGCTGGCTCCGAGGGCGCGAAGGGCCGTCTCGAGACCGTGGTAGATCTCGCTAAATACGAGCGACTGACGGAGGGCCTCTGTGAACTGCGTCTCGTGAGTCTGTGTTTGGGAATTCGCGTCGTTGGCGCCGATGGAAGCGCCAGGTTTCATTCCCGACATTCCCAATTCGGCCGTGGTACCCGACGAGTTGCTCTGCTGGTGCGAAGTCAGAATATTGCGTTCGTTGACTTCGGAAGCTTTTCGAGCAATTGTGTCAGCGAAGTCGCTTACCTCCTCGAGGCCGCTGCCATCCGACTCGGGTGAAGTAACGATGTCGAGAAGTTTGCTTTGGACGTGGGAGAGTAGATCCTTGAACACCGCGACGCAGCGCTCGGCCAGGGGCTTCTCGGTGTCGAGGAACGTGTGCGCACTGCCCAGGACGCGCACATCCACGTAGATCACGTGCGATCCAGGGCTCTCCTCCAGTTCGGAACGCAGGACCTGGAAGACATGGGTCTTACCCGTCCCGCGTCGACCATAAAGGATCTGGTTCGCGTGATTTGCGACCTGTTGGAGGACACCGGTGTCCACGTAGGTGTCCCGGAGGACATCGAGATCCCCCTGCTTTTCGGACCGGTCGGTAATGTTTGAGACAGCTCGGGCAAGATGCCTGTCCGAGATCAACGACGACTCGCTCATGCTGCTCCTGGGTATGAACCGGAATTGTTGGCTGTGTTGTCGGACTATGCGTCAGGGGTCGGTCAGTAGGCTCGACGCGGGAACCTCCAGCTCATCTGCCAGCGCGTAGAGGCTGCCGACGCTGATGTTCCTCTCTCCGCGTTCGACAGAGCCCACGTAGGTGCGGTGGAGTCCTGCTCGGTGGGCGAGTTCCTCCTGGGACAGACCGAGCCGGCCGCGCTCGCTGCGCACCCGTCGTCCCAGGTTGTGGAGACGAGCCTGGAGGTGCTCGTCGTAGTTGCCCATGACTGGAGTCTTGGATCGTGCACTGTATAAGTCGACAGACTATGAGTAGCATCGGATGCCATGACACTGTAGCGTGTGGATGTGTGCGGTGTCAGCCATCGGTTCGTGGAGGCTGACACCAAGGCGGAGGCTGAGGACGCGGTGCGGCGGGCGCTACTCGATGGGATGGACGTCCGGGCGACGGACGCCGGGGTGTCGCTGACGCGTGCCTACGAGGCTGCGGGACCCCTTCAGCGGAAGAAGCTGCTCGCGAAACTTGACGGACTGACCAACCCGCGTGAACGGCATTCCTCACGGTCCGCGCGGCGCCGGTTGGAGCGGGAGATCAAGCGGGAAGAGGCGGAGGCCGAGTGGATGGCGGATTCGCTCCGTGGGGCGCCGCCCGTGTCGCAGGACGTCATCGACCTGCTCGTCCGACAAGAGGAGGTGCGGCACATCGAGGTGAGCCATCTTCGGCTCCACGAGTGGGAGCGGAAGTCTCCGATCCACGGCGAAACGTTCTGACCTGCGGCGATACCTGTTGGCTAACGAGTGTGCTGGTCCAGCAGCATGCCGATCAGCAGGGCGAACGGGTCCTCGTCCAGCAGGCGGTCCGTCTCGACGTCGCCGGTCATCCACAGCGGAGTGCTCATGGGTCCATCCTGCCGTGGGGAGGGCGGCCGTCGCACGGTCGCACGATCGCGCCGGACCGGCCCGCGTGGCGCCGCCACGACGACGGGGCGTCCCGTGCCCGTGGACGGGCGAGGCCAGGGCGTGGGGCGGGGCCTGTGGAAACGGCCTGCGCGGGTGTCGCGGTGTTCCCTACGGTCCTGCCCATGACCACGTCGCGCCAGACCCTCGCCCTCGCCCTCGCCACCGCGCTCGTCCTGGTCCTGGCCGGATGCGGGGGTGCGGCCCCCGCCGGGACGTCCGTGGTGGTGACGGCGTCCGCCGTGCCGGACCCGGGACCGGAGGAGGCGGTCGAGGAGTTCTTCGCCGCGTTCGACGAGATCGTCCTCACCGGTGACACGACGCCGTGGACCGAACGGTCGGCACCGGGCTGCACCTACTGCGAGGCGGTCGCCCGGTACGCGGCGACCTTCGGGCTCGGCGCGGGGGTCCGTGGCGCACGGACCCTGGAGGAGGTGGGCCTGGCCGGCTACGACGTCGTCGTGCTCGGCAGCACGGACCACGGGGACGGGACGGCCGAGGTCGACGTGCGCCTCGAGCTGCTGCTCACCGACCTGCTGCCGGTCACGCCCTCGATGGTCGGGCCCGACGGCGAGATCGACGCGACGTCCCTGTCGACGGCGGTGGCCGCGGGCCCGGAGCCGGCCAGGGTGGCGCTCGCGGCCGAGGGGGACGGCTGGACCGTCACCGCGATCACGGGGGTCCCCGCCGACGCGTCCGCCGACGGCACGGTGGCCGGGACGGTCCGCGACGACGACGTGGACGGTGCCCTGGCGGCTCTGTCCCGGTACCTGGAGGCCGAGCGCCAGGTGTACCTCACGGGTGACACGTCGGCGGTCGCAGCCCTGGCGCCACGCGGCTGCGCCGACTGCTGGACGCGCATCGCGCTGGGTGAGCAGTCCTATCGCGCCGGCTACGTGCTGACCGGCGGCAGGACGACGCTCGAGCTGCAGCGCCGCGTGACCTCCGACGAGGTCCTCGGTGCGGGCACGTACGACCCCGCGGACGTGGTCGGCGTCTACTACCTCGACGTCACGGTGCGGTCCGAGGCCCTCACGCTCCGGGGCGGGGGCACGACCTCAGCCCAGCCCGCGACGTCCTACACGCTGGCGGCGACGGTGGTGGCGGCGCCGGGCGGCGGATGGGAGGTCTGGCAGGTCGCGGAGCTCGGCTGACCGGTCAGGTCGGGGGGCGCCAGCCCATCACCGGGCGCAACGATCTCGTCCCGAGGCTGCCGCTCCAGCGGCTGACCAGCCGCATGCCGGTGTCGCGCGCGGCCACGAGCACGGGGGAGGTCCACAGCGTCGGGCCTGCGATGCGGGCGGAGAGTCGCATGACGTGCTGCACCCGCGGGCGGCGCTCCGCGGACCACCGGTGCAGGGCGGCGGGCACGTCGGCACCGGGCACGACACGGACGCCCAGCACCGCGGCGTCCTCGAGGGCCTGGCAGCCGCCCTGGCCGAGGTTCGGCAGCATCGCGTGCGCGGCGTCACCGACCAGGACGGTGCGTCCGCACGCCAGGGAGGCGGGCGGCGCGGGCAGGGCGCGCAGCTCGTTGCGCAGGGTGTCGGCGGGGTCGACGGAGGCGAGCAGGGCGGGCAGGGGCGCGTGCCACCCGGCGAGCCGCTCGCGCAGCGCGGTGAAGTCGTCCGGGACGCCGGCGGCCTCCGCCACCGACACGTAGCAGTAGACCCGGCCGTCGGCGAGCGGCATGACGCCCGCGACGATCCCGCGTCCCCAGGTCTCGGAGCCCACCAGCCCGGGGACGGCCGGCGCGACGAACCGCCAGGCGGTGGAGCCGCCGGCCACCGACCCGGCCGCGTCCGGCCACCACCGGGTGCGCGTGCCTGACCCGACACCGTCCGCCGCCACGACGAGGTCCGCCTCGACGTCCCCGTCGGGGGTGGTGACGCGGGCGGGCCGGTCCGTCCCTCCCGGGTCGACGACCTCGGCGGTCCCCCCCAGGCGCAGCGCACCCGACGGCAGGGCGTCGGCGAGGAGCCCGACGAGGTGGGCACGGTGCAGCACCAGCGTGCGGTCGCCGAACAGGGCGCCCGCGTCGTCGGCGTCCGTGCGCAGCAGCCAGGTGCCGTCGGGCCGCCGCATCCCGACCTCGCCCTGCAGCGCCGACAGCTCCCGCAGGGACTCGTCGATCCCGAGGGCGGCGAGGGACCGCACCGCGTTCGGCGCCACGGCGATCCCGGCACCGACCGGCTCCAGCGCTGCGGCCCGCTCCAGCACCGTGACCTCCCACCCGGCACGAGCGAGGGCGACGCCGGACGCGAGCCCGCCGATCCCGCCACCGACGACGACGGCACGCCGCCCGCCCGGTCCGTCGCTGCGCGCCCCTGCCGTGTCGTCGGTCATCGCGCCAGGCTATTAGCCTCGGGTCATGGCTCGTCGAACCCACCTCTCGGCCGCGGCGCTCGCAGCGCTCCTCGCGACGTCCGGGACGCTCCACCTCGTGCGCCCCCGCGTGTTCGAGGGGCTGATCCCGGCCGCGCTGGGCTCTCCGCGGGCCTGGGTGTACGGCAGCGGGGTGGCGGAGCTGGCCTGCGCGGCCGCGGTCGCGGCGCCCACCACCCGCCGGGTGGGAGGGCTCGCCACGGCGGCCCTCCTCGTCGGGGTGTTCCCCGGCAACGTGAAGATGGCCCTCGACTCCCGGCCGGGGGCCCGGCACTGGTCGCGCCGGCGGTCCGTCGCGTGGGGGCGCCTGCCGCTGCAGGTCCCGCTCGTGGCCTGGGCGTGGCAGGTGTCCCGCTCGGGCTAGGCCTCGTCGAACGTGAGGACCGGGCGGCCCGTGCGGGGATGGCGCAGCACGGTGGTCCGCACCCCGTACACGGGGTCGATGACCTCGGGCACGAGGACGTCGGCCACCGGTCCGGCGGCGACGACTCGCCCGGCGGGTCCCGGGGCGAGGACGACGACGTGGTCGCACGTCGCGGCGGCCAGCGACAGGTCGTGCAGGGCGGTGAGCACGGTGACGCCGTCGCGGGCGAGCTCGGTGACGAGCCGCATGGTGGCGAGCTGCGCGGCGACGTCGAGGTGGTTCGTCGGCTCGTCGAGCAGCAGCATGCGGGGCTCCTGCGCGAGGGCGCGGGCGAGGTGGACGCGCTGGCGTTCACCGCCGGACAGGGTCGCGACCTCGCGGTCGGCCAGGTGCTCGGCGCCGACGCGCGCCAGCACCGCCCGGGCGACGTCGCGGTCGTGGGCGGTCGGCCCGGCCAGCAGGTGCCGGTGCGGGGTGCGGCCCAGCAGCACGGCGTCGAGGACGGTGACGGGCAGCTCGCTGGTGGCGTCCTGCTCGACGAACGCGACGGTGCGCGCGCGGCGGCGACGGTCCAGGGCGAGCAGGTCCTCGCCGGTGGCGTCCGCGGCCCGGCCGGCCACGGACCCGTCGATGGCGGCGCCGACCAGCCGCACCGTGCCCCCGTCGGGGCGCTGCACCCCGGCGACGAGGCGCAGCAGGGTGGACTTGCCCGTGCCGTTGGGGCCGAGCAGGCCGGTCACGGCACCCGGTGGGGCGGTGACGTCGACGTCGTCGAGGACCAGTCGGCCGGCGACGGACCAGCGCACGCGCTGCGCGGCCAGCCCGGAGGCCTGGTCCCGCGGCGTCGTGTCGCCGGTCGGTGGGCTCCCGGCGGGCAGCGGCGGCGACGGCGAGCGTGCCGGCGCCGGGGCGTGCGCGGAGGGTGCCCGGGTCATGGGCGGGTCCGTCCCTTCCAGAGCAGGGCGGCGAACACGGGGGCGCCGACGGCGGCGGTGACGATGCCGACGGGCAGCTCGCGGGGCTCGAAGAGGGTGCGGGCGAGCGTGTCCGCCCAGACGAGGAACGTGGCGCCGCACACCATCGACAGGGGCAGCAGGGCGCGGTGGCGGGCGCCGACGACGAGCCGCACGGCGTGGGGGAGGATCAGCCCGACGAACCCGATGGCCCCCGACTGGGACACGAGCGCGCCGGTGAGGAGCGCGACGACGACGAGCAGCCCCCACCGCACCTTCGCGACGTCCACGCCGAGGGCCGCGGCGGCGGTGTCCCCGAACGTGAACGCGTCCAGCACCGAGCCGGTGAGCGCCAGGAGGGTGCCGAGCACGAGCACGGCGCCGGCGGTGATCGCGACCGACGTCCACGTGGACCCGGCCACCGACCCGAGCATCCAGGCGAGGATCTCGCGGTACTGGTCGCCCTGGGCGGACCAGAAGATGACGAAGCTGGTGGCCGCGGCCGCGAGCTGGGACACGGCGAGCCCGGCGAGGACGGTGCGGGCGGGGGAGAGCTCGCCGCGTCCGGCGGAGGTCGCCAGGACGAGGGTGGCCACCAGGGCGGCGGCCGCCCCGACGAAGGCCGCGACGGGCAGGACGGCGAGCCAGCCGAGCACGAGGACGCTCACCGCGCCGAGCGACGCGCCGGAGCTCAGCCCGAGGAGGTACGGGTCGGCCAGGGGGTTGCGCAGCAGGGACTGCATGACGACGCCGCACACGGCCAGTCCCGCCCCGACGGCGGCCGCGGTGAGCACGCGGGGCAGCCGCAGCTGCCACACGATGCCGTCCGCCAGCCGGTCGGGGGTGGCCAGGCCCAGCAGTTCGCCGAGCCCGAGCCGCGTCGCGACGACCTGACCGACGTCGGCGGGGCCGAGCCCGGCGGGGCCGAGCGTCACCGCGACGACGACGCTCGCCAGCAGCACGGCCGCGGTCGCGCCGAGCCACGTGGCGAGCCGCCCGCGCGTCAGGGGTGCGCGGGCGGCGGGCAGGGTGGTCTCAGCCATCGATCTCCAGCGCGTCGAGCTGGGCGGCGAGGTCGACGACGGCGTCGACGTTGCGCACGCCGGCCTCCGTCGCGGGGAACGGCACCGTGACGTAGCGGCCCTCCTGGACGGCGGTGAGTGCCGCGGTGGCGGGGTTGGCCTCCAGGGCCTCGATCTTGCCGTCCGCAGTGTTCCAGGCGGCGTCCACGAGGACGATGACGTCCGGGTCGGCCTCCACGACGCTCTCCCAGCCGAGGGCGGTCCACGTGTCGTCGACGTCCCCGGCGACGTTGCCCAGCCCGACGGCGTCCATGATCATCGCGGGCGCGCCGATGCCGGCGCCGACGTACGGGATGTCGGTGCCCGACGAGTACCACAGGGCGTCGAGCCCGCGGTCGTCGGGGGTGACGGACTCCAGCGTGGCGCGCTGGTCCGCGACGAGCGCGGCGGCGGCGTCGGCCACGTCGAACACCTGCCCGACCTCGGCGATCTCCGCGAAGACGTCGTCGAACGTCAGCGGGTCCGGCATGTACGCGGGGTCCTTGCACGCGGCGGGCGCGACGTACGTGTTCACGCCGAGCGAGTGCAGGGTGTCGCGCTCGCCGGCGCCGTCGGCGGACACGTTCGACTCCCAGCCGGCATAGACGAGGTCGGGCTCCAGGGCGAGCACGGCCTCGGTGCCGGGCACCTGGTCGCTGAGCGGCTCCGCGACGGCGGTGCCCTGTGCGGCGGCGGCGAGGTCGTCCGGCAGGGGGCCGTCGAGGAACGCCGCGCCGACGACGCGGTCCCCGAGCCCGAGGGCGAGCATCGTCTCGGCGGTCGACGACTTGACGGTGACGACGCGCTGCGGGGCCGCGTCGAACGTCACCTCGGTGCCGCAGTTGTCCAGGGTGAGGGGGTAGGCCGTCGCGTCGGCCCCGGACCCGGGCGCGGTGGGCCCGGAACCCGGGCCGTCGACCTCGGGCGTCGACGTGCAGGCGCCGAGCACGAGCGCGACGCCGGCGAGGCCCGCGAGGGAGGCCGTCGCGACGCGGGCGCCGCGCCGCGGCCTCGTGGCGGTGCCCCGGGCGGGGGCGTCCGCCGCGACCCGCGGCGGGGTGGGCGGCACGTCGGCGGACGCGGGGATGACGGGGTGACGGTGTGCACGACGCACGGGCGGAGGCTCCCTCGGGCAGGGTTCGGTCGGGGAGGCGCGTCATCTCGCGCCGCAGGGACCTGCGACCCAGAGCCGAGGGTCGCACCGACGGGCGATTCACCGGTGCCCGTGGTCCGCGGTCCACCACCCTAGTACGTGCCGGACGGGTGCTCGCGGCCTCGCTCGGGCCTCGGCCCGTCGGTCGGGGCGGGGTGACCTGGGACGGGAGGCTCGGCAAGTGCCGCCCGTGGTGGCAAGGTGGGCACATGAGCGTGCGCGGGGGCGACGACCGGGGTGTGCGACGACGCGGTGACGGGGCGGCGGCTCTCGCCGGTGTCGTCGCGGCGGGAGCGGGCCTGGCGCTCGCCGAGCTGGTGGCCGCCGTGGTCGACCCGGCGTCCTCGCCGGTGCTGGCGCTCGGCGGGGTCGTGGTGGACAGCGTGCCGCCGGGTCTGAAGGACTTCGCGGTGCAGTGGTTCGGCACCGCCGACAAGCTGGTGCTGCTGCTGACGATGGGCGCCGTGCTCGCGGCGGGTGCGGCGCTCGCGGGCGTGCTGGAGCGACGCCGCCCACCGGCGGGGCGCGTGCTCCTGGCCGTCGTGGGCCTCGCGCTGGGTCTGGTGGCCATGACCCGGCCGGGTGCGTCGCCGGTGTGGGCGCTGCCGGCGATCCTCGGCGTCGGGGTGGGCGTGGTGCTGCTGCGGGCGCTCGTCGTCCGGGTGCCGGCCGCCACGGTGCCGGTTGCCGTGGCCCCGGACGCCGGCGTCCCGCCGGACGGCGCCGTCGCGGGCGGCGCGTCCCGGCGCACGTTCCTCACCTGGACGGGGGCGACGGCGGCGGGCGCCGTGATCGCCCTGGTGGCGGCCCGGGCGGCGTCGGCGGGCAGCCGTGCGGTGCAGGTGGTCCGCGACGCGGTCCGCCTGCCCTCGCCGTCGACGGCCGCGCCGGCGGTGCCCGCGGGCGCGGACCTGGGGGTGCCCGACGCCGCGCCGTACGTCACACCGAACGACGACTTCTACCGGATCGACACCGCGCTGCGCGTCCCGCAGGTGGATCCGGCGACGTGGACGCTGCGCGTCACCGGCCTGGTGGACGAGCCGTTCGAGATCACGTGGGACGAGCTGCTCGCCCTGCCGATGACGGAGCACCACGTGACCCTGTGCTGCGTCTCGAACGAGGTGGGCGGCGACCTCATCGGCAACGCGCTGTGGCTGGGCCACCCCGTGCGCGAGCTGCTGGCGCGCGCCCGCCCGCAGGCCGGGGCGGACATGGTGCTGTCGACGTCGGTGGACGGGTTCACGGCCGGCACCCCGCTGGAGGTGCTCACGGACCCGGACCGCGAGTGCCTGGTCGCGATCGGCATGAACGGCGAGCCGCTGCCCGAGCAGCACGGGTTCCCCGCGCGGCTCGTCGTCCCGGGCCTGTACGGCTACGTGTCGGCCACCAAGTGGGTGACCGAGCTCAAGGTGACGCGGTTCGCCGACGACGAGGGGTACTGGACGCCGCGCGGCTGGTCCGCGCGGGGGCCGGTCAAGCTGCAGTCCCGGATCGACGTGCCGCGGCCCGGGACCCCGCTCGAGCCCGGTGACGTCGTGGTCGCGGGCGTGGCCTGGGCGCAGCACACCGGCATCTCCGGCGTCGAGGTGCGCATCGACGACGGCGAGTGGGAGGCCGCCGAGCTCGCCGAGACCGTCGGGCCCGACACGTGGCGCCAGTGGCGCTTCGTCTGGGACGCGACGGCCGGGGAGCACACCGTCGCCGTGCGCGCCACCGACGCCGACGGGCAGGTGCAGACCGACGCGGAGGCGCCGCCCGCACCGGACGGTGCCACCGGGTGGCACTCGTTCGACCTCACGGTCGGCTGAGCCGGGCCCCCCGGGCTGCGGCGACACACCGCCGGTCCCTACCGTCGAGCGGTCACCGCCACCACCGGCAGGACGGCCAGGGCGAGCAGCCCGCCGCCGAGCGAGAGCGCCGCGAAGCTGCTCGATGCCACGACGAACCCTGACCCCAGACCACCGGCCGCACCCGCCAGGGCGAGCGCGAGGTCGACGCCGCCCTGGGTGCGGGCCCGGGTCGCCAGGGGCAGGGACGACGTGAGCATCGCGGTGCCGGAGACCAGCCCGAGGCTCCAGCCGAGCCCCAGCAGCCCGAGGCCGACGGCAAGCCCGACCACCGACGAGGACGGCACGAGTCCCGCGACGAGCCCCGAGGCCAGCAGCGTCACGGCGGCGCCGACCGCGACCCGCAGCGGACCGAACCGGTCGGTCAGCCAGCCCGACAGCGGCGAGGGCAGGTACATCATCCCGACGTGGACGGCGATGACGAACCCGGCGGTCGCCACCGCGTGGCCGTGGTCGGCCATGTGGACCGGGGTCATCGTCATGATCGCGACCATGACGGCCTGCGTGAGGACCATGACGGTCCCGGCGACCAGGACGGCGCGCCGGGTCGCCCCGGGATCCCCGGCGGCCTCCGCGAGGTCGTCCGGTGCCGCCTGCGCGGCGGTCTCACCGTCGTCGCGCGTGCGGCCCGCGGCCGGCCCCGGGGTCACGTCCGCCGCGGGTGCCGTCGTGCTCTCGCCCGCGGCCGCGTCGCGGTCCCGGGCGACCAGCAGCGGGTCGGGGCGCAACGCGACCCAGAGCACGATTCCGGCCGCCGCGTAGGCCGCCCCGCCGAGGATGAACGGGCCGGTGAGGGCGGGCAGGTCCCAGCCGGTGGCGACGTCGCCCATGACGCCCACGAGGTTCGGGCCGGCGACGGCACCCAGCGTGGTGGCGACCAGCACGGTGCTCACGGCGCGGGCGCGGCGGTCCGGCGCGGCGAGATCGGCCCCGGCATATCGGGCCTGCAGGTTCGTGGCCGTCCCGGCGCCGTACAGCGCGAAGGCGCCCAGCAGGACCCAGACGTTCTCGGCGGCCGCCGCGACCACGACGACGAACGCGCCCACGGCGCCGGCGACGTAGCCGGCCGTGAGACCGGCGCGACGCCCTCGCTGCTGCGACAGCCGTCCGACGGCCAGCGCGGCCAGGGCCGAGCCGCCGGTGAACAGGGCGGCGGGCAGCCCGGCGAACCGTGCGGACCCGAGCAGGTCGGTCACGAGCAGCGCGCCGACGGTGATGCCCGCCGCGAGCCCGGCGCCGGACAGCACCTGGGCCAGGACCAGGACACGCAGGGTGCGCCGCTGCAACGGGTCCGCCGGTGCGGACGCGGGCGGTGCGACGTCGGGCGTGCGGCGATCGGCCCGCATGGGTGCTCCTCGGTGTGCTCGACGGGGTGACGGTCGTGGCCGGTCCGACACTACGGCGCTCGCTGCGGCGCGAAGGTCGCCGGTGCCGGATCCGGCCCGTCCTCGTCGAAGGATGGCAGGATCTGCCCGGTGGCGATGAGTTCTGCCGGCTCGGGCCGTCAGCCCCACGGCTCACCGGGCACGAGGCCCGCGGCGGCCGACCGAGAGGAGTGGACCCATGCCGAACGACGCCGGGATCTGGGAGACGGTCCACGCGGAGCGGCACCGACTGGTGCGCGACCTGACGGGCCTGTCCGAGGACCGGTGGTCGGTCCCGGCGCTCGTGCCCGGGTGGTCGGTGCACGACGTGCTCGCGCACCTCGTGGACAGCGCCGTCACGACCCGCCGAGCGTTCTGGAGCCAGATGGTCGCCGCCCGGTTCGACTTCGACCGCGTGAACGAACGCGGTGTGGCTCGTCATCGGGCCGCCGACCCGCGGGCCACGCTGGAGGCGTTCCGCGCCGTGGCCGACCGCACCGACACGCCGCCGGGCCCGAGGGCCACCCGCCTCGTGGAGGCCTACGTCCACGGGGAGGACATCCGCCGGCCTCTCGGGATCAGGGCGACCTACCCCGTGGAGCCGGTCATGACGGCGCTGGACTACATGATCCGCACCGGGGCAGGGTTCGGGGGAGGGCGTGAGCGTGTCGCGGGCCTGCGTCTCGAGCCGGCCGACGCCGACGGCGCGCGCGGTGAGGGCTCGCCGGTCCGTGGCCCCGCCCTCGCCCTCCTCCTGGCGGCGAGCGGACGTCGCGCGGGACTCGCCGACCTGACCGGGAGCGGTGTCGCACTCCTGGACGAGCGCCTGTGAGCGCGGGCTTGCGCGGCTCGCTATCATCGAGGCACAGGCGTCGACCCGGCCATCACCGGCGAGCCTCCGGAAGAACGGCCCCGCGGCACGCGGGCGCCCAGTAGAACCGGACGGGTAGGCCCGTCACAGCCGTCAACGAGCGGCGGACCCGAGTCGGGTCCGCAAGCGGGGTGGTACCGCGGCCCGGCAGGCCGGGCGTCCTCAGGGCGCCGGGCGCCGTCGTCGTCCTCGTGGCTGCACGACGACCCGAACCACCGCCCGACCGTTCGTTCAGGAGCCCACCCATGGCCTATCCCCTGCACCGCTCGTCCGAGCCCTCCGGCACCCCCGGGGAGGCGTTCGGCATCGCCGGCGTCCCTGCGTCCCCGCGCCTGCCGGACATCGAGCGCGACGTGCTGGCCTACTGGGAGGCCGACGACACGTTCCAGGCGTCGGTGGCGAAGAACCCGGCGGGCGAGAACGGCGAGAACGAGTTCGTCTTCTACGACGGCCCGCCCTTCGCGAACGGCCTGCCGCACTACGGCCACCTGCTGACCGGCTACGTCAAGGACGTCGTGCCGCGCTACCAGACGATGCGCGGCAAGCACGTGGAGCGCCGCTTCGGCTGGGACACCCACGGCCTGCCCGCGGAGCTGGAGGCGATGAGCCAGCTCGGCATCAAGACGAAGGACGAGATCGTCGAGCTCGGCATCGGCACGTTCAACGACGCGTGCCGCGCGTCGGTGCTGAGGTACACGTCCGAGTGGCGCGACTACGTGACCCGCCAGGCGCGCTGGGTCGACTTCGACCACGACTACAAGACGTTCAACCCCGACTACATGGAGTCGGTGATGTGGGCGTTCTCGGAGCTGTACCGCAAGGGCCTCGTCTACTCCGACTTCCGCGTGCTGCCGTACTGCTGGAACGACCAGACGCCGCTGTCCAACCACGAGCTGCGCATGGACGACGACGTCTACCAGAACCGTCAGGACCCGGCGGTCACCGTCGGGCTGGACGTCCTCGACGTGCCCGCCGGCAGCGTGCTGCGCGCCGGCGACAAGCTGCTCGTGTGGACGACGACCCCGTGGACCCTGCCCTCGAACCTGCTGGTCATGGTGGGCGAGGACATCGACTACGTCGTCGTGGAGTCCGCGTTCACGGGCACCGTCCAGCGGTACGTGCTGGCCGAGGCCCGCGTGGCGGCGTTCGCCCGCGAGCTCACCGACGACGGCACCGAGGAGCCGCGGGTGGTCGCCCGCCTCACGGGCGCCGAGATGCTCGGCACGTCGTACACGCCGCCGTTCTCCTACTACCAGGGCCACGAGAACGCGCACCGCGTCGTCGCCGCCGACTTCGTCACCACCACGGACGGCACCGGCCTGGTGCACTCCGCGGGCGCGTTCGGCGAGGACGACAAGATCGTCTGCGACCGCGAGGGCGTCGCGTCCGTCATGCCGGTCAAGGCGGACGGCACGTTCGTCCACCCCGTCGACGAGTACGCGGGCCTGCAGGTGTTCGACGCGAACGGCCCGATCATCGACCACCTCAAGGCCGCCACCCGCGGCGAGGCCGAGACGGGATCCGTCACCGCGGGCACGGTGCTGCTGCGCCGCGAGACCTACGACCACTCCTACCCGCACTGCTGGCGCTGCCGGCAGCCGCTGATGTACATGGGCGTGTCGTCGTGGTTCGTCGAGGTCACCAAGATCAAGGACCGCATGCTGGAGCTCAACCAGGAGATCTCCTGGACGCCGGAGCACATCCAGGACGGCCAGTTCGGCAAGTGGCTCGCGGGCGCCCGCGACTGGTCGATCACCCGCAACCGGTTCTGGGGCTCGCCCGTGCCGGTGTGGGTCAGCGACGACCCGACCTACCCCCGCACCGACGTGTACGGCTCCTTCGCCGAGCTGGAGCGGGACTTCGGCCGCCTGCCGCTGGACGCCGACGGGCAGCCGAACCTGCACCGCCCGTTCATCGACGAGCTGACCCGCCCGAACCCGGACGACCCGACGGGCCGCTCCACCATGCGCCGCGTCGAGGACGTCCTCGACGTCTGGTTCGACTCCGGGTCCATGCCGTACGCCCAGGTCCACCACCCGTTCGAGAACGCCGACTGGTTCGAGCACCACTACCCGGGCGACTTCATCGTCGAGTACATCGGCCAGACCCGCGGCTGGTTCTACACGCTGCACATCCTGGCCACCGCCCTGTTCGACCGGCCCGCGTTCCGCTCCGCGATCTCCCACGGCATCGTCCTCGGCTCCGACGGCCGCAAGATGAGCAAGTCCCTGCGCAACTACCCGGACGTCAACGAGGTCTTCGACCGCGACGGCTCCGACGCGATGCGCTGGTTCCTCATGGCCAGCCCCATCCTGCGCGGCGGCAACCTCGTCGTCACCGAGGAGGGCATCCGCGACGCCGTCCGCCAGGTGCTGCTGCCCCTGTGGAGCACCTACTACTTCTTCACCCTGTACGCGAACAGCGCGACCGGCACCACGGACGCGGGCACCGGCTACGTCGCGCAGCCGGTCACCGCGGAGCGCGTGCCCGGCCTGCCGGCGCTGGACCGCTACCTGCTCGCCCGCACCCACGACCTCGTGGCCACCGTCACCGCCCAGCTCGACGCCTACGACATCGCGGGCGCCTGCGAGACGGTGCGCGAGCACCTCGACGTGCTCACCAACTGGTACGTGCGCACCCAGCGTGACCGCTTCTGGGCCGAGGACCCCGACGCGTTCGACACCCTGCACACCGCGCTGGAGACCCTGACGCGCGTCATGGCGCCGCTCGCCCCGCTCCTGGCCGAGGAGATCTGGCGCGGCCTCACCGGCGGGCGCTCCGTGCACCTCGCCGACTGGCCCACCACCGCCGAGCCCGCCCTCGTGGCCGACGACGCCCTCGTCGCCGCCATGGACGAGGTCCGCGCCGTGGTGTCCACGACCCTCGCGCTGCGCAAGGCCCACCAGCTCCGCGTGCGCCAGCCGCTCGCCCGCCTCACCGTGGCGGTGCCCGACCCGGAGGCGCTCGCGGACTACGTCGGGCTGCTCACGGGCGAGCTCAACGTCAAGGCCGTGGACCTGGTGACGGCCGACGCGGAGGCGTCCGGGCGGTTCGGCATCACCGAGCGGCTCGCCGTCAACGCCCGCGCCGCCGGACCGCGCCTCGGCCGGGGCGTGCAGGCGGTCATCAAGGCCGCCAAGGCCGGTGCGTGGACGCGCGACGCGGACGGCGTCGTCGTGGTGACCACCGACGACGGCCCCGTCGAGATGCTCGCCACGGAGTACGAGCTGACGACCGTCGTGGGGGAGCAGGCCGGCGGGGGAGAGGTCGCCGCGAGCGTCCTGCCGGGCGGCGGGTTCGTCGTCCTCGACCTCGCGCTCGACGACGCCCTGCGTGCCGAGGGCTACGCCCGTGACGTCGTCCGCGACGTGCAGGACGCGCGCAAGGCCGCCGGCCTGGAGGTGAGCGACCGCATCGCGCTGGAGCTCGACGTCCCGGCCGCGCACGTCGCGGACGTCGAGGCGCACCGCGACCTCGTCATGCGCGAGACCCTGGCGGCCACCCTGGCCGTCACCGGGACG
This sequence comes from Isoptericola jiangsuensis, assembly GCF_002563715.1. NCBI lineage: Bacteria > Bacillati > Actinomycetota > Actinomycetes > Micrococcales > Promicromonosporaceae > Isoptericola > Isoptericola jiangsuensis. Next base: position 1,542,802 of record NZ_PDJJ01000001.1, read on the forward strand.
GACGGCGCCGAGCGCGTCGTCCGCGTCGCCAAGGAGGACGCGTGAGCAAGGACGCCCAGGCCCGTGCGGCCGAGCGGAAGGCGGCCCGCGCCGCCGCGGAGGACGCGGCGGCCCGGGCGGACCTCCAGCGGGTCTACGAGCACATCGTGTCCCGCGCGCCGGAGCACGACGTCGACCCGACGATCGACGACCGCGTCGGCCGCCTGCTCGAGATGCTCGGCGACCCGCAGCACGCGTTCCGGGTCGTGCACCTCACGGGCACCAACGGCAAGTCGTCGACCGCGCGCATGACGGAGCGGCTGGTGCGCGAGCACGGCCTGCGCACCGGCCTGTTCACCTCGCCGCACCTGACGAGCGTGACCGAGCGCATCCAGGTCGACGGCGAGCCGTTGAGCGCCGCCCGGTTCGTCGACGTGTGGAACGACGTCCACCCGTACGTGCAGATCGTCGACGCCGAGCTCACCGCTGCCGGCAAGTCGCCCCTGCACTTCTTCGAGGTGCTCACCGCGATGGCGTTCGCGGCGTTCGCGGACACGCCCGTGGACGTCGCCGTCGTCGAGGTCGGCATGGGCGGCACGTGGGACTGCACCAACACCGCCGACGGCGAGGTCGCGGTGATCACACCGGTGGGGATCGACCACGAGAAGTGGCTCGGTTCGACGCCCGCGGAGATCGCGTCGGTCAAGGCGGGCATCGTCAAGCCCGGCGCGACCGCCGTGTCCGCCGCCCAGCTCCCGGAGGTCGACGAGGTCCTGCGCGACCGGGTCGCCCAGGTCGGCGCGCGGCTCCTCGCCGAGGACGACGACATCGCGGTCGTGGACCGCCGCGTCGCGGTCGGCGGACAGCTCGTCGCGCTGCGCACCCCTGCGGCGACCTACACCGAGGTGTTCGTCCCGCTGCACGGCGAGCACCAGGCGCACAACGCGCTCCTGGCGCTGGCCGCCGTCGAGCAGCTCCTCGGCGGGCGCGCCCTCGACGGCGGTGTCGTGGAGACGGCGTTCGCCGACGTCTCCGTGCCCGGCCGCCTCGAGCTGGTGCGCTCCAGCCCCACGGTGCTCGTGGACGTCGCCCACAACCCGCACGGCGCCCGCGCCCTCGTCGCGGCGCTGGACGAGGCGTTCACCCTGCGCACCGTCGTCGGCGTCGTCGGGCTCATGGCCGACAAGGACGCCGAGGGGCTGCTCGCCGAGCTCGAGCCCGCGTTCTCCCACGTCGTGATCACCCGGTCCTCGTCGCCGCGGTCCGCGGACCCGCACGACGTCGCCGAGGTCGCGCGCGACGTGTTCGGCGACGACCGCGTGCACGTCACCGAGCGGCTCGACGAGGCGCTCCAGGTCGCCACCGACCTCGCCGAGGCCGACGACGTGGTGGGCGTCGGCACCGGTACGGGCGTCGTCGTGACCGGCTCGGTCGTCACCGTCGCCGACGCGCGCATCCTCCTCGGCCGTCCGTGAGGCGCACCCGGTCGGCCCGCCGCGCACGGCGGGCCGACCGGGCGCTGCGTGCGACGCCCGGCGGGTGTTGGATGGTGACGGAACGACCGTGAAAGGGGTGCTAGGGCGATGAAGAAGCTGCTGGACGACCCGGCCGAGGCGGTGACCGACGCGCTGCAGGGACTGGCCGCGGCGCACCCGGACCTCCTGACCGTGCACCACGACCCGACCTACGTGCAGCGCAAGGGCGGGACGCCGCCGGGCCACGTGGGCGTGGTCAGCGGCGGCGGCTCGGGCCACGAGCCGCTGCACACCGGGTTCGTGGGGTCGGGGATGCTCGACGCCGCCGTCCCCGGGGCGGTGTTCACCTCGCCGACGGCCGACCAGGTGGCCGCCGCGCTGAAGGCCGCCGACGGCGGGGCCGGGGTGCTGGCCGTCGTGAAGAACTACACCGGTGACGTGCTCAACTTCGAGACGGCGGTCGAGCTCGCCGAGATCGACGGCGTGCGGGTGGAGAGCGTGCTCGTCAACGACGACGTCGCCGTCGAGGACTCGATGTACACGGCGGGCCGCCGCGGGGTCGCGGGCACGCTGTTCGTCGAGAAGGTCGCCGGGGCCGCCGCCGCACGTGGCGACTCGCTCGCCGGGGTCGCGGAGGTCGCCCGGCGTGCCGTGGCCCGGGTGCGGACCATGGGGGTGGCGCTCACCGCGTGCACCGTCCCGCACGTCGGTCGGCCGAGCTTCGACCTGCCCGACGACGAGGTGGAGATCGGGATCGGCATCCACGGCGAGCCCGGCCGGCACCGCATCCCCGCCTCGGGGGCCCGTGACATCGCGACCCGGCTGATCGACGCCGTGCTCGACGACCTGGGGACGACCGGCGGCGAGCAGGTCCTGCTGTTCGTCAACGGCATGGGCGGCACGCCGCTCAGCGAGCTGTACGGCACGTACGCGCGCGCCCGGGAGGTCGTCGAGGCGCGGGGCGTGGAGGTCGTGCGCTCGCTCGTCGGCTCCTACGTGACGTCCCTGGAGATGCAGGGCGCGTCCGTGACGGTGGCCGTGCTGGACGACGAGCTCACCGAGCTGTGGGACGCGCCCGTGCGGACCGCGGCGCTCGCATGGTGACGGCCCTCGACGTCGAGTGGGCGGTGCGCTGGGTGCGGTGCGCGGCCGCGGACGTGCGCGCGCACCGCGACGAGCTGACCGAGCTGGACCGGCTCATCGGCGACGGCGACCACGGCGTCAACATGGACCGCGGGTTCACCGCCGTCGTCGCACGTCTCGACGGACCCGACGGCGCGGCGCTGGAGACGGTGGGGCAGGTCCTCCAGCTCGTCGCGACCACGCTGATGTCGACGGTGGGCGGCGCCGCCGGGCCGCTGTACGGGACGGCGTTCCTGCACGCCTCCCGCGTGACGGCGCGCCCGGTCCTGGACGCCGCGGGCGTCCTGGCGCTGGTGGAGGCCGCCGCCGAGGGCATCGCGTCGCGGGGGCACGCGGTGCCGGGGAACAAGACGATGGTGGACGCGTGGCACCCGGCCGTCGAGGCGGCGGGGGAGGTCGTGGACGGCGGGGACGCCCTGGTCGTGCTGCGGGCCGCGGCGGACGCGGCCGGAGCCGGGGCGCTGGCCACGATCCCGATGACGGCCACCAAGGGCCGCGCCTCCTACCTGGGGGAGCGCAGCGCGGGCACGCAGGACCCGGGCGCCTGCTCGACGGCCCTGGTCCTGGCGGCCGCCGTGACGGCCGCGGAGCAGGCGGGAGCGTCGTGACGGTCGGTCTGGTGCTGGTGTCGCACTCCGTGCGGCTCGCCGAGGGCACGGCCGAGCTGGCCGCGCAGATGGCCCCGGACGTCGTGGTGCGCTGCGCCGCGGGCGGCCCGGACGGCGGGCTCGGCACGTCGTTCGACAAGGTGGTCGGGGTGCTGGCCGAGGTGCTGGCCGAGGTCGACGGTGCGGTCGTGCTCGCGGACCTGGGCTCGGCGGTGCTGACCGTCGAGAGCGCGTTCGAGCTGGACCCCGACCTGCCGCGCCGGGCCCGGCTGGTCTCGGCGCCGTTCGTCGAGGGGGCGGTGGCCGCCGCGGTGACCGCGCAGCAGGGCGCGGGGCTGGAGGCGGTCGCGGGGTCGGCCCAGGACGCGGTCCGGTCGATCGGCGCGGGCCCCGTGCTGGAGCTGGTCGAGGCGACGGCCTCGGACTCGCCCGCGGCGGTGGCCACGACGGTCCCGGGCGAGGTCGTCGGCCGTCCCGCGGCGCCGTCGTCGGCCGACGACGTCACGGCGGCGGTGCGGATCCGCAACCCCCTGGGCCTGCACGCGCGCCCCGCGGCCGTGGTGGCCCGGGCGACGGCGGAGCTCGGGGTGACGGTGACGATCGACGGGGCGGACGCCTCGAGCGTGCTGCAGCTGATGTCGCTGGGCACGTCGGAGGGGCAGGTCGTCACGGTGGCGGCGCGGGGGCCGGGGGCCGAGGGGGCGGTGGCGCTGGTGCGGGGGCTCATCGAGGGCGGGTTCGGCGAGGTCTGACGCACGTCACATCATCTGCATTGACTGCAAAGTTGCACGGGGTGCAAGATGGGCCGGTGAGCCCTGCCGACCCCACCGGACTGCGCGAGCGCAAGAAGCGCGCCCGCGCCGCCCGCATCGCCGACGCGGCCCGCCTGCTCGTCCTCGACCGCGGCCTCGACGCCGTGACCGTCGAGGAGATCGCCGCCGCGGCCGAGATCTCGCCGCGCACGTTCTTCAACTACTTCGAGTCCAAGGACGACGCCGTGCTCGGCCAGGGCTCGTTCGACCTCGACCCGCACGTCCGCGAGGAGTTCGTCGCCGGGGGCCCCACCGGACGCCTCCTCGCCGACCTCGACCCCCTGGTGCGCGGGCTCCTGGACGCCCTCGTCGGGCACGCGCCCCAGGCCGTCGCGCAGACGCTCGAGATCCTGGAGCGCGAGCCCCGCCTGCTCGGTCGGCACTTCGCCTGGTTCGAGCGCCACAAGTCGCATGTCGTCGGCCTCTTCGAGCGCCGTCACGCGGTCGTCCCGCTCCCCGCCGATCCCGAGACCTGCACCATGGTCGTCTTCGTCGTCGCCCGCGCGGCGATGGACGACTGGGACCGGACCGGCCGCGAGGGCGACGTCGGCGACCACGTCCCCGTCGCCGTCGACCGGCTCGGCGCGATCTTCACCTCCTGACCCGTCGGACGGCGGCCCGCACCACGCGTGGGCCCCGCCCCGAGGTCCCCTCCCTCCCCACCGGCGCCCGCGCCACGACCCGAGGTACCCCATGAGCCACGCCGACCCGACCGCTCCCGACAAACCGCTGGTGGTGCTGGACCAGCGCACCGTCTGGCTGATCTTCGGCGCCCTGCTGGCGTCGATGTTCCTGTCCTCGCTCGACCAGACGATCGTCGGCACCGCGATGCCCACGATCGTGGGCGAGCTCCACGGCGTCTCCCACCAGGGCTGGGTCATCACGGCCTACATCCTGGCCGTGGCGATCGCCATGCCGCTGTACGGCAAGTTCGGCGACCTCTACGGCCGCCGCTGGCCGTTCCTCGTCGCGATCGGCCTGTTCACGCTCGCGTCCGCGGGCGCCGGGTTCGCCGACTCCATGGGCGCGCTCGTCGCCTGGCGTGCCGTCCAGGGTCTCGGCGGCGGCGGGCTGATGATCCTGTCGCAGTCGATCATCGCCGACATCGTCCCCGCCTCCGAGCGTGGCAGGTACATGGGTCCGCTCGGCGCGCTGTTCGGCGTCTCGGCCGTGCTCGGCCCGCTCCTGGGCGGCTGGCTCACCGAGGGTCCCGGCTGGCGCTGGGCCTTCTGGCTCAACATCCCCGTGGGCATCGCCGCGTTCGCCGTCGCCTGGTACACGCTGAAGCTGCCCTCGCACCGCTCCTCCCGGCCGGTCGACCGGGCCGGCATCGTCTCGATGGCCGTGGCGACCACCGGCATCGTGCTCCTCACGAGCTGGGAGTCGATCGCCGGGGACGGCTACGACTGGTCCGACTGGCGCCTGACCGGCCTCGTCGTCGCCACCCTCGCCGCCGTCGCGACCTTCGTCGTCGTCGAGAACCGTGCGGCCGAGCCGCTCATCCCGCTGCGCCTCTTCAGGAACCGCACCTTCACCATCACCACGCTCATCGGGCTCGTGCTGGGCATGGGCATGTTCTCCGCGATGGCGATGGTCCCGACGTTCCTGCAGATGTCCACGGGTGCCGGGGTCACGGAGTCCGGCTGGCTCATGCTGCCGATGATGGCGGGCGTCATGCTGACGTCCATCGTCTCCGGTGTCGCCGTCTCGAAGTCGGGCCGCTACAAGGCGTACCCGATCGTCGGTCTCTCGGTGGTCGCCCTGGCGATGGCGTGGATGACCACGATGTCCGGCGACATGTCGATGTGGCTCTTCAGCGCGATGATCTTCACGCTCGGCGCCGGCATGGGCCTCGTCATGCAGATCATCGTGCTGGCCGTGCAGAACGCGGTCGACCCGCGCGAGCTCGGCACCGCGACCAGCGCGAACAACTTCTTCCGCGAGATCGGTGCCGCGGTGGGCACCGCGCTGTTCACCACCATCTTCACCACGCGGCTGACCGACAACCTGGCCGAGGTGTTCGCCGGCGTGCCGACGGGCGTGGCGCCGGGCGGGGAGAGCCTGACCCCGGCCGAGGTGCAGGCGCTCCCGGAGCCGCTGAAGTCCGGCGTCGTCGACGCCTTCGCGAACGCCCTCGCACCGTCGTTCTGGTACCTGGTGCCGCTCGTGCTGGTCGGTCTGGTGCTCGCCTTCTTCCTGCCCGTCATCAAGCTGTCCGACGTCGCGGGGATGGTCGCGCGCGGCGAGGCCGTCACCGACCCCGCGGACCTCCCGGCCGCGACGGGCACCGCCGGGTCCGCCGCGGACGTCGCCGGGGCCGAGGCGCGCCCGGTGGCGGATATCCTGGAACGGTGAGCAGCAGGAAGAAGGACGACCGCCCCGTCCCCGGGGACCGGATCACCCCGCGCAAGGCGGCCAAGCCCCAGTTCGCCTCGACGGTGCTCCAGCTCGAGGCGTTCGTCGTGGCGTTCGCGGCCCTCGCGATGTTCGGGCTGCGCGACTCGGTGTTCGAGAAGGGGCTGCTCGTCCTGGACTCGACCGCCGCGATGTGGACCCTCACCGGCGTGCTGTTCGTCGTCCTCATGGTGCTGTCGCGCATGGTGACGCGGCCCGGCGGCTACGTCGCCGGGACGGTCGTCCAGGTGCCGGTGCTCGCCCTCGGGCTGCTCCTGCCGATGATGTACCTCGTCGGCGGCATCTTCGTGGTCATGTGGTTCGTCGCGCTGCGCCTCGGCGAGCGGGTCGACACCGAGCGCGCCGCCTACGACGCGGAGCACCCGGAGACCGCGCCCAACACCTGACGCCGGTCCGGTCCCCTCTCGCGGGGGACCGGTCCGGGCGGGGGCGGTCGCGCCGATAGGGTGACCGCATGACCGAACCGACCACCGTCACCGTCGAGCGCACGCTCGTCCTCGTCAAGCCCGACGGCGTCCGCCGGGGCCTGTCCGGCGAGATCCTGCGGCGCATCGAGGCCAAGGGCTACACGCTCGCGGCCGTCGAGCTCCAGCACGCCACCACCGAGGTGCTCGCGCAGCACTACGCCGAGCACGAGGGCAAGCCGTTCTACGCGCCCCTCGTGGAGTTCATGCTCTCCGGTCCCGTCCTCGCGGTCGTGGCCGAGGGCCAGGGCGTCATCGCCGGGTTCCGTTCCCTGGCGGGCGCGACCGACCCGACGGCCGCCGCCCCGGGCACGATCCGCGGCGACCTGGGCCGCGACTGGGGCCTCAAGGTCCAGCAGAACCTCGTGCACGGCTCCGACTCGACCGAGTCGGCCGAGCGCGAGATCGGCCTCTGGTTCCCGAACCTCTGATCGAACCCCCGCCGTGGGGAGGAAGAGTGCGGCCCCGACACCCGTCGGGGCCGCATTCTCTCCACCCGCAGCGGGACGGGCGGTGGCCCGGACCCGGGGAACGCCGCCGCAGATGCCCGGATCGGCGGCGCCCGGCGGCTAGGCTCGCCGACGTGCACCTCAAGACGCTCACTCTCCGGGGCTTCAAGTCGTTCGCCTCGGCGACGACGCTGAGCTTCGAGCCCGGGATCACGTGCGTCGTCGGACCCAACGGCTCCGGCAAGTCGAACGTGGTCGACGCCCTGTCCTGGGTGATGGGGGAGCAGGGCGCCAAGTCGCTGCGCGGCGGCAAGATGGAGGACGTCATCTTCGCCGGGACGTCCGGCCGCCCCCCGCTCGGCCGCGCCGAGGTCGCCCTGACGATCGACAACACCGACGGCGCGCTCCCGATCGAGTACACCGAGGTCACGATCTCGCGGACCCTGTTCCGCAGCGGCGGGTCCGAGTACGCCATCAACGGCAGCTCGTGCCGGCTGCTCGACATCCAGGAGCTCCTCAGCGACTCCGGCATCGGCCGCGAGATGCACGTCGTGGTGGGCCAGGGCCAGCTCGACGCGGTGCTGCGCGCCACCCCGGAGGACCGCCGCGGTTTCGTCGAGGAGGCCGCGGGCGTCCTCAAGCACCGCAAGCGCAAGGAGAAGGCGCTGCGCAAGCTCGAGGCGATGCAGGGCAACCTCGCCCGCCTCACCGACCTCACCGCCGAGCTGCGCCGCCAGCTCGGCCCGCTCGGCCGGCAGGCCGAGGCCGCCCGCCGCGCCCGCGTCGTGCAGGCCGACCTGCGCGACGCCCGCGCCCGCCTGCTCGCCGACGACCTCGCCCAGCTCGGCGCCCGGCTCGACCAGGAGCGTGCCGACGAGGCGGCGCTCGCCGAGCGCCAGACCGCGACCGAGGCCGCGCTGGACGCCGCGCGGTCGCGGCTCGCGCGGGCCGAGGTCGACGCGTCCCGGGCCGCACGGGCGGCCGCCGCCGCGAACGACACGTTCCACGCCCTCGGCGCGGTCCGGGAACGGCTGCGCGGCGTGGCGTCGCTCGCCGACGAGCGCGTGCGGCTGCTCGGCGTCACCGAGCCCACCCCGCAGGGCCAGGACCCCGACGCGCTGGAGGCGCAGGCCGAGCGGGCGCGCGCGTCCGAGGCCGAGCTCACGCGCGAGGTCGAGCTCGCCCGCACCGCCCTGGGGGAGGCCGAGGCGCGCCGGGCCGAGGCCGAGCGGGCCGCTGCCGACGCCGAGCGGGAGGTCGGCACCCTCCTGCGCGGCGCGGCCGACCGTCGCGAGGGCCTGGCCCGCCTCGCCGGGCAGGTCGCCGCCCGCCGCAGCCGCGTCGAGTCCGCGGACGCCGAGCTCGACCGGGTGCGCGCGCAGCTCGTCGAGGCCGAGCGCCGGGCCGAGGCCGCCGCACGTGACTTCGCGGCCCTGGAGTCCGAGGTCACCGGCGCCGAGGCCGGCGAGGAGGGCCTCGACGCCGAGCACGAGGCCGCCGCCGACGCCCTGGAGGCCGCGCTCGCCGCCGTCGCGGAGCTGGAGGCCGCCGCCGCCACCGCCGAGAAGGACCGGTCCACGTGGTCCGCGCGGGTCGAGGCCCTCGAGCTCAGCCTCGACCGCAAGGACGGCGCCGGCGCCCTGCTCGCGGGCGACCAGCCCGGCGTGCTGGGGTCCGTGGCCGCGCTGCTCGGGGTCGAGCCCGGCTACGAGGCCGCGGTCGCCGCCGCGCTCGGTCCGCTCGCCGACGCCGTCGCCGTCGAGTCGCTCGGTGCGGCCGTCGACGCGATCCGCACCCTGCGCGACGACGACGCCGGCCGCGCCGGGATCGTCGTCGGCGGGAGCCACCCGGACGTCGTGGCGCCCCGCACGGGCTCCGGCCGGCCCGTGCTGGACGTCGTCACGGCGAGCGGCGCCACGGCCGCCGCGCTGCGCACCCTGCTGGCGGGCGTCGTCGTCGTGGAGGACCTCGCCGAGGCGCGCGCCCTCGTCGCGGCCGAGCCGGACGTCGTGGCCGTGACCCGCGCCGGGGACCTGCTGGCCGCCACCCGCGCGTCGGGCGGGTCGGCCGCCGCGCCCAGCGTGCTGCACCTCACCGGCGCGCTGGACGAGGCGCGGGCGGGGCTCGACGACGCCCTCGCGCGGGCGCGACGCTGCGCCGACGGCCTCGTCGAGGCGCGTGCCGCCCGGGACGCCGCCCGCGTGCGCCACGACGACACGCTCGCCCGGCTGCACGAGTCCGACGCGGCGCTGGCCGCGGTGGCCGAGCAGCTCGGCACGCTCGGCTCCGCGCGCCGCGCCGCCCAGACGGAGGCCGACCGGCACCGGCAGGCGGTCGAGGCCGTGCGGGCGCGGCGCGAGGCCGACGAGGCCGAGCTCGCGGGCCTGGTGGCCCGGCTGGAGGTCGCCGAGTCCGAGCCCGCGGGGTCCGAGGCCGACCTCGTCCGCGCCACGGCGGCCCGCGACGCCGCCCAGACCGCCGCCACCGCCGCCCGCCAGGGCGAGACCGAGGACCGGCTCGCGCTGCGCACCGCCGAGGAGCGCGCCCGCGCCGTCGCCGGCCGGGCCCAGGGCCTGGCGCGCGCCGCGGAGCAGGAGCGCCGGGCCCGGGCCGAGGCCGCCGCCCGGGCACGCCGGCGGGCGGAGCAGGCCCGCCGGGCCGCCGAGGTCCGCGCCGACGCCGACGTCGTCCTCGCCGCGCTGGCCACCTCCGTGGACCGCGTGACCGCCGAGCGGGCCGCCGCCGAGGCGGACCGGGCGACCTCCGGCCAGGAGGTCGCGCAGGCGCGCGGGGACGTCGACCGCCTCACCCGTGAGCTGCGCGAGCTCACCGACGCGGCGCACCGCGACGAGGTGGCGCGCGCCGCCCAGGTCGCCCGCTGGGACCAGCTGCGCTCCCGGGCGACCGACGAGCTCGGCACCGACCCCGAGGTGCTCGTCGAGGAGTTCGGCCCGCACCGCGACGTGCCGGTCCCGCGCCCCGACGACGCCGCCGAGGACGACCCGGACCCCGACCCCGTGCCCTACGTGCGGGCCGAGCAGGAGAAGCGGCTCGCCGCCGCCGAGAAGGCGCTACGCCGGATCGGCACCGTCAACCCGCTCGCGCTGGAGGAGTTCGCCGCCCTCGAGGAGCGGCACCAGTTCCTCGCGACCCAGCTCGCGGACCTGCGCAAGTCCCGCGAGGACCTGCTGCACATCGTCGCCGAGATCGACGACCGCGTGCAGCAGGTGTTCGCCGAGGCCTACCAGGACACCGCGGCACAGTTCGAGCGCGTGTTCGCCCGGCTCTTCCCCGGCGGGGAGGGCAGACTGGTGCTCACGGACCCGGGGGACCTGCTCACGACCGGCATCGAGGTCGAGGCGCGTCCCGCGGGCAAGAAGGTCAAGCGGCTCTCCCTGCTCTCGGGCGGGGAGCGGTCCCTCACGGCGGTCGCCTTCCTGGTGGCCATCTTCAAGGCGCGGCCCAGCCCGTTCTACGTCATGGACGAGGTCGAGGCCGCGCTCGACGACGTCAACCTGGGCAGGCTGCTGGACATCTTCCGCGAGCTGCAGGAGGACTCCCAGCTCATCGTCATCACGCACCAGAAGCGCACGATGGAGGTCGCCGACGCGCTGTACGGCGTCACCATGCGCGGCGACGGTGTGACGACGGTCATCTCCCAGCGCCTGCGAGAACCCGCCGAGGCAGGGTGAGAATATGGACATGGTCACCTTCGTCGTCTGGCTCGTCGTCACGCTCCTGCTCGCCTCGGCGGTATTTCTCGTGGCCAGCGTGATGGAGCGTCGTGACGGCGACGACGACATCCGGGGTGCGCGGGCCTTCGTGCGGGACTTCCGCGGCGGCCTGCGCCGGCACCGCTCCGCCGTGCCGAAGTCGGTCGACACCGACATGGACGCCTTCTTCGCCGCGAACGTCGAGGACGCCCCCGGCTACGTCGACGCGGACGAGCTCTCCGACGTGCTGCACCGCGCCCAGGGGCGCGTCCGGCTCCCGCACCACTCGTCGACCCAGGACCGCGCCGACGCCTGATCCGTGCCCCGTCTGGGAGACTGGGGCACCGTGACGGACTTTTCCTGGCTCTGGATCCTGCTCGGCGTCCTGGTCGTGGCCGGTGCCACCACCGCGCTCGTCGTGCCCCGCCGTCGTGGCCGTGGCGCCACGACCCTCGACGCCCCGCCGCCCGCCGCGGCCCCCGCCCCCGCCGACGACGCCCCGACGGACGTCGACGTCGCCCCGGTCGGGCAGGACGCCGCCGTCGCGCCGCCCCTCGAGGTCCCGGAGCCCGCGGCCGGGCGCCTGGTCCGGCTGCGCGACCGCCTCGCCCGCTCGGGCTCCCCGCTCGGCGCGCGGCTGCTCAGCGTGCTGTCGCGGGACACCCTCACCGAGGACGACTGGGACGAGATCGAGGAGACCCTGCTGCTCGCGGACCTCGGCACCGGCCCCGCCGAGGAGCTCCTGGAGGCGCTGCGCACCCGGGTGCGCGTGCTGGGCGTGCGCGAGCCCGCCGCCGTGCGCGAGCTGCTGCGCGAGGAGCTGCTGCGGGTCGTCGACCCGACCCTCGACCGCTCGCTCGCCCTCGACCGTCCCGTCGTGGACGGCGTCACCAAGCCGGCCGTGATGATGGTCGTCGGCGTCAACGGCACGGGCAAGACCACCACGGTGGGCAAGCTCGCCCGCGTGCTCGTCGCCGAGCACCGCAGCGTCGTCCTCGGGGCGGCGGACACGTTCCGCGCGGCCGCCGCCGACCAGCTCGAGACCTGGGGCTCGCGCGTCGGCGTACCGACGGTGCGTTCCGCCAAGGACGGGGCCGACCCGGCCGCGGTCGCGTTCGACGCCGTGCGCCGGGGTGTCACCGACGACGTCGACGTCGTGCTGGTCGACACCGCCGGCCGCCTGCAGAACAAGGCGGGCCTCATGGACGAGCTCGGCAAGATCACGCGCGTCGTCACGCGGGAGGCGCCGCTCGGCGAGGTGCTGCTCGTGCTCGACGCGACGACCGGCCAGAACGGCATGCAGCAGGCCAAGGTGTTCGGCGAGGTCGCGGGCGTGACCGGCATCGTGCTGACCAAGCTCGACGGCACCGCCAAGGGCGGGATCGTCGTCGCGGTGCAGCGCCGGCTCGGCGTCCCGGTGAAGCTCGTCGGCCTCGGCGAGGGGCCGGACGACCTGGCGCCGTTCGTGCCGGAGCAGTTCGTCGACGGCATCCTCGGCTGAGCCGCAGGCTCGGCCGGCACGGACCCGGCCGACACCGGTTCGGTCGGGACCGGGCGGGCCCCGCGGCAGGTTGCGGGTCGGACACGGTCAGGTCACGGCCCGGTCACGACGGGCCGTGACCTGTCTCGCAGTGCGGACCGAAACTCGATGTTTACCCGGGTGAGGCGTCTGTCACACGGCTGTAACACCACCTCCGTCCAGTGGAAACCCTGCACCGCCACGGTGGTCCCCGACCGGCCAAACGGGCTGGCGAGGGGAGTAGCACAATGGAGCTGGATACCGGAGCAACCGCGTGGATGCTGACGTCAGCGTCTCTCGTGCTCCTGATGACGCCTGGTCTGGCGTTGTTCTACGGGGGCATGGTCCGCGGCAAGTCCGTCCTCAACATGATGATGATGTCCTTCGGTGCGATCGCCGTCACCGGCGTCATCTACGTGCTGTGGGGCTGGTCGATGTCCTACGGCAGCGACATCGGCGGCATCATCGGTAACCCGTTCGACCAGTTCGCGCTCCAGGGTGCGATCTACGACGAGGCCGGGAACTTCCTCATCGACGACTTCGGCGTCCCGGGCATCGTCGGCGTCGGCTTCCAGGCCACCTTCGCGATCATCACCGTGGCCCTGATCTCCGGTGCCATCGCCGACCGCGTGAAGTTCGGCACCTGGATGGTCTTCGCGGGCCTCTGGGTCACGTTCGCCTACTTCCCGATGGCGCACATGGTCTGGGGCGGCGGCCTCCTCTCGGGTGACGGTCCCTTCGCCTCGATCGCCGCGCCGATCGACTTCGCCGGTGGCACGGTCGTCCACATCAACGCCGGTGCGGCCGCGCTCGTCCTCGCCCTCGTGGTCGGCAAGCGCAAGGGCTTCGGCACCGAGCCGATGCGCCCGCACAACCTCACCCTGGTCATGCTCGGCGCCGCCCTGCTGTGGTTCGGCTGGTTCGGCTTCAACGGTGGTTCGGCCTTCACCGCGGACGGCTTCGCCGGTCTCGCCTGGGTCAACACCACCACCGCGACCGCCGCCGCCGTCATCGGCTGGCTGGTCGTCGAGAAGCTCCGTGACGGCTCGGCCACCTCCCTCGGTGCCGCCTCGGGCGTCGTCGCCGGTCTCGTCGCGATCACCCCGGCCGCCGGCTCCGTCAGCCCGTTCGGCTCGATCTTCGTCGGCGTCATCGCCGGTGTGCTGTCCGCCTACGCGGTCGGCCTGAAGTACAAGCTCGGCTACGACGACTCGCTCGACGTCGTCGGCGTCCACCTCGTCGCCGGCCTCTGGGGCACGCTGTCCATCGGCTTCCTCGCGACCGAGACCGGCCTGTTCTACGGTGGCGGCGTCAACCAGCTCGCCGTCCAGGCCATCATCGCCGTCGTCGCCGTGGTCTTCTCGGCCGTCGTCACGTTCGTCCTGGCGATCATCCTCAAGCCCACCCTGGGCTGGCGCGTGTCGGAGGAGGCCGAGGTCAACGGCATCGACCTCGCCGTCCACAGCGAGTCCGCGTACGAGGGGATCCAGTCTGGTTCCGTCATCAAGGAGGTCCGCGCATGAAGCTCGTCACCGGGGTCATCCAGCCCCACCGTCTCGACGACGTGAAGTCGGCCCTGGAGGCCGCCGGCGTCCGGGGGATGACCGTCAGCGAGGCCAGCGGCTACGGCCGGCAGAAGGGCCACACCGAGGTCTACCGCGGCGCGGAGTACACGGTGGACCTGGTCCCCAAGGTCCGTGTCGAGATCCTCGTGTCCGACGCCGACGCCGCGGCCATCGTGGACGTCGTCGTGGGCGCGGCCCAGACGGGCAAGATCGGTGACGGCAAGGTCTGGACGGTGCCGGTCGACGACGTCGCCCGGGTCCGCACGGGCGAGCACGGCGACGCCGCTCTCTGAGCCTCGATGACCGACCTTCCCCACCAGGACGGCGGTCCCACGCAGCAGGCCCCGCACCCCGGCACCGGGGTGCGGGGCCCTGTCGTGGGGCTCCGCGAGGAGCTGCTCGCCACGGCCGGGCGGCTCACCGGCCCGGGCCGCTCGGGCGTCGCGCGCCGGGCGGCCCTCCAGCAGGTCGTGACGGACCGGCTCGGCCCGCTCTACGCCCAGGCGACCGCCGACGTCGACCCGGCGGGGCTCGCGCTGGCCGCGGTCGGCTCGCTCGGCCGGGGCGAGCTGGGCCCGCTGTCCGACCTCGACCTCGTCCTCGTCCACGACGGGCGCACCCACAAGCCGGACGAGCTGGCGCGCGTCGCCGAGCGGCTCTGGTACCCGCTGTGGGACTCGGGCGTGGACATCGACCACGCGGTGCGCTCCCTGAACCAGACGCGGCAGCTCGCGATGCGGGACCTGCCTGCGGCCGTCGGCTGGCTGGACGTGCGTCCGGTGGCCGGCGACGCGGTGGTGGTGCACCGTGCGGCGTCGGGGATCCTCACCGACTGGCGGTCGGCGTCGCGGCGCCGGCTGCCCGAGCTGCTGTCGAGCGTCAAGGAGCGCGCCGAGCGCTCGGGCGACCTCGCGTACCTCATCGAGCCCGACCTCAAGGACGCCCGCGGCGGCATCCGCGACGCCGTGGTGCTGTCCGCGCTGGCCGCCACGTGGCTGACCGACCGCCCGCACGGCCGCGTCGACACGTCGTACGCGCACCTGCTGGACGTGCGCGACACGCTGCAGGTGGTGACGCGGCGCCGGTCCACGAAGCTGCTGCTGGCGGACCTGGACGAGGTCGCTGCGCTGTGCGGGTTCGACGACCCGGACGAGCTCCTGGCGAGCCTCGCCGAGGCGGGCCGGGAGATCTCCTTCGCGCTCGACTCGACGATCCGCCGCGCCCGGCAGGCCCTGCAGCGCCCGGCCGCGCGCCGTCCCGTCCTGGTCCGGGGCCGGCGGCAGCCGCCCCGCCTGCGCTCGGTGGGCGAGGGCCTGGTCGAGCACGACGGCGAGCTGGTGCTGGCCGTGAGCGCGGTGCCGTCGCAGGACCCGACGCTGTCGCTGCGGGCGGCGGCGACCGCCGCCCGCACGGGCCTGGTGCTCTCGCCGGTGACCATGCAGTCGCTCGCGGAGTGCCCGCCGGTGCCGGAGCCGTGGCCCGCCACCGCCCGCGGCCACCTCCTCGCCCTGCTCGGGTCGGGCACGGCCCAGGTGCACGTCTGGGAGGCGCTGGACCTCGCCGGCGCCGTGACGACCTGGATCCCGGAGTGGGCGGACGTGCGCAACAAGCCGCAAAGGGCGGCGATCCACCGGCACACGGTCGACCGGCACCTCGTGGAGACCGCCGCCCTGGCGGCCTCCGTGCGCCGCCGTCGCATCGCCCAGGGCGTCCCTGCGGATCTGCTGCGCGCGGACCTGCTGGGGGTCACGGCGATCCTGCACGACATCGGCAAGCGGCGGGGGGCGCGGAGCGACGACCACTCGGTGGAGGGGGAACGGGTCGTCGGGCCGATCGTGCGTCGGATGGGGTTCGACGAGGACTTCGTCGCCGACGTGGAACGTCTGGTGCGTCACCACCTCACGCTGGCGGGTCTGGCGACGCGGTCGGACCCGGAGGACCCGGCCACGGTCGCGGCCCTGCTGGCGGGCGTCGACCACCGGCGCGACCTGCTGGAGGTGCTGCGGGCCCTGACGGAGTGCGACGCCTCCTCGCTCGGGCCGGCCGGCTGGACGGGCTGGCGGGCCAGTCTCGTCGACCAGCTCACGGCACGGGCCCGCGCGGCGCTGGCCGCGACGGAGGCGACGCCCGCGGACGGAGGGCCCGCCGCCGACGGCCGGTAGGCTGGGGGACCGCACGTCATCCATCCCCGTGAAGAGGACCACCTGGTGTTCAACTCCCTGTCGGACCGGCTCACCGCGACCTTCAAGAACCTGCGCGGCAAGGGTCGGCTCTCCGAGGCGGACATCGACGCGACCGTGCGCGAGATCCGTCGCGCGCTGCTCGACGCCGACGTCGCCGTGCCCGTGGTGCGCGAGTTCACCGCCGCGGTGCGCGAGCGCGCGCTGGGCGCCGAGGTGTCCGGGGCGCTGAACCCGGCGCAGCAGGTCGTCAAGATCGTCAACGCCGAGCTCGTCGAGATCCTCGGCGGGCAGACCCGCACGCTGCAGCTGGCCAAGACCCCGCCGACGGTGATCATGCTCGCCGGCCTCCAGGGCGCGGGCAAGACGACGCTCGCCGGCAAGCTGGCGCTCGCGCTCAAGGAGCAGGGCCACACGCCCCTGCTCGTCGCGGCGGACCTCCAGCGCCCGAACGCCGTCACGCAGCTCGCGGTCGTCGCGGAGCGGGCGGGCGTGCCCGTGTTCGCCCCGCACCCGGGCAACACGAGCAGCGCCGACGGCGAGACCGACACCATCATCGGCGACCCGGTGGGCGTGGCCCGTGACGGCGTCGCCGAGGCGCGGTCCAAGCAGCACGACGTCGTCATCGTCGACACGGCGGGCCGCCTGGGCGTCGACCGGCTGCTCATGCAGCAGGCGGCGGACATCCGTGCCGCGATCACGCCGGACGAGGTCCTGTTCGTCATCGACGCGATGATCGGTCAGGACGCGGTGACGACGGCGCAGGCCTTCCTCGACGGCGTCGACTTCACCGGCGTGGTGCTGTCCAAGCTCGACGGCGACGCCCGCGGTGGTGCCGCCCTGTCGGTCGCGAAGATCACCGGCCGGCCGATCATGTTCGCCTCCACCGGCGAGAAGCTCACCGACTTCGAGGTGTTCCACCCGGACCGCATGGCGTCGCGCATCCTCGACATGGGTGACGTCCTCACGCTCATCGAGCAGGCCGAGCGGGCGTTCGACGCCGACGAGGCCGAGCGGATGGCCGCGAAGGTGGCCGGCGGCGAGGACTTCACCCTCGCCGACTTCCTGGTGCAGATGCAGCAGATGAAGAAGCTCGGCTCGATGAAGAAGATGCTCGGCATGATGCCGGGCATGGCGCAGATGCGCGAGCAGCTCGAGAACTTCGACGAGCGCGAGGTGGACCGCGTCCAGGCGATCATCCAGTCGATGACGCCCGCGGAGCGGGACAACCCGAAGATCATCAACGGCTCGCGCCGCGCCCGCATCGCGCGCGGTTCCGGGCAGACGACGACGGCCGTGAACGGTCTGCTGGACCGGTTCGCCCAGGCCCAGAAGATGATGCGCCAGATGGCCCGCGGCGGCGGGATGCCGGGCATGCCGGGCGGCATGCCGGGGATCCCGGGGATGCCGGGCGGCGGCAAGAAGGCGCGGGGCAAGCAGGCTCCGGCGCGCAAGGTCAAGGGCAAGTCCGGCAACCCGGCCAAGCGGGCGCAGCAGGAGCGCGAGGCGATGCAGCGCGCCCTCGGCGGCGGCGCGAAGCCGGCCGGTCCGGCGGGCTCCGCGTTCGGGGTCGGCACGCAGGACGCCGAGCCCGCGAACCTCGACGACCTCCAGCTGCCCGCGGGTCTCGACAAGTTCCTGGGCGGTCGCTGAGCGCCTGCGGGCCCTCGCGGCGCTACGCTTCCCCCATGTCGGTGCCGCACGTCCCCCTGCACGTCACGGGTCATGTCCTCCTGGACGGCGACCGCGAGGTCGGTGAGATGTGGGTGCGCGACGGTCGGATCAGCCTGTTGCGGCCCACGCCCCAGGGCAGCCCCGCCACCGAGCTCGAGGGCTGGGTGCTGCCGGGGCTCGTCGACGTCCACTGCCACCTGGGCCTCGACGCCGGGGGAGCGACCGAGCCGGACACGGCCGCGAAGCAGGCCCTCACGGACCGTGACAGCGGCGTGCTGCTGGTGCGGGACGCGGGCTCGCCGCTGGACACGTCGTGGGTCCACGCGCGCGCCGACCTGCCCCGCCTGGTGCGGGCCGGGTCGCACCTGGCGCGCCCCAAGCGCTACCTGCGCCACTACGGGGTCGAGCTCGACGACGTGGAAGCGCTGCCGGAGGCGGTGCGCGCCGAGGCCCGGGCCGGCGACGGCTGGGTCAAGGTCGTGGCCGACTGGATCGACCGGGACCTGGGCGCCGACGGCGACCTGACGCCGCTGTGGCCGGCGGACGTGCTCGCCGAGGCGGTGCGGGCCGCGCACGCCGAGGCGGCACGGGTGACCGTCCACGCGTTCTCCGAGGAGGTCGTGCCCGACCTGCTCGCGGCCGGCGTCGACGGCATCGAGCACGGCACCGGCATCCCGCCCGAGCTCATGGGCGAGGTCGCCCAGCGTCAGGTCCACGTCACGCCCACGCTGCTGCAGGTCGGCCAGTTCGAGAACATCGCGGCGCAGGCCGACGGCAGGTACCCGCGGTTCGCCGCACGGATGCGGCGCATGCACGAGCGCCGGTACACCCAGGTCCGCGAGATGTACGAGGCCGGGATCCCGCTGCTGGTGGGCACCGACGCGGGCGGCACCATCGACCACGGCAGGATCGCGGACGAGTGCGCCGAGCTGGTGGCCGCCGGCATCCCCGACGCCGAGGTCGTCGCGATGGCGACCTGGCGCGCGCGGGCCTTCCTCGGGCACGGGTCGATGGTCGAGGGCGCGAGCGCGGACTTCGTGGTCTACCCCGCCGACCCGCGCCAGGACGTCGCGGTGCTGCGGCACCCCACGGCCGTGGTGCTCCGCGGCCGCATCGTCGCCCCGTGACCCGCCGCCCGCCGCGGCGCCGGTGTGACGCAACCGTGGTCGGGCAGAGGTTGGGGGACACCCCCGCGATCTGGCACAATGTCCGGGTACTCGGCGTGCCCAGGCCCCTCTCACCTGCGCCCGCCCGGTCCTGACCCGACCGCCCGCCGGACCCCACCGGCACGGCGCCAGGGTCGCACCCACAGAACCAGGAGACCACTCAAGTGGCCGTCAAGATCCGTCTGAAGCGTCTCGGCAAGATCCGGGCCCCGTACTACCGCATCGTCGTGGCCGACTCGCGCACCAAGCGCGACGGTCGTGTCATCGAGGAGATCGGCAAGTACCACCCGACCGAGGAGCCCTCGTTCATCGAGGTCGACTCCGAGCGTGCGCAGTACTGGCTGGGCGTCGGCGCGCAGCCGACCGAGCAGGTCGCCGCCATCCTCAAGGTGACCGGCGACTGGCAGAAGTTCAAGGGTCTCGAGGGCGCCGAGGGCACCCTCAAGACCAAGCAGGGCACCACCGACACCGCCGCCGCGGTCGAGGCCGTGCACGCCGAGGCCGAGAAGGTCAAGGCGAAGGCCTCCGAGGCCAAGTCCGAGGAGAAGGCGGAGTCCACCGAGGACGAGGCCGGGGCCTGATGCTCGCCGACGCCCTCGAGCACCTCGTGCGCGGCATCGTCGACAACCCGGACGACGTCCGGGTCACGGCCCGCACGCAGCGCCGGGGCGACCTGCTCGAGGTCCGGGTGCACCCCGACGACCTCGGGCGGGTCATCGGTCGAGGAGGCCGCACCGCCAAGGCGCTGCGCACCGTCGTCGGTGCGCTGTCGTCCGACGGCCCGGTGCGGGTCGACGTCGTGGACGTCGACCGCCGCTGACCGACCACGGGCACGCCGACGAGGCCCGGTCCCCCCGCGGGACCGGGCCTCGTCGTGTTCACTGGCACCGACCGGCACCGCAGCGGTGCCGCTGGGCTCGACGGCCCACGACCAAGGAGACGACATGGACCTGGTGGTCGCCCGCATCGGACGGGCCCACGGACTGCGCGGCGAGGTAGGCCTCGACGTGCGCACGGACGTCCCGCAGGAGCGGTTCGTCGTCGGGGCGGTGCTGGCGACGGCGCCCGCCGCCGCGGGACCGCTCACCGTGACGAGCGCCCGCACCCACCAGGGGCGGTGGCTCGTCGGGTTCGCCGGGGTGTCCGACCGGACCGGTGCCGAGGCGCTGCGCGGCGTCGAGCTCGTCGTCACCGAGGACGTCTCCGCCGAGGAGGACGCCTGGTACCCGCACGAGCTCGCGGGACTGCGGGCCGAGCTGGCCGACGGCACGGTCGTCGGCGAGGTCGTGGGGCTCGAGCACCTGCCCGCCCAGGACGCCCTGGTCGTGAAGGAGACCGGGGGCGAGCGGACGCTCGTGCCGTTCGTCCGCGCGATCGTGCCCGAGGTCGACGTCCCCGGCGGCCGGGTCGTCCTGACCCCGCCCGGTGGGCTGCTCGCCCGGGACGCGGACGCCGCGATCGTGGACCGCGCCGACGACGACGCCGAGGGCGAGGCCTGAGCGTGCGGGTCGACGTCGTCACGATCTTCCCCGACTACCTCGCGGCGCTGGACCTGTCCCTCGTGGGCAAGGCGCGCCGGTCCGGGCTCCTCGACCTGCGGGTCCACGACCTGCGCGACTTCACGACCGACCGGCACCGCACGGTCGACGACACCCCGTTCGGCGGGGGCGCGGGCATGGTCATGCGACCCGACGTCTGGGGTCGCGCGCTGGACGACCTCATGGGCGATCCCGCCGGCGCGGGCGAGCCGCCCGCGGGCGCGCACCTCGTCGTGCCGACGCCGTCGGGGGAGGTGTTCACCCAGCGGCACGCCGAGCGGCTGGCCGAGGCGGAGCACCTGGTGGTCGCGTGCGGTCGGTACGAGGGCATCGACGCGCGCGTCGTCGAGCACTACCGCGCGGCGGGGCACCCGGTGAGCGAGCTCTCCATCGGCGACTACGTCCTCAACGGCGGCGAGGTCGCGGCCCTCGTCATGATCGAGGCCGTCGGCCGGCTGCTGCCGGGCGTCGTCGGCAACCCGCACTCCCTGGTCGAGGAGTCCCACGGGGCCGCCGGCCTGCTGGAGTACCCGGTCTACACCAAGCCCCCGGCGTGGGACGGGCACGACGTGCCGGAGGTCCTGCTGTCCGGGCACCACGGCCGCATCGAGCGGTGGCGTCGTGACCAGGCGCTCGAGCGCACCGCCCGGCGCCGCCCGGACATGGTCGCGGCGCTCGACCCGGCCGGGCTCGACCGCCGCGACCGCGAGGTGCTCGCAGGGCTCGGCTGGACGGTCGACGAGGACGGCGTCCACCCGGGCGACGGCTCCTGAGCCGAGGTCGCGTGCCCGCCCGACGGGCCGGTGGTGCGCGTCACGACCTGCCCGCGCCCGCCGCGCGGGGCGTTGTGGCAGAATGGTGCGTCGGTGTGCCGCAGCCCGGACTCTGCCACAGGGGAGACCAGCGGGCCGAGACACGGCGCACCACCACTGACGACACCAGGGTCCGCGCCGCCGTGCCGGCCCTCCGATGCTTGCTCTGACCTGTGGCAGGGTGGGGAGAGAACATGAAGACGCTCGACTTCGTCGACGCAGCCTCGCTGCGCTCCGACGTGCCGGACTTCCGCGCCGGCGACACCGTCAAGGTCAACGTCAAGGTCATCGAGGGCAACCGCTCCCGTGTGCAGGCCTTCCAGGGCATCGTCATCGCCCGCCGGAACAACGGCATCGGCTCGACGTTCACCGTCCGCAAGATCAGCTTCGGCGTCGGCGTCGAGCGCACCTTCCCGGTGCACGCCCCGACCATCGAGTCGATCGAGCTCGTGACCCGCGGTGACGTCCGCCGGGCCAAGCTGTACTACCTGCGCAAGCTGCGCGGCAAGAAGGCGAAGATCCGCGAGAAGCGCGACACCCCCGCCAAGTGAGCCGTGCGGCCCCGTCCGGGCCGCCGCCACGCCGACGGGCGGCACCTCCTGCGGGAGGTGCCGCCCGTCGGCGTTTCGCCTTCCCGGCAGGCCCGTGGGAAGGTGTGCTCGTGGCAGACTCCGACCCCATGACGTCCCCGAACCGTCGGCACGGTCCCGACGACGACGCCCCGGCGAGCCGCCCCTCCGACGAGGAGGTCACGACCCGCTCGGAGTCCGCCCCCGCCCACGCCGCCGCACCCTCGGGGCACCGCGGCGGACGGGGCATGAGCCTGCTGCGCGAGACCGCGATCATCGTCGTCTCGGCGCTCGTGCTGTCGTGGCTGATCAAGACCTTCCTGGTCCAGGCGTTCTTCATCCCGAGCTCGTCGATGGAGGACACCCTCCAGATCGGCGACCGCGTCATGGTCTCCCGCCTCGTCCCGGACGTGCTCGACGTGCACCGCGGCGACGTCGTCGTCTTCAAGGACCCGGGCGGCTGGCTCCCCCCGTACGAGGCGCCCGACAAGGGCCCGGTCGGCAACGCCGTGCGCGACGCCGCCACCTTCGTCGGTCTGCTGCCGCAGGACACCGGCGAGCACCTCATCAAGCGCGTCATCGGCATGCCGGGGGACACGGTCGAGTGCTGCGACGCCGAGGGTCGGGTGAGCGTCAACGGGGTGCCGATCGACGAGACGTACATCGCCCCGGGCTCGGTGCCGAGCCAGACGGAGTTCTCCACCGTCGTGCCCGACGACATGCTGTTCGTCATGGGTGACAACCGCCAGCACTCCCAGGACTCCCGGTACAACACCGGCAAGCCCGGCGGCGGGTTCGTCCCGATCGACAACGTGGTGGGCAACGCCTTCGTCATCGTCTGGCCGTTCCCCGACATGACGCTGCTGCGCAACCCGGCCGACGTCTTCGCCGAGGTACCGGAGCCATGACCGGGGCCGCGCGACGCCGCAGTCCCACGCTGCGCACCGAGCGGGCGCTGCTGTCCGAGGGTGCGCGCCTGGTCGGCGGCATGGACGAGGTGGGGCGTGGCGCGCTGGCGGGACCCGTCAGCGTCGGGCTCGTCGTCGTCGACGCGACCACCCGGACGGCGCCGCGCGGGCTGACCGACTCCAAGCTGCTGTCGCCGACGGCGCGCGAGGCGCTGGTGGAGCCGCTGCGGCACTGGGCGGTCGCCTGGGCCGTGGGCCATGCCGGCCCCGCGGAGATCGACGCGCACGGCATCGTCGCCGCGCTGCGGCTGGCGGGCCGGCGCGCACTGGCCCAGGTGCGGCGCAGCCTCGGCGACGTCGACGCGGTGCTGCTCGACGGCTCCCACGACTGGCTCAGCCGCCCGGCCGCCGACCTGTTCGAGGCGGCCGCGCTGGACCCCGGCAGCGGGCTCGACGCCCCGGAGCCCGGCGTGCGGACCCTGGTCAAGGCCGACCTGCAGTGCTCGTCGGTCGCGGCGGCCAGCGTGCTGGCCAAGGTGGAGCGCGACGGCCTGCTCCGACGGCTCGCCGCGCAGTACCCGCACTACGCGTGGGACCAGAACAAGGGCTACTCGGCGCCGGCGCACCTGGACGCGCTGCGCCGCCAGGGCCCCACCCCGCAGCACCGTCGTTCCTGGAACCTGCGGGTCCTGGAGGACGCGCCGCCCGCGCCTCCGGCCCCGGCCGGCCGGTCCGACGTGGTGCGCGAGATCTCCGAGCAGGCGAGCCTCGGGACACCGCTCGACGTGTCCTTCCGTTCCCGGGTGGGATGATGGGCGCGTGAGCGCTGAGGACCTGGAGAACTACGAGAACGAGATGGAGCTCGCGCTCTATCGCGAGTACCGGGACGTCGTGGGGCTGTTCTCGTACGTGGTGGAGACCGAACGACGGTTCTACCTCGCCAATCAGGTCGACCTCCAGGTGAGGTCCGCCGCCGGCGAGGTGTACTTCGAGGTGCGGTTGTCCGACGCGTGGGTGTGGGACGTCTACCGGTCGGCCCGGTTCGTCAAGTCCGTGCGGGTGGTGACCTTCAAGGACGTCAACGTCGAGGAGCTCGCCAAGGCCGAGATCGCCCTCTGACGCACGGACGTCACCTCGCCGGCCCGTCCACAGGACCGCCGGGGTGGTGACGATCCACAGGCCGCCCTGCCGCCCGTGGCGGGCGACCGGTCCCGCGCGGCAGCGTGCTGCGCGGAGGTGGTTCCGTGCAGGCGAAGGACGCCGTCGGGCGCTACGGCGAGAAGCTGGCCGCCCGGCATCTGACCGGGCTCGGTTACGAGGTGCTCGACCGCAACTGGCGAGGGGCGGCGGGCGAGATCGACCTCGTCGTGCGCCACGGCGGGACCGTCGTGGTCGTCGAGGTCAAGACCCGGCGCGGGCTCGCCCACGGGCACCCGGCCGAGGCCGTCACCCGGGCCAAGCTGGCACGGCTGCGACGCCTCGCGGGGGAGTGGCTGCACGCCCACCCCGGGGCGCGGGACGTCCGCATCGACGTCGTCGCCGTCGTCCTGCCGCGCGCCGGCGCCGCGCAGGTCGAGCACCTCGTCGGGGTGTCGTGATGGGGTTCGCCACGACCGCCGCGGTCGCCCTCACCGGCATGGAGGGACACCTCGTGGAGGTGCAGGCGCAGCTCGCGGCCTCCGTGCCCGGGTTCACCCTGGTCGGGCTGCCCGACGCCGCGCTCGCCGAGTCCCGCGACCGGGTGCGCGCCGCCGTGCTGTCCACCGGGATCGAGTGGCCGCACCGGCGGATCACCGTCAACCTCTCGCCGGCGTCGCTGCGCAAGTCCGGCTCGGCGTTCGACCTCGCCGTCGCCGTGGCGGTCCTCGCCGGTCACCGGCTGCTGCCCGCGCCGGGCCTGGACCGGGTCGTCCACCTCGCCGAGCTCGGGCTCGACGGCCGCCTCCAGCCGGTGCGCGGCGTGCTGCCCGCGGTGGCCGCGGCCGTCGGCGCGGGCCTGTCGGACGTGGTCGTCGCGGCCGAGGACGCCGCGGAGGCCGCGCTGGTCCCCGGCGCCCGCGTCCACGGCGCCGCCCACCTCGCCGACGTCGTCCGGCTCCACGGCGGCGACCTCGCGCACGAACCGGTCGTCGGCGCGGTCTCCCGCCCCCGGCCCGTGCCCGCGCGGCGCGCCGTCGGCGACCTCGCCGACGTCCTCGGTCAGCACGAGGCACGTCTGGCGCTCGAGATCGCCGCCGCCGGCGGCCACCACCTGCTCATGGTGGGACCGCCCGGCGCCGGCAAGACCATGCTCGCGGCACGGCTGCCGGGCATCCTGCCCGACCTGACCGACGACGAGGCCGTCGAGGTGACCAGCGTGCACTCCGTCGCGGGGACGTTCGACCCCGGGCAGGGGCTGCTGCGCCGGCCACCGTTCGAGGACCCGCACCACACCGCCACCCCCGCGTCGGTCGTCGGCGGCGGGTCGGGCCTCGCCCGGCCCGGTGCCGTGTCCCGCGCGCACCGTGGCGTGCTGTTCCTCGACGAGGCCCCCGAGTTCAGCCCGCGCGTGCTGCAGACGCTGCGCCAGCCGTTGGAGGCCGGCGAGCTGGTGCTGCACCGGGCGGGCGGGGCGGCCCGCTACCCCGCCCGGTTCCAGCTCGTGCTGGCGGCCAACCCGTGCCCGTGCGGCATGGCGGGCACCGACGCCGGGGCGGGCTGCGGCTGCACGTCGCTCGCCCGCCGCCGGTACCTCGGGCGGCTGTCGGGCCCCCTGCTCGACCGGGTGGACCTGCACGTCCGGCTCGACGGCCCGACGCGGGCCGACCGCGTGCTCGGGTCGGCGGGGGAGTCCACCGCGACCGTGGCGGACCGCGTCCGGGACGCCCGGGAGGCGGCCCGGGCCCGGCACGCCGGGACGACCTGGACCACCAACGCCGAGCTGCCCGGTCCCTGGCTGCGGGACCGGCTGCGCGGCGAGGCGGGGCTGCTGTCTAGGGTGGAGCGACAGATCGACGCGGGCGTGCTGTCCCTGCGCGGAGCCGACCGGCTCCTGCGCGTCGCCTGCACCGTGGCGGACCTGGACGGTCGGGAGGTCCCGACCGTCGACGACGTGGACACCGCCCTGGTGCTCCGGACGGGAGAGCACCGTGGATGACCTCACGACACCGGACCGGGGGCCGGCCCCGACCGTGCCGCGTGCCGCGCGGCTGCTGGTGTTCGACGGCGACGACCCCCGCCTCGCCGCCGCGGCGTGGAGCCGCCTGGCCGAGCCGGGCGACGTCGTGGCCGGCGCCCTGGTCGCCCAGCTGGGCGCGCCGGGCGCGCTGGCCTGGCTCGTGGACGCCGTCGCGGACCCGGGGCGCGCGGTCGCCGGTGCGGGTGGTGCGGATGCCCTCGCGGGGGACCCGGGCTCGGGCGTGCCGCCGGGGCTCCCGCCCGCCGGCCGGCGCCGCGCCGCCGAGCGCCTCGCCGCCGCGGTCGGGCGGTGGGCGCCCCGCCTGGCGTCCCTGGACCCGCGGCGCGAGCTGCGCGTCCTCGACCGGTGCGGCGGGACGCTGCTGCTGCCCGGCGACCCGGGCTGGCCGACCCGGCTCGACGACCTCGGTCCCGCCGCGCCGCTCGTGCTGTGGGTGCGTGGCCGCGCCGACGTGGCGTCGTGGTCGCGCCGGTCCGTCGCGGTCGTGGGGGCGCGCGCCGCGACGTCCTACGGCGAGCGTGTCTCCGCCGAGCTCGGCTCCGGGCTGGCCGAGCGCGGCTTCACGGTGGTCTCGGGCGGCGCCTACGGCATCGACGTGGCCGCGCACCGGGGGGCCGTCGCGGCGGAGGGCACCACCTGCGCCGTGCTGGCGGGCGGTGTCGACCGCTTCTACCCGCAGGGCAACGAGGACGTCCTGCGGCGCGTCGCGGCGACGGGAGCCGTCCTCAGCGAGGTCCCGCCCGGGTCCGCTCCGTTCCGCCAGCGCTTCCTCGCCCGCAACCGCGTCATCGCCGCGCTGACGTCGGCCACGGTGGTCGTGGAGGCCGCGCACCGGTCCGGGGCGCTGTCGACCGCGCGCCGGGCGGCGGAGCTGCTGCGACCGGTCGGCGCGGTGCCCGGCCCCGTGACCTCCATGGCGTCCGCGGGGTGCCACGCGCTGCTGCGGGACGCCGTGGCGGTCTGCGTCACCGGTCCCGACGACGTGGCGGACCTGGCGGGGGCGGTCGGGGCCGAGGTCGCCGCGCCGCCGCCCCGCACGGAGCTCCCGCGGGACGCCCTGGGACCCGACGAGCGCGTCCTGTGGGACGCGGTCCCGGCCCGGTCGGCGGCGTCGGTCGACTCCGTGGCGCGCGCCGCGGGACTCGACCCGCGCCGGGTGCTCACGCTGCTCGGCGGGCTCGAGCGGCGCGGGCTCGTCCGCCGTGACGGAGGACGCTGGCGGCGGGACTGAGCCTCCACCGTGCGAGCGGGGAGCGACCGTGCCCGGCGCGAGGACGCGAAACGCCGGGCCACCTGCGACGTCACCCCGGTGGCCGGCGTCACACTGGGCGACGATGCCGGACCCGGACCTGCCCCCGCTGCCCACCGCGCTCGCGAGCGCGGTGGACGGTTTCACGCGGTTCCTCGCCACCCGCCAGGGGCACTCCGACCACACCCGCCGCGCCTACCGCGCCGACGTCACCGGGCTGCTGCGCCACGCCGTGCGCCACGGGGCCGCGACGCTCGACGACGTGGACCTCGCGCTCCTGCGCGGCTGGCTCGCGGCCCAGGCCGACCGTGGCCTGTCCCGGGCCACTCTGGCCCGGCGGGGCGCGTCCGCGCGGTCGTTCCTGCGCTGGGCGCACGACGAGGGGCTGGTGGCCACCGACGTCTCGTCCCGCCTCGCGACACCCAAGGTCGCCCGCACGCTGCCCACCGTGCTGTCCGTCCCCGCCGCCCGGCGGCTGATGGAGTCCGCCGAGGAGGCCGTGGCGGGCGCCGAGCCGGAGCGGCGTCCGGCCGCGCTGCGCGCGTGGGCGGCGGCCGAGCTGCTGTACGGCTCCGGGGTGCGGGTCGGCGAGCTCGTGCAGGTGGACGTGGGGGACCTGGACCTCGACGAGCGTCTCGTGCGGGTGCTGGGCAAGGGCGGCAAGGAGCGGGTGGTGCCGTTCGGCGTGCCGGCGGCGCGCGCCCTGCGCCGCTGGGCGGACGAGGGCCGTCCCGAGCTCCGGCACGCGGGCTCTCCGGCGGCGCTGTTCCTCGGTGACCGCGGCGGCCGCTGGGGTCAGCGCCAGGCGCGGGAGTCGGTGCACGCCCTCGCCGCGACGGCGGGCGTGGAGGACGTCGCGCCGCACGCGCTGCGCCACTCGGCCGCGACGCACCTGCTGGCCGGGGGGTCGGACCTCCGGTCCGTGCAGGAGGTGCTCGGGCACGCCGACCTGGGTACGACGCAGCGGTACACGCACGTGGACGCCGAGCGGCTGCGCAGTGTGTTCCAGCAGGCCTTCCCCCGCGCCTGAGCGGCCTGGCCGGGGACGGGGCCGCCGCCCTGCGCCGGGCCCCGTGCGGCGTCCCCGCCCGCCGGCGTCAGCCGGTGAGCGGCAGCAGCACGATCGGCGCGGCGCGGCCGAGGAGGACGAGCGGGTCGAGGTACTCCTCGCCGCGGCGCACGCCCCAGTGCAGGCACGTGGCGGGGGCGCAGTGCGACCCCGTGCCCACGACGACGCCGACGGCTCGCCCGGCGGGGACGACGGACCCGACGGGGACGGTCGCCTCGACGGGTTCGAGGGTGGAGCGCAGCTCGCCGTGCGTCACCACGACCAGGGGGCGTCCTGCCACCGCACCGGCGAACGTGACGACCCCGTCGGCGGGGGCGACGGCCTGCGCCCCGGGAGCGGACGCGAGGTCGACGCCGCGGTGCCCGGGCAGCCAGCGGGCGGTCGGGAGGTCGGCGGGCGCGACGACGGCGCCGTCGACGGGTGCGCGCCAGCCGGGTGCGGGGGCGTGGTGCGTCGTGCCGGGCGCGCCGACCGGGTCGCCCTCGGCGCCCGTTGCCGTGGTCACGGCTGCGTCGGCCGACGCGGCGGGCAGGAGCGTCAGCAGGACGAGGGCGGCCGCGCGGGCGGCACGGCGACCCCGGCGGCGGGGGGCCGCGGGGCGGCGGGCGGGTACGGTGGTCGGTCGGCTCACGGGGTCCAGCGTGGTCGCGGGCGCGGCGGTCCTCCCGGGCGCGCACGAGTGCTGTGGAGTGCGGCCCGCGCGGGGCGTCGGTGGACGCTCGCCGAGGTGCTGCACACCACGTCCGCGGCCGGTCCCACGGTTCAGGACGGTCGGGTAGACTGTCCGCTGCGACCAACCGTGTCCGCATCCACCTCCGTCCAGGCCTGTCGGCCTGCCCCCGGGGGAGAGGTGCGGGCGCCGGTCGACATCGCGCGTCACGGACGCGTCGCGGGACCCGGGAGGCCGGGGGCCGGGGCGCGGTCGCGTCGGCAGCGGTCCGCCCGCGGCATCCCGCCCCGGTCGGCGCCGACGCGGGTGACGCCAGGGGTGACGGGCCCGACGCCCGCCACCGACAACCGGAACCGCGGCCCCCCGTGCGGGGCGGTCGCCGACGCGTGCGCCACCGGGTTGATCCCGGGGCGTACGGCGAAAGGACGTGTCATGGCCGTCGTGACCATGCGCCAGCTCCTCGAGAGCGGTGTCCACTTCGGGCACCAGACCCGCCGTTGGAACCCGAAGATGAAGCGCTTCATCTTCACCGAGCGCAACGGCATCTACATCGTCGACCTCCAGCAGTCGCTGTCGTACATCGACCGCGCCTACGAGTTCGTCTCCCAGACCGTCGCCCACGGCGGCTCGATCCTGTTCGTCGGCACCAAGAAGCAGGCGCAGGAGCCCGTCGCGGAGCAGGCCGCGCGCGTCGGCATGCCCTACGTGAACCACCGCTGGCTCGGTGGCATGCTGACCAACTTCACCACCGTGCACAAGCGTCTCCAGCGCCTCAAGGAGCTCGAGGAGATCGACTTCGACGACGTCGCGGCCTCCGGCCTGACGAAGAAGGAGCTCCTGGTCCTGCGTCGCGAGAAGGACAAGCTCGCCCGCACCCTCGGTGGCATCCGCGACATGGCCAAGACCCCGTCGGCCGTGTGGATCGTGGACACCAACAAGGAGCACCTGGCCGTCGACGAGGCCCGCAAGCTCGGCATCCCCGTCGTGGCGATCCTCGACACGAACTGCGACCCGGACCAGGTCGACTTCGCGATCCCGGGCAACGACGACGCGATCCGTTCCGTCACGCTGCTCACCCGCGTGATCGCCGACGCCGTCGCCGAGGGCCTCATGCAGCGCGCCTCCGGCAAGAAGGGCGACGCCGCCGAGGCCGAGGCCGAGCCGCTGGCCGAGTGGGAGCGCGAGCTCCTCGCCGGCGCCGAGGCCGACGCCGCGGCCCAGGCCGCCCCGGCGGAGGAGGCCCCCGCCGAGGCCGCTCCGGCCGACGCCACCGAGGCCGCTCCGGCCGAGGCCGAGGGCGCCGAGAAGTCCGAGTGAGCCCGGTGCGGGCCGGCCGCACGCCGGCCGGCCCGCACCCCGCCCACCGCACACCGACCCACCTGCACGGAGGACACCCCCATGGCGAACTACACCGCCGCTGACATCAAGGCGCTGCGCGAGCGCACCGGTGCCGGCATGCTCGACGTCAAGAAGGCCCTCGACGAGGCCGCCGGCGACGCCGAGAAGGCCGTCGAGATCATCCGCAAGAAGGGCCTCGCCCGCGCCGCCAAGCGTGAGGGCAACGCCACCTCCGAGGGCCTCGTGGCCGTCAAGGTCTCCGACGTCGACGGCGGCCAGACCGCCACGATGATCGAGCTCAACGCCGAGACGGACTTCGTCGTCAAGAACGAGAAGTTCATCGCTCTCGCCGAGGCCGTCCTCGAGGCCACCGACGCCGCCGGTGCGACCGACGCCGAGTCGGCCCTGGCCGCCCCGGCCGCCGAGGGCACCGTGGGCGACACCATCGCGGCGCAGGGCGCCACGATGGGCGAGAAGGTCGTGCTGCGCCGTGTCGCGCGCGTCGAGGGCCCGAAGGTCACCGCGTACCTGCACAAGACCGCCAAGGACCTGCCGCCGTCGATCGGCGTCCTGGTCGTGACGGACGAGGCCGGCGAGCCCGCCGCCAAGGACGTCGCGCAGCACATCGCCGCGCTGTCCCCGACCTACCTGACCCGCGAGGACGTCCCCGCGGACGTCGTGGAGAAGGAGCGCGAGATCGCCCGCGAGGTGTCGATCGCCGAGGGCAAGCCCGAGGCCGCGCTGCCGAAGATCGTCGAGGGTCGCCTCAACGGGTTCTTCAAGGACGCCGTCCTCGTGGACCAGCCGCTGGCGAAGGACACCAAGACCACGGTGGGCAAGCACGTCGCTGCCACCGGTGGCGAGCTCAAGGGCTTCGTCCGCTTCCGCGTCGGCAACTGACGCGACCCGGCCCGGCCGCACCTCGGTGCGGCCGGGCCGTCGCATGCTCGCCCACGGCCGCCGGCTGCAGGGGCGGGCACGGGCATCCGGTGTCAGGATGCGCCAGGAGACCTCGTCCCGGGTCGTGCGGTCCCGGGCGTCGACAGAGACGGACGGTGTCATGACCCAGATCGACCAGACCGAGACCCGGACCTCCGAGCCCGCCTTCGACGCCACCGGCGCCCGCCGCGTGCTGCTCAAGCTCTCGGGCGAGGCGTTCGGCGGCGGGAGCGTCGGGCTCGCCACGGACGTGGTGCGGCGGGTCGCGCAGGAGATCGGCGACGCCGTCCGCCAGGGCGTGCAGGTCGCGATCGTGGTCGGCGGCGGGAACTTCTTCCGTGGTGCCGAGCTGTCCCGGGCGGGCCTGGACCGGGCGCGTGCCGACTACATGGGCATGCTCGGCACGGTGATGAACTGCCTCGCCCTCCAGGACTTCCTCGAGCAGGACGGGATCAAGACGCGCGTCCAGACCGCCATCACGATGGGGCAGGTCGCCGAGCCGTACATCCCGCTGCGCGCGATCCGCCACCTGGAGAAGGGCCGCGTGGTCATCTTCGGCGCGGGCGCCGGGATGCCGTACTTCTCCACGGACACGGTCTCGGTGCAGCGCGCGCTGGAGACGCACTGCGACGAGGTCCTCATGGGCAAGAACGGGGTCGACGCCGTCTACTCGGCGGACCCCCGCACGAACCCGGACGCACGCCGCCTCGAGCACGTCACCTACACCGACGCGCTCGTGCAGCGTCTCGGCGTCATGGACGACACGGCACTGGCCCTCTGCCGGGACAACGACGTGCGCATGCGCGTGTTCGGCCTCGAGGAGACGGGTAACGTGACCCGTGCGCTGCTCGGTGAGCAGATCGGCACGTCGATCACGACGCGCTGAACCACCATCCACACCACGAACCGCGAACGAACAAGGAGCACCGGGTGATCGACGAGACCCTCCTCGAGGCCGAGGAGAAGATGGACACGGCGATCGACTTCGCCAAGGAGCAGTTCGCGGGTATCCGCACGGGGCGTGCCAACGCCGGGATGTTCTCCTCGATCCAGGTGGACTACTACGGGGCCCCCACGCCGCTGCAGCAGCTCGCGTCGTTCAACATCCCCGACGCGCGCACGGTGCTCATCACGCCGTTCGACAAGAGCTCGATGACGACCATCGAGAAGGCGCTGCGCGAGTCCGACCTCGGCGTGAACCCGTCGAACGACGGCAACGCCATCCGCATCATCATGCCCGCGCTGACCGAGGAGCGTCGCCGCGACTACGTGAAGATGGCCAAGGGCAAGGCGGAGGACGCCCGCATCGCGGTGCGCGGCGTGCGCCGCAAGGCCAAGGAGCAGATCGACCGTCTGGTCAAGGACGGCGAGGTCGGCGAGGACGAGGGCGTGCGCGCGGAGAAGGAGCTCGAGGTCCTCACCAAGAAGCACGTCGAGCTGGTCGACCAGCTGCTCGCCGGCAAGGAGAGCGAGCTGCTCGAGGTCTGATGGCACCCGTCGACGCGCAGCGCACCTCCCGTGCCGGCCGCAACCTGCCGGCGGCGATCGCGGTGGGCGTCGGGCTCCTCGCGCTGCTCGCCGCCTCCCTCTGGTTCCGCCCGGAACCGTTCGTCGCCCTCGTGGTGGTGGCGCAGAGCGCCGCGCTGTGGGAGCTGCGCGCGGCGTTCGCGCGCCGTGACATCCACGTCCCGCTGACGCCCCTGGTGGTCGGCGGGGCGGGGATGGCGGTGTCGGCCTACGCCGCCGGTGCCGAGGCGCTGCTCGTCGCGTTTGTGCTGACGGTCGGGGGCGTCGTCGTGTGGCGCGTCCTGGACGGGTCCGGCCCACGGGCGCTGCGCGACGCCGCCGCGGCGGTGTTCGCGGCGACCTACCTGCCCTTCCTCGCGGGCTTCGTCCTGCTGATCCTGGACCAGCCGCGCGGCGAGCTGCGGGTCGTGCTGTTCGTCCTGCTCGCGGTGGCGAACGACGTCGGCGGCTACGTCGCCGGCGTGATGTTCGGCCGCCACCCGCTGGCCCGGTCGATCAGTCCCAAGAAGAGCTGGGAAGGGCTGGCCGGCTCCATCGCCCTGGCCGTCGTGGTCGGCGTCGTGGGCGCGGTGTGGGTCCTGGAGTCGTCCTGGGCGCTCGGCGTCGCGCTGGGCGTGCTGACGGCCGTCACGGCGACCGTGGGCGACCTCGCGGAGTCGCTCATCAAGCGCGACCTCGACCTCAAGGACATGGGATCGCTGCTGCCGGGCCACGGCGGCGTGCTGGACCGCCTGGACTCCCTGGTGGTCACCGCCCCGTTCGTCTACCTCGTCCTGGCCACCACCGTCTGAACCTCAGGAGCCTGCTGTGGCACCCACCGACAACCCGACCAGGACCGACCTCGGCGTCCCCGCCGTGCGGCCGTCCGACGAGACGCCGCCGATCCCGCTGCAGATGGCCCCGAAGCGCCGCGGCAAGCCGCCGCGCCACTTCGCGGACCTCACGCCCGAGGAGCGGGCGGCCTCCGTCGTGGAGATGGGGGAGAAGCCGTTCCGGGCCAAGCAGCTCGCGGCGCACTACTTCACCCACTACACCTCGGACCCCGCCGAGATGACGGACCTGCCGAAGGCGACCCGCGACGCGCTGGCGACCACGATGTTCCCGCCCCTGATCCGGCCGACGCGCCGGATGGAGGCGGACGGCGGCACGACCGTCAAGACGCTGTGGCACCTGTTCGACGACGCCAAGGTCGAGTCGGTGCTGATGCGCTACCCGCACCGCACGACGCTGTGCGTGTCGTCGCAGGCGGGCTGCGGCATGGCGTGCCCGTTCTGCGCGACGGGTCAGCTGGGCCTGACGCGCAACCTGTCGACGGCGGAGATCCTGGAGCAGGTGCGCGCGGCGTTCCGCACCCTGGACCGCGGCGAGATCCCGGGCGGGCGGGCGCGCCTGAACAACCTGGTGTTCATGGGCATGGGCGAGCCGATGGCGAACTACCGCGCGGTGATGGAGACGGTGCGCACGCTGGTCGCGCCGGAGCCGCAGGGCTTCGGGATGTCGGCGCGCAACATCACGGTGTCGACGGTGGGCCTGGTGCCGGCGATGCGACGGCTGGCGGACGAGGGCATCCCGGTGACCCTCGCGCTGAGCCTGCACGCGCCGGACGACGACCTGCGCAGCGAGCTGGTGCCGATCAACACGCGGTTCTCGGTGGACGAGGTGCTGGACGCCGCACGCCACTACTTCGAGGTGACCAAGCGCCGCGTGTCGATCGAGTACGCGCTCATCAAGGACATGAACGACCACGGCTGGCGCGCGGACCTGCTGGGCAAGAAGCTCAACGAGCGCGGTCGCGGCTGGGTGCACGTCAACCCCATCCCGCTGAACCCCACGCCGGGGTCGATCTGGACGGCCAGCGACCGTTCCGTGGAGGACGAGTTCGTGGCACGATTGCGCGGGCACGGCATCCCCACCACGATCCGTGACACCCGCGGGAGCGACATCGACGGCGCCTGCGGGCAGCTGGCCGCCGAGGAGGACGACGAGTGAGCACGCTCTTTTCGACCGTGTCGAAGATCAAGACCGGGTACGACCCGGACGAGGTCGACGACTTCTTCGACCACGCCCGGCAGGCCTACGAGGGCCGCACGCCGGAGCCGATGACGAACGCCGACATCGCAGGCTCGACGTTCGAGCTCGTGCGCGGCGGGTACAACACCCACGAGGTCGACGCCGCGCTGGACCGTCTGGAGGGCGCGTTCATCGCCCGGCAGCGGGCCGAGTTCGTCAACCAGCACGGTCAGGACGCGTGGATGGGCGCGCTCGCCGAGCGGGCGCGCACGCTGTACCCGCGGCTGGGCCGTCGCGACGGGCAGAAGTTCGCCCCGGCGGAGCGCGGCCAGCAGGGGTACGACATGGACGACGTGGACGCGTTGTGCGACCGGCTCGTCGGCTACTTCGACCGCCAGGAGCCGCTGACGGCGGCGGAGGTGCGCTCGGCGACGTTCGGTCGGGCGAAGGGCGCCGAGGCGTACTCCGAGGCCTCGGTGGACCGCTTCCTGGCTCGCGCGATCGAGGTCCTGCTCGGCGTCGAGTGACGTCGCGCGGCCGGACGGCCGCAGGCCTGCCAGGATGGCGGGCATGACGCGCACGGTGACGATCCTCGGGTCCACGGGTTCGATCGGGACGCAGGCCCTCGAGGTCGTGGCCGCCCACCCGGGCCGGTTCGTCGTCGTCGGGCTCGTGGCGGGCTCCGACGCCGCCGGGGTGGCCGAGCAGGCCGCCCGGTTCGGCGTCCGGACGGTGGGCCTGGCGGACCCGGGCGCCGCGCCCGCGCTGCGGGACGCGCTGCGCGCCCGGCTCGGTGCGGCGGCGTCCGGGATCGAGGTGGTCACGGGTCCGGGTGCGGCGACCGAGCTGGCGGGCCGCGGCAGCGACGTCGTCCTCAACGGCGTCACCGGGTCGGTGGGGCTGCGACCCACGCTGGCCGCGCTGGCGGGCGGGTCGACGCTCGCGCTGGCGAACAAGGAGTCCCTGGTGGTCGGCGGCGCGCTCGTGCGCGCCGCGGCCGCCGACCGCCAGGTGGTCCCCGTGGACTCCGAGCACTCGGCGATCGCCCAGGCGCTGCGGGGTGGTGCGCGCGCCGAGGTGCGCCGCCTCGTCCTGACGGCGTCCGGAGGGCCGTTCCGCGGGCGTTCCCGGGACGAGCTGCGCGCGGTGTCACCCGCCGACGCGCTCGCGCACCCGACGTGGTCGATGGGTCCGGTGGTGACGATCAACTCGGCCAGCCTGATGAACAAGGGCCTGGAGCTCATCGAGGCGCACCTGCTGTTCGACGTCCCGGCGGCGGACATCGCCGTGGTCGTGCACCCGCAGTCGGTGGTCCACTCGATGGTGGAGTTCCACGACGGGTCGACGCTCGCCCAGGCCTCCCCGCCCGACATGCGGCTGCCCATCGCGCTCGGGCTGTCCTGGCCGGACCGGCTCGACGCCGTCGTGCCTGCGTGCGACTGGAGCCGCGCGGCCACGTGGACGTTCGAGCCGCTGGACGACGCGACCTTCCCCGCGGTGGGCCTGGCCCGGGCCGCGCTGGCCGCCTCGGCGACGCACCCGGCGGTCCTCAACGCCGCGAACGAGCAGGCGGTGGCCGCGTTCCTCGGCGGTCGGGCGGGGTTCCTCGCGATCGTCGACGTCGTGGAGCGGGTGCTCGCCGAGCACGACGGGACGCCCGTCGACGCCGTGACCCTGGACGCGGTCGAGGACGCCGAGCGGTGGGCCCGGGCGCGCGCGGACGAGCTGCTGGGCGCTGCGGCCGGCTGACCACGGGGCTGCCCGCAAGCCTTCACCGCATCTGCGCGCGACGACGCCCCGGGCGACGCCCGGCACCCGCGACGTGTCCTACGCTCGACCTCGTGGACATCCTTCCCGTCGTCGTCGGCATCGTCGTGGTCGTGCTGGGCATCCTGGTCTCGATCGCCCTGCACGAGGTCGGGCACATGGTGCCCGCCAAGAGGTTCGGCGTCCGGGTGAGCGAGTACATGGTGGGCTTCGGCCCGACGCTGTGGTCGCGGCGCCGGGGCGAGACCGAGTACGGGATCAAGGCGATCCCGCTGGGCGGGTACGTGCGCCTGGTGGGCATGATGCCGCCCGCCCCGGCGGGCACGCGCCCGCGCGAGGGGTTCTTCTCCCGGGTCGTCGCGGACGCCCGGGACGCGAGCGTGAGCGAGATCCGTCCCGGCGAGGAGCACCGCGCCTTCTACCACCTGTCCACCCCGAAGAAGCTCGTCGTGATGCTCGGCGGCCCGGTGATGAACCTCCTCATCGCGGTGGTGCTGCTCGCGGTGGTGTTCCTCGGCATCGGGATGCCGGCGGCGACCACGACGGTGGAGTCCGTCGGCGACCACTCCGCCGCGGCCTCCGCGGGCGTCCTGCCGGGCGACGAGGTCGTCTCGTTCGACGGCGAGCCGGTGCAGGAGTGGACCCAGCTGGTCGGGATGGTCAACGACCGCGCCGGGCAGAGCGTGGAGATGGTGGTCGAGCGGGACGGCGAGCAGGTCGTCCTCGACGTCACCCCCACCCCCGCCGAGCGCCCGCTGACTGACGACCAGGGGTACGCCGTGACCGACGACGCGGGGGAGCCCGTGATGATCGACGGCGCCCTGCTGGGCGTGACGTCGGAGGTCGAGCGGCAGGCGCTGCCCGTGGCGACCGTCCCCGAGGCGGTGTGGCTCCAGGTGTCGGGCACCGCCGGGGCGATCGTCACGCTCCCCGTGCGCGTGTACGACGCGGCCCGGCAGGCGTTCACCGACGAGCCGCGCTCGCAGGACTCGGTGATGTCGGTCGTGGGCGTGGGTCGGGCGGCCGTCGACACCGCGGGCGCGGAGGACTACACCGTGCTCGCCCGGGTGCAGCTCATGCTCATGCTGCTCGCGTCGCTCAACATCGCGCTGTTCATGTTCAACCTCATCCCCTTGCTGCCGCTCGACGGCGGGCACGTCGTCAACGCGCTCTACGAGGGCGCGCGCCGCACGGTGGCACGGGTGCGGGGGGCCGAGCGTCCCGGTCCCGCCGACGTCGCCCGCATGATGCCCGTCGCGTACGTCGTGTTCGTGCTCCTGATCGGCGTGGGCGCGATCCTCATGGTCGCCGACGTCGTGGACCCGGTCCGCCTGTTCTGAACGTGAAGGTCGTGTGCCCGCGGGCCACGATCGGGTGACGAATCCGGCGAGCGAGTGTGTCCCGCGCCGCGACGGGCGATACTGGGCGCGTGACGTCCGTGAACCTGGGAATGCCCGCCCCGCCGGCACCGGTCCTCGCCCCCCGGCGACCGACGCGCAAGATCCGGGTCGGGGACGTCGAGGTCGGCGGCGACGCCCCGGTGAGCGTCCAGTCGATGACGACGACGCCCACGCACGACATCAACGCGACGCTCCAGCAGATCGCCGAGCTGACGGCCGCGGGCTGCGACATCGTCCGGGTGGCGGTGCCCACCGCCGACGACGCCGCGGCGCTGCCCGCGATCGCCGCGAAGTCGCAGATCCCCGTCGTCGCGGACATCCACTTCCAGCCGCGGTACGTGTTCGCCGCGATCGACGCCGGTTGCGCGGCCGTGCGCGTGAACCCGGGCAACATCCGCAAGTTCGACGACCAGGTCCGCGAGATCGCGGCCGCGGCGTCGGCCGCGGGCGTCTCGCTGCGGATCGGGGTCAACGCCGGCTCGCTCGACCCGCGGCTGCTCGAGAAGTACGGCCGGGCCACGCCGGAGGCCCTGGTGGAGTCCGCGGTGTGGGAGGCGTCCTTGTTCGAGGAGCACGACTTCCACGACTTCAAGATCTCCGTCAAGCACAACGACCCCGTGGTCATGGTGCGCGCCTACGAGCTGTTGTCCGAGCGGGGCGACTGGCCGCTGCACCTCGGCGTCACCGAGGCCGGTCCCGCGTTCCAGGGCACCATCAAGTCCGCCACCGCGTTCGGCGCGCTCCTCAGCCAGGGCATCGGCGACACCATCCGCGTGTCCCTGTCCGCGCCGCCGGTCGAGGAGGTCAAGGTCGGGCTCCAGATCCTCCAGTCGCTCAACCTGCGCGAGCGCAAGCTCGAGATCGTGTCGTGCCCGTCGTGCGGGCGCGCGCAGGTGGACGTGTACTCGCTGGCCGAGCGCGTCACCGCCGGCCTCGACGGCCTCGAGGTCCCGCTGCGGGTCGCCGTCATGGGCTGCGTCGTCAACGGCCCCGGCGAGGCGCGCGAGGCCGACCTGGGCGTCGCGTCCGGCAACGGCAAGGGCCAGATCTTCGTCAAGGGGGAGGTCGTGCGGACCGTCCCGGAGTCGATGATCGTCGAGACCCTCATCGACGAGGCCATGCGGCTCGCCGAGCAGATGCCCGCACCCGACGACGACGCCGTGGCGGGACCGCCCGTCGTCACGGTGTCGTGACGGGGGAGCGGTGAGCTGGCGGCCGACGAGCTGGGGGCACAGGGCGATGCTCGCGCAGGAACCTGACTCCGGTGCCGCCCGCGTGCTGGGCGCCACCGACCTCGCGGACGCCCGCCGCGTCTGCGCCGCCGACCCCGTGGCGTCCGTCCTGGCCGCCGCCCGCGTGGAGGTCGCCTCCCGGGGCGGGATCGCCGCCGCCGGCGGGCAGCTGTGGGGCTACCCGGCCACCGGCCCCCTGCAGGCGGTGTGCTGGGCCGGGGCCAACATCGTGCCCGTCGTGCCGTCGACCCTGAGCCGCGCGGAGCGCGACGACGCGGTCGCGGCGTTCGCCGGGGCGGCGCGTCGCCTCGGCCGCCGGTCGAGCTCGATCGTGGGCGACCAACAGGTCGCGCTGCGGCTGTGGGAGCTGTTGTCCCGGGTCTGGCCCGCGCCCCGCGAGGTCCGCGCCGACCAGCCGTCCCTCGCGATCGACCGCGCCCCCGACGTCGAGCCCGACCCGGCCGTGCGGCGGTCCCGGCCCGACGAGCTCGACCTCGTCCTGCCGGCGTGCGTGCGCATGTTCACCGAGGAGGTCGGCTACTCCCCGATCTCGGGCGGCGGCGGGTCGTACGCCGCGCGGGTGCGCGGCCTCATCGCCGAGGGGCGCTCCTTCGTCCGTCTCGACGAGCGCCACGGCGCGCCGCAGGTGTCCTTCAAGGCCGAGCTCGGCGCCGTCGCCGGACCGGTGGCGCAGGTCCAGGGCGTGTGGGTCGACCCCGAGCTGCGGGGACAGGGCCTGGCCGCGCCGGGCATGGCGGCCGTCGTGGAGGCGACCCGGCAGCAGGTGGCGCCGGTCGTGTCGCTGTACGTCAACTCGTTCAACGCCCCGGCCCTGGCGACCTACCGGCGGGTGGGGTTCGAGCAGGTCGGCACGTTCGCGACGATCCTGTTCTGAGGTCGGCGGGTCAGCGGACCAGCCGGGACAGACGACGGTCCGCCAGCGGCTTGCCGCCGGTCTGGCACGTCGGGCAGTACTGCAGGGAGCTGTCGGCGAAGCTCACCTCGCGCACCGTGTCCCCGCAGACCTCGCACGGCTGCCCGGTGCGTCCGTGCACGCGCAGGTGCCGGCGCTTGGCGTCCTTGAGCTCGGCGGCGGGCCGGCCGGCGGACGCCTCGACGGCCGAGCGCAGCGTCGCGACGACGGCGTCGCGCAGGGCGTCGACGTCGTCGTCGGACATCGACCCCGTCAGCCGGAACGGTGACGTGCGGGCCGCGTGCAGGATCTCGTCGGAGTAGGCGTTGCCGATGCCCGCGACGGCGTGCTGGTCCCGCAGCAGGCCCTTGACCTGCTGGTTGCGCCCCCGGACCAGGGCCGCCCACACCTCGGGCGTGAACGCGGCCGAGAGCGGGTCCACGCCGAGCGTGCGCACCTGCTCGACGTCGTCCGGCGAGCGCACCACGTGCACGGCGAGCCGCTTGCGGGTGCCCGCCTCGGTGAGGTCGAACCCGGAGCCGTCGTCGAACCGGACCCGCAGGGCGAGCGTCGCCGCGCGCCCGCCGCCGCTGCCCCCGAGCCGGGGACGCACGGGCGTCGTGGGTGCCGTGTCCGACCAGCGCACCCACCCGCCGCGGGACAGGTGGAAGACCAGGTGGAGCACGTCGTCGGGGTCGTCGCCGGCCATCGCGAGGTCCAGCCACTTGCCGTGCCGGGCCGTGCCGACCACGGTGCGGTCGACGAGGGCGCCCAGCGGCGGGTCGAACGTCTTGAGCGCGGCGATCTGCGCCACGTCGGCGGCGACCACGCGCCGTCCGCCGGTGCGTTCGCCGAGGAACCGCACCAGCGCCTCCACCTCGGGCAGCTCGGGCACGTCTCCCATCCTGGTGCCGCACCCGCCGCCGCGCACCCCGGCGCCGCGGGCCGCCGGCCCGTCCGGGCGCCGCCGGTCGCGCGGCTAGGCTGTGCCCATGCCGATCGAGTCCCACCGCAGCGGCGACCTGCTGCGGCTCTCCTCCCTGTTCGTCCGCACCCTGCGCGAGGACCCGGCCGACGCCGAGGTCGCGAGCCACCGGCTCCTCGTGCGCGCCGGGTACATCCGTCGTGCCGCTCCGGGCGTCTACTCGTGGCTCCCGCTGGGCCTGCGCGTGCTCGCCAAGGTCGAGGCCGTCGTGCGCGAGGAGATGAACGCGATCGGGGCCCAGGAGGTGCACTTCCCGGCGCTGCTGCCGCGCGAGCCCTACGAGGCGACCGGCCGCTGGGAGGAGTACGGCCCCAACCTGTTCCGCCTCCAGGACCGCAAGCAGGCCGACTACCTGCTCGCGCCGACCCACGAGGAGATGTTCACCCTCCTGGTCAAGGACCTGTACTCGTCGTACAAGGACCTGCCGGTCGCGCTCTACCAGATCCAGACGAAGTACCGCGACGAGGCGCGCCCCCGCGCCGGCCTCATCCGCGGTCGCGAGTTCATCATGAAGGACGCCTACTCCTTCGACCTCGACGACGCCGGCCTGGCCGCGGCCTACGAGAAGCAGCGCGGCGCCTACCAGCGGATCTTCGACCGTCTCGGCCTCGAGTACGTCGTCGTGTCCGCCACGTCCGGCGCGATGGGCGGCTCGCGGTCCGAGGAGTTCCTCTCCCCGTCGGCGATCGGCGAGGACACGTTCGTGCGCTCCGCCGGCGGCTACGCCGCCAACGTCGAGGCCGTCGTCACGCCGGTGCCGGAGGCGCTGCCGTTCGACGACGCGCCGGCCGCGCACGTCGAGGACACCCCGGACACCCCGACGATCGCGACCCTCGTGGACTTCGCGAACGCCCACCACCCCCGTCCGGACCGCCCCTGGACCGCGGCGGACACGCTGAAGAACGTCGTGCTCGCGGTGACCCAGCCCGACGGTGCGCGCAGCCTGCTCGTCGTCGGCGTCCCCGGCGACCGCGAGGTCGACATGAAGCGCCTGGAGGCCTCCCTGGCCCCGGCCGAAGCCGAGGCGGCGGGCGAGGCGGACTTCGCCGCGCACCCCGAGCTCGTCAAGGGCTACATCGGGCCCGAGGTGCTGGGGCCGCAGGGCGCCCAGGTCGTCGACCCCGGGACGGGCGAGACCCGCTCGGCCGTGCCGTACCTGCTCGACCCGCGCGTCGTGGCGGGCACCCGGTGGATCACCGGCGCCAACAGCGCCGGCCGCCACGTGTTCGACCTGGTCGCCGGCCGGGACTTCGTCGGCGACGGCACGATCGAGGCCGCCGAGGTGCGCGCGGGCGACCCCGCCCCCGACGGCTCCGGCCCGCTCGAGCTCGCCCGCGGCATCGAGATCGGTCACATCTTCCAGCTCGGCCGCAAGTACGCGCAGGCGCTCGACCTCAAGGTGCTCGACCCGAACGGCAAGCAGGCCGTCGTCACGATGGGTTCCTACGGCATCGGCGTCTCCCGCGTGCTCGCCGCGCTCGCCGAGGCCAACCACGACGACCGCGGCCTGGCCTGGCCCGCCCACGTCGCCCCGGCGCACGTGCACGTGGTCGCCACCGGCAAGGGCACCGAGGTGTTCGACGCCGCCGAGGAGATCGCCGCCGCCCTCGTGGCCGAGGGCGTCGAGGTCGTCTACGACGACCGTCCCAAGGTGTCCCCGGGCGTGAAGTTCGCCGACGCGGAGCTGTTCGGCGTGCCGCTGC
Source organism: Isoptericola jiangsuensis (assembly GCF_002563715.1). Taxonomy (NCBI): domain Bacteria; kingdom Bacillati; phylum Actinomycetota; class Actinomycetes; order Micrococcales; family Promicromonosporaceae; genus Isoptericola; species Isoptericola jiangsuensis. Next base: position 1,585,771 of record NZ_PDJJ01000001.1, read on the forward strand.
TGCTCGTCGTGGGCCGCGGCCTCGCGGACGGCGTGGTCGAGCTCCGCCCGCGGGCGGGCGAGGCGGTCCAGGTGCCCGTCGGCGAGGTCGTCGCCACCGCCGTCGAGCGGGTGCGCGAGCTCCTCGCCGACGCCTGAGCCCCGCCGTCGGACCTCAGTCCCCGGCCTGCTCCGGCAGGCCGGGGAACGGCACCGGGTCCGCGCCCCAGGCGTCCTGGACGAGGGCCGACTCCACGAGGAGGTCCACCAGGACGCCGCGCGTCCCGGCGGCCGTGGTCGCCACGAGGGACGCGTAGGTGGTGCCGAGGTCGCCCTCGACGTCGCGCACCAGCGCCTTGTCCTTGGTGCCGCGAGGCACCGCGTAGGCGACCTGGCGGGGGTCCTGGGCGGTGTCGGCCGTCCCGGCCAGCAGGGCCCACGAGCGCGCCCGCCCGCTGTGCTCGTCGGCACGGGCCGCGAGGCGCTCCCGCGCCGCACCGTCGCGCAGGGCGGCCCGCACCCGCAGGGCGTACCCGACGGAGTCCTCGGACCCGACCAGGACGCGCAGGTCCTCGGCGGTGAGCCCCCGGGGCAGCACCGCGGGCTCGTCGGAGTCGGGAGCAGTGCTCGACACCACGTCGTCCGCGTCCTCGTCGGCGGCGGCCTCCTCCTCGTCGGTCGTGGCCGACGGCAGGGCGCCCGCGGCGTCGGTGGCGTCCGCGGACGCGGGCTCGGTGGGTTCGGCCGACGCGTCGGGGGCGGGCACGGAGGGGTCGACGGGGTCGGGCGCGCCGGCGTCGGTGAGGTCGCCCACCCGCGCGGCCGAGACGGCCTGGGCGGCGCCCACGGAGGCCAGCAGCCGGGCGAGCGGCCCGTCGGCGGTGGTGCCCGCCGCGACGCGGCTCCGCCCGGAGGCCTCGACGAGCGCCGTCACGACGTCGCCGGGCTCCACCGGTGCCGCGCTCGGCTCCGGCGACCCGGAGACCGGGGCCTGGACCTCCAGCCCGGACGCGTACTCCCCGCCGAGCTCGGCGGCCTGCTCGCGCGAGTCGTCCGCGACACGCTCCAGCTCGGCGGCGAGCCGGGCCCGGCGCCCGTCCAGCGTCACCACGGCGGACTCCGCCTGCTCGGCGACGTACAGGGCGTCCGACACCGCCGTGCGGCGGACGATCTCCAGCGCGTCCGGCACCGGCTCCGCCGGGGGCGGGGTCTCCAGCCGCAGCCCGCACCCCGCGAGGGCGAGGGTCAGCAGGACGGCGCCCAGCGCGGCGCCGCGACGTCGACGAGCGGGGGCGGGGGAGCGGTGCGGATCCATCGGGCCTGATCTTGCCACGTCCGGGTGTGACGTTCCTCCACCTGCGGGGGCGGGTCGTTCGGCACGCGGGACCGGCGGCGTTCGTTACGCTGGACGACGCACAACCACACACCGGCCGCGGGACGTCCCGGCGCGGGAGAACACCCACGGGAGGCAGCGATGGCAGCAGGGCGGAGCGCCGCGGACGAGCGCGTACGGGCGGCCGTCGCACCGGCGGTCGACGCTGCGGGTCTGTACCTCGAGGACGTGCGGCAGGTCCGGACGGGCAGCACGACGGTGGTGCGGGTGACAGTCGACCTCGACGAGGACGTCGTCGGCTCGCTCGACTCCGACACGCTCGGCGAGGTCTCGAAGGCCGTCTCGGCGGCGCTGGACGAGTCCGACGTGGTCGCCGGCGCCTACACCCTCGAGGTGTCCACCCCCGGGGCGACCCGTCCGCTGACCGAGCCGCGGCACTTCCGTCGCGCCCGGACCCGGCTGGTGCGCCTCGTCCTGGACGACGGCGCCGCCGTCGAGGGTCGGCTGGTCGACGTCGTGGACGAGGCCGACGAGCCCGTGGCCGTCCTGGAGGACGGGACCCGGGTACCGGTGGCGCGGGTGCGCAAGGGCAAGGTGGAGGTCGAGCTGCGCAGGCTCGAGGACGAGGCGGACGACACCGCCGACGGCGAGGAGGGCTGACGATGGACATCGACATGAGCACGCTGAGGCTGCTGGAGCGCGAGAAGGAGATCAGCCTGGACGTCCTGGTCGAGGCCATCGAGCAGGCGCTGCTGTCGGCGTACCACCGCACGCCCGACGCCTGGACGAACGCGCGCGTCGAGGTCGACCGCCGCTCCGGGCACGTCACCGTGTGGGCGCGCGAGCAGATCCGCACCCCCGACCCGGAGGACCCGGAGGGCCGCGACCACGTGGAGCTCGGCCCCGAGTTCGACCACACCCCGGCGAACTTCGGCCGCATCGCCACGGCGACGGCCCGCCAGGTCATCGTCCAGCGCCTGCGGGACGCCGAGGACGACCAGGTCCTCGGCCTGTTCCGCGGCAAGGAGGGCGAGGTCCTCGCGGGTGTCATCCAGCAGGGCCGCGACCCGCGCGTGGTGCTCGTCGACGTCGGCGGCACCGAGGCGGTGCTGCCCCCGCACGAGCAGGTGCCGAGCGAGGAGTACGTGCACGGCGAGCGGCTGCGTGCGTACGTCGTCGAGGTCGCCCGCGGGGCCAAGGGCGCGCAGGTCACGCTGAGCCGCACCCACCCGGGGCTCGTGCGCAAGCTCTTCGAGCTCGAGGTCCCCGAGGTGGCCGACGGTTCCGTCGAGATCACCGCGGTGGCCCGCGAGGCGGGGCACCGCACGAAGGTCGCGGTCCGCTCGCACGTGAGCGGGCTCAACGCCAAGGGTGCCTGCATCGGCCCGATGGGGGCCCGCGTGCGTGCCGTCATGGCGGAGCTGCACGGCGAGAAGATCGACATCGTCGACCACAGCGACGACCCGGCCCGGTTCGTCGCCAACGCGCTGTCGCCCGCCCGGGTGAGCTCGGTCACGGTGGTCGACGCCGACGCGCGCGCCGCGCGCGCCGTCGTCCCGGACTACCAGCTGTCCCTCGCGATCGGCAAGGAAGGGCAGAACGCCCGCCTCGCCGCCAAGCTGACGGGGTGGCGCATCGACATCCGTTCCGACGAGGCGGAGGCCGGCGCCACGGTCGCGGACGCGCCGGAGGAGCTCGCCTGAACGGGCCGGGACGGCGGGGCTTGCCCGGGTTTGGTCGAGTGTCATGAGCAGGCGCGCTAGACTGACGGGGACCGGGTCGCGAACCCTGGACTCCGTGCGCTCCCGTACCTCCCTCCCGTCCGAGACGGGTCCGGTGCGGACCTGCGTCGGCTGCCGGGCCCGTGACCTGCGGTCGGAGCTCCTGAGGCTGGTGCTCCCGACGTCCGGCGACCTCTCCGTGGTCGCGGTCGACGTCCGGGGGATCCTGCCCGGGCGAGGCGCCTGGATCCATCCGGACCTCGCCTGCCTGGATCTCGCCGAGCGTCGGCGGGCCGTCCCCCGTGCACTGCGGGCGGAGGGCCCCACGAGCCTGACGACGGTCCGGGATCATCTGGAGGGTCAGGACCGTTGAGACCAGGTCGGCACACCGTGCCGACCGCCGTCGCGACCGGACGAACGTCCGGCCGCACCTGAGTTACGTCGACAAGGAAGCGGGTCAGAAGCCGATGGGCACCCGATGAGTCCCCAGCGATGAGTACTCGGTACTTTTAACGACGGTCCTGCCTGTCTCGGTGGGGCCGAGACAGGAGAGATGTGGCGAAGATCCGCGTCCACGAGCTGGCGAAGCAGCTCGGGGTGGAGAGCAAGACCCTGCTGGCCGAGCTGAAGGAGGCAGGCGAGTTCGTCCGTTCGGCGTCCTCGACCCTCGAGGCCCCGGTCGAGCGCATGATGCGTGACCGCCTGCAGGCGGGCAGCGCGTCGTCCGACAAGCCGAAGCCGGCCGCGAAGCCCGCGCCGAAGGCGACCCCGGCACCCGCGAAGCCGCAGTCCGCGGCTCCGGCACCCGGGCCCCGCCCGGCCCCCGCGGCCGAGAAGCCGGCCGCCGAGAAGCCGGTGGCCAGGCCCGAGGCGGACAAGCCCGCCCCGGCACCCGCGCCCGCCGCCCCCGCGCAGCAGGCGCCGGCCCAGCCCGCGGCCCCGAAGCCGGGTGGTGCGCCCAAGCCGGCGTCCGCCCCGTCCTCGGCCGCGCCCCGGCCGGGCGCCAAGCCCGGCGGGCAGCGTCCCGGCGGCCGCGAGCCGCGTCCGGGCAACAACCCCTACGCGTCCCAGCAGGGCATGCAGCGTTCCCCGCGCCCGGGGAACAACCCCTACGCGTCCAACCAGGGCATGCCGCGCCAGCAGCGCGGCGAGGGTGGCGGCCAGGCGGCGTCCGAGCGTCCGGGCGGTCCCCGTCCCGGCGGTCCCCGTCCCGCGTCCGCGGCTCCCCGCCCCGGCGGGCCCCGCCCGAACCCCGGCATGATGCCGGGCCGCACGAGCATGCCCCGTCCGGGCGAGCGCCCGGCCCCGGGCGGCGCGCGCGGTGGCGGCGGTGGTCGTGGCGGTCGTCCCGGTGCGCCGGGCGGTCGTCCCGGTGGCGGCGGCGCTCCCGCCGGTGGCGGCGCGCGTCCCGGTGGCGGCGCCCCGGCCGGCGGCGGCGGTTTCCGCGGTCGCGGTGGTGCCGGTCGCGGCAGCACCCAGGGTGCGTTCGGTCGTGCGGGCGGTCGTCCCGTCCGCGGCCGCAAGTCGAAGCGGGCGAAGCGCCAGGAGTTCGAGCAGATGCAGGCGCCGTCGCTGGGTGGCGTGACCGTCCCCCGCGGCAGCGGTGACACCGTCATCCGCCTGCGTCACGGTTCGTCGCTCAACGACTTCGCCGACAAGATCGACGCCAACCCGGCGTCGCTCGTGACCGTCCTGTTCCACCTGGGCGAGATGGCCACGGCGACCCAGTCGCTCGACGAGGACACGTTCGCGGCCCTCGGCGCCGAGCTCGGCTACGTCATCGAGATGGTCTCGGCCGAGGAGGAGGACCGCGAGCTGCTCGGGTCCTTCGACATCGACCTGCAGGCCGAGGAGGCCGGCGAGTCCGACGAGGACCTCGTGGCCCGTCCGCCGGTCGTGACCGTCATGGGCCACGTCGACCACGGAAAGACGAAGCTCCTCGACGCCATCCGGTCCACCGACGTGGTGGCCGGCGAGGCCGGCGGCATCACGCAGCACATCGGTGCGTACCAGGTGCACGCCGAGCACGAGGGCGTCGACCGTGCCATCACGTTCATCGACACCCCGGGCCACGAGGCGTTCACCGCCATGCGTGCCCGTGGTGCCCAGGTCACGGACATCGCGATCCTCGTGGTGGCCGCGGACGACGGCGTGATGCCGCAGACCATCGAGGCGCTCAACCACGCGCAGGCGGCCGGCGTGCCGATCGTCGTCGCGGTGAACAAGGTGGACAAGGAGGGGGCCAACCCCGCCAAGATCCGCCAGCAGCTCACCGAGTACAACCTGGTGGCCGAGGAGTACGGCGGCGACACGATGTTCGTCGACGTCTCCGCGCTGCGCCGCAAGGGCATCAACGAGCTGCTCGAGGCGGTCCTGCTCACGGCGGACGCCGCCCTCGACCTGCGGGCCAACGCGGACAAGGACGCGCGCGGTGTCGCCATCGAGGCGCACCTCGACAAGGGTCGCGGTTCCGTCGCGACCGTCCTGGTCCAGTCCGGCACGCTGCACGTCGGTGACGCGATCGTCGCCGGCACGGCCCACGGCCGTGTCCGCGCGATGCTCGACGAGCACGGCGAGACGCTGTCCGAGGCGGGCCCCGCCCGTCCGGTCCAGGTCCTCGGCCTGTCGTCGGTGCCGAGCGCCGGCGACAGCTTCCTGGTGGCGCCCGACGAGCGCACCGCCCGGCAGATCGCGGAGAAGCGCGAGGCCGCCGAGCGTGCCGCGCTCCTGGCCAAGCGCCGCAAGCGCATCAGCCTGGAGGACTTCACCAAGGCGCTGGAGCAGGGCAAGGTCGAGACCCTCAACCTGGTCCTCAAGGGCGACGTGTCGGGTGCCGTCGAGGCGCTCGAGGACGCGCTGCTCAAGATCGACGTGGGCGACGAGGTCCAGCTGCGGGTCATCCACCGCGGCGTGGGCTCCATCACCCAGAACGACGTCAACCTGGCCACGGTCGACAACGCCGTGATCCTCGGCTTCAACGTGAAGTTCGGTCCTCGTGTCGAGGACCTGGCGGACCGCGAGGGCGTCGACGTCAAGTTCTACTCGGTCATCTACCAGGCCATCGACGACATCGAGGCGGCCCTCAAGGGCATGCTCAAGCCGGAGTACGAGGAGGCGCAGCTCGGTACCGCCGAGATCCGCCAGGTCTTCCGTTCCTCGAAGTTCGGCAACATCGCCGGTTCGATCATCCGCTCGGGCACGATCCGACGGAACTCGAAGGCGCGCGTGCTGCGCAACGGCAAGGTCGTCGGCGACAACCTCACGGTCGAGTCGCTGCGGCGCGAGAAGGACGACGTCACCGAGGTCCGCGAGGGCTTCGAGTGCGGTATCGGTCTCGGGTCGTTCAACGACGTCACCGAGGGCGACATCATCGAGACCTTCGAGATGCGGGAGATCCCCCGCTCCTGAGAAGGTCAGGGCGACGACGGCGCCCGGCCCGGCCGCAGCGGTCGGGCCGGGCGCCGTCGGCGTGAGCAGAAGGAGGAACGATGAACGAGAACCCGCGGGCACGCAAGCTCGCCGACCGCATCAAGGAGATCGTGGCGAGCATGCTCGACACGCGGATCAAGGACCCGCGTCTCGGCTTCGTCACGGTGACCGACGTGCGGGTGACCGGCGACCTGCAGCAGGCGTCGGTCTTCTACACCGTGTACGGCAGCGACGAGGAGCGGGCGGGCACCGCCGCGGCGCTGGAGAGCGCCAAGGGGCTCATCCGCTCCGAGGTCGGCAAGCAGACGGGCATCCGCCTGACGCCCAGCATCGAGTTCCACCTGGACTCGGTGCCGGACACCGCCGCGCACCTCGACGCCGCCCTGATCGAGGCCCGTCGCCGGGACGCCGAGCTCGCGTCGCTGCGCGAGGGCAAGCAGTTCGCCGGGGACGCCGACCCGTACCGGGTCGAGGCCGACGACGACGAGTCCTGACCCCACGCCCCTCGGGCCCGGGACCCCTGCGCACGCCGACGGCGTCGCCCGGGGCCCGGGCCCGAGGGCTTCGGAGAGGAGCGGCCCGATGGCCGAGCAACACCGGGACCGCCGCCCGACGGCACCCGACGGTCTGCTGGTGGTGGACAAGCCCGCAGGCTGGACGAGCCACGACGTCGTCGCGCGCTGCCGGCGCCTGGCCGGCACGCGCAAGGTCGGTCACGCCGGGACGCTGGACCCGATGGCCACGGGCGTCCTCGTCGTCGGCGTCGGCCGCGCGACGAAGCTGCTGACGTACGTGGTGGGCGCCGACAAGGCGTACGACGCCACGATCCGGCTGGGCGTGAGCACGACCACGGACGACGCCGAGGGCGAGGTCGTGGTCGCGGCGGGCACCGGCCCGGGTGTCGCGCGCGACGCGCTGGACCGTGAGGTCGCGCGGCTCACCGGCGACATCCGGCAGGTGCCCACGACGGTCAGCGCCATCAAGGTCGACGGGAAGCGTGCGTACGCCCGCGCCCGGGCCGGCGAGGAGGTCGAGCTGGCCGCCCGTCCGGTGACCGTGAGCCGGTTCGACGTGCTCGACGTCCGCACGGCGGTCGCCGACGGTCTGGACGTCGTCGACGTCGACGTGCACGTGGTCGTGTCGTCCGGCACGTACGTGCGGGCGCTGGCCCGCGACCTCGGGGCCGCGCTCGGCGTCGGGGGGCACCTGACGGCGCTGCGCCGGACGCGGGTGGGAGGCTTCGACCTCGCGCAGGCGCGCACGCTGGAGGAGCTCGCGGAGCAGGCGGACGCCGACGGCACGCTGGCGACCCTGCCCCTCGCCGACGCGGCCCGTGCCACCTTCCCCGTGCGGGAGCTCACGGAGCCGGAGGCCCGGGCGCTGGGCTACGGCCAGTGGGTGCCGGTGACGGGAACCGCGGGGACGGTCGCGGCGTTCGGGCCGGACGGTGCGCTCGTGGCCCTCCTGGAGGACACGGTGCGGCGGGGCGAGCCGCTGGCGCGACCGGTCCTGGTGCTGGCACCGGCCTGACGACCCGGACCGGCGTCGGACCGGCGTCGGACCGGCGTCGGACCGGCGTCGGACGCAGCCCCGACCCGGGGCTATCCTGGACGGTCGGCGCCGGACGTGGCGTCCCCCGAGCGGAGGAGCACGAACCGGTGCAGGTGTTCACGGACATCGACGAGGTCCCCGACGGCTTCGGCCCGTCCGTCGTCACGATCGGCAACTTCGACGGCGTGCACCGCGGTCACCAGGCCGTGCTCGGCCGCCTCGTGCGGCTCGCGCGCGCCGACGACCGCGCGGCCGTCGCGGTGACGTTCGACCCGCACCCGGCCACCGTGCACCGCCCGCAGAGCGCGCCGGAGCTCCTCACGGGCCTCGCGGACAGGCTCGAGCTCATGGCGGGCACGGGCCTGGACGCCGTCCTCGTGGTGCCCTACTCGCTGGCGTTCGCCGCGCAGACCCCCGAGGAGTTCGTCACCCGCTACCTCACGGGGGCGCTGGGGGCCCGCAGCGTCGTGGTGGGCCACGACGTGCGGTTCGGCAGGGACAACGGCGGCGACCTCGCCGCCATGGTCGACCTCGGCGGGGTGCACGGCTTCGAGGTCGTCGCGATCGACGACGTGGGGGAGTGCCTGCCCGCGGCGGACGGTGCGGGGCAGCGCTGGTCGAGCTCGGCGGCGCGTGCGCTGCTCGCCGAGGGCGACGTGGCGCAGGCCGCGGACGTGCTGGGCCGGCGGCACCGGGTGCGGGGCACCGTGGTCCACGGGGACGCGCGCGGGCGCGAGCTCGGGTTCCCGACGGCGAACCTGGGTGCGATCGCGGGCATGGTCCCCGCCGACGGGGTGTACGCGGGGTGGCTGGTTCGTCCGCAGCTGCGGGCCGTCGACGGCGCGCACCCCGACGTGCGGCTGCCGGCGGCGATCTCGATCGGCACGAACCCGACGTTCGACGGGGTGGAGCGGCGCGTCGAGGCGTACGTCCTGGACCGCAGCGACCTCGACCTGTACGACGAGGAGGTCGTGCTGGAACTCGTGGAGCACCTGCGCCCGACCCTGCGGTTCGACGGCGTGGAGCCCCTGGTGACGCAGATGCACGCGGACGTGGCCCGGGCGCGGGAGATCCTGGCGGGCGACCCGGCCTGACGGGACCGGGACACCGGGAGCGCGGCGACCCGCCCCGGGCTCGACGGGGAGCGCGCGGACCGCGCCGTCCGCACGGGTGTGGCGTGGACCACGACGTGCCGCCCACCGGTTCCCGGCGGGCGGCACGCTGGTACGATGGTCGATGCCGTAGAACGGCCGCGGATCCAGAGCGCCCGGTGAGATCGGTCCCGGAGCACCGCGCAACGACACCGAAGGAGAGCACATGCCGCTCGACTCTGCCACCAAGCAGGCCATCATGACCGAGTACGCGACCCACGAGGGTGACACCGGCTCGCCGGAGGTTCAGGTCGCGATGCTGACGCAGCGCATCAAGGACCTCACCGAGCACCTCAAGGAGCACAAGCACGACCACCACTCGCGTCGTGGCCTGCTCCTGCTGGTCGGCCAGCGCCGCCGCCTGCTCGGCTACCTGCAGAAGGTCGACATCGCGCGCTACCGGACGCTCATCGAGCGCCTCGGCCTGCGCCGCTGACACCACCGCCCAGCCCGGGCCCTCTCGCAGGGCCCGGGCTGGTCTGGTGTGATGTCCTGGTACCACCAACACCGCGCCACCGGGCCGTCGTCCGGTCCTCGGTAGTGGCCTCCCGATCCGTCCGGCTCGCGCCGGTGCGCGGCTCCGGGGGCCTCGATCGAAGACCGTCGCTCGGACGGGCGGCGCCTTCGAGAACAAGGAGGGCACCCGTGGAGGGACCCGAGATCCAGTTCGCCGAGGCCGTCATCGACAACGGCCGCTTCGGCACCCGCACCGTCCGCTTCGAGACGGGCCGCCTGGCCCGCCAGGCCGCCGGCTCCGTCGCCGCGTACCTGGACGGCGAGACGATGCTCCTGTCGGCCACGACGGCCGGCAAGCACCCCAAGGACCAGTTCGACTTCTTCCCGCTGACGGTGGACGTCGAGGAGCGGATGTACGCCGCGGGCCGCATCCCCGGCTCGTTCTTCCGCCGCGAGGGCCGCCCCTCGACCGAGGCGATCCTGGCCTGCCGCCTCATCGACCGCCCGCTGCGCCCCCTGTTCGTCAAGGGCCTGCGCAACGAGGTCCAGGTCGTCATCTCCGTCCTGGCGATCCACCCGGACGACGCCTACGACGTCCTGGCGATCAACGCCGCCTCGGCGTCCACGCAGATCTCCGGCCTGCCGTTCTCCGGCCCGGTCGCGGGTGTCCGCGTGGCCCTCATCGACGACCAGTGGGTCGCGTTCCCGAAGCACTCGGACCTCGAGCGCGCCGTGTTCAACATGGTCGTCGCGGGGCGCGTGGTGACGGGCGCCGACGGCAGCTCCGACGTGGCTATCGCGATGATCGAGGCCGAGGCCACGGACGACGCCTGGAACCTCATCAAGTCCGAGGGCGCGACCGCGCCCACGGAGGAGATCGTGGCGCAGGGCATCGAGGCCTCCAAGCCGTTCCTCAAGGCGCTGTGCGACGCGCAGGCGTCGCTCGCGGCCCAGGCGGCGAAGGACGTCAAGGAGTACCCGGTCTTCCTGGACTACCAGGCCGACGCGTTCGAGGCCGTCGAGGCCGAGGTCACCGCCGCGCTGCGCGACGCGCTCGCGATCGCGGACAAGCAGGACCGTGAGAACCGCCTGGACGAGATCAAGGCCGAGCTCGTCTCCACGCTCGCCGACCGGTTCGAGGGTCGCGAGAAGGAGCTGTCGGCCGCGTACCGCGCGCTGCAGAAGAAGCTCATCCGTCAGCGCGTCCTCACCGACGGCGTCCGCATCGACGGTCGTGGGCTCGCGGACATCCGCACCCTGTCGGCCGAGGTCGAGGTGCTGCCCCGCGTGCACGGCTCGGCGCTGTTCGAGCGCGGCGAGACCCAGATCATGGGTGTCACCACGCTGAACATGCTCCGCATGGAGCAGCAGATCGACTCGCTCGGGCCGGTCACGCGCAAGCGCTACATGCACAACTACAACTTCCCGCCGTACTCGACCGGTGAGACCGGTCGCGTCGGTTCGCCGAAGCGTCGCGAGATCGGTCACGGCGCGCTCGCCGAGCGTGCCCTGGTGCCGGTCCTGCCGTCGCGCGAGGAGTTCCCGTACGCGATCCGTCAGGTGTCCGAGGCGCTCGGCTCCAACGGCTCGACGTCGATGGGTTCGGTCTGCGCCTCGACGCTGTCGCTGCTCAACGCCGGTGTGCCGCTGCGCGCGCCGGTCGCGGGCATCGCGATGGGCCTCATCTCCGACACGGTCGACGGTGAGACCCGCTACGCGGCCCTCACCGACATCCTCGGTGCCGAGGACGCCTTCGGCGACATGGACTTCAAGGTCGCCGGCACGAGCGAGTTCGTCACGGCGATCCAGCTCGACACCAAGCTGGACGGCATCCCGGCGTCGGTGCTGGCCGCGGCCCTCACCCAGGCCCGCGACGCCCGCCTGACCATCCTCGAGGTCATCGCCGAGGCGATCGACGTCCCGGACGAGATGTCCCCGAACGCCCCGCGCGTCATCACGGTGAAGGTGCCGGTCGACAAGATCGGCGAGGTCATCGGGCCCAAGGGCAAGATGATCAACCAGATCCAGGAGGAGACGGGCGCGGACATCTCCATCGAGGACGACGGCACCGTCTACATCGGTGCCACCGACGGCCCGTCGGCCGAGGCCGCGCGCGCCGCGATCAACGCGATCGCGAACCCGCACGTCCCGGAGGTCGGCGAGCGCTTCGTCGGCACCGTCGTCAAGACGACGTCGTTCGGCGCGTTCATCTCGCTGTCCCCGGGCAAGGACGGTCTGCTGCACATCAGCCAGATCCGCAAGCTCGTGGGCGGCAAGCGCGTCGAGAACGTCGACGACGTGCTGTCCATCGGCCAGAAGGTCCAGGTCGAGATCGGTGAGATCGACCCGCGCGGCAAGCTCTCGCTGGTCGCGGTGACCGAGGACGAGGCGACCTCCGACGACGCTGCCGAGCAGCCCGCCGAGGCCTGATCGACACTCATGAGCCAGCACCTCCCGCTCGTCGGAGCGGGCCAGCCGGGTGCCGAGCTGACCGCCGGGCAGGACGGCGCGACGATCCGTCGCACCGTCCTGCCCGGCGGTGTCCGTGTGCTCACCGAGGAGATGCCGGGCCTGCGCTCGGCGACGGTGGGTGCGTGGGTCGGCGTCGGTTCCCGTGACGAGACAGACGGCCACCACGGCTCCACCCACTTCCTGGAGCACCTGCTCTTCAAGGGCACGCACCGGCGCAGCGCCCTCGACATCGCCGAGGCGTTCGACGCCGTCGGCGGCGAGGCCAACGCCGCCACGGGCAAGGAGCACACCTGCTACTACGCCCGGGTGCTCGACGACGACCTGCCGATGGCGGTCGACGTCATCACCGACATGGTCACCTCCGCGCGCCTGGACGCCGACGAGCTGGAGACCGAGCGCGGGGTGATCCTCGAGGAGCTCGCCATGACGGAGGACGACCCGGCCGAGGTCGTCCACGAGCGGTTCGCCGAGGTGGTGCTCGGGTCGCACGCGCTGGGCCGTCCCATCGGCGGCACGGCCGACACGATCCGTGCGGTGCCCCGCGAGGCCGTGTGGGACCACTACACCTGGCACTACCGCCCGGAGACTCTGGTGGTCGCCGCGGCGGGCGGCGTCGACCACGACCGTCTGGTCGCGCAGGTCGGCGAGGCGCTGGTCGCCGGCGGCTGGGACCTGGACGTCGCGGGCGTGCCCCGCGCGCGTCGCGGCTCGGCCCCGGAGACGGCGGGCGTGCCCATGCAGGGCGTCGAGCTGACCGTGCACCGCCAGGTCGAGCAGGCGAACGTCGTCGTGGGCTCCACGGGGCTGTCGGCGACGGACGAGCGGCGCTTCGCGCTGACCGTCCTCAGCGCGGTGCTCGGCGGCGGCATGTCGTCGCGCCTGTTCCAGGAGATCCGCGAGAAGCGGGGCCTGGCGTACTCGACGTACTCGTTCGCGCAGGGTCACGGCGGTCTCGGGCTGTTCGGGCTGTACGCGGGCTGCGCGCCGGGCAAGGTCGACGAGGTCACCACGATGATGGTCGACGAGCTCGAGCGCATGGCGGACTCCGGCATCACGGCCGCGGAGCTCGAGCGGTCCGTCGGCCAGCTGTCGGGCGGCCTGGTGCTGGGCCTGGAGGACTCCGGCTCCCGCATGAGCCGGCTCGGCAAGTCCGAGCTGGTGCACGGCGAGCTCATGACCGTGGCTGAGTCCCTCGACCGCATCCGCGCCGTCACCGCCGAGGACGTGCGCGAGCTGGCCGCCGACCTCGCGTCGCGGCCGCGCAGCATCGTCAAGGTCGGTCCGTTCGAGTCCCGGGGAGAGCAGTGAGCAGCATCGCGGTGGCCGTCGTCGGGGCGGCGGGTCGCATGGGCACGCAGGCGTGCGCCGCCGTCGAGGCGGCCGACGGGCTGGAGCTCGTCGCGCGGATCACGTCGGGCGACGACGTCGGCGCCCGGGTGCGGGAGTCCGGCGCTCAGGTCGCCGTGGACCTCACGGTCCCGTCGGTGACCGAGGCGAACGTGCACGCGATCCTCGACGCGGGCGCGCACGCCGTCGTCGGGACGACCGGGTGGGACGACGCCTCACGCGGTCGGGTCACCGAGCACCTGGAGCGTCTCAACGCCGGCCGTACGGACGGTCTCGGGGTGCTCATCGCCCCGAACTTCGGGCTGTCGGCGGTGCTGGCGATGACGTTCGCGGCGAAGGCGGCGCGGTACTTCGAGTCCGCCGAGGTCGTGGAGCTGCACCACCCGGACAAGGTCGACGCGCCGTCGGGCACCGCCCGGCACACGGCCGCGGCCATCGCCGCCGCGCGGACGGAGGCGGGCCTCGGCACGTCCCCGGACGCCACGCAGACCGGCTGGGAGGCGCGCGGCGCGGACGTCGACGGCGTGCGCGTGCACGCCGTGCGGCTGCGCGGCCTGGTCGCGCACGAGGAGATCCTCTTCGGCAACGCGGGCGAGCAGCTGACGATCCGGCAGGACTCGTTCGACCGGGCGTCGTTCATGCCCGGCGTGCTGCTCGCGGTGCGCGAGGTCGGTTCGCGCCCGGGCCTGACGGTCGGGCTCGAGCACGTCCTGGACCTGTCGTGACGGACGCTCGGCGACGGCCGCCCCGCGGGCTGGTCGGGGCGGTCACCGTCACCGTCCTGCTCGCGATCTACGTGTGGGCGATCGGCGGGCGCGGGGCGGCGATGATCGCCTCGGGCGAGCCGGTGCTCGTCGCGATCGGGCTGGCCGTGCTGGTCATCCCGCTGCTCGTGGTGGGCCTGGTCGCGCGCGAGTTCGTCCTGGCGGCCCGCGTGCAGCGCATGGCGGACGAGCTCGCCGCGGCCGGCGAGCTGCCGGTCGACGACCTGCCCCGCTCGCCCGGTGGCCGGATCGACCGTGCCGCCGCGGACGAGGCGTTCGCCCCGGCGCGCCAGGCCGTCGAGGCCGACCCGGGGAGCTGGCGCGCCTGGTACCACCTGGCGTTCGCCTACGACGCGGCGGGCGACCGTCGGCGGGCCCGGGCCGCGCTGCGGCGCGCCTCGGCGCTGTTCCGCGCCTGAGGCGCCACGACTCCCGGACGACGCCGCGCCGTGCGACGCCCTCCCGAGGCCGGTCCCGACGGGGCCGGCCTCAGTGCGTGGTGCCTCCGGGCGGGGTGAGCTGCGCCCAGCAGTACAGGGAGTGGCGCACGTCCGCGGCACGCCACGCGAGCTCGCCCAGCGCGACGAGGGCGGTGGCGAGGCGCTGCGCGGCCGGTTCGTCGAACGCGCGCCCGGACGCCCAGCGACGCGCGGCCTCGGCGAGCTCGTGCGGGGAGGCCGCGGCGAGCCGGCCGGAGAGGTCGGCGGACACGGTGACGACGAACGGGCCGTCGTCCTGGCCGCTCACCAGGTTCCCGTGGCGCGGGTCGGCCGTGACCTCGCCGTACGGGCGGCGGCACACGACCTCGGCGAGGGAGCCGAGCATGACGAACGGCTCGACGGACGGCATGCGCACGGTGTCGAAGAGCGGTTCGCCGGACCCGCGGGCGGGCGTCGACGGTCCGAGCTCGGCGTGGACGACGGTGGCGGCCAGCGCGTCGGTCGGCGCGGCGAAGTAGTCGGTGACGATCGTGGTCGTGTGCCGGCGCTCCTGCCGCACCGCATGGCCGTGGCCCATGCCCTCAGGGTCGCAGGTGCGTGCTTCCGGGGCGTGACCGTGTCGTTACCATCGGCGAACGGGTCAGCCCGCCTCGGCGGGGAACGCGTCGCGCGCGAGCAGCACGACGACGAGCGCGACGCCGACGACCGCGGCGCCCACGAGGGCGAGCACGGCAGGTCCGGCCGCGCCGATCACCTGGGACCCGACGGCCGCTCCCGCCCCGATCCCGAAGTTCGCGGTGGCGTTGACGACGGACCCGGCGACGTCGGCGCCCGCACCGCGGGTCCGCAGCGCCGCCGCCTGGAAGGTGGCGGGCAGCGCGCCGAACGCGGCCAGCCACAGGCAGCAGGCCACGAGCACGGGCAGGGCGGCGGGCAGCGCCGCGGCGACGGCGAGCAGGGAGCCGACGACGACGCCCAGGGTGACGAGCGTCAGGGTGCGGGGACGCCGGTCGAGGAACCGTCCCGCGGCCCACAGGCCGACGAGCCCGGTCGCGCCGAACACGAGCAGCACGGGGCCGACGAGTCCCTCGGTGAGCCCCGTGGCCAGGAGCAGCAGGGCGACGTAGGTGTAGACGGTGTACTGCCCGGCGAACACGGCGGTGTTGGTCGCGGCGACGGCCACGAGCCGGGAGGTGCCGGCGCGTCGTTCGTGGGTCGTCCCCGCCGTGGCGGGGGGCACCGTGACGGCGGGCAGGAGGCGCGCCACGAGCAGCGCGGTGACCAGGCAGACGGCGGCCAGCACGGCGAACGACCAGCGCCAGCCCACGGCCGCGCCGAGCGAGGTGCCGAGCGGTACGCCGAGGACGAAGCCGAGCGTGCCGCCCCCGGTGACGAGCGTGAGCGCCCGCCCCGTGTGCAGGGGGCCGACGAGCCGCGCTGCGTACGCGATCGACACCGAGAAGAACACCGCGTGCCCGATCCCGCCGAGCGTGCGTCCCGCCGCGACGACCGCGAACGTCGGGGCGAGCGCGACGACGACGTTGCTCGCCACGTACACCCCGAGGGTGGTCAGGAGCAGGCCCTTGCGGGGCAGGCGCCGGGTGGCGAGGGTCAGCGGGAGCGCGAGGGCCGCCACGACGAACGCGTACACGGTGACGAGCAGCCCCGCGGTCTCCTCGGCGACGTCGACGCCGCGGGCGAGCTGGGGCAGCAGGCCGACGGGGAGCACCTCGGTGGTGATGGCGACGAAGTTCGCGACGGCGAGGACGGTGATCCCGGCGGCGGCGTCCCGGACGGTCCGGTGGTCGGGCGGGTGGGCTCGGGCACCGGGACATCCTCGCACCCGGGGCGGTCGCCCGCCGACGCACGCGGGGCCGTCCCGGGGGCCCGCCCTCTCGCGCTGCGCCCCCGGTGCGGGCTGCCTAGCATGGCCGCAGGTCAGCCACCCCTGAAGGAGGACGGCATGCGCGAGGACGACCCGGCGGACGTGACGGTCGAGCAGGTGCGCAACCCGTTCCGGCGGGTGTGGTGGCTGCCGGTGGTGCGCGGCGTGTGCTTCGTCGTGCTCGGGCTGCTGCTCATGATCGAGCCGCTCGGGGAGCTGGAGGTGCTGCGGCTGCTGCTGGGCGCGTTCCTCGTGCTCGACGCCGTGCTCGTGTGCGTGCAGTGGCTGGTGCACCGCCACCAGGTCGGGTCGGCGTGGTGGCTGGCGCAGGCCGGGGTGGACGTCGTCTTCGGCGTCGTCGTCGCGTTCTGGCCGGACCTCGGACCGACGTCGCTCTACTACGTGCTGGCGAGCTGGGCGATCGTCGCCGGGGTGACGGCCGTCGTCGGCGGGGCCGCGCTGGTCCGCAACCGGGACCTGGGCTGGCCGTGGATGGTGACGTTCGGGCTGACGGCCGCGCTGTTCGGGGTGCTGCTGGTGACGCGTCCGCTCGACTCCCTGGACGTGCTGCGGCTCGTGACGATCGTCTTCGCGCTGCTCGCGTTCGTCGCCGGGGCGATCCACCTGGTGTCGGGCTTCGCGGTGCGGTCCGTCGCCCGGGAGCTCCAGGGGTTGCGCGAGGAGGCCGGCAAGGCGGGGGTGGTCGTCACCGGCGGCTCGGTGCTCGGGTCGGCCGACCCGCGGTTCGCACCCGCGGCGGCGACAGGACCGGCGGCGCCCGCACCTGCGGAACCGGAGCAGGTCGTCCCTGCGACGGGAGAGCCGCCCGCGGCGGCCGCGAGGCCGCAGGCGCCCGGCGCGGTGGCCGGGGCCGACGTGGCCGACCGGGGCGGCGACCCCGCCGAGCGGCGCGACGACCCGGGCGACGGCCGCCCGGTCCCCTGAGGTCCACGAGGGGAGGGGTGACGCCGGACGGTCAGACGGCCGCCGACCACCGGCGCTCGACGACGTCGCGCACGCCGGTGGCGAGGGCCCGCTCGGTGCCGTCCGGCCCCAGGCCCGACTCGCCGAGGAAGCGCTCGCGGGCGACGTCACCGTCCAGCACCCACGTCACGACGTCCTGCGCGCCGTCGGTGCGCAGCCGGTCCACGGCCGCGGCGAGCAGGCGCGAGCCGTGACCCGACCGTCGTGCGCCCGGGTCGACCTCGAGGGCGAGGAGCTGGCCGGGGCCGACGGCGGCGAACCCGACGACGCGCGGTCCGTCGAGGGCGACCAGCACGGCGAAGCCCGGCCCGGGCGGCGCGACGATGGCGTCGCGCCAGCGGTCGCGCATGACGTCGACGTCGAGGAGGTCCGTCGCGCCGCCGAGCACCTCGGCGTGGGTCGCCCGCCAGGCGTCGACCTGGACCCGGGTGACGGCGTCCTCGTCGCCGGGGACGGCGGGCCGGACGGAGACGTCTGCGGTCTCGCGGAACAGTGCCATGGCCCCACCCTAGGGGCAGCGGGTCATCCCTCGGCGCGGGCGTCGCGGTCGGCGGCGGGGGCCGGTGCGGTCGAGGTCGCGGGCGGCCGGACCTGCCCGGCCAGCGCCAGGGAGAGGACGGCGGCGCCGCAGATGGTGAGCAGCGCGGTGCGCACGCCCACGCCGTCGGCGAGGAGGCCGAGCAGGGGCGGCGCGGCGAGCATCGCGACCGTGGAGAACGAGGAGGCGACCGCGACCCGGGCGGCGGCGTGCACCGGCTCGTCCGAGGCGGCGGAGATCGCGATGGGGTTGGCGAGCGCGGCGCCGCACCCCCACGCCACGATGCCGACCCAGGCCAGGGGCAGGCTCGGCGCCAGGCCGAACGCCAGCAGGCCCACCAGCGCCGAGACCCCGGAGACCCGCAGCACGGTGACGCGGCCGAACCGGTCGATGAGGCCCGTGCCGAGGAACCGCACGACCGTCATCGCGCCGACGAACGTGCCGTACGCGACGGCCCCCACGGACTCCCGCGCGGCGAACCCGTCGACGACCGCGAGGGCCATCCAGGTGCCGGCCGACCCCTCGGACAGCGAGGCCGCGAGCAGGACGAGACCGATGAGGAGGGTGCGGGGCTCCCGCCACGCCCCGAGCGCGCCCCGGGCCCCGGCGCCGCGGCGGCCGTCCGCCCCGGCGCGGGGCGCACGCTCCGGGGCCAGCGCGGTGGACGGCCCGATGAGCAGCGCCCGGGCCAGGGTGACCGCACCGGTCACGACGGCGAGTTGCACGGCGACGGGGGAGCCCGTCCAGGCGAAGCCGGCCGCGAGCAGCGCACCCACCGCCGCGCCGATGGAGAACGCCGCGTGGAAGTGCGGCAGCACGGCCCGCCCGATCGCGCGTTCCACGGCCGCGGCGTTGATGTTGATCGGCACGTTCGTGAGCGCCCCGCACATGCCGTTGAGGCACGCACCGAGCGCGAACAGGGCCACCTCGCCGGTCGTGGTCGCGGCGGCGACCAGGCCGAACCCGAGCACGTTGCCCACCGTCGCGACGACGAGGGTGGTGCGGCTGCCGAGGCGCGCCACGACGGCGCCCGTCACCATGACGGCCGCCAGGGTGCCCGCACCGCCGACCACCAGCAGGCCGCCCAGCTCGGCCGCGGAGAGCCCGAGGTCGGCGCGGATCGAGGGGAGCCGGCTCATCCAGGACGTGCCGAGGACGCCGAACACCGCGAACTGCGCCATGAGCGTCCACCGGGCGCGGGACACCACGGCGGGTCAGCCCCAGCCGAGGGCGCGCAGGCCCGCGGCCGTGGCCGCCGCGAGGACGACGACGACCAGGAACGGCGCGCGCAGCGCGAGCGCCACCGCCGCCACCGCGAGGGCGGGCACGCGGGCGTCCACCACGACCGCCCGGCCGTCGGCGAACGTCTGCACCACCACGAGGGAGACGAGCAGCGCGACGGTGACGAGCGTCGAGGTGCGCTGCACGCGCTCGGTGGCGAGCCAGTGCTGCGGCACGAGGTGCCCGGCGAGCTTGAGCCCGAACGCGGCCAGGGACGACGCGAGCACGCAGACCCACAGGACGGTGGGTGTCATCGGGCACCTCCGGTGGCGCGGGTGCCGGACGTGCCGGGCCCGCTGGTGACGAGCCCGACGACGACGGCGGCGGCGGCCGCCGCCAGGACGGGCACCCCGGCAGGGGCGACGGGCACGAGGGCGAGGGAGACGGCCGCGGCGAGCGCCGCGACCCCCTGGGCGAGGCGCCCGGACAGGCGGGGCCACACCAGGGCCAGGAACGCGGCGGCCGCAGCGGCGTCGAGCCCCCAGGCGCGCGGGTCGCCGAGGGCGTCCCCGGCCAGGGCCCCGACCAGCGTGAAGACGTTCCACAGCACGAAGACGCCGATCCCCGTCACCCAGAACCCGGTGCGCACGGCGGCGGGGTCGCGCTGGGCGACGGCGACGGCGGTCGACTCGTCGATGGTGAGCTGGGCGGCGGCGACGCGCCGCCACCCGCGCACGTCGAGCAGCGGCGCGACGACGGCGCCGTAGAGGGTGTTGCGGGCGCCCAGCAGGGTGGAGGTCGCGATCGCGGCGACGGGGGAGCCCCCCGCGGCGACGACGCCCACGACGGCGAACTGCGAGCCGCCGGAGAACAGCAGGAGGCTGAGCGCGGCGGTCTGCGCGACCGACAGGCCGGCCACGACGGCCAGCGCGCCGAACGAGACGCCGTACAGCCCGGTGGCGACGGCGACCGACAGGCCCTGGCGCGCGGCGGCGTCGGTCGCGGGGGAGCGGGGCGGGGTCACGCGCCCCAGGAAACCACGGCGACGCCGGGGCCCGGGAATCCGTCCGCGGCGGGCGCTCTGCCGGGCGGCGCCCACGGTCGGCGGGCGTCCTCGCGCGCCACGGCCGACCTGCTCGTCGCGACCTCCGGGGGAGCGTCGTGACGGTACGGTTGTCCCATGACGCTGCCCCTGACCCCCGCGCGCCCTTTCGGCGCCGTCCTCACCGCGATGGTCACGCCGATGGCGGACACCGGGAAGGTCGACCTCGACGCCGCGGCGCGGCTCGCGGTGCGGCTCGTGGACGAGGGCAACGACGGGCTCGTGCTGTCCGGCACGACGGGGGAGGCCCCGGCGACGCACGCGCCGGAGAAGGCGGACCTCGTGCGGGCCGTCGTCGAGGCCGTCGGCGACCGTGCCGCCGTCCTGACGGGGGCGGGCTCGAACGACACCGCGCACGCGGTCCGGATGGCCGAGCAGGCCGCGGAGGCGGGCGCGGACGGCCTGCTCGTCGTGTCGCCCTACTACTCGCGGCCGACCCAGGAGGGCCTCTACCGGCACTTCGCGGCCGTCGCCGACGCCACCGACCTGCCCGTCATGCTGTACGACGTCCCGGCGCGCGCCGGCGTGCGCATCGGCGCCGACACCTACCACCGGATCGCCGCGCACCCGCGGGTCGTGGCGACCAAGGACGCGACCGGCGACGTCGCGGCCGCCGCCGGGCTGCGGGAGTCCACCGGGCTCGCCTGGTACTCCGGCGACGACGGCCTGCTGCTGCCGTTCCTCGCGCACGGCGCCACCGGCATCGTGTCGGTCAGCGCACACGTCGTGGCGCGGGCCTTCGCCGAGGTCGTCCGCCTGTTCGACGCCGGCGACCACGCGGCCGCGCTGCGCGCCTTCACCCCGACGCTGCCCGTCATCGCCGCCCTCAACGGCACCGGTGCGCAGGCCGTCATGACCAAGGCGGCGCTCCACGTCCTCGGCGCGCTGCCCAACCGTGAGCTGCGGCTGCCCAACGTGGCCGCCTCCGACGACGACGCGGCGCTCGTGCGCGCCGCCCTCATCGCCGCCGGCGTACCAGGCGCCGGCACCACGCCCTGACAACACCACCAGGCCAGGAGGCCCAGTGAGCCACCCTCACCCCGAACTCTCCCTCCCCCCCGAGCTGCCGAGCGGCGGTCTGCGGATCGTCGCCCTCGGCGGCCTCGGCGAGGTCGGCCGCAACATGGCCGTCCTCGAGCACGAGGGCCGTCTGCTGATCATCGACTGCGGCGTCCTCTTCCCCGAGGACCACCAGCCCGGCGTCGACCTGATCCTGCCGGACTTCGAGTACATCGCCGACCGTCTCGACGACATCGACGGCATCGTGCTCACCCACGGCCACGAGGACCACATCGGCGCCGTGCCGTACCTGCTGCGGCTGCGCCGTGACATCCCGCTGTATGGCTCCCAGCTGACCCTCGCGTTCGTCGACGCCAAGCTCAAGGAGCACCGCATCCGCCCCGTGCTGCGGGTCGTCAAGGAGGGCGACACCGCGCAGGTCGGCGCGTTCTCCTGCGAGTTCGTCGCGGTCAACCACTCCATCCCGGACGCCCTCGCCGTCGCCGTCACCACGGCCGCCGGCACGGTGCTGCACACCGGCGACTTCAAGATGGACCAGCTGCCGCTCGACGGCCGCGTCACCGACCTGCGGGCGTTCGCCCGCCTCGGCGAGCAGGGCGTCGACCTGTTCATGGTCGACTCCACCAACGCCGAGGTCCCGGGCTTCGTCACGAACGAGGTCGAGATCGGCCCCGTCCTGGACAACGTGTTCGCCCAGGCCGAGAAGCGCATCGTCGTCGCGTCGTTCTCGTCGCACGTGCACCGCGTCCAGCAGGTCCTCAACGCCGCCCACGCCCACGGCCGCAAGGTCGCCCTGGCCGGCCGGTCCATGATCCGCAACATGGGCATCGCCGCCGAGCTCGGCTACCTCGACGTGCCCCCGGGCGTCCTCGTCGACATGAAGAAGGCCGACCAGATCCCCGACCACGAGCTCGTGTACATGTGCACCGGCTCCCAGGGCGAGCCCATGGCCGCGCTGAGCCGGATGGCGAACGGCGACCACAAGGTCAAGATCGGCCACGGCGACACCGTCATCCTCGCCAGCTCCCTCATCCCGGGCAACGAGAACTCGGTGTTCCGCGTCATCAACGGGCTCACCCGCCTCGGCGCGCGCGTCGTGCACTCCGGCAACGCGAAGGTGCACGTCTCCGGCCACGCCAGCGCCGGCGAGCTGCTCTACTGCTACAACATCCTCAAGCCGAAGAACGTCATGCCGGTGCACGGCGAGGTCCGCCACCTCGTGGCCAACGCGGCGCTCGCGGTGAAGACCGGTGTCCCTGCCGACCGCGTCGTGCTCGCCGAGGACGGTGTCGTCGTCGACCTCGTGGACGGCAAGGCGTCCGTCGTCGGGGCCGTGCCGTGCGGCTACGTGTACGTCGACGGCTCGTCGGTCGGCGAGGTCACCGAGAACGAGCTCAAGGACCGGCGCACGCTCGGCGAGGAGGGCTTCGTGTCCGTCTTCGCCGTGGTGTCGACCGCCACGGGCAAGGTCCTGGCCGGCCCGCAGATCCTCGCGCGCGGCATGGCCGAGGACGCCGCGGTGTTCGACGAGATCCAGCCGGAGGTCGTGCGAGCCCTGGAGGACGCCGTCGCCGCCGGCGCCACGGACACCTACCAACTCCAGCAGGTCATGCGCCGCGTCATCGGGCAGTGGGTCAACCGCCGCCTGCGGCGCCGCCCGATGATCGTCCCGGTGGTCGTCGAGGCCTGAGGCCGGGCGTCTGCACCGCGCGTCCCGCAGGGGCCGCACCTGTTCGTCGGGTGCGGCCCCTGCGGCGTCCCGTGCCGGGTCACGGGCCGGGCCGGGCCGCGGTGGTCAGGGCGGGGGAGCGACGGTCGCGAGGAGCGCCGGGCCGACCGCCCCGGTGGCCGCGGCGAAGCGGGCCGCGCGCTCGTCCTCGGTGCCGGGCAGCTGCCCGGCGAGCTCGAGCGTCACGAGGCCGTGGACGAGGCCCCACAGCGCGACCGCGACGGTCTCGGCGGCGTCGGCGTCGGACGGACGCGGCGTCGGCGCGCCGTCGGGGGCGCCCGCGGCGAGGAGCCGGGAGACCGCGTCGCGCAGGACGACGAACGTGGGCTGCTCGACGGCCGGGGGGGCGGACCGGCCGGGGCGGACGCCGCGGTCGAACAGGACGCGGTAGTAGTGCGGGTCGGCGAGCGCGCTGCGACGGTAGGCCTCACCGAGCGCGCGCAGGTCGGCGGCGGGGTCGTCGGTGCGCGCGACGGCGGCGAGGTGCGCGGCGAAGCGGCGGAACCCCTCGGTGCTGACGGCGGCGAGCAGGTCCTCGCGGGACCCGAAGAGCGTGTAGACGGCCGAGGGGCTGGTGCCGGCCGCCGCCGCGACCGCGCGCACGGTCAGGCCCCGCTCGCCGTCGCGGGACACGGCCTCGGAGGCGAGGTCGAGCAGGCGGGTGCGCAGGGCGTCGTCGTGGAGGCGGGGCCGGGCCATGCCCCCGAGGGTAGACCCCTTGACCGGGGTTTGCGAACGTTGTTTGATAACACTGTTCGTAAACTAGGGAGGTCATCGTGATCGAGCTGTCCGACGCCGCCCGCGTCACCGCGGGGATCGTCGTCCTGACCGTCGTCGCCATCGAGTCCGGCGGCGCGTTCCTCGTCGCCGTCGTCACCGGCCGCGCACCCGCGACCGGGTTCCAGACGTCCTTCTACCGGGCCGGGCACGCCCACGCCGGCGTGCTCGTGGTCCTCGGTCTGGTCTGCCTGCTCCTCGCCGAGGCCACCGACCTCGCCGGCGCGTGGCGCTGGGTCGCCGGCACCGGGGTGCTCGTCTCGGCCGTCGTCCTGCCCGCCGGGTTCTTCCTGTCCGCGGTCGGCGCCGGCCGGGAACGGCCCAACCGTGCCGTCGTCCTGCTGCCCGTCGGCGCCGTCGTGCTCGCCGCCGGCCTCGTCACGCTCGGCGTGGGCCTGCTGACGGCGTGAGCGGGGCCACCGGGACACGCGCCCCCGGCCTGCGACCCCGGCACCGGGCACGCGGGTACCGTGAGAGCATCATGGCGACGCGCAGCCCCGCCCGGCGGACGCCCGGCACGAGCAGCCGGACCGGCACGTCGGCCCGGACCACGACGGCGCGCACCCCCGGGGTGGCGGCGCCCGCCCGACGTGCCCCGGCCCGGAGCACGTCGGCGTCGAGCGGACGCCGCAAGCCGTCGAAGGGCCGCACGCCCGCCCGCGGGCAGGCGCACCGCCCGCCCTGGCCCGTCCGGGCCATGCGCGGCGCCTGGCTCGGCGTCGCGCACGGGCTCGGCGCCGCCACCCGCACGATCACCAAGGGAGCGAGAGACCTGGAACCCGAGCACCGCCGAGACGGCGTCGCCTTCTTCCTCATCGCCCTCGCGCTCGTCGTCGCCGCGCGCGAGTGGTGGGGCATCCCCGGCGTGTTCGGCACCGCCGTCCACGCCGTCGTCGCCGGCACCTTCGGGATCGCGGGCGTCGCGCTGCCCGTCCTGCTCCTGTGGATCGGCGTGCGCATCATGCGCCACCCCGAGCGCGGCAACGCCAACTCCCGGGTCGCCATCGGCGTCAGCCTCCTGGTGATCTCCGTGTGCTCGCTCGTCGCGATCGCCGAGGACACGCCCTCGCCCCGCGACGGGTTCGCCGCGGTGCAGGACGCCGGCGGCATCATCGGCTACCTCGCCGCCACGCCCGTCGTCATCGGCGTCACCGAGTGGGTCGCCGTCCCGCTGTTCCTCCTGCTCGGGTTCTTCGGCCTGCTCGTCGTGACCGCCACCCCGGTCCACCGCATCCCGGAGCGCCTGCGTGGTCTGTACGACCGCCTCACCGGCAACCACCACCCCGAGGACGACGACACGCTCGAGCTCGCCGACGGCGTCTCCGCCCACGACGGCGAGGACCCGCCCAAGCGCCGCCGGCGCAAGCGCCCGACCAAGGCCGAGCGCGAGGCGGCCGAGCGGGAGGCGGCCGAGCTCGAGGCCTACGTGGGGGACGAGGCGTTCGAGAAGGCCGCCACCCTGGAGAAGGCCGGGTCGCCCGCCACGGGCTCCACCCGCACGGTCGACCGCGCCGCCGCGACCCAGCGGGTGCCCGCCGCCCCCGAGCCCGAGCCCGCCCCGCGGGCCGTCGTCGCGCCCGAGCCGAGCCCCGCGCCGCGCGGACGCGCCGAGCAGCCCATGCTCTCCGGCGACACCGTGTACGTGCTGCCCGACGAGAACGCGCTCGGCGAGGGCCCGCCCCACAAGACCCGGTCCGCCGCGAACGACCGCGTCGTCGAGTCGCTCGAGGAGGTCTTCGAGCAGTTCGGCGTCGACGCGAAGGTCACGGGCTTCACCCGCGGACCCACCGTGACCCGCTACGAGGTCGAGGTCGGCCCCAAGGTGAAGGTCGAGCGCATCACGTCGCTGTCGAACAACATCGCCTACGCCGTCGCCAGCGCCGACGTGCGCATCCTGTCGCCCATCCCCGGCAAGTCCGCGATCGGCATCGAGATCCCCAACTCCGACCGCGAGACCGTCGTGCTCGGCGACGTCCTGCGGTCCTCCGCGGCCCGGCGCACCGAGCACCCCATGGTCATGGGCGTCGGCAAGGACGTCGAGGGCGGGTACGTCGTGGCGAACCTCGCCAAGATGCCGCACATCCTCGTCGCCGGCGCCACCGGCGCGGGCAAGTCCAGCTTCATCAACTCGATGATCACGTCGATCCTCATGCGGTCCACGCCCGAGCAGGTCCGCCTCATCCTCGTCGACCCGAAGCGCGTCGAGCTGACCATCTACGAGGGCATCCCGCACCTCATCACCCCGATCATCACCAGCCCCAAGAAGGCCGCCGAGGCCCTGGAGTGGGTGGTGCGGGAGATGGACGCCCGCTACGACGACCTCGCCGCCTTCGGGTACAAGCACATCGACGACTTCAACGCGGCCGCCCGCTCCGGGAAGATCGTGCCGCCGCCGGGCTCCGAGCGGAAGGTCGCGCCGTACCCGTACCTGCTGGTCGTCGTGGACGAGCTCGCCGACCTCATGATGGTCGCCCCGCGCGACGTCGAGGCGTCGATCCAGCGGATCACCCAGCTCGCCCGCGCCGCCGGCATCCACCTGGTGCTCGCGACCCAGCGCCCGTCGGTCGACGTCGTCACCGGCCTCATCAAGGCCAACGTGCCGTCCCGCCTGGCGTTCGCGACGTCGTCGCTGGCGGACTCGCGCGTCGTGCTCGACCAGCCCGGCGCGGAGAAGCTCATCGGGCAGGGCGACGCCCTGTTCCTGCCCATGGGCGCGGCCAAGCCGATGCGCGTGCAGGGCGCCTGGGTCACCGAGTCCGAGGTCCACGCCGTCGTCGAGCACGTCAAGGGCCAGCTCAAGCCGACCTACCGCAAGGACGTCACCGCGCCCGCCGCGGCGAAGAAGCAGATCGACGAGGACATCGGCGACGACCTCGACCTGCTGCTCCAGGCGGCCGAGCTCGTGGTGTCCACGCAGTTCGGGTCGACGTCGATGCTCCAGCGCAAGCTGCGCGTCGGGTTCGCCAAGGCGGGACGCCTCATGGACCTGCTGGAGTCCCGTGAGATCGTCGGCCCGTCCGAGGGGTCGAAGGCGCGCGAGGTGCTCGTGCAGCCCGACGACCTCCCCGGGGCCCTCGCGATCATCCGCGGCGAGACCTCCGAGGCCTACGACCAGGACGCGGACGAGGGCGGCGACCGGTACGCCGACGGCACCGACACCGGGCGACCGCCGGTCGCCACCGACTACCACGACGGCGCCGACACCGACGCGGAGAACCCGGTGCGCTGACCGCCGGCGCGGCGGGTGGGGTCAGTCGGTGCGCCCGACGACCTCGGGCTCGGGACCGGTCGGCTCCGGCGCCTCGGTCCGCTCCGCGGCAGCGTCCCCGACGGCCGCGGCGACGCGGTCCTCGCGGGCCGCGAGCTCGCCGGCGGACAGCGTCGTGGCGGCGGCGTCGTCCAGGACGTCGGGCAGCGCGTGCACCCGGTGCCCCGCCGCGATGTCGACGGTGGAGCCGGTCCAGGTCACGTCGACCACCCGGGCCGGGCTCCCGGGTCGCTCCTGGGTGACGTCGGCGACCAGCAGCACGCCGTTGCTCGTCCGGACGTCGCAGCAGTCCGCGCTCTGGTTCGACAGGAGGTTGCCCAGCCCGTAGGCCACCCACATCCCGTCGCCGCCCGGTCCGCCCGGGACGTCGTCGATGCGCTGCGGGACGTGCGCGTGATGGCCGATCACCAGGTCCACGGCGCCCGACTCCGCGAGGGCCGCCACCACGTCGACCTGCTGGTCGGTGAGGTTCTCCGTGTACTCGACGCCCGCGTGCAGGCTGACGAGCACGAGGTCGGCCCCGTCGCGGCGGGCCCGCTCGGCCTGCGCGACGAGCCGACCGGCGTCGATGAGGGTGACCGCCCACGGCGCCTGCGACGGCATCGGCAGCCCGTTGAGGCCGTACGTCGCGGACAGGTGCGCGACGGTGAGTGTGCGCCCGGCCCGCTCGATCTCGTAGAGCTGCGGGGCCTTCTTCTCCGCGGCCGAGCGCGCGGTGCCGACGTGCCCCATCCCGGCCTCGTCGAGGGCGTCCAGCGTCGTCACGACGCCGTCGTAGCCACGGTCGACCGAGTGGTTCGACGCGGTCGAGCAGCCGTCCCAGCCCTGCTCCGCGAGCGCGGGGACCAGCCCCGCCGGGGCGCCGAACATCGGGTACCCGCTCGGGGCGGTGCCCGTCGGCGCGACCGGGACCTCCAGGTGGCACAGGGCGAGGTCGGCCCCCTCGACCCAGTCGTCGAGGCCGTCCAGCAGCCGGCCGAACTCGTCCCCGCCGCCCGCGGACCGGACGACCGGGTCGTGGGGGAGGAGGTCCCCGGCGGCCAGCACGGTGAACTCCGTGGGCGGGGCGGGCGCGGGCGGGGCGGACTTGGCGACCGCCACGTCCGGCGACGCCGTCACGGTCCCCGCCGGCGCCGGGTCCGAGGTGACGGCACGGCACGCGCCGAGCGTGCCGGCGAAGGCGACCGCGGCGACGACGGCACCCACCACCGCGCGCGGCACGGGGCGACGGTGCCGGGCGTGCGTCGGCCGGCGGGCTGCGGTCACGGGCGAAGCGTACCGCTGTCGCCCCGCGCCGTGACGCCGGGGGCCGTCGTCGCGCTGCGACCTGCGCCGTCCCACGCACAGTAGGCTGGCGGGATGACCGATGCCGCTCCCTCGCCGTGGAACATCGCGAACGCCGTGACGGCGGCGCGCATCGCCCTCGTCCCCGTGTTCGCGGTGCTGCTCCTGGTCGACGACGGCGACTCGATGCTCTGGCGCCTGGTGGCCACCGGCGTGTTCCTGCTGGCGGCGCTCAGCGACCGCGTCGACGGGCACCTCGCGCGCTCGCGCGGGCTCGTCACCGACCTCGGCAAGATCCTCGACCCCATCGCGGACAAGGCCCTCACCGGCACGGCGCTGGTCCTGCTGTGGTGGCCGCTCGGCGAGCTGCCGTGGTGGGTGCCCGCCGTGATCCTCGTGCGCGAGCTCGGCATCACGGTGATGCGGATGGCGATGCTGCGCTACGCGGTCATGCCGGCCTCGCGCGGCGGCAAGATCAAGACCGTCCTGCAGATCGCCGCGATCAGCATCTTCCTGCTCCCGCTCGACCAGCTCCCGTCCGCCGTGACCGTGATCGCCTGGGTGGTCATGGCCGCCGCGATCGTCGTCACCCTCGTCACCGGCGTGGACTACGTCGTCCAGGCGGTGCGCCTGCGCCGTCGCGCGACGGACGCATGACCCCCCACGACGTCCTGGCCGCGGCGCGGTCCCGCGGCTGGACCCTCGGCGTCGCGGAGTCCCTCACCGGCGGGCTGGTCACCGCCCGCCTCGTCGACGTCCCCGGCGCGTCCACCGTGCTGCGCGGCGGCGTCGTGGCCTACGCCACCGACCTCAAGGCGTCGCTCCTCGACGTCGACCCCGGGCTGCTGGACCGCCGCGGCCCCGTCGACCCGGACGTCGCCGTCGCGATGGCCGACGGCGTGCGCCGCCGCACGGGCGCCGACGTCGGGCTCGCCACCACCGGCGTCGCCGGCCCCGGACCGCAGGACGGCGTGCCCGCTGGGACGGTGTTCGTGGCGGTCGTCACGCCCGACGGCCCTCGGGTGACGGGGCTGACCTGCGACGGCGACCGGGACTCCGTGCGCCGCGCCGCGGTCGAGGCCGTGCTGGGGCTGGCCGGGCGGGCGCTGGCCGGCCCGGGGGAGTGAAGGTCCGGTGCGCGTCGGGCGCGGTTCCTGCGCACGACGGACCGCCGGGAACACGGCGGGCACCTCGCGCGTTGCGCAGGTGTGATCGCGAACAGGCCACGAACCCGTATCGATGCGCGTCCCGCTCGACGTACCGCGCTCGGGTCGCGGTACGGTAGTGCCACCCCCGGCCCGGGGGAGCTCGACGAAGGAAGGGGGCGCGACATGATCGTCCTGCGACGGGAGATCGGTGACGTGCTGCGTGACGCACGCCAGCGACAGGGCCGCACCCTGCGCGAGGTGTCGTCAGCCGCCCGGGTCTCGCTCGGCTACCTCTCCGAGGTGGAGCGCGGGCAGAAGGAGGCGTCCTCCGAGCTCCTCGCGTCCATCTGCGAGGCGCTCGACGTGCCGCTGTCCCTCGTCCTGCGCGAGGTGAGCGACCGCATCGCGGTCGCCGAGGGCCTGCAGATCCCCGACACCATCCCGGCCGACGTGCTCGCGGGCATGTACGCCCGCGGCGGCGCGCCGCGCGGGGACCTCACGCCGGTCGGCTGAGCCGGGAGGCGCCGTCCCCCGACCCGGTCGGGGCCTGGCAGGTCGGGCACCAGAACACCGGCCGCTCGTAGGGCGGCTCGTTCGCCTGCCCCACCTGGACGGGCGTGCGGCAGCGCACGCACGGCGCGCCGAGCCGCCCGTGGACGGCGCGCGGTACATGCTGCAGCCCGCGCTCGGCGCCGATCCGCACGCTCCCCGCCAGCAGCCGGCGTGCCGTGCGCAGCAGGAGCTCCCGCCCGGCGTCGTCGAGCGAGTCCGCGGGCGCCCACGGGTGCAGCCGCAGCGTGAACAGGGTCTCCGCCATCCAGATCGTGCCGAGACCCGCGACCACCTGCTGGTCGAGCAGCACGTCGCACAGCGGACGCCCGCCCTGCGCGGCGAGGAGCTCCACCCCGCGCGCCAGCCCCTCGCCCTCGAAGTCGTCCCCCAGCACGTCCGGCCCGAGCCGCGCCAGCAGGCGCGGCTCGTCGCGCGTGCGCAGCACGTCCAGCATCCCGAGCCGCCACCCCACGCACGTCCAGCGCTCCGTCCCGAGGACCGCCCGGACCATGTGGTGGCCGGGGACCGGCGCCGACGCCGGGGTGACGCGCCACTCGCCCTCCATCCGCAGGTGGGTGTGCAGGGTGCGCCCGTCGTCGAAGCGCGTCAGCAGGTGCTTGCCGTAGGCGACGCACGACACGACGCGGCGCCCGGTCAGCACCGTCGTCGCCGCCCCCGGCCAGCGCAGGTCGGCGCGCGTCAGGGGCCCGTCGGCCAGCGCTCGCTCCAGGCGGGCGGCCGTCAGCCGCAGCACGTCACCCTCCGGCACGACACCTCCCTCGTCCGTCCCCCAGGCTAGCGACCCACCCGCAGGCCTTGCGGCGTGACCGTGAACCCCGCCGCCAGCAGGGCCGACACCGCGGGTCCCCGCGCGGGGACCGCGTCGAGCGCGGCCACCCCGTCGACCACGCGCACGGTCAGCCGGCCCAGCCGGTCCGCACGCGCGTCGCCCGCCAGGGTCGCGGCGGCCGCCGCCAGGAGCTCGGGCTCGTCGGTGAACGTCAGCACCGTGCGCCCGCCCCGCTCCACGTAGAGGCCGAGCGCGCCGTCCACGAGCACGACCACCGCTCCCGCCTTGCGGCCCGGGCGGTGCGCCGCCGCGCGGTCCGGCCCGGCGGCCGGCCAGGGCAGCGCCGCACCGTACGGGTTCGCGGGGTCGGTCGCCGCGAGCAGCAGCGTGCGGTGCGGGGCGTCCGGGTCGGCCCGGAGCCGGTCCCGTTCCGCGGCGTCCGCCCGCAGGCGGTCGACGGCCCCCGGCAGCGCGAACTGGGCGCCGCCGAGCCGCTCCACGAAGTACCCGCGGCGGACCGCTCCGCGCTCCTCCAGGCCGCTGAGCACGCGGTAGACGTCGCGGAACCGGCCCGTCACCCCCTCGGCGGGCGCCATCGCGCGGGTGAGCACGCCGTGGCGGTCCAGCAGCACCTGCGTCACGGCGTGCGCCAGGACGGTGGCGTCCTCCTCCCGGGCGGGCAGGGCCGACCACCGTCCGCCCCCGCCGCGCGGCACCACCGGCCGCGACCCGGCGAACCGAGAACGCCGCAGCGGACGCGCCCGGGCGCCCGGGCGCCCGGACCGGTGGGCCCGCGCACGGGACCCGAGCCGCTCCCGCAGCGCGCCGATCCCGTCGTTCGTCACGTGCCCGGACCAGACCAGGTCCCACAGCACCTCGAGGACCTCGTCAGGACCGTGCCCCGTCACCTCCGCCAGCGGCCCGAGGAAGTAGCCGCCCGACCCCGTCAGGTGGTCCAGCACCGCACGGTGCAGCGGCGTGTCCAGCGGGCCGTCCGGCTCCACCTCGTCGGGCGCGGCCAGGGTCAGCGGGGCGTCCTCGGCCAGGTGGAGGCTCACCGTCCCGTCCCCGCCGCCCGCCGTGCTCGGCGGCCGGTGCCCGGCCCACAGCACCTCCCCGGTGGTCGTCAGCTGGTCGAGCAGCGCCGGGGTGTAGCCCTCCACGCGGGCCGGCAGCACCAGGGTCTCCAGGGCCGACGCCGGGACCGCCGCTCCGGCGAGCTGCTCCACGGCGCGCAGCAGGCCGTCCGTGCCGCGCAGCGCGCGCGTGCCCACCTCCTGCCAGCGGGGCAGGAACAGCCCCAGGGCCTCCGGCTCGACCGGCTCCACCTCCGCGCGCAGCGCCGCCAACGACCGACGACGCAGGACCTGCAGCACCCCGACGTCGCAGAACTCGTCGCCCGTCCCCCCGATCACCTCCGGCCGCAGCGCACCGCGCACCACGACCCCCGCCTCGACGAGCACCGCCAGGGCGTGGGCCACGACCGCGTGCCCCAGACCGAACCGGTGCGCCACCTCGGCGGCCGTGAACGGCCCGTGGGTGCGGGCGTGCCGTCGCACCAGGTCGCCCAGCGGGTCCGGCCCGCCGTCGAGCACCTGCTCCGCGAGCCCCGCGGGCAGCTCCACGCCCAGGGCGTCACGCAGGCGGCCCGCGTCGTCGACCACCGCCCACCGCTCGACGCCGCCGCGGCGGAAGCGCAGCACCCGCCGGTCCCGCTCGAGCCCGGTCAGCCAGCCGGGCACGTCCGCCGACCGCTCCGGCACGGTCCGTGCGACGAGGTCGCCCAGCGGGTGCGGGCCGGTGCGGCGCAGGACGTCCCACAGGGCCTCGGCGTCCCGCGCCCGCCGGTCCGGGGCGAGCGCCTGCAGCTCGTCCTGCGTCCGGGTGACCGCCTCGGGATCCAGCAGGTCCGCGAGGTCGGTCGCGCCCTGCTCGCCCAGGAGCTCGGCCAGGAGGTCGGCGTCGAGGGTGAGGGCCGCGGCACGCCGCTCGGCCAGGGGGGCGTCGCCGTCGTAGAGGAACTGCGCGGTGTACCCGAACAGCAGGGAGCGGGCGAAGGGGGAGGGCTGGGGCGTCGTCACCTCGACCAGCCCGACCCGTCCCGCGGCCACGTCCGTCAGGAGGGTGCGCAGCGCCGCGACGTCGAAGTCGTCCTGGAGGCACTCGCGGGCCGCCTCCAGCATGATCGGGAACTCGGGGTGGGCGGACGCCACCTGGAGGA
This sequence comes from Isoptericola jiangsuensis, assembly GCF_002563715.1. Classification (NCBI taxonomy): domain Bacteria; kingdom Bacillati; phylum Actinomycetota; class Actinomycetes; order Micrococcales; family Promicromonosporaceae; genus Isoptericola; species Isoptericola jiangsuensis. Next base: position 1,618,932 of record NZ_PDJJ01000001.1, read on the forward strand.
GCTGCGCCGCGCGCTGGCGCTGCTGCCACAGCGGCGCGCGCCGGTCCGGGCGCCGGCGGGGGAGCAGCAGGGCGCGGGCCGCGGCCTCCCGGAACCGGGCCGCGAACAGCACCGACGAGCCGAGCTCCGCACGCACCGCGGCGTCCAGGTCCGCCGGGTCCACCAGCAGGTCGTCCGCGCCCACCTGCGGGTCGGTGACGACCGCCTCCAGGTCCCACGGCGAGTCCCCGGGCAGGCGCAGCACGATCCCGTCGTCCGACGGCATCGCCGCGACGTCCGCCCCGAGGCGCTCGCGCAGCCGGGCCGCGACGACCAGCGCCCACGGGGTGTGCACGCGCGCGCCGTACGGGGAGTGGACCACGACCCGCCAGTCGCCGAGCTCGTCGCGGAACCGCTCCACGACGAGCGTCCGGTCGTCCGGGACCCGGCCGGTCGCCTCGCGCTGCTCGGTGAGGTAGGCGGCGAGGTTGTCGGCCGCCCACGGGTCCAGCCCGGCGTCGGCGAGGTAGGCCCGCCCGCGGGCGGGGTCCGCGGCCAGCGCGGCGTCGGCCTCGCGGCGGAACTCGCCGACGGCCCGGCCCAGGGGCGCGGGCCGCCCCGGTGCGTCGCCCTTCCAGAACGGCAGGCGCCCGGGCAGCCCGGGCGCGGGCGTGACGAGCACCCGGTCGGGGGTGATGTCGTCGATCCGCCACGTCGACGACCCGAGCGTGAACGTGTCGCCCACGCGCGACTCGTAGACCATCTCCTCGTCGAGCTCGCCGACCCGCTTGCCGCCGCGCCCGCCCTCGTCGCCGGCGAGGTAGACGCCGTACATGCCGCGGTCGGGGATGGTGCCGCCGCTGGTGACGGCGAGCCGCTGGGCGCCCGGGCGGGCCGAGAGCCGGCCGGTGGCGCGGTCCCACACGACGCGCGGCCGCAGCTCGGCGAACTCCTCGCTCGGGTAGCGGCCCGCCAGCATGTCGAGCACGCCGTGCCACGTCGCGTCGCCGAGCGCGCGGAACGGTGCGGCGCGCCGGACCAGCGCGAGCAGGTCGTCGGCCGTGCGGTCCTCGAGCGCGAGCGTCGCCACGACCTGCTGGGCGAGCACGTCCAGCGGGTTCGACACGACGTGCAGGGGCTCGATGTCGCCCGCGAGCATCCGCTGCGCCACCACGGCGGCGGGCACGAGGTCCCCCCGGTGCGTCGGCAGCACCACGCCGTGGGACACCGCGCCCACCTGGTGCCCGGCGCGTCCCACCCGCTGCAGCCCGCTGGCCACCGACGGCGGCGCCCCGACCTGCACGACGAGGTCGACGGCCCCCATGTCGATGCCGAGCTCCAGGGACGACGTCGCCACGACGGCGGGCAGCGTGCCCGCCTTGAGCTCGGACTCGGTGCGGGTGCGCTCGGTGCGGCTCATCGAGCCGTGGTGCGCGCGGGCCAGGACGGGGACGTCGTCGGGCAGGGGCGAGGCCGTGCCCGACTGCCCCGGTGCCTCGGCCGCCTGCGTCGTCCCCGGGTCCGCGACGGCGAGGCCCTGCCGCTCGGCCCACGTCTCGTTGATCCGGGCCGTCATGCGCTCGGCCGCGCGTCGCGAGTTCGTGAAGACGAGGGTGGAGCGGCGCTCGGCGACCAGGTCGACCACCCGGTCCGTGACGTGCGGCCACACCGACGCCTGCCGGGCGGGCGACGTCGCCGCGCCGGCGAGGTCGTCGCCGGGGGTGCCGGCGTCGGCGAGGTCGGTGAGGTCGGGCACGGGCACCGCGACGCTGAGGTCCCAGCGCTTGGTGGACGGCGGCGCGACGACGACGACCTCCCGCCCGCCGTCCGCCGGCGTCCGGCCGCCGCCGAGGAACCCGGCGACCGCGTCGACGGGCCGGACCGTCGCCGACAGGCCGATCCGTTGCGCGGGCCGGGACAGCAGCTCGTCGAGGCGTTCCAGGCTCACGGCCAGGTGCGCCCCGCGCTTGGTCCCGGCGAGGGCGTGGATCTCGTCGACGACCACGGTCTCGACGCCCGCCAGGCCCGCCCGGGCCGAGGACGTCAGCACGAGGAAGAGCGACTCGGGCGTGGTGACGAGGACGTCGGGCGGGCGGGCGGCGAACGACCGGCGCTCGGACGCCGGGGTGTCGCCGGTGCGCATCCCGACCGTGACCTCGGGCGCCGGCGTGCCCCGGCGGGCGGCGGCCTGCCGGATGCCGGTGAGGGGTGCGCGCAGGTTGCGCTGCACGTCGGCGGCCAGCGCCTTGAGGGGGGAGACGTACAGCACGCGGCAGCGCAGCGCGGCGTCGGGCGGGGGAGCGGACAGCAGGCGGTCCACGGCCCAGAGGAACGCGGCGAGCGTCTTGCCGGATCCGGTCGGGGCGACGACGAGGGCGTGGTCGCCCGCGCCGATCGCGTCCCACGCGCCCGCCTGCGCGGGCGTGGGCCCGTCGAACGATCCGCCGAACCAGTCGCGCGTGGCCGCGGAGAAGTGCGCGAGCGGGTCGGTCGAGGTGGCCACCGCCCCATCCTGCACCGGTGCACCGACACCGCGCCGGACGTGCGAAGGTGGTGCGGTGCGCTACTCCGACTTCTCCCAGCTCGTCGCCGAGGTCTTCGGCCCGGCCTACGGAGGCGTGCTCGTGCGCGAGCAGGTGCTGCCCGCCCTCGGCGACCGCACCCCGGCGCAGGCGCTCGAGGACGGCGCCGAGCCCCGTGACGTCTGGCACGCGCTGTGCGACGCGCTCGACGTCCCGCCGGAGCGGCGCTGGGGTCACGACCGCCACCGGCAGGCTCCGCCGCCGCGCTGACGGGCGGACGCCGCCGGGCGCGACACGCCGCGACACGCGGCACCGCCGGACGTCGTTCGAACGGGTGTTCGGGTACTGTGGTCCACAGGACGCCGTCGGCGTGACGTCGTCCACACCCGGACCCCACGGTCCACGTCCTTGTCGGTGGCGCCACGTACGGTCGTCCTCGACATGAGCAGCAGACCCCCGGCGCGCGGCCGCGCCAAGAACGCGAAGGTGACCGACATGCCTGGACCGGAAGACCGCGAGAAGGCCCTCGAAGCCGCTCTCGCCCAGATCGACCGCAACTTCGGCAAGGGCTCGATCATGCGACTCGGCGAGGAGGGGCGCGCCCCGGTCGAGGTCATCCCCACCGGAGCCATCGCCCTCGACGTCGCGCTCGGGATCGGCGGCCTGCCGCGCGGGCGCATCATCGAGGTCTACGGGCCGGAGTCCTCCGGCAAGACGACCGTCGCCCTGCACGCGGTGGCCAACGCCCAGAAGAACGGCGGCATCGCGGCGTTCATCGACGCCGAGCACGCCCTGGACCCCGAGTACGCGAAGAAGCTGGGCGTCGACACCGACGCCCTCCTCGTCTCCCAGCCCGACACCGGTGAGCAGGCGCTCGAGATCGCCGACATGCTCATCCGGTCCGGCGCCCTCGACATCATCGTCATCGACTCCGTCGCGGCGCTCGTGCCCAAGGCCGAGATCGAGGGCGAGATGGGCGACAGCCACGTCGGTCTCCAGGCCCGCCTCATGTCCCAGGCGCTGCGCAAGATCGCCGGCGCGCTGAGCGCGTCGGGCACCACCGCGATCTTCATCAACCAGCTCCGCGAGAAGATCGGCGTGTTCTTCGGCTCGCCCGAGACCACCACCGGCGGCAAGGCGCTGAAGTTCTACGCGTCGGTGCGCCTCGACATCCGCCGCATCGAGACCCTCAAGGAGGGCACCGACGCAGTCGGCAACCGGACCCGCGTCAAGGTCGTCAAGAACAAGATGGCGCCGCCGTTCAAGCAGGCCGAGTTCGACATCATCTACGGCGTCGGCATCTCCCGCGAGGGCGGCCTCATCGACATGGGCGTGGAGCACGGGTTCGTGCGCAAGTCCGGCTCCTGGTTCACCTACGACGGCGACCAGCTCGGCCAGGGCAAGGAGAACGCCCGGTCGTTCCTGCGGGACAACCCCGACCTGGCGAACGAGCTCGAGAAGCGGATCAAGGAGAAGCTCGGCGTCGGCGCCAAGGTCGACACCCCGGCCGACGGCGCGGAGCCCGGCACGGAGGCTGCGGCGGTCGCCTCCGCGGACGAGGCCCCGGCGGCCCCGGCCAAGGCGCCGGCACGCGCGGCGGCGAAGAGCAAGAAGTCGCCGTTCTGACGGCCCCGCGATGAACGAGGACGACCAGGGCGGTCGCGGCGTGGGGAAGCGTCGCGGCCGCCCGTCCGTCGCGGAACGACTCGAGTCGGGCGACCTCTCTCTCGACGGCGCCACGGAGCTGGCCCGGGAGTCGGTCCTGCGCACGCTGACGGCCGCGCCGAGGAGCCGGGCCGAGCTCGCCCGGGCGCTGGCCCGCAAGGGGTTCCCCGAGCACGTCGTGGAGCCGGTGCTCGACCGGTTCGAGGAGGTGGCGCTGGTCGACGACGCCGCCTACGCCGACATGATCGTGCGCACCCGCCACGCCGAGCGGGGGCAGGCACGCCGGGCGATCTCGATGGAGCTGCGCCGGCGCGGGATCGACACCGAGACCGCGGGCGAGGCCCTGTCCCAGATCGACGGCGACGACGAGGCGGAGGCGGCCGCCGTCCTGGCGCGCAAGCACGTGGCCCGCACCCGTGGCCTGGACCGGGACAAGCGGGTACGGCGCGCCGTGGGCGCCCTGTCGCGCAAGGGGCACAGCCCGGGCGTGGCGTTCGCCGCGGTCACCGAGGCGCTGCGCGCGGAGGGTGAGGACGAGGGCTCGGGCGACGGGTTCCCCTCGACGACGACTGAGGCGGCAGCAGACCGGTGATCCGGAGCGACCCGCGATCCCGTCGGACCGTCGCGTGTCGCGGGAACGGCGGAGGCCGGCACCCCCCAGGAGTGCCGGCCTCCGCCGTTCGTCGACGACCGCCCTGTCGGGACGGCGTGCGTACCGGTCAGTCCCAGCGTGCCGGCCGGTCGGGGTCGCCCGGGCCCGCGCCCTCTCCGTGGGTGAGGCCGTGCGGCGCCTCGGCGGCGACCGCGGTCGCGCCCTCCCCGACGCCGGCGTCGAGACCGGCCGCGGTGGTGCCGGTGCGGCCCGCGGTGCGGCGCACCGTCCGGCTCAGGCGCTCGGCGAGCTTGGTCAGGCCCCAGTTGATGAGGATGAACAGCAGCGCGGCCACGGTGAGGGTCTGCAGGATGTTGCCCTCGCCGGAGCCGAGCCGTCGCGCGTGCTGGAGCAGCTCGCTGTAGGAGATGATCGCGCCGAGCGCGGAGTCCTTCAGGACGACGACCAGCTGGGAGACGAGCGCCGGGAGCATGGCCACGAGCGCCTGCGGGACCTCCACGGACCGCAGGGACTGGCCGCGGGTGAGGCCGACGGACAGGGCGGCCTCGCGCTGGCCGCGGGGCAGGCCGTGCACGCCGGAGCGGACCAGCTCCGCCACGACCGAGCCGTTGTACAGGACCAGGGCGATGACGACGCCCCAGTAGGACGGCGACGGCACGCCGGCGTTCGCGAGCAGCAGCCAGAAGAACACCATCATGAGCAGGACGGGCACGGCCCGGAAGAACTCCACGACGGCGCCGCACACGATGCGGACGGTCCGGGACGAGGCGAGCCGGCCGAGGCCGAACAGCAGGCCGAAGATCCCGGCCCCGACGATGGCGGCCCCGGCCGCGCGCACGGTGTAGAGGAAGCCGGGGATGTAGTAGTTGGTCCACGCGTTGGCGTCCACCGCGGCGAGCCACAGGTCCGCGTCGAGCTGACCCTTGTCGGCCAGGCGGGTCAGGACGAACGCGGCACCGGCCGCGACGACGAGCGCCCCGACGACGTTGCCGAGCAGGATGCGACGCCGGGCCCGCGGGCCGGGGGCGTCGAACAGGACGGACGCGCTCATCGGGCCACCGCCAGTCGTCGGGAGAGGGAGGTGGTCAGCACACCGACGGGTGTCACGAGGATGACGTAGCCGATCGCGAAGGTGAAGAAGATCGCGTAGATGTAGTCGGGCCGGAACTCGATCATCGTCTTCATCACCGAGGACGTCTCGGTGGCGACGGAGGCGGCGGCCGCCACGGTCGTGTTCTTGATGAGGGCGATGAGCACGTTGCCCAGCGGGGCGACGGCGCCCCGGAACGCCTGCGGCAGGATGATCATCCGCGCGGCGGGCAGGAACGACAGCCCGATGGACCGCGCGGCCTCCGCCTGGCCGACGGGGACGGTGTTGACCCCGGAGCGGATGGCCTCGCAGACGAACGCCGCGTGGTAGACGGTCAGGGCGACGACGGCGAGCCAGAAGAAGTTGACGTTGAAGTCGCTCGACAGCGTGAGCTGGAGCTGGCCCCAGGCGCCGAGCACCATGAAGACCATGATGATCGTCAGCGGGGTGTTGCGGAACACGGTGACGTAGGCGCTGCCGGCCCACCGCAGGCTGCCGACGGGCGAGATCCGCAGGAGCGCGAGCAGCGTCCCGAGGACGAGGGAGAAGATCGCCGCCCAGAAGGCGAGCTGGATGTTGACCCAGAACGCCCCGAGCACGTCGTACTCGCGGATGATGTCGAGGTACTCCGCCACGTGAGGCAGGCTCCTTCGCAGGTGGTGGTGTCAGGACGCTCGGTGCGCGACGAGCGGGAGGGCCGGGTGCCCGGTCGGACCGCCGGGACGGCGGTCCGACCGGGCACCCGGGCGGCTCACATGTCGCAGGGCTCGAACTCCGGCGGGCTGTTGAGGTCGGCGTTCGGCACGTAGCCGGTGCCCTCGGTGGCCGTGTCGAGGGCCTCCTGCCAGGCGCCCTCGTCGATCATCTTGGTGATGGCCTCGTCGATGGCCTCGCACTGGTCGGAGTCCTTCGGCAGGCCGACGCCGTACTTCTCCTCCGAGAAGGTGTTGCCGACGACCTTGACCTTGCCGGCGTTGGCGGGCTGGGCGCCGAGGCCCGCGAGGATGATGTCGTCGGTGGTGACCGCGTCGACGGTGCCGGCGACGAGCGCGGTGACGCACTCGGCGTAGCCGGGCTGCTCGAGCAGGTTCACGCCCTCGGAGTACTCCTCCTTGATGCGCTCGGCCGAGGTCGACCCGGTGACGGAGCAGAGGTTTTTGCCGTCGAGGGTGTCCGGACCGGTGATGTCGGTGTTGTCGGCCGCGACGAGGAGGTCCTGACCGGCGACGAAGTACGGGCCGGCGAAGGAGACCTGCTCGCGACGCTCGTCGGTGATCGAGTAGGTCGCGAAGATCATGTCGACCTGGCCGGTGGAGAGCAGCGTCTCGCGCTGGGCGGACGGCGACTCCATCCAGGTGATCTGGTCCTCGGAGTAGCCGAGCTCGCCGGCCACGTACTTGGCGACCTCCACGTCGAAGCCGGAGGGGGTGTCGCCCTCCATGAAGCCGAGGCCGGGCTGGTCGAACTTGATGCCGATGGTGATGCCCTCGTCTCCGCCGTCCCCGCTCCCGCCGTCGTCGCTGGAGCAGGCCGCGAGCGTGAGAGCGGCGGTCGCCGCCAGAGCGATCGCCCCCGTGGTGCGCGTGCGTCGCATGATGTTCCCTTCGTCGTTTCTGCGGTGCTGGGTCAGTGGGTGAGGATCTTCGACAGGAAGTCCTTGGCGCGGTCGCTGCGGGGGTTCGTGAAGAACTCCTCCGGCGTGGCCTGCTCGACGACCTGCCCGTCGGCCATGAACACGACGCGGTCGGCGGCCTTGCGCGCGAACCCCATCTCGTGGGTGACGACGATCATCGTCATGCCGTCGCGCGCCAGGCCGACCATGACGTCGAGGACCTCGTTGATCATCTCGGGGTCGAGGGCGGAGGTCGGCTCGTCGAACAGCATCACCTTGGGGTGCATGGCCAGGGAGCGCGCGATGGCGACGCGCTGCTGCTGCCCGCCCGAGAGCTGGGCGGGCAGCTTGGCAGCCTGGTTCTTCACGCCGACGCGGTCCAGCAGCTTCAGCGCCTCGGCCTCGGCCTCCGCCTTGGAGACCTTGCGGACCTTGCGCGGGCCGAGCGTCACGTTGTCGAGCACCGTCTTGTGCGCGAACAGGTTGAACGACTGGAAGACCATGCCGACGTCGGCGCGCAGCCGGGCGAGGTCGCGCCCCTCGGCGGGCATCTCCTGGCCGTCGACGCGGATCGTGCCCGTGTCGATCGTCTCGAGACGGTTGATCGCCCGGCACAGGGTCGACTTGCCCGACCCGGACGGGCCGATGACGACGAGGACCTCGCCCTGCCGGACGGTGAGGTCGATGTCCTGCAGGACGTGCAGCTCGCCGAAGTGCTTGTTGACGCCGTCCAGCACGACGAGCGGGTCCCCGAGGTGCGCGTCGGGCCGGGTCGCTCCGGTGTGATCCATCCCATGAACCTAACCAGTCGTTGTTACACGGACCAGCACCGTTCGTCCCAAGTCGGCAACGAATCGGTAACGACGTGCCAGGTCGCGCCCGGGGCCGGGTCGATCGCGGCCCGGTGCGGGACGTACCCTGGACGACGATGTCCACCACCCTGCCTACCCCCGTGAGCGATGCCATGCCCGTCGAGACCCCGGCCCCCGACCGCACGTACGTCGTGCGCACCCTCGGCTGCCAGATGAACGTGCACGACTCGGAGCACATGGCCGGCATGCTGGAGCAGGCGGGGTACCGCAAGGCGTCGGCCGCGGAGGACGCCTTGGACAGCGCCGACGTGGTCGTCATCAACACGTGCGCGGTCCGGGAGAACGCCGCGACGCGCCTCTACGGCAACCTGGGCCAGCTCGCGAGCGTCAAGGCGTCGCGGCCGGGCATGCAGATCGCCGTCGGCGGGTGCCTGGCGCAGAAGGACCGCGGCGAGATCGTCACCCGGGCGCCCTGGGTGGACGTCGTGTTCGGCACGCACAACCTCGACGCGCTGCCGGTGCTGCTCGAGCGCGCCCGGCACAACGAGGCCGCGCAGGTCGAGATCGCCGAGTCGCTCCAGGTCTTCCCCTCGACGCTGCCGACGCGACGCGAGTCCGTCTACGCGGGCTGGGTGTCCATCTCGGTGGGCTGCAACAACACGTGCACCTTCTGCATCGTGCCGCACCTGCGCGGCAAGGAGCGCGACCGCCGGCCCGGCGAGATCCTCGCCGAGGTCCAGGCGCTCGTCGACGCCGGCGCCGTCGAGGTGACCCTGCTCGGGCAGAACGTCAACAGCTACGGCGTCGAGTTCGGCGACCGCGGCGCGTTCGCCAAGCTGCTGCGCGCCTGCGGCGAGATCGAGGGCCTGGAGCGGGTGCGGTTCACGTCCCCGCACCCCGCGGCGTTCACCGACGACGTCATCGAGGCGATGGCCGCGACGCCCAACGTCATGCCGCAGCTCCACATGCCGCTGCAGTCCGGCTCGGACCGGGTGCTGCGCGCCATGCGCCGCAGCTACCGCTCGGAGAAGTTCCTCGGCATCCTCGACCGCGTGCGCGCCGCGATGCCGGACGCCGCGATCACGACCGACATCATCGTCGGGTTCCCGGGCGAGACCGAGGAGGACTTCGCCGAGACCCTGCGCGTCGTCGAGGCGTCGCGGTTCAGCTCGGCGTTCATGTTCCAGTACTCCCCGCGCCCGGGCACCCCCGCCGCGACGATGGACGGCCACCTGCCCAAGGAGGTCGTCCAGGAACGGTTCGAGCGCCTGCTCGCCCTCCAGGAGCGCATCGGCGCGCAGGAGTCCGCCGCGCAGGTCGGCCGGACCGTCGAGGTGCTCGTCGCCGAGGGGTCGGGCAAGAAGGACGGCGCCACCCACCGGCTGTCCGGCCGCGCGCGCGACAACCGGCTCGTGCACCTCGCCCTGCCCGCCGGGGTCCTGCCCGACGGTCCGCTCCCGGACCAGCCGGCCACCCTCGACGACCCGCGTCTCGCCGACGCCCCGGACCCGCGCCTGCCCCGGCCCGGCGACATGGTGACCGTCGAGGTCACGCGTTCGGCACCGCACCACCTCATCGCGGACTCCGCGACCGGTGGCGGCACCTACGCGGTGCGACGCACCCGGTCGGGCGACGCCTGGGTGGCCCGGGAGAAGGCCCGCCTCGGCGGCGGCGACGAGCACGGCCACGGTGCGCCCGCGCCCGACGGCCCCGTCGTCCTCGGGATGCCCACCCTGCGCCGCTGACCGACGCCGCGCGGTTCGCGCTCGCGCGCGACGCCGCCGACCGCGACCCGCCCGCGCCGAGGCCCCGGGGTCAGGACCCGGCGGCGTCCGCGAGCGTCGCGACGCTCGCGAAGAACTGCGACGTCGTCACCAGGCCGCACGACAGGGTCTCGGCGATCTGGTCGTCGGTCACGCCGTGCTCCAGGTCCACCGACACCTCTCCGTACAGGGCCAGGCCCTCGTCCTCGGCGCGGGCGTACACCTTGGGCCACAGCCGCTCACGGTTCCAGTCGTTGCACGCCTGGAGCACGGCCGGTCGCGCCGTGTCGGGCAGGGTGCCCGCCCAGCGGCCCCGCACCTGGAGGATCTCCGCGTCCTCGCCCAGCAGCAGGAACCAGAATCGGTTCCCGTCCCACGTGCCGGTGAGGTCGCCGTCGTCGTCGGTGCGGAACCGGTAACCGCGCCGCACCAGCTCGTCGCCGATCCGCTCCGCCCGCAGCGGGCCCGGCAGGTCCGCGGGGGCGTCGGCCCGGCCCCGACGCCGCACCGACTCCAGCGCCCGCCGCCAGCGGGGGCTCACGACGCCACCTGCAGCGGGTCGACGAAGTACCGGTCCAGGTGCTCGAAGAACATGGCCCCGGTGGACAGGCCGCAGTGCAGCAGCTGGCCGAGCTGGGCGTCGGACGCCCCGTGCTCGAGGCTGACGGTCGTCTCCGCGCACACCACCACGGCGCCGTCGTCGCGCACCCGCGCGTACGTCTTGGGCCAGATGTGCTCGGCGTTCCACTCGTTGCAGAGCTCGAGCACCTCGCCGAGACGTTCGATCGTCGCCTCGCGGTGCCACTGGCCACGGACCTGCAGCACCTCGCCGCCGGAGCCGAGGACGAGGAAGTAGAACAGCCGGCCGTGCCACATCCCGCCGAGGTCGCCATCGGAGTCCACGAAGTAGGTGAACCCGCACGAGTCCATCCAGGCGCTCACCCGTTCCCGGGTGACCGGGACGGGACGCACCCCCGCGACCTCGCCCACGGAGCCCGCGAGGAGCACCGCCTCGAGGTCGGCGCCCGACAGGTCGACGTCGACGTCGTCGGTACGGGCACCGGACGTCCGGCTGGTGCGGCGCGACCCGAAGAACCTCACGGACCCACGCTACACGTCCGGATAGGTTGGCACCGTGACCGTCCGCGCCGTCGTCCTGCCCGCCACCGCGCTGCTCGTCCCCGGGGCGGGGGGCGCGACCGGCGCCCTGCAGCCGCTGCGCGACGCCGTCCTGGCCGCCCTGGCCGAGGCCGCGACCACCACGCCCCGCCGGTGGGCCGTGCTCGCCGACGCGGCCGTCACGCGGCGCGACGCCCGCCGGGCCTCCCTGGCCGCGGCCGGCGTCGCCGACCGGTGGGTCCCCGCCCTGCCGCCCGCCCCGGCCGGGCCGTCCGACGCCGTCGCGGGGGTCGCCGCGTCCGTCGCGCTCTGGGCGGTCGCCGCCGTCGCCGGGCCCGGGGCGCTCGCGGACACGCGCGTCGTGGAGACGGGGCCGGGCGCGTCGCCGGCCGACGTCGTCGCGGCCGCCGACGTCCTCGTCGGGGCCGACCTCCTCGTCGTGGCGTCGCCGGGGCCGCACGGACCCGCCGGCCCGGCGTCCGCCGTGCTCGCCGACCTCGCCCGGCGCGGCGGGTGGAGCCCCCGCACCGCCACGGTCCGGGTCGACGCCCCCCACCTGCCGCCCGTCTACGAGGTCACCAGCTGGTCCACCCCGGCGGCCGCCGGGGACGGTGCGGCCGCCCACGCCGACTGACCGGGCCGGCCCTCGGACGGGACCGCGCGCCTCAGGACACGAACAGGCCGACGCCCGCGAGGACCAGCCAGAACCGGACGGCGCGGCCCACCAGGACCGTCGGCACGTACACGGCCAGCGGGACCCGCAGCGTCCCGGCCACGACGGCGATGATCATCAGCGGGGGGAACCCCACGAGCCCGGCGGCGAGCAGCACCCCGACCGTGAGCGCCGGGCGGCCGTTCACGCGCGCCTGCCAGCGCTCGAACGTCCGGCGGCGTTGCGGGTCGGCCAGCTTGCGCTGCACCCACGCGCTCTGCGTCGACCGGGCCGCGGCCTCGTACCAGACGACCTTGGCCGCCGTCTGGCCGACGGCCGCCGCCACGGCGAGCGCGACCGGGACCGCGGCGGCCGCCGGGCTCGCGGCCGCGAGCCCGCCGAGATACACCTCGATGCTGACGAACGGCACGAGCCCCGACAGGAAGCCGACGGCGAACGCGGACAGCAGGAGCACGCGCGAAGCGTAGCCCCGCCCCGGCGCGGACCACGTACCGTGGGCCCGTGATCGTCGCCGTCGTGGGACCCACGGCCACCGGGAAGTCCGACCTCGCCCTCGACCTGGCCGAGGCCCTCGGCGCGCCCGCCGGCGCGGAGATCGTCAACGCGGACGCCTACCAGCTCTACCGCGGCATGGACGTCGGGACGGCGAAGGTGCCCGTCGCGGAGCGCCGCGGCGTCGTCCACCACCAGCTCGACGTGCTCGACCCGCTGCAGGACTCCTCCGTGGCCCGCTACCAGAGCGAGGCCCGCGCCGACGTCGCCGCGATCGCCGCGCGCGGGGCCCGCGCCGTCGTCGTCGGCGGGTCCGGGCTGTACGTCCGGGCCCTGCTCGACCACCTGGACTTCCCCGGCACCGACCCCGCGGTCCGCGCGCGCCTCGAGGAGCGCGCCGAGCGCGAGGGACGGCGCGCCCTGCACGCCGAGCTCGCCCGTCTCGACCCCGCCGCGGCGGACTCCATCGGCCCGCACAACACCCGCCGCATCGTCCGCGCGCTCGAGGTCATCGAGATCACCGGGGCGCCCTACACCGCCAACCTGCCGCGCCAGGAGTACGTCCGCCCCGCCGTGCAGATCGGCCTCGACTGCGACCGGACGACCCTCGACGCCCGCGTCGAGCGCCGTGTCGCGCACATGTGGGACGCGGGCCTCGTCGACGAGGTGCGGGCGCTCGCCTCCCCGGACCAGGGCGGCACCGGACCCGGGCTGGGGGTGACCGCCGCCCGCGCCGTCGGCTACGCCGAGCTGCTGCGCTGGTTCGCCGGGGAGGTCACCGAGGCCGAGGCGCGCGAGGCCGTCGTCGCGAACACCCGCCGCCTCGCCCGCAAGCAGATGGGATGGTTCGGCCGCGACCCGCGCGTGCACTGGCTCGACGCCGGCGCCGACGACCTGGTCGAGCAGGCGCTCGCGGTCGTCCGCGCGGCGGACGCGGGGGACCTCCCGGCGCCGGGTGAGGACCCCGTGCGCCGTAGTCTGGGCTCATGACGGTGCGTTTCACCAAGGGCCACGGCACGCAGAACGACTTCGTCCTGCTCGCCGACACGCGCGGCGACCTCGACCTCACCCCGGAGCGGGTGCGGCACCTCGCCGACCGCCGCAGCGGCGTGGGTGCGGACGGCGTCATCCGCCTCGCGCCGACCGCCGCGGTGGCGCGCGACGGCGAGGGGGTCGCCGACGAGGTCCTCGCCGCCGAGCCCGACGCCATCTGGTTCATGGACTACCGCAACGCCGACGGGACCGTCGCCGAGATGTGCGGCAACGGGGTGCGGGTCTTCGCGGCGTTCGCCGAGTCCCTCGGGCTGGTCGACCTCGACGGCGGCGAGGAGCTGGTGCTCGGCACCCGCGGCGGCGTCAAGCGGGTCGTCAAGGAGCCCGGCGGCTGGTACGCCGTCGACATGGGCCTGTGGCACCTGCCCGGCGGGGCCGACGCCGCCGCGGCGGGCGCGGACGCCGCCGTCCGCGCCGCCGGGTGGGACGCGCCCCGCCCGGGCCTGTCGGTCGACCTCGGCAACCCCCACACCGTGGTCGCGCTGGCCCGCGCCGACGAGCTCGCCGCGCTGGACCTCACGACCGCGCCGCTGGTCGACCCCGTCCCGCCGCACGGCACCAACGTCGAGCTCGTCGTGCCGCTCGGCGAGGAGCCCGCCGCCGACGGCGTCGGCACCGTCGGGCGGCTGCGCATGCGCGTGCACGAGCGCGGCGTGGGGGAGACCCGCTCCTGCGGCACCGGTGCGTGCGCGGCCGCGCTCGCCGTGCGCACCTGGGCGGCCGCCGGCGCCGACGACCCCGCCGCCGTGCCCACCACGTGGTTCGTCGAGGTCCCGGGCGGCGAGGTCCGCGTGCGCCTGCTCGACGGCGGGCACGTCGAGCTGGCCGGACCCGCCGAGCTCGTCTTCAGCGGCGAGCTCGCGCTGTAGTGCCCGAGACCGCGGAGATCGCCCGTGCGGCGTCGCTCGTGCTGGGCGCCGAACTGCTCGACGCCGCCGACCTCGGCGGATCGACCCGCTCGACCGTCATGCGCTGCCGCGTCGACGACCCCGCCCGGACCGGGCACGCGACGGTCGTGGTCAAGCAGTTCCACGGCGACGACGACGGCGGCTACGTCCGTGAGGCCGCCGGACTGCGTCTCCTCGACCGGACGCCCGACCTGCTGGCGCATGACGACGAACGCCGGCTGCTCGTCATGACCGACCTGGGCGACCCACCCACGCTCGCCGACCTGCTGCTGGGTGCGGACCGCGCACGGGCGTGGGCCGGAGCGGCGTCCTGGGCGCGCGCCCTCGGCCGCCTCGCCGCGAGTGGGTCGCGGCCCGGCGCGGCGGCTCGCGCAGCGCTCGCCGGGCGGGAGTGGGACCTGCGCGGCGACGTCACCGTGGGTGCCACCCGCCTCGGCGAGCTGCTCGACGGTGCCGTCGACACCGCCGCTCTGGTGGCCGAGGCCGTCGGTCTCGCCGATCGGTGCGCGGCGACCGGTCGGCTCGTCCTCGCCCCGTCCGACGCGTGCCCCGACAACGCCGTGCTGCGCGAGGACGGCTGGTGGTTCCTCGACCTGGAGGGCACGGCCGTCCAGCCGGTCGCGCTCGTCGCCGCGTACGCGATGATGCCGTTCGCCACGTGCTGGTGCGTCTTCGACCCGCCGCCCGATCTGACCGGGACGCTGCTCACGGAGCTCACCGCCGGGCTGGTCGAGCAGGCGCCGGACCTCGTGCCCGCCCAGGGTTGGAGCCAGGAGGTCGAGGCGGCGTCCGCGACCTACGTGCTCGCCCTGACCGGCTGGCTCTGGGAGTCCACGCTCGCCGGGCGCGAGCACGTCGGCCCGCCGGGACGCTCACCGTCCTACCGCCAGCTCGTCACTGGCCGCTGGCGCTGGGCCGCTACCGCCCTGCGCGAGGTCGCGCCGCGAACCGCTGCGGCGTGCGCCCTCGCGGCACGCCGGGCGTGGGAGACGTGGGGGAGCGAGGTCGAGACCACGGGCTACCCGGCGTTCGCGGACCCAGCCGCGGGACCTGCCCCGCTCAGCGTGTGACGTGCAGCACGCGGAACCCCTTGGACGACGCCGCCCGCCGGGTGGGCAGGCCCAGCTCGTCCTCGATCCAGCGGGCCAGGGAGTCCGACCCGAGGTTCTTCTGGACGACCATCCACGCGCCGCCGGCGGCGTCGCCGGACGGGGCGAGCCGGGGGAGCCAGTGCGCGAGCATGTCGTGCAGCACGCTCTTGCCCACCCGGATCGGCGGGTTCGACCACAGCGCGGCGAACACGACGTCGTCGGGCACCTCGTCGGGGGCGCAGGCGTGCACGCGGTCCGCGACGCCGAGCCCGGCGGCGTTGCGTCGCACCAGGTCCAGCGCCCGCCGGTTGACGTCGACGGCCCACACCGTGGTCGCGGGGTTCTCCAGGGCGGCGGTCAGCGCGAGCGGGCCCCAGCCGCAGCCGAGGTCCAGCAGGTCGCCCGGGGGCGGCGCGGGCAGCTCCTCCAGCAGCACCCGCGTGCCCTTGTCGACGCCGCCGGGGGAGAAGATGCCGCCCGCGACCTCCACCTGCACCGGGCGCCCGGCGAGGCGGACCTCGATCCGGCGGCGCTCGGCGTCGGAGGCGGGCTCGGCCGTGAAGTAGTGGTCGCTCACGCCCGCATCGTAATTGGCTTCGGACGGGACGTTCCGGCGTGGGAAACTTGTTGTACCCACGCACGCCACCCGAGAGGAACACCTTGACCCACATCCCCACCGGCCCCGAGCAGCCCGCCGCGCCGTCCGACGACCCCACCGAGCGGACCGCCGCACCGGCGCGCGACGCGCAGGCGATCGCGGACGACGTCGTGGCGCGGGTCCTCGCCCGGGCGGGGACGGCGCGCGCCGAGGGCGGGACCGTCCACTCCGTGCACGACGGCGACCAGCTCGACCTCGCCGAGCGGTCCGCCCTGCGCCGGGTGGCGAACCTGTCGACCGAGCTCGAGGACGTCACCGAGGTCGAGTACCGCCAGCTCCGCCTGGAGAAGGTCGTGCTCGTCGGCACCTACCCGGGTGGCGAGGCCGCCGCCCGCGAGGCCGAGGTGTCGCTGCGCGAGCTCGCCGCGCTCGCCGAGACCGCCGGGTCCCAGGTGCTCGACGGCATCCTGCAGAAGCGCGCCAAGCCGGACCCCGGCACCTTCCTCGGCTCCGGCAAGGCCGCCGACCTCGCCGACGTCGTCGCCGCCACCGGCGCGGACACGGTCGTCGTCGACACCGAGCTCGCGCCGTCCCAGCGTCGCGGGCTGGAGGACATCGTCAAGGTGAAGGTCGTCGACCGCACCGCGCTGATCCTCGACATCTTCGCCCAGCACGCCAAGTCCCGGGAGGGCAAGGCCCAGGTCGAGCTCGCCCAGCTCGAGTACCTCCTGCCGCGCCTGCGCGGCTGGGGCGAGTCCATGTCCCGCCAGGCCGGTGGCCAGGTGGGCGGCGCGGGCGCCGGCATGGGTTCCCGCGGACCCGGCGAGACGAAGATCGAGCTCGACCGTCGCCGCATCCGCAACCGCATGGCCAAGCTCCGTCGCGAGATCGCCGCGATGGCGCCCGGCCGCGAGACCAAGCGGCTCGACCGGCGCCGCCACGCCATCCCCGGCGTCGCCATCGCCGGCTACACCAACGCCGGCAAGTCGTCGCTGCTCAACGCGCTCACCGACGCGGGCGTCCTCGTGGAGAACGCGCTGTTCGCCACCCTCGACCCCACGGTGCGGCGCGCCCGGACCGACGACGGCCGTGTCTACACGCTCGCCGACACCGTCGGGTTCGTCCGGCACCTGCCCCACCAGCTCGTCGAGGCGTTCCGCTCCACCCTGGAGGAGGTCGGCGACGCCGACCTGCTGCTGCACGTCGTGGACGCCTCCCACCCGGACCCCGAGGGGCAGATCGCCGCGGTCCGCGAGGTCATGGCGGACATCCCCGGCGTCGAGGACGTGCCCGAGGTCGTCGTGCTCAACAAGGCGGACGTCGCCGACCCCGCCGTGATCGGCCGGGTGCAGCGCCGCGAGCGGCGCACCGTCGTGGTGTCCGCGCACTCCGGGGAGGGCATCGCCGAGCTGCGCGCCCTCATCGC
Source organism: Isoptericola jiangsuensis (assembly GCF_002563715.1). Lineage (NCBI taxonomy): Bacteria > Bacillati > Actinomycetota > Actinomycetes > Micrococcales > Promicromonosporaceae > Isoptericola > Isoptericola jiangsuensis. The sequence goes on from NZ_PDJJ01000001.1 coordinate 1,636,348, forward strand.
CGACGAGCTCCCGCGACCCGCCGTCGAGATCGACCTCGTCGTCCCGTACTCGCGCGGCGACCTCGTGCACCGCGTGCACGAGAACGGGGAGCTCACGGGTGAGGAGCACCTCGCCGAGGGCACCCGGCTGCGCGGTCGCGTCGACGCGGCGCTCGCCGCCGAGCTGGAGCGGGTCGCGGTCTGACCCGCGCCCCCGCGGCGGCGTCGACGTCGGGGGACGCCCGTAGGATCGACCGGTGACCTCCCCCGACACCTCCGCCGCCCTCGCCGACGCCCTGCCGGGGGCGGTCGAGCTGCTCGAGGCCGCCGTCGGCGCGCTCGGCGGCTCGCCCCGCGAGGGGCAGTCGCGGATGGCGGCCGAGGTCGCCGAGTCGTTCGAGACGGGGCGCCACCTGCTGGTCCAGGCCGGCACGGGCACCGGCAAGTCGCTCGGGTACCTCGTGCCCGCCGTGCGGCACGCGGTCGGCGCCGGGGAGCGGGTCGTGGTCTCCACGGCGACGCTCGCCCTCCAGCGGCAGGTCGTCACGCGGGACCTCCCGCTCGTGGTGGACGCCGTGGGCCCGCTGCTGCCGCGGCAGCCGCACGTGGCGCTGCTCAAGGGCTGGCACAACTACCTGTGCCTCCACAAGGTCGCCGGGGGCTACCCGGACGCCGACGCCACGCTGTTCGACCTCGACCCCGACCCGGGCCCGGGGGAGGGCTCCGCCGCGGAGCAGCACCCCGCCCCCGGGGCGGGTGACGGCGGCGCGGCACGCCTCGCCGACCACGTCCGCCGCCTGCACGCCTGGGCGCAGGAGTCCGACACGGGCGACCGGGACGACCTGGTCCCCGGCGTCCCCGACAAGGCGTGGCGGCAGGTGTCGGTGACCTCCCTGGAGTGCCTGGGGCAGCGGTGCCCCCTCGTCGACGACTGCTTCGCCGAGCACGCCCGGCAGCAGGCGCGCGAGGCCGACGTCGTCGTCACCAACCACGCGATGCTCGGCATCGCGGCGTCGGGCAACCCGAACGTGCTGCCCGAGCACGCGGTGCTGGTCGTCGACGAGGCCCACGAGCTGACCGACCGCATCACGTCGTCGGCGACGGTCGACCTGTCCGGTGGCACCGTCGAGCACGCGGCACGGCTCACGCGCCGCCACGGCGGGGTCGCGACCGAGGACCTCGACACCGCCGCCCAGTCGCTCGCGCACCTGCTCACCCAGGTCCCCGCCGAGCGTTTCCCGCTCGGCCTGCCCGACGACCTGCGCACCGCCGTGGGCGCGGTGCGCGACGAGGCCCGCGCCCTGCTCACGGCCCTCAAGCCGGAGGCGAACGCGGAGCCCGACCCGGGCGTGAAGATGGCGCAGTCCGCGATGCTGCAGCTCTTCGAGGTGGCCGAGCGCATGACCGCACAGGACACCTCCGCCGACGTGCTGTGGTGCTCGCGTCCGCCCGCCGACGCCGCGTGGGGCGACGGGATCGCGCGGCTCCACGCGGCACCCCTCGCCGTGGCGGGACTCGTGCGCGACCAGCTCCTCGGGGAGCGCACCGCCGTGCTCACCTCCGCGACGCTCGCGCTCGGCGGCAGCTTCGACCCCGTCGCACGCTCCCTCGGCCTGGGCGCGGCCGCGCAGGACAGCTCCTGGCGCGGCCTCGACGTCGGCAGCCCCTTCGACTACCCGCGCCAGGGGATCTGCTACGTCGCCAAGCACCTGCCCGCGCCCGGGCGCGAGCCGACCACCGAGGCCCAGCTCGACGAGATCGCGGGCCTGATCGAGGCGGCCGGCGGGCGGACGCTGGGCCTGTTCTCGTCGCGCCGCGCCGCCACCGCCGCCGCCGAGGCGATGCGGGCACGGCTCGACCTGCCCGTCCTGTGCCAGGGCGACGACCAGCTGCCGAGCCTCGTGCGGACGTTCGCCGAGGACCCGGCGACCTCGCTGTTCGGCACCCTGTCGCTGTGGCAGGGGGTCGACGTGCCCGGCGACTCCTGCCGCCTCGTCATCATCGACCGCATCCCGTTCCCGCGGCCCGACGACCCCGTCAAGGCCGCCCGCGCCCGCGCCGTGGAGGAGGCGGGCGGCAACGGGTTCATGCAGGTCGCCGCGCAGCACGCGGCGCTGCTGCTCGCGCAGGGCGCGGGCCGGCTCGTGCGCACGGCGACGGACCGGGGTGTCGTCGCCGTCCTCGACCCGCGGCTGGTGACCGCCCGCTACGGCACGTTCCTGGTGCGGTCCATGCCGGACTTCTGGCGGACCACCGACCAAGGTGTGGTCCGGGCTGCGTTGCGTCGGCTGGACGTCTAGGTTGGGCCCCGTGAACGCACCTCGTCGGACGTCCAAGCTCGCCATCGTCGGGGCCGGGGCCGTGGGCTCCACCCTCGCCTACGCCGCGCTCGCGCGGGGTACCGCCCGGACCGTCGCCCTCATGGACGTCGACCGGTCCAAGGTCGAGGCGGAGGTCCTGGACCTGCGCCACGGCGGCATGTTCGTCCCGCAGGCGGAGGTCATCGGCTCCGACGACGTCGAGGTGGTGCGCGGCGCCGACGTCGTCGTCGTGACGGCGGGCGCCAAGCAGAAGCCCGGCCAGACGCGTCTCGACCTGGCCGAGGCGACGATCGCCCTGACGCGCAAGATCCTGCCCGGGCTCGTCGAGGTCGCCCCCGACGCGACGTTCCTCCTGGTGACCAACCCGGTGGACGTCGTGACGTACGCGGCGCAGAAGATCTCCGGTCTCCCGCCCGAGCGGGTCTTCGGGTCAGGGACCGTGCTCGACTCCTCGCGCCTGCGCGCCGCCATCGCGGAGCACTGCGGCGTCGCGGTGGGCAACGTCCACGCCTACGTCGGCGGCGAGCACGGCGACTCCGAGATCGCGCTGTGGAGCTCGGCGACCATCGCGGGCGTGCCGCTGCTCGACTGGAAGAGCCTGCCCGGCCGGCCGCCGCTGGACGCTGCGGCCCGCGAGGGTATCGCCCGGGACGTCGTGGAGTCGGCCTACCGCGTGATCGCGGGCAAGGGAGCGACCAACTACGCGGTGGGCCTCGCCGTCACGCGGATCGTGGAGGCGGTCCTCAACGACGAGCACCGCGTCATGCCGGTCTCGACCCGGCTCGACGACTTCTACGGCATCGACGACGTCTGCCTGTCCCTGCCGACCCTGGTCGACTCGCGCGGTGCCACGACGGTGGTGCCGATCCCGCTGTCGGACTCCGAGCTCGTGGGAATGCGTGCGTCCGCGTCGAGCGTCAAGGCGGTCCAGCAGCGCTTCGGCCTCTGACCGCGACGCGTCCGCGTCGCGGCCGGCAGGTCGCAGGAAGGGCGAAGGGGCGGGACGTCGATGACGTCCCGCCCCTTCGCGCGTGCGGGCCCGGTCCTCAGAGGCTGCGCAGCACCGCGACGACCCGCCCGAGCACCGTCGCCTCGTCGCCGAGGATCGGGTCGTAGGCGGGGTTCTGCGGCATGAGCCAGGTGTGCCCACCGTTCTGCTTGAACGTCTTGACCGTCGCCTCGCCGTCGATCATCGCGGCGACGATCTCGCCCTGCTCCGCGACGTTCTGGCGCCGCACGACGACCCAGTCGCCGTCGCAGATCGCGGCGTCCACCATCGAGTCGCCGCTGACCTTGAGCAGGAACAGCTCGCCGTCGCCCACGACCTGGCGGGGCAGCGGGAAGACGTCCTCGACGACCTGCTCGGCCAGGATCGGCCCGCCGGCGGCGATCCGGCCGACCACGGGCACGTAGGTCGCGGCGGGCACGGTCGCGTCCTCGCCGTCGGGCGTCGGCGCGGCGAGGGGACCGGGTGCGGCGGCGTCGGGCACGTCGACGACCTCCATCGCGCGCGGACGGTTCGGGTCCCGCCGCAGGTACCCCTTGCGCTCGAGCGTGGTGAGCTGGTGCTTGACCGACGACGGGCTGGACAGGCCGACGGCCTCACCGATCTCGCGCATGGTCGGCGGGTAGCCGCGGGTCTCGACCGAGGTGCGGATCGTCTCCAGGACGCCCCGCTGGCGCGGCGTGAGCCGCTGCCCGCCGCCGAGCAGCTCCGACACCGGTGCCACGGCGCCCTCGGGGGCCGGGGAGGGCCCGTGTCGCGTCGTCATGCTGTCTCCCGTCGTCGTGCGTGGTCGTCGGCCCGGCGCCGGTGCCGGAACGGCCGAGCCGCCGTGCCGTGCGGAAACCGACAAACGTGCCATCGCGCTGGGTCCAGGGTAGGGCAGGTCGGGGTCGACATCAAACACGTGTTCGAGATCTCTCGACTCGTGTCGCCGCCGCGTGGTACAACGGGAACACCTGTTCGAACGAACAGGTGTACGACGCACAGGTGTTCGAGCGGCCCCAGCGGCCACGAGGGGGAGTTGAGATGTCGACGATCACCGCAGTCCCGCAGGGCGACCTCGGTCCGCTGGGGCTCGACGGGCTCCGGCTCACCGTCCGGGGACGGGTCGTGCTCGTCCTGCTCGCGCTGCTGGCGGTGGCCGGGGGCCTGCTCGGCGGCGTCCAGGCGGTTGCCGGCACGGAGACGGTCCGGGTCGAGGTTGACCTCCACACCGTCGCACCCGGGGAGACGCTGTGGGGGTTCGCCCGCACGCTCGTCGAGCCGGGGGAGGACGTGCGGGACGTCGTCGCCGAGCTCAAGGCCCTCAACGGGATGCGGACGTCGGAGCTGCGGGTGGGTCAGGTCGTCGCGCTGCCCGCCGACTGACGGCGGTGCCCACCGGCGGGCGGTGTTGCACGCGCCGGTGCATCCCGCATACGTTCGTCGGGCAGCCGGGCACGGGTCCGGCACCGACCGCAGGAGAACCTCGGATGCACTGCCCGTTCTGCCGCCACGCCGACTCGCGCGTCGTCGACTCCCGCACCTCGGACGACGGCTCGTCGATCCGCCGCCGGCGGCAGTGCCCCGAGTGCGGGCGGCGCTTCACCACGGTCGAGACCGCCAGCCTGTCGGTCGTCAAGAGGTCGGGGGCGACCGAGCCGTTCAGCCGGGACAAGGTGGTCTCCGGCGTGCGCAAGGCATGCCAGGGGCGCCCGGTGAGCTCCGACGACCTCGCGCTGCTCGCGCAGAAGGTCGAGGAGACCCTGCGGGGCGCCGGCAGCGCCGAGATCGACGCCTACGAGATCGGGCTCGCCATCCTCGGTCCGCTGCGGGAGCTGGACGAGGTCGCCTACCTGCGGTTCGCGTCCGTCTACCAGGCGTTCGACTCCCTGGAGGACTTCGAGGCGGCGATCACCTCGCTGCGCTCCGAGCGTGCCGAGCGGACCCCCGCGGCCGCGGCCGACGACGTCACCTCCTGAGGCCCACGGCATCAATCCCCTGGCATCGGGGGGCGCGGCAGCGCATGCTGTGGTCATGACCGACGAGAAGAAGTCGACCGCACCCGACGACGACACGAGGGCGAAGTTCAAGGAGGCCCTCGCCCGCAAGAACGCGGCGAATCACCGTAGCGCCGAGTCGGACCGCAACACGGGGTCCGTCCACGGGTCGGAGACCACCGGTCCCGTGCAGCAGATGTTCCGGCGCAAGTCCGGCTGACGGCCGCAGACGACGCGAGGGGCCCCGGACGTCGTGTCCGGGGCCCCTCGCGCGTACGCGGCGGCGAGCGTCAGCCGGCCGCGGGACCCGGGGGGAACTCGGGGCGGTCGAACGCGTCACGGATGCGCAGTCGGACGGTGGTGGCCATCTCCATGAGCTTGGCCGAGGCCCCGCGCTGGGTGACGTCCGAGATGTCGGTGACCACGTAGCCGAGCTCGCCGCGCGTCGCGAGCATCTGGGCCTCGATGTTGGCGCCGTGGTCGGCGAACACCTGGTTGACGGCCGCGAGGACGCCCGGCACGTTGCGGTGCAGCAGGGCGATGCGGCCGACGCCGGTGTGCTCGAGCTGGAGGTTCGGCAGGTTGACCGACAGCATGGTCGAGCCGGTGAACAGGTAGTCGCGCAGCTTCTTGGCGACGAACTGCCCGATGTTCTGCTGCGCCTCCTCCGTCGACCCGCCCACGTGCGGCGTGAGGATGACGTTGTCGAGCCCGCGCAGCGGGGAGTCGAAGTGGTCCCCGCGCTTCTTCGGCTCGGTCGGGAACACGTCCACGGCGGCGCCCGACAGGTGGCCGGACAGGATGTGCGTCCGCAGCGCGTCGACGTCCACGACGAACCCGCGCGACAGGTTGAGGAAGATCGCGCCGGGCTTCATCCGGGCGAAGAGGTCCTCGCCGAACAGGCCGGCGTTGCCCGCCCGGCCGTCGACGTGGATCGTCACGGCGTCCGACACCGCGAGGAGCTCGTCGAGGGTCTCCACCCGGCGGGCGTTGCCCAGCGCGAGCTTCTCGGAGGTGTCGAAGAACACGACGTTCATGCCCAGGTTCTCCGCGAGGACGGAGAGCTGGGAGCCGATGTTCCCGTAGCCGATGATGCCGAGCGTGCGGCCCCGCACCTCGTGGGAGCCGTCGGCGGTCTTGTCCCAGACGCCCTGGTGCAGCGCGCTGTCGCGCACCGTGAGGCGACGGGTCAGCGCGATGATCTCCGCCACGGCCAGCTCCACGACGGAGCGCGTGTTGGAGAACGGCGCGTTGAACACGGCGACGCCGTGGGCCGCCGCGGCCTCCAGGTCGATCTGGTTGGTGCCGATGGAGAACGTCCCCACGGCGAGCAGGCCGGGCAGGGACTCCACGACGCGGCGGGTCACCTGGGTCTTGGAGCGGATGCCGAGGATCTGGAAGTCGGCGAGCGTCTCGATCAGCTCGTCCTCGTCGAGCGCGCCGGGACGCGACTCGACCTGGATCCCTGCGTCGCGCAGGATCTCGACGGCGTCGGGGTGGATGTTCTCGAGGAGTAGGGCACGCAGCACGCCCCTATGGTGCGCCCCGGGGCGGCCGGGCGACAAACGCGTCTCACGACGCGTGCACGAACCCCGCGGGCAGCTCGTGGGCGTGCACGACGACGAGGCGCTGCGTGGGGCGGGTCATCGCCACGTACAGGTCGCCCCAGCGTCCCGCGTCGCCGACGACGTCGCGCGGCTCGACGAGGACGACCGCGTCGTACTCCAGGCCCTTGGTGTCCCGGGGCGTCACGACGACGACCTGGGCGTCCTCGGGCCGCTGCGCGGCGAGGCGCGCGGCCTCGTCGGTGCCCAGGACGGCGGGCAGCAGGTCGTCGAGCGCGGCGCGCAGGCCGGCCACCGACTCCGGGGCCGCGACGACGGCCACGCGGCCGGCGCCGTCGGGCCCGACGTGCTCCTTGGCGAGGTCGACCGCGGCCCGGGCGGCGTCGCCGGTGGTGTCGTCGCTCGGCCGGAGCACGAGGGCGCCCGGCAGGTCGCGGGCGGCGGTGAGGGGGGACGTGGGCAGCCCGGCGGCGTCGGCGACGCGCTGGGCGGCGTCGGCGACGGCGGCGGGCGTGCGGTAGCTCACGGTGAGCTCCGAGATCCGCCAGTGCCCGCCGAGCACGGCGTCGAGGGCGTGGCGCCAGGACCGGGCGCCCGCCGCCGACGACGTCTGCGCCACGTCCCCGACGATGGTGAGCGACCGGGTGGGCACACGACGCACGAGCGCGTGCCACGCCATCGGGCTGAGCTCCTGCGCCTCGTCCACCACGACGTGCCCGTACGTCCAGGTGCGGTCCGCGGCCGCCCGCTCGGCGGTGGTGAGCAGCGGGCCGGACTCGGTGAACCGGGAGGCGAGGGTCTCGGCGTCGACGAGGCCGCCGCCGGCGCCGGAGGACTCCAGCACGCGGCGGGCGTACTCGACCTCGGCGGCGCGCGCGGCCTCGCGGGCCCGGGCCTCGGCCTTCGCCACGGAGTCGTCCTCGCCGAGCAGCTCGGCGGCCTCGTCGAGGATCGGCACGTCGGCCTCGGTCCACGGCGCGTCCGGACGGCGGTGCAGCAGGAGGCGCTCGGCGGCGGTGAGCTCCGGCGCGGCCTCGGCGAGGCGGTGCGGCTTCGCCCAGAGGTCGGCGACGAGCTTCTCGGCCGAGATCGGGAACCACGCGAGGTTGAGCGCGACCCGCACGTCCCGGTCGGAGCGCAGGTCCTCCAGCAGCACGGCGACGTCGTGGTCCGACAGCTCGGACTCGGTCCGGGTGCGGTACTGGTCGACGAGCCGGTTCAGCATCTCGCGCACGAACGTGGGGCGGGCCTCGTTGTGCGGCTTGTGGGTGCGCCGCGCGCGGGCGATGGCGTCGCGCACGTCGCGCCGGCGGATGCGCAGGTCGACGCCGTCGACACGGACCGGCACGTCGGCGGCGGGGACGCGCTCGCGGGCCCGCACGGCGCGACGCACCGCGTCGCGCCAGAGCAGACGACCCTTGACCTCCGCGGCCGCCCCGTCCTCCACGGCGTCGGCGCGCAGCCCCGGCACGAGCTCGGCGACGGTCGTGGCCACCACGCCCGTCTCGCCGAGCGACGGCAGCACCTGGTCGATGTAGCGCAGGAACGCGCGGCTCGGCCCGACCAGCAGCACGCCGCTGCGCTCGAGCAGCCGCCGGTGCGCGTACAGCAGGTAGGCGGCGCGGTGCAGCGCGACCGCGGTCTTGCCCGTGCCGGGCCCGCCCTGGACGACCAGCGCGCCGGCGAGCTCGTCGCGCACGATGCGGTCCTGCTCGGCCTGGATGGTCGCCACGATGTCGCCCATGCGGCCGGTGCGCCGCTGCGCGAGGGACGCCAGGAGCGCGCCCTCGCCGGAGAGCGTCGTCGCGTCGATCCCGTCGGCGACGGCGTCGAGGTCGAGCAGCTCGTCCTCGATCCCGGTGACCGTGCGGCCCGAGGTGACGACGTGCCGGCGCCGGCGGACGCCGTCGGGCTGCACCGCGGTCGCGCGGTAGAACGGCTGGGCCGCGGGGGCCCGCCAGTCCGTCAGGAGGCTGCGGTGCTCGGCGTCCGTCAGGCCGATGCGGCCCACGTAGCGCTGCTCGCCGTCGGCCAGGTCCAGGCGGCCGAACGCGAGGCGGTCCTCGACCGCGTCGAGGCGTGCCGCGCGGTCCGAGTACAGGGTCGCGAACGCGTCGCGCTCGCTCCGGTTCTGCGGGGACCCCGACGGACCCGACCGACGGACGTCGGCGAGTCGTGCGCGCGCGCTCGCGCGCAAGGTGTCCAGTCGTGCGTACAGGCGGTCGACGACCTCCTGCTCGCGTGCCAGCTCGTCCTGCCTGCCCGCCACGCGTCCCCCTCGGTGCTCGGTGTGCGGCCGACCATCTTTCCACGTCCGGGCCCCGACACGGAAAACCGTGCCCGCGCCGCGCCGGGCCGGAGCCTCCCGCGAGGGACGTCGTGGGGCATAGGATCGCGCCCATGAGCAGCGGCGACGAACCGAACGCGGAGCGCGCCGGCCCGTTCGGCCCCGACCTGCCCGCCGTCCCGCGCGTCCTGCTGGTGGAGGACGACGACGGGGACGCGTTCCTCGTGGGCGAGCTGCTCACCGACGCGGAGATCACCGTCGAGCTGCTCCGGGTCCGCACGGTCGCGCAGGCCGCCGCCGAGCTGGAGAGCGGCGCGGTCGTGGACTGCCTGCTGGTCGACCTCGGTCTGCCCGACGCCGTCGGGCTGGCGGCGGTCGAGCGGCTGCGGCGATCGACCCAGCGGCACGGCCTCCCGCCCGCGCTCGTCGTGCTCACCGGGCACTCCGGCGTGGACCAGGGCGTCGAGGCCGTCGGAGCCGGTGCCGACGACTACCTCGTCAAGGGCGAGACCGGGCCCGACCTCCTGGGCCGGTCGCTGCGGTACGCCCTGCAGCGTCGGCGCTCGCTGGCCGAGCAGCGCGAGCTCTACCGGAGCAAGGTCCGCGCGGCGGAGACCGCGCGCCTGGAGCGCGCCCTGCTGCCCAAGCCCCTGGTGGACGACCCCACGGTCTCGATCATGGTCGGCTACCTGCCCGGCGGCGGCGGCCTGCTGGGCGGCGACTTCTTCGACACGGTGCAGCGGGCGGACGGCTCGGTGCTGTCGGTCGTCGGGGACGTCGCGGGGCACGGTCCGGACGAGGCGGCCCTCGGTGCGACGCTGCGCACGGCCTGGCGCACCCTCGTCCTGACGGGGACCCCGCCGCAGGACGTCCCCGGGCACCTGGAGCGGGTGCTGCTGACCGAGCGCGCCAGCCCCGACATCTTCGTCACCCTCTGCCAGGTCCACGTGAGCGCGGACCGCCGCACCGTCGACGTCCACCTGGCCGGGCACCCGGCGCCCATGCTGCTCACCGGGCCCGTCGGGGCGGTGCGCTGCGACCCGGTGGTGCCGACCAGCCGGGGCCGTGCCCTCGGCATCCCCGTCCCGGGCGGCTGGACGGCGCAGCGCCTGACGATGGACGGCCCGTTCGCGGTCGTCATGTACACCGACGGCGTCGTCGAGGCCGCGCTGCACGACGCCGGGGCGGGCCGGGCGGGACGACGGACCTCGGAGCGGCTGGGGGTCGCCGGGCTCGGCGCCGTCGTGCAGGACGAGCTGGACCGCGAGGGCTTCGTGGGCGTCGTCGAGCGGGTGCTGCACCGGGTGCGTGCCCTGCACGGCGGGCCGCTGGTCGACGACGCGGCCATGCTGGTCGTCGGCTGGACGGGCGCGGTCGACGTGGTGGGCGAGCGGTCCGCGATGCTGGCGGACTCCGCGGAGTGGGCGCGGTGAGCCGGCCACCGAGGTCGCCGCTGGACCGCGTCAGGCGCCGGCTCGGCGCGGCCGCCGCCGTCCTCGTGGCGCTGGTGGTCGTGGCGGTCGTGGCGACCGTCGGGTCGCTGAGGCTGCTGACGGCGAACGCGGACGTCGACGCCCTCGAGGCGGTGCGGCTGTGGAACGAGGCGCTGCTCGTGGTGGTCGCGGTGCTCGCGATCGCGATGGCGGTGCTCGGGCTGCTGGTGTGGCGGCTCCTGCGCCAGGAGATCTCCGTGCCGCTGGCGCGGCTGGCGCACGAGGTGCGGGCGGCCAGCACGGGCGACCACGGCCACGAGATCCCCGCGGTGGGCTCGGGCGAGGTGGCGTCGCTGGCGCAGGACGTCGAGCAGATGCGACGCGAGCTGGTCGCGCAGGTGGAGGACGCGCGGGCCGCGCACCAGGAGGTCGAGGAGGCGCACGACCGGCTGCGCCGCCAGGCCGCGGAGCTCGAGCGCTCCAACCGTGACCTGGAGCAGTTCGCCTACGTCGCGTCCCACGACCTGCAGGAGCCCCTGCGCAAGGTCGCCAGCTTCACGCAGCTCCTCCAGAAGCGGTACGGCAACCAGCTCGACGACCGGGCGGACCAGTACATCGCGTTCGCCGTGGACGGTGCCCACCGCATGCAGCGGCTCATCCAGGACCTGCTGAGCTTCTCGCGCGTGGGCCGCTCGGGGCGTCCGCCGGAGCCGGTCCCGCTGGAGGACGTGCTCGCCGGGGTCCTGCACGACCTGGAGGAGCGCGCCACCGACCGCGGCGCCACCATCACGCACGACCCGCTGCCGGTGGTGTCGGGCGACCGGGGGCTCCTGGCCATGCTGCTGACGAACGTCGTGGGGAACGCGCTGAAGTTCGCGCACCCGGACCGGCCGCCGCAGGTGCACCTGACCGCGGTGCGCACCGAGGGGCCGGCGGGCGACCTGTGGGAGGTGTCGTGCACCGACAACGGCATCGGCATCGACCCGCAGTACGCCGAACGGGTCTTCGTGATCTTCCAGCGGCTGCACCCCAAGGAGGTCTACACGGGCACGGGGATCGGGCTCGCCCTGGTCAAGCGTGTCGTGGAGCACCACGGCGGGCGGGTGTGGGTGGAGTCCTCGACGGGGCCGGGCACGACCGTCCGCTGGACCCTCCCCGCCGCATAGGGTGGTGGCCATGACCCAGCAGCAGCAGGCCGGCATCGAGGTCCTCCTGGTGGAGGACGACCCGGGCGACGTGCTCATGACGCGGGAGGCGTTCGAGGAGCACAAGGTCGCCAACCGCCTGTGGGTGGTCTCCGACGGCGTGAGCGCGCTGGAGTTCCTGCGCCGCGAGGGGGAGCACGCGGACCGCCCGACGCCGGACCTCATCCTGCTGGACCTCAACCTGCCGCGCATGGACGGCCGGGAGGTGCTCGCCGAGGTCAAGGGCGACCCTGCCCTGCGGCACATCCCGGTGGTGGTGCTGACGACGTCGGAGGCGGAGGAGGACGTGCTGCGCTCGTACTCCCTGCACGCCAACGCGTACGTGACGAAGCCGGTCGACTTCGAGCGGTTCATCCGGGTCGTGCAGCAGATCGACGACTTCTTCGTCTCGGTGGTGCGGCTCCCGCACCGGTGAGCACCGGCCGGGATGATCCACGGGCCCGGCGTGGTTGTCGCGACCACGGGGTGTCCGCCCCGCGCAGGGCGAACGAGGAGGAACGGTGCTGGACCCCCAGGGGATCATCGACGTCGACGGCGAGGCCGTGGAGCGCACGCTGGGTGCGGCGTCCGCCGGGCCGGGGCCCGTGCTCCTGCACGCGCTGCGGGGGTTCGTCGACGCGGGCAGCGCCGGTGAGATCGCCGCGGACCACCTGCTGGAGCGGTTCTCCGCGACGCGGCTGGCGACGTTCGACGCGGACCAGCTCGTGGATTACCGGTCGCTGCGACCGGTGATGACGTTCGACGCCGACCGCTGGGCGACCTACGACGCGCCGTCGCTGGTGGTCGACCACCTGGCGGACGCCGAGGGCACGGGGTTCCTGCTGCTGCACGGCACGGAGCCGGACCTGCAGTGGGAGCGGGCCGTCGCGGCGGTGCGCTCTCTGGTCGAGCGGCTCGACGTGTCCCTGACGATCGGTCTGCACGGCATCCCGATGGGCGTGCCGCACACGCGGCCGCTGTCGCTGACGGCGCACGCGACGCGGGAGGGCCTGGTGGAGGACTACACGTCGTTCTTCGGCCGGGTCCAGGTCCCGGGCTCGTTCGCGGCGCTGCTGGAGCACCGCCTCGGGGCGACCGAGCACGACGCGATGGGCATCACGGTGCACGTGCCGCACTACCTGGCGCAGTCGCGGTACGTCCCGGCGGCCGTGGTGGGCCTGGAGCACGTGGAGAAGGCGACGGGGCTCGCCCTGGACACCGGCCTGCTGGCCGAGCCGGCCGCGCAGGCGCGCACGGAGGTCGCCGAGCTCGTGGCCGAGAACGAGGAGGTCGCCGCCGTGGTGCGCCGTCTCGAGGAGCAGTACGACGCGTTCACCCGTTCGGTGGGCCGCCCGGACCTGCTCGCACAGGAGGGTCCGCTGCCGACGGCGGACGAGCTGGGCGCCGAGTTCGAGCGGTTCCTGGCCCAGCGCGAGGACGACTGACCCGGTCGGGACCCGCGCCGCACGCCGGGCGCCCCGCGACGTCCGGGCGTCTTCCGTGCAATGCGACGTGGCGCGTGCCACACTGGCGCCGTTGCACCGGCGGCGCGCGCACGGACCTGCGTCGACGTCGCGGTGCGACGGCGGGAGGGCGCCGTGTCCTCCCGCGCACCGTACGGAGCACCGAAGGATCAGCATGGCGCAGGGTTCAGTGAAGTGGTTCAACTCCGAGAAGGGCTACGGGTTCATCGCCCAGGACGGCGGCGGTGCCGACGTCTTCGTCCACTACTCGGCGATCCAGTCCCAGGGCTACCGCACCCTCGAGGAGGGTCAGGCGGTCGAGTTCGAGATCACGCAGGGCCCGAAGGGTCCGCAGGCGGAGCAGGTCGTCCCGCTCTGACGTGAGCCGCACCGCAGGCCGCTCCCGGCGCCCCGGGGGCGGCCTGCGGCGTTCCCGGGCCCGGTCGTCCCGTGGCCCGGGCGTCCGCGGGTCGGACCCGGGGCGAGGTCACGGCAGGGGCTGGGCCGTGCCCACGAACCGGGCGAGCTCGGCACCGGCGAGCAGCGTGACGGGGACCGCCAGGGACCGCAGCGCCCGCCCGAGGCGCACGTCGAGCAGGTCGACCGTGCCGGGGTCGTCCGCCGGGTCGTCCGACCCGCGCGGGTCCGGTCGCTCGGGGACGGGCGTGACGCCCGCCAGCACGACGTTGCCGTAGCGGCGACCCTTGAGGACGCCGGGCTCGGCGACGACCGCGAGCCGGCCCTGCGCCACGGCACCGGGCCCCAGGGCCTGCGCGAAGGACGCCGCCTCGCGCCGCACGGTGGTCAGCGGGGGCCGGTCCGCGCAGTTCGCGAGGACCAGGCCGCCGGGACGCAGCGCGGCCGCGCACGCCGCCGCGAAGGCGGTGCCGGTGAGGTGCGCGGGCGTCGCGTCGCCCGCGAAGGCGTCCCGCACGACGACGTCGGCGCGGCCCGCGGGGAGCGTCGCCAGCACGGCGGCGGCGTCACCGGCGCGCAGCCGCAGCGCGGGGGACCGCGGCAGGTCGAACCACTCGCGCACCAGCGTGAGGAGCCGGGCGTCGACGTCGACGCCGAGCTGGCGCGAGCCCGGGCGGGCGTGCTCGACCTGGCGCGGCAGGGCGCAGCCGGCGGCGCCGAGGTGGACGGCGCGCACCGGGCCCGGCGGGAGCAGCTCGACGACGGCCGCCATCTGCTGGAGGTACTCGAACGCGAGGAAGCCGGGGTCGTCCAGGTCGAGGCAGGAGCTCGGCACGCCGTTGACGTGCAGCGTCACCCGGCGCGGGGCGTCGGGGTCGGTCTCGACGCGGGCGGTGCCGGTGTCGACGGGGACGTCGCCCTCGGGCAGTGTCGGTGCCGGCGAGGACGATCGGTCCTGGCGGGTGCTGCGAGCGCGTCGGGCCATGGGTCCATCCTCTCGTGCCCCGCGACCTTGACAGGATCGAACAGGTGTTCGACGATGGACCGGCGGGGCCGTGGTGCCCCGGCAGGAGGTGGGAGATGCCGTACCGAGGTGGGGCCCCGGTGCCCGAGCGGGTCCAGCGGTTGCTGGCCCGCGCCGACGCCGAGCTGGCCGCGGCCGTGCAGGCGACCGACCCGGGCGACCGGTTCGTCCACGCCCACCTGGCCGCCCTGCGGTCCGCCGCGGCGGTCGTGGCGCTCCACGACGGCGCCGTCGCCCGGGGTCGGGCGCGTCCGGTGTGGGAGCTGCTGTCCCGGGTGGAGCCGGAGCTGGCGGCCTGGAGCGTCTACTTCGCGTCGGGCGCCCGGCTGCGCTCGGCGGTCGACGCCGGACGGTCCGCCGACGTGCCCGCGGTCCGGGCGGACGAGCTGCTGGCCTGCGCCGAGGACTTCCGTGACGAGGTCGGTCTGCGGGTCGACCCGCAGGCCGGCTTCGCCGCCCCTGCGTCGGTGGCGAGGTCCGCGGCCTCATGAGCCGCGGCCCCCGGGCCGAGTCCGCCCGGCGCGACTGGGGCTCCGACGAGGAGGGCGCCGGGGTCCTGCACGTGGACATGGACGCGTTCTTCGCCTCGGTGGAGCTCGCGCGCCGGCCCGAGCTGCGGGGCCTGCCGGTGATCGTCGGCGGGAGGGAGCGCGGCGTCGTGCTCGCCGCGACCTACGAGGCCCGTGCGTTCGGCGTGCGCTCCGCGATGCCGATGTCCCACGCGCTGGCCCGGTGCCCCCAGGCGGTCGTCGTGCGACCCGACCACGCGGCGTACCGGGACGTGTCCCGGGGGGTGATGGAGATCCTGGGCGAGGTCACGGCCGTGGTGGAGCAGGTCTCCGTCGACGAGGCCTTCCTCGACGTGACCGGCGCGCGCCGCCGGCTCGGTCTGCCCAGCGAGATCGGCGCCGCCCTGCGCGAGCGCGTCCGCGCGGAGCACGGCATCACCTGCTCGGTCGGCATCGGCCGCAACAAGCTCGTCGCGAAGCTCGCCTCGACCCACGCCAAGCCGGACGGGCTCCTGCTGGTCCCGCGCGACGCCACCGTCGACTTCCTCCGCTCGCTGCCGGTGGGGGCGCTGTGGGGCGTGGGGGAGAAGACCGAGCAGGTGCTCGCCCGGTGGGGCGTCACCACCGTCGCCGAGCTGGCCGACACCGACGTCGACGTGCTGCGCGCCGCGGTCGGCCCGGTGACCGGTGCCCATCTGCACGACCTGGCGTGGGGCCGTGACCCGCGCCCTGTCGTCGCGGGCCGGGCGGAGCGCTCCGTCGGCGCCGAGTCGACGTTCGAGCAGGACGTGCGCGACCTCGACGAGGTCGCGCGCCGCCTGCGCGCGCTGAGCGACCGGGTCGCCGGCCGGATGCGACGCCACGGGGTGGTGGCCCGCACGGTGGCCCTCAAGGTGCGCACCAGCGACTTCCGCACGCTGACGCGTTCCCGGACCCTGCCCGTGCCCACGGACGTCGCCCAGGAGCTCTACGCGACCGCGCGGGACCTCCTCGGCGCGGTCGACCTGCGGGGTCTGCCGGTGCGGCTCGTCGGGGTGCGCGGGGAGAACCTGCGCGAACGCTCGACGCTGGCCACGCAGCCCAGCATCTTCGACGTCGACGACCCCCGCCCGACCGCCCGCCGGGACGCCGAGGTGGCGGTCGACGCGGTGCGGGAGCGGTTCGGCCACGGCGCGATCGGGCTGGGGGCCTCGTCACACCCGTCCTCGACTACCGCCAGGGGCGCCGCGGGCATATCCTAGGAGGACGTCAGTAGCCACAGCGAGATCGGGGGGCCCGATGCCTCTGTCGGAGTACGAGCAGCGCGTGCTGGAGCAGATGGAGCGCGCGCTGGAGAGCGACGACCCCCGGCTGGCCACCACGCTCCAGCGGTCACGTCGCCGTTCACCGCTGCGTTTCGTCCTCGCCGGGATCGGCGTGGTGCTCGGTCTGCTCCTGCTGGTCGTCGGCGTCGCCACGCAGCAGACGTGGCTCGGCGTGGTCGGGTTCGCCCTCATGTTCGCGGGTGTGGCCACGGCGTTCGCCGCGCCGCGGTCGCGGGGGCCGCAGGGCACGGTGCGACCCGACGGCAGCGTCGCGCCGCACGGGCACACCTCCGCCCCGCACCGCCCGGCGAAGGCCAAGAGCAGCGGCGGCTTCATGAACCGCCTCGAGGAGCGCTGGGACAAGCGCCGCCAGCAGGACCGCTGACCTCGCCCACCGCGCCGACCGACGAGGACCGGCGCGGCGGGTCAGACCACGCGGAACGGCCGCCACCCGAGGGGTGGCGGCCGTTCCGCGTACCTCCGGGACCGGCCGTCACGAGTCGGGCGGCCCGTGCGCTGCCCGTCACCGCGGTGCGGTCGAGCAGGCAGAGCAGGCACTGAGCCCCGTCCGGTCAGGAGCGACGCAGCAGCCGTCCGAGCCAGGCGCGCGGGCCGCGCCGGGCCGACCCGCCCTGGGCGAGAGCGTCGACGACGGCGTCGGCGATCTCCCCGAGGTCGACCTCCTCGGGCTCGACCTCGGTCCCGTCCTCGACGTGCGGGGCGGGCGGCGGCGCGTAGCGGGCGTCCTCCACGGCGGAGCTGAGCCGTTCCAGCCCGTCCCGCACCTCGGCGGACGGCCGGTCGCCCCGCGCGGCGACGACGGCGTCGACCACGGCCTGGGGCGCCTGCCGCGGTGTCGTCGCCGGCGGGAGGTGGATGCCGTCCCGGGCCAGCGACCGCACGACCCGGCCCCAGGCCTCCTCGGCGTCGGGCGGGCCGTCGGCCCGGCGTCGCCGGGTCAGGAGCAGCGCGGCGCCCGCCGCCGCGAGGACCACGACCGCGACGACGCCGCCGACGACCCACGGCCGCTCCGGGTTCCGGGACGTCGTCGGTGCGGTGGCGGCCGCCGACCCCGTCGGGGTCGGCTCGGTCGCCGCCCGGGTGGGCGGCACCTCCTGCACCCCGGTGGGGACCGGCTGGGGCGACGCGCCGGGCGCGGCGTCCCCGCGGGCCGGCTCCGTGTACTCGGGCGGCGGACCGGTCTGCACGGACGGCGTCGGCTCGAACCGCACCCATCCGACGCCCGCGAAGTACAGCTCGGGCCAGGCGTGGGAGTCCTGACCGGTGACCTGGAACACCTGCGTGTCGTCGTCCTGCGTGGGCGCCTCGACGGCCTCGCCGGGCAGGAACCCGACGCCGAGCCGCGCGGGGATCCCGAGCGTGCGCGCCATCACCGTCATCGTGGTGGCGAACTGGACGCAGTAGCCGGTCCGGTGCTGCAGGAAGTCCCACACGGGGTCACCGGTGCCGCCGCGGGGGAGCTCGGTGGCGTAGGTGAACCGTGACGGGTCGCGCAGCCACCGCTGGAGCACCACGGCCTGGTCGTACGCCGTGCCCGCGTCGCCCACGACCTCGCGCGCGAGGTCCGCGACATCGTCGGCGTGCTCGGTGGCGGGGACCTCCAGGTAGGCGTCCACGGCGGTGCCGGCCCCGGCCTCGCGGAGCCGGTCGGGTCCGAGCTCGCGGGCCCGCACCGTGAGCGTGTAGCTGGCGGCGGGGTCGGTGCGGTCGCCGACGACCTCGTCGCGGACGGGGTCGTAGCCCCACGTGCCGTCGACGGTGACGGCGCGGGGCTCGACGGCGACGGGCAGCTGGTCCTCGCGCAGGGAGCCCACGGTGACGGTGACGGAGCGAGGGGCGTCCAGGCCGCGCGCGTCCAGGTCCTCGGGCCACAGGAGGTCGTCGGGGGCGAAGGCCTCGCCGGCACGCTCGTCGCCGCGCTGCCAGCGCCGGCCGTCGAACGCGGACGCCGTGTAGGTGCGCAGCGGGCCGACGCCCTCCTCGGGCGCGGTGTAGGTCAGGACGACCTCGCCCGACCTCTCGGTGAGGCTGCCCAGGACGTCGAGGTCCTCGGCGAGCTGGATCGCGTCGCCGGAGGTGGTGAACGCCTGGTACCAGGCGCCCGCATAGCCGGGCAGGGCGGAGGAGGCGCTCGCCACGGCCCCGGCGACGAGCGCCACGACGACCGCGGTGGCCGAGGTCAGCACGGCGCGGGAGCGCTCGGCGCGCCGGACGGCGCCCGGCGGTCGGGTCGCGGGCGCCGTGCGCGGCGGGGGCACGGTGAGGAGCAGCAGCAGGGCGGCCACGACGACCACGAAGACGGCGCGCGGCACGTCCCCGACCAGGACGAGCGGCGGTGCCCACAGGGCCAGCAGGGGCAGGCCGGCGGCGGCGTGCCAGTGCAGCCCGCCGACGAGGAGGTCGGCGAGCAGCAGCACGGCCAGGGCACCGCCCACCACGAGCAGGGCCAGGGGGAGCGTGCCGGGCACGGGCGCGACCTCCGCGCGCACGATCTCGCCCGCCTCGCCGAGCCGGGCGACGAGCCGCTCCGCGTGCTCGGGACCGACGACGAGGTCCGGGTCGGAGGTGGGCGAGCCGTACCGGGACAGCAGGAACCAGCCGGTGACGACGACCCCCGCGAGGGTCGGCAGCACGGCACCGCCGCCCGCCTCGCCCCGCCGCCGGGCCCGCGAGTCGAGGACGCAGCGGACCGCGCACGTGGTCGCGGCGACGACCGCCACGCCGACCAGGCCCTCACGGACCCACGGACCCGGCAGGACGACGGTGGTGAGCGCCAGCATCGAGGCGCCGACGGCCACCGCCACCAGGACGGCGGCGGCGACGACGCGGGCCAGGGGGCCGGCGTGCGCGGGGATCATGCGACCCTCCCGGTGAGCGCCGACCAGGCGAGGGACGGGTCGGTGCCGGGCGGGCAGGTGGCGACGCGCCAGCCGGCCGCACGCAGGGCGTCCGCCGTCGGCGTGACGTCGTGGCGCATCCCGGTGCCGCGCGGGACGACGAGGACGGCCCAGCAGACGCCGTCGGCGCCGAGCGAGGCGAGGGCGTGCCGTCCGGCCTGGTCGAGGGGACCGACGACGGCCACGGTGATCTCGGACTGGGAGCGGCCGGCACGCACGACCTGCACGGTGCGGGTCAGGGCGCGCACGGCGTCCCCGCCGATGCCGGTGAGGTCGACGGTGGCGTCGAGGAGGCGGGCCCGCCCGGCGCGGGCGCCGGCGGTGTGCTCGGTGCGCTCGGGGGCGGTGGTCGTCGCGACCAGGCGGGTCGGGTGCCCGGCCTCGAGGAACGACACGGCGACCGACGCGGCCAGCGACACCGCCCACTCGCCGTCCTCGACGGCCTGGTGCGAGGCCGGACGGGCGCCGGGGCGGTCCTCGGGAGCCGGCGCGAGCAGCGCCCGGTCGAGCAGCACGGTGACGGGGCGGAACCCGGCGCCCTCGTCGGCCCGCACGATGAGGTGGCCCTGCCGGGCGGAGGCCGCCCAGTGCACGCGGCGCGGGTCGTCGCCCGCGACGTACTCGCGCAGCACGGTGTCGTCGGTGGCGGACAGCCGGGCGCCGGTCGCGGCGCGGTCGAGGTCGCCGAGTGCGGGGGCGCGCACGGACAGCGCGGTGGTGCGCGGCCAGACCGCGACGCGGGTGGTGACGCCGAGCGGCTGGGTGGTGCGCACCAGCCCGAACACGTCGGTGCGCGTGGTCAGGACCGGTCCGAGCCCCCAGCGGCCGCGGCGGACCGGGGTGAGCTGGTAGGTCACGTCGATGCGGTCCGGCGCGGACCGGACGTGCGCGCGGATGCCGGTGGTCCCGGCGAGCTCGTGGGCGGCCTGCTCGGACAGGCGCAGCCGGGCGAGACGCTCGAACGCCGCGCCGGTGCGGTGGCGCACCGCGACCCGCAGGGCGGTCGTGGCGGTGCTCCCCGCGACCACGGGGTGCGGGTCGACGGACCGGGTGACGTCGAGCGCGCCGCGACCGGAGTCCAGGTGCTGCCACGCCAGCGACGCCCAGGCGACCAGGACGACGAGCACCCCGGCGGCGCCGAGCCCCACGAGGTCCGGCAGGTCCAGCACGACGCCGACGGCCGCCAGCACGCCGCCGGCGCCGAGCAGGCCGCCGCCGCGCGCGGTCGGGCGGACGGCGGCGAGGCGCCGCAGCGGGGTCAGGGCCCGCGGCCTCATGCCCGCCGGCCGCCCGCGGCGGGTGCGTGCCCGGCGCCGCCGGCGGGCACCGGGGTGCGGGCGAGGACGTCCTCGACGACCTGCACCTCGGTGCGGCCGGTGAGGCGGGACTCGGTGGACAGCACGAGGCGGTGGGCCAGCACGGGCACGGCGAGCGCCTGGACGTCGTCGGGCAGGACGTGCAGGCGGCCCGACATCGCGGCGTGCGCCCGCGCGACGCGCAGGAGCTGCAGGGACGCGCGGGGCGAGGCGCCGAGCCGCAGCCCCTCGTGGTCGCGCGTCGCGCCGACGAGGTCGACGACGTACTGCTTCACGGCGTTGGAGGCGTGCACGGCCCGCACCCAGCCCGCGAGCCGCGTCATGACCTCCGCAGTGGTGACGGGCTCGAGGCGGTCGATCGGGTCGACCAGGGCGTGCGAGTCGAGCATCGCGAGCTCGGCGGCCGTCGAGGGGTAGCCGACGGACAGGCGGGCGGCGAACCGGTCCCGCTGCGCCTCGGGCAGCGGGTACGTGCCCTCCATCTCGACGGGGTTCTGCGTGGCCACGACGAGGAACGGCCTCGGCAGCGGGTGGGTGGTCCCGTCGACGGTGACGTGCCCCTCCTCCATACACTCCAGCAGCGCCGACTGCGTCTTGGGCGAGGCGCGGTTGATCTCGTCGCCGATGACGACGTTGTTGAACACGGGCCCCGGCCGGAACTCGAACTCGCCGGTCGTGGTCCGGTACACGTTCACGCCGGTGAGGTCGCTGGGCAGCAGGTCGGGGGTGAACTGCACGCGGCCGACGCGGCAGTCGATGCTGCGGGCCACGGCCTTGGCCAGCGTGGTCTTGCCGACGCCGGGGACGTCCTCCACGAGCAGGTGCCCGCCCGCGAGGAGGACGGCGACGGTGAGGCGGGCGAGGTCGGGCCGCCCGTGCAGCACGGACTCGATGGCGTGCCGGACCCGGTCGGTGGTGGCGACGAGCTCGCCCAGGCCGTCGCGCAGCGCGTCCCGGGGGTCGGTGCCGGGTGCGGCGTCCCGCACGGATCCAGGGGCGTGGTCGGGCTGCATCGAAGCGTGCCTCCGCAGGTGACAGGACGTGACGCGTGAAGCCTAGTGGGTCACGTCACACCCTGCGTGCGGCGACGGCGCGCGCCGTGGCCCTCCACCACGCTCCACCGGGGCGGCGGGCCGTTCACCTGCGGTGTCGTGCCGGGCGAGGTGAAGAACACGTGCGCAGCGGGTGATAAGACGCGCCCGGTGGAGGAAAGTGGAGTAGCGTGGAGCGAGCGGGAGCCCGAGGGGAGGTGCGGACCGTGGCAGGAGCTTCAGGGGACCAGTTCCCGGGCGGCGGCCTGCTGCTGGGCACGTACACCCCTCGGCTCGACGAGAAGGGGCGGCTCATCCTGCCCGCGAAGTTCCGCGGCCGTCTGTCCGACGGTCTCGTGATGACGCGGGGCCAGGAACGATGCCTGTTCCTCCTCCCCATGGACGAGTTCTCCCGGATGTACGAGCAGGTCCGGCAGGCGCCGGTCACCAGCCGGCAGGCGCGCGACTACCTCCGCGTGTTCCTGTCGGGGGCGTCCGACGAGGTGCCGGACAAGCAGGGTCGGGTCTCCATCCCGGCGGCGCTGCGCGCCTACGCCGGCCTGGACCGGGACGTCGCCGTGATCGGCGCCGGCACCCGGGTCGAGGTCTGGGACGCGCAGGCCTGGGAGACCTACCTCGCGGAGCAGGAGTCCTCCTACGCCGAGGTGGCGGAGGAGATCTTCCCGGACCTCCAGTTCTGACCACAACCACACACCGGGCCGGCCCGTCCGGCGAGGCCTCCTCCCGCGAGGGTCTGACGCACTTCCCCGGCGTCAGAACGACGCGGAGGGAGACCTGGCCGGGCGGCCCGGGCCGGGACGACCCGCAGGACCGCCGCAGGAGAGGAGAGTCCGTGAGCACCGACGACGACCGGCCCGCCCGGGACCGCCACCTGCCCGTGCTGATGCAGCGCTGCGTCGACCTGCTGGCCCCGGCGCTCGCCGAGCCCGGCAGCGTCCTCGTGGACTGCACCCTCGGCATGGGCGGGCACACCGAGGCCGTCCTGGAGCAGGTGCCCACCGCGCGCGTGCTCGGTATCGACCGCGACCCGCAGGCCCTGGCGCTGGCCTCGGCCCGCCTGGCGCGGTTCGGGGACCGGTTCGTCCCCGTGCACGCCGTCTACGACGAGATCGGTGACGTGGTGGACGAGCACGCGGACGGCGCCGTCCAGGGCGTCCTCATGGACCTCGGGGTGTCCTCGCTGCAGCTCGACGAGTCGGAGCGCGGCTTCTCGTACGCCCAGGACGCGCCGCTCGACATGCGGATGGACCAGTCCCGCGGCATGACCGCGGCGGACGTGCTGAACACCTACGACGAGCGCGACCTCGTGCGGATCCTGCGCGACTACGGCGAGGAGCGCTTCGCCCAGCGCGTGGCCCGCGCGATCGTGCGCCGCCGCCAGGAGCGGCCGTGGGAGCGCACGGCGGAGCTCGCCGACGTGGTCCGCGGCGCGATCCCCGCGGCGACGCGCAAGACCGGCGGCAACCCGTCCAAGCGCACGTTCCAGGCGCTGCGCATCGAGGTCAACGGCGAGCTGGAGGTGCTCGAGCGCGCCGTCCCGGCCGCGATCGAGGCGCTCGCGGTGGGCGGCCGGATCGTCGTGGAGTCCTACCAGTCGCTGGAGGACCGCATCGTCAAGCGCGCCATCGCCCGCGGGACGACGTCCAGCGCGCCCCCCGGCCTGCCGGTGGAGCCCGAGACGCACAAGCCGTACCTCGAGGCCCTCACGCGGGGCGCCGAGGAGGCGGACGACGCCGAGCTCGAGCGCAACCCCCGGTCCGCCTCGGTGCGCCTGCGCGCCGCCCGCCGGCTGCGACCCACCCCCGACCACCTGCTCGGCACCTCCCGGAAGGAGTCGCGATGAGCGCCCTGCGAGCTCCCGCCGTCCTGCCCGCCCGCCGGGGCGAGCCCACCCCGCGGCGCGCCCCGCTGCGAGCCCTCGAGGGCGGTGCCGGTCGCCGCCTCGACGTCGTGCGGGCGCCGCTCCAGGCGACGTCGGGCGTGCCGTTCATGGTGCTCTGCGGGCTGGTGCTCGTCGGGGCCCTCATGGCGGCGCTGCTGCTGAACACGCACATGGCACGCGGGTCCTACGAGATGTCGCGGCTGCAGCGCGAGGTCGGCCTCGTGGCGCAGGACGTCCAGGAGGTGCAGGCGCAGCTGCGCTCCGCGGAGGCGTCGCTGCCGCAGCAGGCGTCGCGCCTCGGCATGGTGCCCGCCGACGACGTGACGATGTTCTCCGCCGTCGACGGCACGATCGTCCCGGAGCCGGTGGAGGAGCCCTGAGCGCGACACGCCCGACCGACCCCCGCGGATCGGGGGCGGGTCGGGCGCACGATCGGGGGGTGAGCAAGCAGACCCCGCGCCGTGCACCGGCGACGCCCCGCGGATCCGCCGGGTCGGGCGGCGCCCGGTCGACCGGGTCGGGGCGTTCGGGCGCGTCGTCCGGCGGATCGCGCGGCACGTCGGCGAACGCCCCGCGGAGCACCCCGCGCGGCACCCCGCCGCGTGCGGGGTCGGGCGCGTCGAAGGCGTCCTCGACGTCGTCCACCGGTGCGTCCGGCACGGCGGCGAAGCGGTCGGGCACGGCGTCGGGCGGGAGCGCCCGGACCACGAACCGTTCCGGTGGCGGTGCCCGGACCACCGACCGCTCCGGCGGCGGGCGCACGCCCGCGGTGCGCGGCACCGCGGCGGCCCGCACGTCGTCGCGCCGACCGGCCCGGACCGGACGGCGCCGGGTCGCCCCGGCCGTGCGGACCCCGCGGGCCGCCACGGTGCGAGCGGCGGGCGACCCCGCGCGCCGGCAGCGCTGGCTCATCGTGCTGGCGGCGCTCGTCGTGGCGGTGTTCGTGGGCCGCCTCGTGTGGGTCCAGGTGATCCAGGGTCCGACCCTGGCGTCGGCGGCGCAGCAGGCGCGGCTGGCCACCCAGGTGACCCTCGCGCACCGCGGCGACATCCTCGACGTCGACGGCACGGTGCTGGCCACCTCGGTGGACCGCTACACGGTCGTCGCCGACCAGCAGCAGATCCAGTCGTTCCGCGGCAACGGCCGCCGCGACGCCGAGGGCGAGCCGGTGCAGGACGGCGCGCTCGGGATCGCGCAGCTCCTCGCCCCGGTGCTCGACAAGGAGAAGGCGACGCTGGCCGCCCGCCTCAACGGCGAGGACCGCTACGTGGTCCTGGCGCGCGACGTCGTGCCGGAGGTCCAGCGGGCCGTCGCGGCGCTCGAGCTGCGCGCCTACCTGCGGACCGACCTCACGTCCGAGCGCACCTATCCCGCCGGGACGGTGGCGGGCCCGTTGCTCGGCTACGTCAACAGCGACCAGGACGGGCTCGGCGGCGTCGAGGCGGCCTGGGACGACGTCCTGGCGGGCACCGACGGGTCCCACACGTACGAGCGCGGCCGGGACGGCGCGCAGATCCCCGTCTCGGAGATCGAGTCGGTGCCGGCCGTCCCCGGGCAGGACGTCCTGCTGACCGTCGACTCGGACGTCCAGTGGAAGGCCGAGGAGCTCCTCGACCAGGCGGTGAGCGACACGGGCGCGGCCTACGCCATCGCCGTCGTCCAGGACGTCGCCACGGGCCAGGTCGTGGCCATGGCGGACTCGGGCGACGTCGACCCCAACGACCGCTCCACCGACCAGGTCGCCCAGGGCTCGCGGGCCGTCAACGTCGTCTTCGAGCCGGGCTCGACCGGCAAGGTGGTGGCGATGGCCGCGGCGCTGGAGGGCGGCTACTGGGAGCCGACCGACGAGTTCGAGGTGCCGGACACCTACACGGTCGACGGGGAGACGTTCCGCGACTCCCACGCGCACCCGGTGGAGCGGTGGACCCTGGCGGGGATCTTCGCGCAGTCCTCCAACACGGGCACCGTGATGATGGGGCAGGACATCCCGTTCGCCGTGCGGTACGACTACCTGCGCAAGTTCGGGTTCGGGCAGCGCACCGCCCTCGGCATGCCGGGGGAGAGCGCGGGCCTGCTGCCCGCCGAGAACGTCGACGAGGTCGAGAACCGCACGCCGTACACGATCCTGTTCGGCCAGGGCGTGGCGGTGAGCGCGATGCAGGCCACCCAGGTGTTCTCCACGGTCGCCAACGACGGCGTGCGGATGCCGGCGTCGCTGGTCGCCGCGACCCGGACGAGCACGGGGGAGACGACCCCGGTCGACCCGGGGGAGGGGACCCGTGTCGTCTCGGCCGAGACCGCGGGCCGGCTCATGCGGATGATGGAGTCCGCCACCAGCGCCGAGGGCACCGGCTCCGCGGCCCAGGTCCCCGGCTACCGGGTGGCGGGCAAGACGGGCACCGCGCAGATGTTCGAGGGGGGCGGCACCACGTACGTCGCCTCGTACATCGGGGTCGCCCCGGCGGACGACCCCCGCTACACGGTGTCGGTGTTCCTCAAGAGCCCGCGCTCGTCCATCTACGGCGGCGTGGTCGCGGCGCCGGTGTTCTCCGAGCTGATGGGCTACACGCTGCGCAAGGCCGGCGTCCCGCCGTCGCAGGAGCCCTTCAAGCCCTTCCCGACGACCTGGTGACGTGGCCGCAGCAGGTAGGTTCTACCCCGTGACATCCCCGACCGCTCGCATCCGCCCCACGGTGCCCTCGCCCCGGTCGCTGGCCGACCTCGCCGCCGCCTTCGGGCTGGCGGCCACCCGTCCCGTCCCCGCGCAGGCCCAGGTCAGCGCGGTGGCGAGCGACAACCGGGTGGTGGCCGACGGGGACCTGTTCGTCGCGCTGCCGGGCGCCCGGGCGCACGGCGCCGACTTCGCCGCCGACGCCGTCCGGCGGGGTGCGGCGGCGGTGCTGACCGACGCCGCCGGCGCGGAACGCCTGGCCGACCTCGACGTGCCGGTGCTGGTGGCCGACGAGCCGCGCACCGTCCTCGGCCCGGTGGCCGCGTGGGTGCACCGCGAGCCCGCCGAGCAGCTCGCGACGTTCGGCGTGACGGGCACCAACGGCAAGACCACGACCTCCTACCAGGTGGACCACCTGCTGCGGGCGCTCGGACGGCGCGGCGGCCTCGTCGGCACGGTCGAGACCCGGGCCGGGGACCAGGTGCTGCCCAGCCGCCTCACCACGCCCGAGGCCGCGGACCTGCAGGCGCTGCTGGCCGCGATGCGGGAGCTCGGCGTCGACGCCCTGACGATGGAGGTCTCCTCCCACGCGATCGCGATGCACCGCGTGGACGGGGTCGTCTACGACGTGGCGGGCTTCACGAACCTCAGCCAGGACCACCTCGACTTCCACGGGGACCTGGAGTCCTACTTCGGGGCCAAGGCCGAGCTCTTCACGCCCGCCCGGTCGCGCCGCGCCGTCGTCGTGGTGGACGACGTGTGGGGCGAGCGCATGGCGGCCGCGGCCACGGTTCCCGTGGAGACGGTGCGCACGGTGCCGGCGCCCGCGGGCGCCCCGGCCGCCGACTGGACGGTCGACCACGTCGAGCCGCACGGCACCGGCTCCGCGTTCACCCTGACGCACGCTGACGGGCGCACGCTGCGCACCGCCACCTCGCTGCCCGGCGGCTTCAACGTCGCCAACGCCGCCCTGGCCGTCGTCATGGTGCTCGCCTCCGGTGTGCCGGTGGGCGACGTCGCGGCCGCGCTGGACGCCGCCGACGGCCTCAGCGCCCGCGTGCCGGGCCGCATGGAGGTCGTCGCGCCCGGCGACGCGGCCGACCCGCGCGTCGTCGTCGACTTCGCGCACAACACCGACGCCCTCGAGCTGGCGCTCGCCGCGCTGCGCCCCACCACGCCGGGACGGCTCGTCGTCGTCTTCGGCGCCACGGGCGACCGCGACCCGGGCAAGCGCGGCGCGATGGGCGCGGCCGCCGTCGCCGGAGCCGACGTGGTCGTCGTGACCGACGACGACCCGCACGACGAGGACGCCGCCGTCGTGCGCGCCGCCGTGCTGGCCGGGGCGCGCGAGGCGCTCGCCGCCGCCCGGGCCGCCGGGCGCGAGGTGTCGCTCGTCGAGGTGGCCCCCCGCGCGGACGCGATCCGCCGGGCCGTCCTCGACGCGGCCCCGGGGGACACGGTGCTGGTCGCCGGGCGCGGCCACGAGACCATCCAGGAGGTCGGCGGGGTCGACCTCGAGCTGGACGACCGCGTCGAGGCGCGCACCGCGGTGCACGCCCGCGCAGAGAGGAACACCTCCGCATGATCGAGCTGACCGCGGCCGAGGTCGCCGCAGCCACCGACGGGACGCTGCACGGCGCCGACGGCGCCGTCGTCACCGGACCGGTGGTCGTCGACTCCCGTCAGGTCACCTCCGGGGCGCTGTTCGTCGCGCTGCCCGGGGAGCACGTCGACGGCCACGACTTCGCCGTCGGCGCGGTGCGCGACGGCGCCGCGCTCGTCCTGGCGGCGCGGCCGCTGGACGGTGTGCCGACCGTCGTCGTGGACGACGTCCAGGTGGCCCTCGGCGAGCTGGCCCGCGCCGTGCTGGCGCGCCTGCGCGCCCAGGGCGAGGTGCGCGTCGTCGCCGTGACCGGGTCGATGGGCAAGACCACGACGAAGGACCTGCTGGGCCAGCTCCTGACGCCCGAGGTGGGCGAGGACGCGATCGTCGTGCCGACCGGCTCGTTCAACAACGAGATCGGGCTGCCGCTGACGGTGCTGCGGGCGGACGCCGGCACCCGGCTGCTCGTGCTGGAGATGGGCGCCGACCGGCCCGGCAACATCGCCGAGCTGACGCGGCTCGCCCCGCCGGACGTGGGCGTCGTGCTCGCGGTCGGCACCGCCCACCTCGGCCAGTTCGGCGACGTCGAGACCATCGCGCGCACCAAGGGCGAGATGGCCGAGGGCGTGCTGCCCGGCGGCACCGTGGTCCTCAACGTGGACGACTCGCGGGTCGCCGCGATGGCGTCGCGCGCCGCCGACGGCGCCGAGGTGGTGACGTTCGGGACGATCTCCGCCGCCGACGTGCGCGCGGTCGACGTCACGGTCGACGGCGGGCGCGCCGCGTTCACGCTCACGCACGGCGCGGCCACGGCCCCGGTCGCGCTGCGCCTGGTCGGGGCGCACCACGTCACCAACGCGCTGGCCGCGGCGACCGCCGCGCTGCGCCTCGGCGTGCCGCTCGACGTCGTCGCGGAGCGGCTCGGCCGCGCGACGCCGCTGAGCCCGCACCGCATGGCCGTCACGGACCGGCCCGACGGCGTGACGATCGTGGACGACGCGTACAACGCGAACCCGGACTCGGTGCGCGCGGCCCTGCGCACGCTCGCCGTCATGGCGGGACGCACCCGCCGCTCCGTCGCGGTGCTCGGTGAGATGCTGGAGCTCGGGGAGTCCTCCCGGGTCGAGCACGACGCCGTCGGCCGGCTCGCGGTGCGGCTCAACGTCAAGCTCCTCGTCGTCGTCGGCGAGGGGGCGTACCACGTCCACGAGGGGGCCCAGCAGGAGGGCTCCTGGGGGGAGGAGTCGCTCTTCGTGCCCGACCTGGACGCCGCGCGCGCCGTGCTCGCCGACGAGCTGCGCGCCGGGGACGTCGTGCTGGTCAAGGCGTCGCACGGCTCCGGCCTGTGGCGCCTCGCGGACGAGCTGGTGGAGGTCGGCGCATGATCGCGATCCTCGCGGCGGCCGGGGTGTCGCTGCTCGTGGCGCTGCTGGGCACGCCCCTGTTCATCCGGTTCCTCGTGCACCGCAACTACGGCCAGTTCGTCCGCCAGGACGGCCCGACGGCGCACTTCACCAAGCGTGGCACCCCCACGATGGGCGGCGTCGTCATCATCGCGGCGACCCTGCTGGGCGTGGCCGCGTCGATGATCATGGCGGGCCGGGCGCCGAGCGCCACGGTGCTGCTGGCGCTCTACCTCATGACCGGCCTCGGCCTGGTCGGGTTCCTCGACGACTTCACGAAGATCCGCAAGCAGCGGTCCCTCGGCCTGACGGCCCGGGCGAAGATCGTCGGGCAGGGCTTCGTCGGCATCTCGTTCGCGGTGCTCGCGCTGCAGTTCCCCAACGAGAACTCCCGCACCCCGGCCTCGACGAAGATCTCCGTCCTGCGCGACACCAACCTGGACCTGGCGTTCGCCGGCGCGACCATCGGCCTGATCCTCTTCGTGGTCTGGGCGAACTTCCTCATCACCGCGTGGTCCAACGCGGTCAACCTCACCGACGGACTCGACGGTCTGGCCACGGGCTCATCGCTCGTCGTGTTCGGCGCGTACGTGCTGGTGGGCGTCTGGCAGCTCAACCAGTCCTGCCAGCGGCTCGCCGCCGCCGGACCGGGCTGCTACGAGGTGCGCGACCCGCAGGACATCGCGATCGTCGCGGCGGCCGTCATGGGCGCCTGCGTCGGCTTCCTGTGGTGGAACGCCAGCCCCGCGAAGATCTTCATGGGCGACACGGGCTCGCTCGCGCTCGGCGGCGCCCTCGCGGCCCTGTCGATCCTGTCGCGGACCGAGATCCTCGCGGCCGTCATCGGCGGCCTGTTCGTCATCATCGTGCTCAGCGACGTCATCCAGATCGGCTCGTTCAAGCTCACCGGCAAGCGCGTGTTCAAGATGGCGCCCCTGCACCACCACTTCGAGCTGTCCGGGTGGGGCGAGGTGACGATCGTCATCCGGTTCTGGCTCGTCGCCGGGTTCTTCGCCGCGCTCGGGATGGGGGCGTTCTACGCCGAGTGGGTCGTCAGTTGATGTCCGGCGCGGACGGCCTCCTCGACGGCACCCGGGTCGTCGTGGCGGGGCTCGGGGTGACCGGGCGGGCCGTCGTCGACGCCGTGACGGGCCGCGCGGCGTCCGTGGTGACCGTGGACGCGCACGCGCCCGCCGCGGACGTCACGGGGGCGGACGCCGCCGACCCCGCCGTCCTGGACCGCGTGGTCGGCGCGGCGGACCTCGTCGTCGCCTCGCCGGGCTGGCCGCCGTCGGCGCCGCTGCTGGTGGCCGCCGCCGCGGCCGGCGTGCCCGTGTGGAGCGAGGTCGAGCTCGCGTGGCGCCTGCGCGCCGGGGCCCCCTGGCTCGCGGTGACCGGCACCAACGGCAAGACGACCACCGTGCGGATGCTCGCGTCGATCCTGTCCGCTGCCGGGCTGCGCACCGCCACCGTCGGCAACGTCGGCACCCCCGTGCTCGAGGCCGCGCAGGACCCCACGCTCGACGTCCTCGCGGTGGAGCTGTCCAGCTTCCAGCTCCACTTCACGCACACCATGGCGGTGCAGGCCGGGGCCGTGCTCAACGTCGCCCCCGACCACCTCGACTGGCACGGCGGCCTCGACGCCTACGCCGCCGCCAAGGGCCGCGTCTACGCCGGTGCCGAGGTCGCGTGCGTCTACAACGTGGCCGACCCGCGCACCGCGGACCTCGTGCGCGCCGCCGACGTCGCCGAGGGGGCGCTCGCGGTCGGCTTCACGCTCGGCGCGCCGGGGCCGGGCCAGGTCGGGCTCGTCGAGGACGTCCTGGTCGACCGGGCGTTCCACGCCCCGCAGGGGTCGCGCGAACGGGCCCGCACCGCCGCCGAGCTCGGCACCCTCGACGACCTCGCGCACCTCGGCCCGCACGGGGCCCCGCCGCACGTCGTGGCGAACGCCCTGGCGGCCGCCGCGCTGGCCCGGGCCCACGGCGTCGACGCGCGCGCCGTGCGCGACGGCCTGCGGGCTTTCCGTCCCGACGCGCACCGGGTCGCGGTCGTCCGGGTCCTCGACGAGGTCACGTACGTCGACGACTCCAAGGCGACCAACGCCCACGCGGCCGCGGCGTCGCTGGCGTCGTGCGCGCCCGGCACCACGGTGTGGGTGGCCGGCGGCCTCGCCAAGGGCGCCCGGTTCGACGACCTCGTGTCGTCCCGCGCCGACCGGCTGCGCGCCGCCGTGGTCATCGGCACCGACCCGGAGCCGTTCACCGACGCGCTGGCCCGACACGCGCCCGAGGTCCCCGTCGTCGTGGTCGACCCCGGCGACACTGGCACCGTGATGCGCCGGGCGGTGGCCGCGGCCCGTGACCTCGCCCGACCGGGCGACACGGTGCTCCTGGCCCCCGCGGGCGCGTCGATGGACCAGTTCACGTCCTACGCGGACCGCGGCGAGGCCTTCGCGGCGGCGGTGCGGGACCTGCCCTAGGAGGACCGGATGGCGGCCACGGCCCCCGCGCGACGGCTGACGGAGCGGCCGTGGCTCGGCCAGTGGAACTCGGCCGCGACGAGCTACTACCTGCTGCTGGGTGCCACGACCCTGCTGCTCGTCATCGGCGTCGTCATGGTGTTCTCCAGCTCGACGGTCACGTCGATCGCGGCCGACCAGGCCCCGTGGACCGAGGGGCTGCAGCAGGCGAAGTTCGCGCTCATCGGCCTGCCCGTCATGCTGCTCGCGACGCGGATCCCGGTCCGGTGGTACAAGCGGCTCGCCTGGCCGGCCCTGCTCGGCGCGGCGGCGCTGCAGTCGCTCACGCTGGTCCCGGCGCTGGCCCGCGGCGCGGGCGGCAACGTGGGCTGGATCTACCTCGGTGGCGGCGTCACCGTCCAGCCCGCGGAGATCAGCAAGCTGGCGCTCGCCCTCTGGCTGGGGTTCGTGCTCGGGCGCAAGCAGCACCTGCTGGGCTCCTGGGGGCACACCTTCGTGCCGGCGGTGCCGGGCGCCCTGGTCCTCGTCGGGCTCGTCCTCGCGGGCCACGACCTCGGCACCGTGCTCGTGATGGCCGGGCTCGTCGCCGGGGCGCTGTGGGTCTCCGGTGCGCCGTGGAAGATGCTCGCGCTCGGCGGCGCCGCAGGTGTCTTCGTCGTGCTGTTCTTCTTCGTGCAGGGCAACAAGAACCGCCTCGGCCGCATCGCCGCGACGTACGGCGGCTGCACCGACCAGCAGGGGGAGTGCTACCAGTCGCTGCACGGGCTGTGGGGTCTGGGCACCGGCGGCCTGTTCGGCGTCGGGCTGGGCGCGTCCCGGGAGAAGTGGCGCTACCTGCCCGAGGCCCACAACGACTTCATCTACGCGATCATCGGCGAGGAGCTGGGCCTGCTCGGCACCCTCGTCGTGCTCGCGCTGTTCGTGGTGCTGGGCGTCGCGATGGCGCGCGTCGTGCGCCGCCACCCCGACCCGTTCGTGAAGATCACCACGGCCGCGGTGGCGTGCTGGATCGTCGGCCAGGCGCTCCTCAACATCGGTGTCGTCGTGGGTCTGGTGCCCGTCATCGGCGTCCCGCTGCCGCTGGTGTCCGCGGGCGGGTCGGCCCTGGTCGCGGTCATGGCGGCCCTCGGCATGGTGATGAGCTTCGCGCGGGACGAGCCGGGTGCCGCGCAGGCGTTCGCCTCGCGCCGCGGCGTGCTGCGCCGGTCCCTCACGGTGGTGGGACGGTCGCGCCCGGCCCGGTAGGGTCCGGGGGTGTGAACCCATCCGATCTGCGCTCCGTCGTGCTGGCCGGTGGCGGCACCGCCGGCCACGTGAACCCCCTGCTCGCCGTCGCGGACGAGCTCCGCCGACGTGAGCCGGCGGCGACGTTCCTCGTCCTGGGGACCTCGACCGGCCTGGAGGCCGACCTGGTCCCGGCCCGCGGCTACGAGCTGCGCCAGATCCCGCGCGTCCCGCTGCCGCGGCGCCCCAGCACCGACCTGCTGCGCCTGCCCGGCCGGCTCACCGAGGCCGTCCGCGCCGCCGAGGCCGCGATCGACGAGATCGGCGCCCAGGTGGTCGTCGGGTTCGGCGGCTACGTGTCCACCCCCGCCTACCTGGCGGCGCGCCGCCGCGGCGTGCCCGTGGTGGTCCACGAGGCCAACGCGCGACCCGGCCTGGCCAACCGCCTCGGCTCCCGGTGGGCGGCCGCCGTCGGCACGACCTTCCCGGGCACCACCCTGCCCGGCGCGACGTGCGTCGGCCTGCCGCTGCGGGCCGAGATCGCCGACCTCGTCGGCCGCCGCGAGACCGACGCCGCCGCGGCGCGTCGCGAGGCTGCGGCCCGGCTCGGGCTCGACCCGACCCTGCCCACGCTGCTCGTCACCGGGGGCTCGTCCGGGGCCCTCAGCGTCAACCGCGCCGTCGTCGGCGCCGCCGGCGAGCTCCTCGCCGCCGGGATCCAGGTGCTGCACCTCACCGGCCGCGGCAAGGACGCCGAGGTGCGCGAGGCCGTCGCCGCCCTCGACCCCTCGATCGACGCGTCGCGCTACCACGTGCGCGAGTACCTGTCCGAGATGCACGAGGCGCTGGCCGCCTGCGACCTCGTCGTCGCGCGCTCCGGCGCCGGGACCGTCTGCGAGCTCGCCGCGCTCGGCGTCCCGGCCGTCTACGTGCCGCTGCCCGTCGGCAACGGCGAGCAGCGCCTCAACGCCACCGGCGTCGTCGAGGCCGGCGGCGGCCTCCTCGTCGACGACGTCGACCTCACCCCCCGCTGGGTCGCCGCCCAGGTGCCCGCCCTGCTGCGCGACGACGCGCGGCTCGCCGCGATGGCGGCCGCCGCGCGCGGCGCCGGCGTGCGCGACGCCGCGGCCCGCATGGCCGACATGGTCGCCGGCGCGGCCGGGTGGACCCGATGACCCCGGAGCTGGCCGCCCTCGGTCGCGTGCACCTCGTCGGCGTCGGCGGGGCGGGCGTGTCCGTCGTCGCGCGGCTGCTCGCCGCCCGCGGCGTGGCCGTCCAGGGCTCCGACGCGGCG
The DNA here is from genome assembly GCF_002563715.1 of Isoptericola jiangsuensis. Classification (NCBI taxonomy): domain Bacteria; kingdom Bacillati; phylum Actinomycetota; class Actinomycetes; order Micrococcales; family Promicromonosporaceae; genus Isoptericola; species Isoptericola jiangsuensis. The sequence continues at coordinate 1,670,664 of NZ_PDJJ01000001.1, forward strand.
GACGGTCCCGCGCTCGCCGCGCTGCGCGCCGACGGCCTCACCGTGTGGGTCGGGCACGACGCCGCCCACGTCGTCGGACCCGACGGCACCCCGCTCGTGGACACCCTCGTCGTGTCGTCGGCGGTGCGGGGGACCAACCCCGAGCTCGCCGCCGCGCGCGCTGCCGGGATCACCGTGCTGCACCGCTCCGAGGCGCTGGCCCGGCTCATGGCGGGCACCCGCGCCGTCGCCGTCGCGGGCGCCCACGGCAAGACCACGACCTCGGCGATGGTGGCGTGCGTGCTCGGCGCCGCCGGGATCGACGCCTCGTACGCCATCGGCGGCACCGTGCGCGTGCGGGACGCCGGTGGGGTCGTCGCGCTGCCCGGCGGCCACGCGGGCACGGCCGACGTGCTCGTCGCCGAGGCCGACGAGTCCGACGGCTCGTTCCTCAACTACGCCCCGACCGTCGCGGTCGTGACCAACGTGGAGGCCGACCACCTCGACCACTACGGCTCGCAGGAGGCGTTCGAGCAGGCCTTCGCCGACTTCGCCGCCCGGATCGTGCCCGGCGGGCACCTCGTGGCCTGCGCCGACGACCCCGGTTCCGCCCGGCTCGCCCGGCGTCACCGCGCCGCGGGCGCGGACGTCGTCACCTACGGCACCGCGGCGGACGCCGACGTCGTCGTGCGCGACGTCGAGGTCGGCCCCGGCACCGTGCGCGCCGAGGTCTCCGGCGGGCCCCTCGGCGACGCCCCGCGCACCCTCGCGCTCGACCTGCCGGGCCGCCACAACGCCCTCAACGCGACCGCGGCCGTCGTGACCGCGGTGCTGCTGGGCGTCGAGCCGGCCGCCGCCGTCGCCGGCGCGGCTGAGTTCGTCGGCACGGGCCGCCGGTTCGAGCCCAAGGGCGAGGCCGACGGGGTGCGCGTCTACGACAGCTACGACCACCACCCGACCGAGGTGGACGCGCTGCTGCGCGCCGCCCGCCCCGTCGTGGGCGACGGCCGCCTGCTCGTGCTGTTCCAGCCCCACCTGTACTCGCGCACGCGCACCTTCGCGGCGCGGTTCGCCGACGCCCTCGCGCTCGCCGACGACGTGGTCGTCACCGGCGTCTACCGGGCGCGCGAGGACGTGGACCCCGAGGTCGACGCGAGCACCATCACCCGTCACCGCGAGCGCACCGACACCGGCGGCCTCCTGCGCCCCGTCGAGGACCGGCTCGAGGCCGCGCACGCCGTCGCGGCCCTGGCGGCACCGGGGGACGTCGTCATCACCGTGGGTGCGGGCGACGTGACCGAGCTCGGGCCGGTCGTGCTGGCCGACCTCGCCGCCCGGACCGGCGTGGCGGACCCGGCGCCGGGCACCCCCGGCGCGACGATGGGGTGATGCGTCCTCCTCCTCGCCCCCGCACCCCGTCCCGACCGTCGGGCACCGGGTCCACGCGGTCGGCGTCGTCGGGCGGGTCCGCATCCTCCGCGTCGTCGGCGTCCCCGGCGCCCTCCGGCCGGTCGGCGGCCTCGGCGGCGTCCGCGTCGTCACCGGGCGGGTCCCGCGGCGGACGCCGCCCGTCCGGCGGGGCGGCGGGCGGACGTGGCGCCTCGCGCCCGGGCGGTCGCGACCGCGTCGCGCGGTCCGCCGCGCAGGCCCCGCCCGTGGCGCGGGTCTCCACCACGATGAACGACCGGCTCGCGGAGCGGTCGGCCATGCGCCGGCACCGGTCGTGGCGGACGGTGCTGGTGGCGGTGCTGGTCGCGGCCCTGCTCGGCGGCGCGGTGTGGGCCGCGGGCTGGTCCGACCTGCTCGCCCTGGACCCGGCCGAGGTGTCGGTGACGGGGGAGGGGAGCACGGTCGACGCCGACGCGGTCCGCGACGTGGTGCTGGCGGCGGCGGGGACCCCGCTGCCGCGCGTGGACACCTCGGCGATGAGCGCGGAGATCCTCGCGCTGCGCGGTGTCAAGGACGTCGCCGTGCGGCGTGCCTGGCCGCAGGGCGTCACGGTGGAGCTCACGGCGCGCGTGCCCGTCGCGGCGGTGCCGGACGGCGGCTCGTACGTGGTGGTCGACGCCGAGGGCGTGCGGGTCGCGACCCGGTCCTCGGCGCCGCGCCGCCTGCCCGTGGTGTCGGTGCCGCTCGACGGGGACCCGGACGTGCTGGAGGCCGCGCTCGCCGTGGTGGCGGTGCTGCCTCCCAAGCTCGCCGCGCAGGTGGAGGAGGTGGGCGCGACCACCCAGGACGACGTCGAGACGGTGCTGCGGGACGGGACCACGGTGCGCTGGGGCGGGCAGGAGCGGCTCGAGCTCAAGGTGGAGGTCGTCCGGTCGCTGCGGAAGCTGGCGGGCGACGCGACGGTGATCGACGTGTCGTCACCGGACCTCCCGGTGACGCGATGACGGGGGCGAGCCACGGGCGGCGTGCCGCCCGTCCGCACGCGACACGCCGCACCACGTGCGGCCGGTGCGCCGGTGCGCGACCTACCGTCGTCTCAGCAGCAACCTGACATAACTCTAACCCTCAACTATAACCTGAGGGTTTGGCCGGAGATCGGTCGAGAGTCTGGTCAGGACCCGGACGACCCGAGAGGCAACCGACGTGGCAACTCCGCAGAACTACCTGGCAGTGATCAAGGTGGTCGGCATCGGCGGCGGCGGCGTGAACGCCGTGAACCGCATGATCGAGGTCGGCCTCAAGGGTGTCGAGTTCATCGCCATCAACACCGACGCGCAGGCCCTGCTGATGTCGGACGCCGACGTCAAGCTCGACGTCGGCCGCGAGCTCACCCGCGGCCTCGGTGCCGGCGCCGACCCCGAGGTCGGGCGCAAGGCCGCCGAGGACCACGCCGAGGAGATCGAGGACGTCCTGCGCGGCGCCGACATGGTCTTCGTCACCGCGGGCGAGGGCGGCGGCACCGGCACCGGCGGCGCGCCGGTCGTCGCGCGGATCGCCCGGGCGCTCGGCGCGCTGACGGTCGGCGTCGTCACCCGGCCCTTCACCTTCGAGGGCCGCCGCCGCTCCGTGCAGGCCGAGCAGGGGATCGAGGCGCTCCGCGAGGAGGTCGACACCCTCATCGTCATCCCCAACGACCGGCTGCTGTCGATGTCCGACAAGAACGTCTCGGCCATCGCGGCGTTCCACTCGGCCGACCAGGTGCTGCACTCCGGCGTCCAGGGCATCACGGACCTCATCACCACCCCGGGTCTGATCAACCTCGACTTCGCGGACGTCAAGTCGGTCATGCAGGGCGCCGGGTCCGCCCTCATGGGCATCGGCTCCGCCCGCGGCGAGGACCGCGCGGTCCAGGCCGCCGAGCTCGCGATCTCCTCCCCGCTGCTGGAGGCCTCGATCGACGGCGCCCACGGCGTGCTGCTCTCCATCCAGGGCGGCTCCGACCTCGGCCTGTTCGAGGTCCACGAGGCCGCGCGTCTCGTCCAGGAGGCCGCGCACCCGGAGGCCAACATCATCTTCGGCACGGTCATCGACGACGCCCTCGGCGACGAGGTGCGCGTCACCGTCATCGCCGCCGGGTTCGACGGCGGCGTGCCCAAGCAGCGCGAGGACTCCCGCGCCCTGGGCCAGGTGACCGGCGCCTCCCGCCCGGCCGTGCCCGCCGCGCCGGTGACCTCCGCCACCACGCCGCAGGCCGCCTCGCCCGCCACGGCGCCGGTGCCCGCGGCCGAGCCGGCCCACGCCCGTCCGCGCCCCATCCCCGCCGGTCCGGACGACGTGCCCGCGAGCCTGCAGCCCGTCGCCGCGGCACCGCGGCCCGCGTTCACGGTCGTCGAGGACGGTGTCGGCGAGGGCGTCACGGTCGAGCGCCCCGTCGAGGTGCCGCACGTCACCGAGCGCGCGCGTCCCGTCGAGGACCTCGACGTCCCCGACTTCCTCAAGTGACCTCCTCGGCGTGGGCGCAGGAGGCGTTGTTGCCGGAGGACCTGGGTGCCGGACTGCTGAGGGTCGACCTCGGCGACGGGGTGCTGGCCGGGTTCACCACGCGGCACGGCGGCGTCTCGCCCGCGCCCTGGGCGTCGCTCGACCTGGCGTCCTCGACCGGTGACGACCCGGCCCGGGTGCGCCGCAACCGCGACCTGCTCGGCGGCTGGCTCGACGCCCCCGTGGCGTTCGCCACGCAGGTCCACGGCGACGGCGTGATCGAGCTCGGGCCGGCCGACCGCGAGCGGTGGGCGCAGGACCCGCCGGAGTCGGTCGGCGAGGCCGACGGTCTGGTCACCGGCGCGGGCGGCCCGGCGCTCGGGGTGCTCGTCGCCGACTGCGTGCCCGTGGTCCTGGCCGATCCCGTCGCGCGCGTCGTCGGCGTGGCCCACGCCGGGCGCCAGGGGGTCGTCGCCGGGGTGGTGGACCGCGTCGTGGACGCGATGCTCGCCCGGGGCGCCCGGACGGACGACCTGCGGGCCGCCGTCGGGCCGGCGGTGTGCGGCGACTGCTACGAGGTGCCCGAGACCATGCGCGACGAGGTGACGGCCCTGGTCCCGGCCGCGTGGGCGACGACCGCCGCCGGTACCCCGGGTCTCGACCTCCCGGCCGCGGTGCTGGCCGGTCTGGCGGCGCGGGACGTCCGTGCGCTGCGGGTCGAGCGGTGCACCCTGACCGACCCCGACCTGTTCTCGCACCGGCGCGCCACCGCCGCCGGGACCGTCGCGGGGAGGCAGGCCGGTGTCGTCGTCCTCACCTGAGCCCGGCGTGTCGCGTACCGCTTACCGCTTCGCCGTCGTTAACGTCAAGTCACTGACGTACCGACGAACGGAGCAGGGCGATGGGCGGAGCGCTTCGCAAGACGATGCTGTACCTGGGGCTGGCGGACGACCAGCGCCCCGACGGCGAGTACCTGGAGGAGTACGACGAGGAGCTGGAGCCGGTGCGTGACGACGACTACCAGGCCGAGGTGACCCCCTTGCACCGTGAGGGCGTGGCGGAGGCGTACGTCGGCGGCGACCTGCGCCGCATCACGACGATCCACCCTCGCTCGTACAACGACGCCCGCCTCATCGGCGAGGCGTTCCGCGGGGGCACGCCCGTGATCATGAACCTGTCGGACATGGACGACGCGGACGCGAAGCGGCTCGTCGACTTCTCCGCCGGCCTGATCTTCGGTCTGCACGGCGCCATCGAGCGGGTCACCAACAAGGTGTTCCTGCTCTCGCCGGAGCACGTCGAGATCACCGGCGAGGAGAACGTGACCAAGCGTCCCGAGCCCCGTACCGGCGCGTTCTACAACCAGAGCTGAGCTCTTTCCCGCAGCATCCCGCCTCGTCACGACGCGCGGCCCGGGCACGCCCCCCGGGTCGCGCGTCGTGCGTCCGGTAGGTTGCAGTCGTGAGCGTGATCTTCGGCCTCGTCGCCCTCCTCCTGCTGCTGTTCCTCGTGTGCCTGGTGATCCGGCTGGTCTTCGACTGGGTGCAGGTGTTCGCGCGCGACTGGCGTCCTCGCGGCGTCGTGCTCCTGGTGGCCGAGGCGGTGTACACCGTCACGGACCCGCCGCTGCGCCTGCTGCGCAAGGTGATCCCGCCGCTGACCCTCGGCAGCGTGCGGCTGGACCTGGCGTTCCTCGTGCTGTTCCTCGCGACCTCGATCCTGCTCAACGTCGCGAACGGCATCGCCGCCAGCTACTGAGGGCTCCGCGGGGTGACCTGCGGCGACGTCGGCACCGACGGGTCGGCGGCCGGTCTGCGCGTCCTGCGGGGACCCGGGTGACGACGTCCGGAGCCCGTGTGAAGACCCCGTGTGCGGGGCCCCGCCCGGAGGGCCGCCCCGGCGGGCGTCCGCTACGGTGGGCTTCCACGGACGCTCCGGGTCCGTGCACTGGACCGCGCAACGGCAACGAGGTGACACGATGGCACTGCTCACGGCAGAGGACATCCTCAACAAGAAGTTCTCGGCGACGAAGTTCCGCGAGGGCTACGACGTGGAGGAGGTCGACGACTTCCTCGACGAGGTCGTGCGCACCCTGACGTCGGTGCAGGAGGAGAACGACGACCTCCGCTCGAAGCTCGCCGCCGCGGAGCGCCGCGTGGCCGAGCTCAGCCGCAACGACGCCGCGCAGCAGTCGGAGAAGGTCGAGGCCCCGGCGCCGGCCCCCGTCGTCGCGCCCGTGGTCGGCGACAAGTCGCACCCCGAGCCGGAGTCCGCCACGGGCATGCTCCAGCTCGCCCAGAAGCTCCACGACGACTACGTGCGCTCGGGCCAGGAGGAGGGCGACCGCCTGATCTCCGAGGCCAAGGCCGAGGGCACGCGGATCGTGCGCGAGGCGGAGGAGACGAGCCACCGCACGCTGTCGCAGCTCGAGCAGGAGCGGTCGCTCCTGGAGCGCAAGATCGACGAGCTGCGCCTGTTCGAGCGGGACTACCGCACCCGTCTCAAGAGCTTCCTCCAGAACCTCCTGGGCGACCTCGACGCGCGGGGCTCCGCCCTGCCGCCGCAGCGCCAGAACGCCGCTGCCGGGCGTTCGCAGGACCTCTGAGCGCACCCGGAGCGCTGCACCGCACGGAACGGCCCGCACGACACGACACCGCCACGGCGCGTGCTGTTGTGCGGGCCGTTCCGTGCCCTTACGCTGCGGTGACCCCACGAACCGAAGGGCTGCGAATGGCCAAGATCTCCACCACCCAGCGGTCGACGATCCGCGAGGAGTTTCCCAACCTCGCGCGCGACGTCAAGGACTTCCCGGTGCGCGACGGCGAGGAGCCGTGGACGCTGGCGGAGGTCACCGAGCTGGTGGCGCTGCTGCTGGACGACAAGGCGCGGTACACCGAGGAGCTGGCCGCGGCGGACGCCGAGCTGAGCGACCTGCTGCGCAACTCCGGTGACGGCGCCGGCGACGACCAGGCGGACTACGGCTCCAGCGCGCTGGAGCGCGAGCAGGAGCTCACCCTGGTGAACAACCTGCGCGACCTGCTCGCGCAGACCTCGCACGCCCTGGAGCGCATCCGCAAGGGCACCTACGCCACCTGCGAGATCTCCGGGGCGCCGATCGGCAAGGCGCGCCTGCAGGCGTTCCCCCGGGCGACCCTGTCGGTGGAGGCGAAGGCGCGCGAGGAGCGTCGCTAGAGCCGTAGACTCGGGCGCGATGTCCACGACGCCCGCCGGGGCCGACCCGGTTCCCGAGACCCCTGACGAGCCCGTCCTCGAGACGACGTCCCCCGACGACACCGCCGCGGCACGGCACCGTCGTCGCCTCGCGACCTGGGCGTGGGCCCTGGCCGCGGCGGTGCTGGTCGTCGACCAGCTCACCAAGTGGTGGGCGCTGTCGGCGCTCACCGTGGGGGAGCGGATCGACCTGCTGGGCGACCTGCTCGGCCTGACCCTCGTCTTCAACGACGGCGCCGCGCTGTCCATCGGCGGCGGTGGGTACACCTGGGCCCTGACGATCGTCGTCGTGGCCGTCGTGGTGGTGATCGTGCGGGCCATGCGCCGCATCGGGTCGCGGGGCTGGGCGCTGTCGCTGGGCCTGCTGCTGGGCGGCGCGCTGGGCAACCTGGCCGACCGGTTCTTCCGGGAGCCGGGCTTCGCGCGCGGCGAGGTCGTCGACATGATCGCCTACGCGAACTTCTTCGTGGGCAACGTCGCGGACATCGCGATCGTCGTGGCGGCGGGCATGATCATCGTCCTGTCGTTCCGGGGGATCGGGCTGGACGGGTCGCGCCAGGGCGAGGACGTCCGCTGATGGCGCTGCGCACCCTGCCGGTGCCGGACGGGCTCGCGGGCGAGCGCGTCGACGTCGCCCTCGCCCGGATGCTCGGGTTCTCACGGACCCAGGCCGCGGACCTCGCGGCGGCGGGCGCGGTACGCCTGGACGGCCGGGAGGTCGGCAAGTCCGAGCGCCTGGTCGCGGACGCCTGGCTGGAGGTCGACGTGCCGGACGGCCCGGCGCCCGGCACGGAGGTGGTGGCCGAGCCCGTCGAGGGCATGGGCATCGCCTACGAGGACGACGACGTCGTCGTGGTCGACAAGCCGGTCGGGGTCGCGGCGCACCCGTCGCCGGGCTGGACGGGACCGACGGTGGTCGGCGCGCTGGCCGCCGCCGGGTACCGGGTCTCGACGTCGGGCGCGGCGGAGCGGCAGGGGATCGTGCACCGGCTGGACGTCGGCACGTCCGGGCTCATGGTCGTGGCGAAGTCGGAGCTGGCCTACACGGGCCTCAAGCGTGCCTTCAAGGAGCGCACGGTCGACAAGGTCTACCACGCGCTGGCGCAGGGTCACCCGGAGCCGACGTCCGGCACGATCGACGCGCCCATCGGCCGGCACCCGCACCACGACTACAGGTTCGCCGTGGTCGCGGACGGCAAGCACTCGGTGACGCACTACGAGGTCCTCGAGATGCTGCCCGCGGCGTCGCTGGTCGAGGTGCACCTGGAGACCGGCCGCACGCACCAGATCCGCGTGCACTTCTCCGCGCTGCGGCACCCGCTGGTCGGGGACGTCACCTACGGCGCCGACCCGGTCCTCGCGTCCCGGGTGGGCCTGGGGCGCCAGTGGCTGCACGCGATGCGGCTCGGCTTCGAGCACCCGGTGACGGGTGCGTGGGTCGAGGTGTCGAGCGAGTACCCCGACGACCTGCAGCACGCGCTGGACGTCGTGCGCGGCGCGTACGCCTGACGGTCCCACCGCGGCCGGTCCGGTTCGCCCGGCGCCTCGCGCACGGGGCGCCCCTGCCGGGTCGCCGTCCGTCCGGCCCAGCCCCCACCTGCTCCCTCCTTCCTCCGTCGTCGGGCTTGTCCCGCGGCCCGCGGAGCCCTAGTGTCAGGCGCGTGGGTGACACGAGTCACTCGCGACCTCGACGAGGAGGACGCATGACCACCACCACCGTGCCGGCACCGACGCCGGCCCGCCGCCGCCGCTGGGCGCCGGGCATCGCCGCAGGAGCCGCGCTCGTGACAGCACTGGCCGCCTCGACCGCCGCGCAGGCGGCGCCCACCCCGGACGTGGACCCCCGCCACCCCGACTTCGGCCCGAACGTCACGATCTTCGGCCCCGACACCCCGCAGGACGAGATCGAGGCCACCCTCGACGCCCTGCACGCGCGCCAGGTCGACGCCGAGATGAGCACCGACCGCTACGGCGTGTACTTCCTGCCCGGCAGCTACGGGTCGGTCGCCGACCCGCTGCAGTTCAACGTGGGCTACTACACCGAGGTCGCGGGGCTCGGCGCGCAGCCTGGCGACGTCGAGATCGACGGCGCCATCGAGGTCTACAACCGCTGCCTCGGCGACGACGCGAACCCCAACTGCATCGCCCTGGTCAACTTCTGGCGGACGCTCGCCAACCTCCGCCTCACCACGGACGGCGCCGGGCAGGACGGCTGCCGGGCCTCGGCCAACTTCTGGGCCGTGTCCCAGGCCGTGTCGATGCGCCGGCTCGACGTCGAGGGCTTCGTGTCCCTCATGGACTACTGCACCGCCGGGCCGCAGTACGCCAGCGGTGGGTTCATCGCGGACTCCCGGTTCGACACCGCGCCGCTCAACGGCTCGCAGCAGCAGTGGCTCACCCGCAACAGCGAGATGCCGTCCTGGTCGAACGCCGTGTGGAACCAGGTGTTCTCCGGCGTCGTCGGCGCGCCGGACGACTCGGCGTTCCCCGACCCGCCCTACACCACGCTCGACGAGACCCCGGTCAGCCGCGAGAAGCCGTACCTGTTCGTCGACGACGCGGGCCGGTACAACGTGCGGGTGCCCGCCGCGCGCACCGCGACGCGCGGCGTCTCCTGGGCGGACGGGCTGACGCCGGGCCGCACCGTGCCGATCACGGACTTCTTCGTCGCGAAGCCGTCCGACTCGGTCGCCACGATCAACAACGCGCTGTCGCGCGGCAAGAACCTCCTGCTCACCCCGGGCGTCTACGACGTCGCGCAGACCATCAAGGTCAAGCGCGCCGACACCGTCGTGCTCGGCATGGGGCACGCGACCCTCACCGCGGTCGGCGGCGCCGTCCCGCTGGAGGTCGCGGACGTCCCCGGGGCGATCGTGGCGGGTGTGTCGATCGACGCGGGCGACGTCGAGTCCCCGGCGCTGCTGCGCGTGGGCAAGGCGCACGGGAACAACCACCGCTCGGACGCCGCGAACCCCGTGACGCTCTCGGACGTGTACTTCCGCGTGGGCGGGCCGCACGTCGGCAAGGTGGACGTGGCCCTGGAGATCAACGCCGACGACGTGCTCGTCGACCACACGTGGGTGTGGCGCGGCGACCACGGCGTGGAGGGCTTCACCGAGGGCGTCAACGGCGACACCGACCGGTGGCGCACCAACACCGGCCGCAACGGCGTCGTGGTCAACGGCGACCGCGTGACCGCCACGGGCCTGTTCGTCGAGCACTTCCAGGAGAACAACACCGTCTGGAACGGCGAGGACGGCACGGTCGTGCTCTACCAGAACGAGCTGCCGTACGACCCGCCGACGCAGGCCGACTGGACCCAGCCGGACGGCACGCTGGGCTGGGAGGGCTACAAGGTCGCCGACGACGTCCGCCGGCACGCGCTGTACGGGGCCGGGGTGTACGTGTTCAACCAGAACAACCCCTCGATCGTCACCGAGAACGGCTTCTCGGTGCCGGACGCGCCCGGGGTGCGGCTGCACCACGTCATGACGGTCAACCTGTCGGCCGGGACGGTCCGGCACGTCGTCAACGGCGTGGGCGACCAGGTGGACGACACGAACACCGGCACGCCGTCGTTCGTCGTCGACTACCCGGCGCCCTGACGCGGGCGTCCGACACCGGTGGCCGCGGCGCCCGGGTCCCGCGCGGGGACCCGGGCGCCGCGGCGCGTCAGGCGGAGCCGCGCACGACCACGACCGCGGGGTCCGCGGGCCACGACGGCGCCGCGGTGCCGTCGATCGCGGCGAGCACACCGGCGGCGAGGTGGTCGGACTGCGCCAGGATCGGCTGCGCGACCGTCGTCAGCGGGGGTGCCGAGACCCGGGCGGCGGGGGAGTCGTCGACGCCGATGACCGCGAGGTCCGCGGGGACGTCGAGACCCGCCTCCCGCGCCCCGGCCAGCACGGCGAGGGCGACCTCGTCGTTGTAGGCGGCCACGGCCGTCACCCCGGTCTCGTGCCAGTCCCGCACGACGTCGGTGGCCGGGCGGTCGACGGGCACGGGCGCGGACACCGGCGCGGGCAGCGAGCGGGCGGCGCAGGCGTCGCGCACGCCGGCGAGCCGGGCCTGCGCGAACCGCGCCAGGCGGGGGTCGTCGGTGGCGGCCACGGCGACGCGGCGGTGGCCGCGCGCGGCGAGGTGGTCGACCTGCAGCGCGGCGAGGTCGTGCTGCGAGCGGTCGAACGCGTCGTCGTCGGTCGTCTGGACGGTGCCGACGACGACGATCCCGGCCTGTGCCATCGCCCGGGCCTCGTCGGGCGTGAAGGGGGCGAGCCCGACGACGGCCCGCGGTGTCACGGCCCGCCAGAGGTCCGTCAGCGCGCGCGAGTCGCGGTGGTGGTGGACGAGCACGAACAGGCCGCGCTCGGCGAGGACGTCGGTGAGGTGGTCGAGCAGGAGGTCGACCACGGGGCCCGTGGGCCAGTCCGGCAGCACGCACACGACGAGGTCGCTGCGGCCCCGGCGCAGGGTCCGGGCGGCCGCCGACGGCGCGTACCCGAGCCGGGCGGCGGTGTCGCGCACGTGCTGGCGGGTGGCCTGCGACACCGAGACGCCGGGGGTGTCGTTGAGCACGTAGCTCACGGTCGTGCGGGACACGCCCGCCGCGCGCGCGACGTCCGCGCTGGTCACTGACGGCACCCGTCCTCCTTCGCACCGGTCGGCTGGGCAGCACTGTACGCGGCGCGGGGCGTGACGTGCGCCGCCGCTCCGCGCGCCCCCGGCGGGGGACGTCCGGAGGGTCGGTGGCGGCACCTAGACTCGCTGCCATGCCGGACGCCGCCGCACCCACCGGACCCTCCACCGGGACGAAGGACGACTTCGTCCACCTCCACGTCCACACCGAGTACTCGATGCTCGACGGTGCGGCGCGCATGAACGAGCTGTTCACCGAGGTGGACCGTCTCGGCCAGCCGGCCATCGCCATCACGGACCACGGCTACCTGTTCGGGGCGTTCGACTTCTGGAGCACCGCCCAGAAGTTCGGCGTGAAGCCGATCATCGGCGTCGAGGCGTACGTCACCCCGGGCACGAGCCGCCACGACCGCACCAAGGTGCTGTGGGGCGAGCAGAACCAGCGCCGCGACGACGTCTCCGCCGGTGGCGCCTACACCCACATGACGATGTGGGCGAAGGACAACACGGGCATGCACAACCTGTTCCGCGCGGCGTCGCTGGCGTCGCTGGACGGGCAGATGGGCAAGTGGCCGCGCATGGACCGCGAGCTGCTCGAGACGTACTCGCAGGGCCTGATGGCGACGACGGGCTGCCCGTCGGGCGAGGTGCAGACGCGCCTGCGCCTCGGGCAGTGGGACGAGGCGGTCCGGGCCGCCGCCGAGCTGCAGGACATCTTCGGCAAGGACGACTTCTACGTCGAGCTGATGGACCACGACATCGAGATCGAGCGTCGGGTCACCAAGGACCTGCTGCGGCTCGCGGAGCACATCGGAGCGCCGCTGCTCGCGACGAACGACCTGCACTACACCAAGCAGGAGGACTCCCACGCCCACGAGGTGCTGCTGGCGGTCAACTCCGGCTCGACGCTCGACGAGCCCACGTACGACCAGGGCGGCAGCCGGTTCGCGTTCAGCGGCGACACGTTCTACGTGCGCTCGGGCGCGGAGATGCGCCGCATCTTCACCGAGCTGCCCGAGGCGTGCGACAACACGCTGCTGGTCGCGGAGAAGGCCGAGGTGTCGTTCGACACCGGCGCCAACTACATGCCGAACTTCCCGGTGCCCGCCGGCGAGGACGAGATCTCCTGGTTCGTCAAGGAGGTCGAGAAGGGCCTGCACGTGCGCTACCCGGCCGGCGTGCCGGACGACGTGCGCAAGCAGGCGAAGTACGAGACGGACGTCATCATCCAGATGGGCTTCCCGGGGTACTTCCTCGTGGTCGCCGACTTCATCAACTGGGCCAAGGAGCAGGGCATCCGCGTGGGCCCGGGGCGTGGTTCCGCGGCGGGGTCGATGGTGTCCTACGTCATGGGCATCACCGAGCTCGACCCGCTGGAGCACGGGCTCATCTTCGAGCGGTTCCTCAACCCGGAGCGCGTGTCGATGCCCGACGTCGACGTCGACTTCGACGAGCGTCGGCGCGCCGAGGTCATCCGCTACGTCACCGAGAAGTACGGCGACGACCGCGTCGCGATGATCGTCACGTACGGCTCGATCAAGGCGAAGCAGGCCCTCAAAGACGCCTCGCGCGTGCTCGGCTTCCCCTTCGCGATGGGGGAGAAGCTCACCAAGGCGATGCCGCCGGCGGTGATGGGCAAGGACATCCCGCTGTCGGGGATCTTCGACCCGAGCCACCCGCGCTACCAGGAGGCGGCGGAGTTCCGCCAGGTGCACGACACCGACCCGGAGGCGCAGCGCGTCGTGGAGACGGCGCGCGGCATCGAGGGCCTCAAGCGCCAGTGGGGCGTGCACGCGGCGGGCGTCATCATGTCCAGCGCACCGCTCATCGACGTCATCCCGATCATGCGGCGCCCGCAGGACGGCGCCGTCATCACGCAGTTCGACTACCCGACGTCCGAGGGCCTCGGCCTGATCAAGATGGACTTCCTGGGGCTGCGCAACCTGACGATCCTCGACGACGCGCTCGAGAACATCGTCATGAACGGCAAGGACCCGGTCGAGATCGAGACGGTCCCGCTCGACGACCCGGCGACGTACGGGCTGCTCGCGCGCGGCGAGACCCTGGGCGTGTTCCAGCTCGACGGCGGGCCCATGCGCGCGCTGCTGCGCCAGATGCGTCCCGACAAGTTCGACGACCTCTCCGCCGTCATCGCGCTGTACCGCCCGGGCCCGATGGGCATGAACTCGCACACGAACTACGCGCTGCGCAAGAACGGGCTGCAGAAGATCGAGCCGATCCACCGCGAGCTCGCCGAGCCGTTGGCGGAGGTCCTCGACGAGACCTACGGCCTCATCGTCTACCAGGAGCAGGTCCAGCGCGCCGCGCAGATCCTCGCCGGGTACACGCTCGGCCAGGCCGACCTGCTGCGCCGCGCGATGGGCAAGAAGAAGCCCGAGGTGCTGGCCAAGGAGTTCGTGAACTTCGAGGCGGGCTGCAAGGAGCGCGGGTACTCCGACGCCGCGATCAAGGCCGTCTGGGACGTGCTCGTCCCGTTCGCCGGGTACGCCTTCAACAAGGCGCACTCGGCGGGCTACGGCCTGGTCGCGTACTGGACGGCGTACCTCAAGGCGCTGTACCCCACCGAGTACATGGCGGGGCTCCTGCAGTCGGTGCGGGACGACAAGGACAAGATGGCGCTCTACCTGGGCGAGTGCCGTCGCATGCGGATCACGGTGCTGCCGCCGGACGTCAACGACTCCGCCGCGAAGTTCACCGCGGTCGGGTCCGACATCCGGTTCGGCCTCACCGCGATCCGCAACGTCGGCGCGAACGTCGTGGACGCGATCATCACGGCGCGCGAGGAGAAGGGCGCGTTCACGTCGTTCACCGACTTCCTCGACAAGGTGCCGGCCGTGGTGTGCAACAAGCGCACCATCGAGTCCCTCATCAAGGCGGGCGCCTTCGACTCGCTCGGGCACCCGCGCCGCGCGCTGCTCGTCGTCCACGAGCAGGCCGTCGACGCCGTCATCTCGGTCAAGCGCAAGGAGGCCGAGGGGCAGTTCGACCTCTTCGCGGACTTCGGCGGCGGCGCCGACGACGCGGTGACGTTCTCCGTCGAGGTGCCGGACCTGCCCGACTGGGACAAGAAGCAGCGGCTCGCGTTCGAGCGGGAGATGCTCGGCCTGTACGTGTCCGACCACCCGCTGTCCGGGCTGGAGCACGTGCTCGCACGGGCGGCGGACACCTCGATCGCGGCGCTCATCGCCGACGAGACCCGCGCGGACGGCTCGATGGTCACGGTGGCGGGGCTGCTCACCTCGGTGCAGCGCCGCATGAGCAAGAACGGCAACCCGTGGGCCGCCGTGACGATCGAGGACCTCGAGGGCGCCGTCGAGGTGATGTTCTTCGGCGAGACGTACCTGGCGTACTCCACGGTGCTCGCCGAGGACCAGGTCGTCACCCTCAAGGGGCGTGTGCGACGCCGCGACGACCAGATGCAGCTCCAGGCGCAGGAGGTGTCGCTGCCGGACACCTCCGCGGTGGCCGACGCCCCGGTGCTCGTCACGGTGCCGCACACGCGCTGCGTCGAGCCCGTCATGGTGCGGCTGCGCGAGGTGCTGGCCACCCATCCCGGGCCCGCGGAGGTGCACGTGCACGTCGCCGAGCCCGGCAAGCGGACCGTCGTGCGGGCCGCCGACACGCTGCGGGTCGAGAAGAGCCCCGCGCTGTTCGGCGACCTCAAGGCGCTCCTCGGCCCGGCGTGCCTGTCATGAGCGGCACCGAGGGAGGGACGCCCTCCCCGGCGGCGTGGGACGACGGCAGCGCCGACGACCGGTTCCGCGTCGTCCCCGCGGCCTACCTGTTCCTGCGCCGTGAGGGGCAGGTCCTCCTCCAGCTCCGCGCCGGCACCGGGTTCATGGACGGCCACTGGGCCGCGGGCGCGGCCGGGCACGTCGAGGCCGGCGAGTCGGCGCTCGCGGCGGCGGTGCGCGAGGCGCGCGAGGAGCTCGGGGTCGACGTGGACCCGGCCGACGTGCGGCCGCTGACCGTGCAGCACCGCGGGATCCCGCACGGACCGGCGCTGGAGCAGCGCGTCGACTTCTTCTTCGCCGCGACCCGGTGGGCAGGCACGCCCGCCCTCCAGGAGGCCGACAAGGCCGCCGACCTGCGCTGGTTCCCGCTCGTGCGCCTGCCCGACCCGGTGGTGCCGCACGAGCTCGTCGTGCTGCGCGACCTGCACGACGGCGCCGTGGAGCCGTTCCGCACCTTCGGGTTCTGACCCGCGGCACGTGGGGCCGGCGCCGGGGCCCCACGGGGACCCGGCGCCGGCGCGGTCCTTCAGCGCAGCGGTGGCGTGCGCGGCGGCGCGGTGCGGCGGTCCCCGGTGGCCTCGAACGCGGCGGCGAGGGCCAGCAGGCGGGTGTCGTCCCACCCGCGGCCGGCGAACGTGAGCCCGACGGGCATGCCCGTGTCGGCCATGGTGCCCATCGGCACGGTGACGGTGGGCACGCCCGCGTGCCGGATCGCGAGGTTGCCGTTCGCGACCCAGACGCCGTTGGCCCAGGCGCGATCGGCGGACGCGGGGTTCGTGTCCGCGTCGGCGCGGCCGACGTCGGCCATCGCGGGGAACACGACGGCGTCGAGGCCGAGGTCGTCCATCCACTCCTCGAGGTCGACGCGGCGGGTGGCCTCCAGCCCGCGCACGCCCTCGGCCATCCAGGGGATGTCGGTCATCGCGGCCACCGGGTGCTCGCGCACGTGCTGCGGGTAGGTGGCGATGTCGTCGGTGAACCCGTCGTACCGGTCCGGCAGCGCGCCGTCGGGGTGCGGGAACACCTGCGCGCCGTCGACGCCGGTGAGGTCGGGCAGGTGCGGGTCGCCGTTGGCGCGCAGGAAGTCGTCCCACGCCCATGCGGACAGGTCGCAGAGCTCGCGCTCGAGGAACGGCGGCGGGACGAGCCCGCGCGTGGCGATCGTCGGGGCGCCGGGCCGGTCGCCCTCGTAGTTCGTCACGAGCGGCAGGTCGACCTCGACGACCCGGGCGCCGGCGGCCTCCAGGTCGGCGCGCGCGGCCTCCCACAGGGCCAGCACGCTGGGCCGGGTCTCGACGCGCGTGCCGGTGGGGCCGCCGATGCCGCCGTCCGGCGCGGTGCCCGCGTCGGGGTCGGCGTTGACGTACATCCGCGGCACGCCGAGGACCCGTCCGGCGAGGCGCGCGCGGGCGTCGTCCACGTCCCTCGGCGCGAGCGCCGCGTAGGACGCGGGCCGGACGGCGGACGCCGCCGGGATCTCCACCCAGGGCTGGGCGCGCCAGAAGTCGCCGCGGGTCTCGGTGTCGTCGGCGACCACGACGTCGAGCACCTCCAGGAGGTCCGCCATCGTGCGCGTGTGCGGCACCACGACGTCCATCGTCGGCACGAGCGGCCAGTTGCCGCGCACGGAGATCACGCCGCGCGACGGGGTGTAGGCGCACAGCGCGTTGCAGGAGGCCGGCGCCCGGCCGCTCGACCAGGTCTCCTCGCCGAGGCCGAACGCGGCCAGGCTCGCCGCGGTGGCGGTGCCCGACCCGTTGGAGGAGCCGGACCCGAACGCCGAGGTGAGGAAGTCCGCGCTGTACGGGCTCTCGGCGCGGCCGTACAGGCCGCGCTGCATGCCGCCGTTCGCCATGGGCGGCATGTTGGTCAGCCCGAGGCAGATCGCGCCGGCGTCGCGCAACCGTTCGATGGTGAACGCGTCGCGCTGCGCGACCAGGTCGGCGAACGCGGGCGAGCCCGCCGCCGCCGTGAGGCCCCGGACGAGGAAGCTGTCCTTCGCGGTGTAAGGGATGCCGTCCAGCGGGCCGAGCGGGCGCCCGGCGGCGCGGCGCGCGTCCGACGCCTCGGCCTCGGCCTCGGCGTCCGGGTTCGGCACGACCACGGAGGCCAGGGCCGTCGCGGTGCCGGGCGCGTCGTACGCGGCGATGCGGGCACGGTAGGCGCGCACGAGGCCGACGGCGGTGGCCGCCCCGGACTCCAGGGCGGCGCGCAGGTCGGCGACGGACGCCTCGTGGACCTCGACGGTGCCCGGCCCGGCGGTGCCGGACGCGGGCGCGGCGGGGGTCGTGACGTCGGTGTCAGCCACGGTCGCCCCCGGTCGTCGGCCCGCTCACCCGGGGCTGCTGCTGGGTGATGCAGTGGATGCCGCCGCCGCGGGCGAAGATCTCCCGGGCGTCGACGGTGACGACCTCGCGGCCCGGGTAGGCGTCGGCGAGGAGCTCGCGGGCGCGGGCGTCGGCGACGGCGTCGTCGAACCCGCAGGCGACGACGCCGCCGTTGACGAGGGTGTGGTTGACGTACGACAGGTCGACGAACCCGTGGTCGTCGCGCAGGACCGCCGGGGCGGGCAGGCCGACGACCCGCAGCGGGCGCCCGGCGGCGTCGCTCGCGGACTCCAGCAGGTCGCGCAGCACCCGGCTGACGAGGTGGTCGGGGTGCTGCGGGTCGGTCTGGTCGTGCAGGAGCACGGTGCCGTCCGCGGCGAACGTCGCGACCATGTCGACGTGCCCGTTGGTGCCGAGGGCGTCGTAGTCGCGGCCGAGGCCGCGGGGGAGCCAGACGAACGCGGTGGCGCCGATCGTGCGGGCGAGCTCGGCCTCGACGGCCGCGCGGTCGAGGCCGGGGTTGCGGCGGGGGTCGAGCTGGACGGTGTGCGTGAGCAGCACGGTGCCGGCGCCGTCGACGTGGATCGCGCCGCCCTCGTTGACGAGGTCGGAGGCGACGAGCTCGGCGCCGCTGAGGCGGGCGACGTGCGCGCCGAGGCGGGCGGACAGCTCCCACTCGGCCCACGCGGGGGCGCCCCAGCCGTTGAAGGTCCAGTCGACGGCGCCGAGGACGCCGGGGCGGTCGTCGTCGACGACGAACGTCGGGCCGACGTCGCGCATCCAGAACTCGTCCAGCGGTGCGGTGTGGATCTCGACGGCGCCGTCCAGCATGCGCCGGGCGCGGTCGGCCTGGCTGGGGTCGACGACCATGCTCACCGGCTCGAAGCGGGCGATCGTGTTGGCCACGTCGGCCCAGGCGCGGTAGCCGGCCTCCTGCTCCGCGGTGCTCGCGCCGAGCGTGAACCCCTCGCGGGGGAACGCCATCCAGGTCCGGTCGTGCGGGTCCGCCTCGTGCGGCATCCTCCAGGCCATGTCGTCACACCTTCGTTGTTGAGCGGCTGTTCAATAAAGAAGGGTGCCCGTAGGGTGGGCGCATGTCAACCCCGTCCGCCCCGACCGGGACGGCCGCGGCGACCCGCCGCCGGCTCGACCCCGCCGCCCGCCGCGCCCAGGTCGTCGAGACGGCCTGCGCCATCGCCCGCGCCGACGGGCTCGCGCAGGTCACCACCCGCGCCGTGGCCGCGCGCGCCGGCATCACCGCGGCCCTCGTGTCCCACTACGTCCCCTCGATGGACGAGCTCGTCGCGGACGTCTTCGGCCGGGTCGTCACCGCCGAGCTCGACGACGTGGCCGCCCTGCTCGACGGGGTGCCGCCCGCCCGAGCCCTGGAGCTGCTGGTGCGCACCCTGCTCGACGGCGACCGCGACGACGTCACCCTCGTGTGGGTCGAGTCCTGGGCGCTCGGGCGTCGCAACGAGGCGCTCGCGGCCCGCGTCCGCGACCGCATGGACGCGTGGAAGTCGCTCGTGCGCCGGGTGATCGACGCCGGCGTGGCGACCGGCGACCTCGAGGTCGCCGACCCGGACGCCGCCGCCTGGCAGGTGCTCGGGATGATCGACGGGCTCAACGCCCAGTCGCTCGTGCGGTGGGGCGCCACCACCGACCGCGCGGACCTCGTCGTGCGCGCGGTCGAGGGCATGTTGACACGGCGAGGGCCGGGCGGCACGCCGCCCGGCCCTCGCCGTGGATGATCCCGCTCAGCCCGCGGAAGGGCCGTCCGCCGAGCTCCCGCGCGGCAGGACCTGCCCGCGGAAGAACTCCGGGCGGCGCACGCGCTGGACGGCCATGACGACCAGGCCGAGCGCGAGGACGCCGACGCCGAGGACGAACACCAGGCCGACGCCGCCGATGTGCGAGCCGGAGCCGTACTCCGGGTCCATGGAGTCGATCGACGTCTGGACGAAGAACACGAGCAGCAGCACGCCGCCGACGCCCGGCGCGACGATCTTCGTCAGGAGGGCGCGCGGGTCGCGCGCCTCGGAGCGGAAGTACCAGACGCACGCGAGCGCGGTGGCGCCGTAGTAGAAGCAGACCATGATCCCGAGGGCCGTGATCGTGTCCCACAGGACGTCCTCGGACACGACGCGCATGACCGCGTAGAACACCGACGCGATGACGGCCGAGGCCACCGTGGCGTAGCCGGGGGACTGGAAGCGCGGCGTGATGCGCGCGTACTTCGGCGACAGCGCGCCGTAGTGGCCCATGGCGAGCATGGTGCGGGCGGGCGACACGATCGTCGACTGCAGCGACGCGGCCGACGACGACAGCACCGCCAGCGACATGAGGATCGCGGTGGGGCCCATGACGGGGCCGGCCAGGGCGGCGAAGACGTTGCCCTGGATGTCCGGGTTGCCCAGGCCGAGACCGTCCTCGCCCACGCCCGCGAACGTCAGCACCGCCAGGCCGACCGTCATGTAGAGCACGACGATGACGAAGATGGTCGAGGTCGCCGCCTTGCCCGGCGTGACCGCGGAGCCCTTGGTCTCCTCGTTGAGGGTGAGCACGACGTCCCAGCCCCAGTAGATGAAGACCGACAGGGACACGCCCGCGGCGAACGCGGAGAACGAGTCGACGGCGAACGGGTCGAACCACTGCGGGTCGATCGTCAGGCCGGCCGGCGCGGTGCCACCCGCGACGTGGGCGTACGCGGCGATCGAGAACCACACGAGCACGGCGACCTGGAAGCCGACCAGCACGTACTGGACGATCTTCGTCGTCTCGACGCTGCGGTAGGCGATCCAGCACGCCGCCGCCATGAACGCCAGGCAGGTGACGATGTTGACCCACACGTTGCGGGTGAGGTCCGCGAGCCCGGGGTTGCCCGTGATCTGGGCGAGCGCGAGGTAGAAGAAGTCGACCGCGATGCCCGCGAGGTTGGACAGCACGAGGATCGTGGCCGCCAGCAGGCCCCAGCCGCCCATCCAGCCCACGAACGGGCCGAACGCCTTCGACACCCAGGTGAACGTCGTGCCGGCGTCGGGCATGGCCTTGTTGAGCTGCCGGTAGCCGACCGCGACGAGCAGCATCGGCACGAAGCCGACGAGGAAGATCGCGGGCAGCTGCTCGCCGACCGCCGCGGCCGTCGGGCCGAGCGCCCCGGACAGCGTGTAGGCGGGCGCGATGGTCGAGACGCCGATGACGACGGAGCCCAGCAGGCCCAGGCGGCCGGCGCCGAGGCCCTTGCCGGTCGTGGCGCCGTCCGCGGGCGCGGGCGCCTGCGACGTGGTGGTGGGAGCGCTCATGCGGCACCCCCGGCGGCGGTGGCGGCCGTGGCGGCCTCGGCGGGCCGGGGCACGACGAGCATCGGCACCGGGAGGTGGCGCAGCATGCGCGCGGCGGTGGTGCCGAGGAACGTGCGGCGCCCGGTGGCGAGCCGCGAGGAGCCGACGAGCAGCAGGCTGCCCGGCTCCCAGGCGACGGAGTCGATGGCGTGTCTCATGGAGCGTCCTTGCCCGATCTCGATGGTGACGACGGTGTCAGGGGTGGTCCGGGGGTCGGCGGTGACGGCCTCGGCGGTCCGGCGGACCAGGTCCTCGGCGCGCCGGCGTGCCTCGGCGCCGGCCCCGTGGTGCTCGTCGACGTCCACGAGGGACACGAGGTGCAGCGGCACCTCGGCCCGCAGGGCGGTGCGCACCGCCTCGTCGACGACGAGCTGCGCCCCCGGTCGGGTGCCGACGGCACAGTACACCGCCCGCAGGGTCCCGGCGGACCGGTACCGGGGCGGGGTGAGGAGCACCGGCACGGGGGAGGCGTGGAGCAGGTGGGTCGCGACGGGACCCACCGTGAAGGCCGACGCGGGGCCGCCCGAGGCGGTCCCGACGACGACGAGCGAGGCGTCGAGCTCGACGGCGGCGTCGATCACGCCCTGGGCGATCGAGCGGTCCCGGCGCAGGTGGGTGCGCACCACGACGTCGTCGCCGACGACGTCGCGGGCCTCGGCCAGCCAGTCGCGGGCGCGCTCCTCGGTGAGCGGGCCGACGTCCCCGACGGGCGGGTAGGGCGCCCCGAACGGGTCGTCGGTGCGCACGACGAGGACGACGTCGATCTCGGCGCCGACCGAGCGTGCGACGTCGGCCGTCAGGGTGAGCGCGTCCTGGCTGCGGGAGTCGCCGCCGTAGGCGACGACGAGGCGGGCGGTCACGCGGCCCGGGCCGCGGCCGGCTCGCCGAGCTCGGCGAGCAGCGTCTCGGCGACGGCGCGGCCGGAGCGCAGGGCGCCGTCGACGTGCTGGTAGCCCTCGGCGGCGAGGTCGGAGCACGCCCAGTGGATGGGACCCACGGGGGCGGCCTGGTCGGCGCCGTAGCGGTGCAGCCCGCCGAGGTCGAAGCTCGCGGCGTAGGCGCCGCGGGTCCACTCCTCGGAGCCCCAGTCGGACTCGAAGTAGACCTCGGGCTCGAGGGCGGCGTCACCGAGGTACTCGGCGATCCCGGCGAGGATCGCGGCGCGGCGCTCGTCCGCGCTCAGGCGGAACATCGCGTCGGCCTTCTCGTCGGACACGAACCCGACCAGGGTGCCGCGGGTGTCGCCGTGGTTGGTGTTGTCGTACACCTCCTGGACGAGGCGGCCGGCCCCGAAGCAGGTGCCGGACAGCCCGTCCTCGCGCCAGAACGGCGTCGGGTAGACGGCGTGCACCTTGATGACCAGTCCGAGCGACAGGTGCTGGTGGAGCTGGTGCTGGCGGCGGGGCAGCGGCGGCTCGAACGAGACGCGCGAGTACAGGTTCGGCGGGACCGCCATGACGACGCGGCGGGCGCGCACGACGACGCGGTCGGAGACGACGGTGACGCCCTCGTCGTCGCGCCGCACGGTACGCACCGGGGTGGACAGGTGGACGTCGTCGCCGAGCTCGGCGGCCATGGCGAGCGAGACGGACTGCATGCCGCCGACGACGCGGCGGTCGAGGATGAAGTCCTCGTCGACGAGGTGCGAGAAGGAGCCCGCGGAGGCGGCCATGAGGACGGCCTGGAGCGCGGAGAACGCGTGGGCGGGCTTGGTGAGCATGCCGCCGGCGATGAAGAGGCCGATGTTGTCGCAGGCCTCGGCGTCGTCGGACTGGCTCCGCAGCCAGTGGTGGAACGAGATCGTGTCGAGCTCGCGGGCGAGCGGGTGCGCCCAGGGCTCGCGGACGCCGATCTCGGCGACGAGGCCGTCGAGGATCTCGATGAGCCTCTCCATCTCGGCGGCGGTGGTCTCGCCGACGGGGAACCGGTCGCCGGTGTAGCGGGTGCGGGTGCCGTCGGCGCCGACGTAGACGGACTCGCCGTCGCGGTAGCGCGGGTAGGTCTCCTTGCCGAGCTCGTCGAGGAGGCCGAGGAGCTCGGTCTGGTCGGGGGAGACCCACTGGCCGCCGATCTCGAGCCAGGCGCCGTCGACGGTGTCGCTCCAGGTGCGGCCGCCGACGCGGTCGCGGGCCTCGAGGACAGCGACGCTGCGGCCGGCGCGGGCGAGGCGGCGGGCGGCCATGAGGCCGGCGGGGCCGGCGCCGACGACGACGACGTCGCGCTCCAGCTCGAGGGGGGTGTGCTCGCGGGTGGCGTGGGTGTCCATGGCCTCTTCCTGCGTCGGCGAAGGTTTATGAATGACAGTCATTAAGGACCGGCGGGGGCCGATCCGTCAAGACCTGCGTCACACCCCCGTGCCGCCGAGGGATCGTGAGATCGTGTCCTGCGTGACGAACGACGAGGTCCCCACGCAGGTCGCGACGGACTCCGCACCCCGCCCCCGGGCGCGGCGACGGGGTCGACCCAGCGTGCCGCTGCTGTCGCAGAAGCGCATCACCCGGGCCGCCGTCGAGCTCATCGGCGCTCGCGGGTACCCCGCCCTGACCATGGCCGCGCTCGCACGCGAGCTGCGCGTGGCGCCGTCGGCGCTCTACAACCACGTCGCCTCCAAGCGCGACCTGCTGCGCTGGCTCCAGGACCACGTCAACCGCGGGATCGACGCGTCGGCGTTCGACACCGAGCCGTGGGACGTCGCCCTCGAACGGTGGGCGCGGTCCTACCGCGACGCCTACGTGCGGCACGCCCCGCTCGTCCCCGTCATCGCGGTCACGCCCATCGCGGGGTCGCCGCACACGGTGGCCATGTACGAGGGTGTCGTGGCCGGGCTGTGCGCGGGGGGCTGGCCGGAGGCGGAGGCGGTCGACGTCGTGGTGGCGCTGGAGTCGTTCGTGCTCGGGTCGGCGATGGACGCGACCGCGCCGGCCGACATCTTCGACGTGCCGGACGACGCGGCGGCGCCCGCGCTGGCCCGGGCGGGCCTGCTCCGGGCGGGCCGGGACAACGCGGACGCGGCGTTCGAGGCGGGGCTCGCGGCGCTGGTCACGGGCTTCCGGGCGCGGCACCCCGGGGGTGCCGGGGGCTGACGGTGCCGCCGGGGTGTCGCGCGGGACCCCGGAGGTGTGTCAAAGTGACGGGCATTCATTTGCGTGGCCGTCCGGCCCCGCCGCACCGAAGGAGATGCCCGTGACCCCCGACGTCACCGTCCTGCAGAACTTCGTCGACGGCCGATTCGTCGACGCGTCCGGCGCCGGCCGCCTCGACGTCGTCGACCCCGCCACGGGACGCACCGTCGCGGTCTCCCCGGTCTCCGACGCCGCCGACGTGGACGCCGCCATGGCCGCCGCGTCCGCCGCGCTGCGCACCTGGCGCCGATCCACGCCGGGCGAGCGCCAGGCCGTCCTGCTCCGGCTCGCCGACGCCGTCGAGGCCGCGTCCGACGAGCTCGTCGAGGCGCAGCACCGCAACACCGGCCAGCCCCGCGCGCAGATCGCGCAGGAGGAGGTCGCCGCCGGCGCCGACGCCCTGCGGTTCTTCGCCGGCGCCGCCCGGACCCTCGAGGGCAAGGCCGCCACCGAGTACCTCGGCGGGCACACGTCCTACGTCCGCCGCGAGCCCGTCGGCGTCGTCGCCCAGGTCACCCCCTGGAACTACCCGCTGATGATGGCGTTCTGGAAGATCGGCCCCGCGCTCGCCGCCGGCAACACCGTCGTCCTCAAGCCGTCCGACACCACGCCCGAGTCCACCCTCGCGCTCGCCCGCGTCGCCGCCGGGATCGTGCCGGACGGCGTGCTCAACGTCGTCCTCGGCGACGCGAGCACCGGCGAGCTCATGACCACCCACCGCACCCCGGCGATGGTCGCCATCACCGGGTCCGTGCGTGCCGGCATGGCCGTCGCCGCGGGGGCCGCCGGCCAGGTCAAGCGCACCCACCTCGAGCTCGGCGGCAAGGCGCCCGCCGTCGTCTTCGCCGACGCCGACCTGGCGGCCACCGCGCAGGCCGTGGTCGAGTTCGGCACGTTCAACGCCGGCCAGGACTGCACCGCCGTCACCCGGGTGCTCGTGCAGCGCGAGGCCCACGACGAGCTCGTCGAGCACCTCGCCGCCGCCGCTCGCGCGCTGGTCACGGGCGACGACGAGGCCAAGAACTCCTACGGCCCGCTCAACAACGCCCGCCACCTCGCGGCGGTCGAGGAGAAGGTCGCGGGCCTGCCCGCGCACGCCACCGTCGTCACCGGCGGCCACCGGGTCGGCGACGAGGGCTACTACTACGCCCCGACGATCGTCACCGGTGTCCACCAGGACGACCGCGTCGTGCAGGAGGAGGTGTTCGGCCCGGTCCTGACCGTGCAGGCGTTCGACACCGAGGCCGAGGCGCTCGAGCTCGCCAACGACGTCGACTACGCGCTGGCCGCGAGCGTCTGGACGGCCGACCACGGCACCGCCATGCGGGTCTCGCGCGACCTCGACTTCGGCTGCGTGTGGGTCAACACCCACGTGCTCCTCACCGCCGAGATGCCGCACGGCGGCTTCAAGTACTCCGGCTACGGCAAGGACCTGTCGCTGTACTCGGTCGAGGAGTACACGCGCGTCAAGCACGTCATGCACGCGCTCGGCGACTGAGCCGGACGCCCCGGGGCGGGGCGACCACGACGCCCGCGTGCCCGGCCCTCAGCGGCCGAGCGCGCGGGCGTCGTGCGCCTGGAGGGCGACCCAGGCGTTGACGCGGGTCGCCGGGTCGTCGAGCGGGCGGCCGAGCGCCGCCTCGATCTCCGCGACGCGCTGACGCACCGTGTTGCGGTGCACGCCGAGCTCCTCGGCGACCTTCCCTCGCGACCCGTGGTGGCGCAGGAACGCGCGCAGCACCTCCAGCAGAGGCTCGCGGCCGCGCAGGGGGGCCAGCCAGGTCGCCGCGAACGCCGCCGCCGGCTCGTCGCCCACGAGGGCGAGCACCCCGTCGCCGACGAGGTCGTCCCAGCGGACCACCGGGACCGCCGACGTCGTCTGCGCGAGCGCGTGCGCCGCGGTGCGTGCCGAGCGCGGCGCCCGCGCGGCGTCGACCAGCTCGCCGACGCCTGCGGTCAGCCCGCGCGCCGCCAGGGCCGCCGCGCACCGTTGCGCCACGGGGTCCGCGGCGGCGAGCCGCAGCCCGTCGCTCGTGCGGGACACCAGCGCCTCCTCGCCCTCCAGGGCACCCGCCGCGTCCTCCAGCAGGGGCGTCGCGGCCGCGGGCGCGGTGCCCGCGGGCGCCGCCGCGGCGACCACGCGCAGCCGCCGGGGCACGGCGGCTTCCGCCGGGGCGTCGTCGGCCGCGCCGGCGAGCACGGCGGCCGTGCGGGCGTCGCCGGCGACGAGCAGCTCCAGGGCGCGGCCCCGGATCCGCGCGGTCTGCTCGCGGCGGTCGCGGCGGCGCTGCGCGTCGAGGCCCAGCAGGGCGACGGCGGTGGTGAGCGCGCCCCGGCGCGCCCCGTCCAGCGGCTCCGGCGTCCAGGCGGCCAGGTGCCCGTCCGGGCGGGTGCCGAGCCCCACCGGGAGCAGCACGCACGTCGCGTCCCCG
Organism: Isoptericola jiangsuensis; assembly: GCF_002563715.1. Lineage (NCBI taxonomy): Bacteria > Bacillati > Actinomycetota > Actinomycetes > Micrococcales > Promicromonosporaceae > Isoptericola > Isoptericola jiangsuensis. The sequence goes on from NZ_PDJJ01000001.1 coordinate 1,697,356, forward strand.
ACGGCGAGGGTGGCCGAGCCGCGGGCCCCGCGCTCGCGCAGCCTGGCGGCCTCGGCGACCAGGTCGAGCCCGGCCGGGGGAGGGGAGCCCACCGCGGTGGGTGCGTCGTCCCGCGGACCGACGACGGCGACGCCCCCGCCGAGGTGGCGCACCAGGGTGCGCAGCACGGCCTCGGGCCCGGGCCGCCGGGCGGCCGCCTCGGTGAGCTCGCGCTGCGCCTTGGCGGCCCGGCGCGCCTCGGCGCGCTCGCCCTCCTGGAGCATCGACGCCGTCAGCCGGCTGATCGCCACGAACGGCGTGCGCCGGGGCACCTCCACGAGGTTCAGCGACCGGGCGCGGCACGCGCGGGCCAGGGCGGCGGGCACCTCGGCGTGCGTGAGGCCCGTGCCCAGGCCGACCGCGGCGACGCCCGCTGCGGCCAGCCGGGCGACGTACGTCTCCCAGCGGACGTCGTCCGGCCCCCACCCGTCGGTGCCCAGCCCCGTGGTGAGCAGCAGCTCGCCGCCCTCGAGGAACGGGCTGGGATCGGCGAGCTCGGACGTCGCGACCCAGCGCACCGGCTCGTCCGGGCGGGGGACGTGCACGCCGCGCAGGGCGAGCTCCGTGCTGCCGATGACGTCGCGGACGGTGACCATGGCGGCAGTCTTGCACAACAGGGTCCCGCAGATTGTGCAGAGGTGGCGCTGCGCGACACCCCTGGACCGACCTAGCGTGAGCCACGTCGCCCGACCCGGGCGCCGTCCCGCACCGATGCTGGAGTCGACATGACCGTCACCACCCCGACCATCGTCGGCGGCCCCGCGCTGCCCCAGGAGCGCCGCCTCGTCACCGAGCTGCCCGGCCCCCGGTCCCGCGAGCTCGCCGCCCGCCAGCAGGCCGCCGTCGCCGCCGGCGTCAGCACCACGATGCCCGTGTTCGCCGCCGCCGCCGGCGGGGGAGTCGTCGTCGACGTCGACGGCAACTCGCTCATCGACCTCGGGTCCGGCATCGCCGTGACGACCGTGGGCAACGCCGCCCCCCGGGTCGCCGCCGCCGTCGCCGCGCAGGCCGAGGCGTTCACCCACACCTGCTTCATGGTCACCCCCTACGAGGGCTACGTGGAGGTCGCCGAGCGCCTCAACGCCCTCACGCCCGGCGACCACGCCAAGCGCACCGCGCTGTTCAACTCCGGCGCGGAGGCCGTCGAGAACGCGGTGAAGATCGCCCGCGCGTACACGAAGCGCACGGCCGTCGTCGCCTTCGACCACGCCTACCACGGCCGCACCAACCTCACGATGGCCCTCACGGCGAAGAACCAGCCCTACAAGTCGGGCTTCGGGCCGTTCGCCTCCGACGTCTACCGCGTGCCCACCTCCTACCCGTACCGCGACGGCCTGACCGGCCCCGAGGCCGCGGCCCGCGCGATCAGCCAGATCGAGAAGCAGGTCGGCGCCGAGAACCTCGCCGCCGTCGTCTTCGAGCCCATCCAGGGCGAGGGCGGCTTCATCGTGCCGGCCGAGGGCTTCCTGCCCGCGATCGTCGACTGGTGCCGCGCGAACGACGTCGTGTTCGTCGCCGACGAGGTGCAGTCCGGCATCGCCCGCACCGGCGCCTGGTACGCCTGCGAGCACGAGGGCGTCGTGCCCGACCTCGTCACCACCGCCAAGGGTGTCGCCGGCGGCCTGCCGCTGTCCGCCGTCACCGGCCGCGCCGACATCATGGACGCCGCGCACGCCGGCGGCCTGGGCGGCACCTACGGTGGCAACCCGCTCGCGTGCGCCGCCGCTCTGGCCACCCTCGACACCGTCGAGGAGGACGGCCTCATCGAGCGCGCGCGTCAGATCGAGGCCCTGCTCACCGGCCGCCTCGGCGAGCTCGCCGCGACCGACCCGCGCCTCGGCGAGGTCCGCGGCCGCGGCGCCATGATCGCCGTCGAGCTCGTCGACCCCGCCACCGGCGAGCCCGACGCCGCGCTGGCCAAGCACGTCGCCACCGCGGCCCACGCGGCGGGCGTCATCGTGCTCACCTGCGGCACCTACGGCAACGTCCTGCGCCTGCTGCCGCCGCTCACCATCTCCGACGAGCTCCTCGCCGAGGGCCTGGACGTGCTCGCCGCCGCGCTCGGGACCGCCCGATGACGGCCACGGCCGTGGCGCCGGCCGCCACCGCCCCCGCCACGCCCCTGGACGACGCGCGCTCCCAGCTCGCCGACGCCGCCCGCGTGCTCGGCCTGTCCGAGGGCATGGAGCGGATGCTCGCCACGCCGCGCCGCGAGGTCACCGTGTCCATCCCGCTGCGGCGCGACGACGGCAGCCAGGACCTCCTGCTCGGCCACCGCGTGCAGCACAACTTCTCCCGCGGCCCGGCCAAGGGCGGCATCCGGTTCAGCCCGCACGTCGACCTCGACGAGGTCCGCGCGCTGGCGATGTGGATGACGTGGAAGTGCGCCCTGCTCGACGTGCCGTACGGCGGCGCGAAGGGCGGCGTGCGGATCGACCCGCGTGCGTACTCGACGGCCGAGCTGGAGCGCGTGACCCGCCGCTTCACCTCGGAGATCCTGCCCGTCATCGGCCCGGAGCGGGACATCCCCGCGCCCGACATCGGCACCGACGAGCGCACCATGGCCTGGATGATGGACACCTACTCCGTCAACAAGGGCCACACCGTGCTCGGCGTCGTCACCGGCAAGCCCGTGTCGCTCGGCGGCTCCCTGGGCCGCGCCAGCTCCACCTCCCGCGGCGTCGTCGACGTCGCCCTGGCGGCGCTCGCCTCGCGCGGCGTGACGGTCGAGGGCTCCACCGCCGCCGTGCAGGGCTTCGGCAAGGTCGGCCGCGGCGCCGCCCGGTTCCTCGCCGACGCCGGCGTGCGCGTCGTCGCCGCCAGCGACCAGTACGGCGCCGTCACCCGCGCCGGCGGGCTCGACGTCGCCGCCCTGGAGGCCCACGTCGACGCCGCCGGGACCGTCGTCGGTTTCGACGGCGGCGACGAGCTCGACGCCCCCGCGCTGCTCGAGCTCGACGTCGACCTCCTCGTCCCGGCCGCCGTCGAGGGCGTCCTGACCGCCGAGAACGCGCCCCGCGTGCGGGCCCGCGTCGTCGTCGAGGGGGCCAACGGCCCGACCACGCCCGAGGCCGACGCGATCCTCGCCGACGCCGGCGCGCTCGTCGTGCCCGACATCCTGGCCAACGCCGGCGGCGTCGTCGTCAGCTACTTCGAGTGGGTCCAGGCCAACCAGGCCTACTGGTGGACGCAGCAGGAGGTCGAGGACCGGCTGCGGCACCGCATGCTCGGCGCCTGGGACGCCGTGCGCGGCTACGCCGCCGACAAGGACCTCTCGCTGCGCACCGCCGCCACGGCCATGGCGGTCGAGCGCGTCGCCGCGGCGCACGCGCTGCGCGGCCTGTACCCGTGACGCCCCCGCCCACCGCCACCACCGCCGCCGCCGCGACCGCACCCCGGTGCCGTCGCCGCTACCGCCGCGGCGCCCCCGAACCCACCCGAGGAGGACCGATGTCCCTCACCACGCTGCCCCCGACGGGCGGGCCCGAGGCCCGCACCGCGGCCCCCGGCCCCGAGCTGCACGCCTACGTCGAGTCCCTCGCGCCCGCCCAGGGCGTGTGGATCGACGGCGCGGGCCGTCCCGCCGGCTCCACCTTCACCGTCGAGGACCCCGCCACCGGCGTCCGCATCACCGACGTCGCCGACGGCGGCCCCGCCGAGGCCACCGCCGCCGTCGACGCCGCGGCCGCCGCGCTCGACGCCTGGGCCGCCACACCGCCGCGCGAGCGCTCGGAGGTGCTGCGCCGCGCCTTCGCGATCATGGTCGCCTCCACCGACCGGCTCGCCGGCCTCATGGCCTGGGAGAACGGCAAGGCGCTGCCCGACGCCCGCGCCGAGGTCGCCTACGCCGCCGAGTTCTTCCGCTGGTTCGCCGAGGAGGCCGTGCGCACCGAGGGGGAGTACGGCGTCTCGCCCGCCGGCGGCACCCGCACCATCGTCACGCACAAGCCCGTCGGCGTCGCCGCGCTCGTCACCCCGTGGAACTTCCCCGCGGCCATGGCCACGCGCAAGATCGCCCCGGCGCTCGCGGCCGGGTGCACCGTCGTGCTCAAGCCCGCCGCGGAGACCCCGCTCACGGCCCTCGCCGTCGCGCAGATCCTCACCGAGGCCGGCGTGCCGGACGGCGTCGTCAACGTCGTGCCGACCACCGGTGCCGCGCAGGTGGTGACCACCTGGCTCGAGGACCCCCGCGTCCGCAAGATCTCCTTCACCGGCTCCACCCAGGTCGGCCGCGTGCTGCTCGCCCAGGCCGCCGAGCGCGTCGTCAACACCTCGATGGAGCTGGGCGGCAACGCCCCGTTCGTCGTCGGGCCCGACGCCGACGTCGAGGCGGCCGTGGCGGGCGCGATGCTCGCCAAGCTCCGCAACGGCGGCCAGGCCTGCACCGCGGCGAACCGCCTCTACGTGCACGCCGACGTGGTCGAGGAGTTCACCGCCCGCTTCGGCGCGGCCGTCGAGGCGCTGCAGGTCGGGTCGGCGTTCACGTCCGGCACCCAGATCGGGCCGCTGGTCTCCGCGAAGGCCCGCGCCGGCGTGGCGCGCCTCGTCGAGGACGCCGTCGCGGCGGGCGCGCGCATCGCGCACCGCGCCGAGGTCCCGGCCGGGCTCACCGGGCACTTCTACCCCCGACGGTGCTGGCCGACGTCCCCGCGGACGCCGAGATCCTCCGCACCGAGATCTTCGGTCCCGTGGCCCCGATCGTCACGTGGACCGACACCGACGAGCTGCTGCGCCAGGTCAACGACACCGAGTTCGGCCTGGCGGCGTACGTGTACTCCCGCGACCTGCGGTGGGCGCTGCGCACGGCGGAGCGGATCGACGCCGGCATGGTCGGCGTCAACCGCGGCGTGGTCTCGGACCCGGCGACGCCGTTCGGCGGCACCAAGCAGTCGGGCCTCGGCCGCGAGGGGGCCCGCGAGGGCCTGCGGGAGTTCCAGGAGACGCAGTACCTCAGCGTCGACTGGTCCTGACGTCGTCGCGGCCGGGACCCACCGGTCCCGGCCGCGACGACCGGTGCGGACCGGTGCGCCGGGCCGCGTAGGCTCGGCACCGTGATGCGCCTCAACCCCGAACAGCTCGTGTTCGTCACCGAACGGCACCTGGCCACCCTGACGAGCCTGCGGGCCGACGGCACCCCGCACGTCGTGCCCGTCGCGTTCACGTGGGACGCGGAGCAGGGCGTGGCGCGCATCACCACGCGCCGCACGTCGGTCAAGGCGGCCAACGCCCGCCGCCGTGGTCCCGACGGGGGCCCGCCGCGTGTCGCGCTGTGCCAGGTGGACGGCGGCCGCTGGCTCACGCTGGAGGGGACGATCGAGGTCGTCGAGGACGCCGACGAGGTCGCCGAGGCCGTGCGCCGCTACGCGCTGCGCTACCGCCAGCTCGCCCACGACCCCGCGCGGATCGTGCTGCGCGTCACCGTCGACCGCACGATGTCGTCGGCCTACATGCGCTCCTGACCCGCCGGCGCGTGCTCGCCGGACCCGGGGGAGTCAGACCACGACCGCGGTCTCGTCGCCCTCCGGGGTGGCGACCGTCACCCGTGCGCCGCGCTGGAGCTGGCGCCCGCGGCGTGTCTCCACCTCGCCGTCGACGAGCACGTCGCCGTCGGCGACCAGGTCGCGGGCGTGCGTGCCCGACTCGGCGAGGCCGGCGAGCTTGAGGAACTGGCCCAGCCGGATGACGTCGTCACGGATGGGGACCTCGATCGGGGTGTCCATGCGTTCATTGTCCGGGACGCGCGGACCGGGCCGCGACCGCCGACCTAGACTGGGACGGTGATCCAGCGCATCGACCTTCGGGGTCAGTCCCTGTCCCGTGCCGAGCTGCTCGGGGTGCTGCCGCGTCCGGAGCTGGGCGTCGAGGAGGCGGCGGACGTCGTCGCCCCCGTCCTCGCCGCCGTCCGTGCCCGCGGCGCCGCCGCCCTGCGCGAGTACGCCGAGCGGTTCGACGGGGTCCGGCCGGAGCATCTGCGGGTGCCGGTCGAGGCGATGGCCACGGCGCTCGCCGAGCTCGACCCGGCCGTCCGGGCGGGCCTGGAGGAGGCGATCGCGCGCGTGCGCACCGTGCACGCCGCGCAGCGACCCACCGAGCACACCACCGTCCTCGCGGACGGCGCGGAGGTCCGTCAGCGGTGGATCCCCGTGCAGCGCGTCGGCCTCTACGCGCCGGGCGGACTGGCGGTCTACCCCTCGTCGGTCGTGATGAACGTCGTCGCGGCGCAGGAGGCGGGCGTGCCCGGCCTCGCGGTCGCGTCGCCGCCGCAGAAGGACGCCGGCGGTCTGCCGCACGCGACGATCCTCGCGGCCTGCGCCCTGCTCGGCGTCGACGAGGTCTACGCCGTCGGCGGCGCCCAGGCCGTCGCGATGTTCGCGTACGGCGCGACGGGCAGCGAGCCGGTCGACGGCGACGTCCTGTGCGAGCCGGTCGACGTCATCACCGGGCCGGGCAACGTGTACGTCGCCGCAGCCAAGCGCCTCGTGCGCGGCGTCGTCGGCATCGACGCGGAGGCCGGTCCCACGGAGATCGCCGTGCTGGCCGACGACACGGCGCTCGCCGACCACGTCGCCCTCGACCTCATCAGCCAGGCCGAGCACGACCCGATGGCGGCGTCCGTGCTGGTCACGCCGTCGGTCGAGCTCGCGGGCGCCGTCGAGGCGCGGCTCGTCGACATGTCGTCCGCGACCAAGCACGCCTCCCGCGTGACCACCGCCCTCGGCGGCCCGCAGTCCGCCGTGGTCCTCGTCGACGACCTGGAGCAGGGACTCGCCGTCGTCGACGCCTACGGCGCCGAGCACCTGGAGATCCAGACGGCGGACGCCGCCGCGCTGGCCGAGCGGGTGACGTCCGCCGGAGCGATCTTCGTCGGGCCGTACTCGCCGGTGTCGCTCGGGGACTACATGGCCGGGTCGAACCACGTCCTGCCCACCGGCGGCACGTCGCGGTTCGCCAGCGGGCTGGGGGTCCACGCGTTCCTGCGGTCCGTCCAGGTCGTCGAGTACTCGCGCGACGCGCTGGCGGACCTCGCGGACCGCATCGTCGCCGTCGCCGACGACGAGGACCTCCCGGCGCACGGCGAGGCCGTCCGCGGTCGCTTCTGACGTGCGACTCCCGGTGACGGCCGGCCGGTGCGTGCTGCGCACCGGCCGGCCCCACGACGAGCCCGTGCTGCGCGAGTGGCTGCGCCCGCACCACGACTGGCACCGCTGGGACGGCCCGTACTTCCCGCGCCCCACGGACACCGAGGCCGACGCGTTCGCCGCGGCGGTCGCGGCGCAGCCGCCCGACGACGCCGACGGGCTCCCGCCGCGCCGGGCCGTCGTCGCCGACGCGGCCACCGACGCCCTGCTCGGCACGGTGAACTGGTACTGGGAGTCCGAGGCCACGCAGTGGGCGCGGCTCGGCATCGTCCTGTACGACCCGGCGGTGCGGGGCCGGGGGATCGGCCGCGACGCCCTGGCCGCCTGGACGGACCTGCTGTTCGCGCGCACCGACTGGGTGCGCCTCGACCTGGCGACGTGGTCGGGCAACCATGCGATGACGGCGGTGGCGCGGCGTCTCGGATTCGTCGAGGAGGCGCGGTTCCGACGTGCGCGCGTGGTCGACGGCGTCCGGTACGACAGCGTCGTCCACGGCGTCCTGCGCGAGGAGTGGCGCGCCCACTAGTGGTGCGCAGCAGGTCGTCCTCCGGGAGTCGGTCCGGCCTCTGTCGGCGCGGTGCGCCGGGCCGCTACAGTCCGACCATGTCGAGGGTCACGCGGGCGTCCTGTGGTGGTGTCGTCGCGGTGGTGTCGGGCGGTGCCGCGCTGGGTGGCTGCGCCGGGGCTCCCGACGGGTCGTTGGTGGCCGTGCCACCGCCAGACGCCGCACCGGCCCAGGTGGTCCAGGCGCTCGTCGACGCCGTCAACAGCCGCGACGCGGAACGGGTCGCAGGGTTGACGACTCCAGGCTTCGGTGACCATCTGGAGCAGACCTGGCTCGTTCAGGGGTACATGACCGACGCGAGCATCGGCGCGACGTCGGACGACGCCGGGCCGGGGACGGCCTACAGCGACGCCAGGACGGCCATGGTGGACCTGACCTTCACGCCGGAGCAGGCTGACAGCTCGATGGTGGACGGGGAGGCCGTGAGCTGGTCCGTCCTGCTGGTGGAGCAGGACAGCCGATGGGTGGCCTTCGACATGGGAGTCGGCTAGGGACGGCATCGTCCAGGATCGGACGTCCTGGTCGGCTCCGGAGAGCAGGGCACAATAGTGTGCCAAGCGGCTCGCGTCGTCGCCCGCCCGCGTCGGGGTCGCGTGGCAGCATGGACCCGTGCCCGCCCCGCCCCGCCTCGAACCCCTCGTCGTCGGCGGCATCGTCGGCGCCACGACGTTCCGCCGGGCGCAGGGCTACCAGCGCGCCGGGCTGGTGCGGTCGTGGCGGTGGGACCCCGACGAGCTGGTCCTGCGGGCCACCGTCGAGGGCAGCACGTCCCGCCCCTACACCTGCCGCATCTGGTTCGCCCTCGACGGCGGCCGGTACGCGTTCGAGGACTCCGCGTGCACCTGCCCGGTGGGCGTCGACTGCAAGCACGTCGGGGCGGTGCTGCTGGAGGTCGGGGCGCACGGCGTGACCGGCCCGGACGACGGCGACACCGACGACGGGTGGCGGGGACGCCTCGCCGCCCTCTCGCGGAGCGTCCCGGCGGGCGGCGGCACCGAGGGCGGCGTGCTCCCGGTCGCGCTCCGGTTTCGGCTCGACGGCGCGTTCGGGGACACCAGCCCCGGGCTGTCCGTGCGTCCCGTCGCCCCGGCGCGCGACGGCGGCTGGAAGGTCGCCCCGGAGGTCGCGTGGGACGCGCTGGCACGCGGCCTGTACGCGTTCGCCGACACCCGGGCCACCCCGCTGCCGGAGGTGCGTCGCTGGTTCGCCGACCTCGGTGCCGTGCTCGGCGGGGCGCAGGCCTCCCGGGAGGCGTGGCGGCCGCTGGCCCGCGGCGGGCGGGCCGTGTGGCCGCTGCTCGCGGAGGCCGCCGACCTGCGGATCCCGCTCGTGGGGCACGGCGCGCGCGACGAGGTGCGGCTCTCCCGGGACGCGTCGGTGCGGTGGGAGGTCGGCGCCGCCGACGACGGCGTGCACCTCACCCCCCGGATCGCGTTCGACGGGCTCGACGCCCCGGCGACCTCGCCGCTCGGCTGCGTCGGCGACACCGGCTTCTACGCCGCGGACGCCGCCGACGGCCGTACCGTCCTGCACCTCGGCCCTGCGGCGCGCCGCACCGCCGACGGCCTCGCGGACCTGCTGGCCGCCGGGCCGCTCTCCGTGCCCGCCGACGACGTCGCCGAGCTCTACGCCGACCACCTGCCCGCCCTGCGCCGCCTCGCCCGCGTCGTGACCGACGGCAGCCTCGACCTGCCGGCCCCGCCGCGTCCCGTCCTCGTCGCCACGGCGCGGTTCGCCTCCCCGCAGGAGGCGGAGCTCACCTGGGCGTGGGAGTACCCGCGCGCCGACGGGGTGCGGACCGTCCCCCTCGGCGGCGGCGTCCACGACGCGGCCCGCGACCTGGACGTGGAGACCGAGATCCGCGACAAGGCGGTCGCCGCGGTGCGCTCCGTGCCGGGCTGCGCCGACTTCGACACCGACCGGCAGCAGTGGCGCGGCCTCGACGCCCTCGACCTCGCCCACGACGCCCTGCCCGCCCTGGCCGCCGTCCCCGACGTCCGGCTGGAGGCGAGCGACGTCCCGCACTACCTCCACCTCGACGGCGAGCCGCGCGTCGTGGTCGACGGCGCACCGTCGGGCGGGTCGGACTGGCTCGACCTCGGGCTCTCCGTGACCGTGGCCGGCAAGGAGATCCCCTTCGCGCGGCTGTTCACCGCGCTGGCCCGCGGGCGCAAGCGGCTGCTGCTCGTCGACGGGTCCTGGCTCCGCCTCGACCAGCCCGTGCTGAACCGGCTGCGCGACCTCATCGACGACGCCTCCGACCTCGCCGACCGCCCGGGCGAGCTGCGGATGAGCCGCTACGACGCAGACCTGTGGCGCACCGTCGAGGACGTCGCCGACGTCAGCGGCGTCGACGACCGCTGGCGCCGCACCCTCGACGGGCTGCGGGCGTTCGCCGCCGGGCAGGAGGAGGTGGCGGCCACGCCGCTGCCCGCCGGCCTGCACGCCGAGCTGCGCCCCTACCAACGCCAGGCGTTCGAGTGGCTGACGTTCCTGTGGCGGCACGACCTCGGCGGGATCCTCGCCGACGACATGGGCCTCGGCAAGACGCTCGAGGCCCTGACGTTCCTCGCCCACGCCCGCGCGGAACGCCCCGACGCGCCACCGTTCCTCGTCGTGGCCCCGGCGTCCGTCGTGGCGAACTGGGTGCTGGAGGCCGCACGCTTCACGCCCGGCCTGACGGTCGTCGCCGCGGCCTCCACGTCGGCCAAGCGCCGCACGGCGCTCGTGGACCTCGCCGCGGGGGCCGACGTCGTGGTCACGTCCTACGCCGTGCACCGCCTCGACCCTGCGTACACGACGCTGGCGTGGTCGGGGCTGCTGCTCGACGAGGCGCAGTTCGCGAAGAACCCCCGCACCCGCGCCAACCGCGTCGCCCGCGCCACGGACGCCCCGTTCAAGCTCGCCATCACCGGCACGCCGCTGGAGAACGACCTCACCGAGCTGTGGGCGATCCTCGCGGTCGTCGCGCCCGGCCTGTACCCGTCGCTCGCGCGGTTCCGCCTCGAGACGGTGCGCCCTGTCGCCGCCGCGGCCGCGGACGACGACCCGGCCGTCGTCGCGGCCGGCAACCGCGCGCTCGGGCGACTCAAGCGGCGCATCCGGCCGCTCATGCTGCGCCGCACCAAGGAGCAGGTCGCCCCCGAGCTGCCCGAGCGGACCGAGCAGGTGCTGCGCGTCCCGCTGACGGCCGACCACCGCAAGGTCTACGACACCCACCTCCAGCGCGAGCGCCAGCGACTCCTCGGGCTGCTGGAGGACTTCGAGGCCAACCGGGTCGCCATCTTCCGTTCCCTGACGACGCTGCGCCGGCTCGCCCTTGACGCGTCGCTCGTCGACGACGCCTACGCCCGCACCGGCTCCGCGAAGCTCGACCTGCTCGCCGAACAGCTCCCCGAGATCGCCGCCGAGGGGCACCGGGTGCTCGTCTTCAGCCAGTTCACGTCGTTCTTGCGGCGCGTCGCCGAACGCCTCGACGCCGCCGGCCTCGACCACGCCTACCTCGACGGCTCGACCCGGCACCGCGCCGACGTCATCGCCGGGTTCAAGGCGGGCGACGCGCCCGTGTTCCTCATCAGCCTCAAGGCGGGCGGGTTCGGGCTCAACCTCACCGAGGCCGACTACGTGTACCTGCTCGACCCGTGGTGGAACCCGCAGGCCGAGGCGCAGGCCGTCGACCGCACCCACCGCATCGGCCAGACGCGTCCCGTCGTGGTGACCCGGCTGGTGGCCGCGGACACCATCGAGGAGAAGGTCATGGCGCTCGCGGCCCGCAAGGCCGCGCTGTTCGACGCCGTGGTGGACGACGATGCCGGCACGTTCGCCGGCGCCCTGGCCGCCGAGGACGTGCGTGGGCTGCTCGACGGCTGAGCGCCGCGAGCAGCCCCGGCGTCAGCGCACGCCGAGCACGAACGGGTGGACGGCCGCCGCCCCCGCCTCGCGCAGGAGCCGGGCGGCCACCGTGAGCGTCCAGCCGGACTCCGTCCAGTCGTCGACGAGGAGCACGGTGCGGCCGGGCAGGCCGGTGCGCGCCCCCTCGCCGAGCTCGAGGCGCAGCCGCCGGGAGACCCCGGCGAGCCGCTGGGCGGAGTTCACGTCGTGGCGGCCGGGCTCCTCGGCGCCGGGCTGGGGGCCGACCGCACCGATGAGGGGGACGCCCAGGTAGGACGCGAGCCCGTTCGCCAGGTGGTAGGTCAGCCGGGGACGCGTCACCGACCGGACGGCGACGACGCCCTCGATCAGCAGCGGTGCCTGCCCGTCCTCGGCGGCCTCCCCGCGGATCGCGGCCCAGTCGTCCAGGACGCGGGCGGCCGCGGTGCGCAGCGCGGACGGGGTCTCGCCGTCGGGCGTGCGGGGGGCGAACAGCTCGCGCACGGGGCCGGACCAGCCGAGCCCGTCGAACCGGGCGACCGCCCGGCCGGGCTCGGCACGCTCGCCGTCCGGGATCTTGCCCTTGAGGTCGAGGCCGAGCGTCGTCAGGCCGGACGGCCACATCTTGCGCGGCTCGACCTCGACGCCGGGTCGGTCCATCTCCTCGCGGGCGCTCGCGACCGTCTCCGCGTCCGGGGGCGGCGGGAGGGTGACGCCGCCGCAGCGGTCGCAGCGACCGCACGTCCAGCCGTCCGGCAGTGCCGGGTCGTCGAGCTGGGCACGCAGGAACCGCATGCGGCACCCCTCGGTCGCGACGTAGTCGCGCATCGCCTGCTGCTCGGCGTGTCGCGTCTCCTCGACCCGGCCGTAGCGCGCCGCGTCGTACGTCCACGGCTGCCCGGTGGCGACCCAGCCGCCCTGCACCCGGCGGACGGCGCCGTCGACGTCGAGCACCTTGAGCATTGTCTCCAGGCGGGACCGCTTGAGGTCGACGTAGGTCTCCAGCGTGGCGGTCGACATGGTCTCGCCGGTCCGGGCCAGGGCGGCCAGCGTGGCGCGCACCTGCTGCTCGGCGGGGAACGCCTGCGACCCGAACCACTCCCAGATCGCCGCGTCCTCGTGCCCGGGCAGCAGCACGACGACGGCGTCGTCGACGCCACGGCCCGCGCGACCGACCTGCTGGTAGTAGGCGATCGGCGACGACGGCGCGCCGAGGTGCACGACGAACGCGAGGTCGGGCTTGTCGAACCCCATGCCGAGGGCCGAGGTCGCGACCAGGGCCTTGACGCGGTTCTCCTTGAGGTCGTCCTCGAGTTGCTCGCGCTGCGTGGGGTCGGTGCGCCCGGTGTACGAGGCGACGGCGAGCCCGGCGGTACGGAGCTGGGAGGCGACCTCCTCCGCCGCGGACACGGTGAGGCAGTAGACGATGCCGGACCCGTCGATCTCCTGCAGCGCCTCGACCAGCCACGCCACGCGGGTGGGCTGGTCGCGCAGCTCCAGGACGGCCAGGTGGAGCGACTCGCGGTCGAGCTCGCCGCGGAGCACGAGGACGTCGTCGTTCGTGGACAGGGACACCGCGCCCTCGCTCACGCCCTCGCCCGGCACGGCGAGCTGCTCGGCGACGTCCCGGGTGACGCGCTCGTTGGCCGTGGCGGTCGTGGCGAGCACCGGGATGCCGGGCGGCAGGTCCGCCAGCAGCGTGCGGATGCGGCGGTAGTCGGGGCGGAAGTCGTGACCCCAGTCGGAGATGCAGTGCGCCTCGTCGATGACGACGAGGCCGGCGTCCGCGGCGAGGCGCGGCAGCACCTCGTCGCGGAACGCCGGGTTGTTGAGGCGCTCGGGGGAGCAGAGCAGCACGTCCACCTCGCCGGCGGCGATCTGCGCGTGGATCCCGTCCCACTCGGTGACGTTCGCCGAGTTGATCGTGACGGCCCTGATGCCGGCCCGTGACGCGGCGGCGATCTGGTCGCGCATCAGGGCCAGCAGCGGGGACACGATGACGGTCGGCCCGGCGCCGCGGGCCCGCAGCAGGCTCGTCGCCACGAAGTACACCGCGGACTTGCCCCACCCGGTGCGCTGCACCACGAGCGCCCGGCGGTGGAACGCCACGAGCGCCTCGATCGCGCGCCACTGGTCGTCGCGGAGCTCGACGTCGTCGCGGCCGACCAGGCCGCGCAGCGCGACGGTCGCCTGCTCCCGCAGGGTCCCGCCCTCGCCGCCCGCGGTGTCCATGAGGCCGCGCAGCATCGCGAGCTTGGCGCGGCGGGCGGCCCCGGCACGGTCGTCCCGCGGCGCCGGGGGCCGGTCGGCAGGCGCGGCGGGCGCGCCGGGGCGCGTCGTCGCCGCAGGACCGGCCGGGTCGGGCCCGGGATCCCCGGGCGGCTCGTCCGGCGGCGGGGGGACGTCGTCGTCCGGCGGGACGTCCGCGTCGGTCCAGGTGGGCACGAGGTCCGCGTACGGGTCGTCGGAAGAGGTCACCGGGCGATCGTAGGCGCAGCCGGGGACATGTCGCCGTCGTCCTCCACAGCCTCAGCGCGCCTGCTCGCGCAGCAGCGCCGCCGTCGCCCCGACGACGGCCGCGAGCTCCGCGGCGGCCGCGACCAGCTCGTTCGTCCCGAAGAGGGTCGCGGAGATCCCCAGGAGCCCGAAGGCGGCGGACCCCACGAACGCCAGCAGGGTCGCCGCGCCGAACCCGATCGCCCCCACCAGCGGCAGCCAGTGCGACCACGTCAGGAGCAGCACCGTCAGGACGAGCCCGCCGAGGGCGTTGAGCAGGAACAACGGCCCGACCAGGGTGATGTCCCGGTAGCCGTCGAACCAGAGCACCAGGTGCACCACCGCCGACATCAGCACGCCCACCGCCGACACCGCCCTCCAGCCGCGGGCGGGACCCGGCGCGCCGGGCGCGGTGGCTGGCCGCGTGCGGCCGTCAGCATCCATGATGGTCATGCTGCCACCGCAGCACGTCGCCCGTCGTCCGCTAGCGCCGGTCCGCAGCCGTCACCGCCGTCACCGAGGAGCCCGCCTTGACCGACACCGTCCCGCACCTGTCGTGCTGCTCGCGCCGTGACGTCCTGCGCGGCGTGTCCCTGGCCACGGGCGCGGTCGTCGTGGGCGGTTCGCTCGCGGCGTGCGCCGACGGCACGGACCCGGCCGCCGCGGTGTCCGAGGCGTCGTCCGCGGCCGGCGAGGTCGTCGTCCCGCTCGCCGACGTCCCGGTGGGCGGGGCGGTCCCGGCGCAGATCGGCGGGGTGGACGTGCTCGTCACGCAGCCCACCGAGGGCGAGGTGCACGTGTTCAGCGCGGTGTGCACGCACCAGGGGTGCACGGTGCTGCCCGGGGACGGCGTCCTGGAGTGCCCGTGCCACGGCTCGGTGTTCTCCCTCACGGACGCCTCCGTCCAGGCGGGCCCGGCGCCCGAGCCGCTCGGCGAGGTCGCCGTGGAGGTCTCGGACGGCGACGTCGTCGTCGCCTGAGCGTGCCGCGCGGCGGGCACCCGGCACCCGCGTGCCGGTGGCGCGACCGGGCGTCGCGCCGGGTGAGGATGCTCACGGCCCGGCGCCGTCCACGGCGCGGCCGCGCCGATCCGCGGCTCGTGAGGTGACCGGTCGGCGGACGACCGACCACGCCGCGGCGCGGGGTTCGTAGACTGGGCGGGTGATCACCCCCGACGCGCCGGTGCTGCCGCTGCGCCCCGAGCTGGCGGACGAGGTGCCCTACGGCGCCCCGCAGCTCGACGTGCCCGTGCGGCTCAACGTCAACGAGAACCCGTACGCCCCGTCCGCCGAGGTCGTGGCGACGATCGCGCGGTACGTCGCGGACGCGGCGCGCGAGCTCCATCGGTACCCGGACCGCGACTTCGACGCCCTGCGCGCGGACCTCGCGGACTACCTCGCCGACGAGTCGGGCGTGCGCCCGGACCCGGCGCAGGTGTGGGCCGCCAACGGCTCCAACGAGGTCATGCTGCACCTGCTGCAGGCGTTCGGCGGCCCCGGCCGCACCGCGCTGTCGTTCGCCCCGACGTACTCGATGTACCCCGAGTACGCCCGCGACACCCACACCCGCTGGGTGACGGGGCGCCGTGCCGAGGACTTCACGCTCGACCCGGCGCACGCCGTCGCGACGATCGAGGCCGAGCAGCCGTCGGTGATCCTCCTGGCGAGCCCGAACAACCCGACGGGCACCGCGCTCCCGCTGAGCACGGTCGAGGCCGTCCTGGAGGCGGCGGCACGGCTCCCGGCCGTGGTCGTCGTCGACGAGGCCTACGCGGAGTTCCGCCGCGAGGGCGTGCCGTCCGCGCTCGAGCTGCTGGCCGCGCACCCGCACCTGGCCGTGACCCGCACCATGTCGAAGGCGTTCGCCGCCGCCGGCCTGCGCCTCGGCTACCTCGTGGCGTCGACGGCGCTCGTGGACGCGTTGCGCGTCGTGCGCCTGCCCTACCACCTGTCGGCCGTCACCCAGGCGGCGGCCCGGGCCGCACTCGCGCACCGCACCGAGCTCCTCGCGCAGGTCGCCGACCTGCGCCGCGAACGGGACGACCTGGCGACCTGGCTGCGTGGGCTGACCGTGCAGGGCCGGCCGCTCCAGGTCGCCGACACCGACGCCAACTTCGTGCTGTTCGGCACCTTCGCCGACCGGCACGCGGTCTGGCAGGGGCTGCTGGGCCGTGGCGTCCTCATCCGCGAGACCGGCCCCGACGGCTGGTTGCGCGTCTCGGTCGGAACACCCGCCGAGACCCGGTCGTTCAAGGACGCGTTGACCGACGTCGTCGCCGAGATCGTCGAGAAGGAGCAGTGATGGCAGGCCGTACCGCGCGCATCGAGCGGGCCACGAGCGAGTCCACCGTCGTCGTCGAGCTGGACCTCGACGGCACGGGCCGCACCGACATCTCCACCTCGGTGCCGTTCTACGACCACATGCTCACCGCGCTGGGCAAGCACTCGCTCATCGACCTCACGGTGAAGGCGACCGGCGACACCCACATCGACGCCCACCACACCGTCGAGGACACGGCGATCGTCCTCGGCCAGGCGCTCAAGCAGGCCCTCGGCGACAAGAAGGGCATCTCCCGGTTCGGGGACGCCCTCGTGCCGCTCGACGAGGCGCTCGCCCAGGCCGTGGTCGACGTCTCCGGCCGGCCGTACCTCGTGCACACCGGCGAGCCCCCCGGGCAGGAGTACCACCTCATCGGCGGCCACTTCACCGGGTCCCTGACCCGGCACGTGCTGGAGTCGATCGCCCACCACGCCGACATCTGCCTCCACGTGCGCGTGCTCGCCGGCCGCGACCCGCACCACGTCGTGGAGGCCCAGTTCAAGGCTCTCGCCCGCGCGCTGCGGGCCGCCGTCGCCCTCGACCCCCGTGTCGAGGGCATCCCGTCCACCAAGGGAGCGCTGTAGCTTGCCCAGCCAGTTCGAGAACGACCAGCCCGACCTGCCCGAGGTCCCGGGCGACCTCGAGATCCCGGACGACCTGTCGGCCCTCACCGGGTCCGCGGAGCCCGACCTCGCGGCGCTCATCACGCAGGTCGCCGACGCCGAGGCGCTGGCCGCCGCGTGCGCCCTCGCGGAGATCGACGTCGACGCCGTCCCGACCCCGGTCGGCGCCCTCGCCGTGCTGCGGGACCGCTCCGACGGGCTGCCCGAGCGGGCCGCCGCACAGATCTCCCAGGTGGTCAAGGGGGTGCCCCTCATCCTCGTCACGCGGCACGGGGAGCAGCTCACCTGCCACCGCTGGGCGGACGGCGCCGACGAGGGCGAGCTCCCCCCGGGCCTGGTGCTCGGCGGTGCACCGGAGGCCCTGGAGGACCTCGTGACCGGCCACCTGACCGTCGCGGACCTGCCCGGCGTGGTGCCGTCGGCCGGCATCGGACGGCTCAAGGCCGTGCGGATGCTGTCGGCCGTCTCGCGCCGCGCGAAGAAGAAGAAGTGATGGGCGCGGACGTCCCCGAGCTGCTGCCGTCGGGCGGTGCCGCCGCCGACCTCAACCCGCGGCCGGTCACCCCGGCGCGCGTCGACGGCCGGCCCCGCGTCGTGGTCCTGGACTACGGCTTCGGCAACGTGCGCTCCGCCGTACGAGCGCTGGAGCGGGTGGGCGCGGACGTCGAGCTCACCGCCGACCGGGAGGCCGCGTCCCAGGCGCACGGCCTCGTCGTGCCGGGCGTGGGCGCGTTCGCCGCCTGCATGGAGGGCCTGCGCGCGGTGCGCGGCGACCAGGTGGTCGACCGTCGGCTCGCCGGCGGGCGTCCCGTGCTCGGCATCTGCGTGGGCATGCAGGTCATGTTCGACGCCGGCGTCGAGCACGGCGTGCGGGCGGACGGCCTGGGGGAGTGGCGCGGCGTCGTCGAGCACCTCGACGCCCCCGTCGTGCCGCACATGGGCTGGTCCACCGTCGAGCCCGCCGAGGGGTCGACCCTGTTCCGCGGGGTGGAGGACGAGCGCTTCTACTTCGTGCACTCCTACGGCGCGCAGACCTTCACCCAGGGGCACGACGAGGACGCGGACCCCCGCTACACGCCGCCGCGCGTCACCTGGGCGGAGCACGGACCCGACGGCGCGGCCGTGCGGTTCGTCGCCGCGGTCGAGGACGGCCCGCTGTCCGCGACGCAGTTCCACCCCGAGAAGTCCGGCGACGCCGGCGCCACCCTGCTCGAGAACTGGGTGCGCTCCCTGTGAGCGCCCCCGCCGACACCGACTGGAGTACACCGCAGATGACCGAACGCCTCGTGCTGCTGCCCGCCGTCGACGTCGCCGACGGCCAGGCCGTCCGGCTCGTCCAGGGCGAGGCAGGCTCGGAGACCTCGTACGGCGACCCGCTGGCGGCGGCGCTCGACTGGCAGGCCGGCGGGGCGGAGTGGATCCACCTGGTGGACCTCGACGCGGCGTTCGGGCGCGGCTCCAACGCCGACCTGCTGGCCCGCGTCGTCGCCGACCTCGACGTCCAGGTCGAGCTGTCCGGCGGGATCCGGGACGACGCCTCGCTGGAGCGGGCGCTCGCCACGGGTGCCCGCCGCGTCAACATCGGCACGGCCGCGCTGGAGGACCCGGAGTGGACCGCGCGGATCATCGCCGAGCACGGTGACGCCGTCGCCGTCGGCCTGGACGTGCGCGGCACGACGCTGGCGGCCCGCGGCTGGACCAAGGAGGGCGGCGACCTGTGGGAGGTGCTCGCGCGCCTCGACGAGGCCGGGTGCGCCCGCTACGTCGTCACCGACGTCACCAAGGACGGCACGCTCCGCGGCCCCAACGTGGAGCTGCTGCGCGAGGTCGCCTCGCGCACCCCCGCGAAGGTCGTCGCGTCCGGCGGCATCTCGTCGCTCGCCGACCTCGAGGTGCTGCGCACGCTCGTGGGCGACGGCGTCGAGGGCGCCGTGGTCGGCAAGGCCCTCTACGCGGGTGCGTTCACGCTGCCCGAGGCGCTCGACGTGGCGGGGCGCCCGTGAGGTCGATCCAGCCCACCAGCCAGTTCGCGGGCGACGACGGGTCGGCGGATGCCGAGCTCGTGCGGCTCCTCGACGGCCTGACCGCCGGGACGACGCCGCTGCGGGACGTCGTCGCGCGGCTCGCGCGGACCCGGGTGCTCGTCCCCGTCCTGGCGGAGGTCGAGAAGTCCGCGACGGTCGAGCACGAGGGCTCCACCCTCGAGGTCGACAAGGAGGCCTCCGCGGGCGTCGTCGCGCTGGAGGCCCCCGACGGCCGACGGGCCCTGCCGGTGTTCAGCTCGGTCGCGGCCATGCAGGCGTGGCGGCGCGACGCGCGGCCGGTGCCGGTGGAGGCGACGCGGGCGGCCTTGTCGGCGGTCGCCGAGAAGTGGGCGTTGCTCGTCCTCGACCCCGCCGGCCCCGTGACCGTGCTGATCCCGCGCCCCGCGGTGTGGGCGCTCGCGCAGGGCAACGAGTGGCGTCCTGCGCTCGTGCCGACGGCGGACGGCCTGACCGTGGACGACGAGGTCGCCCGGGCGATCGCGGACGCCGCCGCCCCCGTGCAGCACGTGGTGCGCGCGCACGCCGAGCCCGGCCGCAAGGCCGAGGTCGCGGTCGTCCTCGCCCTCGACCCGGGCCTCGACCGGGCCGGCCTCGACACCGTACTGGGGC
This sequence comes from Isoptericola jiangsuensis, assembly GCF_002563715.1. Lineage (NCBI taxonomy): Bacteria > Bacillati > Actinomycetota > Actinomycetes > Micrococcales > Promicromonosporaceae > Isoptericola > Isoptericola jiangsuensis. The sequence continues at coordinate 1,717,061 of NZ_PDJJ01000001.1, forward strand.
AGGTCAACGCCCGGCTCGCGGCCGCGAAGGTCGTCGCGGACCGCGTCGACTCCCTCGAGCTGCGGATCGGCGCCGCCCGCTGAGCGGTGCGGTCCCGCGCGGCGGTCAGCAGGCGGGCAGCTCGGCGAACGCCGAGGTGTCCGCCAGCAGGTCGCGCAGCGTGGACGCCGGCACCACGAGCGAGCTCCCGTCCGACGTCTTGGCGTAGACCACCCCGATGACATCGCCGGCGTCGTCGAGCGCCGCGGACCCCGACGACCCGGGCTCGACCACGGCGTCGGTGACCAGCACCTCGCCCAGGTTCTCGTGCAAGGGGTCGGTCGTCGTGCCCACCACCCGGCCGGTGGTGACGGTGAGCCGACCGCCCGACGGGTAGCCGACCACGGTGACGTCGTCGCCCGCCTCGGGGTCGCGCACGGAGATCTCCGGGTACGACGGCAGGTCGTCGCTCGTGCGCACGAGCGCCAGGTCGGCGAGCTCGGCGGCGCTGGCCGCGGCCACGTCGATGTCCCGACCGTCGTAGGTGCTCACCTGCAACGACTCGTTGCCCGCCACGACGTGCCGGTTGGTGATGAGGGTGTGCTCGTCGATCGCGAACCCGGACCCCGTGGACAGGGCGTCGCACCCGACGTTGCGCACGCGCACGGCCATGCGCTGCACCGTGTCGAAGCCGTCGGGGGAGAGGTTCTCGCGGGCGCCGTCGGCGAACGCGGGCGCCGCGGCGCTGGGCACGATGTCGTCCGGGACGGGTGGCGGCATCGCGGGCAGCGCGCCGCACGCGGCCAACGTCAGGAGCGTCACCGCACCGGCCGCCGCGCGGACCGGCCGAGCCGCGGCGCGGCCACGGGGGCGGGCCCTCACCCGGCCAGCTCCTGCTGGAGCTGGGTGTTGGCGTCGTTCGCCTCGTCGCACAGCGCCTGCACGTCGGCCGCGAACCGGTCGAGGTCGGCGGGATCGTACGCCTCCCTGTTGCCGAGGTAGCCGATGAGCTGGGACTGCGCGGACGTGCACTGACCGAGGGCGGTGGCGACGACGCCCGCCGCCTCGCTCACGCGTCGCTGGTAGTCGAGGTACTGCTCGGCCACGACCTGCTCGTCGCCGAGCTGCGCCTTCTCGTCGGCGAGCGCGGTGATCCGGGCGGTCGCGGTCTCGAGCTGCTCCTGCGTGAGCGACAGGTCGGTCTGCGCGCCCTCGAGCCGTGCCTGGAGGTCCGCGACCTGGGCGGCGTGGTCCCGGGCGGAGCCCTCCCAGGTGGCGGCGTGCTCCTGCCACGCGGTGGTGGCCCGCCACAGGTAGCCGGCCAGCACGAGCGCGGCCAGCAGCGCCACGGCGAGGACGACGGCGGTCACCGTCGCGCGGCGTCCCGGCCGACGTCGGCGCCGGCGGCCCGTGGCGCTGCGCCCGATGTCGGCACCGCCGGTGCCGTCCGCCGCGGCGCCGCCCTCGGGCCCGGCCGCCGTCGACGCGCCCGCGGTCCGGCCGGCGCCGGTCGGGGCGGTCGGCGCGGGCACCGGGGGCGGCGTCGGCTCGGTCATGTCAGACGACGGAACCCGTGTACTTCTCGCCGGGGCCCTCGCCGGGGGCGTCGGGGATGACGGACGCCTCGCGGAAGGCGAGCTGGAGGGAGCGGACGCCGTCCCGCAGCGAGCGGGCGTGCTGGTTGCCGACGTCCGGCGCGGACGCGGTGACGAGCGCGGCGAGCGCGGTGATCAGCTTGCGCGCCTCGTCGAGGTCGAGGTGGTCCTGGGCGTCGGCGTCGTCCGCGAGGCCGCACTTGACGGCGGCGGCGCTCATGAGGTGGACGGCGGCGGTGGTGATGACCTCGACGGCGGCGACGTCCGCGATGTCGCGGGTGGCGGCGGTCGTGTCGCCGGGTTCGGTGGGGCTGGAGCTCATGGGACCATCTTGGCACCCCCGCGGGCCCGCGCGGATCCGCCGTGCGTGACCGATCTGACACCGCGGTCGACGGTCGGGACCGCCGGTGGCGGACCGGTCCGTGCTAGCCTTGTGTGCTGACCGACCCGACCGCCCAGCGGCCGGGTGTCGCAAGTGGAGATCATCCCACCCGAGTCCCGACGGGCGCACCGCGCCGACAGGGTCCGGGTCCGGTCGGACGGCGGCTTCGTCGTCCATGTCGCTCGACGACCCGTCGTCGTGCGCCCGGTAGTGGTGGCCTCCGTCTTGCATCCAGGACGGGGGCCTTCCTCGTTCCTGGCGGTCGCCACCACGAGTTCGAGGAGCACCACCATCAGCGAGCCTCGCATCAACGACCGGATCCGCGTCCCCGAGGTCCGGCTCATCGGCCCGGGCGGGGAACAGGTCGGCGTGGTCGCCACGGGAGTCGCCCTGAAGCTTGCCCAGGACGCCGATCTCGACCTCGTCGAGGTCGCCCCGGACGCCCGTCCGCCGGTCTGCAAGCTCATGGACTACGGGAAGTTCAAGTACGAGTCCGACATGAAGGCGCGCGAGGCGCGCCGGAAGCAGGCGAACACCCTCCTCAAGGAGATCCGGTTCCGCCTGAAGATCGACCCGCACGACTACGAGACCAAGAAGGGCCACGTCACCCGGTTCCTGTCCGCGGGCGACAAGGTCAAGGTCATGATCATGTTCCGTGGCCGTGAGCAGTCCCGCCCCGAGATGGGTGTGCGCCTGCTGCAGCGTCTCGCGGACGACGTCGCGGAGCTCGGCTTCGTCGAGTCGATGCCGAAGCAGGACGGCCGCAACATGACGATGGTCCTGGGCCCGGTGAAGAAGAAGGCCGAGGCCAAGATCGAGCAGCGCAAGCGCTCCGCCGAGGTCAACGCCCAGCGCAAGACCAAGTCCGAGGTCAAGGCCGAGGCCCGCGCCCAGAGCGGCGACGAGCCGATGGACGAGGTCGAGACCGACGTCGTCGAGGCGGTCGAGACCGAGGCCGTGGTCGAGTCCGCGCCCGAGGTCGTCGCCGAGCCCGAGGTCGTCGAGGCCGCGCCGGTGGTCGAGGAGAAGCCGGCCCCGGCACCTCGCGCCAAGCAGCCGGCCGCCCCGGCTCCGCGTCCCGCCACTCCGAAGGCCGCCCCCCAGGCCGCGGCCCCGAAGGCCGCAGCGCCCAAGGCCGCGACCCCGCGCCCGGCAGCCCCGCGGCCCGCGCCGCGCCCGGCACCCCGCCCGGGCCCGAGGGCCTGAGCCCACAGCCCATCTGACACCGGGTCGGCGCACCGGCCACGGTCAGCACCACGTCCCCGCCCTCACCGGCGGGTGACCGACATGAGGAGAGACGGCAGTCATGCCGAAGAACAAGACGCACTCCGGCGCCAAGAAGCGCTTCCGGGTCACCGGCAAGGGGAAGGTCATGCGCGAGCAGGCCAACCGCCGCCACCTGTTCGAGCACAAGTCGACCCGCCGCACCCGCCGCCTCGCGCTCGACCAGGAGGTCGCGCCGGCGGACGTCAAGAAGATCAAGAAGCTGCTCGGCAAGTGAGTCTTCCGGCGGGTCCGACCCGCCGGGGCCACCGACCGACCCGAACTGCAAGGAGCATCACGTGGCACGCGTGAAGCGGGCTGTCAACGCCCACAAGAAGCGCCGTACGACCCTCGAGCGCGCCAGCGGTTACCGCGGCCAGCGTTCGCGCCTGTACCGCAAGGCCAAGGAGCAGGTCACCCACTCCTTCGTCTACTCGTACCGCGACCGGAAGGCCAAGAAGGGCGACTTCCGCAAGCTGTGGATCCAGCGCATCAACGCCGCCGCGCGTGCGCAGGGTCTGACCTACAACCGCCTCATCCAGGGCCTCAAGGCCGCGGGTGTCGAGGTCGACCGTCGTCTCCTGGCGGAGCTGGCCGTCAACGACATCGCCGCCTTCAACGCGCTGGTCCAGGTCGCGAAGGACGCCCTCCCCGAGGACGTCAACGCGCCCAAGGCCGCCTGAGCGTCCCTGTCGCACCCCCGGACGCCCGGACACCCCTGACCTCGATGCACCGCATCCCCGACCTCACGCTCGCCAACCCGCGGGCGGACCGGGTCAAGCAGGTCAGGGCGCTGTCCGGGCGTCCTGCGCGTTCCAGGCACGGCCAGTTCCTCGTCGAGGGACCCCAGGGCGTCCGCGAGGCCGTGCGGCACGCCTCGCAGGACGTCCGCGACGTGTACCTCACCGAGGCCGCCGCCGCCCGGTACGACGAGATCCTCGCCGCAGCCCTCGACGCGGGCATGCGGGTCCACGTCGGCACGCCCGAGGTGCTGGACGCGATGAGCTCCGACGCGCAGGGCGTCCTGGCGGTCGTCCGGGCCCGGTCGTGGCCGCTGCCCGACGCGCTCGGCACGCTCGCCACCTCCCGGCGGGAGGCGGGCCGTCCCCTGCTGGTCGCCGTGCTCGCCACCGTGCGCGACCCCGGCAACGCGGGCACGGTGATCCGCGCCGCGGACGCCGCGGGCGCGGACCTCGTGGTCCTCGCGGGCGAGAGCGTCGACGTGCACAACCCCAAGGTGGTCCGTTCGACCGCGGGCTCGCTGTTCCACCTGCCCGTCGTGACGGGGCCGACCCTCGCCGAGACGGTCGCCGCCGTGCGCGAGGCCGGCTGCACGGTCCTGGCGGCCGACGGCGCCGGCGACCTCGACCTCGACGAGCTCGGCGACGTGGCGGGCCCGGCCGCGGACCGCGCCGCGGGCGTCCCGGACCTCGCCGCGTCCACCGCGTGGGTGTTCGGCAACGAGGCGTGGGGTCTGCCCGCAGCGGACCGCGCCCTGGCCGACGCCGTCGTGCGCGTCCCGATCCGGGGCCGCGCCGAGTCGCTGAACCTCGCCACCGCGGCGACCGTCTGCCTCTACGCCTCCGGTCGCGCCCAGCGCTGACGGACGCGGCCGCTAGCATCGCGGCGTGCGTCTCTTCTCGGCGGTCTACCCGTCCCCGGAGTCCCTCACCCACCTCGACGGCGCGCTCGGCGGCGTCGGCGGCCCGGCCGTCGCGGACCCGGGAACCGGGCTGCGCTGGGTGCCGCGCGAGCAGCGGCACGTCACCCTCGCTTTCCACGGCGAGGTCCCCGACGGTGCGGTCGACGGCTACGTCGACGCGCTCGGCGACGCCGTGGCCGACGTCGGGCCCTTCGACCTCGCCCTGGCGGGCAGCGGCACGTTCTCCGGCCGCACGCTGTGGGTCGGCGTCGGCGGTGACGTCGACGCCCTGCGTTCCCTCGCCCGGCGCGTCGACGACGCCGCCGCGGACGCGGGCGTGTCCGGCACGGACCGGGTGGCGGGGCGACCCCACCTCACCGTCGCGCGGGCCTCGGCGTCCGTCGTCGGTGCGGACCGGGCGCGCGAGCGTCGTCGGCGACGCCGGGGCGAGCCGGAGCAGGAGCCCGCGTCGCCGTTCGGCCGGTGGGCGCACGCCCTGGCGGTGTACCGGGGACCGGGGTGGACGGTCGGGGAGGTCCTCGTGGTCGCCTCGCGTCTCGGCGAGGGCCGCTCGGGCGGTCCGGCGCACGAGGTGGTGGCCCGCGCGGCCCTGCCCGGGCACCTAGACTGACCCTGCCGCCCCACCGACCCTCCAGGAAGGCCCGCATGTCCGCGCCCGCACCACTTCCCGACCCGCTGGACGTCGCCGCGCTCGACGCGGCCGTCGACGCCGCGCTGGCCGACGTCGCCGCGGCGTCGGACCTCGACGCCCTCAAGGACGTCCGCACCCGCCACACGGGCGACCGCAGCGCGCTGGCGCTGGCGAACCGCGCGATCGGCGCGCTGCCCGGCCCGGACAAGGCGCAGGCGGGCAAGAACGTCGGCCCGCGCCGGGCCCGGCTCAACCAGGCCCTCGCCGCCCGGCAGACGGAGCTGGAGGCGGAGCGCGACGCGCGCGTGCTGGTCACCGAGACGGTCGACGTCACCCTGCCGACCGACCGGGTCGCGCGCGGTGCGCGGCACCCGATCGAGCTGGTCCAGGAGCGGGTCGCGGACTTCTTCGTGGGGCTCGGCTGGGAGATCGCGGACGGTCCCGAGGTCGAGGCCGAGTGGTTCAACTTCGACGCGCTGAACTTCGGTCCGGACCACCCGGCGCGGCAGATGCAGGACACGTTCTACGCGCAGTCCCCGGCGGGCGAGCCGAACAACCTCGTCCTGCGCACGCACACGTCCCCGGTGCAGGCCCGCTCGATGCTGTCGCGGGGGGCGCCGCTGTACGTCGCCGTGCCGGGCAAGACGTTCCGCACGGACGCCCTGGACGCGACGCACACGCCGGTGTTCCACCAGGTCGAGGGACTCGCGGTCGACAAGGGCCTGACGATGGCGAACCTCGTGGGCACCCTCGACGCGTTCGCGCGGGCGATGTTCGGGCCGGAGGCGAGGACGCGGCTGCGCCCGGCGTTCTTCCCCTTCACGGAGCCGAGCGCCGAGATGGACCTGTGGTTCCCGCAGAAGAAGGGCGGCGCGGGCTGGATCGAGTGGGGCGGCTGCGGCATGGTCCACCCGAACGTCCTGCGGGCCGCCGGGGTGGACCCCGAGGAGTACTCGGGCTTCGCCTTCGGGATGGGGATCGAGCGCACGCTGATGCTGCGCCACTCCATCGCTGACATGCACGACATCGTGGAGGGCGACGTGCGCTTCTCCTCGCAGTTCGGGACGGAGATCTGATGCCCCGCATCGTTGCCGACTGGCTGGCCGACCACGTCGAGCTGCCGGCGGACCTGACCACGGAGCAGCTCGCGGCGGACTTCGTGCGCGTCGGCCTGGAGGAGGAGGAGATCCACCCGGCGGCCGTCACCGGTCCGCTGGTGGTGGGTCGCGTCCTGGCCATGACGCCGGAGCCGCAGAAGAACGGCAAGACGATCAACTGGTGCCTGGTCGACGTCGGCCCGGAGCACAACGCGACGCAGGTCAAGGGCGTCGACGACGCCGACGTGCCGGCCGGCGGTGCGCGCGGCGTCGTGTGCGGCGCGCACAACTTCGGCGTCGGCGACCTCGTCGTGGTGTCGCTGCCGGGCGTTGTGCTGCCCGGCGGGTTCGCCATCGCGGCCCGCAAGACGTACGGCCACGTGTCGGACGGCATGATCTGCTCGGTGCGCGAGCTCGGCATCGGCGACGACCACGACGGCATCCTCGTGCTCACCCGTGCCGGGTTCGCCGAGGCGGACCTCACGCCCGGCCAGTCGGCCACCGAGCTGCTGGGCCTCGGTGACGAGGTGCTCGAGATCAACGTGACCCCGGACCGCGGGTACGCGTTCAGCTACCGGGGCGTGGCGCGCGAGTACGCGCACTCCACCGGCGCGACGTTCACGGACAAGGGTCTGCCCACGGGCGCCGAGCCCGCCGCGACGCCGAACGGGTTCGTCGTCGAGGTGGACGACGCCGCGCCGATCGACGGCCGCGTCGGCTGCGACCGGTTCGTCACCCGCGTCGTGCGCGGGATCGACCCGGCGGCACCGACCCCGGCGTGGATGAAGCGTCGCCTCGAGGGGTCGGGCATGCGCTCGATCTCGTTGGCCGTGGACGTGACGAACTACGTCATGCTCGACCTCGGGCAGCCGCTGCACGCCTACGACCTCGCCCAGGTGGCGGCCCCTGTCGTGGTGCGTCGCGCGACGGCGGGTGAGCGGCTGACGACGCTGGACGACGTCGACCGCGCCCTGGACGTCCAGGACCTGCTCATCACGGACTCGCCGGACGGTGCGCGCGGTGCGCGCGTGCTGGGGCTCGCGGGCGTCATGGGCGGTGCGTCGTCCGAGGTCTCGGCCACGACGACGGACGTGCTGGTCGAGGCCGCGCACTTCGACCCGGTGAGCGTGGCTCGCACGGCCCGCCGCCACAAGCTGCCCTCCGAGGCGGCCAAGCGCTTCGAGCGCGGCGTGGACCCGCGGCTCCCGGCGGTGGCGGCGCAGCGCGTCGTCGACCTCCTCGTGGAGCTGGCGGGCGGCACCGCGGACACCGCGGTGAGCGATCTCGACACGACGACGGCGCCCGCGCCGATCACGTTCGACGTCACGCTCCCGGCGCGCACGGCGGGCGTGCCGTACACCCGCGAGCAGGTCGTCGGCACGCTCGGCGAGATCGGCTGCACGGTGGCGGACGTCGAGGGTGCCGGCGACGGCCTGCTCGTCGAGGTGACGCCGCCGTCCTGGCGGCCGGACCTCACCGAGCCCGCGACGCTGGTCGAGGAGGTCGTGCGGATCGTCGGCTACGACCAGATCCCGTCGGTCCTGCCCGCCGCGCCGGGCGGTCGCGGCCTGACCCCGGAGCAGCGCACGCGCCGCTCGGTGGCCCGCGCCCTGGCGGACGCCGGGCTGGTCGAGGTGCTGTCGTACCCGTTCGTGGGCCAGGCGGACCTGGACGCCCTCGGGCTGCCCGCCGACGACGCGCGCCGCACGGCCCTGCGCCTGGCGAACCCCATCGCGGACGACCGCCCCCTGATGCGCACGAGCGTGCTCGTGACGCTGCTGGACACCGCGCGCCGCAACGTGGCGCGCGGTCTGGACGACGTCGCGGTCTTCGAGCTCGGTCTGGTGACGCACCCGGCACCGGACGCCCCGGCGGCCCCGCAGCTGCCGGTAGGGGTGCGGCCGAGCGCGGCCGACCTGGCCGCGCTCGACGCCGCGGTCCCGCCCCAGCCGCGCCAGGTGGCCGGGGTGCTCTCGGGGAATCGCGTGCCCGCCGGCTGGTGGGGCGCGGGACGCCCGGCCGACTGGACGGACGCCCTGGCGGCCGCGCGGACGGTCGCCGAGGTGGCGGGCGTCGAGGTGGTCGTGGCCAACGACGCCGAGCGGATGCCGTGGCACCCCGGTCGCTGCGCGCGGATCGCGACGACGGACGGCCGGGTCGTCGGTCACGCCGGCGAGCTGCACCCCAAGGTCGTCGAGGCGCTCGGCCTGCCCGCGCGGACGGCGGCGTTCGAGCTCGACCTGTCGCTCCTCGTCGAGGCGGCGGGCGGCGAGCCGGTCGCGGCGCGCCCGGTGTCCGCGTTCCCGGCGGCGAAGGAGGACTTCGCGTTCGTCGTGGACGCCGCGGTCCCCGCGGCCGAGGTCGAGGCCGCGGTCGTGGCCGGCGCCGGGGAGCTGCTGGAGGACGTCCGCCTGTTCGACGTCTTCACGGGCACCCAGGTGGGCGAGGGCAAGAAGTCCCTGGCGTACTCGCTGCGCCTGCGCGCGGCCGACCGCACGCTGTCCGCCGACGACGTGCGCGGGGTGCGCGACGGCGTCGTGAAGGCCGCCGCCGAGCGCGTGGGGGCGGTCCTGCGTGGCTGACGCCGTGGACGCACCGGCGACGGTCGACACGGTGCGGCCCGCCCGCACGGCGCTGGTGACGGGCGCGACCCGCGGCATCGGCCGTGCGGTCGCGCTCGGCCTGGCGCGCGCAGGCCTGGACGTGGCGCTGCTGGCCCGTGACGAGGCGCTGCTCGGCTCGGTCGCGGACGAGGTCGGCGCGATCGGGCGGCGGGCCGTCGTGCTGCCCTGCGACGTCACCGACGTCCCGGGGGTGGCGGCCGCGGTGCGGCTCGCCGAGTCCCCGGTCGCCGAGGGCGGCCTGGGCGGCGTGGACCTGCTGGTCAACAACGCCGGCCGCATCGACGCCGAGGTCCCCGCCTGGGAGGCCGACGTCGACGAGTGGTGGCAGGTCATGGAGACCAACGTCCGTGGCCCGTTCCTGCTCGTGCGCCACGTGGTGCCGGGCATGCTCGCCCGGGGTGGCGGGCGCGTGATCGACCTCAACAGCGGGTCGGGCTCGCACGACATGACGGTGTCGAGCGCCTACAACCTGTCCAAGACGGCCCTCATGCGGCTGGGGCACCACCTGCACGCCGCGGGTCACGACCAGGAGCTGCGCACCCTCGAGCTCGCGCCGGGCGTCGTCACCACCGACATGACGGCCGCGATGCGCATGCACGAGGGTCGCACCGAGTGGACCCCCGTCGAGCGGACCGTGGACGTGGCGGTGGCGTTCGCGCGCGGCGAGCTCGACGCGTGCTCGGGCTGGTTCGTGCGCGTCTCCGACGACACCCCGGAGTCGCTGCGCGCCCTCGCGGCCCAGGCGGGTGACGTGGCGGCGCCCCGGCACCTGCGAGTGCTGCCCGCCGGTGACGCCGACCCGATGACGGACGTGCTCACCGGACGCTGACGCCGTCCGCACCGACAGCACGGGGCGCCCGGTCCGCACCGACCGGGCGCCCCGTCGTCGTCGGGCGGGTGCCGTCAGCGTCGCTCGTCGCGCCAGGCGACCCACTGCGCGGCGGTCGACAGGTCGTAGTCCGGCCCGTCGACGCCGATGGTGAGCAGCGTGGCCCCGGCGGCGAGGATCTCCTCGCCGGTCTCGGCGGGCGGGCCCTGCACCCCGACGGACCGCTCGACCAGCGTCGCGGTGTCGCGGCCGACGTCGGCGCCGTGGTCGTCGAGGATCGCGGACTTGCGGCGCAGGGTGGCGGCGTCGCCGAACGAGTGCCAGATGTCGGCGTGCTCCGCCACGAGGCGCAGCATCTTCTTCTCCCCGCCGCCGCCGATGAGCAGGGGGATCTCGCGGGTGGGGGCGGGGTTGCCGATCGCCGCACGGCGGCGGATGCGCGGCAGGGCCTCGGCGAGCGCCGCGATGCGGGAGCCGGCGGTGCCGAAGTCGTAGCCGAAGTGGTCGTAGTCCTTCTGGTTCCAGCCGGCGCCGATCCCGAGGATGAGGCGGCCGCCGGAGATGTGGTCGACGGTGCGGGCCATGTCGGCCAGGAGGTCGGGGTTGCGGTACCCGTTGCCGGTGACGAGCGCGCCGATCTCGACGCGCTCGGTCTGCTCGGCCCAGGCACCCAGCATCGTCCAGCACTCGAAGTGCTTGCCGTCGAGGTCTCCGGAGAGCGGGTAGAAGTGGTCCCAGTTGAAGACGACGTCGACGCCGAGGTCCTCGGCGCGCAGGACGGCGTCGCGGATGTTCGTGTAGTCGGCGTGCTGGGGCTGGAGCTGGACGGCGATGCGCACGGGGCGCGCGTCGGGGGAGGTCATGTCCTCCAACCTAGGCGTTGCGTCGGGCAACGGTGAAGACCCGCCGGAAGGTCAGCGGTGTGCCGTGGGGCGTCCGGGGGTACGCGGCGGACAGCTCGGCGGCGAGCTCGGTCTCGAACCGCGCCCGCAGGGTGGTGCCGTGCGCGGCGTCGTGGGCGTCGAGGGCGTGCAGCACCGGCTGTGCGCCGGTGGCGGAGATCCAGCGCAGCACGGGGTGGGTGCCGTCGTCGGTGTCGGGCAGGACGTGCGTGTAGGTGGTCTCCCAGGCGTCCACCTCCCAGCCGGGGCGGGCCAGGTCGGCGAGGTGGTCGGCGGGATCGCCCACGGCGCGCCGGTCGACGGGCCCGACGACGTCGGCGTACGGCGCGCGGGCCGCGACGGCGCGCAGCAGGACGTGGCTCGGGGCGTCGTGGTTGCCGGGGACGGAGAACGCGAGGGCGACCCGGGCGCGGTCGGCGAGGTCGGGCAGGAGCGCCCGGTATCCGGGCACCCACTGGAGGGTCGCGTTGGACACGACGAGGTCGGCGTCGTCGGTCACGCCGCCGGCGGCATGGTCGCGGACGTCGCCGAGCAGGTAGGTGCCGTCCGGGTCGTCGGCGCGGGCGCGCTCGATCATCGCGGGGGAGGAGTCGACGCCGACGACGTGCGCCGCGGGCCACCGGGCGCGCAGGACGCCGGTGAGGTGGCCGGGTCCGCACCCGAGGTCGACGACGGTCGCGACGTCGCCCGGGACGCGGGCGAGGAGCTCGGTGAACGGGCGCGAGCGCTCGTCGACGTACCGCAGGTAGTGCTCGGGGGACCAGTCGGCCATCACATCTCCCTTGATATCGAGTATCTCGACATCAAGATAGACGGTCAGGGGCGCAGCAGCACCTTGCCCGTCGTGGCGCGCCCCTCCAGCGCGCGGTGCGCCGCCGCGGCCTCGGCGAGGGGGAAGGTGGCGCCGACGCGGACGTCGAGGTCGCCGTCGGCGGCGGCCCGGAGCACCTCGCCCGCGCGCCACTCCAGCTCCGCCCGGGTGGCCGTGTAGTGCGCGAGGGTCGGGCGGGTGACGTAGAGCGACCCTCCGGAGTTGAGGCGCTGCGGGTCGAACGGCGGCACCTGCCCGGACGCGCCGCCGAACAGCACGAGCATGCCGCGGCGTCGCAGGGACGCCAGGGATGCGTCGAAGGTCGCGGCGCCGACGCCGTCGTAGACGACGTGCACGCCGTCGCCGTCGGTGAGGTCCCGCACGACGGCGGGCAGCTCGGTGGTGACGTCGTCCATGCGGGCGTAGTCGATGGTGTGCGCGGCGCCGGCGGCCGACGACAGGGCGGCCTTCTCGGGGGTGGAGACGGTGGTGATGACCCGGGCGCCGCGTGCGACGGCGAGCTGGGTGAGGAGCAGCCCGACGCCGCCGGCGCCGGCGTGCAGGAGGACGTCGTGGCCGGGGCCGACCTCGAACGTGGACGCCACGAGGTAGTGGGCGGTCATGCCCTGCAGGGGGAGCGCGGCGGCGGTGGTGAGGTCGAGGCCGTCGGGCACGCGGACGGCGTTCGCGGCGCGCACGACGGCCAGCTCGGCGTACGACCCGGGTGCGGCGTCCCAGGCGACGCGGTCGCCGATGGCGAACCCGGTCGTGTCGGCACCGACGGCCTCGACGACGCCGGCACCCTCGGACCCGACGACGTGCGGGAACTCCATGGGGTAGACGCCGGCGCGCCGGTAGGTGTCGATGAAGTTGACCCCGGCGGCGGCGACCCGCACGAGCAGGTCTCCGGGCCCGGGCGCGGGGTCGGGGAGCTCGACGGCTGACAGGACCTCGGGACCACCCGCGCTGCGGGCCACGACGGCGTGCATGTGTCCGAGACTAACCCGGTGCCACCACCCGCGACCGGCATGCGGAATAGATTCTGAGCACTCCGCATACGTATGTATAGTGGCGCCATGGCCAGCACACAGCAGCGACTCCGCGTCGCCGTCGCCGGGGCGTCCGGCTACGCGGGCGGTGAGTTCCTCCGGATCGCCGCCCGACACCCCCACCTCGAGATCGGGACGCTCACGGCGCACTCGAACGCGGGCAGCCGCCTGGGCGAGCTCCAGCCGCACCTGCGCGGGCTCGCCGACCGCGTCCTGCAGCCCACCACCGTCGAGGCGCTCGCGGGCCACGACGTCGTCGTGCTCGGCCTGCCCCACGGCGCCTCCGGGGAGATCGCGGCCCGGCTGCCCGACGACGTCCTCGTCCTCGACCTCGGTGCCGACCACCGGCTCGCCTCGGCCGGCGACTGGGAGGCGTTCTACGGCTCCCCGCACGCCGGGACCTGGCCCTACGGCCTGCCCGAGCTGCTCCACGCGGCCGCCGACGGCACGGTCACGACCCAGCGCGAGCACCTCGTCGGCGCCCGCCGGATCGCGGTGCCCGGCTGCAACGTCACCGCCGTCACGCTCGGCCTCCAGCCGGGAGTCGCCGCCGGGCTCGTCAGCCCCCTCGACGTCGTCGCGGTGCTCGCCAACGGCTACTCCGGCGCGGGCAAGGCGCTCAAGCCGCACCTGCTCGCCGCGGAGGGCCTCGGCGCCGCCGCCCCGTACGCCGTGGGCGGCACCCACCGGCACATCCCGGAGATCGCGCAGAACCTGCGCGTCGCCGGAGCCGCGGGCGTGACGATCAGCTTCACCCCGACGCTCGTGCCGATGTCGCGCGGCATCCTCGCGACCGTCACCGCGCGCCTCGCACCCGGGCACGAGACCGCGAGCGCCGCGGACGTCCGGGCCGTGTGGGAGCAGGCGTACGCGGCCGAGCCGTTCGTCGACCTGCTGCCCGACGGGCAGTGGCCCACGACGGCCGCGACGCTCGGCGCGAACACCGCGCTCGTGCAGGTGGCGCTCGACGCGGCCGCGGGCCGGGTCGTGACGGTCACCGCGCTCGACAACCTCGTCAAGGGCACCGCCGGTCAGGCCGTGCAGGCGATGAACCTCGCCCTCGGCCTGCCGGAGTCGGCCGGCCTCGTCACCGAAGGAGTGGCCCCGTGAGCGTCACCACCCCCCGTGGGTTCCGGGCGGCCGGTGTCGCCGCCGGCCTGAAGTCGACCGGTGCGCGCGACGTCGCGCTGGTGGTCAACGACGGACCGCTGGCCACGGCCGCGGCCGTGCTGACCTCGAACCGCGTGCAGGCGGCGCCGGTGCTGTGGACGCGCCAGGCGGTGTCGGACGGCGCGGCACGCGTCGTGGTGCTCAACTCGGGCGGTGCGAACGCGTGCACGGGGCCGGAGGGCTTCGCGGACACGCACCACACGGCCGAGCACGTCGCGGACGCCGTGAGCGCGGCGGGCTCGGACGGGTGGGACGAGGTGGGCGCGGGCGACGTGCTGGTGTGCTCCACGGGCCTCATCGGGCTGCGCCTCGACATGCCGGCGCTGCTCGCGGGGGTCGACGCCGCCGCGCTGGCGCTGGCCGCCGACGGCGGGGACGCCGCCGCGCACGCCATCATGACGACCGACACGGTGGCCAAGCAGGCCGTCGCGCAGCGCGACGGCTGGAGCGTCGGCGGCATGGCCAAGGGTGCGGGCATGCTCGCGCCAGGTCTGGCGACGATGCTGTCGGTGGTGACGACGGACGCCGTGGTCGACGCGGCGACCGCCGACGCGGCCCTGCGGGCCGCGACGGGGTCGACGTTCGACCGGGTCGACTCCGACGGCTGCATGTCGACCAACGACACCGTGATCCTGCTCGCCTCGGGCGCGTCGGGTGTCGAGGTCTCCCTCGACGAGCTCACGGGGGCGGTGACCGAGGTGTGCGCGTCGCTCGCCCGCGCCCTGGTCGCGGACGCCGAGGGCGCGAGCCACGACGTCGCCGTCACGGTGCGCGGCGCGACGACCGAGGCCGCGGCGGTCGCCGTGGCCCGCGCGGTGACGCGGTCCAACCTGTTCAAGGCGGCGATCTTCGGCAACGACCCCAACTGGGGTCGCATCGTGTCCGCGGTGGGCACGGTCCCCGCCGACGTCGCGCCGTTCGACCCGCTGACCCTGGACGTGACGGTCAACGGCGTCCAGGTGTGCCGGGGCCTGGGCGTGGGCGAGCCGCGCGAGCTCGTCGACCTCGCCGCGGAGCGCGAGGTGCGCGTGGAGGTCGACCTGCACGCCGGGGACGCCTCGGCGACGGTCTGGACCAACGACCTCACGCACGACTACGTCCACGAGAACAGCGCGTACTCCTCATGAGCGAGCAGACGGCCGGCACCGGCATCGACCCCGACTTCCGCTTCGACACGCGGGTGGACCTGCGCCCCGACCAGAAGGCCGAGGTGCTCATCGAGGCCCTGCCGTGGCTGCAGGAGTTCGCGGGCGCCCTCGTCGTGGTGAAGTACGGCGGGAACGCGATGATCGACGACGAGCTCAAGGCGGCGTTCGCGCAGGACATGGTGTTCCTGCGCCAGGTCGGCCTGCGGCCGGTCGTGGTGCACGGCGGCGGCCCGCAGATCTCGGCCATGCTGGACCGGGTCGGCATCGACTCCGAGTTCCGCGGCGGCCTGCGCGTCACCACGCCGGAGGCGATGGACGTGGTGCGGATGGTGCTGGTGGGCCAGGTGCAGCGGGAGCTCGTGGGGCTCCTCAACGCGCACGCACCCCGGGCCGTGGGGCTGTCGGGCGAGGACGCCGGGCTGTTCGGCGCGGTGCGCCGGCACGCTGTCGTCGACGGCGAGCCGGTCGACGTGGGCCTGGTCGGCGACGTCGTGCACGTCAACCCGTCGGCGGTGCTCGACCTGCTGGCCGCGGGGCGCATCCCGGTCGTGTCCACCGTGGCGCCCGACGCGGACGACCCGACCCAGGTCCTCAACGTCAATGCGGACACCGCGGCCGCGGCGCTCGCGGTGGCGCTGGGCGCGAAGAAGCTCATCGTGCTCACCGACGTCGAGGGCCTGTACACGAGCTGGCCGGACCGGACCTCGCTGGTGGAGCAGATCGGCGCGGGCGACCTCGCGGCGCTCCTGCCGAGCCTGAGCGCCGGGATGGTGCCCAAGATGGAGGCCTGCCTGCGGGCGGTGCAGGGCGGGGTGCCGCGCGCGTCCGTCATCGACGGCCGCCAGGCGCACTCGGTGCTGCTGGAGGTCTTCACCACCCGGGGCAACGGCACGATGGTCGTCCCCGACCACGCCGCCGCCGCCGCGCACGACCCGCAGGACGACCCGACGGAGGCCCCCGCATGACCGACGTGACGACCCGCACCGAGCTGTCCTCGGACGCCTGGACGCAGGCGTACTCCCGGTCCGTGATGGACACGTTCGGCCCGCCGCAGCGCGTCCTGGTGCGTGGCGAGGGCGCGTACGTGTGGGACGCCGACGGCAAGCGGTACCTCGACCTGCTCGCGGGGATCGCGGTGAACGCCCTCGGGCACGCCCACCCGACCCTCACCGCGGCGGTCAGCGCGCAGCTGGGCACGCTGGGGCACGTGTCGAACTTCTTCGGCACGCCCACGCAGATCACCCTGGCCGAGCGGCTGCTGCAGCTGGCCGGCGCCCCCGACGGCTCCCGCGTGTTCTTCACCAACTCGGGCACGGAGGCGAACGAGGCGGCGTTCAAGATGGTCCGTCGCACGGGCGCGCCGCGCGTGCTCGCCCTCGACGGCGGGTTCCACGGCCGCACGATGGGGGCGCTGGCCCTCACCGCGAAGGCCGCCTACCGGGAGCCGTTCGAGCCGCTGCCCGGCGGGGTCGAGCACCTGCCGTTCGGCGACACCGACGCCCTGGTCGAGGCGTTCTCGCCGGCGGCAGTCGCCGAGCGCGGCGCGGTCGGCGGGTTGGTCGTCGAGCCGGTCCAGGGCGAGGCGGGGGTGCGCGAGCTCCCCGCCGGGTACCTGGCGCTGGCCCGCCGCCTGACCGCCGACGCGGGCGCCCTCCTCGTCCTGGACGAGGTCCAGACGGGCGTCGGGCGCACCGGGCACTGGTTCGCCCACCAGGACCCGGAGGTCGGCGGCGGGGTCGTGCCCGACGTCGTCACCCTCGCCAAGGGGCTCGGCGGCGGCTTCCCCGTGGGCGCCGTCGTGGCGTACGGCGAGCACGCGGCCACCCTGCTCGGCCGCGGCCAGCACGGCACCACCTTCGGGGGCAACCCCGTGGCCGCCGCCGCGGCGCTCGCCACCCTCGCCGTCATCGAGCGCGACCGGCTGCTCGCCCACGTGGTCGAGGTCGGCGAGACCCTGCGCCGCGCGATCGAGGCCGGCGGCAACCCGCTCGTGACCGGCGTGCGCGGCCGCGGCCTGCTGCTCGCGGTCCAGCTCGCCCGCCCCGTCGCGGCCGAGGTCGCGGCCGCGGCGCTGGAGGCCGGGTTCGTCGTCAACGCCGTCGCGCCCGACGCCGTCCGCCTCGCCCCGCCGCTGATCCTCACCACCGACCAGGCCCTCGACGCCGCCCGGTTCTTCGCCGGCGTCACCGTCCCCGACCCGGAGCACTGACATGCCTCGCCACTTCCTGCGCGACGACGACCTCACCCCCGCCGAGCAGCGCGAGGTCCTCGAGCTGGCCTGGGCCTTCCACGAGGACCGGTTCCTGCGGGCCCCGCTGTCGGGCCCGCGGGCCGTCGCCCTCGTCTTCGACAAGCCGACGCTGCGCACCCAGGTGTCGTTCTCCGTGGGCGTCGCCGAGCTCGGCGGGTTCCCGCTCGTGGTCGACGGCCGCCTCGCCCAGGTGGGCGTGCGCGAGTCCGTGCCCGACGTCACCCGCGTGCTCGACCGCCAGGTCGCCGCGATCGTGTGGCGCACCTTCGGCCAGGACCGCCTCGAGGAGATGGCCGCCGTGTCGCGCGTGCCGGTCGTCAACGCGCTCACCGACGACTTCCACCCGTGCCAGATCCTCGCGGACCTGCTCACCGTCGCCCAGCACCACGGCGGTCTCGGCGGTCTCGCCGGGCAGCGGTTCGCCTACGTCGGCGACGCCGCGAACAACATGGCCGCGTCCTACCTGCTCGGCGGCGCGACGGCCGGGATGCACGTCGTCGTCGCCGGCCCCGAGGGCTACCTGCCGCCCGCCGCGATCGTCGCCCGCGCCGAGGAGATCGCCGCGACGACCGGCGGCTCCGTCACCGTCACCACCGACGCCCGCGCGGCCGTGACCGGCGCGGACGTCGTCGCCGCGGACACGTGGGTGTCGATGGGGGACGAGGACGAGGCCGCCGACCGGCTCGCCGCGCTCGCCGACCACCAGGTCGACGCCGGCCTCATGGCGCTCGCCGCACCCGACGCGATCTTCCTGCACTGCCTGCCCGCCTACCGCGGCAAGGAGGTCACCGCCGAGGTGATCGACGGCCCCCAGTCCGTCGTGTGGGACGAGGCGGAGAACCGGCTGCACGCCCAGAAGGCCGTCCTGACGTTCCTCCTGGAGCACCGGTGAGCGCCCCCGCGGCCGGCGCGCCGTCGACCAAGGCGGCCCGCCACGCCCGCATCGTCGAGATCGTGCGCCGCACCGCCATCCACTCCCAGGCCGAGCTCGCCCGGGCGCTCGCCGACGAGGGCGTCACCGTCACCCAGGGCACGCTCTCGCGCGACCTCGTCGAGCTGCGCGCCGAGAAGGTGCGCAGCGCCGCCGGCCCGCTCGTCTACGCGGTGCCCGGCGAGGGCGGCGACCGCAGCGTCCAGGCCGCGGGCGTCGGCGGGCTCGACACCGGCTACCTCGCGGCCCGGCTCGCCCGGCTGTGCGCCGACCTGCTCGTGTCCGCCGAGGCGTCCGGCAACCAGGTGGTGCTGCGCACCCCGCCCGGCGCCGCGAACTACCTGGCGTCCGCCATCGACCACTCCGTGTTCCCCGGGGTGCTGGGCTGCCTCGCCGGGGACGACACGATCCTCGTGATCTCCCGCGACCCCGCCGGCGGCGAGGACCTCGCGCGCCGCTTCCTCGAGCTCACCGCGTCCCACGACGCCTGAGCCTGCAAGACTCGACCCGTACGCACCACAAGGAAGAGAAGAACCCATGACTGATCGCGTCGTGCTCGCCTACTCGGGCGGCCTGGACACCTCCGTCGCCATCGGGTGGATCGCCGAGGCCACCGGTGCCGAGGTCGTCGCCGTCGCCGTCGACGTCGGCCAGGGCGGCGAGGACATGAACGTCATCCGCCAGCGCGCCCTCGACTGCGGGGCCGTCGAGGCCTACGTCGCGGACGCCCGCGACGAGTTCGCCGCGGAGTACTGCATGCCCGCCCTGCAGGCCAACGGCCTCTACCTGGACCGCTACCCGCTGGTCTCGGCGATCTCGCGCCCCGTCATCGTCAAGCACATGGTGCGCGCGGCCCGCCAGTTCGGCGCGACCACGGTCGCGCACGGCTGCACCGGCAAGGGCAACGACCAGGTGCGCTTCGAGGTCGCCACCACCTCGCTCGCCCCCGACCTGCGCTCCATCGCACCGGTGCGCGACCTCGCGCTCACCCGCGAGAAGGCGATCGACTACGCCGAGAAGCACGACCTGCCGATCGCCACCACGAAGAAGAACCCGTTCTCCATCGACCAGAACGTGTGGGGCCGCGCCGTCGAGACGGGCTTCCTCGAGGACATCTGGAACGAGCCCACCAAGGACGTCTACTCCTACACCGACGACCCGACGTTCCCGCCGGTCGCCGACGAGGTCGTCATCACGTTCGACCAGGGCGTCCCCGTCGCGCTCGACGGCGTCGCCGTCACGCCGCTGCAGGCCATCCAGGAGATGAACCGTCGCGCGGGCGCCCAGGGCGTGGGCCGCATCGACATCGTCGAGGACCGCCTCGTCGGCATCAAGTCCCGCGAGGTGTACGAGGCGCCGGGCGCCATCGCCCTCATCGCCGCCCACCAGGAGCTCGAGAACGTCACCCTGGAGCGCGAGCAGGCCCGCTTCAAGCGCGGCGTCGAGCAGCGCTGGACCGAGCTCGTCTACGACGGCATGTGGTTCAGCCCCCTGAAGAAGAACCTCGACACGTTCATCGCCGACACCCAGAAGTACGTGTCGGGCGAGGTGCGCCTCGTCCTGCACGGCGGCCGCGCCACCGTCACGGGCCGGCGCTCCGAGGCCGCGCTCTACGACTTCAACCTCGCCACCTACGACGAGGGCGACACGTTCGACCAGTCGCACGCCAAGGGCTTCATCGAGATCTACGGCCTCGCCGCCAAGCAGGCCGCCGCCCGCGACGAGAAGTTCGGCAACGGCGTGGACTTCGGCGTGGGGTCGTTCTGATGTCCGACGTCGAGAAGCGGTCCGGCGACGCCGTGTCCGCCGACGCCCCCTCGGTCAGCCTGTGGGGCGGCCGGTTCGCCGGCGGCCCCTCGCCGGAGCTGCAGGCCCTGTCCCAGTCGACGCACTTCGACTGGCGCCTCGCCGCCTACGACATCGCCGGGTCGCGGGCCCACGCCCGCGTCCTGCACTCCGCGGGCCTGCTCGACGAGGCCGAGCTCGCGGGCATGCTCGACGCCCTCGACCGGCTGGAGCAGGACGTCGCCGCGGGCGACTTCCTGCCGCAGCTCGCCGACGAGGACGTCCACACCGCCCTCGAGCGCGGCCTCATGGAACGTGCCGGGGACGCCCTCGGCGGCAAGCTGCGCGCGGGCCGCTCCCGCAACGACCAGATCGCCACCCAGGTGCGGCTCTACCTGCGCGAGCACGCCCGCAGGATCGCCGTCGACCTGCTGACGGTCGTCGACGAGCTCATCACCCAGGCCGAGGCCGCGGGCGATGCCGTCATGCCGGGTCGCACGCACCTCCAGCACGCCCAGCCGGTGCTGCTGGCGCACCACCTGCTCGCCCACGCGTGGCCCCTGCTGCGCGACGTCGACCGCCTGGTCGACTGGGACGTGCGGGCCGCGCGCTCGCCGTACGGCTCGGGGGCGCTCGCGGGCTCCTCGCTCGGCCTCGACCCGGCCGCCGTCGCGGCCGACCTCGGGTTCGACGGGCCGGTCGAGAACTCCATCGACGGCACCGCGTCGCGGGACGTCGTCGCGGAGTTCGCGTTCGTCGCCGCGATGATCGGCGTCGACCTGTCGCGGATCTCCGAGGAGATCATCCTGTGGAACACCAAGGAGTTCGGGTTCGTCCGGCTCGACGACGCGTGGTCCACCGGGTCGAGCATCATGCCGCAGAAGAAGAACCCCGACATCGCCGAGCTCGCGCGCGGCAAGTCGGGGCGTCTCGTCGGTGACCTCACCGGGCTCATGACCACGCTCAAGGGCCTGCCGCTGGCCTACAACCGGGACCTCCAGGAGGACAAGGAGCCGGTGTTCGACCAGGTCGACACCCTCACCGTCCTGCTGCCCGCGTTCGCCGGGATGATCCGCACCCTCACGTTCGACACGGCCCGGATGGCCGAGCTCGCCCCGCAGGGGTTCGCGCTCGCCACGGACGTCGCCGAGTGGCTCGTGCGCCAGGGTGTGCCGTTCCGCGTGGCGCACGAGGTCGCGGGCGCGTGCGTGCGCGTCTGCGAGGAGCGCGGCATCGAGCTGTGGGACCTCACCGACGACGACCTCGCCCGGATCTCGGGGCACCTCACCCCGCAGGTGCGCGAGGTGCTCACCGTCGAGGGCTCCGTCGGCTCGCGCGACGGCGTGGGCGGCACCGCGCCCGCCCGCGTCGCCGAGCAGCTCGACGCCGCCAAGGAGCGCTCCACCGAGTACCGCTTCTGGGCCGAGGGCTGAGTGACCGTCGACGCCGACGTGCTGGCGTCCCTGGTGCACCGGGTGCACCGGGCGCCGGCACGCCTGCCCGGGCCGGGTGCGTCGCCCGCGTGGCGACGCACCCGGCTCGTCTGCGTGGACGGCCCGGCCGGGTCCGGCAAGACCACCCTGGCCTCCCAGCTCGCCGTCGAGCTCGATGCGCAGGTCGTGCACATGGACGACCTCTACGAGGGGTGGGCCGGCGGACCGGACGACGGCGCCCGCCGGCTGGGCGAGCGCGTCCTGGCACCGCTGGCCGCGGGACGCGCCGGCGAGTACCACCGCTACGACTGGGTGTCGGGGACGTGGGCCGAGCAG
The DNA here is from genome assembly GCF_002563715.1 of Isoptericola jiangsuensis. Taxonomy (NCBI): domain Bacteria; kingdom Bacillati; phylum Actinomycetota; class Actinomycetes; order Micrococcales; family Promicromonosporaceae; genus Isoptericola; species Isoptericola jiangsuensis. Next base: position 1,738,940 of record NZ_PDJJ01000001.1, read on the forward strand.
CACGTCGTCGAGCCCGCCCCGGTGCTCGTCGTCGAGGGCTGCGGGGCCGCCGCCCGGCAGGTCGACCCCTGGGCGGCGCTGCGCGTGTGGGTGGAGGCCGACGACGTCGAGCGCCTGCGTCGGGGGCTCGCCCGCGACGGGACGGACGCCCGCGAGCACTGGCTGCGCTGGATGCGGGACGAGTCCGCGCACTACGCTGCGGAGCAGACGCGCGCCCGGGCCGACGTCCGCCTCGACGGGGTCGGGCGCCCGGTCGGGGCGAGGCCCGAGCGAGGGAGGCGCGATGAGCACGTCGACCGACGGTGACCGGATCACCGCCGTGCCGTGGCAGGTGCCCGGACCCACCTGGTACGCCCGCGACGTGCACGCCGTCGCCCGCGACCTGCTCGGCGCCTACCTGAGGCGCCGCCACCCCGACGGCGACGTCACCCTGCGGATCACCGAGGTCGAGGCGTACGGCGGGGTCGACGACCCGGCCTCCCACGCGTTCCGTGGCCCGACGGCGCGCAACCGCTCGATGTTCGGTCGCCCGGGACGGCTCTACGTCTACCGGCACCTGGGTCTGCACCACTGCGTCAACGTCGTGTGCGGCCCGTCGGGTGACGCCGCGGCGGTGCTGCTGCGCGCCGGCGAGGTCGTCGAGGGCGCGTCGCTGGCCCGCAGCCGTCGCGAGGCCGCCGGGCGCTGCGACTCGGACCGGCAGATCGCGCGGGGACCGGCCCGCCTCGCCGTCGCCCTCGACCTGGCCCTGGACCAGGACTCCGCGGACGTCACCGACCCGGACGGCACGCTCGTGCTGCACCTGCCGGTCGACCCGCTGCCACGGACCGTGGCGACCGGCCCGCGGGTGGGCGTCGCGGGGGAGGGCGCGGACCCGGCACGGTTCGCCTGGCGGTCGTGGCTGGTGGACGAGCCGACGGTGTCGGCGTGGCGGCCGGTGACCGGCAGTCTGCGCTGAGGGCCGACCGGGCGCGGACCGGTCCGCCGACGGCGCGCGGGTCGGGCACACTAGGAGCGCGGCCCGCCCGGGCTGCACCCATCCATCGAAGGAGCACACGGTGACCCACGTTCTCGACGAGCTGCACTGGCGGGGCCTGGTGGCGCAGTCCACCGACGAGGCCGCGCTGCGCGACGCGCTCTCGGCGGGTCCGGTCACCTATTACTGCGGCTTCGACCCGACGGCGCCGAGCCTGCACCACGGTCACCTCGTCCAGCTCGTCGTGCTGCGCCACCTGCAGCGGGCCGGGCACCGGGCCGTCGCCCTGGTGGGCGGTGCGACCGGGCTCATCGGGGACCCGCGGCAGTCGGGGGAGCGGGTGCTCAACACCAAGGAAACGGTGGCGGACTGGACCGAGCGGCTCAAGGCCCAGGTCTCCCGCTTCCTCGACTTCGAGGGGGAGAATCCCGCGATCCTGGTGAACAACCTCGACTGGACCGCCGACATGTCGGCGATCGACTTCCTGCGCGACGTGGGCAAGCACTACCGGCTCGGGACGATGCTCGCCAAGGACACCGTGGCGCGCCGACTGAACTCGGAGGAGGGCATCAGCTTCACCGAGTTCAGCTACCAGATCCTCCAGGGCATCGACTTCCTCGAGCTCCACCGGCGCCACGGCGTCACGCTGCAGACCGGCGGCAACGACCAGTGGGGCAACCTGCTGTCGGGCGTGGACCTCATCCGCAAGACCGAGGGCCAGGCCGTGCACGTCATGACGACGCCGCTCATCACCAAGGCGGACGGCACCAAGTTCGGCAAGACCGAGGGCGGCGCCGTGTGGCTCGCGCCGGACATGATGAGCCCGTACGCCTTCTACCAGTACTGGCTCAACGCGTCGGACGCCGACGTGGTGTCCTGGCTGAAGATCTTCACCTTCCGCTCGCGCGAGGAGATCGAGGAGCTCGCCACGGCCGTCCGCGAGCGGCCCGGTGCTCGCGAGGCGCAGCGGACCCTCGCCTCGGACGTCACGACGCTGGTGCACGGGCAGGCGGCCACCGACGCGGTGATCGCGGCGAGCCAGGCGCTGTTCGGCCGCGGCGACCTCGCCGACCTCGACGCCGCGACCCTGGGCGCGGCGACGGACGAGCTGCCGCGGGCCGAGGTCGCGCCGGGCACGCCGGTGCTCGACGCGCTCGTCGGTTCCGGCCTGGTGGCCTCGCGGGCCGCGGGTCGGCGGGCCATCGCGGAGGGCGGCGCGTACGTCAACAACGTCAAGGTCGTGGGCGAGGACGCGGTGATCGGGGCCGACGACCTGCTGCACGGTCGGTACGCGGTGCTGCGGCGGGGCAAGAAGACCCTGGCGGTCGGGGTCGCGGGCTGACCTGCCGGCCCCCCGGACTCCACCTGCGCATGCCCTGACCTGCGGATTTGTCCCGCAGGTCAGGGCATGTGTAGTGTTCTCGACGTTCGCCCGACAGGGAGGAACGGACAACGAGTGCCGGATCGCCGGCGCACGGATGGTCGGTCCCGCGGGTGTTCCACCCAGACCTTCGTCTCAGGTACAGTTGTGTGCCCTGGACGTCGGCGCGACGTCTCTCCCGATCGGGTCCCGCAGAGCGGGGTTTGACGGAGGAAGTCGAACCGGGTAAGGTTGAAGGGTTGCCCCGGGCGGGGTTCGGACGAGGGTTCGGGCTTCGGATGGTGTGCGTCGGTTGTTTGAGAACTCAACAGTGTGCTTGATAGTCAATGCCAAATTTATTGAACCTTCATTGGTTCCTTTGGATCGGACATCTAGATTTTTGCTAGCTGTCTGGCCAGTATCGATTGGCATCGCACGCTCCTTGGGGTGTGTGGTGTTTTTCTCTCTTTCACGGAGAGTTTGATCCTGGCTCAGGACGAACGCTGGCGGCGTGCTTAACACATGCAAGTCGAACGGTGAAGCCCAGCTTGCTGGGTGGATCAGTGGCGAACGGGTGAGTAACACGTGAGCAACCTGCCCTCCACTTCGGGATAAGCCTTGGAAACGGGGTCTAATACCGGATATGAGCGCCTGCTGCATGGCGGGTGTTGGAAAGTTTTTCGGTGGGGGATGGGCTCGCGGCCTATCAGCTTGTTGGTGGGGTAATGGCCTACCAAGGCGTCGACGGGTAGCCGGCCTGAGAGGGCGACCGGCCACACTGGGACTGAGACACGGCCCAGACTCCTACGGGAGGCAGCAGTGGGGAATATTGCACAATGGGCGAAAGCCTGATGCAGCGACGCCGCGTGAGGGATGACGGCCTTCGGGTTGTAAACCTCTTTCAGCAGGGAAGAAGCGCAAGTGACGGTACCTGCAGAAGAAGCGCCGGCTAACTACGTGCCAGCAGCCGCGGTAATACGTAGGGCGCAAGCGTTGTCCGGAATTATTGGGCGTAAAGAGCTCGTAGGCGGTTTGTCGCGTCTGGTGTGAAAACCTCAGGCTCAACCTGGGGCGTGCATCGGGTACGGGCAGACTAGAGTGCGGTAGGGGAGACTGGAATTCCTGGTGTAGCGGTGGAATGCGCAGATATCAGGAGGAACACCGATGGCGAAGGCAGGTCTCTGGGCCGCAACTGACGCTGAGGAGCGAAAGCATGGGGAGCGAACAGGATTAGATACCCTGGTAGTCCATGCCGTAAACGTTGGGCACTAGGTGTGGGGCTCATTCCACGAGTTCCGTGCCGCAGCTAACGCATTAAGTGCCCCGCCTGGGGAGTACGGCCGCAAGGCTAAAACTCAAAGGAATTGACGGGGGCCCGCACAAGCGGCGGAGCATGCGGATTAATTCGATGCAACGCGAAGAACCTTACCAAGGCTTGACATGCACCGGAAACACTCAGAGATGGGTGCCCCGTAAGGTCGGTGCACAGGTGGTGCATGGTTGTCGTCAGCTCGTGTCGTGAGATGTTGGGTTAAGTCCCGCAACGAGCGCAACCCTCGTCCTATGTTGCCAGCGGGTTATGCCGGGGACTCATAGGAGACTGCCGGGGTCAACTCGGAGGAAGGCGGGGATGACGTCAAATCATCATGCCCCTTATGTCTTGGGCTTCACGCATGCTACAATGGCCGGTACAGAGGGCTGCGATACCGCAAGGTGGAGCGAATCCCAAAAAGCCGGTCTCAGTTCGGATTGGGGTCTGCAACTCGACCCCATGAAGTCGGAGTCGCTAGTAATCGCAGATCAGCAACGCTGCGGTGAATACGTTCCCGGGCCTTGTACACACCGCCCGTCAAGTCACGAAAGTTGGTAACACCCGAAGCCCATGGCCCAACCCTTGTGGGGGGAGTGGTCGAAGGTGGGACCGGCGATTGGGACTAAGTCGTAACAAGGTAGCCGTACCGGAAGGTGCGGCTGGATCACCTCCTTTCTAAGGAGCACGTGGCCCTGGTGGCTCGTGGCCGGCAAGGCTCGCCCGTTCGGGTGGGTGTCGGTGGCGGGTCGCGTAGCTGGGGTCCATGCAGGCCGCTTGAGACGCCGACAGTGCGTCTGGTGGCTGCTCTGGGTGGAACATTGACTACGGTCGCCTGCGGGTGGCTGGTGCTAGTACGCCTCGTTCGCGGGGCTGGAACGCGCTGGTCGGTCGTCGGGGGTCGGTGAGCACACTGTTGGGTCCTGAGGCAACCGGCCATGGGTCGGGGGTTTCATGACGCGGGTCGTCGGTGGGTGTCATACCGCCTGGCTGCCTGGTGGGGGTGCGCACGCTCTAGGGTGTGGGTCCGCTGCCGGGGGGTGGGGTTGGTGGCATCGGTGCCGGCGGGTTCGTCCGTTGCTTGAGAACTGCACAGTGGACGCGAGCATCCCAGATGTTCAAGCTCATCATCTTCCCCTTGCGGGGTGGTGATGTGTTTTCTTGGATTTCTGTAGCATATTTGTAGTGTGTGTCGAAGTTTTTAAGGGCACACGGTGGATGCCTTGGCACTAGGAGCCGAAGAAGGACGTGGTAGCCTGCGATAAGCCTCGGGGAGTTGGCAAACGAACTGTGATCCGAGGGTGTCCGAATGGGGGAACCCGGCCGCAGTCATGTGCGGTCACCCTCGCCTGAATATATAGGGCGAGTGGAGGGAACGCCGGGAAGTGAAACATCTCAGTACCGGCAGGAAGAGATATTCCGTGAGTAGTGGCGAGCGAAAGCGGATGAGGCCAAACCGTGCGCGTGTCAAGCTGTCAGGCGTTGCGCGTACGGGGTTGTGGGACCTTCTGGAAGAATCTGACAGTTCTTCAGCCAGTAAGAAAGCCGTGTCATAGTCGAACCGCATTGAAAGGCGGACCGTAGAGGGTGTGAGTCCCGTAGACGAAATGGTGCGGCCTGGTGGAGGGGATCCCAAGTAGCACGGGGCCCGAGAAATCTCGTGTGAATCTGGCAAGACCACTTGCTAAGCCTAAATACTACCTAGTGACCGATAGCGGACCAGTACCGTGAGGGAAAGGTGAAAAGTACCCCGGGAGGGGAGTGAAATAGTACCTGAAACCGTGTGCCTACAATCCGTCGGAGCCTCCTTAGCAGGGGTGACGGCGTGCCTTTTGAAGAATGAGCCTGCGAGTTAGTGCTCGGTGGCGAGGTTAACCCGTGTGGGGAAGCCGTAGCGAAAGCGAGTCCGAAGAGGGCGATTCAGTCGCCGGGTCTAGACCCGAAGCGAAGTGATCTAGCCATGGGCAGGTTGAAGCGCCGGTAAGACGGCGTGGAGGACCGAACCCACTTAGGTTGAAAACTGAGGGGATGACCTGTGGTTAGGGGTGAAAGGCCAATCAAACTTCGTGATAGCTGGTTCTCCCCGAAATGCATTTAGGTGCAGCGTCACGCGTTCCTTACCGGAGGTAGAGCTACTGGATGGCCGATGGGCCCCACCAGGTTACTGACGTCAGCCAAACTCCGAATGCCGGTAAGCCAGAGCGTGGCAGTGAGACTGCGGGGGATAAGCTTCGTAGTCGAGAGGGAAACAGCCCAGACCACCGGCTAAGGCCCCTAAGCGTGTGCTCAGTGGGAAAGGATGTGGAGTTGCACAGACAACCAGGAGGTTGGCTTAGAAGCAGCCACCCTTGAAAGAGTGCGTAATAGCTCACTGGTCAAGTGATTCCGCGCCGACAATGTAGCGGGGCTCAAGTACACCGCCGAAGCCGTGGCACTCACACTTTGCCCAGCACCGACTTGATCGGTGTTCAGGCGTGTGGGTGGGTAGGGGAGCGTCGTGTGGGCAGTGAAGCCGCGGAGTGATCCAGCGGTGGAGGCCACACGAGTGAGAATGCAGGCATGAGTAGCGAATGACGGGTGAGAAACCCGTCCGCCGAATGACCAAGGGTTCCAGGGCCAGGTTAATCCGCCCTGGGTAAGTCGGGACCTAAGGCGAGGCCGACAGGCGTAGTCGATGGACAAGGAGTTGATATTCTCCTACCGGCGAAGAACCGCCCATACCGAATCCGGTGATGCTAACCGCCCCAAGGGCAGCACCGTGGTCTTCGGACCACACCGCTGCCGGCGGCGTGGGACCCGAACCGGTAGTAGGTAAGCGTATTAACAGGGGTGACGCAGGAAGGTAGCCCGGCGTGGCGATGGTAGACCACGTCCAAGGCCGTAGCCCGCTTCGTAGGCAAATCCGCGAAGCACCAGGGTGAGAGCTGACAGTGACCGCGTATGCGGGAAACGGGTGATCCTATGCTGCCAAGAAAAGCCTCGACGCGAGGTTCTAGCCGCCCGTACCCCAAACCGACTCAGGTGGTCAGGTAGAGAATACTAAGGCGATCGAGATAATCGTGGTTAAGGAACTCGGCAAAATGCCCCCGTAACTTCGGGAGAAGGGGGGCCTGATCCGTCAACACCCTAGCGGTGGGACGCGGTGAGGGCCGCAGAGACCAGGGAGAAGCGACTGTTTACTAAAAACACAGGTCCGTGCTAAGTCGCAAGACGATGTATACGGACTGACGCCTGCCCGGTGCTGGAAGGTTAAGAGGACGGGTCAGCTTCGGCGAAGCCCAGAATTTAAGCCCCAGTAAACGGCGGTGGTAACTATAACCATCCTAAGGTAGCGAAATTCCTTGTCGGGTAAGTTCCGACCTGCACGAATGGCGTAACGACTTCTCCGCTGTCTCAACCGCGAACTCGGCGAAATTGCACTACGAGTAAAGATGCTCGTTACGCGCAGCAGGACGGAAAGACCCCGGGACCTTTACTATAGCTTGGTATTGGTGTTCGGTGCGGTTTGTGTAGGATAGGTGGGAGACTATGAAACCCGCGCGCCAGCGCGAGTGGAGTCGCCGTTGAAATACCACTCTGACCGCATCGACCATCTAACCTCGGTCCGTGATCCGGACCAGGGACAGTGCCTGGTGGGTAGTTTAACTGGGGCGGTTGCCTCCCAAAATGTAACGGAGGCGCTCAAAGGTTCCCTCAGCCTGGTTGGCAATCAGGTGTCGAGTGCAAGTGCACAAGGGAGCTTGACTGTGAGACCGACAGGTCGAGCAGGGACGAAAGTCGGAACTAGTGATCCGGCGGTGGCTTGTGGAAGCGCCGTCGCTCAACGGATAAAAGGTACCCCGGGGATAACAGGCTGATCTTCCCCAAGAGTCCATATCGACGGGATGGTTTGGCACCTCGATGTCGGCTCGTCGCATCCTGGGGCTGGAGTAGGTCCCAAGGGTTGGGCTGTTCGCCCATTAAAGCGGCACGCGAGCTGGGTTTAGAACGTCGTGAGACAGTTCGGTCCCTATCCGCTGCGCGCGCAGGAAACTTGAGAAGGGCTGTCCCTAGTACGAGAGGACCGGGACGGACGAACCTCTGGTATGCCAGTTGTTCCGCCAGGAGCACCGCTGGTTCGCTACGTTCGGAAGGGATAACCGCTGAAAGCATCTAAGCGGGAAGCCTGCTTCAAGATGAGGTTTCCAACAGAACTTGTTTCTGTGAAGGCACCCAGCTAGACCACTGGGTAGATAGGCCGGAAGTGGAAGACAGGACCAAAGACTGTCGCAGCTGACCGGTACTAATCAGCCGACAACTTCACACACATTCACTTGCATGCACGCGTCCACTGTGCGGTTCCCGAGAAACGGGCACCACCCCCCACACCCCACGACCACGGGTGCCAACACTGGGGGGAACCCTGACAACTCGATAACGTTACGGCGGTCATAGCGTAGGGGAAACGCCCGGTCCCATCCCGAACCCGGAAGCTCAGCCCTACAGCGCCGATGGTACTGCCCTGGAGACGGGGTGGGAGAGTAGGACGCCGCCGGACACCCTTCACAGCAGGCCCCCCAACCACCGGTTGGGGGGCCTGACTGCTCTGCACACCACACGGGACGACGAACCCGGACAACCCCCACAGCGCGCACCCGGTCGAACAGCCGTGGGATGATCGTTCGTCGGTTCTGACGAGAGGAAGACATGAACGACACGCCGCGCAACGAGAGCTCCCGCGAGGACGGCCGCGAGCCGCGCCGCCCCCGAGAGGGCGGCAGCGATCGGGGCCGGGACAGCGGCACCCACCGTCGTTCCGGCGGGCCCCGCCACGACGCGCCTCGTCGCTCCGACGGGTCCGGCTCGAGCCGTGACGATCGTGGCGGCGAGCGCCGCAGCGCGGGCGGCCACGGCCGTGACGACCGCCGCGCCGGCGGTGGCTATCAGCGCGACGACCGTGGCGGTCGCCCTGGGGGCGGTGCCTACGGACGCGACGACCGTCGTTCCTCCGGAAGCTACAACCGCGACGAGCGGGGCGGTGACCGACGCGAACGGGCCGCCGGCTCCGGTTTCCAGCGCGACGAGCGCGGCGGCGACCGCCGTGCGTCCGGTGGCGGCTACCAGCGTGACGACCGTGGCGGTCGTCCTGCGGGTGGTGGCTACGGCCGCGACGACCGCCGTGGCCCGAGCAGCTCCAACCGGGACGAGCGCGGCGGCGACCGTCGTCCTTCCGGTGGCGGCTACAGCCGTGACGAGCGCCGTGGAGACCGACGCGAGCGCCCGGCCGGTGGCGGTTACCAGCGTGACGACCGTGGCGGCCGTCCTGCGGGCGGGGGCTACGGGCGCGACGACCGTCGTTCCTCCGGCGGCTACAACCGCGACGAGCGCGGCGGTGACCGACGCGACCGCCCGGCCGGTGGCGGCTACGGGCGCGACGACCGTCGTTCCTCCGGCGGCTACAGCCGGGACGAGCGCGGCGGCGACCGTCGTCCTGCCGGTGGCGGCTACCAGCGTGACGACCGCGGGAGCAGGCCGTCGGGCGGCGGGCACGGTCGCGACGAGCGTGGCGGTGACCGGCGTTCCTCCGGTGGTTTCCAGCGTGACGACCGCCGTGGGGGGCGTCCGTCCGGTGCCCCTCGAGGCGGGGCGAGGGATGACCGTCGTTCGGGTGGCCCCGGTGCGCGTCGTGACGGGGACCGCCCGCACGCGGACCAGCCGGTGCGCCCGTCCGGTCCGGAGCTGCCGGAGGACGTCAGCATGCGCCAGCTGGACAAGGCGGCGCGCGAGCGGCTGCGCGGGCTGACCAAGGAGAACGCCGAGTGGGTGGGGGCTCACCTGGTGATGGCGGGCCGCCTCGTCGACGCCGACCCCGAGCTGGCGTACGAGCACGCCCAGGCGGCGGTGAGCCGTGGTGGGCGCGTGGACGTGGTGCGTGAGGCCGCCGGTCTCACTGCTTACCACACGGGTCGTTACGCGGAGGCGCTGCGTGAGCTGCGCACTGTGCGCCGACTGAACGGCTCGTCGGAGCACCTGCCGATCATGGCGGACTGCGAGCGCGGCCTCGGACGCCCGGAGCGTGCCGTCGCCCTCGCAGCGTCGGACGAGGCGCAGACCCTCGACGCGGAGGGCCGGACCGAGCTGGCCATCGTCGTCTCGGGCGCGCGCAGCGACCTGGGTGAGCACGACGCGGCACTTGCGGTGCTCGACAAGATCCCGGCGGCCGAGCGTCAGGGTGACCTCGGAATCCGGGTCGTCCAGGCACGTGCGGTCGCGCTCGAGGCGGCCGGTCGTGAGGCGGAGGCCGCCGAGCTCCTCTCGCGGGTCGACCCGGTCGCGCTGGCGCGCGTGTCGGGCGAGGTCGAGGAGGACGAGGAGGTCGTCGTGTTCGACGCCTTCGACGAGGACGCCGACCTCGACGAGTCCGACCTCGAAGAGTCCGGCACGGACGCTGAGGAGCCCGCCACCGCGGAGCCCGAGGACGTGGGCACCACCTCCGCCGAGGCCGAGGTGGACGAGCCCTCCGCCGGGGACGCCCCCGGCGAGGAGGACGACGCCGAGGACCGCCGGTGACGGCGGGGCTCCTCGGGAGCGACGTCCCCCTCGCGGACGGCCACGACCTCGCGCTGGTCGACCTCGACGGGGTGGCCTACCACGGTCACCTGCCGATCGAGCACGCATCGGCCAGCCTGGTCGGGGCGCGGGAGCGGGGCCTGCGGCTGCTGTTCGTGACGAACAACGCGTCGCGGGAGCCGGAGGACGTCGCGGAGCAGCTGTCGGGGCTGGACATCCCGACGGCCCCGGACGAGGTCATGACGGCCGCGCAGGCGTGCGCGGCGCTGCTGCGCACCCGCCTGGAGCCGGGCGCCTCGGTGCTGGTGGTGGGCGGCCGCGGGCTGGTCACCGCGGTGGAGCAGGCGGGCTTCCGCCTGGCGTCGGGGGCGGACGACGCCCCGGACGCGGTCGCCCAGGGCTTCGCGCCCGAGCTCGGGTGGAGCGATCTCGCGGAGGCGGCGTACGCCGTCGCCGGCGGGGCGTGGCACGTGGCGAGCAACCGTGACCTCTCGTTGCCCACGGCCCGCGGCTTCGCCCCGGGCAACGGCGCGCTGGTGGCGGCCGTCGTGGCCGCCACGGGCGTCGAGCCGGACAGCGCGGGCAAGCCGGCCCCGACGATGTACCGACTGGCCGTGGAGCGCGTCGGGGCGGAGCGTCCCCTGGTGATCGGGGACCGGCTCGACACCGACCTGGCAGGTGCCCGGGCCGGCGGGTACCCGGGGCTGCACGTGCTGACGGGCGTGTCGAGCGCGCGTGACGCCGTCCTGGCGTCCCCTGACCTGCGCCCGCACTACGTCGGCGCGGACCTGCGGGCCCTGCTGGAGCCGCACCCGCTGCCGGAGCCTGCGGCGGACGGCTGGTGGCGGTGCGGCGACCGCGGCGCCCGCGTCGTCGACGGCATCCTCGAGGCGGACCGGGAGGGCCCGCAGGGCATCGACCTGGTGCGTGCCGCGTGTGCGGCGGCGTGGGCGGCGGCCGACGAGGGCGTGACGCTCGAACCGTCCGGGGTGCCCCGGATCACGGTCTGACGCCCGCCTGTGCGGCGCCCCGGAGCGGCGTCGCGCAGGCGGTAGCGTTGACCCGACCGACCCAGGAGAGGACATGTCCCAGGACGCCGACCAGGCAACCCCCAGCACCCCGGACCCCGCCGACCCGCTCGCGACGCTGCACGACCTGGACGCCGTCCCCACGGCGGAGCACGTCGCGCGGTTCGAGGCCGTGGAGCGCGCCCTGCGTGCCCGGATCGACGACCCGGGCACGGACGGGACGTCCGCCGGGGCGGGGGCCCGATGACGGATCGTGCCGACGTGGAACTCGTGCGGCGCGGTCTGGCCCGGTCCCGCCGGCAGGCCGGTGAGCTGGTGGCCGCGGGGCGGGTGCGCGCCGACGGGGCGGTCCTGACGAAGCCCTCGGTGCAGGTGCCCGCGTCGGTGCTGCTCGAGGTGGAGACGGACCCGCAGGACCCGGGCTGGGCGTCCCGTGCGGGCGGCAAGCTGGCCGGGACGCTCGAGGCGCTGGACGCCGACCCGGCGGGGCGGCATCTCACCGCTCGTGTCCCGGGTGCGCGCTGCCTCGACCTCGGGGCGTCCACCGGTGGCTTCACCGACGTGCTGCTGCGCCGTGGGGCCTCGTCGGTGGTCGCGCTGGACGTCGGTCACGGGCAGCTCGTCCCGGCGTTGCGCGCCGACGACCGGGTCACCGTGGTAGAGGGGTTCAACGTCCGCGAGCTCACCGCCGCGGACCTCGACGTGGTCCCCGACGTCGTCGTGGGGGACCTGTCCTTCATCTCGCTGGTCCTCGTGCTGCCGGCGGTGGCGCGGGTGGCACCCCTGGGCACGGCCGTCCTCCTGCTCGTCAAGCCGCAGTTCGAGGTGGGCCGTGAGCGGTTGGGTTCCGGTGGGGTCGTGCGTGACCCCGCCCAGCAGGTCGAGGCGGTCGTGACCGTCGCGCGCTCCGGTGCGGCGGAGGGCCTGGTGCCGCGCGCGGTCGTGCCGAGCCCGCTGCCGGGGCCGTCGGGCAACCGGGAGTTCTTCTGCTGGTTCGAGCGTGTCGACGGACCGGTCGAGGTCGACGTCGCCGCCCTGCGGGCCGCAGCCACCACCGCCGTGGCGTGGGAACCCCACGGCGTGCCGCCCGTCGTCGCGTGCGGGTCGACGGACGGAGGAGACCGATGAGCCGACGCATCCTCATCGTGACGCACGGCGGACGCCCCCAGGCGGTCGCGGCGACGGCCGAGGCCGTCGCCGAGCTGAAGTCCGCCGGGTTCGAGGTGACGCTCCACGACGACGACCTGGCCGCCTCCTTCGGCGACCCCGCGCTCGAGGCACGCACGCGGGAGGGCGTCACGGAGTCCGAGGTCGTCATGGTGCTCGGCGGCGACGGGACGATCCTGCGCGCGGCCGAGCTGACGCACGGCACCGACGTGCCCCTGCTCGGCGTGAACCTGGGCCACGTCGGCTTCCTCGCGGAGTCGGAGCGGGACAACCTCCACGACGCGGTGCGCCGTGTCGCGGACCGCGACTACGTCGTCGAGGAGCGGCACGTCGTGGACGTGCTCGTGCACCGCCCCGACCGGGACGAGCCGGTCACCGGCTGGGCGCTCAACGAGGCGACCGTGGAGAAGGCCCGCCGCGAGCGGATGCTCGAGGTCGGCATCGCCGTGGACGGCCGTCCGCTGAGCTCGTTCGGGTGCGACGGCGTCGTCATCTCCACGGCGACCGGTTCGACGGCGCACGCGTTCTCCGCGGGCGGTCCGGTCATGTGGCCCGACGTGGACGCCGTGCTCGTGGTGCCGCTGGCGGCGCACGCCCTGTTCGCGCGCCCGCTCGTCATCGGGCCCCGGTCGGAGCTCGCGGTGCAGGTGCTGGACCGCAGCCCCGTGGACGGGGTGCTGACCTGCGACGGGCGACGCAGCATCGATCTGCCCGCGGGTTCCCGGATGGAGGTGCGCCGCGGTGAGGTCCCGCTGCGCTTCGCCCGGCTGACCCACGCCCCCTTCACGGACCGGCTCGTGTCCAAGTTCTCCCTGCCGGTGATCGGCTGGCGGGAGGCCGCCGACGAGGCGGCCGCGCGCCGGGACACCGAGCAGGCGCACCGTCGAGAGGAGTGGTGAGGTGCTCGAGGAGATCGCGATCGAGGACCTGGGGGTGATCCGTGCCGCCCGGGTGCCGTTGTCGGCCGGCCTGACCGTCATCACGGGCGAGACCGGTGCGGGCAAGACGATGGTCCTCACGGGGCTCGGGCTGCTCATGGGCGGCAAGGCCGACCCCGCGACCGTGCGGCCCGGCGCCGAGCGGGCCGTCGTCGAGGGCCGGATCGACCTCAGCCGGCACCCGGTGGTCGCGGGGCGCGTCGACGAGGCGGGCGGCGCGGTCGACGACGACGGCACGGTCGTGGTCGTGCGGACCGTCGCCGCGGGCCGCTCGCGGGCGCACCTGGGCGGCCGGGGCGTCCCGCAGGGCGTGTTGGCGGAGATCGCCGACGAGATCGTGACGGTCCACGGGCAGGCGGACCAGCTCCGGCTGCGGACCCCCGGCAAGCAGCGTGAGGCGCTGGACCGGTTCGCGGGGAACGAGCACGCGGCGACCCTGGAGAAGTACCGGGCGGCGTGGACCGAGCGCACCGGCCTCCAGCAGGAGATCGACGACCTCACGGCGCGCGCCGCCGAGCGGGCCCGGGAGGCCGAGCTGCTGCGGCTCGGCCTCGCGGAGATCGAGCGGGTCGACCCCCAGCCGGGCGAGGACGCCGAGCTCACCGCGCTCGTGGCGCGTCTCGGCAACGCCGAGTCGCTGCGCCAGGGCGCGCAGGAGGCGCACGACGCCGTCGCTGGCGACGACGTCGAGACCGAGGGGTCGGCCGTGCACGCGGTGGAGCGCGCCCGGCGCGCCCTGGAGGCCGCGGCGGCGGACGACCCGGCGCTCGCCGACCAGGCGACGCGGCTGGCCGAGGCGGGCTACCTGCTGGCGGACGTCGCCACCGAGCTGTCCTCCTACGTCGCGGACCTGCAGGCCGACCCGGCCGCGCTCGAGACGGCGCACACCCGCCTGGCGGCGCTGGGCTCCCTGACCCGCAGCTACGGCGCGAGCGTCGACGACGTGCTGCGCTGGGCCTCCGAGGCGGGGCTGCGGCTGCTCGACCTGGACGACGGCGGGGACCGGGTCCGGGGCATGCAGGACCGGGTGACGGAGCTGGACGCGGAGCTCGCCGCCCTCGCGGACGGGATCTCGGCGGCCCGCCAGGAGGCGGCGGGGCGCCTGGCGGAGTCCGTCACCGCGGAGCTGGCCGGCCTGGCGATGTCCGGTGCCCGGCTGCAGGTGGAGGTCGTGGCGGGGGAGCCCGGACCGTCCGGCGCGGACCAGGTGTCGTTCCTCCTGGTGCCTCACCCGGGCGCTCCGCCGCGCCCGCTGGGCAAGGGCGCGTCCGGTGGCGAGCTGTCCCGGGTGATGCTCGCCGTCGAGGTGGCGCTCGCCACCGCCGGCGAGGAGTCGGTGCTGCCCACCTTCGTCTTCGACGAGGTCGACGCGGGGGTGGGCGGTCGCGCCGCCGTCGAGGTCGGTCGTCGCCTCGCGGTCCTCGCGCGGACCACGCAGGTGGTGGTCGTCACGCACCTGGCGCAGGTCGCGGCGTTCGCGGACACCCACCTCGTGGTGACGAAGTCCACAGGGTCGCCCGACGAGGCGACGGTGACCGGCGTCCGGCCGGTGACCGACGACGAGCGGGTGCGGGAGCTGGCGCGGATGCTGTCCGGCCAGGACGAGTCCGAGTCCGCCCGGCAGCACGCGCTCGAGCTCCTGGAGTCGTCGGACGTGGGACGATAGGCGGCGATGAGACCTCTCCTGCGCCGGGCCGATCGTGGCCACGACACCAGCACCGACGTCACCGGGCCCGGCGGCCCGGCGCGTGTCGGCGCCCGCACCAAGGACCTCACGAAGCGGCTGAAGCCCGGTGACGTGGCCGTCATCGACCACGCCGACATCGACCGGGTCGCCGCCGACGCGCTCGTCGCCGCGGCCCCCACGGCCGTGCTCAACGCCGCCCGGTCGACGACCGGGCGCTACCCGAACGCGGGGCCGGACATCCTGGTGCAGGCGGGCGTCGTGCTGGTCGACGACATCGGCCCGGAGGTCATGACCGTCCCCGAGGGGGCGGCCGTGGTGGTCGACGGCGGCGACGTCTTCGTCGACGGCGTGCGGTTCGCGTCCGGCAAGCGGCAGACGGCCGAGACGGTGGCGGCCGAGCAGGCGGATGCGCGGGTCGGGCTGTCCGACGAGATCGAACGGTTCGCCGAGAACACCCTGTCGTACCTGCGGCGCGAGCGCGACCTCCTGCTGGACGGGGTGGGCGTGCCGGACGTGCGCACCGTCTTCGAGGGGCGGCACGTCCTCATCGTGGTGCGCGGCTACCACTACCGCGAGGACCTCGCGATGCTGCGGCCGTACATCGCGGAGAACCGGCCCGTCCTGGTGGGCGTGGACGGCGGCGCGGACGCCATCCTCGACGCGGGCCTGCGCCCGGACATGATCGTCGGCGACATGGACTCCGTCACCGACAAGGCGCTGTCGTGCGGCGCGGAGATCGTGGTGCACGCCTACCGCGACGGCAGCGCCCCCGGCCTGGAGCGGGTGCGGGCCCTCGGCGTGGACCCGGTGGTCTTCCCCGCGACCGGCACGAGCGAGGACATCGCGATGCTGCTCGCGGACGACAAGGACGCCGAGCTGATCGTCGCGGTCGGCACGCACGCGACCCTGGTCGAGTTCCTCGACAAGGGTCGCGCGGGCATGGCGAGCACGTTCCTCACCCGGCTGCGGGTGGGCGGCAAGCTGGTGGACGCCAAGGGCGTCTCCCGGCTCTACCGGACCCGGATCTCGAACCTGCAGCTCACGCTCCTGTCCGCCGCCGGCGTCGCCGCGGTCCTCGCCGCGCTGTGGTCGACGTCCGCAGGTCAGACCGCCTTCGGTCTCGTCGGCGCCCAGATCGACGACATCGTCTCGTGGGTGGGTAGTCTCTTCGGCGGCTGACCCCCGGACCGACCCCCACCCGAACCAAGGAGCACCCGCACGCCGTGATCGACTTCCGGTACCACCTCGTCTCGCTGATCTCCGTCTTCCTCGCTCTGGCGGTCGGCATCATCCTGGGCGCCGGCCCGCTGCAGAACGCGATCGGTGACCAGCTCACCGACCAGGTGGAGGCGCTGCGCGTGGAGCGCACCGCGCTGCGCGACTCGCTGTCCGAGGCGGAGGCCGCCCGCGACGAGCAGAGCGCGTACGCGCTCGCCGCCGGTGCCGAGCTCGTCGACGGCTCGCTGGAGGACGTGCGCGTCGCCGTCGTCGACGTGGACGGCGTCTCGGGGACCCGCGAGGCCGAGGTCGTGGCGCAGCTCGAGGCCGCGGGCGCCCGGGTCGTCGCGCAGTCGTCGATGACGGGGGCGTGGACGTCCGCCGGTGACGCCGTGCTGCGCGGCACCGTCGCGGACGGCCAGCGCGGCCGGCTCGACGGCGTGGTCGAGGGGGACGCCACCACGGCGCAGGTGCTGGGCTCGGTGCTGGGGGTCGCGCTCACCGAGGCGGACGCGGAGGGCTCGGAGTCGCGCAGCACGCGCGCCGTCGAGCTCTACCAGCTGCTGTCCCAGGTGGGTCTCATCGAGTCGCGGTTCGCACCGTCGGCGCCCGCGGAGGCCGTCCTGCTGCTGTCGGCGGGCACGGAGGCCGAGGACGTCGCCGCGACCGAGTCGTCGGAGGTGCCGGAGGACGTGGACGCGGTCGGCGCGGTGCTCGCGCTGCAGGCGGCGGCGGGCACGGTGGTCGTGGCCGGACCGACCGCGGTCGACGGCGACCTGGTCGCGGACCTGCGGTCGGACGAGACCGCCACGGGCGTGCTGAGCACCGTCAGCGGGATCGAGCAGGAGCTCATGCGGCTGAACGTGCCGCTCGCCCTGGCCGCGCAGTACGTGGGCGAGGTCGGCCAGTACGGGTTCGAGGACGACGCCGCCGTGGTGCCCCCGGCGGTCGACCTCGCCGACCGGGCGGGCAGCGGGACGGACGCCGGGACCGACGGCGAGGGCTCCTGATGGGTGTCCTGCGGGCCGGGCTCGCGGCGGTCGTCGCCGCCACCGCGACGGTGGCGGTGCGACGCTCGCTCGACCCGTCCCCGCCCGGCGGCGCGGAGCGCTGGACCCGCACGAACCACCGTGGCGAGCCCGTGTCGATGCTGGAGGGCCCGGCGGTCGCCGCCGGCCTGGTCGCAGGGACCCTCGTGGGTCCCGGTCCCGCCCGGGCCCGTGCCGCCACGGCGCTCGCGACGGCGGCCGCCGGTGCGTTCGGTGTGGTGGACGACCTCGCCGAGGACACGACGACGCGCACGAAGGGGCTGCGCGGCCACCTCGGCGCGCTCGCCGAGGGCCGGCTGACGACCGGCGGTCTCAAGGTCCTCGGGATCGGCGCGTCCGGGCTCCTCGCGGCCGCGGTCGGCACCCCCCGCCGGGGGAGCGCCACGGCTCACGCGGCCGACGTGCTGGTCAACGGCGCGCTCGTAGCCGGGACGGCCAACCTGGTGAACCTCCTCGACCTGCGCCCGGGGCGCGCCCTCAAGGCCTCGGCGCTGCTCACGCTGCCCGTGGCGGCGTCGCCGGCCGGCAGCGGCGCGCTGCTCGGCGCAGCGTCGGCGGCCGCGGCCGACGACCTGGGTGAGCGCGACATGCTCGGGGACGGCGGCGCGAACGCGCTCGGTGCGTACGTCGGCACCCGGTGGGCGCTCGGTGCGCCTCGCGCGGTCCGCGTCGCGGCGCTCGGCGGGGTCGTCGCCCTCACCCTCGCCTCGGAGAAGGTGAGCTTCTCAGCCGTCATCGAGCGCACCGCGTGGCTCCGCCGCCTCGACACGCTCGGTCGACGTCCCGCGGACACCGCCCCGCAGGCGGCCGACGCCGCGGGGCCGGACGGCGGAGGCCTGCCCGGGTGACCGGGGCCGGCGGGCGTCGCGCCGCCACGACCCTCGCCGGGGCGGCGGCCCTCATCACCGTGGTCACGCTGGCGAGCCGCCTCGTCGGGTTCGGACGCTGGCTCGCCCAGGCGAGCTACCTCGGCACGGGCGGCATCGACGCACCGTTCAACGCGGCGAACCTGCTGCCCAACGTCCTGTTCGAGGTCGCCGCCGGCGGCGCGCTGGCGGGCGCCGTCGTGCCGCTGCTGTCCGGCTACCTCGTGCGCGGCGACCGGGAGCAGGCCTCCCGCACGGCGTCCGCCCTGCTCGGCTGGACGCTGCTGGTGCTGGTGCCGCTCGCCGGAGTCATGGCGCTGCTCGCGGACCCGATCGCGGGGCTGCTGCGGCTCGGCGACCCGGTCGACACGGCGGTGGCCGCGGACTTCCTGCGGGTGTTCGCCGTCCAGGTGCCGCTGTACGGGCTCGCCGTCGTGCTGGGCGGGATGCTGCAGGCGCACAACCGGTTCTTCTGGCCCGCGTTCGCGCCGCTGGTGTCGAGCCTCGTCGTCATCGGCGTGTACGCGCGGTTCGACACGCTGGCCGACGGCCACCAGACCGACGTCGCCGCGCTGTCGTCGCAGGCGCTCGGCTGGCTCGCCTGGGGCACGACGGCGGGCGTGGCGTTCCTCGCGCTGCCGCTGCTCGTGCCCGTGCTGCGCACCGGTCTGCGACTGCGCCCCACGCTGCGGTTCCCCGCGGGCGAGGGACACCGTGCCGCCCGCCTGGCGTCCGCCGGCATCGGGGCGCTCGTCGCGCAGCAGCTCGCGCTGCTCGCGACCATGACCGCCGCGAACGAGGCGGGCGGGTCCGGGGCATGGACGATCTTCCTGTACGCCCAGCAGGTCTACCTCCTGCCCTACGCCGTCCTCGCGTTCCCCATCGCGACCAGCGCGTTCCCGCGGTTCTCCGAGCTCGCGGCGCGACGGCTCCACGACGACCTCGCACGCCTCGTCTCGACGACGACCCGCGTCCTGGTCGTGGTGACGGCGGCCGGTGCCGCGGCGCTCGTCGCCGCGGCACCCTTCGTCGAGAACGTGTTCGACCTCGTCATCGAGTACGGCGACGCGGGCGGGCTCGCCGGCACCCTCACGTGGATGGCTCCGGGCCTGGTCGGCTACGCGCTCATCCTGCAGCTGTCGCGCGTGCTGTACGCCGTGGACGCGGGGCGGGCGGCCGTCGTCGCGACCGTCGCGGGCTGGGGCGTCGTGGCCGTCGGCGTGTGGCTGGCCGTGCCGATGTTCGCGGGCGCCGGCGACCCGACGCCGGGCAGCACCCAGGAGCAGGTGCTCGCCTGGCTCGGCGGGGCGACCACCGTCGGGATGGTCGTCGCCGGCGGGGCACTCCTGCTGGCCGTCCGCGTCCGGCTGGGGCGGGGCGCGCTCGAACGCGTCGTGCGGACCCTGGTGGTCGTGGTGCTCGCCGGGGCGGTCGGGGCCGTGCTGGGGCGCTGGGCCGTGCCGGTGCAGAACCGGGCGGTCGCCGTCGGCCCCGGCGGTGCGGACGGCACGCCGGTCGAGACGCCGTTCGACCTCGGCGCCGCTGTCGCGGACATCGGTCTCGGGCTGGTGGCGGGCCTCCTGGCCGCCCTCGTCGTGCTGCTGGTCGCGGCCGCGACGGACCGTGACGTGCGCGCTCGCGTCGCCGCCGCGGGCCGGCGGTTGCGGCGTCGCTGACCCGCACCTGCGCCGGTGGGGGCGTGGGGCGGACCCGGTCGGGCCGGCGTGTGCCGAACGGCACGGCGCCGAGGGGCGGTTCCGGCACGCCGCCGGGGGAGACCTCGGTTAGCATGGAGTTCCGTGGCTGACACCCTGAACCGAACCTCGTCCCGCTCCTCCAGCCGCGCCGGTGCGACGCACCAGACGCGACACATCTTCGTGACGGGCGGTGTCGCCTCCTCGCTCGGCAAGGGCCTGACGGCGTCCTCCCTCGGCCGGCTGCTGCGGTCCCGCGGCCTGCGCGTCACGATGCAGAAGCTCGACCCGTACCTCAACGTGGACCCGGGCACCATGAACCCGTTCCAGCACGGCGAGGTGTTCGTCACCGCCGACGGCGCCGAGACCGACCTGGACATCGGCCACTACGAGCGCTTCCTCGACGTCGAGCTGCCCGCGTCGTCCAACGTCACCACCGGCCAGGTGTACTCGCGCGTCATCGCCAAGGAGCGCCGCGGCGAGTACCTCGGTGACACCGTGCAGGTCATCCCGCACATCACCGACGAGATCAAGTCGCGCATGCGGGACCAGGCCGGCCCCGAGGTCGACGTCATCATCACCGAGATCGGTGGCACGGTCGGCGACATCGAGTCGCAGCCGTTCCTCGAGGCCGCGCGTCAGGTGCGCCACGAGCTCGGCCGCGACGACTGCTTCTTCCTGCACGTCTCCCTGGTGCCCTACATCGGCCCGTCCGGCGAGCTGAAGACCAAGCCGACCCAGCACTCGGTGGCCGCCCTGCGCTCGATCGGCATCCAGCCGGACGCGATCGTGCTGCGCTCCGACCGCGTGGTCCCCGAGGGCATCAAGCGCAAGATCGCGCTGATGTGCGACGTCGACAACGAGGCCGTGGTCAACGCTGCGGACGCGCCGAGCATCTACGACATCCCGCGGGTGCTGCACTCCGAGGGCCTGGACGCCTACGTGGTGCGCCGCCTCGACCTGCCGTTCCACGACGTCGAGTGGGGCGGCTGGACCCGCCTGCTCGAGCGCGTGCACGAGCCGGAGCACAACGTCGAGATCGCGCTGGTCGGCAAGTACATCGACCTGCCCGACGCCTACCTGTCGGTCACCGAGGCGCTGCGCGCGGGCGGGTTCGACAACGACACCCGCGTCGCGATCCGCTGGGTGGCGGCGGACGACTGCCAGACCCCCGCGGGCGCGCAGGAGGCCCTGGCGGGCGTCGACGCGATCCTCGTGCCGGGCGGGTTCGGCGTGCGCGGCATCGACGGCAAGGTGGGCGCGCTGCGCTGGGCGCGGGAGAACCTCGTGCCGACGCTCGGCATCTGCCTGGGCCTGCAGTCGATGGTCATCGAGTACGCCCGCAACGTCCTCGGTCTCGCGGACGCCTCCTCCACGGAGTTCGACTCCGACTCGGCGAACCCCGTCATCGCGACCATGGCCGAGCAGCTCGCGATCGTGGGCGGCGACGGCGACCTGGGCGGCACGATGCGTCTCGGCGCGTACACCGCGACGCTCGCCGACGACTCGGTCGTCGCGAAGACCTACGGCTCGACCGAGGTCTCCGAGCGGCACCGGCACCGCTACGAGGTGAACAACCAGTACCGCGACCGTCTCGAGGAGGCGGGTCTGCGGATCTCCGGCACGTCGCCGGACGGCAACCTCGTCGAGTTCGTCGAGCTGCCCGCGGACGTCCACCCGTACTACGTGAGCACGCAGGCGCACCCGGAGTTCATGTCGCGCCCCACGGGCTCGCACCCGCTGTTCCGGGGCCTCGTCGCCGCGGCGCTGGTGCGCCAGGGCGGCGGCGCGTGACGACCGCGCCGCAGGAGCCGGTCGCGGACCGGGTCGAGCCGCGCCCGGTGCTGGACCGCGAGGTCCTGCACACCGGGGCGATCTTCGACCTGGTGCGCGACCGGGTCGATCTCGGGGGCGCCGGGACCGTGTCCCGGGAGTACCTCGACCACCCGGGCGCGGTCGCCGTGGTCGTGCTGGACGAGCAGGACCGCGTCCTGCTGCTGCGCCAGTACCGGCACGCGGTGCGGACCCGCATGTGGGAGATCCCGGCGGGGCTGCTCGACGTCGTCGGTGAGCCCGCGGTGGACGCCGCCGCCCGCGAGCTCGCCGAGGAGGCGGACCTCACGGCGGCCCGCTGGGACACGCTCGTCGACTTCGCGACGACGCCGGGGGCGAGCAACGAGGCGCTGCGGGTGTTCCTGGCCCGCGACGTCGCCCCGGTACCCGACGCCGACCGCCACGAGCGCACGGGTGAGGAGGCGGAGATCGTCACCCGGTGGGTGCCGCTCGACGACGCCGTGGCGCTGGTCCTGGCGGGCGAGCTCCACAACCCGGCCGCCTGCGTCGGCGTGCTGGCGGCCGCGGCGAGCCGTGCCGGCGGCTGGACGTCGTTGCGCGCCGCCGACGCCGCGTGGCCGCACCGACGGGGCACGCTGCCCGACTGACGCCCGCGGCGCGGGCGGCTCTGCGCCCTCGGACGACGAAGGCCGGCTCCCGTCGAGGGAGCCGGCCTTCGTCGTGCGGGAGGGGTCAGGCCCGTGTGCGCAGCTTGAGGACGGCGTTCGCCGTGGCCCACACGAGCAGGCCCGCGCCGAGCATGTGCACGCCGACCAGGATCTCGGGCAGACCGGTGAAGTACTGGACATAGCCCACCAGGGCCTGCGCGAGGGTGACGACGACGAGCAGCCAGGCCGCGCGCCAGGCCCGGTCGACGGTCCCGGCGTCGGTGGTGCCCTGGCGGGACAGCCGGCGCATCAGCACGAGCAGCACGACGAGCGTGGCGACGAACAGCCAGACGGTGGCGGAGTGCGCGCGGGTCACGAGGTACGGGTCGAGGGCGAGGCGGTAGCCGACCTCGGTGTCGCCCGAGTGCGGGCCGGCACCGGTGACGAGCACGCCGAGCACCACGACGGCCGCCATGAGGGCGGTGAGCACGCCCCCGACGACCGTCAGGGCGGGCGCGCCGAGCCGGACGGGGGCGCCGTCGCCCTCGCCGTGCCGGCGCAGCAGGTACGCGCTGAACCACACCAGCGCCGCAGACACCCCGAAGTGCAGGGACACCCAGCCGGGGTGCAGGTGCAGGAGGACCACCACGCCGCCGATGAGGGCCTGGGCGACCACCCCGGCGAGCGGCACGAAGCCGAGGACGCGGTACTCGGGGGAGCGGCGCCGGTCCGTCCACACGAGCAGCAGCACGGCGATGGCGATGGCCGCGAGCACGAACGTGATGAGCCGGTTGCCGAACTCGACGTACGGGTGGATCGAGGTGGCCTCGTGCAGCACGGGCGTGAACCGGCCGGGCTCGCAGTGCGGCCAGGTGGAGCACCCGAGGCCGGAGTCCGTGAGGCGCACGGCACCGCCGGTGACGATGATGGCGATCTGCCCGACGACGTTCGCGACGAGCACGCCGCGGGTCCAGCCGCGGAAGCGGGCGAACCGGAGGGGCGCTGGCGTCGGGGCGGGGGCGGAGCCCACGGGCTCGGCGGGGGCGGGGGTGCTCACGGGTCCACGGTAGTGCCCGTCGTCACGGCGGCCGGGCGTCGTCGGGCGCCGACGGCTGTGAGATTGGTCCGTCCGTGGCCGACCCGCGGGGGCGGGCGTGTCAGTGCCAGCGGAACAGACGGCTGGCCCCGGCGCCGAACGCCGCGGTCCACGCGAGCAGCACCATGACGCTCAGGGGCGGCACCCCGGCGCCTGTCAGGGCCCCGCGCAGGCCCTCGCCGAGCGCTCCCGACGGCAGGAACGCCGCCACGTGCGCGAGCACGCCGGGCAGCTCCGACGGGGGGACGATCAGCCCGCCGCCCACGACGAGGAGCACCAGGACGAGGTTCGCGACGGCGAGCACGCCCTCGGCGCGCAGCGTCCCGGCGAGCAGCAGCGCCAGGGCCGTGAACGCCGCGGTGCCGAGCAGGAGGAGGCCGACCGCGGGGAGGATCCCCGCGAGCACCGGTTCCCAGCCCATCGCGAGGGCGACGGCCGTGATGACGACCACCTGCACCGCCTCGACGGCGAGCACGCCGAGCACCTTGCCCGCGAGCAGGCCGCCGCGGCCGAGCGGGGTGGTGGCGAGCAGCCGCAGGACGCCGTTGCGGCGGTCGAACGCCGTCGCGATCGACTGGGACGTGAAGGCGGTCGTCACGCACGCCAGTGCCAGCACGCCCGGGGTGACGAAGTCGACGCGCGTCGCACCGCCGGTGTCGAGCTCGACCAACGACGTGCGCACCAGGCCGACCAGCAGCAGGACCGGCACGACGACCGTCACCAGCAGCTGCTCGCCGTTGCGCAGGATCGCCCGCGTCTCGAACGACGCCTGGGCGGCGACGCGGCGCCACGCGGGGGCGGCACCGGGAGCCGGGGCGGTCGTCGTGGGGGAGGTCGTCGGGGTCGTCATCGCAGGTGCCGTCCGGTGAGGTCGAGGAACACGTCCTCCAGGGTGCGCCGTCCGACGCTCAGGCGACGGACGAGGACGTCCTGGTCCGCGAGCGCGGCGGTCACGGCGGCGACCGCCGTGGGGGACGTCGGTCCCGACACCTGGTAGGTGCCGGGGTCGGTGCGGGACACGTGCCAGGTGGTGCCGGGCAGCGTGGTCGTGAGGTGCGCCGTCAGCGCCGCGTCGTCGACCTCCGCGGTGACGTCGACCCGCACCGTGGGGGCGGGGCCGTCGGCGTCCGCCGCGAGCAGCTCCGGCACCGAGCCGGACGCGATGACGCGGCCGTGGTCGACGACGTGCACCCGGTCGGCGAGGTCCTCCGCCTCGTCCATGAGGTGCGTCGTGAGGACCACCGCGACGCCGTCGGCGCGCAGCTCGCGCACCAGGTCCCACACGGCGTGCCGGGACTGCGGGTCCATGCCCGCGCTGGGCTCGTCGAGGAACACGACCTCCGGGCGTCCGACGACGGCCGCGGCCAGCGCGAGCCGCTGCCGCTGCCCGCCGGACAGCCGCCGCACCGTAGTGCGGGCGAAGGCGTGCAGGCCGAGCCGTTCGGCGAGCTCGCCGACGTCGCGCGGCGCGGCGTACATCGCCGCGACGTGGCGCAGCATCTCGAGCGCGCGCACGCCGGTCGGCAGCCCGCCGTCCTGCAGCATGACGCCGACCCGGGGACGCAGCCGCACGGCGTCCGTGACCGGGTCCAGCCCGAGCACGCGCACCGTGCCGCCGTCGGGGGAGCGCAGTCCTTCGCAGCACTCGACCGTGGTGGTCTTGCCCGCCCCGTTGGGACCCAGGACGGCGGTCACCTCGCCGGCCGCGGCGTGCAGGTCGAGGCCGTCGACGACGTCGCGGCCCCCGTACGTCTTGCGCAGCCGGTGCACGACGACGGCGGCCTCGACTGGCGGGACGGTGGTGGGCACCCGAGGATTCTACGGAGTCGAGCAGAGCGGGAGAGACGATGACCTACTACACGTTCGCGCAGCCGGCCGACCTGGCTCGGGTGGCGCGTCGCATCTGGTACTGGCCCGTGGTCCGGGGTGTCCTGGCGGTGCTGTTCGGCCTCCTGGCGGTGTTCCTGCCCGACAAGACGCCGGGCCTGCTCGTGCAGGTCTTCGGGGCGTTCGTGATCGTGGACGGCATCGTGAGCCTGGTCGACGGGTTGCGTCGCCGCGGCTCCCAGGCGGGCTCGGTGAACACCGGCATCGGGGTGGTGGCGGTCGTCTTCGGCGCGGTGATGCTGTTCCTGCCGGGGGTGACGCTCGGCCTGGTCCTGGCGCTCATCGCGATCTGGGCGATGCTGTTCGGCCTGCTGCAGGTGTTCGGCGCGTTCGCGCTGCGCAGCCGCGGCGGCGGGTCGTGGGTGTGGAGCCTGGTGTCCGGCCTGCTGTTCGTGGCGCTGGCCGTGGTGTGCCTGGTCAACCCGAGCGGCGCGATCGAGTTCATGTCGGTCGTGGTCGGGCTCTTCGCGATCGCGATCGGGGTGCTGCTCGTCGCGTTCGGGCTGAAGATGCGGGCGCTGGGCAAGCAGGCGCCGGGCGGCGACGACCACGACGTCATCGAGGGGGAGGTCGTCGACGGGTGACCACGCGGTGACCGCCGCGTGAAACCTGTGTGACGTGCGTCGCAGCGGGCCTCCTGACCAGGGGGCCCGCTGCTTCGGTGAGGCATGCCTTGCTTGACAACCTCGATTACGCAACAAGGATGTTGTCTATATCGATGACGTCGGTCGGGGTGCTCCCGGCCGCGACGCACGGACGCCCGGAGGTGAGCACGTGACGACTGCGCCCGCACCCGTCGGCGTGCCGCCGACCGCGGCGGACACCGAGGGGACGCGCCGTCGCGTGCTCGAGCTCGTCGCCAGCGAGGGGCCGGTCTCGGCCTCCGAGCTGGCCGCCCGCCTGAACCTCACCTCCGCCGCCGTCCGCCGCCACCTCGCCTGCCTCGAGCAGGACGGCACCGTCGCGGTGCACGAGGCGGGCCGCAACGACCGGCGACGGGGCCGCCCCGCCCGCCGGTACGTCGTCAGCACCACCGGCCAGTCCGAGCTCGGCGGCGAGGACGTCGAGCTCGCGACCCAGGCCATGCGGTTCCTGCGGCGCACCGCCGGTGACGAGGCGGTCGCCGCGTTCGCGGCCGAGCGCAACGAGGCCGTCGTGCGCCGGTACGCCCCGCGGCTGACCGGCACCGACCCGCACACCCGCGCCGAACAGCTCGCCGAGCTGCTCGCCGGGGACGGCTACGCCGCGTCCGTGCGGCCCGTCGTCGGCCCCCAGGTGCCCGTGGTGCAGCTGTGCCAGGGTCACTGCCCCGTGCAGCACGCCGCTGAGGACTTCCCCGAGCTGTGCGAGGCCGAGGCGCACGCCTTCGCCCGCCTGCTCGGGACCCACGTCCAGCGGCTCGCCACCCTCGCAGGCGGCGCGCACGCCTGCGTCACCAACGTCCCGCTTGCTCCCCCCACCCCCGCCGGCCGCACCCGCGGCACGCAGGAAGGATCACGATGAGCGCTCCCACCCAGGACGCCGCCGCGGCGGTGTCGTCGCCGGGCAGCGACAAGCAGACCGACGACGAGATCATCGCCTCGATCGGTGCCTACGAGTACGGCTGGCGCGACAGCGACGCCGCGGGCGAGACCGCCCGGCGCGGCCTCAACGAGGACGTCGTCAAGAACATCTCGGACATGAAGGACGAGCCCGAGTGGATGCGCAAGGCGCGTCTGAAGGCGCTGCGCCTCTTCGAGAAGAAGCCCATGCCGGGCTGGGGCGCCGACCTCACCGGGATCGACTTCGACCGCATCAAGTACTTCGTGCGCTCCACCGAGAAGCAGGCCACCAGCTGGGAGGACCTGCCCGAGGACATCAAGGCGACCTACGACCGCCTCGGCATCCCCGAGGCCGAGAAGCAGCGTCTCGTCGCCGGTGTCGCCGCGCAGTACGAGTCCGAGGTCGTCTACCACCAGATCCGCGAGGACCTGGAGGAGCAGGGCGTCATCTTCGTCGACACCGACACGGGCCTGCGCGAGTACCCGGAGCTCTTCCAGGAGTACTTCGGCACCGTCATCCCCGCCGGCGACAACAAGTTCTCCGCGCTGAACTCGGCCGTGTGGTCGGGCGGCTCGTTCGTCTACGTGCCGCCGGGCGTGCACGTCGAGATCCCGCTGCAGGCCTACTTCCGTATCAACACGGAGAACATGGGCCAGTTCGAGCGGACGCTGATCATCGCCGACGAGGGCTCCTACGTGCATTACGTCGAGGGCTGCACCGCGCCGATCTACTCGTCCGACTCGCTGCACAGCGCCGTCGTCGAGATCGTCGTGAAGAAGAACGCCCGCGTGCGCTACACGACCATCCAGAACTGGTCGAACAACGTGTACAACCTGGTGACCAAGCGCGCCACGGCCGAGGCCGGCGCCACCATGGAGTGGGTCGACGGCAACATCGGCTCCAAGGTCACCATGAAGTACCCGGCGATCTACCTGCTCGGCGAGCACGCCAAGGGCGAGACGCTGTCCATCGCCTTCGCGGGCGAGGGCCAGCACCAGGACGCCGGCGCCAAGATGGTGCACGCCGCGCCGCACACGTCGTCGTCCATCGTCTCCAAGTCGGTGGCCCGCGGCGGCGGCCGCACGTCCTACCGCGGCCTCGTGCAGGTGCTCGAGGGCGCCTCGCACTCCGCGTCGACCGTGCTGTGCGACGCCCTGCTGGTCGACCAGATCTCCCGGTCCGACACCTACCCGTACGTCGACGTCCGCGAGGACGACGTGTCCATGGGCCACGAGGCGACGGTGTCCAAGGTGAGCGAGGACCAGCTGTTCTACCTCATGTCCCGAGGCATGGACGAGACCGAGGCGATGGCGATGATCGTCCGCGGGTTCGTCGAGCCCATCGCGCGCGAGCTCCCCATGGAGTACGCGCTCGAGCTCAACCGCCTCATCGAGCTGCAGATGGAAGGGTCCGTCGGCTGAAATGACCGCAACCACAGATCTCACGACGGACCACTCGCGCGCCGTCGCCGACGGCGCCCACTCCCACGGCGTGGTGCCCGCCGGCTCCCGCGCGGAGCGCGTCACCTCCTTCGACCTCGCGGACATCCCCGTCCCGTCCGGTCGTGAGGAGGAGTGGCGCTTCTCCCCGGTGGCCCGCCTCCAGCCGCTGTTCGCGGACACCCTCGGCGCCGACGGCGTGACCGTCACCGTCGAGGCGGCCCCCGAGGTGAAGGTCGAGACCGTCGGTCGCGACGACGCCCGCCTCGGCCGCGCCGGCAAGCCCGGCGACCGCGCCGCCGTCACCGCGTGGAACGCCGTGGCGCAGGCGACCGTCGTCACCGTGCCCGCCGAGGCCGTCGCCTCCGCGGTGACGTCCGTGCGCGTCGACGGCGTGTCCGGCGACGCCACGGCCAGCCACCTGCTCATCGAGGCCGAGCGGCACGCCGAGGCCGTCGTCGTGGTGGACCACCGCGGCCTGGCCCTGCTCGACCAGACGGTCGAGATCGTCGTCGGCGACGGCGCGCACCTCACCGTCGTCTCCGTCCAGGACTGGGCCGAGGGCACCGTGCACGCCTCCTCGCACCGCGCCGTCATCGGTCGCGACGCGAAGCTCAAGCACGTCGTGGTGACGTTCGGCGGCGACGTCGTGCGCCTCACGCCGGACGCGACCTTCACCGCCGAGGGCGGCGAGGTCGAGATGGTCGGCCTGTACTTCGCGGACGCCGACCAGCACCAGGAGCACCGCCTGTTCGTCGACCACGCCGTGCCGCGCTGCAAGTCGCGCGTCACCTACAAGGGCGCCCTGCAGGGTGCCGGCGCGCACGCGGTGTGGGTGGGCGACGTCCTCATCCAGGCCGAGGCCGAGGCCACGGACACCTACGAGCTGAACCGCAACCTGGTCCTCACCGACGGCGCCCGCGCCGACTCGGTGCCGAACCTGGAGATCGAGACCGGCGAGATCGAGGGCGCGGGCCACGCGTCCGCGACCGGCCGGTTCGACGACGAGCAGCTCTTCTACCTCATGGCCCGTGGCATCCCCGAGGCCGACGCCCGTCGCCTCGTCGTGCGCGGCTTCTTCGCCGAGCTGATCGAGGAGATCGGCGTCCCCTCCGTCCAGGAGCGGCTGCTGGCCTCCATCGAGGCCGAGCTCGAGAAGTCGATGAGCGTCATCACCGGCGTGCCCGCGGCGGAGGCCTGAGCGATGGCCCTGCAGATCGCCTGCTCGGCCGACGACCTGGGACCGGAGGAGGCGAAGCTCGTCGAGCTCGCCGGCGCCGCCGGGACCGTGCCGGTCGCGGTCGTGCGTGACGCCGACGGCGAGTACCACGCCCTCAGCGACATCTGCTCCCACGGGGCCGTGTCGCTGTCCGACGGCGAGGTCGAGGGCTGCCTCGTGGAGTGCTGGCTGCACGGTTCGCAGTTCGACCTGCGCACCGGCCGCCCGCTCCAGCTGCCCGCGATCAAGCCCGTGCCCGTCTACCCGGTCAGCGTCGAGGACGGCAACGTGCTCGTCGACGTCGACGCGACCGTCGCCGTGGCGTCCTGACACCCCCTTCTTGAGAACCTGGAGAACCACCTGATGTCCACCCTGGAGATCCGCGACCTGCACGTCAGCGTCGAGACCAAGGAGGGCCCGAAGCCGATCCTGCGCGGCGTCGACCTCACCATCGCCTCCGGCGAGACGCACGCCATCATGGGCCCGAACGGCTCCGGCAAGTCCACCCTCGCCTCCGCCCTCGCCGGCCACCCCAAGTACGAGGTCACCTCGGGCACCGTCACCCTGGACGGCGAGGACGTCCTGGCGATGAGCGTCGACGAGCGCGCCCGCGCGGGCCTGTTCCTCGCCATGCAGTACCCCGTCGAGGTGCCGGGCGTGTCGGTCGCGAACTTCCTGCGCACCGCCAAGACCGCGATCTCCGGCGAGGCCCCCGCCCTGCGGCACTGGGGCAAGGAGGTCAAGGGCGCGATGGAGAACCTGCGCATGGACCCGGCGTTCGCCGAGCGCTCCGTCAACGAGGGCTTCTCCGGCGGCGAGAAGAAGCGCCACGAGATCCTCCAGATGGAGCTCTTCAAGCCGCACTTCGCGATCCTCGACGAGACCGACTCCGGCCTCGACGTCGACGCGCTGCGCATCGTGTCCGAGGGCGTCAACCGCGCCAAGGACAACACCGACGTGGGCGTGCTCCTCATCACCCACTACACGCGCATCCTGCGCTACATCAAGCCCGACTTCGTGCACGTCTTCGTCGACGGCAAGATCGCCGAGGAGGGCGGCCCCGAGCTCGCCGAGCGGCTCGAGGACGAGGGCTACGACCGCTACCTGGCCGCCGCGAAGGCCTGAGCGGAGCCGTCATGACCACCACCGGAACCGTGCGCCCGGCCGCCTCCTTCACTGCGCGCGAGCTCGCCGCGGTGCGGGCGGACTTCCCGCTGCTCGGGCGCACGGTCCGGGGTGGCCGGCCGCTGGTCTACCTCGACTCGGCGGCCACCTCGCAGAAGCCGAACGTCGTCCTCGAGGCGGAGGTCGACTTCTACGAGCAGCGCAACGCGGCCGTGCACCGCGGCGCGCACCAGGTCGCCGAGGAGGCGACCGAGGCGTTCGAGCAGGCCCGTGACGCCGTCGCCGCGTTCGTCGGGGCCGACCCCGGCGAGATCGTGTGGACGTCCGGCGCGACCGCGGCGATCAACCTCGTCGCGTACGCCCTGTCGAACGCGACGCTGGGTCGCGGGGGAGAGGGCGCGGCCCGGCTGCGGCTCGCCCCCGGCGACGAGATCGTCGTCACCGAGGCCGAGCACCACGCCAACCTCGTGCCCTGGCAGGAGCTGTGCGCCCGCACCGGCGCCGTGCTGCGCTGGATCGGCGTGGACGACGACGGCCGGCTCGACGTCGCCGCGCTCGACACGGTCGTCACCGACCGCACCCGCGTCGTCGCGTTCGGGCACGTCTCCAACGTGACCGGTGCGATCGCGCCCGTCGAGCAGATCGTCGCGGCCGCCCGGCGCGTCGGCGCGCTCACCGTGCTCGACGCCTGCCAGTCCGTGCCGCACCTGCCCGTCGACGTGCACGCCCTCGGCGTGGACTTCGCCGCGTTCAGCGCGCACAAGATGGTCGGCCCCACCGGCGTCGGCGCCCTCTACGGCCGCCGTGAGCTGCTCGAGGCCATGCCGCCCGTCACCACGGGCGGGTCGATGGTCGAGGTCGTCACCATGGAGGCCACCACCTACGCGCCGCCCCCGCAGCGGTTCGAGGCCGGCACCCAGATGGTCGCGCAGGCCGTCGGCATGGGCGTGGCCGCGCAGTGGCTCGACGAGCTCGGCATGGAGCGCGTCGCCGCCCACGAGGCCCAGATCGCCGCCGAGCTGCTGAAGATCGCCGACGTCCCCGGCGTGCGGGTCCTCGGCCCCACCGACACCCGCGACCGCGTCGCCGTCGTGTCGTTCGTCGTCGACGGCGTGCACGCCCACGACGTCGGTCAGGTGCTCGACGACCGCGGCGTCGCCGTGCGCGTCGGCCACCACTGCGCCCAGCCCCTGCACCGCCGCTTCGGCGTCGCCGCCACCGCACGGGCGTCCGCCTCGGTCTACACCACGGTCGAGGACGTCGTCGCCTTCCGGGAAGCGCTGGGGGGCGTGCGAGCGTTCTTCGGTGTGGACTGAGACGAGGCAAGCACCGGGGACACCCGGGGAAGGAAGACCGTGAGCTCGCTCGAGCAGATGTACCAGCAGGTGATCCTGGACCACGCCAAGCGCCCCCACGGGCGCGGGCTGGCCGACCCTGCGCCCGGCCACCTCGCCGGGGAGTCGCACCAGGTCAACCCGACCTGCGGCGACGAGATCACCCTGCGCGTCGACGTGGAGGGTGGGCGCCTCGCCGCCGTCACGTGGGAGGGCCAGGGGTGCTCCATCTCCCAGGCGTCCGCGTCCGTCATGACCACCCTCGTGCAGGGGCAGGACCTCGCCGAGGTCGCCCGCCTCGACGGGCTCTTCCACGACCTCATGGCGTCCCGCGGCAAGGGCCTCGCCGACGACGACGCCCTCGACGCCCTCGGCGACGCCGACGCCTTCACCGGCGTCTCCCAGTACCCCGCCCGCATCAAGTGCGCCCTGCTCGGCTGGGCCGCGCTCAAGGACTCCCTGGTGCGCAGCGGCGCGCCCGACCACCGAACCGGAGGAACCGATGACTGAGAACACGACCGAGCCGGCGCCCGCGCCGACCACGGCCGCCGACGTCGAGGAGGCCCTGCGCGACGTCATCGACCCCGAGCTGGGGATCAACGTCGTCGACCTCGGCCTCGTCTACGGCGTCGAGGTCGACCAGAACAACCACGCCGTCATCGACATGACGCTGACGTCCGCGGCCTGCCCGCTGACCGACGTCATCGAGGACCAGGCCGGCCAGGCCCTCGAGGGCATCGTCACCGGCCAGCGCATCAACTGGGTCTGGATGCCGCCGTGGGGCCCCGAGAAGATCACCGACGACGGTCGCGAGCAGCTCCGCATGCTGGGGTTCAACGTCTGACCCCTGGACCTGCCGTACCCACGACGTGCCGCTTCCCGCACCCGGGAGGCGGCACGCCGTCGTTCTGCGGGCGGTCGCCTCCCGGGGAGCCGGTCGTCAGGGTCGGCTCGGTGCCGCTCCCCAGTCGGGGCGCATCTCGAACAGGGGCGAGGTCGTCAGGCGACGCTTGTCACGACCGTCCCAGCGCATCGTCCAGAGGTCGGCCGCGCCGGTCGAGCGGTCCGACCGGAAGGCCACGATGCGGCGGCCGTCGGGCGACCAGTCGGGGTTGAGGTAGACGATCGGTGCGGCGGTCGGCGAGGTGAGGTAGCGGATCCGGCGCTCGCACTGCGCCACGGGTCGGCAGTCGACCGGGACGGTCGCGACCACCGGCACCTCGCCCTCCGGCGCGTCGCCGGTGCCGTGGGTCTCGAAGACGACGAGCCCCTTGCCGGGTCCGGAACGGGCGGGGGACATCTTGGGGTGGTCGCCGCCCAGCTCCCACGGTGTCAGCCGGCGCAGGTCGCTGCCGTCCCGGTTCATCCGGTGCACCGCCACGCTCGGCGGGCCACCGGGACGCAGCGGCGGACCGAGACGCAGGAACACCAGGGTGGCCCCGTCCGGCGTGACACTGACCATGGCGTCCTCGTGGACGCCGTCGATGTCCGGGGAGGACACCCGCTCCACCTCGAGGGTCCGCAGGTCGGCGCGGAACAGGGGAGCGGCCGCCGCGTTGCCGTGCTCGTCGTACGGGCCGTAGGCGCGGCTGAAGAACAGGTGGTGGCCGTCGGTGTCCCACATCGGCACGAACTCCGCGTCGCAGGGCCACGTGCAGCCCAGGTCGAGCGGCTCCTCCCGGCTCCCGTCGGAGCGGACCAGGACGAGCCCGTAGGACGTCGGCGTCACGCGCTCGAACGCGATCCACCGGCCGTCGGGCGAGATCTGCGGGTTGAGGTCGTACACCCCGGACGGCGACGACGTGATCTCGCGGACGTGGCGCCCGTCCTGGTCACCGACGACGATCCGCGCGCCCGACCGGTCGTCGTCGATGAAGCGCGTCCACGCGAGCTGCGTCGTGACCCCCGGGGACCTGTGCCCGCGGTCGTCGGCGCCGTTCCCGGCGGTGGCCCCCGATGCCGGCAGGAGCCCGGCCAGCGCCAGCGCCACCCCGCTGACCGCCGCCGCGATCCTGCGCGTCCTTCCAGTCCTGGTCATGCCCGTCTCCTCACCGTGCCGTCCGACGCGTGCCCCGCCATCGTCGTCCCACGGCTCCAGGACCGGCGCGGGACCGTTCCGCTCAACGGAACGGTGCAGGGCTGCCCGGGGTCGGTCGGTCAGCGCGCGCGACGGGCGGACGCCCGGTGGACGATGGAGGGGTGGCCGTACCGGACGACGGGAGCGTCGTGGGGCGCGCCCTCGCGATCACGGACGCCGTGGCGGTCGCGGGGGTGGCGACGCTCGGCCAGGTCGCGAGGTCCACGGGGCTGCCGAAGGCGACGGTCCACCGGGTCGCGCACGACCTGGTCGCCCGTGGCGTGCTGACGCTCGACGACGCGGGCTACGCGCTCGGCCCCCGGCTGGGGTCGCTCGGCGCGCGCCGGACGGGCGGTCGCTGGCCCGCGTCCGACGTCATGCCCGTCGTCCAGGAGCTCCACGACCGGTCGCGGTCGATGACGTTCCTGCTCGACGTGGACGGCTGGCAGCTCGTCACCGTGGGCGTGGCGATGGACCGCGCCCAGGCGGCCGAGGTGCGCCGTCGGGGCGGCTGGCCGGCCCAGACGCGGCTCACCGCGGACGACCTCTTCACCGCGGCCGGACGCGTGCTGCTGGCCGGCTCCCCGGACGTGGTCGAGGGGCTGCTCCGCACCGGTCTGCGGGTCCGCACGCCGCACTCGTCCCGCAGCGCCGTGGCCCTGTGGCGGCAGCTGGCCCGGGTCCGGGACGAGGGCGCGGCCGTGGAGCGGGACGAGCACAGCGAGGGCTGGTGCTGCGTCGCCGCGGGCGTGACCGGTCCCGACGGTGAGCTCGCCGGCATCGTGGGCATGTGCGGACGCTCCGGCTCCGTCCCCGTGGACCGCACGCGGTGGGTCGTCGACGCCGCCGTCGAGCTGTCGCGGCCGGCCCGGCCCGCGCCGGGTCGCGGCTACTCCTCCAGCCAGGCCTGAACCTGTGCGTCGTCGGGCATGCGGGCGTCGCCGATGACGTGCGGGACGACGCGCGAGAAGTAGTCGGTGACGGGGCCGTCGGACTCGCGCACGAGGCACCCGGCGGCGACGCCGCCGATCACCCACGACCCGAGCACGACACGGTTGCCGTCGAAGTCGGGCAGCGGCACGTACTGCTGGTAGACGAGCGGCTGGTCGCCGTAGTGCCCGTCGTTGACCTGGCGGACGTCGTCGGCGTGGACCTGCACGTTGTCCCCCTCGCGGCCCCAGAGCGGCTTGGCGACCCACTGGGTCAGCCCGCGCGGCTCGCCCAGGTAGGCGGGCAGGAGGTTCGGGTGGCCGGGGAACAGCTCCCACAGCACGGGCAGGATCGCCTTGGTGGACAGCAGCAGCTTCCACGCGGGCTCGACCCACTGCACGGGCCGGGCCTCACGACCGGCCAGCACGTGCGCGCCGAACGGCTCGTGCAGCATGTCCTCCCACGGGTACAGCTTGAACGCGGCCCGCACGGGCAGGCCGAAGTCGTCGACGAACCGGCGGGCGTCCTCGGCGTCGTCCCAGCCGAGCCCCTGGATGGGGTGGCCGTAGGTGCGCACGCCCGCCATCGCGGCGGTGTCCCGCAGGTAGGTGACCGTCATCTCCTCCTCGCCGGACTCGTCGACGTCGGAGTGGAAGAAGTGCACGCCCTCCGCGTAGCGGCCCGCCGTCAGGGCGTCGGACCACCAGCGCACGAGGCGGTCGTGCACGGAGTTCCACTGGTCGCGGTACGGGAAGACGTCCTCGAGCCAGCCCCACTGCGCGACCGCGGTCTCCACGAGCCCGGTGGGGGTGTCCCCGTTGATCTCCAGCATCTTGGCGGGCCCGACGCCGTCGGTGACGAGGTCGAAGCGGGCGTACACCGACGGGTCGCCGCGGTCGAGCGACGCCTTCGCCAGGGCGAGGGAGCCGGACGGCAGGCGGAGGTCCGCGTCGCTGTACCGGCGCAGCATCTCGCGCGCCGCCTCCAGGCACATGCCGTACAGCTCGTCGGTGGCGGCCTCCAGCCGCTCCACCTCCGCCATCGTGAGCTCGTACCAGGCCGCCTCGTTCCAGTACGGGACGTCGGTCGTCGTGCCGTCCGGGCCGTCCACCGGGGTGGAGGGGAACACGAGGCCCTGGGACTCGACCTTCTCCCGCCAGCCCAACCGGGGGGAGATCTCGTGGCGGCGCATCAGGCGATCGACGCGACCACGACGAGCGCCACGGCGACGATGACGCCCGCGCTGACGGCCGCGAGCGGCACGACCGGGCCCGGCACCGTGACCTCCTCGCCCAGGGTGCCGGGCGTCACCGCGTCGACCAGCCGCCACGCGAGCGCCTGCAGCAGCACGCCCACGAGGCTGAACGCCACCGTCCAGGCCAGCGCGACCCCGAACGCGGACTCCGCGTTCGTCCAGATCGCCGTGAACACGATGAGGCCCTGCGCCACCATCCAGGTGGCGGACACCAGCGCCGCCGAGTGCGAGACGTGCAGGTGCTCGCCCAGCCTGCCGGGGGTCAGGACGTCCAGCACCTTCCAGGACGCGATGAGCACGAGGGTGCCGAGGACGCAGTACGCGGCGCCGTAGGACAGGGCGGAGAGCAGGTCGATCACGTCGAGCCTTTCGAGGGGACGGGCGGGGGAGGGGAGGTCAGGAGCCGATCTTGCCGCTGCCGCCGAAGCCGCCGCGGGTGACCGTGCCGCCGTCGGCGGAGACCCCGCCCTTCGACGTCGAACCGGTCAGGGTCGTCGAGTCGTACGTGCCGCGGGTCGTGACGTACGACGTGCCGACCGCCGGCGCCCGCGACCCGGAACGGACGTAGTACCAGTAGTGCCCGCCCCCGCTGCTCGTGCCGTGGTAGTCGTCGTCGTCCTCTTCGCAGTAGTCGTCGTCGACGCGGAGCTGGGTCTCGGGGTCGACGCAGATCGCCTGGTTGTCGGCGGCCGGCGCGCAGCCGGTCAGCGACGCGGCGACGACCGTCGTCAGGCCGAGGGCGACGGACCGGCTGCGCATCCGTCGGGTGGACGAGGTCACGGGTTCTCCTCCAGGGAGGTCGGGGCGGGGGCGGGGGCGGGGACGCTCACCGGTCGGCGGCGGGCCGGGCGTCGTCGACGTCCGGCACGGGGATCTCGAGCTTCGCGCACACGCGCACGAGCATCTCCCGGACGTCGTCGACGTCCTCCTTGAGCTCCTCCTGCTCCTCGTGCGAGAACAGGTGGGGGTCCTGGACCAGCCGGGCGGCGAGCCGGGCCGTCGCGATCGCCACGAGGGCGACGCTCGACACCATGAGCCACATGGCGAGCGCCCGGCCCGCGACGGTCGCGGGCGACAGGTCGCCGTACCCCGTCGTCGTGGCGGTCGTGACCGCCCAGTACAGCGACTCCAGGTAGTCGGTGTGCTCCAGCAACGCGTACGCGGCCGCGCACACCGCGACGTTGGCGACGATCGCGGCGATCACGCGGCGGCCCGAGTCGCACCACCACGACACCGCCGAGATCATCTGGTGCAGCACGCGGGAGCCTTTCGTCGGACCGGGGAGCCGCCGACGCGTCCGGACAAACCGGACGGACGGCGCGGACCGCAGCATAGGGGCGGCGCCCGCGGCTGTCGAACCCCGCCCACCGCCCGGGATCCGGGTCCTCGCCCCGCCGCGCGAGCAGGCACGACGCGCGCCCCCGCCGGTCCTTTGGCATCGTGAGGACATCCGTCGTCACAGGAGGTCGCGGTGCCCGAGATCCCCTTGCGCGTCCTGGTCGTCGAGGACGACCCCGACACCGCCCTGCTCGTGCGCACGATCCTCGAGCGGCGCGGCGGCATGGACGTCGTCGTCGCCGGGGACACGACGGCGGCGCTCGCGGCCCTCGACGCGGACCCTCCGGACCTCCTGCTGACCGACATCGAGCTGCCGGGCGGGTCGGGCCTGGACCTGGCGCGCGAGGTGCGCACGCGCGGTCTGGGTCTGCCGGTGATCGTCATGACGGCGCACGCGAGCGTCGACTACGCGGTGGGTGCGCTGCGCGAGGACGTCGACGAGTTCCTCGTGAAGCCGGTCGACTCCGCCACGCTCGTCGATCGGGTCCGTGCCCTGGTCGCCGACGCCCGCCGGCGCGGGACCCCCGCCCTGAAGGTGCTGGCGGTCGGCGCCCACCCCGACGACGTCGAGATCGGCGCGGGCGGCACCCTCGCGGCGCACCGCGCCGCCGGGGACCTCGTCACCGTGCTCACCCTGTCGGGCGGCGGCGTCGGCGGCGCGGCGGACGACCGGCGGCGCGAGGCGCAGGCCGCCTCCGACGTGATCGGGGCCCGGCTGGTCCTGCGCGACTTCGAGGACACGCGCATGGAGCCGCTCGCCGCGGTCATCGTCGCCGTCGAGGAGGTCGTCAAGGACGTGCGGCCGGACGTGGTGTACACGCACTCGGCGAACGACCGGCACCAGGACCACCACACGGTCCACCGTGCCGTCGACGTCGCCGCCCGCGGCGTGGCGACCGTCGCGTGCTTCCAGAGCCCGTCGTCGACCATCGACTTCCGGCCCTCGCGGTTCGTCCCGGTGGACGACCACCTGGGCACGAAGCTCGCGATGCTCGCCGCCTTCGCTTCCCAGGCGCACCGCGGCTACATGGACCCCGACGACGTGCGGGCGACGGCACGGTACTGGGCACGGTTCGGCGGCGTGAGCACGTACGCCGAACCGTTCGAGGTGGTGCGGGCGTCGACGGCGCCCGTCGAGGGTGCACGAGGCCAGGTGGGCGACGGGACCGGGGGTGGGGCATGACACGGGTGCTGGTGACAGGGGCCGGGGGACCGGCGGGCGTCGCGGTGGTGCGTTCGCTCGCACGACGTGACGACGTCGAGGTGTACGCCGCCGACATGGACCGCTGGGCGAGCGGCATCTACCTCGTGCCACCCGAGCGGCGACGGCTCGTGCCGCCCGGCCTCGCCGACGACTTCGTCGACCACGTCGTCGGGCTGTGCGTCGCCGACCGCGTCGAGGTGCTCTTCGCGACGGTCGACGTCGAGCTCCCGCGCCTGGCAGCGGCACGCGACCGTCTCGCGGCGGTCGGCACCCAGCTCGCCGCACCGTCGCTGGAGACGCTGGAGACGTCGCTCGACAAGCTGGCGCTGGCCCGGGCGTGCGCGAGCCGCGTCCGGGTGCCGCGCACCGAGCTGCTCGGCGCGTCCGGTGCCGACGAGGGCTGGGACTTCCCGGTGATCGTCAAGCCACGGCGCGGCGCCGGGTCGCGCGGCGTGCGGCTCGTCACCGACCTCGCCGGGCTGGAGGACGCCCGCGGCACCGAGGACCTGCTGGTGCAGGAGCTCCTGCCGGGCGACGAGTACTCCGTGGACGTGCTGGCCGACCTCTCCGGGCACGTCGTGGCCGCCGTCCCGCGAGCCCGCCTGCGCGTCGACTCCGGGGTGTCGGTCGCGGGGGTCACGCTGCACGACGACGAGCTCGTCGCCACCGCCGCCGAGGTCGCCCGCACCATCGGTCTGGCCACGGTGGCGAACGTGCAGCTCAAGCGTGACGCCGCGGGTGTGCCGGCGCTGCTGGAGGTGAACCCCCGGTTCCCCGGCGCCATGCCCCTGACGATCGCGTCCGGCGTCGACATGCCGTCCCTCACCCTCGACGCGGTCCTCGGGCGCCCGGTGCCGCACCACGTCGACTTCCGCGAGATCGCGAACGTGCGGTTCCTCGAGGACCGGTTCCTCCCGGTCGAGGACGTCCTGGACCCGCTGCCCACGCGCGAGGAGAAGCCGTGACGTCGGGCGCGCCCGCACCCGAGCCGTCGCGCCCCGCCCCCGATCCGCGGGGCGACCACCACGTCCACTCGACGTTCTCCGACGACGCGGTCAGCACCCCGGCGGAGAACCTGGCCGCCGCGGTCGCGCGCGGGCTGACGCAGGTCCGCATGGTCGACCACGTCCGGGCGACCTCGACCCACGTGCCCGACATGCTCCGGGCGCTCGCCCTGCTCGACCCGCCCGAGGGGCTCGCCGTCCTCAGCGGCGTCGAGGCGAAGATCCTGGACACCGCGGGTCGCGTCGACGCGCCGCCCGACGTCCTCGCGGCGCTCGGCACGCCGGCCGGTCCCGGCCGCGTGCTGCTCGCCGACCACCAGCTCCCCGGCCCCGACGGTCCCTGGAGCCCGCGCGTCGCCCGCGAGCACCTCGACGCCGGGCTGGCCGCCGCCGACGCGGTCGGCATGCTGGTCGACGCGTACGTCGCCGCCCTGGCCCGCAGCGGCCCGGCCCAGCTCGCGCACCCGTTCTCGATCCTGCCGAAGATCGGTCTGGTCGAGGACGACGTCACCGCCGAGCACCTCGCGGCGCTCACGGCGGCGCTGCGCGCCGCGGACGGTGTCGTCGAGGTCAACGAGAAGTGGCGCTGCCCCGGTCCTCGGGTCGTCGCCGCGCTGCACGCCGCCGGGGTGCCGCTGGTGGCGTCCACCGACGCGCACGACGCCCGTGACGTGGGCGCGTACGCGTGGCTCACGGGCGGCCCGTGATGGGGGACGTGCTGCGGCAGCTCGTGATCGTGCTGTGCCTGGTGCTCGTCGCCGCCAGCACCCTGCCGGTGCTCGCCGGGATCTACCAGTACCTCCTGCTGCCGCTGCACGGCGTGCGCAACCACTGGAAGGACTGCGCGCCCTACCTGCCGCGCGTGGTCGTGGTGGTCCCCGCCTGGAACGAGGGCGCCGTCCTCGAACCCTCCCTCGAACGCCTCATGCACCTGGAGTACCCGCCGGACCGGTTGCGCGTCTTCGTGGTCGACGACGCCAGCACCGACGACACCCCCGACGTCACCCGGGAGATGGCGCGCCGCTACCCGGGCCGCATCCGGCACCTGCGGCGCGATCAGGGCGGTCAGGGCAAGGCGCACACCCTCAACCACGGCATCACGGCGGCCCTCGCCGACGACTGGATGCAGGCGCTGCTCGTCATGGACGCCGACGTCGTGTACCGGCCGGACTCGCTGCGCCGCATGACGCGCCACCTCGCGGACGAGCGCATCGGTGCCGTCACCGGGTACATCAAGGAGGGGTCGGGGAGGCCGGGCACCGTCGCCCGCTTCATCGGGTTCGAGTACATCACCGCGCAGGCCGCCGCCCGCCGCGCGCAGAACGTCCTGGGCGCCATGGCGTGCCTGGCGGGCGGTGCGCAGCTCCACTCGCGCGCCAACCTGGAGGCCGTGGGCGGCGGCATCGACACCACCACGCTCGCCGAGGACACGTTCACCACGTTCCTCACCCAGCTCGACGGACGGCGCGTCGTGTTCGACCCCACCGCCGTGGTGCTGGCCGAGGAGCCCGAGTCGGTGCGCGCCCTGTGGAAGCAGCGTCTGCGCTGGGCGCGCGGCAACGTGCAGATCACGTCCCACTTCCGCCGGCTCTGGTTCCGCCCGTCCCGCGACCACCGGCTCGGGTCGCTGTCGTTCGGGCTCATCTGGTTCTCCGTGTACCTGCTGCCCGTGGCGGCGGTCGCCGCGGCCGCCGGGCTGCTCACGCTGCAGGCGATCGACGCCGTCGCCGCCGCCACCGTGTTCCGCTCCCTGTGGTGGGTGACCGCGCTGGGGTACGTGTACGTGACGATCCTGTCGCTCGTCCTCGACCCCGACACCGCCCGGCGCACGTGGCTCCAGGCCGTGCTGTTCCCCGGGGTGGGGGCGCTGCTGGTCATGGCGGCCGCCTGGGCGCCGTGGCTGTGGCAGGAGTGGATCCCCGACCTGCTCGGCACCGAGCTCGGCGCCGGCACCCGCACCGCGCTCACCTGGGTGATGTACGCGTGGCCGCTGCTCGCGATGGCGCTGGCCTGGGTCGCGCGCTGGCTGGAGGGCGCCGTGCGATGGCGCCTGCCCTCCGTCGCCATGCTCTACGTCGTCGGGTTCGGGCCGCTGCTGTGCGCCATCACCCTCGACGCGTACGTCAAGGAGTGGCGCGGCGCCTCGCGCGCCTGGGACAAGACCGAGAAGACCGGGAGGGTCGTGGGATGAGCGAGCACGACGACGGGCGGCACGCCCGCCCGCACGGCGACGACCGGGCCGCCTGGTGGGCCGGCCTCACCGACGACGCCCTCGAGGACGAGACGGAGACGAACCGGCGCGCCGAGCGTCGGCTGCTGATCACCGGCCCCGCCGTGCTCCTGCTCACGGTGGTGCTCGCCTGGTGGCACGGGGCACCGACCCCGTGAGCGACTCCCTGCTGCCCCGGCTCGTCCCCGTCGACGCGGGCTGGCGGGACCGGCGCGCCGTCCTCACGGGCCAGCTCGTGTTCACCGCGATGTACGCGATGGGCTTCCTGCTGGGGCTGCTGCCCTCCGTCGACTTCGCGGACGCCGAGTTCGCGGTGGTCGGGGCCGTCGTGACGGTGGTCGCGCTCGGCCTCGCGGTCGGCCTGCCGCGCACGCGGTGGTCCGCGCCCACCGCGACGCTGCTGCCGTTCCTCGACGTCGCCGCCATCCTGCTGCTCGAGCGCGGCGCGGCCGACCACGCCGTCCTGCTCAACGGCCTCGTGCTCGTCCCCGTGGTCATCCTCGCCTGGTTGGGTGGCCTGCGGGGCGCGGCGCTCGCGACGCTCGCCTCCGTGATCGCCTCCTACACCCCGGTCCTGTGGGTGGACGAGCTCGCCGACCCCGCGGGGACCGTCGTCCGGTCGGCGTTCTTCCCCGTGATCTGCCTGGCGCTCGCCGTGTTCGTCGCGCAGGTGGCCGACACGACCCGGGCCGGCGCGATCGAGCTGTCCCGGCTGGCGGACGAGCTGCGCGCGTCGCGCGACACCATGGCGGGGCTCATCGACGCCGCGACCGAGCAGGCCATCATCGGCACCGACGCGGACGGAAGGATCGAGTTCTTCAACCGCGGCGCCGAGCGCCAGACGGGTTGGACCGCGACCGAGGTCCGGGGGCGGTCCGTGCTCGACCTCGCCCTGCCCGCGGAGATCGACGCCCTGGTGGGCCGGTCCGCGACGACGCCCCGGCCCGGCGAGACACCCGAGCGGGCCCGATGGCGAGGTGCGCTGGGGGAGGCCGCGCACGGCGGGGTACGCGAGGTCGACCTCACCCTGGTCCGGCGTGGCGAGGTCGTCGGCGCGTCGCACGTCGTGGTCACCCGCCGCGGGGGAGCGGGCGACCGCGGCTATCTGGTGATCGCCAGCGACGTCACCCGGGAACGCGAGATCGAGCAGGCGAAGAGCCGGTTCATCGGCTACGTCAGCCACGAGCTGCGCACCCCGATCTCGTCCGTCCTGGGGTACCTCGAGCTCCTCGATCTCGACGGGGACGGCCTCACCGCCGAGCAGCGGGGACACCTGGAGGTGATCGACCGCAACGCCCGGCGCCTGCTCCACCTCGTCGACGACCTGCTCCTGACCGCGCAGGTCGACTCCGGGAACTTCACCGTCCACCGGCAGCCCACCGACCTGCGCGACGTGGTCGCCGCCGCCGCACGGTCCGCGGCCCCCACCGCCGCCGCGGCCGGCATCGAGCTCGTGGACGACGACACCGGACCGGTGCCGCTGCACGGGGACCCGGTGCGGCTCGCCCAGGCGGTCGACAACCTCGTCTCCAACGCGCTGAAGTTCACGCCGTCGGGCGGTGCCGTCACGCTCCGCGCCGAACGGGTCGGCGACGATGCACGTCTCACCGTGCAGGACACCGGCCCGGGGATCGCCCCCGAAGACCTCCAGCACCTCACCGAACGCTTCTACCGGTCGCGCCGGGTGAACCGGGAGCGGGTCCCCGGCGTCGGGCTCGGGCTGGCGATCACCCAGGCGATCGTCGACGCGCACGGCGGGACGATGCGCGTCGACAGCGTCGTCGGACGGGGCACGACGTTCACGGTGACCCTGCCGACGGCGCCCGGCTGACTAGTCGGCGCGCTCCTGGTCGGCGGCGAGGCCGTGGCGGCGCAGGTAGCGCCGGTCGTCGTTGGCGAACGCGTAGTAGTAGCCGATCAGCAGCCCGCCGCCGACGAGATTGCCCGCGAGCACGACGCCGAGGTTGCCGAGCGCGAGCCCGACGTCGATGCCGGACGACAGGCCGACCATGAGGAACAGGGCCGTGTTCGCCACCGAGTGCTCGAACCCGACGAACGCGAACACGAACACGCTCATCACCATGA
This sequence comes from Isoptericola jiangsuensis, assembly GCF_002563715.1. Classification (NCBI taxonomy): domain Bacteria; kingdom Bacillati; phylum Actinomycetota; class Actinomycetes; order Micrococcales; family Promicromonosporaceae; genus Isoptericola; species Isoptericola jiangsuensis. The sequence continues at coordinate 1,782,987 of NZ_PDJJ01000001.1, forward strand.
CCAGCACCTTGGTGATGTCCGTCTTCACGAACCCGTTGTAGACCAGCAGCATCCCGACGTTGATCATGAAGTTGCACAGGACCGCGCGCACGAACAGGTCGGACACCCCGGCGAACCCGCCCAGCAGGTACTCCAGCTTGTGGTCCACCGAGTGCTGCATCTGCTCGCCCACGGCCTCGCTGCCGAGGCTGGAGGCGAGCATCGCCAGCGCGACCGCCAGCCCGCCCAGCGCGTTGCCCGCGTAGCAGAGCAGCAGCACGCGCAGCCCGCGCGGCGCCGAGATGCGCTTGTAGTAGCGCCCGACCGACACGATCATCATGTTCGACGTGAGCAGCTCGGACTTCGTGAAGTAGATGAAGACCAGCGCGAACCCGAACACGAGTGCCCCGACCATGCCGCCCAGCCCGGGCAGACCGATCTCCGCGAACGTCGCGATCACCGTGTAGTAGGTGAGGTACATGATCCCGATGAGCACGCCCGCCATCGCCGCCCGCATGAGGAAGACGTGCGCCAGCCCGCCGCTCATCGTCGACTTCGTCTCGAGCGCGTCGAGGACCGTGGAGATGAACTCCTTGCCAGGGAACAGCTTGCCCTGATCCGCCATGGCCCCACCGTACTGATCCCGGCGCTCCTCGGCCCTGCGGACGCCCGCGCGCCCGGGGTGACTTAAGCCGCAGCGTCGGAGCACCCGCGGACCGTAGACTGTCGCGGACCCCTCCTGTTCCGTCCGAAGGACACCCCTGCCTTGATCACCGCCCACGGCGTCGAGCTGCGCATCGGCGCCCGCGTCCTGCTCCACGAGGCCACGTTCCGCGTGGCCTCCGGCGACCGCATCGGCCTCGTCGGCCGCAACGGCGCCGGCAAGACCACGCTGACCAAGACCCTCGCGGGCGAGACCCTGCCGACGGGCGGCAAGATCACGCGCGGCAACGACATCGGCTACCTGCCGCAGGACCCGCGCACCGGCGACCTCGACACCCTCGCCCGTGACCGTGTGCTGTCCGCGAGAGGGCTCGACCACGTCGTGTCGCAGATGCGCGAGGCCGAGAAGAACATGGCGAGCGAGGACCCGGCCGTGCAGGCCGCCGCCCTCGAGCGGTACCCCAAGCTGGAGACGCGGTTCCTCGCCGCCGGCGGCTACGCCGCCGAGTCCGAGGCCGCGATCATCACGACGAACCTCGGCCTCGACGAGCGGGTGCTCGGCCAGCCGCTCGGCACCCTATCGGGCGGCCAGCGGCGCCGCATCGAGCTCGCGCGCATCCTCTTCTCCGGGGTGCAGACGCTCCTGCTCGACGAGCCCACCAACCACCTCGACGCGGACTCCATCGCCTGGCTGCGCGACTACCTCAAGGCGTACGAGGGTGGCTTCATCGTCATCTCCCACGACGTCGAGCTGCTGCGCGCCACCGTGAACAAGGTGTTCCACCTGGACGCCAACCGGGGCGAGCTCGACCAGTACAACCTCGGCTGGGACGCGTACCTGGAGCAGCGCGAGCAGGACGAGCGCCGCCGCCGCCGCGAGCGCGCCAACGCCGAGAAGAAGGCCGGTGCGCTGCTCGCGCAGGCCGAGAAGATGCGCGCCAAGGCGACCAAGGCGACCGCCGCGCAGAACATGATGAAGCGCGCCGAGCGGATGCTCGCCGGCGTCGAGGGGGAGCGGCGCAGCGACAAGGTCGCCGCCCTGCGGTTCCCGAAGCCCGCACCCTGCGGCCGGACGCCGCTCACCGCGACCGAGCTGTCCAAGAGCTACGGGTCGCAGGAGGTCTTCGCGGGCGTGGACCTCGCGATCGACCGCGGGTCGCGCGTCGTCATCCTCGGCCTCAACGGCGCCGGCAAGACGACGCTGCTGCGCATCCTCGGTGGCGTCGAGGCCCCCGACACGGGCGAGGTCGTGCCCGGGCACGGCCTGAAGATCGGCTACTACGCCCAGGAGCACGACACCCTCGACATGGACGCGACCGTCGTGGAGAACCTGCGCCACGCCGCCCCCGACCTCACCGACACGCAGGTGCGGTCCGTCCTCGGGTCGTTCCTGTTCAGCGGCGACGACGCCGACAAGCCCGCGCACGTGCTGTCCGGCGGCGAGAAGACCCGCCTCGCGCTCGCCACCCTCGTGGTGTCCAGCGCCAACGTGCTGCTGCTCGACGAGCCGACGAACAACCTCGACCCCGCGTCGCGCGCCGAGATCCTCGGCGCGCTCGACACCTACGAGGGTGCCGTCGTCATGGTGACCCACGACGACGGCGCGGTCGAGGCGCTGCACCCCGAGCGGGTGCTGCTGCTGCCCGACGGCGACGAGGACCTCTGGTCGGACGACTACGCGGAGCTCGTCTCGCTGGCCTGACCCTCGACCTGAGGGTGAACCCTGGCCGCGCCTGGCCGCGCCTGGCGGCACTTGGCTGTGCCTGGCCGAACCCGAACCCTCGACCTGAGGTCGAGACTCCTGGGGGCGTCTGCGCTGACTCGCGTGGGCGTGCGCTGACTCGCGAGTCAGCGCTGGTCGGCGCGAGTCAGCGCTGGGTGCGGTCGGCCCTCAGGCCCGCGGGCCGTGCGCGGCGTCGACGAGGGCGTCCTCGACGTCCTCGTCGACCTTGCGTCGCCGGGTGCGCGGCGGGCGCGAGCCGCCGGACGGGTCGTCGCCGGCGAGAAGCTGTCCCGCGGTGACGGTCGCGGCGCGCGTCTCGCGGCGCCACAGCACGACGTACCCGGAGATCGCGCCGATGGCGAAGATCGCCCACTGGAACGTGTAGCTGAGGTGGGAGCCGGGGTCGGTGTCCGGCGCGGGTGCGGGGACGAGCGCGGTGGCGGGGGCCGGGTCCTCGCCGCGGAGCTGGCCGTACGCCCCGACGGTCTCCCCGGCGCCGAGGGCGGCGCCGTCGGCACCGGCGGCGAGCACCTGGGCCGTGTTGACGGCGTTGACGGACGACTGGTTGGCGTCGCGGTCCGAGGCCGGCTCGTCGGCCCGCAGCGTGACGGTGACGGCGACCTCGCCCGCCGGCGGGTCGGGCACCTCCGCGGGCTCGCTCGCGTCCGCGCCGAGGGGCACGAAGCCCCGGTCGACGACCAGCACGACGTCCTGCCCGTCGAGCTGCGTGCGCAGCGGCACGAGCAGGTGGAAGCCGGGCGTGCCGTTCACGGGCCGGTTGCGCAGCAGGACGGTGTCCTGCGGCAGGTACTCGCCGACGACGACGGCGGGGCGCCACACGTCGTCGTCCGCGAGGACGTCCCCGGGGCCGTCCAGGACGTCGTCCAGGGGCACGGGGTCGGCGGCGTAGTTGGCCTCGACGAGCGCGATCTGCGCCTCGCGGTCGGTGTACCGGTGCCACTGCCAGAACGCGGCCGTCACGCACAACGCGGCGAGCAGCACCGCGCCGAGCCCGAGCGTGACCCACTGCCGGCGGGTCCTCGTCACGCGCGCTCCAGGTCGTCGACGTCGACCGTGCTGCGCCAGAACCGGCGCGCGCCGAGGAACTGCTCGAGGCGGGTGCGGTGGTCGTCGCACGCGAGCCACACCTTGCGGCGCTCGGGGGTGTGGAGCTTCGGGTTGTTCCACAGCAGGCCCCAGCGGGCCTCGGCGCGGCAGCCCTTGGCGGAGCAGACGAGGGCGTCGGCGGCGACGGGGTCGGCGCCCAGGCCGAGCACGTCCATCAGTGGTCCTCCGGGGAGTCGTCGTGGTCGACCACGCGGTGGCCGGGCGGCGGTTCGGGCAGGGGGCCGTTCTCGATCTCGCGGGGCATGGGAGGCGGGAGGGTCTCCACCTCGTGCACGGTGCGGTCACGGCCCGCGTTGGCGAGGATCACCGCCGTGTACGGCAGCACGACGGCCCCGGCGATGCAGACCCACATCAGCCAGCTGCCGCGCGCGAACAGCACGGCGAGGAAGATCAGCACGATGCGCACGCCCATCTGGACCAGGTACTGGCGCATCCGACGCCACTGGTCCTCGGCGAGCGTCGCCGGGGCACTCGTGATCGAGTGCACCTCGGACGGGTCGTGCGTGCCCATGTCGGCAGTCTACGTCCGGCGCGACGACCCGAGGTCTTTGGAGGATTCCGACAATCGAGCACGTGGACGTGTGCCGCGCCCCCAGCGCGGTGGGCGGCCCCCGTCGGGGTACGGTCGCAGCGGTGCACCGACGTGCGCCCGGACCGCCCGGAACCGGGGGGCCGTCGTCGAGAGGAGCAGCCCGTGGCAGAAGCAGCATCCGGTGGTCGCGTCGTCGTCGTGACCGGTGCGGCACGAGGCATCGGACGGTCGATCGCCGAGCGCTTCGTGGCAGCGGGGGACACCGTCGCCACGCTCTACCGCGGGGGCGACCTGCCCGACGGCGTCCACGGATTCGTCGCGGACGTCACGGACACCGCGGCGGTGGACGCCGCGTTCTCCGACATCGAGTCGACGCTCGGCCCGGTGACGGTGCTCGTCGCGAACGCGGGCGTGACCCGCGACCAGCTCCTCATGCGCATGACGGACGAGGAGTTCGAGCAGGTCGTCGACGTCAACCTCACCGGGACGTTCCGCTGCGTGCGCCGCGCCTCCAAGGGCATGATCCGGGCACGGTCCGGGCGGATCGTGCTCGTCGGCTCGGTCGTGGGTCTCTACGGCGGCCCCGGTCAGGTCAACTACTCGGCGACGAAGGCGGCCCTGGTGGGCATGGCCCGCTCGGTGACCCGCGAGCTGGGCTCGCGCGGCATCACCGCGAACGTCGTCGCCCCGGGCTTCGTCGAGACCGACATGACCGCGGCGCTGCCCGAGGACACGCAGAAGAAGTACCTGTCGTCGATCCCGGCGGCGCGCTTCGCGTCCACCGACGAGGTCGCCGGCGTCGTGCAGTTCCTCGCCTCGGACGCGGCCGGGTACATCTCCGGTGCGGTGATCCCGGTCGACGGCGGCCTCGGCATGGGGCACTGACCCCGAACTGTCCAACGGGCCCACCGCCCGATACGCTCCACCCAGAACTTCACTGAAAGGTCACCATGGCTCTGCTCGACGGCAAGAAGCTGCTCATCACGGGCGTCCTGACGGACAGCTCCATCGCGTTCCACGCCGCGCGCCTCGCGCAGGAGGAGGGGGCCGAGGTCGTCCTGACGTCGTTCGGCCGCCAGATGAAGCTCACGCAGGCGTTCGCGAAGCGGCTGCCGGTGGAGGCCCCCGTCGTCCAGCTCGACGTGACCGACGCGGGCGACCTCGCCTCGCTGGCCGACCAGGTGCGCGAGCACACCGACCGTCTCGACGGCGTGGTGCACTCCATCGGCTTCGCCCCGCAGTCCGTCATGGGCGGCAACTTCCTGCAGGCCGGGTGGGACGACGTCGCCACCGCGCTGCAGGTCTCGACGTACTCCTACAAGTCGCTCATCACCGCGGCCAAGCCGCTGATGACGCAGGGCGGCGCGTACGTCGGCCTGACGTTCGACGCGCAGTTCGCGTGGCCGGTCTACGACTGGATGGGCGTCGCCAAGGCGGGCCTGGAGTCGGCGAACCGCTACCTCGCCCGCGACCTCGGCGCGGACGGCATCCGCGCGAACCTCGTGTCCGCGGGTCCGATCCGCACCACCGCCGCGAAGTCGATCCCCGGGTTCGCGACGATGGAGGACAACTGGCCGAAGCGTGCCCCGCTGGGCTGGGACCAGACCACCGCCGAGCCCGCGGCCCGCGCCGTGGTGGCGCTGCTGTCGGACTGGTTCCCCGCGACGACGGGCGAGATCGTGCACGTCGACGGCGGCGTCCACGCGATGGGGCAGTGAGCACCCACCCATGAAGCAGCCGAAGCACGCGGACGGCGCCTCGATCCCGGGGCGTCGGCTCGTGCTGCTCCGGCACGCCAAGGCGGAGCCCTCGTCGGGTTCCCTGCCCGACCACGACCGGCCGCTCGCGCTCAACGGGCGCAAGCAGGCCGGTCGGGTCGGGATGGCCCTCACCGCGGCCGGGCTCGTCCCGGACCTCGCGCTCGTGTCGTCCGCGCTGCGCACCCGGCAGACGTGGGAGCTCGCCCGGGGCCACCTCGGCAACGGCGGGGGCAAGATCCCCGCGGAGGTCCGCGACGAGCTCTACGTCGCGAGCATCGCGGACGTGCTCGACCTCGTGCGCGACGTCGACCCGTCGGTCAAGACGCTCCTCGTCGTGGGGCACGAGCCCACGATGGCCGCGACCGCGGCCTACGTCGCGGACAAGGGCTCCGACGAGGTCGCCCTCGCCCAGGTGCGCGTCGGCGTGCCGACGGCGACGTACTCGGTCCTGCACGCCGTGAAGCAGCCGTGGCGCGAGTGGGGCAAGAAGTCCGCGAGCCTGGTGCGGGTCGGGCGCCCGAGCTGAGCCCGGGCGCCGGCGCTCAGGCCGTGCGGGCGTCGACCTCGTCGACGACCTGCAGCACGTCGTCGAGGCGCGGCCCGTCGAGGCTGTACGGCGCCTGCTCGCGCACGACCGGCTTCGCGGCGAACGCGATGCCGACGCCGGCGGCGCCGATCATGTCGAGGTCGTTCGCGCCGTCGCCGACGGCGACGGTGGCCTCCAGCGGCAGGCCGAGCTCGGCCGCCCACTCGCGCAGCGTCGCCTCCTTGTAGGCGCGGTCGACGACCGGGCCGACGGTGCGCCCGGTGAGGAGGCCGTCGGCGACCTCCAGCCGGTTCGCGCGCCACCGGGTGATGCCGTGCTCGGCGGCGAGCGGCTCGAGGATCTCCGCGAACCCGCCGGACACCAGCCCGAACTCCCAGCCACGGCGGTGCACCTCCGCGACGAGCTCGGCGGCGCCGGGCATGAGGACCACGGCGTCGCGCACGGCGTCCAGGACGGTCACGGGCAGGCCGGCGAGGGTGGCGACGCGCTCGCGCAGCGACGCCGCGAAGTCCAGCTCCCCGCGCATGGCCCGTTCGGTGACGGCCGCGACCTCGTCGCGGGTGCCGGCGTGCTCCGCGATGAGCTCGATGACCTCCTGCGTGAGGAACGTCGAGTCGACGTCGGTGACGACGAGGCGCCGGGGGTGGTGCGGTTGCTGCGGGGCGGGCGGGGTCGCGGCGGGGGCGCGGTCAGGCAACGTGGGTACCCTTCGGGACGACGGTGATCCCCGACTCGGTGACGGTGAACCCGCGGGCCCGGTCCTCCTCGTGGTCGACGCCGATCCGGGCACGCTCGTCCACCACCACGAACTTGTCGAGGATGGCGCGGTGGACCTGGGCGTGCCGGTGCACCTGGACGTCGTCCATGATCACGGAGTCCGTGACGGTCGCCCAGGAGTGCAGGTGCACGCCCGGGGACAGGATGGACCCTGCGACGGTGGCGCCGGACACGAGGACACCAGGTGAGACGATCGAGTCTGCCGCGTGCCCGAGGCGTCCCGGCCCGGCGTGCACGAACTTCGCCGGCGGCAGCCCGGTGTACCCGGTGAGCAGCGGCCAGTCGGCGTTGTAGAGGTTGAACACCGGCTGGACGGCGATGAGGTCCTTGTTCGCGTCGAAGTAGGCGTCGATGGTCCCGACGTCGCGCCAGTAGTCCCGGTCCCGGTCGGTGGATCCGGGGACGTCGTTGCGGATGAAGTCGTACACGCCCGCGGTGCCCTCGTCGACGAACGCGGGGATGATGTCGCCGCCCATGTCGTGGCGCGAGTCGGGGTTGCCGGCGTCCTTCGTCACCGCCTCGACCAGCGCGTCGGTGTCGAACACGTAGTTGCCCATGGAGGCCAGGACCTCGGTGGGGGAGTCCGGCAGCCCGACCGGGTTGACCGGCTTCTCGAGGAACTCCCGGATGCGCGTCGGGTCGGCCGGGTCGACGTCGATGACGCCGAACTGGTCGGCCAGCGCGATGGGCTGGCGGATCGCGGCGACCGTCGCGCGCGCGCCGGACTCGACGTGCGCGTCGACCATCTGGGAGAAGTCCATCCGGTACACGTGGTCGGCGCCCACCACGACGACGATGTCGGGGCGCTCGTCGTCGATGATGTTGAGGCACTGGTAGATGGCGTCGGCCGAGCCGAGGTACCAGTGCTTGCCCACCCGCTGCTGCGCGGGCACCGAGGACACGTAGTTGCCGAGCAGCGACGACATGCGCCACGTCTTGGAGATGTGCCGGTCCAGCGAGTGCGACTTGTACTGGGTGAGCACGATGACGTGCAGGTAGTGCGAGTTGATGATGTTCGACAGGGCGAAGTCGACCAGCCGGTAGATCCCGCCGAACGGGACGGCCGGTTTCGCGCGCTGGGCGGTGAGCGGCATGAGCCGCTTGCCCTCCCCACCGGCGAGGACGATGGCCAGGACGCGGGGGTGTGACGACGCCATGCTGTGAACCCTAGGGGTTCCGGCGACCGGATGCCGCACGACGCGGCGAAGGGCGCTACGTTGACGTGCGTGAGCACGATGCCCCGGATCGACCTCCTGACCCGAGAGTTCCCGCCCCACGTGTACGGGGGTGCCGGCGTCCACGTCGCCGAGCTGTCCACCGTGCTGCGCGCCCACGCGGACGTGCGGGTGCGCTGCTTCGACGGGCCGCGCCCCGACGCCCCGGGCGTCACCGGCTACGACGAGCCCGCGACCCTGGCGGGGTCGAACGCCGCGCTGCGCACCCTGGGCGTGGACCTCGCGATGGCGGACGACGTCGCGGGCGCCGACGTCGTGCACTCGCACACCTGGTACGCGAACATGGCGGGCCACCTCGCGGGGCTGCTGCACGGGGTGCCGCACGTCGTCACCGCGCACTCCCTGGAGCCGTTGCGGCCCTGGAAGGCGGAACAGCTCGGCGGCGGCTACGCGGTGTCGAGCTGGGCGGAGCGCACCGCCTACCTGGGCGCGGCGGGCGTCGTGGCGGTGTCCGCGGGCATGCGGGCCGACATCCTGCGCTGCTACCCGGAGCTCGACCCCGCGCGGGTGCACGTGGTGCACAACGGGATCGACCTGGACACCTGGGTGCGTCCCGGTGACGACGACGTGGCCCGCGTGGCGGCCGAGCACGGGATCGACCCGCGGCGACCCGCCGTGGTGTTCGTCGGGCGCATCACGCGGCAGAAGGGTCTGCCGCACTTCCTGCGGGCCGCCGCGATGCTGCCGCCCGAGGTGCAGGTGGTGCTGTGCGCGGGCGCGCCGGACACGCCCGAGATCATGGCCGAGGTCCGCGGGCTGGTCGACGAGCTGCGGGCCGCCCGCGGCGGCGGGCCGGGCGCGGGCGTGGTGTGGATCGAGCAGATGCTGCCGCGACCCGACCTGTGCGCCGTCCTGGCGGCGTCGACGGTGTTCGTGTGCCCGTCGGTGTACGAGCCGCTCGGCATCGTCAACCTGGAGGCCATGGCGGTGGGGCTGCCGGTGGTCGCGTCCGCGACGGGCGGCATCCCCGAGGTGGTCGACGACGGTGTGACCGGCCGCCTCGTCCCGATCGAGCAGGTCACCGACGGCACCGGCACCCCCGTGGACCCGGACCGCTACGAGCGTGACCTGGCGGACGCGCTGACCGCGGTCGTGGCCGACCCCGCGGGCGCCGCCGCGATGGGCGCGGCGGGCCGCCGTCGCGCGGCCGACCACTTCGCGTGGGCCGCGATCGCCGAGCGCACCATGGACGTGTACCGGACGGTCCTGGCCGGATGAGGCGCAAGGGCCGCGCCGAGCGCAGGTCCCTGTGGGAGGACGTGCGCGACCGGGCCCTGCCGCTGAGCCCCGAGGAGCAGGTCCGGCCCGCGGCGTTCCTGCGGGCGGGGGCGGGCGACGCCGCGACGCTGCTCGCCCTGCGGGCGCTGCGCCGGGCCGTGTGGCCCCTGATCATCGCCGGCGTCGGCATCGCGTGGCTCAACAACGAGTTCGACGCCCAGACCCTCTCCGTGCTGACGAACCCGGAGGAGTACGTCGCCGCGTTCCTGTCGCCGCTGGCGCTGCTCGCCGTCGGGTGGGGGCTGCGGATCCTCGTCAGCCTCGCCGGGCTCGTCATCGCGGCGCCGCTGGCGCAGGGCGCCTGGGTCGAGGGCGCGCAGGCCGTCTCGCGCGGGCGGCGCCTGATCGACCTCGCGTACCTCTCGGCCGGGTACCGGTCGGTGCGGTGGTCGTACGCCGTGCAGCGCGAGGCGGTGGCCCGTTGCGGGGACCTGGGACGCCGGCTGTCCTGGCTGGAGACGGCGGGCCGGGTCGCGCTGCCCGTCGCGTTCGCGTTCCTCGTCTGGGTGGCGCTGCAGGACGTCGGCACGACGACGCCCGCCGGCTGAACCCTCAGGAGGACGCGCGGCGCGAGGAGCGCGCCGCCGCCAGCAGGTCCTGGGCGCGGGCCTCGGGCAGGTAGCAGCGCACGAGTGCCAGCCCCACGAGCGGCAACGTCGCCGGGTCCGGCACGACGAGGCTCAACGGGACGTCACGCGGCTGGAACTTCAGCTTGAACCGGTGCAGCGAGTCGAACCCGTACAAGGGCTCCAGGGTCGAGGCGAGCTGGTCCAGCACCCCGCCGAGGCCGCCCTCGGGGGCGTCGTCGCCGTGCGCGAGCGGGCTGCCGGACAACGACGCGACCTGGGCGCCCTCGTCGCGGAACGTCGTCAGCGCCGATGCGATGAGCAGCTCCATCGTGTACCGGAACGAGTCCGGAGCGCGTCGCATCACGTCCAGGGTCCAGCCGACGACCTCGCCACCGGGGGCGTGCACGGGCAGCCAGCTCGTGACGCCGTGGACCCGGCCGTCGGCGTCGACGGCCAGCCCCACCCGCACCGCGGGGTCGAGGGCCTCGCGCACGCCGCCGAGGGTGAAGGCCATCTCGGGCAGGTCGCTGTCGCCGAGCCAGGCCTCGGAGATGGCCCGCACCTGGGCGAGCACGTCGGGCGGCTCCTCGGCCAGGATGGCCAGCCGGTGCGTCACCCCCTGCTTCGCGGCCTGGTTGAGCGCGGTGCGGACGTCCTGCCACCGCTTGCCGCGGAACTCCAGGCCCGGCAGGTCGACGACCGCCTCCTGCGCGACGGTGACGACCGTCCAGCCCCGCGACGCCCCGAGCTCCGCGACCTCCGGCCCCGCGGTGAAGAAGCAGGCGCCGAGGCCGGCGTCGGAGGCGGCCTCCACGAAGGCGTCGACGAGCTCGGCCCGACCGGCCGGGCCGTCACCCACCGGGTCGGTGAGGGCGACGGCGACGCCGGCGTGGACCTGGTGCGCGACGAACCCGACCGGCTCCCCGGGCGCCCAGCGGGCGCTGCCCTCCCAGGTCGTCATCCAGCCGAGGCGGTTCGCGACCCCCAGCTCGGTCACGAGCCGCCGCGCCTCGTCCTGGTCGATCCCCTCCCCGGCGACCAGGCGGGCGTGCCGGCGGTTGCGGAACGCGGAGCGGCGCGCGACGAGCAGGACGAGGGCGCCGCCGTCGAGAGCCAGCATCAGGACGAGCAGGGGCAGGGCCTGGCGGACGTCGAACACGACGGCCGCGGCGGCGAGGAGGAGTTCGAGCAGCACGGACACCGAGGTGAGCACGAGCGCCACGCGCCACCAGGACCGGCGCCCGCGCAGCAGCCCGACCGCGAGGACGAGGTCGACGGTGACCGCCACCGCGCCCGACGGCCAGCCCTCGCCCCCGAGCGTGCCCAGGGGGCCGCCCGCGGACGACGCGAACGTGCCGAGCGCGACGAGCAGCGCCGAGACGGCGAAGTACCCGGACGCGGTGACCCGGGCCCGCTGGACGCGCCCCGTGGACGTGCGGCGGTCGAGCCGGGCGCCCAGCAGCGGCCGGGCCAGAGCGAGGCCCGCCAGCCAGCCGATGACGTGCTCGACGTCGGCGATGCCGCCCCACACGACCAGCGCGGCCAGCACGTAGACCGTCAGCAGGGCGGAGGCCCGGAACCGCCACGGCTGCGTCAGGCTCAGCGCCGTCACCGTGGCCGCACCGACGACGCCCGCGCTGAACCCGACGTCGAGCACCGACGCGACCCGTTCGGCCCAGTCCCACCCCGTCCGGGTGAGCAGCGCGAGGCCGCCCGCGGTGCCCACCACGCCGACGAGCTGGCACGTCACCGCGGCGACCGCGGCCCGGCGCGTGCCGAGGCGCAGCTCGGTCCAGCCGACCAGGAGCGCGAACACGCCGACCACGGCGAGGTACTCGGCGGGCAGCAGGGCGAAGAAGGAGCCCGTCACGGGCGTCCACCAGCGCCCCGCGGCGAAGGCCGGCGCCCCGAACGCCACGTGCTCGAACCACGGGTGGTCCTCGAACGGGGTCCACAGCGCTCCCGTGACGACGCCGAGCACGAGCATGGCGGCCACCACGCCGAGGGTGAACGGGACCCGCCGCACCGTCGTCGCGGCCCATCGCGGCACCGGCGACCCCGTCCCGGTCGTCACTGGCTCGGTCACGGTCATGCGCGCCTCCGGCGGTCCGTCGTCGGAACGAACCTAGACGGGTCCCGACACCGGCGCGCGAGGTCGTACGCGGGCGACCCGGCCGGTCCGTGCCCGCCGCCCCCGCCGGGCGGACGGGCGCCGTGGCGGGGCTACCATCGGTGCGCCTCGCCGTGGCACCCGGCCGCGGGCGGGCCCGACGTCGGGAGGACGCGCATCATGACGAAGACCAGGGGAGTCGCGGTGGTCACCGGGGCGAGCTCGGGGATCGGCGCCGCCACGGCCCGCGCGCTGGCCGACGCCGGCTACGACGTCGTCCTCGGGGCGCGCCGTGCGGACCTGCTCGCGGACGTCGCGGCCGGGTGCGGAGGTCGCGCCGTCCCGCTGGACGTCACCGACGACGCGTCGGTGGAGGCGTTCGCCGCCCAGGTGGAGCGCTGCGACCTGCTGGTCAACAACGCCGGCGGCGCGCTCGGCACCGACGCCGTGGCCGAGGCCGACCTCGACGACTGGCAGTGGATGTACGACGTCAACGTGCTCGGCACCCTGCGGGTCACCAAGGCGCTCCTGCCGAAGCTCGTCGCTTCCGGCGACGGCCAGGTCATCACCATCGGGTCGATCGCCGCGCGCGAGCCCTACGAGGGCGGCGCGGGCTACAACGCCGCCAAGCACGCGGTGGCCGCCCTGACGCGCGTCCTGCGCCTGGAGCTGATCGGCCAGCCGGTGCGCGTCTGCGAGATCGACCCCGGCATGGTGCAGACCGACTTCTCCCTCGTCCGGTTCAAGGGGGACGCCGAGCGCGCCGACGCCGTGTACGCCGGCGTCGACCCGCTGCAGGCCGAGGACGTCGCGGACGCCGTGGCGTGGGTCGCGACCCGGCCGTCGCGCGTCAACATCGACCAGCTCCTCATGCTGGCCCGCGACCAGACGTCCGCGAAGGTCGTGCACCGCCGCACCTCGTGACCGGCGCGGCCCGTCGGACGGTTCAGCGCACCGCCGCGTAGGTGGCGGCACCGAGCGCCCGGCGGGCCGTGCGCTCCACCTCGCGCAGCGCGGTGGAGCGCTGGTCCACCTGCCACAGGTTGACCGCGCCGCCGTCGTCGGCCGTCGCGAGGTCGACGATGGCGAGCAGCCGCCACGCGAGCTGGAGCACGCGCGCGCGGCGCCCCTCCAGGTCGGGGACGGGCCAGCCCGCCGTGGTGGAGTGCCGCACGAGCTCGATGGCGTCGGCGGCGTCGTCGCGCCAGCGCGCCACGTCGAGGGTGTCCAGGGCCTCGGTGGCGGTGACCAGGCTGGTGCGCAGCTCGCGCTCGGCCTCCGCCAGGGAGCCGACGGCGCCCGCGACCAGCGCCGACCACGGCGGCACCGCCGTCACGTCCCACGTGACCAGGTGACCGGGCTCCAGGTCCGAGCCGAACGTCGTGATGCGGGGGACCGCCGCCCACGCGCCGTCCGGCGTGGCGAGGAGCACGCACTCGCCCGCCTCGACCGCGGCGGCGGACACCGGCGCCGGCACCCCCGTCGGGTCGCCCGGCGCGGGCAGCAGGGCGCACACCTCGCGCGGTCCCGTCGAGAACCGCGCGACCAGCTCCGTGAGGGTCGTGCCGTCCTCCGCGCCCGGCAGCCCGACGACGTCGTGGGGCTCGTCGTCGTCCGTCACCGACCGCACGGCGAGGCCGTGCGACGCGCCCGTGGCCTGGAGCCACAGCGCGAGCACGACGCTCCGGGGCAGTGCCGTGAACTGGGTCATCACCCCGCACGATAGACGCCGCGGGCGGCGCCGCGCGCGCCGGGTCGCCCAGCGGGACCACGCCACGTCCGTCGTGCGCTGCCGGGCGCGCCGCTCCGGTAGGGTCGACCACCATGAGCGCCGTTCTGGACCTGCAGGGTGTCACCGTCCGACGGGGTCCGGCGACCCTCGTCGACTCGATCGACTGGAAGGTCGCCGAGGGGGAGCGCTGGATCGTCCTCGGTCCCAACGGCGCCGGCAAGACCACGCTGCTCGACATCCTCGCCGCCCGCTCGTTCCCGTCCGCGGGCACCGTCGACCTCCTGGGTGAGCGCCTCGGCAAGGTCAACGTGTTCGAGCTGCGCCCCCGCATCGGGTTCGCCTCCGCGGCGCTCGCGGAGCGCATCCCGCGCGACGAGACGGTCCGCAACGTCGTGCTGACCGCCGCCTACGGGGTCACCGGCCGGTGGCGCGAGGAGTACGAGGACCTCGACGAGTCGCGCGCCGACGACCTGCTCGCCGCGTTCGACGTCGCCGGCCTCGCCGACCGCCTGTACGGCACGCTGAGCGAGGGCGAGCGCAAGCGCGTCCAGATCGCCCGCGCCCTCATGACCGACCCCGAGGTCCTGCTGCTCGACGAGCCCGCCGCCGGGCTCGACCTCGCCGGGCGCGAGGAGCTCGTCGGGGCGCTCGCCGAGCTCGCCGCGGACCCCGCCTCGCCCGTGCTGGTGGTCGTCACGCACCACGTCGAGGAGATCCCGCCAGGATTCACCCACCTGCTGCTGCTCGGCGACGGGACGGTCGAGGCCGCCGGCCCGATCGAGGAGGTCCTCACCGCCGAGAACCTCTCGCGTGCGTTCGGCATGGACCTGCTGGTCGCCCACGGCGGCGGCCGCTGGCTCGCCCGCGCCGCGCGTCCCGTCGGCCGCTGAGCATTCCCGACCGGCCCGCTCGGCCGGTCGTCGCGCGCCCTCGCGCGGCCCGACCCGCCGGATGATCGTCCCTCCCGCCTCGCCTGGATCTTTGGTAACTTCTTGACCAAAGAGACGGCGCGGTCGGAGGGGGATCATGGACTCGTGGTTGTGGTGGGTCGGCGGGGCGCTCGTCCTCGCCGTGGTCGAGATGCTGACGCTCGACCTCGTGTTCATCATGCTCGCCGGCGGAGCGCTGGCCGGCGCCGCGACGGCGGCGGCGGGCGGACCCGTCTGGCTGCAGTTCGTCGTGGCGTGCGTCATCGCGGTGCTGCTGCTGGCCGGGCTGCGGCCCTGGCTGCTGAGCAACCTGCGCCGGCGTGAGCCGCTGGTCGAGACGAACGCCGCCGCCCAGGTCGGCCGCCTCGCCGTCGTCCTGGCGGAGGTCACCGAGACCGGTGGTCGCGTCAAGCTGTCCGGCGAGGTCTGGTCGGCCCGCCTGCCCGACGACGGGGTCCCCAACAGCACCGGGCGTGTGCCCGAGGGCACGGAGGTGCGGGTCGTGGCCATCGACGGCGCCACCGCCGTCGTCCAGCCCGTCGCGTCCCCGACCGGTCCCGCCGCCGACGACGGCGGCCGCGCCGTCTGAGCGTCGCGCCCCACCCATCCATCCGTACGACGAAAAGAGCCAGCTGCTGTGGACCTTGATCCAGGAACGATCGTCCTCTACCTCGTCCTGATCGCGTTCGTGATCTTCGTGGTCACGGCCCTGTTCAAGATGGTGCGGGTCGTCCCGCAGGCGACGGCGCTCATCATCGAGCGCCTGGGCCGGTACAACAAGACGTTCGACCCGGGCCTGCACTGGCTCGTGCCGTTCATCGACAAGGTCCGGGCCGGGGTGGACCTGCGCGAGCAGGTCGTCTCGTTCCCGCCGCAACCCGTCATCACGTCGGACAACCTCGTGGTGAGCATCGACACCGTCATCTACTTCCAGGTGACCGAGCCGAAGTCCGCGGTGTACGAGATCGCGAACTACATCACCGGTATCGAGCAGCTGACCGTCACCACCCTGCGCAACGTCGTCGGCTCGATGGACCTCGAGCAGACGCTGACCAGCCGTGACCAGATCAACGGCCAGCTCCGCGGCGTCCTCGACGAGGCGACGGGGCGCTGGGGCGTCCGCGTCAACCGGGTCGAGCTGAAGTCGATCGACCCGCCCGCGTCCGTGCAGGGTGCGATGGAGCAGCAGATGCGTGCCGAGCGCGACCGCCGCGCCACCATCCTCACCGCGGAGGGTGTCAAGCAGTCGCAGATCCTCACCGCCGAGGGTGAGAAGCAGTCGCAGATCCTGCGGGCCGAGGGTGACGCGCAGTCGCAGATCCTGCGGGCCGAGGGTGAGGCGCGCGCGATCCTCCAGGTGTTCGGCGCCATCCACGAGGGCAACCCGGACCCGAAGCTGCTGGCCTACCAGTACCTGCAGATGCTGCCGGAGATCGCGAACGGCACGTCGTCGAAGCTGTGGGTCGTGCCGACGGAGTTCACCGCGGCCCTCGGCTCCATCGCCAAGGGGTTCGGCGGGACGCCGGGGACGCCGGGCATCCCGGCCGAGCCGGTGGACGACGACGGCGACGGCGGGGCGCGTGCCGGTCTCAGGGCCGCGCTCGGCAGCACCGGTCTGCAGGACCCGGGGGAGGCGCTGGCCGAGGCGCGCCGCCAGGCGGAGGCCGCCACGGCGGACGCCACGAGCTCGGGCACCCGGTCGGGTGCGCCGTTCGACCCGACGATCGAGCGGGGGCAGCGGCCGCAGGGCGAGGCCCCGCCGGCGCCGCCCGTGCCGCCGCAGCCGCGCACGCTCGGCGAGGACGACGCACCGCCGGCGCCGCAGCCGTAGCACGACGGCGGTCCGGGGGACCGGGTCGCCGCAAGACTGCCGCAGGGCCGTCGCCCCTTCCGGGGGTGGCGGCCCTGCGGCGTGCCCGTGCTCTCCCGTCTTGCGGAGTGAGTGCTCACTCATTTAACCTCGTCGCATGATCACGCCCACCGCGACCCGGGCGGCCCCCATGACCCCCGACGACCGCCGCGCGGCGATCGTCGAGGCCGTGCTGCCGCTGGTCGCCGAACGCGGCGTCGACGTGACCAGCCGCGAGCTCGCCGAGGCGGCCGGCGTCGCCGAGGGGACCGTCTTCCGTGCCTTCGGCGACAAGATGACCCTCGTCGGCGCCGTCGCCGTCGAGGGACTGCACCGCGCCTCGGGGCCGGACTCCACGCGCGACGAGCTCACCGCGATCGACCCCGGGCTGCCGCTGGAGGACCGGATCACCGCCGTCATCGAGCTCGGGCGGCGACGCATGTCGTCGGTCGTGCGGTGGATGGGCGTCCTGCGGGCCCTGCACCAGCGCACCGGCGCCCGCGACGAGGTGCCCCCCGCGCACGTGGTGAAGTTCCGCGCGGACCTCGCCGAGCAGCGCGACCGCCAGCGGGAGGCCACGATCGAGGGGCTCTCGGCCGTCCTCGCCCCCGACGCCCACCGGCTGCGCGTCCCCGTCGACGTCGCCGTCGCGCTCCTGGAGGCCAGTATCGCCGGCACCCACGGCCGGGTCGACCGGCTCGTGCCCGCACCGCCCGCGCACGTCGTGGCCGACGCCCTCGTGCACGGCCTCGTGTCCGACACGCGACGGCCGCCCTGCCCCGCCGCCGGCGCCGCACCGGTCGCCGCCCCCGACGACCCCGCCACACCCGCCGACGCCACCGCGCCGGGGACCCCCCACCCTCAGGAGCCCTGATGCTCGTCTCCCTGGCGCGGAGCTACCTGCGCCCCTACGCGGGCGCCGTCTGGCTGCTGGTCGCCCTCCAGCTGCTCGCGACCCTCGCCTCCCTCTACCTGCCGTCCCTCAACGCGGACATCGTCGACCAGGGCGTGACCCGCGGCGACACCGGCTACATCATGCAGGTGGGCGGCTGGATGCTGGTCGTCAGCCTCGGCCAGGTCGTGTGCGCCATCGGGGCGGTCCTCGTGGGCGCCCGCACCGCGACCGCGCTCGGCCGGGACGTGCGGCGCGACCTGTTCGACGCGGTGCAGGGGTTCTCCGCCCGCGAGCTCGGCCAGTTCGGCGCCCCGTCGCTCATCACCCGCACCACCAACGACGTCCAGCAGGTCCAGATGACGGTCCTCATGACGTTCACGATCGTCGTCATGGCGCCGATCATGCTGGTCGGCGGCGTCATCATGGCCCTCCAGGAGGACGTGGCTCTGTCCGGGCTGCTGCTGGTGGTCGTGCCCGTCCTCGGCATCGCCGTCGGCCTGCTGCTGTGGCGGATGGTGCCGTACTTCCGGGCCATGCAGAAGCGGATCGACGCGATTAACGGGGTGCTGCGCGAGCAGATCACCGGCCTGCGGGTCGTGCGGGCGTTCGTCCGCGAGCGCCGCGAGCTGGCTCGGTTCGGCGCGACGAACACCGAGCTGTACGACACGTCGCTGGCGGCCGGCAAGCTCATGGCGCTGGCGTTCCCGATGGTCATGCTCATCATGAACGCGTCCAGCGTGGCGGTGCTGTGGTTCGGCGGCCGTCGCGTGGACGCCGGGCAGATGCAGGTGGGGGAGCTCATGGCGTTCCTCAGCTACATCATGTACATCCTCATGGCCGTCATGATGAGCACGATGATGGTCATGATGGTGCCGCGCGCGTCGGTGGCCGCGGGCCGCATCAGCGACGTGCTCGGTACGCAGACGTCCGTGACGGAGCCGGCGTCGCCGGTCGGGCTGACGTCGCTCGCCGACGGCGAGGGGCCGCGGGGCGAGGTCCGGTTCGACGCCGTGGAGTTCCGGTACCCGGGGGCGGACGAGCCGGTGCTGCGGGACGTGTCGTTCACGGCGCCCCCGGGCGCGGTCACCGCGATCATCGGCTCCACGGGTGCCGGCAAGTCGACCCTGCTCAACCTGGTGCCGCGCCTGTTCGACGTCACCGGCGGCCGGGTGCTGCTGGACGGCGTGGACGTGCGCGACCTCGCCTCGGGCGACCTCGGGTCGCTGCTCGGCCTGGTCCCGCAGAAGGCGTACCTGTTCAGCGGCACCGTCGCGGACAACCTGCGGTACGGCAAGCACGACGCGACCGAGGACGAGATGTGGGAGGCGCTGGAGGTCGCGCAGGCCGCGGACTTCGTGCGGGCGCTGCCCGACGGGCTGCAGGCGGTGGTGGCGCAGGGCGGCACCACGTTCTCCGGGGGTCAGCGCCAGCGGCTCGCCATCGCGCGCGCCGTCGTGCGTCGCCCCCGGGTCTACCTGTTCGACGACTCGTTCTCCGCGCTCGACTACGCCACGGACGCCCGGCTGCGCGCCGCGCTGCGCCCCCGCACGCGGGACGCGGCGGTGATCGTCGTGGCGCAGCGCGTCGCCACGATCCGCGACGCCGAGCAGATCATCGTCCTCGACCACGGCCGGGTCGTCGGCCGCGGCACCCACGCCGAGCTGCTGGCCGGCAACGAGACCTATCAGGAGATCGTCTCCTCCCAGATGTCCCTCGAGGAGGCGGCATGAGCACCGACCGCGCCACCACCCGGCCCGCCGCGCCCGCCGGCCGTCCGATGGGCCGCCCCGGCGGCGGCCCCCTGGGCATGGGCGGGGCACCCGCCGCCAAGGCCCTCGACTTCAGGGGCTCGTTGCGGCGGTTCGTCGTCGTCATGCGTCCCGAGCGGACCCGCGTGGTGTGGCTGACGCTGTGCGGCATCGTGTCCGTCGCCCTCACCGTCGTGGGCCCGAAGATCCTCGGTGAGGCCACGAACGTCATCTTCGCGGGGGTGGTGGGGCAGAACCTCCCGGCGGGCGCCACGACGGACGAGGTCGTGCAGGGGCTGCGCGCCGCCGGTGACACCACCCAGGCCGACATGCTCGCCTCGATGGACGGTGTCGTGCCGGGGCAGGGCGTGGACTTCGCCCGGCTCGGCGAGATCCTGGGCTGGGTGCTGGCGATCTACGTCGGCGCGTTCCTGTTCGGGTGGCTGCAGTCGCGCATCATGACCGTCGCGGTGCAGAACACGATGCGGCGGCTGCGCGACGACGTCGAGGCGAAGCTGCACCGGATCCCGCTGAGCCACGTCGACAAGCAGGCGCGCGGGGAGATCCTGTCGCGGGTCACCAACGACATCGACAACGTCGCCCAGACGACCACGCAGACCCTCGCGCAGCTCGTCACCTCGGTGCTCACCGTCGTGGGCGTGCTCGCGATGATGTTCTGGATCTCGTGGGTGCTGGCGCTCGTCGCGCTGGTCACCGTGCCGCTGTCGGTGGTCCTGACGATGCAGATCGCCAAGCGGTCGCAGCCGCAGTTCGTCGCGCAGTGGGCCGCCACCGGGCGCCTCAACGCGCACGTCGAGGAGATGTTCACCGGGCACGCGCTGGTCAAGGTGTACGGCCACCAGGCGGCCGCCGCGGAGACGTTCGCCCGCGAGAACGACGCGCTGTACGACGCGTCGCGCCGGTCGCAGTTCATCTCCGGCACGATGCAGCCGTCGATGGGGTTCCTCGCGAACCTCAACTACGTGCTGGTCGCGGTGATCGGCGGGCTGCGGGTCGCGTCCGGGCAGCTGTCCATCGGCGACGTGCAGGCGTTCATCCAGTACTCGCGCCAGTTCACGCAGCCGCTCACGCAGATCGCCTCGATGATGAACCTGCTGCAGTCGGGCGTGGCGTCCGCCGAGCGGGTGTTCGAGCTGCTGGACGCCCCCGAGCAGGAGCCGGACCCGACCGACCCGGAGCGCCTCGGCACCGTCCAGGGCCGGGTCGCGTTCGAGGACGTGTCGTTCTCCTACGTCCCGGACGAGCCGCTGATCGAGCACCTCGACCTCGTCGCGGAGCCCGGGCGGACCGTCGCGATCGTCGGCCCCACCGGAGCCGGCAAGACGACCCTGGTCAACCTCCTCATGCGGTTCTACGAGGTCGACGGCGGCCGGATCACCCTCGACGGCGTCGACACCCGCGCCCTGACGCGGCACGACCTGCGCTCCCGCATCGGCATGGTGCTGCAGGACACGTGGCTGTTCAAGGGCACGATCGAGGAGAACCTGCGCTACGGCGTGCGCGACGACGCCGACGTCGACGCCGACGCGTTCCTCGCCGCGACGCGCGCCACCCACGTCGACCCGTTCGTGCGCACCCTGCCCGACGGGTACGACACCCTGCTCGACGACGAGGCGACCTCCCTGTCGGCCGGCGAGAAGCAGCTCCTCACCATCGCGCGGGCGTTCCTCGCCGACCCGGAGATCCTCGTCCTCGACGAGGCCACCAGCTCCGTGGACACCCGCACCGAGGTGCTCGTGCAGCAGGCCATGAACGCGCTGCGGGTCGGGCGCACGTCGTTCGTCATCGCGCACCGGCTCTCCACGATCCGCGACGCCGACCTCATCGTCGTCATGGAGCACGGTCGCATCGTCGAGCAGGGCGACCACGACACGCTGCTCGCCGCCGGCGGCGCGTACGCCCGCCTGTACGCCAGCCAGTTCGCGGCGCCCCTGACGGACGACGTCGAGGACGGTGACTGACCCAGTCGGTCCGTGGGAGGGTGTGCCCGATGAGCGCGCACCCTCCCCACCACGCCGCCCCGCCCACCGGCCGCACCCCGGCGGTCCGTGACCGGACCGTCGGGAGCCCGGGCGGCGGGCGTGCCCGGCGCAGCGTCACCGTCACGGTCCTCGCCGTCGTCGCGGTCGTCCTCGCGCTCGTCGCGGTCGGGGCGCTCCTGCCCGGCGTGCCCGGCCTCGGGCACGCGGGCGCGCAGGCGTCCGCCTGGTCCGCGTGGCTCGCCGTCGCGGGTCTCGTCGTCACCCTGCTCGGCGCCCTCGCGCTCCTGCGGCACGGCTCCGTCGCGCGGTTCCTCGTCGTCGGCGCCGGGCTGGTCGCGGTCGTCTGCTCGTTCGTCGTCCTCACCCAGCAGCTCCGGGTCGCGCAGGAGCACGGTGTCGCCGTCGAGATCGCCGAGCTGTTCCGCGTCACCCCCGACCGGCGCGCCCACGACGTCGACGTCACCTACGGCGAGCAGGACGGCGTCCCGCTCGGGATGTCGCTGTGGCTGCCCGACGGCGTGCGCCCCGACGCCGCGAGCGGGGCGCCCGTCGTCGTGCTCGTGCACGGGGGCGGCTGGACCGGCGGGCACCGCGCGCAGACCACCACCGCCGCGCACGCCACCTGGTTCGCCGACCACGGCTACCTCGTGGCCAGCATCGACTACCCGCTCGCCTCCCGGGAAACCCCCCGCTGGGACACCGCCGAGGCGCAGGTGGCGTGCGCGCTCGTCTGGCTGGCCGAGCACGCCGCCACCCAGGGCGGCGACCCGGACCGGATCCTGCTCGCCGGGGACTCCGCCGGCGGCAACATCGCCCTCGACGTCGCCTACCGGGGCGCCGCCGGCACCCTCGAGCCCGCCTGCGACGGCGACGTGCCGGCCGTGCGCGCCGTCAGCACCCTCTACCCGGTGACGTCGCCCGTCGCGTTCCACGACAACCCCGACCTGCTCGCCGGTGACGCCGCCCGCCGGTACGTCGAGACGTACACCGGCGGCACCCCCGACGACGTCCCCGACCACTACGCCGCCGTCTGGCCCGCCGAGCACGTCACCGCCGACGCCCCCGCCACCCTCGTGGTGCACGGCGCCGCCGACCACCTCGTCCCGCCCGCACCCTCCACCGAGCTCGGCGACGTGCTGCGCGCCCACGGCGTCACGCACGACGTCGTGCTCGTGCCCGCCGCCGACCACGTCTTCGACCGGGCCCCCGGCAGCGTCGGCACGCAGGTGTGGCGCGAGCTCACCGCCCGGCTCCTGCCCGCGCCCTGACCCCCCGGAGCATCAGGGCAGCACGAGCATCCGGGCGGGCGGCGCACCCGGGTGCTGCCACTCGAACCGTGCCTCGCCCACCACCCGCCACCCCTTGTGCAGGTAGACGGCGTGCGCGACGCCGTCGTGCCGGTCGACGTCCAGCACGGGCGTGCGGCCCGTGGAGCGCAGGTGCGCGACCGCCGTGTCGAGCAGCAGCCCGCCCACGCCCCGGCCCTGCACGTCCGGGGCGACGAACAGCACGGACACGCAGCCGAGCTCCGCGACCGGCCGGCCGGAGCCCGCGGACCAGATCGCACCGTGCCGGTCATCCCGCACCGTGGTCACGCTCACGTGCCCCACGGGCCGGCCTGCCACCTCCGCGACCCAGGCGGCCTCCTCGTCGGCCCGGACGACGAACTCGGCCACCGGGTACGGCAGCGGCCACCGGTGCGGGTAGCCGGACGCCGGCTGCTGGGCCGCGAGCACCTCGCCCAGCGGCGCGACGTCCGCGGGCCGGCGCGGGCGGACCCGCACCTCCTCACGGGCGACGGGGGAGGGGATCGCGGTCACGACGTGATCGTGGCACAGGTGACGGACCTGGGAGAATCACCGGGTGAACCATCCCGCCCTCGTCCGCGTCACGGACCCTGCCGACCCGCGCCTGCACGACTACACCGGCCTCACCGACGTCAGGCTGCGCACCGTCCGCGAGCCCGCCGAGGGCCTGTTCATGGCCGAGTCGTCCAACGTCATCCGCCGGGCGCTCGCCGCCGGGCACCGCCCCCGGTCGTTCCTCATGGCCGACCGCTGGCTCGACTCCATGGCCGACGTCCTCGCCGAGCATCCCGAGACCCCCGTGTACGTCGCCGACGAGCCCGTGCTGGAGCAGATCACCGGGTTCCACCTGCACCGTGGGGCGCTCGCGGCCATGCACCGTCCCGTCCTGCCCGACGTCGCGGGGCTCCTGGCCGACGCACGGGGCGGGCAGGGGGCGCGCCGGGTCGCCGTGCTGGAGGACGTCGTCGACCACACGAACGTGGGAGCCGTGTTCCGCAGTGCCGCCGCGCTCGGCGTCGACGCCGTCCTCGTCACCCCGCGCTGCGCCGACCCCCTGTACCGGCGCTCCGTGCGCGTCTCCATGGGCACCGTCTTCCAGGTGCCGTGGACGCGCATCACGGACTGGCCCGTCGCCGCGACCGAGGGCGCGCTCGGCGGGGTCGACGTGCTGCGCATCCACGGGTTCACCGTCGCGGCCCTCGCGCTGAGCGACGACGCCGTCAGCCTCGACGACCTCGCCGCCGACCCGCCCGAACGTCTCGCCCTCGTCCTGGGTGCCGAGGGCGACGGGCTCAAGCCGCGCACCGTCGCGTCGGCCGACGTCGTGGTGAAGATCCCCATGGCGGGCGCCGTGGACTCCCTCAACGTGGCGGCGGCGTCGGCCGTGGCGTTCTGGGCGACCCGCACGGCCTGACCGCGTCTGCTCAGACGCGCACCCAGGAGCATCCGCGGGCGGACATCACGGTGCCGTCGGGGCGCTCGACCACGACGACGAGCACGTGCTCGCACGACGCGCAGCGCACCACCGTGCCCATGGCCGTGCGGAAGACGACGGCGGCGGCCAGCACGGCGGTGGCGCCGCACCCGGAGCAGCGGGCGACGGCGGTGGTCGCGTCGCCGGCGAGCACCCCGGCGAGCGGTCCGGCGGCGGCGTTGCCGTCCAGCGGCAGCGGGCGGGGCAGGGGAGTCGTCACGACGTGCCTCCGAAGCGTTCGGTCCGCACCCGGGCGGCCCGGTGGCCCAGCCCGGTGAGGAGGGTCGCGGCGTGCTCGACGAACCCGGTGGGGCCGCACACGAACACGCCCGGGGCGTCGTCGGGGCCGAACCCGGGGGCGAGCAGGTCGTCGGCGGTGAGCCGCCCGGCCGGGCGGTCCCCGTCGTCGGCGCGGGTGACGACGCGGTGCACCAGCACGCCGTCGTCGGGCACCGCGAGCTCGTCGGCGAACAGCACGTCGGCGGCCGTGCGCACGGACAGCACGAGCCGGAACGGGGTGCCGACGCCCGCGTCGGCGCGGGCCCGCAGCATCGCGACCAGCGGGACGACGCCGGACCCGCCGGCGACGAGCAGCACCGGCGCGGGGTCGGCGGGGTCCCAGACGAACCAGCCGCCGAGCGGCCCGCGGACCTCCATGGCGTCGCCCGGGCGGGCGACCTCCACGAGGTAGGGCGACACCTCGCCGTCGGGCACGGCCGCCACGGCGAGCTCGACGCGTTCGTCGGTGCCCGTGGCGGCCAGCGAGTACGACCGGGACGCCTGGTACCCGTCGGGCGCGGTGAGCCGGACGTCGACGTGCTGCCCGGGACGGGCCCCGGTGAACCCGGGGACGGCCAGGACGAGGATGCGTGACGTGGCGGTGAGCTGTCGGGCGGCGACCACCGTCGCGGCGTGCCAGGGGCTCACGCGTACCGCTGCTCGCGCCAGGGGTCGCCGTAGGCGTGGTAGCCGTTGACCTCCCAGAACCCGAGGTCCTCGGTCGTGGTCAGCTCCAGCTCGCGCACCCACTTGGCGCTCTTCCAGAAGTACAGGTGCGGCACCAGCAGCCGGGCCGGGCCGCCGTGCACCGGGTCGAGCGGCTCGCCCTCGAACTCGTAGGCGATCCACGCCCTGCCGTCGGTGAGGTCCTCCAGCGGCACGTTGGTCGTGTACCCGCCGTAGGCGTGCGCCATGACGAAGTCGGCGGACGTCTCGATGTCCGCCAGCAGGGTGTCCACGGACACGCCCCGCCACGTCGTGCCGAGCTTGGACCAGTGGGTGACGCAGTGGATGTCGGTCGTGACGTCCTCGGCGGGCAGCGCCTGCAGCGCCGCCCAGTCCCACCGGCGGGTGTCACCGGTCTCGGTGCGCACCTCCAGCGCCCACCGCTCGGTGTCGACGTTCGGCGTCGGCCCGGCGGACAGCACCGGGAAGTCTTCGGTGACGTACTGGCCGGGCGGGACGTGCGGATCGGCCGCACGGCGCCCGCCGAACCCGCGTGTGACGATCCCCATCGCGCACCCCCGTGGCTCGTGGTGCTCCGATCAGATCAGGAGGTCGGGGGCGTCGCCAGCGGAACGTCGGTGCCGGGTGCGCCGGGGACGGCGCAGACGTCGCCCTCGCACAGCGCGGCGTCGCCGCCCACGACGACGAACGGAGAGGTCGGGACGGTCGCGGCCGCCGCGGGCACCGGGTCGGTGCGGGCGGTGTCGGGCGCGGTCACGCGGCCTGCTCGGTGGCCTGGCGCAGCGCCTGCGCGAACACCTCGGGCGGCTGCGCGCCGGACACGGCGAGGCGGCCGTCCAGGACGAAGAACGGCACCCCACGGATGCCGTAGGCGGCGGCCTGCGCGACGTCCTGGGCGACGTCGGCGGTGTAGGCGTCGCCGGTCAGGGCGGTGCGGACCTCGTCGGCGTCGAGCCCGACCTCGGCGGCGAGGTCGACGAGCTCGTCGAGACGGCCGACGTGGCGGCCCTGCGTGAAGTAGGCGGCGAGCAGCCGCTCCTTCATCGCGCCCTGGAGGCCGTGGGCCTTGGCGAGGTGCAGCAGGCGGTGGGCGAGCAGCGTGTTCGCCGGGTGCAGGGCCGCGTAGTCGAAGTCGAGGCCGACCTCGTGGGCGAGCCCCGTGGTGCGGGCCTCCATGCCGTGCGCGGTGTCGACGTCGACGCCCATCTTCGCGGCGAGCATCTCGGCGTGGCTGCCCGTGACGTCCTCGGGCAGGTCGGGGGAGAGCTGGAACGAGCGGTACGTCACCTCGACGTCGACGTCGCTCGCGGCGACGGCGGACTCGAAGTTCCGCTTGCCGACGTAGCAGAAGGGGCAGGCGATGTCGGACCAGATGTCGACGTGAACCGTGGGCATGCCCGGGTCAACCGTCGGCGGGGGACGCGTGTTCCCAGGTCGCACGTGTGGCGTGGGTCACGATGGTTGCCAACCACCCGTCAGGCGAGGTTAGGCTTGCCTGCATGACACAGACGGCCGCCGCTGAGACCACGAGCGCGACGACCCCGTACAAGATGTTCGACGTCGAGGTCTCGCGGGTCACCCGCCTGTGTCCGTCCTTCGTCCGGATCACGTTCACCGGCGCCGACCTCGACCGGTTCGCCGACAACGGCCGCGACCAGCGCATCAAGTTCCTCCTGCCCGCCCCGTGCGGCGGCTGGGAGTACCTCGACCGGCAGAACCCCGACTGGTTCACCACCTGGCGCGAGCTGCCCGAGGAGCGCCGCAACCCGCTGCGCACCTACACCGTGCGCGCCGTGCGGCCGGACCTGCGCGAGGTCGACGTCGACATCGTGCTCCACGGCGACACCGGACCTGCGTCCCGCTGGGCCAACGGCGCCCGCCCCGGCTCCCCGCTCGTGATCATCGGCCCCGACGCCGCCCACGACGGCCCCCACGGCGGCCTCGAGTTCAAGCCGCCGGCGTCCAGCCACGCGCTGCTCCTCGCCGGCGACGAGACGGCCGTGCCCGCCATCGCCTCCATCTGCGAGTCGCTGCCCGCCGACGCCGTCGGCGAGGTCTTCCTCGAGGTCCCGCACCCCGAGGACCGCTGGACCCTCGCCGCGCCCGCCGGGGTGCGCATCACCTGGCTCGCCCGCGAGGACCGCGAGCACGGCGACCTGCTGGTCCCCGCCGTGCAGGCCGCGGCCGACCGCATGCTCGCGCTCGGCGTGCGCGCGTCGGTCGACGAGGTCCCCGGCACGCCGGTGCCCGCCGTGACCGCCGCCGGGGTCGACCTGTCCGCCGAGGCGGAGGACGTCGACGTCGACACCGACGTGCTGTGGGAGGTCCCCGTGGACGCCGAGGGCCGCCCGCTCGTCCAGGACACCGTGCTGTACGCCTGGTTCGCCGGCGAGGCGGGCGTCATCAAGACGCTGCGCCGCCACCTCGTCACCCACCGCGGCGTCGACCGCAAGTCCGTGGCGTTCATGGGCTACTGGCGGCGCGGCCGCGCGGAGTGCTGACGGGCGTCAGCCCCGCACGACCCCGAGGTCCGTCACGACCTCCACGCCCGGCAGCTCGCACAGCAGCGGCCCGGCCATCAGCAGCTTCGAGCGCCGCAGCCCCGAGCCCATGAGCGCCAGCGCGCCCGGGGCGCGGAACCGCTCGTCGACGAGCACCCGCCACCCGGCGGGCAGCCCGACCGGCGTGATGCCGCCGTACTCCATGGCGGACTCCGCCGTCGCGCGCTCCGTCGGCAGGAACGACGCCTTGCGCACGTCGAGCAGCTTGCGCACCCGGGTGTTGACGTCCGCGGACGTCGTCGCGGGCACCACGCACGCCGCCACGCGTTCGACCTCGCCCCGCCGCCCGGCCACCACCACGCAGTTCGCCGACGCCTCCGGCGGCAGCCCGTGCACGGTGTTGAGCGTCGCGGTGTCCGCGTGGTCGGGGTCGATCTCGGCCACGGCGACGCCCGACGCGACCCGCTCGTCGACGCCCGCCCACGCGGTCAGCGCCGCGGCCACGGGGTCGGCCAGCAGGTCGGGCCGGGCGACGGCCGGCACCCAGGCGAGGTCGCCGAGCGTGGGCAGCGCCGTCGCGGCCGGGCCGCTCACCGCCGGTACGTCCCGGTCAGGGTGGCGCGGGCCACGGTGTGGAAGTAGACGTTGAACGCCGCGGTCACGTTCGTGTCGTCCGTCGTCAGGCCGAGCGAGTCCACGTCCAGGGCGTGCACGGCGAACACGTACCGGTGCGCGTGGTCCCCGGGCGGCGGGCCCGCCCCCTCGAAGCCGACCCGGCCGCCGTCCGAGGCGAGCTGGAAGGCCCCGGCGGGCAGCAGCGCGCCGTCCGTCGATCCCGCGCCGCGCTTCAGCGACGTGACGTCCGCCGGGACGTCCAGCAGGTGCCAGTGCCAGTAGCCCGACGGCGTCGGCGCGTCCGGGTCGAAGCAGCTCACGACGAACGACCGCGTCCCGTCCGGGAACCCCGACCACGACAGCTCGGGGGAGGTGTTCCCGCCGTCGACCGCGTGGTCGGACGACATCGGCGCCCCGTCCGTGAGGTCGGGGCTGGTCAGGGTGAACGTCGCGGCGACGGGGAGCAGCGAGTACGGGTCCGGGGGGATCGGTCGCGTGAAGTCCATGCGTCCACCCTGCCGTGGTCCGTGCGCCGGGGCAACGGCGGCCGGCAGGGGCGGCGGGCCTCGGGGTGCTACAGTCGGGATCACAAACCGACCAGACGGTACGTCACGTGGCCGTGGCGACCGGGACGACGACGTTCGACGGGGTGACGGGTGCGCAGGTTCGAGGACAGGGTCACGATCATCACCGGTGCCAGCCGCGGCATCGGCCTCGCGGTGGCGCGACGCCTCGTCGCCGAGGGCGGCCGGGTGGTGCTGACGGGCCGCCACGCCGACTCCCTCGCGGAGGCCGTCGCGACGCTCGGCGAGGACCGCGCGTCGGCCGTCGCCGGGCGGGCGGACGACCCGGCGCACCGGGCGGAGGTGCTCGCGCACACCCTCGACCGCCACGGGCGGCTCGACCACCTCGTCAACAACGCCGGCATCAACCCGGCCTGGGGGCCCGCGCTCGAGGTCGAGCCGTCGGTGATCCGCAAGATCATCGACGTCAACGTCGTGGCCGCCCTCGAGTGGACCCGCGACGCGGTCGCCGCGGGCCTGTCCGGGGCGATCGTCTCCACCGCGTCCGTCGCCGGCACGACGGCGAGCCCGCACATCGCCTTCTACGGCGTGTCCAAGGCCGCCCTGATCAACCTCACCGCGCAGCTCGCCCACGAGCTCGCCCCGCGACTGCGGGTCAACGCCGTCGCCCCTGCCGTCGTGCGGACGCGCCTCGCCGAGGCCCTGTACGTCGACCGCGAGGAGGAGGTCGCCGCGGCCTACCCCCTGCGCCGCCTCGGCGAGCCGGACGACGTCGCCGGGCCCGTCGCGTTCCTGCTCAGCGACGACGCCGCCTGGATCACCGGGCAGACGCTCCGGATCGACGGTGGCGCGTCGATCGTGCCGGTCGGGTGAAGGATGTCCTCATGAAGACCACCCACGTCGCGGACGCCGTGCTCCAGGCCGCCCTGGACCTGTTCTCCACCCAGGGGTACGCCACCACCAGCGTCCAGCAGATCGTCGAGGCCGCGGGCGTCACCAAGGGCGCCATGTACCACTACTTCCAGTCCAAGGACGACCTGCTGTTCGCGATCTACGACCGGATCCTCACGCTGCAGAAGCAGCACCTGGACGAGATCGTCGCCGCGGGCGGCGAGACCGTGGCCGTGATCCGCGCCGTGTGCGTCGACGTCGTCGAGACCTCGATCGACCTCATGCCCGAGGGCACCGTGTTCTTCCGGAGCATGCACATGCTCTCCCCGGCGCGGAACCTGGAGGTCACCCGCCGGCGGCGCGAGTACCACGACGAGTTCGCGGCGCTGATCGCCCGGGCGCAGGCGGAGGGGACCGTGCGCACCGACGTGCCGCGCCCGGTGCTCATCGCCCACTTCTACTCCGACGTGCACTACCTGTCGTACTGGTACTCGCCGTCGGGCCCCGAGTCCAAGTCCGAGGTGGCGCACCAGCTCGCCGACCTCTTCCTGCGAAGCATCACCGTGGAGGACGGATGACCACCCGCACCACCCAGGCCTGGCGCGTGCACCGCACCGGCGAGCCCACCGAGGTCATGCGCCTCGACGACGTGGAGGTCCCCGCCCCGGGACGGGGGGAGGCCGTCGTGCGGGTGCTCGCCGTCGCCGTCAACTTCCCCGACGTGCTGCTGGCGCGCGGGCAGTACCAGGTGCGCCCGGAGCCGCCGTTCGTGCCCGGCATCGAGCTGTGCGGCGAGGTGGTCGAGGTCGGCGAGGGCGTGGACCGCGTGCAGGTCGGCGACCGGGTCGTGGGGTCGCACATCGGGGTGCTCGCCGGACGGGTGGTCCTGCCCGCGGCCCTGCTGCACCCGGCTCCCGCGGAGCTCGACGACGCGCAGGCCGCGGCCCTCACGGTCGCCTACCAGACCGCCTGGTTCGCCCTGCACCGGCGGGCCCGGGTCGCCGCCGGGGAGACCGTGCTCGTGCACGCGGCCGCCGGCGGGGTGGGCACGGCCGCCTGCCAGCTCGCCGCCGCGGCCGGCGCCCGGGTGATCGGCGTCGTCGGCAGCGAGGCCAAGGCGCCCGTCGCCCGGGCCGCGGGTGCCGGGACGGTGCTCCTGCGGTCCGACGACGTGGCCGCCCGCGTCAAGGAGCTCACCGCCGGCGCCGGCGCCGACGTCGTCCTGGACCCCGTGGGCGGGTCGTCGTTCGAGGCGTCCACGAAGTGCGTCGCGTTCGAGGGGCGCATCGTGGTGATCGGCTTCGCGAGCGGTGAGATCCCGCCGGTGCGCGCCAACCACGCGCTGGTGAAGAACTACGGGGTGCTCGGCCTGCACTGGGGCCTGTACGCGCAGCGCGACCCCGCCCTGGTGGACGCCGCCCACGCCGAGCTGGTCGCGCTCGCCGCCGCCGGCGTCCTGCGGCCGGTCGTGGAGGACGTCGTGGCGTTCGAGAAGGCGCCGGAGGCGATCGAGCTGCTGGCGTCCGGCGCGACGACGGGCCGGCTGGTCGTGCAGGTCGCCTCGTGACGGGCGCCGCGCGGCGGCTCTTCGACCTGGACGGCCGGGTCGCCCTCGTGACCGGCGGTGCGCGCGGCATCGGTGCCGCGTACGTGCGTGCGCTGCACGACGCCGGGGCGCGCGTCGTCGTCGCCGACGTGCTGGAGGACCCGGGCGCGGCGCTCGCCGCCGAGCTGGGGGAGCGCGCCGTGTTCGCGCGGCTGGACGTCACCGACGAGGACGGCTGGGCCGCGGTGGTGCGGGACGTCGCGGCGACCTGGGGCGGCCCGGACGTGCTGGTCAACAACGCGGGCGTCGCCAACGCGGGCCCGATCGAGCACTACCCGCGGGCCAAGTGGGACGCGGTGATCGCGGTGAACCTCACCGGGGTGTACCTCGGCTGCCG
Organism: Isoptericola jiangsuensis; assembly: GCF_002563715.1. Taxonomy (NCBI): domain Bacteria; kingdom Bacillati; phylum Actinomycetota; class Actinomycetes; order Micrococcales; family Promicromonosporaceae; genus Isoptericola; species Isoptericola jiangsuensis. The sequence continues at coordinate 1,814,665 of NZ_PDJJ01000001.1, forward strand.
CGCCGTGGTCGGTGCCATGCGGGAGCGGGGCGGCGGCTCGATCGTCAACGTGTCCTCGGTCGAGGGGATGCGGGGGAGCACGCACCTGCACGGGTACGTCGCCTCCAAGTTCGGGGTGCGTGGCCTGACGAAGTCGCTGGCCGTCGAGCTGGGCGCCGACGGCATCCGGGTCAACTCGATCCACCCGGGCTTCGTCGAGACCGAGATGACCGCGCGGATCGACCCGAGCGGACTGCCGATCCCCCTGCGTCGGGCCGGCCGTCCCGAGGACCTCACGGGCACAGTGCTGTACCTGGCGAGCGACGCCTCGGCCTACGTCACGGGCGCCGAGTTCGTCGTGGACGGCGGCATGATCAACGGCGTCGGCCACCTCTGAGCCGTTGCCCGGGCGGGGCGCCCGGACCCGGCACGTCACGACGGTGCAACATTCTTGAGAATGACATACCGGCCAGTCGGTTTTTGGGCTAGGGTGTGAGCACCCGACACGAAGAGGTGCCGATGTCCAGCCAGGTCCCACGTCTCGAGGTCGACGGGCTCACCGTCACCTTCGGAGGGCTCACCGCCCTCGACGACGTCAGCTTCTCCGTCGGCGACGGCCGGACCGTCGCCCTCATCGGCCCCAACGGGGCCGGCAAGACCACCGCGTTCAACGCCGTCTGCTCCCTTGTCCGGCCCACCGCCGGGACCGTGCGGATCGCCGGCCGGGCCGCGCCCGCCTCGCCCACCCGGCTCCTCGAGCGCGGCGTCGCGCGCACCCTCCAGGGGCTCGGCCTCTTCGAGGCCATGACCGTCCTCGAGAACGTCGTCGTCCCCCTCACCGGCCGCCCCGGACGCACCGACGCCCACCGCGCGACCGCCCTGGCGACGCTCGACCGGCTCGGCCTCGCGCAGCACGCGCACGCCCCCGTCGGGGCGCTGCCGTACCCCGAGCGCAAACGCGTCGCGCTCGCCCGGGCGCTCGTGACCGGACCCCGTCTGCTCCTGCTCGACGAGCCCGCCGGGGGCCTCGGCGCCGAGGACATCGACGAGCTCGCCGACGTCGTGCGCCGGCTCGCCGCCGACGGGTGCGCCGTCCTGCTCGTCGAGCACCACATGGACTTCGTCATGGGCCTCGCCGACGAGATCGTCGTCCTCGACTTCGGTAGGGTCGTCGCCAGCGGCACCCCCGACGCCGTGCGCGCCGACCCCGCCGTCGAGGCCGCCTACCTCGGGCTCGAGGCGGCCGCATGAGCGCCCACGGTACGACCACCGCCCCCGCCACCGTCACGCGCACCGTGCTCGCGCTCGACGCCCTCACCGTCGGGTACGCCGGCGCCCCGGTCGTCGACCGACTCACCCTCGACGTCGCCCCCGGTGACGTCGTCGCCCTCCTGGGCGCCAACGGCGCCGGCAAGACCACCCTGCTGCGGACCGTCTCCGGGCTCCTCGTGCCCCGCTCGGGCCGGGTCCTGCTCGACGGCGACGACCTCACCACCACACCCGTCGAGGAACGCGCCCGCCGTGGCCTCGCCCAGGTCCCCGAGGGGCGCAGCGTCGTCGCCGAGCTCACCGTCGAGGAGAACCTGACCCTCGGCGCGCTGTGGAAGGTGCCGGGCCGCCGCGCCCGCCGCGCCGCGATCGCCGAGCTCTACGAGCAGTTCGAGCCCCTGGCTCGACGGCGCCGCGCGCTCGGGCACCAGCTCTCCGGCGGGGAACGGCAGATGCTCGCCCTCGCCCGCGCCCTCGTCTCCCAGCCCCGCGTGCTGCTCCTCGACGAGCCCTCGCTCGGGCTTGCCCCCCGCGTCGTCGCCCAGCTCATGGGCGTGCTGCGCGACACCGCGCGACGCACCGGCCTCACCGTGCTGCTCGCCGAGCAGAACGTCACCAGCGCCCTGTCCGTCGCGGACCGCGGCGTCGTCCTCGCGCTCGGGAAGGTCGTCGCCGACGCCCCTGCCGCCGACATCGCCGCCGATCCCGCCCTCCGGCACGCCTACCTGGGGTTCTGATGGACCGACTCGCCTTCCTCCTCGCCACCGGCCTCGCCCGAGGCCTCGTCGTCGCGCTGTTCGCGCTCTCCCTCGTCATCATCTGGCGCGCCGCGCGCCTCGTGAACTTCGCCCAGGCCGCCATGGCCGTCGTCGCCGTCTACGTCGCCCACGCGATCACCGGCCTCACCGGGTCGTTCTGGCTCGGCCTCGTCGCGGCCGTCGTCGCCGGGGCCGTCGTCGGGCTGGTCGTCGAGCGCGGGCTCGTCCGCCTCGTCCCCGGCGGCACGCCCCTGCCCGGCATGATCGTCGCGATCGGCCTGGTCATGGTGCTCCAGTCGGCCCTCGGCATCGCGTTCGGCCCCCAGCACCGACCCCTGCGGGCACCGCTGTCCCAGCAGCCGTTCGTCGTCGGCGGCGTCCCCGTGCTGTCGCCCTACGACCTGTTCGTCCTCCTCGTCGCCCTCGCCGTCGTCGGCGGCCTCGCGCTGCTGTTCAACGCCACCACCCTCGGGCTGCAGATGCGGGCCTCCGCCACCGCGCCCGAGGTGTCCCGGCTCCTCGGCGTGCGGGTGCCCCGCATGGTCACGCTCGGCTGGGCGCTGTCGGGCGGGGTGGCGGCGCTCGCCGTCATGCTGCTCGTCCCCACCGAGCTCGGGCTCAACGCGCACAGCGGCGACATGCTCTTCGTCCACGCGTTCACCGTCGCCGTCCTGGGCGGGCTCGACTCGCCGGTCGGAGCCCTCGTCGGCGGCGTCGTCGTGGGCGTCCTCGTCAGCCTCGTCACCGGGTACCTCGGCGCCGGGCTCGCCCCGCTGGCGGTGCTCGCCCTGCTCACCCTCGTCCTGCTCGTGCGACCCGGCGGGATCTTCGCCGTCAAGGAGGCCCGGACCGCATGACCACCGACCGCCGACGGGTGCGCCGGACCCTGCTGCGCGCCGCCCTGCTCACCCTCCTCGCCGTGGGGGCCACGTTCCTGCTCGACGACTACCGCAACTACCAGCTCGCGGTCGTCGCCGCCGTCTTCTGCGCCACCGCCGGCCTCACCCTGCTCGTCGGGCTCACCGGACAGCTCTCCCTCGGCCACGCCGTCCTCATGGCCGCCGGCGGGTACGGCTACGCCCTCGCCGCGGCACCGGCCGCCGCCGCCGGCCTCGGCGGACCGGCACGGTTCGCCGTCGGCGTCGCCGGGGCGCTCGCGCTCGCCGGGGCCGTCGGGATGCTGCTCGGCCTCGCCGGTGCCCGCCTCAAGGGCCCCTACCTCGCCGGACTCACGCTCGCCCTCGTCATCGCGCTGCCGGCGATCACCACGGAGGTGCCCGGCCTCGGCGGCGGCCAGGGCCTCGGCGTCCCCTTCGAGGGGGTGCCCGACGCCCTGCGCGGCGTCGTCGGCGTCGAGCAGTGGCACGCCTGGATCGCCGTCGCCGTCGCAGCCGCCGCCGTCACGCCGCTCGCCCTGCTGCGCAGCGGCCGCGCCGGCACCCGGATGCGCGCCGTGCACGGCGACGAGACCGCCGCCCGGCTCGCCGGGATCTCCCCGGCCCGGGTCAAGACCGGCGCCTTCGCGGCCGGGGCGCTCGCGGCCGGCCTCGGCGGTGCCGTCCTGGCCGTCGTCACGCAGAACGTCAGCCACGGCGCGTACGACCTCGCGTTCTCCCTCCTGCTGCTCGTCGCCGTCGTCGTCGGCGGGCTCGGCAGCATCGGCGGTGCCGCCGTCGGCGCGGTGCTCGTCGTCCTGCTGCCCTGGTGGATCGACCTGGTCGTGGCGGGGGTCGGGCTGCCCGCGGACGTCGAGCAGCGGCTGGCCGGCAACGCCGCCGTCCTCGTCTTCGGTGTGCTGCTCGTCGCGGTCACCGTCGTGTGGCCGGGAGGGCTCTCGCACGCCCTCGGCGGCCGCGTCAGCTCCCTCGCCCGCCGGTTCCGACCGGCCCCGCACGTCCCGCCAACGCTCACAGAGAGGTGAACCCCATGCGGACCACCACCACCCCCCGCCCCCGGGCGCGCGCCACCGTCGCGACGCTCGGCGCCGCGGCCCTCGCCCTGACGCTCGCCGCCTGCGGCGGGGCCGACGAGGCGACCCCCGGCGTCACCGCCGAGACCGTCACCATCGGCACCCACCAGCCCCTGACCGGACCGGCCGCCGCCGGGTACTCGTCGATCTCGGCGGCGACGCAGGCGTACTTCGACCACGTCAACGCCCAGGGCGGCGTCCACGGGCGGCAGATCGAGTACGTCGTGAAGGACGACGGCTACAACCCGGCGAACACGCAGACCGTCGTGCGCGAGCTCGTCCAGCAGGACGACGTCTTCGCGGTCGTCAACGGGCTGGGGACGCCGACGCACTCCGCTGTGCTCGACTTCCTCAACCAGAACGAGGTGCCGGACCTGTTCGTGTCGTCCGGGTCGACCGCCTGGGACGACCCCGAGGCGTACCCGTACACGTTCGGCTACAACGCGGACTACCACGTCGAGGGGGCGGCCCTCGGCCGGTACGCGGCCGACGAGCACCCCGGCGAGACCGTGTGCCTGCTCGGGCAGAACGACGACTACGGCGAGACCCTCCTCGAGGGCGTGCAGATCGCGCTCGGCGAGGACGGCGTCGCGGCCCACGAGACCTACGAGACCGCCAACCAGGACGTCACGGCGCAGATCGGCGCGCTCCAGGGCGCCGGGTGCGAGGTCGTGGTGCTGGGCACCGTCAACGGCTTCACCGCGCTCGCCGTGGGCACCGCCGCCCAGATGGGCTTCACCCCCACCTGGATGGCGGCCTCCGCCGGCGGCGACTACCCCACCCTCGTGGGATTCCTCGGCGAGGACCTCGCCCCGGTCCTGCTCCAGGGGTTCGTGTCCGTCAACTACCTGCCCTTCGGTCCCGGCGGCGACTGGGTCGAGCTGTTCTCGGCCGTCAACGACGAGTACAACGCCGGCGCGCCGTTCGACGGCAACACCGTGTTCGGCATGAGCGTCGGCTACACGTTCGTCGAGGCCCTGGCCCGGGCGGGGGAGGACCCGACCCGCGAGTCCCTCGTGGCGGCGCTGGAGTCCGGCGACGTGGTCGGCAACGGCCTCGCGCCCCTCGCCTACTCGGCCGACGACCACGCCGGGTTCACGACCGCGGGGATCACCGTGGTCGACGACGGCGTCCAGGACTTCGTCGGCACCACCTACCGGCTCGACGGCGAGACCGTCACGACGACCGAGCCGCAGGTGCCCGCCGTCGAGGGCGAGGGCGTCCCCACCGAGTGACGGACCTCCGGGCGGGGGCGGCGCCCCCCGCCCGGAGGCGAGATCGACAGGACCCGGCGCGCCCCCCGCGCCGGGTCCCGTCGTCGTGCCGTGCTCAGCGCCCCAGCTGCGCCCGTCCCAGGGAGGCGAGGTGGACCTCGTCGGGGCCGTCGGCGATGCGCAGCGACCGGATGCCGGCGAACATCTCGGCCAGCGGCTGGTCGCCCGAGACGCCCGCGGCGCCGAAGAGCTGCACCACGCGGTCCAGGATGCGCTGCACGGCGCGCGGCACGGCGATCTTGATCGCCTGGATCTCCGTCATCGCCCGCCGGTTGCCGACGGTGTCCATCAACCAGGCGGCCTTGAGCACCAGCAGGCGCAGCGCCTCGATCTCGACGCGCGCCTCGGCGACCCACTCGCGGACCACGCCCTGGTGGGCCAGGGGCACGCCGAACGTCGACCGTTCCTGCGCCCGTCCGACGGCCAGGGCGAGCGCCCGCTCCGCGGTGCCGAGGGCGCGCATGCAGTGGTGGATGCGGCCCGGCCCGAGCCGGGCCTGGGCGATCGCGAACCCGCCGCCCTCGACGCCGAGCAGGTTCGCGGCCGGCACGCGGACGTCGTCGAACACGATCTCGGCGTGCCCGCCGTGGTCGCGGTCGTCGTAGCCGAACACCGTCAGGGGCCGCACGACCCGCACGCCGGGGGTGTCGCGCGGGACGAGGATCATCGACTGCCGGCGGTGCCGCTCGGCGTCGGGGTCGGTCTTGCCCATGACGACCAGGAGCGTGCAGTCGGGGCTCATCGCGCCCGTCGACCACCACTTGCGCCCGGTGACGACGTACTCGTCACCGTCGCGGCGGATGCGGGTGCCGATCTGGGAGGCGTCCGAGGACGCGACGTCCGGCTCGGTCATGCAGAACGCGGAGCGGGCGCGGGCGTCGAGCAGCGGGTCGAGCCAGCGCTCCTGCTGCTCGGGCGTGCCGAACTCGGCGAGCAGCTCCATGTTGCCGGTGTCCGGGGCCGCGCAGTTCATCGCGACGGGGGCCAGGCGCGGGCTCCAGCCCGACAGCTCGGCGAGCGGTGCGTACTGGAGGTTGGTCAGGCCGGCGCCGCGCGCGGACGGCAGGAACAGGTTCCACAGCCCGTCGGCGCGCGCCGTGGCACGCAGGTCGTCGACGACGGGCCGGAACGTCCACACGTCGGGGGTGGCGGCGAGCTGGGCGTCCAGGACGGGCTCGGCCGGCAGGACGTGGTCGTGCACGAAGGCGCGCACCCGCTCGGTGAGGTCGGCGGTGCGCGGGTCGGGGGCGAAGTCCATCTCAGGCGCTCCTGGGTCGGGCGGACGCCCGGGCGAGACCGTCGTCCGCGAGGGGGGCGACGAGGTCGCCGATGGTGTCGAACCCGTCGCCGACGGTCTCCCCGGCGCGGTGGCGGAAGTGGATCCCCTCGAGGATCACGGCGAGCTTGTAGGCCGCGAAGGCGCGGTACCACCACAGGTCGGGCACGGCGGTGCCGGCGCGGGCGGCGTAGGTGTCGACGACCTCGTCGAACGTGGGGTAGCCCGCGTCGGCGACGACGGCGGACACGACGGTCTCGTGCGGCGTGAGGTCGCGGATCTCCCAGTAGAGGCCGAGCAGGCCGAGGTCCACCAGGGGGTCGCCGAGCGTCGCCATCTCCCAGTCGAGGACGGCGGCCACGGTGGGGTGGTCGGGGGTCCCGGCGACCAGCGCGTTGTCGAGGCGGTAGTCGCCGTGCACGATCCCGTGGCGCGACGTCCGCGGGACGTGGGCGCCGAGCCGGTCCTGGAGCGCGTCGAGCGCGGGCAGGTCCCGCGAGCGGGATGCGTCGTACTGGCGTCGCCAGGTGGTGAGCTGTCGGTCGAGGTAGCCGCGGGGGCGGCCGAAGTCATCGAGCCCGACGTCCTCGGGCGCGACGGTGTGGAGGTCGGCGAGCGTCGTCGCCAGGGTGGTGCCGAGCCGGTGCAGCCCGGCAGGGGTGTAGGCGGCGTTCTGCTCGGGGCGGGACAGCACCTCGCCCTCGACGCGCTCCATGACGAGGAACGTCGTGCCGGTGACCTCGCCCGTGGCGGTGTCGTCGACGACGTCGACGGTGGCGGGCACGGGCACCGGGCTCGGTCCGAGCGCGGAGATGACGCGGTGCTCGCGGCGCATGTCGTGGGCGCTGGACAGGACGTGCCCGAGGGGCGGGCGGCGGAGGACCAGGGGGCGGGCGGCGCCGTCGACGCGGTAGGTGAGGTTGCTGCGTCCGCCGGCGATCACCCGGGCGGTGAGACCCACCCCGAGCGCGGGGGCGAGCGACGGGTGCTCGCGGGCGAGCCAGCGGGTCAGGCCGTCGCGGTCCAGTCCGGGCACATCGGTCATCGGCGACCTCGCTCCTTCGCTCAGGGTCGGCGTCGGTGCCGACGCCGTGAGCATACCGCGCGGTCGGTATGTCGTGCGAGACGGCCGACCGCCCCCCGCGGCCCCGACGCGGTCCTACGATGCTGGTGTGACCCGGATCACCGAGTGGCTGCTCGCGACCGACCCCGCCCTGCGCTGGCAGGTCGAGCGCGACCTGCTCGGCCTGGACGACGACGTCTGGCGGGCCACCCGGGCGCGGGTGGCCACCGAGGGGTTCGGCGCCCGCCTCCTCGCCCACCAGGACGCCGACGGCCGCTGGGCGCAGGGCGCGTTCTTCCCCGGGGGCCAGGCCTGGTTCGACGTCCAGGACGAGCGCCCCCAGCCCTGGACGGCGACGACCTGGTCGCTGTCGTCGCTGCGGGAGTGGGGCCTCGACCCGGCCGTCCTGCAGGCCCGCGACACCGCGGGCCTGCTGGCCCGCCACTGCCGCTGGGAGTACGACGACCTGCCCTACTGGGGCGGCGAGGTCGACTGCTGCATCAACGCCTTCACCCTCGCCAACGGCACCTGGCTCGGGGTGGACGTCTCGACCGTGCGCGACCGCCTGGTCGACGGGCGGATGGCGGACGGCGGCTGGAACTGCTGGTGGGTCGACGGCGCCACCGTGTCCTCCTTCCGGTCCACGCTCAACGTGGTCCGGGGCCTGCTCGCGCACGAGCAGCTCGTCGGCGGGGACGAGCGGGTGCGCGCGGCCCGGCACACCGGCGAGGAGTACCTGCTGGCGCGCCGGCTCATGTACCGGCTGTCGACGGGCGAGCTCGTCGGCGAGTGGGTGCACCGGTCCGAGTACCCGTTCCGCGGCGACTACAGCCTGCTGCGGGCCGCCGACCACTTCCGCCGGGCCGCCCTGCACGACGGCGTCGCCCCGGACGAGCGCCTGCGGGACGCGGTCGAGGCGGTCCGGTCCGCACGCCGCGAGGACGGCACCTGGGCGCGCACCCACCGGCACGCCGGTGACGTCTGGTTCGAGGTCGACGTCCCGGTGGGGGAGGCCTCGCCGTGGCTCACGCTCACCGGGACGCTGCTGCTGCGCTGGTGGGACCGGGCCTGAGGCGGCGTCAGGCCTCGGGCGTGCCGAGCTGCTCGACGACGGCGGCCCGGATCGCTGCGGGCACCGGCACCGGGCGCTGCGTGACCGCGTCGACGAAGACGTGCGTGAACCGGCCCACGGCGACCGGGTCGTGCCCGCCCGCGCGCGTGATGGGCAGGTCCCACGTGATGCTCGTCGTGCCGACGCGGGCGACCCCGACCAGGACCTCCAGGTCGTCCGCCGGGTAGGACACCGGGGCCCGGAACTCGCACGACGAGGCGACGCAGTACCCGCGGACGTCGCCGGCCGGGTCGAGCCCGGCCTCGCGGATCATCCAGGTGTTCACAGCGGTGTCCATGGCCTGGTAGTAGACGGTGTTGTTGACGTGCCCGTACTGGTCGTTGTCGTTCCAGCGCAGGGCGAAGGGGTGGCGGGCGCGGGGCATGGGGTCCTCTCGGGCGGGGCGGGGTGCGGCCGGGCGCGCGTCCGCGGTCAGACGCGCAGCAGGTGCCGGAACGCGGACGCGGCGGTGTCCGGGCTCGGCGGCTCGCCGGCGATGAGGTCGGCGTAGGTGAAGGACTCCGACACGCGCACGAGGAGGTAGGCCAGGGCGTGCGCGTCGATGGCGCCGCCGAACGGGGCGCGACCGAGATGGGTGCGCACGAGGTGCTCGACCGTGGCGACGTAGCGGTGCTGGATGGGGCTGGCCGTCGTGGTGAGCAGGCGCAGGGCGCGCGCCGGTTCGCGGGCGAGGAAGTCGCGGAAGTAGTCGGCCCGGATGAGGTCGGTCGCGAAGTGCGTCAGCAGCGTGGCGACGTGCTCGGCGCCGTGGTGCCGGGCGTCGTCGGCGGCGCGGGCAGCCTGGACGAGCGTGGGCACGGCCAGCGACCACAGCACCTCGGCGAGGAGGGCGTCGCGGTTGCCGACCCAGCGGAAGACGGAGGTCCGGTCGACGCCGAGCTCGACGGCCAGCGCGCCCATGTCGATCCGGCGGCCCGAGACGAAGGTCGCCCGGGCGGCCTCGAACGCGCCGAGCGCGTCGGGGTGGACCCCGGGCACCAGGCGGGCGGACAGCCGGGTCGGGGCGGCCCGGAGGCCGACGTCGGCGATCTCGCCGGTCGCGGTGAGCATGGGGGCAGCCTAGCCGGGTCCGGGGTCGGTGGTGCAACATTTCCCAGAATGATGCAACACTGGGTGCACGAGATCGACGACGATCGGAGACGACAGATGACCATCACCGCACCGGCAGGGTCGGCCGCCGACCCCGGGACGCACCCCCTGGAACGCCTGGAGGCCGACTTCTACGGCTTCCAGGACCTCCTCACCCCCGTCGAGCAGGACGCCGTCGCGCGGGTCCGCGACTTCATGGAGCGCGAGGTGCGCCCCGTCGCCGACGACTACTGGGAACGCGCCGAGTGCCCGGTTCACCTGTTCAAGCCCTTCGCGGAGCTCGGCTCGGTCGGCGCCGCCTGGCCCGAGACCGCGCAGTTCGAGAGCTCGGCCGTGTTCCGCGGCTGGGTCGGCATGGAGCTGGCCCGGGTCGACTCGTCGTTCTGCACCTTCATCGGCGTCTCCAGTGGCCTCGCGATGAGCTCCATCGGCCTCGGGGGCTCCCCCGAGCAGCGGGACCGCTGGCTGCCGCCGATGGCCCGCGGCGACCTCATCGGCGCGTTCGGGCTCACCGAACCGCTGTCCGGCTCGGACACGGCTCGCGGCCTGCGCACCACCGCCACCCGTCACGGCGACACCTGGGTGCTCAACGGTGCCAAGCGGTGGATCGGGAACGCGACGTTCGCCGACGTCGTCGTGGTGTGGGCCAAGGACACCGCCGACGACCAGGTCAAGGGCTTCCTCGTGCGCCGGGGCGCGCCGGGCTTCACCGCCACCAAGATCGAGCGCAAGCAGTCGCTGCGGATCGTGCAGAACGCCGACATCACGCTGGTCGACGTCGAGGTCGCCGAGGCCGACCGGCTGCAGCGCATCGACAGCTTCCGCGACCTGGCGAACGTCCTGCGGGTTACCCGCGACGGCGTCTCCTGGCAGGCGCTGGGCACGATGATCGGCGCCTACGAGGCCGCGGTCCGGTACACCAAGGAGCGCGAGCAGTTCGGCCACCCGATCGCCTCCTACCAGCTGGTCCAGGACAAGCTCGCCACCGCGCTCGGCAACATCACCGCCAGCCTGGGCATGTGCGTGCGCGTCGCGCAGATGCAGGACGCCGGCACCCAGCGCGACGAGCACGCCGCGCTCGCCAAGGCCTTCGTCACCACGCGGATGCGCGAGACCGTCGCGCTGGCCCGCGAGGTCTGCGGGGGCAACGGCATCACGCTGGACACCGGCGTGGCCCGCTACTTCGCCGACGCCGAGGCCGTCTACACCTTCGAGGGCACCCGCGACATGAACCACCTCATCGTCGGCCGTTCCGTCACGGGCCACGCGGCCTTCGTCTGAGACCACACCACAGGAGGACTTCCATGACCGAGGCCTACATCGTGGCCATGGCGCGCTCGCCGATCGGGCGCGCGCACAAGGGGTCGCTGCGCGAGGTGCGCGCCGACGACCTCGCCGCGCGGATGGTCCGCGCGGCGCTGGACCAGGTGCCCTCCCTCGACCCGTCGCGCGTCGAGGACCTCGTCCTCGGCTGCGGGCTGCCGGGCGGGGAGCAGGGCATGAACATGGGGCGGGTCGTCGCCGTCGCGCTCGGCCTGGACGGCGTGCCCGGCACCACCGTGACCCGGTACTGCGCGTCCAGCGTGCAGTCGACCCGCATGGCGTTCCACGCGATCAAGGCGGGCGAGGGGGACGTGTTCGTCTCCGCCGGCGCCGAGTCCGTCAGCGGGATGCGCGCGGGGTCGTCGGACCACATCGTCGGTCAGCAGCTGGAGAACCCCCGGTTCGCGGAGGCCGTCGAGCGGACCGCGAAGCGGGCGGTCGGCGGCGCCGCGCCGTGGACGGACCCCCGTGCGGACGGGGCCCTGCCGGACCCGTACATCGCCATGGGGCAGACCGCGGAGAACCTCGCGTCGCTGTGCGGGATCACGCGGCAGGAGCAGGACGAGTTCGCCGCCCGTTCCCAGCAGCGTGCCGAGAAGGCCCTCGCGGACGGGTTCTGGGCGCGGGACATCACGCCGGTCACGCTCGACGACGGCACGGTCGTGGCCGCCGACGACGGACCGCGCGCCGGGACCACCGCGGCGCGGCTCGCGACGCTCGAGCCGGTGTTCCGGCCCGACGGCACCGTGACCGCGGGCAACGCCTGCCCGCTCAACGACGGCGCCGCGGCGCTGGTGATCGTCTCCGGGCGCGTCGTCGACGAGCTCGGGCTGCAGCCGGTCGCCCGGATCGTGTCGACGGGCGTCACCGGGCTGTCGCCGGAGATCATGGGCCTCGGCCCCGTCGAGGCGAGCCGGCAGGCGCTGCGGCGGGCGGGGCTGACGATCGAGGATATCGACCTGGTGGAGATCAACGAGGCGTTCGCCGCCCAGGTGATCCCGTCGGCCCGCGAGCTCGGCGTCGACCCCGACCGGCTCAACGTGCACGGCGGCGCCATCGCCGTCGGGCACCCGTTCGGGATGACCGGGGCGCGCATCACCTCCACGCTCGTGCACGGGCTGGAGGCCACCGGCGGCCGGTTCGGCCTGGAGACCATGTGCGTCGGCGGCGGCCAGGGCATGGCGATGGTGCTCGAGCGCGTCTGACACCGGGCGCGGCAGCACGGCGGCGGGCGGCTCCGGGAGAGCCGCCCGCCGCCGTGCGTCCGGGTCCGTCCGGCGTCCCCGGCGCCGGGCTCAGCCGCCGGGGACGTACAGCGCCAGCGTCTGCGCGACGAGCGCCGGGCGCTCGGCGCCCTCCAGCTCGACCGTGACGGTCGAGGAGAGCCGCACGCCGTGGCCCGCCGGCTCCGCGCCGGTGATCTCGACCGTCGCGCGGACGCGGCCCCCGGCCGGCACCGGGGTGAGGAACCGGACCGTGTCGAGCCCGTAGTTGACGGCCATCGCGGTGCGCCCGACGTCGAGCAGCTCACCGGTGAGCCGCGGCAGGAGCGCCAGGGTGAGGTACCCGTGCGCGATGGTGCCCCCGAACGGGCCGTCGGCGGCCCGCTCCACGTCCAGGTGGATCCACTGGTGGTCCTCCGTGGCGTCCGCGAACGCGGTGATGCGCGGCTGGTCGACGGTGAACCAGTCGCCGGTGGCGCGCTGCCCGACGGCGTCGGCGAGCGCGGCGGGGCTCTCGACGGTGATCACGCCTTCGGCCCACCGGCCACGTAGAGGACCTGGCCGTTGGTGAACCCGGCCTCCTGCGAGCAGAAGAACGACACGGCCGCGGCGATGTCCTCCGGCTGCCCGACCCGGCCGACGGGCACGTCGGCGGCCATGTGCGCGAGGAAGTCCTCCAGGGGCACACCGACCCGTCGCGCGGTCTCCGCGATCATCTCGGTGGCGACGACACCCGGCGCGACGGCGTTCGCCGTGACGCCGAACTTGCCGAGCTCGACGGCGAGCGTCTTGGTGAACCCCTGCATCCCGGCCTTGGCGGCGGCGTAGTTGGCCTGCCCGCGGTTGCCGAGCGCCGAGGTGCTCGACAGGTTGACGACGCGGCCCCAGCCCGCCTCGACCATGCCGCCCTGCACCGCGCGGGTCATGAGGAACGCGCCGCGCAGGTGCACGGAGAGCACCGCGTCCCAGTCGTCGGTGGACATCTTGAACAGCAGGTTGTCGCGCAGGATGCCGGCGTTGTTGACCAGGATCGTCGCGGCACCGAGCTCGGCGGTGACGCGGGCGACGGCGTCGGCGACGGACTGCTCGTCCGCGACGTCCACGCCGACGCCGATCGCCCGGTGGCCGTCGGCGGCGAGCCGGGCCGCCGTCTCGGCCGCGACGTCCTCGAGCAGGTCGAGCACGGCCACGGCGTGCCCGTCCGCGGCGAGGCGGGCGGCGGTGGCGGCACCGATGCCGCGGGCGCCGCCGGTGACGATCGCGACACGTGCGGGGGAGGCTGTCATGCGGGGTTCCTCTCGTCGAAGGTGATGAGCTGGCGCAGCTCCTCGCCGGCGGCGAGGGCGTCCAGCGCTCGGGGGAGCTCGTCGAGCCCGATGCGGGCCGAGACGAGCCGTTCCAGCGGCAGTCGTCCTGCGCGCCAGAGTTCCACGTATCGGGGGATGTCGCGGCCCGGTACCGCGGAGCCCAGGTAGGAGCCGACGACGGTCCGCGCCTCGGCGGTCAGCGTCAACGGGGCCAGCGTGGCCCGGTCGGCGGGACCGGGCAGACCGACCGTCACCGTGGTCCCGCCCGGCGCGGTGAGGGCGTACGCCGTCTCGAACGCCCGGGCCGAGCCGGCAGCCTCGACGACGACGGGTGCCCGGACGCCGGCCGCGACGGCCTCGTCGGGCGTGAGCGCCCGGGCGGCACCGAGCTCGCGGGCCAGGGCCAGCTTGCCGGGCACGGTGTCGACCCCGGTCACCTCGTGCCCGAGGGCGCGGGCCACGAGCAGCGCGGCCATGCCGACCCCGCCGAGCCCGACGACGGTGACGGGGTCGCCGGGCGCGGGCCGCCCGGCGTTGAGGACGGCGCCGCCGCCAGTGAGGACCGCGCAGCCGAGCAGGGCGGCGACGTCGGCCGGGACGTCGTCGGGCACCGCCACGACGGACGTGGCGGAGACCACGGCGTGGGTGGCGAACGCGCTCACGCCCAGGTGGTGGTGGACGTCCTGGCCGGCGCGGTGCAGCCGGCGGACGCCCCCCACGAGCTCCCCGGCCGCGTTCGCGGCGGAGCCGACGCTGCACGGCAGGCGGCCGTCGGTGGCGCAGGCGGCGCACGCCCCGCAGCGGGGGAGGAAGGTCATGACGACGCGGGCGCCCACCGGGACGGCGGTGCCCGGCCCGACGTCCTCGACGATGCCGGCGGCCTCGTGCCCGAGGAGCATCGGGGTGGGACGCACCCGGTTGCCGTCGACGACGGAGAGGTCGGAGTGGCACAGCCCGGCGGCCTCGATCCGGACGGCGACCTCGCCGGGTCCGGGCGGGTCGAGCTCGAGCGGTCCGACGGTGATCGGGCTCGCCCTGCTCCAGGGCGCGGGCGCTCCGCAGCGTTCCAGCACGGCACCGGTGATCTGCACGGTCACGACCTCCTCGTCGTCGACGGTGCGCCCAGCATACCGACCGCGCGGTATGCCGTCGACCAGGGTGTCTCCACCCCGTGCCCCACCCCGCGTCCAGGGCCTCGCGCCGCGCCCGCGAGGCCGTCACCAGCGCGGTTGACACCCGTCCGGGCGAGGCGTGTACTTGATCTGTTCGAACACGCGTTCGAACACGAACGAACTGCTGTGGTCCTGCTGACGGCTCGACCGCCGGAGGGGGGCAGCATGACCGTCGCCGTCGAGGAGCGTCGGACCCGACCGGCGTCGGACACCGCGCGGGCCCGGGCGCTCGCCGCGCTCGCCGCGGGGGAGCAGGGCAGACGTCGTGCCCCGCTCGTGGTGCCCGCGGACCAGCCTCCGCCGCGCGCCACCCTGCCGGTCCACCCGGCCCTGGCCGCGCTGCTGCCCGGCGGCGTGCTGCCCCTCGGGGGCGTCCTCGCCGTCCAGGGGTCCACCAGCCTGCTGCTCGGGCTGCTCGCCGCACCGTCCCACGGCGGCGCCTGGACCGCCCTCGTCGGCGCTCCCGCGGTCGGGCTGCTCGCCGCCGCCGACGCCGGCCTGGACCTGACCCGCACGGCCGTCGTCCCCGCCCCCGGCCCGGACGCCCCCGCCGTGCTCGCCGCGCTCCTCGACGGGATGGACGTCGTCGTCGTCGGGCCGGGCGTCGCGCTCGCGGACACCGACCGGCGCCGGCTCGCCGCCCGGGCCCGTCAGCGTGACGTCGTGCTCGTGGCCACGCAGCGCTGGCCCGGCGCGCACGTCGTCCTCGACGCCCGCGGCGGCACCTGGGCCGGTGCGGACGCGGGCGCCGGCTGGCTGCGGCGCCGCACCCTGCGCGTGCTGCGCACCGGGCGCGGCGCGGTCGCGCGGCCCGTGGAGATCGACGTCGAGGTCCCGCTCGGGGCCGTCGAGAGCCTCCCGCCGTCCCCGCCCGAGGAGGAGCGGGCGCCGGGCGGGCGGCACCTGCGCGCGGCATGAGCGCGAGGAGCCCCCGCGCAGGGGCGCCGAGGGACGAGGTGCACCCGGAGCGGGGCACCGCAGGGCGCGTGCAGGTCCAGCACGGCATGAGCGCGAGGAGCCCCCGCGCAGGGGCGCCGAGGGACGAGGTGCACCCGGAGCGGGGCACCGCAGGGCGCGTGCGGAGGGACACGGCATGAGCGCGACCCGCACGGCGGTGCTGTGGGTGCCGGACTGGCCGGTGGTGGCCGCGCTGACGACGGCGGGGCTGGACGCGCACGTCCCGGCCGCGGTGCTGGGCGCCCGGTCGGGGGGCGGCACGCGGGCGGGGCGCAGCGTGGTGGCGACGTCCGCGGTGGCGCGCACCGCGGGGGTGCGGCGCGGGATGCGTCGGCGGCAGGCGCAGGAGGCGTGCCCGGACCTGGTGCTGCTGGACGCCGACGACGCCCGGGACGCGCGCGCGTTCGAGCCGGTGGCGCTGGCCGCGGAGACGGTGGTGGCGGGCCTCGAGGTCGCGCGGCCGGGGCTGCTGCTCCTGCCGGCGGACGGCGCGGCCCGCTACCACGGGTCGGAGCGGGCGCTCGCGGAGCGGCTGGTCGCGGCGGTGGCGGAGACGGGGCACGAGTGCCAGGTGGGGGTGGCGGACGGTCTGCTCGCCGCGGTGCTGGCGGCGCGGGAGGACGCGGTCGTGCCGCCGGGGGAGTCGGCCGCGGCGCTGGCGGGCCGTGGCGTGGGCGAGCTGGTGCACGCCGTCTGCGACCCGGGCGTCGTGGCGGCGGTGCGGGAGGCGGCGGGGCTGTGGTGGCGGCTGGGGCTGCACACCCTCGGCGACCTGGCGGCGCTGCCCCCGGCGAGCGTCGCCGCGCGGTTCGGGGAGCTGGGCACGTGGGCGCACCGGCTGGCCCGCGGCCTGGACGAGCGTCCGCCCGCACGGCGACGTCCCGAGGCGGACCTCGCCGTGGCGACGGACCTGGACCCGCCCGCCGACCGGGTGGACGTCGCCGCGTTCGCCGCGCGCCGGCTCGCCGAGGAGCTGCACGTCCTGCTGGTGGGCCGCGGCCTGGCGTGCTCGCGGCTGCGCATCACGGCCCGCACCACCGAGGGCGAGCTGGAGCGGCTGTGGCGCACGGAGGCGGTCGCGGGCGGCCTGGACGCGGCGAGGCTCACCGACCGGGTGCGCTGGCAGCTGGAGGGCTGGCTCACCGACGCGGCCCTGCGGCGCACGGGCACCGGCGGCTCGCCGCACGTCGCGCCGCTGGTGCACCTCGCGCTCGCCGCGGAGGACGTCGCGCCCGCGGGGACGCACCAGCCGAGCCTGTGGGGTCCCGACGCGGGCGGGGACACCCGCGCCCGGCAGGCGCTGGACCGGGTGCAAGGGCTGCTCGGCGGGCAGGGCGTGCTGGCCGTGCGGCTCCAGGGCGGGCGGGACGCCCGCAGCCGGGTGGCGCTCGTCCCCTACGGGGAGGAGGCCGAGCCCGCCCGTCCCGCCGACCGGCCGTGGCCCGGCGCGCTGCCCAGCCCGGCGCCCGCCACCGTGCTGCCCGAGCCGCTGCCCGCCCGCGTCCTGGACGCGGCCGGGCGCGACGTCGTCGTCGACGCGCGGCTCGCCGCGAGCGGCGACCCGGCGAGCGTGCGCTGGGAGCACGGCGCGGGCGCCGTCACGGACTGGGCCGGACCCTGGCCGCTGGCCGAGCGCTGGTGGACGGACGGCGGGACGCGACGCGTGCACCTGCAGGTCGTCCTCGACGACGGCCGCGGGCTGCTGCTCGCGCAGACGGCCGGCACCTGGACGGTGGAGGCCTGCTATGACTAGGTTCGCGGAGCTGCACGCGCACTCGGCGTTCAGCTTCCTCGACGGCGCCTGCCACCCGGCGGAGCTCGCCGCGGAGGCGGCACGGCTCGGGCTGGAGGCCCTCGCCCTGACGGACCACGACGGCCTGTACGGGGTGGTGCGGTTCGCGGAGGCCGCGCGCGCGGTGGGGCTGCCCACCGTGTTCGGCGCAGAGCTGCACCTGCCCGCCCCGGTGCCAGGCGGCGCCCCCGTGCTCGACGAGCCCACCGGCGTCCCCGACCCGCGGGCCACGCACCTGCTCGTCCTGGCCCGCGGCGCCGACGGCTACCGGCACCTGTCCCGCGCCATCGCCACCGCCCACCTGGAGGCCGGGGTCAAGGGCAAGGCGCGCTACGACCTGGACCGGCTCGGCCAGGAGGCCGACGGGCAGTGGCTCGTCCTCACCGGCTGCCGCAAGGGGGCCGTGCGGCGCGCCCTGGACGGCGGAGGGCCGGACCCGCTGCGGGCCGCGCGCGCCGAGCTCGACCGGCTGACGGCCGTCTTCGGGCGGGACAACGTCGCCGTGGAGATCACCGCGACCGGCGACCCGCGCGACGCCGACCGGCACACCGCCCTCGCGGGACTCGCCCGCGACACCGGGCTCCCGCTGGTCGCGACCACCGCCGCGCACTACGCCCGCCCGCGCGACGCCGACCTCGCCGCGGCGCTCGCGGCGGTGCGCGCCCGGTCCTCCCTGGACGACCACGACGGCTGGCTGCCGGGCGCCCCGACGGCGCACCTGCGCTCGGCGGCGGAGATGGTGCGGCTGCACCACCGGCACCCGCAGGCGGTGGCCACGGCCGCCGAGCTGGCGGCCGAGTGCACGTTCGACCTCCACCTCGTCGCGCCCCACCTGCCGCCGTACCCGGTGCCGGCGGGGCACGACGAGGCGTCCTGGCTGGCCGAGCTGGTGCGCCGCGGCGCCACGGAGCGCTACGGACCGCGGGACGCGGAACGGGTACCGGGCGCGTGGGCGCAGATCGACCACGAGCTGCGCGTCATCACGGACCTGGGGTTCGCCGGCTACTTCCTCGTCGTCTACGACCTGGTGGAGTTCTGCCGCCGCGAGGGCATCCTTTGCCAGGGGCGGGGCAGCGCCGCCAACTCGGCGGTCTGCTACGCGCTGGGCATCACCGCGGTGGACGCGGTCACGCACGGCCTGCTGTTCGAGCGCTTCCTCGCCCCGGAGCGGGACGGTCCGCCCGACATCGACGTC
The DNA here is from genome assembly GCF_002563715.1 of Isoptericola jiangsuensis. NCBI lineage: Bacteria > Bacillati > Actinomycetota > Actinomycetes > Micrococcales > Promicromonosporaceae > Isoptericola > Isoptericola jiangsuensis. The sequence continues at coordinate 1,833,443 of NZ_PDJJ01000001.1, forward strand.
GACATCGAGTCGGTGCGGCGCGAGGAGGTCATCCAGCACGTGTACGCCCGGTTCGGGCGGACGCACGCCGCGCAGGTCGCGAACGTCATCTCCTACCGGCCGCGCTCGGCGGTGCGCGACGCCGCCCGCGCGCTGGGGTACGACGTCGGGCAGGCGGACGCGTGGAGCAAGTCCATCGAGCGCTGGGGGTCGCTGCGCGGGCCGGACCCGACCAGCCCGGCCGCGGACCGGGCCGCCGGTGCGGCGCGCGCTGCTGCGGGGGCCCCGGGGCGGACGGCCGCGGGCGACGAGGGACCGCGCGCGGGCTACCATCCGGCCGCTCGTTCCTCGCGGCCTCCCGCCAGGCCGGCCACGCCCGCGCGCGACACCCCGCCCCTCACACCCTCGCAAGGTCGTCCCGGTTCCGCGGGCGGCGCCGTCTCCGTCCCGGTCACGCGGCGGGACGTCAAGGCGGCGCACGTCGCACGCCTCTGGGAGGGGCGGCCGACGGCTGAGCCCGTCGTCGACCCGCTGGCCGTCGACGCCGAGGGCTCCGGCGCGCTGCGGCGCGCCGACGACGCGCACGACGTCGTGCCGCGGCACACGCCCGCGCCGGCGGAGCAGGAGGGTGACATCCCCGCCGCGGTGGTGGACCTCGCCGACCGGTTCCTGCGACTGCCGCGCCACCTGGGCATCCACTCGGGCGGGATGGTGATGTGCGACCGGCCCGTCATCGAGGTGTGCCCGGTGGAGTGGGCGCGGATGGAGGGCCGCACGGTCCTGCAGTGGGACAAGGAGGACTGCGCGGACGCCGGGCTGGTGAAGTTCGACCTGCTGGGGCTCGGGATGCTCACCGCCATCCGGTACGCGTTCACGTCCGTGCGGGACACCGGCGGCCCGGAGCTGGCGTTGCACACCCTGCCGGAGGACGACCCGCGCGTGTACGACCTGCTGTGCGCCGCCGACACCGTCGGAGTGTTCCAGGTGGAGTCCCGCGCCCAGATGGCGACCCTGCCGCGGCTGCGGCCCCGCACCTTCTACGACGTCGTCGTGGAGGTCGCGCTCATCCGGCCCGGCCCCATCCAGGGGCAGTCCGTGCACCCGTACATCGAGCGCTCCCGGGGGCGTCAGCCCGTCACCTACCTGCACCCGCTGCTGGAGCCGTCGTTGAAGCGCACCCTCGGGGTGCCGCTGTTCCAGGAGCAGCTCATGCAGATGGCGATCGACGTCGCCGGGTTCACCCCCGCGGAGTCGGACCGGCTGCGCCGCGCCATGGGGTCGAAGCGGTCGGTGGAACGCATGGAGGCGCTGCGCGGGCGCCTGTACGCCGGGATGACGGAGCGCGGCGTCCCGCCCGACGTCCAGGAGCAGATCTACGACAAGCTCAAGGCGTTCGCGGACTTCGGGTTCCCCGAGTCGCACGCCTACTCGTTCGCGTTCCTCGTCTACGCCTCGGCGTGGCTCAAGGTGCACGCCCCCGAGGCGTTCTACGCCGGGCTGCTCGCCGCCCAGCCGATGGGGTTCTACTCCCCGGCGTCGCTGGTGGCCGACGCCCGCCGGCACGGGGTGCGCGTGCTGCGCCCGGACGTCAACGCGTCCACCGCGCTGGCCGGCGTCGAACGGACGGGGGAGGGCGACGGCCCGGCAGGTCCCGCCGCCGACGACGCCCCCACCACCGTCGACCGTGCCGACACGGCCCGTCCGGGGGAGCGGACGGGCCGTGACGACGAGAGCGCCGAGGGGAGCGACGGCCCGGGCGGGGTCGGCCTCGTCGCCCTGGACGTCGACCCGCACCTGGCCGTCCGGCTCGGGCTCGCCTCGGTGCGCGGGCTCGGCGACGACGTCGCCGAGCGGATGGCCGCCGCCCGGGCGGCCGACGGGCCGTTCCGTGACCTGCACGACCTCGTCCGCCGGGTCAACCTGACCACCGCCCGCCTGGAGGCGCTCGCCACCGCCGGCGCGCTGGCCTCGCTCGGCGTCACCCGCCGGGAAGGCCTGTGGGCCGCCGGCGCGCTCGGCCAGGAAGGGCCGGACACCCTGGCCGGGGTCAGCGTCGGGGTCGCCGCGCCACCCCTGCCGGACATGGACCCCCTGGAGGTGGACGTCGCCGACGCGTGGGCCACCGGCGTCACCCCCGGTTCGACCTCCCCGGTGGAGCACGTGCGCCCCGGCCTGGACCGCCAGGGCGTCCTCACGGTGGACGCCGCGACCCGCGTGGAGGAGGGCCGCCGCGTCGCCGTCGGCGGGGTCGTCACCCACCGCCAGCGCCCCGGCACCGCGGGCGGGGTGACGTTCCTGTCCCTGGAGGACGAGACGGGGCTCCTCAACGTCATCTGCTCGCCCGGCCTGTGGCGGCGCTACCGCACGGTGGCGCGCGGCGCCCCCGCCCTCGTGGTGCGGGGCCGGGTGGAGCGGGCCGACGGGTCGGTCAACCTGCTCGCCGAGCACCTCGCCGTGCTGCGTCTGCCGGTGACGACCCGCTCGCGGGACTTCCACTGACCCCGCCCGTCCGGCGGCGCTCGCGGCGACCGCGCGCGACCTCGGTCCCCAGGGCGTCGAGCGGCTGGGCGAACGGGTCGGTGAACGTCGCCAGCCAGGTGCGGGCGGCGTCGATCCCGGCGGGTTCGACGGCGTACAGCCGGCGGGTGCCGTCGGGGCGGACCCGCACCAGGCCGGCCTCGCGGAGCACCCGCAGGTGCTGGGACACGGCGGGCTGCGAGATGGCGGTGGCGGCCCGGACGGCGGCGACGAGGCTGCCCACGGTCGCCTCTCCCGCGTCGTGCAGCAGCAGGAGCAGGCGGCGGCGGACCGGGTCGCCCAGCGCGGCGAACACCGCGTCGGGCGACCCGGGCGCCGTCGTCGTCCGGGTGGTCACGTCACGCCTCGGGGACGGTCGTGTAGAAGGCGACGGTGCGCTCGGCCGCGGCGTGCGCGTCGGCGGGGTCGTCACCGTCGCCCACGGCGGCCTCGGCCCACCCGAGCGCGGACGCGCCGACGAAGGCCTTGCCCTCATCCGACACGGTCCAGGCCTGGGCGGCGGCCGGGTCGACGGCGTCCCCGGAGGCGAGGTGCAGGCCGAGGCCCATGAGCCCCAGGTCCCACCCGACGCCGACGGCGCCGGGACCGAACTGCTCCCAGAACTCCGGCTCGACCGGCGACTCGTGGACGAGCTCGAGCACGGTGCCGCCGTCGTGCGGGTGCAGGGTGACGGTCACCCAGGACACGCCGCCGCCCATCTCCCACGTGACGGCGAACGCCTCGGGCGCCTGGCAGCGCAGCACGGTGCCGCCGGCGTTGCCCTCGAGCTGGTACCGGCCGCCCTCGACGAGGTCGCCGCTGACGGGCAGGAACCAGCGGGGGATGCGGTCGGGGTCGGTCAGGGCGTCCCAGACGTCGCCGCGCGCGGCCGTGTAGTCGCGGCGGGCGACGGCGATCTTCGTCGGGCTGCCGTCGCGCTCGCCGCTGCGGACCTCACGGGTGACCAGCCCGGCGACGGCGACGGGGTCGATGTCGATGCTCATGGCGACTCCTTAAGTAGATACTTATAGACAACCATCGTCGGCCCGACCGTGCAAGGGGTGCGTGTCGCCGGCCCGGCCTACCCTGCACGCATGGCCTACCGGATCGAGCCGGCCACCACGGAGCGGTTCGACGACGTCGTCACCCTGCTCGACCCACACGGCCGCGTGGAGGCGTGCTGGTGCCTGCACCGGCGCCAGGCGCCCGGCCCGCCCGTCGGCGGGCCGGCCGACTGGCCGACCACCTGGGTCGTGCGCTGCTTCGTCGTGCGGGTCGGGTACCGACGCCGCGGCGTCGCCCGTGCCCTGCTGCGCGGCGCCGTCGAGCACGCCCGCGCCCGCGGCGGGCACGTCGTCGAGGGGTTCCCCGTCGAGCCGGAGCCGGGTGGCCGGGTGCCCGTCGGCGCCGCGTTCGTCGGCACGGTCCCGCTGTTCGAGGCCGAGGGCTTCGAGAACGTCGGCCTGACCCTCGCCACCAGCGGCCGGCTGCCACGCACGCACCTGCGCCGCGACCTGCGATCCCGCGGCGCCGGCCGATGAATCCCACCACCGAACCCGGTCGGAACGACCGACAGCACGAACCGGAGGGCACCATGGACGAGACATCCCGGGACGCCGCGCAGGCACCGACGTTCGACACCGCCGCCGCCGTGACCCGCTCCCTGCTCGGCTGGGGCGTCGTCGCGGGGCCGCTCTACCTCGGCGTCGGGCTCGCGCTCGCACTGACCCGCGACGGGTTCGACCTCGCCGAGCACCAGCTCAGCCTGCTGATGCTCGGCGACGGCGGCTGGATGCAGCGCGCCAACCTCGCCCTGTCCGGGGTGCTCGTCCTCGTCGCCGCCGTCGGGGTCCGACGGGCGGCCGACGCCCGCCGGACCCGCGCCGCCGCCTGGATGGTCGGCGTCATGGCGGTCGGCCTCCTCGGCAGCGCCGCCTTCCCGCCCGACCCGATGGCCGGGTTCCCGCCCGGAGCCGCCGAGACGACCACGGTGGGCGGCACGCTGCACCTCGTCCTCGGCCTCGTCACGTTCGGGGCGGCCGGCGCCGCCGCGCTGACGTTCCCCGCGCGGTGGTCCACACTCGTCGGCGTGGTGATCCTGGCGGGGTTCCTCGGCGGGGCCGTGCTCGCGACGTCCGCCGCGGGCGTCGCCCTGCTGTGGGTCGCCGTCGTCGCGTCGTACGCCTGGCTCGCTGCCGCCTCCGTCGTCCTGTACCGCCGGGTGCCGCACCCCGACGGCACCCGCTGACGACCGGTCACCAGGCCTGCGCGAACACCTCCGCGAACAGGGCGTCCACGTCGACCTCCAGCCCGCGCGCCGCGAACCACGCGCCCATGTTCCGGCAGTCGCGGTGCAGCAGCTCCGCGCCGAACGGGTTCGCCACGAGGTCCACGACCTGCGGCAGGTCGATGACGACCAGCCGCTCGCCGTCGGCGAGCACGTTGTACGGCGACAGGTCGCCGTGCGCCCAGCCGAGGCGGGCCAGGACACCCATCGCGGACCGGACCTGCTCGAACCAGTCGGCCAGCAGGTCGGTGTCGGGCCGCGTCTGCGCCAGACGGGGTGCGGCGACGGCCGCCCCGGCGTCGTCGACGTGTCCGACGAACTCCAGCAGCAGCTCGGTGCCGTCGATCTGCACCGGGTAGGGGACCGGCGCGCCGGCCTCCCACAGGGCGCACAGGGTGGCGAACTCGGCGTCCGCCCACTGCGTGGCCCGCACCGACCGGCCCCACGCCGAGTGGCGGTCCTGGGTGGCGCGCTGGTCGCGGCTGCGACGCTCGCGACGACCCTCGGTGTACGTGCCGGCGCGGTGGAACTGGCGGTGGTCGGTGTCGCGGTAGCGCTTGGCCGCCAGGAGGACGGCACGGTCGGGGTCGTCGGGGACGGCGCGCTCGACGAGGAAGACGTCCGCCTCCTTGCCGGTCTTGAGGACGCCCAGCTCGGTGTCGAGGGCGGCGGCCGCCGTGACGACCCAGTCGGGGTGCGGGTGCGGGCCGCGCTGGCCCTTGGCGATGCTCGGCCAGGTGGACCACCGCTGGTCGGGTCCGGGCTCGACGGCGTCGACGCCGGTGTCCAGGGTGAGGATCTGGCGGGTGGGGTGGTCGGGGGTGTGCTGAGGCACGGTGGGGCTCCAAGGAAGGGGGAGGAGCCTCGGTGGCTCCTCAGTGGTGAGGGTCCGTCGCCCGTCCCGTGGGGAGGGCGTGCACGGCGAAGACGTCCATCTCCTCGCCCTCCTTCCTCGTGCCGACGCGCCCGGCGCGCGTCTCCGGGGTCGATCCTGCGTCCGGACCCGCGGCCGCGTCCAGCGAATTACCGGACGTGCCGCGGCGGGCTTCCCGGGGCGGTCCGTCGTGTCCGGGCGGGCGGCGTCCGGCTACGGTGTCGACGTGAGCCTCCAGGTGGTCGCCGACGGCGTGCTGGTCGCCGTGAGCCGTCGCCTCGCGACCACGACGACCCTCGTGGTGGGGTCCACGGGCCCGGCCGGACGGGCCGGTCTGCTGGTCGACCCGGCCTGGGAGCCGGACGAGCTCGCCGCCCTCGCGCGTCAGGCGCGGGACGACGGCGTCGACGTCGTGGCGGGGTTCGCGACGCACGCGCACCACGACCACGTGCTGTGGCACCCGGCGCTGGGGGACGTGCCGCGCTGGGCGAGCGCGACGGCCGCGGGCGTCGCGCAGCGGGAGCGGACGCGGCTGCTGGCCGAGGCGCGCCTCGACGCCGCGCGCTACGGCGGGGCGGACCACACGCCGGAGGTGCTGGCGCTCCTGGGGCGGGTGCGGCCGCTGCCGGCGGGGGAGCGCCAGGTCCCGGACGCCGACGGGGCGCTGCCCGTGGTCGAGGTGGTCGAGCACGCGGCCCACGCGCCGGGGCACGCCGCCCTCTGGCTTCCCGGACCGCGGGTCCTGCTGGCGGGCGACCTGCTCAGCGACGTCGAGGTCCCGCTGCCGTTCGACGAGATCACGGGCGCGGGCGACCTCGCCGGCTACCGCGCCGGGCTGGAGCGCCTCGCGCCGTACGTCGCGCGGGCGGCGGTGCTGGTGCCGGGGCACGGCACGCCGACGCGGCGTCCCGCCGACCGGCTCGACGCCGACCTGCGCTACCTCGACGCCGTCGCCGCCGGACGTGCGCCCGCCGACCCGCGCCTGGCCGACCCGGACGTCGCGGCCGAGCACGCCCGCACCGTGCGCCGCGTCCGGGCCGGGCGCTGAGGCGTCAGCCGAGGGCGCCGGCGAGGAGCGTCGTCGCGTCCTGCCACACGCCCAGGGTGTCGAACCCCATCTGGTCGAGCATCGCCCAGGCGACGCCGGCGAGCGCGTAGAGGCTGACCGGGGTCATGAGCACCCACTCCCGCCACGACCCGGCGTCGCCGAGGATCGGCAGCGACAGGTTGCCCTTCGGGCTCCACATGTCGTCGAACGGCAGCCAGCGGTGCCGCCGCACCCAGCGCGGCGAGCGGAACCGCAGCGGCCACAGCAGCGGCACGCCCCGGGTGGTGAGGAAGTCACCGAGGATGTGGACGGCGCAGCCGAGGCCGACGCAGAACGGCATCCAGTACCACTCCTCGGGGGCGAACACCGCGACGAACGCCGCCAGCGCGATGGACAGGGTCCACGTCCACCAGCGCTGCTGCCCGGTGAGCTTGAGGGCGCGGACCGCGAACGCGATGAGCAGCACCGCCATGATGCCGGGGCCGACGAGCACGTCCCCGAACGTCTCCGTGTGGAACGACAGCTTGCCCACCAGCCACGCGATCACGGTGAACGCGGCGATGCCGAGCAGCGAGTGCGTGCCGTTGCGGTGCCCGCCCGACAGGCTCGACACGAGCTTGGTGACGGCCTCCGACACCGGCGGCAGGGAGTGCGAGATGGTGCCGTTGTGGTGGTCGGCGTCGGGCAGCAGCGCGGCGCCCGCGCACACCAGCGCCCCCGTCATCACCCCCACCTCGGACACGGGGTACCAGCCGAACGCGATCGGGGTCGTGGAGGTGACCGCCACCCAGGCGGCCGCCCCGGAGGCGGCGTGGTGCCCACCCATCATGGCGTGCGTGCTCCTTCGTCCGGTCTGCGACGCCGTGACCGATTGGTCCGGGTCGCCAGCACGCTACACGCCGCCGCCGACGCTCCGTGAACCTGCCCGCGCCAGCACCCCCGCGACGTCCGGGGGACGCCACCCGGCGGGCTTGAGCACCTTGCCGTCGGCGCGGCGCACGGCGGTGCCGTCGGGGCCGAGCTTGGCCAGGTTCGAGGCGTGCACCTCGGTGAACACCTCGTCGCCCGGGATGCCGCACTCCAGCTCCAGGCCGTGCAGGACGTAGCGCAGGTCGACGGTCGCGTCCGCCGTCGCGACGAGGTCCGCGCCGTCGGTCGGGCCGGCGACGACCTCCTCGACCGCACGCTCGACGACGGAGCGCGCGGCCGGCCCCAGGATCGCGCCGGTGAGCTCGGCGAACTCCTCGGCGACCAGCCGGTAGCGCATCCGCAGCCGGTCGTCGGGCAGGGTCAGGTCCGGCGGGCCGGTCGACACCGGCACGTCGAACGCCTCGTGGAACTCCCGCACCAGCTCTCGTTCGTCGACCATGCCCGTACTGTCGCACTCACCGGGGCGGTTGCCCGCGCATCCCCGCCAGGAGCGTCGCGGGCCCGTGGTCGCCGGACAGGATGCGGGCGGAGTTCACCAGCCCGACGTGGCTGAACGCCTGCGGCACGTTCCCCAGCTGGCGGCCCGCGACGACGTCGTACTCCTCGGCGAGCAGACCCAGGTCGTTGCGCAGCCCGAGCAGCCGCTCGAACAGCGCCCGGGCCTCGGCGACGCGGCCCACCCCGTGCAGCGCGTCCACCAGCCAGAAGCTGCACACGAGGAACGTGCCCTCGTCGCCGGGCAGCCCGTCCACGCCGTCGTCGGCGGGCGTCCGGTAGCGCAGCAGCAGGCCGTCGTGGCTCAGCTCGCGCTGCACCGCGTCCACCGTGCCGACGATGCGGTGGTCGGTCCACGGCAGGAACCCGACCCGGGGCAGGAGCAGCAGCGACGCGTCGAGCCCGTCCGACCCGTAGAACTGGGTGAACGTGTTCCGCTCGGCGTCGTAGCCGTGCCGCAGCACGTCCGTGCGGATGTCGTCGCGCAGCGCCCGCCAGCGGTCCACCGGACCGTCCAGCCCGGCCGTCTCGTGCGCGCGCACCATCGCCGCGACGCCCGCCCACGCCATCACCCGGGAGTGGACGAACGCCCGCCGGGGCCCGCGCACCTCCCACAGGCCGTTGTCGACGTCGTCCCAGTGGCCCTCGAGGAAGTCCAGGAGGGCCTTCTGCAGCGTCCAGGTGTCGGCGTCGTCCTCGACACCGTCCGAGCGGGCGAGGTGCAGGGACACCAGGACCTCGCCCCACACGTCGAGCTGGAGCTGCTCGGCCGCGGCGTTGCCGACCCGTACCGGCGCGCTGCCCTCGTAGCCGGGCAGCCAGTCGAGCGTCGCCTCCGGGATGCGGCGGCGACCGTCGAGCCCGTACACGATGCGCAGCCGCGCCGGGTCGCCCGCGACGGCGCGCAGCAGCCACTCCCGCCATGCGCGGGCCTCGGACGTGTGCCCGGTGCTCAGCAGCGCGAGGAGCGTGAACGACGCGTCCCGCAGCCAGCAGTAGCGGTAGTCCCAGTTGCGGACCCCGCCGACCTGCTCGGGCAGCGACGTCGTGGCCGCCGCGGCGATGCCCCCGGTGGGGTCGTAGACCAGGGACTTCAGGGTGATGAGCGAACGCCGCACGGCGTCGGGCCACTCGCCGTCGTACCGCGTCCCGCCGATCCAGTCCTCCCAGAACGCGAGGGTGTCGGCGAGCGCCTGGTCGGCGTCGCACGGCTCCGGGCCGAGGTCGTGCGACCGGTGATGGGTGAGGACGAACGCCACCCGGTCTCCCGCGGCGACGTCGAAGCGCGAGCGCACGGCCCCGTCGGCCAGGGAGATCTCCTGCGGGACCGGAGCGGTGAGGGTGAGGGTGTCCGGGCCGGCCACCGCCGCGACCGTGCCCGCGCCCAGGTGGCCCAGCAGCGTGCCCTCCCGGTCCGTCAGCCAGGGCACCACGTTCCCGTGGTCGAAACGCGGCACGGTCTCGCTGACCACGGTGACCCGCCCCGACAGCCCCTCCACGATCCGCACGAGCGTCGGGTTGCCCCGCCGCGGCGGCATGAGGTCGGTCACCCGGACGTGCCCGTCCGGGGTCTCCCACTCCGTCTCCAGCACCAGCGACTCGCCCCGGTACCGGCGGCGGGTGCACAGGCCCTCCGTCGCCGGCGCCAGACGCCAGAAGCCGTGACGGTCGTCCCCCAGCAGTGCCGCGAAGCAGGCCGGGTCGTCCAGGTCCGGCAGGCACAACCAGTCCACCGACCCGTCCCGCCCCACGAGCGCGGTGGTCCGCAGGTCGCCCACGACCCCGTAGTCCTCGATGCGCAGCGCCATCGGGCTCACGCTAGGTCAGGGCCGTGACCTGCGCCACCGTCCGGTGATTTGTAGTTCGGGGTCCGTGCCGTGCTATGTTTTTCCAGCACCAAGACGAGGCGGGAACGCCTCGCCGAGGTCCACCTGTCCGGGTGGCGGAATGGCAGACGCGCTAGCTTGAGGTGCTAGTGCCCGTTAAGGGCGTGGGGGTTCAAGTCCCCCTCCGGACACTCGTTGAGACAGCGACGACGAAGGCCTCCTGGGTCCACAACCAGGGGGTCTTCTGTCGTATCCGGCCTCTTCCTCGGCAGGGGAGGTTCCCGAGAGTGTTCCCACGGGAGGGGCTCTGTGTTCCCGTGGGTGTTCCCAGGTGCCTCGGCGGGCGGCGTTGGCCCAGGTGGGGGCGGTGTCCGGAGGGGGACGGGCGCCCCACCCGGGACGAGGTTCAGCGCCCGCGTCCTCAGGTCGGCGCGCCGCTGCGAGGCGAGGAGGTCTCGCCGACTGTGTCCGCGCGGCTCGGTCCCGCCGGCAGCACGCCGGTCTCGTCGAGGCCGTGGCCGCGAACCTGCCCGGCGCCACGTGGCAGCGATGCCGCACGCACTACGCCGCCGACCTGATGAGCATCTGCCCCAAGAGCATGTGGCCCGCCGTGAAGGCGATGCTGCACTCGGTCTACGACCAGCCCGACGCCAAGGCGGTGCAGGCCCAGTTCGACCGGCTGCTCGACTACGTCGGCGGCAAGCTGCTCGAGGTCGCCGAGCACCTGGACGCCGCCCGCGCCGACATCCTGGCGTTCACCGACTTCCCGAAGGACGTGTGGACCCAGATCTGGTCGAACAACCCGACCGAACGGCTCAACCGCGAGATCCGCCGCCGCACCGACGCCGTGGGCATCTTCCCCAACCGAAGCGCGGTGGTGCGCCTGGTCGGGGCCGTGCTGGCCGAACAGACCGACGAATGGGCCGAAGGCCGCCGCTACCTCGGCCTCGAAGTCCTCGCCCGATGCCGCCTGAGCCCGGTCACCAACACGTCGACGGAGGTGAACACCGACCCCATGCTCGAACTCAGCGCGTAACCCAAGAAGGATCACCGAGCGCTACACCACTCCCAGGGGCTTGACCCCCGGACGGGACGGTGCGCGGGGTGTCGCTCAACCACGACGCCTCGGTTGCGTCGACGACTGGCTCTACTGACGAATTGCCGGTCTCTGGCCGACAACGTCCGGGTGACGCCGCGTGCGGGTCGAGCCGGACAGCCACGCGAGGGTGGCCCGCCGCACACGTCGGCCCCCCCGCGGACCGCCTCGCGGTCGAATGGCGCCGTGACGGCGCGGTCGCCATTGTCGGCGTGCTCCATGGGATCGCCGTCGAGTTCGTCGCGGACGACAGCCCGCTCGCGCCGATCGCGGGGGTGGGTTCGCTGACGGGGGCGGCCACCAGTGCGCTTCGGTGCACCAGCAGTGCAACAGAGGCGCTTGGAGATCAGTGTGCGGACCGGCCCATCAGCCGCGCGGCGCGGAGGCCGAACACGGCGGCGGGTCCGATGGTCGCGCCGGGACCGGGGTAGGTGCGGCCCATCACCGAGGCGGAGTTGTTTCCGGAGGCGAACAGGCCCTCGATGACGGTCCCGTCCTCCCGGAGCGCCCTCCCGTCGGCGTCCGTGACCACGCCACCCTTGGTCCCGAGGTCGCCGACGACCAGGCGGTACGCGGTGAACGGTCCGTGCTCGAGCGGGGCAAGGGTGGGGTTGGGGCGGACGGTGGGATCGGCGTAGTACCGGTCGTAGGCGGAGTTGCCGCGACCGAAGTCGCCGTCGACACCGCCGCGGGCGAAGCCGTTGAAGCGTCGGACGGTGTCGTGCAGGGTCCGGTGGTCGATGCCCATGGCTCCCGCGAGCTCGGCGAGGGTCCGGCCCCGGACCTGGATGCCTGCGTCCTTGATCGCCCGGACGAACCGGGGGTCCATGGAGAAGGTGCGGAAGTAGCGCCACGGGTACCGGCCGTCCACGATCATCCAGTAGGGTCCCTTGCCGCCGTCGTGGGCGAGCATGTGGTGGCCGAGGTCGACGTACGACTCGGACTCGTTGGCGAACCGGTGGCCGTGGGAGTCCACGATGAGGGAGTGCGGCATCGACCGTTCCCCGACGACGAAGGTGCCGCTCCTGGTGCCAGGTAGGGGCGCGATGGAGGCGCCCCACCAGGCGTCGTCCATGAGCTCGAGGGCCGCTCCCACCTCCTGCGCGGCCGCGATCGGGGTGCCCAGGTTGCCGGGGTTCCCGGACGGCGCCCCGTCGATCCCGTGGTACTTCTGGCGCCACTCGGGGTTCGACTCGAACCCGCCGCCTGCCAGCATCACGCCCTGGCGGGCGCGCACCGTCACGGTCTCCTGGCCGCGCTCCACACGGACGCCGACGACCCGACCCTCCTCGACCACGAGGCTCTCCAGAGGTGAGCTCAACCACAGCGGGACGCCGCCGTCGACGAAGACCGCTTTGCCGAAGGCGGTCGCCCACGCGGTGCCGATGCCGACGAGACGCTTGCCCCGCACGAGACCGCCTGCGATCCGTCCGACGACCTGGGCGCCGCGCACCATCCCCGAGAGCGTCGACCACGCACGATTGAGCAGCCAGACGTCGTTGGTCATCGCGGGGAGCGCGACGGTCACCCGCAGGGTGTCCCAGAGGTCCCCGAGAACCTTCGAGTCCAAGGGTTTGACCTCGATGGCGCGCCCGATCTTGCCTCCGGGGAGCTCCGGGTAGTAGTCGGGGGTGTCGGTGGCGCGAGCGAAGACGACGCCGTACTTCTCGGCGGTCGCGACGAAGTCGTCGATGCCGTCGACGAACGCCTCCTTGCGCGTCCGGTCGGACGCGCGCCCCACGCTCCCCACGCTGGCCTCGAGGTAGTCGAGCGCCTCGGCCCGGGAGTCGGCCACGCCGTCACGCTGCATGAGCGCGTTGTTCGGGAACCACATGCCGCCACCCGACATCGCGGTGCTGCCGCCCCACTTGTCCGTCGACTCGAGTACGAGCACGGACAAGCCTTCGTCGATGGCTCCGAGCGCTGTGGCGAGGGCGGCGCCCCCCGAACCCACCACGACGACGTCGAAGGTCTGTTCCGTAGCGTGGCCGGTCTGCATGGGAGCTCCTTCTGCCTCCAGTACCGGACATCAGTGTCCGGCAATGGCGTTCAGGATGCCCTCGGGCGGTGGCGGTGTCAACTGGTCCTCGCCTGCGGAACGAGGGTCGCTCAGCCGTCCGACTGCTGGTCGACCGCCGGCGTCGCGATCAGACGCATGAACACCTCGAGGAGCGGCAGCACGTCACGGTCGGGGTCCATGAGCGCCTGGATGCGGAGGCCGTCGATCATCGCCTGGAGCATCGTGACCTTGTCGTCGGCGCTGAGCTCGTCGCCGTCGTCGGCGGTGCCGAACCGCCTGCTCGACAGGTAGCCCCGCATCCGTTCTCGCCGGGCGGCGAAGAAGTCGTGGGCAGGGTGTTCGGGGTTCGTCGCGGCGACGGAGACGGCCAACCAGTTGCGTCCCTGCTCGGGACGCGAGAAGTCGTCGGCCAGGACGCCGGAGAGCACGCGTTCCGGCGGCACCTGGGCCTCGATGATGTGACGCGCGAACTCCTCGTCGTCGGCGTCCCTCTGTGCCAGGGCTGCCACCAGCAGGTCGTCCTTGCTCGCGAAGTGCCGGAGCAGCGCGGCGTGGGTGACGTCCGCACGAGCGGCGATGTCGCGCAGGGAGGACCGTTCGTAGCCGTGCTCGGCGATGCTCGCCAGGGCCGCGCGCACGATCTGGGCCCGGCGCGCCGGTGTTGACGCGTTCGGGCCGCGCCGACGCGCGCGGGGTGCGGCGGGGGTCTGCGCCGCTGCTGGATCCGAGCTCTTCATGTCCACCTGTCCGAGTCTGGCACCACCTGGAAGCGGCTTGCCAAATAGTAACCACCATGGTTACTATCTGTCACTGTAACCACGGTGGTTACTTTTATCGGCCGGTCGGTGTCCTCGGGCAGCGTGGTCGTGACGGGCAGTGGAGGAGTCGATGGTGACCAGGGGGACGCCGGCCGCGGACGGAACGGCGTACGGCTCGGGCGTCGCGTGTTCCGAGGCCGCCACGGAGGAACGATCCTCGTCCGCGCCGGTCGTGACGCCGCCTCTGACGTCCGGCGACATCTGCTGGCTCATGCTCGCCACGTTCGGCGCATCGATGGCCGTGATGGTGCCGCTCTCGTACGGCGTCGCCGTGCGTGTCACCGAGCTCGCCCCCGGGCGTGACGAGATGCTCGGCTTCGTCATCGGCGCGGCGCAGCTCGTCTACCTCCTGGCCAGCCCTCTCGTCGGGATCTGGAGCGACGGCACACGTTCCCGCTGGGGGCGTCGGACGCCGTTCCTGTACCTCGGCGCCGCCGTCGGTCTCGTTGGTGTGGTGATCGTGGGTGCCGCCCCGAGCCTCCTGGTCCTCGGTTTCGGCTGGGTGCTCGGCATGTCGGGCTGGTCGATCGTCGGCGCCGCGCTGCAGAACCTCCAGGCCGACAAGCTTCCCGAGGCGCAGCGGGGCAAGGTCTCGGCGCTCACCGGACTCATGTCCCAGGTCGGGCCGGTGATCGGCATCGGCATCGCGTACGCCGTGTCGTCGAGCACGATGCTCGTCCTTGTCGTCCCGGGCGTGATCGGAGCGCTCCTGATCGCCGCCTTCCCGCTGGTCAAGGCGGAAGGCAGCTCCCTGGAGCTCCCCCGGCGTGCCCCCGCCACCGTGAGGTCGATCGTCCTCAGCTACGGCTTCAGCGTGCGCAGGTACCCTGACTTCGCCTGGGTCTGGGTCGGACGGTTCGTCTTCTTCGTCGGCCTGTACTTCAACACCACGTTCGGCACCTTCTTCTACGCCCAACGCCTGGGGTTGACGGTGCGCGACGTCGCGGGCGTCGTGGCCGCCATCGGCCTGGTCGGCGTGGTCGCCGCTGCCACGGGCTCCCTCGCCGGCGGCTTCCTCTCCGACCGGCTGCGGCGGCGTCGGCCCTTCGTGCTGGTCGCAGCGCTCCTGTTCGCCGGTGGCTCGGTGGTCCTGGCGACCGCGTGGTCGCTGCCCCACATCGTCGCCGGGTCCATGCTCGTGCAGCTCGCGATCGCCATGTACGCCACGGTCGACCAGGCGATCGCCTACGCGGTGCTCCCCGAACGGGACCAGGCAGGCCGGTACATGGCCGTCCTGCAGTTCGCGCAGCGGATCCCGAGCGCGGTGGCGCCTGTCGTCGCGGGTGTCGTGATCACCGTCGGTTCTGCGGGCGACGTCAAGAACTTCACGCTCCTCTACCTGACCGGCGCCGTCTTCGCGCTGCTGGGCGGACTGATCGTCCTGCTCAAGGTCAAGGCCGCCCGCTGATCCGTCCACCGGAGGAAACCTCACCATGGTGCGCAACGCCCCCTGCTCCCTCGCCGTCGACGGCGGCGGCGACGAATTCACCGTCACCGGGGCCCGGCCCCGCCTGTCGTTCACGAGCGACGACTCATCCCCACACGTCCTCGAGGCGAGCATCGACGGCGCAGCGCCCGAGACCGCCGAGCTCACTGGGCACCGTTTCGTCGAGTGGCCCTTCGCCCCGTTGCGTAGCACGAGCCGCGTGACGTGGCGCGTCCGACGGTCTGGGCCGGACACCGAGTGGTCCGAGCCCTCGACGTTCGAGGTGGGACTCCTCGACACCGACTGGTCGGCCGACTGGATCTCGCCCGCGGAGGCCGCGGATCCCGGGTACGGGGAACGACCTGCGCACGTGCTGACCGGTAGCTTCACGCTGTCCGAGGAGATCGTCTCGGCCCGCCTGTACGCGACGGCGCTCGGCCTCTACACGGCGACCGTCAACGGACACCGTGCGGGCGGCGACGAGCTCGCCCCCGGGTCGACCTCCTACGACCGCACCCTCTACGCCCAGGCGCACGACGTCACCACGCTGCTCGAGGTCGGGGCGAACAGGCTGGAGCTCGAGCTCTCCGACGGCTGGTACCGCGGCCAGGTCGGCGCCTTCCGGCTGCCTGCCGGGTGGGGCACGACCCTGGGTGTGCGGGCCGAGCTGCACGTGCGCCTCGCCGACGGGTCGGAGCGGGTGATCGGCAGCGACGCGAGCTGGACGAGCGCGCCGTCGACGACCACCCGGGCTGACCTCATGGCCGGCCAGACCGTCGACCTCACGGCGGCCGCAGCCACCTCGAAGCCGGTGCGCGTCGGCGTGGTCGTCGACGCACCCCCGATCGACTGGTCCCCGGCTCCGCCGGTCCGCGTCGTCGAGTCGCGCGCGCCGGTCTCGGCGACCGAGCTCGGGGGCGGCGTGACGGTCGTCGACTTCGGCCAGAACGCCTCCGGATGGGTGCGCCTCACGGATCTTGGCGCCCCCGGTACTCGAACTGTGATCGAGTACGGCGAGTTCGTGGACTCCTCCGGCGACCTGTCGACCTCGCACCTGGACTCCGAGCGGCCCGAGGGGCGCAAGGCCTTCGTGCAGCGTGACGAGGTGGTCGCAGGTGCCCACGGCGAGGTGTTCGAGCCGCGCCACACGGTGCACGGGTTCCAGTACGCCCGCATCACCCGCGCCGGTGCGCCGCTGGACGTCGGAGCCGTCACCATGCAGGTCGTGCACAGCGACCTGACGCGCACGGGGACGTTCGAGAGCAGCGACACCGACCTCAACCGGTTGCACGAGATCGCCGAGTGGAGCTTCCGCGGCAACGCCGTCGACGTGCCGACGGACTGCCCGACCCGCGAGCGCCTGGCGTGGACCGGCGACTACCAGGTGTTCGCGCCCACGGCCACGCGCCTCTACGACGTGCTGGGCTTCACCCGCAAGTGGTTGCGCGCGGTGCGCGACGACCAGCTCGACGACGGCCGCATCGCGAACTTCTCGCCCGACGGCCGCCGCATCAAGCACCATCTCGACGACCAGTTCGCGATGATGACCGGCTCGGCGGGCTGGGGCGACGCCATCGTCGCCGTCCCGTGGGAGATGTACCTCTCGTACGGGGACCGCCTCGTGCTCGAGGAGAACTACGACGCGATGGTGCGGTGGGTCGAGTGGGCGCTCGAGAAGGCCCGCACCTCCCGGCATCACGCTCGCATGCAGTCCTCGCCCGAGCCCGAGGCCTTCGAGGAGTACCTGTGGGACGGCACGTTCCACTGGGGCGAGTGGACCGAGCCGAAGGAGCGCGACGCCGACGGCCGGCCGATCGACCCGATCAAGCACAACCCGATGGCCTGGTTCATGGCCGACAAGGGCGAGGTCGGTACCGCCTACCTGCATCGTTCGACGGCGACGCTGGCGCGTATCGCCGGCATCCTGGGGCGGGCCTCGGATGCCGAGACCTACGCATCGATCGCGGAGCGCGTCGCCGACGCCTGGCGGCAGGCGTACCTGAACGAGGACGGCACGACCTCGACGGACAGCCAGGCGGCGTACGTGCGCGCCCTGTCGTTCGGTCTCGTCCCCGACGCGCTGCGCCCGGCCGCGGCCGAGCGTCTGGTCACACTGATCCGCGAGGCGGGGACGCACCTGGGCACGGGGTTCCTCGCCACCGGGGATCTGCTGCCCGTCCTCACCGACACCGGCCACGCCGATGTCGCCCATGAGCTGCTCGCGCAGCGCACGGCGCCGTCGTGGCTGTACATGGTCGACCGTGGCGCGACGACCATCTGGGAGGACTGGGAGGGCATCGACGAGCACGGTGTCGCCCACGAGTCTCTCAACCACTACAGCAAGGGCGCTGCCATCCGCTTCCTGCACACCCACACGTTGGGGCTGCGGCAGGACGTCGACTCGGTCGCCTGGGAGAAGGTCGTCATCGCCCCCGTCCCGGCGCCAGGCATGACCTGGGCGCGGGGCTCGCACACCGGCCCGCAGGGCGAGATCACCGTCGAGTGGCGCATCGAGGACGACCGCTTCCGCATCACCGCCGACATCCCGGCCGGAACCCGCGCACGCGTGGTCTTCCCCGATGGCGCCGTCCGCGACGCCTACCCCGGCCGGTTCGACCAGGCCGCAGCTCTGGCGGCTTCCGACCACACCGTGCCCGCACGGTGACGATCCACTGCACCAACTGAAAGAGGAGACAGCAATGACCAGCTTTCCCGACGGATTCCTCTGGGGCGCGGCGACCGCCGGCCACCAGATCGAGGGCAACAACGTCAACAGCGACTGGTGGGCCCGTGAGCAGATGATGCCCGGGATGGAGTCCTCTGGCGACGCCGTCGACAGCTACCACCGCTACCGCGAGGACATCCAGCTGCTCGCCGACGCAGGGCTCACCTCGTACCGCTTCAGCCTGGAGTGGTCGCGCATCGAGCCCATCCGTGGTCAGTTCTCCAAGGCCGAGCTCGCGCACTACCGTCGCATGATCGACTTCTGCCTGGAGCTGGGCGTGACACCGGTCGTCACCCTGCAGCACTTCACCACGCCGCAGTGGTTCGCGGGCCTCGGCGGGTGGGACGCGCCGGAGGCTCAGGAGCTCTTCTGCGCGTTCGTGGAGCAGGCCTGCACGATCCTCGACGGCGTCGAGTGGGTGGCCACCATGAACGAACCCAACATGCAGGCCGCCATCATGACGGCGATGCGCCAGCTCGCTGCGTCCGGCGGAGACTGGACCAGCCCCACGGTGGAGAGCACGGGCGAGAGCGCCGGCGACGACCTGAAGGACAAGCAGCACGGCCAGTTCCTCACTTACGCCGACCCCGAGATCGGCCGGAAGTTCGTGCGCATCCACCATGCCGCGCGTGAGATCGTGCGCGCCCGCACGAAGGCGAAGGTCGGGTGGACCATCGCCGCCGGCGCGCTCACCGCGGCTCCCGGCGGGGAACAGAAGCTCCTCGAGATCCGTCACGGCAAGGAGGACGTCTACTGGGAGGGAAGCCGCGGCGACGACTTCGTCGGCGTGCAGGCCTACTCCAGCCAGGAGGTCGATGCGAACGGCCTCGTGCCGCACCCGCCGCACCCCGACAACACCCTGGTCGGCACGGCGTACCGCCCCGACTCGCTCGCGATGGCCGTGCGCCACGCGTGGGAGGTCAGCGAGCATACGCCGATCGTCATCACCGAGAACGGCATCGCGACCGCCGACGACGCGCAGCGCATCCGCTACACCGACGAGGCGCTGCAGGGACTGCTCGGCACCGTCGCGGAGGGCATCGACGTGCGCGGCTATCTGCACTGGTCCCTGCTCGACAACTTCGAGTGGGGCCACTGGGAGCCGACCTTCGGCCTCATCGCCGTCGACCGCGACACCTTCGAGCGCACACCCAAGCCGAGCCTCGGCTGGCTCGGGGAGGTCGCCCGGCGCAACGCCCTCGGAGCGGGGGCTCTCGCATGAGTTTCCCGTTCGCCGATGTCTCCGAGCGGTCGCTGATCGATCTGCTGTCTCTTGCCGGTCGTCGTGCGGTGGTCACGGGCGCCGCCCAAGGGCTCGGCAAGGCGATCGCCGCACGACTCGCGGAAGCCGGCGCGAATCTGCTCCTCGTCGACCTCAACGAGGAGGGCGCGCGCGCTGCGGCAGCGGAGCTGGGCGAGCGGCACGGGGTCCGTGCGCTGAGCACGCGAGCCGATGTCACCGAGACGTCGTCGGTCGCTGCGGCGGCCGACCACGCGGTGGCGGAGCTCGGTGGCATCGACATCTGGGTCAACAACGCCGGGATCTTCCCCAACGCTCCCGTGACGACAATGCCCGACGAGATGTGGGACACGACCTTCGCGGTGAACGCGCGCGGCGTGTTCCTGGGTTCGCGCGAGGCCGCACGCCGCATGTCGCCGGACGGCCCGGGCGCCGTGATCGTCAACGTCATCTCGACCGCGGGCGTGCAGGTGGCCTTCCCGGGGATGGCCGCCTATGTCGGTTCGAAGCACGCCGCCCTCGGCATGACGAAGTCCCTCGCTGTGGATCTCGCACCGCTCGGCATCCGCGTGCTCGGTGTGGCGCCGAGCTTCGTCCCCACGGAGGGCAACATCGCCGCCGCGAAGGCGGGGGCCGAGGCGGCTGCCGCCGCCGGCGTCGAGATGCCGCCGCTCGACGTCATGAGCAGCAGCAGGATCGGTCGCCTCGGTACCCCGGACGACATCGCTCGCGTCGTCCTGTTCGCCGCGAGCGACCTGTCGATGGTCATGACAGGGAGCACCCTGCTCGCCGACGCGGGTGAGACGGTCTGACGACATGTCCACGACGCCTCAGCGGCCTCTGCGTGCCATCCAGCAGATCCAGATCGGCCGTCTGACGTCCACGGATGACCAGGCGCGCGAGGTCCTCGCGCGCCTGGTCTCTGCCGGGTTCGAAGCCATCGAGCTCAACGGCTTCATGACGCGCCCGACGCCGATGCTCGTCCGCGCACTCACGAAGGCGGCGGGTATGCCGGTCGGCAGCGGTGGACGCCTGGACTGGGCACGCCTCGTGGCCGAGTCGGGCCTGGCCGTCGCGGCGTTCCACGAAGACCTGGGCACGATCGAGTCCCGTCCGGCGGAGGTCGCGGCACGCGCCCGCCAGTTCGGCGCCCGAAACGTCGTGGTCACCGGCATGTACCGGTTCGACTACGGCGACGACACCGCCGTCGCCGGACTGGCAGAGCGCCTGGATGCGGCGGCTCGTGCGCTGGCGGGGGAGGGGATGCGCCTGCTGTACCACAACCACACCGCCGAGTTCCGGCGCCTCCGGTCCGGTGCCACCGCGTTCGACGTGCTGGTGGAGCGGACGGATCCTGACGCGCTCGACTTCGAACTTGACTGCTTCTGGGCCGCCACCGCCGGCGTCGACCCCCTGGGCGTGATGGACAGGCTCGGCGAACGTCTGCGTCTCCTCCATCTCACCGACCGCGGCTCCCGCATCTCGGGCAGCACGATGACGCCCGTCGTGAAGGTCGACAGCGTCGAGCTGGGCGCAGGGAACATGGCCGTCGACGCCATCGTCGCGCGCGCCGCGGCGCTGGGCGTGGAGGCGGTCATCCTCGAGACGCACAAGAACTGGATCGACAACTCGCCGCTGCGCAGCGCCGAAGTGAGCGCGGACGTGCTGCGGCGCCTACTTCCCGACTGACAAGGAACCCTGATGAACATCTCCGACAAGACCTTCGTCGTCACCGGCGCCGGCAACGGCATCGGTCGTGAGGTGAGCCTTCACCTGCTCGACGCCGGGGCGCGCGTCGCCGGCGTGGACCTCGATGCATCCGGTCTGGCTGCGACCGCCGAACGTGCCGCCGCCGGCGAGCGATTCTCCGTGCACGTCGTGAACATCACCGACCGAGAAGCCGTGGAGGCCCTGCCGGCCGAGGTGACCGCAGCCCACGGCGGCGTCGACGGCGTCATCAACGTCGCCGGGGTCATCCAGAAGTTCGTCCGCGTGAACGACCTGCCCTACTCGGAGATCGAGAAGGTCATGAACGTCAACTTCTGGGGAACCCTGAACATGTGCAAGACGTTCCTGCCGGAGCTGCTGACCCGCCCGGCAGCAGCACTGGTGAACGTCGCGAGCATGGGTGCGTACGCGCCGGTGCCCGGGCAAGCCGTCTACGGAGCGTCGAAGGCTGCCGTGAAGGTGCTCACGGAAGCGCTGTACGCGGAACTCCTCGGCACGAAGGTCGCCGTCACCGTCGTGTTCCCCGGCGCGATCGGGACGGACATCGCCGCGAACTCCGGTGTCGCCCTCGCCGGTGAGTCCTCGGCACAGGCCCCTGCCTACAAGACCTCGACCCCGTCCGCCGCCGCTCGCGTGATCGTCGAGGCGCTGCGCAAGGGCAAGTACCGGGCCACCATCGGCCACGACGCCGCAGTGATGGACAGGCTCTCGCGGCTGAGCCCGAAGCGTGCCACGACCGTGATCGCGCGGCAGATGCGCGGCTTGCTCGGCTGAGCGAGTCCACGGATGGACTCGTGCTCAGTGTCTTCTAGTCATGGCTCTCCTCTTCTAGTCGGCGGGATGTCGCCCGGCTTACCTTTGCGGTCGTCTAGGGCAGTGTCCGGCGGAACGACCCGCTGAGAGCCGTAGATTTGATCCCGAAGGAGTGATGACGCGATGGCGCGTTTGCCCAAGCTGACAGCGAGCGAAGTCGATGGCGTGAACTACCGCCGCGCCCGCACGTGGGAGATCGCGTTCTCCCAGCTGAACAACGGCTCGGCGATGATCTTCTACGTCCTGGTCGGCCTGATGAGCTACCTGCAGAACGCCGGCTACGGCATCGCGGTTGCGGTCGCGGGAGTCATCCTGACCCTCACTCGCGTGCTGGACGGTGTGATCGACCCGCTGCTCGCGCTGGTGATCGAGAAGGTCCGCTTCCGCTTCGGCAAGCTCCGCCTGTTCATGCTCACCGGCTGGGCGATCCGTTCGGTCGCGGTCGTCATGCTGTTCGTGTGGGGATCCGACAAGGGTCTCGGCGCCGGGTTCTTCGTCGGCATGTACGTCGTGTACGTCATCGGCTCGTCGATGAACGATATCGCCGGGCAGATGACGGCGCCGATCCTCACCAACGACCCCCGCCAGCGGCCCACCGTCCAGGTCTGGGCGACGGTCTACGCCTACTTCTTCCCCGCGCTCTTCTCGATCGTCTCGACCGTCCTGATCCTTCCTCGGCACGGGAACGAGTTCACCGTGGAGATGCTCAGCGAGACCGCGGTCGTCTTCGTCGCCTGCTCCTTCGTCTTCCAGGTCCTCGCCTGCCTCGGAGTGGCACGCATCGACAAGCCGGAGAACTTCACCCACATCGACGTCTCGAAGGAGAAGGCCGAGGTCACGGTGCGTGACATGTGGAACCTGGTCGCCGACAACGGTCCGTTCAAGCGCTACCTGATCAGCGGCGCCTCCGACAAGCTCGCCCAGGTGGTGAAGTCGCAGGCCGTGATCGGGACGCTGATGTGGGGGATCCTGCTCGGCAACATGCAGCTCGGCACCACCCTCGGGATGATGGCCATCCTGCCGGGCATCGTGTTCGCGATCTTCGGTGCCCGCTACACGGGCAAGCACGGTTCGAAGGGCGCGACCGTCACCTGGACGTGGATCTGCCTGGGCCTCGCCGTCCTGCTCGCTGCTTTCTGCCTGTCGGTCGACCTGCAGTCCGTGCTCGGCAGCGTGCCGCTGACCGTCGTGTTCTTCCTCGTCTACCTGCTGCTCAACGGTTCGGCGATGGTGGTCACCGTGGCCTCCGGGGCGATGCGCGCCGACATCGTCGACTACGAGCTCGACCGTTCGGGCAAGTTCCTCCCGGCGACCGTCACGGCCGCCTACAACCTCGTCGACCAGATCATCTCGTCGCTCGGCTCCACCCTCGCACTGGGTGCGGTCGCACTGATCGGGTTCACCGCCGTCATGCCGCAGCCGACCGACAGCCCGACCACGTCGATCCTCTTCATGACGTTGGCGCTGTTCTTCGGCCTGCCGATCCTGGGCTGGATCTGCACTCTGGTCGCGATGCGAGGCTACAAGCTGGATCGCCACGAGATGATCGAGGTCCAGAAGCGGGTGGCGGGACGCAAGGCAGAGCTGGAGCCGGTGCAGCCCGAGGCGGCCCTCACCTGACCGGGCCCGGGTCGAACGACCCGAACCGCCGCCGATGACCGGGCCGCGGACGCGCGCAGGTGTGGGCGCGTCCGCGGCCCGGTCATCGTGCGTGGAGGTCGCGGTACGCCGTCGGCGTCGTGCCGTACTGGGCGCGGAAGACCTTGACGAAGTAGTTGGCGTCGTCGTACCCGACGTACAACGCGATGTCGCGGACGCTCTGGGACGTCGTCGAGAGCAGCCGCGCAGCGCGTTCGGCGCGTCGGCGAGCGACGTAGCCGGCGATGGTGGTGCTCGTCGCCTCCTTGAACTGCCGCGCCAAGGTGGAGGCGGACACCCCCATCTCCTCGGCCAGAGCCGGCGTCGAGATGTCCTGGCTGAGATGCAGGTCGATCTGATCGGTCACCCGTCGCACGAGCATCGGGTAGTCGTGCTGTCGGTGCCGCCTGACGGCCGTGCAGAAGTCGGAGACCATCTGCGACGTGAACCCGAGCATGCGTCGGGGGTCGGAGGTGTGGCCCACCCGATGCAAGCGCTGTGCGTACTCCTGCGAGATCGCGTCGATCGTCGCGGGGGGCAGGCCGCCCTGCTGGGCGGCGACGCGCGCCATGATCCGCAGGATCGTCGCTCCGAGGAACGGCGTGGACAGGTACCCGATGGTGCGCGGCATCCCGGAGAGCCTCTGCAGAGCCTCCAGCGCATCATCGGCGGAACCGTCGGCGACAGCATCCATGAAGTCCTGCTCGTGACGGTATCGATCCTCGATGACGGTGAACGAGGCCGACTGCGGTGCTTCGCCCTGGCCTGGTGCGATCGTTCCGCCCTCTGCCTTGATGTGCTGCAGGGTGCCGAGCGAGTCCTCGCTCCCGGCAGCGCGCAACAGAGCCGCCGCGCTGCGGTGCACGTACTCCGCGTCCACGATCGCATACCGGGTGCGGTAGAGCTTGTACGGCGAAAGGAATGCGGTCGGGACGGAGAGCCGGCTCAGCACCTCTTCCGCGACGCCCGGGTACATCGGCGCGTGCGTGTACGGCCCGATCAGGAGCAGCCGGTCGTCCCAGCGCGCCAGCGTCACCGCCATGCCGAGCGGCTCCTCCACCTCGTGGATCACCTGGGGAGGCATCGAGTGGACGAACTCTCGCAGACTCCGGGCGGTGAAGGCGGGCTGGATCCCGACGTCGAAGCAGTGCATCTCCTGGAACACCGCCAACGTCGTGCCGGGATCGTCGGTGATCGTCACGGGGCAGCTCAGCACCCCGGCGAGAGCTTCGACGACGGCGACGAGCGGGTCGTCGACGGCAGGCATGGTTCCCGATCGGTCGAGGGAGGGCACCGACTCTCCCTCCGTACCTCCGACGGGGTCGGCGTGGGTGCGCGCCCGCCCAGTCGTTCCGCTCATTGTTGCCGCCTCATCCGCTTCCCGTCGACGATCGGTACGAGAAAAGTACTACTCGCGCCCTACCGGTTCTAACCGGAGGCTGTGACCTGCTCCTAGGGTCAGGGCACCGGCAACCGCCGGCCTGCCGTGCGCCGAAGGAGACCACCACCATGCCGCAGCCTGTCGTCCCCGTCGTCCGCCGAGTGACCCCGATCCTCGACGGGTGGGCGTTCGCGCCGTCGGCACTTCCGGCGGCGACCTGGGACCAGGTCGCCGCCGAAGGCTCGACCGTGACGCTGCCGCACACATGGAACGCCGTCGACGGACAGGCCGGTGGCGGGTACCGGCGTGGTCGCTCCACGTACGCCCGACGCGTGGTCGCCGACGCGGGTGCCGCGGAGACCTGGGTCGAGTTCGCCGGCGTGAACTCCTCCGCCGAGGTGTTCGTGGACGGACAGCTCCTCGCTCGGCACGACGGTGGGTACTCGACGTTCCGCGTGAACCTCACGGAACGTCTCGACGAGGGTGTGGCGACCGTCGTGGTCGTGGTGGACAACTCTGCGAACGAGACCGTCTACCCGCAGCAGGCGGACTTCACCTTCTACGGCGGCATCTACCGTGACGTGACCCAGATCAGCGTCGGCGCGACCCACTTCGCGCTCGATGGGCACGGTGGCCCGGGGCTGACCGTGACGCCGCACCTCGACGGAGACCGTGCCGACGTCGCGATGAGCGCGAGCGTTACCGGCGTCGATGCGACATCCGTCCGGTTCCTCGTCGACGGCGTGACCTCGGCGACCGTTCCGGTCGTCGAGGGCGGTGCGAGCGCCGACCTGCAGATCGAGCAGGTGCGTCGGTGGCGCGGTCTGCGAGACCCCCACCTGTACGTCGCTCGGGCCGAGCTGCTCGACGGCGAACAGGTCGTCGACGTGGTCGAGTTGCGTTTCGGGTGCCGCGAGTTCGCCGTCGACCCGCAGCGCGGCTTCTTGCTCAACGGTGAGGAGTACCCGCTGCGAGGGGTCTCGCGTCACCAGGACCACGAGGGTGTGGGCAACGCGATCACCGAGGAGATGAAGCAGACGGACCTCGCGCTGCTGCACGAGATCGGCGCCACCACCGTGCGCCTCGCGCACTACCAGCACGACCAGCGGTTCTACGACCTGTGCGACGAGGCAGGGTTCGTCGTGTGGGCCGAGGTCCCTCAGATCACGGTGTTCCTGCCGGGCGCCGTCGACAACGCCCGCGACCAGCTCACCGAGCTGATCGTGCAGAACCGTCACCACGCGAGCATCGTCTGCTGGGGCCTGTCGAACGAGATCACCCTGGCGGGTGCCGGCGAGGAGGTGGTCGCCGCGCACCGCGAGCTGAACGACCTGGCGCACCGACTCGACCCGGAGCGTCTGACGGCGATGGCTAACCTGTTCCTGCTCGAGACGGATCACGCCCTCGTGACCGTGCCCGACGTGATGTCGTACAACCTGTACTTCGGTTGGTACGTGGGGGAGTCGGCCGACAACGACACCTGGCTCGACGACTTCCACGCCGCCTACCCCGAGATCGCGATCGGGCTGTCGGAGTACGGTGCGGACGCGAACCCGCAGTACCAGTCGGCCGACCCCGCCAAGGGTGACTACACCGAGAGCTACCAGGCGCTCTACCACGAGCACATGGTCACCATGATCGAGGAGCGGCCGTGGCTGTGGGCCACCCATGTCTGGAACCTCGCCGACTTTGGCTCCGCCGGGCGTGACGAGGGCGGCGTGGCGGGACGCAACCAGAAGGGGCTGGTGACCTTCGACCGCGGCCTGAAGAAGGACGCGTTCTACGTCTACAAGGCGGCGTGGGCGACGGAGCCGTTCGTCCACGTGGCGGGTCGCCGCCGCGCGGAGCGGTTCGAGGACGTGACCGAGGTCGTCGTGTACTCCAACCAGCCGGAGGTGACCCTGTCGGTCGACGGGGCCGTGGTCGGCAAGGTGGCCGGCGGTCGCGTGTTCCGCTTCGAGGTCCCGTTGACCGGTGAGCACGAGGTCACCGCGCAGGCGGGTGACGTCGTCGACACGATCAGCCTCCGCAAGGTCGACGAGGTGGCTGCGGCGACCGTGATGCCGACGACCACGATCTCGAACTGGTTCGACGAGGCGCCGCTCCCGACCCCCGCGGGCTTCTTCTCGATCGAGGACTCCCTCGGCGACATCAAGCAGTCCGAGGAGGGCGCACGCCTGATCGCCTCGGTCTTGGACGCCGTCTCGACGAGCCGCGGCGAGGTGGGCCGCGGGGTCGAGATCCCCCCGGCGATGCAGGCCATCGTCGACCGCATGAGTGTGGCGAAGCTGATCAAGCAGGCTGGGGGAGTGCCGGCGGAACAGGTCGCAGCCCTGAACGCCCAGCTCAACCTCATCGCCAAGTGACCCGAGGGTCCGGGGACAGGAGACTGCAGTGAAGATGGGCTTCCGCTGGTACGGCGAGGGCAACGACACGGTCACGCTCGACCACGTCCGGCAGGTGCCGGGCGTCGAGACCATCGTGTGGAGCCTGCACCACAAGCAGGCCGGCGAGGTCTGGGAGCAGGCCGAGATCGACGCGGAGGTCGCGCACATCACCGGGCTGACGGACGAGGCGCGGGCGCGCGGGATCACGCGCACCTTCGACGCCGACGTCGTGGAGTCGGTCAACGTGCACGAGTCGATCAAGCTCGGCCGCACGGTGCTCGGGATGAGCAGGGACGAGGCGATCGAGAACTACCGCACCACGATCCGGCGTCTCGGCCGGGCCGGGGTGAAGGTGGTCTGCTACAACTTCATGCCCGTCTTCGACTGGCTGCGCACGGACCTGTGGCACCCCCTGCCCGACGGGTCGACGGCCCTGTACTTCGAGAAGGCCGTCGTGGACCGCATGACCCCCGAGTCCCTGATCGCGGACATGGCCGCCGGTTCGCACGGCCTCACCCTGCCCGGCTGGGAGCCCGAGCGGCTCGCCGGGTTCACCGAGCTGAACGCCGCCTACGCCGGCGTCACGCACGAGGACATGTACGCCAGCTACCGGTACTTCCTGGACGCGGTGATCCCGGTGTGCGAGGAGTCGGGCGTCAAGCTGGGTGTGCACCCCGACGACCCGCCCTTCGACGTGTTCGGCTGGCCGCGGGTGGTGTCCTCCCACGACGACCTGGCGCGCGTGCTGGACCTGCACCCGAGCCCGTACCACGGCCTGACGCTGTGCCTGGGGAGCTTCTCGGCGAACCCGCAGGCCGACGCGGTGGCCGCGGTCGAGGCGTACATGGACCGCATCCACTTCTCGCACGTGCGCAACATCAAGCACTTCCCGAACGGCGACTTCACCGAGGTCGCGCACCGGGCGTGCGAGGGCGACGTCGACACCGTCGGCATCATGAAGGCGTACGCCCAGGCCGGGTACACCGGCTACCTCAGGCCCGACCACGGCCGTCACCTGTGGGACGAGAACACCACGAACAAGCCGCGCCCCGGCTACGGCCTGTACGACCGTGCGCTGGGCATCCAGTACCTGCTCGGCGTCTGGGACGCCGTGCACCACACCGGGCGCTGACGTCATGACACCCGTCGCGGCTCCCGCTCGGCTCTCGCGGTCCGCCCTCGGTCTCCCGATGCCACCGGAACGCATCGTGCACTTCGGGCTCGGTGCCTTCCACCGCGCCCACCAGGCCTGGTACACCGCGCGCGCCTCCGACGCCGCGGAGTGGGGCATCGTGGCGTTCACCGGCCGCAGCCGCGATCTCGTCGACCGGTTGCGGCCCCAGGACGGCCTCTACACGCTCGTCGAGCGGGGCGTCGACGGCGACCGCTGCGAGGTGGTGCCGTCGATCGTCCGCATCGAGTCCGGCGACGACGTGCCCGCGTTCGTCGCGGCCGTCGCCGACCCAGCCGTCGTGATCCTCACGCTCACCATGACCGAGTCCGGCTACCGGCTCGGCGCCGACGGCACCCCGGACCTGAGCGACCCGGTCGTCGCGGCGGACGTCGCACTGTTGTCCGAGGCGTTCACGACCGGGAGCGCCGACGCCGCCCGGCCCGGAACCGCGATGGCACGCATTCTGCTCGGCCTCGACGCCCGCCGTCGTGCCGGTGCAGGGTCGATTGCCGTCGTCCCCTGTGACAACCTGCCCGACAACGGTGGCAAGTTCCGGCGTGCGCTCGTCGATCTCGCCGAGAGGACGTCGCGCGAGCTGCCGGCCTGGCTCGCGACGAAGGTCTCGGTCGTCTCGACGTCGATCGATCGCATCACGCCTGCCATCGACGGCACCGTCGAGTCCCTCGCCGTCGCCGAGGCAGCCCGCTGGACCGATGCGGCGCCCGTGGTCACCGAACCCTTCTCCGACTGGGTGCTCGAGGGCGCCTTCCCCGCCGGGAGGCCGGACTGGGAGTCCGCCGGGGCCCGGTTCGTCGACGAGCTCGCGCCGTGGGAGAACCGCAAGCTCTGGATGCTCAACGGCGCCCACACCGTGCTCGCCGCGCTCGGGCAGGTCCGCGGGCACGCGAACGTGAACAGTGCGATCGTCGACCCTGTCTGCCGCGACGCCGTGGAAGCGCTCTGGGACGACGACGCGCGGCAGCTGCCGGAGTTCGATCTCGCGGACTACCGCGCGGCCCTGCTCGAGCGTTTCGGCAATCCGCGGATCGAGCACCGGCTGGCCCAGATCGCCCAGGACTCGACGACGAAGATGCGACTGCGTATCGTCCCGGTCGCCCTCGCAGAGCTCGCCGACGGCCGGACCGCGCACGGGTGTGCGACCGCGGTCGCAGCGTGGGTGCTCGGCGTCCGCGCAGGGTTGGTCCCTTCGCCTGACGGCGTCGGCGAACACGCGGACGCAGGCGACGATCCGCCGTCGTCGGCCACCCTGCTCGACCTGCTCGATCCGCGTCTTGCGGCCCACACGACGTTCGCTGGACTCGTACTCGCTGCCTGTGCGGATCTTTCCGCGCCCTGGGATTTCGAGCGTCGGTTGCGTCACGTCCCGTAGGGAACGCCGGGGACCACTCAGGACCGGGGGGGGGACCCGGACGTGCTCTGACGTCTCAGCGGGGGGCGGCCACTCTCACTCCGGGAGGGAGGCTGTGGTGTTCCCGTCGGGAACGGTGGCGTACCGATCAGGGCCGGCGGAGAACCAGCCGGTACGAGGTTTGTGCAGGTCAGTGGCTGTTCGTGCTGGTCGCGGGGAGGTCGGGGCGGGTTTCAAGTCCCCCTCCGGACACTCGTTGAGACAGCGACGACGAAGGCCTCCTGAGTCCACAACCAGGGGGTCTTCTGTCGTATCCGGCCACGGCACGGGTCCGGGATGTTCCCGTGGGTGTTCCCACGGGAGGGGATGGGCGTTCCCATGGGTGTTCCCAGCTGCCCTCGGCGGCGGCGTTCGCCCAGGTGGGAGCCGTGCTCGGAGGGGGACAGGCACCCCGCGGGCAGCATCGCTGGTTTGTCGGCGCTGCTGCCGGCGGGGCAGCGGTGTAATTTCCGAGCGTCAGGCGGGCGGAAGTTCAGGTCGCCCGTGGGCGACCCATTCCCGAGCCTGAGCCGTGGCCCGGTCGTGACCGGCCTGCGCGCCATCGAGGGTGTAGTACCGCTCGCGGGACATCCAGAGGCGGGAGGCAGGTTCGTCGTCGTCGACGGGGTCGATGTAGACCTCGGTTTCGAAGATGAGGGGTCGGCCCTTCGCCCTGAAGTTGTAGTCCAAGCCCAACCATGCAGTCACGACGTCGTACGGTCCGATCTTGTCCCTGCCGACGATGGAGTACTCGGGGGTCCGCAGCTCGACCCATCGGCGCATGGTGATCGGGGTCCCGTCCTTGTCGTGGTACCGGATCTTGATGTCCAGGTACCTGCGCATCCACCGGGCGGCGGCGTCGCCGGTGTCGTCCTCGTCAGTCACGTCGTATCCCCTCCGAGGGTGTTCGGGGTCCGAGTGTCCAGCGAGCGGTGGGTGCGAGCAAGGGGCTGCGCGAGTGCTTTCCAGAAGGGCACCGACCTCGCCGTCCACTTACGAGCCGTCGAAGACGAGATCAACTGCCGCCCACGACGCGTCCTCGACGGCGCAGTCCCTGCCGACCTGTTCGCCGCGCTACTAGCCTCCCAGAACCGCCCGCCGTTGCGACGCTTGCTGGAAACCAACCCGTCGCTCAGGGGTCAATCTTCACGCGTCGTCGACATGAACCTCAAATCTCGCTCAATCTTCCCTGCCAGAGCCCTGGCTACCGCTATGTTTGGTGACGTCTTTTGTGACCGACCCGCAATGATGCATTCTGGACGTCAGTTGCCGAACTAACCGGCACCCGAACCGGAGGAGTCGACCCATTTTGAGAAAGAAGTTCGGCGTTATCTTGGGCGCCACCACTCTTGGCCTTGGCCTGAGTGTCGCCCCAGCCAGCGCCACAGGCCAGGACGACGCGGCTAACGCAATCGAAGCGATCGAGAGCGTCGCCCCGGAATCCCTCGCCGCAGTCGCGACAGCTGACGGCGTTGTCTTGTCGGACCCGGCCGACGCGGAAGTAGATGAGTTTGGCCGATCAGCCGCGAAGGCCGCAATGATCGACCCAACCAACCCGGAAAGTCCTATCAGAGTAGAAATCCCCGAGGATCCTGCCGACGGAATTCTGTTGGAGCAAGCGGGATTCGCGAGCATCAATATTGGTCTGCCAAATAGCGCGCAGGCCGACGACGTGGAGTACGGCGATCTAGACATCGCGACATACGACAACAATGACGGTTCAAAGACCGTGCCCATCGTCAATCCTGACGGAGCGGTGCAGATCACAACCGTTATTTCTGGGCCTGAGGCCCCGGCGAGGTACGTGTACCCGATCACCATGCCAGCGGGTGCCGAGCTCGTTGATGCTGGCGATGGGTACTTTGCTGTTGTGCAGGCGGACTCGACCCCCCTTGCGATGATCGAGCCTGCATGGGCACTCGATGCAAACGGAAATGACGTGGCGACCCGCTACGAGGTCGAAGGACATTCGCTCGTTCAGGTAGTAGAGCACGGGGATGGAACCGCCTATCCTGTCGTCGCTGATCCCGCGGTTGCGGGAAAGTACATCAAGAAGTTCACCATCACCAAGAAGACAAATGGGTTCACATTCGGAATCTATCCAGTCAACGCCTGGAATGTGACCGTGAGTGCGAGCGAGTACTACGCTGAGTACAAGCTATACGTCAATTCCCAGTACGAGGGGCAAAAGTACTACGACCAAATCAGGTGTCATTGGGACTTCGCGCCCTTCAAGACGCCTTGGAACATCGATTCGTGGCGCCCCAACGTCGGCTACGCTGCGACGGTTGCGGCTCTGTGCAACCCATGACGACGAAATCAAGCGCACGTCGGAAATGGAAGCTGCTGATGATTCTCGGCGGTCTTCTCCTAGTCGCAGCGGCAGCGGCTGCGATTCTTGAGGGTTATGCATCAGACGCGCAGGAGCGTGTTGGCAACCCGACTCTCGCATTCACTCTCGCTGTACTGGCTATCCTTGCTCTTGTCATCGGTGTGGCGGGATATGCGAGATCGCAACGATCGGCCGGAGGGGTGGGCAGGAAAGAAGCTCTCGACGCCGAGCCAAGCTCTGAGTAGCGGGGTCCAACATGGTCACACCGTGCTGCACTCGCTAATGTCGCTCGTTTGCGACACCAGGGTGTGATGGACTCAACTTCTCCGCCGATTTTCGCGATAGACAGCCGCGACCGGCACCAACTGATTCGGTGTCGGTCGCGGTGCGGGTCCCCGGCAAAGTTCATTGATCGGCGTTGTGCGGCTCATGGGACATCCGGTAGGGGCGGAGGCTCGCCGGTGAGCGCGCTGCTGGTGGTGGGGGTCCAGGTCCCCGAGGATCAGAGGCGACCAAGCTCTCTGAGGTGTTCTCACCAGCGTGATCGTCGGGCTCCTCGTTGAAGGTGGAGCAAGACGAGGGCAGCGGCGGTGATCTTGGTGAGGCGATGCGGGTCGAGGGTGACCATCTGCAGGGCGGGCCAGGTCTTCTTCAGCAGGGCGTTGCCGCGTTCGGCCACGGACCGCAGACCGGTCAGGAGCTTGTTGCGGGTTCTGGCGGCGGTGATGTCGTGGGTGGAGCCCGGACTGACCGGGGAGACCCACACGGGGTAGCCCGTGGGGTCGCACAGGACCTGGATGTTGCCGCCGTGGCGGTGATGCTTGCCGGAGTACCAGGACTCCGCCCCGGAGGGGTTCTTCGGGCCGTGCAGCTGCATCGTCGCGACCAGGGTGCCGTCGAGGCACACGTACGGCCAGTCCTCTTGGCGGGCGGTAGCCAGCACGTCGTGCAGGTCGGGAGCCCGCAGGGCGATGACGTCGACGGCCTCGTGCAGGTACCGGTAGGCCGTCGCGATCGAGATCTCCGCGTCCCGCGCCAGCAGGTGGACCCGCGTGGAGTCCTTGAACCAGCGCAGCACCAGCAGCGCCTGCGTGCGCGCGGTCGCCACGCGTTGCCACGGGCGGATGTCTCGAACCCGGCGGTGCGCCGCGATCCAGCGCGTCACGGTGCGCAGGGTGTCAGGAGGCACGTCGAGGGTGGCACGATAGGTGATCAAGCAGGGTCCCAGTCGTCCGGTATGTGTGTTTGGCGACTGCATCCTGGTCCTGGGACCCTGCTGCTGCCAAACCCGCCACCCGGACGAACCTGCAGGTCAACGCGCCGTCGCGCCGATCAACTCGCGCAGCCTGGTGAGAACACCTCTCAGGGTGTTTCGGAAATTCCGTCTCGGCGTGCTTGTGCCAGTAATTGCGCTAATTGCTTCGACAGTGGCAACGCCTGCGCTTGCGGATTCTGGCTCCGCTAATGAATCTGCCGAGCAGAGCGGTACGATTTCAAACGAACAAGCTGATTGGGTTGCAGAACCAGTCGGATCCTCTCCCTATGTCGCAGCGGATTCTCCCGAGCAGGCGATACAGACTTTGGAAAAACTTGAGTCTCCCGACCTTGCAGTAGCAGAGTCTGCCGCCGCGGCAGTAGTGGTGTCACCTTGCACGTTGTACCCAACGCGAGTCTACTTCCGGACGTCTTCTAATAAGGGTGCCGTCGGCTTCAAGCCGTATTCCAAATGCTCAACCTCTGTAACTTCTATTCGCCACCAAAGCGATCCCACGTACGAGTACTTCGGCCTGTAGATATCGATTGTTTCGAAGCCCGGCGGAAACAGTGGTGAGTCGAGCTATACCCAGAAGAATATTGAATATCCCTGTGTGGCTGATCTTGACACGGAATTCCGCGGAACCACTCTCGGCATGATTGTGTGCAAGGGGAAGACGTTTTACGCACGGGTCTACACCACCCGTGCAGAACTGGGGTCCAAGGTAGGTTAAGGGGAACGATTGTGAGAGTCAAGGACGACAGTAGTTCCCTTTCCCTGAGGCTCTTGTATGCTCGCTACGGCGACGAGGGAGACGAACCCAGGGTCGGTTGCGCTTCAAGCGATGCCGCACTTGACATGATGATCGCCGAGATAGGCCAGAGATTCTCGGCGGTCAGTCTTCGATGGGAGATTGTGCCGCTTCGTAATCCACTTCCATCGACGAGGGTCGTGGCGTTGGTGAGTGTCGGTTCGGCTGACAACCTGATTGGCGTCGAGGCGTTCGATAGTGTCGAGTCGGCCCTGGCCAGCGTTGCTTCTAGTGCGGACGCCACCGTGGAGAGTGTTGCGCTGGATCTCGTGGATATGGGCGCGATACATCGACTCACTCAATGAACTGACCACCCGCGTCGAGTTCTGACCGAACGTCACCGGCGATGACGCGGCGGAAGCTTGCTGACGACGTCGCGTTCCCCGTCGGGACGCTGGTCGGACGCAAGAACGATGCTGCAATTGGCGGCTCTTCGTAGATGAGGGGGGTCACGGGGTGATTTTGCCGGCGACGAGGAGCATGCGGAGGCGGTAGTTGTCGGCAGCGATCGCCCTGCCGAGGCGGTTGCGCTGCCGGTCGGGGAGTCGTTCGGGTGCGGTGCGCAGGATGTTGCGGATGCCGTAGAGCGGGTCGCCGGCCCGGACTCGGTGGCCGAGGGTGGCCGGTTGGACACGGCGGCGGACTTGTCGATGGCCTGACTGGTGAGCTTTACGACGTGGAACGCGTCCAAGACCGCGACGGCGTGGTCGAGATGGTCGTCGATGGCGTTCTCGTAGCCGTGGAATGGGTCAAGGGTCGCGATCTGAATCGGCTTGGGTTCTGTCCCTGTCGAATAGCTGAGTCGGCGGGGTGTTCCCGTCGGGAACGATGGCGCACCCCTGAGGACCTCCCAGGAACCGGCGTGCAAGAGGTTTGCGCAGGTCAGCGGGGTGTTCCTGCTGATCAGAGAGAGGGCGGCGCGGGTTTCAAGTCCCCCTCCGGACACTCGTTGAGACAGCGACGACGAAGGCCTCCTGGGTCCACGGCCGGTTCTAGCGATCCCCGCAACACCCTGGATTTCAGGGGGTTGCGGGGATCGTGGTTTCACCAGAGCTCAGGGCGCGGTTCTTCGAGGTCTTCGACGAGGTAGCGAGTGCGACGATCGCGGCGCGCGTGGTCGGGGTGAACAGGCATACGGCTGCCGGGTGGGTGCGCAAGGCTGGTCGGCGTTCTGAGGGGCAGGGTGGGCGTGGCCCGCATCCGCGCAGGGTCGAGTACGAACAGCTTCGCCGCACGGGTATGTCCCGGCGGCGGGCCGCGCAGCAGGTCGGGGTCAACGTGCGTACCGCGCTGGACTGGGACGCCGGGGTACGGAAGGCTCGCGGGGCTCGCATCTACCCGGATGGTCGCCGGGTGGACTACACCACGGGCGTGACGACTCATGTGGAAGTGGCCATCACGCCCTCGCTCGCTGCGCTGGAGGCCGAGCTGGATCCACGGTTCTTGACGTTGGCGGAGCGGGAGCAGATCGCTGACCTGCGCCGTGAGGGCGCCTCGTTGCGGGCGATCGGGCGGGCGTTGGGGCGCCCGGCCTCGACGATCAAGCGTGAGATCGACGCCCGGTCGGCCGGCGGGGTCTACCGACCCCATGCGGCCCAGCGGTCCTGGGTGGCGTCTCGGGCGCGCCCCAAGCGGGCCAAGCTCGCCGTGAATGGTCCGCTGCGCCAGTACGTGACCGCCAAGCTCGCGGTGCGGTGGTCGCCCGAACAGATCTGTCACGCTCTGGTCAAGGAGTATCCGAACGACGAGAGCATGCGGGTGAGTACCGAGACGATCTACCAGGCGCTCTACGTCCAGGCCCGCGGCGGGCTGCGTCGTGAGGTCGCGGCCGCGCTGCGCACCGGACGCACCCGCCGCAAGCCGCGCCGTAGCGCGGAGCAGCGCACGCCCCGGTTCGCCGACGAGATGGTGATGATCTCCGAACGACCGGCCCAGGTCGCCGACCGGGCCGTGCCCGGCCACTGGGAAGGTGACCTGATCGTGGGTACCGCCTCGCAGTCCGCGATCGTGACCCTGGTGGAACGCACCACCCGCTACGTGCTCCTGGGACACCTGCCCGGTGGACACACCGCCGAGGAGGTCCGCGACGTTCTGGTCCCGCTGATCGGGACCCTGCCCGCGCACCTGCGTGGCTCGCTGACCTGGGACCAGGGCAGCGAGATGGCCGCCCATCGCCAGTTCACGATGGCCACGAACGTGCCGGTCTACTTCTGCGACCCGCACTCGCCCTGGCAGCGCGGATCGAACGAGAACACCAACGGTCTGCTGCGTCAGTACTTCCCCAAGGGCACCGACCTGCGGGCCTACGGGCCCGAAGACCTCGAACACGTCGCCCAGGAACTCAACGGCCGACCACGCAAGACGCTCGACTGGGATACCCCAGCCGAGCGTCTGCGTGGTCTACTGACGGCCACATAACCATCAGGTGTTGCGAGGACCCCTGGAAACCGCCCACAACCAGGGGGTCTTCTGTCGTATCCGGCCACTTCCTCTGTTCGGGATGTTCCCGAGAGTGTTCCCACGGGAGGGGCTCCGTGTTCCCCTGGGTGTCCCCGCGTGCCCTCGGCGGGCGGCGTTCTCCTAGGTGGGAGCGGTGTTCGGAGGGGGACGGGCACCCCGATCAGGGGTCTTCCGTAGATGCTCGGCACCCCCGGCACGCCATGACGTCGAGCAGCTCGGTCGTCGGTGAGTGCTCAGGCGAGCGCCAGTCGCGGGTCGAATGGGCCCGGGTCCTACGACGCCGCTTCGTCCGGTCCTCACGCCGTCGAGCGGATCCCTGAGGGTGGTCAGGCGGGCTGGTGTGCGCGCCGGAGCGCTTCGTGGAGGGATGCGACGACGCTCGCTCCTTCGCCGGCGGCCGCGGCGACCCGTCGGAGCGAGCCGGCGCGGACGTCCCCGACGGCGAAGACGTTGCGCTGGCTGGTCTCGTACATCAGTGCTCCTGGCCGCGGGGCTGCGACGTGTGGGTGAGTGAGGACGTATCCGGTGGCGTCGCGTTCGCCGTCGAACATGTCGGCGTGGGGCGTGCCGCCGATCAGGCTGAAGACGCCAGCCGCGGCCAGAGGTCCGGTCGAGCCTGGCCGGTCGAGGTGGACCTCGAGCCCGTCGATGCTCCCGGTCAGTGCGGTGACCGTCGCGCCGGGCAGGACGTCGATGGACTCCGAGGCCGTGATGCGGTCCACGAGGTACTGCGACATGCCGGCGCGCAGGTCGCCGGAGCGCAGCACGACGGTGACGTGGCATCCGTGTTGCGCGAGGAAGACGGCGGCTTGCCCGGCGGAGTTGGCGCCGCCGACCACGACGCACGGGCGTCCGGCGACCAGGCCGGCTTCGACCGCTGTGGCGGCATGGTGCAGCCCTGCGCCGAGGAACTCTTCCTCGTCGGGTACTCCGAGTCGGCGGTAAGTGACGCCGGTGGCGAGCACGACGGTGCGTGCGGTCAGACGCGCACCGGAGCTGAGGTCGACGCGTTGGTGGCCGTCGGCGGTCGGTTCCACCGCGGTCACCCGGGCCGGTGCGAGGAGGTGGGCGCCGAACTTGAGTGCTTGGAGGGCTGCGCGGGTCGCGAGGTCTGCTCCTGACAGGCCCGCGGGGAATCCGAGGTAGTTCTCGATCCGGCTGGAGGTGCCGGCCTGCCCTCCCGGACCGGTGGCGTCCACCACGACGGTGCTCAACCCCTCCGAGGCACATCCGACAGCAGCGGCCATACCCGCAGGTCCCGCCCCGACGACGGCCACGTCGAGGACGGGTGACCCGGAGCCGGGGACGTCGGCCAGGCCCCACCAGGCGGCGACGAACTCGGGCGTGACCTGTGTGGTGACGCCTTGGGCGCGGAACGCGGCCGGCAGGTCGGCCGCGGTCAGGCCGGCGTGGTCGCAGGCGGTCCGGCCTTGGGGCGATGTCGGTTCGTGCCACCGGTGGGGCACGCTCATCCGGGTGAGGAAGGAACGCAGCGCGAGTCCTCGCGCCGTGTCCACGCTGCCGACGATCTCGAGGCACTCCGCCGCGTGGTCCAGCAGGTGCTCCCGGCGCCGGGTGAACGTCATCAGCAGCAGCCGGGCCAGGGCGTCCTCGTGCGCCATGAGTCGCCTCAGGGCGTCGCGCTCGATGTGGATCACCTGCCCGGGCCGGGTCACCCGCACGGTGAGGAAGGCACGGTGACCCATCAGGAGGTTCACCTCCCCCAGCGGGCTGCGGGGCGCGAACGAGGCCACCACTGCCTCGGCGCGCAGCACGGTGGCCTCGCGAACCGCGTCGGCGCTGGCCGACTCGAGCACGAAGAGGGTCCCGGTCCGGTCCCCGGCTCGGCGGAGCACCTCGCCGCTTTCGACGGTGCGGGACTCGCCGTAGCGGGCAAGGGTCCGCATCTCGGCGTCGGTGAAGGGACGAGGCGCCTCAGACACGGGTGGGCACTCCCGGGGTCAACCACACGACGCGTTCACGGAGCTGCTGGTCGGCGGCGTCCAGGACGTGCTGCAGGTCCGCGGCGGGTTCGCTGAAGTGACTCCATCCCTCGTAGTGCACCGGCACCGCACGGCGGGGCCGGACCGTGCGGACCAGCTCCAGGGCGTCGCGGCCGTCCATGCTGTAACGCAGGGGTCCGGTCAGGGGGAACCGGACACGACCCAGGTGCATGATCATCGTGTCGATCGTGAAGCGTCGGGGCACCTCGGCCAGTGCGGGGATCTTGACGGTGTCGCCGGTGATCCAGATCGCGCCGGTGCCGGCGGTCGGCTCGACGACGAAGCCGACGACGTCCCCGACGATCGGGCGGCTCCCGGCCGGTCCGTGGCGGCACGGGGTGGCCGTCACGCGCAGCGTCGGCCGGTCGGGGTCGCAGATCTCGGTCGTCGACCAGGGGTCGAGGCCGGTCACGTTCGGCATCCGCAGCCGGCGGGCCGCCGCCCTGGTGGACACCACGCGCGGGACTTCGGGCAGCAGCCGACGCCCGGCGTCGTCGAGGTTGTCCGCGTGGTGGTCGTGGCTGAGCAGGACCACGTCGATCGGGGGCAGGTCGTCCACGCCGATGGCCGGACCGGTGAGCTTGACCGACGAGGTGCCGAACCCGAAGCCGTAGCGGCGCCCGGGCGGGTCGAACGTCGGGTCCACCAGTAGACGCCAGCCGTCGACCTCGATGAGCAGGGTAGGCCCGCCGATGTGGACGAGTCGCAGTTCTCCGGTCATGGCTCTCTCCATGGATGCGCGGCGTGCTGGCGAGACAGGGCAGATGTCGGTGGGCGGCTTCGTCACAGCTGGGCTCGGGCGGCCTCCAGCAGTCGCAGCCACACCTCCGACACGGTAGGGAAGGGCGGCACGACGCTCCACAGGTGCCGCAGGTCCACGGCCGTGGTGATCGCGAGGGTGGCGGCGTAGAGCAGCTCGCTCGCTCCCGGGCCGACGAAGGTCGCGCCCCGAAGCCGCCGGCTGGACGGCTCGACGACGAGCTGCGCCCAGCCCCGGTAGGTGGGATCGAGCAGGGTTGCTCCAGCCAGGTTCGCCGGGTCGTACTCGACGGCCACGACGTCGCGATGCCCGCGAGCCTGCGCGAGCGTCTCTCCCACGGTGGCGACCTCCGGATCGGTGAAGACGACCTGCGGCACCGCGGGCTGGTGGACGGGGTGGGCCCGGTGCCCACGGGTCCTCGTGGCGGCGGCGCCCGAAGCGGCGTGCGATGTCCTCACCGGCGATACGGCCCTGATGCTTGCCCATGTGGGTGAGCATGCCCGGGCCGCCGTTGATGTCGCCGACGGCGTACAGCCAGTCCTGGGCACCTCCGACGCGCATGGCGTCGTCGACGGTCATCGTGTCCGGGTCGATCTGGACCGCCGCGAGCCCGGCGTCGTGGCGGCGCGGGATGCGCCCGGTGGCGACCATGACCTCGTCGGCCCACACCGCGTGCCCGTCGTCGAGGATCACCTCGACGGCCGTGCCGTGGCTGACCGTGCGCGCCACCGACGAGCACCGCACGTCGACGCCGGCCCCGACCAGCGCGTCCAGGACCAGCTGGGAGGCGCGCGGCTCAAGCTTCGACAGAAGGCGGTCGCCGGGTTCGAGCAGCGTGACCTCCGAGCCGAGGCCGGACAGCCAGGTCGCGGCCTCGCAGCCCACCACGCCGCCGCCGATGATGACGATCGACCGGGGCGCGCTGGTCATGGCCGTCGCCTCGTCGGAGGTCCACGGTTCGGACTCGGCCAGTCCCGGGATGTCGGGGATGTGGGGAGTGCTGCCCGTGGCCAGGACGACTGCGTGGCGGGCCGTGACGTCGACGGCAGTGCCCGAGGTCTGGGTCACACGCACCTGCCGGGTGCCTTGGAGCGTGCCGTGACCACGCAGCACGACCAGGCCCTCGCCCGTGGCCCAGGCGACCTGGGCGTCGTCGACGTGGCGGTGCACGACGGCGTCCCGGTGGCGCAGCACCGCCGCGATGTCGTGCACCTCGGCTCTCACGCCGGGCACCCGGCGGGCCTGAGCCGCGGCGGCCACCGGGCGCAGCAACGCCTTGCTGGGCATGCACGCCCAGTAGGAGCATGCACCGCCCACCAGGGCGCCCTCCACGACGGCGACCGTCAGTCCCGTGTGCTGCGCGGCGTACTGCGCTGCGGTCTCACCTGCTGATCCGCCGCCCAGCACCACCACGTCGTACTCCTCACTCATGGCCCACCTCCTGGTGCGTCGGGCTAGCGGGGTGCCGCGGTGACCGGCAGCACCTCCGGGTCGTCGAAGGGCCGCCGGCCGCCGCGCAGGTTGGCCTTCTCAGGCTGGAGTGAGCCAGGGTCGGCCCGTCTTGGCGTGCTCGAGGCCCCAGGTCAGGGCGTGGTCGGCCACCGCCTCCCAGCCAGGGGCTCCGCAGGTCCAGTGGTCGCGTCCCTCGAACTCGTGGTAGTCGGTCAGGGCCGGCGAGTGCTTGTAGTGCGACGCGTTGGCCTTGTTCACCGACGGCGGCATGATGTGGTCCTTCTCGCCGGCGATGAACAGCAGCGGGGCCCGGTCAGCCTTGTAGTCGACCCACGTGTCCTGGTGACCAGGCTTGAAGTTGGCGATCCGACCGCACTCCCACACCCAGAAGCCCGGGGCCGCGATGGCGTAGCGGTCCCAGATCTCCTTCGACTGCTGCGCGGTGAGTGTGTTGGTGAACGCGTAGTGGAACTCCTCGGGGGTGAAGCCCACGGCCTTGCGCCGGTTGGAGGGGTTCTTCAGAGCGGGGAAGAGTGACCTTGCCTGGGACACCGGGTTGACGCGCACTCCCTCGGTCGGCGCGGAGTCGATGACCACGCCTGCTGAGCCGAGCCCGCGGGCAAGGAGCAGCTGGGTCAGGGTGCCACCGAAGGAGTGACCCATGATGATCGGCGGGGTCTCGACGGATTCGACGACCTTCGTGAGGTGGTCGACGGTCGCCTCGACCGTGAGGTTCGCGATGATCTCCGGTCGCCGACGGAGCTC
Organism: Isoptericola jiangsuensis; assembly: GCF_002563715.1. Classification (NCBI taxonomy): domain Bacteria; kingdom Bacillati; phylum Actinomycetota; class Actinomycetes; order Micrococcales; family Promicromonosporaceae; genus Isoptericola; species Isoptericola jiangsuensis. The sequence goes on from NZ_PDJJ01000001.1 coordinate 1,875,091, forward strand.
CTCGACCTCGACCTCGAACCCCGGGTAGGCGGGGGCGAGGACTCGCATGCCCTTGGCCTGGTAGTAGCTGATCCAGTCCTCCCAGCTGCGCGGGGTGACCCAGAGTCCGTGGACGAGGACGACGGTGTCGGGTGCGGTGTTCATGACGACTCTCCCTTCTGGTGGTTCGATCGGTCAGGAGCTGATGAAGTCGAGCAGGTCGGCGTGGAGCCGGTCCCGGTCGGTGTCGGGCAGCGTGTGCCCGCTGCCCTCGTAGACCTTCAGCACGGCGCCGTCGACGAGCTCTGCCGAGCGCTTCCCGCCGACCTCGAAGGGCACGATCTGGTCGTCGTCGCCGTGGATGACGAGGACGGGGACGTCGAGCTTGTCCAGGTCGGGGCGGAAGTCCGTCTCGGAGAACGCGGCGATGCACTCGTAGGCGGCGCGGTGCCCGCTGGCCATGCCCTGCAGCCAGAACGCGTCACGGAAGCCCTGGTCGATGTCACCGTTGCGGTTGTGGCCGAAGAAGGGTCCGTCGGCCAAGTCGCGGTACAGCTGGGACCGGTTGGCGGCCTCGCCGGCGCGGATCGCGTCGAACACGCTGATGTCCAGGCCCTCGGGGTTGTCGTCGCGCTTGAGCATCAGCGGTGGGACGGCCGAGACCAGGACGACCTTGGCGACGCGGGCACTGGAGTGCCGTCCGACGTAGTGCACGATCTCCCCGCCGCCGGTGGAGTGCCCGACGAGGGTGATGTCGTGCAGGTCGAGGGAGTCGATGAGGCAGGCGAGGTCGTCGGCGTAGGTGTCCATCTCGTTGCCCTGCCATGTCTGGGTCGAGCGGCCGTGCCCGCGGCGGTCGTGCGTGATGGCGCGGTATCCGTTTTCGGCCAGGAAGCGGGCGGTTGCTTCCCACGCGTCGGCGTTGAGGGGCCAGCCGTGGCTGAGCAGCACGGGCTTGGCGTCGGTGTCGCCGTAGTCCTTGTAGAAGATCAGGGCTCCGTCGTCGGTGATCACGGTAGGCATGGCGCTCTCCTTCGAAAGTGGTCCATCGTGGATCTTCAGCGTGGCCCGACGTTCCGGGGCATGAATCACGCGTACTGCGTAGTGGCGACCCTTCTGCTCGCCCCTGCGGTGGGCTCGGCGGCGCGCGCGGGTGGCAGTGCGGACAGGTGGTGGCGGAGCTCTCGTCGGCCGGTGACCTGCAGCTTCTGGTAGATCTTTCGCAGGTGGTAGTCGACCGTGTGCGGACTGATGTGCAGCTCGCTGGCGATCTCGAGGTTGGTCGCGCCGGCAGCTGCTCGTGCGGCGACCCTCGCCTCCTGCTCCGTGAGCTCGCGGCCGTAGCGTGAGGTCCGTTCCTGGGTGCAGATGCTGAGCTCGAGTTCGGCGCGGCGGCGCAGGTCGCAGGTGAGGGTGTCCCGGGCCCTGGTGAGCTGTTCCACGGCTTCGGCACGACGCCGCTGACGGCGCAGCCACTCCCCGTAGTGCAGCCGTGTCTTACCTATTTCCTCGTCAGCCACGACGATCGCGAACAGGGTCAGTGCCGTGACGAAGAGCGCTTCAGAGCATTCTTCGTCGGCCAGCAAAGCGGCGCACCGGGCGTGGATGCCGTGCACGAGCGGGGAGCCGACCGCCCGGGCCATCGTGGCCAGGCACACCATGGCGCGCAGGGCCTCACCGGAGCGATCCGAGCGGACCGAGGAGTCGACGACGTCCGCGAGGACCAGGCAGGACGTCTCGACCGCCGGGAGCAGGTCCGCGAGACGTTGCATGCCGGCCTCGGAACTCACCACTGGTTGATCGCCTTCGGTTCGCATCGCATCTCCTCCCGCGCAGTGCCGCCTCGGCTTCACACGAGGAGGTCTCGTCGCTCGCCCAGGAGCCTGCTGGTCGTTGAGATCAGGTGGTTGTCGCCACCGTAGGAAGACGCGATGGCCGATCACTTCCTGATCACTTCCCGAGCACGCCGGTGGGCTCGCGCGGCTTCGGGTGGATGGGCGATGATTGGCGCGTGGCCGCGGACGCCCCTGCGCTGGACGACAGACACCCTCCGGTGCGTCTTCGTGTCTTCGGTGGGCTGCGGGTGTTCCACCACGACGTGGAAGTCTCCGTGGGCCCGCCGATGCAGCAGGCCGTGTTCGCCCTGTTGCTCGCGTCCAGGGGTCGTACGGTCTCGCTGGATCGCATCGTCGAGATGCTGTGGGGTGACGACCCGCCGGTCTCGGCACGCAACCAGGTGCAGAAGTACGTCGGACGCCTACGCCAGCTGCTCGAGCCGGGCATCGGGGCCCACCAGGGCGGTTCCTGCCTGGTCGCGACCCGCGGCGGATACCGGCTCGAGACGATTGCGCTGGACTGCGAGCTCTCCCGGTTCGACGAGGCGGTCCGCGACCTGAGGCAGGCGACGGACACCGCCGTCGTCATGGACGCCGCTCGTACGGCACTGGACCTCGCCCACCTGGAGGCGTTCTGCGACCTCGACCCGGAACTGCGAGAACGAGAAGAGTTCCGCGCGCTGGACCGTCAGACGGTCGCTGTCGCCCTGGCTGCCGCGGACGCAGCCCTGGGGCTCGGCCGTGCGGGCGAGGTGGTCGACGCCGTCCGCGCCGTCGCGTACACCGCACCCCACGACGAGCCCCTCCAGGCGCGCGTGCTGCGCCTGCTCGCCGCCGACGGGCGCACGGCCGAAGCGCTTGTCGTCTACGACAACGTGCGTCGCCGGCTGCGTGAGGACCTCGGCGTCGAGCCCGGCGGCGAGCTGCGCGGCCTGTACGCCGAGCTGCTTCGACTCAGCGTGCCCGGAGGCGACCCCCTGCCCGTCAACGACGAGGCACCCGATGACGACGAGCCCGCCCAGACAGACCGGGTGGTTCCCCGCCAGCTGCCCCCAGACGTGGCGGGCTATGTCGACCGAGCTGCACTCACCGATGTCTTCGCCCGCATCGTCACCGACCGCGACGTCCGTGCCGTCGCCGTCAGCGGCATGCCCGGCATCGGCAAGACGACCCTCGCGGTGCACTGGGCCCACCGGCTCGCGGCACAGTTCCCCGACGGGCAGCTGTTCGTCAACCTGCGAGGTTTCGATCCCGTTGCCGCACCCGTCGACCCAGCGGTAGCGCTCCAGGGGTTCCTGCGAGCCCTGTCGGTGGACGGGCCTTGGCAGTCCAGGGATCTGCAGGACCTGGCCAACGACTTCCGCAGCGCCGTGGCCGGCCGCAGGATCCTGGTGGTGCTGGACAACGCCCACGATGCAGACCAGGTGCGTCCCTTGCTCCCGGGGTCATCGGAGTCACTGGTCATCATCACGAGCCGCAACCAGCTCACCAGCATGGTCGCGCGCGAAGGGGCACACGCTGTCCACCTCGGACCGTTGCGCGACGACGAGGCCACCACCCTGCTTGGCCGGCGGCTGGGCACGATGCGCCTAGAAGCACTCACGACGGCCCGTGACGACCTGCTCGCAGCGTGCTCGGGCCTTCCTCTCGCGCTGACCACCGTCTCGGCACGCGCTGCACTTAACCCACACCTGAACCTCGACGACATCGCCGCCGAGATCGTCTCGGCTCTGCAGGCCGACCCCGCCCGTGGTGTACGGATGACCTCCGACCTGGACCTGTCCTCTCTCTTCGACTGGTCCTACCGGCAGCTGACGACCGAAGCGGCCGAGCTGTTCACGTCGTTGAGCGCCAGCCCGAACCGGATGGTGTCCCTGCGACTCGCCGCCAGCCTGACCGGACGCACCGAGGACGAGTGCCGGGCCCTGGCACGTCAACTCAGCGATGCGAGCCTGATCGAGCAGTCGGCTGCCGGCGCCTACACGATGCACGACCTCCTGCACTCCTATGCGCTCGCCAAGGTCAGATCCGAAGGACGGCTCGGCATCCTGGAGGACCGGGTCGACCAGTACTACCTGCACTCCACCCACAACGCGTTCTTGAAGGCAGCCGCGCCTGCCGAAGACCTCGGACCGTGCCCGCCCGGCATCCTCCCGGAGGAGTTCGAGGATGGGCACGCGACCTACGACTGGTATCTGCGCGAACGGACAGCGATTGACGCTGTCGCCCGATCGATGGTTCGTCGTGGCCAGCAGCGTAGAGCGGTGTTGTTTGCTCTCGAACGACGGTTCATGTCCATCGATGTCGACTCTCACCACCAGTTCGCTGCGGTCTACCAGGAAGCCCTCGAGAACGCCGAGCAAGTCGGTGACGGCCTGCTGGCCGCCGAGGTGCGCCGTCATCTCGGCCGCGGGCTCGCCCTGCAGGGTCATCATGAGCGGGCCAAGGCAGAACTCGGTCTCGCTGCGGCAGCCTTCCACGCTGCCGGTGACGAGTACGGGCAGCTGGTGAGCGTCTACACGCTCGCCGGCATCGAGTTCGAGGCCGGCGACCTCGAAGGGTCAATAGCGACCTACACGAGAGTCACCCGGATGGCAGGGACAGAGCACGCCTGGCTGGCGGCGTACTGCGCCGCAGAGATTGCCAAGATTCTTCACATCCGGGAGGACTACCAGGGGGCGCTGGACTGGTGTAATCACGCGAAGAGTCTCGATGATTCGGAAGGGCTGATCGACTACCTGCGCGTGGTGCTCCTGCGGTGCTACACGGAACTGGGAAAGTTCGAAGCAGCGATCGAAGTCGCAGAGCAACCCTTTCCTATGCTTGCCTCCGTCACGACCGATGGCGAGTTGGTCGACCTGTATGCGATCGCCTACAGCTACTACCGGACCGGGGATGTCGCCAAGGCACTGGCCGTCTGCGCCCGCTACCTGCCTCGGGCCGCCCAGATACGACGACACCGCCACTCGCAGTACATCCTGGCCTCCGACCTGCACAAGATCCGCGAGATCCTGGTCGCGACCGGCAACGAACACTGGGCCGAGGGCGACCTCTTCGACCACATCGACTGAGCAGAAATGACGCCGTGCCCCGCGGGTTCTCCCGGCCGTAGGGCGCATCGGGCCCGTCCTGCGAGCAGCTGCGCGCACTTTCGCTGACGACCGCGCCTCGGGCGTGTGTCCGTGTGCGGCAACCTGCCGGGGTGAGCCGTGTTCACGCTGGCGCAATCGGTCCATCTCGAGAACTCCGGTCAGTGGCTTCATCGGCGGCGCTGGCGGAAGCCACCTTCCTCCTGCACCAGGTCAAAGCGCGCGCAACAGCACTCTGGTACGGAAGGATGTCCACGTGACCGTGGACGTTCCCGACGCCGAGGAGATGCGTACGCATGTGCGCATTCGTGTCTTCGGTGGATTGCGCGTGTTCCATGACGAGATGGAGGTCCAGGTCGGTCCACCCATGCAGCAGGTGATACTGGCCAGGCTGCTGGTCTCGAGGGGGCGCACGGTGCCGACGGGTCGCATCGTCGAGATGTTGTGGGGCGACGCCCCGCCGGTCTCGGCACGCAACCAGGTGCAGAAGTACGTCGGCCGGTTGCGGCAACTGCTTGAGCCGGGCATCGGCGCCCACCAGGGCGGTGCCTGCCTGGTCGCGACCCGCGGCGGATACCGGCTCGAGACGATTGCGCTGGACTGCGAGCTCTCCCGGTTCGACGAGGCGGTCCGCGACCTGAGGCAGGCGACGGACACCGCCGCCGCCCTGGACGCCGCTCGTACGGCACTGGACCTCGCCCACCTGGAGGCGTTCTGCGACCTCGACTCGGAACTGCGAGAACGAGAAGAGTTCCGCGCGCTGGACCGTCAGACGGTCGCTGTCGCCCTGGCTGCCGCGGACGCAGCCCTGGGGCTCGGCCGTGCGGGCGAGGTGGTCGACGCCGTCCGCGCCGTCGCACACACCGCACCCCACGACGAGCCCCTCCAGGCGCGCGTGCTGCGTCTCCTCGCCGCCGACGGGCGCACGGCCGAAGCGCTGGTCGTCTACGACAGCGTGCGCCGCCGGCTGCGTGAGGACCTCGGCGTCGAGCCCGGCGGCGAGCTGCGTGGCCGGTATGCCGAACTGTTGCGGCTCAGCGCCCCCGGAGGCGACCCCTTGCCTGTCATGGACGAGGCACCCGACGGCGGCGACGAGCCCGCCCAGCATGATCGGGTGGTTCCCCGCCAGTTGCCCCCGGACGTGGCGGGCTACGTGGAGCGCTCCGCGCTCACCGACGTGTTCGACCGGCTCGGCACGGACCGCGACATCGGCGCCATCGCCGTCAGCGGCATGCCCGGTATCGGCAAGACGACCCTCGCGGTGCACTGGGCCCACCGGCTCGCGGCACGCTTCCCCGACGGGCAGCTGTTCGTCAACCTGCGCGGCTTCGATCCCGTGGCCACACCAGTGGAACCGGCCGCAGCGCTCGAGGGCTTCCTGCGCGCGCTCGCCGTCGACAGGACCAAGCAGACCGGGGACCTGCAGGACCTGACCAACGACTACCGCAGCGCCGTAGCAGGCCGCAGGATCCTGGTCGTGCTGGACAACGCCCGAGACACCGACCAGGTGCGGCACCTGCTCCCAGGTTCGCCGGAGTCACTGGTCATCGTCACCAGCCGCAACCAGCTGACCAGCCTGGTGGCGCGCGAGGGTGCGCACGCCGTCCACCTCAGGCCGTTGCACGACGACGAAGCCGCCACCCTGCTCGGCCGGCGTCTCGGTCAGGCACGTCTCGAAGCCCTCACCAGCGCCCGCGACGACCTGCTCGCCGCCTGCTCCGGGCTGCCCCTCGCCCTGACCACCGTCTCAGCCCGAGCCGCCCTCAACCCACACCTGAACCTCGACGACATCGCCACCGAGATCGTCTCAGCCCTGCACGCCGCCCCCGCCCCCGGCGCAGGGACGACCGCCGATCTGGACCTGACCTCTCTGTTCGACTGGTCGTATGACCAGCTCACGACCGAAGCGGCCGAGCTGTTCACGTCGCTCAGCGCAAGCCCGAACCGGATGGTGTCCCTGCGACTCGCGGCCAGCCTGATCGGTCGCACCGAGGACGAGTGCCGGGCCCTGGCACGCCAGCTCACGGACGCGAGCCTGATCGAGCAACCGGCCGCCGGCACCTACACGATGCACGACCTCCTCCACGCCTACGCGCTCACCAAACTCGTAGCCGAGGGCCGCACCGAAGCGCTGGAAGAACGCATCGACCAGTACTACCTGCACTCCGCACGGAACGGGCTGCGGACGTTGCCCTCACCCGCCGGCGAAGACCTCGGACCCTGTCCTCCTGGGATCCTCCCCGAGGATTTCGATGGTCCGGAGTCCTCGCACGATTGGTATGCGCGCGAACGGAAGGCGATCGACGCTGTCACCAAGTCCATGGTGCGCCGGGGGCATCAGCGCCGAGCCGTGCTGCTCGCTGTGGATCGGCGGGTCCAGAGCTTCGCGGTCGACTCACACGACCAGTTCGTCAGCATCTTTCAGGAGGCACTTGAGAACGCCGAGGCAGTCGGTGACGAGTTGTTGATCGCCGACGTGCGACGGCACCTCGGCCGCGGATTCTCTGCGCAAGGACAATATGGGCATGCCAGGGCTGAACTCGAGCGTGCAGCGACGGCCTTCCACGCTGCGGGCGATGAGTTTGGCCAGTTGATGAGTCGATACACGCTCGCATGCGTGGAACGTGACGCTGGACTCCTCGAGGACTCCAAGAAGTCCTTCATGGAAGTGACTCGGCTTGCGCCGACGCAGGGTCAGGAGTGGCTGGGTGCAGTGGCGGCGATGGAGATCGCCAACACATTCCTCCTGGAAGAGGACTACGCCTCGGCTCTCCAATGGGCCCAGAAGGTGAGGGACTTCGACCCTGCTGAGGAATCGGATCCCAGCTTCCGCCAGGTACTGATGGCTTGCTACACCGGACTCGGTCAATACCGGCGAGCTATCAAGGTCGCAGAGCAAGATCCCCCACTCTTTGCCTCACGTACGCTGCCCGACTCCGACCTGGCGGGCCTCCCCGCGATCGCGTACAGCTACTTCAAGGTGGGAGACATCCCCAAGGCGCTTGCGTCCTGCGCTCTCTACCTGCCTCGGGCCGGCGAGATACGGCGCCATCGCCAGTCAATATTCATCCAGGCCTCCGAGCTGCGCATGATCCGCGAGATCCTCGTCGCGACAGGCAACGAGCACTGGGCCGAGGGCGACCTGTTCGACGACATCGACTGACCGCATGACGCTGTGCCCCGCGGGGTTCTCCCGGCCGCGGGGCACAGCGGGTCCTGGCTACGACCGTGCAGCCGCCTTGATCACGCTGAGCACGGAGAACGGGTGACTCATCATCACCGCGTGCGAGCTGCGGATCTCCACCGTGCGCGCGTCGGCACGCTCGGCCATCTCCCGCTGCGCCACGGGCGGGATGATGCGGTCCTTTGTCGCGACGACGAACCAGGTCGGCACCGACTCCCAGGCCGGTTCACCAGGCGAAGTCACCAGAGCGGACAGCGCGCCCGGCCGCTGCGAGCCGGCCATCGTCTCGGCGAGACGGCGTGGCAGATCCGCGGCGAACAGCTGCGGGAACCACTCCGGATCGATGTAGGCGTCGTAGTCACCCTGAGCAGCACCGGGGAACGGCCGCAGCACCAGGTGGTCGGTGACCTCGGCGTGCCCGCCGCCCAGGTGGTTGGCCTGCGCGACCGACTCGCCCTCGTCGAGGGCGTACGCCGCGACGTACACCAGTGACTTCACCTGGTTGTTGCCCGTAGCGGCGTCTGTGATCACGGCGCCCCCGTAGGAGTGGCCCACCAGGACGATCGGGCCCTCGATCGTGCCGAGGAACGCCCGCAGGTAGTCGGCGTCGTACTCGACACCGCGCAGCGGGTTCGAGAACGCCAGCACCGGGTATCCGTCGTCCTGCAGCCTCTCGGCGACGACCGTCCATCCGCTGGAGTCGGCGAACGCACCGTGGACCAGGACGACCGTCGGCTTGGGACCGCTGTGACGCCCCGCCTCGATGACGGCCGGCGAGCTCGCCGGGCCCGCAGAAGCGCTGAGGGGTGCGGTCCCGAGGACCGCGACAAGTACCGCGACCAGCACCGCGACGACGCGGCGTGAACTCTTGGCGAGCGAGGACATGGCAACTCCTTCGACTGGGACGGTGGAGTTCCAGAGTCACTGCATGGCAGCGTCGGCGGATCACGTATCCCACGTAGTCGTGTCCCGGCCCGGAAGCGCATCAACGGAGCGCCAGCAGCAGCTCACCAGGGTGTTCCCGTCGGGAACGGTGGCGTACCACTGAGGGCCTGCGGAGAACCAGTGTGTACGAGGTTTGTGCAGGTCAGCGGCTGTTTCGGCTAGTCAAGGGGGCGTCGGGGCGGGTTTCAAGTCCCCCTCCGGACACTCGTTGAGACAGCGACGACGAAGGCCTCCTGGGTCCACAACCAGGAGGTCTTCTGTCGTATTCGGCCGCATCCTGGGTTCGAGATGCTCCCGTTGTGTTCCCGCGGGAGGGAGCTCCGCTTTCCCACGGGTGTTCCCAGGCGCCCTCGGCTGGGGTGTTCTCCCAGGTGGGTCTCGTGTCTGGAGTGGGACTGGCACCCCGCGGGCAGCATCGCTCGTTTGCCGGCGCTGCAGCGGGCGGGGGGCCGGTGTAGCTTCCGAGTTTCAGACGGGCCGGTGCTCAGGTCGCCCGTGAGCGACCCATTCTTGAGCCTGGGCCGTGGCCTGGTCGTGACCGGCCTGTGCGCCCTCGAGTGTGTAGTACCGCTCGCTGAATATCCAGAGGTGGGACTCTGGTTCGTCGTCGACGGGGTCGATGTAGACCTCGGTTTCGAAGATGAGGGGTCGGCCCTTCGCTCTGAACGTGTAGTCCAGTCCCAACCATGCCGTCACGACGTCGTACGGTCCGATCTTGTCCCTGCCGATGATGGAGTACTCGGGGGTCCGCAGTTCGACCCATCGGCGCATGGTGATCTGCGTGCCGTCCTTGTCGTGGTACCGGATCTTGATGTCCATGTACCTGCGCATCCAACGCTCGGCAGCGTCGTGCTTGTCGTCTTCGTCAGTCATGTCCTCTCCCCTCCGAAGGTGTTCGGGATCCGAGTGTCCAGCGAGCGGTGGGTGCGGGCAAGAGGCGCCGACGTCGCTCGGGATCGAGGCATGGGAGCAATACGGCTTGGGTGTAGTGCGATGGGATCGCGATCCTCGGTCAAGCACTCGACACCCGCGCCTGGAGCCTGGCGTTCTCCCGCTGCAGCTGCTTGGTCTCCACGCCGGCCTCGGCCGTCACTACCAGGGGCCCGCGTGTCGACATCATGGTTGACGACGAGCGTCCGACGGGGTAACTTCCTCTCAGTCATACGATTAACGAACGCTCCAAGGAGGTGGCGACGCATGGCCCGGCGCGCGAAGAAGCAGGCGACGATGTGGGACGTCGCCACTCTGGCGGGTGTTTCCCAGGCGACCGTCTCTCTGGTGCTGAACGGCGCGCACGACGGCCGGGTATCGGCAAAGACTCGTGACCGTGTCATGGCAGCTGCCACTGAACTTGACTACCGGACGAATGCGTACGCTCGATCGCTGCGCAGCGGTAAGTCGGGCATGGTGGGTTTCATCTCGGACGAGGTTGCCAGTGCACCCTTTGCGGGTCGCCTCCTCAAGGGTGCTCAGGAACTCGCCTGGGAGACCGGTCACGTCATCCTCAGTGTTGACACGTACAACGATCCGGACCTCGAGGCAGCCGCCATCGACATGATGCGTTCCTACCGAGTCCGTGGGGTCATCTATGCGTCGATGTACCACCGGGTGGTGCAGCTCCCTGGCGCGCTTGAGGGCGTCCCGACCGTCGTCGTCAACGCTCAAGAGGCCGAGGACCGGGTCCTGAGCTTCTTCCCCGACGAAGAGGCAGGCGGCTACTCCGCGACCCGGCAGCTCCTCGACGCCGGGCACAGGCGGGTGGCGATGATCAACATCCAGTCGCCGGACTCCACCCTCCCGGCGGGGCTGGGTCGCCTCGCCGGCTACCGGCGTGCCCTTGACGAGAGCGGCGTGGGGTTCGACCCGCGCCTGGTGCGTTATGGGACGGGTGACGTGGACGACGGCCTCACCCTGGCGCGCGATCTCATGACGACCGGTGAGGCGCCGACCGCCATCTTCTGCGGGAACGACCGCACGGCGTGGGGCGCCTATCGGGCGCTCGAGTCGCTGGGTTTGCACGTTCCGGACGACTGCTCGGTCGTCGGCTTCGACAATCAGGACATGCTGGCGCCCAACCTGGATCCAGGTCTGACGACGCTCGCGCTGCCCTTCGAGCGGATGGCCCGTGACGCGCTCCGGTCGCTGCTCAATCCTCCGGTCGGCGATGTCGCCGACTACCCCATCGAATGTCCGCTGGTCACGCGTGGATCAGTGGCAAGTGCGAAGGTGCGCACCGCATGACGACACATGCTCCTCCTGTCGCTGATCGGCAGACGCGGCCGCGGCCGCTTCCTGCGTGGAAGCGGGCTGCCCGATCATGGCAGTTATACGTATTACTAACTCCGGCTGTGCTGTACGTCCTGGTCTTTAAGTACTGGCCGATGTACGGCGCGCAGATCGCATTCCGCAACTTCAACCCTGTTGACGGATTCGCCGGCAGCCCGTGGGTCGGGCTGGAGCACTTCGAGCGCTTCATCACGTCCTTCCAGTTCGAGCGGCTGCTGACGAACACCCTGTCGATCAACGCCCTCGGGCTGCTCATCGCGTTCCCCGTGCCGATCGTGCTGGCGCTGATGGTCAACCAGCTGCAGAGCGACCGATTCAAGAAGTTCACGCAGACGGTGCTCTACTCCCCGTCCTTCATCTCTGTCGTGGTGGTAGTGGGAATGATCTTCCTGCTCTTCTCGCCTCGGTCGGGGATTGTGAACAACGCCATCACCGCGTTCGGCGGCGAGCCGGTGTTCTTCATGGGCTCACCCGAATGGTTCCGGCAGCTGTACATCGGGTCGGACATCTGGCAGAACGCCGGCTTCTCGATGATCGTGTACCTCGCTGCCCTGACGGCGATCGATCCTGCGCTGCACGAGGCCGCCCGCGTCGACGGCGCGAACAAGTGGCAGCGGATCCGCCACATCGACATCCCCGGGATCATGCCGGTCATCACGATCCTGTTCATCCTCGCGATCGGCAACCTGTTCAACCTCGGTTTCGAGAAGGTCCTGCTGATGCAGACCGACCTGAACATCCCGACGTCCGAAGTGATCCAGACCTACGTCTACAAGACGGGTCTGCAGGGCGCGCAGTTCAGCTATTCGGCCGCGATCGGCCTGTTCAACTCCCTGATCAACCTCGCCCTCCTGCTGACCTTCAACTGGGTCGCCCGGCGGGCCAACCAGTCGAGCTTGTGGTGATGACGCCGTGACTTCCACCGCCCCCCACGACCCCGTGGTCGCCACCCCGCCCGCGAGTACCGGTCGCGCCCCTCAGGCCGTCACACCGGTGCGCCGCCGGCTCCCGAAGATCGGCACGGCCGACCGTGCGCACGACGTCGTCGTGGGCACCGTGCTTGTCCTGGCGATCGCAGCGATCCTCTATCCGCTGTACTTCATCGTCATCGCCTCGGTCAGCGAGCCGTCGGCGATCCTCAACGGCGACGTGTGGCTCTGGCCCCAGGGCTTCACCCTGGACGGATACGCCAGGATCCTCTCGGACCCCGGCATCCTGCGCGGGTTCGGCAACTCCCTGCTGTACACGACGCTGGCGACCCTGGTCAGCGTCACCGTGATCCTGTGCGGGGCCTACGCCCTGTCGCGCAAGGACCTCTACGGACGGAAGTTCTTCACGCTGCTGTTCATCATCACGATGTTCATCGACGGCGGCCTGATCGCCCGATACCTCGTCGTCCAGGACCTCGGCATGCTCAACACCATCTGGGCCGTGATCCTGCCCGGCGCCGTCGGAGTGTGGAACCTGATCATCGCCCGGTCTTTCTTCGAGAGCAACGTCCCGGACGAGCTCCGGGATGCCGCCCAGCTCGACGGGGCCAACGACTTCCGTTTCTTCGCTCGAATCGTCCTGCCGCTGTCGAAGCCGCTGATCGCGCTCATGGTGATGATCCACCTGGTCGCGAACTGGAACGCGTTCTTCGATGCACTCATCTTCCTGGACGACGAACGCATGTACCCGCTCCAGCTCGTGCTGCGCAACGTGCTCATCCAATCCGAGGTGACGGCGGCCGGCGGCTCCGGAGCGCTCGACTCCTACGCCGCCGCCCAGCGCCTGGGGGAGCTGATCAAGTACGGAATGATCGTCATCTCCTCAGCGCCGCTGCTCATCGCTCTGCCGTTCATGCAGAAGCACTTCACCAAGGGCGCGCTTCTCGGCGCCGTCAAGAGCTGACGCCCCTCGGTTCTTCTTTCCCACCAGACCAATCCCTTTCCGACACAGAACAAGGAAACCCGATGAGACACCGTCGTTTTGTCATGCCCGTCACCCTGACGCTCTCCGCCCTCACCCTTGCCGCGTGCTCCGGCGGCGGCGAGCCGGCCGAGGTCGCCGATGCCTCCGCGGACTTCGGCTTCCAGGCCGAAGGGCTGCCGATCGTCGAGGAGAACCTGACGCTCTCCTTCGGCGGCACGAAGTCCCCGCTCGCCCCCGACTACGCGACCATGGAACTGGTCCAGCAGTGGGAGCAGGACACCAACATCACCATCGACTGGCAGAACCTGCCCGACCAGGTCTTCCAGGAGAAGAAGAACCTGATGCTGGCCTCGGGCGAACTGCCCGACGCGCTGTACAACACCGGGCTGACCGACGCGGAGGTCGTGCAGTACGGCAGCAACGGCACGCTGATCCCGCTCGAAGACCTCATCGAGGAGCACGCTCCGACGCTGTCGGCGATCCTCGCCGAGCGACCCGACATCCGTGCCGCCATCACCGCGTCCGACGGCCACATCTACACGCTGCCGTCAGTCGAGGAACTGGGCATCCTTCCGTACCCGAACTTCCTGTTCATCAACAAGACCTGGCTGGACGAGCTCGGCCTGCCCATGCCGACCACCATCGACGAGTACCGCGACGCGCTGGCCGCGTTCGCCACCCAGGACCCGAACGGCAACGGCAAGGCCGACGAGATCCCGCTGAGCTTCCGGCCCGACTCGTTCTGCGCGAACCCGTGGGACCTGATCACGGCCCTCGGAGGCCAGCCGGACAACAACGACCACCGCATCGTCGAGGACGGCACCGTCGAGTTCACCGCGAACACCGACGAGTACAAGGCCGGCGTGAAGGCCCTGGGGGAGTGGTATGCCGACGGGTTGATCGACCCCGAGTCGTTCTCCCAGGACGACGTCGCCTACCTCGCCAAGGGCAAGGCCGACACCCCGGTGCTCGGTTCCTTCTTCTGGTGGGAGCTCAAGGAGGTCGTCGGTGAGGACCGCGTCGACGACTATGCCCTGGTCGGTGTCCTGGAGGGCACGAACGGCCAGCGCCTGGCCAGCGTGACGAACAATCAGGAGATCAGCCGCGGGAAGTTCGCGATCACCCGGGCCAACGAGTACCCGGCGGCCACGATGCGCTGGGTCGACCGCATCTTCGACCCCGTCATGTCCGCCCAGGCGTCCTGGGGGCCGATCGGTGTCACCCTCGAGGAGAACGCCGACGGCGTGCTCGTCCAGATCCCCGCCGCGGAGGGCGAGTCGGAGGGCGAACGCCGTCAGAAGGTCGCCCCGGGCGGTCCGGTCGTCACCACTCGCCAGGACTTCGTGGACGTCGTCGCCCCGGAGCCCCGCGCCGCCGAACGGCAGGCGCTGGTCGAGGAGTACTACGCCCCCTTCCAGGCCAACGACATCTACCCGCCGGTGATGCTCTCCAACGACGAGCTCGAGCAGATCAACCTCGCGCAGGCGGACATCAACACGCTCGTCAAGGAGAAGTTCGCGACCTGGACCGTCGACGGCTCGATCGAGCAGGAGTGGGACGCGTACACGACCCAGCTCGACGGACTCGGGATCGACGACGTGACCGGGATCTACCAGCAGGCCTACGACCGGTTCACCGCGGCCGGCTGACGGCACGAGCGGGGTGGGGCGCGAGCCCCGCCCCGCACCACCCGCCCCAGGAGGATGAAAGCCCACGTGACCACCACCGAGAACGCGGCTCCCGTCGAGACGTACACCGCCGCCGACCACCTGCGACCCGTCGCCCACTTCACGGCCCGGGACACGTGGCTCAACGACCCGAACGGCCTGCTCTTCCACGACGGCACCTGGCACCTCTTCTTCCAGAACAACCCCTTCGGCAGCGGCTGGGGCAACATCTCCTGGGGGCACGCGACGTCGCAGGACCTGGTCACCTGGGACCATCAGCCCGTCGCGATCGCAGCGACGCCGACCGAACAAGTCTTCTCCGGCAGTGCAGTCGTCGACGAGGCCAACACCTCCGGCTTCGGGGCCGCCGGGCAGACGCCGCTGGTCGCGATCTACACCAGCGCCTACACCGGTGAGCACCCGCGTGCGGGGATCCAGGCGCAGTCCCTGGCGTACAGCCTGGACGCCGGGACGACCTGGGAGCGCTACGCCCACAACCCTGTGCTCGACATCGGCTCGACGGAGTTCCGGGACCCCAAGGTCTTCCGGTACGGCGGAGAAGCCGGCCACTGGGTGATGGTCGTCGTGGAGGCAACGGATCACCGGGTGGCGATCTACACCTCGTCCGATCTCATCGACTGGACCTTCGCCTCGCACTTCGGGCCGTGGGGCGCCACCGGCGGAGTGTGGGAGTGCCCTGACCTCTTCGAGCTCCCGGTCCGCGGCACCGACGTCCGCCGCTGGGTCATGGTCGTGAGCCTCAACCCCGGTGGTCCCGCCGGGGGCTCCGGGACCCAGTACTTCGTGGGCGACTTCGACGGGTACGAGTTCGTACCCGACGACGATAAGGCGACGACCGACGGGCCGGACTGGCTGGACCACGGTCGGGACTACTACGCCGCCGTGTCCTTCTCCGGTGTGCCGGGCGGCCGCAGAGTCATGCTGGGATGGGCGTCGAACTGGGACTATGCCGGCGACACACCCACGGCTCCGTGGCGCTCGACCATGTCTCTGGCCCGTGAGGTCGACCTCGTCCGGTGGCCTGACGGACGCCCGCGGGTCGCGCAACGCCCGGTCCTGCCGGCAGATCCCCGCCCCGGCCTCGTCGTGCATGACCTCGTGGTGCCGACCACGCCTGGCCGCCACACCGAGATCGAGCTGTCGACCCATGACGGCG
The DNA here is from genome assembly GCF_002563715.1 of Isoptericola jiangsuensis. Taxonomy (NCBI): domain Bacteria; kingdom Bacillati; phylum Actinomycetota; class Actinomycetes; order Micrococcales; family Promicromonosporaceae; genus Isoptericola; species Isoptericola jiangsuensis. The sequence goes on from NZ_PDJJ01000001.1 coordinate 1,891,167, forward strand.
ACGACGTCGTGCGCGTCACCGTCGACGGGGACAGACGCACGATCACCTGTGACCGGACCGCCTCGGGATCCGTCGACTTCCACGAGACCTTCGCCTCCGTGGACACCGTCCACCTCCCCGACGAGCCGCAGACCCACCTGCAGATCGTCCTCGACGGCTGCGTGCTGGAGCTCTACGCCGCCGACGGACGCGCGACCGTGACCCAGCTGGTGTTCCCGCGTGCGTCGCTGACCGAGATCGCAGTTCGCCAGGCCGACCCGGAGCCGACGGTCGCCTGAGGCCGCCAGCTTTCCACGCTTGCCCCCTTGCATGAACGACATCGAAGGAGATGCCTCGCCATGTACCTGCCCCGTCGTCGACCACGAGGAGCGCTTGCCGCATCCTTGCTGGCGTTGACCCTGACCTCGACCGCGGTCCTCGTGGTGGCTCCGGCTGCTCGTGCGACAGCGCCCGTGATGATCGAGAACCCGAGTTTCGAGTCGGGCGACCTGACCGGATGGGACGTCGTCGAAGGCGACGCCTTCACCGATGCGTCCGTGTCCGACGCCACCGACTGGGGCTGGGGGTGCTGCTTCAACCCGGACGGCACCTACCACCTGTGGGGCGCCGCTGTGGGGGGCGACGCACCGACGGGACGCCTGCGCTCCTCTGCATTCACCCTCGGCGGCATCGGGGAGATCAGCTTCCTGCTGGGCGGCGGGAACGACCCGGAGAACCTGTACGTGGCGCTCCACCGAGCCTCCGACGGCGCCGAGCTCATGCGCGCGACCAACACCGCGTTCGCCGATTCGGAGAAGCTCAGCCGCGTGGTGTGGGACGCCTCGGCCCACCTGGGCGAGGAGCTCTACCTCGAGGTCGTCGACAACGTCTCAGGAGGTTGGGGCCACCTGAACCTCGACGACGTGCGCACGTTCACCGAGCAGTCGATCACGCAGGTCGTCAACCCCGGATTCGAGACCGGGGACCTGACCGGCTGGACCGCGACCGGGGAGGCTTTCACCGCAGACCAGGTCACGGACGCCACCGACTGGGGATGGGGCGGCCCGTTCGGCCTGGACGGGACCTACCACCTGTGGGGTGCGAAGGACATGCCCGACTCGGCGATCGGCACCCTGACCTCCTCGACATTCACCCTCGCCGGGACCGGCGCGATCGAGTTCCTCATCGGCGGCGGCAACGATCCGGACAACCTGTACGTGGCGCTGCACCGCGCCTCGGACGACGCCGAGCTGATGCGTGCCACGAATACGGCCTTCGCGGACTCCGAGAAGTACAGCCGTGTGCGCTGGGACGCGACCGCTCACCTCGGTGAGGAGCTCTACCTGCGGGTCGTGGACAGCGCGACCGGTGGCTGGGGCCACATCAACGTCGACGCGTTCGACACCACGGTCGACGTCCTGGGCCACGAGTTCGACAACGCCGGCTTCGAGTCCGGCACCCTGGACGGGTGGAGCGCCGACGGCGAGGCGTTCACCGCAGCCAACGTCAGCACCGCGACGACCACGCCCGGTGGTGAGCCGTTCGGCGCCGAGGGGACCTATCACCTGTGGGGCGGCGCGGACGGAGACGACAGCCTGACCGGAAGCCTGACCTCCCCCCGGTTCCTGGTCGGTGGCCGCGGCGAGGTCCGGCTCCTGCTCAGCGGCACCAGCGACCCCGACGTGTACGTCGCGGTGCACTCGGCCACCGACGACCAGGAGCTCGCACGCACGACGGTCGCCTCGACCGGGGACGTCTACGACGAAGCCGTGCTGGACGTGGGCGAGCACCTCGGTGAGGCCGTCTACCTGCGCCTGGTCGACGACTCCGCCAGCGGGCACCTCAACGTCGACGGGGTGCGCACGCTCGTCAACGACCCGATGCACTGGTCCTTCGACGAGACGTCGGGCACCAAGGCCCGCGACGACGGGTCGGGAACCGTCGACGACGTGGCCTACGTGTTCAACGACGCCAAGTACAAGCCGGACTCCGACCCGCTGTGGAGCGAGGGCGTCAAGGCCGGGTCGTTGCTGTTCGACGGCTACTCGACCTCCATCCAGCGCGACGGGGCCACCGCCCTGACCCCGAGCAGCATCCTGAGCATCCAGGCCTGGGTCGCCCCGCGCTCCTACGAGTGGGGAGACCTCGGGCAGGCCTCGGCGATCATCAACCAGCACGACCCCGACGCCAAGACCGGGTACCTGCTCGGCATGTACCGCCACGGGGCCTGGGGGCTCGAGCTCGGCGACGGCATCGCCTGGCACTCGCTGCGCGCCCCGAAGGACGCCGTCCTGCCGACGTACGAGTGGAGCCACGTCGCCGCCACCTACGACGCTGCCTCGGGCGTCATGCGGCTCTACCTCAACGGGGAGCAGGTCGCGACCAAGGACATCGGCGCCGGGACCCGCATCCTCGCGGCAGACAACCAGCCACTGCTCATCGCACGGCACAACCAAGCAGCCGTCATCAACGGCACGTTCCACGCCAACTCCTGGAACGGCGCGATCGACGAGCTCACCGTGACCGACGAGCTCCTCAGCGTCGAGCAGGTCGCCGCCACCGCTGCCGAGGGCGGCGACACCTCCACCGACGACCTGCAGCCCGACCGGTCACGGTTCGACGGGGACCGCTACCGTCCCCAGTACCACTTCCTGCCGCCAGAGCACTGGATGAACGAACCGCACGCACCCATCTGGTTCGACGGCAAGTACCACATCTTCTACCAGCACAACCCGCAGGGCCCGTACTGGCACCAGATCCACTGGGGCCACGCCGTGAGCACCGACCTGGTCCACTGGGAAGACCTGCCCGTCGCGATCCCCCCGACCGAGCCCGTCACACCTGACGGGGTGTGGTCCGGCAGCGCGACGACCGACGCGGACGGCAACCCGGTGTTGTTCTACACCGCCGGCAACGACTCCACGGTCCCGAACCAGGCGACCGGACTCGCATGGCCGGTACCCGGCGCCGCGCAGAGCCCGCTGACCGAGTGGCGCCTCGAGCCGGAGCCCGTCACCGTCCAGGAGCCCGACCTGACCTCACCCGTCGGCACGCCGTGGTTCGGCCAGTTCCGCGACCCGTTCGTCTGGAAGGAGACCGCCGAGGACGGCAAGCCCATCTGGTACCAGCTCGTCGGATCCGGGATCGTCGACGGCGAGACCAAGGTCGGTGGCACGGCCCTGGTCTACACCTCCCGCGACCTCGTGAACTGGGAGTACCAGAACCCGCTGCTCATCGGCGACGCCCAGACGTATCCCAAGACCGGGACGGTGTGGGAGCTTCCAGTGCTGCTGCCGCTCGGTGAGCAGGACGGCGCCTCGAAGTACGTGTTCGTCGTCAACCCGTGGTTCGAGGGCTACGACGAGAACACCGCGAAGAACACCTACTACTGGGTCGGGGAGTGGGACCGCGACGCCCACATGTTCGTGCCCGACCACGAGGAGCCGCGGCTCTTCGACTACGGCGAGCACTTCACCGGACCCTCGGGGATGGTCGACCCCGAGGGCAGGTCGTTGCTGTTCACCATCACCCAGGACGGGCGCAGCGAGGACGAGCACCACGACGCCGGCTGGGCGCACTCGATGGGGCTGCCGGTCGAGCTCACCCTCACCGACGACGGCGATGCCGGCCTCAAGCCGGTGGACGAGCTGCAGTCGCTGCGCTCGAAGAAGGTCCTCTCGGTCAAGAACAAGTCGGTCGAGCGCACCAACGCCACGCTCGACGACAAGCACGACACGTTCAGCGACCTGCTCGAGATCGAGGCCGAGCTGCAGATCACCCCCAGCTCGAAGGACGGGGCAAGCACGGACGCCGGCCTCGAGGTGCGGCGTAGCAGCGACGGCACCGAACGCACCGCGCTCACCGTCGATCGCGAGGCCGACACTCTCACCCTCGACCGGAACCGCTCCAGCCTGGACCCCGACACCCGTAAGGGCGTCGACCAGGGCCCCCTCGAGGTCGGCGCCAACGGCAAGGTCACGATGCACGTCTACGTCGACCGCTCCGTCGTCGAAGCATTCGTCGACGACGAGAAGTCGATGACGACGCGCGTCTACCCGACCCTCGCCGACTCCGTCGGGCTGCACGTCCTCGGCGGCTCCAATGTCAAGGTCAAGTCCCTCGAGGTCTGGAATCTGGACGGCGCCTACGGAAAGGTCACGCCGGCGCACTACGAGGAAGCGGCAGCAGTGCAGGACGCCAACGAGCTGACGAACGGCGACTTCGCCACGTGCGACCTCACCGGATGGACCGTCGTCGAGGGCGACGCCTACAGCGACGCCAACGTCACCGACGCCACCGACTGGGGTTGGGGTGGCCCGTTCCGCCAGGCCAACGCATGGGGCAGCGAGGACCGCTGCCACCTGTGGGGCTTCGACGAAGCGGTCGGAGACGACGCGACGGGTCGGCTGCGCTCGGATCCGTTCACCCTCGGTGGTGACGGCAGGATCGACCTGCTCACCGCAGGGGGGTACGACCTCGACAAGCTCTACGTCGCCCTCGTGCGTGCTGACAGCGGCGAGGTTCTCGCCAGGGTGACCGGCAACGCCAACGAGACACTGCGCGCCCAGTACAAGCGGCGAAACATCGACGCCTCGGCCTACATCGGCGAGGAGCTCTACGTCGAGATCGTGGACGAGGCCACCGGCGGCTTCGGACACCTCAGCGTCGACGACATCAACGTCCCGGTCGACGAACCGTCGACGCCGTGAGCTGACCACGCCAGCGTGAGGAGGTCGGCCAGACCGACCAGGGCACGGGTGCCCCGCAAGGGGTGCCCGTGCCTGTCCCGCCCGGCGTCGGGCTGGACGAGCGACCCAAGACCACGAACACCGGGCGAAGCAACCGCACGGTTCACGACGGAGGAACGAACGTGACGACCGCGACCATGCTGGAGCGCGCGCCCCAGGAACCGGAAGACGGGCACGTGCTCGTCGTCGGAGAGGCCCTCATCGACCAGGTGCACCGCGCCGACGCCACGGTGGACCAACACCCCGGTGGAAGCCTCGCCAACGTGGCCCTCACCCTCGGGCGTCTGGAGCGCGACGTGCGCCTCGCAACCTGGATCGCGGACGACGACCACGGCGAGGTGATCCGCAACTGGCTTCGCGGGGCAGGCGTCGCGCTCGTCCCGGGCAGTACGGCGGCGGCCGCGACGAGCGTGGCCACGGCACACCTCGACGAGCACGGTGCTGCCACCTACGACTTCGACCTCGAGTGGCGTGTACCGCGGGCAACCCGCGCCGAAGGAGCGCTCGCCGTCCACACCGGCTCGATCGCCGCGCTGATCGAGCCCGGAGCCACCCAGGTGCGGCAGCTCCTCATCAGCGCACGGGCGGACGCCACCCTCACCTACGACCCGAACGTGCGACCCGCACTCATGGGCGACCCGGCCGATGCAAGGACCCGGGTCGAGGAGCTCATCGCCCTCGCCGACGTCGTCAAGGTCAGTGACGAGGACATCGCTTGGCTCGCGCCAGGAGTCGAACCCGCCGAAATCGCGAGCGCGTGGCTCGCCCTCGGTCCGGCGCTCGTCGTCGTCACGCTCGGCGGCGAAGAGGCGCTCGCGGTGAGCAGCAACGGACAGCAGCGGGTGGCAGCGCCACCGACGACGGTCGTGGACACCGTCGGTGCCGGGGACTCCTTCATGGGCGCACTGCTCGACGGGTTGTGGCAAGCAGGCTTGCTCGGCGGCGATCGCCGTGACGCACTGCGCGGGATCGACGACGGCGCGCTGGTGGCCCTGCTTGAGCGCTGCGTCGCGGTCGCAGCGGTCACCGTCTCGCGCGCAGGAGCGAACCCCCCGCACCGCACGGAGTTGACGAGAAGGGTCGGGCCGAGGCGCTGTGCCGATTGAGGCGCGTCCTTCGGCGTTGACGCAACCATGTAGCGGAGATATGCTCCGTTTAATTCGGATACGGAGACCGTCTCCGCTAGATCGGCAGGGGGCGTGGTGATGCAGGAAGAGGTGACGGACAGGGCTCGCCGACCCCGGGCCGACGCGCAGCGCAACAGGGACCGCATCCTGGACGCCGCCGAGCAGTACTTCTCCGAGTACGGGGTCACAGGCTCGCTCGACGCGATCGCCAAGCGGGCCGGGGTGGGTGCGGGCACCCTGTACCGGCATTTCCCGAACCGGGAATGCCTGCTCGCCGCACTGCTCGCTGCTCGCGACGACGCTCTCGTGGCCAGGCGCGACCACCTGCGCAGCGGATCGATGAGCGCGGCCGATGCACTCGGCGGGTGGCTCGAGGCGATCACCGCGTGGGCAGGGGCGTTCGACGGACTGCCCGAGCCGTTGCGTGCCGCGACAGCGACCAGCTCGTCCCCGCTGGCCGTGACCTGTCAGGGATTCATCACGACCACCGAGAGCTTCTTGCGCGCCGCGCAGGACGAGGGGAGTGCGCGCCGCGACGTCCGGGCCCGTGACCTCTTCCTGGCTGCTCTGGCGAACAGCTGGGTCCGCGGAGCTGCAATGGCCGACGACGCGTCGGCAGCTGCCCTGACCGAGCTGACCAGGACCGGTTGGGCGACGGTGCGCCCCGTGCGCGCCGACGACGACCAGTAGTGCCGACGGCACTACCCGACGGCATTGCCCGGCGGACACGACACCGACCACCACGACCGCCCCAGGAGGGACCATGAATCGCATCGGCATCATCGGTAGCGGACCCATCGGAAGCGCGATCGCCCGCCTGGCCGTCGCGGCCGACCACGAAGTCCTCATCGCGAACTCGAGGGGTCCGGAGTCGTTGACCGACCTGATCGACGAGCTCGGCCCCCTCGCGCAGGCCGGTGACGCCAGCGCGGCTGCGGAGTTCGGCGACATCCCCGTGCTGGCCGTGCCCCTGAGCGCCTACCGGGCCCTGCCCGTCGAAGCCCTGGGCGGACGGACGATCCTCTCCACCGGCAACTACTACCCCCACCGGGACGGCCGGATCGAGGCGCTCGACACGCTCGAGAGCACGACCGCCGAGTACGAGCAGACGCTCCTGCCTGACTCCGTCGTCGTCAAGGCGTTCAACAACATCGTCGCCCACCACATCCCGCGCCTCGCCCACTCCCACCCGAGGACCGCCCTGCTGGTCGCCGGCGACGACGGGGAGGCGAAGGCGCGCGTTTCCCGCATCGTGGACTCCCTCGGTTTCGACACCGTCGATGCCGGGACGCTCGCCGAGTCTGCGCTCTTCGAGCCCGAGTCCGGCGCCTACACCTCGATCTACGCGGCCGACGCCGACGGCTTCGCCAAGAGCTACCTCGACGACCCGGGCGCACCCGTCACCGCGGCCCGCCTCCGCGAGCTGCTCGCGTCGTCGCACCGCCCGGACGTCGCCGCCCGCAGGTTCTGATCGACTCCCGAAGTCCGCGGCGCTCAGTGTTCAGGAGATGAGCATCGGTGGGCGGACGATGGTGACGGGAGGCCGCACCGTTCGGAGTCTCGAGTCGTTCCACAACCAGTGTTCCGGGGGGGGGAGGGGGAGGACCACTGAGAACCAGGTAGGAGCTAGCGGCTACCGGCTTCGGGCAAACCCGGTTCGACAGGCACCGGAACAGCGCGGCCTTGCCCCCACCGAAGCAGGGCTGCCGAGAGTGTTCCCGTCGGGAACGGTGACGTACCACAGGTGGCCTGCGAAGAACCGGCGAGGACGGGTTTGTGCAGGTCAGCGGTTGTCCCTGCTGGTCAGGGGGAGGGACGCGCGGGTTTCAAGTCCCCCTCCGGACACTCGTTGAGCAGCGACGACGAAGACCTCCCGGGTCCACAACCGGGGGGTCTCTTGTCGTACCCGGGGCGGGTGTCGTGGCCCGGTCGGGTGGTGCTCGGTTCACTCCTCGGCGTGCGCCTGCTGTCGTTCGGTACTGCCACCGGCCGCGACGAGGGGTCCATCGTCTCCGAGGTGCCGCTCAAGACCACCTGACGACAGTGACGAAGACCCCCCAGGGGTCTACACCCACCGAGGCGTTTTCGCTGCCGCTGGACGAGATGGGAGAGTTTCCCCGTGGATTCTCGGAAGGTGATCGCGACCGCTCGGCACTGGGCCATCAGTTACTCGCAGGTGGAGGCGCGCCGCACCGTGGTGCGCCTCGACGCCGAGCACGCGCTCGACGCGCTGAAGGGGAATTTTGTTGCCGCGAGCCTCGGGGGTGAGGTCGTGTGGCGCGTGCTCCCTCTCGGCGCGAACGACGCCTCGGCGCTGCGCGCCGTGTCCCGTGCCGTGACGCTCGCGCCGATCGAGGCGGAAGACCGCGAGGCAGTGCGGCAGCTCGCCGACGAGGTGCCCGAAGCGCTGGCCGAGGCGGAGGCGGTGTCCGGCGCGCGCCGGCTGCTGGCGACACCAGCGGTGCGGCAGGCCGGCGCGGAGGCCCTGGAGTTCCTCACCGAGTACGTCACCTGGGGGCTGGAGTCCGGCCTGCCCAGGGTTCTGCGTCGCCTGGAGCCTGGCTCCGAGCCGGAGGACATCACGGTCACCGACGCGCTGTCCCCGCGGGTGGGACTGGGGTCGATCTGGCGCGGCCTGGGCGCCGCCGAGCTTGTCGATGCGAGCGCGCTCCCTGCTGCGAGCGGCGCGACGGTGTCGGCCGCCGACGTTGACCTCTCCCGGCTGCGCCCCGTGCTCGCCACCGGTACCGCGACCCATCTCGTCGTCTTCAGCACGGCGCCGCACCGCGCGACTGAGCTGGTGACCGCCCTGCAGCCCTGATGGAGGGGCGAGCCCCCCGCTCGATCTCCGTGACTGCGGTGCCACCTGCGGACGGGCCAGTGCATGAGGTGTGGCCGTCCCGGTGCACACGATCACGCCGTCGCCTTCCTCAGGATGCGGGTCGCGGGTCCGCCCTGGGCGCAAGCTACCGGCGCCACCGTGCCGCGCTGCTAGCCTCCCGGCGTGCCCGACTCCTCGCCTGCCGTGCAGGTCACGTTCCGTGCCGCGACGCTCGCCGACCTGCCCCGCGTGGTGGAGCTCATCGCCGACGACCCGGTGGCTGCGGCCCGCACGGGGGAGTTCGGTCCCGGGCACGTGGCCGGGTTCGAGGCGATCGAGGCGAGCGGGAACGACGAGCTGGTGGTCGCCGAGCTCGACGGCGCCGTCGTCGGGTGCCTGCAGCTGACGTTCGTCCCGGGGATCTCGCGCGGGGGTGCGACGCGGCTGCTGGTGGAGGCCGTCCGGGTGGACGCGCGCCTGCGCGGCCGGGGCCTGGGGCGCGCGCTCATGGCGTACGCGCACGCCCGCGGCAGGGAGCGCGGCTGCGTGCTGGCGCAGCTGACGTCCGACAAGGAGCGCCCGGACGCCCACCGCTTCTACCGGTCCCTCGGGTACGCGCAGTCGCACGAGGGCTTCAAGCTGCCGCTGTGACCCGGCCCGCGCGGTCCGTCTCCCCGAGGCGCGTCAGGACGGCGCGAACGCGGCGAGCACCGCGCGTGTCTTGGTCTCCTGCGGGGCGCCGAGGTCGATCCCGCGTCCGGCGAGGAGCACCTTGGTCTCCGCGGCGGCCTGGAAGGCGTCGCGGGGCGCCGCCTTGGTGGACAGCTCGAGGATGCGTGACCCGTCGGGCAGGAACCACAGCTCCGCGGTGAGGCGGCGGGGTGCGCCCTGCGGGGTGAACTTCGCCTTGAGGAGCGTGACCGGTCCGAGCACGACGACGTCGTCGAGGGTGGTGCCGGCGGGCAGCGCGTCGTCGACGACGCCGCGTTGGGCGGCGTCGAGGAGCGCGGGGAGCCCGCTCGCGTCCTGCAGCAGGGCGCGAGCCTTGCGGTCGGGGACCTCGACGGTCAGGGAGCAGGAGCAGGTGAAGCCGGCGGGGGAGGCGTCGAGCTCGACCTTGAACCCGGGGCGGCCGCGCAGCTTCGGCGGGACGTCGGTGGGCATCAGCGGCCGCCGCTTCACCGTGAGGTCGCCGGCCCGCCCCTGGGTGCGGCGGACCCGCACGACGAGTCCCGCGGCGGAGAGCCGCTGGTCGGGGGTGTCGAGGAACGCGACCTGGCGGATCTGCGCGTCGAGGGCGTCGATGCCGAGGACGTCGACGACGCGTCGCTGGTCGGCGTCGGGGACGGTGAGCTTGAGCTCGACGGAGTCGACGTCGGGCAGCATCGCGAGCACCTCGGCCAGCTGGTCGGCGTCGTATGAGGGGATGGTCGTCATGGTGTCACCACGGTGTTCGTCGAAGTCCCTGGCCTCGATCATGCGCTCGGGCGTTCCCGCTCACCCGTCGAGCGTGGGGTGAGCACGACGAGCTCGGCGGTGGCGCGCGTCATGGCGACGTACCGGTCGACGGCACCGGTGACGCCGTCGCCGAACGAGTCCGGGTCGACCAGCACGACGAGGTCGAACTCGAGGCCCTTGGTGAGCTCGGGGGCGAGGCACCGCACGCGGGGCCGTCCGACGGCGGCGGCGTCGAGCCGGGTGCCGACGACGCACACCGTGCCCTCGGGGTGGGTGGCGAGCCAGGTGTCGACGACGGCGGTGAGGTCGTCGACGGCGCCGTGCCGGACGGCGGTGCCGGTGCTGCGCACCGAGGTGGGCACGTTGGCGTCGGGCAGGGCGGCGCGGATGACGGGCGCGGCCGCGGCCATGATCTCGGCGGGCGTGCGGTAGCTGAGCGTGAGGGAGGCGCGGCCGACGTCCCGGGCGCCGACCCGTGCGAGGCGTTCCTCCCAGGTCTCGGTGAACCCGTGGCGGGCCTGGGCGCGGTCGCCGACGACGGTGAGGCTGCCCGACGGGCAGCGCGCCAGCACGGACCGCCACTGGGCGTCGGTGAGCTCCTGCGCCTCGTCGACGACGACGTGGGAGAACGGGCCGGCCAGGGCGTCGGCCGCGACGGCGGGCCGGGCGTCGGCGCCGGCAGGGCCGGACAGGGCGGCCCGCAGGTCCTGCCCTCGCAGCATCGACATGACGCCGAGGTCGGAGTCGTCGGTGGCGAGCAGGTGCTCGACGACGTCGTCCATGCGGGCGCGCTCGGCGGCCTGTTCCGCGTCGTGGCGGCGCCGCGCGCGGGCGACGCGCGGGTCCCCGACGCGGCGGCGCGCGGCGTCCAGGAGCGGCAGGTCGGCGTCGGTCCAGGCGCGGGCGTCCGGGCGCTGCAGCAGCGTGACCTCGGCGTCGGACAGCCAGGGCGCGCACCGGCGCAGGTAGGCGGGCACGGTCCACAGGTCGCCGACGACGTCGGCCGGGTCCAGCAGCGGCCAGGCGCGACCGAACGTCTGCACCAGGTCCCGGCTCGCCGCGAGCGCCCGCCGCAGGCCCGCGGCGGGGTCCTCGCCGGTCAGCCCGTAGGCGTCGAACTGGTCGTCGTCCGCGCCTCGGTCGGCGGTGCCTCCCTCGTCGAGGGTGTCGTCAAGGGTGTCGTCGTGGGCCCAGGCGTCCTGGTCGCGGCCCCAGCCCTCGTCGTCCCACGCGGCGGCGCCCCGGTGCCCGAGGTCGTCGGCGGTCCGGTCGACGAGCAGGTCGAGCAGCGCGGCCCAGATCTCCTCGCGGGCGTCGTCGTGCGGCGTCCCCGGGTCCGGGGTGGCGAACGCCTCGGCCCAGTCCTGCGGTGTCACCACGACGTCGGCCCAGGGGGTCTCGACCAGCAGGGTGCCGGTGGGCGGGTTCTCGTGCAGCGCCACGGCGGGCTCGAGGGCGTCGACGAGGCGCGCGTCGCCCTTGAGCGCGGCCACGCGCGGGTCGGTCTCGGGTCGTGCGACGGCTCCCTCGGGCTCCAGGTCGGCCGGCGTGCACAGCCGGACCCCGTCCTCGCCGAGGCTCGGCAGGACGTCCGCGACGTACGCGAGGTAGCCGTCGTGCGGTCCGACGACGAGGACGCCGCCGTGCCGGCCGCCGACGGCGGGGTCGGCGTGCAGCAGGTAGGCGGCGCGGTGCAGCGCCACCACCGTCTTGCCGGTGCCGGGCCCGCCGTCGACGACGAGCGTGCCCGCGGCCCCGGCCCGCACGACGGCGTCCTGGTCGGCGGCGAGCGTGCCGAGCACGTCCCGCATCTGCGCGGTGCGCCCGGCGGCGAGGCTGCCGAAGAACGCGGAGTCGTCGTCGAGCGCCAGGCTGTCGCCGGGCCGGTCGAGGTCGAGCACCTCGTCCCAGTAGTCGACGACGCGGCGGTCCTGCCACCGGTAGCGGCGCCGGCTGGACAGGCCGCGCGGGTCGGCGCGGGTGGCGCGGAAGTACGGCTCGGCGGCGGCGGTGCGCCAGTCGACGAGCAGCGTGCGCCCGTCGGCGTCGGTCAGCCCGAGGCGCCCCACGTAGAGGGGGTCGGAGCCGTCGGCGGGGACCGTGCGGCCGAGGCAGAGGTCGACGCCGTACCGCTCCAGGAGCCGCAGGCGTCCGGTGAGCCGGTGGACCTCCTGGTCGCGGTCGAACGCGGCCTGGCCGTGTCCGCCGGGGCGGCGGCGGGCTGCGGCGAGGCGGTCGCGGACGTCGTCGGCGGCCGAGGCGAGGTGGTCGGCGATCGCGCTGAGGTGGGCGTCGTCGGCGGCGACGAGCGCGGGGTCGGCCTTGGTCGCGCGGGCGGGGGGCAGGGCGAACGTGCGCAGGGTCTGCGGGGGCATGGGGCTCCGTCCTCGGACTGCGGACTCCCGGCCGCGCGGCAGGGGAGCGCGGCCGGTCCGGAGGCTCGATGGTGCGCCCCGAGGGGGGCCTTGCCGCAAGACCCCCCGTGCGCTATACGTTGAGAGTGGCAGGGAGCGCGCTCCCTGCCGTCGTCGTGTCCGGTCCCGTCGTGACCGGGGCCCGTCGTGTCCGGTCCCGTCGTGACCGGGGCCCGTCGTGTCCGAGGCTCGTCAGCCCGGGTCGACGACCAGCGGGTCGGCGGTGCCCGGCGGCACGTCGCGCGTGCAGCGCCGGACGCGCCCGAGGGCGAGCCGCGACCCCTGCCAGAGACCGTAGGTCCGCACCGCGTCGCGCCCGTACGCGGAGCACGTCGGCACGTACCGGCAGCGCGGCGGCGTGCGCGGCGAGACGACGCCCTGGTAGAGGTAGATCGCGGCGCTGCCCAGGTGGCGGGGCAGCGACCACCAGCGCAGCGGGCGCGGACGCCGTCCCGGCCGGGGCGCGGCCAGCGCCCAGCGGGCCAGGGGCCCCCGCCTGCGCCGCCGGTCGCGCCGGTCGGGCCCGTCGCACCCGGTGGTGTCGAGGCAGCCCGACGCACCTGTGCAGGACCGTCCGCGACCTCCGTCGCCGCCCTCCCCGCACCCGTCACCGCAGCCGTCGCACCCGTCGATCACGCCGGAACTCTAGCGGCCGCGGACCTGGCGGCCGGACACGGTCCACGACCGCCTACGCTGCCCCGATGAGCTACCTCGAGGACCTGTTCTCGCTGGCCGGGCGCACCGCCGTCGTCACCGGCGGCAGCTCCGGCATCGGCCGGGGCATCGCCACCGCCCTCGCCCGCGCCGGCGCCCGCGTCGTGCTCGTCGCGCGCGGCCGCGAGGCGCTGGACGACACCGTCCGCGAGCTCACGGATCTGGGCTGCGAGGCGACCGCCGTCGTCGGGGACCTCGCCACGCGGGCCGGCGCGCAGGCCGCCGCCGACGACGCCGCGCAGCCGTACGGCGAGCCCGACGTCGTCGTGTCCAGCGCGGGGATCAACCTGCGGCCCCCGATGGCCGACGTCGACGCCGCCGTCTGGGACGCCACCATGACCGTCAACCTCGAGGCGCCGTTCTGGTTCGGGCAGCGGTTCGGCCCCGGCATGGCCGGGCGCGGGTACGGCCCGCTCGTCCACGTCTCCTCCCAGCAGGCGCACCGCGCGTTCGTCACCTCCAGCGTCTACGGCGTGTCCAAGGGCGGGCTGGAGTCCCTCGCGCGCTCCCAGGCCGAGGCGTGGTCGCCGCACGGTGTCACCGCCAACACCCTCGTGCCAGGCTTCGTCCTCACCCCGCTCAACCAGCGCCTCCAGCAGGACCCGGCCCGCGTCGCGGCGCTCGCGGACCGCACCCTGGTGGGCCGCAACGGCGTCCCGGCCGACTTCGCGGGAGCCGCGGTGTTCCTCGCGGGTCCCGCCTCCGGCTACGTCACCGGGCAGTCGATCCACGTCGACGGCGGGTTCTCCGTGCACTGACCCCCGGCGGGTCGCACACTGGCAGCACGTGGCGGGAGGAGCGACGGTGGTCGAGGCGAGGGAGAACGTGCCGCAGTGGCTACGCACGTCCGCGGGCTGGTCGTGGCGCCTGGTCGCCCTCGTCGTGGGCCTGTCGCTCGTGGTGTACGCCACCGCGCAGGTCGAGCTGGTGTTCGTCGCGGTGTTCCTCGCGCTCGTGCTCACTTCGGTGTTCCGCCCGCTGGCGAACGTCTACGACCGGGTCATGCCGCGCCCGCTCGCCACCGTGCTGTCCCTGCTGACCGGGGTGGTCGTGTTCGGCGGGCTCATGACGTTCGTCGTCGCGTCGGTGGCCGGGCAGTGGACGGAGCTGGCCGGGCAGTTCGACACCGGCCTGCAGCAGATCCTCGAGTACCTCCAGCACCTGCCGTTCGGGCTGTCCGTCACGGGCGACCAGCTCAACGAGTGGGTGCAGGCGGGCGGGCAGTGGCTGTCGGACAACGCCGAGACCCTCGCGTCGCGGGCCGCCGAGAGTGCCGGGTCGGTCCTCGAGGCGCTCATGGTCATCGCCCTGGCGATCTTCTGCACGATCTTCTTCGTCAACTCGGGCGACCGGATCTGGAGCTGGTTCGTGCACCAGCTGCCCGTCCGCAACCGCCGGCGGCTGCGGGAGGCGGCGGGCGCCGGCTGGTACACGTTCTCCGGGTTCGCCCGCGGGACCGTCATCATCGCGTTCAGCGACGGCATCCTCGCGTTCGTGCTCCTGAGCATCCTGGGGGTGCCGCTCGCGGCGCCGCTCGCGGTGCTGGTGCTCATCGGCGCGTTCATCCCGCTCATCGGCGCGCCGCTGGCGATGATCATCGCCGCCGTGGTGGCGCTGGCCGCCGAGGGCGTGGTCACGGCCCTCATCGTCACGATCGGGATCGCGCTCATCGGGCAGCTCGAGGGGCACGTGCTCCAGCCCCTCATCATGGGCAAGCAGGTCTCGCTGCACCCCGTGGTCGTGGCGATCGCGGTGTTCGCGGGGACCGTGCTGGCGGGCATCCTCGGCGCCGTCGTCGCGGTGCCGCTGGTCGCCGTCGTGTGGACGGTGTTCTCCACCCTGCGCGGCGACCAGCCGGTCCCGCTGCCGCGGGGCGCCCCCGACAGCTCCGACTCGCCCGGCGACCCGGAGACGCCCGAGGTCGACCCCGTCCCGGCGGGTCCCGCCGGGGCGGAGGAGTCCGCGACGGGCGACAGGGCGACCGGCGGCGGGGCCGGGAAAACGACCTGACCAGCGGCGCGACCGATGGCAGGATCCCGCCATGGAGCCGTTCGTCCTGCGCAGCAGCGCCGTCACCCTGTCCGTCCCGACCACCGCCGACGTCGACCGGATCGCCCAGGTCTGCACCGACCCGGCGATCGCCGCGTGGACGGTCGTGCCGTCGCCCTACACCCGCGACGACGCGGCGGGCTTCGTCGAGGGCTCCGTGCCCGGCGGGTGGGAGCAGGAACGTGACTTCACGTGGGCCGTGCGCGCCCCGGGCGCGGTCGACGGCGAGGTGCTCGGCATGGTCGGCGTCTCCGCCGGGGGCGAGCCCGGCACGCAGCGCCGCGGCGAGATCGGCTACTGGACGGCGCCCGACGCCCGGGGGCGCGGCCTGACCACCGAGGCCGCGCGCCTCGTCGTCGACTGGGCGCTCGACCCGGACGGCCTCGGGCTGACCCGCCTCCAGTGGCAGGCGTTCGTGGGCAACTGGGCCTCGCGGCGCGTCGCGTGGAAGCTGGGCTTCCGGTTCGAGGGCACCCTGCGGTCCTACGGCGAGCAGCGCGGGATGCTCCGCGACTCGTGGATGGCGTCGCTGCTCCCCGACGACCCGCGCGAGCCGGTCATGCCGTGGGGGGATGACTTCGCCCGTCGGCGGGATTGCGGTCGCACAAGCGCGTGACTAGATTTGCTGAACCTGACGAGGGGGAACTGTGACGGTTATTGATGCAATGCGACGGGGTCAGACTGCAATCGTATTGGGAGCCGGCGTTAGCGCCGCGCTAACTGATAACGATGACAATGCAAGCTGGGCAGGGCTGTTAGCGGGCGGCATCCAGATCCTGAGAGATCAAGGAAATCAAGATGACGTGATCAACGCCGAACTAGCTGAGCTGTATCTCGAAGAAAGTCTCGCGGACGCTAACTCTCTAATTGGTGCCGCAGATGCGCTGTCGGAGTCATTTGCGACGGGTAGCCCCGCTCGCCACAAGTGGCTTGCGGGCTCAATAGGAAAGCTTCAGATAGCGAATGAAGAACTAGCAAACGCTCTGCGGGAGTTTGGGGGACCAATTGTTACGACCAATTACGACACTCTGCTAGAGCAGGCAACAGGACGATCGACAGTTACGCTCTTGGACATTTACTCGGGCAGCAGTCGTCAACTAGGCGGCGAGACGGTCCTTCATTTGCACGGCGTCTGGGACCGAGCGGATACGGCCGTACTGTCGTCCTCCGACTACGATGCGGTGATAGAGAATGTGCAGGCGCAGGCGCTTCAGAAGGCGATCGCCACCACCAACACTCTCGTGCTAATGGGCTTTGGTGGCGGATCCAAGGACCCCAATCTCTCCCGCGTGCTGACTTGGATCTCCAAGATATTCTCCGATCCGAGTTCAACCCATTACCGAGTATGCAAGGCTTCCGAGTATAAAGATGCAGTAGTGGAACACTTCCACCATAACGTTCAAGTCGAAAAGTATGGTGATGAGTATGTTCATTTTACACCCTTCGTTAAGAAGCTAGTTGCAGCCTCGAACGAAGCCGTGGTCGCTTCCACGCTTGAGCAAGCTCAGAATCATCTGGTTTCCGAACTGCGGAGTCGGGCGTTGCATATCGCGGACGCAAGCAATCTGTCCGCGGCGCCCAGCGAACTTGTAGTTATTGAGCCTGCCTTCAATCTTATGCAACGCTCAGATCAGACAGTCGATCTTGCGGACGGCGATGATTCAAAGAATGGTTCGAACCGGCGAATTTCGGGCTCAAGCATCGTCGATGACGAGCGTTTCACCGTGATCGCTGGAGACGCGCAGTACGGATTGACAACGGCACTCAACTGGCTTCTCTTGGATACGTCTCGTCGATTCGGGCTGACACCCATTATTGTAGACGCCAGCTTCGCCAACAACCGGGACTTCTCGGTCCAGCGAAGAATTGCCAAAGAGGCAAAGTCCGTCGGATACGACGTGAAGAAGAATGGCTTTAAGGGACTTGCTATTGCTGTCGACAACATTAACCCCGAGCATTCGGCATTCTCCAAGATTGTAGCTGGGCTTGCGACGATTGACGCGGGAAGAATGTTCTTAGGGTGTCGCACTGGCTCCGAGCACCAGCTATTGTCGGCCTTCAATTCGAGAGAATTGGTTGTTCGGTATGTCGGCCCTTTGGGGTCGAAAGACATAATTCGCTACGCCAAGGCGGCCGCTCCTGAAGCATGGGAGCCGGTCGCAAAGGCTGTTATGGATGCTGTCCGTAACGAGCGACTGCCACGGAATCCATTCACTATCGCCCAGCTAGTCGCGATCATGGTCCGGGGTGGCAGTGTGTCGTCCATCGGCTCGACCACCCGCCTTCTTGAGAAGTATTTAGACATACTTCTTGGGCGGTTTGAATCGGCGGACGAGGCGCGATCCGATCATCTTGAGGAATGCCTGATTCGTCTATCGCGTGAGCTCTTTCAGGCGAACACTGCAGGGATGGCGGAAGTCGAAGCCGCTTCGCTAATTGACGCCTGTCTTCAAGACATCGACAGCGACATTTCGCCTATCGACGCTGTGGTGGAATTGCTTGATCGTCGGCTGCTTGTAAGAAATGAGTCAGGGGTTGTTTTTGCGCAGACAAGTTACCTTTGGTTCTTTGCTGCCAAGTCGGCCGAGATTGATTCGACTGTGCGAGAAAGGGTGCTTGAGCGCCCGCTCTACTACGGAGGCATCCTCTGTCACTATGCGGGTCTAGTGCGGCGAGATTCCGAGCCCTTGCGTGTTTGCAAGGAGATTCTTGGGCCGTCCACGCTTGTTCCTGAGATCAACCCGATTCTCATTGCCAGGAGCTCATCCGCTACGGTTGGGTCAACTTCAGCGCGTCATCGCGATGATCCGAATAGGGCTGGGGGCGAAGACGGCGCTGAGGCTGACCTATTCGATATATTTGATACGTCTGAGGTGGAGCCGTTCCCATCTATTGATGAGCGCAGCATGACAGAGGAGGATTTGTTGGCGCGCGGAGTTGAGGTTGCTTCAATTGTCTTGCGGAACTCTACGCTTGTAAGCGACCTGACTTTGAAGCGTGAATTGCTGCGCGCGATTATGGTCGGATGCTCACAATTGTCCGTTAAATTGCATCAATCGGATGGTTTCAGGGAACTTCTTGGCAGGGCGCTTGAGGAAGTCCTGGGAGATGCGCCGACCACTTCCGGGGTTGACGATGCGCTAGATCGAGCTTGCGGGTTCGTGTTCGTGGGTGGCGTGTCGCACGGTCTCGCCAGCGGCGCCTTAGCGAACCCTGCGAGGGAGTTCCTGGACTCCGAAGTAGCGGTCGGTTTCGAAAAAGATCTGCTTGCAGCCGGAGCTGCTATTCTGATTCTGCTAAGCGACAATGACGCAGGATTTGATGATGCGCTCGGTGTGGTCCTGAGGCTCAAGAATACTTCCTTAATGCAGGATGTGGTCTCGAACCTTCTTGCTCATCGCTATTATTCAGAGCGGTCGGAATCCAAGGCCAATGCTTTGAGTAACGTTCTTGTTCGACTTTATGAAGCCTCTAGGTCGTTCGACAACGCGGCGCAACGAAAGTCGCTAGCGGCTGCTTTTCGGCAGGATCTTGCCGGGCGGCGCACTATGCGCGTACGTGCCCCGCTACACCTAGCTGGTTAATGAGTTTCCACGTTTGCGTGCAGTCTTGGTGAAAGTGGGCATCGATTCTGTGGCCTGATCATGGTCTTGTCGGCGTCGGCTCTTTGGCGGTCGCCGACAGGGCGGTGTAAGTAGTACTCCTCGTTTCACGTAGACTCTGCGACCCCGCGCACGGTGCGCGGTGAGCGAGGAGCACGAGGCGATGACGCTGCAGCGACGCGTCGCGGTGATCGGGGCGGGTCCGTCCGGTCTGGCGACGATGCGAGCCCTGGACCGCGAGGGTCTGGACTGGACGGGCTACGAGGCCCACGACGACGTCGGCGGGCTGTGGGACATCGACAACCCCCGGTCGACCGTCTACGAGTCGGCGCACCTCATCTCGTCGCGCACCACCACCCAGTTCGACGAGCTCCCCATGGACAGCGACGTCGACTACCCGAGCCACCGCGAGCTGCTGCGCTACTTCCACGCGTACGCCGACGCGTTCGACCTGCGGCGCGGCGTCCGGTTCGGCACGCGGGTGACCGCCGTCGAGCCGGTCGACGGCGACGCCTCGGGCGCGAGCGGCTGGGACGTCCGCTCCACCGGGCCCGACGGCGCCGAGGACGTCGCCCGGTACAGCCACGTCGTGGTCGCGAACGGCACCCTGGCGGAGCCGAACGTGCCGACCTTCGCCGGGGAGTTCACCGGCGAGGTCCTGCACTCCAGCGCGTACAAAAGCAGCGACGTGTTCGCCGGCAAGCGGGTGCTCGTCGTCGGCGGCGGCAACTCCGGGTGCGACATCGCCGTGGACGCCGTCCACCGCGCCGCGCACGTCGACCTGTCGGTGCGCCGCGGGTACTGGTTCGTGCCCCGCTACCTGCTGGGCCGCCCCACCGACACCCTCAACCAGGGCCGCCCCCTGCCCGCCCGGATCAAGCAGGCCGTCGACTCGCGCCTGCTCACGCTCCTCAACGGGGACCCGCAGCGGTTCGGGTTCCCCGCCCCGGACCACAAGATCTACGAGTCCCACCCCGTGGTGAACTCCCTCGTGCTCCAGCACGCCGGGCAGGGCGACCTGCGCGTGCGCGCCGACGTCGAGCGGTTCGACGGCCGCACCGTACGGTTCGCCGACGGCACCGCGGGGGAGTACGACGTCGTCCTGCTCGCCACCGGGTACCGGCTCGACTACCCGTTCCTCGACCCGGCGCACCTCGACTGGGCGGGTCCCGGGTCGGGCACCTCCCCGCGCCTGTTCTGCAACATCGTGCCCGCCTCCCTCAACGGGCTGTTCGTCGTCGGCATGCTGGAGGCCTCCGGCATCGGCTGGCAGGGCCGTGCCGAGCAGGCCGACCTCGTGGCGCGCCTGCTCGCCGGCCAGGCCGCGGCCGCCGACGGCGACCCGGCCGCCGCGTCCCGCGTCGCCGCGTTCCGTGCGCGCGTCGCCGGGACCTGGCCCGACCTCACCGGCGGCTACCGGTACCTCGGGCTGGAACGCATGAGCTACTACGTCAACAAGGACGCCTACCGCCGCACCGTGCGGCGCCTGGCCGACGAGCTCGCCCCGGCGGTGACCCGATGAACATCGACGAGGTCGTCGTCAACTTCTCCCCGGGCTCGCTGGTGGCGCTCAACGTCGTCCTCGCGCTCATCATGCTCGGCATCGCGCTCGACACGTCCCCGGCGGACTTCCGGGTGCTGCGCCGCGCCCCGCGCGCGGCCGTCCTCGCGCTGCTCGCGCAGGTCGTCCTGCTGCCCGCCGTGACGTTCGGACTGACGCTGCTGCTCGGCGTCCAGGCCTCGATCGCGCTCGGCATGATCCTCGTGGCGTCGTGCCCGCCGGGGAACGTCTCGCAGATCCTCACCTACCGCGCCGGCGGCAACGTCGCGCTGTCGGTGTCCCTCACGGCGGTCGGCAACGCGCTCTACCTCGTCGTCATGCCGCTGAACATCGCGCTCTGGGGCGGCCTGCACCCCACCGGCCGGGAGATCCTCGCCCAGGTCAGCCTCGACCCCGTGGCGATGATGGTGGACATCGTCGTCATCATCGGCCTGCCGTTCGCCGCCGGGCTGCTCGTGCGCACCCGCTGGCCCTCGCTTGCCGCCCGGGTGCACCGGCCCGTGCACGTGATCAGCATCCTCGCGCTCGTCGGGTTCGTCGTGGCGGCGCTCGCGGGCAACTTCGCGGTGTTCGTCGCGTGGGTCGGGGTCGTGCTCGTCGCGGTGTTCCTGCACGACGCCGTGGCGCTGGGCCTCGGCTACCTCGCCGGGCGGGCGGGACGCCTGGCCACGCGCGAGCTCAAGGCCGTGACGTTCGAGGTCGGCATCCGCAACGCCGCCCTCGGCCTGGGTCTGGTCATGACGTTCTTCGGCGGCATCGGCGGGATGGCCGTCGTGGCCGGGTGGTGGGGCGTGTGGGACATCATCGCGGGCCTCACCCTCGCGACCGTCTGGGCGCGGCGGACCCGCGCGCGCGAGCGGCAGGAGGTCGCAGCATGAGCCGGGTCCTGGTGACCGGCGGGTCGGGGTTCCTCGGCTCGCACGCGGTGGCGGCGCTGGCCGCGCACGACGGCGTCGAGGCGGTCGTCTCGGCCGACCTGCGTGCCCCCATCGCCCTGCCCGACGGCGTCACCGCGGTGACGCTCGACGTGACGGACGCGGACGCCGTGCGGGCCGCGGTGGCCGAGCACGGGGTCGACACGGTCGTGCACCTCGCGGCCATCGTGAACCCGGGCACGCTCGACGAGGCCACCGAGTACCGGGTCGACGTCGAGGGCACCCGGAACGTGCTCGACGCGTGCGTGGCCGCGGGGGTGCGCCGGGTGGTGATCTCGTCGTCGGGCGCGGCCTACGGCTACCACGCGGACAACCCGGTGCCGCTGCGGGAGTCGGACGCCCTGCGCGGCAACGACGAGTTCACGTACTCGCGGCACAAGCGGCTCGTGGAGGAGATGCTCGCGCGCTACCGCGTCGAGCACCCGGGCCTCGGGCAGGTGGTCCTGCGCATCGGGACGATCCTCGGTCCGGGCGTCGCGAACCAGATCACCGCGCTGTGGGACGGGCCGCGGCTGCTGCGTGTGCGCGGCAGCGACAGCCCCTTCGTGTTCGCGTGGGTCGACGACGTCACCGGCGCGATCGTGGCCGGTGCGACGGGCCCGGCGACCGGCGCGTTCAACGTGTGCGGCGACGGCCGGATGACGGTCGCGGACATCGCGGCGCGGCTCGGCAAGCGCACCCTGGACGTGCCGGCGCCGCTGCTCGCGGCCGCCCTGCGGGTGGGTCGGGCGCTGCGCCTGACGGTCCACGGGCCGGAGCGGGTCGGGTTCCTGCGCTACCGGCCGGTGCTGGACAACGCGGCGCTCAAGGCGTCCCTCGGGTACGTCCCGCGGTTCACCAGCGCCGAGGTGTTCGACGAGTGGCTCCGCGTGCGCGGGTGACGTGCGTCATATCCGTTGCGGGACGGCGGCCACCGGTGCGAGGGTGGACGCCGTCCCCGCGGGCAGGCCGCAGGTGAGAGGGGACGGACGGAAGGACGAGCAGGTGACGGGCACGACGGTCGGTCCGACCTCGCGCTGAGGTCCGCCCACCCGCACCCGGACCGGTGCACGCCTGGTGGACGGACGACGTCGGCGCACCCGACCCCGTCCCCCCGGGAGCACCATGCCCGCTCGCACCCCGTCCTCTCCCGCGGTCGTCCTGCGCGACCTCACCTTCTCCTGGCCCGACGGCGGCACGCCGGTCGCCGGCGTCTCCGGCACGTTCGGCGCGGGCCGCACCGGCCTCGTCGGCGACAACGGCACCGGCAAGTCCACGCTGCTGCGCCTCGTCGCCGGACACCTGACACCCACGGCAGGCGGCGTGCGGGTCGCCGGCACCGTCGCCTACGTGCCGCAGCGCCTCACCCTGGACACCGGCGCCACCGTCGCCGACCTGCTGGGCGTGCGCGCACCGCTGGACGCCGTGCGCGCCATCACCGGCGGCGACGTCCGCCCCGAGCTGTTCGACGTCGTCGGCGACGACTGGGACGTCGAGGAACGGGCGGTCGCCGCGCTGGCCTCCGCGGGCCTGCCCGCCACGCCCGGCGCCCTGGACCGCACGGTGGGCACGCTGTCGGGCGGCGAGGCCGTCCTGACCGCCGTCACGGGCGTCCGCCTCGGCCGGGCCGACGTCGCCCTGCTGGACGAACCGACCAACAACCTCGACGCGGCCGCCCGGGAGCGCCTCGCCGAGCTGGTGCGCACCTGGCGCGGCGCTCTCGTCGTGGTGTCCCACGACCGCGCCCTGCTGGAGCTCGTCGACGCGACCGCCGAGCTGCGGGCCGGGTCCCTGACCACCCACGGCGGCCCGTACTCCGCGTACGAGGCGGCGCTCGCCGTGCAGCAGGAGGCGGCGCAGCGGGCCGTGCGCGACGCCGAGCAGACGTGGCGGCGCGAGCGACGCGACCGGATCCGGACGGCCGAACGGATCGCGCACTCCCAGCGGCAGGGCCGCACCGACACGGCGAACGCCAGGTACGTCAAGGCCGTCGTGAACGACCGGCGCAACTCCGCCGAGAAGTCCCAGGGGGACCGCCGGGGAGCCGCGCTGGCCGCGGAGCAGGCGGCGCGCGACGCGGTGGAGGCCGCGCAGCGTGCCGTGCGCGACGACGACCGGATCGTCGTCGACCTGCCGGACCCCGGGGTGCCGGCCGGGCGCCGGATCGCGGTCCTGGGGGGCGTGGACGGGCGGGACGTCGTCGTGGCCGGCCCGGCCCGGGTCGCGCTGACCGGCGCGAACGGCGTCGGCAAGACGACGCTGCTGGAGCGGCTGCTCGCCGGTCCGTCGCCGGCGGGCGAGCTGCGCACCGACCGGGTCGGGTACCTGCCGCAGCGCCTCGACGCCCTCGACGACGACGCGACCGTCCTCGACGCGGTCCGGTCGGGCGCGCCGCACGTCGCGCCCGGGGAGCTGCGGGGCCGCCTGGCCCGGTTCCTCGTGCGCGGCGACCAGGTGGACCGGCCGGTGGCCACGCTGTCGGGCGGCGAACGGTTCCGGGTGCACCTGGCGCGGCTGCTGCTCGCCGACCCGCCCGCGCAGCTGCTCGTGCTGGACGAGCCGACGAACAACCTCGACCTGGCCAGCACCGACCGGCTGGTGGAGGCGCTGTCGGCCTACCGGGGCGCGCTGCTGGTCGTCAGCCACGACGGGGCGTTCCTCGACCGGGTCGGCGTGGACCTGCACCTGGAGGTGACGCCCGACGGGGTGGTGGAGCGATGACGTCGACGGGCGCCGTCCGGGGCGTGCCCGGCCGGCGCCCGCCGCGGACCGTCAGCCGCAGGTCACCCCGGCGAGAGTGAAGCCCGCGGGGTCGGGATGGTCGGTCGCGGACGTCGCGGTGCCGTTGAACCCGAAGGTCACCGCCGCGCCCGGCGCGATCGTGGACGCCCACGCCGGGTGGGTGGCGGTCACGCGGGTCCCGGACTGCGACACGGTCGCGTTCCAGCCCGGGACGTCGACCTGCTGCCCCCCGGGGTAGTCGAACGTCACGACCCAGCCCGTCACGGCGGCGTCCGAGGTGTTGCGGACGGTCACCGACCCGGTGAACCCGGGGTGGTCGCCCCAGTGCGACGCGGTGTAGTCGACCTCGCACGCGCCGGCCGGCTCCCCGGTCGGCGTCGGGGTGGGCTCGGGCTCGCCGTCGTCGGCCTCGGTGGTGAAGGTCAGGACGGCGGTCGGCGCGGAGGTCGTGCCCGCGTGGTCGTTGCGCGAGCGCACGACGACGGAGTAGCCGGTCCCCGGGTCGAGCCCGGTGAGGTCCACCATCGGCGTGCCGTGCGTGGTGGCCAGCACCTCGCCCGTCGCGACGTCGAGCACGTCGTAGCCGGTGACGCACCCGGACTCCGCCGCACCCCACATGACGTGCGCGCCCGTGGCCGTGATCCCCGAGGCCGTCGCCGACCCGGGCGCGCCGGGCGCCGCGTCGGGGCAGCCGTCCGGGTCGTCCGTGGGCGTCGGCGTGGGCGTCGGGAGGTCGCCGCCCAGGCCCGTGACCTCGCCGTCCCCCCCGTCGAACACGACGTCCGAGCAGGAGTAGAAGTTCTCGGCGCTGTCCGAGCGCACCCAGTGCGTGAACACCACGTGCCGGCCCGTGCGGTCCGCCGGCAGGGTGACGTCCCAGGAGTAGTGGTTGAGGTCGCCCGGGCCGCCCGACGCCGGCGGGTCGGTGACCGAGTCGACCAGCTCCAGGTCGTCCCAGGCCAGCGGCGCCGTCGGGTCGAACCCCTCGGTCGTGAGGTAGACGTCGAACCGGCCCGGGTGCGCCGCCCAGTTGTTGTGCCGGAACTCGTACGTGTCGCCCGCGGTGAGGTGCGTCGTCGGCCAGTCCGTGCGCGGCGCGTTGTACGGCTCGAAGTCGTACGGGCCGCGACCGCCGCCGTCGCAGATCCGGCCGTCCGGGACGTACCCGACCGTCCTCCCGGCGCCGTTCGAGTCCAGGTTGCCGAACCAGTTGTACAGGGGCGTCTTGCCGCTCGCGGCGACCGCGTCGGCGCACGCGGGGTTCGTCGGGGAGATGTCACCGCCCGCCGACGTGCCGTCGACCCAGCAGAAGTACTGCCTGCTGCCGGGGAACATCTGCGCGCCGTGCGCCTCGGCCGGTGGCGGGGACGTCGCCACCACCAGGCCTGCCGCGCCGAGGGCCACCACGGCGGCCAGGGCTGCGAGTCGTCGCATGTCGAACTCCTTCGTTCTCACGGACCGGACCCGTCCACGCTGCCGCACCCGGACCGCCGTGCCGACCGTGCTAAACGTTTCGCCCACCCCGGCCGTCGGGGCACCGGCCCCGGTGCGCGGGTTCGACCTCCCGCCGGACCACGGTGTTGGATGACGGCATGGCCCTTGCCGCGGAGAACCCGCTCGCCCGCCCGTCCGACCTGCCCTACGAGCTCCCCGACTTCCGGGTGCTCCGCGTCGAGCACCTCGAGCCGGCGGTGCTCGAGGGCCTCGCCGAGCAGCGCGCCGAGATCGACGCGATCGCGACCGCCACCGAGCCCGCCACCGTCGAGAACACCCTCGACGCCCTCGAGCGGTCCGGCCGGCTGCTGCACCGCGCCGGGCAGGTCCTGTTCAACCTCGTCAGCGCGCACGCCACCCCCGACGTCGAGGAGGTCTACGAGCGCACCGCGCCGCTGTACGCCGCCCACCACGACGCCATCCACCAGGACGCCCGCCTGCACGCCCGCCTCGTCGAGCTCCAGGGTCGCGTCGAGGCCGGCGAGGTCACCCTCGACGCGGACCAGGCCTGGCTCCTGCGCACCTGGCTCAAGGACCTGCGCCGCGCCGGCATCGACCTCGGCCCGGCCGAGCAGGAGCGGCTGCGCGAGCTCAACGCCCGCCTGTCCGAGCTCTCCGCCGTCTACGGCCGTCTGCTCCTCGCCGGGGAGAAGGCCTCCGGCGTGCTGCTCACCGACCCCGCCGAGCTCGCCGGCCTCTCCGACGACGCCGTCGCCGCCGCCGCGCAGGCCGCGCTCGAGGCCGGACACCCCGGCGGGTGGCTCGTCGTCCTGCAGCTGCCCACCCGCCAGGACGTCGTCGGCTCCCTCACCGACCCGGCCGTGCGCCGTCGCGTCCAGGAGGCCAGCGAGACCCGCGGCACGCACGGCGACGACAACGACACCCGCGCCACCCTGCTGGAGATCGCCCGCCTGCGCGCCGAGCGCGCCCGCCTCCTCGGCCACCCCCACCACGCCTCCTGGGTCGCCGAGGACGCCACCGCCGGCAGCGCCGACGCCGTCGCGCAGATGCTCACCCGCCTCGCGCCGCCGGCGGTCGCCAACGCGCGCGCCGAGGGCGCCGAGCTCGCCGCGCACCTGCGCCGCACCCGGCCCGACGCGGACCTCACCGCCGCCGACTGGGCGCACCTCGCCGCGCAGGTCAAGGGCGAGCGCTACGCCCTCGACGACGCCGAGCTGCGCCCCTACCTCGAGCTGGAGCGCGTCGTGCACCACGGCGTGCTCGAGGCCGCGCACCGCCTCTACGGGCTGTCCTTCGTCGAGCGCGACGACCTGCCGGGCTACCACCCCGACGTCCGCGTCTACGAGGTGTTCGACGCCGAGACCCCCGGCGAGCCCGGCACCGGCCTCGGCCTGTTCCTCGCGGACTGGTACACCCGACCCACCAAGCGGGGCGGCGCCTGGATGAACACCCTGGTCGACCAGAACCACCTGTTCGGCCAGCGACCCGTCGTCCTCAACAACCTCAACGTCGTCAAGCCCGAGCCCGGCCGCCCCACCCTGCTCACCTGGGACCAGGTCATCACCCTGTTCCACGAGTTCGGGCACGCCCTGCACGGCCTGCTCTCCGACGTCCGCTACCCGTCGCAGTCCGGCACGAACGTCCCGCGCGACTTCGTCGAGTACCCCTCCCAGGTCAACGAGATGTGGGCGTGGGAGCCCGAGATCCTGCGGTCCTACGCCGTCCACCACGTCACCGGCGAGCCGATGCCCGCCGCCTGGGTCGACACCCTGCTCGCCGCCCGCGCCGACGGCGAGGGGTTCGCCACCACCGAGTACCTCGGCGCCGCCCTCCTCGACCAGGCGTGGCACCGCCTCGGCCCCGACGACGTCCCCACCGACCCCGACGACGTCGTCCGGTTCGAGCAGGAGGCGCTCGCGGCCGCGGGACTCGACTACGCCCCGGTGCCGCCCCGGTACCGCACCGCCTACTTCAACCACGTGTGGGGCTCCGGGTACTCGGCCGCCTACTACAGCTACATCTGGTCCGAGGTCCTCGACGCCGACACCGTCGAGTGGTACGGGGAGAACGGCGGCCTCACGCGCGCCAACGGCGAGACGTTCCGCCGTCGGCTGCTGGCGCGCGGCGGGTCGCAGGACCCGCTGGCCTCGTTCCGCGACCTGCGCGGCCGCGACGCCGAGATCGACCCGCTCCTCGCCCGCCGCGGCCTGGGTACGGTGGCGTCGTGAGCATCGCAGCGCAGTCCGCCGTCACCCACCCGACCGCCGAGGACGAGGTCGTCGGGATCTGCCGGGACCTCCTGCGGATCGACACCTCGAACTTCGGCGACGACTCCGGCCCGGGGGAGCGGCCCGCGGCCGAGCTCGTGGCCGAGCTGCTGGCCGAGGTCGGCCTGGAGCCGCAGGTCTACGAGGCCGCCCCGGGCCGCACGTCCGTCGTGGCGCGGTGGGAGGGCGCCGACCCGTCCCGCGGTGCCCTCGTCCTGCACGGCCACACCGACGTCGTGCCCGCCCAGGCGTCCGACTGGAGCGTCGACCCGTTCGCCGCGGAGGAGCGCGACGGCCTGCTGTGGGGGCGCGGCGCCGTCGACATGAAGGACATGGACGCGATGATCCTCGCGGTCGTGCGCCAGATGGTCCGCGAGGGCCGGCGCCCTGCGCGCGACGTCGTCATCGGCATGTTCGCCGACGAGGAGGCCGGGGGAGTCCTCGGCGCGCGCTGGCTGGTCGACCGCCACCCCGAGCTGTTCGAGGGCGCGACCGACGCGATCAGCGAGGTGGGCGGGTTCTCCGTCGAGGTCGGCGGGCGGCGGGCCTACCTCGTGCAGACGGCCGAGAAGGGCCTGGCCTGGCTCCGCCTCGTGGCCGACGGCCGGGCCGGGCACGGGTCGCAGGTCAACACGGAGAACGCCGTGACCGAGCTCGCCGCGGCCGTGGCGCGGATCGGGAAGCACGCCTGGCCGTACACCCTCACCCCGACCGTCGAGAAGCTGCTGCGTGGCGTCGCCGACCTCACCGGCCTGCCGTTCGACCCCGACGGCGGCGCCGACCCCGACCAGGTGGACGCGCTCGTCGCGGCGCTCGGCCCGGCCGCGAAGTTCGTCGGTGCCACCGTGCGGCACACGACCAACCCGACCCAGCTCGACGCCGGGTACAAGGCCAACGTCATCCCGGGCACCGCGACCGCTGCGCTGGACATGCGCACCCTGCCCGGCCGGGGCGACGAGGCGATGGACGTGCTGCGCGACCTGGCCGGGGACCGGGTGCGGATCGAGACGATCCACGCCGACCGGTCGCTCGAGGTGCCGTTCTCCGGGAGCCTGGTCGACGCCATGGTCGACGCCCTGCACGCGGAGGACCCGGGCGCGGCCGTCCTGCCGTACACGCTGTCGGGGGGCACGGACAACAAGTCGCTCGCCCGCCTCGGCATCACCGGGTACGGGTTCGCGCCGCTGCGCCTGCCCGGCGACCTCGACTTCGCGGGCATGTTCCACGGCGTCGACGAGCGCGTCCCGACCGACGCGCTGCGGTTCGGCACCCGCGTCCTCGACCGCCTGCTGTCCACCTGCTGACGGCCCCGGACCCGTCCCGCCGCGCGCGGTGTCCCGGCGGTGCGGGTCAGGGACCGAGCCGCGCCAGCAGCCGGCGGGTGCGCGCCACGTACCCGCCGCCGAACAGCACGGCGTGCACCGCCAGCGGGTAGAGCTGGTGCAGACCCGTCCGCTCCCGCCACCCCGGCGCGAGCGGGCGGGTCTCGTCGTACGCGGCCAGCAGGTGGTCCAGGTGCGGGGCGCCGAACAGCGCCAGCATCGCCAGGTCCGTCTCCCGGTGCCCGCCGTGCGCCGCCGGGTCGATGAGCACGGCCTCGGAGCCCCGGCCGTCGCCGGCGGGGGACCACAGGACGTTGCCGGACCACAGGTCGCCGTGCAGGCGGGCCGGGGGCTCGGGCGGCCCGGCGAGGTCGCCGAGGCGCGCGCACACCGCCTCCACGGCCGCCGAGTCGGCCGCGTCCAGGATGCCGCGCCGGCGGCCCTGCTCCACGACGGGCCGCAGCCGGGCCTCGGCGTAGAACGTGGGCCAGTCCGCCCACGCGCCCGCCGCCATGGGCAGCGGGTCGTCGAGCGGTCCGAACCAGCCCGCGTCGGCCCCGGGCGGCAGCGCGCCGATCGCCGGTGCACCGGCGCCGTGCAGGACGGCGAGCGCACGTCCGAAGGCACGCGCCGCCGCGGGCGTCGGGGCCCCGGCGTCGACCCGCTCCAGGTCCAGGTGGTCCGGCCCGACGTCCAGCACGCTCGCGACCCGCGGCCCGCCCGGCACCGTCAACCACCGCAGGCCCGCCGCCTCCGTGCCGAAGAACCCCGGCGGGGCACCGGTCCGGGACTTGCGGTACCGCTCCACCGGGCGGCCTAGAGCGTGGACGCGGCCCGGATGACCTTGCGGCGCAGCCACACCTTGCGCTGCCCGCCGAGGTACAGGCGGGTGCGCGCCAGCTCCCACCGGCCGTACTCGGCCTCCTCGGTGAGCATCTTGCGCGCGTCGGGGACCGAGACCTCCCGGTCGATCGTCACGACGCGGTACTCGTAGTGCCCGTGCCTGCGCCAGCTCGATGCCATCCGTCGCCTCCCGGACCGGTCGTCCTCCGTTTTCGTCTGCCCATTGTGCCCCCGGTGCGGCTAACGTCAGAGCATGACCGCTGACCCGCGTGCCGCGTTGGACCGCTTCGTCGCCGCACTCGAGGGGCACCTCCACGCCGTGGAGACCCGCCGAGCCGAGGACGACCCCGCCGTCGACGACGCCTACGAGGTGCTCGCCGACGCGTTCGAGGTGTACGAGGACGCCCTCGCCCAGGTGTACACGGAGGTGACGCCGTTCTACCTGGACGACGGGGAGGACGACGACGAGGACGACGAGGACGACGACGAGGACGAGGACGACGACGACCTCGACGACGACCTCGACGACGCGGACGCCAGCGCGCGCTGACGGCCGCGGGCCGCCCGTCGCGGTCGGCCGGGACCTACCAGCGCTCGGGGTAGCCGACCTCGATGGCGGAGACGTCGTCGAGCGCGCCCCGGACCTCCTGCGGCAGCGCGAGGTCGAGGGCGCCGAGCGTCCCCTTGAGCTGGGCGGGGGTGCGCGCCCCCACGACGGCCGAGGCGACCACGGGCCGGTCGAGCAGCCAGGCGAGCGCGACCTCCAGGGGTGCCCGGCCCAGGCCGTCGGCGGCGGTCGCCACGGCCTCGACCACGGCGGCCGCCGCGGCGTCCTCCAGGTACTGGGCGACGAACCCGGCCAGGTGGTCCGACGCCGCCCGTGACGTCGCGGGGACCGAGCGGCGGTACTTGCCCGTGAGCACGCCGCGACCCAGCGGCGACCAGGCCAGCACGCCGAGGCCGAGCGCCGCCGCGGCGGGCGCGATCTCCCGCTCCAGGCCGCGCTGCAGCAGCGAGTACTCGAGCTCGAGGGCGGCGAGTCCCACCCCGTCGTCGGCCAGCAGGGTCGCGGCCCGCGCCGATGCCCACGCGGGGTGGTTGGACAGCCCCACGTAGCGTGCCCGGCCGCTCGTGACGGCGAGCCGCAGCGCGGACACCGTCTCCTCCAGGGGGGTCACCGGGTCGGGGCACGCCACGAGGAACAGGTCGACGTGGTCGGTGCCGAGCCGGCCCAGCGAGGCGTCGAGCTCGCCGAGCAGGCCGCCGCGGGAGGCGTCCCGGCGGGCGCCCTCCAGGCCGTGGCGCACCCCGGCCTTGGTGACGATCACCACGTCGTCGCGGTCGACGCGTCCGGCGAGCAGCCCGCCGAGGACGCGCTCGGCGTCCCCGTCGGCGTACGACGCGGCGGTGTCGACGAGGTCGCCGCCGGCGTCGAGGAACGTGCGCAGCACGTCCGCGGCGTCCACCTCGTCGGTGTCGCGGCCCCAGGTCATCGTCCCCAGCCCGAGCGCGGAGACCCGAAGGCCCGAGGTGCCCACCTGCCGTCGTTCCATGCGCCGGAGCCTACCGTCGGCGGACAGGCCCGTCCGGGACCCGCGCCGTGGACGGCCAGGTCACGGGTAGTGTTGCCGCTCGTGAGTCCTTGGGAAGCGATCCTCCTCGGCCTGGTGCAGGGCCTGACCGAGTTCCTGCCGATCTCCTCCAGCGCGCACCTGCGCATCGTGGGGGAGCTGATCGGCGGCGTGGACCCGGGTGCCCTGTTCACGGCCGTCTCGCAGATCGGCACGGAGACCGCCGTCCTGCTGTACTACCGGCGCACCATCCGCGACGTCTGCGTGGGGTGGTGGACGTCCCTGCGCGGCGACCACGGACCCGACTGGCGCTCCCGCATGGGCGCGCACGACCCGGACGCGCGCATGGCCTGGTACATCGCGCTGGGCTCGATCCCCATCGTCGTGCTGGGCCTGCTGTTCCAGGACGCGATCGAGACGTCCCTGCGCAACCTCTGGATCACGGTGGTCATGCTGGTGGTCTTCGCCGTGCTGCTGGACGTCGCCGACCGGCTCGGGCGGCGGGAGCGCCAGATCGACGAGCTGACGCCGAGGCGGGCGATCGGGTTCGGCCTCGCGCAGTCCCTCGCGCTGGTGCCGGGCGTGTCCCGCTCCGGCGGCACGATCACCGCGGGCCTGGCGATGGGCTTCACCCGCAAGGCCGCCGCGGACTACTCGTTCCTGCTCGCCGTCCCGGCGGTGCTCGGCTCCGGCTTCTACCAGATCGCCAAGGCCGCGGCCGGGGACGCCGCACCCGGGTCGGCGGACGCCGTCGACATCGTCCTGGCGACGCTCGTCGCGTTCGTCGTCGGGTACGTCGTCCTCATCGGGTTCCTCAAGATCATCTCGACGTACTCCTACCGGCCGTTCGTCTACTACCGGTACGCCCTCGCGGCGCTCGTGATCGTCCTGCTGCTCACCGGCGTGCTGGAGGCGGACTCCGGGGCGCACCTGTGACGCCGGTACCCTGAGGCCGTGCGTTCCTGGCCCTTCCCCCAGATCCCCGAGCTCCCCGCCCCCGCCGACGGGCACCGTCCCGTCGTGCGCGTGCACGACACCACGACGGGTGAGCTGGTCGACCCGGCGCCCGGACCCACCGCCCGCAGCTACGTGTGCGGCATCACCCCCTACGACGCCACGCACCTGGGGCACGCCGCGACCTACGTCGCGTTCGACCTGCTGCACCGCGCGTGGCTCGACGCCGGCAAGGACGTCACCTACTGCTCCAACGTCACGGACGTCGACGACCCGCTGCTGGAGCGCGCCGACGCCACCGGGGTCGACTGGCGCGACCTCGCGCGCGACCAGATCGCGTTGTTCGGCGAGGACATGACGGCGCTCGGCGTCGTCCCGCCGCAGCCCTGGACGGGCGTCGTGGAGCACGTCGACGCCATCGCCGACGCGGTCGCGCAGATGCTCGCCGACGGCTCCGCCTACCGGGTCCCGGTCGAGCCCGGCGCGGGCGGCGACGACCCCGGCCTCGGCGACGTGTACGCCGACCTGGGCGCCGACCCGGCGTTCGGCACGGTCTCCGGCTACGACGACGCCACGATGGCGACGCTGTTCGCCGAGCGCGGCGGCGACCCCGACCGCGAGGGCAAGAAGAACGCCCTGGACCCGCTGCTGTGGCGGCGCGAGCGCCCGGGCGAGCCCACCTGGGAGGCGGGCGTGCTCGGCACGGGCCGACCCGGCTGGCACGTCGAGTGCTCCGTCATCGCGCGCGACGGCCTCGGGCTGCCGTTCGACGTCCAGGGCGGGGGAGCGGACCTCGTGTTCCCCCACCACGAGATGTCGGTCTCCCACGGCCGCGTCCTGGCCGGGCCCGGCAGCGCGCCGCGCGTCCACGCGCACGCCGCGCTCGTGTCCTACGAGGGCCACAAGATGAGCAAGTCCCGCGGCAACCTCGTGCTCGTGTCGCGGCTGCGCGCCGACGGCGTCGACCCCATGGCGGTCCGCCTCGGGGTCCTGGCCCACCACTACCGCTGCGAGTGGGAGTGGACCGACGCGGTCCTCGCGGAGGGCGTCGCCCGCCTGGAGCGCTGGCGTGCCGCCGTCTCGGGCAACGGCGGCCCGGACGCGACCGACCTGCTGGCGGACCTGCGCGCCGCCCTGGCCGACGACCTCGACGCCCCCCGCGCGCTCGCGGCCGTCGACGCCTGGGCCGAGCGGTCGCTCGCGCCGGGCCGGGACACCTCCGGCGACGACGAGGGCGCCCCCGGGGTCGTGGCGCGCGCCGTCAACGCGCTGCTCGGCATCCGCCTCTGACACCGACGACGCCCGTCCTCCGGCCGGACCGGAGGACGGGCGTCGTCGTGCGCCGCGGCGGGGGCCGCCGGCCAGCCGCTCAGAGCTCGGGCTGCCCGCCCCGCTTGTCCGGGCCGGCACCCGGGTCGCGGCGCCGCAGGTAGCGCTCGAACTCGCGCGCGATCGCCTCGCCCGACGCCTCCGGCAGCTCGACGGCGTCCTTCGCCTCCTCGAGCTGCGCCACGTACTCCGCGATCTCGGCGTCCTCGCCCGCGAGCTCGTCCACCCCGGCCTGCCACGCCTCCGCGTCCTCCGGCAGGTCCCCCAGCGGCACGGGCGTGGCCAGCAGCTCCTCGATCCGCGCCAGGATCGCCAGCGTCGCCTTCGGTGACGGCGGGTTGGCGACGTAGTGCGGCACCGCCGCCCACAGGGACACCGCCTGGAGGTCCCGCGCCGCGGCCTCGTGCTGCAGCACCCCGACGATGCCCGTCGGGCCCTCGTACGTGCTCGGCTCGACGTCGAGGACGGCCTGCAGCCCCTCGCTCTCCGTCGACGCGGACATCGGGATCGGGCGCGTGTGCGGCACGTCCGCGAGCAGGGCGCCCAGGGTGACGACGGTGCTCACCCCCAGCTCCTCGGCGGCGTCCAGGATCTCCGCGCAGAACGCCCGCCAGCGGAACGACGGCTCGATGCCGTGCACCAGCACCACCCGCCGCTCGGGGAGCTCCGCGACCGAGATCGTCGTCGTCGGCCACGCGATGATGCGGCGCCCGTCGGGCCCCGGACCCACCATCGGCCGGTTCACCTGGAAGTCGTGGAAGTCCTCCGGGTCCAGCTCGGAGTGCAGGGACGCGCCCCACACCTCCGTCAGGTGCTCGATCGCGGAGGAGGCTGCCCCACCCGCGTCGTTCCAGCCCTCGAAAGCGGCGATCATGACGGTCCGACGTGCTCCGTGGCGGCCGACAGGCTGCTCCGTGCTCATCTGGTCACCCTATACAGCGCCGGTCCCCGCGTCGCCGGACGCGCGACGGCGTTCCCCGCACGACTTCCTACGATGGGGCCATGACCTCCGACGCCCCCGCCCTGCCCGCCGCCGTCCTGTGGGACATGGACGGCACCCTCGTGGACACCGAGCCCTACTGGATCCGGGCCGAGCACGAGCTGGTCGCCGCGTACGGCGGGTCGTGGTCGCACGAGCAGGCGCTCGAGCTCGTCGGCAACCCCCTGACCGTCTCCGCGGAGATCCTCCGCGACGCCGGGGTCGACCTGCCCGTCGAGGGGATCGTCGACCACCTCCTCGGCCGGGTCCGCCACCAGGTCGACCTCGCGGTGCCGTGGCGACCCGGTGCCCGTGAGCTGCTCGCCGCGCTGGGCGGCGCGGGCATCCCCTGCGCCCTGGTCACCATGAGCTACTCCGTGCTCGCCGACGCCGTCGTGGCCCACGTCCCCGGCGCCTTCACCACCCTCGTGACCGGCGACCAGGTCTCCCGCGGCAAGCCCGACCCCGAGCCCTACCTCGTCGCCGCCGCGCGCCTGGGCGTCGCCGTGACCGGGTGCGTCGCCATCGAGGACTCACCCACCGGTATCACCTCGGCGCTCGCCGCCGGGGCCCGCACCCTCGGCGTGGAGGCCGTCGTCCCCGTCGAGCCCCGCCCCGGGCTGAGCCGGGCCGACAGCCTCGCGGACGTCGACCTCGACGTCGTGCGCCGCATCGCCGCGGGCGAGGTCGTCGACCTCCGGGCCTGACGCCCGGCTAGCCTGGGCGGGTGCCTCCCCGTTCCCCCGGCTGGACCATCGGCCGCCTCGCCGGCGCCCCGGTGATCGTCACCCGCTCCTGGCTGCTCGCCGCCGTCGTCCTGACCGTCCTGTTCGCCCCCACCGTGCGGGCGTTCGCCCCGCGGATGGACGGCATCGGTGTCGCGGTCGTCGCGTTCGCCTTCGTCCTGCTGCTGTTCGGCTCGGTGTTCTGCCACGAGGCCGCCCACGCGCTCACCGCGCGGGCCCGCGGACGCCGCGTCGACGAGGTCGCCCTCACGCTGTGGGGCGGGCACACCGCCTACTCCGGCACCGAGCGCCCGGGCGACAACGCGCTCGTGGCCGTCGTGGGTCCGCTGACCAACCTGGCGCTCGCCGTGGCGTTCTGGCTCGCCTTCCAGGCGCAGCCGACGATGTCCCTTCCCGCGCTGCTGCTGTACGCCGGGGCGTTCTCCAACGCCTTCGTCGGGGCGTTCAACCTGCTGCCCGGACTGCCGCTGGACGGCGGTCAGGTGCTGTCGTCGGCCGTGTGGGCCGCCACCGGGTCGCGGTCCAAGGGTGACCTGGTCGCGGGCTGGGCGGGTCGGCTCGTCGGTGTCGGCGTGGTCGCGTGGGCCCTGCTGTGGCCGGTGCTCCAGGGCCGCCAGGCGGACCTCGTCACCGTCATGTGGGCGGCGCTCATCGGGGCGTTCCTGTGGTCCGGTGCGTCCGCGGCGATCCGCACCGGGCAGCGGCGCGACGCCGTCGACCGCCTCACCGTGACGGGCCTCATGACCCCCGCCGTCGTGCTGCCCCGCGGCGCGGCCGTCGTGGACGCCGGACGCGCGGCGGCCGGGCGCGGCGAGGTCGCCGTGGTCGTGGTCGGCGACGACGGTGCGCCCGTCGGCTGGGTCGACCCGCGTGCCGCGGCGCAGGTCCCGGCGGTGCAGGCCGAGGGCGTCGGCATCGAGTCCGTGCTCGTGCCGTTCGGGGCCGCCGCACCCGTCGACGTGGACGCCGCGGGGGCCGGGCTGCTCGACCACCTGGCCCGCACCGCGGGCGGGGCGCGCGTCGTGCCCGTGGTCGGGCCGGGCGGCCGCGTGGTGGGTGTGCTGGACGTGGCCCGGGTCGCCGCGGCGGTGCGTCCGGACGCCCGCCCGTAGACTGGCCCATCGTGACTTCCTCTCCCGCCACCGGTGCTGACGAGCGGCGCGGCCCGCTGCGCGTCGGCGACAAGGTCCAGCTCACCGACCCCAAGGGTCGGATGCACACGATCACGCTGAACGAGCACGCGACGTTCCACACCCACAAGGGCTTCTTCCGGCACTCCGACCTCATCGGCAAGCCCGAGGGCTGGGTCGTCACGAACACCGCGGGCATCGAGTACCTGGTGCTGCGCCCGCTGCTCAGCGACTTCGTGCTGTCGATGCCGCGCGGCGCGGCGGTGGTGTACCCCAAGGACGCCGGGCAGATCGTGCAGATGGCGGACATCTTCCCCGGTGCGCGGGTCGTCGAGGCGGGCGTCGGCTCCGGCGCCCTGACGATGTCGCTGCTGCGCGCCGTGGGCGACACCGGCGAGCTGCACTCCATCGAGCGACGCGAGGACTTCGCGGCCATCGCGCGCGGCAACGTCGAGACGTTCTTCGGCGGCGAGCACCCGGCCTGGCACCTGCACATCGGCGACCTCGCCGACCGGGTCGCCGACGTCGTCGAGCCCGGCACGGTGGACCGCGTGGTCCTCGACATGCTCGCGCCGTGGGAGAACGTCGACGCCGTCGCCCGGGCGCTCGCGCCCGGTGGCGTGCTCGTCTGCTACGTCGCCACCGCCACGCAGCTGTCCCGCACCGCCGAGGACCTGCGCGCCGACGGCCGGTTCTCCGAGCCGGTCGCCTGGGAGTCGATGGTCCGCGGCTGGCACCTCGAGGGCCTGGCCGTGCGCCCGCAGCACCGCATGATCGGCCACACCGGCTTCCTCGTCAGCGCACGCCGCCTCGCCGACGGCGTCGTGCCGCCCGAGCGCAAGCGCCGCCCCGCCAAGGGCGCGCACCCCGGCCCCGCCGAGGAGTGGACCGAGGAGGACCTGGGGGAGCGCCCCGTGTCCGACAAGAAGATCCGCAAGGTGCGCCGCGAGGTCGGGCAGGCGCCCGAGCAGACCGCCTGAGGTCGCCGTCAGGTCGCGGTGCGGTCACGACCAGGTCCCGATCGGGTGGACGTCGTGACCGCACCGTGAAATGACGCACACGTCGTCGGTGTTGAGCCGTAAGGTGCTGTCTCCGGGGACGTCTCCTCGTCGGAGGACTCGACCCGGGCCGTACGAGAGGGGACGCGATGACCGACAACCCTGCCCGCCCGGACGCCGTGACCACGCCCGCACCTGCGGGCCGGGACGCCCAGCTCGCCCTGCTGGCCGCCAAGAACGAACGCCTCGCCGACGCGCTGCGCGCCGCACGCGACCAGATCGTCGAGCTGAAGAAGCAGATCGACGACCTCGCCAAGCCCCCGGGGACGTACGCCACGTTCCTCGCCGCGCACGACGACGGCTCCGTCGACGTCATGGCCCAGGGTCGCAAGATGCACCTGCAGGCCAGCCCCTCCCTCGACCTCACCGGCGTCCGCGCCGGCCAGGAGGTCAAGCTCAACGAGGCGATGACGGTCGTCTCGGCGGGCGGGTTCGAGCGCACGGGCGAGCTCGTCACGGTCAAGGAGCTGCTCGGCGAGGACCGCGTGCTCGTCGTCGGTCGCGCGGACGAGGAGCGGGTCGTGCGGCTCGCCGGGTCCCTCGCGGGATCCCCGCTGCGGGTCGGCGACTCCCTGACGGTCGACGTGCGCAGCGGCTTCGTCTTCGAGGTCGTGCCGAAGTCGGAGGTCGAGGAGCTCGTCCTGGAGGAGGTCCCCGACATCGCGTACGAGGACATCGGCGGGCTCGGACCGCAGATCGAGGCGATCCGCGACGCCGTCGAGCTGCCGTTCTCCCACCCCGACCTGTTCCGCGAGCACGGGCTGCGCCCGCCCAAGGGCGTGCTGCTGTACGGCCCGCCCGGATGCGGCAAGACACTCATCGCGAAGGCCGTCGCGAGCTCGCTCGCCACGATGGTGGCCCGCGAGCGTGGCGGCGACCCGTCGACCAAGAGCTACTTCCTCAACGTCAAGGGCCCCGAGCTGCTCAACAAGTACGTCGGCGAGACCGAGCGGCACATCCGGCTGATCTTCGCCCGGGCCCGGGAGAAGGCCTCGCAGGGCATGCCCGTGGTCGTGTTCTTCGACGAGATGGAGTCGCTGTTCCGCACCCGCGGCACCGGCCTGTCCTCCGACGTCGAGACGACGATCGTGCCGCAGCTCCTCGCCGAGATCGACGGCGTCGAGCGGCTGGACAACGTCATCGTCATCGGCGCGTCCAACCGCGAGGACATGATCGACCCCGCGATCCTGCGGCCCGGCCGCCTCGACGTGAAGATCAAGATCGAGCGGCCCGACGCCGAGGGTGCCAAGGAGATCTTCGCGAAGTACCTCACGACCGACCTGCCGATCAACGCCGACGACCTCACGGTCCACGGCGGCGACCGCTCGCTCGCCGTCGACGCGATGATCCGCTCCGTGGTCGAGCGCATGTACGCCGAGGACGAGGACAACCAGTTCCTGGAGGTCACCTACGCCAGCGGCGACAAGGAGACCCTCTACTTCAAGGACTTCAACTCCGGCGCCATGATCCAGAACGTGGTGGACCGGGCCAAGAAGTCCGCGATCAAGGACTTCCTCGCCACCGGCAACCGCGGCATCCGCGTGGAGCACCTGCTGTCGGCGTGCGTCGACGAGTTCCACGAGAACGAGGACCTGCCCAACACCACGAACCCCGACGACTGGGCGCGGATCAGCGGCAAGAAGGGCGAGCGCATCGTCTTCATCCGCACGATCTTCCAGAAGAAGGGCGAGCAGGGCACGCCGCGCACCATCGACACGGTGAGCTCGACGGGGCAGTACCTCTGACGGCCACGCGTCAGTCCGCGCGGTAGACCACGATCGCGACGTCGTCGCGGGCGCCGGTGGTCAGCATCCCGGCCAGCAGGCGGTCGGGGAGCTCGGCGAGCACCTCGGACCGGCACGCCTCGCGGGCGACGTCGACCAGGCGGTCCAGACCTGCGGCGAGGTGCTCCCCGCGCCGCTCGACGAGGCCGTCGGTGTACAGCATGACGGTGTCGCCGCGGGACAGCCCGGTCGTCCGTTCGGGCCGGGGGCCACGGTGCAGGGTGAGCGGCGTGCCCTGCGCCTCGTCGAGCCAGGCCGACCGTGCGCAGCCGTCGTGGACGACCAGGCCCGGCAGGTGGCCGGCGCTCGAGTAGGTGAGCGTCCCGGTGGCCGGGTCGACGATCCCGCAGAACACGGTGGTGAACTCGGTGCCCGGCACGGTGCGGGCGAAGTCGTCGAGCAGCTCGAGGGTGCGGGCGGGTCCCGCTCCCGTCAGCATGAGCGCCCGCCCGGCGCTGCTGAGGCGGCCCATGCTGGTGGCGGCGTCGACGCCGTGGCCGACGCAGTCGCCGACGACCAGCCCGAAACGTCCGGACGGCAGCTCGACGACGTCGAACCAGTCGCCGCCGACGAAGAGGGTGTCGTCCGCCGGCCGGTAGCGGGTCTCCCAGCGTGACGACGGCGGCGTGTCCGGG
Organism: Isoptericola jiangsuensis; assembly: GCF_002563715.1. Taxonomy (NCBI): domain Bacteria; kingdom Bacillati; phylum Actinomycetota; class Actinomycetes; order Micrococcales; family Promicromonosporaceae; genus Isoptericola; species Isoptericola jiangsuensis. The sequence goes on from NZ_PDJJ01000001.1 coordinate 1,931,369, forward strand.
ACCATCGCGTGCTGCAGGGCGTCGCTGACCGTCCGCATGCGGGCGATCCTGCGGCGGTGCGCGGCGCCCTCGGCGAGGGCGGTGCCGATCGTGGCGGCCACCAGCTCGAGGAAGCCGCGGTGTCCCGCGTCGAGAGGGCGGTGCGGGTTGCCGCGCAGCAGCAGGACCTCGGCCGGGCCGTCCGGTCGGCGGTCGCCCACCGGTGTGGCCAGCACGTGGTCGTGCCAGACGGCCGCGTCCGTGCGGTGGACCCGGGACACCAGCGTGGTCGTCGCGCGCGGAGCGGGGCCGATGGTCGCGACCGGTTCGTCGCCGCGGTAGAGGTGGGCGGCGGTGACGTCCTGGCTGCCGCCCAGCACCTCGGTGAGGATGCGTGCCGTGTCGTCGACCTGGTCCCGGTGGCCCTGGAGGGCCGTCGCGAGCCTGCCCAGGAGGGCGAGGCGACGTCGGTCCACCACGTGGTCGGTCGTCTCGGTGGAGATGTCCAGGACGCCGGCGACCGCGCCCGTCTCGTCGCGCAGCGGGCTGTAGGAGAACGTGAAGCGGGTCTCCTCGGTGTAGCCGGAGCGCTGCATCCACAGCGGCAGGTCGACGTCCCACGTCGGCGTTCCCGTGGTGAGGACCTCGTCGAACAGGGGGCCCACCTCGTGCCAGAGGTGCCCCCACACCTCGGCCGTCGGCGCACCCATCGCGCGGGGATGGAGTTCGGTGCCGAGCATCTCCCGGTAGCCGTCGTTGTAGATCATCGTGAGCCCGGGACCCCAGGTCACCAGCACGGCGAACCGCGTGCTGAAGCACAGCTCGACGGCGCTGCGCAGCGCGGGGGCCCAGGTCGACGGGTCGCCGAGCGGCGTGCGCGACCAGTCGACCCCCCGGGCGAGGTCTGCGCACTCGCTGCCGCGCACCGCGGACTCGAACCAGTCGGACACGAGAAGATCCTAAGTCGCCGTTGAATCGTGTCGCTCATCGGCTGCCGGGGCCCGTCCCGCGCACGGTGCACGCGATGCCGCCCGTGGACGACCCGGCGGTACCCGGACCAGGGCGCATAGGGTGGCGTCGTGACCGTGCGACGCGTGATGGGCATCGAGACCGAGTACGGGGTGCTGTCCCCGGGCCGACCGCTGGCCAACCCGATGCTCATGAGCTCCCAGGTGGTGACCACCTACCGCGCGAGCGTGCAGGGCGGCCGTCCCGGGCACCCGCCGGCGCGGTGGGACTACGACGACGAGGACCCCCTGGCGGACGCCCGCGGCTTCCACCTGCAGCGGGCCTCGGCGCACCCGTCGCTGCTCACCGACGACCCCGACGCACCCGCCCCCGCCGGGCCGACGGCGTCCGCCGACGGCGCCACGCAGACCCTCGAGCGGCCCGCCACGGAGGAGTACGACGACCCGAGCGCCGCGAACTGCATCCTCACCAACGGCGCACGGCTCTACGTGGATCACGCGCACCCGGAGTACTCGTCGCCCGAGGTGACCAACCCGCGCGACGCGGTGGTGTGGGACGTCGCGGGGGAGCGCGTGATGCTCGCGGCGAGCCGCCGCCTCGCGCAGGTGCCGGACGCCGAGGTCGTGCTCTACAAGAACAACGTGGACGGCAAGGGCGCCAGCTACGGCACCCACGAGAACTTCCTCGTCGACCGGCGGCTGCCGTTCGCGACGCTCGTCGAGGTCCTCACGCCGTTCCTCGTGACGCGCCAGGTCTTCACGGGCTCGGGCCGGGTGGGCCTGGGCGCGACGGGCGACGAGGCGGGCTTCCAGCTCTCCCAGCGCGCGGACTACATGGAGGCGGAGGTGGGTCTCGAGACCACGCTGCGCCGCCCCATCGTCAACACCCGCGACGAGCCGCACGCGGACCGCACGCGGTGGCGCCGGCTGCACCTCATCATCGGCGACGCCAACCACCTGGAGGTCGCCACCTACCTCAAGCTCGGCACGACGTCCCTGGTGCTGTGGGTGGCCGAGCACCTCGACGAGCTCGCCGGGGCGGGGGTGGCCGCCGCCGAGGAGCTGGCGGCGCTGCGTCTGGCCGACCCGGTCGGCGACGTCCGGCGGGTGTCCCGCGACGTCGGGCTCACCCTGCCGCTCGACCTGGCCGACGGGTCGACCGCCTCGGCCCTGGAGATCCAGGCGCGCTACGCCGACCTCGTCGACCGGGCGCTCGCGGCCCTCGGCACGGACGACGACTCCGCGGAGGTCGTGGGGCGCTGGCGGTCGGTGCTGGACCGCCTCGCCACCGACCCGGGCTCCTGCGCCCGAGAGGTCGAGTGGGTGGCCAAGCTGCGCCTGCTGGAGCGCATGCGCACGCGCGACGGCCTGGCGTGGGACCACCCTCGGCTGCGGGCCCTGGACCTGCAGTGGTCGGACGTGCGGCCCGAGCGGGGCGTCTACCACCGGCTGCTGGCCGCGGGCGCCGTGGACCGGGTCGTCACGGAGGACGAGGTGGCGCACGCGGTGCACCACCCGCCGGTCGACACGCGGGCCTGGTTCCGGGGCGAGGTGATGGAGCGCTACGCCGACGAGGTCTCGGCAGCGAGCTGGGACTCCGTCATCTTCGACGTGCCCGGCACGGCCTCGTTGCAGCGCGTCCCGATGCCGGACCCGCTGCGCGGCACCCGGGCGCACATCGGCCCCCTGCTGGACGCGAGCCCGGACGCGGCCGCCCTGCTGGCGGGCCTGCGCGGCGACACGTGAGCCGGGTGCGCCAACCGGCGCCCGATCGGCATAGGCTGACCACACCCGTACGGGGTACGACGAAGGAGGCGGAACCATGGCCGGTCAGGAACGGATCTCGGAGCAGCGGGACGACCGCACGCCCGACGACGACGCCCAGGACCCGCCGCCCGCGGCGGCGCCCCAGACGTCGGACCGCGACGCCGAGGTGGACTCGTTGCTCGAGGAGATCGACGAGGTCCTGGAGTCGAACGCCGAGTCGTTCGTGCGCGGCTTCGTGCAGAAGGGCGGTCAGTGAGTGACGACTGCCGCTGAGGGGGCCGGCCGCCTGCCCGACGCCTTCCTGCGGCCGGGGTCGAGCTCGTTCGTGGAGTTCCTCGCGGACCACGCGCCGGACCTGCTCCCGGGCCGTCGCCCGGGTGCGGGCGGCGCGCCCGCCGCGGACCTCGCGCCGCACGCGACGACGATCGTGGCCCTGACGTTCGGCGGGCCGGACGCGCCGCGCGGCGTCGTCCTGGCCGGCGACCGGCGCGCGACCATGGGGAACCTCATCGCGAGCCGCGAGATCGAGAAGGTGTTCCCGGCGGACGAGTTCTCGGCCGTGGGCATCGCCGGGTCGGCCGGCATCGCCGTGGAGATGGTGCGCCTGTTCCAGCTGGAGCTGGAGCACTACGAGAAGATCGAGGGCTCCCTGCTGTCGCTGGACGGCAAGGCGAACCGGCTGTCGACGATGATCCGCGGCAACCTCCCGCTGGCGATGCAGGGCCTGGCCGTGGTGCCGCTGTTCGCGGGCTACGACCTGGACCGCGCCACGGGGCGGCTGTTCAGCTTCGACGTCACCGGCGGGCGCTATGAGGAGCACGACCACCACTCGGTGGGCTCGGGCTCGGTGTTCGCGCGCGGTGCCCTGAAGAAGCTGTGGCGCCCCGGCCTGCCGGCGGCGGACGCCGTGTCGGTGGCCGTGGAGGCGCTGTACGACGCCGCGGACGACGACAGCGCCACCGGGGGGCCCGACACGGTGCGCCGCATCTGGCCCGTCGTGGCCACGGTCGACGCAGACGGGTACCAGCGCGTGTCGGACGACGTCCTGGCGGGTGTCGTGGAGCGGATCGTCGCGGCGCGCCGCGACGGAGCAGCCGGAGGTGCGCGCGCATGAGCATGCCGTTCTACGTCTCGCCCGAGCAGCTGATGAAGGACCGCGCGGACTTCGCCCGCAAGGGCATCGCGCGGGGCCGGTCCGTGGTCGTCCTCGCCTACGACGAGGGGATCGCGTTCGCGACGGAGAACCCGTCGCGCGCGCTGCACAAGATCTCGGAGATCTACGACCGCATCGCGTTCGCCGCGGTGGGCAAGTACAACGAGTTCGAGAACCTGCGGGTCGCGGGCGTGCGCTACGCCGACCTGCGGGGCTACTCCTACGACCGCACGGACGTCACGGCCCGCGGCCTGGCGAACGCGTACGCCCAGACGCTCGGCACGGTGTTCACCACCGAGTCGAAGCCGCTGGAGGTGGAGCTGGTCGTCGCGGAGGTGGGGTCCACCCCGGCCGCGGACCAGGTCTACCGGCTGTCGTACGACGGCTCGGTCGCCGACGAGCACGGGTTCGTCGTCATGGGCGGCCAGGCGGAGCAGCTCACCGCCCGCGTGCGCGACGGCTGGTCGGAGGGCATGGGCCTGGCCGACGTGCTGCGCCTCGCGGTGCGCACGCTGGGCGCGGTGTCGCCCGACGGCACCGTGGTGGCCGCGGGCGAGGAGCGCGCGATCCCCGCCACGGGTCTGGAGGTGGCGGTGCTGGAGCGTCGCCGGCCCCGCCGGGCGTTCCGGCGTCTGCAGGGCGAGGTGCTCGCCGGCCTGCTGGCCGGCGACGGGAACTGAGGGGGACGGCGATGGACCGACGCATCTTCGGGCTGGAGACGGAGTACGGGGTCACGTGCGCGGCCGAGGACGGGCGCGGCCTGTCCGCGGACGAGGTGGCGCGCTACCTGTTCCGCAAGGTGGTGGCGTGGGGCCGGTCGTCGAACGTGTTCCTGCGCAACGGCTCCCGGCTGTATCTCGACGTGGGCTCCCACCCCGAGTACGCGACGGCCGAGTGCGACGACGTGCGTCAGCTCGTCGCCTACGACCGGGGCGGGGAGCGGATCCTCGAGGGCCTGGTCGCGGACGCGCAGCAGCGTCTGGAGCACGAGGGCCTGCCGGGCAAGGTGCACCTGTTCAAGAACAACACGGACTCGGCGGGCAACTCCTACGGCTGCCACGAGAACTACCTGGTGCGCCGCCAGGGCGACTTCTCGCGGCTGAGCGACGTGCTCGTGCCGTTCCTCATCACGCGGCAGGTCCTCACGGGGGCGGGCAAGGTGCTCGCGACGCCGCGGGGTGCCACGTACTGCCTGTCCCAGCGCGCCGACCACATCTGGGAGGCCGTCTCCAGCGCCACCACCCGGTCGCGCCCGATCATCAACACCCGGGACGAGCCGCACGCCGACGCCGAGCACTACCGGCGGTTGCACGTCATCGTGGGCGACTCGTCGATGTCGGAGTCGACGACGATGCTCAAGGTCGGCGCGACGGACCTGGTGCTGCGCCTCGTCGAGGCGGGCGTGCCGGTGCGCGACCTCAGCCTGGAGAACCCGATCCGCGCGATCCGGGAGATCAGCCACGACTCGTCCGGGCTGCACCCCGTGCAGCTCGCCAACGGGCGCACGGCCACCGCGGTGGACGTCCAGGCGGAGTACTACCAGCGGGTGCGCGAGCACGTCGACGCGCACGTCGACCCGACGCCGCAGGTCAAGGCGGTGCTGGACCTGTGGGAGCGGGGCCTGCGCGCGCTGGAGTCGGGCGACCTGAGCCTGGTCGACCGAGAGCTCGACTGGGTGATCAAGATGCGGCTCATCGACCGCTACCGGGCCAAGCACGGCCTGGAGCTGGACGACCCGCGCGTCGCCCGGCTCGACCTGGCCTACCACGACATCTCCCGCACCGAGGGGCTGTACAACCTGCTGGCGGCGCGCGGCATGGTGGAGCGCGTCGTGACGGACCTCGAGGTGTTCGAGTCCACCGCGGTCCCGCCGCAGACGACCCGCGCCAAGCTCCGGGGCGACTTCGTGCGGGCGGCGCAGGACGCCCGCCGGGACTACACGGTGGACTGGGTGCACCTCAAGCTCAACGACCAGGCGCAGCGCACGGTCCTGTGCAAGGACCCGTTCCGCAGCGTGGACGAGCGCGTGGAGCGCCTCATCGAGTCGATGTGAGGCGCGCGGGGGCCCGGGGCGGGCGTGGCAGACTGTCCCGGTGCTCCCCACGTCCCGCCTCCGCCAGGCCGTCGCGGCCTCGGCGGTCGCCGCGGTGCTGCTGACGGCGGGCTGCTCGTCGTCGGTGTGGTCCGACGTGACGCCGTCGGCCCCGCCGTCCCAGGTGCCGGTCGAGGTCCTGGGGGCGCAGGGCGCGCCGCCGGAGCTGGAGTACCCGCAGCCCTACGCGGTGTCGCGGGCGGGGTCGCGGACCCTCCTGCCGGGCACCGGCGCGGTGCTGGAGGACGGCGGCCCGGTGCTGCTGGACATGTACGCCGAGGACGGCCGCGACGGGAGCGTCATCTCCTCGACCTTCACCGACGCGCCGTCCTGGTACTCGATGGACCCCGAGGCGCTGGGTCAGAACCTCTACGACTCGCTGCGCGGCAAGCGCGTCGGCGCGCGGGTGCTGCTCGTCGAGGAGGACGAGGGCGTCCCCGTGGTCCTCGTGGTGGACGTCCTGCCGACCGCCGCGACGGGTGAGACGGTCGAGGTGCCCGACGGCCTGCCGGACGTGCTGCAGGAGCCCGACGGGTCCCCGCGCGTGCTCGTGCCGGACGGCGACCCGCCGCAGGACCTCGTGGTGCAACCGGTGGTCCGCGGCAACGGCGGCCAGGTGTCCGTCGGGCAGGTCGTCACCGCGCGGTACGTGGCGGTGCGCTGGAGCGACGGTACGGTGGTCGACTCGAGCTGGGGCGAGGGCGTCCCCCCGCAGTCCGCGACGATCGGCATCGGCCAGCTCGTCGAGGCGTGGGACCAGGGCCTGCTGGAGCAGTCGGTGGGGTCGCGGGTCATGCTGGTGGCACCGCCCTACCTGGCGCACGGCGGCACGAACAGCGAGCTGGCGGAGGAGACGATGGTCTACGTCGTGGACATCCTGGACGCCCGCTACCAGGTGACCGAGGAGCTCCCGCCCGACGAGCGCGAGGGCGACGGCGGCACCGGCGACGAGGCCTCCGGCGGGCAGCAGCCCGCCGGCACCACCGAGGAAGGATGACCCGCGCATGACCGTGGCTGTCCGTGTGATCCCGTGCCTGGACGTCGACGCGGGCCGCGTCGTCAAGGGCGTGAACTTCGAGAACCTCCGCGACGCCGGGGACCCGGTGGAGCTCGCCGCCCGGTACGACGCCGAGGGCGCCGACGAGGTGACGTTCCTCGACGTGTCCGCGTCGTCGGGCAACCGCGAGACGATGGTCGACGTCGTGCGCCGCACGGCCGAGCAGGTGTTCGTGCCCCTCACGGTGGGCGGCGGCGTGCGCTCGACGCAGGACGTCGACCGGCTGCTGCGCGCCGGGGCGGACAAGGTGGGCGTGAACACCGCGGCCATCGCACGGCCGGAGCTGGTGGCGGAGATCGCGGACCGGTTCGGCAACCAGGTCCTCACGCTGTCGGTGGACGCGCGCCGCGTGTCGGGCGACACCACGACGCCGTCCGGCTACGAGGTGACGACGCACGGGGGGCGGCGCGGGACCGGCATCGACGCGGTGGAGTGGGCCGAGCGGGCCGCCGGGCTGGGCGCGGGGGAGATCCTGCTGAACTCGATGGACGCCGACGGCACGACGGGCGGGTTCGACCTGGAGATGCTGCGCGCCGTGCGCGAGCGGGTCTCCGTGCCGCTCATCGCGTCGGGTGGTGCCGGCATGCCGGAGCACTTCGTCGAGGCCGCGCGCGCGGGTGCGGACGCGGTCCTCGCGGCGAGCGTGTTCCACTTCGGCGCGCTGACCGTCGGGCAGGTCAAGGACGCGATGCGCGCGGCGGGCGTGGTCGTCCGCTGACGGCCCTCCCGCGGGGGAGTGTCAGGACCGGCGGGTAGCGTGCGGCGAGCCGACGGCGGCGTGGTCCCGGACGTCGGGATGCGGTTGCCCGGAGCGATAGGATCGATTCGATCCCCCTGAACGGAACGTGAGGACCCGCTGTGCCCGAGGTGCCCGACGACGACCGCCCGGCGACGCTGAGCGGGTCACGGCTGCGTCGCAGCGCCGCGCTGATGTGGCGCGGCATGCGGACCAGCCCCCGCCTGTACGTGCTGGCCGTGCTGGCCGCGGCCGTGTTCGGCGCCACCACCGTCGCGATCAGCCGCGCCGTCGGCTGGGCGACCGACGCCGTGGTCGTCCCCGCCATCGCGGGGGACGACGCTGCCCGCGGTGACGTCTGGCTCGCCGGGCTGGTGCTGGTGGGCGTCGCCGTCACGCTCGCGGTGTCGGTCGCGTTCCGGCGCATCTGGGCCGGGTGGGGGTACGTGGGCATCCAGGCGCACCACCGCCGCGCCCTGACCCGGCAGTACCTGCGCCTGCCGATGTCGTGGCACCGGGCGCACCCCGCCGGGCAGCTCCTGTCCAACGCGAGCGCGGACGTCGAGGCCGCCACCGGCGTGTTCAACCCGCTGCCCTTCGCGCTCGGCGTCGTCGTGATGATCGGCGTCGCCACCGTGATGCTGCTGGCGATCGACCCGTGGCTGGCGGCGGCCGCCCTCGTCGTCATCCCGGCCACCATCGCCGCGAACCTGGTGTTCCAGCGGTACATGGACCCGGCCGCGACGCGGGCGCAGCAGCTGCGCGCGGACGTCGCCGACGTCGCCCACGAGTCCTTCGAGGCCGCCCTGCTCGTCAAGGCGCTCGGCACCGCCGACCGCGAGGAGGCCCGGTTCGCGGAGCGGACCGAGGCGCTGCGGCGCGCCAACGTGCGCGTCGGCGTCGTGCGGGCCGTCTTCGACCCGGTCGTCGAGCTGCTGCCGAACCTCGGCACGCTCCTCGTGCTCGGTGTGGGGGCGTGGCGGGCCACGGTCGGCGCGGTCGACGTGGGCGACGTGGTCACGGCCGCCTACCTGCTCACCCTCATGGCGGTCCCGGTGCGCGCCTTCGGCTGGGTGCTCGGCGAGCTGCCGCGCGGCCTGGTCGGCCACGACCGCATCAGCCGGGTGCTCGACACCCGCGGCGAGCTCGTGCCCGGCGACGGCTCGCTGACCCCCGGCGGCGACGGCCTGGCCGTCCGGCTCGAGGGCGTCGGGGTCGACGTCCCGGTGGCGGGCCGCCGCGTCACCCTGCTCGACGACGTCGACCTGGACGTCGCGCCGGGCACCACCGTCGCCGTCGTGGGACCGACCGGTGCCGGCAAGACCACGCTGGTGTCGCTCCTCAGCCGACTCAGCGACCCGACGCGGGGCACGGTGCGGCTCGACGGCGCGGACGTCCGGGACCTCGCCGACGGCCAGGTCCCGTCCCAGGTGGCCCTGGTCGCCCAGCAGACCTTCGTCTTCGAGGACACGGTGCGCGCGAACGTCACCCTGGCCGACGAGGTCTCGCCCACGGTCGACGCGCAGGTCTGGGAGGCCCTGCGTCTGGCCCGCGTCGACGACGTGGTGCGTGCCCTGCCCGACGGCCTCGACGCGGCGCTCGGCGAGCGCGGGGCGAACCTGTCCGGCGGGCAGCGGCAGCGCCTCGCGCTGGCCCGCGCGCTCGTGCGCCGCCCCCGCCTGCTCGTCCTCGACGACGCCACGAGCGCCGTCGACCCCCGCGTCGAGCAGGAGATCCTCGCCGGGCTCTCCGCGGGGGAGGACGGACGCCGTCCCACGACGGTCGTCATGGTCGCCTACCGCATGTCGTCGGTGGCGATGGCGGACGTCGTCGTGCACGTCGAGGCGGGCCGCGTCGTCGACGTCGGCACGCACGCCGAGCTCCTCGCCCGCGACCCGGGGTACCGGGCGCTGGCCACCGCCTACGAGGCCGAGACCGCCCGCCGCCGCGAGGAGCGGGCCGACGAACAGGCCGTGGAGGACCCGGACGGGATCGCCGCGGCGACGCGGCGGGACACCGCCGACGAGGACCAGGAGGTCGCCCGATGAGCGACTCGCGCATCGCCGTCGCCAGCGACCTCGGCGTGCTCGCCACCCTGCGCCGCGGGGTGCAGATCTCGCCGCAGATCGTCCACGGGCTCTGGCTCACCCTCGCGATCGCGGTCGTCGCGGCCGCGGGACGCGTGGTCGTGCCCCTGACCGTCCAGCGCACCGTCGACGACGGCATCCTCGCCGACGGCGGCCCCGACACGAGCCGGATCGTCCTGCTGACGGCCGTGGCCGCGGGCGCCATCGTCGTGGCGGGGATGTGCACCGCGGTGGTCAACATCCGGCTGTTCCGCTCCACCGAGTCGGGCCTGGCGGCGCTGCGCGTCAAGGCGTTCCGGCACGTGCACGACCTGTCGACGCTGTCGCAGGGCTCGGAGCGGCGCGGCTCGCTCGTCTCCCGGGTCACCGGCGACGTCGACACGATCTCGCTGTTCGTGCAGTGGGGCGGCATCATGCTGCTCGTCTCCAGCCTGCAGATCATCGTCGCCACCGTCCTCATGGCCGTGTACTCGCCGGTCCTCACCGTCGTGGTGTGGCTGTGCTTCGTCCCGCTGTTCCTCGTGCTGCGCCGCGCCCAGCGGTCCGTCGGCGAGCGCTTCGCGAGGGTCCGGGCCAAGGTCGGCACGATGCTCGGCGCGGTGTCCGAGGCCGTCGTCGGCGCCGAGACGGTGCGCGCGTACGGTGTCGCGGACCGCACGGGGAGGCGGATCGACGCGGCGGTCGAGGACACCCGGCTCGCGCAGGGCCGTGCCCAGGTGCTCGTGGCCGCCGTGTTCTCCTCCGGCACCCTCATGGCCAACCTCGTCCTCGCGGTCGTGGTCGTGGCGGGCACCTACCTCGGCATCGGGGGCCGGCTCACCGCGGGCGAGCTCGTCGCGTTCCTGTTCCTCGTGCAGCTGTTCACCGGCCCCGTGCAGATGGCCACCGAGATCCTCAACGAGCTGCAGAACGCCGTCGCCGGCTGGCGGCGCGTCATCGCCGTCGTCGACACACCGATCGACGTCCCCGACCCGGGGGCGGACGGCGTCGACAGCCCGCGCGGCGACGCGCGCGTCACCCTCCGCGGCGTCCGGTTCGCCTACCCCGACGGCCCCGAGGTCCTGCACGGGGTGGACCTCGACCTGCCCGCGCGCCGCAAGATCGCCGTCGTCGGCCGCACCGGGTCGGGCAAGACGACGATCGCGAAGCTCGCGACGCGCCTCATGGACCCCACCGAGGGCAGCGTCGAGCTGGACGGGGTGGACCTGCGCCGGATCCCGCTCGCCCGGCTGCGCGAGCGCGTCGTCCTCGTCCCGCAGGAGGGCTTCCTGTTCGACGGCACGGTGCTGACGAACACGGCCTACGGGCTGCGCGAGCTCCCCGCGGACCCGGCCGCCGACCCCGAGGTGCGCGCCCGGGTCACCGCGGCCTTCGACGCGCTCGGCCTGACGGACTGGGTCGCCGGGCTGCCGGGCGGGCTCGACACCGACGTGGGTCAGCGCGGCGAGGCGCTGTCGGCGGGGGAGCGGCAGCTCGTCGCCGTGGCCCGCGCCTACCTCGCGGCCCCCGACCTGCTCGTCCTCGACGAGGCGACGTCCGCCGTCGACCCCGCGACCGAGGTCCGCATCGCCCGCGCCCTGGACGCCCTCACGTCCGGGCGGTCCACCCTCACCATCGCGCACCGCCTGTCGACCGCCGAGGCGAGCGACCTCGTCGTCGTGGTCGACGACGGGCACGTGGTCGAGGTGGGCCACCACGACGACCTCGCGGCCGCCGGGGGCGTGTACGCCCGGATGCACGCGAGCTGGGTGGCGCAGACCCGCTGAGACGGCGTCCGGGGCGTCGCCCCGGCGTGAAAGGATGCGTGCGTGCAGAACCAGACCTCGCTGGACCCGTCCGTCGCCGACCGCCTCAAGCGTGACGAGCACGGGCTCGTCGCGGCGATCGTGCAGCAGCACGACACCGGTGACGTGCTCATGCTCGGCTGGATGGACGACGAGGCCCTGCACCGCACGCTGACCACGGGCCGGGTGACGTTCTGGAGCCGGTCCCGCGGCGAGTACTGGCGCAAGGGGGACACCTCCGGCCACCGTCAGTACGTCCGCTCCGTCGCGATCGACTGCGACGGTGACGCCCTGCTCGTGCGCGTCGACCAGGTGGGCGCCGCGTGCCACACCGGGACCCGCACCTGCTTCGAGGCCGGCGGCGCGCTGCCCGCCGTCGTCGGCCACCGCGACCCCGAGGAGAACCGGTGACCGCCACGCCCGCCACGCCCGCACCCGCTGCCGTCGCGCCGACGTCCGAGCAGCTCGCGTGGGGTGCCACGTGGCCGGGGCTGGACACGTTCCGCGAGCTGGCGCGCGACCGCCGGGTCGTCCCCGTGGTCCGGCGGGTGCTCGCCGACGACGTCACGCCCGTGGGCCTGTACCGCACCCTCGCGCAGGGTCGGCCCGGCACGTTCGTGCTGGAGTCCGCCGAGGCGGGCGGCGCGTGGGCGCGCTGGTCGTTCGTGGGCGTCGAGGCCCGCGCGACGCTCCTGTCCGACGGCGGCCGGGCGGTGTGGCGGGGCGACGTCCCCGCGGGGATCCCGACCGACGGCGACGTGCTCGACGTCCTCGGCGCCGCGCTGGAGGCGCTGCGCTCGGAGCCGATCGACGGCCTGCCGCCCCTGACGGGCGGGTTCGTCGGCGCCATGGGCTGGGACATCGTGCGGCACTGGGAGCCGACGCTGCCGGCGACGGCCCCGGACGAGCTCGACGTGCCGGAGGTCGCCCTCACCCTGGCGACCGACCTGGTCGCGGTGGACCACCACACCGGGGCCGTGTGGCTCGTGGCGAACGCCGTCAACGGTGACGCCACCGACGAGCGGGTCGACGAGGCGCACGCCGACGCCGTCGCGCGCCTCGACGCCCTGGCGGCGCGTCTCGCCAGCCCGGCGGTGCCGGTGCGCACCGTGCTCGGCGAGGCCCCGGAGCCGGAGCTGGAGTTCCGCTCGACGCGCGCCGAGTTCGAGGACGCGGTCCGCGCCGGCCAGGAGGCGATCCGTGACGGCGAGGTGTTCCAGGTGGTGCTCTCCCAGCGCCTCGACCTCGACTGCCCCGCCCCGCCGCTGGACGTCTACCGGGCGCTGCGGACCATCAACCCGAGCCCGTACATGTACTACTTCCAGCTCCGGGACCACCGTGACCGCGACTTCGCGGTCGTCGGGTCCAGCCCCGAGACGCTGGTCAAGGTCGACGCGGGGCACGTCACCACCTACCCCATCGCGGGGTCGCGGCCCCGCGGCGCCACCGTCGAGGAGGACGTCGCCCTCGGCGAGGAGCTCATCGCCGACCCCAAGGAGCGGGCCGAGCACCTCATGCTCGTCGACCTGTCGCGCAACGACCTGGTCAAGGTGTGCGAGCCGACGTCCGTCGAGGTCGTGGAGTTCATGGCGACCCGGCGCTTCAGCCACATCATGCACCTGTGCTCGACCGTGGTCGGGCGGCTGCGGGCCGGGGCGAGCGCGCTCGACACCCTGCGCGCGACCTTCCCCGCCGGGACGCTGTCCGGCGCGCCGAAGCCCCGTGCCATCGCCCTCATCGACGAGCTGGAGCCCGCGTCGCGCGGCATCTACGGCGGGACCTGCGGCTACCTCGACTTCGGCGGCAACATGGACATGGCCATCGCGATCCGCACCGCGTTCCTCCGCGACGGCCGGGCGTCCGTCCAGGCCGGCGGCGGGATCGTCGCCGACTCCGTGCCGGCGCTGGAGTACGCCGAGTCCCGCAACAAGGCCGCGGCCGCGGTCCGTGCCGTGCAGCTCGCCGCCCGCTTCGCCGACCTGGGGGACGCATGAGCCCCGCGATCCGCACCCGGTCCCGGGCCGTCGTCGCGCTGCTGGCGCTGGGCGGGGCCGCGTTCGCGGTCTCCGCGCCGGTCTGGTTGCGCACCACCGTCTCCACCGCGCTGGAGCCGCAGGTCGCGATCGAGGTGGCCGGGACGACGGCCGCCCCCGCGGTGAGCGCCGCCGCGTTCGTCACGCTCGCCTGCGCCCTCGCCACCACGCTCGCCGGGGCCGTCGCCCGCCGGGTGGCCCTCGCCGTCGCCCTCCTCGGCGGCCTCGCGGTCGGGGGCGGGGCCGCAGCCGTCCTCCTCGATCCCGAGGGCCCGGCGGTGGCCGCCGCGGCCGACGCCGCCGGGGTCACCACCCTCACCTCGTCCGTGACCGTGACCGCGTGGCCCTGGTTCACCCTCGTCGTCGGCCTCGCGATCGTCCTGGTCGCCGTCGCCTCGTTCCTGGGCGCGTCGTCGTGGCAGGCCTCCGGCGGTCGGCACGAGCGGGCCGGCGCGGCACCGGGCCCCGTCGTCGCGGACGAGCCGGACGCGCAGTCCGACTGGGACGCCCTGTCCGGGGGGACCGACCCGTCCGCGGACCGGTAGTGTTTGACCGAGCATCACGTGACCGAAAGGCCTGAGACACCCATGACCGAGAACCGCACCGCCGAGCCGTCGTACCTGCCGGAGGCGGTCCCGCCCACCAACCACGGGCACACCGTCGCCGCCTGGACGGCCATGATCGGAGTGATCCTGGGTGCGCTGGTGTCCTCGGTCGGCGTCCTGCCGGGCGTGCCGTTCGTCCTGTTCTGGGTCGGCCTGGCGATCGCCGTCGCCGCGCTGGTCGTCGGGCTCGTGCTGCGCAACATGGGCTACGGCCAGCCCAAGGCAGGCGTGGTGCCGAAGCGCACCGGCTCCGGCCACTGATCCGTCCGCACGACGCCCGCACCCCGCCCGGGGTGCGGGCGTCGTGCCGTTCCCGGCGGGTCCTGCGTCACGGAGCCATAACGATCCGGGCGGTGCCCGGACGTGATCCGCGCCACGCCACCGCGGACGCGTCTCGCACCTCGGGCGGTGGTCATCCGCTGGTCGAACCGGGCCTACGATGGCAGGACACGACCGGGGGAGGGGAGACGCATGACAGTCCTGGAGGACATCGTCGCGGGTGTGCGCGAGGACCTTGCCGTGCGCCAGGCGCGCACCTCGCTCGACGAGCTCAAGGAACGCGCCGCCAAGGTGCCGGGCGCGCTCGAGTGCTGCAGCACGCTGCTGTCGGCGGACAAGGTCTCGGTCATCGCCGAGGTCAAGAGGTCCAGCCCGTCGAAGGGCGACCTCGCGCCGATCACCGACCCCGCCGCCCTCGCCGCGGAGTACGCGGCCGGCGGGGCCAGCGTCATCTCGGTGCTCACCGAGCAGCGGCGGTTCGGCGGCAGCCTCGCCGACCTCGACGCGGTCCGCGCCCGGGTCGACGTGCCCGTGCTGCGCAAGGACTTCGTCGTCACGCCGTACCAGGTGTGGGAGGCGCGCGCCCACGGCGCGGACGTCGTCCTGCTCATCGTGGCGGCGCTCGAGCAGACCGTGCTGACCTCCCTCGTGGAGCGTGTCCACTCGCTGGGCATGACCGCGCTGGTCGAGGCGCACACGGCCGACGAGGTGCGCCGCGCGCTCGACGCGGGTGCGCGCGTGGTGGGCGTCAACGCCCGCGACCTGAAGACCCTCGAGGTCGACCGTGGGACCTTCGCGCGCCTGGCCCCCCTCATCCCGGACGACGTCGTGCGCGTCGCCGAGTCCGGCGTGCGCGGGCCCCACGACGTGCTCGAGTACGCCCGGGCCGGCGCCCACGCCGTGCTCGTCGGCGAGGCCCTCGTGACCGACGGCGCCCCGCGCCGGTCCGTCGCCGACCTCGTCGCCGCCGGTGCGCACCCCTCGCTGTGGTCGGTCCGTCCCGCCGCCCAGCCCTGACGGGGACCGCCCCGCACCCTGACCCCCCCGAGAGCCGACCCCCGAGGAGCGACCGTGCCTGACCAGCCCGTGCGCGACGCGCTGACCGAGACCCTGGCGAGCCAGGTGGCCGGACGACTCGCCGACGTCCAGGGCCCGTACTTCGGGCAGTTCGGCGGCCGATACGTCCCCGAGGCGCTCATCGCCGCGCTCGACGAGCTCGAGACAGAGTTCCGCAAGGCGCAGGGTGACCCCGGCTTCGCCGCCGAGCTCACCCGTCTGCACCGTGACTACACGGGCCGTCCCTCGCCGCTGACCGAGGTGCCGCGCTTCGCCGCCCACACGGGCGGCGCCCTGCAGGACGTCCGCGTCTTCCTCAAGCGCGAGGACCTCAACCACACGGGCTCGCACAAGATCAACAACGTGCTCGGCCAGGCCCTGCTGGTCAGGCGGATGGGCAAGAAGCGGGTCATCGCGGAGACCGGCGCCGGCCAGCACGGGGTGGCCACCGCCACCGCGGCCGCCCTGCTCGGCCTCGAGTGCGTCGTGTACATGGGCGAGGAGGACACGCGCCGCCAGGCCCTCAACGTCGCCCGCATGGAGCTGCTCGGCGCCACCGTCGTGCCCGTCGCGATCGGCACGCGCACGCTCAAGGACGCCATCAACGAGGCGCTGCGCGACTGGGTGACGAACGTCGACGACACCCACTACCTGCTCGGCACCGTCACCGGCCCGCACCCGTTCCCCGAGATGGTCCGCGAGTTCCACCGGATCATCGGCGAGGAGGCGCGCGAGCAGGTGCTCGACCGCATCGGCCGCCTGCCGGACGTCGTGGCGGCCTGCGTCGGTGGCGGCTCCAACGCGCTCGGGCTGTTCAACGCGTTCCTCGACGACGAGGGCGTCGAGCTGTACGGGTTCGAGGCCGGCGGCGACGGCGTCGACTCCGGCCGCCACGCCGCCCGGTTCTCCGGCGGCGCCCCCGGCGTCCTGCACGGCGCGCGGTCCTACCTGCTCCAGGACGACGACGGCCAGACGCGGCCCAGCCACTCCGTGTCCGCCGGGCTCGACTACCCGAGCGTGGGACCCGCGCACTCGTGGCTGCACGACCTCGGCCGGGCCACCTACGAGCCCGTGACGGACACCGAGGCGATGGACGCCTTCCGCCTGCTGTGCCGCACCGAGGGCATCATCCCCGCCATCGAGTCGGCGCACGCGCTGGCCGGTGCGCTGCGCGTCGGGCGCCGGCTCGTCGCCGAGGGCCGCACCGACCAGGTCGTGCTGGTGAACCTCTCCGGGCGCGGTGACAAGGACGTGGCCACGGCCGCACGATGGTTCGGCCTGCTGCCGGACGCGGAGGAGGACCGGTGAGCACCACGACGACCTCGCGCACGGCGGCGCGGCTCGACGCCCTGCGCGCCGCGGGCCGTCCCGCGCTGGTGGGCTACCTCCCCGTCGGCTACCCCGACGTCGCACGGTCGGTCGAGGCCGTGACGGCCATGGTCGACGCCGGCGTGGACGTGGTCGAGATCGGCGTGCCCTACACCGACCCCGTCATGGACGGCCCCGTCATCCAGGAGGCCGCCGAGGCCGCGCTGCTGGCGGGCACCCGCGTGCGGGACGTGCTGCAGGTCGTGGAGGCCGTGGCCGACCGGTCCGGGGGCACGGTGCCGTCGCTGGTGATGTCGTACTACAACCCGGTGCTGCGGTACGGGGTCGCGGCGTTCGCGCGCGACCTGGCCGCGGCGGGCGGCGCGGGCATGATCACGCCCGACCTCATCCCCGACGAGGCCGGCGAGTGGGTCGCCGCCGCCGACGAGCACGACCTGGACAAGGTCTTCCTCGTGGCGCCGAGCTCCACCCCGGAGCGCCTCCAGCTGACCGCGCGGGCCTCGCGCGGGTTCGTGTACGCGTCCTCCACGATGGGTGTCACCGGTGCCCGGGCGGCCGTCGGCCGTCGGGCCGAGCAGCTCGTCGCGGACACGCGCGCCGCCGGGGCCGAGCACGTGTGCGTCGGCATCGGCGTCACGACCGGCGACCACGCGGCCGAGGTCGGCCGTTACGCGGACGGCGTCATCGTCGGCTCCGCCCTGGTGCGCACCCTGCTGGGCGACGCCCCGTGGTCGGCGCGCCTCGACGCCCTGGGTAAGGTGACCGCCGAGCTCGCCGCCGGTGTGGCGCGGGCCCGGACCACCACCCCCGGAGGACCTGCGTGACCACCGCCGCCCGGATCGCCACGTCGATCCCCAGCCCCGACGAGTCCGTCTGGCACCTCGGCCCCGTGCCGCTGCGCGCCTACGCGCTGGCGATCCTCGCGGGGATCGTCGTCGCCGTGTGGATGACCACCAAGCGGTGGGTCGCGCGCGGCGGCGAGGCTGACGACGTCCTGGACATCGCCTTCTGGGCCGTCCCGTTCGGCATCGTCGGCGGCCGGCTCTACCACGTCTTCTCCACGCCCGACCCCTACTTCGGCGAGGGCGGCGACCCGGTCAAGGCCCTCTACATCTGGCAGGGCGGCCTCGGCATCTGGGGCGCCGTCGCGCTCGGCGCGGTCGGCGCGTGGATCGGCTGCCGCCGCAAGGGCGTCCGCCTCAGCTCCTTCGCCGACGCGCTCGCCCCCGGCCTGCTCGTCGCCCAGGCGATCGGTCGCCTCGGCAACTGGTTCAACCAGGAGCTGTTCGGGGCACCGACCACGCTCCCGTGGGGCCTCGAGATCGACCCCGACGTCATCGAGCAGCTCAACGCCGCCACCGGCACGTCGTTCGCCGCGGGCACCCTGTTCCACCCGACGTTCCTGTACGAGATGCTCTGGAACCTCGGGGCGGCAGCCCTCCTGATCTGGCTCGACCGTCGGTACAGACTCGGTCATGGGAGGGTATTCTGGGCCTACGTCGCGCTCTACACCCTTGGCCGGGTGTGGATCGAGATGCTCCGCATCGACACCGCCGAGGTGGTGCTCGGTCTGCGGCTGAACGTGTGGACGTCGATCGTGCTGGGGCTGCTCGCCCTGGTCGCGTTCGTCGTCATCGGACGGCTGCGCCCGGGCCGCGAGGACGGTGTGGCGCTGCCTGGTCGCGAACCCCGTGACCAGGACGCCGTCGAGGCGGCGACCGAGACCGACGACGCTCCCCGAGGAACGGACGCGTCCGACCCCGAGGGCGCCACCGACACGACCGCCACGGGAACGCGGGCCACCGGGACCGACCAGGACCCGGCACCGCACGCCTGACGTCGGCGAACCGGGTCACCCCCCGGACTCACCGCGTCGAGCATTCCGACGGGCCGACGACGTCCCGAACCACCATGCAAGAAGCAGACGCGCCCGCACGCGGGCGCACAGGAGGACGGTGTTGATGACCACGCCGCAGCACTGGGTCGCGCCCCCCGCGGCGCAGGGCCTCTACGACCCCGCGTCCGAGCACGACGCCTGCGGTGTCGCCTTCGTGGCGACCCTGCGCGGGACGCCCGGCCGCGACATCGTCGATGCGGGCCTGACCGCCCTGCTCAACCTGGACCACCGCGGTGCGGTGGGCGCCGAGGAGAACAGCGGCGACGGCGCGGGGATCCTCACGCAGATCCCCGACGCGTTCGTCCGCGACGTCGTGGACGCGGAGCTCCCGCCCGCGGGCCGGTACGCCATCGGGATGGCGTTCCTGCCGCAGGACCCGGCCGAGGCCGACGCGCTGGCCCGCCGGTTCGAGGCCATCGCCGTCGAGGAGAAGCTCGACGTGCTCGCCTGGCGCGACGTCCCCGTGACCGCCGACCTCGTCGGCCCGACCGCGCGCGCGTCGATGCCGACGTTCCGCCAGGTCGTCGTCGCGGACCCCGAGCGCGAGCTCGCCGGCCTCGACCTGGACCGGCGCACGTACCGGCTGCGCAAGCGCGCCGAGCACGAGCTGGACCTGTTCTTCGCGTCGCTCTCGGCGCGCACGGTGACCTACAAGGGCATGCTGACCACGGCCCAGCTGGAGCCGTTCTTCCCGGACCTGTCCGACCCGCGCTACGCGTCCGAGATCGCGCTGGTCCACTCCCGGTTCTCGACCAACACGTTCCCCTCGTGGCCGCTCGCCCAGCCGTTCCGCCTCATCGCGCACAACGGCGAGATCAACACGGTCAAGGGCAACCGCAACTGGATGGCCGCCCGCGAGGGCACGCTCTCCAGCGACGTGCTCGGGGACCTCGCGCCGCTCCTGCCGGTGTGCAGCGAGGGCTCCAGCGACTCGGCGAGCTTCGACGAGGTGCTCGAGCTGCTGCACCTGTCGGGCCGGTCGCTGCCGCACTCGGTGCTCATGATGGTCCCCGAGGCGTGGGAGAACCACACCGAGATGGACCCCGCGCGCCGGGCGTTCTACCAGTACCACGCGAACCTCATCGAGCCGTGGGACGGCCCGGCCAACCTGACGTTCACCGACGGCACGCTCATCGGCGCGGTCCTGGACCGCAACGGCCTGCGTCCGGGCCGCTACTGGGTCACGGAGGACGGCCTGGTCGTCCTCGGGTCCGAGGCGGGCGTCCTCGACATCGACCCGGCGACGGTCGTGCGCAAGGGCCGCCTGGAGCCGGGCCGCATGTTCCTCGTCGACACGGCCCAGGGCCGCATCGTCGAGGACGACGAGATCAAGTCCCAGCTGGCCGCGCAGCGTCCCTACGGCGAGTGGATCGAGCAGAACTCGATCGCGCTCGAGTCGCTGCCCGAGCGCGAGCACGTCGCCCACTCGCCGGCGTCCGTGCAGCGCCGCCAGCGGGCCTTCGGGTACACCTCCGAGGAGCTCAAGGTCATCCTCACGCCGATGGCGAACACGGGCGCCGAGCCGCTCGGCGCCATGGGCTCGGACACGCCCGTGGCCGTGCTGTCGAACCGGCCGCGGCTGCTGTTCGACTACTTCACGCAGATGTTCGCCCAGGTGACCAACCCGCCGCTCGACGCGATCCGCGAGGAGCTCGTCACGTCGATCGGCGGCGCGATCGGCCCGGAGCCGAACCTGCTGTCGGACACCCCGCTGCACGCCCGCAAGCTGCTGCTGCCGTTCCCCGTGCTCGACAACGACGAGCTCGCCAAGATCGTGCGCATCGACCGCGACGCGCGGCTCGAGGGCGAGTTCCGCGCCGTCATCGTGCGCGGCCTCTACGACGTGTCCGGGGGCGGTCGTGCCCTGCAGGAGCGCCTGCAGGAGATCTTCGCCCAGGTCGACGCGGCCATCGAGGACGGCGCGACGCACATCGTCCTGTCGGACCGCGACTCGGACGCCGAGCGCGCCCCGATCCCGTCGCTGCTGCTCACCAGCGCCGTGCACCACCACCTGCTGCGCCGGCAGACCCGCACGCGGATCTCGCTGCTCGTCGAGGCCGGCGACGTGCGCGAGGTGCACCACGTCGCGCTGCTCATCGGCTACGGCGCCGCCGCGGTGAACCCGTACCTGGCCATGGAGACGGTCGAGGACCTGGCCCGTCGCGGCTACCTCGAGGTCGCGCCCGAGACGGCCGTGAAGAACCTCATCAAGGCGCTCGGCAAGGGCGTCCTCAAGGTGATGTCCAAGATGGGCATCTCCACGATCATGTCGTACCGCGGCGCGCAGGTCTTCGAGGCCGTCGGGCTGTCGCACGAGCTGGTCGAGGACTACTTCACGGGCACGACGAGCCGCCTGGCCGGCATCGGCCTGGACGTCCTGGCCGCCGAGACCGCGGCCCGGCACACCGAGGCCTACCCGGCCTCGGGCAACCACGCCCCGCACGAGCGCCTCACCACCGGTGGCGAGTACCAGTGGCGCCGCGACGGCGAGGAGCACCTGTTCGACCCGGAGACGGTGTTCCGCCTCCAGCACGCGACCCGGTCGGGGCGGATGGACATCTTCCGCCAGTACACGCACCGTGTCGACGAGCAGTCGGAGCGCCTCATGACGCTGCGCGGCCTGCTGCGCTTCGCCGAGGGCCGCGAGCCGGTGCCGCTGGACGAGGTCGAGCCCGTCAGCGAGATCGTCAAGCGGTTCAACACCGGTGCGATGTCCTACGGTGCGATCAGCCAGGAGATGCACGAGACCCTCGCGGTCGCGATGAACCAGCTCGACGGGCGGTCCAACTCCGGCGAGGGCGGCGAGGACCCCGAGCGCCTCTACGACCCGCAGCGTCGTTCGCGCGTCAAGCAGATCGCCTCGGGCCGGTTCGGCGTCACCAGCGAGTACCTGACGCAGGCCGACGACATCCAGCTCAAGCTCGCGCAGGGCGCCAAGCCCGGCGAGGGCGGCCAGCTGCCCGGCCCGAAGGTCTACCCGTGGGTGGCCCGCACCCGGCACTCGACGCCGGGCGTCGGCCTCATCTCGCCGCCGCCGCACCACGACATCTACTCGATCGAAGACCTGGCGCAGCTCATCCACGACGCCAAGAACGCGAACCCGAGCGCCCGGATCCACGTCAAGCTCGTCTCCGAGTTCGGCGTCGGCACGGTCGCCACGGGCGTGTCGAAGGCGCACGCGGACGTCGTCCTCATCTCGGGCCACGACGGCGGCACGGGCGCGAGCCCGCTGACGTCGCTCAAGCACGCCGGCACGCCCTGGGAGATCGGCCTGGCCGAGACCCAGCAGACGCTCGTGCTCAACAACCTGCGCGACCGGATCACGGTGCAGGTCGACGGCCAGATGAAGACCGGCCGCGACGTCGTCGTGGCCGCGCTGCTGGGCGCCGAGGAGTTCGGCTTCGCCACCGCGCCGATGGTGGTCTCGGGCTGCATCATGATGCGCGTCTGCCACCTCGACACCTGCCCCGTGGGCGTCGCCACGCAGAACCCCGAGTTGCGCCGCCGGTTCACCGGCAGCCCGGAGTTCGTCGTCAACTTCTTCGAGTTCATCGCCACCGAGGTGCGCGAGCACCTCGCCGCGCTCGGCTTCCGCTCGATCGAGGAGGCCGTCGGCCAGGTGCAGGTGCTCGACACCCGCGACGCCGTCGACCACTGGAAGGCGCAGGGCCTGGACCTCGCGCCCGTGCTCGAGCGGATCGAGCCCCCGGCGGGCTCGGCCCTGTACCGCACCCAGGCGCAGGACCACGGCCTGGACCGGGCGCTCGACCAGCAGCTCATCGCAGCGGCGAAGCCCGCCCTGGAGGACGCCCGCCCGGTGCGCATGGAGTTCCCCGTGCGCAACGTCAACCGGACCGTCGGCACGATGCTCGGCCACGAGGTGACCAAGCGGTACCGCGGCGAGGGCCTGCCCGACGACACGATCGAGGTCGTGCTCACCGGTTCCGCCGGCCAGTCGTTCGGCGCGTTCCTGCCCCGCGGCGTCACGCTGCGCCTGTTCGGCGACGCGAACGACTACGTCGGCAAGGGACTCTCGGGTGGCCGCGTCGTCGTCCGCCCCGACCGGGCCGCCGTGCTCGAGGGCGCCGCGAACGTCATCGCGGGCAACGTCATCGGCTACGGCGCGACGTCGGGCGAGGTCCTGCTGCGCGGCCGCGTGGGCGAGCGCTTCGGCGTCCGCAACTCCGGGGCGACCCTGGTCGTCGAGGGCGTGGGCGACCACGGCTGCGAGTACATGACCGGCGGCGAGGTGCTGGTGCTCGGCCCCACGGGCCGCAACTTCGGCGCCGGGATGTCCGGCGGCGTCGCCTACGTGCTGGACCTGCGGACCGCGGCGATGAACTCGTCGTCGGTGGCCTCGGGCGAGCTCGTCGTGGGCGCCCTGACCGACGAGGACTGGTCGCGGGTGCGTGAGCTGCTGGAGCGGCACGCCGCCGAGACCGGCTCGACCGTCGCCGCCGCGCTGCTGGACGACGACGGTGCGCGCGCCCGGTTCTCCCGGGTGCTGCCGCCCGCGTGGGCCAACGTCCGCGCGGCACTGGCCGAGGCCGAGGCGGCGGGCACGCCGCTCGGCGAGGGCGAGGACTTCGACCCCACCCTGTGGGAGCGCATCATGGAGGTGGCTCGTGGCTGATCCCCGCGGATTCCTGAAGGTGCGGGAGCGTGAGCTCCCGCCGAACCGCCCCGTCGAGGTGCGGCTGCGCGACTGGAAGGACACCCACGCGCACCGCACCGAGGGCCAGCCGTTCCTCAAGGAGCAGGCGGGCCGCTGCATGGACTGCGGCATCCCGTTCTGCCACCAGGGCTGCCCGCTGGGCAACCTCATCCCCGAGTGGAACGACCTCGTCCGTCAGGGCCAGTGGGCCGACGCCATCGAGCGGCTGCACGCGACGAACAACTTCCCGGAGTTCACGGGCCGCGTCTGCCCCGCGCCGTGCGAGTCGAGCTGCGTGCTGGGCATCAACCAGCCCGCGGTGACGATCAAGAACATCGAGGTCTCGATCATCGACGAGGCGTTCGAGCGCGGGCTCGTCCGCCCCCAGGTGCCGCAGCGCCTCACCGGCAACACGGTCGCCGTCGTCGGCTCGGGTCCCGCAGGCCTGGCCGCGGCGCAGCAGCTCACCCGCGCGGGTCACACCGTGGTGGTGTACGAGCGCGACGACGCGATCGGCGGCCTGCTGCGCTACGGCATCCCCGACTTCAAGCTGGAGAAGGGCCACATCGACCGTCGTCTCGAGCAGATGACGGCCGAGGGCACCCGGTTCCGGCCCGGCGTCGAGATCGGCACCGACATCACGTGGGACGCGCTGCGCCGTCGGTTCGACGCCGTCGTGCTGGCCACCGGCGCCACGGTCCCGCGCGAGCTCGCGGTCCAGGGCCGCGACCTGGCGGGCGTGCACGTCGCGATGGACTTCCTCACGCCGGCGAACAAGGCCGCGGCGGGCGAGCCCGTCGAGGGTGCGCCGAGCGCCGAGGGCAAGCACGTCATCGTCATCGGCGGAGGCGACACCGGCTCCGACTGCGTGGGCACGTCCCTGCGGCAGGGTGCGGCCAGCGTCACCACGCTCGCCATCGGCAAGCGCCCGCCGCACGAGCGGCCCGCGACCCAGCCGTGGCCGACCGACCCGATCCTGTTCGAGGTGTCCACCTCGCACGAGGAGGGTGGCGAGCGCCGCTTCCTGGCCTCGACGGTCGAGCTCGTCGGCGACGACGAGGGCAAGGTCGTGGCGCTGCGGGTCGCCGAGACGGAGTACCTCCCCGACGGCCGTCGCGTGCCGAAGGCCGGGACCGAGCAGGAGATCCCCGCGGACCTCGTGCTGGTCGCGATGGGGTTCACGGGTCCGGAGACGGACTCACTGGTCGCCCAGACGGGCGCCGAGACGACGAGCCGTGGCCTCGTGCACCGTGGCGAGGACTACGCGGCCTCCGTGCCGGGGGTGTTCGTCGCCGGTGACGCGGGCCGCGGCCAGTCGCTGATCGTGTGGGCCATCGCGGAGGGGCGGGCGACCGCCGCCGCGGTGGACGCATTCCTCCAGGGCTCCACGGAGCTGCCGGCCCCGGTGGGCCCGCGCACCGTCGCCCTGAGAGGATGAGACAAGACCCGGGCGCCGTGGGGCGCCCGGGCACGGTCCCGGTGGCGCCGGGACCGTACGACGACGAGGCTGGAGACATGCGCAGAGCGAAGATCGTGTGCACCATCGGACCCGCGACGGCGTCCCCGGAGAAGCTCCGGGAGCTGGTCGACGCGGGTATGGACGTGGCCCGGATCAACCGGAGCCACGGTGAGAAGTCGGAGCACGAGGCCGTCTACCACGGCGTGCGGGCTGCGGCGAAGGACGCAGGGCGGAACGTCGCCGTGCTCGTGGACCTGCAGGGTCCCAAGATCCGGCTCGGCCGGTTCGCCGGTGACGAGAAGCACTTCCTGAACGAGGGCGACACGTTCACCATCACCACGGAGGACGTGGAGGGGTCGCGCGAGCTGGTCTCGACGACGCACCTCGGCCTCCCGCAGGACGCCCGGGTCGGCGACCCGATCCTCATCGACGACGGCAAGGTCCGCGTGCGCGTGACCGCGGTCGAGGGCCCCCGGGTCGTCACCACCGTCGAGATCCCCGGCCCCGTGTCGAACAACAAGGGCCTCAACCTGCCCGGCGTCGCGGTCTCCGTGCCGGCGCTGAGCGAGAAGGACACCGACGACCTGCGCTGGGCGCTGCGTCTCGGCGCCGACCTCATCGCGCTGTCCTTCGTGCGCAACGCGAAGGACTACGACGACGTCCGCACGATCATGGACGAGGAGGGGCGTGTCGTCCCCGTCATCGCCAAGATCGAGAAGCCGCAGGCGGTGGAGAACCTCGAGGAGGTCGTCGCCGCGTTCGACGGCTTCATGGTGGCCCGCGGCGACCTCGCCGTGGAGATGCCGCTGGAGCAGGTCCCGCTCGTGCAGAAGCGCATCGTCGAGCTGGCGCGTCGCAACGCCAAGCCCGTGATCGTCGCGACGCAGGTGCTCGAGTCGATGACCACGAGCCCGCGCCCGACGCGTGCCGAGGCCTCGGACTGCGCGAACGCCGTCCTGGACGGTGCAGACGCGGTCATGCTCTCGGGCGAGACGTCGGTGGGCGACTACCCGATCGTCACCGTGCAGACGATGGCCTCCATCATCGAGGCCACCGAGGAGATGGGCCGGGAGCGCATCGCGCCGCTCGGTTCGACCCCGCACACGCGTGGCGGCGTCATCACCCGGGCCGCCGCCGAGATCGGCGAGACGCTCGGCGTGAAGTACCTGGTGACGTTCACCCAGTCGGGCGACTCGGCGAAGCGCATGTCGCGCCTGCGCTCGGGCATCCCGCTGCTGGCGTTCACCCCGGTGGAGTCGGTGCGCAACGTGCTGGCGCTCACCTGGGGCACGACGACCTACCAGGTGCCGCGGGTCGACTCGGTCGACGCGATGGTGACCCAGGTCGACCAGACCCTCCAGGCCAACGGCCTGGCCGAGGTCGGCGACCGTGTCGTCATCGTCTCGGGCGCGCCGGTCGGCGTCCCGGGCACGACCAACTCGATCCTGGTCCACAAGGTGGGTTCGAGCTCGGACGCGCACGCCATCGCGGAGTGACGTCCTGAACGCCGCAGGGCCCGTCCACCTCGGTGGACGGGCCCTGCGGCGTTCGTGGGTGCCCCGGGTGGGACTCGAACCCACACTGGATCGGGTTTGAGCCGATTGCCTCTGCCGATTGGGCTACCGGGGCGCGGGGCCCATCGAACCACACCGCCGGGTCGGGCGCCCAACCCGTCCGCGCGGGCGGGAGGCGGGTCGTGCCGACGGTCACAGCATCCGACCGGCCGCGATGCGCGCGGTGCGCCTGCCGGGGGTCTACGATGACAACCGTGACCGACGAGAAGCTGCCCCTCGACCTGCCCCCGATGATCGACGCGGAGCCGGCTCCGGCACCTGCCGCGCCCGCGAAGCCGTCGCGCCGCGCGGTGGTCGCCGAGGACGAGGCGCTCATCCGGATGGACGTCGTCGAGACGCTCCGGGAGGCGGGCTTCGACGTCGTGGGCGAGGCGGGCGACGGCGAGACCGCCGTGCAGCTCGCGGTGGAGCTCAAGCCGGACGTCGTCGTCATGGACGTCAAGATGCCCGAGCTCGACGGGATCTCCGCGGCGGAGCGGATCGGCAAGGCGCACGCCGCGCCGGTCGTGCTGCTGACGGCGTTCTCGCAGACCGAGCTGGTCGAGCGGGCCCGCGACGCCGGCGCCATGGCGTACGTCGTCAAGCCGTTCACCCCGGCGGACCTGCTCCCCGCGGTCGAGATCGCGATCTCCCGCTACCAGCAGATCGGCGCCCTGGAGTCCGAGGTCGCGGACCTGCAGGAGCGCTTCGAGACCCGCAAGCGCGTGGACCGCGCCAAGGGTCTGCTCATGACGAAGATGGGGCTGAGCGAGCCGGAGTCCTTCCGCTGGATCCAGAAGACGTCGATGGACCGTCGTCTGACCATGCGCGAGGTGGCCGACGCCGTGATCGAGCAGGTCGGCGGCGCCTGAGACACGTTGTGCGACTCCCTGGGGACCGCTAAGGTCACCAGGGAGTCGTTATCGTTTCGTGACCGGTTCCCCTCGGCGTCTCCCGACGCCGGAGTCGTGCCGTCACAGGATCCGGTAGGGGGTTCGATGCGAGCAGGGATCGAGGTACGCGCCGCGGTCGAGGGCGACCTGCGTGCCGTCGCCGAGCTGACCGCGGCCCACGTCCCCGAGGGCGGCGCGGTCGCCACCGCGGAGCCCCGCCGCCTGTGCGAGCACCTGAGCGTGCTGGTCGCCGCCGGCGGCGAGATCCTGGTGGCCCTGGACGACGGCGAGGTCGTCGGCTTCCTCCTCGCCCGCGTGCTCGGGCCGCGCCTCTACGCCACGACCCCGAGCCTCTACGTCGACGCGATCATGGTGGCGCCGGGCTCGCGGCGTCACGGCGTCGGCCGCGCGCTGCTGGCCGCGGCCCTCGACCTCGCCACGACGGCGGGCGCGGAGAACGTCTACTGCGCGCCGGCGCCGGGGGCGCGGGACATGCACCGGTTCCTCGCGCAGCTCGGCTTCGCGCCCGCCGCGGGCCACCGCGTGGTGACCACGGCCGTGCTGGAACGACGGCTGACGCAGGACGCGGCGCCGCGGCCCACGATCATCCGCCGCGGGGACTCGCGCCGCCGTCGCGACGCCACGAGGGCCGCGATCGAGGACCTGGTCGCGCGCCGCCGCCGGGCGCGCGAGGCGGGGCTGCCCACCGGTCCCGTGGACCTGCGGGCCTTCCAGGCCGAGCACGCCGCCCAGGCCGCCGAGCTCGCGGCCGCCCGCGAGGCGGTGCCCGCCGGCCCGCAGGAACCTCGCACCAGCGCGTCCTGACGGCCCTCAGGGGGCGTCGAGCACCATGCAGGTGAGTCGCGCCGTCGCGACGCGACGCCCGTCGTCGTCGACGACCACGATCTCGTAGGCGGCCGTCGACCGTCCGAGGTGGATCGCCGTCGCCGTGCCGTGCACGGTTCCCGCGCGGGCCCCGCGGTGGTGGGTGACGTTGAGCTCGATGCCGACGGCCGCGCGGCCGGGGCCCGCGTGCACCTGGGCGGCGACGGACCCCAGGGTCTCCGCGAGCGTGGCGGTCGCGCCGCCGTGGAGCAGCCCGGCCGGCTGGGTGTTCCCGGCGACGGGCATGGTGCCGAGGGTGCGCTCGGCACCCACCTCGACGAGCTCGATCCCCGTCCGCTCCAGCAGGGTCCCTGCGGCTGCGCGCCGCCATTCCTGGGTGGTCCGGGGGTGACCCGGCGTCCTGTCGGTCATGGGCGATAGGTTGGCACCCGTGACGACCTCAGCGCGAACCGAGACCGGCGCGGCACCTCGGCCCCGGCTCCTCCTCATCGACGGCCACTCGATGGCGTACCGGGCGTTCTTCGCCCTGCCCGACACGCTGGTGACGTCCAGCGGGCAGGTGACGAACGCCGTGTACGGGTTCACTTCGATGCTCACGAACCTCCTGCGGGACGAGGAGCCGACGCACGTGGCGGTCGCGTTCGACGCGGGGCGCGTGACGTTCCGCACCGAGCGCTACGGGGAGTACAAGGCGAACCGGGCCGCGACCCCGGACGCGTTCCGCGGGCAGGTCCCCCTCATCCAGGAGGTGCTGGAGGCGCTGCGCGTGCCCGCGCTGCAGCGCGAGGGCATCGAGGCGGACGACATCCTGGCCACGCTGGCCCGGCAGGGCCGGGAGGCCGGCATGGAGGTGCTGGTCTGCTCCGGCGACCGGGACTCGCTGCAGCTCGTCACCGACGACGTGACGGTGCTCTACCCGAAGAAGGGCGTGTCCGAGCTCGCCCGCATGACGCCGGACGCGGTGGTCGAGAAGTACAAGGTGCGCCCGGAGCGCTACCCGGACCTCGCGGCGCTCGTGGGGGAGACGAGCGACAACCTGCCGGGCGTGCCCGGCGTCGGCCCGGGCGTCGCGGCGAAGTGGATCGAGCAGTTCGGCGACCTCGACACGCTGCTGGACCGGCAGGACGAGGTGACCGGCAAGCGGGGCGAGGCGCTGCGCGACCACGCCGACCAGGTGCGCCTCAACCGCGAGCTCAACGCCCTGCTCACCGACGTCGAGCTCCCGCTGGGCGTGGCCGACCTCGCGGTCGCCGGGTTCGACCGGGAGGCCGTGCACCGGGTGTCGGACACCCTGCAGTTCGGCACCCTGCGCGACCGTCTGCTCGCGGTGGACCCGGCGGCCGCCGCCGACGAGGAGGACGCCCCCGGCGAGGGCCTGGACGTGACCCTGCACGACGGCCCGCTGGCGTCCTGGCTGGAAGCCCGGGCGGGTCGTCCGACCGGCCTCGACGTGAGCGGGACGGCGCGACCCGGCGCGGGTGACGCGTGGCAGGTCGCGCTCGCGGGGGAGTCGGCGGGAGGTGCCGTCGACGGCGTCGTGCGGGACCTGGCCGACCTCGGCCCGGACGACGAGCGCGCGCTCGCCGCGTGGCTGGCCGACCCGGAGGCCCCCAAGGTGGTCCACGGCGCGAAGGCGACCTGGCACATGCTCGCCGCGCGCGGGCTGGACCTGCGGGGCGTCGTCTTCGACACCGAGCTCGCGGCCTACCTGTGCTACCCGGACCAGCGCGGCTACGACCTGGCCGACCTCGTCGTGCGGCACCTCGGGCGCGAGCTGACGGTCGCGGACGGCGGCGCGCAGGGCGCGCTGGACCTCGACCTGGACGCCGGGGAGCCGGGCGCCGACGCCGCGGCCCGGGCCGCGTCCGTGGTGGATCTCGCAGGGCGTCTGGACGGTCTCCTGGAGGACCGGGGTGCCGGGGGCCTCCTCCGGGACGTCGAGCTCCCGCTCGGGCTCGTGCTGGCCCGGATGGAGGCCACGGGCATCGCCGCCGACACGGCCTTCCTCACCGAGCTGGAGCAGTACTTCGCGACCGGCGTGGCGGACGCCGCGGCCGAGGCGTACGCGGTCATCGGGCGCGAGGTGAACCTGGGCAGCCCGAAGCAGCTCCAGGAGGTGCTCTTCGACCAGCTCGGGATGCCGAGGACGAAGAAGATCAAGACGGGCTACACGACCGACGCTGCCTCCCTCCAGGAGCTCTTCGCCAAGACGGAGCACCCGTTCCTCGCGCACCTGCTCGCGCACCGCGACGCGGCGAAGCTGCGCACCACGGTCGAGGGCCTGCTCAAGGCGGTCCAGCCCGACGGCCGGATCCGCACGACCTTCCAGCAGACCATCGCGGCCACCGGCCGGCTCAGCTCGACCGACCCGAACCTGCAGAACATCCCGATCCGCACCGAGGCGGGCCGGCGCATCCGACGGGCCTTCCGGGTGGGGGACGGCTACGCCGAGCTCCTCACCGCGGACTACAGCCAGATCGAGATGCGGATCATGGCGCACCTGTCGGGCGACGAGGGGCTCATCGCCGCGTTCCGCTCGGGCGAGGACCTCCACCGGTACGTCGGTTCGCGGGTGTTCGACGTGGAGCCCGCCGACGTCACCCCCGAGATGCGGGCCAAGGTCAAGGCGATGAGCTACGGCCTCGCGTACGGCCTGAGCGCGTTCGGCCTGTCCCAGCAGCTCGGCATCCCCACGGGCGAGGCACAGGGCCTCATGGACGACTACTTCACCCGGTTCGGCGGGGTGCGGGACTACCTGACGGGCGTCGTCGAGGAGGCGCGCGCGACGGGGTACACGGCCACGATCCTGGGTCGGCGCCGCTACCTCCCGGACCTCACGAGCGACAACCGGCAGCGGCGCCAGATGGCGGAACGGATGGCGCTCAACGCCCCCATCCAGGGCAGCGCCGCGGACATCATCAAGCTCGCGATGCTCGGCGTGCAGCGCGAGCTGGACTCCCGCGAGCTGGGTTCCCGCCTGCTGCTGCAGGTGCACGACGAACTCGTCGTGGAGGTCGCCGGCGGCGAGCGCGAGGCGGTGGAGGACGTCCTGCGCACGCAGATGGGGGCGGCCGTCGCGCTGGACGTCCCGCTGGACGTGTCGGTCGGCGCGGGGGAGACCTGGCACGACGCCGGGCACTGACCGACCGCCGGGGCCGGGCGTGCGGCGTCGCCTCAGTCCTTGGTCGTGACGAACACGGCCGTGCCGGGCAGCAGCGCGCCCCGGGTCGGGCTCCACCCGCCCCAGGTCTGACGGTTCCAGGCGGGCCACTCCGGCTCGACGACGTCGCGCAGGCGCAGCCCGGCCGCGACGACGTCGCGCACGTGGTCCCCGATCGTGCGGTGGTACTCGGCGTACTCGACGCGGCCGGCGTCGTCGGTCTCGACGTAGGGCCGCCGGTCGAAGTACGGGCGGTGGGCGGTGAGCCCGCCCGGTCCGGGGTCGTCGGGGAACGCCCACCGCACCGGGTGGGTGACCGAGAACACCCAGCGTCCGCCCGGCCGCAGCACCCGGGCGGCCTCGGCGTGCACGGCCCTCGCGTCGGGGACGAACGGGACGGCGCCGTAGGACGTGAAGGCGACGTCGAACGTGTCGTCGGCGAACGGCAGGGCGCGCGCGTCCGCCTCGACGAGCGGCACGGGGCGGGGCCGGTCGGCGTCGATCCGGGCGGCGGCGTCGAGCATCGCGGGCGCGACGTCGGTCGCGACCACCCGGGCGCCCTGGTCGGCCAGCCAGCGCGAGCAGTGCGCCGCACCGGCGCCGACCTCCAGCACCCGGGCGCCCACGACGTCGCCGAGCAGCCGCAGCTCGGCCTCCGTGACGCCCTCGGGACCCCAGCGGAACCCGGCGTCGCCGAGGAACGAGCCGTGGTCGGCGAGGTACTCCGCGGCGTTGTCGTCCCACCACCGCCGGGCGGCCTCGCCGCCCTGGTCGTCAGGGACCTCGCGGTACCCGTGTCGCGCATCCGTCACCGGGACATCGTGTCACCCGTCCGGGGCACCCCCCGCGGGTCGATAGCCTGGACCTCGACGACATCGGTCGAGGTGAAGGAGCGCACGGTGCGAGTCGGACTGCTCACGGGAGGCGGGGACGTCCCCGGTCTGAACGCGGCGATCAGGGCGGTGGTCAAGCGCGGCGAGGGGGAGCACGGCCACTCCATCGTCGGCTTCCGCAACGGGTGGAAGGGCCTCGCCGAGGGCGACGTCCTGCCGATGACCCGGCACCACATCCGCAACGTCCTCGCCACGGGCGGCACCCTGCTGGGCACCGCCCGGTTCCACCCCCGGGCGGACGACGGCAGCCTGGACGCGGTCCTCGCGACGCTCGAGGCGGAGCGGATCGAGGCCGTCATCTGCATCGGGGGCGACGGCACGCTGCACGCGGCGAGCAAGGTGGCCGAGGCGGGCGTGCGGGTCGTGGCGGTGCCGAAGACGATCGACAACGACGTGTGGGGCACGGACCGGTCCATCGGGTTCGACACGGCCGTGACGATCGCGACCGAGGCCGTGGACCGCATCCACACTACCGCGGAGAGCCACAACCGCGTGATGATCGTCGAGGTCATGGGGCGTCACGCGGGCTGGATCGCGGCAACGGCGGGTATCGCAGGCGGCGCCGAGGTGGTCCTCGCCCCCGAGGAGCCGTTCGACATCGACAAGATCGTGCGGTTCCTGAAGCACCGGCACCGGGCGCACGCGAGCTTCTCGATCATGGTCGTGGCGGAGGGCGCGGTGCCCGCCGAGGGCACGTCGATGAGCTACGAGGTGCAGCTCGGCCGGTTCGGCGAGATCGTCGCGGGCGCGATCGGCGAGCGGCTCGGCAAGGAGATCGCGGAGCGCACGGGGTTCGACACGCGCGTGTCGGTGCTCGGCCACGTGCAGCGCGGCGGGACGCCCACGCCGGCGGACCGCATCCTCGGGTCGCGGTTCGGCGTCGCGGCGATCGACGCCGTGACGGCGGGGGAGTCGGCCGTGATGACGGCGCTGCGGGGCGAGGAGGTCGTCCTGGTGCCGCTCGCCGACATCGCGGGCAAGGTGAAGCAGGTGCCGGTGGACCTCCTGGAGACGGCCCGGGCCCTCGCCTGACGGCGCGGGGGCGGACGGTGGGGGTCGGCGCGACGGGTGTCCGACGCCGCGTTGACCCGGCCCCCCGCGATCGTTAAGATGATTCGCGGTGCAGTGCGCCCGTGCGCACTCACGTCGACGGCGTCGGACACCGTCAGCGAGCGCTCCCGCAGTGCCGAGACGGACGTCCGGCAACGCGGCAGCCGTGCGAGACGCCTGCACCAGACCCTGTCCGTACTACGTCCTGTCCGCACTGGAGCATCCACTCAATGACCATCTCCACCACGAAGTCCGCCCCGCAGGTCGCCGTCAACGACATCGGCACCGAAGAGGACTTCCTTGCCGCCGTCGACGCCACCATCAAGTACTTCAACGATGGTGACATCGTCGAAGGCACGATCGTCAAGGTCGACCGCGACGAGGTCCTCCTCGACATCGGTTACAAGACCGAGGGCGTGATCCCCTCCCGCGAGCTCTCGATCAAGCACGACGTCGACCCCGGCGAGGTCGTCGCCGTCGGCGACGCCGTCGAGGCGCTCGTCCTCCAGAAGGAGGACAAGGAGGGTCGTCTGATCCTGTCCAAGAAGCGCGCCCAGTACGAGCGCGCCTGGGGCACGATCGAGAAGATCAAGGAGGAG
Source organism: Isoptericola jiangsuensis (assembly GCF_002563715.1). NCBI lineage: Bacteria > Bacillati > Actinomycetota > Actinomycetes > Micrococcales > Promicromonosporaceae > Isoptericola > Isoptericola jiangsuensis. Next base: position 1,965,298 of record NZ_PDJJ01000001.1, read on the forward strand.
GACGGCGTCGTCACCGGCACCGTCATCGAGGTCGTCAAGGGCGGCCTCATCCTCGACATCGGCCTCCGTGGCTTCCTCCCCGCCTCCCTGGTGGAGATGCGCCGCGTCCGCGACCTCGCGCCGTACGTCGGCAAGGAGATCGAGGCGAAGATCATCGAGCTCGACAAGAACCGCAACAACGTGGTCCTGTCGCGCCGCGCCTGGCTCGAGCAGACGCAGTCCGAGGTCCGCTCCACCTTCCTGCAGACGCTGCAGAAGGGCCAGGTCCGCCCCGGTGTCGTCTCCTCGATCGTCAACTTCGGTGCGTTCGTGGACCTCGGCGGCGTCGACGGTCTCGTCCACGTCTCGGAGCTGTCCTGGAAGCACATCGACCACCCGTCCGAGGTCGTCGAGGTCGGCCAGGAGGTCACCGTCGAGGTGCTCGACGTCGACTTCGACCGCGAGCGTGTCTCCCTGTCGCTGAAGGCGACGCAGGAGGACCCGTGGCAGACCTTCGCCCGCACCCACGCCATCGGCCAGGTCGTCCCGGGTAAGGTCACCAAGCTCGTCCCGTTCGGTGCGTTCGTGCGCGTCGAGGACGGCATCGAGGGTCTGGTCCACATCTCGGAGCTGGCCGTGCGCCACGTCGAGCTGCCGGAGCAGGTCGTCACCGTGGGTGCCGAGGTGTTCGTCAAGGTCATCGACATCGACCTCGAGCGTCGCCGCATCTCGCTGTCGCTCAAGCAGGCCAACGAGGGCATGGACCCGGAGTCCGAGGACTTCGACCCCGCGCTCTACGGCATGGCTGCCGAGTACGACGAGAACGGCGAGTACAAGTACCCCGAGGGCTTCGACCCGGAGACCAACGAGTGGCTCGAGGGCTTCGAGACGCAGCGCGAGGCCTGGGAGGCGGAGTACGCCACGGCGCACGCCCGCTGGGAGTCCCACCGCGAGCAGGTGCGCGCGGCGCTGTCGGCCGACGCCGACGCCGCGGCGGACGCCGTCTCCGGCGGCGGCTCGTCGTCGTCCTACTCCTCCGCCCCCGCGGTGCAGGAGGAGGTCGGCGGCACGCTGGCCTCGGACGAGGCTCTCGCGGCGCTCCGCGAGAAGCTCACCGGCAACTGAGCACGCCCCGGCGGGTCGACCTGACCCGCTGACACGACGCAGGCCCGTCGCCCCTTCGGGGGTGGCGGGCCTGCGCCGTCTCCCCGGACGGCGTCGTGGGGCGCGTCGAGCGCGTCGCTCGTGGCGCGTGGTCCGCGACGGCGGCAGGATGGTCCCCATGTTCCGCATCGGTCTCACAGGTGGCATCGCGTCCGGCAAGTCGAGTGCGTCCCAGCGCTTCGCCGAGCTCGGGGCGGTGGTGATCGACCACGACGTCCTGGCCCGGGAGGCGGTCGCGCCCGGCACCGTGGGCCTCGACGAGGTCGCCGAGACGTTCGGCGAGGCCGTGCTCGCGCCGGACGGCTCGCTCGACCGCCCCGCCCTCGGCCGCGTCGTCTTCGGGGACCCCGACGCCCTCGCCCGGCTCGAGGGCATCATCCACCCGCAGGTCCGGCGCCTGTCCGCCGAGCGGGAGGCCGCCGCCGCGGCCTCCACACCCGACGCCGTCGTCGTCCACGACATCCCGCTCCTGGTCGAGACGGGTCAGGTCGGGACGTTCCACCTGCTCGTCGTCGTCGACGCCCCCGCCGAGGTGCGGCTCGCGCGTCTCGTGGACGGTCGCGGCCTCACCGAGGCCGACGCCCGGGCCCGGATCGCAGCCCAGGCCACCGACGCCGAACGGCTCGCCGTCGCCGACCGCGTGCTCGACGGCGGGGGAGACGTCGACCACCTGCGCGACCAGGTCGACGACCTCTGGGTGCGGGTCCGGCAGGAGATCGCCGAGGAGCTCGACGCGGACGAGCTCGAGGCCTGACCCCGCGCTGCCCCCGTGGACCAGGTCCACGGGGGCCACGTCGTGTCAGGAGTCCGGCCGGCGCCCGCCGCGGCTCAGGCGCGACGCCTGCGCACGGCCAGCACGGCCACCGAGCCGAGCCCGACGAGCGTCAGCGCCAGCAGGGCCCAGCCGGCGACGTCGGCACCCGTGCGGGGCAGGTCGGGGCCCGGCGTGGGGACCGTGGCGGTCGGACCCGGGGTCGGCGCCGTGATCGTCGGCGCGGGCGTGGTCTCGGACGCCGTGGGCGTCGGCGTGGACGGGCTCGGCGTGGGCGTGGGGGTCGGCGTCACGGCGAACTCGTTGGTGACGGTGACGACCGGGGTGGTGCCGTCGTCCTCGGCGATGGTGATCTGGTCGGGGTCGATGACGGGGACGGCCCACGTGCCGTTGTCGTCGGTGGGGGTGGTCTCGGAGAACGTGCAGGTCGTGCCGACGGGGAAGCCGGTGACGACGACCTCGTCGCCGTCGGCGAGGGTGACGGTGCCGGTCGTGTCGCCGTCGAGGTTCTCGGCGTCGCAGGTCCAGGTGACCTCGAACTGCGTGGTGGACGCGCCGTCGTCGCCGGTGACCTCCTTGAGGATCGTGAACCCGCCGCGCGGTAGCAGGGCCTCGTTGGTCACGGTGACGGAGACGGTGGTGCCGTCGCCGATCGTCACGGGGTCGGGGGAGACGGTGACGGTGCCCCAGTCGATGCCGGGGACGTCGGGGGGTGTGACCTCGGTGAAGGTGATCTGGTCGCCGGTGAGGAGGTCGGAGGGTCCGGTGGCGGGGGCGCCGTCGGCGGTGAGGTCCAGGGTTCCGGTGCGGCCGAGGTCGGCGCTGTCGGCGGGTGCGGTGACCTCCCAGTCGACGGTGAAGGTGGTGTCGTCGGGCACGAGGCTCGCACCGTCCCCGGTGATCTCCTTGACGACCTCGAAGCCCCCCCGACCGTGGACGAAGTCGTTCGTCACGGTGAAGATCGTGGCGGACGGGTCGCCGTCGGTGACGACGATCGAGTCCGGGCTGATGGTGGGCGTCCAGGTGCCGTTGGCGTCGGTGATCGGGTCCTCGGTGACCGAGCAGGTGGTGCCGACGGGGAACCCGTCGAGGGTGAGGGTCTGGCCGTCCGACAGCGCCCAGGTGCCGCTGTCGTCGCCGTCGAGGTTGGCGGCGTCGCAGGTCCAGGTGCCGGTGAACTCGGTGACGGTGGAGCCGGGCTCGCCGCTGGTCTCCTTGGCGACGGTGAAGCCGCCGCGGTCGACGGTGAACTCGTTGGTGACGGTGACGACCTGGACGGTGCCGTCGTCCTCGGCGATGGTGATGTCCTCGGGGGTGATCACCGGGGTGGACCAGGTGCCGTTGTCGTCGGTCGGGGTGTCCTCGGAGAACGTGCAGGTGGTGCCGACGGGGAAGCCGTAGACGGTCCCCAGGTCGTCGTCGATCAGGTTGATCGTGCCGGTGGTGTCGCCGTCCAGGTTGGGGGCGTCGCAGGTCCAGGTGACGTCGAAGAACCTGGTGGAGGCGCCGGGGTCGCCGGTGACGTCCTTGGTGAGGGTGAAGCCGCCGCGCTGGAGCACCGCCTCGTTCGTCACCGTCACCGCGACGACCGAGTCCTCTTCGCCGATGGTGATCGGGTTCGGCGTGATCTCGGGCGTCCCCCAGTCGATCCCCGGCACGTCCGGGAACGTGGGCTCGGAGAAGGTGATCTCGTCACCCTCGGCCAGGTCGATCGGACCGAGCACCGGCTCGCCGGCGACCGTGACGTCGACCGTGCCCGTACGACCCAGGTTCGGGCTGTCGGACGGCGCAGTCACCTCCCACCCGACGGTGAACACCGTGGCGTCGGGGACGGAGGCCGCGCCGTCACCCGTGATCTCCTTCGCGACCGAGAAGGTCCCGGGGATCGTGCGGATGCAGCCGAGCGCCCCGTCGAACGGGTAGTCGTGGAGCTCGTCCCCGGCGGTCCCGGCGGCCGTCCCGGTGTGCAGGAGGTCGCCCGGGGTGTAGACGCGGCCGTTGGCGCCGGAGAACCCGAGCTCGGTGCTCGAGGCGGGGTCGCCCACGAGGATCGAGCCGGGGAACTGGGAGGCGCCCCCGAGCGTGAGGTCGGTGGTGAACGGGTAGTTCCACAGGATGCGGCGCCCCTCTTCGAGCGCGCGCGCGTTGAGGTCGTCCCCGACGCCGGCGCCCCAGTACACGTCCCCGATGAACTGGGTCACCGGGCCCGTGCCCAGGGTGTTCACCAGGACGGTCTGCCCGGCGGAGGCGCCCACGATGTTGATCTGGACGGGGCTGCCGCTGGTCCCCAGCGTCGCGGGCAGGACGAACTCCACGACGTCGGCGGTGCCCGTGCTCGTCAGGGTGACGACGTTGCCCACCTGGGCGAACGTGCCGTGCTCGAGGCTCAGCGTGCCGCCCTCGTTGGAGATCGTGGTCGCGTCGGTGTCGGTGCTCAGCTCGGCGTAGCACTGCTGGGAGTAGCGCGACATCTTGCCGTCGGCACCGAAGAGGTCGGTGTAGCCGTCGGTGGTGAGGACCGAGACGTCGGTGTCGAGGACGTTCTGCGTCTCGAACGCCGGCGGGTCCTGGTTCGCGGTGTCGACGTTCCCGAGGATGCCGTACGTCGTGTCGGTCGCACCGAAGGACGGGTCCCGGAAGTTCCAGGTCCCGCCGACGTGGATGTCGCCGTAGCGGCTGTTGCCGTTGGTCGTGGTGAGCCCGACACCGACGTTCGCTGGGTTGCCGCCCGCGTTCGGGTCCTCGCTCGGGTTGGCGACGGTGACGTCCCCGCCGACGACGAGCATGTCCGCCCGCTGCGCCGGGACGACGCCCGTGCCGCCCCCGGCCACGCCGACGTTGTACGAGCGCAGGAAGTCGGCGTCCCCGGCCACGACGAGCAGGCCCTCGGTCTCGGCGGAGCCGAGGCCTGCGGTGAAGTCGCCGCCGACGATGACGTTCGGGGCGTTGTCCGTGCCGGGGAAGTCCTCGACGATCGCGCCCGGCGGGATGAGCCAGCCGGAGCAGTTGTCGTCGGCGTCGGGGTCCGGGACGCAGGGCCCCCACGAGCCGGGGACCGCGCCGCCCGGGGCCGGCCCCGGCAGGATGCCGACCGCGGGCGGGAGGAGGTCGGCAGGTGCCGCCTGGGCGGGCTGCTGCCGACCCGGGACGACGAGGCCCGCGGTCGCGAGCAGCCCCACCAGTGCCACGGCGAGGGCCGCCCCGCTCGACCGGGACCGCCGTGCCGTCGTCCTCGACGTGCTCATGGACCAGGACCCCCCTGCGCCGTGCTGTCTGAGTGCACGGTACAAGGGGGCCCTCGGGCGCGCGCGCGGGGCGGGGCCGCGACCTGCGGCCCCGCCCCGCGGTGGCGTCAGCGGGTCAGGAGCCGACGGCGCCAGACGAGGACGCCGGCGCCCGCGGCGAGCAGCACCGCCACGACAGCGACGAGGACGCCGACGGACGACCCGGTGCGGGGCAGCTCGTCAGCGGCCGCGACCGTCTCGGCGTCGGGGCCGGACTCGTCGCTCACCGTCTGATCGCGGGTGCCGGGCTCGTCGGTGCCGTCCGCGGGGGCGGTGGGCACGGAGGTGGAGGGCGCCTGCGACGCCTCGGGGGTGGAGGGCGTCGACGCATCCGTCCCGGGCTCCTCCGAGGGCTCGGGGGTGGCCTCCGGAGTGGTCGACTGCTCCGGCGTGGGCTCCTCGCCCGGCCCCTCGGACGGCTCCGGGGAGGGCGTGGGGACGGTGACCAGCGGCTCGCAGGTGGTCTCCACCAGGCCGTTCCACGGGAAGTTGTGGTGCTCGAGACCGTTCCCGCTGAGCCCGAGATCGAGGTCGCCGCCGACCCAGAGCCGACCGTTGGTGTGCGTGTTCTGCACGACGTCGGCCTGCGGCGCGAGGATCGAGCCGACGAGCTGGCTGCCGCCCGCCAGGCGGAGCGACGTGGCGTCGGTGAAGTTCCACAGGATGCGGGGCGCCCAGGCGCCGAGCGCGGCACCGTCGTCGACGCGGTCGCCGACCGTCCCGGCCGCCGTGTGGGTCGTGTCCAGCACGGCGTCGGCACCGGAGACGTTGACGACGACGGCCGCGTCGCCGATCTCGGTGAAGACCACCGTGCCGAGCGCGTCGGCCTCGGCGGCGGTGAGGTCGAAGACCTGCGGGTCCGACGTGCCGTCGCCCTGCAGTGCGGGGTGGCCGCCGATCGTCGTCAGGGTCCCGGTGGTGGCCAGGGCGCCGAGCCGTGCGGAGACGGACCGCAGCGTCGCGACGCGCTCCGCGGCCGTCGGGGCGGCGGCGGCGTCGCCCTCGAACGCCGTGCCGCCGTTGAGCTCGACGGTGCCGCGGACGTCGCCGCCGCTGCGGACGTCGCCGCCGCCGTCGACCCGGTGGTTCACGTCGAGGGTGGACCCCGGCTGCACGACGACGTCCCCGCCGGAGACGATCACGTCCCCGAGCGCGACGATGCCGGAGCCGACGCCGACCCGACCGACGTTGAAGTACCCGGCGTCGATCGTCGTCGTGCCGGCCACGACGAGGCGTCCCTCGGACTCGGCGGCGGCCTCGTGCGCGACGTAGTCGCCGCCGACGACGACGGCGGTGCCGTCGTCGGACGCGAGGACGTCGTTCTGCAGACCCGAGCCGGTCGTGGTGCAGGTCGTCAGGTCGGACCCGTCGGCGGGGGTGGCCGCCGCGGGCGCGCCGAGGGCGGCGGCGCCGGCGAGGACCACGGCGGTCGACAGGAGGGTGGCGCCGGCGAGGGCCGGACGGGCGTGACGCATGGTTCTCCGCGGGCTGGGACGGACGTGTGGGTGCCACGCGGGCCCGGAAAGAGGCGGGCGGGCTCGCGTGGCCCGCGTCACCCTAGCGATAACGCAGGGCGATTCACAAATACATCGATGTGCGCCGACCAGGGCCGGGACGTCGCGGACCTCGCGTACCCTCGGGGGCGTGGAGAGCAGGTCGGGGACGACGGTCGTGGTGACGGGGTTCGAGCCGTTCGGCGGGGACGACGTCAACGAGTCGTGGGAGGCGGTGCGGCGCCTGGCGCGGGACCGGTACGCGCTCGCACCGGACGTCGAGCTGGTGACCGCGCGGCTGCCGGTCACCTTCGCCGGGGCGACCGCGGCGCTGGCCGGCCTCGTGGCCGAGCACCGCCCCGACGTGGTCGTCGCGACGGGCCTCGCCGCCGGCACGGACGCCGTCCGGCTGGAGCGCGTCGCGGTGAACGTGGTCGACGCGCGGATCCCCGACAACGACGGCGAGCAGCCCGTCGACGTCCCGGTGCGCGACGGTGGCCCGACGGCGTACCTCACGACCCTGCCGGTCAAGGCCGCGCTCGTGGCCCTGCACGCGGCCGGGCTGCCGGCGGTGGTCAGCAACACCGCCGGCACCTACGTCTGCAACGCCGCCTTCTACGCGCTGCGGCACGCCGTCGAGCCGTCCCCCGGCGTCGCGGCCGGCTTCGTGCACGTGCCGCGTGCGGACGTCGTCCCGGCGGCCGACGCCGCGCGGGCGCTCGGCGTGGTCGTGGCGACGGCGGTCGCGGCCCGCCACGGCGCGGCGCACCAGGCGCCGGTGCCGGCCGGCACCGAGCACTGAGCCGGCGCCTCACGCGGTCGCACCGGCGCGGGTCCGCGGGCCCGGAACCCGCCGCCTGTGACTGTCGGTGCCGCGACGTACGGTGGTGCCATGCGCCCTGTGACCGACCTGCAGCGGACCGTGGCCCCCTTCGAGGTGGTCTCCGAGTTCCGGCCGAGCGGTGACCAGCCCACCGCCATCGCCCAGCTCTCCGAACGCATCCGCGCGGGGGAGAAGGACGTCGTCCTGCTGGGCGCCACCGGTACCGGCAAGAGCGCGACCACGGCATGGCTGATCGAGCAGCTGCAGCGCCCCACGCTCGTCATGGCGCCGAACAAGACGCTGGCGGCCCAGCTCGCCACCGAGTTCCGCGAGCTGCTGCCGAACAACGCCGTCGAGTACTTCGTGTCGTACTACGACTACTACCAGCCCGAGGCGTACATCGCGCAGACGGACACCTACATCGAGAAGGACTCGTCGATCAACGACGAGGTCGAGCGGCTGCGCCACTCGGCGACGTCCAACCTGCTGACCCGTCGCGACACCGTCGTGGTCGCGTCCGTGTCGTGCATCTACGGCCTCGGCACGCCGCAGGAGTACGTCGACCGGATGGTGCGGCTCGACGTCGGGGACGTGGTCGACCGCGACGAGATGCTGCGCCGGTTCGTGCAGATGCAGTACACGCGCAACGACCTGGCCTTCACGCGGGGGACGTTCCGGGTGCGCGGCGACACGGTCGAGATCATCCCGGTGTACGAGGAGCTCGCCGTGCGGATCGAGATGTTCGGCGACGAGATCGAGGCGATCCAGACGCTGCACCCCCTGACGGGCGAGGTCATCCGGGAGGAGACCAGCGTCCACCTGTTCCCGGCCACGCACTACGTCGCGGGCCCGGAACGCATGGAGCGCGCCATCTCGGGGATCGAGGCCGAGCTGGAGGAGCGCCTGGCGGACCTGGAGCGGCAGAACAAGCTGCTCGAGGCGCAGCGGCTGCGCATGCGCACGACGTACGACATCGAGATGATGCGCACGATCGGCACCTGCAACGGCATCGAGAACTACTCCCGCCACATCGACGGCCGCTCGGCCGGCACCGCGCCCCACACGCTGCTCGACTACTTCCCCGAGGACTTCCTGCTCGTCATCGACGAGTCGCACGTGACGGTCCCGCAGATCGGCGCGATGTTCGAGGGCGACATGTCGCGCAAGCGGTCCCTGGTCGACCACGGGTTCCGCCTGCCGAGCGCGATGGACAACCGGCCGCTGCGCTGGGAGGAGTTCGTCGAGCGCATCGGTCAGACGGTCTACCTGTCCGCGACGCCGGGCAGCTACGAGCTCGCCCAGTCCGACGGCGTGGTCGAGCAGATCATCCGCCCGACGGGGCTCGTGGACCCGCAGGTCGTGGTCAAGCCGACCACCGGCCAGATCGACGACCTCCTCGGCGAGATCCGCGACCGGGTCGAGCGGGACGAGCGCGTGCTCGTCACCACGCTCACCAAGAAGATGGCGGAGGACCTCACCGACTACCTGCTCGGCAAGGACGTGCGCGTGCGCTACCTGCACTCGGAGGTCGACACGCTGCGTCGCGTCGAGCTGCTGCGCGAGCTGCGCCAGGGCGAGTACGACGTGCTGGTGGGCATCAACCTGCTGCGCGAGGGCCTCGACCTGCCCGAGGTGTCGCTGGTGGCGATCCTCGACGCGGACAAGGAGGGCTTCCTGCGCTCGGAGCGGTCCCTCATCCAGACCATCGGCCGCGCGGCCCGCAACGTCACCGGCCAGGTGCACATGTACGCGGACAAGATCACGCCGGCCATGCGGTTCGCCCTGGACGAGACCGACCGCCGCCGCGAGAAGCAGCAGGCCTACAACGCCGAGCGGGGCATCGACCCGCAGCCCCTGCGCAAGAAGATCGCGGACGTCACCGACATGCTGGCGCGCGAGGACATCGACACCGCCGAGCTGCTGGCCGGCGGCTACCGCCGCTCGCCGGGGGAGGGGCGCGGACCGAAGGCTCCCGTGCCGGGCTCGCCCAAGGAGGCGTCGACGTCGGGCAACCGGCTCGCGGGGCTCGCCGCGGACGAGCTCGCCGAGCTCATCCAGGAGCTCAGCGACCAGATGCACGCCGCGGCCGCGGAGCTCCAGTTCGAGGTCGCGGCACGGCTGCGCGACGAGATCGGCGGCCTGAAGAAGGAGCTCCGGCAGATGCGGGCGGCGACGGCCTGACCGGCACGCCCGGCGACCCGGTGCCGTCCCGCCCGGGCGTGGTGTGCCGTATGCTGACACCTCGTTCGTGAAGGGGAGTATTCCTCCGCGGTGACGTCGTCATCACGGTCGGCGCAGTCGTCGGCCCGGCGCCATCGGCCCTGCAACCTCCGGCCCGCGCTTCTCGCGCGTGCCCGTGACGGTGCCTGGCGGAAGAGACCTTCGGTCACAGTGCTGCGTACCGGAGGACACTCGCATGGATGTCGCCCCCTGGGTCTGGATCGTCACCGTCGCCATCATCCTGGCGATGCTCGCCGTCGACTACGTCGGCCACGTGCGCACCCCGCACGCGCCGACCCTCAAGGAGTCGGCCTGGTGGTCGCTCGCCTACGTGCTCGTCGCCGTCGTGTTCGGCTTCATCGTCATGGCCGTCTGGGGCCCGACGTACGGCGGTGAGTACTTCGCCGGGTACATCACCGAGAAGTCGTTGAGCGTCGACAACCTGTTCGTGTTCGTCCTGATCATGACGAGCTTCCGCGTCCCGCGGGAGCACCAGCAGCGGGTGCTGCTCATCGGCATCACCATCGCGCTCGTGCTGCGCACCGTGTTCATCCTCGCCGGTGCCGCGCTCATCGCGAACTTCGCGTGGATCTTCTACGTCTTCGGCGCCTTCCTCATCTGGACGGCGATCGCGCAGGCGCGCTCCGGGACCGACCACGACGACGAGTTCCAGGAGAACGGCGTCCTGCGGCTGACCCGCCGGATCTTCCCGACGACCGACGACTACGTCGACCACCACATGACGACGAAGATCGACGGCAAGCGCTACATCACGCCGATGCTCATCGTCATGATCGCCATCGGCAGCGCCGACCTGCTGTTCGCGGTCGACTCGATCCCCGCGATCTTCGGACTCACGCAGGAGACCTTCCTGGTGTTCACCGCCAACGCGTTCTCCCTGCTGGGCCTGCGTCAGCTCTACTTCCTGGTCGACGGACTGCTCGACCGGCTGGTCTACCTCAACTACGGCCTGGCGGCCATCCTGGGCTTCATCGGCGTCAAGCTGGTGATCCACGCCCTGCACACCAACGAGGTGCCGTTCATCAACGGCGGCGAGCACGTCGAGGCGATCCCGGAGATCTCCACGACGCTGTCGCTGTCCTTCATCGTCGTGACCCTGACGATCACCACGGTGGCCTCGCTGCTCAAGACACGTCGTGACCGCCGCGTGACCGCGGGGTCGGGACCGGAGGACGCATGACCCACGAGCTGCCCTACTGGTTCGAGGCGGTCTCCCTCGCCGTCATGGGCCTGGTGCTGGTCGCCGACCTCGTCATCGTCGGTCGGCGGCCGCACGTCCCCTCCATGAAGGAGGCGGGCACGTGGGTGGCAGTCTACGTCGGCCTCGCGCTCGTGTACGGGCTGATCGTGTGGTGGGTCGGCGGGATCCAGCCCGCCGGGGAGTTCTACGCGGGCTGGCTCACCGAGTACTCCCTCAGCGTCGACAACCTGTTCGTGTTCGTCATCATCATGAGCCGGTTCGCCGTGCCGCGGGAGCACCAGCAGAAGGTACTCATGGTGGGCATCATCATCGCGCTGGTGCTCCGCGGGGCGTTCATCCTCGCGGGAGCCGCGCTCATCGAGCAGTTCACGTGGATCTTCTACTTCTTCGGCGCGTTCCTCGTGTACACCGCGATCAAGCTGGTGTCCGGGGGCGACGAGGACGAGGAGTTCAAGGAGAACGTCGCGATCCGCGGGCTGCGGCGGGTGCTGCCGGTCAGCGACGGCTACGACGGCGCCAAGATCCGCACCGTGGTCGACGGGCGCCGGCTGTGGACCCCGATGCTGGTCGTCTTCGTGGCGATCGGCACGACGGACCTGCTGTTCGCGCTCGACTCGATCCCGGCGATCTTCGGGCTGACGCAGGACCCGTTCATCGTCTTCGCGACCAACCTGTTCGCGCTGATGGGCCTGCGCCAGCTCTACTTCCTCCTCGGCGGCCTGCTGGAGCGGCTGGTCTACCTGCCCGTCGCGCTGGCGTTCATCCTCGGGTTCATCGGCGTCAAGCTCGTGCTCGAGGCGCTGCACACCAACGAGGTGCCGTTCATCAACGGCGGCGAGCACGTGGCGTGGGCACCCGAGATCCCGATCTGGCTGTCGCTCGGCGTCATCATCGGCTCGCTCGCGATCGCCACGGTGGCGAGCCTGCTGCGCACGCGCGGGCGGGCCCACGCCGGTGCCGGCACCCAGGAGCCCGCCGACTCCTGACGTCAGGCGGCGAAGCCGCCGATCACGGGCAGCCACTCGCGCACCGACCGGTCGGCGATCAGGTCCGCGCGCCGGAACGGGTCGTCCGCGAGCACCGCCAGAGCGCCCTGCTCGTCGTCGGCCTCGACGACGAGCAGGGCGCCCCCGGGTGCGTCGGCGGTCGCGGGCAGCGGGCCCGACACGCGCACGACCCCGCGGGCGTGGAGCTCGCCGAGGAAGGCGCGGTGCTCGGGACGCACGGCGTCCAGGGCCGCGGCGTCGGGACGGTAGACGTAGGTGACGGCGAAGGTGGCCATGGCGGCATCCAAGCACGCCGGTCCGTCGGCCGGGCCGGGCGTCCGACGGCGGGGACCGGACCGGGACGTGTCGTAGAACACCTGTACGAATGTCGGCCGGGCGCCGTACGATGCTGCGGTGAGCAACCGCCTCGTCGTCTCCGGTGCCCGCGAGCACAACCTCCGCAACGTCGACCTCGACCTCCCGCGCGACCGTCTGGTCGTGTTCACGGGGCTGTCCGGGTCGGGGAAGTCCTCGCTGGCGTTCGACACCATCTTCGCCGAGGGGCAGCGGCGCTACGTCGAGTCCCTGTCGGCGTACGCCCGGCAGTTCCTCGGCCAGATGGACAAGCCCGACGTCGACTTCATCGAGGGTCTCAGCCCCGCGGTGTCGATCGACCAGAAGTCGACGAACCGCAACCCGCGGTCCACCGTCGGCACCATCACCGAGGTGTACGACTACCTGCGCCTGCTCTTCGCGCGCGCCGGGACGCAGCACTGCCCGGTCTGCGACGAGCCGGTGCGCGCCCAGACCCCGCAGCAGATCGTCGACAAGGTCCTGGAGCTGCCGGAGGGCACCCGCTACCAGGTGCTCGCCCCGGTCGTCCGCGGGCGCAAGGGGGAGTACACCGAGCTCTTCGCCGAGCTGCAGACGCAGGGCTTCGCCCGTGCGCGGGTCGACGGCGAGGTCGTGCAGCTCGCGTCCCCGCCCACCCTGGAGCGCAAGCTCAAGCACGACATCGAGGTCGTCGTCGACCGACTGGTCGCGCGCGACACCGTGCGCCGGCGCCTCACCGACTCCGTGGAGACGGCGCTGGGCCTGGCGGGCGGACTGGTGATGATCGAGCTCGTCGACGCCGACATCGACGACCTCGACCGGGTCCGCAAGTACTCCGAGAAGCGGTCCTGCCCCAACGACCACCCGCTGAGCCTCGACGAGATCGAGCCGCGCACGTTCTCCTTCAACGCGCCGTACGGCGCCTGCCCGGAGTGCACCGGCATCGGGTTCCGGCTCGAGGTCGACCCGGACCTCGTCGTGCCCGACGTGGAGAAGACGCTGCGCGAGGGCGCGGTGGCACCCTGGGCGCAGACCTCGTCCGAGTACTTCGAGCGCGTCCTGTCGGCGCTCGCCGACGAGATGAAGTTCTCCCTCGACGTGCCGTGGCGCGCGCTGCCGCAGCGGGCCCGGGACGCGGTGCTGCACGGCCGCAACCACGAGGTGCACGTGAAGTACCGCAACCGGTGGGGCCGCGAACGGCAGTACTCCACCGGGTTCGAGGGCGCGATCACGTTCCTCGAGCGTCGGCACGGCGAGACGGAGTCCGACTGGTCGAAGGACCGGTACGAGGCGTTCATGCGCGAGGTGCCCTGCCCGGTGTGCCGGGGGGCGCGACTCAAGCCCGAGGTGCTCGCGGTGAAGGTCGGCGACAAGTCGATCTGGGACGTCTGCCGGCTGCCGATCGCCGAGTCGAAGCAGTACCTCGACGCCCTCGACCTGGGTCCGCGCGAGGCCGCGATCGCGGGCGAGGTGCTCAAGGAGATCCACGCCCGCCTCGGGTTCCTGCTCGACGTCGGCCTGCACTACCTGACCCTCGAGCGCGCCGCGGGCACGCTGTCCGGCGGCGAGGCGCAGCGCATCCGGCTCGCCACCCAGATCGGCTCGGGCCTCGTGGGCGTGCTGTACGTCCTCGACGAGCCGAGCATCGGCCTGCACCAGCGGGACAACCGGCGCCTCATCGACACCCTCACGCGCCTGCGGGACATGGGCAACACCCTCATCGTCGTCGAGCACGACGAGGACACGATCCGGGCCGCCGACTGGATCGTCGACGTGGGTCCGGGCGCCGGCGAGCACGGCGGCCAGGTCGTGCACTCGGGCGACTACGCCGGGCTGCTGGAGTCCGCGGAGTCGATGACGGGCGCGTACCTGTCCGGTCGGCGCAGCATCGCCCTGCCGGCGGCGCGCCGTGCGCCGGACCCGAAGCGGCGCCTCACCGTCGTCGGGGCCCGGGAGAACAACCTCCGTGACATCGACGTGTCGTTCCCGCTCGGCGTCCTCACCGCGGTGACCGGCGTGTCCGGCTCCGGCAAGTCGACGCTCGTGAACTCGATCCTGCACACCGTGCTCGCGAACGAGCTCAACGGCGCCCGGCAGGTGGCGGGCCGGCACACCCGCGTCACCGGCACGGAGCACCTGGACAAGGTCGTCCACGTCGACCAGGGACCCATCGGGCGCACCCCGCGCTCGAACCCGGCCACCTACACGGGCGTCTGGGACCGGATCCGCAAGATCTTCGCCGAGACGGAGGAGGCGAAGGTCCGTGGCTACGGGCCGGGGCGGTTCTCCTTCAACGTCAAGGGCGGCCGCTGCGAGGCCTGCTCCGGCGACGGCACGCTGAAGATCGAGATGAACTTCCTGCCGGACGTCTACGTGCCCTGCGAGGTGTGCCACGGCGCCCGCTACAACCGCGAGACGCTCGAGGTGCACTTCAAGGGAAGGACGGTCGCGGACGTCCTCGACATGCCGATCGAGGAGGCGGCGGAGTTCTTCGCCGCGTTCCCCGCCATCTCCCGGCACCTGTCGACCCTCGTCGACGTCGGCCTCGGCTACGTGCGGCTCGGCCAGCCCGCCCCGACCCTGTCGGGCGGCGAGGCGCAGCGCGTCAAGCTCGCCAGCGAGCTCCAGAAGCGCTCCACCGGTCGCACCGTCTACGTGCTGGACGAGCCCACCACCGGCCTGCACTTCGAGGACATCCGTAAGCTCCTCGGCGTCCTGCAGTCCCTCGTCGAGAAGGGGAACACCGTGCTCGTGATCGAGCACAACCTCGACGTGGTCAAGAGCGCCGACTGGATCGTGGACATGGGCCCGGAGGGCGGCTCCGGCGGCGGGCTCGTCGTGGCCGAGGGCACCCCGGAGCAGGTGGCGGCCGTGGAGGCCAGCCACACCGGGCGGTTCCTCGCCCCGCTCCTCGCCGAGCACCCCGCGGTGCCCGTCGGGGACACGGTCGCGTCCGTCGGCCCGGCCCGGCCCGCGGCCGCCGCGCGGAAGACCACCAAGCGGCGAGCCACGAAGCACGACGCCGCCTGACCCCCTACGGTGGGCGCATGGGAGCCCAGCACTCGTTCGCCGCGTCCGTCACCTGGCCCACCGCGGGCGTGGCGGAGGGCGACCCCGCCGGCGCGACGACCTCCTACGCGGCGTACACGCGCGACCACGACGTCACCGCGCCGGGGCACCCCGTGGTGCCCGGCAGCGCCGACCCCGCGTTCCGTGGCGACGGCGCGCGGTACAGCCCCGAGGAGCTGCTCGTGGCGAGCCTCGCGCAGTGCCACATGCTGTGGTTCCTGCACCTGGCCGCCGAGGCGCGCGTCGTGGTGCGCGGCTACACGGACGCGGCGACCGGCACCATGCGCGTCGAGTCGCGCGGCGAGGGCCAGTTCACCGACGTCACGCTGCACCCCCAGGTGGTCGTCGACGCGGCGTCGGACGTGACCGACGCGCGCCTCGCCGAGCTCCACCACCGGGCCCACGCCCTGTGCTTCGTCGCGCGCAGCGTGAACTTCCCGGTGCTGGTCGAGCCGATGCCGCTGCGCACCTCGACCACCGTCTGAGCAGGTCCGCGGCGCACGGGGATGTCGGCGCGCTGACCTAGTCTGGGGCCATGGCCGACCCCGCGACGTACCGCCCGCGACCGGGCGAGATCCCGACCTCGCCGGGCGTCTACCGGTTCCGCGACCCGCACGGCCGGGTCATCTACGTCGGCAAGGCGAAGAACCTGCGCCAGCGGCTGTCGAACTACTTCCAGGACGTCGCGAACCTGCACCATCGCACGCAGCAGATGGTGACCACCGCGTCGTCGGTCGAGTGGACCGTGGTCGGCACGGAGGTGGAGGCGCTCGCCCTGGAGTACTCCTGGATCAAGGAGTACGACCCGCGCTTCAACGTGAAGTACCGGGACGACAAGTCCTACCCGTACCTCGCGGTGACGATGGGCGACGAGATCCCTCGCGCGCAGGTGATGCGCGGCACGAAGCGCCCCGGCACCCGCTACTTCGGGCCCTACGGCCACGCGTGGGCGATCCGCGAGACGCTCGACCTGCTGCTGCGCGTCTTCCCGGTGCGCACCTGCTCGTCGGGGGTGTACCGGCGGGCGCAGCAGTCGGGGCGGCCGTGCCTGCTCGGGTACATCGACAAGTGCGCCGCGCCGTGCGTGGGGCGGATCTCGCCGGAGGACCACCGCGCGCTCGCGTCCGACCTGTGCGACTTCATGGCGGGGGACACGGGCAGGTTCGTGCGCCGTCTGGAACGCCAGATGTCCGAGGCGGCCGCCGCGATGGAGTACGAGCAGGCGGCGCGGCTGCGCGACGACCTGGCCGCGCTGCGCCGCGTCACGGAGAAGAACGCGGTCGTGCTGTCCGACGACACGGACGCGGACGTCTTCGCCCTCGTGGGCGACGAGCTCGAGGCCGCCGTCCAGGTGTTCCACGTCCGGGGTGGACGGATCCGCGGCCAGCGCGGCTGGGTCGTGGAGAAGGTGGAGGACGTCACCGACGCCGAGCTCGTCGAGCACCTCCTGCAGCAGGTCTACGGCGCCGTGGAGGACACGGCGGCCGCGGGCGACGTCCCGGCCGCCCAGGCGCGGGCCGCCGCCCGCGAGGCCGTGCCCCGCGAGGTCCTGGTCCCCGTCCTGCCTCCGGACCTGCCCGAGGTCACGGCGTGGCTCGGCGGCCTGCGCGGTTCCCAGGTCGCGGTACGCGTGCCGCAGCGCGGCGACAAGCGGGAGCTGGCCGAGACGGTGCGCAAGAACGCGGAGCAGGCGCTCGCGCTGCACCGCACCCGTCGGGCCGGCGACCTGACGACCCGCAGCCAGGCGCTCGCGGAGATCCAGGACGCGCTCGGTCTCGACGAGGCACCCCTGCGCATCGAGTGCTACGACGTTTCCCACACCCAGGGGACCTACCAGTCGGCGTCCATGGTGGTGTTCGAGGACGGGCTGCCCCGCAAGGGGGAGTACCGCACGTTCTCGGTGCGCGGGCCCGAGGGCGACGGGGCCGCCGACGACACCGCGGCGATGCACGAGGTCATCACCCGTCGGTTCCGTCGTTACCTCGCCGACCAGCACGCCCACCCGTCGATCTCCGGGGAGGTCCCGCCCGACGACGAGGGCACGGACGAGGGCGACTCCGCCGAGCCCGCCCGCCGACGGTTCGCGTACCCGCCGAACCTCGTCGTCGTGGACGGCGGGCCGCCGCAGGTGGCGGCGGCCGCTCGCGCCCTGGCCGAGCTCGGCGTGACCGACGTCGCGCTGTGCGGGCTCGCGAAGCGGCTGGAGGAGGTGTGGGTGCCCGAGGACGACCACCCCGTCATCCTGCAGCGGGCCTCCCAGGGCCTGTACCTGCTCCAGCGGGTCCGCGACGAGGCGCACCGGTTCGCGATCGCCCAGCACCGCCGTCGGCGCAGCAAGGGCATGACCACCTCGGTGCTGGACGGCGTGCCCGGCCTGGGCCCGGCCCGCCAGCAGGCGCTGCTCGCCCGCTTCGGCTCGGTCAAGCGCCTCCGGGCGGCGAGCGTCGACGAGATCGCCGAGGTCAAGGGCGTGGGGCGACGCACCGCCCAGGCCGTCGTCGACGCGCTCGCGACCGGAGCGGCGACCTGAGATCGATGGCGACCTTTGGCATGCTGGGACCATGAGCGAACCGTCGCCCATCACCGTCCCCGCCGGCATCCCCGCGATCGAGGCGGCCACCCCCGCCCCCGACCGCTCCGACCCCGAGGTGCTCATCATCACCGGCATGTCCGGGGCCGGTCGGTCCCGTGCGGCCGGGGTGCTGGAGGACCTCGACTGGTTCGTCGTCGACAACCTGCCCCCGCTGATGATCGTCCCGCTCGTGGACCTCATGACCCGCGCGGGCTCGTCCGTGGAGCGGCTCGCCGTGGTCGTGGACGTCCGCGGCCGGGAGTACTTCTCCGAGCTGGCCGTGGCGCTGGACCACCTCCAGGCCGGGGGGATGTCGTACCGCATCCTGTTCCTCGACGCGAGCGACGAGGTGCTCGTGCGCCGGTTCGAGAGCGTCCGCCGGCCGCACCCGCTGCAGGGCGACGGCCGCATCCTCGACGGCATCGGCATCGAACGTCGTGTCCTGGCCTCGATCGCGGAGCGGGCGGACGTCGTCATCGACACGTCCGACCTGTCCGTGCACGACCTCGCCAAGGAGGTGCGCGACGTGGTCGCCGGGGGGTCCCCGGACGCGCTGCGGGTCAACGTGCTGGCGTTCGGCTTCAAGTACGGCATCCCGCTCGACGCCGACCACGTGGCCGACGTCCGGTTCCTCGCGAACCCGTACTGGATCAGCGAGCTGCGCCACCTCACGGGACGCGACGAGGCCGTGCGGCGGTACGTGCTGGACCGTCCCGGCGCCCTCGAGTTCGTCGACCGCTACGTCGCCGCCCTGGAGCCGGTCCTGGCGGGCTATCTCGCCGAGGAGAAGCGCTACGTGACGATCGCCGTCGGGTGCACCGGCGGCAAGCACCGGTCGGTGGCGATCGCGGGCGAGATCGCCGACCGGCTGCGCGCGGGCGGCCAGCAGGTGACCCTCACGGCGCGCGACCTCGGGAAGGAATGACACTGAGCACCGACGACGGCACGGCCGCACGCGTCCGTGCCCCGCACCTCGGCGGGCCCTCCGTGGTCGCCCTCGGGGGCGGGCACGGGCTGTCGGCCTCCCTGAGCGCGCTGCGCCTCATCTCGGAGCGGATCTCCGCCGTCGTGACGGTCGCCGACGACGGCGGCTCCTCCGGGCGGCTGCGCGACGAGCTCGACGTGCTGCCCCCGGGTGACCTGCGGATGGCGCTGGCGGCGCTGTGCGACGACTCCGAGTGGGGCCGGACCTGGAGCGACCTGCTCCAGCACCGGTTCACGTCCTCGGGGGACCTGGACGGGCACGCGATGGGCAACCTGCTCATCGTCTCGCTGTGGGAGCGGCTCGGCGACACCGTGCAGGGCCTCGACTGGGTCGGTCGGCTGCTCGGTGCGCGGGGCCGGGTGCTGCCGATGGCGTCCGTGCCGCTGGTCGTCGAGGCGGACGTCGCGCACGACGACGGCGGCCGCGAGACGGTGGTCGGCCAGAGCCGGGTGGCGGTCACCGACGGGCGGATCGAGCAGCTGCGGCTCGTGCCCGCCGACCCGCCGGCGTGCCCGGAGGCGGTCCGTGCCGTCCTCGACGCGGACTGGGTGGTCATGGGGCCGGGGTCCTGGTACTCGTCGGTGCTCGTGCACCTGCTGGTGCCGGGCCTCGCCGCGGCGCTGGAGGCGACCCCGGCCCGGCGGTGCGTGACCCTCAACCTCAGCGCGGAGCGCGGCGAGACGCACGGCCTGACCCACGCGGAGCACCTCGAGGCGCTGGGCAAGCACGCGCCGGGTCTGCGGGTGGACGTGGTCCTGGCGGACCCGTCGGGCGTCGACGACCCGGAGGTCCTGGCGGAGGCGGCGGCGGCGCTGGGCGCGCGCCTGGTGCTGCGGCCGGTGCGCCACCGCGACGGGTCGGCCCGCCACGACCCGTTGCTGCTGGCAGCGGCGTTCCGGGACGTGTTCGAGGGCACGTCGGAGCAGCCGCTCTGACGGCTGTCGGTCGTCCCCGCGCGTGGCAGGATGACCGCATGGCTCTCACGGCAGAGGTGAAGGACGAGCTCGCGCGCTACACGGTGACCCGGACGTCGTGCCGCAAGGCCGAGGTCTCGGCGATGCTGCGGTTCTCGGGCGGGTTGCACATCATCTCGGGACGGGTCGTGATCGAGGCCGAGCTCGACTCGGAGGCGGCGGCCGCCCGGCTGCGCAAGGCGATCGCGGACCTGTACGGGCATGCGAGCGAGCTGATCGTGGTGCGTGCGGGCGGGCTGCGCAAGAACGACCGCTACGTGGTCCGGGTGGTGCGCGAGGGGGAGTCCCTGGCGCGCCAGACGGGGCTGCTCGACGCGCGGGGCCGCCCGGTGCGCGGGCTGGCACCCGAGGTGGTCTCCGGCGGCGTCGACGAGGCGGAGGCGGTGTGGCGCGGGGCCTTCCTCGCCCACGGGTCGCTGACCGAGCCGGGGCGCTCGATGGCCCTGGAGGTCACGTGCCCGGGCCCGGAGGCGGCGCTCGCGCTCGTGGGTGCGGCGCGCCGGCTGGGCGTCCAGGCCAAGTCGCGTGAGGTGCGGGGCGTGGACCGGGTCGTGGTCCGTGACGGCGACGCGATCAGCGCGCTGCTCAAGCGCGTGGGCGCGGTGACGACCCGGGAGGCGTGGGAGGAGCGGCGTGCGCGCCGCGAGGTCCGCGGCACGGCGAACCGGCTGGCGAACTTCGACGACGCGAACCTGCGGCGCTCGGCGCGTGCCGCGGTGGCGGCCGGCGCGCGCGTGGAGCGCGCGTTCGAGATCCTCGCCGACGAGGTGCCGGAGCACCTGCGCCAGGCGGGTGAGCTGCGTCTGGCGCACAAGCAGGCGTCCCTGGAGGAGCTCGGGCAGCTGGCGGACCCGCCGCTGTCGAAGGACGCGGTGGCGGGTCGCATCCGGCGTCTGCTGTCGACCGCGGACAAGCGGGCGATGGAGCTCGGGATCCCCGACACCGAGGCCGGCCTCAGCCCGGACCTGCTGGACCTCTGAGCCCTGGTGGGCGGCCCACCTGTCTCACCGGCGGCCAAGGTCTGCGACCGGCAACGCGAGGGTATAGGCTCGGGGGCGTCAGGTGACGACGGTGACCCCTGGACGTGAGGTCCCGGAAGGCATCGTCACGGCATTCCAGGGGACACCGCGAGCATCAGCGCGCCGAGTGCGCGCATGAGATTGGCATCTACCGTGTGCGCCGGGCAAGATCCGGCGCGCCCTGAGGAGGGCTATCGTGACCATTCGCGTCGGTATCAACGGCTTCGGCCGCATCGGACGTAACTTCTACCGGGCTCTGGTCGAGTCCGGTGCGGACATCGAGGTCGTGGGCGTCAACGACCTGACGGACAACAAGACGCTCGCGCACCTGCTCAAGTACGACACCGTGCTGGGCCGGCTGGGCAAGACGGTCGAGTTCGACGACGACAACATCATCGTCGACGGCCACAAGATCCGTGCGCTCGCCGAGCGCGACCCGGCCAACCTCCCCTGGGGCGAGCTGGGTGCCGACATCGTCATCGAGTCGACCGGCTTCTTCACGGACGCGACCAAGGCGAAGGCGCACATCGACGCCGGTGCCAAGAAGGTCATCATCTCCGCTCCGGCGAAGAACGAGGACGCGACGTTCGTCATGGGCGTGAACAACGACCTGTACGACCCGGCCGCGCACCACATCATCTCGAACGCCTCGTGCACCACGAACTGCCTCGCCCCGCTGGCGAAGGCGCTCAACGACGCGATCGGCATCGAGCGTGGTCTGATGACGACCATCCACGCGTACACCGGTGACCAGAACATCCAGGACGGTCCGCACAAGGACCTGCGTCGTGCCCGTGCGGCTGCGCAGAACATCGTGCCGACCTCGACCGGCGCCGCCAAGGCCGTCGCGCTCGTGCTCCCGGAGCTCAAGGGCAAGCTCGACGGCTTCGCCATGCGCGTGCCCGTCATCACCGGCTCGGCCACCGACCTCACCTTCGAGGCGCCGAAGGACGTGACGGTCGAGGAGGTCAACGCCGCGGTCAAGGCCGCCGCCGAGGGCCCGCTCAAGGGCGTGCTGGAGTACGTCGAGGACGACATCGTCTCGACGGACATCGTCACCAACCCGCACCAGAGCATCTTCGACGCGAAGCTCACCAAGGTCATCGGCAACCAGGTCAAGGTCGTGTCCTGGTACGACAACGAGTGGGGCTACTCCAACTCGCTCGTCGCGCTGACGGTCTTCGTCGGCGAGAAGCTCTGACGACCAGCTCCGCCCCAGCGTGACCACGACGTCCGCGGGTGCGCGGTCCCGCCCGTCCCCGCGACGAGCGGGCACCGCGCCCCGCGGACGTCGTCGTGTCACGACCCTTGCGTCCTACCCGAACGACCTGCACGAGGTGAGCTCATGAAGACGATCGACTCCCTCGGGGACCTGCGCGGCAAGCGCGTCCTCGTCCGCTCCGACTTCAACGTGCCGCTGGACGGCACCACCATCACCGACGACGGCCGCATCCGCGCCGCCCTCCCGACGCTCACCCGTCTGGTCGAGGCCGGCGCCCGCGTCGTCGTCACCGCGCACCTGGGCCGCCCCAAGGGCACCCCGGACCCGCGCTACTCCCTGGCCCCGGTCGCGGCCCGCCTCGGCGAGCTCCTCGGCCAGGACGTCGCGCTGGCCGAGGACCTGGTCGGCGCGTCCGCGCAGTCCACCGTCGCCGGCCTGGCCGACGGTCAGGTCGCGCTGCTGGAGAACGTGCGCTTCGACGCCCGCGAGACCTCGAAGGTCGACGCCGAGCGCGAGGAGCTCGCCGGCGAGCTCGCGCGGCTCGCCGACGCGTTCGTCTCCGACGGCTTCGGCGTCGTGCACCGCAAGCAGGCGTCCGTCTACGACGTCGCCCAGGTGCTCCCGGCGGCCGCGGGCGACCTGGTGCTCAAGGAGGTCGAGTCGCTCTCGCGCGCCACGACCGACCCCGAGCGGCCCTACGCCGTCGTGCTCGGCGGGTCGAAGGTCTCGGACAAGCTGGGCGTCATCGCGAACCTGCTCACCAAGGCGGACCGCCTCCTCATCGGCGGTGGCATGGTCTTCACGTTCCTCGCGGCGCAGGGCCACTCGGTGGGCTCCTCGCTGCTCGAGGAGGACCAGATCGACACCGTCCGCGGCTACCTGGAGCAGGCCGAGGCCAACGGCGTGGAGATCGTCCTGCCGACGGACATCGTCGCGGCGGACGCGTTCGCGGCCGACGCCCCGCACACCACGGTGGCGGCCGACGCGATCCCCGACGGCAAGATGGGCCTCGACATCGGCCCGGACGCCGGCGCGCTCTTCGCGGCGAAGCTGGCGGACGCCCGCACCATCGCCTGGAACGGCCCGATGGGCGTCTTCGAGTTCGAGGCGTTCGCCGGCGGCACCCGCGCCGTGGCGCAGGGCATCGTCGACGCGACCGCGAACGGCGCCTTCTCCATCGTGGGCGGCGGCGACTCCGCGGCCGCGGTGCGCCGTCTCGGCTTCGACGAGGCCGGCTTCAGCCACATCTCCACCGGTGGCGGGGCGAGCCTGGAGCTGCTGGAGGGCAAGGAGCTCCCCGGCCTCACCGTCCTGGCCTGAGGCCCGGCGGACCGCACCCGACGACCGACCACCACGACACGAAGGACACGAACTGTGGCCACGAACCGCACGCCGCTGATGGCGGGCAACTGGAAGATGAACCTGGACCACGCCGAGGCGATCGCCGCGGTCCAGAAGCTGGCGTGGACGCTCAAGGACGCGTCGCACGACTACTCCGCGGTGGAGGTGGCGGTGCTCGCGCCGTTCACCGACCTGCGCTCGGTGCAGACCCTGGTCGACGCCGACAAGCTCGAGGTCCGCTACGGCGCGCAGGACGTCTCGCAGCACGAGTCGGGCGCGTACACCGGTGAGGTGTCGGGCTCGATGCTCAAGCGTCTCGGCTGCACCTACGTGGCCGTCGGGCACTCCGAGCGCCGCGAGTACCACCACGAGGACGACGCGCTGGTCAACGCCAAGGTGAAGGCGGCGTTCGGCAAGGGGATCGTCCCGATCCTGTGCGTGGGCGAGGGCCTGGACGTCCGCAAGGCGGGCGACCAGGTGGCGTACTCCCTGGCCCAGGTCGACGCGGCGCTCGAGGGCGTCCCGGCCGAGCAGGCCAAGGACGTCGTCATCGCCTACGAGCCCGTCTGGGCGATCGGCACCGGCGAGGTCGCGACCCCGCAGGACGCGCAGGAGGTGTGCGGTGCGATCCGCGCCCGCCTGGCCGAGCTGTACGACGCCCAGCTCGCCGCGGGCGTGCGCGTCCTGTACGGCGGTTCGGTGAAGTCCGGCAACGTCGCGCAGATCATGGCCGAGCCGGACGTCGACGGCGCGCTCGTCGGCGGTGCCAGCCTCGACCCGGAGGAGTTCGCGAAGATCGCGCGTTTCCAGTCGCACGTCGGCTGACGAGAACGACCGGGGAGCGCTGCTCCCCACCGGCCCCCTGTGGTGTCCCTTCGTCCTGAGATGAGGGGTTCGCCACAGGGGGTCCTCTTCACCTAGTCTTGACCCCGCCGGGCAATCCCGGCACCGACAGCCCGCCGTCAGGCGACCAAGATTCGAGGACACATGTTCGCCGCGTTGATCATCCTCCTGAAGGTCCTGCTGGTCCTGACCAGCTCCTTCCTCATCCTGCTCATCCTCATGCATAAGGGCAAGGGCGGAGGCCTGTCCGACATGTTCGGCGGGGGGATCTCCAGCGCGGCGGGCAGCTCGGGCGTCGCCGAGCGCAACCTCAACCGGATCACCATCGGCATCGCCCTGGTCTGGACGGTGGTCATCGTCCTGCTGGGTCTCGCCACCAAGGTGGGCTGACAGCACCATCCGGATCCGCGCCCGGCCGTCGAGCGTCGGCGGCCCCGGCTGCGGTTCGTCCGTGGGAGAGCTCCCACTTGATCGAAGGTGAGGACGACACGTGGTATCTGCCGGACATGCCATCCGTGGCTCCCGCGTCGGCGCGGGTCCGATGGGGGAGCAGGAGCGCGGTGAAGCGGCTCCCCGCAGGACGGTCTCGTACTGGTGCCTGAACGGGCACGAGATCAGGCCGAGCTTCGCGATGCTCGACGAGGTCGACCCGCCGGAGCAGTGGGACTGCCCGCGGTGCGGGTTCCCCGCCGGGCAGGACCGGGCGAACCCGCCGGCGCCGATCCGCAACGAGCCGTACAAGACGCACCTCGCGTACGTGAAGGAGCGACGCTCCGAGGAGGACGGTGCCGCTCTGCTGGAGGAGGCGCTGGCCACCCTGCGGGCGCGCCGGCAGGGTCGCGTGCCGAGCCGCGTGTGACGACGACGAAGGGGGCGGGCCGGGAGGATTCTCCCGGCCCGCCCCCTTCGTCGTGCGTCCCAGCGGTCCGTCCGTCGGTCCGGACGGACCGGTGTGGTCAGCGGTGCTCGGACGCTGCGGCGGCGTCGAGCAGCCACAGGGTGCGGCGGTGCCCGATCGCCCGGACCGCGGGCACGTGCGTGACGGGCCCGCCGGACAGCGCGGCGGCGGCCTGCGCGGCCTTCTCCGCGCCGGCCGCGACGACCCACACCTCCTGGGCGGCGCCGATCGCCGCGAAGGTGAGGGTGACACGCTCCGGCGGGGGCTTGGGGGAGCCGTGCACGCCGGCGGTGAACCCCGGCGCCTCGAGGGCGGCGTGGTGCGGGAACAGGGACGCCACGTGGCCGTCGGGCCCCATGCCGAGCAGGAGGACGTCGAAGTCGGGGACGTGCTCACCCCGGGGAGCGTGCTCGGCGAGGGTGCGGGCGTAGGCCGCGGCGGCCTCCTCGGGCGTGCTCGCCTCGCCAGGGCCGTCACCACGCGCCGGCATCGCGTGGACGTGCTGGGCGGGCAGGCCGTGCTCCGCGACGAGGAGGTCGAGCAGCGCGTCCCGGGCCTGGGTCTCGTTGCGGTCCGGGTCGCCGGCGGGCAGGAACCGCTCGTCGCCCCACCACAGGTGGACGCCGGACCAGTCGACCGCGCCGCGCAGCGGGCTCGCCGCGATCTCCGCGAGGGTGCGGATGCCGACGGTGCCGCCCGTGAGCACGACGTGCACCGGGGAGTGCACCGACTGCGCGTCCAGCAGCCGGGTCAGCAGGCGCGCGGCGGTCGCCCGGGCGAGCGTCGCGGCGTCGGGGTGGACGACGACCAGGCGGGTGCTCACGAGCCCGCCTCGACGGTCTCGACGCGCGCGAGGCCGCGCTGCAGCACCTGCCCGTAGACCTCGTCGGGGTCGAGTCGCCGCAGCTCCTCGATGAGCGCCTCGGACAGCGCCCGGATGGGCAGCGCCATGTGGCGGTCGGGCTTGCCGGGCTGGCTGATGGTCACGATCCGTCCGTCGGGGCGGTCGAGCACGATCGGTCCGTCCTTGCGCTCCAGCACGACCCGCGTGATGGCGTCCGAGCCGCCGGTGCGCACCACCGTGGCGGGGCACTTCAGCTTGAGCCCGAGCCACGCGGCGAGCAGGTCGAGGGACGTGTGGTCCGTCTGACCCTCGACGCGCGCGGAGGTCACGGCCGCGTAGGGCGGCTGGTCGAGCGCCGCGGCGATGAGCCCGCGCCACAGGGTGACGCGGGCCCAGGCGAGGTCCGTGTCACCGCTGTCGAACGACTCCGCGAGCCGGGCGAGCATCGCGACCGGCTCGTCGGAGGTGGTGGTGTCGGTGATGCGTCGCTGCGCCATCGCGCCGAGGGGGGCCGCGGCCGGGTCGACGGGACCGTCCGCCGGCCACCACACGACGATCGGGGCGTCGGGCAGCAGCAGCGGCATGACGAGCGTGTCGGGGTGGGCGAGCAGCGGCTCGGTGCAGCGCAGCACGACGACCTCGGACGCGCCCGCGTCGCCGCCGACGCGGATCTGGGCGTCCACGCGCCCGGTCGTCCCGACGCCGTCGAGCGGCGCGACGACGACCACGCGGCAGGGATGCTCGTGGCTGGCCTCGTTGGCGGCGTCGACGGCCCCCTCGACGTCCGCCTCGGCCGCGACGACCACGAGGGTGAGGACGCGGCCGAGGGCCACGGCACCGCCCTCGTCGCGGAGGTGGTCGAGGCGCTTGCTGACCTTGTTGGTCGTGGTGTCCGGCATGTCGATGATCATGGGAGTGCTCCTTCGTGCCGGCGGGTCAGGGTCGGCGCCAGGTGCGGCCGTCGCGGGCCATCATGGCGTCGGCGGACGGCGGGCCCCACGAGCCCGAGGGGTACGGCTCGGGGCGGCCCTTGCCGGCCCAGTGCTCGATCACCGGGTCGAGGATCTTCCAGGAGAGCTCGACCTCCTCGCGGGTGGGGAACAGCGGCGGGTCGCCGAGCAGCACGTCGAGGATGAGGCGCTCGTAGGCCTCGGGGGAGGACTCGGTGAACGAGTGCCCGTACCCGAAGTCCATGGTGACGTCGCGGACCTCCATGGCGGTGCCCGGCACCTTGGCGCCGAACCGCAGGGTGACGCCCTCGTCCGGCTGGACGCGGATGACGAGCGCGTTGCTGCCCAGGTCCGAGGTCAGGGACGACTCGAAGGGCAGGTGCGGCGCCTTCTTGAAGACGACCGCGACCTCGGTGACGCGGCGGCCCAGCCGCTTGCCGCTGCGCAGGTAGAACGGCACGCCCGCCCAGCGCCGGTTGTCGATGTCGAGGCGCACCGCCGCGTACGTCTCCGTCGTGGAGTCGGGGTTGAAGCCCTCCTCCTCGAGGAAGCCGACGACCTGCTCGCCGCCCTGCCACGCCGCGGCGTACTGCCCGCGCGCGGTGTGCCGCGACAGGTCGCGGGGGAGCCGGACGGACGACAGCACCTTGATCTTCTCGGCGCGCAGCGCGGCCGCGTCGAAGTTCACCGGCTCCTCCATCGCGACCAGCGCGAGGAGCTGCAGCAGGTGGTTCTGGATGACGTCGCGGGCGGCGCCCACGCCGTCGTAGTAGCTGGCGCGACCGCCGATGCCGATGTCCTCGGCCATCGTGATCTGGACGTGGTCCACGTAGCCGCTGTTCCACAGCGGCTCGAACATCTGGTTCGCGAAGCGCAGCGCCAGGATGTTCTGGACGGTCTCCTTGCCCAGGTAGTGGTCGATGCGGAACACCGACTCGGGGTCGAACACCTTGCTCACGACGCCGTCGAGCTCCTGGGCGGACGCCAGGTCGTGGCCGAACGGCTTCTCGATGACGACGCGCCGCCAGGCGTCCGGCTCGGAGCGGGACAGGCCCGAGCTGGACAGCTGCTCGCAGACCAGCGGGAACGCGCTGGGCGGCACCGACAGGTAGAAGGCGTGGTTGCCGCCCGTGCCGCGTTCCGCGTCGAGGTTCTCGACGGTGCGGCGCAGCTCCTCGAACGCCTCGGGGTCGTCGAAGCTGCCCTGCACGAACCGGATGCCCTCGGCGAGCTGCTGCCACGTCTCCTCGCGGAACGGCGTGCGCGCGTGCTCCTTGACGGCGTCGTGCACGACCTGCGCGAAGTCCTCGTCCGCCCAGTCGCGCCGGGCGAACCCGGTGAGCGCGAAGCCCGGCGGGAGCAGGCCCCGGTTGGCGAGGTCGTAGACCGCCGGCATCAGCTTCTTGCGCGACAGGTCGCCGGTGACCCCGAAGATGACCAGGCCGCAGGGGCCGGCGATCCTCGGGAGGCGAAGGTCGAGCGGGTCGCGCAGCGGGTTGTGCTCGGCGGTGATCTTGGCCGGTCTCACGGGTGCCCGTCTCCTCGGTTCTTCGGCGTGTGCGGGTGGGACGTCAGGCGCCGGCGGCGTCGAGGCCGGCCTTGGTCGTGGTGAGGAGCTCGTCCCAGCTGACCTCGAACTTGGTGACGCCCTCGTCCTCGAGCCGCGTCGTGACCTCCGCGATCGAGACGCCCTGCGCCTCCACGGCGGCGAGCGTGGCGGTCGCCTCGTCGGCGCGGCCCGTGACGGTGTCACCGGTGATCTCGCCGTGGTCGGCCACGGCGTCGAGCGTGCCCTGCGGCATGGTGTTGACCACGCCCGGGGCGACGAGCTCCGTGACGTACAGGGTGTCCGGGTAGTCGGGGTTCTTGACCCCGGTCGAGGCCCACAGCGGTCGCTGGGGGTGGGCGCCTGCGGCGGCGAGGGCCTGCCAGCGCTCGGAGGCGAAGACCTCGCCCGCGGCGGCGTAGGCGAGGCGGGCGTTCGCGATCGCCGCGGTGCCGCGCAGGGCGAGCGCCTCCGGGGTGCCGACGTCGTCCAGCGCCGCGTCGACCGCGGCGTCGACCCGGGACACGAAGAACGACGCGACCGAGCCGATCGGGGCGAGGTCGTGCCCGTTCTCCCGCGCCTGCTCCAGGCCCGCGAGGAACGCGTCCATGACGGCGCGGTACCGCTCGATGGAGAAGATGAGGGTGACGTTGACGCTGATCCCCTGGGCGAGGACCGCCGTGATCGCGGGCAGCCCCTCGACCGTGGCGGGGATCTTGATCATGACGTTCGGCCGGTCGACGGTGGCCCAGAGCCGCTGCGCGGTGGCCACGGTCGCGGCGGTGTCGCGCGCCAGTCGCGGGTCGACCTCGATCGAGACCCGGCCGTCCACGGTGCCGGTCGCGTCGTAGACGGGGCGCAGGACGTCGGCGGCCTGCCGGACGTCGTCGGTGGTGATGCGCTCGACGGCGTCCTCGACGTCGGTGCCGGAGAGCTCGGCCAGGGCGTCGTCGTAGGCGTCGCCGCCGGCGAGCGCGCCCGCGAAGATGGTGGGGTTCGTCGTCACGCCGACGACGCCGCGGGTGGCGACGAGCTCGGCGAGGTTGCCGGAGCGCAGGCGCTCGCGCGACAGGTCGTCGAGCCACACGGAGACCCCTGCTCGGGTCAGGTCCTCGACGGGTCCGGGGACGGTGGGCTGCGTCATCAGTGGTCCTCTCGTCGTACCTGTCCCGGCGGGGAGGCCGGCGCGGGGCCGGCCGGGGAGATCCCGAGGTGGGGCGCCGGGACGGGCCCCACCTCGGAATCTACGGCGCGTCAGGCGAGGTCGCCCGCGCCACCCTCGGTCGGGGCGGACGGACCGCCCGGGGTGTCGCCGCCGCGCGCGGCGGCGATCGACTCGCGCGCCGCGGCCGCGACGGCCTCGGCGGTGATGCCGAACTCGCGGTAGAGCGTCTGGTAGTCGGCCGACGCGCCGTAGTGCTCCAGCGAGACGGTCCGACCGGCGTCGCCGACGATGTCGCGCCAGCCCTGGGCGATGCCGGCCTCCACCGAGACACGGGCCTTCACCGACGGCGGCAGCACGGACTCGCGGTACGCGGCGTCCTGCTTGTCGAACCACTCACGGCTCGGCAGCGACACGACGCGGGCGGCGATGCCGTCCGCGGCGAGGAGGTCGCGCGCCTCGACGGCGAGCTGCACCTCGGAGCCGGTGCCGACCAGGACGACGTCGGGGGTGCCGTCCGTGTCGAGCAGCGTGTAACCGCCCTTGAGGGTGCCCTCGGCGCCGGCGTAGCCCTCGGTGCCGCGCGGGAACGTCGGGACGTTCTGGCGGGTGAGGATGATGCCGGCCGGGTTCGAGGTGTTCTCGATGATCCCGCGCCAGGCCCACGCGGTCTCGTTGGCGTCGGCGGGACGCACGACGTCGAGGCCGGGGATGGCGCGCAGCGCGGCCAGGTGCTCGACCGGCTGGTGGGTCGGGCCGTCCTCGCCGAGACCGATCGAGTCGTGCGTCCACACGAACGTCGTCGGGATCTCCATGAGCGCGGCCAGGCGGACCGAGGCGCGCATGTAGTCCGAGAACTGCAGGAACGTGCCGCCGTAGGGGCGCGTCAGGCCGTGCAGCACGATGCCGTTGAGGATCGAGCCCATGGCGTGCTCCCGGATCCCGAAGTGCAGGGTGCGGCCGTAGGGGTTGCCCGGGAACTTCTTCGTGGCGTGCTCGACCGGGATGAACGACTCGGCGCCGTCCATCGTGGTGTTGTTCGAGCCCGCGAGGTCGGCGGACCCGCCCCACAGCTCCGGCAGGACGTCCGCCAGGGCCGAGAGGACCTTGCCGGAGGCGGCGCGCGTCGCGACGCCCTTGGCGGAGGCCTCGAACTCGGGCAGGGCGTCGGCCCAGTCCTCGGGCAGCTCACGGGCCGTGAGGCGCTCCAGGAGCGCCGCGCCCGCGGGGGAGGCCGTGCGCCACGCGTCGAACGCGGTGTCCCACGCCTCGCGCTGCGCGGACTGGTGCTGCGCGACGGCGCGCGTGTGGGCGAGGACCTCGTCGTCGATGGCGAAGGTCGCCTGCGGGTCGAGGCCGAGCGCGGTCTTGAGGCCCGCGACCTCGTCGGCGCCCATCGCGGAGCCGTGGATGCCACCGGTGTTCTGCTTGGTGGGCGACGGCCAGCCGATGATGGTCCGCAGCGCGATGATCGACGGCTTGCCCGTCTCGGCGCGGGCCGCGTCCAGCGCGGCCGCGAGACCCTCGACGTCCTCGGCGTAGCCGGTGCCGCCGCCGGTCCAGTCGACGCGCTGGGTGTGCCAGCCGTACGCCGCGTACCGGGCCAGCACGTCCTCGGTGAACGCGATCTCGGTGTCGTCCTCGATCGAGATCTTGTTGTCGTCCCAGATCACGACGAGGTTGCCGAGCTGCTGCGTGCCGGCGAGCGACGACGCCTCGGAGGTGACGCCCTCCTGGAGGTCGCCGTCGGAGGCGATGACGTACACGTGGTGGTCGAACGGCGACGTGCCGGGCGCGGCGTCGGGGTCGAGCAGGCCCCGCTCGCGGCGCGACGCGTAGGCCATGCCCACCGCGCTGGCCAGGCCCTGGCCGAGCGGGCCGGTGGTGATCTCCACGCCCCGGGTGTGGCGGAACTCGGGGTGACCGGGGGTCTGCGAGCCCCACGTGCGCAGCGCGGCGATGTCGTCCATCTCCATGCCGTAGCCCGCCAGGAAGAGCTGCAGGTACAGCGTCAGGGACGAGTGGCCCGCCGACAGCACGAACCGGTCGCGGCCCACCCAGTGCGGGTCCGCCGGGTCGTGCCGCATCGTCTTCTGGAACAGCAGGTACGCCGCGGGGGCGAGCGAGATGGCGGTTCCGGGGTGACCGTTGCCGACCTTCTCGACGGCGTCGGCGGCCAGCGCCTTGATGGAGCTGACCGCGCGCGTGTCGAGGTCGGTCCACTCGAGGGGCGTCAGTTCGGGGTCGAACGCGTTCACGAATGCCTCTTTCCTGGCCCGAGGCGTCGCCCCGGGATGCTTGCTGTGCCGGTGCCGGGCGTGACGGTCCCGCCCGGCGGCGAGACACGTGCCGGGCGCACCGGACAGTTGCGGCGCGCTCGACGGCGCCAGTGCCCTGCGGTGTGCGACCTCCACACTAGCGTCGAGCGTTGCGCGGCGCGTTCACCATGGCAGAACGTCCCACGATGTGAGCGCCATCACCGGGTGGCGGCTGACATTTCTCACAGGGCGGACCGGCGGTCGCGGCAGGTGCAGGGTGCGCCGACGTCGTAGCATGGTCCCGCCCCAGTCCGCCCCCGTGATCGGAAGCCAGCACGCGCGTGAGCACATCCCGCAGCACGACGCCCACCCCGTCGACGCCGACCCGCGCCGCCGTGCACCGCCCCGACCCCACGGCCCGCAGCGGCTGGCGCGACCGCGTCGGCGCGTACGTGGCGCTGACCAAGCCCCGCATCATCGAGCTCCTGCTGGTCACCACGGTGCCCACGATGATCCTCGCGGAGAACGGCCTGCCGGACCTGTGGCTGGTGGTCAAGACGCTGATCGGCGGGGCGCTCGCGGCCGGCTCGGCCAACGCCTTCAACTGCTACCTCGACCGCGACATCGACTCGGTCATGAACCGCACCAAGCGCCGCCCGCTGGTGACCGGCGAGATCCGCTCGCGCGACGCCCTGATCTTCGCCACGGCCCTGGGCGTGGTCTCGCTCGTGTGGTTCGCCTGGCTGGTCAACGTCCCGGCCGCGTGGCTGACGTTCGCGGCCATCGCGATCTACGTCGTCGGCTACACGATGATCCTCAAGCGCCGCACGCCGCAGAACATCGTCTGGGGCGGCATCGCGGGCTGCATGCCGGTGTTCATCGGCTGGGCCGCCGTCACCGAGACCCTCAGCTGGGCGGCGCTGGCCCTGTTCGGCGTGATCTTCTTCTGGACGCCGCCGCACTACTGGCCGCTGTCGGTGAAGTTCAAGAAGGACTACGCCACCGCCGGCGTCCCCATGCTCCCCGTCGTCGCGTCCGACCGGCGCGTCGCCACCGAGATGGTGGGACACACCGTCGCGATGGTGGCCTGCTCGCTCGCCCTGGTGCCGCTGGCCGACATGTCGTGGGCGTACACGGTCGTCGCCGCGGGTCTGGGCGGCTGGTTCCTCTGGCTGACCCTCGCCATGCTGCGCAAGGCGCAGGGCCGCTCCTCGCGCGGTCCCGGCGCGATGAAGGTCTTCCACGCCTCCATCACGTACCTCACGCTGCTGTTCGTCGCCGTCGCCGTCGACGTCTTCCTGCCGTTCTGAGCCGCGTGCCGGCGCGCCCGACGGCACGCCGGACCGGCCCTGCGGCGGTGCGCACCGCCCGGCGGGGCATGATGGCCCGGTGAGCACCACCACCGGGAGACCGACCGCGCTGGACGCGGCGCTGGGCGACTACCTCGCCCACCTGCGGGTCGAACGGGGCCTCTCGGCGAACACCACCGCGGCCTACCGGCGCGACCTCGCCCGCTATAGCGCCTATCTCGCGTCGTGCGGCCGCGCGGACCTCGCGGCGGTCACCCCCGGGGACGTCGGCGACTACGTCAGCGTGCTGCGCGAGGGGTCCGACGGCGGGCGCGCGCTGTCCGCGGCGTCGGCCGCCCGGGCGCTCGCCGCGGTGCGCGGCCTCCACCGGTTCGCCCAGGCCGAGGGTCTCACCACCGACGACCCGTCGGCCCAGGTCACCGCGCCCAGCCAGCACCGCCGGCTCCCGCACGCCCTCAGCGTCGACGCCGTCGCCCGGTTGCTCGAGGCGGCCTCCACCGGTGACACCCCGACCGCGCTGCGCGACCGTGCGCTGCTGGAGCTGCTGTACTCCACGGGCGGCCGCATCAGCGAGGTCGTCGGGCTCGACGTCGACGACGTCACGCACGAGGACGCCGTCGTGAGGCTGCTCGGCAAGGGGAGCAAGGAGCGGGTCGTGCCCGTCGGCTCGTACGCGCGCGAGGCGGTGGACTCCTACCGGGTGCGCGCCCGACCCGTCCTGGTCTCCGCCGGTGCCGCGGCCGGGCGCGCCACGCCCGCGCTGTTCCTCAACTCCCGCGGGGCGCGGCTGTCCCGCCAGAGCGCGTGGGCCGTGCTGCAGCGCAGCGCCGAGCGTGCCGGCCTGGCCGAGCACGTCTCGCCGCACACGCTGCGGCACTCGTTCGCCACCCACCTGCTGTCGGGCGGCGCCGACGTGCGCGTCGTCCAGGAGCTGCTCGGCCACGCGTCGGTGACGACCACGCAGATCTACACGATGGTCACCCCCGACGCGCTGCGCGAGGTCTACGCCGCGGCGCACCCGCGTGCCCTGTGACGCCGCCGCGACGAAGGGGCGGCGCGCCGGGGGAGCACGGCGTCCCCGCCGGGGCCCGGTGTTAGCGTGACGGACGTGAGCGACGACCCGGGGGGAGCGACACGATGACGCAACCGGCGACTGCCGACACGCTGCCCGGGATCCCCGGGCACGAGGCGACCGAGGACCGACCCGCGACGGACGTCGTGGGACGCACCCTGCCGCACTACCCGGAACCGCCGGCGCGCAGCAGCCACGGCCCGGCCCGGATCGTGGCGATGTGCAACCAGAAGGGTGGCGTCGGCAAGACGACCACCACCATCAACCTGGGTGCCGCGCTCGCCGAGTACGGGCGGCGCGTGCTCCTGGTCGACTTCGACCCGCAGGGCGCCGCGTCCGTGGGCGTCGGCGTGAGCCCGCACGAGCTCGACCTCAGCGTCTACAACCTCGTCATGGAGCGGGGGGTCGACGTCGCGGACGTCGTGCGCCCCACCGCCATCGAGAACCTCGACGTCGTGCCGGCGAACATCGACCTGTCGGCGGCGGAGGTGCAGCTCGTCGGGGAGGTGGCCCGCGAGTCCGTGCTGTCCCGGGCCCTGCGGCCCGTGCAGGACGACTACGACGTCATCCTCGTCGACTGCCAGCCGTCGCTCGGCCTGCTGACCGTCAACGCGCTGACCGCGGCGCACGGCGTGCTCATCCCGCTGGAGTGCGAGTTCTTCGCGCTGCGCGGCGTGGCGCTGCTCGTGGAGACCATCGACAAGGTGCGCGACCGCCTCAACCCCGACCTCGAGGTGGACGGCATCCTGCCCACCATGTACGACTCGCGCACCCTGCACTCTCGCGAGGTCGTGGCGCGCGTCCACGAGGCGTTCGGTGACACGCTGCTGCACACCGTCATCGGGCGCACCGTGAAGTTCCCCGACGCCTCCGTCGCGGCCGAGCCCATCACCGCGTACGCGCCCACCCACGCCGGCGCCGCCGCGTACCGCCACCTGGCCCGTGAGCTCGTGGGTCGTGGCCGCATCGCCTGACGCGCCCGGCGGGCCCGCGGGACCGGACGCCCCGTCCGCCCCCGCCGCCCGCGCGGGCGCGTTCCAGGTCCACCTGGACAACTTCGACGGCCCGTTCGACCTGCTGCTGTCCCTCATCACGGCCCGTCGCCTCGACGTCACCGAGCTGGCGCTGGCGGAGGTCACCGACGACTTCGTCGCGCACATCCGCGCGTCCGAGGCGGCCGCGTCGGCGGCCGCCGACCGGGGCGAGGAGCACCCGTCGTGGGACCTGGGCACCGCGAGCGAGTTCCTCGTCGTGGCCGCCACCCTGCTCGACCTCAAGGCGGCCCGCCTCCTGCCGGGCCTGGTCGAGGAGGACGCGGACGACCTGGAGCTCCTGGAGGCCCGCGACCTGCTGTTCGCCCGCCTGCTCCAGTACCGGGCGTACAAGGAGGTCTCGGCGATCTTCGCCGAGCGGCTCGCCACCGAGGGGCGACGCGTCCCGCGCGGCGTGACCCTGGAGCCGCACCTCGCGGCGATGCTGCCGGACCTCGTCTGGACGCTCGACGGCGACCGCCTCGCGGCGCTCGCCGCCCGGGCCCTGGAGCCCAAGGCCCCGCCCGTCGTCGGGCTCGCCCACCTGCACGCCCCCGCCGTCAGCGTCCGCGAGCAGGCCGAGATCGTCGTGGCGCACCTGCGCCGCGAGCGCGTCGCCACGTTCCGGACGCTCACCGCGGGGGAGGAGAAGCTGGTCGTCGTGGCCCGGTTCCTCGCCCTGCTGGAGCTGTTCCGGGCCGGGCAGGTCGCGTTCGAGCAGGTCACCGCGCTCGGCGAGCTCACCGTGCGCTGGACCGGCGACACCGGCGACGCGCCGCCCGATGGCGGGGAGTACGACCGGTTCGAGGAGTTCGAGGGCGCCGTGGAGGGAGCCGCATGAGCCAGGACACCGCCACCGAGGCGCTCACGGGAGGCGCGGCCGGCACGGGCGCGGCACCCGACGCCACCGACTCGTCGACCGACCCGTCGACCGGCCGCGCCGCCGCCGGGTCGGCGACCAGCGCGCCCGACGTCGACGTCGACGACCTCCCCGGCGGCCTGGCCGCCGCCCTGGAGGCGATCCTCATGGTCGCCGAGCACCCCGTGCCCGTGCCGCGCCTCGCCGCCGCCGTGCAGCGACCCGCC
Organism: Isoptericola jiangsuensis; assembly: GCF_002563715.1. Classification (NCBI taxonomy): domain Bacteria; kingdom Bacillati; phylum Actinomycetota; class Actinomycetes; order Micrococcales; family Promicromonosporaceae; genus Isoptericola; species Isoptericola jiangsuensis. Next base: position 2,001,756 of record NZ_PDJJ01000001.1, read on the forward strand.
CCCGTCGTCGCGGCCCTGCTCGCCGACCTCGCCGCCGAGTACCGCGGCGACACCGGGGGCCGCCCCCGCGGGTTCGAGCTCCGCGAGGGAGCCGAGGGCTGGCGGATCTACTCCCGTCCCGCGCTCGCGGACGTCGTGGGACGGTTCGTGCTGGACGGCCAGTCGTCGCGGCTCAGCCAGGCGGCGCTGGAGACGCTCGCCGTCATCGCCTACCGTCAACCGGTCACGCGCGGACAGGTGTCCGCGGTGCGCGGCGTCAACGTCGACGGGGTGGTGCGCACGCTGCTGGCCCGGGGGCTGGTGGCCGAGACCGGCCAGGACCCGACGTCGGGCGCGTCCCTGTTCGGCACGACGGGGGAGTTCCTCGACCGCATGGGCTGGACGTCCCTCGCCGAGCTCCCCGCCCTGGCCCCGCACCTGCCCGGTGTGGAGGGCGTCGGCGAGCTGGACGGTCTCGGCCTCGACTGACCGCGCTGAGGCGAGGATCACGGTCCCCGCGGCGCCGTCGTGGCCCGTACGGCGCCGATCCGTTGCTCATCCGGTGCCCGCTCCTGCGACAATGGACCCCATGCCCACGACACGCCGCGGCGGGAGCCGCCGCCCCCAGCGCCAGCAGAAGCCCGTCACCCCGCCCGTCGACGTCCACGACCCCGACGGCATCCGGTTGCAGAAGGTGCTCGCCCAGGCCGGTCTCGGGTCCCGCCGCGCCTGCGAGGACCTCATCGCGAGCGGCCGCGTCGAGGTCGACGGCCAGATCGTCACCGAGCTCGGCGTCCGCGTCGACCCGGCCAAGGCCGTGGTGCACGTCGACGGCATGCGCGTCCAGCTCGACCCCACCAAGATCACCCTGGCCGTGAACAAGCCCATCGGCATGGTCTCGACCATGAGCGACCCCGACGGCCGGCCCACCCTGGCGGACCTCGTCGCGGACCGCTCCGAGCGGCTGTTCCACGTCGGTCGCCTCGACGCGGACTCCGAGGGCCTGCTGCTGCTCACCAACGACGGCGAGCTCGGCAACCGCCTCGCGCACCCCAGCTACGAGATCGCCAAGACCTACCGCGTGCAGGTCGAGGGCCCCGAGTTCTACCCGCGGGTCGCCAAGCAGCTCACCGACGGCGTCGAGCTCGAGGACGGCGTGGCGCGCATGGACTCGGTCCGCGTCGTCGACGCGGTGCCCGGCCGCGCCATGCTGGAGGTCGTCCTGCACTCGGGTCGCAACCGTGTGGTGCGCCGCATGCTGGAGGAGGTCGGCTACCCGGTGACGCGCCTCGTGCGCACCCGGATCGGCCCGATCGCCCTGGGCGACCTCAAGGTCGGCCGCACCCGCGTGCTGGGTCGCACGGAGCTCGGCACGCTGATGCGCGCCGTCGACCTCTGACCCCGACCGTCCCCTTCACCGCCGAAGTCCCCGCCCCGGAGCGTCCCGGGGCGCCGAGCAGAATGCGAGCACCAGTGGTCACCATCGCCGTCGACGGCCCCTCCGGGTCCGGCAAGTCCAGCGTCTCCCGGGCGGTCGCCACCCGGCTCGGCCTGGCCTACCTCGACACCGGGGCCATGTACCGGGCCGCGACCCTGTGGTGCGTGCGCTCGGGCGTGCCGCTGGAGGACGCCGGCGCGGTGGCCGCCGCGGTCGTGGCGATGCCGCTGGAGATGGGCGTCGACCCGTCGGCCCCGACGGTCGTGCTCGCCGGCGACGACGTCGCCGAGGCGATCCGCACCACCGACGTCTCGTCCGTCGTGTCGCAGGTCGCGACCAACCTCGACGTGCGCGCCGAGCTGCGCCGCCGTCAGCGGGCCGTTATCGAGACCGAGGCCGTGGGCGGGTTCTCCGGCGGGCGGGGCGTCGTGGCCGAGGGCCGCGACATCACCACCGTCGTCGCGCCCGACGCCGACGCCCGGGTGCTGCTCACCGCCAGCGAGGAGGCGCGGCTGCGCCGCCGCTCCCTGGAGGTGCACGGCGCGGCCGACGCCGACGCCGTCGAGGCGACCAAGGACCAGGTGCTGCGCCGCGACCGCGACGACGCCACGGTCAGCCAGTTCCTCGTGGCCGCCGACGGCGTCGCGACGGTCGACTCGAGCGACCTCGACTTCGACCAGACCGTCGAGGCGGTCCTGGCGGTCGTCGAGCACGTCACCGCCTGACACCACCGGACACCCGCCCGGCCGGGCGTGACGCGACTCTCGTCACGCCCGGCCCCGCCATGTCGTGCCCTCGTCCGCGCACCTGGGACAATGGTCACCATGACCACCCCCGCCGACGGCCCCGACCTCACGCCTGCCGACGCCCCCGACGACGCCGCGCCCGCCGTGACGTACGCCGACGACGAGGCCCGCGAGCGGGCGCTGCGCGCCGGCCTGGAGGACTTCGACCTCGACGAGGCCGACCGCGCCCTCCTCGACGCCGACTGGGACGACCTCGACGCCGAGCCGGCGCCCCTGGCGCTGCCCGTCCTCGCCGTCGTCGGTCGGCCGAACGTCGGCAAGTCGACGCTCGTCAACCGCATCCTCGGCCGCCGCGAGGCCGTCGTCGAGGACACGCCGGGCGTGACGCGCGACCGGGTCAGCTACCCCGCGGAGTGGTCGGGCCGGGACTTCACGCTCGTCGACACCGGCGGCTGGGAGGTCGACGTCGCCGGCATCGACTCCAAGGTGGCCGAGCAGGCCGAGGTCGCGATCGCGCTCGCCGACGCCGTGGTGTTCGTCGTGGACGCCCAGGTCGGCGCCACCGCGAGCGACGAGCGCGTCGTGGAGCTGCTGCGCCGCGCCGGCAAGCCGGTCGTGCTGTGCGCCAACAAGGTGGACGGCCCCGCCGGCGAGGCGGACGCCGCGTTCTTGTGGTCCCTCGGCCTCGGCGAGCCCATGCCCGTGTCCGCCCTGCACGGGCGCGGCCTGGGCGACATGCTCGACGCCGTCCTCGACGTCCTGCCGGAGCACTCCGCCTACGGCGAGGTGCGTCCCGACGGTCCGCGGCGGGTCGCGCTGGTCGGCCGCCCGAACGTCGGCAAGTCGTCGCTGCTCAACAGGATCGCCGGGTCCGAGCGCGTCGTCGTCGACGAGCTCGCCGGCACCACCCGCGACCCCGTCGACGAGCTCGTCGAGATCAAGGGCATCCCGTACTGGTTCGTCGACACCGCGGGCATCCGCCGTCGCGTCCACCAGACGTCCGGCGCGGACTTCTACGCCTCCCTGCGCACGCAGGCCGCCATCGAGAAGGCGGAGGTCGCCGTCGTCCTCGTCGACGCGTCCGTGCCGCTCACCGAGCAGGACACCCGCGTCATCTCGCAGGTCGTGGATGCCGGGCGCGCGCTCGTCCTGGCGTACAACAAGTGGGACCTCATGGACGACGACCGCCGCCCCTACCTGGAGCGGGAGATCGAGCGGGACCTCGTGCAGATCACGTGGGCGCCGCGCGTCAACGTCTCCGCCCGCACCGGCTGGCACACCGACAAGCTGGTGCGCGCCCTGGAGACGTCGCTCGAGTCGTGGGACTACCGCATCCCGACCGGCCGCCTCAACGGGTTCCTCGGCGAGCTCGTGGCCGCCCACCCGCACCCGCTGCGCGGCGGCAAGCAGCCGCGCATCCTGTTCGCCACCCAGGCGTCCACGCGTCCGCCGCGGTTCGTCATCTTCGCCACGGGGTTCCTCGAGGCCGGCTACCGCCGGTTCATCGAGCGTCGCCTGCGCGAGGAGTTCGGCTTCGAGGGCACCCCGATCCAGGTCAGTGTCCGCGTGCGGGAGAAGCGCAAGCGCTGACCCCCGCCGTGCCGAGCAGGCGACGGGCGCCCGTCCGCTCAGCCGGACGGGCGCCTGTCGCCTTCTCGACGCCGGGGAGCACGCCAGGACTGTGACGTCCGTCTCGTCCCGTCCTTCGTGCTGAGGTGTAGTCTCGACCGCGAACGAGCAGATGCTCGCGTGCTCTGGGGTCGGTGAAACTCCGAACCGGCGGTGATAGTCCGCGACCCGGTCACCTCACGGTGACCGGTTGACCAGGTGGAACTCCTGGACCGACGGTCAAAGTCCGGATGGGAAGACGCACGCGACGGCCTCCGCCCGTCCACCGGCGTCGTGGTCCCGTCCGCGACCCCGGGTGCTGCTGCGCACCCGCCGGTGGTCGGACGGCGACGCCGTGCTACGCCCCAGGGTCCGCGACCGGACGACAGGGGCAGCACATGACCTCCGCCGACGTGGCGGCCTCCACCCTCCTGCCCGCGGAGCGGGACGCGCTGTCGCGCGCCCTGACGCTGGCGGCGACCGACGGCCTCGTGCTGGGCGCGAACCCGCGGGTCGGGTGCGTGCTCCTGGATGCCGACGGCGCCGTCCTCGCGGAGGGCTTCCACCGGGGTGCGGGCACGCCGCACGCCGAGGCCGTCGCCCTGGCGAACGCGCGGCACGCCCTCGGCGCGGACGCGCTGCGCGGCGCCACCGCCGTCGTCACCCTCGAACCGTGCGCCCACACCGGCCGCACCGGCCCCTGCGCGCACGCCCTGCGCGACGCCGGCGTCGCCCGGGTCGTGTACGCCCAGGGCGACCCCAACCCCGTCGCCGCGGGCGGCGCGCAGGTGCTGCGCGAGGACGGGATCGACGTCGTCGACGCCTCGGGGCTCCTCGACGACGACCTCGCGGGCCGGGTGCGGGACATCAACCGTGTCTGGAGCGCCGCCGTCGCCCTCGGCCGGCCGTACGTCACCTGGAAGGTCGCGGCCAGCCTCGACGGCCGCACCGCCGCCGCCGACGGCACCTCCCGCTGGATCACGTCCGTCGCCGCCCGCCGCGACGTCCACCGGCTGCGCGCGACCGTCGACACCGTGCTCGTCGGCACCGGCACCCTGCTCGCCGACGACCCCGCCCTCACCGTGCGAGGGGTCCCGGCCGCCCAGCCGCTGCGCGCCGTCATGGGGCTGCGCGACGTCCCGGCGGACGCCCGGCTCGCCGCGCCCGGCCCGGACGGCGCCGATGCCGTGCACCTGCGCACCCGCGACCCCCACCAGGCACTCGCCACGTTGTGGGACCACGACCGCCGCCACGTCCTGCTGGAGGGCGGCGCCACCCTCGCCGCCGCGTTCTGGCGCGCCGGGCTCGTCGACGAGGTCGTCGCCTACGTCGCCCCCGTCCTGCTCGGCGCCGGCCCGACCGCCGTCGCCGACCTCGGCATCACCACCATCACCGGCGCCGCCCGGCTCGACGTCGTCGACGTGACCCTGGTCGCGCCCGACGACGACGACGCCCCCGGCGACACCACCGTGCGGCTCACCCTGCGGCCGCGGAAGGAGCAGTAGATGTTCACCGGCATCGTCACCGAGCTCGGCACCGTCGTCGCCCTGGAGCGCACCACCGACGCCGCCCGACTCACCGTCCGCTCGCCCGGTGTCCTCGACGGCGTCCGGCACGGCGACTCGATCGCCGTGAACGGCTGCTGCCTCACCGTCGCCGCGCACGACGCCGACACCTGGACCGCCGACCTCATGGCCGAGACCCTGGACCGCACCACGCTCGGCGGCCTGCGCCCCGGCGACGTGGTCGACCTCGAGCCCGCGCTCGCCGTCGGCGACCGCCTCGGCGGGCACATCGTCCAGGGGCACGTCGACGGCGTCGGCACCGTGCTCGCCCGCACCCCGGGCGAACGCTGGGACGTCGTCGAGATCTCCCTGCCGGCCGACCTCGCGCGGTACGTCGTCGCCAAGGGCTCCGTCGCCGTCGACGGCGTCTCCCTCACCGTGGTCGCCGCGGGGGAGACGTCGTTCACCGTCAGCCTCATCCCCGAGACCCTCGCCCGCACGACGCTCGGCACCCGCGGAGTCGGCGACACCGTCAACCTGGAGACCGACGTGCTGGCCCGGCACGTCGAGCGTCTCCTGCAGTCCGGCGCGGCCGTCGGCACCCCCGCCATCCAGCCCGAGGAGGCCACCCTGTGAGCACCCGTCCCGACCTGGTCGCACGCGTCGAGCGCGCGATCGCCGCCGTCGCCGCCGGGCGGGCCGTCGTCGTCATGGACGACACCGACCGGGAGAACGAGGGCGACCTCATCCTCGCCGCCGAGGCCGCCACCCCCGAGCTCATGGGGTTCGTCGTCCGGCACACCAGCGGCCTCGTCTGCGTCGCCGCCGACGGCGCCACCCTCGACCGGCTCGCCCTGCCGCTCATGGTCACCGAGAACCGCGACGCCTACCGCACCGCCTACACCGTGACCGTCGACGCCGCTCACGGCGTCACCACCGGCATCTCCGCCGCCGACCGCGCCCTGACCGCCCGCACCCTCGCCGACCCGCACGCGACGCCCGGCGACCTCACCCGGCCCGGGCACGTCCTCCCGCTGCGCGCCCACGACGGCGGCGTGCTGGCCCGCCGCGGGCACACCGAGTCCGCCGTCGACCTCGCCCGCCTCGCCGGACGAGGCAGCGTCGGCGTCCTCGCCGAGCTCGTCCACGACGACGGCACCATGATGCGCCGCCCCGCACTCGTCGAGTTCGCCGCCGAGCACGGACTCGAGATCCTCTCCGTGGCCGACCTCGTCGCCTACCGGCATTCCACCGAGACCCTCGTGCAGCGCGTCGCCGTCACCCGCCTGCCCACCCGGCACGGCGACCTCACGGCCGTCGGCTACCGCGACGCCCTCACCGGCGTCGAGCACGTCGCCCTCGTCGCCGGCGACCTCGCGGCGCTCGCGGACGACGAACCCGTGCTCGCCCGCGTGCACTCCGAGTGCCTCACCGGCGACGCGTTCGGCTCGCTGCGCTGCGACTGCGGCCCCCAGCTCGACGCGTCCCTGCGGGCGGTCGTCGACGCCGGTCGCGGCGTGGTGGTCTACCTGCGCGGCCACGAGGGCCGCGGCATCGGCCTCGCCGCCAAGCTCACCGCCTACGCCCTGCAGGACGCCGGCCGCGACACCGTCGACGCCAACCTCGACCAGGGGCTGCCCGCCGACGCCCGCGAGTACACCGCCGCCGCGCACGTCCTGCGCGACCTCGGGATCGGCGCCGTGCGGCTCCTGACCAACAACCCCGACAAGGTGGATGGCCTGCGCGCCGGGGGAGCGGACGTCGTCGAACGCGTCCCGCTCGCCATCCACCCCGCCCCCGACAACGTCGCCTACCTGCGCACCAAGCGTGACCGCATGGGCCACGACCTGCCGAACCTCGAACCCGAAGGAGACACCATGACCACCGGACTCACCGAGGCCACCCGATGAGCGGCCACGGGGCGCCCGCCACGCGCGCCGTCGACTCCTCCGACCTGCGGGTCGCCGTCGTCGCCGCCTCCTGGCACGAGACCGTCATGGACGGCCTCGTCGACGGCGCGCTGCGCGCCTGCGCCGACCACGGCGTCACCCCCGACGTGCTGCGCGTCCCCGGCTCGTTCGAGCTGCCCGTCGCCGCCCAGGCCTGCGCCCGGGCGGGCTACGACGCGATCGTCGCGCTCGGCGTCGTGATCCGCGGCGGCACCCCCCACTTCGACTACGTGTGCGCCGCCGCCACCGACGGGCTCAACCGGGTCGCGCTCGACCACACCGTGCCCGTCGGGTTCGGCCTCCTCACCTGCGACGACGACGCCCAGGCGCTCGACCGCGCCGGCCTGGAGGGCTCCCGGGAGGACAAGGGGTACGAGGCGGCCGCCGCCGCGCTCGCCACCGCGCACGTCGTACGGGGCGTCCGCGCGGGTGCCCCCGTGCCCGTCGCATGACCCGTCCGGTGACCCCGGACACACCTCCCGGATCCGGTGCACGAACCACGTCCGGTCTGGGGTAGTATTTCGGTCGGCCCTCCGGGGCCGAACCGGCCAGTTTCTGGTGCTCCGGCACCAGGCCTAGCCGGACGGGCTGTGGCGCAGCTTGGTAGCGCACTTGACTGGGGGTCAAGGGGTCGCAGGTTCAAATCCTGTCAGCCCGACAGTGAAGGGCTCGGATCCGCATCGCGGATCCGAGCCCTTTGTCGTTCCGTGATCGTGGTGGCCGCCGTCCGCCCACAGGAGGCCGAGCGGCTCGTCGTCGGCGATCACCCCGGGCCGGTGACCGGGCCGCCGTGCCAGGCACGCGGACGGGCGCGGCCCCCCGTCCGTCCGGTCGTGGGCCGCGTCCGGCACGCATCAGGACGACGGTGTCCCGAAGTACTTGTCCAGGATGGGGGCGAGGTACTCGAACGCCTTCTGACCCTGCGCCAGCGAGCCTTCCAGGGCGATCTTGAGCGGGCCGTCGGCGACCTTCGCGAGGACGAGCTGCACGGCGTCGGCGACCAGCGTCCAGATGCTGTCGATGACGGTGGTCACGGCGTCGTTCCCCGACGGCGCGCTGGGGAAGTCGGGCAGGTTCGAGGGCGGGTCGACGGGGGCGAACGGCTGTCCCGCGTCGAGGTCGGCGATGGCCTGGAGGAAGGCCTGGTCCATGCCCTGGACGACGGTGTAGACGGCGCCGCACGCGGCCCAGACGTCCTGGGCGGCCTCGCGCTGGCCGGCCTTCGTCAGGGCGGTGTCGGCGCTGATCGCGGCGACCATGAGGGCCGACCCGCCCATCGCGAGGTAGCGGCTGTACGTGGTGTAGGCGGCGCAGGTGGTCGCGGCGGTCCCCGTCAGCGTGCTGTTGCAGGTCGGGGTGGCGGCGGCGGACAGCACGTGCACGGTCCGGTCCGCCGGGGGTGCCTCGGGCGCGACGGGCGGCCAGATGGTGAGCGGTGCGGTGGAGGTGGTCATGATGCGTCCTCGTCTCGTGCTCGATGGGGTGGGTGCTCACTGCGGGTCGAGGCCGGCGATCACCTCCTGGAGCTGGTCGACGACCTGCTGGCTGACGAGGTCGTTCGCGACGGTGACGGCCTGTCCGGTGGCCTTGTCCGTCATCGTGTAGCTGTCCTGCTGGGCGAGCCCGTCGGCGAGGTCGTGCAGGGCGGCGGCCAGCGCGGACGCCTGTGCGGTGACATCGGGGACGACGGTGCCGGTGAGAGTGGTGGTCGCGGCGGTGAGCGCCGCGGCGAGCCGCCCGCAGGGCAGGGCCTGGGCGTCGAGCTGAGCGAGGAGGCTGTTCACCTGTCCGGGTGGCGGGGTGGTGAGGGTGGTGGCGAGCTCCGTGAGGTCGTCGACGAGGCTGCCCGCCATCGCCCGGGTGGTGCCGGAGGTGGGGCAGGCGAGGTGGAACAGGCCTTGCAGGGGGTCGACGAGGGACTGCACGACACCGAGGATCCGGGCGACGTGCCCGGCGGCCGGGACGGCGCCGACGAGCCCGCGGGCGTCCTCGGTCACGGGGGCGAGAGCCGTGGCGTAGGTGTGCAGTGCCGCCGACAGGCCGGTGACGCCCGCCTCGACGGCGTCGAGCGTGGTCGCCAGGGTGGCCTGGCGCGCGGCGACCGACTGCGCGGCCGTCTCGATCTGGTCGTGCGCGGACGTCCAGCCGGTCAGGTCGGTGCCCTGGGTGGTGAGCTGCTGGTGGATGGCGTCCATCGTGGCGACGAGCTGTTCGGCGCCGAGCACCCAGCCGTCGGCACGGTGCACGGCGTCGGCGAGGGTGGCGGCGGTGGGCAGGTCGGCGACGTCCGCGGTGACGGCCTGCTCGACCGCCGCGATGGCGCGCAGGGCGTCCGGCAGCGTGGTGACGCAGGCCTTGACGTCGGTGGCCTGCTGGGCGACGAGGGCTTCCACGGGGTCCACGAGCGCGGTGAGGAACGCGAGGTCGAACGCGGTCAGGCTGGTGAGCAGGTCCGAGCAGACGTCGAACGTCGCGCCGAACTGCCCGAGCCCGGCCGCGAACGTGGCGGGCAGGTCGGCGCTCTGCCGGAACGCCGTGAGCGCCGAGGCGAGGGCGGTGGCGTCGGGCCCGATCTTGCCGAGCCGGCCGGTGAGGTCGCCGGCCCCGGCGACCATCGCGGCGGTGCGGGGCCACACGGCGGGGTCGACGGGGGCGACGGGCCAGGGGCCGGCGGTGGTCGCCCCGGCGAGAGCGGCCGGCCCGCCCGCGCGGACCTGCGCCAGGCTGACGGGAACGGTCCGGGGGTGGTCGGGGTGGAGCGGCGAGACCAGGGCCATCCGTTGCGGTGCGGTGCGCAGAGCACCGAGTGCGGGGGCACGGACGGCGGTGCTCCCGCCGCCGTTGCCGGTGAGGTCCGGAGCGCACACCGGGAAGTCCGGGAGCCCGCCGGTGCCGTCCGACAACCCGGCCCCGGTGATGGCGCCGAGCAGCTCGGAGGCGACGCTCTTCAACGTGCTGTCGTCCCCCTGCCGGAACTGGCTCATCGACGACCCGAAGGAGGTGTACGTCGACCCGGCCTGCTGGCCCGTGGCGGACCCGGCGGCCTGCTGCCCGGACGACAGCCCGCCCTGCTGGGCTCCCGCCTGCCCGACCGCGGACTTCAGCGAGGTGATCCCCAGCCAGCCCTCGACCTTCGCCTCGAGCCCGTCGAGGAGCGTCGACAGCCCGGTGGCCTTCAGCACCCAGTCGATGGCGGGCTTGAGCACGTGGTCGACGATCCACGCGATGGCGTCGAGAACCCAGCGCAGCGGGCCGATTGCGTTCTCGACCTTGCGGAACCCGCTCGCCACGGGGGACAGGGCGTCCGCCGCGGACTCGAAGGCGTGCAGGGTGTCCTGCACGCCCTGACCCATGCCGTCCGCGACGTCCTCGATCACCCCGACGACGGTCTCCAGGCCCGCGAACACCGGGCTCATCGCCTGCTCGAACGCGCCGAACGCCGTCCCGACGTCGTCGAGCACGGTGTTCAGCGTGTCGACGACCGCGGCGAGCCGGTCGCCGGGCTCGCTCCCCTCGAGGAACGGGACGAGCGTGCCGGCGATCTGCAGGAGGTAGTCGAGGATCTGCACGGTGTTGAGGTACTGCGGCACCTGGACGGTGAGCTCCTCCAGCACCTGCTGGACGTCCTTGATGCCCGTGTCGAGGTCGACGACCGTCACCCGCACGGGCTCCACGGTGGCCTTCGCCTCGTCGAGGAAGGAGGAGGCGTCGGACAGGAACCCGCCGGCCGCGTCGAAGACGGCGCTGGCGGGGGCCACGACGATGTCGACGAACGGCACGCCGTCCAGGGCGTCGGTGACGGCGGCGGCGGCCTCGACGAGCGCCGAGAGGTCCTGGACGGTCGTGTCGATGGTGCCGACGGCGCCGAGGGCGCTCGCGACGTCGCCGAGGAACCCCTCGACGTCCGCGAGGGGGCTGTCGGCGGCGACGTAGGGCGCGGCGCTCGTCAGGAGGTCCTTGAGGTCGCCGACGAGGGTCGCGAGGTCGGGTGCGGTGCTCTGCGTGGTCATCGTGCTCACCTCCTGTCCTGGTCGGCGCCGTCGAAGGCCGACACGACGCGTTGCGCGACCTTGCCGGGCACGGTGAGGGCGTCCAGGAGCAGGTCGGCGGCCACGGGGGAGTCGGCGGCGCTCGCGGCGAGGGTCCCGGTGAGCAGGTCGAGACGTCCCGGCGCGACCAGGCGGTCCGCGTGCTCGCCCAGCACGCGCGCCCCGAGGGTGAGCTGCTGGTGGCACTCGAGCCGCCAGCGGGCGTTCGTCATGGTGATCGCGGCGTCGTTGACGTCGTGGCGGTGCCCGGTGTCGTCGGACGGGTACCAGGGTGCCCAGGAGTCGCCACGGCCGAGGTGGACGGCCGACGGCGGGAACCCGGCCGCGTACATGAACAGGGTGCAGGGGAAGCAGGAGGCGAGCTTCGTGGTCCGGCGCCCGACGGCGATCTCGAACGGCGTGCACCAGGGGCCGCGGGCCACGGCCGAGTACACCATCTGGACCATGCCGTGGGTGTAGCCGACCACGCCGGGCACGTGCGGGTGGGGGCCTTCGATGCCCGGCACGGGGCTGCCGTCCGGCAGGAGCAGCAGACCCCACGGCTGGGTGTCCTGGTCGTTGTCCGGGCCGGGATAGGTGTACACGGGCGGTGCCCAGCGGTCCCCGTGGCCGTCGACGGGGACGTCGGCGCGCACCGTGCTGGTGACGCTGCCGGCGCGCCGCACCGGATCGTCGAGCAGCCCCGTGTACGCGCCGTAGCCCTGGTACCCGAGGGGTTCGGTGACGGACGCGGCGATCTGGCGCAGCTGTTCGGCCTCGGCGGTCGTGGGCACCGCGTTCCGGGTCGCGAACTGGCTGCGCGCGGCACCCGCGGCCCCCGTGATGAGGGCGGCCTGTTCCCAGGGCCGCGCCGGCGCGACGGCGACGGCGTCCGGTGCGCCGTCGGGCAGGTCGAGCACCCTGGTGCCCGCCAGCGCCCGGCGGACCAGGTCCACCGCGGCGGAGTTCACCGGTTCGTCGTCCGCGTCCTCGTAGACGAACTCGACGGGCTGGTTCGTGACCAGCCGCGCCGCGGTGAAGCCGACCAGCGCGGCCGTGAGGACGAGGTTCGCGTCGTCCACCGCCGTCGCGCTGACGCCGTAGGGGCCCGTCGCCGGTGCTGGTGCCGCCGTCCCGCCGAGAATGGTGTCGGTCCGTCGCAGTGCCACGGCTCCGCCCTCCTTCCGGGCCGGGGTCCGCGCCTCCGCGCCACCCGCCGGGGCGGGCCGGTGCGGGCGCCGGGCCGGGCCCGTCGTGCGCCGGTGGCCGTCGTCGGTGACGGCCGGGTCCCGCTCACGCTAGGCGGCGGGCGTCACCACGGACGTGGCCGGGTCGTCACCGTCGCGTCACCGACGACGGAGGAGGTGCACCGGCGTCGGGCAGGCCGTCGTGCAGCAGACGCTCCATGAGCGGCGACGGCGGCAGGCCCAGCTCGTCGGCGAGCAGCTCGCGGAAGCGGCGGTAGTGCCGGACGGCCTCGGCGACGTTGCCCTCGGCGAGGTGGATGCCCACGACGGCGCGGTGGGCGCTCTCGCGCAACGGCTCGGTCTCGACCGCGGCGAGGGCCGCCTCCATCGCCTCGCCGTACCGCTCCGCGCGAGTGAGGCGGCGGGCCAGGACCTCCAGGGCGTGCAGGCGCAGCTGGCGCAGCCGTTCCCGCTCGACCTCCACCCATGCGTCGCACCAGCCGGGCAGCAGCTCCCCGCCGGACATGTCCGCAGGGAGCCCGGTGGCGTCCTGCTCGGGGCACGACACGACCTCGTGGGCCCAGGCGCACAACCGGTGCACGTCCACGCCGACGCCGTCCGCGACGCGCAGCCGACCTCCGGCGGTGTCCAGCAGGCCCGGGGCGATCCGGTGCAGCCGCCACAGCGCGGAGCGGAGGTTCGCCTGGGCGGCGGACTCGGTGACGTCGGGCCACAGCCGCCCGGCGACGACACCGCGGTCCGGACGGTGGGTGAGGCTGACGTGGGCGACGAGGCGGCGCACCGCCGGGGGGAGCTCGGCGGAGGTCCCCGTGACGTGGAACCCGTCCAGCAACGTGATGTCGAGACCGGTGCTCCGTCCCGAGGTCACGACCCGGATGTCCGCTCTCGTCGAAGGGCCAACGATGACTCGTCGCTGGGTCCCCATTCAGCCAAAGAATCCGGCGGACCGCCACGCGGTCGTCGCGGCCGGGCAGGTGCCGGGCACCCGTTCGTGGGGTTGGTGACCCACGGCGCGGGGCGACACGGTGAACGGACGTCGACGTGCTGCCGACAGCGACCTCGGGTCGGTGGAGGGGCGCGATCATGCGGTCTCGGACGCGGCGGGCTCGACCACCAGGAGGGCGGCGTTCTCGGCCTCGTAGTCCTCGGACTCCTCGACGACGCCCGCCCGACGCCGGCGGGCCAGCAGGACGCAGGCGGCGGCGGTGGCGAGCCCGGCGGCGACGGGGAGCCACCGGCTCGGCACGCCGCGACGGTGGGTTGCGGTGGTGGTCATGGTCAGGCCTTCCGGATGAGGGCGGACACGGTGACGTCGCCGATGCTGGCGTCGTCGTCGACGCCGAGCCAGCGCTGGACCTGGCGCCACCGGGTGGCGAACACCGAACCGGCGACGCCGTCGACGGCCTTGCCGTCGAGCCCGGCGACCCGTTGGGCGATCTTGACCGCGGGCCCCTTGCTGCCGGTCCTGACGCCGTGGAGGGACGTGTACCAGGTGCGGGGGCCGACGACGCCGTCGGGTTCGAGCCCCGCGGCCTTCTGCCAGGCCGTGGTCGCCTCAGCGAGCGGGGCCCCGAAGCCCGTGCCGTCGGCGCCGGAGAACTGCCCCTCGGCCTCGAGGAACTCCTTCCACAGGGCGGTCCAGGCGGAGCGCCGGCTGCGCTGCTTGATGGTCGGGGGGCGTCGCGGCTTGCGGGTGGTGCCCGTCGCGGTGCGGGCGGATCGTGCCGAGGAGCGCCGCCGCGACGTGCGCCGAGCAGGACGGCGGTCCGCGGACGGGCTGTACACGAGGTGCCAGGGCTCGTCGACACGCCGCCCCTCGGTCTCGGTCCAGCCGTGGACCGCCAGGATGGGGAAGGCCTGGCCGCGCCGGCCGTTGCCGAACTCGCCCACCCCGCCGAAGTCGTTGACGTCCACCGCGAGACCCCACCCGTGGTTGGAGAAGCCCGGCACGGCGGCCGCGGCCCCGTCGACGCGCCCGTAGACGGCGCCGTCGTACTTGCGGTAGTCCCCGAACGGGCTGCGGGCGCCGCGCCGGTAGCGCTGGAGGAAGAAGGTGCGCTGCTCGTCGAGCGTGCGGGTCCAGCCGCGCACGGTGAGCTGCAGCCCGGTCTCCGCCTCGATCTGCTCGATCGCGCGGTTCCAGGAGTCGGCGGCGTCCTTGCGCAGGTAGGCCCGCGCCCGGCCGCTGGTGCCGTGCCGTCCGCTGGGCATCACCTCCGCCAGCATCGACGCCGGCAGCGAGCCGTTGCGGTAGCTGCGTCGTCCGAACCTCATCGTGGTCATGGCCGTGCCTCCGGGGGCGTGCGGGGGTGCGTCGCCGGGCCGGCCGGCGGCAGGGGGACGGCGACGGTGGGGTCGCCGAGGACGACGGTGCTCGTCCGGTCGTGGGCGGTGACGCGGCGGTAGACCATCGTCGCCAGGGGCGTCCGGGCGGCGGCGCCGAACGTCTCCTGGAAGGCGTGCTCCGCGTCGCGGTAGGACTGGAGCAGCGACGCGACGGGGTCGTAGTGCGGTTCCATGCAGTAGCCCACGGGCCGTCCGCTGAACAGCCGGTCGTACAGCGACCGGCGCAGCGAGTCGGTGAGGTCGGCCTGGTTGGGCGGGAACTCCAGCGTCCAGTTGAAGGTCGGCTCGACGTGGCCCACGAACGCGCGCAACGGCTGCTCGGCGCCGAGGAGCGCGCGGGGGAGCGGCGAGGTGGTCGCTCCCAGGCGGGCTATCCCGCGCAGGGTGTCCGCGAGCCGTCCGTCGACGAGGCCCTCGTACGCGGTGGGGCTGTCGGCACCGGCCGAGCAGCACGCCTGCGCGAACCACACGGCGCCGTCGGGCTGCCACCGGGACAGCAGGGTCTGCGGGTCCAGGAGCGCGTGGTCCTGGTCGACGAGCAGGCCGAGGTCGGCCCGCATCCGGTCGAGGTCCGCGAGCGGGCCGGTCTGCCCGTGGCTGCACGTGACGATCACGGCAGGGTGCAGCGACACCAGCGCGTCGGTGAGCGCCCCGACCGTCGCGGGGGCGCGGCGACCGTCGAGGAACGTGGGCGTCAGCTCGTCGTCGGCGGCGAACGTGTCGTGGAACTGCTGGGCGACGACGTCGCGCATGAGCGTGGTGATCTCGCCCGCCTGGTGGTCGACGGCCCAGACGAGGGGTGTGCTCCAGCTCGCGGTGGAGCCCGCCCACTCGCCGAGCAGGGCGTCGACGTACCGGGTCAGTGCGGGGCCCTCCAGGTCGAGCCGCCCGACGTACCGCACCGGGTTGAGGATGTACTGGACGCGCCACGGCACCTGCTCGGGGGAGCCGTAGACGAGCAGGTACATCGGCAGTCGGCCGGCGTCCGCTCCGGCGGGTGCCGCGGGCACGAAGACCTGCGCGTCGCCCGCGTAGTCCGTGAGCGTCCAGTCGGCGTAGCTGGTGCCCGGGCGGTACCGGAACACCCTGCCGCGGCGGGCGTCGACGAGGCGGCGCACGTCCTCGGGGAGGTCGACGAGGTCGACGAGCTCGTCGCGCGAGAGCCCGTCGGGCTCCCGGGCGACCACGCCCCAGCCGATGTCGGGGTGGCGCCAGTCCCACGGGTCCGGGGGGTGGGGGCGCATCGTCGGCTCGCCGAGCGTGAAGCGTCCGGCGAGCCACGAGGCGGGGTCGGCGACGAACGACCCGTCCGCGGTCGCGTCGCCGGTCCAGGCGTCCGCCTGCAGCCGGTACCCGTCGGCGAGCTCCGGGACGGCGGTGCCCGTGCCGGTGGTGCCGCTCACGGGGAGTCCTCCAGGTCGGCCGGGTCGATGCCCAGGGTGGCGGCGATCTCGTGCACGCGGGCCACGAGCGCCTCGCGGAACGCCTTGTCCGCCCCGCCGGGCGGCAGGGACGCCCGCACGGACAGCAGCGCGGTGAGCTCCAGCCGCAGCGCCCGGGCGTCGTCGGCCCCCTGACCGGGGGCGACCACTTGGAGGAGGAAGTCCTCCTTGCGCAGGTAGAGCGCGGGGACGGTCCACTCCCGCTCCTGCCCGGGGGCCGCGGTCGAGTTCAGCTCGGGCGTGGTGTAGAGCCGGTTGCGCGCGGTGGCCACGACGCACGCCCAGTCGAGGGCGGCGGTGCTGCCGTCGGGCGCGGCCGTGCGCGGACCGAGCTCGTCGAACAGGCTCCCGTACAGGCAGCGGGTCAGGTGGCGGGCGAGCTCGGAGCGGATGGGGGTCCGCATGCCGATCACGGCGTGGGTGCTGCCCTTGCTGACCAGCTCGCGGGCGAGGGACGTCAGGCCGTCGTCGTCGGGGGAGGCGGCGCCGGCGCAGCAGTTCAGCACCACCATCCAGAAGCCGCCGTCGGTGTTGCGGGTCAGCTCGGCGACCTGCTCCTTGTCCAGCACGAGGCCGGGTCCGGGTTCGCTGGCCAGCCAGTCCTGCCGCAGGGCGAGGCGGACCGTGCCGTCGGACGAGCCGTGGCAGAACAGGTGCAGCACGTGCGGCCGGAAGCCGCGCACGAGGCCCTGGAGGTCGTGGTAGTCGGGCGGCACCAGGTGCACGCCGGCGATCTCCGGCGCCTGCCCGGCGTCCACCTCCGCCTGGAGCCGCTCCGCGAGCTGCGCCTCGCCGAGCACCACCAGGAGCGACATCCGCGGGGTGCCGGCGGAGTCGACGGCGGCGGCGCGGAGCTCGGCGAGCTCGCGGTCGGCGGGGACGCCACCGCACGACAGGACGGCCACGACCCGCAGCGGCGGCGTGAGCTGGTACACCGGCACGCGCGGCTGACCGGACGTCACGACGCGGGCGAACGCGTACTTGGTGCTCAGCGCGAGGTACTGCTGGCCGTCGTCGTCGGGGAACCGCAGGGTCTCCCAGGCCAGGGAGTCGGTGCGGCTCTGCGGCAGGAGCTCCGCGCACACGCCGAACCGTCGCTCGGTGCTGGTGCGCGCGCCGGTGAGGTGGTCGCGCACGACGGTGTTGACCGACAGGGCCTCGTAGAGCAGCTTCCCGTAGAGAGCCTCGGCGTCCGCCGCCGGCGCGGACTGCGCGAGCGCGGGACAGGTGAAGACCTCCTCGTAGCGCTGCGGGTCGACGGGCTCGGCGAGCCCGACGAGCGGCACGGGCTCGTCGTTGCGCCCGAGCGCGCTGATCTGGAACACGACGCGGTTCACGGGGTGCCTCCAGGGTCGGGACGGTGCCGTGGAGCCGGGTCGTCCGGGACGTACCGGTCGAGCAGGCGCGCGACCTTGTCGAGCGCGGACACCGCGGCCGGGTCGGCCGCACGGTCGGCGGCGGCGGGCAGCCACGCCATCTGGAGCTGTTCGATGCTGCGGGCCGCGGACGCGACCCACGCGTCGGGCAGGTCGCGCGCGGCGGCCCGGGTGGCGTGGGGCAGGAGGGCCGACCCCCCGTCGTCGAGGAGCTGCATGTCGCTGGTCCAGGCCGTACCGTCGACCTCCACGTCGGCGTCGGTCACCGTGTCGAGGAACAACGGGTTGAGCCAGGCCGACACGGCGGGCAGCACGACCGCCTCGTCCCGGGGCGCCAGGACGGTGCGCAGAGCGGCGCCGAGCTGCGTCGCCGCCGGGTCGTCGGCGAGGTCGTGCACGGCCGTCAGCCCGGGGCGGAGCCGGGCGACGTCGTCGGCCAGCTCGCGCAGCCCGGAGGCGTCGTGGGACGAGGGCGGTGGCGCGAGGGTCAGGGCGACGGCACCGACCTGGGTCAGCACCTCGACCAGCTCCACCGACTCCACGACGGGCGGCTCCCCGCGGCGCCGGTGCACCGGGTCGGGCAGGGCGAGCGCACCTCGCCCGTCGGCGAGCAGCCCGGGCGCGACGACGTGCACCACGTCGAGCCGCGCGCCGTCGACCGTGTCGAGCACCCAGCGCAGCCAGGGGTGGGGGACGAGCTCGGTGGCGTGGTCCGTGGGCGGGGCGTCGGCCGCGGGAGGGCGGTGGACGAGGACATGGCCGGCGTCGCCGAGCCGTGCGGCGGTCTCGGACCACGAGCGCGCGCCGGTGAACACGTGCAGGGTGAGGCCGGGGACGTTCGCGGCGTACTGGTCCGCCAGGGCGACGGCGGTCCCGGCCGCGTCCGCGTCGTCGGCGACGAGCAGACCGACGGTGAGGCGGCCCTCGGGCCGCTGCGGCCGCACGGGGTGGAAGGGCAGCCGGTACAGCGGTCGGCCGAGGGGAGCGAGGAGTCGCTCCCAGGGGACGACCGGCAGCAGCCCTCGCGGGGACGGGATCTCCAGCCAGAGCGCGTTGTGCGGGCGCACGGGGGACGCGCCGAGGTCGGCCACCGCCGGGGTCAGCTCCGCGAGCAGCGCGGACGGCACGGTGAGCCGTGCCTCCGTCACCCGGGCGAAGACCGAGGTGGGCAGGCCGAGCTCCCGCAGCGTGCAGCGGACCACCTCCTTCGGGCGCCCCCGGCCGCGCACGGTGGCGAGCACGGCCTCGGCCGTCGCGGGGTCGAGCGTCACCCGCAGCGTCGGCAGGTCGATCTCGGTGCGAAGCGCCATCGCCATGACGTCCCCCTCGCCGGTCCCTCGTCAGTCCTGCTCGATCTGGCACAGGAGCGCCCAGGCGGTCTGGTCGCTCTCGACGTCCCCGTGGCCGGGGATGAAGGCGGTGCCGTCGACCTCGACCAGCCGGTGCGTGCCCGTGAGCGGGTAGGGCCCGCCGACGTCGGGCATCGGCAGCCGGACGAGCTCTCCGGGACCCGTGCCCTGCGGCCCGAAGCCGCCCAGGGCCGCGTACCTCGACACCCCGCCCGCGATCGCCGCCTCGCCCAGGTCGGACCGCCGGCGCAGGGCCAGGTGGAAGACCTTCGTCAGGGGCACGTCGTGCCGGGACCGCGTGGTGACGATCGGCAGGCGGACGCGCCGCATCGCGTCCCGGTAGCCGCCCGGACGGCCCCCGACGTCGGGCGCGAACGCGAGGGCGGACAGCGCCGGCTGGAGCAGGAGGACGGAGTCGACGGCCGGGACCGGCGGGGCGCCGTGGCAGACCGCGGACAGCACCACCCGGCACCCGTAGGAGTGGCCCACGAGGTGGAGACGGGGACCTGCTGCCACCAGGTCGCGGACGACCGGGCCGACCCCGCGGGCGCCCACCCGGCCGCCGCGGTCCTTCATGAGCCGGACCGTGGTGAGCCGGATCCCGTCGCGCAGCAGGGCGAAGGGGTCGAGCCCCGCGACGTCGGGGCCGGCGAGCTCCGTCTCGTCGTCGATGATGCCGCCGCGCCGGGCGGGCGGGGCAGGGGCGAGCGTCTGCCGGGTGTCCCGCCACACCTCGAGCAGCTCGGCACCGTCCACGGGCGCGTCGTCCGCGCCGGTCTCGTCGTCGGTGGGCAGCGTCGCCAGGATCTGCGCGGCGCGAGCGGCCCCGTCCTCGCCGGGCCCGGGGTCGGCGAGGAGCGCCCGCAGCTCGGCGACCTGGTCCGCCCCGAGGTCGTCGGCCAGGACGGCGAGCTCGGCGTCGAGGTCGTCGCCCGTGCCGCCGGCGATGTCCGGACCGCGCTCGTCCGGCATGACGAGCGCGGTGCTGGGCCAGATCACGCCGACGTGGACGGGCCGCCACGGTCGTCGCGGCGGCCCCTGGCGGCGCACGACGTCGTCGAGGTGGCCGAAGAACCGGTCGTAGCGGGAGGTCGCCGCCGCGAAGTCGTTGTTCCAGCCGTGGGAGAAGAGCACCACGTCGGTGGCGTCGCGCGCGGCCCGCAGGAGCGCCTCGAGCGACCGCGGCGAGGTGAGCCGCCCGTCCTTGTCGAACCGGAGGAGGTACACGGGGCCGGGGACGAGGTCTGCGTCCCGGGTCTTCCAGGGGATGGTCTCTGCGGACATGGCGTCGTCGATCCGTCGTTGGTCGAGGTGTTGCCCGAACGTGCCGACCTCGCGGTCGGGATGATCGCTGTCTCATGTGTTCGGAGCGTCGGGCGGAGCGCCTGATACGCGCCGGGCCAGGATCGGCCCGCGGTTTCTTGACTCATTCCAGAAAACAGGGCAGGGTGGCGGTCATGAGGACGACGATCGACGCGCGGCAGATGCTGAGGGAGGCATCCCTGCGGGTGACGCGCCCCCGCATCGCGGTGCTCGAGTCCGTCCACGGCCTGCCCCACGCCGACACCGACTCGATCATCGCGGACGTGCGCCGGGCACTGCCCGAGGTCTCCCACCAGACGGTCTACGACTCCCTGCGTGTGCTCAGCACCGCCGGGATCGTGCGCAAGATCCAGCCCGCGGGCTCCGTCGCGCGGTACGAGACCCGCGTGGGGGACAACCACCACCACGTCGTCTGCCGCGTGTGCGGCGTCGTGGAGGACGTCGACTGCGCCGTCGGCGAGACGGTCTGCCTCGCGCCGTCCGACGACCACGGCTTCCGGATCGACGAGGCCGAGGTCGTGTACTGGGGCCTGTGCCCCGCCTGCCGTGCGCAGGCCGCCTCGACGCCGACGCCCGACGCGCACGCCTGACCTGCGGTGCTCCTCGCCGAGCACGCTCACCATGCCCTGTCCCAGCATCAGACCGGAAGGACCCCCATGACCCAGGACCCCCACGGCATCGTCCCCGTGAGCGACGACGTCGAGCCCATCGGCGGCACCGGCGGCGAGGCCGCCGAGGCGGCGGGCGAGTGCCCCGTCATCCACGGTGAGCGCGCCCCCCACCCGACCGAGGGCGGCGGCAACCGCGGCTGGTGGCCCAACCAGCTCAACCTGCGCATGCTCGCGAAGAACCCCGCCGTCGGGAACCCGCTCGACGCCGGCTTCGACTACCGCGAGGCGTTCCTCGCCCTGGACCTGGCCGCGGTCAAGGCCGACGTCCAGGCGGTGCTGCACGACTCCCAGGACTGGTGGCCCGCCGACTTCGGCAACTACGGCCCGTTCATGATCCGCATGGCCTGGCACTCGGCCGGCACCTACCGGTCGTTCGACGGTCGCGGCGGCGGCGGCGAGGGCCAGCAGCGCTTCGCCCCGCTGAACTCCTGGCCCGACAACGTCAGCCTCGACAAGGCCCGCCGTCTGCTGTGGCCCGTCAAGAAGAAGTACGGCCAGTCGCTGTCCTGGGCCGACCTCATGATCCTCGCCGGCAACGTCGCGCTCGAGGACATGGGCTTCCCGACCTTCGGGTTCGGCGGCGGTCGCGCCGACGTGTGGGAGGCCGACCAGGACGTCTACTGGGGCCCCGAGACCACGTGGCTCGCGGACCAGCGCTACACCGGTGAGCGCGACCTGGAGGAGCCGCTGGCGGCCGTCCAGATGGGCCTCATCTACGTCAACCCCGAGGGCCCGAACGGCAACCCGGACCCGCTGGCCTCCGCCGTGGACGTCAAGGAGACGTTCCGCCGCATGGGCATGGACCTGGAGGAGACCGTCGCCCTCATCGCCGGCGGCCACACCTTCGGCAAGACCCACGGTGCCGCGTCCGACGAGCACCTGGACGCCGACCCGGAGGCCGCCGGCCTGGAGATGCAGGGCCTCGGCTGGAAGAACGCGCACGGCACGGGCGTCGGCGACGACACGACCACCTCGGGCCTGGAGGTCACCTGGACCTACCACCCGACCCGCTGGGACAACGAGTTCTTCCACATCCTGTTCGCGTACGAGTGGGAGCTCATGGAGTCCCCGGCCGGCGCGAAGCAGTGGCGTCCGAAGGACGACGGCGGCGCGGACATGGTCCCGCTCGCCCACTCCGACGGTCGGCGCGAGCCGCGCATGCTGACCTCCGACCTCGCGCTGCGCTTCGACCCGGAGCTCGAGCCGATCTCGCGGAAGTTCAAGGACGACCAGCAGGCGTTCACCGACGCGTTCGCCCGCGCCTGGTTCAAGCTCACCCACCGTGACATGGGCCCGAAGGTCCGCTACCTCGGCTCCGAGGTCCCGGCCGAGGACCTGCCCTGGCAGGACCCGCTGCCCGCCCGCACGGCCGCCGACCTCACCGACGACCAGCTCGCCGCGCTGAAGACGGCGATCGCCGGGTCCGGCCTGACCGTCGCGCAGCTCGTGTCCACCGCGTGGGCCGCGGCCTCGTCCTACCGTGACTCCGACAAGCGCGGCGGCGCCAACGGTGCCCGTATCCGCCTCGAGCCGCAGCGCTCCTGGGCGGTCAACAACCCCGACCAGCTCGGTGTCGTGCTCCCCGTCCTCGAGGGCGTCCAGCGTGACTTCGCCGAGCAGACCGGTGCCGAGGTCTCCCTGGCCGACGTCATCGTCCTCGCCGGCGGCGTGGGCGTCGAGCAGGCCGCGGCCGCCGCGGGCGTGCCCGTCGAGGTGCCGTTCGCCCAGGGCCGCGTCGACGCCACCCAGGAGCAGACCGACCTCGACCAGTTCGCCTGGCTCGAGCCCGTCGCCGACGGCTTCCGCAACTACGCGGGCAAGAGCCCGCTGCCCGCGGAGTACAGCCTGGTCGACCGCGCCAACCTGCTCGGCCTCTCCGCGCCGGAGATGACCGTGCTCGTCGGTGGCCTGCGCGTCCTCGGCGCCAACCACGACGGCTCCGCCTACGGCGTGTTCACCGACACCCCCGGCGTCCTGTCGAACGACTGGTTCGCGAACCTGCTCGACATGTCCACCGAGTGGAAGGCGCTCGACCCGGGCAAGCACGCCTACGCCGGGTTCGACCGCACCACCGGCGAGAAGAAGTGGGTCGGCACCCGCTCCGACCTCGTCTTCGGCTCGAACTCCGAGCTGCGCGCCCTCGCGGAGGTCTACGCCTCCGACGACGCGCAGCAGAAGTTCGTGACGGACTTCGTCGCCGCGTGGGTCAAGGTCATGAACGCCGACCGCTTCGACCTGCGCTACGCGGGCCTGTCCGCGTGACCTGAGTCTGCGGCTCCCCGACGCCCGGTACCCCCTTGCGGGGTGCCGGGCGTCGTCGTGCCCGCACCGATGAGTCCGCCGCCGCGCCCCGGTCGTACCGGCGTACCGACCTCGGACGAAGGAGCAGCATGACCACCACGCACGAGACCCTGGACCACACCTTCAGCGCGCCGATCGGCGTCGACGTCAAGGGGGAGGTGTGGCCGTGCGTCGAGGTGCCGGACGCACGCGGGCTGTTCGGGTCGCTGCGCGCGGTGCGGGTCGACGCGACCGTCGACGGCGTCGTGACCCTGCCGAACATCGGGCTCATGCCGACCGGTGGCGGCAGCCTCATGCTGTCGCTCAGCGCGAGGGTCCGCCGCACGCTCGGCAAGGACGTCGGGGACGTGGTGACCGTCCACCTCGCGCGCCCGGCCTGACGGCGTCCCGGCAGCGGCGATGAGTCCGCCGGTCCCGGGGCGTCCACCCTGGTGGGACGAGCCGAGAGGGGGAGAACCGTGGGAGACGTCGAGATCGAGCTGTTCTGCACGCTGGACCTGGTGGGGCAGGCGCCGGGCGGGCCGGACGAGGACCCGGCGGGCGGGTTCGCCTTCGGCGGCTGGCAGGCGCCGCTGCTGGACGACGTCGCGGGTGAGCAGGTGCGCGCCGCCTACGAGGGCACCGACGCCCTGCTGCTGGGCCGACGGACGTACGACATCTTCGCCGCCTACTGGCCGCACCAGGACGACGCGTTCGGGCGGCTGTTCAACCGCGTGCCGAAGTACGTCGCCACCCGCTCCGAGCCCGACCTGTCGTGGGCGGGGTCCTCCCGGCTCGGCACCGACCTGGTGTGCGAGGTGCACGCGCTGCGCGGGCGGCACGAGCACGTCAAGGTCGTGGGCAGCCTCGATCTCGTGCAGAGCCTCCTGGCGCACAGGCTGTTCGACCGGCTCGACCTGTGGGTGCACCCGATCGTCCTCGGTACCGGCAAGAGGGTGTTCGCGGGCGGCGAGGTCCCCACGAACCTGGAGCTGCTCCAGCCGCCGGTCGCCGGCCCGCGCGGCGCCGTGCTGCTGCGCTACGGCCTGCTCGACGGCGTCCCGGCCACGGGTGACATGACGGCCTGACGCGGCCGCCCTGCGGCCAGGGCGTGGGACCATGGAGCCCACGCCCTCCGGGCGACGCACGGAAGGACCCGACATGGCCGGACACCGCATCTTCGCGATGAGCTTCGCGAGCATTTACCCGCACTACGTGACGAAGGTGGAGCGCAAGGGCCACACCGTCGCCGAGCTGCACCAGGTCATCACCTGGCTGACGGGCTACGACGACGCGGGGATCGCCCGCGTCATCGCCGACGAGGTCACCATGGAGGAGTTCTTCGCCGCGACCCCGCGGTGGAACCCGCACGCCGCCCTCATCACGGGCGTGATCTGCGGCCACCGGGTCGAGGACATCGAGGACCCCCTGATGCAGAAGGTCCGCTACCTCGACAAGCTGGTCGACGAGGTGGCCCGCGGCAAGAAGATGTCGTCGATCCTGCGCGGCGGTGCCGAGGTCCCGCAGGCGTCCTGAGCAGGGTCGGTCACAGGGCGTCGAGCAGCTCGAGCACCCGGCGGGTCGCGAGCGCGGCGGCGTCGGGGTCGTGGTCCGGGTGGCCGGGCTCGGCGAACAGGTGGCCGGAGCCGGGGTAGACGAACAGCTCGCCGCCGGGGACGTCCGCGACGTACTCGTCCTCGGCCTCCGTTTCGCGCCACGGGTCGTCCGCGCTGACGTGCGCCTGGGAGGGCACGCCCTCCGGCCAGGTGGCGCCCCACCACGACGGGGCGACCGCGCCGTACAGGAAGAACGCCGCCCGGGCACCGGGTCGGCGCAGCACGCCCTCCGCGGCACGCGCGGCGCCCATCGACATGCCCCCGTGCACGATCCCTGCCGGGAGTCGGTCGACGAACGTCGCG
Organism: Isoptericola jiangsuensis; assembly: GCF_002563715.1. Classification (NCBI taxonomy): domain Bacteria; kingdom Bacillati; phylum Actinomycetota; class Actinomycetes; order Micrococcales; family Promicromonosporaceae; genus Isoptericola; species Isoptericola jiangsuensis. The sequence goes on from NZ_PDJJ01000001.1 coordinate 2,026,923, forward strand.
GCGCGCTCGGCCAGCACGTCCTCCCCGACGACACCGGCGTGCGCGACGCCTTCCTCCACGGTGTCGAACACCTGCCCCTCGAACAGGTCGGGGAGGTGCACGACGTGGCCGTGCCCCCGCAGCACCTCGGCGAACGAGCGGACGCCGTCGGTCACCCCGCGGGCGTGGTGGAACAGCACGATCTCGGCCATGGCGGCAGAGTAGGCGCAGGGCGTGACGCTCGCCCGGCGCGCCGCGGACGACGCCGGCCCGGCGGGGGAGCGCGGCGTCGCGGGGGAGCGGGGACGCCGACGGCGCGGCACCGGGGAGGTGCCGCGCCGTCGGCGTGCTGCGGAGGTGCGGTGTGCGCCGTGCGCGCTCAGCAGGGGCCGAGGTCGCGCCAGACGCCCCACTGGCCGCTCTGCGTGGGGTTCTCGCCGGTCGTCCACCACTTGGCCTCGTACAGGCGGCCCTGGTGGGAGACGCGGTTGCCGCCGACGTAGACCTTCGACGCCGACCAGGCCGCCGCCGCGGTGCACGTGACCGGGGTCGTCGGGGACGGCGACGGGGTCGGGGTGGTCGTCGGGGTGGGCGTGCTGCTGGGGGTCGGGGTCGGCGTCGGGGTGGGGGTGGTGCCCGGGCCGCTCGCGAGCCGTGCGCCGATGGTGTTGGCGAGCTCGTAGTTGTTGGTCTTGTCCCAGTTGATCGACCAGGTCATGACGCCGCCGATCTTGCCGTACTGCTTGGCGGGCTTGAAGGCGCCGCAGCCGGTGCCCACCTCGAGGCAGTCGACGGCCTTGATGACGTTCGCCATCGGCTGGTAGCCGCCGCCCGCCGCGCGCGGGACGGCCGGGACGCCGATGCCGACCTGGTCGGGGCGCAGCCCCATCTCCAGCTGGATGCACGACAGCGCCGTGAGGAAGTCGACGGTGGCCTGCGAGTACACCTGCTGGTTGCAGCCCATCATGGTGCCCGAGTTGTAGTACTGGGTGTTGACGATCGTGAGGATGTCCTTGATGGCCAGGGTGAGCTGGTAGTAGCCCATGCTGGTCGCCTGGTAGTCGATCGTCTGCGGCGCCATCGCGATGATGAGGTCCGGCCCGGCCTTCGCCGACAGCTGGTGCAGGGCGTCCGCCATGTAGGTCGCGTTGATGCCGTGCTCGAGGTCGATGTCGACGCCGTCGAAGCCGTACTCCTGCATGAGGGCGTACGTGGTGTCGGCGAAGTTCTTCGCCTCGGTCGCGTTGGAGACGACGACGTTGCCGCGCTCGCCACCGACCGAGATGATCACCTTGCGGCCCTGGGCGCGGATCGCCGCCACGTCGGCCTTGAACTGGGCGACGGTGTATCCGCCGAGCTCGGCGGACGCCAGGTTGAACGTGATGCCGCCGGGCGTGCCCGTCTTGTTGTCGGCGAACGCGACCGCGACGAGGTTGTACGCCTGCGGGATCTCCGACAGCCGCATCGTCACCGAGCCGTTGTCGAAGTTGTGCCAGTAGCCGGTGAGCCACTGCTTGCCGGTGGCGGCCGTCGCGGCGGCCTCCACGGCGGGCGCCGACGACGCGGCGGGGGCGGCGGTGGCCGGGACGGCGGCCAGCGCGCCCGCTGCGGCCAGCGCGACGGCGGCGAGGCCGGTGGCGAGCGTCCGGGCGCGCCGCCCGGCCGGTCGGGTGGAGATCTTCACGACGGTCCTCCTGAGGTCGAGGGGCGCCCCTCACGGGGCGCCGGTCGCCCTCGACCGTAGGCGGCGCCCGGCACGCGCCGACATGAGGGATCGCCGCCGACTTGCGGCGCTCCCGTACGGGAGAACCCGTACGGGACGACCCGCCGTCAGCCCGGCCGGGCCGAAGGAGCGTCGTCGCGCGTCAGGCGCAGGTGTCGCAGACGCCCGTGGCGGGCAGCGCCATGTAGCAGGTGGGGCACAGGGCGGGCGGCTCCTCCGGCTCCGCGGCCTTGCGCGTCCGCGGTGCGGCCGGCGCCTTGGGGGTGCGCGTCGCCGCGCGGCGCGCCGGGGCGGTCGCGGCGGACCGGCCGCCGGACACCTCGAAGCCGCGCTTGGACAGCAGCGTGCCCACCGCGACCTTCCCGCCCGTCATCTCCTCGGGCAGCGCGGCACGGCCGGTCGCGTACCGGTGCGCGACGGCGAGGATCGCCGTCGCGTCGTACGCCCTGCCCTCGTGGGTGAGGGTGACGCCCGGCGTCGGGGTGAAGCCGTAGACGCCGAGGAACGCCGCCTCGCCGCGGTCGTCGTGCTCGGCGATCGCGGCGAGGACGTGACTGCTCGTGACGGAGGAGAAGGTGGCCATGGAGGGAGCGTAGGTCACGGACCTGAACACCCGGTGCGCCGTCGGGCCCTTCGTGGCCACCGCCACACGGGCATCGAGGGTCAGCCGGTGCAGGCGTCGATCGAGAGCCCCAGCGTCGTGGAGACGAACACCCCCAGGTCGGCCATCGTGGCGTCCGGACCCAGCGCCGCCCGCGCCAGGTTGCGCAGGCCCGCACGCGGTGTCGGCATCTGCGCCGAGTGCTCGCCCATCGCACCCATCTGGGCGAACACCGCCGAGGCCTGGCCCCAGCAGGACGGCTGCGGCGCGGCGGCGGCCGGTGCGGCGACGGCCGGCACGGCGAGCAGCACGGCGACGGCCGCGCCCACGGTCAGCTTCTTCATGACGTCCCCCTCGATCGGCGGCACCCCGCCCGCGTCGTCGCGGGCCGACGCTCGTCGGTGAGGCCGGCGGCGCCGCCCCTCGACCGTAGGCAGGTCGGGGCCGGCTCGCAGCGCGGGCCCCGGGCGTCCGCCGGTGGCATGGTGGCGTCGTGGACCGGATCTCGGCGAGGGTCGTCGTCGCCCTGCTCGCCCTCAGCGCGCTGTGCGTCGCGCTGGCACCCCTGGCCGTGCCGGACACGTACGACGCCGTGGAGCACTCGGTGAGCGAGTCCGGCGGGCAGGGTGTGCCGGGCGCCTGGGTCGCACGGTCCGGGTTCGTGCTGCTCGGCCTGGCGGTGCTGCTGGAGGCGTCGCGCTCCGCCCGAGCGTGGGGTCCGTGGGGCCGTGGCGCGCACGGGATCTACGGCGTCGGCATGATCGCCGTGGCGATCGTGTCCCACCGGGCCTGGTACCCGGCCTCCTGGGACGCCGTGGAGGACTCGTTGCACTCCGTGGCCGCGACGGCCGTCGGGTTCGCGTTCGTCGTCGGGGTGATCTCCGTCGGGGTGCGTCGGGGCCCGGGGGCGGGGCCGGTGCGCGTGCTGGACACCGTCGCCGTCGTCGCCTCCGTGCTGCTGCCGCTCGTCATGATCACCTGGCCGTCCGTCGAGGGCGCCGCCCAGCGCACGCTGTTCGCGGTCGGGTACACCTGGTACGCCGTGGAGGCCGTGCTGCTGGCACGGGAGGTCCCGCGCGCCGGATGACCGGCCGGGCGCGCCGTGCCCGCCCCGTAGGATCGCCGGATGACCGGCACGAGGAAGGCAGGCCCCGTCCTGCTGTCCGTCGTGGCCGCCGCCCTGGTGGCCGCGCTGCTGGTCATGTTCTCCGGGCACCGGTCCGCCGTCTCGCCGGTGCACGACGGGCACCTCGGCTCCGCGCCGCACACGCACGACGAGCCGGTGCCGCACCGGGGGATCGCCCTGGTCCTCGACGGGCACGTGGACCCCGGCCCCGACCACGACGCGGGTCGGACCGGCGACGACGACCCCGGCAGCGCGGTCGTGGCGTCCACCCTGATCGTCGCGGCGGTGCTCGGAGCGGTGGTCGCGCTCCTGACCGGTCGGCGCCCGCACGTCGGCAGCCTCGGGCTGCGCCGGCGACCCGGGCCGCCGGCCCCCGTCGCCCGGCCGGCCGGGACCCGGTGGCCGCCCGACCTCCTCGCCCTCGGGGTCAGCAGGACCTGAGCGGCGGCGCCCCCACCGAGCGCCCGCAGCCCGCGGCTCCCGCCGCGCCCGCCGTCCCCGAGAGGAACCATGACTGCCCGACCCATCGTGGCAGCGTTCAGCGCTGCCCTCGCCCTGCTCCTGATCACCCTGGGCGCGACGCCCGCCGCCGCCCACACCGCCCTGGACACCTCGGACCCCGCCGACGGATCGACGACCGACGGCGCCGTCACCCGGGTCGTCCTGACGTTCACCAGGCCCGTCACACCGCTCGGCGACGCCGTCGAGGTCGAGGGCCCCGACGGCCCCGTCACGGTGGAGGTGACCGCACGACAGGACGGCGCCGTGCTCGTGGCGACCCCGTCGGACGCGCTCACCGACGGCGAGTACCGGCTGGAGTGGACCGTGGCCGCGCAGGACGGCCATCCGCTGGACGGCACCGTCGCCTTCACCGTGGCGGGGGCCCCGGCCGAGCCGGAGGGCGGGGACGGCGGCGCCGCGTCGGAGCCCGCCACGCCCGGCCCGACGACGTCCGACGAAGCGCCGCACCCCGAGGACGCCGGTGCGTCCGCGGCCGACGGCAGCGCGTCGACCGCCGCGGCCGTGGGCGGGGTGCTCGCCCGCCTCGGCGGCGCGGCCGCGCTCTGGGGCCAGCTCGTCGGCCTCGGGGGACTCCTGTTCGCCGCGCTCGTGCTGCGCGGCACCGACCGCCGCGACGTCCCGGACGTCCTGCGCGTCGTGCGCTGGACGGGCGCCCTGGTCCTCGGCGGGCTCGTCCTGCGGCTCGCGGCCAGGGCCGTCGTCGTGGCCGGCGGTGAGCTCGGCGTCGCGCTGTCCGGGACCGGCCTCGCCGACGCGCTCGCGGGCAGCGCCCGCACCGTGTTCGCCCTCCAGGCGCTCGGAGCCCTCGCCGTGCTGGCCGGTGCGCGCCGCAGCCTGCCCGGTTCCTGGCTCGCCGTGGTCGGCGTCCTGCTCGCCACCGCCGGCCAGGTGCTCGACGGCCACTCCAACACCGGGACCCCGTGGTGGCTCGTCGTCGGGGTGGACGTCGCGCACCTGGCCGCGGCAGCCACCTGGATCGGCGGTGTCGTCATGATCGGCGTGGTGCTGCGCGCCCGTCGTGTCCAGGGTCGCTTCCTCGACGCCGGGCGGCTCGGCGCACGCTTCTCCACCGTCGGCGCGGTGGCCGTCGTGGTGGTCGGCGTCGCGGGCGTGCTCCTCGCCGTCGAGATCCTCGACCGGCCCGCCCAGCTCTGGGAGACCTCCTGGGGGCTCGTCCTCCTGGCCAAGGTCGCCGTCGTCGGGATCGTCGCCGCGTTCGGCGCGCACCAGCACTTCCGGGTGGTGCCCACCCTCGAGGCCCCGGGCCACGGGGCCCGGCGGGCCCACGCCGCCGCCGGCCGGCTCCAGCGCGGGGCCCGGTCCGAGACCACGCTGCTCGTCGTGGTCGTGGTGCTCACCGCCTGGCTGGTGGCCGCGTCGGTGCACGTCTGACCCGCCCGGGAGCCGGCACGTCGTGCGGCCCGGTATCACCGGGCACCGCGCGACCCTCCGTCCTGGTGGCGGCCCGCGCCGAGGACAGGCCTCGCGCGCCGTCGCGTCAGCACCGGGAGGCACCGTGACCGACTTCTACGTCGCCGCGCCGGGGGAGTCCTCGCCGCCCGTGCCGGACGGGCCGCGGCTGTGCCGCGGCGACGACATGCGGGTGGTCCACAACGCGTTCCTGTGGGGGTACGAGCGTGCGCCCGGGCTCGTGCGCGGGGTCGCCGCCGGCGACACCGTCCGCAGCGGGCTCGTGGGGCGCTGGCTCGGCGACCTCGACGCCACCCTGCACGTCCACCACGAGAGCGAGGACACCCTGCTGTGGGACCGCCTCGAGGGCAGGGCACCCGCGTGCGCGCTGCACGTCGGGCAGATGCGGGCCCACCACGCCCAGGTCCAGGCGCTCCTGCACGAGGCCGAGCCGCTGCTCACCTCGTGGCGGGACAGCGCCGACCCCGCCACCGGCGAACGGCTCGCGGACGCCTACGAGCGCATGCTCGCCGTGCTGCGGGTGCACCTGCGTCGCGAGGTCGTCGAGATGATCCCCGTCGTGGAGAAGGTGCTCACCGAGGCCGAGTGGCAGGAGCTGGGGGAGCACTCCATGCAGGCCATCCCGCGCTCGCGGCTCCTGCCCCAGATCGGCTTCATGATCACCGCGTCGCCCGACGCCGGACCGGCCATGCTCGACGACGCCCCCACGCCCGTGCGCTGGATGTACCGGCTGTTCGGTCGGCGCCAGTTCGAGCGGACGTTCCGCGACCTGTTCCCCGGGGAGCCGATCCCGCGCACCTGAGGCGCGGCCCCGAGGTCAGCCCGCGACGCGCAGGCGCGGCAGTTCGGCGACGACGTCGTCCAGGTGCCCGCGCAGGTCGCCGTCCGGGGGCAGCACCACGACGAACTCCGTGACACCGAGCGCCGCGTACCGCTCCACGAGTCCCGCGAGGTCGCCCAGCGCATGCTCGCGCAGGCGCAGCTGGACGGTGCGCCGGACCTCGGCCGGGTCGCGGCCGACGTCCGCGCAGTGCCGCTCCAGCACCTCGACCAGGCCGGCGAGCTGCTCGGGGGTGCTGGTCGTGTCGTTCCAGGCGTCCGCGTACCGCGCCACCAGGCGCAGCGTGCGCCGCGGCCCCGACCCGCCGACCCAGATCGGCGGGTGCGGGCGCTGCACCGGCTTCGGCTCCGCCACCGCGTCGGTGAGGCGGTAGTGCTCCCCGGCGAACGTCGTCGTCGGCTCCGTCCACAGGGAGCGCACGACCTGCAGCGCCTCCTCCAGCCGGTCCATCCGGGTGCGCACCGAGCCCAGGTCCAGCCCGTACATCGCGTGCTCGCGCTCGTTCCAGCCCGCGCCGATGCCGAACTCGAGGCGCCCGCCGGACAGGTGGTCCACCGTCGTCGCGAGCTTCGCCAGCATCCCCGGGTGGCGGTACGAGTTCCCCGACACCATGCAGCCGATCCGCACCCGCGTCGTGTCCACCGCCATCGCGGCCTGCATCGCCCACGCGTCGAAGATCGGCCGCGTCGGGTCGTCGCCGAGGGCCGCGATGTGGTCCATCACCCACACGTGGTCGAACCCCGCCTCGTCTGCCGTGCGCCACACCTCGCGGAACGACTCCACCGGGGCGTCCTGGGCCAGCTTGAGACCGAAGCGCAGCGTCATGCCCGCCATCCTGGCACGCGACCGCGGTCCGCTACGCTCGCTGCGGCGTCACCGCGCCGTACCCGAACCCGCCCGTACCAGGGCCGTGACACACCCCGGGCCCACCCCGCCCGCGCCGAGGAGACATGAGCACGCCACGCCCCGCCGACCCGACGGCCGCCGTCAAGCACTCGCTGTTCGAGGACGCCCTCGGCATCCTCACCGGGACCTTCGTCATCTCGCTCGGTCTGTACCTGCTGGAGTCGGTCTCCGCGGTCACCGGCGGTACCGCGGGGCTCTCGCTGCTCGTCAGCTACGTCCTCCCCGCGCCGTTCGCCGTCCTGTTCGTCCTGGTCAACCTGCCCTTCTTCCTGCTGGCGATCCGCATGAAGGGCTGGGACTTCACGCTGCGCACCGGCCTGTCCATCGCGCTCGTCTCCGGCTTCAGCACCCTGCACCCCGCGATGCTCGGGCACGTCGAGGTCGCACCCGCCTACGGCGTCGTCGCCGGCAACGTGCTGGCGGGCGTCGGGCTGCTCATCCTGTTCCGCCATCGTGCGAGCCTCGGCGGGTTCAACATCGTCGCCCTCGTCGCCCAGGACCGTCTCGGCTGGCGCGCAGGCTACGTCCAGATGGCCCTGGACACGGCGGTCGTGCTCGCGGCGGTCGCGGTCGTGCCCCCGGCCACCGTGCTGTTGTCCGTCCTCGGCGCCGTGCTGCTGAGCGTCATCCTCGCGGTGAACCACCGCCCCGGGCGCTACACCGGGTACTGAGCGCACCGGGCACGACGACGGGCCGCCTCCTGCCCCGGGGAGGCGGCCCGTCGTGCGTGCGGGGTCAGTGGCAGCGCTCGGTGCGCTGCGGTGCCCAGCCGTCGTCGCCGGACAGGTGGTCCGCGACCTCGTGGTCGCGCGCCTGCGCCCGCGTCAGCTGCGGGCGGTCCGCCGTGACGCGCGCGCCGGGGCCGGCGTTGCGGAACTCCGCGTTGCTGCCGGGCAGCCAGTCGTAGCCGGACATCGTGGTCCACGGGTCGTCCACGGCGAGGTGCTTGCCGAGCCAGGAGTCGCGTACGACGAGCCGCGGGTCGTTGTCCGGGGCGCTGCTCGGGTGCCACGGCCGGGCCAGGAAGTAGGACCCGTCGGCGGCGTTCGTGGTCAGGCGCGAGCCGATCACGAGGAACCCGTGGGCGAAGTCCTTCGAGGTGCTGGGCGCGAACACGTAGCCGTTGGGCGTGCTGTCCCGGCTCAGCGCTCGGATGGTCGTGTCCTCGATGACGGCGGTGGCGCGGCCGAAGACGAAGTCGACGTCGCCCTCGACGTAGCTGTCGCGGACGTACACGCGGGCGGGGACGTCCACGCTCGGGGTGTCGAGGTAGAGGGTGTCCTGGTTGCCGAGGAAGCGGACGTCGTCGAAGACGACCTTGTCCGCCCGGGTCTTCACGGCGACGGCCTGGCGGTTGGTGATCTCGGGGTGGGCGGCCTCGTCGAAGGCGTTCTCGAACGTCACCGCACGGGCCTGGAAGCCCTCGCCGGAGATCGTGACCGTGGCCGACCCGGAGGTGCCCCACGTGCCGCCCTCGGGCTTCGGGGTGCCCGCGGCGCGGTCGTCGGTGATGACGACGTCCCGCGGGTCGCCGGTGGCGCCGACGAACGTGAGGTTCGGGTGGGCGGCGTCGACGTCGACGCGGCCGGAGTACGTGCCGGGGCGGAGAAGGATCTCGACCCGTCCGGTCGAGCCGGTGGGCGCGAGGTCGACCGCCTCCTGGACGGTGGTGGCGTCGCCGCTGCCGTCGGGCGCGACCACGACGGTGGCCACGGGTTCCTCGACGCGGCCGGGGGAGTCGTGGGCCTGCGCGGGGAGCGTGGTGGCGCACAGGGCGCCGACGAGCAGGGTGGTGAGGGCGGCGGACGCGGCGGTGCGTCGGCAAGGCATCGTTGCCTCCTGGGGTACGGACGGTCCGGAGAAACCGGTTTCCTGCACCCTGGCACAGCCCGAGCGGCGCTGGCAAGCGCTGCCACCGGCACTGGCGCCCGGCGTATCGGTTGTGCGCAATTGAATAGTGTGCGACGGTTGTGCCGTGCCCGACTCCGGCGCCTCCCGCGCGCTCGACCCGCTGCTGTGCTTCGCCGTCTACTCCCTGGAGCGACGGATCACGAGGCTGTACGCCGACCTGCTCGCACCGTGGGGGCTGAGCTACCTGCAGTACGTGGTCGTCACCGCGCTCGGTGGGAACGCCGGCGCCGGGCTCACGGTGGGGGAGCTCGGAGCGGTGCTCGACCTCGACTCCGGCACGCTGTCGCCGCTGCTCAAGCGGCTCGAGGCGCGCGACGTCGTGCGGCGGACCCGGTCCACCGCCGACGAGCGGGTCGTCGTCGTCACCCTGACCGACGCCGGGCGCGCGCTGCACGAGGAGCTGGGCGACGTCCAGCGCTGCCTCGCCGAGCGGATGCCGCCCGACGAGCAGGCCGCGGTCGAGCTGCGCGACCAGCTCCGCCGCGCCAACGACTTCCTGGCCGGTCACGCCGGACCCGGCGCGACCACACGACACGAGGAGACCACAGCATGATCCAGACCATCGGCTACACCGCGGAGGCCCTGTCCACCGGAGCGGGCCGCGACGGCCACGTCCGGTCCGACGACGGGCGTGTCGACCTCGAGATGGCGCCCCCGAAGGGGCTCGGCGGATCGGGCGAGGGGTCCAACCCCGAACAGCTCTTCGCCGCCGGGTACGCCGCCTGCTTCCACTCGGCGCTGCAGGCCGTGGCCCGCCAGCAGAAGGTCGCGCTGGCCGACACCTCGGTGGGCGCGCGGGTCCACATCGGGGCGAACGGCGAGGGCGGGTTCGAGCTGGCGGTGGAGCTGGAGGTCGTCGTGCCCGGTGTCCCGCGCGAGCAGGCGCAGGCGCTCGCGGACGCCGCCGAGCAGGTCTGCCCGTACTCGAACGCCACCCGCGGCAACATCGACGTGACCGTCACGGTCGTCGAGGACTGAACCGCACCCGGGCGGCCCCGCGGGCAGGTCCCGCGGGGCCGCCGTGCGTCCGGTGCGACCGGCCCGCGGAGGCCCGGACGAGGGCCGGAGAAGGTGCCGGGCGCCACGTGCGCCGCGTACAGTACTCGGCGTGAACGAGCGCAGCGCAGGAATCGGTCAGGTCGGCGGCGAGGACCAGCTCGCGCAGGGACGCGTGCAGCTGAGGTCGAAGGACACGTGGATCCCCGACGGGCTGGGGGAGGTCTCGCGGCGGGCCGCGGCCGAGGGCGTGGTGCTGCTCAAGAACGAGCACGACGTGCTGCCGCTTTCTGGGAGCGCTCCCATCGCGGTGTTCGGCCGCGTCCAGGTCGACTACTTCACCGTCGGCTACGGCTCGGGCGGCGACGTCCGCCCGCCCTACAGCTGGAACCTCCTCGACGCGTTGCGCGCCGACCCCGCGCTCGAGGTGGACGCCGCGCTCGCCGAGCGCTACGAGACCTGGTGCGCCGCCCACCCCGTCGAGGCCGAGCCCGAGTGGGGCACCTGGCCGCGCTCGCACCCCGAGATGCCGCTCAGCGAGGCCGACATCGCCGAGGTCGCCGCCCGCACGCCCCTGGCGCTCGTCGTCGTCGGCCGCGCCGCCGGCGAGGCCCGCGAGCAGGCCCTCGAGGACGGCAGCTTCTTCCTCACCGACGACGAGCGCACCCTGCTCGCCCGGGTCGGCGCCGCCTTCGAGCGGACCGTCGTCGTGGTCGACACGGGCAACGTGATCGACCTGGCCTGGACGCGCGACGAGGCGCTCGACGCCGTGGTGCTGGCCTGGCAGGGCGGCATGGAGTCCGGGCGGGCCGTCGTCGACGTCCTCACCGGCGCCGTCCCCGCCGGCGGCCGCCTCACCGCGACCGTCGCGCACCGCTACGAGGACTACCCCACCCACGAGCACTTCGGCGCCGCCGATCACAACGAGTACGTCGAGGACGTCTACGTCGGCTACCGCTGGTTCGAGACCTTCGCGCCCGACGCCGTGCTCTACCCCTTCGGGTTCGGCCTGTCGTACACCACCTTCGACGTGCGCGACGTCGTCGTGGGCCGCGACGGCGACACCGTGACCGTCACCGCGCAGGTCGCGAACGCCGGCACCCACGACGGCACCGAGGTCGTCCAGGTCTACGTCCGCGCCCCGCACGGCCTGCTCGGCCGCCCCGCGCGCCACCTCGTGGGCTTCGCCAAGACCGCCGTGCTGCGCCCGGGCGACGTCACGTCGGTCGAGGTCGTGTTCGACCTCGCCGACGTCGCCGGCTACGACGACGCGGGCGTCACCGGGCACCGGTCGTCCTTCGTCCTGGAGGCCGGCACCTACGAGGTGCTCGTCGGCGCCGACGTGCGCGCCGCCCGCCCGGTCGGCGGTGTCGACGTCGAGGAGCTGCGCGTCGTGCGCACCCTGAGCGAGGTCGCGGCCCCGCGACCCGAGCACGCGTTCGAGCGCGTCGTGGCGCGCCCGGGCGAGCACGGCCTCGCCGAGCCGGGCGTGGAGAAGGTGCCGACGGCCACGGTGGCGCGGCGCGAGCGGGTCCTCGCCGGCCTGCCCGCCGCCCTGGAGCGCACCGGCGACGTCGGGATCGTGCTCGGCGACGTCGCGGCCGGGCGGGCGACCCTCGAGGCGTTCGTCGCGCAGCTCGACGACGACGAGCTGGAGGCCCTCACACGCGGCGACTTCACCATGGACTCCCCGCTGGGCGAGCCCGGCAACGCCGGCGCCCTGGGCGGCACGGTCGCCTCCCTGCGGGACAAGGGCGTGCCCGCCCTGACGACCACGGACGGCCCGGCCGGGATCCGCCTGGCCGTGCACACGGCGCTGCTGCCCTGCGGCACCGCGCTCGCCTCGACCTGGAACCCCGGCCTGGTGCGCGAGCTCAACGCGCTGCTGGGCGCCGAGATGGCGGCCAAGGGCTCGGACGTGCTGCTCGCGCCCGGGATGAACATCCAGCGCGACCCCCTGTGCGGACGCAACTTCGAGTACTTCTCGGAGGACCCCCTGGTGACCGGCCTCATGGCGGCCGCCACCGTCGACGGCATCCAGGGCGCCGGCCTGGCCGCCTGCCCCAAGCACTTCGCGGCGAACAACCAGGAGACCAACCGCGAGCACAACGACTCGCGCGTCTCCGAGCGGGCCCTGCGCGAGATCTACCTGCGCGGGTTCGAGATCTGCGTGACCCGGTCCGCGCCGCGCACGATCATGACGTCGTACAACAAGGTCAACGGGGTGTGGGCGCACTACCACCACGACCTCGTCACCACGGTGCTGCGCGAGGAGTGGGGCTACACCGGCGCCGTCATGACCGACTGGTGGATGCGCCCGGCGACCGACCCCGACTTCCCGGCGCTGACGAACGACGCCTACCGGGTGCGCGCCCAGGTGGACGTGCACATGCCCGGGGCCTGGCACCGCGACGACCGCCACGGTGACGGCTCCCTGCTGGCGTCCCTGCACGCCGACGACGGCATCACCCTGGGCGAGCTCCAGCGCACGGCCCGCAACGTGCTGCGCCTCGTGCTGTCGAGCCCCCGCGCCTCCGCCTGAGGCCGCGTCGCGCGTGCGGGTCGCGACGGACCGGGAACTTCCCGCGGCCGTCGTCGTTGGTGTCGGTGAACCCGTCACCGAGACGAGAGGCGTGGAAGCGCTCGTGAGCACCACCGGGTCGCCCGACGGCGACCGGAGCGACAGTCCGGACCCCGATCCCCGGCGCGACCGCGCCCGAGGGGAGGGGAGCACGTGCTGACCACCTGGCTGACCCTCCTCGGGGGTGTCGTGGCCACCGCCGTGATCATCGCGGCGAACGGCTACTTCGTGGCCCAGGAGTTCGCCTACATGTCCGTGGACAGGTCCCGGCTCGCGGCCCGGGCCGCGGCCGGGGACGCCGCCGCGGCCCGGGCGCTGACGGTCACCCGTCGCACCTCCTTCATGCTGTCCGGCGCCCAGCTCGGTATCACCGTGACCGGCCTGCTCGTCGGGTACGTCGCCGAGCCGCTCGTCGGCGCCTCGCTCGGCGAGCTCCTGGGCGGCGTCGGGGTGCCGGCCGGGGTCAGCGTCGCGGTCGGCACCGTCCTGGCGCTCGCCGCCTCGACCCTGGTGCAGATGATCTTCGGCGAGCTGTTCCCGAAGAACCTCGCGATCGCCGCCCCCGAACCGCTCGCGACGGGTCTCGCCCGGTCCACGCAGGTGTACCTGGCGGTCTTCGGCTGGCTCGTCACCGTGTTCGACCGCTCCGCCGACGCCCTGCTGCGCCTGGTGCGGATCGAGCCGGTCCACGACGTCGACTCCAGCGCCACGGCCGACGACCTGGAGCACATCGTCGCCGACTCCCGCGACAGCGGGGACCTGCCCGCCGACCTGTCGCTCGTCCTCGACCGCATCCTCGACTTCCCGCACCGCGACGTCGAGCACGCCATGGTGCCGCGCTCCCGGGTCGACGTCGTGGCGCCCGACCTCACCGTCGGCGAGGTCCGCGCCCTCATGGCGGTCGCGCACACCCGCTACCCGGTGATGGGCTCCGACGACGAGCCCGCCGGCGTGGTCCACCTGCTCGACGTGCTCGCCGCCGCCGACCACGACGCGCCCGCCGCGTCGATCATGCGGCCGCCCGTCGTCGTGCCGACCCTCATGCTGCTGCCCGACGCCCTGCGCGCGCTCGAGGACGCCGGCCAGGAGCTCGCGTGCGTCATCGACGAGTACGGCGGGTTCGTGGGCATCCTCACCGTGGAGGACCTGTCGGAGGAGGTCGCCGGCGAGATCACCGACGAGCACGACGCCGACCGGCCCCCGGACGTGGTCGCCGACGGCCCCGACGCCTGGCTCGCCGCGGGCGACGCCCATCTGGACGAGGTCGAGCGCGAGACCGGTCACGACCTGCCGCGCGGCGACTTCGAGACCCTCGCCGGGCTGCTCATCGCGGTGGCGGGCGGCCTGCCCGCGCGTGACGACGTCGTCGACGTCGAGCTGCCCGTCGACCCGGCCGACCTCGCGCTCGACTCCCCGCCCCGGCGCGTCCTGCGCGCCCACGTCGTGGACGTGGCGCGGCGCGTCCCCGCCCGGGTCCGCCTCACGCTGGAGGCCGGGCCGACCCCGGTCGGCGTCCCGGCCGCACCGTCCGACGCCGAGGGAGACCGGTCATGACCAACCCCTGGTTCGTGCTGGGCGCCACCATGGCGCTCATCGTCCTGAGCGCGTTCTTCGTGGTCATCGAGTTCGCGCTGCTGGGCGCCCGCCGGCACCGGCTGGAGGAGGCCGCGCCGACCAGCCGGGGAGCGCGCGCCGCCCTGCGGTCCACCCATGAGCTGACGACCATGCTCGCCGGGGCGCAGCTCGGCATCACCGTGTGCACGTTCGCGCTCGGCGCCGTCACCAAGCCGGCGGTCGACGCGTGGCTCACCCCCGTGCTGACGGCCACCGGCCTGCCCGCCTGGCTCGCCGACGTGCTCGCCTTCGCCCTCGCGCTGCTGGCGGTCACGTTCCTGCACCTCGTGGTCGGCGAGATGGCGCCCAAGTCGTGGGCCATCGCCCACCCGGAACGCGCCGCCGTGCTCGTCGCCCCCGTGGCGCGCTGGTACGTGTGGCCGTTCCGCCCGGTGCTCGCCTTCGCCAACGCCGTCGCGAACCGGCTCGTCCGACGCGTCGGGGTGGAGCCGGTCGAGAGCGCCGCGGTCGGCGGTCACGACGCCGCGACGATCCGGCACCTCGTCGAGCACTCGGCACGGGTCGGCGTGCTGGACGCCAGCGTGCGCTCGCCGCTGGCCGGGGCGATCGACCTCACCACCCGCACCGTCGGGTCGTTCCTGCGGCCCGGGAGCCGCCCGACCGCGGTCGCGCGGACGGCGACGGTCGCCGACGTGCAGGCGGCCGCGCGCGCGAGCGGGCACCTGCGGATCCTGGTGCAGTCCGGCGACCCCGGCCGGCCCGACGTCGTGCACGTGCGCGACACGCTCCTGGAGCCGCCGGCGCGCGCCGCGGCCGACCTCGCCCGGCCCGTCCACGTCGTCACGTCGCACGACCCGGTCCACGAGGCGCTCGCGGGCATGCGTCGCGTGAGCGAACAGCTGGCCGTCGTGGTCGACGACGGGGTGGTCGTCGGCGTGGTCACCCTCCACGACGTCCTCGGCCGGGTGGTCCCGCGACCCGCGTGACGCGGGCGCCGAGCGGTGCGGTGGCGACGGGGGCGGACGACCGGCGGGTCGCCCGCCCCCGTCGCGCTACGGTGGCGCCACGACACGGGGTGCGCCCACGGCGCTGAGATCACACCCGTCGAACCTGAGGCAGCTCGCACTGACGGAGGGATGTCGCCCATGACCCACCTGCCCCTGCCCGCCCCGCCCGTGCCGCGCGTCCTGGCGGTGGCCGGGTCCGACCCGTCCGGCGGCGCCGGGATCCAGGCCGACCTGAAGTCGATCGCCGCCGCCGGCGGGTACGGCATGGCCGCGGTCACCGCGCTGACCGCGCAGAGCACCCGCGGGGTGACCGGCGTGCACGTGCCACCGCCCGACTTCCTCGCCCTGCAGCTGTCCACCCTGACGGCGGACGTGACGCTCGACGCCGTGAAGATCGGCATGCTGGCCACCGCGGACGTCGCCGGCGTGGTGGCGACGTGGCTGGCCGACCAGCACGGCGCCCGGCCGCCCGTGGTGCTCGACCCGGTCATGGTGGCGACGTCCGGGGACCGGCTCCTCGACGACGCGGCCGAGGGGGCCGTGCGGGACCTCCTGCGCCACGCCGACGTCGTCACGCCGAACCTTCCGGAGCTCGCGGCGCTGCTCGACGAGCCGGTCGCGGGGGACTGGGACGCCGCGCTCGACCAGGCGGCCACGCTCGCCGCCCGGCACGACGTCCTCGTGGTGGCCAAGGGCGGTCACCTGGGCGGCCCGCACGCGCCCGACGCGCTCGTGGACGCCGACGGCCCCCGGACGGAGCTCGTCGCGCCGCGTGTGCGCACGAGGGCCGGGCACGGTACGGGCTGCTCGCTGTCCAGCGGGCTGGTGACCCGGTACGTGTCGACGGGCGACTGGGGAGCGGCGCTCGCGGCCACGAAGGAGTGGCTGACGCTCGCGCTGCGGCACGGCGCGGACCTGCAGGTGGGGACGGGGCGCGGCCCGGTGGACCACTTCGCCCACCTGCGGGGCGTCGCGGTGCCGGCGGGCTGACCCGCGGGCCGCGCGTCAGTCGAACATGTCACCGATGTCGTCGAGGATGCCGCCCAGCACCATGCCGCCGAGCACGGCACCGAACGCGCCGGAGCCGCCGCGCGGGCCGTGGCCGCCCCACTGCTGACCGCCGGCGTGCTGGGCACCCCAGTGCTGACCGGCGTGCGTGCGGGCGATGTCGCGGTGCGCGAGCGTCGCCGCCTCGGCGGCGAGGGCGGCGGCACGTCGGGCGGCGTCCACCGCGCGCTCCGGGTCGGACACGGCGCGGGCCGCGGACAGCTCGCGCTGCGCCTCGGCGAGGCGGGTCCGGGCGTCGGGCCCGACGGGTGCCCGGTAGTCGTCGACGACGGCGCGCGCGGCGGACACCTGGCGCTCGGCGTCGTCGAGGGCCGGGGCGAGCTGGGCGGTGGCCCGGCGGCTGCGGTCCTCCGACTCGAGGCGGACGCGCACGGCGTCGTCGAGGGCGGTGTTGGCCTCGCGGACCCGGGTCAGCGCCGCCACCGGGTCCTGCGGCTCCCCGGGCGCCGGCAGGT
Source organism: Isoptericola jiangsuensis (assembly GCF_002563715.1). Lineage (NCBI taxonomy): Bacteria > Bacillati > Actinomycetota > Actinomycetes > Micrococcales > Promicromonosporaceae > Isoptericola > Isoptericola jiangsuensis. The sequence continues at coordinate 2,043,645 of NZ_PDJJ01000001.1, forward strand.
CGTCGAGCGCGGCCTGGAGCGCCGTGGCGGCGGCCTCGACCTCGACGGCGCCGGCGCGCTGCGGGGCGGGCAGGGCGCGGGCCTGCGCGAGCTCGCTGCGGGACTCGGCGACCATCGCCCCGAGCGCGGCCTCGGCCGTCAGGGCGTCGGCCTCGAAGTCGCGCACGGCCTTGAGCAGCCCCTGGGCCCGCACGACCGACTCGTCGGCCGCGCGGGCGGTCGCGGCGGCCTGGGTGGGCTCGCCGTCGTCGAGCTTGCGGCGGGCTGCGGCCAGGCCGCGGCCGGCGAACTCCAGCAGGCGCTCCGCCTGGGCGGGGTTGTCGGCCACGGGCCGCAGCGCGGAGGGCGCGTAGCGCGCGGCGAGCTCGTCGAGGTCGGTCCGGGCCTCGGGCAGGGCGGCTCGGACCCGCTCGACGTCGGCGGCGATCCGGTCGAGCGCCGCCGGGGTCGACCGCGCGGTGCGGCGGCGGTCGGCCAGCCCGGACTCGAGCGCGTCGAGCACGGCCTCGGCGTCCTGGCACAGCCCGAGGATGCGGGCGGACCACTCACGGCGCTCGGCGTCGGTGTCGGGGACGTGGTCGTGCAGGAGCTGGTTGAGGTGGAACGCCTCGCCGACGTGCTCGCGGGCCCGACGGACGTGGCCGGCGAGGTCCGCGGTCGCCTCCGTGCCGAGCTCGGCCTCGGCGAACGCCAGCTCGTCCTCGGCGAGGCGGGCGCGCTCGTCGGCGCGCACCAGCGCGGACCCGGCCCGGACGCCGAGCCGGTCGAGCTCGGCGGCGGTGGCGGCGTCGCGCGTACGACGGCGGCGCACCGACCACGCCACCACGGCCACCAGGGCCGTCACCACCAGCACCGCACCCGTGACCAGTCCGACGATCGCTGCTCCACCCATGCCCGGCATCGTACGGGCATCCCCGGGGCCCCGGGCGCGCCGTCCCCGGGGGGTGCCGCCGGTGGCGACGGGAAGGTGGGCGCGCCGCCGGCCGGGGGTGCCCAGCATCGGTGTGCCGAGGCAATCGAGAGGGTTCGCGGTGCCACAATGGACATCGATGACCCCCACCCCGGACCCGGACGGTCCTGCCGTCGCCCGCCCCTCCGCCGCCCCCGCCGGCTCCGAGCTCAGCACCCTCGCCTCGCTCCGCCGCCTGCTGCCGTTCGTCCGCCCCGCGCTCCCGCGGCTGATCGGCGGCCTGGTGGCCGCCCTCGGCGCCAGCCTCGCGGCGCTCGCCATCCCGCGCGTCCTCCAGGCGCTCGTCGAGGGCCCCCTCGCCGCCGGTGTCGCGACCGGCGACCGTGGCGCGCTCGTGTGGCCCACCCTCGCCGTCCTCGGCCTGGGGCTCGCCGAGGCGGGCCTGGTGCTCCTGCGCCGCAACCTCGTGATGTATCCCGGCACCCGGGTCGAGGCCGAGCTGCGGATCGCCCTGTTCCGCCACCTGCAGGAGCTTCCCGCGGCGTTCCACGACCGCTGGCCCGGCGGGCAGCTCCTCAGCCGTTCCATGGGCGACCTCGGCCTGCTGCGCCGGTGGCTCGTGTTCGGGCTCCTCCAGCTCGTCGTGTCCACCATCACCATCGTCGTCGGCGTCGGCTTCCTGCTGAGCACCGCCGGCTGGCTCGGCCTGGTCTACCTGGCGGGCGCCGTCCCCGTCACGGTCATCGCGTTCTGGTTCTCCCGCCGCTACCGCGTCATCGCGCGGCTGTCGCAGGACCAGTCCGGGGACCTCGCCACCACCGTCGAGGAGTCCGTCCACGGCATCCGCGTGCTCAAGGCGTTCGGCCGCCACCGCGAGGCCCTGGACTCGTTCACCGACCAGGCCGAGGAGCTGCGCCGCACCGAGCTGCGCAAGGCGTCCAACCAGGCGACGGTGACGACCTCGCTCCAGCTCGTCCCCGAGGCGACGCTCGCCGTGTGCCTCGTGCTTGGCGTGTGGCTCACCGCGTCCGGCGAGATCACCGTCGGCGCGCTGGCGGCGTTCTTCCTCACGGCCGCCGTCATCAACGGTCCCGTGGTCGACCTCGGCCAGACCCTGTCGATGACCCTCAACGCCCGCTCCGCCGTCGACCGGTACTTCCAGGTGCTCGACACCCCCAACCCACTGGCCGACCCCCCGCACCCCGCCCGCCTCGACGACGTCCGCGGCGACGTCGCGCTGCGCGACGTCACGTTCGCCCACGAGGACGGACCGCCCGTCCTGCGACACCTCGACCTGGACCTGCCCGCCGGCACCAGCACGGCCCTGGTGGGCCTCACCGGGTCCGGCAAGTCCACCCTGGCGATGCTCGTGCCGCGGATCCACGACGTCACCGGGGGCGCCGTCCTGCTCGACGGCGTCGACGTGCGTACCCTGCGCCGCCAGGACGTCCGCCGGGCCGTGGCGGTCGCCTTCGAGGACCCGACGCTGTTCTCCGCGACGGTGCGCGAGAACGTCCTGCTCGGCGCGGACCCCGACCTGCCCGACGACGCCCGCGACCGTCTTCTGCGCGAGTCGCTCGACATCGCGCAGGCCCACTTCGTGCGCGACCTGCCCGACGGCGTCGACACCCGCATCGGGGAGGAGGGGCACTCCCTGTCCGGCGGGCAGCGTCAGCGGCTCGCCCTGGCCCGCGCCATCGCGGCCCGGCCCCGCGTCCTCGTCCTCGACGACCCGCTGTCCGCCCTCGACGTCGCCACGGAGGAGGCGGTCACCCAGCGCCTGCGCCGCGTCCTGGCCGACACCACCAGCCTCGTCATCGCCCACCGGCCCTCCACCGTCGCGCTGGCGGACCGGGTCGCCGTGCTCGCCGACGGCCGCGTCACCGCCGTCGGCACCCACCGCGAGCTGCTGGCCACCGACGCCCACTACCGCCACGTCATCGCCTCGCTCGAGGACGACTGGGCCCGCCGCGAGGACACCGAGGAGGTCCGCCCGTGACCGCACCCGCCGACCACCGCCCCGACGCCGACCGCCCCGCGGCCCGCCGCCGCGCCACCACCGCCGCCGCGGACGACGCCACCACCCTCGACGCCGACACCTCGCGCGCGGTCCGCACCCGCTCGCTCGGCCTGCTCGGCGAGCTGCTCCGCCCCCGGTGGCGACCGCTCGCCTGGGCCGGGCTCCTCGTCGTGGTCAGCACAGCGGGCCAGGTCGCCGGCCCGCTGCTCGTCCAGGCCGCGATCGACACCGCCGTGCCCGCCCTCGTCGCCGACGACGCGCTGCCGCTGGTGGCGGTGGGCGGCGCCTACCTGCTGGCGGCCGCGCTGGGCGGCGTGTGCGCCGGCGCCTACGTGCGCGCCGCCTCCCGCGTCGCGCAGAGCGTCCTGCTGGAGCTGCGTCGCCGCGTGTTCCGCCACACGCAGCGGCTGTCCCTGGAGTTCCACGAGTCGTACACCTCGGGGCGCGTCATCTCCCGCCAGACCTCCGACCTGGAGGCGCTGCGCGAGCTCTTCGACGGCGGGCTCACCGGTGTCGTGTCCTCGCTCATGCTCATGGTCTTCACCGGTGCCGCGCTGTTCTGGGTGGACTGGCGCTCGGGCCTCGTGCTGCTGTGCGCCCTGCTGCCCGCGTGGGTGCTCACCCGCTGGTTCCAGCGGCGCTCGCAGCTGTACTACCGCGAGCAGCGCACCGCGTCCGCGCGCCTCATCGTGAAGTTCGTCGAGACGATGACGGGGATGCGCGCGGTGCAGGCGTTCCGTCGCGAGCCGGCGTCCGAGGCCGAGTACGCGCACCTCGGCGAGGAGTACCGGGACGCGAACCTGCGGATCTTCGGCGTCAACGGCCGCTACCAGCCCGGGCTGGTGCTCATCGGCAACGTCACCGTGGCGGTCGCGCTCGCGCTCGGCGGCTGGCGTGTCGTGGAGGGCACCCTGGACGTCGGCGCGCTGGTCGCGGTGCTGCTCTACGTCAAGCGGTTCTTCCAGCCCATCCAGCAGCTCGGCATGTTCTACAACGCCCTGCAGTCCGCCGTGGCCGCGCTGGAGAAGGTGTCGGGCCTGCTCGCCGAGGAGCCCACCGTCGCCGAGCCCCGCCACCCCGTGCCCCTGCCCGCGGCCCGCGGCGACGTCCACCTGCACGACGTGACGTTCCGGTACGGGGAGGGCCCGGTCGTGCTGCCGGACCTCGACCTGCACCTGCCCGCCGGGCAGACCGTCGCGCTGCTCGGCACCACCGGGGCGGGCAAGTCCACCGTGGCCAAGCTGGTCACCCGGTTCTACGACCCGTCGCAGGGCGCGGTGACGCTCGACGGCGTCGACCTGCGCGACCTGTCCACCACCGACCTGCGGCGCGCCGTGGTCATGGTGACCCAGGAGGCGTACCTGTTCAGCGGGTCGGTGCGGGAGAACATCGCGCTGGGCCGCCCCGACGCGACCGACGCCGAGGTCGAGGCCGCCGCCCGCGCGGTAGGGGTGCACGACTTCGTGACGTCGCTGCCCGACGGGTACGCCACCGACGTCAACAAGCGCGGCGGGCGGGTGTCGGCGGGGCAGCGCCAGCTCATCAGCTTCGCCCGTGCGTTCCTCGCCGACCCCGCCGTGCTGGTGCTCGACGAGGCGACGAGCTCGCTGGACGTGCCGGGGGAGCGGCTGGTGCAGGAGGGCCTGCGCACGCTGCTCGCGGACCGGACGGCGCTCGTCATCGCGCACCGCCTGTCCACGGTGGAGATCGCCGACCGGGTGCTCGTCATGGAGCACGGCCGGGTCGTCGAGGACGGTGCACCGGCCGAGCTGGCGGCCGCGGGTGGTCGCTACGCCGCGCTGCACGCGGCGTGGCGGGACTCGATCGCCTGAGGGACCGTGCGGGTCACGCCCCGGCCGCGACGAGCTGCTCGACGAGCGCCCGGGCCGGGGCGGACGGCTCGCCGACGGTGAGGGCCAGGACGTCGCGACGCGCTCCCGGCACGGGGGCGGTGACGACCTCGGGGTGGCGGTGCGCCCGCAGCGCCAGGCCGGGCAGCAGGCTGACGCCCGCGCCCGCGGCGACGAGCGCCTGCACCGCGACGTAGTCGTCCGTCTCGAACGAGATCCGCGGCGCGTACCCGGCGGTCGCGCACCGCGCGACGAGGTCCGCGCGGCAGCGCTCGCAGCCCGCGATCCACGTGGCGTCCTCGTAGCGGCGCAGCAGGCCCGTGCCCGACCCGTCGGCGGCTTCCTGCGCCGCCGAGGCGTCCGCCACCGGGCCGTCCGGGGCCGTCACGAGATGGACGGAGTCCTCCATCACCGGGGTCACGAGGAACGGCGTGAGGTCGTCGACGCTGCGTGCGTGACGCACGTCCGGGTGCTCGAACACGACGGCCACGTCGACCTCGCCCGAGCGCAGCGCGGCCACGGCCTCCGGCGGCTCCGCCTCGACCAGCGTGACGCCCAGCCCGGGGTGCGCGGCCCGCAGCCGCCGCACCGCGTCCGGCACCACGGTCGCCAGCGCCGACGGGAACGCGGCGAGGCGGACCCGCCCGGCCCGCAGCCCGGCCAGCGCGTCGAGCTCACGCTGCGCGGCGCCGACACGGGCGATGATCTCCTCGGCGCGGTCCGCCAGCATCCGGCCCGCCTCGGTGAGGCGCACGCCGCGCCCGGCGCGCTCCAGCAGCGGGATCCCGGCCTCCGCCTCCAGGCGCGACAGGTGGTGGCTCACCGACGGCTGCGCGTAGTGCAGCTCGCGCGCCGCCGCGGTGACGGACCCGGTGCGGGCCACGGCCGCGAGCACCCGCAACCGGGTGAGGTCGAGCTGGACGGCCGGGGGAGGGGCGTCGGTCATGGGACCAGCCTACGACCGATCGACGCACGTGATGCATCGGCGAGAAACCTGGCATTGGACCGATGGATCGGGTCGGCGCGATGCTGGACGCATGGACCAGCAGCCGCCCACCCCGAGCGACGTCCTCGCCGCGCGCCACCGCCTCGCCGGGCACGTCGTGCGCACCCCCGCCACCGCGTACCCCGCGCTCGACGACGTCGCGCACGCCGCCGGCGCCCACGACACCCGCCTCGTCGTCAAGCACGAGAACCTCCAGCGCACCGGCTCCTTCAAGGCCCGCGGCGCCCTCAACCTGCTCCTCCACCAGGGCGCTCCGCCCGCCGGGATCGTCGGCTACTCCACCGGCAACCACGCCCAGGCGCTCGCCCACGCCGCCCGCCAGGTCGGCGCACCCTGCACCATCGTCATGCCGCAGGCACCCAACCCCGTCAAGGAGCGCGCCGTGCGCGCCCTCGGCGCCGACGTCGTCCTGCACGGCGCCGACCTCACCACCGCCGCCGCCCACGCCGCCCACCTCGCCGCCGCGCGCGACGCCCGCCTCGTGTCCGCCGCCGACGAGCCCGACCTCGTCGCCGGCGTCGCCACCGCCACCCTCGAGCTCCTCGAGGACACCGGCCACCTCGACGTCCTCGTCGTCCCCGTCGGCGGCGGCTCCGGCGCCGCGGCCGCCTGCCTCGTGACGTCCGCGTTCGCCCCCCACGTCGACGTCGTGGGCGTCCAGGCCACCGGCGCCCCCGCCGCCCACGACTCCTGGCGCACCGGACACCTCGTCACCCGGCCGATCCGCACCCGCGCCGAGGGCCTGGCCACCGGACGCGGCTTCGCGCTCACCCAGGGCCTGATGCGCACCGGCCTCGCGGACTTCCTCCTCGTCGACGACGACGCGATCTCCCGCGCCCAGCACGCCTACCTCACCGCCGCGCGCACCGTCGCCGAGGGCGCCGGCGCCGCGGCGCTCGCGGCCGTGCTGACCCACCCGGACCGGTTCGCCGGGCGGCGCGTGGGCGTCGTGTGCAGCGGCGGCAACGCGTCGCCCGACGAGCTGCTGCGCGCGCTGACCAGCACCGGGACGGCCGTTCCGGCGTAGGGTGGCCGGATGGCACGCGTCGTCGACATCCACCCGATCGACCCCCAGCCCCGGGCCGTGCACCAGGTCGTGGACGCCCTGCGCGACGGGGCGCTCATCGCCTACCCGACGGACTCCGGGTACGCCCTGGGCTGCCAGGTCGGCCAGCACGACGGCACCGAACGGATCCGCCAGATCCGGCGCCTGGACGCGCGGCACCACTTCACGCTCGTCTGCTCGAGCTTCGCGCAGCTCGGCCAGCTCGTGCGGCTCGACAACGCCGAGTTCCGCGCGATCAAGGCCGCGACGCCGGGCCCCTACACGTTCGTCCTGCCGGCGACCGCGGAGGTGCCGCGCCGGCTCGCGCACCCGAAGAAGAAGACGGTGGGCGTGCGGATCCCCGACTCGCGCGTGGTGCGCGCCCTGCTGGACGAGCTCGGCGAGCCGCTGCTGTCCTCGACGCTCATCCTGCCCGACCACGACGAGCCGATGACGCAGGGCTGGGAGGTCGCCGACGCCCTCGACCACGTGGTCGACGTCGTCGTCGAGTCCGGGGACGTGGTCGCCGCGCCGACGACGGTGGTGGACTTCTCCGCGGGCTACCCCGAGGTGGTGCGCGTCGGCGCGGGGGACCCGTCGCCGTTCGAGTGACCGGTGCGACCGCGTCCCGGGCCGTTCACCCGCGCGACACGCCGTCGGGCTAGGGTGCGGGCATGAGCGATCGCGGACTCGAGCTGGCCCAGGACAAGATGCGGGCGGCGGGCGTGGTGCCCGCCGCGGTGGACGTCTTCACGCGCTTCTACCGGTTGCTGGAGGAGGACGTCAGCGGCTACGTGCGCGAGGCCGACGTGGAGCCCCTGACGGACCTGCCCCGGCACGCCGACCTGACGATCGGCCCCGACGAGGCGGCCGCGGCGCTGGCCCGCACGGCGATCATCAAGCTCAACGGCGGGCTCGGCACGTCGATGGGCATGGACAAGGCCAAGTCGCTGCTCACCGTGCGCCGCACCAGCGAGGGCGAGGACCTCACGTTCCTCGACGTCATCGTGCGGCAGGTGCGGGCGGCGCGGGCCGCGACGGGCGCGCGGCTGCCGCTGGTGCTCATGAACTCGTTCCGCACGCAGGACGACACCCTGGCGGCGCTGGCGCCGTACGACGACGTCGCCGTCGACGGGCTGCCGCTGGACTTCCTGCAGAACCGCGAGCCGAAGCTGCGTGCCGACACCCTGGAGCCGGTGGAGTGGCCGGACGACCCCACGCTCGAGTGGTGCCCGCCGGGCCACGGCGACCTCTACCCGGCGCTGCACGCCCACGGGGTCGTGCGCGCCCTCCTTGACGCCGGCTTCCGGTACGCGAGCGTGTCGAACTCCGACAACCTGGGCGCGGCCCCGGACGCGGAGATCGCGGCCTGGTTCGCCGCGTCGGGCGCGCCGTACGCGGCCGAGATGTGCCTCAAGACGCCCGCCGACGTCAAGGGCGGCCAGCTGGTGGTGCGCACGGCCGACGGACGCATCATCCAGCGTGAGACGGCGCAGACCCACCCGGACGACATGGACGTCTCGCTCGACCCGGAGCGGCACCGCTACTTCCACACGAACAACCTGTGGTTCGACCTGGAGGCCCTGGCCGCCGAGCTGGAGCGCACCGGCGGTGTCCTGGAGCTGCCCCTGATCCGCAACGTCAAGACGGTCGACCCGACGGACTCCTCCTCGCCCGAGGTGGTGCAGATCGAGTCGGCGATGGGTGCGGCCGTGGCGGTGTTCGAGGGCGCGACGGCCATCGAGGTGGGCCGCGAGCGGTTCCTGCCGGTCAAGACGACGAACGACCTGCTCCTGCTGCGCTCCGACGTCTACGAGCTCACCGACCAGTACCACGTCGTGGCGCAGGTCCCCGCGCCGCTGGTGCGGCTGTCGAAGACGTACAAGACGATCGGCGCGTTCGACGAGCGCTTCCCGGCCGGCCCGCCGTCGCTGCGCGGTGCCACGGGCCTGACGGTCGACGGCGACTGGACGTTCGGCGCGGACGTCGTCGCCGAGAGCGACGCGGCACTGGGCGCACCCGACGGGGGAGCGGGCACCGTGCCGGACGGTGCGAGGGTCACCGCGTCCGGGATCGCCTGACGTCCACCACGCGCTGCGCCCCGACCTCGGGGCGCAGCGCGCCGCCGCCCACCGCGCCGACGTCGTCGCGGAGGCGGTCGAGGGCGGACGGCGGTACGAGCAGCCGCAGACGGGCCGAGGAGCCGTAGTGCGTGTCCTCGACGACGGCGTCGTGGTGCGCGGCCCAGTCCCGCAGGACGTTCTCGACGCGTCCGGCGTCGGCGTGCGGGACGTCGAGGGCCACCTCGACGAGGCGACGCCGGTCGAGCACCACCCCCTGCCGCTCCGCCTCCTCGAGGGCGGCCGCGACCGACCCGGAGTAGGCCCGCACGAGCCCGCCGGCGCCCAGCAGGACGCCGCCGAACCAGCGCGTGACCACGGCGACGACGTCGGTGGTGCGCCGGTGCCGCAGGACCTCGAGCATGGGCACGCCCGCGGTGCCCGACGGCTCGCCGTCGTCGGTGGAGCGCTGCACGCCGGCGTCGGTGCCGAGCACGAGGGCGACGCAGTGGTGGCGGGCGTCCCAGTGCTGCTTGCGGAGGCGCGCGACGACGTCGTCCGCCTCCTCGGGCGTCCGCACGGGCTCCAGGTGGGCGAGGAACCGTGACCGCTTGACGACGAGCTCGTGGGTGACGACCTCGGCGAGCGTGCAGGGGAGGTCGGGGTCCGGGGCCGGTGCGGTGGTCACGGGACGAGGCTATCCGCGACACGCCGGCAGCTTGTCACGGAGAAAAGTGTGCCAAGCGGGAGGATGGCCCCATGACCAGCGACGACGCCCTTCCCGAAGCACCGACGAGCGCTCCGGCCCGGTACCCGCGTCCCACCGTCGGGCTCGACGAGGCCGAGTGGGTGTGGCGGCACCTGGGCGTCGAGGCGCTGCGACCCGACGGCAAGCCGGAGACGGTGCGGCTCGCGGTGATCGCGGGCCTGACCCGGGCGACGGGGGCCCGCTACGGGGACCTACTGCGGGTGCGGGTGGAGGACCTCGACCTCGGCCCGGCGGGCGCCGCCGGCCGGGGCCGGGTGGCGGGGGAGCGGGCTTCGGTCGAGGGCAGGGTGCTCGTGCGGCACGGGAAGCACCGCACGCTGCGTCGGCACCGGCTGCCGTCCGACGTCCTGGTGGTGCTGCGGCACTGGATGACGGTGCGGGAGGAGCTCGCGGCCGAGCTGGAGGGTTCGGTGCCGCGCGCGCTGCTGCTCACGGTCCACCACACGCACGACAACGGGACCACGGTGGCCTCGGGCCTGCCGATCACCCGACAGGGGCTGGTGCTGTCGTGGCGACGCTTCGTGCTGCGCACGAACGCCCGGTTCGGGGCGGCCAGGCCGCCGCTGCCCACCCGGTTCGAGCAGGTGCGGCGGGCCTGGTGCGACGCGGGCGTGCCCGACCTGGGCACGGAGGTGGCCGAGGTGCTGCCGGCGTCATCCGATGCTCAAGAATAAATAGTGTGCCAAGCACCGACAAAGCCCCAGTCACCGCCCGGTGCGCGACCGCGCGGCGCCCCTACCGGGTCGCCAGGCCGAGCAGGGGAGCCTCGGCCCGGTGCGACGGCAGCTCGGAGAACCCCAGCCGGTCGTAGAACGCGCGGGCCGCGACATTCTTCGGGTCGTAGCCGAGGTGCACGCCCGGCACGCCCTGCTCGGCGAGCGCGCCGAGCAGCGTGTCCATGAGGCGTCGGCCGAGGCCGCGACCCTGCGCGTCGGGCACCAGGTCGATGTGCAGGTGCGCCGGGTGGGTCTCGAGCTCGCCGCCGCGCAGGCCGCGGACCATCCGGCCGGGGTCGGTGCCGTCGCGCACGAGCGCAGCCTCGCTGTACCCGGGCGTCGGCCCCGACGACGGACGCGCCTGCGGGTGCCGCTCGCGGAACAGCGGCGACCAGGACGTCTCCCACCAGTCGGCGAAGCCGGCCGTGTCCGCCACCGCGATGATGTAGCCGAGCATCCGGCCGTCGTCGACGCGCAGCGGGTCGTCGTCCGCGGCGGCGCCGGGCTCGACCACGACGAAAGCGAGGTCGGGCGAGTGGTCCACGTAGGGCAGGGCGTACACGTCGGGCATGAGGCTGTCGTCCGAGTACAGGCCGCGCGCGTCGCCGCCGCCGGCAGCGGTGCGGACGCACACCTCGGCCACCGCCGCGCGGTCGCCGGGACGGTACGGACGGATCTCCAGGTCGGTCATGGCGGTCATCGTCGCAGGAGAACGACCACCAGCACCAACAGCGCCCCACCACCGAGGACGACCGGCACGGGCGACGCGTCGCCGACGAACCACGAGGCCACGGCCCCGGCGACGAGGGCAGCCGCCGTCACCACGAGGTCCCGCCCCGTCGCCCGCGCGAGCGCCGCGACCTCGACCCGTGCGGCCCCACCGATCTCCTGGGCCCACCACGCACCGCGCAGGGTGGCGTGACCCAGCGGCGCCATCCACCAGACGGCGGGATCGAACGGCGCAGCCGGCGAGCCCAGGAGCACGGCCGCGGTCAGGCAGAGCACGGCCAGGGCAGGTCCTCGCCCGGGCCGTGCCAGGAGCCACAGCAGCAGCACCCCGCCGATCGTGCCGACGAGCCCGGTCACCCCGGACGGCACCCGAGTGACGGCGGCGACGACGAGCAGCGCCGGCGGGACCAGCGCGGCCAGCCGGAGCACGACGCCGGGCACCGCCGGCCCGTGGGCGACGTCGACGACCGGCAGGGGACGGTCCGCGCGGCGCGCCCGCCACGCGCGGATCTCCGCGGTGACGCTCATCGTCCGCCTCCGGTCGCGGTACGGCGGCCGGGCGGTCCCGCGTGGTGCCGCTCGTCGGCGCGCACGACGGCCTCGAGCCGGGCGGCCGCGCGACTGCGGTCGGCCCCGGCCCACGGCAGGACGACGACGCCCTCGGCCACGAGCCGGTCCACGCGGTCGCGACGTTCCATGGACGTGACCCGCCAGGCGATGCGCAGGTGCTCCTCCGCGACGGGGTGGACGCGCGGGAGCGTGTCGACCACGACCACCCGGTGCCCCTGCTCGCGCCAGGCTCGCACGACGTGCAGCACCTCGTCGTCGAGGAGCGTCGAGAACAGGTACACGACGGCGTCGGCGGGCAGCCGCGGGGCGCGGAGTCGTCGCGACGGGTCGCCCAGCGGGCTGGCGAGGGCCAGGCCGTGCAGCACGCGACGGAGGTGGCGGCGACCGGCCGCCGGGGGCAGCGGCCGCCGACGACGCCCGAGGTCCTCCAGCCCGACCCGGTCCCCGGCGTCGACGACGGCTCCGGCGACGGACGCCGCCGCGTGCCGGGCGAGGTCGAGCGACGTCGGCTCGTCGACGCGGCGCGGGCCGCTGCCCCGCCAGGTGCGCAGGTCGGGGCCGACGTCGTCACGGGAGTCGAGCACGAGCATGGTGGTGGCCTCGGCGGTGGCCTGGGTGCGGCGGACGTACAGCTCGTCGAGGTCGGCGGAGCGGCGCGCGGTGGTGCGCCAGTCGATGCGCCGCAGGCGGTCGCCGGGCACGAACGGGTGGATGTCGCGCAGCTCGTCGCCGGACCCGAGCCGCCGCGAGGTGTGCGGTCCGGTGAGGCCGCGCAGTCGGGGCGGCAGGGGCACCCGGCCGAGCGGCATCGCGGCGGGCAGGACGAGCGAGTCGGGGGCGCCCGCCCGCACGGGGTCCTCCGCGGTGGCGCCGCCGGGCCCGTGCCCGCGGACGTCCGCGACGAACGTCGGCTGCGGGCCGGTGCGCACGGTCGACAGGTGCAGCGTGAGCTCGCGGCGTCGGGCCGCTACGACGAGCTCCGCAGGCCGGTGCCCGGGGGCGGCGACGCGCACCTGCACCAGCTCCGCCCCGGGCGGGGGGTCGACGGTGAGGACGGCGCCCAGCCGGCCGGGCTCGGCCGTCGGCGCGGAGGTCAACGTGGCCGTGGTGGCACGGTCCGCGGTGCCGCCGGTCCAGGCGCCCGGGCGGCCCGTCCACGCGGCGGACAGCAGCACGGGCACGCCGAGCAGGGCGACGTCGGCCCGTCCCGCCAGGAGCCCCAGCGTGAGCAGGGCGGCGCCGACGACGAGCGCGCCGACCCCGGCCGGGGTCCGGCGCCAGACCGGCTCGTCCGGCTGCCGGAGACCCCGGTCGCGGGCGGCGTCCCGGGCCGTCGTGCCGAAGCTCACCGGCCGTGCCCCACCGTGGCCGGACCGGGCACCGTGGCCAGGAGCTCGGTGACGACGTCCTCGGGTCGCACGGCGGACGCCCAGGCCGTGGGCGTCAGGGTGAGCCGGTGGGCCAGCACCGGCACCGCGACGCGCTTGACGTCCTCGGGGAGCACGTGGTCGCGGCCGTCGAGGACCGCCACGGCCCGGCCCAGGAGCAGCAGGTTCTGGGACCCGCGGGGCGACGCCCCGACCTCGAGCGCGGCGTGCCCGCGGGTCGCGGCCGCCAGGTCCACGCAGTAGCGCGCCACGTCGGGGTCGACGTCCACGGCCTCCACCCCCGCCTGCATGGCCAGGACGGTGGCGGGGTCCACGACGGCCCGCACCGGGGCGGCCTCCTGGCGTCGCTCCACCCGGCGCAGCAGCACCTGGAGCTCCTGCGCGGCGTCCGGGTAGCCGACGGCGAGCCGCACCATGAACCGGTCGAGCTGCGCCTCGGGCAGCGGGTACGTGCCCTCGTACTCGACGGGGTTGGACGTCGCCACCACGTGGAAGGGCCGCGGCAGGGACCGTGTCACGCCCTCGGACGACACCTGCCGCTCCGCCATCGCCTCCAGCAGCGCCGACTGCGTCTTGGGTGCCGTCCGATTGATCTCGTCGGCGAGGAACAGCCCCGTGAACACCGGCCCGGGCCGGAACACGAACTCGCGCGTCGCCGGGTCGAACACGCTGGATCCCGTGACGTCGCTCGGCAGCAGGTCCGGCGTGCACTGCAGCCGGGCGAAGTCGAGGCCCAGCGCCGTCGCCAGCGACCGCGCGGCCAGCGTCTTGCCCAGCCCCGGCACGTCCTCGAACAGCACGTGCCCGCCCGCCAGCACCGCCGCGAGCGCCAGCTCGAGGGTGTCGCGCATGCCGACGACGGCGGTGGAGACCTCGTCGAGGACGTCGTGGGCGCGGGCGGTGATGTCGGGTACGGGCAGGGGGGTGGGGTGGGGGGTGGTCATCGGCGCGGCCTTCCGGGGGTGGGGTCGGGGGTGTGGGGGGTGAGGTCGTCGAGCGCGTCGAGCCAGTGGTGCAGGGTGCGGGGGGTGGGTGGGCGGCGGGAGGTGAGGCCGGCGAGGACGTCGGGGCCGAGGAGTCGGGCGGCGCGGGGGTGGTGGGTGGGGTCGTCGAGGTCGATGCCGTGGTGGGCGAGGCGGTGGGTGGCGATGGCGTGGACGCGGCGGGTGACGCGGGCGGAGACGCGGCCGTCGCGGGTGAAGGCGGCCCAGCCGAGGTCGGAGAGGTCGTGGCGGGCGCCGTGGCGGGTCTCGTCGGGGGGTGCGGGCCAGGTGGCCTGGTCGCCGTCGTCGAGGTGGCGCCAGAGGTGGGTGGCGGTGAGGGCGGTGAGGGGGAGGAGGAGGGCGTGGGTGGGGTCGAGGGTGCGGGTGGTGGCGAGCAGGAGGGCGGTGAGGGTGGCGAGGGTCCAGGGGAGGTGGCGTCTCATGGGTGCTCGTCGAGGGTGCGGGCGATGGTGGTCAGGGCGGTGCGTGCGGTGGTGACGTCGTCGTCGGTGACGGGGTGGTGGGTGAAGCGGGCGTGCTGATAGAGGGTGCGCAGGGTGGTGAGCTGGGGGGCGGGTGCGGGGGTGGTGGCGAGGACGGCGGTGGTGAACTCGGTGGTGGTCTGGGCGGGGTCGCGGGTGGTGCCGGCGTGGGCGGCGGCTTCCTCGAGGGCGACCCAGGCGGCGATGACGCCGTCGGTGGGGGTGGTGGCGTCGTCGAGGTGGGCGAGGGCGCGGGTGACGGCGTCGGTGAGCTCGGGGACGGTGAGGGCGGGCTGGGTGGTGGCGAGGTCGTGGCCGGGGTCGAGCTGGTCGGGCTCGTGGGGGCTCGGTGGGGTGTCGCGCAGGGCGGTGAGGAGGCGGCGGCCGGCCCACCACAGCAGGAGGGCGAGGACGAGCCCGGCGAGGACGAGCAGGAGGGTGACGAGGGTGTCGTCGGGCGGGGTGGGTTCGGTGGGTGCGGCCGACGGGGTGGGGGCGGGGCTGGTGGTGGGGGTGTCGAGGTCGGGGCGCAGGTCGAGGGCGAGGGTGGGGAGGCGGAGGTCCCAGGGGGTGGCGGTGGCGGCGCCGACGAGGGCGAGGGTGGTCAGGCCCAGGAGCGCGGCCGGGTGGGTGAGGCGGTCGCGCGGGCTGGTCACCGCAGGTCCTGGGCGTGGCTGCCGGCGAGGGCGGCGGTGACGAAGGCGGCGGGGTCGTCGTCGAGGCGGCGGCCCATGGTGGAGAGGGTGACGGGGGTGTCGCGGAGCGCGTCGAGGAGGTCGGTGCCGGCGGGGGCGTCGACGAGGTGGTGGCGGTCGGGAAGGGTGCGGGCCTGGGTGCCGATGCGGGCGGTGAGGGCGGGTCCCCAGGCGGGGTGCTGCTCGAGGGCGGGGTGGGGGCGGGGGACGACGACGTCGGCTCCGGCGAGGGCGACGCGGCCGTAGGCGGTGAGGGAGTGGTGGGAGATGCCGAGGTGGCGGTCGCGGGGGTCGGCTCCTGACACCCGCAGGGAGGCGACCGCGTGTCCGCCGAGGGTGGCGATCGCGTTGACGGCGTCGCCCGCGGCGACGCCGGAGAAGCCCCAGCGGGTGCCGGTGCCGAGGTTGCCGGGTCCTTGGGCGACGACGGCGAGGTCGGCGCCGGTGACGTGGCGGGCGGCGAGGAGGCCGGTGTGCACGGTGACGGCCTCGTGGTCGCCGCCGTAGGCCTGCCCGACGGTGATGGTGGTGTCGATCCAGCGGGCGTCGCGCAGCGCGGCGACGGTGCGGGAGAACGCGGCGGGCAGGGCGCCGCCGTCGGTCATGACGTAGGCGATGCGCGGGGCGGGGCGGCCGGCGCGGGCGGCGGCGTGGCGGGCGCCGGCGACGACGGCGGGCAGGGCGGAGTGGAGGTCGGCGACGACGACGGGCAGCCCGTCGAGGTCGTCGGCGTCGCGCAGGGCGGCGTGGTGGTCGGACTCCTGCTCGTCGACGCCGAGGACGAGGGCCTGCAGGGGGGTGTAGCGGGCCTTGACGAGGTGGCCGGGGCCGGGGGGCGGGTCGGCGGGCAGGGCGTCGGCGTCGGCGGGGGCGACGACGAGGGCGTACCCGCCGGTGCCGAGGCCGCGGGCGAGGGCGGAGACGTTGAGGGCGAGGTGGTCGCCGACGTCGGGGTCCCCGACGAGGTCGGTGTAGGCCAGGGCGCGGACGTCGTCGCCGGCGGCGCGGTCCGCGAGCGCCTGGTCGAGGGTGACGGTGAGCTCGCGGGCGCCGGTCCAGGTGCGTCCGCGGGCGCGGACGGTGCCGGTGCGCCAGGTGAGGTGGTCGGCGGTGCGGGGGTGGTTCGTCGGCCCTGTCGTCACCCGTGGAAGCGTACCGGGCACTACGGTGGAGCCGATGGTTGAGGACCTGGGGGCGCCGACGCGTCCGGACGAGCGGTTGTTGAACCTTGTCATCGCGTTGCTGAACACGTCGGTGTCGATGACGAAGCAGCAGGTGCGGGCGAGCGTGCACGGGTACGACCAGGCGGCCTCGACGGAGGCGTTCGAGCGGATGTTCGAGCGGGACAAGGACTCGTTGCGGGCGTTGGGCGTGCCGGTGGTCACGGTGGAGGGTGGCGGGCACAGCGACGAGGTGGGGTACCGGATCGACGCGGAGGCGTACGCGTTGGGTCCGGTGGACCTGACGGCGGCGGAGCTGGGTGTGGTGGCGCTGGCGGCGCAGCTGTGGTCGGACAAGACGTTGCGGACGGACATGTCGCGGGCGTTGACGAAGCTGGCGGCGGCGGGTGGTGGTGCGGCGGTGGACGACGCGGTGGCGGGTCTGGCGCCGCGGGTGCGGGCGGCGGGTGACGCGTACGGGCCGTTGCTGGAGGCGATCTCGCAGCGGCGGCGGGTGACGTTCCGGTACCGGGCGGCGTCCACGGGCGAGGTGCGGGTGCGGCGGGTGGAGCCGTGGCGGATCGCGGCGCGTGGCGGGGGCTGGTACGTGGTGGGTCATGACCTGGACCGGGGTGCGGTGCGGGTGTTCCGGTTGTCGCGGGTGGACGGTCGGGTGCGGTTGGAGGGTGAGGCGGGGGCGTTCGTGGTGCCGGACGGGGTGGACGTGGACGCGGCCCTGGGTGCGGGGCTGGGGGTGGAGCGGGTGGCGGTGCTGGGGGTGCTGCCGGAGCGGGCGTCGGCGTTGCGGGCGCGGGCGGTGCCGGTGCCGGGTGACGTGGTGGTGCCGGGGGGCTGGGCGGGGCGTGACGTGGTGTGCGTGCCGTTCCGGTCGTCGGGGGCGATGGCGGACGAGGTGGCGGGGTACGGGGACGCGGTGGTGGTGGGTGGTCCGCCCGGGTTGCGGGACGAGGTGCTGCGGCGGTTGCGCGCGGCGGCGGGTCTGGCGGGTCGCGCGGGTGTCGACGGTGGGGGTCGGGAGGGTTCTGATGGCTGAGCGGGCGGACGACCGGCTGGTGCGGCTGCTGGGGATCGTGGCGTTCCTGGACGGTGCGGGGCCGGTGCGGGTGGAGGAGCTGGCGGAGCGGTTCGGGGTGTCCCCGGAGCGGATCCGGCAGGACATCGACGCGTTGTGGGTGTCGGGGACGCCGGGGTACATGCCGGACGACCTGATCGACTTCGACGCGTACTCGTTGGAGGCGGGTCTGGTGAGCCTGACGCAGGGTCGGGGGCTGACGCGGCCGCTGCGGTTGGGGACGCGGGAGGCGGTGGCGCTGGTGGCGGCGTTGCGGGCGATGAGCACGACGCCCGCGGTGGTGGCGGACCCGGCTCGTGCGGCGGTGGTCGCGTCGGCGTTGGAGAAGCTGACGGCGGCGACGGGGGAGGCCGCGGCGGCGCTGGACGTGCGGCTCGGCGGCGACGGCGACCCGGAGGTGCTGGCGGCGGTGACGCGGGCGCTGGGGGCCGGGCGGCGTGTGCGGCTGCGGTACGTGGACGCGGGTGACGTGACGTCGGTGCGGGACGTGGATCCGTGGCAGCTGGTGACGCAGTCGGACGCGACGTACCTGGTGGGGTGGTGCCACCGGGCGGCGGGGCGGCGCACGTTCCGCCTGGACCGGGTGCTGGGCGCGCAGGTGCTGGACGAGGGTCTGTCGCACGCGCCGCAGGGTGCGGTGGTGGACGTGTTCGCGCAGGTCGCCTCGGAGGCGAGCCGGTCGCCGCGGGTGGCGACGCTGCGGTTGGCGTCCGCGGCGCGCTGGGTCGCGGAGGAGGTGCCGGTGGAGTCGGTGCAGGACCTGCCGGACGGGTCGTTCGAGGTGCGGCTGCGGGTGACGAACCCGGCGTGGCTGGCGCGGCTGCTGCTGACGAACGCGCCGCACGTGGTCGCGGTGGACCCGCCGGACGTGGCGCGGGACGTGGCGGCCGCCGCGTCGGCGGCGCTGGCGGCGTACGGCGAGTCGTAGGCTGGCGTCCGTGGACGGATGGGTGTGGGTGCTGCTGGCGGTGGCCGCGGCCGGGTTCCTGGGCTGGGTGGTCTGGGGCGTGGTCGCGGCGGGGCTGCGGCTGCTGCGGCAGGGCGCCCGGTCGGCGCAGGTGCTGGGCGACGGCACCGAGCGGATCGGCGACGCGGTGGCCCGCGCGCAGGAGCAGCGCGCCTCGTCCGGCCCGACGATGTTCGACGACCGTGCGGTGCTGCGCGACCGGGTGCGGGCGCTGCGGACGGCCCGCCGGCAACGGGTCGCGGAGCGGCGCGCCCGGCAGGAGCCGGTGTGGCTCTCGTGGCGGGAGTCGACCTGGCTGGAGCGTCGCACGGCGTCGCGGCGGAACGGCACGTGAACGTGCGGTGACGTCCGCGAACGGGTCGGCCGGGCGTGTTCCGGACGTCCCGGCACCCGGCCTACACTGGCCGCAGGTGCCCGTTCGGGCGCCGTGAACCTGCCTGGAGTGAAGGCCGTGAGAATCCTCGAGAGCCCTGCCGTCCTGGTCGCGCTGATCGTGCTGGTCATCGTGCTGTTCGGTGCGAAGCGTCTGCCCGACGTCGCCAAGAGCGTCGGCTCCTCGCTGAAGATCTTCAAGAAGGAGGTCAAGGACCTGCGCGACGACGAGGGCCAGGCCGCGCCGACGCAGCCTGCCCCCACGACGACCACGGCCCCGACCTCCCCGGTCGCGCCGATCGTGCCGGCCCCGACCTCGGACTCCCCGACCCGGCCCGCCGACGCCGGCTCCGCGCAGAGCGGCACCGAGTCCACGACCAGCTGAGAGGCCGCACCATGCCCCGCACCCCCCGGGACCCCGAGGGGCGCATGCCGCTGCGCGAGCACCTCGTCGAGGTCCGCAAGAGGGTCGTGCGCATCGCGTTGGGTCTCCTGCTGGGCGCGATCCTCGGCTGGATCGTCTACGACCCGCTGCTGGACGCGCTCGTGGAGCCCCTGGCGCGGGCGTCGGCGGAGCGCGGCGCGCTCATCGGCCTGAACTTCGACGGCGTCGCCACGGCGATCGACATCCACTTCAAGGTCGCGCTGTTCCTCGGCGTCATCGTGTCGAGCCCGTGGTGGCTCTACCAGGTGTTCGCGTTCGTCAACCCGGGCCTGACCCGCGCCGAGCGCAAGTACGTGTACGGGTTCCTCGCCGCGGCGGTGCCGATGTTCCTCGCGGGCGTCGTCATGGCGTGGCTGGTCCTGCCGTCGGTGGTGCTGGTCCTCAACTCGTTCGTGCCCGAGGGCAACGCGAACCTCATCGGCGCGCAGCTCTACCTCTCCTTCGTCATGCGCCTCGTCCTGGCGTGCGGCATCGCGTTCCTCGTGCCCGTGTTCATGGTGGTGCTCAACCTCATGGGCGTCGTGACGGGACGCACGTGGCTCGCGGGCTGGCGGTGGGCGATCCTCGTGTCGTTCGTCTTCGCCGCGATGGTCACCCCCACCCTGGACGTCATGACGATGTTCGGGCTGGCCGCCCCGATCTGCGTGCTCTACTTCGCCGCGACGGGGCTCTGCCTCCTGCACGACCGGCGTGCCGCCCGGCGCCGTGTCGCGCCCGTCGAGTGACCGGCGCGCCGGGGCGCCGGTGAACGACGTCCCGGCCCGGCGCCGGGTCGGGGTCGCCGTCAACCCGACGGCCGCCGGCGGGCGCGGCCTCGACACCGGCCGGTTCGTCGCCGCCCGGCTGCGCTCCGCGGGCCTCGACGTCACCGACCTCACCGGCCGCGACGCCGTCGACGCCACCGCCCGCGCCACGACCGCCGTCCGCGACGGCGCCGTGGACGCCCTCGTCGTCGTCGGCGGCGACGGCATGGTGCACGTCGGCGTGCAGGCCGTCGCCGGCACCGGCGTGCCCCTGGGCGTCGTGGCCGCGGGCACCGGCAACGACTTCGCGGCCGCGCACCGGCTGCCCGTGCGCCACGCCGAGACCGCCGTCGAGGGACTCCTGGCCGCCCTGGCCACCGGCCACGTCCGCCCCGTCGACGCGATCTCCGTCACCGGCCCCGCCGGCGGCCGCTGGGTCGCCGGTGCCGTCTCGGCGGGCCTGGACGCCGCCGTCAACCAGCGCGCCAACACCCTGCCCGCCCGTGTGCCGGCCCGGTACGCGTTGTCCGCGCTCGCGGAGATCGCCGGGTTCCGCGCCTGGGCGTACGACCTCACCTTCACCGGGGTCGTCGCCGCCGGCGACCTGCCCCTGGCCCCCGGCCCGGACGACACCGCCCGCTGGCGCGGCCGCGCCGCGCTGGTCACCGCCGCGAACATCCACCGCATCGGCGGCGGCATCCGCGTCGCCCCCGACGCGCGCACCGACGACGGCCTCCTCGACGTCGTCGTGGCGCCCGTCCTGACCCGGGCGGCCGCCGCCACCATCTTCCCGTCGATGTTCTCCGGCCGGCACGTGCGCCGCCGCGACGTGCACGTCGTACGGGCCCGCGCCGTCACCATCGCCGCCGCCGGTCCCGGCCCGGACGTCCCGGGCCCGCGCGCCACAGGCCACCACGCCGCCGCGGACCTGCCGCTCGCCCACGGCGACGGGGAGGCGCTGGGTCCGCTGCCCGTCACCGCGCGGGCCGTGCCCGCCGCGGTGCTCCTGCTGGCCACCCCCGGTGCGCCGTCCGGGAGCGTCGCCGCCGCGCCGTAGGCTGACGCCATGGCCGAACCCACTCCCGCCGAGCGCTACGCCGCCGCGAAGGCCCGCACCACCCGGGCCAAGGCCGACGCCGGGGAGCTCGGCCGGTTCCGCACCCTGCTCGACTTCGAGCTCGACGACTTCCAGGCCGACGCCTGCGCCGCCCTCGAGGCGGGTCGCGGGGTCCTGGTCGCCGCGCCCACGGGCGCCGGCAAGACCGTCGTCGGGGAGTTCGCCGTGCACCTGGCCCTCACCGGCGGCGGCAAGGCGTTCTACACCACGCCCATCAAGGCGCTCAGCAACCAGAAGTACCACGACCTCGTGCGCCGCCACGGCGCCGAGAACGTCGGCCTCCTCACCGGGGACACCGCCATCAACTCCGACGCGTCCGTGGTCGTCATGACCACCGAGGTGCTGCGCAACATGCTGTACTCCGGCTCCACCGCGCTGGAGGGCCTCGCGTTCGTCGTCATGGACGAGGTGCACTACCTCGCCGACCGGTTCCGCGGGCCCGTCTGGGAAGAGGTGATCATCCACCTGCCCGACCACGTGCAGCTCGTGTCCCTGTCCGCGACCGTGTCCAACGCCGAGGAGTTCGGCGACTGGCTCGCCACCGTGCGCGGCGACACCGTCGTCGTGGTCAGCGAGCGCCGCCCGGTGCCGCTGTGGCAGCACGTGGTGACGTCGTCGCCGGAGCAGCGGGGCGCGCCGCGCATGTTCGACCTGTACGCCGGGCACGTGGACCCGACCGACCCGGGGCCGAACCCGCCGATCGACCCGGACCTGGCGCGGGTGTTCCGCACGCACGCCCGCTCGGGCGGCGGTCGCGGTCCGGGACGCGGCAAGGGCGACCGCGGGTACCGGGGCAAGGGCGGGCGCACGGAGTCCGGTGCGGTGGCGCAGCGGCGCACGCCGCGCCGGCACGCGGTGGTGGAGTCGCTGGACGAGGCGGCGCTGCTGCCGGCGATCTACTTCATCTTCTCCCGCGCGGGCTGCGAGGGTGCGGTGGAGCAGTGCCTGCGGGCGGGGCTGCGGCTGACGGACGCGGAGGAGGAGGCGCAGATCCGGCGGATCGTCGAGGAGCGCACGATCACGGTGCCGCCGGAGGACCTCGACGTCCTCGGGTTCTGGCAGTGGCAGCACGCGCTGTCCCGGGGGATCGCGGCGCACCACGCGGGGCTGCTGCCGGTGTTCAAGGAGACGGTGGAGGAGCTGTTCGCGCGCGGTCTGGTGAAGGTCGTGTTCGCCACGGAGACCCTGGCGCTGGGCATCAACATGCCGGCGCGGTCGGTGGTGCTGGAGAAGCTGGTCAAGTGGGACGGCAGCGCGCACCAGCCGGTCACGCCGGGGGAGTACACGCAGCTGACGGGCCGGGCGGGGCGTCGCGGGATCGACGTCGAGGGGCACGCCGTCGTGGTGGACCACGAGGGCCTGGACCCGGTGGCGCTGGCCGGTCTGGCGTCGCGGCGCCTGTACCCGCTGCGGTCGAGCTTCCGCCCGACGTACAACATGGCGGTCAACCTGGTGGGTCAGGTGGGCGCCGAGCGGGCGCGGGAGGTCCTGGAGACGTCGTTCGCGCAGTTCCAGGCGGACCGTGGCGTGGTGGGGCTGGCCAAGCAGGCGCAGGCGCACGCGGAGGCCCTGGAGGGGTACCGCGAGGCGATGTCGTGCGACCGGGGCGACTTCGCGCAGTACGCGGGGTTGCGCCGGCAGATCTCCGACCGGGAGAAGGAGCTGTCGCGCGCGGCGCAGGGTGCGCGGCGCGCGGACGCGGTGGCGTCGTTGTCGGGGCTGCGGCGCGGTGACGTGGTGGAGGTGCCGTCGGGTCGGCGGCGCGGCTACGTCGTGGTGCTGGACCCCGGGACGCACGAGGGCGGGTTCGACGGGCCGCGTCCGACGGTGCTGACCCAGGAGCGGCAGGTCAAGAAGCTGACCCTGGCGGACGTGCCGGACGGGGTGCGGTCGGTGGCGCGGGTGCGGATCCCGAAGGCGTTCAACCCGCGCAAGCCGGACTCGCGGCGGGATCTGGCGTCGTCGATGCGGGCGGCGCTGGGGGCGAGCGCGGGCGCCGGGGAGGGGCGCGGCGGCGGACGCCGGCACGGCGCGGACGCGGCGACGGACCGGGAGCTGGCGCGGCTGCGGGCGGCGCTGCGGGCGCACCCGTGCCACGGCTGCCCGGACCGGGAGGACCACGCGCGGTGGGCGCAGCGCGCCGACACCCTCGCGCGCGAGCACGACAAGCTGGTGCAGCGCATCCACGGGCGCACCGGGTCGATCGCGCGGGTGTTCGACCGCACGTGCGACGTGCTGGGCGAGCTGGGCTACCTGGAGCGGCGCGACCGCGTCGTGCACGTGACCGACGCCGGGCGGCGGCTGGGGCGGCTGTACGCGGAGGACGACCTGCTGCTGGCCGAGTGCCTGCGCCTGGGCGTGTGGGACTCCCTCAACCCGGCCGAGCTCGCCGCGGCGGTGTCGGCGGTGGTGTACGCCTCGCGCCGCGAGGAGGGGTCGGTGCACGTGCCGGGCGGGCCGGAGGGTCGCCTCGCCCGGGCGGTGGACGCCACGGCGGACGTGTGGGCGCGGCTGCAGGACCTGGAGTCCGCGCACGGCCTGGAGGTGACCGGCCCCCTGGACGCGGGCCTGGTGGCGCCGGTGCACCGGTGGGCGTCGGGACGCAGCCTGGAGACGGTGCTGCGCGGCACGGACGTCGCCGCGGGCGACTTCGTGCGGTGGTGCAAGCAGGTCGTGGACGTCCTCGACCAGCTCGCCTCGGCGGCACCCCGCCCGGCCGTGCGGGCGGCGGCGCGCGCCGCGCAGGACGCCGTGCTGCGCGGCGTCGTGGCGCACTCGGTGGTGTGACGTGCCCCGCCGCCCCGGGTGAGGTGTCCCGGCGGCGCCGGAGCCGGTCGCGTGGTGCTCTAGGCTTTCGGCCGTGACCTCCACGCTTTACCACAACGGTGTCGTCCACTCGTCCGCGGACCCGTTCGCCGAGGCGATCCTCGTCGACGACGGCGTGGTCACCTGGCTGGGTGCGCAGGACACCGCCACGGGGCTCGCCGCGCGGGCCGACGAGGTGGTCGACCTCGGCGGCGCCCTCGTCACCCCCGGGTTCGTCGACGCGCACGTGCACGTCCTGGCCACGGGCCTCGCCCTGGAGTCGGTGGACGCCGCGGCCGCCGCCGACCCGGCCGCCGTCCTCGGGCTCCTCGCCGACGCGGCGCGGGCGCTGGAGGCCGCCGACCCGGCCGGGACGCGCGTCCTGCTCGTGGCCGGGGTCGACCCGGCGCTGCGGCCCGCCCTGGCCGACCTCGACGCCGCCACGGGCGGGCGCCCCACCCTGGCGGCCACGACCGACGGCGGCGCCGTCGTGTCGACGTCGCTGGCGGCCCGCTGCGGCCTCGACCGCGACCCCGCGTGGACGGGCGGACCCGACGGGGACGGCGTGGTGGACCGCGCGACGCACGAGCGGCTGCGCGCGTACCTGCCCGCCCTCGACCCGGGCCTGCGCGAGCGCGCCACCACCGCGGCGCTGCGGCACGCCGCCGCGCGCGGCGTGGTGTCCGTGCACGAGATGTCCACCCCCGCGCTGGACACCCGGGCCGGGCTCGCCGACCTGGTGCGCCTCACCACCGCGGACCCGACCCTGCCGCACGTCGTGGCCTACCGCGCCGAGCTGTGCACCACGCCCGAGCAGGCCGCCGCGCTGCGCGCCGAGCTGCCGTTCCTCACCGGGATCGCCGGGGACCTCGCCGTCGACGGCACCCTGGCCGACCGCACCGCCGCGCTGCGCAGCCCGTACGCCGACCTGCCGCACGGGCCCGGCTCCACCGACGCGTCCGGCGCCCTGGCGCTCACCGCCGAGCAGATCGCCGCGCACCTGCTCGCCAGCCAGTCCGCCGGCCTGCAGGGCGGCTTCCACGTCCTGGGCGACCGCGCCATGGACGAGCTGACGCGCGCCCTGGACCTGGCCTCCGAGGCGTCGGGCACCGGACCGTTGCGGGCCGGGCACCACCGCGTCGAAGGTGCCCTGTTCGTGGACGCGGCCGCGCTGGCCACCCTGCTGCTGCACGGGATCGCGCTGTCCATCCAGCCCGCCTACGACTCCACCTGGGGCGGCCCGGACGGCATGTACGCCGCCCGGCTCGGCGGCCCGCGCGCCGCCAACCTGTCCCCGTTCGCCGACCTGGCGGGCGCCGGCGTGCCGCTGGCGTTCGGGTCGGACTCCCCGACCACCCCGCTCGACCCGTGGCAGGCGGTGCGGGCCGCCGTCGGGCACGCCGACCCCACCCAGCGCATCAGCGCCCGGTCCGCGTTCCGCGCGCACTCGCGCGGCGGCTGGCGCCTGGCCGGGCTCGACCACACCGGCGCGGGCGAGCTGCGGGTCGGCGCGCCCGCCCACCTGGCGGTCTGGCGGGCCGAGCACCTCACCGTGCAGGCCGCCCCCGGACGGCTGTCGCAGTGGAACCCCGAGGCCGCGGCCGGGCAGCCCCTCCTGCCGGACCTCGCCGACGACGCCCCCGCCCCGCGGTGCCTGCGCACCGTGCGCGACGGCGTCGTGACGTTCGACGAGCTCGACTGACGTGGCCGCCGCCGACGGCGCCACGAGCGCCCGCCCCGCCCCGTCCCGCCCCGCCGGTGCGCCCCGCCCGCGCCGTGCACGGTCCGGCCCGTCGCGGGGCGTGAGCCTGCTGCTGGCCGTCGCGGCGGGCGCCTGCCTGTGGGCGGCGTTCCCCGACGCAGGCTGGTGGCCGGCCGCGTTCGTCGGGGTCGGGCTGCTCTGGGCGGCGCTGCAGGGCGAGGGGCCACGGGCCGCGGGCCGGAACCTGCTCGTGGGGCTCGCGGCCGGGCTGACGTTCTGGTTCCCGCACATCTGGTGGGCGAACATCGCCACGGACACCGTGCCGTGGGTGGCGCTGTCCGTGATGGAGGCGCTGTTCCTCGCGGGGTTCGGCGTGCTGTGGACGGGGGTGCGGCGGCTGCCGCTGCTGCGCCCGGCCCGGCCCGGCGCGTCGCGGGCACGCCGGATCGGCGGGCCCGTCGCCCACGCGGCGGCGTTCGCGCTGGTCTTCGTCGCGGTCGAGCAGTGGCGCTCGGAGATGCCCTTCGGCGGGTTCCCGTGGGGACGCCTCGCGTGGGCGATGGTCGACGCCCCCACGGGGCGCGCGGCGTGGCTCGGCGGCACCACCCTGGTGACGTTCCTCGTGGCGTTCGTCGGCGTCCTGCTTGCCCTGGCCGTCGCCCGGGTCATCGCCGCCGTGACCGCCCGGCGGCGCGGCGCGCAGGACGCGCACGGCGACCCGGCGGACGCGGCCGCCACCGGTCCGGGTGCCAAGGGCTCCGCCACGCACGGGGTGAGCGCCGGCGTGCTCGTCGCCGTCGCGGCGGTGGCCGCGCTGTTCCCCGCGCTGCTGCCGCTGCCCGCGGGCGACGACCCGGCCGCACCGGTCGCCACCGCCGACCTCGACACCCGCACCGTCGACGCGGACGTCGCGACCCACGAGGGACCGGGACCGGTGCTGCGCGTCGGGGCCGTGCAGGGCAACGTGGCCGAGCCGGGGCTCGGGTCGTTCGCGAACCGCGCCGAGGTGCTGAACAACCACCTGGAGGGCACGTACGCGCTCGCGCAGCGCGACGCGGACCTCGACGTCGTGCTGTGGCCGGAGAACGGCTCCGACCTCGACCCGCAGGAGGTCCCGGAGGTCGCGACGGCCCTCGACGACGCCGCCGAGGCCGTCGGCGCGCCGATCCTCGTCGGGGCGCAGGAGTTCCCCGCCACGGGAGGCCGGTACAACGTGTCCCTGCTGTGGCAGGCGGGCGAGGGTGTCACCGGCCGGTACGCCAAGCAGCACCCCGCACCGTTCGGGGAGTACATCCCCCTGCGGTCGTTCGTGCGGATCTTCTCCGCCGAGGTCGACCGCGTCACCAACGACATGCTGCCCGGCACCGAGCCGGCCGTGATCGACCTGCCCCGCGCCGACGGCCCCGCCGTCCCGATGGCGACCGTCATCTGCTTCGAGGTCGCGTACGACGAGATCGTGCGCGACGCCGTGCAGCGCGGCGCCCAGGTCCTCGTCGTGCCCACGAACAACGCCTCCTTCGGGTACTCCGCGGAGTCGACGCAGCAGCTGCAGATGACGCGCATGCAGGCGATGACGACCGGGCGCGCCGCCGTGCAGGTCTCCACCGTCGGGGTCTCGGGCGTCGTCGCCCCCGACGGCACCCTCGTGGCAAGCACCGACCTGTTCACCGCGGACGAGATCGTCGCCGAGCTCCCGCTGCGCACCACCCTCACCCCCGCCGTGCGGGCCGGCTACTGGCCCGGCTGGCTGGCGGGAGTGGCGGCGGCGGCGCTGGTCGTGGCAGGGTTCGCCTCTGGACTGCGGAGCCGACGCCTCGAGGAGGACGCGTGAGGACCCTGGTGATCATCCCGACGTACGACGAGCGGGAGTCCCTGCCGGTGACCCTCGGGAGGCTTCGCGCCGCCGTGCCGGACGCCGACGTGCTCGTCGTGGACGACGCGTCCCCGGACGGCACCGGGCAGTGGGCCGACGAGGCCGCCGCGACCGACCCGGCCGTGCACGTGCTGCACCGTCGCGGCAAGGGCGGGCTCGGCGCCGCGTACGTCGCCGGGTTCGCGTGGGGCCTCGAGCGCGGCTACGACGTCCTGTGCGAGATGGACGCCGACGGCTCCCACCGGCCCGAGGAGCTGCCCCGCCTGCTGGAGCGGTCCGCCGCCGCCGACCAGCCCGCGCTCGTCATCGGGTCACGGTGGGTGCCCGGCGGGCAGGTCGTCAACTGGCCGTGGCACCGCATGGTCCTGTCGCGGGGCGGCAACACGTACGTGCGCCTCGCGCTCGGCATCGGCGTCAAGGACGCCACCGGCGGCTACCGGGCGTTCCGCGCCGCCACGCTGCGCGGCCTCGACCTGCCGTCGGTGGAGTCCCACGGCTACTGCTTCCAGGTCGACATGACGTGGCGGGTGCTGCGCGGCGGCGGCACCGTCGCGGAGGTGCCGATCACGTTCGTCGAGCGCACCGCCGGGGTGTCGAAGATGTCCCGCTCGATCGTCGTCGAGGCGCTCACCAAGGTCACCGGCTGGGGTGCCGCGCACCGGTGGGCGCAGCTGCGCGGCCGCGAGCGCCGCACCGTCACCACGCGCGCCTGACCCGGGGCGGTCCCGGGCACGACGAAGGGCGCCGCTCCCGTGGGGGAGCGGCGCCCTTCGTCGTCGGTACGGACGGTTCCGCTACCGCGTCACCTCCGGCTCAGGCAGGGCGAGTGCCGCCCGAGCCTGCGGTTCCGCCACCGGCTCAGGCGGAGCGGCGGAGCTTGCCGGCGCGCAGCAGCTCCAGGCGCTCGTCGAGGAGCTCCTCGAGCTCGGAGACGGTGCGGCGCTCGAGCAGCATGTCCCAGTGGGTGCGCTGCGGCTTGGTGGGCTTGGCCTCGGGACGCTCGGCGTCGCGCAGGAGCGCCTCGCCACCGCACTGGCACTCCCACAGCGGGGGCACCTCGGCCTCGGTGGAGAACGGCAGGATGATGGTGTGGCCGTTGGGGCAGTCGTAGTGCGCCTGGAACCGCGGGGCGAAGTCCACGCCCTCGTCGGACTCCATGCTCTTGCTGCCGATGCTCATGCCACGCAGGGAGCGGTCGGGCATGTCGTCCTCCACTGGTCGAGGGGTTGGGGGGGCCTTGGGTGCCAACGCGCTGCCGACGACGGTTGTTCCGTGCGGGCGTGAAGGTCCGGTGAAGCGTACCGGCGTCCCGGGGTGCCGGGACGCCGTGGTCGGGACCAGGGTCGCCGGGCCCGCGTCCGGACGCAAGTCGGAGGGGCCCCGCAGGGGGTGGTTGTGGGTGAGGTCACCCGGCCCGGTCACGGCGTCGCGCTGCGGCGGCCCGCGGGTCGGGAACAATGGGGGATGCCTCCTGGTTGGGGCGGGTACATGCAAACGCATGGACCTTCAGGAAGGGAGCCCGCCGTGCAGTTCGGCATCTTCTCCGTCTCCGACGTCACGACCGACCCGACGACGGGGCACACGCCCGACGACACCGAACGTGTCCGGGCGATGCTGACCATCGCCCGCCACGCGGACGAGGCCGGTCTGGACGTCTTCGCCACGGGGGAGCACCACAACCCCCCGTTCGTCGCCTCCAGCCCGACGACGATGCTCGGCTACCTCGCCGGCGTGACCAAGAACATCACGCTGTCGACGGCGACCACGCTCATCACCACCAACGACCCCGTGCGCCTCGCCGAGGAGTACGCGATGCTCCAGGTGATCTCCGGTGGCCGCATGGACCTCATGATGGGCCGCGGCAACACCGGGCCCGTCTACCCCTGGTTCGGCCAGGACATCCGCAACGGCATCCCGCTCGCCATCGAGAACTACGCGTTGCTGCGCCGGCTGTGGACCGAGGACGTCGTGGACTGGGAGGGCAAGTTCCGCACCCCCCTGCAGGGCTTCACCGCCACCCCCCGCCCCCTGGACGGCGTGCCGCCGTTCGTGTGGCACGGCTCCATCCGCTCCCCGGAGATCGCCGAGCAGGCCGCCTACTACGGCGACGGGTTCCTGCACAACAACATCTTCTGGCCGATGCACCACACCCGGCAGATGGTGCGGTTCTACCGCCAGCGCTACGAGCACTACGGGCACGGTCGCGCCGACCAGGCCGTCGTCGGGCTCGGCGGGCAGGTGTTCGTCCGCAAGAACTCCCAGGACGCCGTCCGTGAGTTCCGCCCCTACTTCGACGTCGCCCCCGTCTACGGCCACGGCCCGTCCCTGGAGGACTTCTCCGCCCAGACGCCCCTGACCGTCGGGTCCCCGCAGCAGGTCATCGACCGCTACGGCGCGTTCGTCGACGAGGTCGGCTACTACCAGCGCCAGATGTTCCTCGTCGACCACGCCGGGCTGCCCCTCAAGACCGTCCTGGAGCAGATCGACCTCCTCGCCGGCGAGATCGTGCCCGCCCTGCGCACCATCGTCGAGGCCAAGCGCCCCGCCGACGACGTCCCGCTGAACCCGCCCACCCACGCCGAGCGCGTCGCCGCCGCCCGGGCCGCCGGCCGCACCGGCGCCACCCACGTCGGCGACGGCAGCGACGACGTCACCGGCCGTCGTGCCGAGGAGGAGGTCCGATGAACGCCACCCGCACCCTCGTGGTCGTCGCCGCCGGGCTGTCCCAGCCGTCCTCGACCCGCCTGCTCGCCGACCGCCTCACCGCCGCCACCCGCGACGCCCTCGAGCTCGAGGGGTACACCGTGCAGGTCGAGGTCGTGGAGCTGCGCGAGCACGCCCACGCGATCGTCGACGCCATGCTCACCGGGTTCCCGTCCGGCGACCTCGCCGCCGCCCTGGAGACGATCGCCCGCGCCGACGGGCTGATCCTGGTGACCCCGCTGTTCACCACCACCTACTCGGGGCTGTTCAAGTCGTTCCTCGACATCCTCGACACCGAGGTCCTCACCGGCATGCCGGTGCTGCTCGGCGCCACCGGCGGCACCCCGCGTCACTCCCTGGCGCTGGAGTACTCCCTGCGGCCCCTGCTCACCTACCTGCACGCCGACGTCGTCACCACCAGCGTGTTCGCCGCCACCGACGACTGGGCGGGCGACCCGGAGACCGCCGGGGCGCTCACCCGCCGCATCGACCGGGGCGGGCGCGAGCTCGCCGTGGCGGTGGGGCGCTCGCGGCGCACCGGCCCGGTCGACCCGTTCGCCGCGACGCCCGACTTCACCGACCTGCTCGGCGGGAGCTGAGCCGGTCGGCCACGGTCCCCGTGACCGGCACCGACGCAGGCCCGCGACGTCGATAGGCTGACTCCTATGCGCGTACTGGTCTCCGGCGGTGCCGGTTACATCGGGTCCCACACCGTGCTCTCGCTCGTCGCAGCGGGGCACGACGTCGTCGTGGTCGACGACTACTCCAACTCCAAGCCCACCGTCGTGGGCCGTCTCGAGGCGCTGTCCGGCGTGCACGTGCCCGTGCACGCCATCGACCTCACCGACGCCGGCAAGACCGAGCGGCTCTTCGCGCAGGAGCGGATCGACGCCGTCGTCCACTTCGCGGGCTACAAGGCCGTGGGGGAGTCCGTGGCCAAGCCGCTGGACTACTACCGCAACAACCTCGACTCCACGCTCTCCCTGCTGGAGGCGATGCGCCGCCACGACGTCCACCGCCTCGTGTTCTCCTCCTCGGCGACCGTCTACGGCGAGCACGCCCCCGTGCCGTACACCGAGGACTACGAGCACCTGTCGTCCTCCTCGCCGTACGGGCAGACCAAGGTGATGATCGAGCGGATCATGACCGACGTCGCCGCCGCCGACCCGCGCCTGCGCGTCGCGCTGCTGCGCTACTTCAACCCCGTCGGCGCGCACCCCTCCGGCCAGATCGGCGAGGACCCGCAGGGCATCCCCAACAACCTCATGCCGTTCATCGCGCAGGTCGCCGTCGGGCGCCGCGACAAGCTCACCGTGTTCGGCGACGACTACCCGACCGCCGACGGCACGTGCGAGCGCGACTACCTGCACGTCGAGGACCTCGCCGCCGGGCACGTCGCCGCCCTGGAGCACCTCGACGACATGGTCGCCCCGGTGCGCGCGTTCAACCTCGGCACCGGCACCGGCACGTCCGTGCTCGCGATGATCCAGGCGTTCGAGCGCGCCGTCGGACGCGAGCTGCCCTACGAGGTCGGCCCGCGCCGCGCCGGCGACCTGCCCGCCTTCTGGGCCGACCCCACCCGCGCCCAGACCGAGCTCGGCTGGCAGGCCGTCAAGACGATCGACGACATGTGCGCCGACACGTGGCGCTGGCAGCAGGCCAACCCCCAGGGCTTCCCCGACGCCTGACCGTGCCGTCCGCCCCGGCCCGCGCTCGCGGCCGGGGCGGACGCGCCCACCCGGACGCGGCGCCCTGACCTGCCCGGACGTCCACCCGTCGGTGCCGCCCCGGTCTTGCGTGCGACGTCGCGCGGCGCGAGGATGTGCCCATGTCCGACGCCGCACACCCCGCCCCTCGCTGGGACCCGGGTGCCCGCTACCGCACCTCGACGCTGCGCCCCGCCGAACCCGGCCACCTCGCCGGCCGGCTCGTGCGCGGCCCCGCCGTGCGCACCGCGGTGTTCGACCGCCCCGTGTGGCGCGCCGACCTCGGCCACGGTGGCGTCGCCACCGCCGTCGGGAGCGTCGTGGCCGCCTACCGCCGCGGCGTCGTGGACACCTCCGGCCTCGTGCGCGCCGTCGGCCGCGCGCTCGGACGCACCGACCGCTGACGGCCCCTCGACGCACGGCCGACGCACGAACGCTCGCGACGACAAGTCGACCGGTCCGCGCACCGATGCCCTGCGACCCACCGGGGTCGCAGGGCATCGTCGCGCCACGGCCCGGCAGCGCCCCGCACGATGACGCGACGCGGCGGCGTCGCACCGGGCCGGCACGCCAGGCGTCCGGTCACAGCACCTCGTCGAGCCCCACGTGACGCAGCGACAGCGCGCCCGCGACCGCCGGGTGCACCACCTGGCCGTCGTGCGTGTTCAGCCCCGCCGCGAGCGCCGCGTCACCGCGCGACGCCTCGCGCCACCCGGCGTCCGCGAGCGCCACCGCGTACGGCAGGGTGACGTTCGTCAGCGCGTACGTCGACGTCCGCGCCACCGCGCCGGGCATGTTCGCCACGCAGTAGAAGACGGTGTCGTGCACCCGGTAGGTGGGACGGTCGTGGGTGGTGGCGTGGGAGTCCTCGAAGCAGCCGCCCTGGTCGATCGCGACGTCGACCAGCACCGACCCGGGGCGCATCGCGGCGACCAGCTCGTTGCTCACCAGCACCGGCGCCTTCGCGCCCGGCACGAGCACGGCACCGACGACGAGGTCGGCCTCGAGCACCGCCTCGGTGACGGTCAGCCGGTTCGAGGCGAGGGTCTGCACCCGCCCGCCCAGCTCCCGGTCCGCGGCGCGCAGCACGTCGACGTTCCGGTCGAGCAGGGTGACGCGGGCACCCATGCCCGCGGCGACGCGCGCCGCGTTCATGCCGGACACCCCGGCACCGATCACCACGACGTGCCCCGCGGCGACGCCCGGCACCCCGCCGAGCAGCACCCCGCGCCCCCCGGCGGCGTTCTGCAGGGTGGCGGCCCCGACCTGCGTGGCCAGGCGCCCCGCGACCTCCGACATGGGGGCGAGCAGCGGCAGTGCGCCCGAGGCCGTCTGCACCGTCTCGTAGGCGATCGCCGTGACCCGGCGGGCCAGCAGCTCCTCGGCGAGCGCCTTGTCCGCGGCCAGGTGCAGGTAGGTGAACAGGGTCTGCCCCTCGCGCAGGTGCCCGTACTCGGACGCGACCGGCTCCTTGACCTTGAGCACGAGCTCCCCGGCGTCCCAGGTGGTGGCGGCGTCCGGGGTGAGGCGCGCCCCCGCGGCGACGAAGTCGTCGTCGCTGATCCCGGCGCCGAGCCCGGCCCCGGCCTGGACGTGCACGCGGTGCCCGCGCACGGTGAGCTCGTGCACGCCGGCCGGGGTGATCGCCACCCGGCCCTCGTGGTTCTTGACTTCGGTGGGGACGGAGACGTCCATGGGTCCGCCTTCAGGTCGGGCTCGGTGTGCGAGCAGGCTCCAACGGTCGGGGTGTGACCGCGATCACCACCAGTGTGAGGCACCTGTTCGGCAGATCGACGCCGATCGGTCAATCCTTCGGTAGATTGACGTCATGGTGTCAGAATCTTCGAGACGCCCGACCGTGGCGGGCACCCCGGCGCACGATCTGCGGAACCGGCTCGCCGGCCACTCCGGCCTCGAGCGCCGCCCCGAACGCTCCGTGCGCCTCGACGACGTCGACCACCGCATCCTCGCGGCGCTCGCGGACGACGCCCGCCTGGCGAACAACGCGCTGGCCGCGCGGGTGGGGGTGGCGCCGTCGACGTGCCTGGCGCGGGTGCGCCGGCTGCGTGACGAGGGCGTGATCCGCGGCTTCCACGTGGACGTCGACCCGGCCCGCGCCGGGCGGCCCCTGCAGGCGATCGTCGCGGTGCGGATGCACGGTGCGGCACGCGCGCACCTGCAGCAGTTCGCGCGCGAGCTCGTGGCGCTGCCCGGCGTGCTCGACGTGTTCCTCCTCGGCGGTGCGCACGACTTCTTCGTGCACGTGGCCGCGCCCGACACCGACGGTCTCAACGAGTTCGTCATCACGAACCTGTCGGCGAACCCCGGGGTCGCGCTCACGGAGACCAACCTCGTGTTCCAGCACGCGCGGGGCGCCTGGGCCTGAGCTGACCCGCCGGGTCAGGCGTCCCGGTGCTCGCGCGCGGACAGCACCGCGCGCAGGCCCGCGGCCTCGCCCTCGGCCTGGGCGCGGGCGGCGGCCTGCACGGCCCGGTCCCGCTCCGCCTCGACCGCCTGCTCGCGGGCCTCGCGCAACGCGTCGCGCAGCGCCTGGACCTCGCCGTCGAGGCGGGCGGCGTCCACGCGGGCGGACTGCGCGTCCCCCTCGGCGACGGCGGCGTCCTGACGGGCACGCGCCACCTCGGCGCGGGCGTCGTCGAGGCGGGAGCGCAGGTCGTCGGCGGCGCGGCGTTCCGCGCCGACCTGCTCGTCGGCACGGACGTGGTCGCGCTCGGCGGCCGCGCGTGCCTCGTCGGCGACGGCCAGGCGGCGCCGCAGGTCGTCGACCTCGCCGTCCCGGGCGGCGAGGATGGCACGCAGCTCGTCGGCGGTGGCGGCGGACCGCACCGCGGCGCCGTCGGCGGTGCGGCGCGCGGTGGTCTCGCCGGCGAGCCGCGCGGCCAGGTCGTCGGCGCGGGCGTCGGCGAGCCCGGCCTCGGCCCGCGCCGTGGCGAGCTGCTCGCGGACGTCGTCGAGGTCGGCCGCGAGGAGCAGGGTGTCCGTGCGGGCCGCCTCCACGTCGACCCGGGCGCGGGCCAGGTCCTCCTCGTGCGTGTCGTGCGCCCGGACGACGGCCTCGCGCCACAGCACACCGACGCCCCGCTCGACCACCTGGGTGAGCGCTGCCGGCACCGGCGGGGTGCGGGCGGCGTCGGCCGTGGCGGCGGCCCGCTCGGCACGCCAGGTGCGCAGGTGCTCGGTGGCCAGCGCGTTGGAGCAGCCCGCCCGGTCGCGCACCGTGGCGACGGTCACCTGACCGCCCTCGGCGGCGAGGGCGTCGGCCGCGGCGAAGACCCGTTCGCGCGGCCCGGCCGACAGGGTCGTCACCGCGCCGGCGGCTCGTGTCGCCTGGTCGGCCGCGGCGACCTGCTCGCCGGCGGGCGGACCTGCGTCGTGGCCCGCACGCTCCCGGGGATCGGGGAGCGTCGCGACGGGCGGCCGGCCGGGAGCGTCCGCGGGGGCGGGTCCGGTGGACTCGTCCGGCCGGGTCGGCGGGGCGGTGGTCGGCTCGACGGGCATGGGGTCACCTCGGGGTGGTCGGCTCGACGGGCATGGGGTCACCTCGGGGTGGTCGGCTCGACGGGCATGGGGTCACCTCGGGGTGGTCGGCTCGACGGGCATGGGGGTCACCTCGGGGTGGTCGGCTCGACGGGCATGGGGGTCACCTCGGGGTGGTCGGCTCGACGGGCATGGGGGTCACCTCGGGGTGGTCGGGCGTGCGGTCAAGGGGGCGATCGGGCGTGAACGAGGGCGGTGCGGTGACGCCGGGCCGGGGTGGACGTCCTCCGGCGACGGCGCGCAGGAGACGTCTGGGACAGCTCGGCGGCGTCCCCCTGCCCTGTCGGAGAGCCGTCGGAGCGGAGTAGTAGGCGGAGTAGGGCGATCCTACGGCGATTCCTCCCTTTTGTCTGCCGACACCCGCTTTTCCAAAGCGGGTGCGCAAAGGCGCGTTGAGCATCGTGGCGAACCCCGTTTGTGCAGGTCAGAGGGCTGCGACGGCACGCAGCGGGGACACCCCGGCCGGGTTCGCGGTCGCCTCGGTGAGCACATGGTGTGCATCGGTTGTCGCGTCGTGCGCCGCGAACTGCGCGGACATCGCCTCGCCCAGCCGGTCGAGGTCGTCCTCGAACAGACCGGCGTAGGTGCGCAGCGTCAGCACGGGGGACTCGTGCCCGAGTAGCCGCTGCACGGCCTTGACGGTGGCGCCGCCCGCGATCGCCAGGGACGCGGCCGTGTGCCGCAGGTCGTGCAGGGTCAAGGTGGCGAAGTCCTCCGCGCCGGGCGCCAGGGTCACGCGCGCCACGGCCGCGAGCGCCCGGGTGCGCGAGATGCGCTGCGCCCGGTCCAGGTGGTCGCGCGCCGCCCGGTCGGCCTCGACGAGCGCCTGCCAGGTGGCGGCACCCACGACGCCGTCGACCCGCAGGCCCGCCCGGCGCTGCACCTCGCGCACCGCGACGAGGGTGCCCGCGTCGAACAGGCCGCTGACGGGCACGCCGAGGAGCTCCTGCAGGGTGGACACCGCGCCGCCCGCCGCACGGACCGCGGGTCGGAACGCGTGCCGGTCGAAGCTCTCCCGACGCAGCGGCGCCCCGGACCGCCCGGTGAACAGCAGGTCCGGTCCGCCGGCCAGCAGCGCCTCGACGTCACCGGCGAGCACGCCGGGCAGCGGCACCTCGCGGCGGGCGTGCGTCTTGGTGTCGCCGAGCAGGACGGTGCCGTCGTCGAGGCGGGTGTACGCGCGCTCCACGGTGACGCGCCGGCGCAGCAGGTCCACGTCGCCGCCGCGCAGCGCCGACACCTCGCCCCAGCGCAGCCCCGTCAGGCCCGCCAGGAGCACCAGGGTGCGGGCCTGCGGCGTCCCGGCGGCGTCCGCGACCCGCCGCAGCTGCTCGTGCGACAGGTACCGGTGCGGCTTCGTCTTGGGGGCGCGGGGCAGCGACGGCACCCGCCCCGAGGGCGTGCGCGCCGGGTTCGACGTCAGGCGCCGCGCGTCCACCGCGCCGTCGAGGAGCGCCACCAGGAGGCGCACCGCGTCGCGGCGCCGCGCCGGGGACGCGACCTGCCCCGTGCGGGGCGCCGTCATCGTCGCCGCCCACCGCGCCACGTCGTCGTGCGCGACCTGCCGCAGCGGGGTGTCGCCGAACGTCGGCGCCACCAGGGACGCGAACCGCTCCCGCTCGGCCTCAAGCGTGCGCGGCGCCCGGTCCACGCGGCCCGCCTGCCACGCGACGAACCAGTCGCCCACCGTCGCGGTGCCCGACCGGGGGTCCACCCACTCGCCGCGCTTTCCCGCCTCCTCGGCCCGCCGCGCCTCCGCGAGCGCGTCACGCCGCGACCGGAACGCGCGCGTGCTGCGCAGCCGCCCGTCCACCCGGAACCGCCCCACGTGAGCGGTCGACCCGTCGCGCGCGGTCCGCTTCTCGGTGTACGCCATGAGGCGGACCCTACCGGTCGCCCACGACGCGCTGACCAGCAGCAAGACACCCCCCGTGGACGCGGCGCGGGCACCGGCCCGCTACCGTGGACCGGTGCCCGCCACCGTCGTGACCAGCCGACCCGACGCCCCCTGGCTCCCGCCCGGCGGGCGCGCCGACGTCGTCCTCGACCCGGACGGCGCGCCACCCGCCCCCACCGGCCTGGTGCGGCTGCTGCTGCGCAGCGGCGACGACGTGTTCTGCGTGCCCCGCGACGGCGGCACCGGACGCCTCGACCTGCCGACCTGCGTCGTCCCCGACCACGACGACGGCCGCACCGCGGCACTCGGGCTGGCGCGCGCCGTCCTCGGCCGCGACGTCGTGCCGACCATGGTGGGGTACGTCCGCAACGAGGTCCTCCTGCCAGGCGCCGCGTCAGGGAACTATCCGTGGCCCGCCCCCGTGTGCCACTTCACCGTCTGGCAGGCGACCGGCACCCCGCACCTGCCCGGCACGTGGCTGCCCACCGACGCCGCCTCACCGTTGGCCGACCGGCACTGGTGGCCGCTCCTGGCCGCACCGTCGCGGCTTGCCGTCACGTCATGACGGCCCCGCCCTGGCAGTCGGCGGTCGCGCACGTGCGCACCCTCGCCGCCGGTCCGCCGCTGCCGCCGGAGGCGCGCGTCGTGGTGCACTTCCACCCCGACGCGCCGGCCGCACCGGAGCGGACCGTGCTCGAGGCGATCGTCGCGGACGGCGTCTACCGCAGCCAGTTCGAGACCGGGACGAGCAACGGCGGCCTGACCGCCCACCGCGGCGGTGACCGCTGGGCGTGGGAGAGCCGCCTGTTCGGTCGCGCCTACGACACCGCCCCGTCCGGCGAGCGTCCCCGCTACGGCGCGCTGGCCCTCCACGACGACCCCTACGGCGCCGCGCCCCGCTTCGGGTCCTGCCACCTGCGGCTGCAACCCCACGTCCTGGCACGGACCACGTTCTGCTTCCCCGACAGCGCCCACGACCCGCACCGGTTCGGCACGGTCGACCGCTGCGACCTGCCCGCCGCGCTGGCCGCCGCCCCGCCCGCGGATCCTCTCGACCGGTACGTCGAGGCGCACGTGCACGGCGGCGTCCGCCTCGCCGAGGACGTCCAGGCGATCGTGCTCGACCCGTCCTACCGTGGAACGGCGCTCGCGGACGTCGCGGCGGGAGCCGGTGTGGCGGTGCGGTGGCATGCGGGGTACCGGACGTCGGTCGCCTCGCTCGACCCGGCCTATCGAGGACGGGAACCGGTGCGTCTCGCCGCACGGATCGCCGGGCAGGGCCTCCTCACACCCGCCCGCATGGGGTCGTGGCGGGCCCGGGACGACGTCGACGCCCGGGCCCTCAAGCAGGTGTGGCACCTGCTGGCCCGCTTCGGGCGGGCCGCCCCGCACCGCGCCGGGTGAGGCGGCGGGCGCCGTTCAGACGCCGGTGGACCCGTCGACGGCCTCGCGCAGGAGGTCGGCGTGGCCGAGGTGGCGGGCGTACTCCTGGACGAGGTGCAGCAGGATCCAGCGCAGCGGGACGGGCCCGTCCTCGTCCGGGTTCACCGCGAGGTCGTCGAGGTCGGCGCCCGCGACGATGCGTTCGGTGATCCGCTGGGTCTCGTCGAGCCAGGCGAACAGGTCGGCGGGGTCGTCCGCGGCCGCGGTCGTGAACGTCCAGCCCTCGTCCCCGTCGGGGTCCCACTGCGCGAACCACGACGGGCGCTCCACACCGCCGGCGAACGTGAGGTTGACCCAGCCCGCCTCGACGACGGTGAGGTGCTTGAGCAGCCCGCCGAGGGACAGGTCGCTGGGTGCGTGCCGCCGGGCGAGCTGTTCGGCGTCGAGGCCGGAGCACTTCCACCGCAGCGTGTCCCGCGCCCAGGCGAGGTAGCCGACGTAGAGGTCCTTCTCACCGGCGTCGCGGGCGTAGCTCGCGCGGTCCTGCGGATCGGTGACGGTCGTCATCGTCCGACGGTAGCGCCGGCGGCGCCCGCACGTCCCCTGGTCGGGGTGGCGGCCGCCGGGCGGGTCACAGGGGCGCGGCCACCAGGGTCATCGTCATGAACACGCTGTTCGGGTCCGGGCCGTAGTGCGCGAACGGTCCGCACTCGACGAACCCGCGCCGCGCGTACAGGGCGCGTGCCGGCGCGAAGAACGGTTCGGCGCCCGTCTCCAGGCTGACGCGCACGTACCCGCGCTCCTGGGCGAGGTCGAGGAGCCGGTCCAGCACCGCCGACGCGACGCCCTGCCCGCGCGCCGCGCGCAGGGTCCGCATCGACTTCAGCTCGCCGTGCCCGCCCGGGCCCGCCTCGATCTCGCGCAGCGCCCCGCAGCCCAGCAGGGCGCCGTCGTCGTCGCGCGCCGTGACGAACCGGACCGACGGCACCGCGAGCGCCGACGCCTCCAGGGCGTGCACGGACTCGGGGGGAGAGGTGGCCCGCATCTCGGCCAGGTGCTCGTCGAGGAGCAGCTGGACGTCGTCGCGCAGGGGGGAGTCCAGGGAGACGTTCACGACGTCATCGTCCGACGCGGATGTGTCGCGAATGTTGCGTCGCCGACGAGCTCGTCCAGGAGCGTGGCGGCGGCCGCGGGGTCCTCGAGGCAGGGCAGGTGCCCGGCCCAGGCGAGGCGGCGGGACCGGGCGCCGGGGATCGTGGCGACGAGGTGGTCGGCCACGGCCCGGAAGTGCGGCAGGTCGTGCCGGCCGGCCACGACGGTCGTGGGCACGTCCAGGGCCTCGGGCCGCACCTCGACGCGGCGGGCGCTGCCGGGCTCCACGCCGCGGGCGGCGGCGTCGGCCTCGGCGGCGAGCTGCACGTCGAACGCGCGACGCTGCAGGGTCGTGAGCGTCGTGCGCGCGGCGGCGTCCGCGGCGGGTCCGAGCCACGTGTCGACGTTCAGCGTCACCGCGCCCGCCACGTCACCGCCCGTGAGCAGGGCGTCCTCCCGGGCACCGAACCGTGCGAGGCGTTCGTCGCCGGCGTCGAACCCGCGCAGGGCGGGGGACAGCAGCACCAGGGCAGCCACACGCTCCGGGTGCAGGGTGGCCAGCTCCAGCGCGACCCGGCCGCCGTGACTGTTGCCCACCACCACCGCGGACGTCATGCCCACGTGGTCCATGACGGCGGCGACGTCGTCGGCGTCCGCGTACGGCTCGTGCGGCAGCGGCGAGGCGCCGAAGCCGCGCAGGTCGGGGCTCAGCACCCGCCGGGACGCGGCGAGGGCGGGCACCACCCGATCCCAGAGGCGGCGGTCACCGACCCCGGCGTGCAGCAGGACGACGTCGGGGCCGGCACCGGCCAGGTCGTGGGCGAGGATCACCACCGCATCGTAGTGCGGGCCACGGCGGTGCCCGCCCGGCCCCACCAGGGCGGACGCGGCGCGGCCGGGAACCGGGCCCGGTCCGCGGACCCGCTCTCGTGCCCGGTCAGCGACCCGCGTCGGCGAGCGCCGCCGCGATCATGCGGTGCCCCTGCGCCTCGAACTCCGTGTCCCCGACGAGGTGCGCCCACGCGGCCGTCCCGATCGCCTCGCGCAGCAGCACCCGCCGCCACGCCGACCCGTCGGGCCAGGGCGCGCCGTACCCCTCGACGAACGCGTCGCGCAGCGCACCCGGCGCCGCGAGCTGCTGCCGGGCGAGACGCGCGAGGTCCGTGCGCGCGGGCCGCCACTGCGCCCTGCCGAGATCGATGACCCGCACCGTCCGGTCGTCGACCACCCAGTTGCGCGGCTGGAAGTCCCCGTGGGTGGGCACCACCCGCACCGGAGGATGCTCGTGGGAGCGCAGCACGGCCCGCAGCCGCGCCACCACGTCCCCGGCGATCCGGTGCGGACCGTCCAGCCACGCCAGCGCACGGGCGTCCTCCGCCGACTCCCAGTCCCCGTCGACCCGCGACCCCAGGCCGTGCAGCTCCGCCAGCAGCCGACCCGCCTGCCGGTACGTGTCCGGCGTCCGCTCCGCCCGGTCGCCCTCGACCAGCCGCCCGTCCAGCCACACCGTGGCCAGCAGCCGCCGCTCCCGGTCCGCGTGCAGCAGCCGCGGCCACCGCCCCGCCGGCGCCAGGGGAGCGAGCCACTGCTCGTGCGCCGCGATCTCCCGCGCCAGGTGATGGTCCCGCGGCCCCGCCGCCTTGAGCGCGACGTCCGGCCCGTCCGGGCGCGCCAGGCGCAGCACCCGCGTCGACGTCAACCCCCACGAGGCGTCCGCCACGACCTCCACCTCGCCGAACCAGCGCGCGACCAGGGCACGCTGCGCATCGTCCAGGCCCGCCAGGGAGGTCATCGCCGCAGGGTACCGGTCCCCGGGAGGTCCCCGGCGAAGCCCACCACGCCGCGCGGGCGCGCGCCCCGCCGCCTCCCCGCTCGCCCCCAGGGGCGGCCACTAGCCTGACCGCGTGACCCCCCGACACGCCCTCACCCTGACCTCCCTCACCCTGACCGCCACGGCGGCGCTCGCGGCCTGCAGCCCTGCGCCGGACCTGTCCGGTCGCACGTTCGTGGCGCTCGACGCCACGGGGGAGCGGCTGGTCGACGGATCGCGCGTGGTGCTCGCGTTCCGCGAGGACGCCGTCGGCGCGCAGCCGGGCTGCAACAGCATGTCGGCGCCTGCCACGTGGGACGACGGGGTGCTGCGCCTGACGGGCGGACTCACCTCGACGCGGATGGCGTGCACGGACGAGCTGATGGCGCAGGACGACTGGTTCGCGGCCCTGCTCGCCGCGTCGCCGACCCTGGACCTGCAGGACGGCGTGCTGACCCTCGGCGGTGAGGACGTCACCGTGACCCTCGTCGAGGAGGCCGCCGAGGAGTCCTGAGCGGGCAGGTGTGACCTCTCGGGCGGGGGAGGATCACACCGTCGACGGTGGTGTGGTCAGACCATAGCCGTTAGAGTGGAGGCAACGTCAGGACGGGGCCCGCCGCACGACGGCCGGACCCCGCCACGCCACACCGCAAGGTCCGACCCCAGGAGGTCACCATGGCCATGAAGGCAGCCGTCGTCACCGAGTTCCGCGCCCCCCTCGCCGTCACCGACGTCGACCTCCCCACCCCCGGCCCGGGCCAGGCCCTCGTCAAGGTCCTGTACTCCGGCGTCTGCCACACCGACCTCCACGCCGCGCACGGCGACTGGCCCGTCAAGCCGACCCCGCCCTTCATCCCCGGCCACGAGGGCGTCGGCGAGGTCGTCGCCGTCGGTGACGGCGTCACCCGGATGAAGGTCGGCGACACCGTCGGCAACGCCTGGCTGTGGAGCGCCTGCGGCGAGTGCGAGTTCTGCGAGACCGGCCGCGAGACCCTCTGCCCGAACCAGCAGAACGGCGGCTACTCCGTCGACGGCTCCTTCGGCCAGTACATGCTCGTCGACGCCACCTACGCCCCGATCGTGCCCGCCGGCGTCGACCTCGCCGCCGCCGCGCCGATCCTGTGCGCCGGCGTCACCGTGTACAAGGGCCTCAAGGAGTCCGAGGTCAAGCCCGGCCAGTGGGTCCTCATCTCCGGCATCGGCGGACTCGGCCACATCGCCGTGCAGTACGCCCGCGCCATGGGCATGCGCGTCGTCGCCGTCGACGTCTCCGACGACAAGCTCGCCCTGGCCCGCAAGCACGGCGCCGAGGCGACCGTCAACGCCCTCACCGAGACCGACGTCGTCGCCACGATCCAGGAGGTCACCGGCGGTGGCGCCCACGGCGGCCTCGTGACCGCCGTCAACGGCAAGGCGTTCCCGCAGGCCGTCGGCGGACTGCGCCGCGGCGGCACCGTCTCCCTCGTGGGCCTGCCCCCGGAGCAGTTCGGCCTCGACATCTTCTCCACCGTCCTGTTCGGGC
Organism: Isoptericola jiangsuensis; assembly: GCF_002563715.1. Taxonomy (NCBI): domain Bacteria; kingdom Bacillati; phylum Actinomycetota; class Actinomycetes; order Micrococcales; family Promicromonosporaceae; genus Isoptericola; species Isoptericola jiangsuensis. The sequence continues at coordinate 2,086,816 of NZ_PDJJ01000001.1, forward strand.
TGACCGTGCGAGGCTCCATCGTCGGCACCCGCAAGGACATGGCCGAGGCCCTCGACTTCTTCGCCCGCGGCCTCATCGACCCCACCTACACCGTCCGCCCCCTGGCGGACATCAACGCCATCTTCGACGAGATGCTGGACGGCAAGATCGACGGCCGCATCGTCATGGACATGCACGCCTGACCAGGCGTGCACCGCGCTCCCACCTCCCTTCCCCTCACCGGGAGCGCACCGACGGCCGGACCTGCACCCGCAGGTCCGGCCGTTCGACGTCCCCGACGACCCCGTACGCCCCGGCGTGGCAGCATCGACCCATGACCCGCACCGCCGCCGACCAGCGGCTGCGCGACCTCGCCGTCCTGCGCCGCGTCCGCGACCGCATCGACCGCGACCACGCCCAGCCCCTGGACGTCACCGCGCTCGCCGCCGACGCCGGGATGTCGGCCGGGCACCTCAGCCGGCAGTTCCGCGCCGCGTACGGCGAGTCGCCGTACAGCTACCTCATGACCCGCCGCGTCGAGCGGGCGATGGCGCTGCTGCGCCGCGGCGACCTGTCCGTCACCGAGGTGTGCTTCGCCGTGGGGTCCAGCTCGCTGGGCACGTTCACCACCCGGTTCACCGAGCTGGTCGGCATGCCGCCGGGGGAGTACCGGCGCCGCGCCGCCGCCGCCGCCGCCCACGAGCTGCCCTCCTGCGTCACCAAGCAGGTCACCCGACCGGTCAGGAATCGAGAAGCGCCGCCACGGGCCCAGCCCTAGCGTGGACGGCATGGACCTCACCCTGCACACCACGTTCCTGCCCCACACCGACCCCGAGGCGTCCCTGCGCTTCTACCGCGACCTGCTGGGCTTCGAGCTCACCCAGGACGTCGGCCAGGGCGACATGCGCTGGCTCACGTTCGTCGCGCCGACCCAGCCGGGCGTCCGCCTCGTCCTCACCCCGCCCGTCGCCGACCCCGGCGTGAGCGACGACGAACGCCGCACCGTCGTCGAGCTCATGGCCAAGGGCGTCTACCAGTCGATCATCCTCGCCACGAAGGACCTCGACGGCACCTTCGCCCGCCTCCAGGGCTCCGACGTCGAGGTCGTCTCCGAGCCGACCGACCAGCCGTGGGGCGTGCGCGACTGCGCGTTCCGCGACCCCGCCGGCAACATGGTCCGCATCGACCAGGTGGCCTGACCACCCCGTCCGGCGCACCCGCGCGACCACCCACCCGCCGACTCCCGCCGGACGTCGGCCCCCGCCACTAGCCTGGACCCGACCGGTCGACGCCCTCCGACGAAGGAGCCCCCACCCATGGCCGCACCCGCCGAGCACCCCGCCGACACCCACGACACCATCCGCGTCGCCGGCGCCCGCGAGAACAACCTGCGCGACGTCACCGTCGACCTGCCCAAGCGACGCCTCACCGTCTTCACCGGCGTCTCCGGCTCCGGCAAGAGCTCGCTCGTGTTCGCCACCATCGCCGCCGAGTCCCGCCGCCTCATCGACGAGACCTACCCGACGTTCCTGCAGGGCTTCATGCCGTCCCTGCCCCGCCCCGACGTCGACTCCCTGTCCGGCATCACCACCGCCATCCTCGTCGACCAGGAACGCCTCGGCGCCAACGTCCGCTCCACCGTCGGCACCGTCACCGACGCCAACGCCATGCTGCGCCACCTCTACAGCCGCATCGGCGACCCCTACGTCGGCCCGCCCCCCGCCTTCTCCTTCAACATCCTCACCGCCAAGGCCAGCGGCGTCATGAGCACCGAGAAGGCCGGGGGAGGCACCGAGAAGAAGATCGTCCGCGAACAGGTCTACCTCGGCGGCATGTGCCCCGAGTGCGAAGGCCGCGGCACCGTCTCCGACCTCGACCTGTCCGTCATCATCGACGAGACCAGGTCCCTCAACGACGGCGCCATCCTCGTACCCGGCTACAAGGCCGACGGCTGGATGGTGCGCGGCTTCTCCGAGTCCGGGTTCGTCGACGGCGACAAGCCCATCAAGGACTACACCGACACCGAACGCCACGACCTGCTCCACCGCGACAAGGGCAAGGTCAAGGCCCTCGGCATGAACATGACCTACCAGGGCCTCATCCCCAAGCTCCGCGAGTCCCTGTTCTCCAAGGACCCCGACTCCCTCCAGCCCCACCTGCGCCGCTTCGTCGAGGCCGCCGCCGTCTTCGCCCCCTGCCCCGCCTGCGACGGCACCCGCCTCAACGACTCCGCCCGCTCCGCCAAGGTGGCCGGGCGCAACATCGCCGAGGTCTGCCGGATGCAGATCACCGACGCCGCCGACTGGGTCCGCAGCATCGACGACCCCGGCGTCGCCCCCCTCGTCCGGGCGCTCGCCGACCTCTTCGACTCCTTCACCGAGATCGGCCTCGGCTACCTCTCCCTCGACCGGCCGTCCGGCACCCTGTCCGGGGGAGAGGCGCAACGCGTCAAGATGATCCGCCACCTCGGCTCCGCCCTCACCGACGTCACCTACGTCTTCGACGAACCCACCATCGGCCTGCACCCCCACGACATCGCCCGCATGAACACCCTCCTGCTCGACCTGCGCGACAAGGGCAACACCGTCCTCGTCGTCGAGCACAAGCCCGAGACCATCGCCATCGCCGACCACGTCGTCGACCTCGGCCCCGGCGCCGGCACCGACGGCGGCACCATCTGCTACGAAGGCACCGTCGACGGCCTGCGCGCCTCCGACACCCTCACCGGCCGCCACCTCGACGACCGCGCCCACCTCAAGGACACCGTCCGCACACCCACCGGCACGATCGAGATCCGCGACGCCCGCCAGAACAACCTCCGCGGCATCGACGTCGACCTCCCCACCGGCGTCCTCACCGTCGTCACCGGCGTCGCCGGGTCCGGCAAGAGCTCCCTCGTCCACGGCAACCTCGCCGGACGCGACGACGTCGTCGTCGTCGACCAGGGCGCCATCAAGGGCTCCCGCCGCTCCAACCCCGCCACCTACACCGGCCTCCTCGAACCCATCCGCAAGGCCTTCGCCAAGGCCAACGACGTCAAGCCCGCCCTCTTCAGCGCCAACTCCGAGGGCGCCTGCCCCACCTGCAAGGGCAACGGCCGCATCTACACCGAGCTCGGCTTCATGGAGACCGTCGAGACCCCCTGCGAGGACTGCGGCGGCAAGCGGTTCCAGGCCGCCGTCCTCGACTACACCCTCGCCGGCAAGAACATCGCCGACGTCCTCGACCTCTCCGTCACCCAGGCCCACGACTTCTTCTCCACCGGCGACGCCAAGATCCCCGCCGTCCGCACCCTGCTCGGCCACCTGCGCGACGTCGGACTCGGCTACATCCGCCTCGGCCAACCCCTCAACACCCTCTCCGGCGGCGAACGCCAACGCCTCAAGCTCGCCATGCACATGGGGGAGAAGGGCGGCACCTACGTCCTCGACGAACCCACCACCGGCCTCCACCTCGCCGACGTCGCCCACCTCCTACGGCTCCTCGACACCCTCGTCGACGCCGGCAAGACCGTCATCGTCATCGAGCACCACCAGGCCGTCATGGCCCACGCCGACCACATCCTCGACCTCGGCCCCGGCGCCGGGCACGACGGCGGCACCATCGTCTTCGAAGGCACCCCCGCCCAGCTCGTGGCCGCCCGGTCCACGCTGACAGGGGAGCACCTCGCCGACTACGTGAGCGCCTGACCACCCCCGCACCACGGGCCCGGCACCACCACGGTGCCGGGCCCGTCGCGCACCCGCTCAGTGCCAGTCGCTGATCGCCACGTCCCGCGGCGCCGGCGCACCCACCCCCTGCTCCACCACCCCCTTCAGACTCATCAGGAACGTCGCCCACTTCGTCGAGCAGTGATGCATGAACTCCACCGGCTCCGCCCACCCCGTGTGCGCGAACAGCACCACCGTCCACCCCGCCTCCTCCCGCACGTCCCACGACACGTGCGTCCCCACCCACTCCGGCGGACCGTCCACCACCTCCCACACCACCCGCCGACCCGGCTCGCTCACCAGCACCCGCATGTCGAAACCACCCAACGACCCGAACCGGAACGCCACCACCTCCCCGACCCCCGTGCCACCCGACACGTCCTCGGTCCACCACCGGGCCAGACCCTCCACCGTCGTCAACGCCTCGAACACCTCGGCGCTCGCGGACCCCTTCACACCGATGCGGTGCAGGATGTCGACCATCGCTCAGCCCTCCTGAGGCTCGTCCGTGCTCTCCTGCGGACCCGGCGCGGGGGAGCGGTCCTGCTCCTGCGACCCGTCCAGGTCCTGCTGGATCGCCTCCGCGATCCGCCGGACGCGCGACAGCCGCGCGTCCCATGCCGCCCCGACGTCCGCGAGCTGCGCCATGGCACGGCGCAGCTGCGCCTCGTCGAGGCGGAACTGCTTCTGACGACCCACCGTGACCGCGTGCACCAGACCGGCGCGCTCCAGCACCAGCAGGTGCTTCGCCACCGCCTGCCGCGTCACCGGGAGCACGCCGGCCAGGCTGGTGGCCGTGCTCGCGCCCTGACCCACCAGGACGTCCAGCATCCGGCGCCGGGTCGGGTCGCCGAGGGCCGACCACAGCTCGTCGTCGACCGTCGTGCTCATGCGCTCACCTCCAGCTGCTCGGCGTAGCGGGGGAGCAGGGGCAGGAAGTGGTCCCAGCCCGCCACGTGGTCCTCGTAGGCCGCGACGACCTGGGCCTCCGCCCAGCCGCGCTCCCGGAACCCGGTCTCCGTCATGGACAGCCGCGTCCCGGTGCCCTGCGGCTCGAGCTCGAACACGACGAGGAACGAGTTGCCGCGCGCGGCCTGCTCGCCGTCGTCGTGGGTCCAGCGGAAGGCGAACCGGCGCGGCGGGTCGACCTCGAGAACCGTGAACCGCTGGGTGATCGTGGCGTCGTCCGTGGCGAATCCGATGGTGCCCGTGCCGCCGGGTTCGACGGGGTAGTCGGCCTCGTCGGGCCACCAGCGGCGCACGTGCTCGGGCTCGCTGACGACGGCGAACACCACCTCGGGTGTCGCCTCGACGTAGAGCTGTCTCTCGATCGTGCCCATCTCCATGACGCCCACCCTTCTCGCAACTACAGGTTGCACAACACGGTAGACCTGGATCCAGGGGAGCGCAACCATCGGTTGCAGAACATGTTCGTCGACGGCTGCAGACGGGCACGAGGCGAGGACGGCGGCGCCGTGGCGCTGTTGGCGCGGGCGGCCGCGCCCTGGACCCGGCCGGGTGACGAGCGACGCCACGCCGGACGCGCCGCACGAAGGCGAGGTAGGCAGCAACGCATGCGGTGACGTGAGCGCTGGGACGTGCACCGACCGACGGAGACGTCCGGGGCGCGCCGGAACGGCCACTTCTGGCGACCATCTGGCGTGCCGATAATGCGCATTATGTCATTACGCCGGAAGAAGGGCTCCAGCGCCGCTCCCCGCGGACGCCCCGACCTGCGGCACGGACGTCGACCGGCACCGGTGCGCTGCGCCGCACCTCGCAGGGACACCGTCGCCCGCCGGGACGGCACCGCTGCGTCGTCGTGGGCTCCGGCGCACGCCGCCGCTGACGCGCGGCGAGCTGTCGCCACGACACCGGGCGCACGACGCGTCGCTCGTGGATCGATGCGCCATCTGCTCACGGCGTCCGGGCGGTGTGCGTGCGCGCGACGCTGTCGGCGCGGTTCTGCGCCATTGCCGACGACGCACGCGCGGCATGCGCGGCCCTGCAGCGCCGGACCTGCCCGTGGGCCACCCTCCCGGTCGGGCCCTCCCCTTCCGGCCGAGACCACCCAGGACGGCGAGGGCGTGACGGACGACCGGTGTCAGGACGGCGGAGGGCGACCGGCGGGCCTTGTCGCGCCGACTGCGGCCCGACAGGGACAGCCTGCGGTCTGGCACACCCCGGCTCGACGGGCGTAGAGTGAAACGGACAGAACAGTCAAACCATTGTGTATAGCACAACACAGCGGTTTCGGACGAGGTCCGGCAGCCCTCGCGCGCCACCCGCCGACCTCACCCTCCTCGCTCATCGGGCACCCTTCCACGCCCTCCCGAGGGCCCGGCGGTCACGCCCTCCCAAGTTGACCCGCTGTCCGCGCCCGCTCCACCCCAGGGCGTCCGCGCCGCCGGTCCGGTGCCACGCGCACCCGCCGCTCCTCCCCCGGCGCCCCTGCCCCCGACGGTCGTTACCGCGCGCACTCCGGTCCGCGCGCCCGCCCGACCGGGTCGGTCACCAGCCCGCCGGCGATGCCGGGCCCGCCTTGTCAGGGCCTCCCCCTACGATCGGGACGTCGTCGCAGGTCAACCGTCGAGAGGAACCACCACCCGTGGTCGCACCACCCCGGCTCGAGCTGCTGTCGGTCGCGCAGGCGGCCGACCGCTACCTCACCTCCGTCCGGGTGGAGACCGTCCGCGGGGTCCTGTCCCCCGCGACCGAACGGTCGTACGTCCGCGACGTGACCGAGCTCGTCGGGCTCCTCGGCGGCGACCGCGTCCTGGACGACGTGACCGGCGACGACGTCGACGACGCCCTCGTGCGCTACCAGGCCCGCGCCGACGGCCGCTACAGCGACCCGCGCCGCAAGCGCGGTCCGGGGCGCTCCACCGCCACCGTGAACCGCTTCCGCCAGTCCGTCACGCGGTTCTTCGGCCACGCGGTACGGCAGTGCTGGGTCCAGGCGGACCCCATGCAGTGGGCCGCACCACCGGCGAAGGTCCGCGAACGGCTCCGCACCGAACGCACCGCCCTGTCCGCGTCCGCCGCACAGGCGCTGCTGGCCAGCGTCGACACCCCGGCCGCGGCACCGACCCCCACGGTCCGCACCCGCTCCGACCACGCCCTCGGGCTGCGCGACCGCCTCGTCGTGGCGCTCCTGGTGGTCCTGGGGCCCCGCGTCTCCGAGCTGGTGCGCGCCGACGTCGTCGACCTCGTCCGCGAGCCCGAGGGCACGGTGTGGCGGATCGTCGGCAAGGGCGGCACGCCCCGCACCGTCGCGCTCAGCACGCCCCTGGCAGCCCTCCTCGAGGACTACCTCACCACGCTCCGACCCCGCCTCGCTGCGCGCCGCCCCGACGACGACGACGCGCAGCGCGCCCTCCTGCTGTCCTGGCGCGGCCGCCGCCTCGAGGCCCAGGCCGTCCGGGACCTCCTCACCCGCGCCGTGGCACGCATGCCCGAGCCGTACCGGCGCCCCGCCACCCCGCACGCCCTGCGCCACACCACCGCGACTTTGCTCGTCGCGGACGGCTGGGACGTCAAGGTCGTCGCCGAGCTCCTCGGCCACGCCTCGATCGCGACCACCGGCGTCTACCTCGACCGCATCGACGGCGAGCTGGCCGCCGCGATCCGCACGCACCCCCTGGCGCAGTCCCTGGGAGCAACCTCACCTGCTCCGGAACCGCTCCCACCGGGCGCCACGGCGGACGGCTCGCTACGGTGACCCTGTGCCCGACGCCCCTCGCTCGCCCCTCGTCCCGATCCACGTCGACATCGACTGGCAGCGCGTGCGCAAGATCGTGTCACGCACCGCGCTGCTGGCGGCAGCCATCCCCCTGACCGCCGGCGCGACCGTCATGGCCATCGACAAGATCCGTGGCCAGCGCTACCCCCTCGACGCCCGGTTCCCCACGGCACCCCCGTCGGACACCCAGATCGAGGACACGACCGCCACCGTCTACACCTACGGCGCCGACCTCTACGAGGCGATGCTCGAGGCCATCGGCGAGGCCAAGCACACCGTCTTCCTCGAGACGTACATCTGGAAGGGCGACCCCACCGGAGCACGCTTCAAGGAAGCGGTGTCCGACGCCGCCCGCCGCGGCGTGCAGGTCTACGTCATCTTCGACGGGTTCGCGAACCTCGTGGTGCCGCCGTCGTTCTACGTCTTCCCGCCGCAGGTGCACGTGCTGCGCTTCCCCGCCCTGCGCGCCGGCCTCCTCACCCTCAACGTGCGCCACTCGGGCCGCGACCACCGCAAGATCCTCGTCGTGGACGACGAGGTCGCGTTCGTCGGCGGCTACAACATCGGCGAGCTGTACGCCACGAAGTGGCGCGACACGCACCTGCGCCTGCGCGGCCCCGCCGCGTGGGAGCTGCGCAACGCGTTCGTCGACTTCTGGAACCGCTGGCGCGGCGCCAAGCACCCCGTGCTGCGCGACCGCGGCGCCGAGCACTGGCAGCCGCAGCTGCGTGCCGCCCGCAACGCCCCCAGCGAGCTCGTCTTCCCCATCCGCGGCATCTACCTCGACGCGATCGACCGCGCCACCCACCACATCTACATCACCCAGGCCTACTTCATCCCCGACCGGGACATCCTCGACGCCCTCCTCGCCGCCGCCGCGCGCGGCGTCGACGTGCGGGTCCTCGTCCCGGAGCGCTCCAACCACGGCCTCGCGGACTGGCTGGCCCGCGGCCGCTACACCAAGCTCCTGCGCGGCGGCGTGCGGATCATGCTCTACCAGGGCGCCATGGTGCACGCGAAGACCGCCACGATCGACGGCCGCTGGTCCACCGTCGGCACCGCCAACATCGACCGGCTCAGCCTCACGGGGAACTACGAGATCAACCTCGAGATCGTCGACGAGGGCGTCGCGGGGAAGCTCGAGGACGTGTTCCGCATGGACGAGTCCAACTCCCGCGAGCTGACCTACGAGGAGTGGGCCGGCCGGTCCCCGCTCAACAAGATCGCGGAGAAGATCCTGGAGCCGCTCGAACCGCTGCTCTGAGGCCGGTCCGGCGCTCGCGGCCCGCGGGAGCGCCGGACGTCCGGGGCCGGCGACGTGCGGTCGGTCGGGGTCAGACGGCGTCGCGGGCGCGGCGGCGGGCGGCGAGCTCGTCGTCCGGGTGGAACAGCTCGTCCTCGCCGTCGTCGAGCGTCTCGGTGGGCATCTGCGACAGGGTGCCCTCGATCTCGCGCCACACGCGGCCCACGGCGATGCCGAAGACGCCCTGCCCGCCCTGGACGAGGTCGACGACCTCGTCGGGCGACGTGCACTCGTACACCGACGCCCCGTCGCTCATGAGCGTGATCTGCGCGAGGTCGTCGACGCCGCGTTCGCGCAGGTGGGTGACCGCGGTGCGGATCTGCTGCAGCGAGACCCCGGTGTCGAGGAGGCGCTTGACGATCTTGAGCACGAGGACGTCGCGGAAGCTGTAGAGGCGATGGGTGCCGGAGCCGGTCGCGGGTCGGATCGAGGGCTCGACGAGCCCGGTGCGCGCCCAGTAGTCGAGCTGGCGGTAGGTGATGCCGGCGACGCGGCACGCGGTGGTCCCGCGGTAGCCGGTGCCCGGGTCCTGCTCCGTGAGGTCCTCCCCGAACAGCAGTCCCTGTGCGCCGATCGAGGGTGCGCCGAGCTGCGCGCTGGCCTCACTCCTGCTGTCCACTGTGCCTCCCGAGATGTCGCTTCCACGCTAGGACGGTGCCGTGGGGCCGTCAACGATGTCGCGTCCTGCGGGCCCGGCGTGTCGGGACGCTGTTGCTGAAGCGTGACCGGAGCCGCAAGCCCTGACCCTGAGGTGGAGGGTGCGGTCCCCACGGTACCGCCAAACCTTGAAGTTCCACCTGAGGGTCAAGGTGGCGTGTCGTCGGGGCTGGGTTCCACCGGTCCCCCGCCGGTCGTGAAGTCCTCGGGCTGGACGTGGTCGAGGAAGTCGCGGAACTTCTCCACCTCGCGCTGCTGGGCGAGGTCGACGACCTCCACCCCGGCCGACGCCACGACCTCCGCCGAGCAGAGGACGGGGCTTCCCGTCCGCACGGCCAGGGCGATGGCGTCCGAGGCGCGCGAGTCGAGGCGCACCCCGGTGGACAGCACGAGCTCGGCGAAGAAGATCCCGCCGTCCAGCGCCACGATCTCGACACGGTCGAGGTCGACCCCGACGGCGCCGAGGAGGTCGCGCAGCAGGTCGTGGGTCATGGGACGGGGCGTGGTCACCCCGGCCTGCGCCATCGCGATGGCCGACGCCTCCCGGGCGCCGATGACGATGGGCACGGCGAGCTCGGCCGCGGCGTCGAGCAGGACGACCACGATCTCCTGGTCCTGCTGCTGCCTGACACCGAGCACCTCGACCGGGACCATCGGGGCCTGGGACCCGCCGTCGCTCTCCACCCGATCCACGGTACGACGATGTGCCGCGGCCCGCCGGGCGCCCCCGGGCGGCGGGCCCGGGGTTGGTGGAGCGTGGTCTACGTGAGGTCGGTGGTGCCCTGGCGGACCCACGTGGTGTGCAGGCGGGCGAGCAGGTCGCCGAGCTCGTCGGCGATCTCCTGCGCCTGCGCGCGGCCCTGCTCGGTCTGCTGGCTGCGGTAGGGCGCCACGACCTGGTCGACGAGGCCGACGTGCCGTTCCGCGGAGGACCGCAGGGGGCGCAGGTGGCGCGGTTCGATGCCGTGGGCGGCGAGCCGCACCGTCAGCCGCACCACGTCGGGCGCCGACGGGTCGAGGACGCCGGACGTCTCCCGGAGCACGCCGGAGTCGACGAGGTGCTGCACGAACTCGTCGGTGGTGTCGGTCGCCTCGGCGACCAGCGGCACGGTCCAGCGGCGCCGACCCCCGGCCGCCGAGCCCGCCTGCGCGGCGACCCGCGGTGCCGGCGCCGGGGCGGGCTCGCCGGCGTCCATCGCGGCCAGGTGCTCCTTGATGACCTTCAGCGGCAGGTACGAGTCACGCTGCTCGGCCAGGACGAACCGCAGCCGCTCGACGTCCGCGGGGCTGTACTGCCGGTACCCGGCCGGGGTCCGCACCGGGGTGATGAGGCCCTGCTCCTCGAGGAACCGCAGCTTGGAGTGCGACACCGCGGGGAAGTCGCCGCGCAGCTGCGCCAGCACCTCCGAGATGCGCATCGACGCGTGCCGGGAGATGCCCGGCGGCCACGGCTCGGGGGCGTCGTCCGGATCCGGAGCGTGCCACGCCCCGGACGCCGTCGTCACGAGGCCGGCGCCTGGGAACCCCGCGGCGCCTGCGGGCTGGCGTGGAACGACATGCGGAACTTGCCGATCTGCACCTCGTCGCCCGTCGTGAGAGGGGCGACGTCGATCCGCTGCCGGTTGAGGTACGTGCCGTTGAGCGACCCGATGTCCCGCACCACGAACCGGTCGCCGTCGCGGACGAACTCCGCGTGCTTGCGCGACACCGTCACGTCGTCGAGGAAGACGTCCGCGTGCTCGCTCCGCCCGGCGACGGACCGCTCGGAGTCCAGGAGGAAGCGTTCGCCGATCGCGCCCGACCCGTACTGCACCACCAGGAGTGCCGAGTGCCGCGGGAGGGCCGCCACGGCCGCCGCCTCCTCCGCGGTCAACGGGATGCGCGGGTTCTGCTCCTCGGCGGGCGCCCCGATCCGGCCGAGGTGAGCCGTCGTGTCGACGCCTGCCTCGTGCGGCGGAAGTGCGCGGGGGTCCGTCATCAGTCCTCCTGCTGGATCGTGCTGTCCGACGTGCGCCGTCGTCGCTTCAACCTACCCCGTCCCGGGGCCGGTCGTGAAGCCGGGACGTGCCACGACGTCATCATTCATCCGGGTCGGACGGCGTCGCGTACTGCGGCTCGGAGGGCTCGCGGACCGCGGTCACCTCGACCTCGTCGTGCTCCGTCGTCGTCGCCTCCGCACCCGCGGTCCGCAGCGTCGCCAGGGCGCCACCGGGGATCTCGAGCGCCGGGTTGAGCGTCGCCGGGTCACCGATGACGGTCCACCGGTACGGGGCGTCCAGCGCCACGCCGTCCACCACCACGCCGGCGTCCCCGTCGAGGAACCACGTGGAGGTGACCAGACGCACCCCGTTGAGCTCCACGACCTCCGCGCCCGCGTTGCGCAGCTCCTCGAGCACGTTGAAGAGCTTCGCGGCCTCCAGGACGCCCTGCGGGTCCCGCACCACGATCTCGATGCCCGGCCCCACGGCCGGCAGCCGGCCCGACAGGATCCCCTCCGACGCGGCCCGCTGCTCGGCCAGGTCGAGCGCCGCCTGCGCCTGCCCCGTGCCCGACGCCAGCTCGTCGCGGGTCCGCGTCAGGTCCGCCACCTCGTCGGACAGCCGCTCCGAACGCTGCGTCACCTCGTCCAGCAGCCGCACCAGGTCGTCCTGCCGCGCCGACGACAGCGGGTCCTGCGCCGACTGCTGCACCTGCACCACCAGGGCGAACCCCAGCAGGCCGCACAGCAGCGCCGCCAGCCCCTGGGAACGCGTCAGCTCGGGGCGCAGCGCGGCCCCCAGCGCGGCCCAGCCCGTCCGACGCGGCGCCTGCGCCTCCCCGGCGGTCCCTCCCGCGGGCGGGTCGTCCGTCCCCGGCTCCTCCCGCTCCGGGCCGGGACCGGCGGATCCCGGGCCGTCCGGCACGTCGTCGACCTCCGGACCGGGCAGCGGGGCCCAGACCGGTCCGGCGACACCGGTCGCACCCGGCCCGGCCTCGCCGGACGCCACGTCCTCGCCCTCGGGCCGGACGTCCTCGGCGACGAGGTCGGCCCCGACACCCTCACCGTCACCCGGCGCAGAGTCCGCGCTCCGCGCGTCCCGAGCGCTGGACGCGCCCTCCCCCGCCGAGTCGGCGGTGTCACCGGCAGCGCTCGACGCGCTCGGCACCTCGGGACTGCCCGACAGGTCAGGCGCGCCCTGTCCGTGCGTCCCCGGTTCACGGCCGTCCGCCGCACCGTGACCCACGTCGGCACCCGCCACCGCCGCCGCACCGTCGTCCGGCACCGGCGACCCTCCCGACGGCTCCTCCGGCATCCCCGTCCCGCCCGTCCGCACGCTCACGCCTTGAACAGGTGCCGACGGATCGCGGCAGCGTTGGAGAAGATCCGGATGCCCAGCACCACGACCACCGCCGTCGACAGCTGCGCACCCACACCCAGCTGGTCACCCAGGAACACGATGAACGCCGCCACCAGCACGTTCGACAGGAACGACACGACGAACACCTTGTCGTCGAACAACCCGTCCAGCCGCGCCCGCAGACCACCGAACAACGCGTCCAGCGCAGCGACCACCGCGATCGGGAGATACGGCTGCAACCCGACCGGGACGGTCGGCTGCAGCACCAGACCGGCCACCACGCCGATCACGAGGCCGACGACGGCGATCATGGACTCTCCTCCTCGGAATCACCGGCGTCGTCCGACACCGGCTCGGCAAACCTCAACGACTGCTGACCACCGCTGGACAACGACAGCTCGTCCGCCACGTCCACACCGGTCCTGATCCCCCACTGCGACGACAACAGTTGCGTGTACGCCGGCGCACCCGTCCGAGCGTACGCAGCCTGCAGCTCTTCCGGGTCACCCACGGCCTCGACCACGTAGTCCGGACCCGGCAACGGCACCAGGTCCACCATGATCGCCTCACCCGCGTGCCGGATCGCCGACAACGACGTCAACCGCTCCCCACCCACGCTGATCGCCTCCGCACCTGACGCCCACAACGCGTTGACCACCGTCTGCAGGTCCACCGCCTGCACCCGCGAGCTCGACGCCGACCCGTTCTCGTCCAACCGGTCACCGTCCGACACCGTCACCACCAGACCCGGACCCGACACCGCCTCCGCACCCGTCACCACACCGTCCAGCCGCAGGTCGTCCAGCAGACCCTGGTCACGCGCCGCCAGCACCTGCTGCTGCAACGCCGCGATCTCCCGCGACAGCTCCGCCGACGCCGCCCGCGACGCCTCCACCTGAGCCTGCCGGTCCACGATCTCCTGCTCCAGCAGCTCACGCGCCTCCACGGCACCCGACGGCGCTCGCAGCTGCATCGCCGCCGCCGTCGTCATCAGACCGAGCAGCACCGCCACCAGGATCAGCAGCACCGTCCCCGCACCGCGTCCCGGCGCCCCGCCGGCCGCACGCCGCTGCGCCGCCTCCGCGTACCCCGGGTCGAGCGGCTTCTCCATCACCTCGACCAGCAGCGTCATCGACTCGTCCGGCCGCCGCCGCGCCGGCGCCGTCACGAGCCCGCCCCCGCGCCGTCACGCACCAGCTCACGCGTACGCGCCACGTACTGCAGACCCGCCCACCAGTACAGGCCGATCCCCCACCACGTGAACGCCCAGCCCAGCACCACCGCCACGTCGCCCACCACACCCGGCGAACCCGCCAGGAGCAGCAGCGGGAACGCGTACAGCAGCGCGAACGTCGCCGCCTTGCCCACGAACGACACCGGCAACGGCCCGTACCCGCGCCGCGCCAGTACCGGCACCAGGCACGTCAGCATCAGGTCACGCGCCAGCACCGCCACCACCACCCACCACGGCACCAGGTCACGCCACGCCAGACCCACCAGCGTCACCAGGATGAACAACCGGTCCGCCACCGGGTCCAGCATCTGCCCCAGCTTCGTCACCTGGTCCCACCGTCGCGCCAGGAACCCGTCCAACCAGTCGCTCACCCCGGACACCGCGAGCACCACCAGCGCCCACACGTCCTGCCCGGACACGATGAGGACCGCGAACACCGGTACGAGCGCCAGCCGCACCATGCTCACGGCGTTCGGCACGGTCCACACCGCCGATCCCGCCTGTCTCGCTGCTTGCACCCTCACCACCTGCATCGACCCCGGAGCCTGCGCCGACATCCTACGCAGGACCGGCACCACCGTGCGTCAGTGGGCAAACTCACCGACCCCCACCCTGCCGCCCGCCACCGGAGCCGCGTAGGATGGGGCGATCCCCTCGGAGTTCGTCGTCCTCCCGCGTGTTCCCAGTTCCCCGGTCACAGAAACCGGGCCGTTGTGTGTGTACGGGACCCAGCGACCGCCTCGCCTCGGCGACGCAGGACTCCCCACACCACCGACGAAACGGTCACCCACGCGATGAGCAACGACACCACCATGCCCACCGAGACCCAGCCGACCTTCAGCGACCTCGCCCTGCCCGCAGCACTGCAGGCCGCCGTCGACGACCTCGGCTTCACCACCCCCTCCCCCATCCAGGCGCAGGCCATCCCGCCGCTCCTCGCCGGCCGCGACATCACCGGCGTCGCCCAGACCGGCACCGGCAAGACCGCCGCCTTCGGCATCCCCCTGCTCGCCGCCGTCGACGCCGACGCCCCCGTCGCCCGCGGCCACGTCCAGGCACTCGTCCTGACCCCCACCCGCGAGCTCGCCCTCCAGGTCGCCGACGCCATCTCCACCTTCGCGTCCCACCTGCCCGGCGTCCGCGTCCTGCCCGTCTACGGCGGCTCCCCCTACCAGCCCCAGCAGTACGCCCTGCGCGACGGCGTCCACGTCGTCGTCGGCACCCCCGGCCGCGTCATGGACCACATGGAGCGCGGCGCCCTCGTCCTCGACCAGGTCAAGGTCCTCGTCCTCGACGAGGCCGACGAGATGCTCCGCATGGGCTTCGCCGAGGACGTCGAGACCATCTTCGGCCAGGCCCCCGAGCGCCGACAGGTCGCCCTCTTCTCCGCGACCATGCCCCCCGCCATCCGCGCCGTCGCCGACACCCACCTCACCGACCCGGTGCAGATCAGCATCGCCCCCCAGTCGACCACCACCGAGAACGTCGAGCAGACCTACGCCGTCGTCCCGTTCCGCCACAAGGTCGGCTCCCTCCTGCGCGTCCTCGCCACCTCCGACGCCGACGCCACCATCGTCTTCACCCGCACCCGCGCCGCCGCCGAGGAGGTCGGCTCCGCCCTCGTCGAGCGCGGCGTCTCCGCCGCCACCATCTCCGGCGACGTCGCCCAGAAGGAACGCGAGAAGATCGTCGAGCGCCTCCGCTCCGGCGCCCTCGACGTCCTCGTCGCCACCGACGTCGCCGCTCGCGGCCTCGACGTCGAGCGCATCGGCCTCGTCGTCAACTTCGACATTCCCCGCGAGGCCGAGGCCTACGTCCACCGCATCGGCCGCACCGGCCGCGCCGGACGCTCCGGCCGCGCCCTCTCCTTCGTCACGCCCCAGGAACGCGGCAAGCTCAAGCACATCGAGCGCACCATCCGCGCCCGCCTCACCGAGGTCGAGATCCCCTCGCCCCGCGACGTCTCCGCGCACCGCGCCCAGACGCTCCTCGGCACCGTCCCCGCCCGCGTCGAGGCCGGTCGCCTCGACCTCTACACCGAGCTCCTCACCGCACAGCTCGCCACCACCGAGGACGGCGCCACCGGCACCGACCCCCTCCAGGTCGCCGCAGCCCTCCTGGCGCTCGCGGTCGGCGACGACGGCCCGCAGCACCGTGCCGCGCAGGAGGAGCACGAGAAGGAGCGTGCCGAGGTCAAGGGCGGCCGCACCCGGGAGACGCACCGCGCCGAGCGCGTGGACCGCGACGGCGACCGCACCGGGCGCCACCCGCGCTCCGAGCGTGGCCGCGACGACCGTCGTGACGACCGTGGCCGCGGCATCCGCCGTCCCGCCGAGGGCACGCGGTACCGCATCTCCGTGGGCCACACGCACGGCGCCCAGCCCCGCGGCATCGTCGGCGCGCTGACGAACGAGGGCGGCCTGCGCGGCGCCGACATCGGCAAGATCGACATCTTCGGCAACTTCTCGCTGGTCGACATCACGACGCCGCTGGACGACAACCAGATGCACCGGCTCGGCCGCGCCAACGTCGCGGGCCGCCAGCTGCGCATCGCCCTCGACAAGGGCGCGCCGGAGCGCCGGGCGCCCCGCACCGAGCGTCCCGAGCGTCGCCCGGCCCGCCAGTACTGAGCCCGCCCCGGCCGGGGCCGCGCGGCCTCGGCCCGGACAGCACGAAGGACGCCCCGCAGGTCATGTGACCTGCGGGGCGTCCTTCGTACGTCCCGCGCCCCCCTCAGGACGGGTCGGGCGCCTCGCCGAGCTCGCGCACGAGGCCGCGCAGCCGGCGGGCCTGTGCCATGCCGCGCTCGCCGTCGGCGCGCTGGATCGCCATGACCGCCAGCGTGCCGCCGTCCGCGAGGTCGAGGATCACCCAGGAGTCGTCACGCTCGAGGCGCACCTCGACGATCTCCGGCCACTCGACGCGACGCGTCCGGACGACGTTGCGCACGGTCAGACCGTCCCGGTCCGGCCGTGCGTGCACCCCGCCGAGCCGCCACAGCAGCCACAGCGCGCCCAGGGCGAAGACGACGAAGGCACCCCGCGTCCCCGCGTCGAGCAGCACCCCGTCCGGCACGAGGACCGCGATCGCGAGGCTCCCCCCGACCGCGACCGTCCCGGTGACCACGACGGCGACCTGCGTCCACCACGGACGGAAGACGCGGAACCGCGGGTCCTCGCCGGTGGTGGCCACGGTCAGAGGCGGCAGGCGTGGATCGACGTGACGATGATGCCGCGCGCGCCGACGTCGTAGAGGGCGTCCATGACGCGGTTCGTCTCCGACCGGCGCACCATCGACCGCACCGCGGCGGACTGCCCGTTGTGCAGCGGGGAGACGGTGGGCGACTCGAAGCCGGGCGTCACGGCCACGGCGGCGTCCACCAGCTCGATCGGCACGTCGTAGTCCATGAGCACGTACTCGCGGGCGGTGAGCACACCCTGGAGCCGGCGCGTGAGGATCTCCAGCCCGTCGGGGACGGCGTTCCCTGCCCGCCGGATGAGGACGGCCTCCGAGCGCAGGATCGGCTCGCCGAACACCTCGAGACCGGCGGCGCGGAGCGTCGTGCCGGTCTCCACGACGTCCGCGATGACGTCCGCGACCCCGAGCTGCACCGAGCTCTCCACCGCACCGTCGAGGTGGACGATGGCGGCCGGCTCGACACCCTGCGCCGCGAGGTGGGACGCGACGAGGGTGGTGTACGAGGACGCGACCCGCCTGCCGGCGATCTGCGCGACGTCGGTCACGGTCCCGGCCGGCGCGGCGAACCGGAACGTCGACCCGGCGAAACCGAGGCCGAGGTGCTCGACGGCGTCGGCACCGGAGTCGAGGAGCAGGTCGCGGCCGGTGATGCCGACGTCGACGGTGCCCGCGCCGACGTAGACGGCGACGTCGCGGGGGCGCAGGAAGAAGAACTCGACGCCGTTGTCGGCGTCGGTCAGGACCAGCTCGCGGGTGTCGCGGCGCTGGCGGTAGCCCGCCTCGCGGAGCATGTCGGTGGCGGGGGCGGACAGGGATCCCTTGTTGGGGACGGCGATGCGGAGCATCTCGGGCAACCTCTTCGTTCGGTGGGCGGGACGTGCGGGCCGTGCGCGTCGCGGCAGCGGTGCCGGACGCTCACAGATGCGCGTACACGTCCTCCAGGGTGAGGCCCTTGGCCAGCATCAGCACCTGCAGGTGGTACAGGAGCTGGGAGATCTCCTCGGCGGCGGCCGCGTCCGTCTCGTGCTCGGCGGCCATCCACACCTCGGCGGCCTCCTCGACGATCTTCTTGCCGATCGCATGGACGCCGGCGTCCAGCTCGGCGACGGTCCCGGACCCGGCGGGTCGGGTCACGGCCTTCTCGGAGAGCTCGGCGAACAGGGAGTCGAAGGTCTTCACCCCACCACCCTAGACGGGTCGACCTCCCCGGGTCTGGGCTGGTCCGGTGTGCGGGACGCACGTCACAGGGTTTCCGATGCGCTTGGCACACTATTTCTACCGGGAGAGAAGGTCGGGCGAGGTGCTCCCCCGCCCGACCCGACGACCGCGGCGGCCGCTCAGTGCACGTGCGCCGACGCCATGTCCCGCAGGACCGCGATCTCGGCCGGCACGCTCTCCGCCCCGTAGACGGCCGAACCCGCCACGAACACGTTCGCCCCCGCCTCCGCGGCCCGCTCGATCGTCTCCCGGGACACTCCCCCGTCGACCTGGACGTGGACGTCGAGCCCCGCCTCGCTCACCGCACGGCGCACCCGACGGATCTTCGGCAGCGTCCCGTCGATGAACGACTGCCCACCGAAGCCCGGCTCCACCGTCATCACCAGGATCATGTCGACCTCGCCCAGCAGGTCCAGGAACGGCTCCACGGGCGTCGCCGGCCGCAGCGCCAGCCCCGCGCGGGCGCCCAGCCGGCGCAGCTCGCGCGCGAGCCGCACGGGAGCCTGCGCCGCCTCCGCGTGGAACGTCACGGACGCCGCACCCGCCTCCGCGTACGCCGGGGCCCACCGGTCCGGGTCAGCGATCATCAGGTGGCCGTCCACCGGCACCGGCGACACCTGCACGAGGCGCTCGAACACCGGCAGCCCCAGCGTCAGGTTCGGCACGAAGTGGTTGTCCATGACGTCGACGTGGGCGTAGTCCGCGGTCGAGATGGCGTGCAGGTCGCGCTCGAGGTTCGCGAAGTCGGCCGACAGGATGCTCGGGTTGATCAGCGCAGGCATGCGCCCAGCCTAGGACGCCCGGACGCTAGGCTCCCGCGGTGTGACCACCGCCCCCTCCCCCGCGCCGGGCGGCGCCCGCCCCCGGGTCCGCGCCGCCACCCCGGACGACCTCACCATCGTCGCGGCGATCTTCGCCCCGTACGTCCGCACCACCGCCGTGACGTTCGACGAGGAGCCGCCGACCGCCGAGCAGTGGGACGCCCGCCTGGCCGACGCCCGGACACGCGGCCTGCCGTTCCTCGTCGCCGAGCTCGACGGAGAGGTCGTCGGGTACGCCTACGCGTCGCCGTGGCGCCCCAAGGCCGCCTACCGGCACACGGTGGAGGACACGATCTACCTCGCGCCCGAGGCCCAGGGGCGCGGTGTCGGCACCCGCCTGCTGTCCGCGCTCCTGGACGCCTGCACGGCGGCGGGGGTCCGGCAGGTCGTCGCCGTCATCGCGGACGACCCGGCCGCCGCGGGGTCCATCCCCCTGCACCGCCGGTTCGGGTTCGCCCCCGCCGGGACGCTCCAGGACGTCGGGTTCAAGCGCGGCCGGTGGGTGAGCACGGTCCTCATGCAGCGCACGCTCCACTGATCGCCGCCCGCCCGTCAGGGCCGGGCCACGTCGCCCGAGGGGTCCACGGGCCCCGCAGACGCGTCCGCGCGCGCCCGGAGCCCTCGGACCCGGTGGCTCCGGGGCGCCCTGCGAAGGCCCCGGGCTGCTCTGCGGGGCCCGGCGGCTGCTGGTGTCAGTCGAGCGAGGCCCGGAGGGCGTCCGTGCGCTCCTCGACGGTGCGCCACGCCTCGGGCGGCACGCCGGGGTGCGCGGCGCGGTCGATCTCGCCGAGCGCACCCCGCAGGGCGTCGAGGGTGGAGTCCACGACCCGGAGGGCGCGCCGTCGCGGCAGGCCCCACGAGACGCCCTCGGCGACGAGGTCGGCGCCGGTGAGCGCGTCCATGTCCCGCTCGCCCGCCACGTCCATCGCGAACACGCGCGACGCGTGGTCGTGGTGCAGGTGCATCGAGACGTCGTAGGCCGGGGCGAGGGCGACCGTGCCGTTCTCGCGGCGCAGGAGCGAGACGTTCTTGGCGTGCGCGTCGGTGTTCCCGACGGCGAGGTTGAGGGCCGTCAGCGCCAGCAGCGGGTCCGGGCGGGCGCCGTCGTCGCGCAGCACCTGCGCGATCGCGGCGAGCGAGGGGATGGCCCGCCCGTGCTGGAACTTGCGCTCCGGGTCGCGGGTGTTGATGCCGAGCGCCTGGGCACCGTCCTCCTGGTGGACGCGGCGCAGGCCCCCCGGAGCGGCCTCGTCGGGGACCCGGTCGTACCGGGACACGACGATGCACCGCATGTCGTCGAACGTCTCGACGTGGGCGTCGATCGAGGTGAGGCCGACACGTCGGGCGAGGTCGAGGGCCGCGGCCTCGGTGTCGACGAGGTCGGCCGTGGGCGAGTCCGCGGCGCGGGCGACCTTGAGGATGTGGGTCGTGGGCTGGTCCGGGGCCGCCTTGAACCAGGCTTCTCCGGTGCGGACGAGGCCGATCTTCGGCTCCATGCCCGGCAGGGAGCTGGTGAGGTGCTGGCTGCGTCCCTGCCCTCCGGCTCGCGCGACGCTCGCGCGCAGGAGCGCGGCGACGTCGGCGTCGTCGAGAGGGCGCGCGACGTCGGTGCCGGTGCGGGGTCGGGTACCCACGGGGACGAACTGGAGCGCGCCGACGGTGTCGCCCCCGTACGCGCCGAAGAAGCCGACGACGTCCTCCGGGTCGACGCCGGCGTCCATCGCCATGTGGTCACGGACCCGTCCCTCGGGCATGAGCCCGTCCAGCCAGGCCGTGACGCGCGCCGGCGGCGGGGCACCGTCGGGGTCCATGGGCAGCAGGTGGGAGAGCACACGGGCGCCGTACCCCCACCGCGCGACGGCGTCGGGGTCCCACGCGAGCTCGACCCGGGGGGCGGCGCGGCCGACGTCGCGCGCGGTGAACCGGGCGACCCGGCTGCCGTACAGCCAGGCGTCGAGCTCAGGCGTCAGCATCGGCGCTCCGCTCGCGCAGGCGCACCTCGATGTCGAGCTCGTCGAAGATCTCGAAGAGGCGGTTGATGTAGAGGTTTCCGTCGCCGCCCTCGACCTCGGAGACGTACTGGCGGGTCAGGCCGAGCTCGTCCGCGAGCGCCGTCTGGCTGAGTCCGTGGCGGCGGCGGGCCTGGGCGACGAAGCGTCCGAGGTCGCGGGGGCTGCGTGCGTGGGTCCAGCGGTCGGGCGTGGTCATGGTGCTCCGGTGTCAGGTTTTCCTTGCACGGTCGCCTGTCAGCATATCCCGACAGCGGGGATCGTGCCAGCAAAACCTGGCATGCGGTCCGATCTGCGGCGCCAGGGTGCCGCCCACCGGAACGAGGAGGACAGGTGGGTCGACCGACCGAGCGTCGCCCCGGCGGAGCGACGATGCCGGGCCAGGACGTCCTGGTCGGGCCGCCGACCGGTGGGTGGCGGGCCCGGCGTTCCGCGATGGAGCGTGCCTCCACGCGGGACCTGTGGACGTTCCTCGTCGCCGTGGTGTGCTTCACGGCCGTCCTGGGCTGGTGGTCGGTCGAGCACGTCGTGCACCCGGGCTGGGCCGTCGCCGGGAACGATCCCCTGGTGGACGCGAAGATCCTCCTCGTCGCGGCGGGCGACGTGGTCGTCCTGCACGCCTGGCCGCTGGCGGTCCCTGCGGTGCGGGTGCTGCGCGCACGTGGCCGGTGGGTCGTCCCTCCGGCCGTGCTGCGCGGCCTGGTGGTCCGTACCGGGCGCACCGGACCCGTCGGGCGCACGGTGGCGTCGTGCGTCGTGCTCCCCGTGGTGGTGACGGTCGTGGCGGTCGGCCTCGTGGTCGGGACGTGGGAGCGGGGGCGCGTGCTGGCGTCGTCCGGGGTGGAGGCGCGGGCGACGGTCGTCTCGGTCGACTGGGGACGGTGGACCGACGGACGGCTCACGGTGGACGTCGCGGGGTACGAGCGGGTGACGCTGACGTCCTGGGACGGGTTCCCGCGGCGTGGCGGGGAGATCGACGTGGTCGTGGACCCGGGCGATCCGTCACGGGCCGCCCAGTCCGGTGCGGGGGTGTGGGGCCTGCTGGAGCGGTCGGCGGTCGTCGCGGCCGGTGCGGGGGCGGTGACGACGTGCCTGCTGGTCCCGGCGGCGCTGACCGGCCTGGTGCAGCGCCGCCGGGGCGGTGGGTGACGGGGAGGGGGGTCAGCGGCGGCGCAGCAGGGTGAGGTGCATGGCGTCGGTGCCGTGGACGTGCGGCCAGAGCTGGACGTCGAGGCCGTGGGCTCCCCCGTCGTCGGCACCCAGGTCGATCGACGCCCCGGGGACGAGGACGTCGCGCACGGCGGCGCGGGCGTCGAGCCGCTCGACGTCGTCGCGGCGACGCAGGACGTCGTCGACGACGTGCCGGGTCTCCGCCAGGTGCGGGGAGCACGTCACGTACGCCACCACTCCCCCGGGGCGGACGGCGTCGAGCGCGGAGGCCAGGAGCTCGGCCTGCAGGCCGGTGAGGGTGCCGAGGTCGGCAGGGGTGCGCCGCCAGCGGGACTCGGGGCGGCGGCGCAGGGCGCCGAGGCCGGTGCAGGGCGCGTCCACCAGGACGCGGTCGTAGAGACCCGGCTCGTCGTCACCCACCGCGCGACCGTCGCCGGTGCGGACGTCGACGACGCCGTCGGGCAGGGCGCGCACGCCCCGGCGCACGAGGCGGGCCCGGTGCGGCTGCACCTCGTTGGCCACCAGGGTGGCGTCACGCTGCGCGGCGAGCGCACCGAGGAGCGCGGCCTTGCCACCGGGGCCGGCGCACAGGTCGAGCCAGCGGGCGTCCGGGCCGTCGAGGGGCACGGCGGCCAGAGCCAGGGTGACGAGCTGGGAGCCCTCGTCCTGCACGCCCCCACGACCGTCGGCGACCGCGGGCAGGGCGGCGGGGTCGGCGCCGGAGGCGAGGACCCGCGCGGACGGGGCGAGGCGTCCGGCCTCGAGGCGGGCGTCGGAGCCGTCCGCGAGCGCCGCCGGGTCGACGAGGCCGGGGCGGGCGACCAGGGTCACGCGGGGAGCGGTGTTGTCGGCCTCGAGGAGGTCGGCGACCTCGCCGGCATCGCGGCCGTTGCCGTGCAGGGCCTCGCGCAGGGCGCGGGTGATCCACACGGGGTGGGAGCCGACGGTCGCCAGCGCGGTCACCTGGTCGGGGGCGTCGTCGCGCAGGCGGTCGAGCCACTCGGCGAGGGTGGTGCGGCCGACCTTGCGCAGGACGGCGTTGACCATCTGGGCGGGGCCGGCGCCCACGCGGTCGCGGGCGAGGCCGACGGTCTCGGAGACGGCGGCGTGAGCGGGCACGCGCATGCCGAGGAGCTGGTGGGCGCCCAGACGCAGCACGTCGAGGACGTCGGGGTCGAGGCGGTCGAGGGGCCGGTCGACGCAGGCGGCGAGGATGGCGTCGTAGCGGCCGCGCAGGCGCAGGGTGCCGTAGCAGACCTCGGTGGCGAACGCGGCGTCGCGGCCCGTCAGGCCGCGCTCGCGCAGCAGGGGCGGCAGGACGAGGTTGGCGTAGGCGTCGGACGCGTCGACCTCGCGCAGCACGTCGAACGCGGCGGTGCGGGCGGGGTCGGTGCGGCGGCTGCGCTGCGAGGGCGCCTGGCCGCTGCGGTGGCCGCGGCCCTGGGAGCGGGCGGCGCCGCGCTGGCGGCCCCGGTCGTCGCGGCGGTCGTCGCTCATCGGGTCTCCCCCAGTCGGCCGGTCTCCACGACGGTGCGTCCTGCGCCGCGGGCCCAGTCGGCGGCGGCCATGGGCTTCTTGCCGACGGGCTGGACGTCGCCGAGGGCGACGGCGTGGGTGGCGGTGCCGACGAGCACCTCCTGCTTGCCGGCGCGCAGGACGCCGGGGGCGAGGTCGGTGACGTCGGGGCGGGGGGCGACGGGGCCGAGGCCGAGGCGGGCGCCGTCGGGCAGGGTGGTCCAGGCGCCGGGGGCGGGGGTGACGGCGCGGACGCGGCGGTCGACCGCGAGCGCCGGGTCGTCCCAGCGCACGAGGGCGTCGTCGCGGGTGATCTTGGGGGCGTAGGAGGCGCCCTCGGGGCTCTGCGGGGCGGGCGCGAGGTCTCCGGTGGCGAGGGCGTCGAGGGTGGCGACGAGCAGGTGGGCGCCGGAGTCGGCGAGCCGGCCCAGGAGGTCGCCGGTGGTGTCGCGGGGGCGGATGGTCTCGGTGGTGGTGCCGAGCACCGGGCCGGTGTCCATGCCCTCGTCGAGGAGGAACGTGGTGGCGCCGGTGACCTCGTCCCCGGCGAGGACGGCGTGCTGCACGGGGGCGGCGCCGCGCCAGGCGGGCAGGACGGAGAAGTGCAGGTTCACCCAGCCGAGGCGGGGCACGGCGAGGACCTCGGGGCGCAGGAGGTGGCCGTAGGCGACGACGGGTGCGGCGTCGACGTCGAGGTCGCGCAGGCGGGCGACGAACTCCTCGCCGCGCGGGACGTCGGTGAGCACGGGGATCCCGGCCTCCTCGGCGGCGACGCGTACGGGGCTGGGCACGAGGCGGCGGCCGCGCCCGGCGGGGGCGTCGGCGCGGGTGAGGACGGCGACGACCTCGTGGTCGGAGGCGAGGAGCGCCCGCAGGGCGGGCACGGCGGGTTCGGGGGTTCCGGCGAAGAGGAGACGCACCGGGCAAGTCTAGGCCGCGGGGCCGCCGCTCCCCGGGCGGCGGGTGCTCGCCGGGGAGGTCAGGGGCGTGCGACGGGCAGCCCGAGCTCTGCGAGCGCCGTGCGCAGGGCGGGGGTGCCGGTGAACACCACGCCGTGGAACCCGGCGGTGCGGGCGCCCGTGACGTTGGCCTCGACGTCGTCGACGAACACGGTGCGGGCGGGGTCGAGGGCGAAGCGCGCGGCGGCGAGGCGGAAGATCGCGGGGTCGGGCTTGGCGAGGCCCTCGCGGCCGGAGACGAGGACGTCGAGCAGGAGGCCGATGGCGGGGGCGGCGGGCTCGGCGTGGTGGTAGGTGTCGGCGGCCCAGTTGGTGAGCCCGTACACGGGCACCCCGGCGGCGCGGAGCTCGGTGACGAGCTGGTGGCTGCCGGGGACGGGGCCGGCGAGGGTGCCGGCGTACTCGCGGACGTAGCGGGCCGCCAGGGGGGCGAGGTGGGGTGCGGTGGCCTCGAGGTGGGCGACGGCGTCGGCCCAGGTGCGTCCGGCGTCCTGGGCGTGGTTGAACGCGGCGAAGTCGACCTCGTCCTTCCAGGCGGCGAGCTCGGTGGCCTCGACGCCGGTGAACGCGCCGTCGGGGTGCCAGCGCACGAGGACGTTGCCGAGGTCGAGCACGACGGCGTCGACCCGGCGGGCGGCGGGACCGGTCATCAGAGCATCTCCGGGGGGTCGAGCTGGACGCGGACGCGCCCGCCCTCGCGGCGGGCGGAGCGGACGGCGAGGGAGGCGCGCAGGCGCCGGGCGAGGTCGAGGCCGTCGGTGAGCGGGACGCGGGCGACGACGCGGACCTGCTCGTCGAGGCGGGCGGCGTCGTCGGGCACGGGGACGGGGCCGAGCACGGCGTCGGGCGGCAGGTCGAGGCGTCCGACGACGGCGCGCACGGCGTCGGGGTCCCCGGTGACGGCGGCGACGCGGACGGCGGGCGGCAGGTCGAGCTCGCGGCGTTCGGCGAGCTCGCGGTCGGCCAGGCCCGCGGGGTCGGCGCGCACGAGGGCGGCCGTGGGGGCGGGGGCGGCGTCCCCGACGAGGAGGACCTGCCCGTCGGGCCGGACGAGGGCGGCGGCGGCGAGCCAGCGGTGCGCGGCGTCCGTGGCGGTGGTCAGGGCGGTGCCGGCGGTCGACACGGCGGCGTCCAGCAGCAGGGCGGCGACGTAGCCGTCGTCCGCGACGGGCTCGGCGCCGGGGGTGGCGACCACGATGGCGGGGCGGGCGGGCACGTGGTCGAGGACCCCGCCGGGCGCGGTGGAGGCGGACACCTTCACGGGCACGCCGCTGAAGGCGCGGCCCAGCTCCTCGGCGGTGCGCTCGGACCCGACGCGCACGGCGCGCAGGCGGGTGTCGCCGCACTCGGGGCACTGCCAGCCCGCGGCCAGGCGCCCGCACCACGTGCACTGGGGGGCGCTGCCGTGCCGCGCCATGCCGAGGGGACCGTGGCAGGCGGTGCAGCGGGCGGCGGTGCGGCAGCGCCCGCACGCGACCGTGGGGACGTACCCGGCGCGCGGCACCTGGACGAGCACCGGACCGTGGGCGAGCGCGTCCTTCGCGGCGCGCCACGCGGCCGACGGCAGTCGCGCCCCCGCCCCGGCGCCCTCCCGGGCGAGCTCGACCGACGTCAGGGCGCGCACCCGCGGCGAGCGGGCGCGCAGCACGTCGCGGGGCGCCGCGATCTCGTGGGCCCACCCGCGCGCGACGAGGGCCTGGGCCTGCACGGTGCGGCCCGGGGACGCCACGAGCAGCGCGGCACCCTCGAGCTCGCTGCGCAGCGCCAGGACGTCCCGGGCGTGCGGGTAGGGGGCGTGCGGCTCGGCGAGGATCTCCTCCCCGTCGCCCCACAGCACCACCAGGCCGAGGGCGGGCACCGGCGCCCACACGGCCGCCCGGGTACCCACCACGACCGACGCCAGCCCGTGCCGCGCCCGCAGGAACGCCCGGTAGCGGGGCGCGGGACCGTCGTCGGCCTGCAGGCGCACCACGTCCGCCACCCCGGCGGCCTCGACCGCGTCCGCGAGCAGGGCGACGTCGCGGGCGTCGGGCACGACCACGAGCGCCCGCCGGCCCCCGACCACCGTGGCCCGCACCGCCTGCGCCACGGCAGCCGCCCAGTGCGGCACGCGCGCCACGTCCGACCCCGGCGCGGCGTGCAGGCCCGGCAGAGGGGTCCACACGGCCCGTGGAGCCTCGCCGGCCAGGACCCGGCGGCAGAACGCCTCCCCGCCCCGGTACGGCGCCCAGACGGCCGCGAAGCCGTCCCCGGCGGGCTGCGGGGGGACGGGCGGACCGACGAGGGCGGCACCGTCGTCGCCGTCGCCCGTGGCGTCCTCCGTGCCGGCGGTGGGCAGGTCCGCGCCCGCGGCGAGCCCGGCGAGCACCTCGCCCTCGACGCGGGCGTGCCGCGGCGGCACCGCCAGGCGCAGCACGTCCGCCACGGTGCCCGCGCACCGCTCCGCCACCCGGCGGGCCAGCTCCAGCACCGGCGCGGTCAGCACCGGGTCGGGCGACACCACGCGGCGCAGGGGCTGCAGGCGACCGTCGTGGTCCGACTCCGCGAGCCGCGCCACGACGAACCCGCCGACCTCCTGCGGGCCGAACCGGGCCCGCACCCGCACCCCCGGCACCGCGGCGTGCGCCATCGGCGCGGGCACCAGGTAGTCGTACTCACGGTCCAGGTGCGCGGGCTGCAGGTCGAGCACCACCCGGGCCACCGGGTCGACCTCGGCGACGGGCACGGGGCCCGCGGGACGGCGCCGCCGGGGCGCCCCGACGTCGTCGAGCCCGAGCAGCGCGGGCTGCTCGGGCTCGTCACGGGAGGTCACGGGGCTATGCAACCACGGACCGCCGACGCAGGTCGCGCCGCGGTCACACGGCGGCGCGCAGCGCCTCCACGCGGTCCGTGCGCTCCCAGGTGAAGCCCTCGACGTCGCGGCCGAAGTGCCCGTAGGCGGCCGTCGCGGCGTACACCGGCCGCAGCAGGTCCAGGTCGCGGATGATCGCGGCCGGGCGCAGGTCGAACACGTCGCGGATCGCGGCCTCGATGCGGGCCGGGTCGACCTGCGCGGTGCCGAACGTCTCGACGTACAGGCCCACCGGGTGCGCCTTGCCGATCGCGTACGCCACCTGCACCTCGCAGCGGCGCGCCAGGCCCGCCGCGACCACGTTCTTCGCGACCCAGCGCATCGCGTACGCCGCCGAGCGGTCCACCTTCGAGGGGTCCTTGCCGGAGAACGCGCCGCCGCCGTGGCGGGCCATCCCGCCGTACGTGTCGACGATGATCTTGCGGCCCGTCAGCCCGGCGTCGCCCTGCGGGCCGCCGACGACGAACTTGCCGGTCGGGTTGACGATGACGCGCGCGTCGGCGACGTCCAGCCCGCACTCCGCGGCGACCTGCGCCACGACCGGGTCGATGACGTGGTCGCTGACGTTGACCAGCAGCTTGTCCTGCTCGACGTCGGCGTCGTGCTGGGTGGACAGCACCACGGTGTCGAGGCGGACCGGGCGGTCGCCGTCGTAGCCGACCGTGACCTGCGTCTTGCCGTCGGGGCGCAGCCCGAGCACCTCGCCGGTGCGGCGCACCTCCGCGAGCCGCTCGGCCAGCCGGTGCGCGAGGAAGATCGGCAGCGGCATGAGGGAGGGCGTCTCGTCGGTCGCGTACCCGAACATCAGACCCTGGTCGCCGGCGCCCTGGGCGTCCAGCGGGTCGACGTCGGAGGCGTCCGTGCGGCGCTCCAGGGCCTCGTCGACGCCCTGCGCGATGTCGGGCGACTGCGCGCCGATCGACACGGACACGCCGCACGAGTCGCCGTCGAACCCGATGGTCGACGACGTGTAGCCGATCCCCCGCACGACCTCGCGGACGATCTGCGGGATCTCCACGTACGCGGAGGTCGTGACCTCGCCGGCCACGTGCACCAGACCGGTCGTCACCATCGTCTCGACGGCGACGCGCGAGGCCGGGTCCTGGGCGAGGAGGGCGTCGAGGATCGCGTCCGAGATCTGGTCGCACACCTTGTCCGGGTGTCCCTCGGTGACGGACTCGGAGGTGAACAGGCGCAGGGCGTGGGTCATGCGGGCCAGCCTACGGCGCGAACCCCCGCGACGGGACCCGTCGGTCCCGAAATTCGCCCACCATCCGAGATTGTCTCAGATGGTGGACGAGATGCTGCTCACGGCGTCCCACACGGCGTCCGCGACCTCGCGCTTCGACCCCGCGGCCACGGCCACCGTCTCCCCCGCACCGTCGACGATCGTCACGTCGTTGTCCGCGGTGCCGAAGCCCAGCGCGTGCCCCACGGCGTTCACCACGAGCAGGTCCGCGCCCTTGCGACGGGCCTTGGCCCGGCCGTGCTCCAGCACCGTGCCGTCGTCGTCGCCCGTCTCCGCGGCGAACCCGACCACGACCTGCCCCGCGCGGAGCCGGTCCGTCGCCAGCTCGGCCAGGACGTCCGGGTTCTCGACGAGCTCGATCGGGGCCGGCGCGCGGCCGGCGACCTTCTTGATCTTCGCCCCGGGCGCCGTCGCGGGCCGGAAGTCCGCCACGGCCGCCGCCATCACCACGACGTCCGCCGTCGTGGCGGCGCCGCGCACCGCGGACCGCAGCTCCGCCGTGCTCGACACCTCGACCACGTCGGCCCCGGCGCGGCGCAGGGGCGCCAGCAGGTCGTCCGCGAGGTTCGCCGCGACCAGCGTCACCCGGGCGCCCCGTGCCAGCGCCGCGGCCGCGAGGGCCACGCCCTGCCGGCCGCTGGACCGGTTGCCGATGAACCGCACGGGATCGATCGGCTCACGCGTGCCGCCCGCCGACACCACGACGTGCCGGCCCGCGAGGTCCGCGGTCGACGCCCGACGACGTTCCGCGGCCGCCAGCGCGACCCGGGCGATCTCCTCCGGCTCGGGCAGCCGACCCGGGCCGGTGTCCGCGCCCGTCAGGCGACCGCTCGCCGGGTCGACCACCACCACGCCGCGCGCCCGCAGCGTCGCGACGTTCGCGCGCGTCGCCGGGTGCTCCCACATCTCGGTGTGCATGGCCGGGGCCATCACCACGGGGCAGCGGGCCGTCAGCAGCGTCGAGGTCAGCAGGTCGTCCGCGCGGCCGGCCGCCGCGCGCGCCAGGAGGTCCGCCGTCGCGGGCGCCACGACCACGAGGTCCGCGCCCTGGCCGAGCGCCACGTGCTGGACCTTGTCGACGTCCTCGAACACCTCGGCCGTCACGGGCTCGCCGGACAGGGCCTCGAACGTCGGGGCGCCGACGAACCGCAGCGCGGACGCCGTGGGCACGACGCGCACGGCGTGCCCCTGCTCGCGCAGCAGCCGCAGCAGCAGCACGGCCTTGTACGCGGCGATGCCGCCGCTGACTCCCAGCAGGATCCTCATGCGGCGGCGGGGTGCGTCAGACGATCTCGTCGCCGACGACGTGCGCGGACGCCGACGGCTCCTCGCCGGCGACCTGGTCCGCGCCGAGCGCGAACGGGACGTCGACGGGCTCGGCGGCGGGCTGCGCCGTGAGCAGGCCGGCGTTGATCTCGCGCATCGCGATCGACAGCGGCTTCTCCTGGTTGCGGGTCTCGACCAGCGGGCCGACGTTCTCCAGGAGGCCCTCGTTGAGCTGGGCGTAGTACGCGTTGATCTGGCGGGCGCGCTTCGCCGCGTAGAGCACGAGGCCGTACTTCGACTCGCTGCGCGAGAGCAGGTCGTCGATCGGCGGGTCGGTGATACCGATGGGCTGCGGGGTGGTTCCGGCCATCACTGCCTCCAAGCAGACGTGGGGACCGGTGGCCGCGGGTCGTGCCCCGGCCACCGGGAAGTCATGGGGTTTCGAACGGACAGTCTACCCGTCCTCAGCCGGCGACCTGCGAGGTCGGCGACGTGGCGCCCGTCTCTGCGCCCGGTCCGGGGTCCGCGCCCAGCAGGCGGGCCAGCGCGTCGGTGGCGCGCGTCACGTCGTCGT
Source organism: Isoptericola jiangsuensis (assembly GCF_002563715.1). Taxonomy (NCBI): domain Bacteria; kingdom Bacillati; phylum Actinomycetota; class Actinomycetes; order Micrococcales; family Promicromonosporaceae; genus Isoptericola; species Isoptericola jiangsuensis. The sequence continues at coordinate 2,117,609 of NZ_PDJJ01000001.1, forward strand.
TGACGATCGTGACGTCGAACTCGGCCTCCGCCGCCATCTCCACGCGTGCGGTCGCCAGCCGGCGCTCGCGCTCCTCGGCGTCCTCGGTGCCACGACCGACCAGGCGGCGCACGAGCTCGTCGAAGCTCGGCGGGGCGAGGAACACGAACTGCGCGTCCAGGCCGCTGCGTGCGACCGCCTCGCGCACCTGCCGGGCGCCCTGCAGGTCGATCTCCAGCAGCGTGGGGCGGCCGGCGGCGAGGTGCTCCACGACGGGCCCGCGCGGCGTGCCGTAGCGGTGCCGGCCGTGCACGACCGCCCACTCGAGCATCTCGCCGTCCGCGACCATGCGGTCGAACTCCTCGGGCGTGACGAACAGGTAGTGCACACCGTGCACCTCGCCGGGCCGGGCGGGTCGCGTCGTCGCCGACACCGACAGCCACACCTGCGGGTAGCGGGCCCGGATGTCCGCGGACACCGTGCCCTTGCCGACGGCGGTCGGCCCGGCGAGGACGGTCAGCCGCGCGGTGCCCGGGTGGTCGTGATCAGCCGGAACGCCGGCGGGTGAAGCGGAAATCTCAGCCAAACCTCTCGATGAGCGCCGACGCCTGGTGCGGTCCCAGGCCACGGACGCGGCGGGTCTCGGCGATCCCGATCTCTTCCATGATCGCCCGGGCCTTCACCTTACCGACTCCGGGGAGCGACTCGAGCAGGGAGACGACCTTGAGCTTGCCCACGACGTCGTCCGTCCTGCCCTCCTCGATCACCTCCTTGAGCGACCCCTGGGAGTACTTCAGGCGGTTCTTGATCTCGGCGCGCACCCGACGCGCCTCGGCAGCCTTCTCGAGAGCCGCCGCACGCTGTTCCGGGGTGAGAGGAGGAAGGGCCACGCAAGTCACCTACTTCGTCGGACCGACAGTTGCACTGCTCACTCGAAAGTAGCCACGACCTGCGGCAGCGGCAATCGCTGGGGCCCCCTGCGGGCAAATCCGCACGGCCCCGGCCGCGACATTCGGGACCGAACGTCCCCAACCGGGCGAACCACGCCCGGTCGGGGACGCCCGGTCAGCCGGCGGGACGCAGCGCGGCCCGGACCTCGGCGGCCGCGGACGCGGCGGCCCGCCGCAGGTCGTCGGCGGTGGGACCGGCGCCCAGCACCCCCCGCGAGGAGGACGCGAGCACCTGGCCGCGGGCCGCGCCGAACACGGCCGACAGCTCGCGCTCCCCCGCTCCCTGGGCGCCGACGCCCGGCGCCAGGAGCGGGCCGTTGACGGCCGTCAGGTCCGTGCCCGTGGCGCGGGCGGCGTCCCCGACGGTCGCGCCGACCACGAGGCCGACCGAGCCCAGGGGGTCGGCGCCCGCGTTGAGGGCCGCGGCCTGCGCGGCCACCGACGCGGCGACGCTGGTGCCGGCCGCGCCGACGGCGTGCTGCACCTCGTGGCCCTCCGGGTTGGAGGTGAGGCACAGCACGAACACGCCGCGGCCGGTGGCGGTCGCCCGCTCCAGCGCCGGGGCCAGCGACCCGAAGCCGAGGTACGGCGAGAGCGTCACGGCGTCCCCGGCGAGCGGGGAGCCGTCCGCGAGGAACGCGTCCGCGTAGCCGGCCATGGTGGAGCCGATGTCGCCGCGCTTGGCGTCGACGATCGAGAGGGTCCCCGCGGCGCGCGCCGCGGCGATCACCTCCTCCAGGACCGCCAGGCCCGCGGAGCCGTGCCGCTCGAAGAACGCCGCCTGCGGCTTGACCGCGGCCACCCGGCCGCCCAGCGCCTCGACGACCCGCAGCGAGAACTCGCGCAGCCCCGCCACGGAGTCGTCCAGGCCCCACGCGGCGAGCAGCGACGCGTGCGGGTCGATGCCGACGCAGAGCGGACCGTGGTCGTCCATCGCGGCGGCGAGGCGCGCCCCGAACGGGACGACCTCCGCCGGGGCGGACGCCGTCGTCACGACGCCACCGCCGCGCGGCGCGCGACCGTGGCCGCGGTGTGCTCCTGGAGGCTGGCGACCTCGAACGGCCCGCCGAGCACCGCCTCGATGCCCTGCACCGCCGCGGCGAGCTGGTCCACCGTGGTGACGATCGGCTTGTCCGCGGCGGTCGTGGCGGCACGGATCTCGTAGCCGTCGGCGCGCGCACCCTGGCCCGACGGGGAGTTGACCACCAGGTCGACCTCGCCGGCGGTGATGAGATCCACGATCGTGGGCTCGCCGTCGGCCGACGGGCCCTGCGAGTACTTGCGCACCGCGCGGGCCGTGATGCCGTTGCGGGCCAGCACCTGCGCGGTGCCGGCGGTGGCCAGCACCTCGAAGCCGAGGTCCGCGAGCCGCTTCACCGGGAAGACGATGGAGCGCTTGTCCCGGTCCGCGACGGAGACGAAGACCGTGCCCGAGGTCGGCAGGCCGCCGAACGCCGCCGCCTGCGACTTGGCGAAGGCGTGCGGGAAGTCCTTGTCGAAGCCCATGACCTCGCCCGTGGAGCGCATCTCCGGCCCGAGCACGGTGTCGACCACGAGGCCCTCCGCGGTGCGGAACCGCTTGAAGGGCAGCACGGCCTCCTTGACCGCCAGCGGGGCGCCCAGGTCGAGCGTGCCGCCGTCGCCCTCGGCGGGCAGCACGCCGGCCGCCCGCAGCTCGGCGATCGACTCGCCCGCCATGACGCGGGCCGCGGCCTTGGCCAGCGACGTGCCGGTGGCCTTGGACACGAACGGCACCGTGCGCGAGGCGCGCGGGTTCGCCTCCAGGACGTACAGCACGTCGGACACGAGGGCGTACTGGACGTTGAGCAGGCCCCGCACCCCCACGCCCTTCGCGATCGCCTCGGTCGAGCGACGGATCCGCTCGATCTCGGCCTCGCTCAGCGACACCGGGGGCAGCACGCAGGCGGAGTCGCCGGAGTGGATGCCGGCCTCCTCGATGTGCTCCATGACGCCGCCGAGGAACAGCTCGGTGCCGTCGTAGAGCGCGTCGACGTCGATCTCCATCGCGTCGTCGAGGAAGCGGTCGATGAGCAGCGGCGCGGGCAGCGTGCCCGGCGCGCGGTGCGACACGGCCGCGGCGGCCGCCGCCTCCAGCGCTCGCTCGACGTAGCCGGTGAGCTGCTCGGAGGAGTAGACGATCTCCATGCCCCGGCCGCCCAGCACGTAGGAGGGGCGCACGAGCACCGGGTAGCCGATGCGCTCGGCGACCTCCGTGGCCTGGCTCAGCGAGCGGGCCGTGCCGAACGCGGGCGCCGGGAGCCCGGCGTCCTCCAGCACCTGGCCGAACACGCCGCGGTCCTCGGCGGCGTCGATCGCCTCCGGCGACGTGCCGAGGATCGGCAGGCCCGCGTCGGCGAGGCGCTGCGCGAGCGACAGCGGCGTCTGGCCGCCGAGGGTGACGATGATCCCCTTGACGGGGCCGGCGGCGAGCTCGGCCTGGTACACCTCGAGGACGTCCTCGAAGGTCAGCGGCTCGAAGTACAGGCGGTCGGAGGTGTCGTAGTCGGTCGAGACCGTCTCCGGGTTGCAGTTCACCATGACCGTCTCGTAGCGGTCCTTGAGGGTGAGCGCCGCGTGCACGCACGAGTAGTCGAACTCGATGCCCTGGCCGATGCGGTTCGGGCCCGAGCCGAGGATGATGATCGCCTCCCGCTCGCGCGGCGCCACCTCGGTCTCGGTGTCGTAGGACGAGTAGTGGTACGGCGTGCGGGCCGCGAACTCCGCGGCGCACGTGTCGACCGTCTTGAACACCGGGCGCACCCCGAGGGCGTGACGCGCCTCGCGCACGGCCGCCTCGCCGCCCGCACCCATGCCGCGCAGGGCCGCGACCTGGACGTCGGACAGCCCGTGCCGCTTGGCCAGGCGCAGCAGGTCGGCGCTGAGGGCGTCGGCGGAGCGGACCTCCTCGGCGACCTCGTTCATCAGCAGGATCTGGTCGAGGAACCACGGGTCGATCTTCGTCGCGTCGAACACCTGCTCCAGCGTGGCGTGCCCGGCGACGACCGCGCGCAGCGCCTGCTGCACGCCCACCATCCGGTACTCCGTGGGGCGGACGATCTCGGCGAGCAGCGCGTCGAGCTCGGCACCGGCCGGGGCGTCGCCGTCCCAGTGGAACGTCACGCCGGACTTGTCGATGCTGCGCAGCGCCTTGCCGAGCGCCTCGGTGAAGTTGCGGCCCAGCGCCATGGCCTCGCCGACGGACTTCATCGTGGTGGTCAGCGTGCCGTCCGCGGCCGGGAACTTCTCGAACGCGAACCGCGGCACCTTGACCACGACGTAGTCGAGCGTCGGCTCGAAGCTCGCCGGGGTGACCTGCGTGATGTCGTTCGGGATCTCGTCGAGGGTGTAGCCGACGGCGAGCTTCGCGGCGATCTTCGCGATCGGGAAGCCGGTCGCCTTCGACGCCAGCGCCGAGGAGCGCGACACGCGCGGGTTCATCTCGATGACGATGACGCGGCCCGTGTCCGGGTCGACGGCGAACTGGATGTTGCAGCCGCCGGTGTCGACGCCGACCTCGCGGATGACCGCGATGCCGATGTCGCGCAGCTTCTGGTACTCGCGGTCGGTGAGCGTCATCGCCGGGGCGACCGTCACCGAGTCGCCGGTGTGCACGCCCACCGGGTCGACGTTCTCGATGGAGCAGACGACCACCACGTTGTCGTTGCGGTCGCGCATGAGCTCCAGCTCGTACTCCTTCCAGCCGAGGATGGACTCCTCCAGGAGCACCTCGGTGGTCGGCGAGTAGTGCAGGCCCTGGCCGACGATGCGGCGCAGGTCCGTCTCGTCGTAGGCGAAGCCGGAGCCGAGGCCGCCCATCGTGAAGGACGGGCGCACGACCATCGGGTAGCCGAGCTGGTCGACGGCCGCGAGCGCCTCGTCGATCGTGTGGACGATGACGGAGCGGGCGGACTCGCCGCCGCACTTGGCCACGACGTCCTTGAACTGCTGGCGGTCCTCGCCCTTCTGGATGGCGGGGATGTTCGCGCCGATGAGCTCGACGCCGTACTCGGCCAGGACGCCGGCCTCGTCGAGGGCGATGGCGGCGTTGAGGGCCGTCTGCCCGCCGAGGGTCGGCAGGAGCGCGTCGGGGCGCTCCTTGGCGATGATCGTGGTGAGGACCTCGGTGGTGATCGGCTCGACGTAGGTGGCGTCGGCGAACTCCGGGTCGGTCATGATCGTGGCCGGGTTGGAGTTGACGAGGATGACGCGCAGGCCCTCCTCCTTGAGCACGCGGCAGGCCTGCGTGCCGGAGTAGTCGAACTCGCACGCCTGGCCGATGACGATCGGGCCGGACCCGATGACCAGGACGGAGGAGAGGTCGGAACGGCGGGGCATCAGTTCTCCTTCGAGCCGGCGGGGGCGGCGGCCTGCTCGCCGAGCGCGGCGAGGGCGGCGTCCGGCACGGTGACGGGCCGGCGGGTGGTCATGAGCTCGACGAAGCGGTCGAACAGGTAGGTGCTGTCGTGGGGTCCGGCCGCGGCCTCCGGGTGGTACTGCACGGAGAACGCGGGGACGTCGAGCGCGGTGAGGCCCTCGACCACGCGGTCGTTGAGGCCGACGTGGGACACGATGACGCGGCCGTAGGCGGCGTCGTCGGTGCGCGCGGCGTCGTGCGGCGCGGTGCTCACGGCGTCCACGGGGGCGTCGACGGCGAACCCGTGGTTGTGCGCGGTGACCTCCACCTTGCCCGTGGTGCGGTCCATGACGGGCTGGTTGATGCCGCGGTGGCCGTACCCGAGCTTGTAGGTGCCGTAGCCGAGCGCGCGGCCGAGCAGCTGGTTGCCGAAGCAGATGCCGAAGAACGGGATGCGGCGGTCGAGGACCTCGCGCAGCAGCTCGACCTCGGCGGTCGCGGCGGACGGGTCGCCGGGGCCGTTGGAGAAGAACACGCCGGCGGGGGCGTCGGTCGGCAGCAGGGCGGTGACGTCGTCGATGGTCGTGGACTGCGGGACCACGTGGACGCGGACGCCACGCTCGGCGAGGCGGGCCGGCGTCATGGCCTTGATGCCGAGGTCGACGGCGACGACGGTCGCGACGGGCTCGGCGCCGGCGAACTCGCCGGCGGGCTCGACGGTGTACGGCTCGGTGGTGGAGACCTCGCGGGCGAGGTCGGCGCCGGCCATCGCGGGGGCGCCCTTCACCTCGGCGACCAGGTCGGCGACGTCGCGCTCGACGCCGCCCTCGACCAGGGCCTCGCCGGAGAAGATGCCGGCGCGCATGACGCCGAGCTCGCGCAGGTGACGGGTCAGGTGGCGGGTGTCGACGCCGGAGATGCCGACGACGTCCTGCGCGGCGAGGTCGTCCTCGAGCGTGCCGGTGGCGCGCCAGGACGACATGCGGCGCGCGGGGTCGCGCAGCACGTAGCCCGCGACCCAGATGCGGCCCGACTCGGGGTCGTCGGCGTTGATGCCCGTGTTGCCGACGTGGGGGGCCGTCATGACGACGATCTGCCGGTGGTAGGACGGGTCGGTGAGGGTCTCCTGGTAGCCGGTCATGCCGGTGTTGAAGACGATCTCGCCGAGGGTGACGCCGCGGGCGCCGTAGGCGTGGCCGCGGGCGACGGTGCCGTCCTCGAGGACGAGGACCGCCGGTTCGGTGCTGGTGGTGGTGCTCACTGCGGATCCTTCGCGGTCGGCGTGGACGGGAGGAGGGGGCGGAGGGCGTCGAGGACGCGGGCCGTGTCGGCGTGGTGGCGCAGGCGCAGGCCGGTGTCGAGGACGGTCGGCTCGGCGGTGGCGTCGGGGCCTGCCGGGTCCGGGACCTGCCAGGTGATGACGGCGAGCCCGTCGCGGCCGACGAACTTGCCGGCCATGCCGGGGGCGGTGCCGACGCCGCGCAGGGCGTCGGCGGGCACGAACAGGGGCCCGGTGCCGTCCCGGTCGACGACGACGCCGCCGGCGTAGACGGTGACCTCGGCCTGGGCGCGGTCGCCGAGGCCGTGGGCGCCGACGCGGGCGAGCCAGTCGCCGTGCAGCGTGCTGGACACGTACACGCAGTCCAGGGGCCCGAGGAGGGTGTCACCGAGCGCGCCGTCGACCAGCGGGGGGCCGGGCGGGGCGGACACGACGTGCCGGGAGCGGGACGCGATCCGGCGGCGCCCCGTCAGGACGGCCAGCAGCAGGACGACGCCGAGGACCACCCAGATCCCCACGGCGACGGGCAGCGGGAGGTTCACCGGGCGTCCACCGCCTCGACCGGGGCGCCGTCCAGGACGGTGGCGCGCCCGCGCAGGAACGTCGCCACGACGCGGCCCGGCAGCTCGTGGCCGGCGAACGGCGTGTTCGCGCTGGCGGTGACCTGCTCGGCGCCGACGACGGTGCGGCGCGCGGCCGGGTCGACGAGCGTGAGGTTGGCGGGCTCCCCGACCTCGATGGGGCGGCCGTGCTGCGCCTCGACCCGGCCGATGCGGGCCGGGTTGGCGGACATCACGCGCGCCACGTCCGCCCAGGTGAGGCGGCCGGAGTCGACCATGGTGGCCTGCACGACGGACAGGGCGGTCTCGAGCCCGGTCATGCCGAACGCGGCCGCCGGCCACTCGCAGTCCTTGTCCTCGCGCGCGTGCGGCGCGTGGTCGGTCGCGACGATGTCGATCGTGCCGTCCGCCAGGCCCGCGCGGACCGCCTCGACGTCCGCCGCGGTGCGCAGCGGCGGGTTCACCTTGTAGGTGGCGTCGTAGGTGCGCGCCAGCTCGTCGGTGAGGATGAGGTGGTGCGGGGTGACCTCCGCGGTGACGTCGATGCCGCGCGCCTTGGCCCAGCGCACGATCTCGACCGACCCGGCCGTCGACAGGTGGCACACGTGCAGGCGGGAGCCGACGTGCTCGGCGAGCAGCACGTCGCGGGCGATGATCGCCTCCTCGGCGACCGCGGGCCAGCCGGTGAGGCCGATCGCCGCGGACACGACGCCCTCGTTCATCTGGGCGCCCTCGGTGAGGCGGGGCTCCTGGGCGTGCTGGGCGACGACGCCGTCGAACGCCTTGACGTACTCCAGCGCGCGCCGCATGAGGACGGGGTCGTGCACGCACCGGCCGTCGTCGGAGAAGACGCGCACGCGGGCGGCGGAGTCGGCCATGGCGCCGAGCTCGGCGAGACGCTCGCCGTCCAGGCCCACGGTGACCGCCCCGACGGGGTGGACGTCGACCCAGCCGGACTCCTGGCCGAGCCGCCACACCTGCTCCACGACGCCGGCGGTGTCCGCCACGGGCGAGGTGTTGGCCATGGCGTGCACGGCGGTGAACCCGCCGGCGGCGGCGGCGCGGGTGCCGGACTCGACCGTCTCGGCGTCCTCGCGGCCGGGCTCGCGCAGGTGGGTGTGCAGGTCGACCAGGCCGGGCAGCAGGACGTGCCCGGCGGCCTCGACCACCGTCGCGCCGTCCGTGGCGGCGGTGCCGGGGGCCGCGATCTCGGCGACGACACCGTCGCGCAGGACGACGTCGACGGGCTCGCCGCCGAGCGGACGGACCTCGCGCAGGACGTAGATGGTGCTCACGGGGTGTTCCCTTCCGCCGAGGTGTCCCCGGCCATCAGCAGGTAGAGGGCGGCCATCCGCACGGCGACGCCGTTGGCGACCTGCTCGACGATCACGGCGCGGTCGGAGTCCGCCGCCTCGGCGGAGATCTCCAGGCCGCGGTTCATCGGACCGGGGTGCATGACGATCGCGTGCTCGGGCAGCCGGGCCAGGCGTCGCGCGTCGAGTCCGTAGTAGCGGGTGTACTCGCGCGGGCTGGGGAAGAACGCGCCCGCCCCGCCGGACATCCGCTCGCGCTGCACGCGCAGCATCATGACGGCGTCGGGCCGGACCTGGTCGATCGTCTCGTCCAGCGAGTACGACACGTGGCACGGCCACGTCTCCACCCCCACCGGCACGAGGGTCGGCGGCGCGACCAGCGTGACCTCGGCGCCGAGCGTGTGCAGCAGCGCGACGTTGGCGCGCGCCACGCGCGAGTGCAGGACGTCGCCGACGATGACGACCCGCAGGCCCGCCAGGTCCGCCCCGACACCCTGCCCGGCTCCGCCGCGCAGACCCACCAGGTGACGGCGGATCGTGAACGCGTCCAGCAGCGCCTGGGTGGGGTGCATGTGCGTGCCGTCGCCCGCGTTGAGGACCGCGGCGTCCAGCCAGCCGCCGTGCGCGAGCTGGTACGGCGCGCCCGAGGCCCAGTGCCGCACGACGACCGCGTCGGCGCCCATCGCGTGCAGCGTCAGCGCGGTGTCCTTGAGCGACTCCCCCTTGGACACGCTGGAGCCCTTGGCGGAGAAGTTGATGACGTCCGCCGACAGCCGCTTGGCCGCCGCCTCGAACGAGATGCGGGTGCGCGTGGAGTCCTCGAAGAACAGGTTGACCACGGTGCGGCCGCGCAGCGTCGGGAGCTTCTTGATCTCCCGCGACTGCGTCGCCGCCATCTGCGCGGCCGTGTCCAGCAGGAGGACCGCCTCGTCCTTGGACAGGTCGGCGGTGGACAGCAGGTGCTTCATCGGGTCGCCCCCTGGTCGTCGGTGCGCCCGGAGATCACCACGGCGTCGTCGACGTCGTCGACCTCGGCCAGGCGGACCCGGACCCGCTCGCTCGTGGCCGTGGGCAGGTTCTTGCCGACGAAGTCCGGCCGGATCGGCAGCTCGCGGTGGCCGCGGTCCACCAGGCAGGCCAGGCGCACGGCGCGCGGACGACCGAGGTCGCCCAGCGCGTCGAGCGCCGCGCGGATCGTGCGGCCCGAGTACAGGACGTCGTCGACGAGCACCACGGTGCGGCCCTCGATGCCGACGTCGGGCAGCCGGGTGACGCCCACGGAACGCGTCGGGTGGCGTCGCAGGTCGTCGCGGTACATGGTCACGTCGAGCTCGCCCGTGCGGGCGGCCGCGTCGAAGGTGGGGTCGATCTGGGCCAGGCGCGTCGCGAGACGGCGGGCCAGGGTGACGCCACGGGTGGGGATGCCCAGCAGGACCACGTCGTCGGTGCCCTTGGCACGCTCGACGATCTCGTGGGCGATCCGGGTGAGGGCGCGAGCGACGTCGCTCGCACCGAGGACGGTCGTGCCGTCGCTCTGCGCATCGGGCTGCACTGCGGGCAGGGCTTCGCCAGGGTTCACCACAGGACTCCTTGCCGCCTCACGGGACGGGATTAAAGGGGTGTCGGTCGTTCGCCACCTTAACCCGTCGCCCGGGGACGACGAAGCCGACGCCCGCCATGCGGGCGTCGGCTTGGTCACACCGGTGTCGGGCCCCGCCTCTCGGGGCGGCCCGACCTCAGTCCAGCAGCGTCGGCTTGACGTCGAGCAGCCGGCCCAGCAGGCCGTTGACGAAGCCCGGCGAGTCGTCCGTGGACAGCTCGCGGGCCAGGTCGACCGCCTCGTCCACCGCGACGGCGTCCGGGACCTCGTCGTTGTAGAGGAGCTCGAAGGCGCCCACGCGCAGCAGCGCACGGTCGACCGCGGGCATGCGGGCGAGCGTCCACTCCCGCGAGTACGTCTCGAGCAGCTCGTCGATGCGCTCGCGGTGGGCGACCACACCCTCGACGAGGTCGACGGTGTACTGCGGGACGGCCGCCTCGGTGTGCGGCTCGATCACGCGGTCCTGCAGGAGGACCAACGGGTCGATCTCGCGCTGCTCCGCCTCGAAGAGGATGTCGGCGGCGCGCTTGCGGGCCTTCGTGCGTGCGCCCACCTCAGTCGTTCACGCGGCCCAGGTACGACCCGTCACGCGTGTCGACCTTGACCTTCGTGCCCTGCTCGAGGAACAGCGGGACCTGGATCTGGGCGCCGGTCTCCAGCGTGGCGGGCTTGGTGCCGCCGGTGGAGCGGTCGCCCTGCAGGCCGGGCTCGGTGTAGGTGATCTCCAGGACCACCGAGGCGGGCAGCTCGACGTACAGCGGGGTGCCGTCGTTCTGCGCGACCATGACGCTCATGCCCTCGAGCATGTAGTTCTTCGCGTCGCCGACGGTGCCCGCGGCGACGTTGATCTGGTCGTAGGTGTCCGTGTCCATGAAGACGTAGTCGTCGCCGTCCATGTACAGGTACTGGAAGTCGCGACGGTCGACGCTGGCGGTCTCGATCTTGGCGCCCGCGTTGAACGTCTTGTCGACGACCTTGCCCGACAGCACGTTCTTCATCTTCGTGCGGACGAACGCGCCACCCTTGCCCGGCTTCACGTGCTGGAACTCGAGGATGCTCCAGAGCTGGCCGTCGATGCGCAGCACGGTGCCGTTCTTGATGTCGTTGGAGGTTGCCACGTGGTAGTCAGTCCTCGGCAGGTCTCGGTGTCGGATGGGGCTCGTCCGGTGCGGGGCCCTCCCGGAGGGGTCGGCCCGGCGCCACGAACGGCCCGCACATTCTACAGGGCGTCGAGGAGCGCGTGCCCCCCGAGCCCCGCGGCGGCCGCCCAGACGAGCGACGCGAGCGATCCCACGACGAACCGCTCCCCCGCCACGGGGTGCTCGCGCAGCTCGGGCAGGCGCCCCAGCGCCTTGACCGCCACGACCACGGCGACCCCCTCGGGGTAGCCGGCCAGGATCGTCCCGGTGATGGCCAGGCGCTCCAGCAGGCCGATCCAGGCGCCGTTGCCGAGGACCGCCAGGGCCTCGGCGCGCGCCTGCGCCTCCGCCTCCGCGTGCCGCAGCACCAGCGGCACCACCCACGTCCCGCCGCCCACGCCCACGCCCAGCGCCGCGAGGCCGATCCCCGCCGCCGCCCACACCTCACCCATCCGTGGCTCCCTCGTCCTCGTCGTCGCCGCGTCCCGTCGCGGCCCATGGTGGCCCGTCCTCGCCCGCACCGCCACGGTCGGAGGCGGTGGCGGCCGCGTCGGCCGCCCGCAGCAGGCGACGCGCCAGCGGGTGCGCCGCCTGCTCCTCGGACCACAGCGCGGTGCGGAGCCGCTGGCTGACGGCCTGCTCGCTGATGCCGAGCGTGCGGGCGACGGCGCGCTGGGGCGCCGCCTCGCCGGCGGCGGCGCCGAGGCCGTCGACCGCCTCCCACCCGGCGTCCGAGCGGCGGGCGGCCACGGCGCCCAGCAGCCGCAGGAGCGCCCGGCAGTCCGCGGCGACCGTCGCGCCGGGCTCGGCGTCGTCCCCGACGACCGTCACCGGGACGGCGTTGCCCCGCCGGCGCGCGTCCTCGACGGCGGTCCGCGCCCGCACGAACGCGGGGCCGGAGGCCGCACGCGAGTGGTCGGGCAGCGGGCGGGTGACGTCGCCCACGCCCACCCCGACCGACCACCCGCCGGCGCGCAGCAGCGCCGCGACGACGTCGACGCCGAGTCGGGCGCCGGCGTCGTCGCCGGCGAGGACCCCCTGGACCTCGTCCCCGACGGTGCGCTCGAACGGCAGGACGAGCCCGGGGTCGGGCGCGCCGTCCGTTCGGGTGCGGGCGTCGAGCAGCGCGAGCACCTGCGGGACCAGGTCACCGCGTCGGGTGCTGTCCTGCTGGTCGGCCGTCACGACGATCATGGCTTCACCCTAGAGCCTTGATCATTACCTATCAAGGTCAGGGACCTGATCGGCGCTGGTCTAGGCGGAGAGCTTGTGCGCCACGGCGTGCAGCGCGAGCCGGTACGAGTCGAACCCGAAGCCCGCGACGGTGCCCGTCGCGATGCCCGCGACCACCGAGTAGTGCCGGAACGACTCCCGTGCCGCGGGGTTGGACAGGTGGACCTCCACCAGCAGCAGGCCCGACGTCGTCACCTGCGCGGCCGCGTCCCGCAGCGCGTAGCTGTAGTGGGTGAAGGCTGCCGGGTTGAGCACGACGTGCGCACGCACGTCCACCGCCTCGTGGAGCCAGCCCACGAGCTGCGACTCGTCGTCGGTCTGGCGGACGTCGACGGTCAGGCCGAGCCCGTCGCCCCACACCGCCGCCTCCCGGGCGAGGTCGGTCAGGGAGGCGTGCCCGTAGATCTCCGGCTCGCGGACACCGAGCCGGCCCAGGTTGGGACCGTTGAGGACGAGGACGTGGGGTGCGTGCGCCATGGCACGTGAGCCTAGCCACTCCGTCGGCGCGCGACCCCGCCGGGTCGACGCGTGGACGCTCCCCTGCCGGGTCAGCCCTCGGCGGCGTCGATCTCGTCGCGGCGCGCGGCCACGAGCCGGTCCACGACGTCCACCGGCAGCGGGGCCGCCCGGTCGAGCGACACCGAGCCCTTGGTGGTGCGCAGCCCGGCGAGCGCGTCCGCCGCCTGCTCGATGACGGCGGGGCTGAACGGGTACACCCCGACGTGCTTCGCGGTGGCCATAGCGCTGACGAGCGGTCGTTCCCGGTAGCGCAGCGCGGGCATGCCGTAGCTGCGGCCCTCGGTGGCGTCGGGGACGAGCTCCCGGGCACGGGCGTACACCCCGGCGACGAGGTCGTGGTCGGCGCCCGTGAGGGCCGTGACGTAGTCGGTGACGTCTCCCATCGCCTCATCGTGCCCCGGGACCCCGGGGCGCGCGCCGCGAGCGGCGCCGCGTCCGGCGCCGCCCCGCGGTGCCGCATGCCGTGCGGCGCGGTCAGCCGCCGGTGACGATGAGGGCCAGGCCCCCGACGACGAGCGTGGCGACGAGCGCGAAGCAGGTCCCCGCGAGCAGCCGGCCGGAGGTGGTGGGCGGCGTGGTCCACACGGTGCCGTCCTCGGACACGCGGCGGCCGCGGCCGAGCGCCGCCATGCCCGCGGCGAACAGGGTCGGGGCGCCGACCCCCACCACGAGGCCGCCGAGGGTGACGCGCCAGATCGCGTCGAGGGTGTCGCGCAGCAGGTCCACGACGTCACTCCTCCGGGTGCCGCGCGGAGGCCGGGGCGAGCTCGCCGTCCCAGTCCTCCGTGACGTTGGTGAGGTCGACCTTCTCGCGCTGGGCGCGCAGCCACAGCAGGGTGGACAGCGCGATCAGCACGGCGACGAGGACGAGCGGGCCGGCGACCCCGCCGACGGCCGTGAGGAGCAGCCAGCACACGGCGCCGACCGCGGCGGACGCGGGCAGGGTGATGATCCAGGCGGCGGCCATGCGGCGTGCGAGGGCCCAGCGGACCACGCCGCCGCTGCCCAGGCCGGTGCCGAGGATGGAGCCGGTCGCGACGTGGGTGGTGGACAGCGCCATGCCGAGCTGGGAGGAGGTGAGGACGATGGCGGCCGAGGACGCCTCGGCGGCCATCCCCTGCGGCGGGGAGAGCTCGACGAGACCCTTGCCCATGGTGCGGATGACGCGCCAGCCGCCGACGTAGGTGCCGGTGGCGATCGCGAGGGCGCAGGAGAGCTTGACCCAGGTCGGGACGGCGTCGAGGTCCGTCCAGGAGCCGTACCCGATGAGGGCCAGGGTGATCAGGCCCATGGTCTTCTGGGCGTCGTTGGTGCCGTGGGACAGCGCGACGAGGGACGCGGTGCCGATCTGCCCCCACCGGAAGCCCCGCTCCTGCGCGCGTCCGGGGACGCGCGCCGTCAGCCGCAGGACGCACCAGATGCCGAGGGCGGCCACGAGCATCGCGACGAACGGCGCGACGAGGGCGGGGATGACGACGTCCTCCAGCACGCCGACCCACTGCACCCCGCTCACGCCGACGGCGACCAGGGCGGCGCCGATGAGGCCGCCGAACATGGCGTGCGACGAGCTGGAGGGCAGGCCGAGGTACCAGGTGGCGAGGTTCCACAGGATGGCGCCGACCAGTCCCGCGAGGAGGATCTCCAGGATCGGGGTGCCCATGAGGCCAGGGACGGGCGCGCCGTCCTCGCCCTGGATGCGCAGGACGTCGTTGGTGACGGTGAGCGCGACCTGCACGGACAGGAACGCGCCGACGAGGTTGAGCACGGCCGCGAGCGCCACCGCGGTGCGGGGCTTGAGCGCCCGGGTGGCGATGGAGGTCGCCATGGCGTTGGCGGTGTCGTGGAAGCCGTTGGTGAAGTCGAAGGCGAGCGCGGTGAGCACCACCACCACCAGCAGCACGAGCTCGGTCACCCGCCAGTATCAGCACACGGCGGCCGGGTCCGCTCCTGGGGGCGAGGGTTCGTGGTGGACGTCACCGCTCGGTGGGGTCGGTGACGACGAGCATGAGGACGAGGCCGGCGAGCAGGACGACGGCGATGCCGAGAGCGCCCCAGATGGTGGCGCCGGTGAGGGCGATGATGACGGTCCACAGCGCGGGGGTGAGGAAGGAGACGGCGCGGCCGGTGGTGGCGTAGAGGCCGAAGATCTCGGACTCGTGGCCGGGCGGGGTGACGCGCACGAGGAAGGAGCGGGAGGCGGACTGGGCGGGCCCGACGAAGAGGGTGAGGGCGAGTCCGGCGACCCAGAAGACGGGCTTGCCGACGGGCAGCAGGACGACGACGGCGAGGATGCACACGACGAGGGCGGCGAGCGACCACAGGATGACGGAGCGAGCGCCGAGGCGGTCGTCGAGGCGTCCGGCGAGGATGGTGCTGATGCCGGCGAGGAGGTTGGCGAGGGCGCCGAAGAGGAGGACCTCGTCGTCGGTGAAGCGGTAGGAGACGGCGGCGACGATGGCGCCGAAGGTGAAGACGCCGGCGAGCCCGTCGCGGTAGACGGCGCTGGCGGCGAGGAACCAGAAGGTGGTGCGGGAGGTGCGGTAGAGGTGGGCGACGTCGCGGACGAGCTGGACGTAGCCCGCGAAGAACCCGACGCGGGCGCGGTCGGGGGCGGGCGGCGCCTCGGGGACCAGCGGAACAGGGGCCAGGCGAAGGCGAGGGCCCAGACGGCGCAGCCGACGGCGATGAGGCGGAAGCCCATGCCGTCGTCGGTGCTCATCCCGAAGAAGTCGAGTGAGGTGACGGCGACGACGAGCAGGAGGGCGACGATGCCGCCGATGTACCCCATCCCCCAGCCGAGGCCGGAGACGCGGCCGAAGGTCGCCGGGGAGGACACCTGGGTGAGCATGGCGTTGTAGTTCACGCCGGCGATCTCGGAGGCGACGCTGCCGAGGGAGACGAGCGCGGCGCCGAGCACGAAGTAGGCGGGGTCGGCGCGGACGAACCCGAGGCCGAACATCGCGGCGACGAGCAGGAGGGTGCCGCCGGCGACCCAGGCCTTGCGGCGTCCGGCGACGTCGGCGCGGCGGCCGAGGACGGGGGCCAGCACGGCGACGAGGATCCCGCCGACGGTGATCCAGAGGCCGAGGCCGCTGGTGAGCCCGGCCAGGGCGCGCTCGTGGACGGGGTCGGTGTCGGGCAGGGCCGCGACGGCCGGGTCCAGGAACTCGTCGGTGGTGAGGTACAGCGCGGTGAAGACGAACGTGAGGACGACCGTGTTGAACGGCTGCGTGGCCCAGTCCCACAGCGCCCACGACCAGACGCGGCGGCGACGCTCCCCCGCCGGCAGCGCGTCGATCGGGTGGGTGGCGTGGCCGGACGGCATCGTCGGCGTGGCGTCGCTCATGTCGGCAGAGTCTGCACCACGCGGGTGCACGGCGGGTAGACCCCGGGTGTCGCGTCGTGAGGGCCGCGCGTCAGGACGGGGGCGTCGGGGGCGGCGGGTCGCCCGCGAGCGCCCACCGGATCGCGCGGGTGGCGACCTGTCCTCCCTGGCGGGCGACGGCGCCGGGCAGGCGCAGGTGGCGGGGTGCGGGCACGAGGCGGCGGGCGTCGGCGGGCAGCGACGACCAGGCGGCCCCGGCGAGGAGCGCGTAGAACCCGCGCACCGCCCACGGCAGCGGCGGCTCGGTGAGCAGGAAGCGGGCGATGTCGTCGGAGGCGGGGGTGCGGGCCAGGGCGGGGCGGTGCCGGTCGAGGGCGGCGCGCAGGGCGGCCCGGTCCCGGGGCGGGTCGAGGACGCCGAGGCGGGCCGCGACGGTGGCGGTCTGGGCGAGGTAGGCGTCGCAGCCCGGCCCGTCGAGGGGGCGGGCGCCGTGCCGCTGGTGGGTGAGCAGGAAGCTGTCGACCTCGGCGACGTGGACCCAGTCGAGCAGCTCGGGGTCGTCGGCGGCGTACGGGGTGCCGTCGGGGGCGGTCCCCCGGACGCGGACGTGCACGGCCCGGACGACGTCCACGGCCCGCTGGGCGTCGTCGACCGTCGCGAACGTCGTCTCGGCGAGGAACGTGCTGGTGCGGCCGAGGCGCCCCCAGGGGTCGTCGCGGTAGTCGGAGTGGTCGGCGATGGCGGCGACGGCGAGCGGGTGCAGGGACTGCAGCAGCAGGGCGCGCAGCCCGCCGACGAACATCGCGGCGTCCCCGTGCACGCGCGCGACCGCGGAGTCGGGGGCGAACCAGCGGGGGCCGGGCGTGCCGTGGATGCGTTCGCGACGGGCCCTGCCCTCGGCGCCGCCGGAGACCTGCTCGAAGACGAGGCGGCCGGCCCGGCGGCGGAGCGGGCCGGTGGCGGCGGGCGTGCGGTTCATGCGCCCAGCATGCCGCCGCGTCCGTGGTGCGTCGAGCGCGGGCCGTGCGCGACCGGTCGTCGTACCGTGTGCGGGTGAGCGCACCTGCACGACCTGGCCGGACGTCCCTCGCACCGCCGCGCTGGGAGGCGGACGTGCTGCTGCCCGGCTACCTCGCGGCGCCGGTGGGTCCGGCGACGCTGGTGCGCCCGGAGCGGGAGCCGGACGATCCGCGGGGCGTCGTGCTGCACCTGCACGGCTACAACGACTACTTCTTCCAGACGCACCTGGTGGACGCCCTCGCCGACGCCGGGTTCGCCTGCTGGGCGGTGGACCTGCGCCGGGCGGGCCGGTCGGTGCTGCGCGCGCCGGACGAGTGGCCGGCGCACTGGACGGCGTCGCTGCCGGAGTTCTGGGCGGACCTGGACGCCGCGGTGGCCGCCGTCCGGGCCGCGCACCCGGGGGTGCCGCTGGCGGTGCACGCCCACTCCACGGGCGGCCTCACCGCGGCGACGTGGGCGCACGCCCGCGGCGGCGACGGCCCGGACGCCCTGGTGCTGGACTCGCCGTTCCTCGACCTGGACGGCTCGTGGCTGGCGCGGACGGTGCGCACGGGGCTGCTGGAGGTCCTGGGGCGCACCCGCCCCCTGGCGGTGGTGAGCACGCACCCGTCGGTCTACGCGACCTACCAGCACGTGAGCAACGGCGGCCGGTGGGACTTCGACACGCGGCTCAAGCGGCCCGAGGGCCAGCCCGCGCGGGCGGCGTGGCTGCGCACCGTGCGGCAGGGGCAGCTGCGCGTGGCGCGGGGCCTGGGGATCGCCTGCCCGGTACTGGTGGGGCGCACCGCGGAGTCGGGGCCGGACCGGGCGGACAACCCGCGGCTGGACGCGCAGGACACCGTGCTGGACACCGTGCGGATCGGGCACCTCGCGCCCCGGCTCGGGGCGGACGTGACCCAGCTCGTCGTGGACGGCGGCGTGCACGACCTCACGCTGTCCGCGGACGGGCCCCGCACCGAGTACCTGACCGGGGTGACGGAGTTCCTGGACCGGTCCCTGGCCGGCGCGCGATGAGCGCCCGGGAGCGGCGGGCGCCGCACCCGTACTTCCGTGCCGACGGCCCCGTGGCGCTCGCGCACCGCGGGTTCTCCCACGGGCGGGAGAACCTGGAGAACTCGATGGCGGCGTTCGCCGCGGCCGTGGACCTGGGCTACCGGTACGTCGAGACGGACGCGCACGGCACGGCCGACGGGGTCGCGGTCGCGCTGCACGACGCGTCGCTCGACCGGACCACCGACGGTGCGGGCCTGGTCGCGGACCTGCCGTGGGACGTCGTGCGGCGCGCCCGGATCGGCGGCACCGAGCCGGTGCCGCGTCTCGACGACCTCCTGGGCGCGTGGCCGGACCTGCGGGTGAACGTCGACGTCAAGGGCGACTCGGGCGTCGCGCCCGTCGCCGACGCGATCGAGGCGACGGCAGCCCACGACCGCGTGTGCGTGACGTCGTTCGACGTGGGCCGCCGACGCGCGACCCTGTCGCGCCTGTCGCGGCCCGTGGCGACCAGCGCGGGCCGCAGAGAGGTGCTGGGCTTCCTCGCGGGCGCCCGCCTGCGCGTCGACCCGCTGGTGCGCCTCGCCCTGCGCCGGGTGGACGCCCTGCAGGTGCCGGTCGCCCAGGGCCTCACCGTGGTCGACGCGCGCACCGTGGCCGCCGCGCACCGGGCCGGGCGGCACGTGCACGTCTGGACGGTCGACGACCCCGCCGAGATGCGCCGCCTGCTCGACCTCGGCGTCGACGGGATCGTCACCGACCGCGCGGACCTGCTGCGCGGCGTGCTGCGGGCCCGCGGGCAGTGGTGAGGCTCAGAGGCCGAGCTGGACGGTGACGCCGGGGCGGCCCGTCGGGGGCTCCTTGGAGATCTCCGCGTAGGCCGCGGCGAGCAGCGTCGGGTCGGGGCCCTCCAGCCGGACGGGCTTGGCGACGTCGTCCAGGACGACGAACCGCAGCAGGTCCCCGCGGGCCTTCTTGTCGCGCCGCATCGCAGCCATGAGCTGGTCCCAGCGGTCCCCGCGGTAGGTGGTGGGCAGGCCGACGGCGGTGAGGATCTCCCGGTGCCGGTCCACGACGGCGTCGTCCAGCTTCCCGGCGAGCCGCCCGAGCTCGGCGGCGAACACCATGCCGACCGCGACGGCGGACCCGTGGCGGAGCTGGTAGCGCTCCACGAGCTCGATGGCGTGCCCGAGCGTGTGCCCGTAGTTGAGGATCTCGCGCAGGCCCTGCTCCGTGAGGTCCTCCCCCACGACGCGCGCCTTGACCCGCACGGATCGCTCGATGAGCTCGGCCAGCACCGCCCACGTCTCGTCGGTGGCGTCCGCGCCGGCCCAGCCGCGGATCGCGTCCGCGTGCTCGGTGACGAGCTCCAGGATGCGCTCGTCGGCGATGAAGCCGGTCTTGACCACCTCGGCCATGCCCGCCACGAGGTCCCACCGGTCGAGGGACTCCAGGGCCGCCAGGTCGCACAGCACCCCCGCCGGCGGGTGGAACGCCCCGACGAGGTTCTTGCCCTCGGCCGTGTTGATGCCCGTCTTGCCGCCGACGGCCGCGTCGACCATCGCCAGCAGGGTCGTGGGCACGTGCACGACCTTGATGCCGCGCAGCCACGTCGCCGCGACGAACCCGGCGAGGTCCGTCGTCGCGCCGCCGCCGACCGCCACGATCGCGTCGGACCGCGTGAAGTCCGCCTGCCCGAGGACCTGCCAGCAGAACGCCGCCACCTGGGCGGTCTTCTGCTCCTCCGCGTCCGGCAGCTCGACCGCGAACGCCTCGTAGCCCTGCGCGACGAGGTCCTCGCGGACCGCCTCGCCCGTGCTGGACAGCGACGCCGGGTGCATGACGAGCACGCGGCGCACGTCCCGGCCGAGCAGCCCGGGCAGCTCGCCGAGCAGGTGCCGGCCGATGACGACGTCGTAGGGCTGGTCGCCGGTCACGGTGACGCGGACGGTCATGCGGGGATCTCCTTGAGGATCGCGGCGGCCACGTCGTCGGCGGTGACGCCGTCCGACGTCACGTGCACGGTCGCGAGCCGCTCGTAGGTGGGGCGGCGGGCCTGCATGAGCTCGGCCCAACGCGCCCGGGGGTTGCCGACCAGCAGCGGCCGGGCCTGGTTGAAGCCGACACGCGGTGCGGCGTGCGCGAGCGACACGTCGAGGAACACCACCACGCCGCCCGCTCCCGCGTACGCCGCCAGGGCGTCCTGCGTGGAGGCGTCCATGACGGCCCCGCCGCCGAGGGCGAGGACGCCGTCGTGCTCGGTCAGCGCGGTGGCGACCGCCGCCCGCTCCAGCTCGCGGAACCGGGGCTCGCCGTCGTCGACGAAGACGTCGGCCACGGACTTGCCCGCGACCTGCTCGACGTCCGCGTCGGTGTCCCGGAAGCCGCCGTCCAGACGGCGGGCCAGGATCCGGCCCACCGTCGTCTTGCCGCTGCCGGGCGGGCCCATGAGGACGACCCGCGGCGCGGTCATCGCTGCAGCTCGGGGATCGCGGCCAGGTACGACTCGACGTTGCGGCGCACCTCGGCCACCGAGTCGCCTCCGAACTTCTCCAGCACCGCCTGCGCGAGCTCGAGCGCGACCATCGCCTCCGCCACGACCGCGGCCGGCGGCACCGCGCACACGTCGGAGCGCTGGTGGTGGGCCGTCACCGCCTCGCCCGTGGCGACGTCGACCGTCGCGAGCGCGCGCGGCACCGTCGAGATCGGCTTCATCGCGGCGGAGACCCGCAGGACCTCGCCGTTGGACATGCCGCCCTCGATGCCGCCCGCACGGTTGGTGCGGCGACGGATCCGGCCGTCGGCGTCCCGCTCGATCTCGTCGTGGGCCGCCGAGCCGCGCCGCTGCGCCGTGCGGAACCCGTCGCCCACCGCGACGCCCTTGATCGCCTGGATGCCCATGAGGGCCCCGGCCAGGCGGGCGTCGAGGCGGCGGTCGCCGTGCACGTACGTGCCCAGCCCGGTCGGCACGCCGTACGCGAGCACCTCGACGACGCCGCCCAGGGTGTCGCCGTCCTTGTGGCAGGCGTCGATCTCCGCGACCATCGCCTCGCTGGACGGGCCGTGGAAGCAGCGCACCGGGTCCGCGTCGAGCGCCGCCAGGTCGTCCGGCGTCGGCAGGTCGGCACCCTCGGGCACCTCGACGGGGCCGATCGACGTCACGTGGCTCACCAGCCGGATGCCCGCGGCCTGCTCGAGGAACTTCGCGGCCGCCGTGCCGAGGGCGACGCGCGTCGCGGTCTCGCGGGCGCTCGCCCGCTCCAGCACCGGCCGCGCGTCGTCGAACCCGTACTTGCGCATGCCCACCAGGTCCGCGTGCCCGGGGCGGGGACGCGTGAGGGGACGGTTCCGGGCGATCTCGCGCTCGTCGCCCGTGCCGGCGTCGACCAGCAGCGCCTCGCGCGGCACCGGGTCGGCGGACATGACGTCGGTCCACTTCGGCCACTCGGTGTTGCCCACCTCGATGGCGAGCGGGCCGCCCTGCGTCACACCGTGGCGCAGACCGCCGAGGACGCGCACCGCGTCCTTCTCGAACTTCATGCGCGCACCGCGGCCGTAGCCGAGACGGCGGCGCGCGAGGGCGTCCTGGATGTCGGCCGTCACCAGCTCGACGCCCGCGGGCAGCCCTTCCATGACGCCCACGAGGGCCTGACCGTGCGACTCTCCCGAGGTCAACCAGCGCAGCATGGTCGTGATTCTTTCACGCCCGCGGCCGCGCCCCGGCCGGTGGCCGGATGCCGGACGACGGCCGACGGCGTCCCGTCAGGCGGCCTCGGCGGCCAGGACGCCCCGCAGCGCGGCGTCCATCGCCGCCTCCGGGCCCGGACGACCGGTCATCAGCCGCACCTGTTCGACCGCCTGGTGCAGCAGCATCCGCTCGCCGCCCACGACCGTCCCGCCGAGCGCCTCGTACGCCCGGGACAGGGCCGTGGGACGCGGGTCGTAGACGACGTCGAGCAGGACGCCGGAGGCCTGCGCGCCACGGGCGCGCAGCGCGTCCGCGACGGGGTCGGCGGCGTACGCCGGCATCGTCGAGACGACGACGTCGGCGCCCGTCACCACGGCGGGGGTGGCGGCGAGGTCGAGCACCTCGTAGCGGGGCGTCACGCCCATGCGCGCCGCCGCGTCCTGCAGGGCCGCGGCCCGGGCGAGGCTCCGCACCAGCACGCGCGGGCTCGTGCAGCCGAGCTCACCGAGGGCCGCCAGCGTGGACGCGGCGGTCGCTCCCCCGCCCAGCACCACGGCGTCCGCCACGGTGACGTCCCGTGAACCGTGCCGGGCCACGAAGCCCTCCCGGATCGCCGTCACCAGGCCGTACACGTCCGTGTTGGTGCCCGTGAGCGTCACCCCGCACCGCGTGGGACCCACCAGCACCGTGTTCACCGCCCCGACGGCCACGGCCAGCGGGTCGACGTGGTCCACGATGTCCATGACCGCCTGCTTGAGCGGCATCGTCACGCTCAGGCCCGCCCAGCCGAGGTCGAGGCCCCGCACCAGGGCGGGGAGCTGATCGACGGTGGTGTCGATCGCCGTGTACTGCCACCCCTCCAGCCCGAGGGCGTCGTAGGCGGCCGTGTGCAGGACAGGTGACAGCGAGTGCGCGACCGGGTGCCCGAGCACCGCCGCGCGGCGGGGAGGCGTCATCAGGAGCCGTTCGCCGCCTGCCAGGCGCGGAGCTCCGAGACGTTCTGCTCGTGCTCGGCCCAGGTCTCCGCGAACTTCGTCTCGCCCGTGTCCAGGTTGACCGCGGTCCAGAAGATCCAGTCGCCGTCGGCCGGGTCGGCCACCGCCTCCACCGACGCGGCACCGGGGTTCGCGATGGGGCCCGGGGGCAGGCCGCCGTGCTGGTAGGTGTTGTACGGGTTGCTCGCGTCGCGCGTGTCGTCACGGGTCAGCTCGGTGCCCGAGATGCCCAGGCCGTACGCGACCGCCGCGTCGATCTCGAGGCGCTGGCCGATCTCGAGACGGTTCTCGATCGCGCGCGCCATCTTGGGCCGGTCCGGGGCGTACTTGGCCTCACGTTCGACGAGCGACGCCTTGATGATCGTGTCCTGCCAGTCGTCCTTCGCGATGCCGAGCGACTCGAGCTCGGTCCGCGTCTGGTCCACCATCGTCGACAACAGGTCGACCGCGGTGTCACCGGGCTGGACCGTGTAGGTCTTGGGGAACAGCCAGCCCTCGACGAGCCCACCGGCCTGCTTCGGGAGCCCGATCTGCTTCGGCGCGTCCAGCGCGGCCTCGAGGTCCTCGCGCGGGATGTCGGTCACGGACGTGATCTTGTCGACCACCTGGGTGACCGTGTACCCCTCGGGGATCGTCACGACCGTCTCGATCTTCTCGTTCGCGACGAGCTGCTGCACGGCACCCGCCGCGCTCATCTGCGTGAGGAGCTCGTACGTGCCCGGCTGGATGCCGGACGCCCCGGGCGTGGTCTCGAACGCCTCGTTGAACGCGCCCACGCTCGCCACGACGCCCGCGTCGACCAGCTCCTGGCCCATCATCGCGCCCGTGGCACCCTCGGGGATCTCGACCTGCACCGGGTCGACGCCCGGGCCGGGGTAGTCCTCGGCCTTCGTCTCCCAGGGCCACTCGAAGCCCGCGAGGGAGGATCCCATGCGGTCGAGCAGGAGGTAGCCGCCGATCCCGAGACCGCCGAGGAGCAGGACCAGGATGACCGCCGTACGCTGCTGTCGACGACGCTTGCGCTTACGGGCGGCACGCTTGCCGGCCGCAGACCGCCCCCGCGACGTCGGCGGTGCCTGTCGCTGGATCGTGGAGGGCTCGAAGAGGTCCGTCACGCCTGGAAGTCCTTCGGGTCGTCGGGGTGTCGCGGGCTCAGCGCGTCTCGACCAGCTCGCCGATCCGGTCGCCCGAGACCCGCTCCGCGTCGAGTGCGTGTTGCAGAATGATAACGGCTGCTGCCTGGTCGATGACAGACCGGTGCCGGGATGTCCGCTTTCCGGCCGCCCGGAGGTTCGCGTGGGCCGACACCGTCGTCATCCGTTCGTCGACGAGGTGCACGGGCACGGGCGCGACCACCCGGGCCAGCCGGCCCGCGAACTCGCGGGCGTCGGCGGTCGCGGCACCCTCGTTGCCCGACAGGTGCCGCGGCAGCCCCACGTAGACGACGGCGGCGAACCGGTCGGAGACCTCCGCCGCGATCCGGGCGACGTCCGCCGTGACGGACGGCGCGCCGTCGGCGCCGCGCGGGACGTCGGCCACGCGCGGCACCGTCTCGACGGGCGTCGCCACGAGCCCGTCGGGGTCGGAGCCGGCGAGCCCGATCCGGGCCTTGCCGACGTCGACCCCGATCCGGGCCCCGCGCGGGAGGTCAGGCACCCACGGCCGCCTTCACCTGCGCCGTCACGCCCTCGAGCGCGGCAGGCACGGCGGAGACGTCCGAGCCGCCGCCCTGGGCCAGGTCCGGCTTGCCGCCGCCACCGCCGCCGAGGGTCGCGGCCGCGGCCTTGACGAAGTCGCCCGCGCGCAGGCCCGCGTCGCGCGCGCCGGAGTTCGTCGCGACGACGACCAGGGGACGCCCGTTGGACGCGCCCGCGACCGCGACGACGGCCGGGTCGGACTCGCCGAGTCGGCCGCGCACGTCGAGCACGAGGGTGCGCAGGTCGTCGGCGGAGCCGACCTCGCCGGCGTCGTGCGTGACGACGCGGACGTCGCCCACGCGCGGCGCCTCCGTCGCGAGCGTCGCGGCGACCGCGAGCAGCTGGCCCTGGCGCAGGGTCGCGAGCTCCTTCTCGGTGTCCTTCAGGCGCGCCAGGAGCGAGCCGACGCGGTCGGCGAGCTCGTCGGGTCGCGTGTTGAGCAGGCCCGTGAGCTGGCCCACCAGGGCGTGCTCCTTCGCGTGGAAGCCGTACGCGCCGTCACCGACGAGCGCGTCGACCCGTCGCACGCCGGAGCCGATGGACGACTCGCCCAGCAGCGCGACGCGGCCGAGCTCGCCGGTGGCCTTGACGTGCGTGCCGCCGCAGAGCTCGCGCGACCAGTCGCCGCCGATCGACACGACGCGGACGTTCTCGCCGTACTTCTCGCCGAACAGCGCCATGGCACCCAGCTCGCGGGCCCTGGCGATGTTCATCGTCGCGTCGGTGACCTCGAGGTTCTCGGTCAGGCGCGTGTTGACGCGCTCCTCGATCTCGCTCAGCGCGGAGGCCGGCACCGCCGCCGGGGAGCGGAAGTCGAACCGGATGCGGCTCGGGGCGTTCTCCGAGCCGGCCTGCGTGCGGTCCTCGCCGACGAGCTCGTGCAGCGCCTTGTGGATCATGTGCGTCGCGGAGTGCGCGCGGCTGATCGCCACACGGCGGCTCGTGTCGATGGCGGCCGTGCCGGGGTCGCCGACCGCGACCGTGCCGTCCGTCAGGCGACCCCGGTGGACGGTGAGGCCCGCGATCGGGCGCTGGACGTCGTCCACCTCGATCGTGGCGCCGCCGTCGAGCACGATCGTGCCCTGGTCCGCGAGCTGGCCGCCCGCCTCCGCGTAGAACGGCGTCCGGTCGAGCACGACCTCGACGTCCGCGGGGGCCGAGACCACCGGTGCGGGGGTGCCGTCGACGAGGAGGCCGACGACGTGCACCGCGGCCCGGGTGTCGCCGTAGCCGAGGAACTCGACGGGCGTCGTCAGCTCCTTCTGGAGGTGCTCGTAGGCGCGCAGGTCGGCGTGGCCGGTCTTCTTGGCGAGCGCGTCGGCGCGGGCGCGACGCTTCTGCTCCGCCATGAGGTCGCGGAACGCCTTCTCGTCCACCTGGACGCCCTGCTCGGCCGCCATCTCGAGCGTGAGGTCGATGGGGAAGCCGTAGGTGTCGTGGAGCTGGAACGCCTCCGCGCCGCCCAGCACGGCGGTGCCGCCGTCGGCGGACGCCTTGACCCGCTGCACGGCGGTGTCGAGGATCGTCGTGCCGGCGGTCAGGGTGCGGCGGAACGCGTCCTCCTCGCCGTAGGCGACCTGGCTGATCGTGTCGAAGCTCGCCTCGAGCTCCGGGTACGACGCCTTCATGGCGTCCTTCGACACGGGCAGCAGCAGGGGCAGCGCCTCGTCCTCGACGCCCAGCAGCCGCACGGCGCGGACCGCGCGGCGGATGAGGCGGCGCAGCACGTAGCCGCGGCCCTCGTTCGCCGGGCGGACGCCGTCACCGATGACCATGAGGGCCGAGCGCACGTGGTCGGCGATGACGCGCATGCGCACGTCGTCCTCGGGGTCCGCGCCGTAGCGGCGGCCCGTGAGCTCCTCGACGGTGGAGATGACGGGGTAGACCTCGTCGATCTCGTAGAGGTTCTCCTTGCCCTGCAGCAGGTACGCGATGCGCTCCAGGCCGGCACCGGTGTCGATGGCCTTCTGGTCGAGCTCGCCGAGCAGGGGGTAGTTCTTGCCCTGGCCCTCGCCGCGCACGAACTGGTCGAACACGAGGTTCCAGATCTCCAGGTAGCGGTCGCCGCCCGGGTCGACCGTGCCGCCCTCTGCCTCCGGCCCGTAGGCGGGGCCGCGGTCGTAGTGCCACTCCGCGCAGGGGCCGGCGGGGCCCGGCTGGCCCGTGTCCCAGAAGTTCTCCTCGCGCGGCAGGCGCACGATGTGCTTCGGGTCCAGGCCGATGGTCTTCGTCAGCGCGTCGTAGGACTCGTGGTCCTCGTTCCACAGGGTGACCCAGAGGCGGTCGCCGTCGAGGCCGTAGCCGCCCTTGTCCTGCTCCGAGGTCAGCAGCTCCCAGGCGAAGTCGATCGCGCCGGCCTTGAAGTAGTCGCCGAACGAGAAGTTGCCGTTCATCTGGAAGAACGTGCCGTGCCGCGTGGTGCGGCCCACGTTCTCGATGTCGTTGGTGCGGATGCACTTCTGCACGCTCGCCACGCGCGGCCACGGCGCCGGCTCCGTCCCGAGGATGTACGGGATGAAGGGCACCATGCCGGCGATCGTGAAGAGGATCGACGGGTCCGGGGAGACCAGGGAGACGCTCGGGACCACCTGGTGGTCCTTCGAGGCGAAGTAGTCGAGCCAACGCTGGCGGATGTCGGCGGTGCGCATGGTGTCCTTCGGGAGAGAGATGGAGGGCAGGCCTGGGACCATTGTCGCGCGTCGGCGCGGGTGCTCCGGACCCGGGGTCAGAACGAGTAGCCGAGCTCGTCCTCGTCGGCGCGCGTGGCGGCCTCGGGGTCGACGGCCGGGGTGCCGGCGGCGTGCTTGGGGTGGACGTCGCGGGCGGCCCGCACGTCGTCGGGGTGGGCCTGGCCCTCGGCCAGGAGCGCCGCGACCAGCTCGGCCTCGCGGGCGTCCCGCGCCACGGTGAACTCGCGGCGGAACGTGGCCAGGAACGAGGCGGAGCGCTGCGACACGTCGCGGCCCAGCCCCTCGGCACGGTCCGCGACCGCCTGGGGCGTGTAGCGGGCCACCACGCGACGACCCTTCGTCACGACGACCACCGTGACGGTCACCCCGACGCCGACCCAGAACAGGCGGCGGATCACCGCGCGTCCTTCGCCGACGCCGAGCGCCACGCCTTCGCGAAGCCCTCACGGACGCCGTAGGAGAACGAGGCGACCTTGACCAGCGGACGCCCCAGCGTGGAGGCGTACAGCCCGGCGAGGGCGGACACGTTCTCGCTGACCTGCGCCGCCGAGGTCGTGATGGCGTCGACCTTCACGAGCTGCTCGTTCGTCGAGGCGACGGTGGTGGCGGCCTCGTCGAGGATCGGCACGGAGTGCTCGGTGAGCTCGCGGATCGACCGGGAGGTCTCGTCGAGGGCTCGACCCAGCTTGATCAGCGGGACGGCCAGGAAGCCGACGAGCAGGACGAACGCGATGGCGGCCACCAGACCGGCCACGTCGCCAACGGACATTCTCATCTCCTCGTCTCGGGTGCGTCGCCACCCTATCCAACGACGGACGCCCCGTCCCCGGAGCGGGGACGGGGCGTCGTGCCTGCTGCGCGCGTGGACGCGATCAGCGGGCGTAGAACTCGACGACCAGCTGGACGTCGCAGGTCACGGGGACCTCGGCGCGCTTCGGCGCACGGGTCAGCGTGGCCGACAGCTTCTCGAGCGAGACGTCCAGGTAGCCCGGGAGCTCCGGCAGCACGTCGCGGTGCGCGCCGGCGGCGGCGACCTGGAACGGCGTGGTCGCCTGGGACTTCGGCTTGACCTGGATGGTCTGGCCCGGCTTCACGCGGAACGACGGACGGTCGACGATCTTGCCGTCCACCAGGATGTGACGGTGGGTCACGGCCTGGCGGGCCTGCAGGATCGTGCGGCCGAAGCCGGCGCGGAGCACGAGCGCGTCGAGGCGGGTCTCGAGGTCCTCGACCATGACCTCACCGGTCAGACCCGGGTGCTTGCGGGCGTTCTCGTAGACCTTGAGCAGCTGCTTCTCGCGCAGCATGTACTGGGCGCGCAGGCGCTGCTTCTCACGGAGGCGGACCGCGTAGTCCGACTCGGTGCGCTTGCGGGCGCGGCCGTGCTCACCCGGGGGGTACGGGCGCTTCTCGAAGTGGCGCACGGCCTTCGGGGTCAGGGGGATGCCCAGCTTGCGGCTGAGGCGCACCTGACGGCGAGACTTGGTGACAGCAGTCATGCGTGTCTTCCTGTCCTGTCGTGATGGAAAAGGTCACACCCGAGACGATCCGAGGG
Source organism: Isoptericola jiangsuensis (assembly GCF_002563715.1). Lineage (NCBI taxonomy): Bacteria > Bacillati > Actinomycetota > Actinomycetes > Micrococcales > Promicromonosporaceae > Isoptericola > Isoptericola jiangsuensis. The sequence continues at coordinate 2,146,516 of NZ_PDJJ01000001.1, forward strand.
AAGGTCGGGTGCGGGACCAGCCGACGGAACCGTGCCCGGCGGATGCCGGACGGGGTTCGCAGGGCCGAGGTCCCAGGCGGTCGCCCGTGAGGGCAACCTGAACATCCTAGCAGCCTGCCGGTGCGGGTCCGGGCGCCGTGACCGACGTCTCTCGCCCGCCCGGCCACGGCGCCGCGCCCGGCGCTCAGCGGTCGCCGTCGAGGATCTCCCGGACCCGCGCCAGCCGGTCGGCGACCTGACGCTCGAACCCGCGGTCCGTCGGCTCGTAGTAGCGGCGCCCGGCGAGCTCGTCCGGCAGGTACTGCTGGGCGGCCACGCCGTGCGGCTCGTCGTGGGAGTACACGTACCCCGCGCCGTGGCCCAGCTGCTTCGCCCCCGGGTAGTGCGCGTCGCGCAGGTGGGCCGGCACCGTGCCGATCCGCCCCGCGGCCACGTCCGCGAGCGCCGCCCCGATCCCGGCGTAGGCACGGTTGGACTTGGGTGCGGTGGCGAGGTGCACGACGGCCTCGGCGAGGACGATGCGGCCCTCCGGCATGCCGATGAGCTGGACCGCCTGGGCGGCGGCCACGGCGGTCTGGAGGGCGGAGGGGTCCGCCATGCCGACGTCCTCCGCGGCGGAGATGACCAGGCGGCGCGCGATGAAGCGCGGGTCCTCCCCCGCGGCGACCATGCGGGCGAGGTAGTGCAGGGCGGCGTCGACGTCGGAGCCGCGGATCGACTTGATGAACGCGGACACGACGTCGTAGTGCTGGTCGCCGTCGCGGTCGTAGCGGACGGCGGCGACGTCGACGGCGCGCTCGACGGTGGCGAGGTCGACGACGGCGGGGCCGGGGTCGGTGGACTCGCGGGCGTCGCCGAGGGCGGCGCCGGCGGCGGCCTCGAGGACGGTCAGGGCCTTGCGGGCGTCGCCGCCGGCCATGCGGACGAGCTGGTCGAGGGCGTCGTCGTCGAGCACGACGGTGCCGTCGAGCCCGCGTCCGTCGGCGACGGCGCGCTCGACGAGCCCGCGGACGTCCTCGGCCGCGAGGGGGCGCAGGGTGAGCAGGAGGGAGCGGGACAGCAGGGGCGAGTTGACGGAGAACGAGGGGTTCTCGGTGGTGGCGGCCACGAGGGTGACCCAGCGGTTCTCGACGCTGGGCAGGAGGGCGTCCTGCTGGGTCTTGGAGAACCGGTGCACCTCGTCGATGAACAGGACGGTCTCCTCGCCGCCGGTGGCGAGGCGGCGGCGGGCGTCCTCGACGACCTGGCGTACGTCCTTGACGCCCGCGGTGACGGCGGACAGCTCGACGAAGCGGCGTCCGGCGCTGGTGGCGACGAGGTAGGCGAGGGTGGTCTTGCCCACGCCGGGCGGGCCCCAGAGGATGACTGACCCGGGGGCGGCGCGGCGGGCGGCGTCGTCGGCGGGCTCGACGAGGCGGCGCAGCGGGGAGCCGGGGACGAGGAGGTGCCCCTGTCCCGTCACCTCGTCGAGGGTGGCGGGCCGCATGCGCACGGCCAGCGGGGCCCCGGCCCCGGCCCGCGCGGTGACCGGCGTGCCGTGCGTGCCGGTGGTCGCGGTGTCGAACAGGTCCATGCGGCGAGCCTAGTTCGGGTGTCCGACGTCGTGGCGCGCCGGTGGGGGTGGCGGGGGCCGGGGCGGGCTGCCGGGGCCGGGCGGGGATGAGGGGCGTGGTCGTCGGCTGCTAGCGTTCGCGACGCACCACCGCCTGCTCCCGCAGGCCGATACCCGCCCTCACCGCTCGGAATGACGGGAGCACCCCGCATGACCCTCGACGCCTGGATCACGCTCGCCGTGATCGTGGCCGTGCTGGCCGTCCTCGTGCGGGGCCGCGTGTCCCCGGCCGTGACCGTGTTCGGTGGCGCGGTCGTCGTCATGGTGACCGGGGTCGTCACGCCCGACGAGGCGTTCTCCGGGTTCTCCAACTCCGCGCCGCTGACCGTCGCGGCGCTCTACGTGCTGGCGGCCGGCATCGAGAAGACGGGCGCCCTGTCGGTGGTGATGCAGAACACGCTCGGCGACCGGGGGACGTACCGCCTGCCGCTGCTGCGGACCCTCACGCCCACGATGGCGGCGTCGGCGTTCCTCAACAACACCCCGATCGTGGCGATGCTCGTCCCCGAGGTGACCTCGTGGGCGCGGCGGCGCGGGCTGTCGGTGTCGAAGTTCCTCATGCCCGTCTCGTACGCGGCGATCCTCGGCGGCCTGCTGACGGTGATCGGCACGTCCACGAACCTCGTGGTCTCCGGGCAGATGTCCGCGCTCGGCCTGGAGGAGATGGGCTTCTTCGAGATCGGGAAGGTCGGCCTGCCGATCGCGCTCGTCGGGCTGGTCCTCATGGTCGTCCTCGCGCCCGTGCTGCTGCCGGGCCGGCGTTCGGTCCGCACCGAGATCGAGGAGGAGGGCCGGCGGTTCTCGGTCGAGATGATCGTGGAGCCCGGCGGGCCGATCGACGGTCGCACGGTCGAGGAGGCGAACCTGCGCGACCTGTCGGGCCTGTTCCTGGCGTCCGTCGACCGCGGTGACACCGTCATCGCCCCGGTCCGCCCGGAGACGGTGCTGCGCGGCGGCAACCGGCTGCACTTCGTCGGCGCGATCGAGCGGGTGGTGGACCTGCAGGAGATGCGGGGGCTGCGCTCGGCGGAGATGCACCACGTGATGGACCTGGGCGAGCCCTCGGTGCGGTACTTCGAGGCGGTCGTGGGGTCGCGCTCCCCGCTGGTGGGACGCACGCTCAAGGACGTCGGCTTCCGCGCGATGTACCAGGCCGCGGTGCTCGGGATCCACCGGTCGGGACGTCTGGTCGAGGGGACGCTCGGCACCGAGCGCATCCGCCTCGGGGACACGCTCGTGCTCGTCAGCGACCCGGACTTCAAGTCCCGCTGGCGCGACCGGGCCGACTTCCTGCTCGTCGCCGAGCTCGACGGCAAGGCGCCGACCACCGCCTCGCGCGCGTGGCTGCCGGTGACGCTGCTGCTCGCCGTCGTCGTGCTCGCCGCCACCGGGCTCGTGCCGATCCTCAGCGGTTCCCTCGTCGCCGCCATCGTCCTGGTGGGTGCCAAGGTCCTCACCCCGCTGGAGGCGCGTCGCGCCATCGACCTCGAGGTGATCGTCGTCATCGCGTCGGCGTTCGGGCTGGCGGCGGCGATGCAGGCGTCCGGGCTCGCCGAGCTGGTCGCCGGCGGGCTGGTCGACGCGTTCGGCGACTTCGGCCACTACGGCGTCCTGCTGGGGCTGGTGCTGGCCACCGTGCTGCTCACCGAGCTCATCACGAACAACGCCGCCGCGCTGCTCATGCTGCCGGTCGCGGTGACGACGGCGGGGGCGGCCGGGATGGACCCGCGCGGCGCGGCCATCGCCGTGGCCGTGGCCGCGTCGGCGTCGTTCCTGTCCCCCATCGGCTACCAGACCAACATGATGGTCTACGGCCCCGGCGGCTACCGGTTCACCGACTACGCCCGGTTCGGCTGGGTGTTCACGGTCGTCGCGGTGGCGATCACCGTCCTGCTCGTGCCGGTGCTCTGGCCCGCGGGCTGACCCCGGGCCCTGCCCGAGACGTGGCGGGAGCCGGGGCGTCCGGCGTACCGTCGACGGCGTGAGCCGTCCCGCCGACGCACCGCCCGACACCGACGTGCTGGTGGTGGGCGCGGGCCCCACCGGCCTGCTGCTGGCCGGCGACCTCGCCGGCGCCGGCGTGCGGGTGACCGTGCTGGAGAAGCGGCCCGCCGGGCTGAGCAACCTCACGCGCGCCTTCGCGGTGCACGCCCGCACCCTGGAGGTCCTGGACGCCCGCGGGCTCGCCGACGAGCTGGTCCCGACCGGAACCCCCGTCCGCGCGGTGCGCGTCTTCGAGGGCGCCGAGGTCCCCCTGGACGCGCTGCCCAGCCGGTTCCCGCTCGTGCTCGTCACCCCCCAGTACGAGGTGGAGCGTCTGCTGCGCCGCCGCGCGCTCGACGCCGGGGCGCGGCTCCTGCACGACCATCGCGTGACCGGCCTCGCCCAGGACGAGGGCGGCGTCCGGGTGGACGTGACCGGTCCGGACGGCGCCCGCTCCCTCGCCGGTGCCTGGCTCGTGGGGACCGACGGTGTCCGGTCGACCGTGCGCGACGCGCTCGGCGTGCCGTTCCCGGGTCGCACGGTGATCCGCGCCATGATCCTCGCCGACGTCCGGCTCGACCGCCCTCCGCCGGACGTCCTGACCGTCGCCTCCCGGGACGGCGACCTGGGCTTCCTCGCGCCGTTCGGGGACGGCTGGTACCGGTTCATCGGGTGGCGCGGGGAACGGGACCTCGACGACCCCGTCACCCTCGACGAGGTCCGGGACGTCGCCCGGGCGACGCTCGGCGACGACCACGGCATGCACGACCTGCGGTACGGGGACCGGTTCGCCGCCGACGAGCGCCAGGTGCGCGACTACCGGTCCGGACGGGTGCTGCTCGCGGGGGACGCCGCCCACGCGCACAGCCCGGCGGGCGGCATGGGCATGAACACCGGCCTGCAGGACGCCGCCAACCTGTCGTGGCGGCTGGCCGCGACCCTGCGGGGCGCCGACGCCGCGGTGCTCGACGGGTACCAGGCCGAGCGCCACCCGGTCGGCGCGGCCGTCGTACGGGCCTCGGGCGGCATCCTGCGCCTGGCGACCCTGGGCGGCCGGCGCGGGCGCGTCGCGCGGGGCGCCGTCGCCACCGCGCTCGCCCACGTCCCACCGATGCGCCGCCGCGGGGCGCTGCTGGTGTCCGGCATCGGCATCTCCTACCGCGCGCCCACGGGGGCCCACCCGCAGGTGGGGCAGCGCGTGCCCGACCTCGCGCTCGTGCCCGGCCCCCACGGCGAGCGTCTCGCCGAGGCCCTGCGCGCCGGCCGGTTCGTGCTCGTCGTGCCGCGGCGGGACGAGCACGACGGCGTGACCGCCCCACCGGCGCGGGCGCCCCTGACCCCCGGGGAGACGGACGCCGCCGACCGGGTCACGGTGCGGCGCTCGGACGACCGGCGCAGCGTCCTGCTCGTGCGCCCCGACGGCCACCTGGCGTGGACGGACGCGTCGGGTCGGGAACGCTGACCCGCGGCCGCGTCAACGCTCCGGCCGCCAGCTCTCGAACTCCTGGACGCGGGCGAACCCGAGACGCTCGTAGACGCGGCGCGCCGCGTCGTTGTGCGCGTACATCCCGAGGGTGACCATCGCGACCTCGGCCAGCCCGGCGCGGGTCGCGGCCGCGGTGACCGCCGCGGCGATCCCCCGGCCCCGGAACGCCGGGTCGGTGCCGACCGACCCCAGCACCCAGGGCTGACCCGGGACCCGTCGCGACGCCCCGGCGACGCCCCGCACCGTCCCGTCGTCGTCGAGCCAGCCCCACCAGCGCGAGCGCGGCTCGTCGAGGGAGAGCTCGCCGTGCGGGTTCGCGACGGCGAGGCAGGCCGCCGCGCCGTGCCGGTGGGTGGCGTCCAGCTCGACCACCCGGTCCTCGCCCGGCTGCACGGCCGGGGAGGTGGTCGTGCCGTACCAGTCCCACGCGCTGACCGGCAGCCGGTCGAACGGCGCCGGGACACGGTGCCCCGCCGCGGCGAGCCCCGCGAGCTCCGCGTGCGTGCCCCGCGGCGCGGACACGCGGGTCACGGTGCCGAGCGCGGTCCCCGCGGCGACGACCAGCCGTGCGGCGGCCCCCGGCTCGCCGAGACCCAGCACGCTCGCCGCGTCGTCGTCGTGCTCCACCGCGAAGGGTCGCAGCCCGTCCGTGCGCACGCGCCAGCGCAGTCGCACGAGCAGTGCGTCGTCGTCCGCCCACACGTGCGAGGCGTCCCACCCGTCGTGCGCCTGCTCGGCGACGACGACGGGGTGGGACGCCCACCGCGGGGACAGGCTCGCCCCGGCGACCGAGGTCACCGGGGCGAGCCGTGCGACGTCGAGCGTCGTCACGCCTCCGCGGCCGCGTCGGCCTGCTTCTTCTCGGGGGCGCCGTCGACGCCGGCCTCCTTGCGCTGCTCCGGGGTGATCGGGGCGGGCGCGTCGGTCAGCGGGTCGTAGCCGCCGCCCGACTTCGGGAACGCGATGACGTCGCGGATCGACGGCGACTTCGTCAGCAGGGCGACGATGCGGTCCCAGCCGAACGCGATGCCGCCGTGCGGCGGGGCGCCGAACTTGAAGGCGTCGAGGAGGAAGCCGAACTTCTCCTGCGCCTCGTCGGGGCCGATGCCCATGACGTCGAAGACGCGCTCCTGCACGTCGCGGCGGTGGATACGGATCGAGCCGCCGCCGATCTCGTTGCCGTTGCAGACGATGTCGTAGGCGTACGCCAGCGCGTTGCCCGGGTCCGACTCGAACGAGTCGAGCCACTCCGGCTTCGGGGAGGTGAAGGCGTGGTGCACGGCGGTCCAGGCGGAGCTGCCGAGCGCGACGTCGCCCTCGTCGACGGCCTCGCCGGTCGGCTTGAACAGCGGCGCGTCCACGACCCACACGAACGCCCACGCGTCCTCGTCGACCTGCCCGGTGCGGTGCGCGATCTCGACGCGGGCCGCGCCCAGCAGGGCGCGCGAGTCGGCGGTCTTGCCCGCGGCGAAGAACACCGCGTCTCCCGGCTGCGCGCCGGTCGCGGCGGCGAGGCCCTCGCGCTCGGCGTCCGACAGGTTCTTCGCGACGGGGCCGCCGAGCGTGCCGTCCGCGGCGAACGTCACGTAGGCGAGGCCCCGTGCACCGCGCTGCTTGGCCCACTCCTGCCACGCGTCGAACTGGCGGCGCGGCTGGTCGGCACCGCCCGGCATGACGACCGCACCCACGTACTCCGCCTGGAACACACGGAACGGCGTCTGCGCGAAGTACTCGGTGAGCTCCACCAGCGGGTTGCCGAAGCGCAGGTCCGGCTTGTCCGAGCCGTACAGGCGCATCGCGTCCGCGAACGTCATGCGGGCGATCGGCGTCGGGATCTCGACGTCGATCAGCTTCCACAGCGCGACGAGGATCTGCTCGGCCAGCGCGATGACGTCGTCCTGGTCGACGAAGCTCATCTCGACGTCGAGCTGCGTGAACTCCGGCTGCCGGTCGGCGCGGAAGTCCTCGTCGCGGTAGCAGCGGGCGATCTGGTAGTAGCGCTCCAGGCCGCCCACCATGAGGAGCTGCTTGAACAGCTGCGGGCTCTGCGGCAGCGCGTACCAGGAGCCGGGCGCCAGGCGCGCGGGGACCAGGAAGTCGCGGGCGCCCTCCGGGGTGGAGCGCGTCAGGGTCGGCGTCTCGACCTCGACGAAGTCGTGCTGCCCGAGCACCTCGCGCGCCGCCGCGTTGACCTTCGAGCGCAGGCGCAGCGCGTTCGACGTCACCGGGCGACGGATGTCGAGGTAGCGGTGCGCCAGGCGCGCCTCCTCGCCGACCGTCTCGGTGTCCGCGAGCGCCGTGGAGACCTGGAACGGCAGCGGCGCGGACTCGTTGAGCACGACCACGTCGTTCGCGATGAGCTCGACGTCGCCGGTGGCGAGGTTCGCGTTCGCGTTGCCCTCGGGGCGCGCCGACACCTCGCCGGTCACCTGGAGGACGAACTCGGCGCGCAGCGGGTGCGCGACCGCCTCGTCGCGGATGACGACCTGGGCGATGCCCGACGCGTCACGCAGGTCGATGAAGGCCACTCCCCCGTGATCCCGGCGGCGATCGACCCACCCGGTGAGGGTGACGGTCTGGCCGATGTGCTCGGCCCGCAGTGAGCCGGCCTGGTGGGTGCGGAGCACGGAGGGGTCCTTTCGTGGCGGGTGGTGGCGTCGCCCGGGGCGACAGCGGCGTGGTCGTGGCGACACGCCCGCACGATTCTAGTCGGTGGGGACGCGGGCACGTCCCGTCGGCCCGGGTGGGCGGGCGCCCACCTCTCGGGGCCCGTGCCGGTCGACCTGGCGGCGGGTCGCCCGGCGTCGCTAGCCTCCCAGGACGGACGGGCGGAGAGGTCCCGTGGACCGACGTCGTGACCCCGACCCGAGGAAGGACCCGCACCATGAGCACCGACCCACCGGCGCCCCCGGGGGCGCCCACCGGAGCGGGGCCGCTCCGGCTCGCCGACGTCGCCCGGTTCGTCCGGGAGCGGGCCGACGGCGTCCTGACGACCCTCGGCCCCGACGGCGGACCCCAGGCCGCCTACCTCTCGCTCACCGCGACGGAGCGGGGCGAGCTGGTGCTCGACGCGCGGGTGACGTCGCGCACCGTGCGCAACGTCCGCCGGGACCCCCGGGTCGCCGTCGTGTGCGGCGGCGCCGACGGCGTGACCCTCCAGGCGGAGGGGCTCGCCGAGGAGGTGCACGGCGAGGAGCGGCGACGCTGCGCCGACGTCTACCGGGCGGCGTTCCCGCGGTTCGCCGGCTCGCTGGCCGACCCGGGGATCGCCGTGGTGCGGGTGTCGCTCACGTGGGCCCGGCTCGGCGACTACCGCGGCGTGGCCCCCGTCCTGCGGGAGACGACCCCCGACGGCACGCACGACGACGTAGGTTGAGGTCATGGCACGACGCATCGCGACGAACACCCGGGTCGACCGGGACGACCTCCTGCAGTTCCTGCGCTCCCGGCGCCACGGCATCCTCGTCACCACGCGCGGTGACGGCTCCCCACAGCTCAGCCCGGTGGCGTACGGCGTCGACGGCGAGGGCCGCGTCGTCGTCTCCACGTACCCGGACCGGGCCAAGGCGGTGAACCTGCGGCGGCGGCCGGCCGCCTCGCTGCTGGCGCTGGGCGACGACTTCGACGACGCCTGGGTGCAGGTGGACGGCACCGCCGAGGTGCTCGACCTGCCCGACTCGGTGGAGCCCCTGGTGGAGTACTACCGGGTCGCGGCCGGCCAGGAGCACCCCGACTGGGACGAGTACCGCCAGGCCATGGTCGACCAGGGCAAGTCGCTGGTGCGGGTCACGATCGAGCGGTGGGGGCCGGTCGCCACCGGCGGTTTCCCGCCGCGGCTCGCCGACGCCTGAGCCCTACCGCCTCCTCGTCCTGCGCCGCCGTCCGAACACCCGGGCGAACCAGACGGAGCCGACGCCGACGGTCAGGCCGACCGCGGCGACCTCCCACCCGTCCGGCAGGAGGGCGGTCAGCATCCCGAAGAGCATCAGCAGGCCGACGAGCATGCCGAAGGCTCGCACCACGGCCACGAGCGCCCGCCACAGGAACGACCAGGCGCGCCGGGCTCGCGGCGGCGGCGTCGGTGCCGGGGCGGGCGCCGAGGTCCGGCGCACGACGACCCGCCCCGGGACGCGCGCGTCGATCTCGCGGGCCACGACCTCGGTGGTCAGCCCCGTGTAGCGGGGCCGGTCGACCATGACCCTCGTGCCGTCGGTCCCGATGAGGTGCCGTCGACCGTCGGGCCAGGCCAGCATGACGGCCAGCTCGTCGAACAGGACGGTCCGGGGCCCGTCGTCGGTCAGCAGGCTGACGCCCTCGACCCCCAGGACGAGCCGAGCGCGGTCCGGCTCGGGCTCGGACCAGGTCGTGCCGACCACGGCACGCTCCGAGCGGTCCGCGGCGGGCCCCATCCCCGCCCAGGCGGCCCCCCGCGGCGTCCCCCGCAGCAGGGCGGTGCTCCAGATCGCGTCCGCGACCCGCCGGACCACGGCGGCGTCCACCGCCTCGATCCTGGCGCGGGTCTCGTCGTCGTCCGGCACCTCGGTCCCGAGGAGCACCGCCAGCGCGTGGGCGGGCAGCTCGGCGGCGGGGTCCTGGCGCTGCTCGCTCTCGGCGAGCAGCGCCGTCCGGGTCTCGGACAGCTCCTGCGGGGTCGGTCCGGTGAACCGCAACCGCGCCAGGAGATCGACGACGGCACCGACGGCCGCGCCCTGGTCGTCGTCGCGCGCGTCCGCGTAGACGGTGACCGCCGCGGTCGTGGCGTCGCGCGGGGTGTAGTCGGCGTCGGCGACGTACGCCACGCCCTCCTCGCGGAGCTCGGTGAACAGCGCCCGACCGGCGAGACGCGCGACGAAGCGGGCCTCCACCGACCGGTCGACGACGGCGTCGAGCACGACACCGTCCGTGCCGGTCGAGAAGTAGGCGGGGTAGGTCCCCACCGTGTCCGTGTCCGGCACCGGGTACCGTTCCCCGGCGGGCAGGTCGAGCCGGAGACCGGCGGGGACGGCGTCGGCCGTGAGGAAGGCGACGGCGTTGCCCCGCGTGAACCGTTCGGCGACCCACGCGCGGACGTCCTGCGGCCCGACCTCCGTGAGCCCGAGCTCGCGGTAGCCGGCGATGCCGTGCCCGCGTGCCCCGTACCGGTAGATCCGGGACGCGTCGAGCATCCGGTCCCCGCGGCTCGCGGCCTCCGCCTCGAGGACCTTCCGCTCGACGTCGATCCGGCCCACGGGCAGGTCGCGCAGCCGGTCGCACACCGCGTCGAGGAAGGTGACGACCTCCTGGAGGGAACCGGTCGCGTGGAACGCCGTCCACACGTCGCCCGTCTGCCCGTTCTGGTGCACGCCGGCCCGCGGGACGCCGTGCAGCGCGAGGTGCTCGACGAGATGCGTGATCCCGGAGCGGGCCAGCGGCTCGTCCGCCTGGCCGACCCGGAACAGCAGGCCGCCGGTCACCGCACCGTCGGTCGGCGCCAGCAGCACCGGCAGCCCGGCCACCTCGACCATCGTCACCCCGTCGCGCAGGGTGCCCGTCGTGGACCCGTCGACGCTCATCGTGCACCTCCGGCCTTGAGTGCCGTCCGACGGCGGCGCAGGTACTCGCGGCCCGGGCCGGCCGTGTAGCACCATCCCGAGTCGGTCGGCGCGTCCCCGAGCGCTTCGAAGTGCGCGTGCGCGGCCGCCGGGCGTCCCCCGACGGAGAGGAGCATCGCCAGCTCGCTGTGGGCGTGGCTCGTGGCGGTCGACGGCGTCGACCTCTCGTGGAGCACGGACCGCGCGGCCGCTGCCTCGATCTCGTCCAGGACGTCCCCCGTCAGCGCGCCGTCCTTGTCCTCCAGCCATCGTTCGACGTGCACGGCGGCCACGAGAGCGGCCGACGGGTGCCCGTCGGGGGCGGCGGCGGCCCGCTCCCGCGCGAAACCGAAGGCGTCCTCCCACGATCCCGACCACTTGGGGCAGAGCTGCTGGACCAGCGACCGCTGCGCCCAGGTGCGGTGCGGGTCGAGCGCCTCCACCCGGGCGTAGCGGCGGCGTGCCTCCGCCAGGCCGAGCTCGAGCCCGCGCGCCGTGGTCAGCCGGGCGTCCCACGCCGGCGTGTGGTCCGGGTGCCGGCCGCAGACCTCGACGAGCGTCCGTTCGGCGGCCTCCAGGTCCGCGGAGAACATCCGCCACCCCTCGCGGGTCACCGTCGACGCCCGGCCGCTGCCACGGGCGCGCCAGGCGGTCACGGTGAGCCGGGCGGCGCGGAGCGTCCCGAGCACCGGGTCCGCGGGCTGCGCGGCCAGGGCGGCCCGCCAGGGGCCGTCGAGCTCGTCGATCTCGGCGAGGAGACAGTGGGCGACGGTGGCCTGCTCGTCGCCACCGAGGCGCACCAGCGCGTCGTGCACCGTGGCGACGTCCCCGGACCGTGCCGCGGCGCGCAACGGTTGCAGGTCCGGCTCGCACCTCCACGGATCGAAGTCCGGCTCGGTGGTCCGCTTCGTCGGTGCCGTCGACACCCCGCCCATCGGCGCTCCTCACGTCGGGCCCCGGGCGGCTCGGTACACCGCGACACCGGGACGCGCGGACCCTATCAGCGACATATGACACATCTGCGCCCACGGCACCCAGAACGGACATCGCGGGGCGACGCGGCGGGAGGTGGACGCCACCGCTCCCCGGCTGGTCGCGCGACGGGTCGTCCCCCGGGATCCTCCGCACGGACACCCTGCGGTCCTCCGGCGCGGCTCGCCGACGCCCGAGCCCGGGCGGGCGAAGATCGTCCCAGGGGCGGCACGGCGCCGTCCCGCGATGGAGGTGGACGATGGCGATCACCCTGTGCGTGCTGCTCTGGGCGGCCGAGGGCGAGGGCGAGACGCTCGCCGCGTACGAGTCGGAGGCGCTGACGCTGGTGCCGAGGCACGGGGGGCGTGTGCTGCAGCGGGTGACCAACGTGGCGCACACAGACGACGCGGCGCACGGCGGCGTGCAGCCCACCGAGGTGCAGATCATCGAGATGCCCGACGAGGACGCCCTGGCCGCGTACATCGCCGACCCGGACCGGGTGGGCCGGGTGGAGGTCCGCGACCGCGCCGTCGCCCGCACCGAGATCCTGCGGGTGCGGCCCGTCGACTGAGAACGGGCACCGACGCCCGGTCGCGGCTCAGAACAGGGTCGGGCCGCGACCGGGCACGGGCGGCGGCTCCCCCGCGGCCGACGGCTCGACGACGGAGCCCGCCGGGTAGTCGCCGTCGTCGTGGGGCCGCAGGTCGTCGGTGTGGCGGCCGGTCGCCCCGGATCGGGCGCGATGCCCGGAGCGCGCGAACCCTCGTTCCTCGAGCAGGGGCTGCACCCGCTCCCACAGCCAGTCGCGATATCCGGTCAGCGGGTACGTGCCGCGCGTGAACACCCGGCCGTACCCGTCGACGAGGTGCGGGTGGTCCCGGGCGAGCCACTGGAGGTACCACTCGCGGGTGCCCGGCTTGAGGTGGAGCGGCACCACGGTGACCCCGGAGGCACCGGCGTCGGCAATGTCGTCGAGCAGCCGGCGCAGGTGGTCGCGGGAGTCCGTCAGCCACGGCAGCACGGGCGCGACCATGACCCCGCAGGGCAGCCCCGCCTCCCGCACGGCACGCACCAGCGCGAGCCTCGCCCGTGGTGTCGGCGTCCCCGGCTCGACCGCCTGCTGGAGCTCCTCGTCGGCGAAGGCGAGCGACACCCCGAGCCCGATCTCCACCCGCTGCGACGCCTCCACCAGCAGCGGCAGGTCCCGGCGCAGCAGCGTCCCCTTGGTGAGGATCGAGAACGGCGTGCCGGAGTCCGCGAGCGCCCCGATGATCCCCGGCATGAGCCGGTAGCGTCCCTCCGCCCGCTGGTACGGGTCGGTGTTGGTGCCGAGAGCGACGGGCTCGCGTCGCCACGACGGACGGGAGAGCTCCGCGCGCAGCACCTGGTCGACGTTCGTCTTGACGACGACCTGGGAGTCGAAGTCCGCCCCCGCGTCCAGGTCGAGGTACTGGTGGGTCGGGCGGGCGAAGCAGTTGTGCGCGATCACTCCGTTGGCGATGAAGTCGCCGGTACCGGTCGTGATGTCCACCATCTCCTCGGTCCGGTGGAGGTCCTCGATGGACGCCACGCCCAGATCCGTCGTCGATTTCACCGAGGTTCCCTGAACGGCGAGGTTTCGCGAGATGGCGGGCCGTGCCAGGCGGAAGAACCGCTGCCGCGCCGGCAGTCCACCGGTCACGCGCACGACGGCGACACCGTTCGGTCGAGGCGGCTCGAGGACATGTGTCACTCCCAGGCGCACCATCGCCCGACAGATCTGGTCGAGAATCTCGCGGTCCTTGTTGGAGATCCGCAGGACTCCGCGCGCGCAGGACCCTTCCGCGTCGAAGATGCCGCCGAGGAACCCTCGGTACCACTCGTCGGTGGGAGCGTCCGGCCAGTCGATCAACGCGTTGATGCGCGCGAAGTCCGCGCGGCGCCCGCTGTGCAGCGCGGTCATGCTTCGACGGGTCGGGCTCGCCGGGGCGAAGGCGCGGCGACGGACGACGATCCCCTCCGCCTCGAGGTAGTCGGCCGACCGGTCGAGGACCTCGTCGTCGGCCAGAGCGAGCCGGAACATCGTGACACGGCAGGTCCCGCCCGACTTCCTCGGATACGTTCCGTCGAACAGCATGGCGTCCCCCCGGAGCATCCCGGTCAGATAGCCGCGCCGATAGTCGGGCCCGTGCGTTCCGTGGACGACCGGAGGGAGCCCGCTCGACCCGAAGCCCATCAACGAGTCGTTCCCGGTCAGGTACGGACGCCGGCCCGCACCGGGGGGCGCGGGCCGGAGGTGCTTCCAGCCGCGACCCCGGGCGAGGAACCGGTGGTCGTCGCTCGCGACGATCACGGTGCCGTCGCGGAGCGTCAGCCGGTGCGCCGGCTTCCTGGACCTCCAGGTCGCCTCCACGGTGGTCGTGACGTAACGCCGATATCGCCCTTCGCGTCGGGTACCGACGATCTCGTCACCGACGACGATCTCGCCGATGGGCTTCTGACGCCCGTCGGCCATCAGCACCAACGTGGTGGGCGACACGCAGTAGGCACACGCATGGCTGCATCCGCGGTAGGGGTTCACCGTCCACCGGAACGGCATCCGGGACGCCTCGGGCACCTTGGACAGCGCGCTCCTGGCGTGCACCTCGTGGAAGGTGACCCCGGCGAACTCCGGGGTGGTGACGCTGCGGACGAGCCCGAGGCGGGCGAGACCCGCCCGTTCGAGGCCGGGCAGGGCGCCGTCGTCAGCGCTGAGCGCCTGCCCGTCCCATCTCATGCCGCTATTCGAACACCCGTTCGATCGACTGTCAACGCCGCGTCGACGGCTCGGGCACCCGCTCCCCCGTCGGGGCGCTCCGGCGCGTACTGCTTGAGGTCGCCCTCGAACAGCACGGCGCCGGGCACGTCGCGCAGCGTCTGCGGGCGGACCTCCCAGCGCGGGACGCCGAGGTCGCACACACCCGCGTGGCGCAGCACGTGGTAGACGAACTCGGAGCAGAAGTACCGGTTGCCGTCCTCCGTGCCGCGCCCGACGAGGCCCCGCAGCAGACCGGGCGTGTTGTACGAGTAGGTGTGGCCGTCGAGGAGGAACCGGCCGATCTCCGCGCCGACGGCGTCCCGCTGGCCGTCCGTGGCGGGCACCTCGAGGACGAGGCCGGGCAGGGTGTCCATGGAGCGGTAGACGTCGTCGTCGAGCCGTTCCCGCTTGAAGCAGCCGACGAACGGGTTGCGGGCACGGCGGCGACCGAAGCTGAACATGAGGTCGAGGGTCGGGTCGAGCGCGAGGGCCGCGTGCGTGTAGTCGTCGCCCGTCGCGATGCGGATCGTCCGGGACAGGACCGTGCTGCTGCGGGACAGGACGACGTAGACGCTCATGCGCCCGACCGTAGCGGTTCGCGGACCACGTCCGTGCAGGTCACCGTGAAGATCAGGGGGATCTTCAGGGTGACCTCCGGTACCCGGCGGGGGTGTCCCCGAGGGTCTCCGGGTCCACCGGCCGATGAGTCCGGCGTGCCCGGCAGGTCGCTGCTGGTGTCCCGGCGGCACGCGCCGGGCACGAAGGAGGCCACCGTGATCACCGTCCAGCAGGCGTTCAGCAGCTTCAGCGTCGACGACCTCGACGCGGCGGAGGCGTTCTACCGGGACGTGCTCGGGCTCGACGTCCGGCGCACGCCGATGGGCCTGGAGCTCGACGTCACGGGTGGCACGCCCGTGTTCGTCTACCCCAAGGGCCCGGCGCACGCGCCGGCCAGCCACACCGTGCTCAACCTCGTCGTCGCCGACGTCGGCGCGGCGGCGCGCGACCTCGCCGGGCGCGGCGTCACGCTGGAGCGCTACCCCGGGACGCCGCACGACGCCGACGGCGTGGTGCGCAGCGACGACCCGTCGCAGGGACCCACCATCGGGTGGCTGCTCGACCCGGCCGGCAACACGGTCGCGCTGATCGAGGCGTGACGACGTCGGCCCGCCCGCCGGTCGGTGCGGGGCGCGGGACGCCGCCGTCGGGACCGGGACTCAGCCGGCGGCGGGGACGACCCGCGGCCACAGGTCGGCCGCGGGCGGCTCCCACGCGCCGGCGTCGGCGTCGACCTGCTCGCCCGAGCGGATGTCCTTGACCTGGTCGGGGCCGGTCGCGCCGTCCTCGCCGGTGGCGCCGAGGAACCACACGAACGGGATGCCGCGGCGGTCGGCGTACCGGATCTGCTTGCCGAACCTCGCGGCGGTGGGCGCGACGTCGGCCGGGATCCCGCGGGCGCGCAGCGCCGCGGCGACGGCGTCGGAGCGGTCGCGGGACTCCTCGTCGAGCACGGCCACGAGGACCGCGGTGGGGACGCCGCGGGTCGCGGCGACGAGGCCGGCGGACAGCAGGCGCGACACGAGGCGGGACACACCGATGGACAGGCCCACGCCCGGGTAGGTGTTCTTCCCGTCCGAGGCGAGGGTGTCGTAGCGGCCGCCCGAGCAGATCGAGCCGAGCTGCTCGTGCCCCACCAGGACCGTCTCGTAGACCGAGCCCGTGTAGTAGTCGAGGCCGCGGGCGATCTTGAGGTCCGCCACGACGACGCCCGGCGCGCGGCGGGCCGCCGCCTCGACGAGGGCGCCGAGCTCGGCCAGGCCGGTCTCCAGCAGCTCGGTGCCGGCACCGTACGAGACCGCGAGCGCCCGCACCCGGTCGATCACGGTGGCGTCGGAGCCGGAGATCGCGGCGAGCTCGAGGCAGGCCCTCGCCTGCTCGGCGGTGGCGCCCTGCTCGGCGACGAGGAGCGCGGCCACGGCGTCGGCGCCGATCTTGTCGAGCTTGTCGACCTGGCGCAGCACGCCCTCGACGTCGTCGAGGCCGAGGCCGCGGTAGAAGCCCTCGGCGACCTTGCGGTTGTTGACGAGGATGCGGACCTCGGGGACACCGATCTCGCGCAGCGCGCCGAGCGCCTCGGCCATGACCAGCGGCAGCTCGACCTCGAAGTGGTACGGCAGGTCGCCGGCGCCGACGACGTCGATGTCGGCCTGCGCGAACTCGCGGAAGCGGCCGTCCTGGGGGCGCTCGCCGCGCCACACCTTCTGGATCTGGAAGCGCTTGAAGGGGAAGGCGAGGCGGCCGGCGTTCTCCAGCACGTAGCGGGCGAACGGCACGGTGAGGTCGAAGTGCAGGCCGAGCTGCTTGTCGCCCCTGTCCGACGACGCGGCACCTGCGGCGTCGTCGGTCTCGTCGTGGAGGCGGCGCAGGACGTACACCTCCTTGGAGGTCTCCCCCTTGCGCAGCAGCTGGTCGAGGGGTTCGACGGCGCGGGTCTCGATGCCCGCGAACCCGTGCAGCTCGAAGGTGCGGCGCAGCACGTCGAGCACGTGCTGCTCGACGATGCGCCCGTCGGGCAGCCATTCGGGGAATCCGGAGAGCGGGGTGACGCGAGCCATGGGTGAGATCTTCCCAGATCCTGGCGGTGCCCGTGGACGCGGCCGCGCGTCCGGGACGCGTCAGCGGGGCAGGAAGGGGTTGGTCGCGAGCTCGCGCGCCACGGTGCTGGTGGGTCCGTGGCCGGGCAGGACGACGTGCCGGGGCGGCAGGGCGGGGACGACGTCGCGCAGCGTGGCGAGCATCGCCTCGACGTCGGCGCCGGGCAGGTCGGTGCGGCCCACGCCGCCGGCGAACAGCACGTCACCGGTGAGGACGACGCCGGTGACCTCGGCGTCGGCGTCGGCGGCTGCCGGACCGTCCAGGAGGTAGAGGGTGGAGCCCTCGGTGTGGCCGGGCGCGTGCAGGGCGCGCAGGCGCACGTCGCCGGCGGTGAGGTCGGTGACGGCGCCGTCGAAGGGCTCGACGCGCCCCGGCGCCCGGAAGTCCCGCGGCGTGACGCCGTAGGCGTCGAGGGCCTCGACGAGGGCCTCGCTCACGCTCGCGGCGGGTGCGTCGAGCGCGGCGCCGAGGCCGATGGTGCCGAACGGGTCGGCGACGCGGTAGGCGTCCGCGGCGTGCAGGCGCAGGGGGACGTCGTAGCGGTCGCAGAGCTCGGCGGCGTCCCACGTGTGGTCGACGTGGCCGTGCGTGACCAGCACCGCGCGCGGCACGAGACCCTGGTCGCTGACGAGGCGGTCGACCTGCCCGGCGGTGCCGGCGCCCGGGTCGACGACGACGCAGTCGCGCCTGCCGTCGTCATGAGCCTGCGCGGCCACGACGACGCAGCAGTTGGTGCCGAACACCGGGGCGACCACGACGTGCACGTCCATGGCGCCACCGTAGCCGTTCGGGCACCCCGGGCGGGACGTCGCCCGCGCCGTCGGGCCGTTCGGGCGGTTCCGCGGTGATCCGAGCCCTAGACTGTCGCAGGCGCACGGATTCGTGCGCGTGACGATCCGGGGAGGACGACCGACGGTGGCGCCCAGCAAGCGTGAGCGCGAGTACGCCCGCAAGCGGCAGGCGAAGTGGGACGAGCGACGACGGACGAAGCAGGAGCGCACGCGTCGCGTCGGCGTGATCGTGGCGATCCTCGCGATCCTCGCCCTCGTCGCCGGCGGCGCGGTCGCCATCGGCCTCGCCTCGGGCGACGACCCGCAGCCCGGCGCGACGACGGCGTCGACCGCCCCGGCGGGCGCGTGCCCGGCCGGCGCGACCGAGGCCCGCCCGGGCGGCGGCTCCGCACCGGACCCGTCGGCGGCCGAGGACCGCGCCTGGACCGTCGCCCTCGACCTGTGCGTCGACGGCACGACGGACACGATCGAGCTCGAGCTCGACGGCGCGGACGCGCCGCAGGCGGTCGCCAGCTTCGTGTCCCTGGCGCAGGACGGCTACTTCGACGGCACCCAGTGCCACCGGCTCACCACGCAGGGCATCCACGTCCTGCAGTGCGGTGACCCGACGGCGACCGGCACGGGCGGCCCGGGGTACTCCTTCGGGCCCGTGGAGAACGCGCCCGCCGACGACGTCTACCCCGCGGGGACCCTCGCCATGGCGCGCCAGGGCGGCAACGCCGAGTCGATGGGTTCCCAGTTCTTCCTCGTGTACGAGGACTCGACCATCCCGTCCGACGCAGCCGGCGGGTACACGGTGTTCGGCACCGTGACGTCCGGCCTGGACACGATCCAGGCAGTCGCTGACGCGGGCACGATCGACGGTTCCGGTGACGGTTCCCCGATCAGCCCCGTCATCATCGAAGGAGTGGAGACCCAGTGAGCGAGAGCACCCCCGGCGCGACCGGCCCCGAGGACGACGTCGCCGCGGAGCAGACAGCGGTCGAGGCTCCGACCCCCGCCGAGACCGAGGTGGCCGCTGACGCGCCCGCGTCCGTCGAGGACGCCCCCGAGGCGGTGACCGAGGCCGTCGAGGCGTCCGAGGCGCCCGCCGCCGAGGACGCGGTCGAGGCGGCCCCGGCCGACGCGGCGGAGGTCCGGCAGCCCGCCCCGGTCGACGACGCCCCGGCGGCGACGGAGGACTCCGAGGACGCGGCACCGGCAGCACCCGAGGCTCCCGCGGCGCCCGCCGCCGGGCAGGCGCCCGCCGCCGAGCAGGCGCCGGCCCCGGCAGCGCCCGCCGCGCCGAGGCCCCGCCCTCGTCCCGGCGCGCCCAAGCCGTCCGCGATCCGCCGCGCCAAGCCGGCCGACGCCCCGCAGGCCGCCGCCGCGCCGCCGGCACCGGCCCCGGTGGTCCACGACGCCGAGGAGTCCGCGGCCGCCGCGGCGTTCGGCCGGGTCGAGGAGGACGGCACGGTCCACGTCCGCGAGGCTGCGGGCGAGCGCGTCGTCGGGCAGTACCCCGACGTCCCCGCCGACGAGGCCATGGCGCTGTACACGCGTCGCTACCTCGACCTCGTCGCGAAGGTCGCCCTGTTCGAGGCCCGCCTCGACAGCGCCGACCTGTCCGTGCGCGAGATCGACCAGACGCTCACCAAGCTGGCCGACGAGACCGCCGAGCCCGCCGCGGTGGGCGACCTCGACGGCCTGCGGTCGCGCGTCGAGGCCCTGCGCGGGCGGGCCGCCGAGCGGCGCGCCGCGCTCGAGTCCGAGCGGGCCGCCGCGAAGGAGGCCGCCGTCGCGGCGCGCACCGAGATCGTGGAGGCCGCCGAGCGCATCGCCGAGACCGACCCCGCGAAGATGCAGTGGCGTCCCGCCGGCGAGGAGCTGCGCAACCTCCTGGACCAGTGGAAGGAGGCGCAGCGCAACGGGCCGCGCATCGACCGGCCGAGCGAGGAGGCGCTGTGGAAGCGGTTCAGCCACGCGCGCACCGCGTTCGACCGTGAGCGCCGCCACTACTTCGCCGACCTGGAGCAGCGCAACACCTCGGCCAAGGCCGCCAAGGAGCGCATCGTCGCCGAGGCGGAGGCCATCCAGGGGTCGACCGACTGGGGCGTCACCGCGGGCCAGTACCGCGACCTCATGGCGCAGTGGAAGTCCGCCGGCCGGGCCAACCGCAAGGACGACGACGCCCTGTGGGCGCGGTTCCGCGCCGCCCAGGACGCGTTCTTCGGGGCGCGCGACGCCGCGAACGCGGCGATCGACGCCGAGTACGGCGAGAACCTCGTCGTCAAGGAGGCCCTGCTGGTCGAGGCCGAGGCCCTCGTGCCGGTGCAGGACCTCGCCGCGGCCAAGGAGCGCCTGCGCGACATCCAGGACCGCTGGGAGGAGGCGGGCAAGGTGCCGCGCGGCGACGTGCAGCGCGTCGAGGCGCGCCTGCGCGCCGTCGAGAGCGCCGTGCGCGACGCCGAGGACGCCCGCTGGAAGCGGACGAACCCCGAGACGCGTGCCCGGGCCGAGGGCGCGGCCGCCCAGCTCGAGGACGCCATCACCGGTCTCGAGGCCGACCTCGAGCGCGCCCGCGCCGCGGGCGACCAGCGCAAGGTCGCCGAGCTCGAGTCCGCCGTCGCGGCGCGCCGCGCGTGGCTGGAGCAGGTCGTGCGGGCCGCCGAGGACTCGCGCGGCTGACGCCACCGTGTGGACGGCGTCGACCGTCCACAGCCACCGTCGTGGCCCGGCCCCGTGCCGGGCCACGACGGCTAGCGTCGCAGGGTGCCCGCCCCCGGAGGTGCCCCGTGACCGTCGACCCACCGCTCGCCGTCCCCGACCTGACGCACGGGCGCGGCGACCCACGCCGGGTCGGTGACCTGCTGCTGCGGGACGATCCCGCCCCCGTGCTGGTGCGACCGTCCGACGTGGGCGGAACCGTCGCCTGGCAGGTGCTCGTGCGCGACGGCGTCCTCGAGGTGCTGCGCGGCGACGTCGCCTGCGTGAGCGCCACCCGGATCGACCCTGCGCTGCGCGCCGGCACCCTGCGGGGCGCCGTACCCACCGGCGCCGTCGTCACCGGCCGGACCGCCGCCTGGGTCCACACCGGGGCCGGCCGCCCGGACTCCCTGGACCTCGCCTGCCACCCCGGCGGCCGCCGCCCCTCGCGGCCCCGCGGCGCCCGCCTGTGGCAGGCGCCGCTGCTCGCCCCCGACGTCCGCGTCGTGGCCGGGGTCCGGCTCACCACGCCCGACCGCACCGCCGTCGAGCTGGCTCTGCACGACGACGGGTCCACCGAGCTGCTGGTCGCCCTCGCCGCGGCGGGGACCGACCTGGACGCCGTGCGGCGCGCCGTCGTGCTGCGCCCCCGGGTGGGTGTGGGCGTCCGGCGCAACGCGGTCGCCGTCGTCGACGCGGCCCGCGCCGCCGCCTGCTGAGACGGGACCCGCCCATCGCTCCCCGAGCGCCCGCCAGGGGCGCAGGCAGCGTCGTCGGCGTAGCGTGTGGCCATGGCGTCCACCACCGCGGTCGAGGTCGAGGCCGGCGACCGGCACGTGCGCGTGTCCAGCCCCGACCGGGTCGTCTTCCCCGACCTGGGGTTCACCAAGCTCGACGTCGTGCGGTTCTTCCTCGACGTCGGCGACGGCATCCTGGGTGCCCTCCTGGACCGTCCCACCACGCTGGAGCGCTGGCCGAAGGGCTTCTTCGAGGGCGCCGTCATGGCCACCCGCGCGGACTCCCACGGCGACGCCTTCTACCAGAAGCGGGTGCCCAAGGGCGCCCCCGACTACGTGACGACCGCGCGGATCGCGTTCCCGTCCGGTCGCACCGCCGACGAGGTCGCGCCCTCCGAGCTCGCGGTCGTCGCGTGGGCCGCGCAGATGGGCACCCTCACGTTCCACCCCTGGCCGGTGCGCCGCACGGACGTCGAGGCCGTCGACCAGCTCCGCATCGACCTCGACCCGCAGCCCGGCACCGACTTCGACGACGCCGCGACCGCCGCGCTCGCCCTGCGGGAGCTCCTCGACGAGCTCGGGCTGACGGGCTACCCCAAGACCTCCGGTGGTCGCGGCCTGCACGTCTTCGTCCCGCTGGCCCCCCGCTGGTCGTTCGTCCAGGCCCGCCGCGCCACCATCGCCGTCGGCCGCGAGCTGGAGCGGCGCATGCCGGACCAGGTGACGACGCGCTGGTGGAAGGAGGAGCGCGGGGAGAGGATCTTCGTCGACTACAACCAGATGGCCCGCGACCGCACCATCGCGTCCGCGTACTCCCTGCGCCCCAACCGTCGCGCCACCGTGTCGACACCGCTGGAGTGGGACGAGGTGCCGCACGTCCACCCGGACGACTTCACCCTGGCGACCGTCCCGGCCAGGTTCGCCGCCAAGGGCGACCTGTTCGCGCCGCTGCGCGCCGACCGCGACCCGGCGCTGGACTGCTCCCTGGACGGCGCGCTCGAACTCGCGCGCCGCGACGAGGAGGAGCACGGTCTCGGCGACCTGCCCTATCCCCCCGAGTACCCGAAGATGCCGGGCGAGCCCAAGCGGGTCCAGCCCAGCCGCGCCAAGGACCGCGCCGCGGACTGAGCCCGGACCCGACTGACGGCACGAGCTGTCGCCCCCGTTGCGGGTCCGGGGGTGGTCACGTGGTACCGGGCACCCCCGGCAGCAGGTCCGCCAGGTCGTAACCCACCGGCTCCTCGAGCTGGTCGTACGTGCACGACGCCGGGTCCCGGTCGGGCCGCCAGCGCTTGAGCTGGGCCGTGTGCCGGAACCGGCTCCCCTCCATGTGGTCGTAGCCGACCTCCAGGACCCGTTCGACGCGCAGGGGCGTGAACGACAGGTCCTTGCCCGCGCTCCAGCGCGACTGGGCACCGGGCCGCCGCTCCCCCGCGGTGCCGTCCGCGACCGCCGGGTCCTGCCAGTCGGCCCACGGGTGCTCGGCCGCCGCCGGCGTCCCGGGTTCGACGACCAGCCCGGCGAGCTCATCGTGCAGCTCTGCCCGGCGGGCGGCCGTGAACGACGACGTGACGCCGACGAACTGGAGGTCCCCGCCCCGGTAGAGGCCCAGCAGCAGGGACCCGATCAACGGACGCCCCGGGGTCGAGGTCTTGTGCAGCCGGTACCCGGCCAGCACGACGTCGGCCGTCCGCGCGTGCTTGATCTTCAGCATCGACCGCTTGTTCGGCTCGTACGGGCCGTCGGTCCGTTTGGCGACCACACCGTCGAGCCCCGCGCCCTCGAACGTCTCGAACCAGCGCCGCGCCACCGCCGCGTCGGTGGTGCGTGGCGTGGCGTGCACCTGCGGGCCGGACAGCCCGAGCCCGTCGAGCGCCGCGAGCCGGTCCGCGAGCGGGCGGGGGGTGAGGTCCTCGTCGTCGAGGGCGAGCACGTCGAACACGACGAGGCCGGCCGGGACCTCGGCGGAGAGCATCCGGACCCGCGACTCCGCCGGGTGGATGCGCTGGCTCAGCGTGTCGAAGTCGAGCCGTGCCGGGTCGCCGGGCGCCGTCCCCGGCCGGGCGACGACGATCTCGCCGTCCACCACGCACCGGGACGGCAGGGCCTCGCGGACCGCGTCGACCACCTCGGGGAAGTAGCGCTCCATCGGGCGCCCGTTGCGCGAGTCGAGACGCACCTCGTCGCCGTCGCGGTACACGATCGCGCGGAACCCGTCCCACTTCGGCTCGTACACCCACGTCGGGCCGTCGGCGGGCTGGTCGGGGATGTCCGGCACCGCCCGGGCCAGCATGGGACGCAGCGGCGGCGAGATCGGCAGGTCCATGCCTGCGAACCTACGACCTGCCGCCCACGTCCGCGCGGCCGGGCCGCTCAGGCCCCCGCGTGCGCGACGTCGGCCGCCTTGGTGCCCGTGATCCGGTAGACGTCGAAGACGCCGTCGATCTTGCGGACGGCGGCGAGGACCTGCTGCAGGTGCGCGGGCTCCGCCATCTCGAACACGAAGCGGGACAGCGCGATCCGGTCCGTCGAGGTCGACACCGTGGCCGAGAGGATGTTGACGTGGTGGTCGGACAGCACACGCGTGACGTCCGAGAGCAGCCGCGAGCGGTCGAGTGCCTCGACCTGGATCTGCACGAGGAACATCGTGTTCGACCCGGCGCTCCACGACACGTCGACGATCCGCTCCGGCTGGGACCGCAGCGGGACGACGTTCGCGCAGTCCGCCCGGTGCACGCTCACACCGGCGCCGCGCGTCACGAACCCGACGATGTCGTCGCCCGGCACCGGGGTGCAGCACTTGGCGAGCTTCACCCAGATGTCGTCGACGCCCTTGACCACGATGCCGGGATCGCCCGTGGACCGGCTGCGCCGGGCGGTGCTGCCGGGCAGCGCGACCTCGGCGGTGTCCTCCGCGGTGCCGTCCTCGCCGCCGAGGGACTTCACGAGCGTCTCGACGACGTGCTGCGCGGAGGTGTTGTTCTCCCCCACCGCTGCGTAGAGGGCGGTCACGTCGTCGTAGCGCAGGTCGTTGGCGACCCCGAGGAGCGCCTCGTGGCTCAGCAGGCGCTGGATCGGCAGGTTCTGCTTGCGCATCGCCCGCGTGATCGCCTCCTTGCCGCGCTCGATCGCCTCGTCGCGCCGCTCCTTGGTGAACCACTGCCGGATCTTGTTGCGCGCCCGACCGGACTTGACGAACGCGAGCCAGTCCTGCGACGGGCCCGCCGAGTCCGCCTTGGAGGTGAGGACCTCGACCACGTCGCCGTTCTGCAGCGACGAGTCGAGCGGCACCAGCCGGCCGTTGACGCGCGCCCCCATCGTGCGGTGGCCCACCTCGGTGTGCACCGAGTAGGCGAAGTCGACCGGCGTCGCCCCGGCGGGCAGCGCCATGACCTCGCCCTTGGGCGTGAACACGTACACCTCGGCCGCGCCGATCTCGTAGCGCAGCGAGTCGAGGAACTCGCCCGGGTCGGCGGTCTCACGCTGCCAGTCGACGAGCTGGCGCAGCCAGGTCATGTCGTTGGCGCGCGGATCACCCTTGCCACCGGCGCCCTGGCGGGCCGTCTCCTTGTACTTCCAGTGCGCCGCGACGCCGTACTCGGCCCGGCGGTGCATGTCGTGGGTGCGGATCTGGATCTCGACCGGCTTGCCGCCCGGCCCCACGACCGTCGTGTGCAACGACTGGTACATGTTGAACTTCGGCATCGCGATGTAGTCCTTGAACCGGCCCGGGACCGGGTTCCACCGCGCGTGCAGCGCACCGAGCGCCGCGTAGCAGTCGCGCACCGTGTCCACCAGGACGCGCGTACCGACGAGGTCGTAGATCTCCGCGAAGTCGTGCCCGCGCACGATCATCTTCTGGTAGATCGAGTAGTAGTGCTTGGGGCGGCCCGTGACCGTCGCCTTGATCTTCGCGCCCCGCAGGTCGGCGGCGATCTGCTCGCGCACCACCCCGAGGTACTCCTCGCGCGCCGGAGCCCGCTCCGCCACGAGGTGCACGATCTCGTCGTACACCTTGGGGTAGAGGGTCTGGAAGGACAGGTCCTCCAGCTCCCACTTGATCGTGTTCATGCCGAGCCGGTGCGCGAGCGGCGCGTAGATCTCCAGCGTCTCGCGCGCCTTGCGCGACGCCGACGACCCCGACACGTACTTCCAGGTCCGGGCGTTGTGGAGCCGGTCCGCGAGCTTGATGACCAGCACGCGGATGTCCTTGGCCATCGCCACGACCATCTTGCGGACGGTCTCGGCCTGTGCCGCGTCCCCGTACTTCACCTTGTCGAGCTTCGTCACGCCGTCGACCAGCATGGCGATCTCGGACCCGAAGTCCTTGGTCAGGTCGTCCAGCGAGTACGAGGTGTCCTCGACGGTGTCGTGCAGGAGCGCGGCGGCCAGCGTGGCCCCGTCGAACCCCAGCTCGGCGAGGATCGTCGCCACCGCGACCGGGTGCGTGATGTACGGGTCGCCGGACTTGCGCTGCTGACCGCGGTGCGCCTTCTCCGCGGTCGCGTAGGCCCGCTCCAGCATCCCCAGGTCGCTCTTGGGGTGGTTCGTGCGGACGGCCTGCAGCAGCGGCTCGAGCGCGGGCGTGTTGAGCGGCGCGCCGCGCACGCCGAGGCGCACCAGACGGTTGCGCACACCACGACCTGACCCGCTCCCCGAGGTGCGGGACGCGTCGGACGAGCTCCTGACCTGCGTGTCGTCGCTCACGAGCACCTCCTTCGACCAGCGTCGTTCGGACGACGTCCGGGAGGGCAAGTCTACGACTCCACCCGCAGCAGGGTCTCCACCGTCCGTCCCGCGAGCCGGTCGCGGCCCCCGAGGCCCGCCAGCTCCATGAGGAACGCGAGCGCGACGACGTGACCGCCGCAGCGTTCCACCAGGCTGGCGGCGGCGCGGGCGGTGCCACCCGTGGCGAGCACGTCGTCCACCAGCAGGACCCGGGAGCCCTCCGGCAGCGTGCCGCTGCGCAGCTCGATCGACGCCGTGCCGTACTCCAGCGCGTAGTCCTCCCGGACCACC
Organism: Isoptericola jiangsuensis; assembly: GCF_002563715.1. NCBI lineage: Bacteria > Bacillati > Actinomycetota > Actinomycetes > Micrococcales > Promicromonosporaceae > Isoptericola > Isoptericola jiangsuensis. Next base: position 2,172,802 of record NZ_PDJJ01000001.1, read on the forward strand.
GGCGGCGGCAGCTTGCCCGCCTTGCGCAGCGGGACGAACCCGACCCCCAGGCGTGTCGCCAGCGGGGCGCCCAGCAGGAAGCCGCGGGCCTCCATGCCGGCCACGACGTCCACGCCGCCGTCCGCGTCGACCAGGGCGGCGAAGGCGTCGACCACGTCGGTCAGCGCCGGGCCGTCGGCCAGCAGCGGCGTGATGTCGCGGAACACGACCGGGGGGTGCGGGTAGTCCGGGACGTCACGGATGAGCGCCCGGATCTCCGCCGCGCGGGCCGGGCCGAGCCCGGCCAGCGCGACCACGGAGATGTCGTCCGTCATGGGTCAGTGACCCCGACGCCGGCGCGGCTGCGCCGTGTTGCCCTGGTGGTGACCCGGGATGAGCTGCGCCCGGCCGGCGGCCGCCGCGGCGAGCTCGGCCTCGTGACCGCCCTCGGTGCTGAGGTCCGCGCGGGCCGCGAGGACCGACGCCGTGTGCGCGGCGATCTTCGGCTCCTTCTCACGCAGCGTCACGTCGAGCGGCGTCGCGAGGAAGATCGAGGACGCCGCACCCACGGCGATGCCCACGAAGAGGGACAGGGACAGGTCGCGCAGCGTGCCCGCACCCAGCCAGAACGCCCCCACGAAGAGGATGCCCGCGACGGGCAGGAGCGCCACGACCGAGGTGTTGATGGACCGGACGAGAGTCTGGTTGACGGCGAGGTTCGCCCGCTCGGCGTAGGTGCTGCGGGACTGCTCCAGCACGCCCGTCGTGTTCTCGCGGACCTTGTCGAAGACGACCATCTTGTCGTAGAGGGAGAAGCCGAGGATCGTCAGGAAGCCGATGATCGTGGACGGCGTGACCTCCCAGCCGATGAGCGCGTAGACGCCCGCCGAGATGAGCAGGTCGCACAGCATCGCGACGATGCCCGCCACGGCCATGCGCCAGGCGCGGAAGTAGATCGCCATGAAGGCCGCGGCCAGCAGGACGAACACCACCACGCCCCACAGCGCGCGCTCCGACACCGACTGGCCCCAGACCGGGCCGACGAAGGACACGTCGACCGACGCGGCGTCGACACCGTAGGCGTCGGCCAGGGCGTCCGTGACCTCGGAGGTCTCGGCGGCGTCGAGCTCGACGGTCTGCACGCGCACCGAGCTGTCACCGATGACGGCGACGCGCGGCTCCTCGTCGGGCAGGACGTCGTGCACGGCGTCGGTCCCCACGGACTGCTCCGTCGTCGACACCGCGGTCAACGTGAACTGGGTGCCGCCGCGGAAGTCGATGCCGAGCGTCAGACCCTTGGTGAGCAGGATGACGATCGAGGCGAGCGCGAGCGCACCGACGATCGAGAACCAGAGGCCACGACGGCCCACGATCGGGTAGGACCTGCGGCCCGTGTAGAGGTCGTTGCCCCACCGCGCGAAGTTCATGCTGCCGGCCATCAGCGGCTCTCCTCGTTCTCGCCGGACCCGGCGTCCTTCGTGGCTGCCTGGTCGTCCTGCTCCGCCGAGGCGGCGGCACGCCGCTCGGCGGCCCTGCGCTCGGCGATCGTCATGCGCTGCCCGCCGTCGGCGGGACGAGCCACCGATGCACCGGCCAGCACCGGCTCCGGGTCGCCGACCGTCTCGACACCGGCCGTGGCCGGGGTCTCGACGCGGCCGGCACCGACGTAACGGGGACCGCTGGTGGCGCGCAGGCGCTCCGGCGACAGCCCGGACCAGGAGTGACCGTCCCGGAAGAACGGGACCTTGGTCAGGACCTGGAGGGTCGGGTGCGTGAACCAGAAGACCACGGCGATGTCGATGACGGTCGTCAGACCGAGGGTGAACGCGAAGCCCTGGACACCGCCGACGGCCAGGAAGTACAGCACGACGGCCGAGATGAGGGTGACGGACTTCGCGGCCAGCACCGTGCGCTTGGCACGCTTCCAGCCGCGCTCGACCGCCATCGACATCGAGCGACCGTCACGCATCTCGTCACGGATGCGCTCGAAGTACACGATGAACGAGTCGGCGGTGAAGCCGATCGCGACGATGAGGCCCGCGACGCCGGCCAGCGAGAGGCGGTAGCCCATCTGCCAGGACAGGATCGCGATGGCCAGGTACGTGATGATGCCGGCGATGACCAGCGACCCCACGGTGACCAGACCGAGCAGGCGGTACTGGAACAGCGAGTAGACGACGACCAGCGCGAGACCGATGAGGCCGGCGATGAGGCCGTTGCGGAGCTGCTCCGAGCCGAGCGTCGCGGAGATCGTCTCCTGGCTCTGCACCTCGTAGGCGATCGGCAGGGAGCCGAAGCTCAGCTGGTTCGCGAGGGTCGCGGCGGTGTCCCGCGTGAAGCTGCCGGAGATCGTCGCGTTGCCGTCGGTGATGACGACGCCCGTGTCGAGCGACGGGGCCGAGACGACGAGACCGTCGAGGACCATCGCGAACTGGTTGCGCGGCGACTCGAGGCCCTGCAGACGCTGGGTCGTCTCGCGGAACTCCGCGGTGCCCTCGGTGTCGAAGCCGATGAACACGCCCCACTCGTTGGTGACCGAGCCGTTGGGGCCCGGCACCAGGCCGGAGCTCGCGCTGTCCAGGTGGACGCCGTCGACCTCCATCGGCCCGAGGATGTACTTCAGCATCGAGCCGTCGTTGGAGCACGCGACCAGGACGGTGTCCGCGTCGTCGCCGCCGCCACCGACGAGGTTCGCCGGGTCGGTGCAGTCCAGCGCGTCGAACTTCTCCTGCACGGCGGGCGTGATCTGCGCCAGGTCGGACGGGTCCGTCGGGTCGACGTCGGCCGCCTCCTGCGCGATCCGCGCGTCGACGTCGTCGCTCGACGCGGCGTCGTCACCCTCGGCGGCCGCGTCACCCTCGGTGGCCGCGTCCCCCTCGGCGGTGGCGTCGTCGCCCTCGGCGGTGGCGTCGTCGCCCTCGGCCGCGTCGGCCGGGAGGCCGACGGCGTAGGTGAGGACCGGACGGAAGCGCATCTGCGCCGGCTGGGAGACGAGGTCGATGGTGGACTGGTCCACCTCACCGGGGATGGAGACGACGATGTTCTCGCCACCCTGGTTGACGATCTCGGCCTCGGAGACGCCGGAGGAGTCGATGCGCTGACGGATGACGTTGATCGACTCGTCGATCGCCTCGGCGGTGATCTCCGACCCGTCCGTGGACCGCGGGGTCAGGATGACTTGCGTCCCGCCCTGCAGGTCGAGCGCGAGCCCGGGCGCGAAGCTCGCGCCGTCCGGGTTGTCGTCGCTCTTCGGGTCCAGGTAGACCCCGAGGGCGAGTGCCGCGAACGGCAGCACCATCGTCAGGATCGCGAAGACCACGAGCGTGCGTACAGGACGCGACCGCCGCGTGCTGGAGTTGGCCACTTGGTTCTCTTCCCGTGTGCGTGCCGTCGGGTGACGGTCGCGTGATGGCGTCGGCCGGGGGCTGCCCGGCCGACGCAGAGGTCACTTGCCCTCGGTGTCGCCCTCGTCCCGACGCTGCTTCTCCCGGTACTCCCGCTGGGCGGTGTCCAGGCCGGACAGGTCGTCGGGAACCTCGACGGCACCGTGTGCGGACGTGATGCTACCCGCATCCGCTGTGTCGTCCGCCACCTCCGCCTCGTCGGCCTCGACGGGCGGGTCGATCTTGCGGGCGATGGCCGCGCGGAGCCACCGGGTCTGCATGCCGGGCGTCGACTCGATGGTGACGATGTCGCGCGCCTCGTCCACCTCGACGACGGTGCCGACCATTCCCGAACCGGTCATGACCTCCTGGCCCGGCACGAGCGAGGACCGGAACTCGGCCTGCTGCTTCTGCTGCTTGCGCGTCCGCGAGCTCATGAACAGCATGAGGCCGGCGAGCACGGCGAAGAGGATGATGATCGAGGGGTCCACGGGGAGTCAGTCCTTCGGTCGTTCGGATGTGCGTACCAGTCTAGGGGCCGCGGTGCGACCTCAGACCTCGTCGAACAACGCGCGGGACCGGGAGGCGGTTCCCTCGTCCGGCGACCCTGCCGCCCACGTGCCCGCCGGTGGCTCCAGCCCGAGGTGCTGCCAGGCCGACGTCGTGGCGACGCGGCCGCGCGGCGTGCGTGCCACCAGTCCCTCGCGGACCAGGTAGGGCTCGGCCACCGTCTCGACCGTGTCGGGCTCCTCCCCCACGGTCATGGCCAGCGTCGACAGCCCGACCGGGCCGCCGCCGAACCGGCGGCACAAAGCGGTCAGGACGGCCCGGTCGAGCCGGTCCAGGCCGATGGGGTCCACCTCGTAGACCTCCAGGGCGGAGCGCGCGGCCCGCAGGTCGAGGATGCCGTCGCCGCGGACCTGCGCCCAGTCCCGCACGCGGCGCAGCAGACGGTTCGCGATGCGCGGGGTACCGCGCGAGCGACCGGCGATCTCGTGGGCCGCCTCGTGCTGCACGTCGACCCCGAGCAGCCCGGCGGAGCGCAGGATGACGCGCTCCAGCTCGGGGGCGGAGTAGAAGTCGAGATGCCCGGTGAAGCCGAACCGGTCGCGCAGCGGCGCGGGCAGCAGACCGGACCGGGTCGTCGCCCCCACGACCGTGAACGGCGGCAGCGCGAGCGGGATCGCGCTCGCCCCCGCCCCCTTGCCGACGACCACGTCGACGCGGAAGTCCTCCATCGCGACGTACAGGAGCTCCTCGGCGGGGCGGGCGAGGCGGTGGATCTCGTCGATGAACAGCACCTCGCCCTCCTCCAGGGAGGACAGCACGGCCGCGAGGTCGCCCGCGTGCTGGATCGCCGGGCCGCTCGTGACGCGCAAGGACGTGCCCAGCTCGGCCGCGATGATCATCGCGAGCGTCGTCTTGCCGAGGCCCGGCGGGCCGGACAGCAGGACGTGGTCCGGCGCCGCGGCACGCGCGAGCGACGCCTGCAGCACCAAGGAGAGCTGGTCGCGCACGACCCGCTGCCCGACGAACTCCTCCAGCCGCTTGGGACGCAGGGCCGCCTCGGCGGCACGCTCGACGTCGTCGGCGCCTCCCCCGACGATCCGGCCGCCGAGGTCCTGCGGGTCGAGCGCGCCCTCAGCCACGCGGACCCAGCCTGCGCAGGGCGGCCCGCAGCGTCGCCGGCACCTCGTCCTCGGCGACCGTCTCCGTCCCCGCGTCCGCGAGCACCTTCTCGACGGCGTCCTGGGCGACCTTCGCGGTCCAGCCCAGACCCACCAGCGCCTCGACCACCTGGTCGCGGCGGTCCACCGGCACGGACGGCGCGGCCGTGCCGCCGTCCCCCGGGGCGCCGAGCTTGCCCGACAGCTCCAGCACGATGCGCTGGGCGCTCTTGACGCCGATGCCGGGCACCCGCCGCAGGGCGGCGGTGTCCTCGGCCTCGATCGCGCGCCGCAGCGCGTCCGGCGTCAGCACGGCGAGCATCGCCAGCGCGATCCGCGGGCCGACGCCCGACACCGACTGGGCGGTCTCGAACACCTCGCGCTCGTCGACGTCCGCGAACCCGTACAGCGTCATCGAGTCCTCGCGCACCACCATCGTGGTGTGGACCCGCGCCTGCTCGCCCGGGCGCAGCGCGGCGAGCGTCGCCGGAGTGGAGTGCACCAGGTAGCCGACACCACCCACGTCGAGCACGACGCTGCCCAACGACACCACGGACACCGTGCCGGTCAACGAAGCGATCACCGGACCTGCTCCCTTCCTCGAACACCCGTACGATACCGCGACCGCGCCTGCTGCTCCGCCGCCGCCCACGCGCGCTGCGCGGGCGTGGTCTCGTGCCGGTCCCCGCCCTGCAGCGCCCCGGCGGGCCGCCACAGGTGCGTCACCGCCAGCGCCAGCGCGTCCGCGGCGTCCGCCGGCTCCGGCGCCACGGCCAGGCCGAGGATGGAGGCGATCATCTTCTGCACCTGCGCCTTGTCGGCCCGGCCCGACCCCGTCACCGCGGCCTTGACCTCGCTCGGCGTGTGCAGCGCCACCGGGACCCCGCGCCGCGCGGCCGCCACCATCGCCAGCCCCGCCACCTGCGCCGTGCCCATCACCGTGCCGCGGTTGTTCTGCGCGAACACGCGCTCCACCGCCACGACGTCCGGCACGTGCTCGTCCAGCCACGAGTCCAGCCCGCGGGAGATCTCCAGCAGCCGCAGGTCCGTGGTCGTCTCCGGCGCCGTCCTCAGCACCCCGACCCCGACCAGCACCGCCCGCCGGCCCGGACGGGAGTCGACCACCCCCACACCGCACCGGGTCAGGCCCGGGTCCACTCCCAGCACTCGCACCGCGTCACTGTCTCACGCAGCACCGACAGACGCGTCGAGGCTCGCCCCGCGGGGGGCGAGCCTCGACGACACGGACCGGCCGGACGACCCGAACCCGGCGCGCCGCGGCCGAGATGCCTCGTCCCTCGGCCCTCAGCCTCCGCTGCGCTCCGGGTCAGTCCTCGTCGGCGTCGAGCTCCGCCATGACCTCGTCGGACGCGTCGAAGTTCGCGTAGACGTTCTGCACGTCGTCGCTGTCCTCGAGGGCGTCGATGAGGCGGAGGATCTTGCGGGCGCCGTCGGCGTCGACCTCGACCTGCATGGACGGGTGCCAGACGGAGTCGGCGGAGTCGTACTCGATGCCGGCGTCGACGATGGCGGAGCGCACCGCGACGAGGTCGGAGGCGTCGGACAGGACCTCGATGACCTCACCGGCGTCGGTGACCTCCTCCGCGCCGGCCTCGAGGGCGGCGAGCATGACGTCGTCCTCGGTGACGCCGTCGGCCTTGGGGACGACGACGAGGCCCTTGCGGGAGAACAGGTACGACACGGAGCCCGGGTCGGCGAGGTTGCCGCCGTTGCGGGAGAACGCGAGCCGGACCTCGGAGGCGGCGCGGTTCTTGTTGTCGGTGAGGCACTCGACGAGGACGGCGATGCCGTTGGTGCCGTAGCCCTCGTACATGATCGTCTGGTAGTCGACGGCGTCGGCGCCCTCGCCGGACCCGCGCTTGACGGCGCGGTCGATGTTGTCGTTGGGGACCGACGACTTCTTCGCCTTCTGGATCGCGTCGAACAGCGTGGGGTTGCCCGCGGGGTCGCCCCCGCCGGTGCGCGCCGCGACCTCGATGTTCTTGATGAGCTTCGCGAAGAGCTTGCCGCGCTTGGCGTCGATCGCGGCCTTCTTGTGCTTGGTCGTGGCCCACTTAGAGTGACCGGACATGACCTGACTGACTCCTTCGCGATTCGGTGACAAGGCGGACGAACAGGGCGTGCACGCGCCAGTCCCCGGTGACCTCCGGGTGGAACGCGGTGGCGAGCAGCCGTCCGGACCGTACGGCCACGATCTTACCGGCGGCCTCGCCGAGCGTGGCACCGGAGACCGAGACGTCCGGGATGCGGGCGAGGACGTCGACGCCGGGACCGGCCTGCTCGACCCACGGGGCGCGGATGAACACGGACCGCACGGGGCCGCCGTCGACGCCCTCGACGGCGAGGTCCGCCTCGAAGGAGTCGACCTGGCGCCCGAACGCGTTGCGGCGCACGGTGACGTCGAGGCCGCCGAGGGTCTGCTGGCCCTCGATGCCGCCCTCGATGCGGTCGGCGAGCAGGATCATGCCGGCGCAGGACCCGTAGACGGGCAGTTCCGCGGCGACGGCGTCGCGCACGGGGTCGCGCAGCTCGAAGATCCGCAGCAGCTTGTCGATGGTGGTCGACTCCCCGCCCGGCAGCACGAGGCCGTCGACGGCCTCCAGCTCGCGGGTGCGGCGCACGGGCACGGCCCGCGCCCCGGCGGCCTCGAGGGCGTGGACGTGCTCGCGCACGTCGCCCTGCAGGGCGAGGACTCCGATGGTCGTGGTCACCGCGGCAGTGTACGCAGGTCCCGGTGGTCGGCCGTCACCCGGCGACGTCGTCGAGGTCGAGGTCGTCGTCGTTCTCGACGCCGAGGTGCACGACCGTACCGTCCCAGCCGGACGCGAGACGTTCGACGACGTCCGGCAGGCTGGGCGGGAACACCTCGAGCGGCTGCGCGCGCAGCTCGGCGGCGCTCAGCCAGCGCATCTCGTCGAGGACGTCGCGCTCGACGTCGGTCCAGCCGTCCCGGGTGGGCTCGTGGTCGCCGACGCGCGCGACGAAGAACACCTCGTCCTGCCGGCAGGTCTCGGCGAGGAACCGGAAGATCCCGGCCCGGGTCATGACGGGGCCCTCGAGGTCGTCCGCGGCGAGGTGGAGCCCCGCCTCCTCGCGGACCTCGCGCAGCGCCGCGTCGACGGCGGACTCCCCCGCGTCGATGCCGCCGCCGACGGTGAACCACCAGGACCGTTCGGGCTGGTCGGCGTCGTGGCCGCGGACCAGCAGGGCGCGGCCCGCGTCGTCGAGGACGATGACGCGGGCCGCGCTCCGGTGGCGCAGACCGTCGTCCCCCAGCACCCAGTCGGGGCCGAGAGACGACGTCTGCGCCGGAGGGCCGGACGTCACCAGCCGCGCTCCGCGAGGCGCACCGGCTCGGGCTGCTCGTCGACGTTGATGCCGACCATGGCCTCGCCGAGGCCGCGCGAGACCTTCGCGAGGACGTCGGGGTCGTCGTGGAACGTGGTGGCCTGGACGATGGCCTTCGCCCGGGCGACGGGGTCGCCCGACTTGAAGATGCCGGAGCCGACGAACACGCCCTCGGCGCCGAGCTGCATCATCATCGCGGCGTCCGCGGGGGTGGCGATGCCGCCGGCGGTGAACAGCACGACGGGGAGCTTGCCGGTGCGGGCGACCTCGGCGACGAGCTCGTAGGGGGCCTGGAGCTCCTTGGCCGCGACGAACAGCTCGTCCTCGGGCAGGGAGGCGAGGCGGCGGATCTGCGCGCGGATCTGGCGCATGTGCGTCGTCGCGTTGGAGACGTCGCCGGTGCCGGCCTCGCCCTTGGAGCGGATCATCGCCGCACCTTCGGTGATGCGGCGCAGCGCCTCGCCCAGGTTGGTGGCACCGCACACGAACGGCACGGTGAACTGCCACTTGTCGATGTGGTGGGCGTAGTCGGCGGGGGTGAGCACCTCGGACTCGTCGACGTAGTCGACGCCGAGGGACTGCAGCACCTGCGCCTCGACGAAGTGCCCGATGCGGGCCTTCGCCATGACGGGGATGGAGACGGCCTCGATGATGCCGTCGATCATGTCCGGGTCGCTCATGCGCGCGACACCGCCCTGGGCACGGATGTCCGCGGGCACCCGCTCGAGGGCCATGACGGCCACCGCGCCGGCGTCCTCGGCGATCTTCGCCTGCTCCGGGGTGACGACGTCCATGATGACGCCGCCCTTGAGCATCTCGGCCATGCCCCGCTTCACGCGGGCAGTGCCCACCTCGCCGACGCCCGTGGCAGGGACGGGGGTACCGGTGGTCTCGCTCAACGCAACCTCACAGCGCTCGTCGTCGCACGCCGGGCGGCAGCGCCGCGGCCGTGCGGGCGTGGTGCCACGCCCTGCTGCCATCCTACGGTCGTCGCGCACCGCCCGGTCCCCGGCCTCCACGACCCGGGACGGTCAGGGGTGGTCGAGCCCGGCGGGGAGCTGGTCGTCGAGCTCGACCGTGCGCGGCAGCGGGGCACGGCCCGCCAGCCGCAGCCACCGCACGACGCGCGGCCGGCGGGCACGCTGCGCCTGCGCGACGGCCTCGTTGTGGAAGCGGCGGGCGAGCTGGGCCCGGTAGGCGGCCGAGGCGAGGTCACCCACGAGGCGTCCGCCCGGGTCGGAGGACCCCACGGCCTCGAGCGTCTCGTCGTCGAGGACGGAGCGCAGGGTGACCGACAGCGCCGACTCGGCGCGCTCGCGGGTCGGGGTGAGCCCGGACAGCGAGAAGGCCTCCGCCGTGGACGGCTCCGCGGGGCGCTCCCCCTCGTCGACGACCGCGAACGCGGCGTCCGCGACGAGGACCGCGCTGGCCGGGTCCAGGAGGCCGGAGGAGGCCAGGTCGACCGATGCCCGGGCCCGGCGGTCGAGCTGGGCGAGCAGCGCGAGCCGGGAGGCGACGACCTTGCGGTGCAGCCGGTCCAGCCGGGAGGCGGACACCCACACCGACCACAGGGCGAGAGCCGCCACGACGACGGTCAGCAGCGCGACCTCGGACCAGCTCACGACGTGCCTCCGGCCTGGCTGCGGTTGCGGCGTCCGAGCAGCCACGGGGTGCGGGTGGCCAGGAGGTCCTGGCGCACGGTGCCGTCCCCCAGCGCCTCGCCGGCCGCGACCGCCATCTCGTAGACGGCCTGCACCTGGTCGGTCACGGTGGACCAGTCGAAGTGCCGGACGAACCGGTGGGCGCGCTCGCGCCGCTCGGCGGTCCCGTCGGGGTCGGCGAGCGCGGCGAGCACGGCCGCGGCGAGGTCGGCGGGCTCGCCGGTGCGGAACAGACATCCCGCGGCGCCGTCGTCCAGCACGCGCCGGAACGCGCCGAGGTCGCTGGCGACGACGCCGGTCCCGGCGCTCATGGCCTCGACGAGGACGATGCCGAAGCTCTCGCCGCCGGTCTGGGGGGCGACGTACAGGTCGGCGGAACGCAGCAGGGCCGCCTTGTCGGCGTCGCTGACGCCGCCGAGCCACTCGAAGGAGCCGGCGTGCCGGCCGAGCGCGGCCTCGGCGTCCGCGCGGCCGGTGTCGCCGCGACCGGCGACGAGGAACCGGGTGCCGGGCCGCTCGGCCAGGATCGCGGGGGCGGCGGCCGCGAGCACCTGGAGTCCCTTGCGGGGCTCGTCGAGGCGACCGAGGAACGCGACGGTCGGCGCGTCGGGGGTGCCCTGCCAGCGCGGGTCCGGCTCCCCGACGGCGAACTGGTCGACGTAGACCCCGTTGGGCACGACGACCGCGTCGCCACCGAGGTGGTCGACGAGGGTGCGCCGGGCGTCCTCGGACACGGCGATGCGGGCGGAGATCTTCTCGAGCGACTGCCGCAGCAGCGGGTGGGCGACCTGCAGGGCCCGCGAGCGGACCTGCGAGGTGTGAAAGGTCGCCACGACCGGCCCCTCGGCGACCCAGAGCGCCAGCATGGACAGCGAGGGCGTCATCGGCTCGTGCAGGTGCAGCACGTCGAAGTCGCCGGCGTCGATCCAGCGGCGGACACGGGCGGCGGCGCGCGGCCCGAACGCGAGTCGCGCGACGGACCCGTTGTAGCGCACGGGCAGGGCGCGCCCGGCGGGGGTGACGACGTCCGGCACCTCGGTGTCGTCGTCCGCGGGGGCGAGGACGGACACGTGGTGGCCGCGGTCGCGCAGCGCCTCGGCCAGGTCGCGGACGTGGAACTGGACGCCGCCGGGGGCGTCGAACGAGTAGGGGCAGACGATGCCCACGCGCAGCGGCTCCATCAGCCCTCCCCCGCCTTCGCGCGGGTCGCGGCGTAGCGGTCGGGGTCGAGGTCCTCCACGAACACCTTCTGCAGCATGTGCCAGTCGGCGGTGTGCTCGGCGACGAACCCGGCGAACACGTCCACCCAGCCCTGCGTCATGACGGCGACCTGTGTGCGGTGGTCGGCGTCCGCGGGACGGGGCACTGCGGGGTGGAACTTCAGGACGATGCCCCACGCGCTCCCGGCGCGGCGGCGACGCTCGCCGCGGAGCCGCTCGTGGAAGATCACCGTCGGCACCAGCGCGACGTCGCCGGCGACGGCGAGCGCGGCGGGACCGGCCGCCACCCGGGCGCGGCGTCCGCACAGGTCGACCTCCAGACCGCTCGCGGTGAGGTCGCGGTCGGCGAGCAGCGGCAGGAGCCGGCCCCCGTCCCGCGCACCGCGGACGAGCGCCCGGAAGACGCCGTCGTCACCGAGACCGAGCACGTCGATGCCGATCGAGCGGCGGAACGCGACGAACTCCTCGTAGAGCGCGGGCGGCTCGAGCCGTTCGGCGACGGTGAGGACGCGGGCGAGGTGCGGGCTGGCCCAGGCGCCGGCGAGGTCCCAGTTCCCGGTGTGCCCCAGGGCGAGCACCGCCGACCGGCCGTCGGCGAGCGCCGCGCGGGCGTGCTCCTCGCCCTCGACCCGCACCCGCGCGTCGACCTGGTCGGGGGTGAGCCGCTGCAGGGTGAACGCCTCGCGGAAGTAGCGCAGGTAGCGGCGCATGCCCTCGCGGGACAGGCGGCGCACCTCGCGCGGGGTGAGCTCGGGGCGGACCCGCGCGTAGTTGGCCTCGAGGCGGCGGATCCCGGCGCCGCGGCGCAGCCAGGTGACGTCCGCGGCGACACGGCAGCCGGCCCGCAGGACGGGCTCCGGCACCCGGCCGGCGTGGCGCCAGGCGAACGCGTAGAGCGCGGCGACGTCCATCAGGCCTCCTCGGGCGCGGTGACGAGCTGGCGGCGGACGGTGGTGACGCGCTGGGCGACCGTGACGAGGCTGGCGACGGCCAGCAGCCCCAGGACGACGACGAGCACCGGGACGGGCAGCCCCACCGGGACGGCGGCGACGGGCACGAGGGCGACGACGAGGCGGTCCGTGCGCTCGGCGATCCCGACGGCGGCGGTGGCCCCCACGGACTCGGCGCGGGCGCGGGCGTACGGCACGACGGAGCCGAGGACGAGGCACGCCAGGGCGGCGCACGCACCGGCCACGGCCCACGGCTCCTCGGGGTGCAGCACGAACCACAGGGTGATGCCGGCGAACACCGCGCCGTCCGAGACGCGGTCGAGGGTGGAGTCGAGGAACGCGCCCCACGGACCGGTGCGACCGCTGAGGCGCGCCATGACGCCGTCGAGGGAGTCGGTGAGTGCGAACAGGCCGATGAGCACCGCGCCGGGCAGCAGGTGCCCGGTGGGCAGCAGGGTCAGCGCCAGGACCGTCACGACGACGGTCCCCGTGATCGTCACGGCGTCGGGCGAGACGCCCCACCGGGTCAGCAGCGTCGCCGGCGGGGTGAACAGGCGCTGCATGGTGGCCCGCAGGCGGCCGAACATGGGGGTGCTCCTCGGTCGTGGTCACGCGGCCGGCGCGCAGCCGGCGGGGCCAGGCTAGCGCCCCCGGTCGCTCAGGCGGTGGGCCACGCCGCGGCGAGCCGCTCGCGGGTGTCGGCCAGCAGCTCGGGCAACGACTTGGTGCGCGCCACGACCGGCAGGAAGTTGGAGTCGCCGGGCCACCGGGGCACGACGTGCTGGTGCAGGTGCGCGGCGATGCCGGCACCGGCGACCTCGCCCTGGTTCATCCCGAGGTTGAACCCGGCCGGGGCGTAGACGGCCCGCACGACGCGCATGGCGCGCTGCGTCATGGCCGCGAGCTCGTGGGTCTCGGCGTCGGTGAGGTCGGTGTAGTCCGACACGTGCCGGTACGGCAGCACCATCAGATGGGCGCTGTTGTACGGGTACAGGTTGAGCACGGCGTAGCAGTCCGCCCCGCGGGCGACGACGAGGCCGTCCTCGTCGTCGCCCGCCGGGATGCGGCAGAACGGGCAGCTCTCCGGGGTGGGGTCGGCGGGTTTGTCCTGCCCGCCGATGTACACCAGGCGGTGCGGGGTCCACAGCCGCTGCAGGTCGTCCTGCGGCGGGCCGAAGCGGTCCGCCGGCACCATCTCGGGGCCGTCCGTCGGGTGGGTCACGTCAGACCTGCTCGCGCTCGCGGACGGCCTTGACGATGCGCGCGACCGCGTCCGCCACGGGCACGCCGTTCTCCTGGGTGCCGTCACGGAACCGGAACGAGACCGCCCCGGCCTCGACGTCCTCGCCACCGGCGATGAGCACGAACGGCACCTTCTCCTTGGAGGCGTTGCGGATCTTCTTGCCGAACCGGTCGTCGGACAGGTCGACCTCCGCGCGGACCCCCTGCGCGGCGAGCTGCGCGACGACGTCCTTGAGGTAGTCGTCGAACGCCTCGGCGACGGGCACGGCGAGCACCTGCACGGGCGCGAGCCAGGCGGGGAACTGCCCTGCGTAGTGCTCGATGAGCACGCCCATGAACCGCTCGATGGAGCCGAACTTCGCCGAGTGGATCATCACGGGCTGCTGCTTGGTGCCGTCGGGCGCGGTGTACTCCAGGCCGAACCGGGCGGGCTGGTTGAAGTCGTACTGCACGGTGCCCATCTGCCAGGTGCGGCCGATGGCGTCCTTCGCCTGGACGGAGATCTTCGGGCCGTAGAAGGCGGCGCCGCCCGGGTCGGGCACGAGCTCGAGGCCCGACTCGCGGCCCACCTGCTCGAGCACGGCGGTCGCCTTGACCCAGTCCTCGTCCGAGCCGACGAACTTGTCCGGCTTGGAGTCGTCGCGGGTCGACAGCTCGAGGTAGAAGTCGTCGAGACCGAAGTCCTTGAGCACGCTGAGCATGAAGTCGAGCAGGTGCTTGACCTCGCCGGGCGCCTGCTCGGGGGTGACGTAGGAGTGCGAGTCGTCCTGGGTCAGGCCGCGTACGCGGGTCAGGCCCTGGACCACGCCGCCCTTCTCGTAGCGGTACACCGAGCCGAACTCGAACAGCCGGATCGGCAGCTCGCGGTAGGAGCGGCCGCGGCTGGAGAAGATGAGGTTGTGCATCGGGCAGTTCATCGCCTTGAGGCGGTAGTTCTGCGCCGTGCTGGACTCCTCCCCCGACCCGTCGCTGAACTGCATGCTCGGGAACATGGTGTCCGCGTAGTACGGCAGGTGGCCCGAGGTGAAGAAGAGGTCCTCCTTCGAGATGTGCGGGGTGCCCACGTAGGAGAACCCCTCCTCGATGTGCCGCTGGCGGACGTAGTCCTCCATGACCCGCTTGATGACGCCACCCTTGGGGTGGAACAGCGGCAGGCCGGAGCCGACCGCGTCGTTGAAGGAGAACAGGTCCATCTCGGTGCCGAGGCGGCGGTGGTCGCGGCGCTCCGCCTCCGCGAGCCGCTCCAGGTAGGCCTTGAGGCCGTCCTTCGACGGCCACGCGGTGCCGTACACGCGCTGGAGCTGGTTGTTCTTCTGGTCGCCGCGCCAGTAGGCGGCGGCCGAGCGCATGAGCTGCACGCCCTGGCCGATCAGCCGGGTGGAGGGCAGGTGCGGCCCGCGGCAGAGGTCCTTCCAGACCACCGTCTCGGACTCGCGGCCGGCGCCGCGGACGTTGTCGTAGATCGTGAGCTCGCCGCCGCCGACCTCGACGGAGCTGCCGTCCTCGTCGGACGAGCCGCCCTTGAGCCCGATGAGCTCGAGCTTGTAGGGCTCGCCGGCGAGCTCGGCGCGCGCCTCGTCCTCGGTGACGACGCGGCGGCGGAAGGTCTGGCCCTCCTTGATGATCCGCGCCATCGCCTTGTCGAGGGCCTTGAGGTCCTCGGGGGTGAACGGGGTCTCGACGTCGAAGTCGTAGTAGAAGCCGTCGGTGACCGGCGGGCCGATGCCGAGCTTCGCGTCGGGGTTGACCTGCTGCACGGCCTGGGCGAGGACGTGGGCGGCGCTGTGGCGCAGCACGGCCAGACCGTCCGGGGAGTCGATCGTCACGGGCTCGACGACGGTGCCGGGCTCGAGCTCGCGCGACAGGTCGAGGAGCTCGCCGTCGACGCGGACCACGACGACGTCCTTGCGGTCGGCGAAGAGCTCGGCGCCCGTCGTCGTGGTCTCCACGGTCACCGCGGTCAGGACTTCGGCGGGCTGCGGAGGTGCGACGTCGGACACGGTGGTGCTCCTTGTGGTCTGCGGAAGGGTTCGGCGCCGTGACGGCGTCGAGGATCCACCTGGCGGTGGCGCCCCTCGATGGTACCGACCTGGCGCCCCGGACGACGACGTGGCCTCTCGCCACCACGGTCCATGCTTTGTGAAGGACTTCACATGCATACGCCTTCCCAGGTCAGAGCGTGTGGTCATACCATAGAGCCAGGCGCCGGACCCGACGCCGAAGCACCCCGACCGTCCACCGGCGGCCGGACCATCGGAGGGGAAGAACCATGACCAGCACCGCCCGCACCGGCAATCGCACCGCCCGTCTCGTCGGCCTCATCGGCATCGTCGCCGGCGTCGTGATGATCCTCGCGGGAGCGACCACCTGGGTCACGGTGAGCTCGCAGCTCGACGCGCAGAACATCACGGTCTCGGAGGACGCCGACTTCCTCGCCGGCGACACCGTCGACGGCCCCTTCTCGGCCTACGCCCAGGCGCAGATCATCGACCACCACGCCCTCGAGGCCACCGGCGGCAAGACGTACGCCGAGCTCGACCGTGAGGACCCGCTGCGCGACACCGCGATGAACGCCTCGTTCCTGCGGGCCTCGCTGTTCACCTCGGTCGTCGCCTACGGCGTCAGCGCGCTGGTCATCGGCCTCGGCGTCCTTTTCGGCCTGTTCGGGTGGGCGCTGCGCGGCCTCGGTGCCGAGCCCGCCGCCGCGGTCGCCACGACCGGCCCGCGCCCCACGGTCACCCAGGGCGTCTGACCCACCGGTCCCGTCGGCCCCGCTCCCCTCCCCGAGGAGCGGGGCCTTCGTGCGTCTGCACGTCGGCCCGCCGTCGGCCAGCATGGGAGGGTGCCCCGCCACCCCGCCCCGGACGACGCCACCTACCCGGACCTCGTACGACAGGCACGTTCGCCGGCCGAGCTCGACTCCCACCTCGTCGCCTGCCGCGCCTGCCCGCGCCTCGTCGCCTGGCGCGAGGAGGTCGGCGCCACCCGCCGGCGGGCCCACCGTGACGACACCTACTGGGCACGACCGGTGCCGGGCTTCGGCGACGACCGCGCCCGGATCGTCGTCGTCGGCCTCGCCCCCGCCGCCCACGGCGCCAACCGGACCGGCCGCATGTTCACGGGCGACCGCAGCGGCGACGTCCTGTTCGCGGCGCTGCACCGGGCCGGGCTGGCGAACCAGGCGACGTCGGTGCACGCCGACGACGGTCTGCGCCTCACCGGCGCCCGGGTCACCGCCCCGGTGCGCTGCGCGCCGCCCGACAACCGGCCCACCCCCGACGAGCGCCGTCGGTGCGCGCCGTACCTCGACCGCGAGCTGGCGCTCCTCGCGCCGACCGTCCGCGTCCTGGTGCTGCTCGGCGGGTTCGGCTGGCAGGCCACGCTCGCGACGCTCGCCGACCAGGGCTGGGGCGTCCCGCGGCCCCGCCCCCGGTTCGGCCACGGCGCGGAGGTGGTCGTCGAGCACCCCGACGGGCGACCTGCCCTGAGGCTGCTCGGCTGCTACCACGTGTCGCAGCAGAACACCTTCACCGGCCGGCTCACCCCCGCCATGCTGGACGACGTCCTCGCCCGCGCGGTCGCGCTCGCCGGGACCTGATCGCCGCCCGCCCGCCGCGGCCCCGCCTCGGCCCGGGAAATCCGGCGACCGCCACCCGCGCCCGCGGCTACGCTCGCGCCATGACCCCCCGTCCCCCTCGTGTCACCGTGCTCTCCGGCCCTTCCGGTGCCGGCAAGACGACGGTGTCCGCTCTGCTCGCCGCCGACGCCGGTCGGGCCACGGTGAACCTCACGACCGACACCTTCTACACCGCGGTGGCCACCGGGTTCGTGCCGCCCCACCTCGACGGTTCCGCCCACCAGAACGCCGTCGTGGTGGACGCCGTGGTCGCGGCCGTCGGCGCCTGGGCGCGCGGCGGGTACGACGTGGTCGTCGACGGCGTCGTGGGGACCGCGTTCCTGCGCCCGTTCCGCCGGGCCGCCGCCCGCGAGGGCTGGGACCTGCGGTACGTGGTGCTGCGCCCGGCGCTCGACGTCGTCCTGGCCCGCGGCACCGCCCGGACCGGGACGGGCGACCTGCGCGACGAGGCCGCCCTGCGGTCCGTGCACGCCCTGTTCGACGACCTCGACGACCTGCCCGGCCACGTCGTGGACACCGGTGCGCAGGACGCGCGCACCACCGCGGACCGCGTGCGCGCCGACCTCGACGCGGGTGGGTTCCGGGTCGCTGCCCCGACCGCCCCGGTGCCCACGCCGGACCGCGTCGATCCGCCGCTGCGCGGTGACGAGGTCGCCACCCTGCGCGCGTTCCTCGACTACCACCGCGACACCCTGCGCCGGAAGGTGTCCGGGCTGGACGCTGCCGGTCTCGGCACGCCGCTGGCCCCGTCCTCGATGACGCTGGGCGGGCTGCTCAAGCACCTGACGTACGTCGAGTCGCACTGGTTCGCCGTGATCCTCGCCGGGGCCGACCCCCTGCCGCCGTTCGACGCCGTCGACTGGGCGGCCGATCCCGACTGGGAGTGGCACAGCGCGGCGGACGACTCCCCCGCGGAGCTGCGCGAGCTGTTCGACGCGGCCGTGGCGGCGTCCGACGTCCGCCTGGACGCCGCTCTCGCGGCCGGCGGCCCCGACACGCTCAGCGCCCGCGAGAGCCGGCACCACGGCGGCCGCTTCTCGGTGCGCTGGATCCTGGTGCACATGGTCGAGGAGTACGCCCGCCACAACGGTCACGCGGACCTCCTGCGGGAGGCCCTCGACGGTCAGGTCGGCGAGTAGACGGCGCGGTCGGGCGGCCCGGGGGCCTCAGCGCCCGGAGGCGGCGGACGCGGCCGAGGCCGCCGACCGGCCCTCGCGCCGCGGGCGCAGGACGTACTGCTCCGCGAAGAACGCGATCACGACGGCGATGAGGACCACCGGGGTCATCTGCGGTGCGGCCGGGCCGAGGAGGATCACCACGAGGACCGCGGAGGCGACGGGGAACGGCAGCACGGCTGCCGTCGCGGCCGCCATGCCCGCGCTCATCGCGGGGATGGGGCCGAAGCCCGGCAGCCCGGAGAACGCCAGGCCCGCCGCCGCGCCCAGCAGGATCGCCGGAAAGATCGGGCCACCGCGCAGGGCCCCCATCGACACGCCGTAGCCGACGGCCTTGAAGGCGACCAGGGCGATCAGCACGGGCACCGACCAGGCGGCGGGGTCCGAGGCGAGCGGTGCCAGCATGGACTGCCCCGACATCGTCACCTCCGCCGGGGAACGGCCGGTGATCAGGGCGTACGCACCGGCCGCCAGACCGACGACGAGCGCGGCGCCCAGCGCGGCCGTGAACGGGTGTCGCGCGGCCACCGCCTTGCTCCACTCGCCGAGGCGGAAGACGAAGCGGACCCCGACGGCGATGACCAGCGCCAGGGGCAGCGTCCACAGCACGTCCGCGAGGTCGAGGCGTTCGGGCGCGTCGATCTCGGGCAGCGCGAGCGACGAGATGCCGAACCCCGTCCAGTGCCCGAGCCCGGTGAACACCAGCGCGCCGACGCCCGACGACAGCAGGCACGGCAGCACGACGCGGGCGAGCCGCGGTCCGGCGATCCCCGCGGCCTCGAGCACGAACACGGCGGCGATCAGCGGGCTGCCGAAGATCGCGGCGAGCGCCGCGGAGGCGCCTGCCGCGGTGACGAGCCCGATCGCGGTCGGGTCCTCCAGCCGGGCCACGGGCCGCACGAAGATCATGGCGAAGGCGCACCCGAGCGCGAGCAGCGGGGCCTCGGGGCCGAGCACCGCGCCGAGCGGGAGACCGCCCAGGGCGGCGAGGAGGATGCCCGGGACGAACCGGGCCGGCACCGGGGCGATGCTCAGGCCGTCGATCGGCACGTGCCCGCCGTGGCCGGGGAGCCACCTCACGGCGACGCCGACCAGGACCCCGCCCAGGGCGAGCCACGGGAGCGCGTACCACCAGGGGGCGACGTCCATGCCGAGCGCCTCGGGCAGCTGCTCCCACACCGCGTGCTCCATCCAGTGGAGCAGGGCGAGGAACCCGAAGGCCACGAGCGACACGGGGATGCCGACGCCGGCCGCCAGGAGCAGGAGACGGAGGTAGCCGCGCTCGCGTGCCACGCGCTGCTCGGCGGAGAGCGGGTCCTGCTCGGCGGGCTCGGCCGCGGCGTCCTGGGTCACGGGTGCTCCGTCTCGCTCAGAGCGCGTCGTCGCGCTGCGTGGGGTGGGTGTCGTCGGCGGCGGGGACGGCCCGGCCACCGCTGCTGGGCAGCCGCTGCATGCGGGCGGCGCTGATCGGGAAGACGAGCACGGAGAGCATGCCGGCGGCGACGAGCGCGGCGGCGTGGGCCTCGGGGAGCTCGCCGGCGTCGACGCCGACGGCGGTGACGACGACGATGAGGGGCAGGCCGGTGGCGGACAGGGTGCCGAGCGCGGCGGCGTCCCGCTTGCCGAGGCCGCGACGGTGCGCGACGAAGGTGGGCACGCCGCGCACGAGGAGGAACAGCACCGTGTACAGCGGCACGGTGAGCAGGACGCGCGGGTCCGCGGCGAGGGACGCGACGTCGAGGGTGACGCCGCTCATCACGAAGAAGACGGGGATGAGGAAGCCGAACCCGATGCCCTCGAGGCGCGACTCGACGACGTGGGTCTCGATCGGGTCCGACGACGACAGGAACAGGTGCACGAGGATGCCGGCGGTGAACGCGCCCAGGACGGGGTCGAGACCGAGGGCGGACGCGGCGGCGAACATCGCCACGACGACGAAGACGCAGAGCCGGACGGCCACCTGGGAGCTGGTGCCGAGCGTGGCGGTGACGAGGCGGCCGAGGCGGGGGTGCCGGGGCTGGCGGGCGAGGATCGCCCCGGTGACGGCGAGCGCGGCGAAGGCGAGCAGCAGCAGGAGCGTCTCGGCGGGCCGGTCGCCGGACAGGATGAAGGCGATGGCGAGGATGGGGCCGAACTCCCCGACGGTGCCGACGGCCAGGACGCGGTCGCCGAACGGGGTGCCGCTCTGCCCGGCGTCGCGCACGATCGGCAGGATGACGCCGAGGGCGGTGGTGGTCAGGGCGAGGCCGACGACGAGCCCGGCGTGCGGGCCCGCGATCCAGAGCCCGACCGCGAGGCCGAGCGCGAGGGAGGCGGCCCAGCTCACGGCGGCGCGGCGCAGCGGCCCGCCGCGGATGCGGGAGAACTCGATCTCGTACCCGGCGAGGAACATCAGGAAGGCCAGGCCGAGGTCGCTGAGCGCCTCGACGACGTCGTTGGGCTGGACCAGGCCGAGCAGCGTGGGCCCCACGACGATGCCGAGCAGGATCTCCACCACGACGGACGGGACCCGGATCCACGGTTCGACCCGGTCCACGACGAACGGGGCGAGCACGGCCACACCGGCGATCACGGCCAGCATGGTCACGGTGTCGGTCGACACGGGCGAAACCTCTCTTTCGGGGCGTCCGTCGCCGTCGTGCCGAGCATAGGCGCGCAGGCCCGGGACGCCACCGGAACAGCCGCCGGGCCCCTGCACCGCAGGGTGCAGGGGCCCGGTCGGTCGGACGTCAGCCGAGGATCTTGGCCTTGGCGGCCGCGAACTCCGCGTCGGTGAGCAGTCCGGCGGTGCGCATCTCGCCGAGCTGCTGGAGCTGGGCCATGGTGTCGCCGCCCCCTCCGGCCGGCGCCACCTGCGGCGCGGGCTGCTGCTGGGCGAGCTGGGCCTGCTGCTGCGCGATCATCTGCTGCATCTGCTGCTGCTGGGCGTACTGCGCCTGCTGCGCGTCGTAGGCGTCCGCGGCCGCGCGCTGGTCGGCGCGCGACGCGGCCCGGTTGTTCATGCCACGGCTCACCGCGTTCGCCGTGCCGGTGATGACCGCGGTGCGCGCCATCGTGCCGATCAGGCCCGGGCGTCCCATCCGTCCGACCATGTCACTCCTCCTCCTCGCTGATGAGGGCCACCAGCTCCTCGACGGCGGCTGGCGGCACGGTCGTCATCTCGACGATACGTCCGCCCTTCGCGCGGATCGCGCCGGTGAGGCCCTCGGCCCACGTGTGCTCGAAGACGAGCATGCCGACGGCGGTGCCGGGCTCGAGGTCGTCGGCGATCGCCGCGACGTCGTCCTCGGCGAGCAGGCCGCTCGGCTCGCCCACGAGGTCGCCGAGCTCGGCGCCGGCGTCCACCGCCTCGAACCACTCGATGTCGCCCGCGGCGTCCTTGCGGACGGCGAGTGCGTCGACGACGTTGATGGTCCCTGCGTCCTGCAGGCGGCTCAGCTCGGCGACGATCTCGCCGGTGAACTCGCTGTCGCCGAACTCCACGATGAGGAGCTCGACGGGTGCGCTGACGTTCATGTCCTGCCTCTCCGTCGGACGGTCCCGGGCGATCGCCTCCGTCCCGCCGACGTCGGCGGGACGGGCGGCCGAAGCTGCTGGTCACCCGGCTCGATCATCGGGGCGCCACGGACCGGCCGCAACAGGAGGCGTGGCGGGTCGTCGGTGACGTCTCGGGGGTGTCGTGTGAGACGACTGTGAAGGCTGTCGTGTCGTGCCCGACACGCCGACGGGGCGGTCGCAGAATCGTGGCGTGCGCTCCACCGAGACCCCCATCTTCGACGCCCTGGCCCGCGAGTTCGAGTCCCACCGTCCCCTGCTGCACGTGGCCCGTGCGCTGGGCGGCGACCCTCTCGGCGACCCGTTGTCGCACACGCACGCGTTCGACGTCTCCTACGCCGCCCAGGGCTCCGGCGCGCTGCCGCGGCGCGCGCGTCAGGACGCGGGCCGGGCCTGACCCGGCGCGGTCGCCGGGCCCGACCTCACGCGGGGTCGAGCGCGCCGCGCACGATCGAGTCGCCCGAGTGCACCGGGTCGCCGTCGTAGGGCTCGGCCGACACGTCGACAACGGAGTACTTCTCCAGGTCGAGGCCGTCCGGGACGGGGAAGGTCCCCTCGTCGTCGTCCAGGACGCCGAGGCTCACCATGCCGCTGAGGTCCGCGGCGAGCAGCCACACCTCGCGGTAGGCGTCCCCGGTCACGGTGCCGTCGGCGACGTGCACGACGACCTCCCGCACGCCGTCGGGGTCCTCCTCCACGACGGCGGTGCCGGTCGAGCCCGGCCAGCCGGGCAGCGGCTCGAGGGCCGCCGACGCGACGGCGACGGGTGCCGGGGCGGGCGCGGGGGTACGCCCCCGTTCCCACACCACGCCGCCGGCGACACCGACGACGAGCGCCGCGGCCGCGGCCGCCCCGGCACGGACGAACGTCCGGCGCCGGCGGGAGGCGAGGTCCACGACGGTCGTGACCGGCGGTGCGTCCGGTGTCCCGGGCACGGCGGCGGGCCGCGGCGGCGCCGACGGGGCGCCGGCGTCCGCGCGCACCTCGGCACGCACCCGCTCCCACACCTCGGCCGGCGGCGCGACCAACGGGCCGGCCTCCCGACCGACCTCCGCCGCCCGGGCGAGGGCGTCGTGCTCGGCACGGCACGCGGCGCAGCCGCTCAGGTGCGCGCGGTCCGCGGGCGAGCCGAGGTCGTCCTCGCCCAGCGCCCAGAGCGCCAGGACCTCGGGGTCAACGTGCTGCACCATCCACCTCCAACCGTGCTCGTAGCCTGCCCAGGCTGCGCCGGACGTGACTCTTCACCGTACCCAGCGGCAGCGCCAGCTCCTCGGCGATCTGCGCGTGGGTGAGGTCCCGGTAGAACGCGAGGCGCAGGATGCTGCGCGCCGGGTCGCCCAACCGGTCCAGCTCGTCCGCGACGACCGCCCGGTCGAGCACCGGCGCGGACACCGGGTCGTGCTCCCCCACCGGGTTGGGTGCGTACGCCTCGGCGGCCTGCCGCTGGCGGCGCTGCCGCTCCCGCGCCGCGTGGACGTCCGCGACCTTGTGCCGCGTGATGCCGAGCAGCCAGGTCGACAGCCGCGCCCGCGCGGGGTCGTAGGTGGCCCGCGAGCGCCAGGCCGCCACGAACACCTGCTGCGTGACGTCCTCGGCGTCGGCGGCCTCCGCGAGCGAGCGCAGCGCGACGGTGTGGACCAGCGGCGACCAGCGGCGGTAGGCAGCCGCGAGGCCGTCCTCCGTCCCGGTCGCGAACGCCGCCGCGACGGCGTCGTCCTCGGTCGTGGTCGGGGGCCCGGCACCCTCGGCCCGAGTGGTCACGGCACCTCCGTCGTCGGGCGCCGGTCCGCCCCGGCGCGCTCCTGGTGACAACCTAGCGGTCGGAGCGGCCTGGAGCACCGGGCACCGCCGTGACGACGAGGTTGTCCTCGTAGCTGCCCGCGGCGGCGTCCCAGCGGCCGCCGCAGGTGATCAGGACGAGTCGCGGGTCCCCGCCGCGCTCGAACAGGGCGTCGAGCGGGACCGTGCTCTTGTCGTACCGGCGCACGTCGGTGACGCGGTACCGGTACCGCGTCCCGTCGGCGTCGACGACCGTGACCCGCTGCCCCGGCCGGGCGGTGGCGAGCGCCGCGAACGCGCCGACGCCGTCGGAGGTGTCGACGTGGGACGCGATGACGACGTTGCCCTCGTCCTGCCCGGGGGCGGCGCCGTAGCGGTACCAGCCGGCCACGTCGCCCGAGCCGGGCAGCTCCATGGACCCGTCGGGGTCCACGCCGACGGCGCGGACGGGGACGTCGAGCGTGGAGTCGACGACGACGCGGACGGGCCGCGCCACCGGGTCCGCCGGCGCGAGGTCGGCCGACCGGACGGGCACGTCGGGGACGGTGCCCGTGGCGGAGCCGGCCGCCGGGCGGGGGTCGGTCCCGCGTCCGCCCGGCGGCCGGGGCTCACCGGTGGCCGCCGGGGCTCCGGCGACGACGGCCGTGCGCACCTCGGGGGCCGTCGCGCGCGGGACCTCGGTCCCGACGCCCCGGCCGCCGAGCAGCCCCACGACGGCGACGACGGCCGCCAGCACACCGGTGCCGACGACGACCGCCCAGCGCCGCGGACCGCCGCGGCGGACCAGGCGTCGGGCCCGGTCCGCCACGGCGGTGCGCTGCGTGCTCACTCGTCGTCGTGGCGTGCCGCGACCGCGGTGCGCAGCCCGCCGATGCCGATGACGACGAACAGCAGGCCGAGCGCGCCGACGACCGTCCACACCAGGGGCCAGCTCGTGGCGGCCGCCTCGCCGGTCGTGCCCGCGTCGACCCCGTCGGGGCTCGAATGCATCCCCTCGACGGTCTGCGTGGCGAGCGCGAGGGTGTCGTCGTCGAGCGATCCCCAGGCGTACACGATCGTGTTCACGCCCTCGGCGACGTCGACGTCGGCCGGCCCGAGCACGGGCTCGGTGGTCCCGGCGGCCGCGACGGCCGCGGGGACCGTGCCGGCGGGCAGGTCGAGGACCGCCTCGTCGGGGTTCTCCAGGCCTTCGATCACGGGGTCGTCGCCGGCGAGCACGTCGACGGCCGGCGCCGCGGCGACGTGCCGCACGGTGAGGCGGCCCTCCCCGGCGGCGATGTCGGAGGTGTCGTTCGTGAAGAGCGACGCCGTGGGTGCGCCGTCGACGTCGAGGTGGGCGACCGCGGTGTAGCTGGTCCCGCCCTCCAGCGGCAGGTCGACCGGCCCGATGACGGGGTCGGAGTCGTCCTCCGCGTCGGCGGCGGTGACGGCCACCGAGTACGTGCCGGCGGGCAGCTCCAGCGGCCCGGCCAGGTCGCCGGGTGCGAAGTCGTCGAGGGTCAGCTCGCCGTCGACCCAGACGTCCACGGTGGTGTCGGGCACGCCGTGCAGGACGGAGAGCATGGCGTCGCCGTCGGCCGCGGCGGCGGGCGAGGCCAGCGCCGCGGCGGTGGTGGTCGCCAGGACCGCCAGACCGAGCGTCGTCGCACGTCGGTGGTTGCGCATCGTTACCTCCTGGTTCGGGCCCGCCGTCGTCGGCGGGCTCTGTGCTGTCACCTGGTGTTCGCCGCGAGCAGCCCTGCTGGATGCATCTGCATGAAAAAACTTCGAGAGCACCTGTCGTGGGCGCGTCCGGTCCACCGGCAGGTCCGACCGGCCGGCCGCACGCCACCGCCCCGGGGCCGGTCGTGGCGGCCGCGGCACGTGAAGAGTTCGCATCGATCGGTGTCCGGGACGCCCCGGATGTCGTTCGACGGTCCCGGGGTCGAGTAACGTCGTCCGAGCGCACGCAGGGGCAGGCGCCGGTGCGCCGCGCCCCCGACCCGGGAACCGTCCCGGCGACCGGGCGCACCCACGACGACGACAGGTGAGGAGAGGGGGACGGTGAGCGCGCAGCAGCTCAGCGCGGACCGGCCCGGGCGGGCCACGCACGGCGGGTCCGGCACCGGCACCGCGCACGGCAAGACGATCCTCCTCGGCGAGCACGCCGTGGTCTACGGGTCGCCCGCGATCGCCGTCCCGCTCCCCCGCCTGGCCGCTCGGGCGCACGTCGACCTCGACGCCCCCGCCGCCACGCTCACCACGTCGCTGTGGACCGGTCCGCTCGGTGACGCGCCCGCCCGGCTCGCCCCCACGCTCACCGCGCTGCGCACCACGCTGGCCGCCCTGCGACCCCGCGACGCCGCCGCGCTGGAGGCCACCGCTGCGCTGCACGTCACCAGCGACGTGCCGCACGAGCGCGGCCTCGGGTCCAGCGCCGCGGTGGCCGCCGCCGTCGTCCGCTCCGTGGCGGCCGCCCTGCGGCACCCACTCGACCCCGACGAGCTGCACGAGCTCGTGCAGGCGTCCGAGCGGGTCGCGCACGGCTCCCCCAGCGGCCTCGACGCGCGCAGCGTCGTCGCCGACGGCCCCCTGTGGTTCCACCACGGCGAGGCACGCCTGCTGCCCGTCGGTGTCGACGGCGTGCTCGTCGTCGCGGACACCGGTGTCGCCGGGGACACGCGCTCGGCCGTCGCCGGGGTCCGCGCCCGCCGGGACGCCGACCCCGCGGCCGCCCGGGCGCTCGACCGGCTCGGCGACCTCGTCACCGCGGGCCGCGACGGCCTCGCCGCGGGCGACCTGGACGCCGTCGGGTCCGTCATGGACGAGGCCCACGGCCTGCTGGCCGACCTCACCGTCTCCAGCCCCGAGCTCGACGGGCTCACCGCCGCCGCACGCGCGGCCGGGGCGCTCGGCGCCAAGCTCACCGGCGGGGGACGCGGCGGCTGCGCCGTCGCGCTCTGCGCCGACCCGACGACCGCGGCGGACGTCGCGGCGGCGGTGACCGCCGCCGGCGCCACCGGCGTGTGGACGTCGCCGCTCACCCCGACCACCGCCGACCAGCCCATCAGCCCGACCGGGAGCACGCCCACCGCATGACCGCCGCCACCGCCCGCGCCTACCCGAACATCGCCCTGGTCAAGTACTGGGGCAAGCAGGACGCGGCGCTCAACCTCCCCGCCACCGGCAGCCTCTCGCTGACGCTGGACGTCTTCCCCACCACGACGACCGTCGAGCTCGTCGACGGCCCCGAGGACGCGTTCTCGCTCAACGGCGCCGTCGCCACCGGCACGCCCGCCGCGCGCGTCTTCGCGTTCCTCGACCTCGTGCGCGAGCGCGCCGGGTCCACGGCCCGCGCCCGCGTCGAGTCCGTCAACGCCGGCCCCACGGGTGCCGGGCTGGCGTCGTCGGCCTCCGGCTTCGCCGCCCTCGCGGCCGCCGCGAGCGCCGCGTACGGCCTGCCGCTCGACACGGCGTCGCTCAGCCGCCTGGCGCGGCGCGGCTCCGGGTCGGCCGCCCGGTCGATCCTGCCCGGGGTGTCGGTGTGGCACGCGGGCGACGACGCGTCGTCGTACGCCGAGCCCGTCGAGGCCCCCGAGCTGGCGATGGTCGTGGCGACGGTCGACGGCGGCCCGAAGGCCGTGTCCAGCCGCGAGGCGATGAACCGCACGGCCGCGACGTCGCCGTACTACGACGGCTGGGTCACCTCGACGCGCGAGACCCTCGACGAGATGCTCGCCGCCGCCCGGCGCGGCGACTACACGCGCATGGGCGAGCTGACCGAGCTGTCCGCCCTGCGCATGCACGCGTCGATCCAGGCCTGCGACCCGCCGGTGCGCTACCTCGTGCCCGCGAGCGTCGCCCTGTTCGACCGCGTGGCCGCGCTGCGCGCCGAGGGCGTCGAGGCGTACGCGACCGCGGACGCGGGCCCGAACGTCGTGGCGCTGTGCCGGCCCGCCGACCGCGAGGCGGTCGCGGCGGCGCTGCGCGACTCCGGCCTGGCCGGCGAGGTCACGGTGGCCGGGTCCGGGCCCGGGGTCGAGGTGTCGCAGGCCGAACCCGCCGGGGCCGCCTCGTGATCAGCGTCTCGGCGCCCGGCAAGCTGTTCGTCGCCGGGGAGTACGCCGTCGTCGAGCCGGGCCAGCCCGCGGTGCTCGTGGCCGTGGACCGCTACCTCACGGTGCACCTGCGGGAGAGCGTCGAGGCGGGCACCGTGCACTCGCCGGAGTACGGGCGCCTGCCCCTGGTGTGGCGTCGCGACGGCGACGGCGTTGCCATCGACGTCGAGCACCACCCCTACGACTACGTCATGTCCGTCATCACCCTGGTGGAGCGGCTGCGGGCCGAGCGGGGCGTCGCACCCCGGTTCTTCGACCTGCGGATCGACAGCCAGCTCGACGACGCGTCGGGCCGCAAGTTCGGTCTCGGGTCGTCGGCCGCGGTGACGGTCGCGACGGTGCGGGCCCTGGACGGGTTCTACGGTCTGGGCCTGACCCGCCGCGCGGCGTTCCAGCTGGCGCTGCTCGCCACCGTGCGGGTGGCGCCGACGGCGTCGGGCGGCGACCTCGCGGCGAGCACGTTCGGCGGGTGGATCCGCTACTCGGCGCCGGACCGCGCGCGGCTGCGCGCCCGGCTCGACGACGGCACGTCGCTGACCACGCTCCTGGCGGACGCCGAGGCCTGGGAGGGACTGAGCCTGCGCCGCCTCACGCCGCCGGCCGCGCTGCGGCTGCTGGTCGGGTGGACGGGCAGCCCGGCCTCCACGGAGCGGCTGGTGGACCAGGTGCAGCGCCGCCACCGGGCGGGCGCCTACGACCAGGACGCGTTCCTCGCGGAGTCCCGCGACGCCGTCGACGCCCTCACGGCCGCGCTGGACGCGGGCGACGACGAGGCGGCGGCCGCCGCGCTGCGGACCGCGCGCGGCGTCATCCGGCGCCTGGGCGCCGCCACCGGCCTCGCCATCGAGACCGACGGGCTGAGCACGCTGGCCGACGTCGCCGAGGCCGCGGGCGCGGCCGGCAAGTCGTCCGGCGCGGGCGGCGGCGACTGCGGGATCGTGCTCGCCCCCGACACCGCGGACGTCGGCCGGATCATGCAGGGCTGGGAGGCGCACGACATCCGCCACCTGGCGATCTCCGTGCACCCGGACGCCGGGGGCGTCGATGACTGAGCCGACCCCGCGGCCGGACGCCGCCGCGTCCTTCGCCCCGCCGCCGCCCGACCCGGCGCGCGCGGGCCGCAAGGACGAGCACGTGCGGCTCGCCGCCGGGCAGCAGGCCGCCATGGCGGCGGGCGCCGGACCCCGCAACGACTTCGACGACGTCGAGCTCGTGCACCACGCGCTCGACGGCGTCGACCCCGCCGGCGTCGACCTGGGCACCGACGTCGGCCCGTGGCGCTGGCCGCTGCCGGTGTACGTCAACGGGATGACGGGCGGCAGCGTCGCGACCGGTCGCCTCAACCGCGCGATCGGCATCGCGGCCCGCGTCACCGGCGTGCCCGTGGCGACCGGGTCGGTCAGCGCCGGGCTGGACGACGCCGGGGCTCGCGCCACCTTCACGGTGATGCGCGAGGAGAACCCCGACGGGTTCGTCATGGCGAACCTCGGCGCCGACCGCACCCCCGACGACGCCGTCCGCGCCGTCGAGATGCTCCGCGCCGACGCCCTGCAGGTGCACCTCAACGCCGCGCAGGAGACGGTGATGCCCGAGGGCAGCCGCCGCTTCGACACCTGGGCGCGCAACGTCGCCGCGATCTGCGCGGCCTCCCCCGTGCCCGTGGTCGTCAAGGAGGTCGGCGCCGGCCTCAGCGGCCGCACCCTGGCGCGGCTCGCCGGGCTCGGCGTCACCGTCGCGGACGTCGGTGGACGCGGCGGCACCGACTTCGTCGGCGTCGAGAACGACCGTCGCCCCACCCGCGACCTCGCCTACCTGCGCGGCTGGGGCCAGTCCGCCGTCGTCTGCCTGCTCGACGCCCCCACCGGCGCTCCCCACCTGCTGGCCTCCGGCGGCGTGCGCACCCCGCTCGACGTCGTGCGCGCCCTCGCGCTCGGCGCCCGCGCCGCCGGGGTCGCCGGCCGGTTCCTGCGCGTCCTCCTGGACGACGGCGAACCCCCGCGCGACGCCGCCGCGACCGACCGTGCGGCCGCGCGCCTCGTCGAGGAGATCGAGGTGTGGCGCGACCACCTCGTCGCCCTCCACGGCCTCCTCGGGGCGCCCACCCCGGCCGACCTCGTCACCACCGACGTCCTCCTGCGGGGTACCGTGCGGGAGACCGCCGCCCTGCGCGGGACCGACGTCGGCGCCCTCACGCGGCGTTCCGCCGCCCGGCCCGTCCCCGACCTGAACCGCGACCTCACCGCCCGTCACGATGGAGCACCGCATGCCTGACACCGTCACCCCGATCCCCACCCGCTGGGTCGGGCCGATCCGTGTGAGCGGCAACGCCGTCACCGGGGAGATCGAGGTGCCGCTGGCCACCTACGAGACGCCCCTGTGGCCGTCCGTGGGCCGTGGCGCCCGCGTGTCGCGCCTCGTCGAGAGCGGCATCACCTGCACCGTCGTCGACGAGCGCATGGCGCGCTCCATCCTGCTCGTCGCCCCCGACGGCGCCACCGCGTACGCGGCCTCGGTCGACATCAAGGGCCGCCTCGCGGAGCTGCAGGCGCTCGTCACCACGCAGAGCCGGTTCGCGAAGCTCATCGAGGTGCGCGACGAGATCGTCGGCAACCTGCTGTACCTGCGCCTGGAGTTCACCACCGGCGACGCGTCCGGCCACAACATGGTGACGCAGGCCGCCGACCTCATCCTGAACCACCTGCTGGCCGCCGACCCGCGGCTCGCCTACGGGTCGGTCTCGGGCAACTTCTGCACCGACAAGAAGGCCAGCGCCGTCAACGGTCTGCTCGGGCGCGGCAAGAACGTCGTCGCGGAGATCCTCGTCCCCGCCGACCTCGTCACCAAGCAGCTGCGCACCACCGCGGAGCGCGTCGTCGAGCTCAACACCCGCAAGAACCTCGTCGGCGGCATCGCGGCCGGCTCGCTGCGGTCCGCGAACGCGCACTACGCGAACATGCTCCTCGCGTTCTACCTCGCCACCGGCCAGGACGCCGCGAACATCGTCGAGGGCTCCCAGGGCATCACCTACGCCGAGGCCCGCGGCGAGGACCTGTACTTCTCCTGCACGCTGCCGAACCTCATCGTGGGGACCGTCGGCAACGGCAAGGACCTGCCCGTCGTCGAGGACGCCATGGAGCGCCTCGGCTGCCGGGAGGACCGCGAGCCGGGCGCCAACGCCCGGCGGCTCGCCGCGCTCATCGCGGCGAGCGTGCTGTGCGGCGAGCTGTCGCTCATGGCCGCGCAGACCAACCCCGGCGAGCTCATGGCCGCGCACCTGCGGCTCGAGCGTCGCCGCCAGGACGCCGGGAGCGTCGCGTGAACACCCTTCCCACCCCCGGCCCGACCCACGAGGCGACGATGATCGGCATCAGCGACCTGTCCCTGGCCACCGGCCACCACGTGCTCGACCTGGCGCACCTCGCCCAGGCCAACGGCACCGACCCCGCGAAGTACCGGGTCGGCCTCGGCCAGGACGAGATGAGCGTCCTGGCGCCCGACGAGGACGTCGTCACGCTCGCCGCCGCCGCCGCGCTGCCCGTCGTGCAGCGTCACGGCACCGACCGGATCCGCACCCTGCTGGTCGCCACCGAGTCCGGCGTCGACCAGTCGAAGTCCGTCGGCGTGTGGGTCCACCGCCTCCTCGGTCTGCCGTCGTCCGTGCGCACCGTCGAGCTCAAGCAGGCGTGCTACGGCGGCGCCGCCGCGCTCCAGGCCGCGCTCGGCATCGTCGCGCGCGACCCGCGCCAGCAGGTGCTCGTCGTCGCCACGGACGTCGCCCGCTACGACGTCGAGACCGCCGCCGAGCCCACCCAGGGTGCCGGCGCCGTCGCGATGCTCGTCGAGGCCGACCCCGCGCTCGTCGCGATCGACCCCGTGTCCGGCGTGCACACCTCCGACGTCGACGACTTCTGGCGCCCCAACGACCACGCCTCCGCCGT
Source organism: Isoptericola jiangsuensis (assembly GCF_002563715.1). NCBI lineage: Bacteria > Bacillati > Actinomycetota > Actinomycetes > Micrococcales > Promicromonosporaceae > Isoptericola > Isoptericola jiangsuensis. The sequence goes on from NZ_PDJJ01000001.1 coordinate 2,204,454, forward strand.
GGTCGACGGCCGCCTGTCCGTGTCGGCCTACCTCGACGCCCTCACCGGCGCCTGGGACGACTACCGCGCCCAGGGCGGTCACCCGATCGAGGACATCGCCCGGTTCTGCTACCACCAGCCGTTCACGCGGATGGCGACCAAGGCGCACCGCAAGCTCGCCCAGCACACCGGCGTCGACCTGGACGAGGTGCTGCTCGAGCCCACCACCCGCTACAACCGGCGGCTCGGCAACTCCTACACGGCGTCCCTGTGGGCCGCGCTGACGGCCCTGCTCGACGACCCCACCGACCTGACCGGGGAGCGCATCGCGCTGTTCTCCTACGGCTCCGGCGCCGTCGGGGAGCTCATCACCGGCGTCGTGCGCGACGGCTACCGCGCGCACCTGCGCGCCGACGACAACGCCCGCTCCCTCGACGAGCGCAAGCCCGTCGACCTCGCCACGTACCGTGCCCTGCACGCGGCTGCCGGCGCGCGCGGCAGCGAGGACCACGACGTCCCCGTCTCGACGTCCGCACCGTTCCGGTTCGCCGGGGTGCGCGGCCTCGCCCGCCGCTACGAGGGCGGCGCGCAGGCCTGACGGCCCGTCCGTGAAGGGCGCCGGGTGGTGGAACCACCCGGCGCCCTTCGTCGTGCCGGGAAGGTGACGGCGCGTCCGATCCACGTCACCGCGGCGGTCCGCGTGTCGGGCGGGCTCCGGGGATAGCGTGAACCCACGTTTGTGAAGCCTTTCACAAGATAGGGGTCTCGGATGGGCACGCTGATCGACGCGACGGCCACGGTGCGCGAGTACGTCGAACGGGAGGACTGGCGGGTCGCGGCGAACGCGAACCAGGGCTACTCGCTCGGCGGGCTGGTGCTCAACGCCGCGGGCAAGACCATCGCGAACTACTGGCTCGACGAGGTGCTGCCGCCGGACCTCGCGACCGCGCACCGCGAGGGCGACGTGCACGTGCACGACCTCGACGTGCTGGGCGGCTACTGCGCCGGCTGGTCCTTGCGCCGGCTCCTGTCCGAGGGGTTCGGCGGGGTGCCGGGCGCGGTGACGTCCCGCCCGCCGAAGCACCTGGGCTCGGCCCTCGGGCAGATCGTCAACTTCTTCGGCACGCTGCAGAACGAGTGGGCGGGCGCCCAGGCGTTCAGCTCGTTCGACACCCTGCTCGCGCCCTACGTGCACGTCGACGGCCTCACGGCCGAGCAGGTGCACCAGGAGATCCAGGAGTTCGTGCACAACCTCAACGTGCCGTCGCGGTGGGGCACGCAGACGCCGTTCACGAACCTCACGTTCGACCTGACGTGCCCCGACGACCTCGCGGGCGAGCACCCCGTCGTCGGCGACCGGGTCCTGGACGTCACGTACGGCGACCTGCGCCACGAGTCGGACCTCGTCAACCGGGCGTTCGTCGACGTGATGACGGCGGGCGACGCCGCGGGGCGCGTGTTCACGTTCCCCGTCCCGACGTACAACATCACCGCCGACTTCGACTGGGACTCCCCCGTGGCGGACGCCATCTTCGCGATGACGGCCCGGTACGGGACGCCGTACTTCCAGAACTTCGTCAGCTCGGACATGAAGCCGGGCGACGTGCGGTCCATGTGCTGCCGGCTCCAGCTCGACCTGCGCGAGCTCCTGGCGCGCGGCAACGGCCTGTTCGGCTCCGGCGAGCAGACGGGGTCGATCGGGGTGGTCACCCTCAACTGCGCGCGTCTCGGGTACCGGTTCGGCACGGACCGCGCCGCGCTGCTCGCCGAGGTCGACCGGCTGGTCGACCTGGCCGCGGAAGGCCTGGAGGCGCGGCGCGCGACGGTGCAGGAGCTGATGGACCGCGGCCTGTACCCGTACACGCGCCGGTACCTCGGCACCCTGGACGCGCACTTCTCGACGATCGGGGTCAACGGCGTCAACGAGATGATCCGCAACGCCACGCAGGACGCCGAGGACATCAGCACCTCCTTCGGGCACGCGTTCGCGGTGGCGCTCCTGGAGCACGTCCGCGAGCGCCTCGTGGCGGTCCAGGAACGCACCGGGCACCTGTACAACCTCGAGGCGACACCGGCGGAGGGCACGACGTACCGGTTCGCCCGGGCGGACCGCGCCCGGTTCCCCGGCATCCTGCAGGCGGGGTCGGACGCCCAGCCGTACTACACGAACTCGACGCAGCTGCCCGTGGGGTTCACGGACGACCCGTTCGAGGCCCTGGCCCGTCAGGACGAGCTCCAGCGGCTCTACACGGGCGGCACGGTGCTGCACCTGTACATGGGCGCCGAGATGTCCGACGTGGCGACGTGCAAGGCGCTGGTGCGCCGGGCGCTGGAGAACCACCGGCTGCCGTACCTGACGGTGACGCCGACGTTCTCCGTCTGCGCGACCCACGGCTACCTGTCCGGCGAGGTGCCGGCGTGCCCGTCGTGCGGCGCGGACACCGAGGTGTGGACCCGCGTGATGGGCTACTTCCGTCCCGTGGCGTCGTTCAACACGGGCAAGCAGGGCGAGCACGCCGAGCGCGTGCCGTTCCGCGAGGCGTTCGTGGGGGTGTGAGCGGTGCCGACACGTCAGTCCCCGCCGCTGCGCCTGGCAGGGTTCGTCCCCTTCTCCCCCGTGGACCGGCCCGGTCGGCTGGTCGCGACGGCGTTCACGCAGGGCTGCCCGTGGCGGTGCACGTACTGCCACAACCCGTCGTTGCAGGAGGTGCGGCGCCCACCCGGTGCGACGTGGCAGGAGGTGCTCGACCACCTGGGCCGACGTCGCGGGCTGCTCGACGGGCTGGTGGTGTCCGGTGGCGAGCCCACGCTGCAGCCGGGCCTGCCCGACGCGTGCCGGGACGTGCACGACCTCGGGCTGGAGGTCGGTCTGCACACGGGTGGGGCGTGGCCGGACCGGCTGGCCCGGGTGCTGCCGCACGTGGACTGGGTGGCGCTCGACATCAAGGCGCCGCCGCGGCGGTACGCGCGGGTGACGGGCGCCGGTCCCTCGGGGGCGGCGGCCTGGCGGTCGCTCGGCCTCGTGCTGGCGTCGGGCGTGGACCACGAGGTCCGCACGACGGTCGACCCGACGGTGCACTCGCGCGAGGACGTCCTGGCGATCGGTGCGTGGCTGACCGGTGCCGGCGTGGAGCGGTGGGTGCTCCAGGAGGCGCGACCGGACGGCGCCGACCCGCTGTGGGCGCGTCGGCTGCGGGGTCGCCGGCTCGCCGACGTGCTGCGCGACGACGACCTGCCCGGCGTGGAGCGCCGGGTGGCGTGAAGGGCGGGGCCGGTCGCCCGGCCCCGCCCCTCGCGGTCAGCCCTGACGGGCCTTGAACCGCGGGTTCTGCTTGTTGATGACGTAGGTCCGGCCGCGGCGGCGGACGACCTTGGAGCCGGGCGCGAGCTTGAGCGACCGCAGCGAGGAGCGCACCTTCATCGCGCGGACCTCGTCCCGTAGCGCTGGTTGAACTTCTCCACGCGTCCGGCCGTGTCGACGACGCGGGCGCTGCCGGTCCAGAACGGGTGGGACGCGCTGGAGATCTCGACGTCGACGACGGGGTAGGTGCGCCCGTCCTCCCACTCGACGGTGCGGGTCGGCACGCCGGGGCCGGAGGGGGTGCTCCCGGCCAGGGTGGACCGGGTGAGGAACGCGAACCCGGCGGCGGCGTCGCGGAACACGACGGGGCCGTAGGCGGGGTGGATGGTCTTCTTCATGGTCTCTCCTTCACCAGCTGGACGTGGTGACGCCCGGCAGCTCGCCCCGGTGCGCCATCGCCCGGAGCCGGAGGCGGGACAGCCCGAACGTGCGGTGGTAGCCGCGCGGGCGGCCGTCGACGACGTCGCGGTGGCGCAGGCGGACCCGGCTCGCGTCGCGGGGCTGGCGCTGCAGCGCCATGACGGCGGCGGCGCGCTCCTCGGGCGAGGACGTCGGGGACGCGACGATCTTCTTGAGGACGGCGCGCCGTGCGGCGTGCCGTGCGACGACCTCGGCACGGCGGGCGTTCGCCGCGATCTTCGAGCTCTTGGCCATCAGCGCTCCTCGCGGAAGTCGACGTGGCGGCGGGCGACGCGGTCGTACTTCGTGAGCACGAGCCGGTCGGGGTCGTTGCGGCGGTTCTTGCGGGTCACGTAGGTGACGCCGGTACCGGCCGTCGAGCGGAGCTTGACGATCGGGCGGAGGTCGTTGCGGGCCATCAGACCTTCTCTCCTCGGGCGTGGATGCGGGCGACGACGACGTCGATGCCGTGACGGTCGATCGTGCGGATTCCCCGCGCGCTGACGCGCAGGGTGACGTGGCGCCCCAGGCTGGGTACCCGGTAGCGCTTGGACTGGATGTTCGGGTCCCAGCGGCGCTTGGTGCGCACGTGGGACCGGGAGACGGAGTGGCCGAACCCCGGGACGGTCCCCAGGACCTGGCATCGGGCGGACATGGCGCCCCCTTCTGTCGCTGCTGTTGAGAACGGTTCTCAGCAGAGCTAGAGTCTCACACAACTGATAAGCGTTCTCAACAACAGGAGTGGCCTTGTCCGCATTCCCGCACGACGAACCCGTCGCCCTCAGCGTCCTCGTGGCGGTCGACCCGGTGCTCCAGGAAGCCGCCGCCACCGGGCTCGCGCTCGACGCGCCCCGCACCGTGACGGTCCGCCACGACCTCACCGGCGACGACGGCGTCCTGCGCCGCGTCGTGCTCGACGCCGGCGGCGTGCTCGAGGACGAGCAGGTCCCCCTCGAGCACACCTGCCTGTCGTGCTGCGTCCGCGAGGACGCGGTGCCCACGCTGCGCCGGCTCGCCGCCGACGGCCGCTGGGACGACATCGTGCTGGCGCTGCCCACCACGGCCGAGCCCCTGCCCGTCGTCCGGGCCCTCGGGGCCGAGACCTCCCCCGGCGGCGCACTGATCGGCTGCCGCCTCGCCACCACCTTCGCCGTCGTCGACCTCGACACGCTCGAGGACGACCTGCTGGGCGCCACGCTCTGCGGCGAGCGGGGCCTGGCGCTCGCCGCCGACGACGAGCGCTCCGTCGGCGAGGCGCTCGCCGCGCAGCTCGAGCAGGTCGACCTGGTGGTCACCACCGGGGACGCGGCCACCGGGTCCGGGCTCGTCGACCGGCTCCGCGGACGGGGCACGCGTCGCCTCGAACCGCTGCACGCGCTGCGCGCCGCCGACCTCGCCGCGGGCCGCCACGACGCCGTCGCCGCCGAGCGCCGCGCGCACCCGCTGGCCGCCCGCACAGCGGCCGCGCCCGGGACGCCCGCCCGGCCGGACGACCGCAGCTGGACCCTCGTGCTCACCGCCGCCCGACCCCTGCACCCCGAACGGCTCCTCGCGCGGGTCGAGGACCTCGGCACGGGCCCCCTCCGGGCCCGCGGCGTGTTCCGCGTCGCCAACCGCCCCGACTCGGCGTGCCTGTGGGACGGCGCCGGCGGGCAGACGTTCCTCGCCGACCTCGGCCCCTGGGAGCACGCCGCCGCCGGGGCCGCGCCGACGACGCGCCTGTGCGTCGTCGGCGCGGGCGACCCCTCCGACGCCGACCTCCTGCGCCGCCGGATCGTCGCCGCGTTCGACGCGGTCGTCGCCACCCCGGACGAGGTCGCCGACGGCGGGCTCGCCTGGCTCGGGGCCCCCGACGTGCTGGCACCCTGGCTCGGCGACCGCTCCCCCGCCTGACCCGCGCCGGGACCGCTCCGGGACGGGTCAGGGCGCGCAGCACCCGTCGTCGCGGTGGCCACCGCCGGCCGCGACGACGGGGGTCCGGCACGCGTCCCCCCGCCACGCCTCGACGCCCTCGCGGACCGCGAACGCCGCGATGACCAGCGCGGCGACGGGGTCCGCCCAGGTCCAGCCGAGCGTCGGACCCAGGACGAGGCCGACGAGCAGCACCACCGACAGCCAGGCGCACAGCAGGGTCTGCTTGGAGTCGGCGACGGCGGACGCCGAGCCGAGCTCGCGGCCCGCGCGCCGCTCGACCCAGGACAGGGCGGGCATCACCGCGGTGCTCACGGCGGCCAGCACGATGCCGACGGTCGAGTGCGCGGGCTCGGCCGCCCCGAGCAGGGTGCGCACGGCGTCCACGGTCACGAACAGCGCCAGGCCGAGGAACGACACCGCGACGAGCCGCAGGGCCGCACGCTCCCGGCGCCGGGGGTCCGGGGCGGCGAACTGCCAGGCGACTGCTGCGGCGGAGAGCACCTCGACGACCGAGTCGAGCCCGAACGCGACGAGCGCCGCGGACGACGCGGCGCGTCCCGCCGCGATCGCGACGACGGCCTCGACGACGTTGTAGGCGATGGTGGCCGCCACGACACGCCGGACGCGGCGTTCCAGGACGGCGCGACGGGCCGGTGCCGGCGGCGAGGCGTGCGGGCTGCCGGTCGTCATGAGCAGGTGCAGCCCTGGGCCGAGCAGCACGTCGGGTCGACGGCGACGACGAGGCGGACGAGGTCGTCGAGCGCGGGCGCGAGGTGCGGGTCGGCGAGCCGGTACCAGGTGCGCCGCCCGTCGGGGACGGCCTCGACCAGCCCGCACCCGCGCAGGCAGGCGAGCTGGTTCGACATGACCTGGCGGGAGACGCCGAACGCGTCGGCGAGGTCCGACGGGTAGGCGGGCGCTTCCCGCAGGGCGAGGAGGACCCTGGTCCGGGTCTCGTCCGACAGGGCGTACCCGAGGCGGGCGAGGGCCGCCGTGTGGGTCAGTGTGACCGTCTCCATGGTGGCGACCATACACGCTGCGCTGAATTCAGGAACCCATGGATCATGAGCGAAGGGCGCCTCGTGTCGGTGGCGCGCGACACCCTGGGACCACGACCGGGAGGAGCCCCTCATGACCGCACGACCCGTACCCGTCGACCCGCCGGAGATCCCGACCAGCCCGGCGTTCGCCCAGGGGATGATCCTGCCCGCCGGCCGCACGCTGTACGTCGGCGGCCAGAACGGCGTGGACGCGCACGGCACACTGCTCGAGGGCCTGGGCCCGCAGACGGAGCAGGCGCTGCGCAACGTGCTCGCCGTGCTCGCCGCCGCCGGCACGGACGCCGAGCACGTCGCGAAGCTGACGATCTTCCTCACGTCGGGCGTGGACCCGACCGCCGCCTACGCCGCGTCCGCGGCCGTGTGGCGGCACCGCACCGCCGTGACCGTCGTCAGCGTGCCGCCGTCCCGCCCGGGCGTGCTCGTGGAGATCGAGGCCGTGGCGACCGTCCCGGAGCACTGACCCGGGCGCCCACCTTCTCGGCGCCGCGGACACCTCCGACGGCGTCATCGCCGACGAGCCCTACCTCGGGTTCGACGGCAGCTGGAAGCAGGAGTCCGGCGACGGCAACGTCCTGCAGAACGGCTTCACCTACCCCGACCGCACCTGGAAGCCGGGCGCGCACGAGGTCACGAAGCAGAACCAGGACCTCAAGGTCACGCAGTCACCCTGGCCATCCCCTCCGGCGTGGGGCCCCCGCGGACCGGTCCCGGCCGGAGCCGCTCAGACCAGGCGGACCAGGACCGTGGGCGTCGGGCGCCCCGGCCACGTGCCGGCCAGCAGCGGGCCGGTCGCCGACGCGGCGGGCTCGCCGGGCTCCCGTTCCACGACCACGCGGGCACCCGGCGGCACGTCGACGCCGTCGCCCCGCACGTCCATGGTGGGTTCGCGTCGCTCCGGGCCGTCCGGCGTCTGCACGAGCAGCTCCGCCTGGCCGTCGCCCTCGCGCACCACCCGCGCAAGCTCGGCGACGTACACCGGGTCGCCCACCGCGTCGTACACCCACCGGGTGCCCAGCACCGAGTGCTCCATGGCGCCCACCAGCCACGCGTCGGCACCCGCCAGCGGCGCCGCACGGTACGTCAGCGGCACGTGCACGGTGCGGCCGTCGACCTCCACCAGGTGGGACTCGATCCCCACCTCCCCCGCCGGGTCGTCGAACCGGTACGCCGCGACCGGCACGACGGCGTCCACCTCCCCGTCGAACCATGCCTGACCCGGCAGCCAGGTCGCGAGGAGCTCCGTCTTCGTGGGCGTGAGGGTCGCCCGGTGCAGGATTGCCATGCGGTCATCCCACCACAGCACCCCGCGGGACGGCCCGGTCCCGGCCGAACCGGATGTGAGCAGGACCGGCCGGCGGGATCGTGGGGGGCGGCAGCGTTCGACGACAGCCCACCGCCGTCGCAGCATGGAACGAAGAGCCGGTGCACCGCCGGCACCAGAACCGCTCGGTGCCCGTCGGGGCCCCGACCTTCTTCGACCCGCGGCCCGGGGGCTCACCGGCCAGTCACGCCGCCCTCGACAACTGCCACGGGAAGATGGTCACCACCCACGCCTCGACGAACCGGATCGGCATCGACACGGTCGCGCTGTGGGAGAGCTTCGGCGACGACTACCTGGGCTGGACGAGCCGGCTCCACGGCGTCGCGCTGCCCGTCGGCCGGGTGATGCCCACGGTCCGCCAGGACTCGCGCAACGTCACCGTGAAGGTGCTGAAGCAGCGCATGGCGGCCCACGGCTTCGCACCGACGGGACGCTCCGCCTCGTGGAAGCGGGGCGACGGCAGCAAACTGTTCGGCAAGGAGCTCGACGACCTGGTCCGGGCGTTCCAGAAGGAGTCGGACCAGGAGATCGAAGGCGTCGCGGGAGACGACACCTGGACCGCCCTCATGAAGGGCTGACGGTCCCCGGCGGCGCCGTGACCGGCCCGTCCCGGCGACCTGACGATCCGCGGCGTCGGGCGCCGCGCGCGTGCCCGCGCCGGAAGTCAGCGCGAGCGCAGGGCCTCGATCAGCTCCGCCTTGCGCACACCCGACCGGCCCTCGACGCCGAGCTCCGCGGCGCGGCGGCGCAGGTCGTCGACCGTCCAGTCGTCGTAGGAGCCGGCCTCGCCGCCGCGCGCACCGACCGTGCCGCGCCCCTGCGCCGCCGCGGCGTTGGCTGTCCGCGCGGACTTCTCCTTGCTGTTGCCCTCGTCGCGGAGCTTCTCGTACAGCTCGTCGTCCTTCACGCTCGGTCCGGGGTCCCGTCGTGGCATGTCCGTCTCCTCCTCGTTCCGGTCGTCGCGCCGGTCACGTCCGTCAGCCGCGCTGGTCGGCGGGGCGCGCACCGGGCTCGATCAGCGTGACGCGCGCACCAGGCAGCAGCTCCTGACACAGCGCCTCCGGCCACCCGTTCACGCCCCACCTCGTGGCGACGTGCACGCCGTCGCGGCCCGGGCGGTGCGTCCGGCCACCGAGAAGTCGCCGATCAGGTCCCCGCCTCCGTCCGTGAGCTGGTCCAGGAACACCTCCGTCGCCGTGATCGCACCGAGGAGGTTCACCTCCGATCATGGCGCGGTAGTCGGCGCTCTGCTAGTGCCCGCGCGGTCGCCGCGCCACCCCCGACTACGCCCCGGTGATCACCGCGACGCGTGACGTGTTCTGGTACAAGTCGTTCCCTCGTTCTTGTGGAGCCAGCAGTGCTCGACCCCGGTAGAAATGCGAAAGCCCTCTGACCAGCATTTCTGCTGTTCAGAGGGCCTTTCCGATGTGGGCGATACTGGGATCGAACCAGTGACCTCTTCGGTGTGAAGGCAAACAGACCACCGAACCCGTCCCCCTGAACCGCAGAAACACGCCGTTCCCGTTCACCCCCGTCCGTCCGTGCTCGAACCCGTAAGCCAGCAGATGAACCAGCAGCCGAGGCCGGGCTGGACCGGACGTTCCCTCGCGGGCTCGCTCCTGTGAGACGAAGGACCCACCCACCAGGGAGCCCTCCGCATTCAACGTCACCCGCGGGCGTGCCAGGCGCTCCGCCGATATCGGCCCGGGCACCGATCCCGGATCACAGGTCCTCCACGGGAAGCCCGAGATAACGGGCAACTGCCTCCTCCACGATGGCGAGCTCATCAGCCGACAGGTAGTCGACGAGATCCGCGCCGACATACGAGACGTCGACAGCGCGCATCTGGTCGACGAGGAACACCGTGTCACGGCCTGCCACCTCGAACTGCGGACGGAAGGACAACGGCGCAGCGGACGTCGAGGTCGGCACGATCGTCACGACCGACCACGGAGCCTCAGACGGAGACAGCACCAGGCCGTACCGTCTCCCACCCTGCTCATGCCCCCGACCCGAACCCAGATCGACGGGATACACCGCCCCGCGGATCACCAGGCGTCCGGCTCGTCGTTCAAGTTCTCGTCCCGATGGGCGAGCATGTCCGCGCGAGCCCGCTCGAGCCACCGCTCCTGTACCAGCAGCCGCAGACCGTGGCGCAGCGCATCGGACGCCGTGACACCCTCCGCGCCCAGCTCGTCCAGCACGCGCCGCTCGTCCACCGTCGGGCGGAAGCTCACCGGCGCCACCTTCTTCTCCCCCACCACGGTCGCTTCCGCTGTGCCACCGGACGGCAGGTAGCGCGATGCCCGGGCCTCGACCTGGCCATGGGAGACCCTGCCGCCACGTCCCGCGACCTTGGTCGACCTGCCCACAGAAGCAGGCCGGGGAGCATCGGAGGCAGCAGTTCGTCGCTTCGTGGTCATGCCCTCACTCTACGCAGGGTCCTACATTTGTCCTACGCACCGCTCCCCGAGATCGGGCGACCCGTGACGGCCACCCGCACTCTCGATCGTCAACCAAACTCGGGCAGACCCGGATGACGTGGTGCCGCCGCACTCAAACACGGTCCGTGTCTCGCCGATCCATCCGGTGAGGTCGGCGCGAACTGTGCCCGTCCGCCGGTGATCCAGGGTGGAAGTGGGAATGTTCCCTGGGCCTTCTTCTTGATGGCCAGCGCAGCCTTGACTGCATGCTCGCTCCGCAGTGGTGGGGCGAGACTTTCTCCGATCCTGTGGCCAACCTCGTCGCGCGCTGTGCCCGCGATGGCGACGTGGACAACGAGCCTGACGAGCTCGGGCGGAAGCGGCCGGAAGCCAAGCTCATCCGCGCAGCCGAACTTCACCCCGCTCCATAAGTGTCCGCATTCTGGACATCAGGTTGCCCCGCTCAATCACCCCCGTAAGCTTTCGCGCACAGGGGTTCATCGATGGAGATCAACTGGAGGTCCAATGTTTAGTACTGTACGGCGTAGAATTGCGCTTGTGTCGACTGTGCTGATCGCCGCGGTGACGGCCACTGTTGCTCCAGCGTCAGCGTCGGCCGTTGCTGTCGATGACAGCCCTGGCCTGACGGTGCGTGCAGGTGGCCAGGAATGGACTATCGAGGAGTTTCTTGAACTCGGCGACCTTGGCGACCAGCAGTCGGAAGCCACGGGAGGGGTAAGCCCACTCTTGCTGGGTCCTGTTGACACGCTCTTTTGTGACACGCTCAATGATGCGAGTCACATGATCATTTCGTATGCGTCCGAGCCGGATGGCGATTGGCCCGGTGGTGAAGTCCGACTCTTTTGCGGGACTGAGCAATCGTCAGGGTATAAGCATATCCGATACCGCCACCAAACAGATTGGACGCTGAAAGGCGAGTCGGTGGGATATTTCAGCTCGTGGGACGACCTGATGGATAGCATGGTCTGGATCACATTGCTGTCTACGGCCGACGAAAGGTTGACCGTGAACCAGGGATCCGGCAAGTTCTGCATGACCACACCGGTGCAGTTCTACGTAGGCGACGCCATGGTTGGCACCATGGACCCTCGCATCGTTCTCTCCGAGAATAACATGTTGGTGATCACCGCCATTCCGGGCGGAGGCTGCTGACCAAATGCAGATTCGAGTCGCCAACGAATACTCTGTCACCTGGCCGTTGTGGGGTCCAGATGGAATGCTTTGTCCTGGCGACCTCGAAATCGATCCCCAACTTCGAGCAATGATCCTTGATTGGGCGCAATGGTTCAATCGCGACTACCACTACCTCACTGGCTGGCCGTCTCGCGAGGATATGGAGCGGCATCGCGCCGATGGTCGGACGATCGTTGCAAACCTCCAGAGTGAGTTCGGCAGAGAGCACGTCGTAATTCTGGACTATTGGGAAACAAACTTCAGGAACGACGGGGGCGGCCAACTGCCGTAACAGATGTGGCGACGGTTCGTAATCCTGGGGTTCGGTGGCGCCCCGTCCTTCTTCGGGAGGTCGGGGCGCTGTCGTGTGCGGCGGTCTTACTCGGCGGCGGCGCTAGTGACGACGACCTCACTGGTGCCGAGCCAGATGGGTCTGCCTGAGTAACGGTGGGTGGGTCTCGGCGGAGCCTGACCCGGTTTCCCGGACACCTGATCTGAGGCGATGATCGTCTCGGGAGAGGAGCCCGTGATGCCTGCAGCCAAGCCGCCGGAGTTCCGGCGTCGAGCGGTGGACCTGGCCCGGCGTGGGGACGCGCCGGTGCGGCAGGTCGCGAACGATCTGGGGATCAGCGAGTCGTGCCTGCGCCGGTGGATGAAGGTGGACGACGTCGACGCCGGCCGGCGTGAGGGCCTGACCTCCGCGGAGCGCAAGGAGCTCGTCGAGCTCCGTCGCCGCACCAGGGTGCTGGAGATGGGCAGCGTGATCCTCAAGCGCGCCTCGGCGTACTTCGCGCGGGAGAACGTGCTCCCAAAATGATCGCCCGGTGCGTTCGTGAGCTCGCCGACGACGGGGTGCCCGTCGCGGTGGCGTGCCGGGTGCTGGGCATCTCGCGGTCGGGGTTCTACGAGGCCACCGGGCGGTCGCCGTCGCCGCGTGCGGTCGCTGACGAGCGGCTGTCTGCCACGATCACGCAGATCCATCAGGCTTCGCGGGCGACCTACGGTGCCCCGCGCGTGCATGCCGAGCTGCGTCTTGGGCTGGGGATCCGGTGCGGGCGCAAGCGGGTGGCCCGGCTGATGCGGCATGCGGGCCTGGTCGGGGTGTGTCACCGGCGCAAACGTCGCGGGCACCGGCCAGCGCCGGCACCGCACGAGGACCAGGTAGCCCGCGACTTCACTGCCGCGGGTCCGGACCGGCTGTGGTGCACGGACATCACGGAGCATCCGACCGGTGACGGGCGGGTGTACTGCTGCGCGGTGCTGGACGTGTTCACCCGGCAGGTCGTGGGCTGGTCGATCGCGGATCACATGCGCTCGGAGCTGGTGGTGGACGCCCTGGAGATGGCGCGCTGGCGACGCCGTCCCGCGCCCGGCACCATCGTGCACGCGGACCGCGGAAGTCAGTACACGTCCTGGATCTTCGGCCACCGGTTGCGCGCCGCCGGCCTCCTGGGATCGAAGGGGCGGGTGGCATCGAGTGTGGACAACTCGATGATCGAGTCGTTCTGGTCCTCGATGCAGCGCGAGCTCCTGGACCGTCAGCAGTGGCACACGCGCGCCGAGCTCGCCTCGGCGATCTTCGAGTGGATCGAGGGCTTCTACAACCCCGTCCGCCGTCACTCCGGACTTGGCTACCGCAGCCCCATCGAGTTCGAGAACCTTCACACCGCCGCCCACGGCGCGGCATGATCAACCAACCGAAACTGTCCGGAGAAGCGGGTCAGGCTCCAAGGCCCCCCAATCCAGCATTTCTGCTGGTCAAGTGGCCTTTCTGCGGTGGGCGATACTGGGATCGAACCAGTGACCCCTTCGGTGTGAAGGGCAGTAGCGCGATCTACCACCTGGGGGAATGCGCGAGATTCCGGGGATTGCAGTCGATGACTGTCGGGTACTTTCGGGGCCTGTGGGGATGCCGTAGATGCCCACTTAGATGCCCACGCGCGGTGGAAGCGGGCGAGCCCGGACCAGCGCGAGTCCCGGGCCGCGCGGTCATGGGCAATCGGCGCCGGTCCAAGGACAGACTCGGTAGTCGAAGTCGCGTCGGGCATGCTCAGACCTGAGGAACTCGGCGTTCGGGCTGTATTCGGGGCCCAGCACGCGTGCGACTGTCAGGATCGACACAGACCGAGCGCCCGCCTGTTTGAGCGCGACGGCGACCGATTGCGCGCTCCCGCCGGTCACCCAGGAGTCGTCGTAGACCGCGACGTGAGTGTCGGGCGCGATGCCGCCGACGACCTCCACGTTCTCAGGACGGATGTCGCGCTGCTTGGTCGCTCCGGCGCGGAGTTTCGTCTCGAGCTCGTAGCCCGAGACGAAGAGTGGCGACAGCACCGTTCCTGGCTCGCCTGCGATCAGGCGGTGCAGCGGGTGCTCACCGACGTGCTGGGTTCCCGCGACCGTCGTCCATCGGAAGTGGCTCATGCCCGCCAGCCTCAAGTCGCAGTCCACGTGCCCCAGGATCGCGAGCGCGAGCAGCGAGCGGACGACGTTCGTGTGGGTCAGCTGCGGTGTCGCCGCCTTGTAGCCGAACATCGCTGTGTACATCTGGTCGCGCATTGATGCGCTTGGCTTGACCGCGTACACCATGGACGTCACCCGGTCAGCAAGGGGTAGGCCAGAGTCACGCTGCTGCTTGCATGGGTAGCACGTCGCGTATCCGCCGGTCGGGGTTCCGCACGCCGAGCACGTGACGCCTGAGATCCTCAGGACGTTACGCAGATAGCCGCCGGCGTTGGCCGCCAGTGCCTGTCCAACCGGCACAACACTGGCAGGGAGCTCCCGCATCATGCGGCGGTCGGGGCAACGCTACCGATAGCTTCCAGGGCCAGCGCCAAGGAGGCCTGAGCGTCGAGCACTTCGTCGATCGTCTTGTCCAGGTCGTCGATCCCGGTCACGACGTGCACCCCGGGGCGCCCGACGAGTGCGGCGCCCCACTGGGTCCGTTCGGCGACCATGTCAGTCAGTATCACTGGCCGCCCATGTTCGACGGCGACCCGTGCCTGAATGCGCGTCCCCGACGTCTCGCCTGCTTCGACGACGATCGTGCCCATCCCGTATCCGGACATCGCGGTATTGCGGATCGGGAACGCTGACTTCGACGGTTCGGCGTCCGGCCAGAACTGCGACAAGACAAGACCTCGCCGCCCGATCTCAGCTTGAAGCTTCCGGTTCGTCGCCGGGTACGCGCGGGTGATGCCAGTTCCAATGAATGCGGCTGTTCGTCCCCCGACCGCGAGCGCGGCACGGTGCGCGGCGGTGTCGACGCCAGCAGCGAGGCCAGCGATCACAGTCAGCCCCTTGGAGACGAGCAGCTCTGCGGCCGCACCGGCAATCTGATGACCGCGTTCCGAGGCCTTGCGCGAACCCACGACCGACATGCCGCGGTCCTCAGGTACCAGTGCGCCTTCGGCAAACAGGAACGGCGGGACTTCTCGGATGTCGCGCAGTCTGCTAGGGAAGTCAGGGTCGAGCACCGTCAGGAACCGCAGCCCGTCCTTCTCCCACCGCAGTACGTCATCGCGCGCCTCATCGAGAAGTTGCGAATCGCGTGGATCGGGCACGAGGGAGTCACCCTCGACCAGCTCCTTCCATACGCGCACAGCGTCGCCCGCGTACCAGATCTCAGTCGCCAGGCTGTTCCATCCGTGTCCGCGGACCTTTGCGCGCAGCAGCGCGACCGTCGCGGCGGCCTGGTCCACTGCCTGCGTTGTCATGACACCAAGATTACGGCCCACCACTGACGTCGGCCGAGAGGCGAGACGTCAATCGCTACGGAGCAGCAGCGACAGATTGGTCGGAGCAGTGGTTCCTAGGGACCTCATCACAGGCCTTGCTCAGGATCCCGCATGACGAGGCACGCGTCGATCCTGGTTGTGAGTGGCCCGTTCTCCGGGCTCCGGTCACCTCGACTGAGACGAGCTGGATGGACGCTCGTCCGCAACGGTCGAGAGAGGTCTTTACAGAGAGGGAGCGTCGACGAGGCTCGCGCCCAGGCAGGCCTTACCGCCACGGGTCCGGCCGAGCGGTCGAACGGCTCGACCTCGAAGGAGACGATAACCCTGTGCGCCTGCTCGCGGCTGGCTTCGCACACGCGCACAACGCCATCCAGCAACTCATCGAGGTCGTTGACGGGCTCGATGAGCCGATGCGGTGACCGACCAAGGTTACGCACCCGGCGCCGGGTCGAAGCGCTGCCCGGTCATCACCGCCGTCCTCGCCGGGAGCTCACAGTCCGATGCAGGGTTCATCGAGGGCGCGTCAGGCGATCGAGCCTCTCCACAAGTCCCAACGGAGCGACTCGAAGATCAGCCCGATGCGCTCGTTGGCCTCCGTCGTCGAAGCGAGAGTCATGCTCGCGGCGATTCGTCCAGCGAGCGTGTCCGCTGGCGCTTTTGCGTCTTGGTCCTCTGCCAGAACGCGAACTTCAAGGTCCGCAAGGTACGCCTGGATGTCACCGGGGGTGTCGGCGCTGCGGGACAGGTCAGCCAGCCTGTCCATGGCCATACGAAGCCGCGCGTGCTCGGAGTCGCGGTACGCCGCCAGGTCGGGTGCGAGGGAGCGGCGGCGGGCCAGAACGTGAAGGCCCGACAGGGATTCCAGCGCACCATGGGCGTCGATCACGCAGTCAGTGAGCGGTGTTGGGGCGGGTCTTCCGATCTGATCGGACCAGGTCGCCAGGAGATCCGCACCCGGGAAGGCCGTGGTCTGAAGCGCCACCGCAGCCTGACGGACGGGGCGATCTCCGACCAGCGGGGTAATCAGGATCGGCGGACGTGCAGCGCGGACGGCGTACTCGGCCTCAATCAGCTCGCGGAGAGCTTCCGCTGCCGTCATCCACGCCTCGGGTGAGGTCGCCGGCACGCCGATCGCGACCTCGGTCGGCGGCCAGTAGACCGCGTCTGGCTTCTCAAGGTCGCGCGTCCAGATGACAAGCTCGATACCCAGCGACCCGGCGAGTTCCTTCAGCCCGTCAAGCATCAGGCCGGTCCGACGGCTGACCATCTCGCGGGCAGCGCCAGCCGCACGACGTAGGGCGGTTGTGTACGGTCCCGATCTCGCGATGCCCGCAACCGCTCGGGGTTGCAGCTGTCCCCACGCGAGCTCCGCCAGCACCGCGTGGAGGTCTGACAGCTGCTGATCCATTGCCTGGAGTTCGCCAGGCGGGTCGCTGTCGACCAGGTCCCAGCGCTCAAGCTGCGCGGCGCGCAGCCCATCTCGGCGAAGTGTGTCGCCCGTGAACGCGGCGAGGCTCGGCCATCCGTCAGCAGGGCCTTGGAGGCGCCCGGGCAGGTTGTCGACGACGCCCTGGATGAACGAGTGGAAGTGGTCGTTGTCCAGGTTTGGTACCTGCGCGCCGGGACGCAGCGTCACCTCGATACGGTCGATCGGGACGGTCAGCGTGTCAGCCCGCTCACGAATCGAGGTCCTGCGAGCCTCGAGTTCCCGTTCCTCGTCGGGTCTGCCCTGCGAGACGCACCACAAGAGCGTGAGGTCGTCCAGGAATCGCGCTGTGTCGCCGACGAGCTCGGTGACCGTGGCGAGCCGTGTCGTGTGATCGATCGTGCCCGCGGCCGACGCCGCGATCTGCGCGCGGACTCGCGTCCACTGAACGGCAGAGTCGGAGTGATCGTAGCGCCGTTCAAGGGTGGAGACGCCGATCACGTGGTCGCGGAACCCGAGCGGTACGTCACCAGGCAACAGGGTCTGGACGTCTGCCTTGTCGCACGCTGGCAAGCACCTGAGCAGCCTCCGCGCGAACGCGCGGTTCGAGTCGTCCGGCTCAGGATTCACCACGTCCGACACGTGCAAGATCCGCGCGTAGGCGACCCGGACGCCGCCACGGCTGTGTTCGGCGACCTCGACCAGCCCCGGCGTCGAGTCCAAGAGGCGGTCGAAGACACTCTGCCGCCCTCCCGACATCTCGAGGATAGTCGTTGCCAACTCAAGGGACACCTCGCGGGCTACCGCCAGAACCTCCGCCAGGTCGTCGGCGGACGCCTTCTGCAAGCACTCCGCGAGGGCCGTGTTTGCACGCCCAAGCTCAGTTAGAGCGGGGGCCTCGAGCTGTCGGCCCGCGAGCGCGCCAAACACAGCCATCGCGCCAGGGAGGTTTGCCCCGGCCGCGAACCTGCTCACGCGCAGATTGCCGATCATGTCCAGGAACTCGTCACGCAGGGCCAGGGGCTCGAGAGCCATCCCGGGCAACGCCGACTCGATCTCTGGACGTAAGCCGATTTGCGGATGGCTGCCCATCAGTGCGAGCTGGATCGTGATCGCACGCTGCGCGGGCGCCACCGCGTTCGCTTCAAGACTGCGCGCCCAACTCTGTGCGGTGGCACGGAAGTCCGCGATGCGTAGGGCGTCAAGGACCGATGCCAGGCACCGCGCGTCGGACCTCCGCTCGACCTCGTGTGCGAGGACCGTCAGGAGCTCCCCAGCGATCTGGGGCACGTCTCGGAGCACGCCCACCACGAACGGCCGGAGCTGCGGCTCGTCCAGAAGCGCCAGGACGTCGCGGACCGTCTCGATGAGCACCGGTGGCGGCACCGTATGGACAGCATCGCTGAGTGCGACCGAGCGAAGCTGGTGCAGACCAACAAGGCGCGTGCCCAGGGCGTCCACCAGGTGCTCGCTACGAAGGCGGGCCAGCGCCTCACGTAGCTCCGGATCGCCAAGGTGAAGGTGCCGCTGGACGTCGCGTATGTCGAGGTTGGCGGACCAGCGGTGTGCTGTCGCGACCAGCGCCACTAGACGAAGTTCGGTTTCCCGACCTTCGCTCACCCGGCGACGAACCTGCTCGGTGATCACGTCGCTGAGCCGGCGTCCGCGTGTGAGCAGGTGGGTGTACTCGAGCGTCAGTCCCGCGGCGTCCTCGTACGCCTCACGCCAGTGGGTCGCGGTGGTGGCCCCGGACCGGACGAGCGCGGCGTGGATGTGAGCGGCGACCTCTTCGTCGAGGACGACGTCCGTCGTGTCGCACTCGGGCAGCGTCCGGAGGGTGAGCAAGTCCTCGGTCCTCGCCGAGCCCAGGAGCAGAACGTGGGGGATGCCCGCGAACGCTCGGACGAGTGAGTCCCAGGCTTGCGTTGGACCGACCGCGACACCGTCGACGATGAACCCGATCGGAGATCTCGACGATGGCATCGACGCGCTGGCGAGGTCGACGATCGCCGCCACGTCCTCATCCTGGAGCCGGCGCACCCTGTACCAGAGGGCGTGGCGGGTCGAGTATGCCGCCGCCCACATCACCGTGGACTTGCCGACCCCTGATGGGCCGGTGACGAGTACCCGCCCGCGACGATCGAGCCCCGTCACGACCTCGCCGGTAAGTGAGGGCCGAGGCGTCGGCAGCCCGGCGACGACGTGCCCGGGTTGGACGTCCATGCCCTCGTAGAAGCCGTTGCTGGCCAGGGGAGTGTCGAAGTCGACCGGCTCGCACGCCCCCGTCGCGAGCGCCCGCTCGAGTGTCGCGTTGTCGAGTACGCCGACGAGCGCTGTGGCGATCGACTCCGCACGCGTCCGGTCGATGCCCCGTCGGTCGACGATGGAGGGAGAGGTGTTCACGTCTGCCGAGGCGGCGACCTCGTCCCGGAACGCCCGCACGATCGGGTCAGCGGCAGCCGGCACGAGGCTGAAGCGGCGAGCAATCGCGTCCCGGGCCTCGTCAGCTGCCGTCGTCCACGGAAGGACGAACACGGTCACCTGTCGGCAGAACTCGCGGACCGCGTCCTCGTTCTGCTCCCGCCGGCGCGCCAGCGCCAGGACGGCCTCGATGATCCGCGCGGCCTCAGGCTGCGCGCTAAGCGCGATGTCCCACTCCGCCAGCACGAGTCCATCGATGGCCCGTTCCACGACGAGCACCGGGCGCCCGCTGACGCCGGCAGCGATGCGTGCCGCGTGCTGTGTGAAGAGAGCGAGCAAATGCTCTGCAACATCGCTAATAGCGAAGTCGCCGACGCGCGCCTGGCGCGACTTCACTTGGACGTGCCAACCGTCGGAGCCCTCGCACGACAGGTCCTCAAAGCCCTCAGGGACTACGGCATCCACGCTGAAGCGGCCAGTGAGCAGGCCCGCGCACAGCCACGCTCCGACTACGTCCTGGAAATGGAAGCCTCGTCCGGATCGGGCGCCCGCGCGCGTCCTGCACCAAAGGCGTTCCGCACCATCGTCGATCTCATTCGCTGGTCGCCCACCATCGAGCTCCGCGGGATCGGGTGCAGTGGTCGCGGCCGGGCGCAGAGACCGAGAACCACGCGTTGCGGTCCGCTTAGGTGTTCGCCGTTTGGAGGGGCTGGCCACACGAGCATCATCGCAGGCCGCACGGCGTGTGGATACGTGGGGAAGCGTCCGCCTCGACGACGACCCGCGCCGCATTCTCCAGAAGCACCAGCCAGAAGGCGCGGGCGGCCGCCGGGGGCAGCATCGTCACGGCGCGCACCACTGCGCGCGCAACCTGCGCGCGCTACCGGCAACCGTCGGGTCTGTCCGATGAACGGCGGGCGGGCCACGGCTAGGAACAGGAAGCCTCGTGCTGACGACCTCGAGGGCGGCTACAGCGTGTCTCCAAACCTGCGGCGAATGAGCCATCGATGGCCGTACTGTCAACGCTGTGACCACAAAGCTGTCCCCCGGGGCGTCTGGTGCGCTGCGGCGATTCGCGGGTTGGGTTGCTCGCGGCTCGGTCGGGCATCCACTGCTTGAGGGTGTCGAGTACTGGGACGTCCTGCGTGACGAGGCCAGTTCGATGGAGACGCTGTTCGCGGTGTTCGCCAACGTTCTGGAACTCGACGACCAGGGTGAGCCGGTGAACGAGAAGTACGCCGAGCGGCGAGCCGCGGCGTGGCTCTACCGGTACTGCACCGGCAAAATGCCGGAAGGTGAGGCCGAGATCGAGAACTGGGAATCGGCGTTGTACTGACGTGTGCGGGCCCAGGCGCGGAGCCAGACGATGATCGCGGCCAGGACGACGGCACCGCGCTAGCTCGTGGCAGGGCTTGACCCCGTGAGGTGGACACGCTGATTCCGGGCCCGGCCCGGAGGAGGGCTGATCTCGGTCGCGTCCGGGTGATCCGCTCCTCCCGCCGCCGAAGCCCCGAAGAACTACACCGTCCTCGAGATGCCCTCTCCTCCACGCGCCCTTCCCCCGCCCTCACGACCCACCCCCAGTGCCCAAGTACGACACTCAGCGAACGGGCTCCTACCAGGAGCCAGTCAGTGCGGAAACACCGAAGAGGTCAGTGAGGAATAGGAGGGCTCGCCGCACCCGCGGCTCGAGTGGCCCTCAGCCGAACACGACAGCCGGCGACCGTCGGCCATGCGGCGTTCGCCCAGGTGAGAACGGGTTCAGGACGACCGAGGCACCGGCGTCAACCGCGCCCACTCCCCCACGCCGCGCCCCCACGCCGCGCCCCCACGCCGCGCCCGACGGGACGCTTCCCCACCCGCCCAGATGGCGGGAGATAGACCAGCAGTTAAGCCAGCAGCGCTCGACCCCGGCAAAGCGAAAGGCCCCCTGACCGGCATTTGTGCTGGTCAGGGGGCCTTTCTGCGGTGGGCGATACTGGGATCGAACCAGTGACCTCTTCGGTGTGAAGGCAAACAGACCACCGAACCCGTCCCCCTGAACCGCAGAAACACGCCGTTCCCGTTCACCCCCGTCCGCCCATGCTCGAACCCGTCAACCAGCAGATGGACCAGCAGCCGATGCTGGGATCGCCCCGACGGTTGTCTCGCGAGCTCGCTCCTGTGAGACGTATGCCCCACCCGCCAGGGAGCCCTCCACATCCAACGTCACCCGCGAGCACCCAGGCACCCCGCCGATATCGGTGCGGGCGCAGTTCCCGGATCACAGGTCCTCCACGGGGAGCCCGAGATCACGGGCGACAGCCTCCTCCACGACGGCGAGCTCGCCTGCCGACAGGTAGCCGACGGGATCCGCACCGACATACGCGTCATCGATCGCGCGCACCCGGTCGACGAGGAACACTGCGTCGCGGCCCGCACCCTCGAACTCCGGGCGGAAGGACAACGGCGCATCGGACGTCAAGGTCGGCACGATCGTCACGACCGACCAGGGGGCCTCGGACGGGGACAGCACCAGCCGTACCGTCTCCCACCCTGCTCGCGCCCCGACCCGAACCCAGATCGACGGGATAGACCGCCCCCGCGGATCACCAGGAGTCCGGCTCGTCGTTCACGTTCTCGCCACGATGGGCGAGCATGTCCGCGCGAGCCTGCTCAAGCCACCGCTCCTGGACCAGGGTGCAGCCATCAGCCTGCCAGCGGAACGGCGACGCGCCACGTTACGTTCCGGTTACTCATACACGTTACATATTCTGCACTGACATCTCGGTGTGTAATGTGCGTTACACCTACTCGACGAGGAGAACGCTCATGCACCTCTCGCAGTCCCACCGCACCCTCACCGCGTGCGCGGTGGTCTCCCTTTCGGCCCTCGCTCTTACCGGCTGCGCCGGAACCGACGCCGACGAGGCCGCCGCCGCGGCGAGCCCGAGCGGCGCCACCGCGGCCACGGAGACGATGGACCCCGTGGAGGTCGCCGGCGTCGACATCGCCGTCGACGCCGAAGCGCGGGAACTCGTGCCGCAAGCCTTCCTCGACACCGGCACGGTGCGGGTCGCCACCGACGTGCCCTACCCGCCGTTCGAGATGTTCGAGTCGGAGGGGTCGGACGTCATCACCGGCTTCGACTACGACCTGGGGCAGGCCATCGGCGCGCGCCTGGGTCTCGAGTTCCGGTTCGAGCCGCAGAAGTTCGACGGCATCATCCCAGCCATCCAGGCAGGGCAGTTCGACGCCACGATCTCCGCGATGACGGACACGGTGGAGCGGCAGGGCGCGCTGACGTTCGTCGACTACTCGGCGTCGGGCACCGGGCTGCTCGTGGCCGACGGCAACCCTGAGAACATCACCACCTACACCGACCTGTGCGGCAAGGCGGTCGCCGCCCAGAGCGGCAGCAAGCAGGTCGAGCTGGTCGAGAGCTGGGCGCCCGAGTGCGAGGCGTCAGGCGCCGGCCCCATCGAGCTCAAGACCTACCCGAAGGACTCCGACGCCCAGCTCGCCATCCGCAGCGGCGCGGTGACCGCCTCGGTGATGACCAAGCCGTCGGCCGGCTACGTGGCCAAGACCGCGGACGACGGCGCCGCGTTCGACAGCATCGACGACCCCGCCGCCCCGAACGGATACGACGCCACCCCGAACGGGATCGGCATCGCCAAGTCCGCCACGGGCCTGCCCGAGGCGGTGCAGGCCGCCCTGCAGACGCTCATCGACGACGGCACCTACGAGGTCATCCTCGACAAGTACGGCCTGACCGGCATCGCCGTCGACGAGGCGACCATCAACGGCGCGACGTCCTGACGTGGCCACCTCGATGATCACCACAGCTGCCCCAGGGGCCGGCGGTCCCGGGGGCGCCGGCACCCCGCCGGACGACGCCCTGCCCGTCGTCCCGCTGCGCCACTGGGGTCGACTCGCTGCCGGAGCGGCCGTCCTGGTGCTGACCGTCTCGTTCCTGCTGGCCCTCGGCCGGAACCCGAACCTCGACTGGCCGACGGTCCGCGAGTACCTCTTCGCACCGCTGACGCTGCGCGGGCTCGTCGTGACGATCTGGCTGACCGCCGCCGGCATGGCGATCGGTCTGGTCGGCGGGGTCGTCGTGGCCGTCATGCGACTGTCGTCCAACCCGGTGCTCCGGGTCGTGGCGAGCACCTA
This sequence comes from Isoptericola jiangsuensis, assembly GCF_002563715.1. NCBI lineage: Bacteria > Bacillati > Actinomycetota > Actinomycetes > Micrococcales > Promicromonosporaceae > Isoptericola > Isoptericola jiangsuensis. The sequence goes on from NZ_PDJJ01000001.1 coordinate 2,227,842, forward strand.
CGTCTGGGTCTTCCGCGGGACGCCGATACTCATCCAGATCATCTTCTGGGGGTTCCTCGGCGCGTTCATCCCGACCATCACCCTCGGCATCCCCTTCACGGACGTCGTGTTCTTCACGGCGGCGACGTCGGCCCTCGTCCCGGCGACCGTCGCGGCACTGCTCGCGCTCGGCCTCAACGAGGTGGCGTACGCCGCGGAGATCGTGCGGGCGGGCATCCAGTCGGTCGACGAGGGCCAGACCCAGGCCGCGAAGGCGATCGGCATGACGCCCGCCCAGACGCTGCGCCGCGTCGTCCTCCCGCAGGCCATGCGCGTCATCGTCCCACCCATGGGCAACGAGACCCTGACGATGCTCAAGACGACGGCCCTGGTCTCGGTGATCGCCGGGCACGACCTGCTGTCCAACCTGCAGGCCGTCTACGCCCAGAACTTCAAGGTGATCCCCCTGCTGGTCGTCGCGAGCATCTGGTACCTGGTGCTGACGTCGCTGCTGTCGATCCCGCAGCGCCGCCTGGAGCAGAGGTTCGGGCGCGGCGTGTCACCCACCGGCGCCCGCCGTCCGCTCGCCCGCGCGCTCAATATCCGGAGGTCCGCACGATGACCACCACCGCACCCCACGCCGACCCATCGGTGCAACGGCACGACCCTGCCCGCGATCCGCTCGTCGACGCGCGCGGCGTGGTCAAGACGTACGGCGACCACACCGTCCTGCACGGCATCGACCTGCAGGTCCACGCGGGGCAGGTGGTATGCCTGCTCGGTCCCTCGGGTTCCGGCAAGTCGACCTTCCTGCGGTGCATCAACCACCTGGAGCGGATCGACGGCGGCCGGCTGCTCGTGGACGGCCAGGACGTCGGGTACGAGCAGCGGCACGGCAAGCTCTACGAGCTCACCGAGCGGCGCATCGCCCGGCGCCGCGCCGACATCGGCATGGTCTTCCAGCGGTTCAACCTCTTCCCGCACCGCACGGCGCTGGAGAACGTCGTCGAGGGCCCAGTCGTGGTCCGGCGCCGCGCGCGCGCCGCTGCGCGGGACCGCGGGATGGAGCTGCTCGACCGGGTCGGCCTCGCGCACAAGGCCGCTTCCTACCCGGCACAGCTCTCCGGCGGGCAGCAGCAGCGGGTCGCGATCGCCCGAGCGCTCGCGATGGACCCCCGCCTCGTGCTCTTCGACGAGCCGACGTCCGCCCTCGACCCCGAGCTCGTGGGCGAGGTCCTGGACGTCATGCGGGACCTCGCGGCGGACGGCATGACGATGGTCGTGGTGACGCACGAGGTCGGCTTCGCTCGCGAGGTCGCCGACACGGTCGCGTTCCTCGCCGACGGGGTCATCATCGAGTCCGGGGACGCACGGCAGGTCCTCGACGATCCCCGGCACGAGCGCACCCGCTCGTTCCTCGCGAGGGTCTTGTGACGGCCGGGGCCTCGACGGCGGACGCGCTGGACCTCCCGCCGGGGGACGACGACCTGAGCGCCCGGCTCCTGCCGGCCGCTCGCGCCGCGCACGCCCGGTACGTCGCCGAGCTCGTCGAGCTCACGTCGTTCGACTCGGGCACGTGGAACGCCGCCGGCAAGCGTCGCGTCGTCCAGTGGTGCTCTGCGCGGCTGCACGAGATCGGCGCGCAGGTCGACGTCGTCGACGTGGACGCCGACACCGACGGTCCCCCCGTCGGCCCGGCGCTCGTGGCGCGGCTCGCCGTCCCGGGCACGGCACGGGTGCTGCTGCTCGGGCACAGCGACACCGTCTTCGCCGACGGGACCGCCGCACGACGTCCGCCGCGGCAGGTCGACGGGCGCCTGACCGGTCCGGGGGTGTGCGACGACAAGGGCGGGGTCCTCGCCGGGATCCACGCCCTGACGCTGCTCGCCGAGCTCCCCGGCCCACGCACGGGCGAGGCCGTGCTGCTCCTCAGTCCGGACGAGGAGGTGGGGTCGCCCCGCACCCTAGCGCTGCTGCAGACCCACGCTGAGCGGGCCGACGTCATCCTCGGGCTCGAAGGATCCCGCGAGAACGGTGATCTCGTGGTCGCCCGGAAGGGCGCGTGCGACGTACGGATCGAGCTTCGCGGGCGGGCCGCGCACGCAGGTATCGAGCCGGAGCGTGGCGCGGACGCCGCCCTGGCCGCGGCCCGGCTGGTCCTGGACCTCCACCGGGCGGCGGCCGACCGCCCCGGGGTGAGCGTCAACGTCGGCGTGGTCCGGGCCGGCGATCGACCCAATGTCGTCGCCGACGAGGCGGAGCTGCAGCTCGAGGTCCGCGCGCCGACAGCCGCCGCGCTCGACGAGATCCTCGACACCGTCGACGGTCTCGTCACGGCGGCGACCCAGGGGGGCATCACAGGCCGGTCCGTGCGCACCGACTACTGCCCGCCGTTCGAACCATCGCCCGGCTCGGCCGCGCTCCTGCACCTGGCCGAGCTCCTCGGTGCCCGGATCGGCGTGGCGGTCCGCGGAGCGTCCACCGGCGGCGTGAGCGACACGAACTTCGCGGCAGTGACCGGCATCCCCGCGCTCGACGGGCTCGGACCGGTCGGGGGCGGGGACCACGGCGAGGACGAGTGGATCGACCTCGACTCCGTGCCGTACCGCATCGCCCTGCTCGCCGGTCTCGTCGCCGAGGCCGGTCGGGTCGTCCACCAGAACACCACCGAGAAAGAGGCCTGAGATGAGAAGGACACGTCAGCGCACCGTCACCGTCGCGCTGGTCTGCGGTGCCGTCGCCACGGCGCAACTAGCCGTCGTCCCGGTGGCCACAGCCGTCGACGACGGCGACGGCGGTCAGCTGGTCCTGGTCGGTGGCTCCCTCGCCGACGACAACGAGCAGATCTACGGCGAGATCGTCCGACGGGCAGGTGGGGCGGGCGCCCACATCGGGATCGTCACCGCAGCCGCGGTGCCCGAGTCCCAGGACCCTGACGCGGGGACCGCGAACGCGAACAACTCGGTGTACAACGGCGAGTTCTACGGCGACCTCCTCGAGGAGCACGGCGCCGGACGCACCACGTGGATCCCGCTCGACCTCGACCATCCTGAGGCGGCCCTCGACCCGCAGGTGGTCGACGAGGTCGAAGACATGACCGGATTCTTCTTCGGCGGCGGCGACCAGTACCGGTACGTCACCCTGATGACCGATGGAGCGGACCAGCGGGACACCCCGCTGCTCGCGGCGATCCGCGACCGGTTCGAGGACGGCGCCGTCGTCGCCGGCACGTCCGCCGGGATGCAGGTCATGGCGAGCGAGAACATGGTCACCGGCGGCGAGAGCTGGGAAGGACTGGTCGACGGCAGCTCGCCCGGCTACTCCGACGACGCCACCGAGCTGAAGCACCTGCCCGCCGGGGGTTTCGGCTTCTTCACCTCCGGACTCCTCGACACGCACTTCGGGGCGTGGGGTCGGCAAGGCCGTGCCGTGCGCCTCGCGAGCGACACCGGGGAGGACCGGGTGTTCGGGGTCGACCCGAACACCGCCCTCGTCGTCGACCGCGCCGGCACCCGCCGCGAACGCCTGCGCGTCATCGGGACGAACGCGGTGAACGTGCTCGACCTCCGCGCAGCCCGTACGACCGAGGTCCGGGGACACTGGGGCATCATGAACGTGCGCTGGACCTCGCTGAGCGACGGGGATCGCTACGACCCGGCGCGCTGGGCGACGACTCCCGCGCCCGGCTCCACGACGTGGCGGCCCGACGCGTGGGGCATCCAGGCGCAACGCACGGACATCTTCTCCTCGCTCGCCGGCGACGGCACCGAGTTCGTGCTCAGCGACCTCGCCCACGACCTGGCCTCCTCCCGCGACCGGGCCACGATCGGCACCACCTACGAGTCCGGACCGACCTACCGGGCCCTGCTGGTCGAGGGAGCAGACTTCCGCGCCCGCTCGCACGATGGCGCCACCGCGACGTCGTTCGAGAACCTCCGGCTGAACCTCCTCCCCGGGAGCTGACCAGCCCGGCGGGGCAGCGTCGCCGGCGGCCATCACCCCTCGCCCGCTTGCTACGCTGCCCCGCAAACACCACCAGAGGGGAAGGTCCAATGACCTCAGGGACCGGCTCGACAACGCCCCCCGCCCCGACGTCCGACGCCTCCGGCCTGGCGGACCAGATCCGACGGCGCCTCGGTGACTGCAGCCCCGCGGAGCGGAAGGTGGGGCGCGCACTGCTGGCCGCCTTCCCGTCGGCCGGGTTCGAGACGGTCGCCGCACTCGCCGCCCGCGCCGGTGTGAGCGGCCCGACGGTGGTGCGCTTCGTCGGACGGCTCGGCTTCACCGGCTTCCCCGACTTCCAGGCGGCGCTCAGGGCCGACCTGGACGACCGCAGCGCTTCTCCCCTCGCCCTCTACGAGACGCGACGGGTCGCCGAGGCCACCGGGGCAGACGAAGCCCTCGCCCGGTACGCACCCGCGGCCGTCGACTCGGTACGGCGCACCTTCGCCGAGATGCCACCCAGCGACTTCACCCGCACGGTCGCGATCCTCGCCCGCGAGGCCCGCCGGGTCCACGTCGTGGGAGGCCGGTTCAGCCGCCTCGTGGCGATGTACCTCGTGCAGCACCTCCAGCAGATGCGACCCAGGGTCGACTACCTGTCGGAACGGCCCGAGGGGCGCAGCCACACGCTGACCGACCTCAGCGCCCGGGACGCTCTGGTCGTCTTCGACTACCGACGGTACGAGCAGGACTCGGCCAGGCTCGCGCAGTTCGCAGCGACACGGAACGCGACGGTCGTGCTCTTCACCGACGCCTGGCTCTCCCCCATCGCGTCGCTCTCCACGGCGGTGCTGCCGAGCAGCACGGGGACGGCCTCGGCCTACGACGCGATGTCCCCCGCCATGGCCTTGGTCGAGGCCGTCGTGTCCGGTGTCCTCGCCGAGCTCGGCGAGGACGCCCACCGGCGCATGCAGCGCATCGAGCAGACCGGCACGACCCTCGACATCTACTGACGCGGGCCGCACCGGCCGTCACTGCTCGGCGACGACCAGCACGATGGCCTGCCCGGGCGCCAGCGGGGGGCATCGGCAGCCCGACCTCGGTCAGCACGGAACCTGGCAGCACGACCGCGACGGCCGCCCACCAGGACGGCGGCTCATCGCTGATCACTGACGACCAGTGGTGGACCGGCGAGGTCGACCCGCGACAGCCGGTCGGCACGGCCCTGCCCTGGTTCGTCCTGACCCGGGACAGCTCAGGCAGCGGGCACAACCTGCGTCACCGGGGGGTGCTGGCAGCGGCGAAACGGCTCAGGCTCACGGCCAACGTGTGGACGTCCTCGCCGCTCCACCCGTCGAGAAGGTGCGCGAGGCGCGCGAGCCTGAACGCGGTGGCGCGGTCGGCGAGGGCTCGACCCTCAGGGGTCGCGACGACCCGCACCTGGCGGGTGTCGTGCTGCGCGGACGAGCGAGCCACGGTTCCCGCCCGCTCGGCTCGGGTCACGAACCGGCTGGCGGTCGAGTGGGCGACGGCGAGCCGCGCGGCGACGTCCCGGACGCTCTGACCATCCTCGGGCAGGCCGTCGAGGACGAGGAGGGTCGACAGCTCCACCGCCCGGCCCTCGTCGTCCAGGAACTGTGGCGCCGCGAGGAACCGGCGCAGGCCGATCAGGGCCTGATCAAGCGACCGCAGGTCGCGATGTCGCGCCGTCATGCATGTATCGTACATAGATCGACACGGAGGTGACGCATGATCCTGGTGACGGGTGCGCGCGGGAACGTGGGCTCGGTAGTCGCGCGCGAGCTGCGCACGGCGGGCGCTTCCCTCCGCTCGGGCGTGCGCGCCCCGGCGGCCGGCGCGGCCGACGATGTGGCCTTCGACTTCACCGACCCTGCCACCTGGGCCGCAGCGTTCGACGGCGTGACCTCGATGTTCCTGGTGCGCCCGCCGGCGATCGGGAACGTCAGGCGTGACCTGCTGCCCGCGATGGCTGCCGCCCGCGATGCCGGGGTCGAGCACGTCGTGTTCCTGTCGCTGCAGGGCGCGGAGAAGAACAAGGTCGTCCCGCACGCCACCGTCGAGTCCTGGCTGCGTGGGTCCGGCCTGGCCTGGACGTTCGTGCGGGCCTCCTTCTTCCATCAGAACCTGTCCATCACCCACGCGAGCGACGTGCGCGACCGTGACGAGATCCTGGTGCCCGCCGGCCGGGGTGCGACCGCGTTCGTCGACGCCGAGGACGTGGGCGCCGTCGCCGCGGCCGCCCTGCTCGACCCCGCACCGCACCGAGACCGGGCATGGACCGTCACCGGGCCACGCGCACTGACCTACGGCGAGGTCGCCAGCATCCTGTCCGCCGAGCTCGGCCGCCCCATCCGGTACCCGCGCCCCGGAGCCCTTCGCTACGCCCGCCACGCCCGACGCACCCTCGAGATGCCGTGGGGCATGGTCGCCGTGACCACCGCGATCTACACCACCGCCCGTCTCGGCCTGGCCGCCGGACTCACCGACGACGTCCGCACCGTGCTCGGCCGCGACCCCATCGACCTCGCGGCCTTCGCCCACCGGGAACGCAGAGCATGGCTCCGCTCCCCGGCCCGAAACGACACCCCGACCGACCCCGCCCCGAACACCCAGGACACCCCGTGAACATCGCCCTGCTCGGCGCCACCGGACGCACCGGACGCCACACCCTCGCCACCGCCCTCGACCGCGGACACACCGTCACCGTGCTGACCCGCGACCCGGCCCGCCTGCCGGACGCCGTGCGCTCCCGCGTGGCGACCGTCGTCGGGGAGGCGACCGACCCCGCCGCGCTCGCCCGGCTGCTCGACCGCGCCGACGCCGTCGTCTCCGCCCTCGGACCACGCGCCAAGGAGCACGACCTGCACACCCGCACCGCCCGGGCGCTGGTCGAGATCATGCAGGCGAGCGGTCCGCGCCGGTTCGTCGGCGTCAGCGGGGCGGGCATCGACGTCCCTGGCGACCAGAAGGCTGGCAAGGACGTGGCGATCAGCTGGCTCATCCGCACCCTCGGTGGTGCCGTCGTGAAGGACAAGCCGGCCGAGCACGCCGTGTGGGCGGCGTCCGGACTCGACTGGACCCTCGTGCGCCCGCCCCGCCTGGTCGACGGCCCTCCGACCGGCCACCTGGAGCACGACGCGCACCGGTCGACCCGCTCGACCACGATCCTCCGCTCGGACCTCGGCGCGTTCCTCGTCGACGTCGTCGAGCAGGACCTCTACGTGGGTGTCGCGCCGTTCGTCGCGACCGCGCGCGGCTGACACCGCGCCGAACGAAATCGTCCATCGGTCCGAGCCGGACGTCATTCTGGCGGGAGCATGCCGTGGACGAGGAGTTCGACGCAGTCGTCGACGGTCGGTCCGGCCCCTATCGCCGCCGTGAACAAGGTGGCCAGGAGCGCGAGGGTCGCGGTGCGCGGATCGACGTCGCCACGGAGTCGGCCGAGGCTCCGCTCGGCGGCGAGGTACGCCTCGAGCTGCGCGGGAGGACCGGTGAGGTCGGCGCCCGCCACGAGGTGCTCCTCGCGGGAGCGCGCGAGCTCGGGGTCGAGCAGCATGGCGAGCTCGAGGGGGATCGCCTCGGCCTTCACCCCGGCCAGCCGGTGCAGGCACTCGCGGAGGTTGTCACCGACCGACGCCTCGCCCGCGCGAGCCGGGAGCCCGGCGAACCACTCGTCCACCTGGGCGTTGGCGTGCATCACCGCCGAGCCGAACAGTGCGAGCTTGTCGGGGAAGTGCCGGTAGATGGTGGCCTCCGAGACCCCGGCCTGCTCGGCGATGGCCCGTGTCGTGGCACGCGCGTAGCCGTCCCGGGCGGCGACGACCAGTGTCGCCTCCAACAGGTTGGTGCGGGTTCGAGGTCCCCGGGGCATGGTCGTCCTTCCGGTCAGTCGGTGATGTCCCGTCGAGCGAACACCACCAGGGTGATGACGAGGCAGACCATGACGTACGCGGCGCCGAGGGCGAGTGCGGTGCCGTAGGAGAGCACGTCGTTCCCGCCTGCGGCCAGTGCGCTGATGGTCGAACCCGGGAGCCAGTCTCGCAGCCCGTCGAAGGCGGCGGTGAGCACCGACTCCACGACGAGCACCCAGCCGGCCCCGACCGACACGGCCACGGCCGCGGAACGGGTCACGACGGCGAGGACGAGCCCGATCATCCCCCACACCAGGAGGGCGAGGAAGAGGTCGATCCAAGCGCCGACGACCACCGCCACCGTGTCGGTGCCCCAGGCCGTGAGGTCGAGGTCCGAGGTACCGCCCACCACGGGTGCGGCCAGGAGGTCGACGAGCATGGCGACCGTGGTGGCGGCCGCGGTCCACAGGGCGAGAGCGCCGACCTTGCCGACGACGAGCTTCCAGCGCCGCGGCTGGGCGGCGACGAGAAGCCGGACCAGGCCGGTCGAGTGGTCGGCGGCCGTGAGGACCGCCCAGAACGCGAGGGCCACGATGCCGAACATGCTCGACGCGGCGGCGAGCGGCGCCATGATGCCCCGCGCGGACTCGAGGGTCTCCACGGAGGGGAAGGCGACGCCGGGACCCGCAGCCGGAGCCCCCGCCGGGTCTGTGGAGAGCTGGAAGATCACCACGACGATCATCACGGCGAACAGGGCGGTCAGGCCGAACCAGGCGCCGAGCACGCCCGGTCGACGCGACCTCGTCAGCTCGCTGCGCAGGGCGTGCAGCATCATCGACCTCCTTCGGCCTGGCGAGCGCGGGCAGCCGCGACCTCGCCGTCGTCGGTCCCGGTCAGGTCGAGGAAGACCTGCTCGAGGGACTCACGGACGGTTCGCAGCTCGGTGAGGGTGATCCCCACTGCCGCCGCTTCCCGGTTGATGTCGGCGGCACGTCCGGCGGCGCCGACCACCCGGACGCCGGCACTGGTCGGTTCCACCTCGTGACCTGCGCCACGGAGCGTCTCGACGAGCGCGGGAAGGTCAACAGCGCGCTCTGGTACGACGTCGACGTGCCCGTGGGAGCGTGCGAGCAGGTCGGCGACCGGACCGGAGTAGAGCAGCTCACCGAACCGGATGACCACGAGGTGGTCGCACACCGCCTCGATCTCGGAGAGCAGGTGGGACGAGACGACGACGGTGCGCCCTTCCTGCGCCAGCGCGCCGAGCAGGGCACGGATCTCGACGATGCCCGAGGGGTCGAGCCCGTTGGTCGGCTCGTCGAGCACGAGCAGCTCGGGATCGGGCAAAAGTGCCGCGGCGATCCCGAGGCGCTGCTTCATGCCGAGGGAGAACCGCTTGACGGGTTCACGGTCTCGGCCGACCAGGCCCACGATGTCGAGGACGGCGTCGACCCGGGAGGCGGGGAGCCCACGGACCTGCGCCAACGACGCGAGGTTGGCCCGTGCGGACAGGCCCGGCACGAAGGCCGGGTTCTCGACCAGCGCGCCGACACGGGCCAGGTAGGCGCCGTCACCCTCGACCGGCTGCCCGAGCATCGTCGCGGTGCCCGACGTCGGCCGGATCAGGCCGAGCAGCATCCGGATCATCGTGGACTTGCCGGAGCCGTTCGGGCCGACCAGGCCCACCACACCTCCGGTCGGTATACGAACGCTCACCGCATCGACGGCGACCACGTCGCCGAACGTCCGGGTGAGCGACTCGGTCGTGATCGCGCTCATCGCATCTCCAAAGTCAGTGAGTACTCACTTACATTACCGCATCCACGAAGGGTCGATCACGGACGACGACCCGCACGGCCCCGACGAGCGTGTCGCAGACCGCGAGGACGTCCCCCCTCAGCAAGCACCGGCGACGTGACGCCGTCGGCACGGCACGTCTGGCCGGCCTGCTGGTCGGCCCGCGCGGGGCAGGTTCGTTCCACGGCTACGAACGCGCCGGCGTCCGCTCCCCGTCGCCCCTCGCCGCGCTGCTGCGGGCCCGCCACGCCGGCACGTTCCTCGTGCCCACCGACACCGGCTGCGCCGACCCCGACCACCGGAGGACACCAGGAAGGCACTGTTCTCGCCGAGACCGGCACCGACGGGCGACCCGTCGCCTACGACCGGGTCGCCGGAGTCGTCGTCACCGGCAACCAGGAAGGCGCGCACCACGTCATCTCCGAGGTCTCCGGCGCACTCGCCAACATCGGCTACACCATCCCCGGAAAGGCCTGGACCTACTGGAACCAGGGCCCCGGACCGGGACCCGACTACCCCGGCACCGACCACGGGCACGAATGGTCCTACCGCAGCGGACGACTCATGGCCGCCAACCTGCACCGCGTCGCGCTCGCCCCAGAACCCGGGGCCGCACCCGACAGCCGGACGGTCTCGTCCTCGGAGCTCCAGGAGGGCGAACGGTTCGCCGCCGATAGAGCCCGGTCGCACGATCCCGGTGCCCGGCCTAGCGTGGAACGGGCGAGGTCGAGCACACGGCTTCATTCCCGACGATCACCGCACCCGGCGTCCCTGGTCCCCCAGGGAGGCCCACACCGTGGCCCGGGTGCGGCACGAGGAGGACCGAACCATGACCGACGACGCCTTCCCTGCCCAGCAGCAGCAGCCTCCCGGCCTGACCGAGGAGATGACCCCCACGCCGGACCATGGCGAGCACAGCTACCGCGGCTCCGGCCGCCTCGAAGGGAGGCGAGCCCTGGTCACCGGTGGGGATTCCGGCATCGGGCGTGCCGTCGCGATCGCCTTCGCCCGCGAGGGGGCCGACGTCGCGATCGGCTACCTGCCCGAGGAGCAGCAGGACGCCGAGGAGACCGCCCGCTGGGTCACGGAGGCTGGCCGCACCGCGACCCTCCTGCCGGGCAACCTGACCGAGGAGCGGACCGCCCGGGCACTGCCCGGCCGCGCCACCGAGGCCCTCGGCGGGCTGGACGTCCTGGTGAACAACGCCGGCTTCCAGATGGCTCGCCGCGACGCCTTCGAGGACGTCACCACCGAGGAGATCGACCGCGTGATGCGGACCAACCTCTACGCCCTGTTCTGGGTGACGCAGGCGGCCCTGCCGCACCTGAGGGAAGGGTCGAGCATCATCAACAACTCCTCGATCCAGGCCTACCAACCCTCGACGTCCCTCCTGGACTACGCCTCGACCAAGGCGGCCATCAACAACCTCACCGTCAACCTCGCCGCAGAGCTCGGACCGCGCGGCATCCGGGTCAACGCCGTCGCCCCCGGCCCGATCTGGACCCCGTTGCAGCCGGCCACCCAGCCCGAGGAGAAGATCGAGAAGTTCGGACAGGACACCCCGCTGGGGCGGGCCGGGCAGCCCTCCGAGGTCGCTCCCGCCTTCGTGTTCCTCGCCTCACCGTCGGACGCCGCCTACGTGTCGGGCACGGTGCTCGGCGTCACGGGCGGCAAGCCCGTCTTCTGACGACCCGACGACCATCAGGAGGAAGCACCATGCCACGACGTGACCCCGGCCCCAGCGTCAAGGACGACGAGCTCTACGAGAAGCTCCGCGACGAGGGCAACAGCAAGGAGAAGTCCGCCAGGATCGCCAACGCCGCCGCCGCTGAAGGCCGCAGCACCGTCGGATCACGTGGCGGCGAGTCCGGCTCCTACGAGGACTGGACCGTGGACGACCTGCGCAAGCGCGCCGCCGAGCTCGACATCGAGGGGCGGTCATCGATGCGCAAGGCCGAGCTCATCGACGCCCTCCGCTCCCACTGAGACGCCCCCACCTGGGCGAAGCACTCCGCCAGTCCGGCAGCGTGACGCCCGCGCGCACCGGGCAGAGGCGGTGGCCGTTGCCACCACCGCGATCACGCATCCGTGCGGTGGACCGCCGAGAAGAAGGGACACCATGACCTCCCAGCACGACGACCAGCGCAAGGCGAGTTCCGAGGCGGCGCAGGCGGACCCCCGCCACGAGCGGCGCATGTACGCGCGCTTCGGCCTCATGATCGCCACCTCGACCGCGGTGATGTTCGCGCTGACCTACACCAACGCGTTCTCCATCGACCACGTGAGATGGAGCGAGGAACGGTTCTACATGGCAGTCCTCATGGGGGCCGCGATGGCGCTGGTGATGTGGGCCTTCATGCGCAGCATGATGTACAAGAACCGCACCTACAACATCGCACTGGTGCTGGTGGCCGTGCTGCTCGGCGGCTCCGCGCTGTATCTCGCCCGGTCCCAGGCCCTCGTGGACGACCAGGCATACATGAAGGGCATGATCCCGCACCACTCCATCGCGATCCTGACCAGCGAACGCGCGGACATCGACGACGTACGGGTCAGGGAACTCGCCGACGGCATCATCGAGGCCCAGCGCAAGGAGATCAAGGAGATGAACTGGCTGATCGACGACATCGAGACGAACGGCCCCGCGACCACACCCGAGCAGGCCGCAGAACGCCCCGTCCCATCCTTCGAAGGAACCGCTTCGGGGTCGCTCGAGGAGCTCGAAGCAGCCCTGATCGCTCTCGGCCTCGTCGAGCAGGTCCCCCAGAAGTGAAACCGGGGTCGGCCCGTTGCGTCGGTGCGGGCGTCCACTCCCTGTCGTCACCTTCCTCGATCGTGTCGTTCCTCTGCGTGCCCGGCGTCGTCGGCGACCATCACGTCAGGCGTCCGAACACCGCACTGCGTCAGGACGCTTCCTCGAGAACCAAGTCAGTGCGGAAACACCGAAGAGGTCAGTGAGGAATCGGAGGGCTCGCCGCACCCGCGGCTTGAGTCGGTCGCGGTCGAGCACGATGGCCGGCGGCCGCCCACCGTGAAGCGTTCACCGAGGTCAGGACCGGTTCAGGACGATCTGGCGACGGTGACAACCACAATCGCTCCCCCGCACCACGCACCCACGCCGGGCCCGGCGGCCAGTTCCCCCGCCCGCCCAAATCGCGGACGATAGACCAGCAGATAAGCCAGCAACGCTCGACCCCGGCAAAGCGAAAGGCCCCCTGATCCAGCATTTGTGCTGGCCAGGAGGCCTTTCAGAGGTGGGCGATACTGGGATCGAACCAGTGACCTCTTCGGTGTGAAGGCAAACAGACCACCGAACCCGTCCCCCGGAACCGCGGAAACACGCCGTTCCCGTTCACCCCCGTCCGTCCGTGCTCGAACCCGTAAACCAGCTCGTCGCGGATGAGGGGGGTCCCCGGTGACACGCCGGGCGTGGTGATGACGTCGGGGTAGGGGTCGAGGCCTCCAGGATCGGGAGCGACCAAGCATCCTGTTCCCGAGCGGCCTCGACGTGTCCGAGCCTACGGCCTGTGTGTCCTGCTGCCCTGATCCAAGATCCGCCGATCCGTACTGCGTCCGCTGTGATCTGCTGGTCGGGCTCGAGTCGTTGCACGTGATCGGCGTCGAGCGCGACGACGACGTGCTGTTCGTGGTCGTCGAGTCGACGCCCGGGCTGACGGGCTGCCCGGCGTGCGGCGTGGTCGCCGTGTCGAAGGGCCGCCGGGTGGTCGAGTTGATCGACGCCCCGGCGTTCGGGAGTCCGGTCCGGTTGCGGTGGCGCAAGCGGCGGTGGGTCTGCCCGGACCCGGGCTGCGAGGTCGGGTCGTTCACCGAGCAAGACGCCCAAGTCGCCGCCCCGCGGGCCGTGCTCACGTCGCGCGCGACCCGGTGGGCGACCGCCCAACTGCGGTCCGAGAACGCCTCGGTCGCGGGGTTGGCCCGCCAGCTCGGGGTGTCCTGGTGGACGGTTTGGAACGCGATCAGGCCAGCCCTCGCTGCGGACGAGTCACGCTTCGACGGCGTCACCACCCTCGGAGTCGATGAGCATGTGTGGCATCACGTCAGCCCGAAGGATCGCGGGCCGAAGGAGCTGACCGGGATGGTCGACCTGACCCGCGACGACCAGGGCCGCACTCGCGCACGGCTGCTGGATCTGGTGCCCGGCCGGTCCGGGACCGTCTACCGGGCCTGGCTGGACGCCCGCGGCGAGGACTTCCGCGACCGGGTCCAGATCGCGACCCTGGACCCGTTCCACGGCTACAAGAACGCCATCGACGACCAACTCCAGGACGCCACCGCGGTGCTGGACGCGTTCCACGTGGTCAAGCTCGCCGGCCAGGCGATCGATGAGGTCCGCCGCCGAGTCCAGCAGGCCACCCTCGGTCACCGAGGCCGGGCCGGCGACCCGCTATACGGGATTCGCAACATCCTGCGCGCAGCCCCGGAACGCCTCACCGACCGGCAGGTCAACAGACTGAACCGAGCGATCGCTGCCGACGACGCCCACGACGAAGTCCTCGTCGCATGGCAGGCCGCCCAGCAGATCCGCACCGCCTACCGCCTCAAGGACCTGACCCAAGGGCGACGACTGGCCGAACGCGTCCTGGCGTCCCTGCCGTCGTGCCCGATCCCCGAGATCGCCCGCCTCGGCCGGACCCTGCGCAAGTGGCGCACCGCGTTCCTCGCCTACTTCACCACCGACCGGTCCTCGAACGGCGGCACCGAAGCAGTGAACGGCCTCATCGAGCTCGCCCGCCGCATCGCCCGCGGCTTCCGCAACCGCGACAACTACCGCCTCCGCATGCTCCTCGTCGCCGGCGGACTCACCCCGTGACCCCCCTCAACTGCGAAGAGCCCAATAAGGCCAGATCCGCCAACATAGAAACGCCGAAAGCAGCCGTCAGAATCGGCCCTTTTCCGGCTCGATAATGCCCCTGGCGAGCCTATCGGCTCTCGCTAGCATATCCGGAATACGGCGCAGCCCTGACATAAGGCCCACGATATGGGCCGCTTCGCTACTCTCGAGACCTCGAGAGGTGACGTACAGAGGCCGTGTCGACTTGAGAACGCGGATCACCTTTTCCGCGTGTGTAGCGGAGCGGAAAGCGGACTTTGCCACGCCGATGACCGGCAGCCCTGTCCATTCAGCCACATACGCGCCCAAACCCAGACGGCCCTCAGGATCCAGCGTGACATACCCATCCACGACGATGATTTGAACCGGAGGCCCACCCCCAACACCTCCTGAATGCAAGGGAGTTCCGGCCTGTATAAGAGGCCCGACTCGTAGGGAGCGATCTGTCCTATCCTCACGACGCGCTCCGAAACGATGCGGGAACGCTTCAGTTCGTCACTCACTACCAGGGCCGTCCTCGCACCTCCTGAAGCGGGGCAGTGCACATCAACAGCTCCGACAGCGAAGGTGTCAGCCATCGTCAGACCTCATACGTCGATGATTCACGCGTCAATGATCCTCGGGCCAATCTAGTTCTCGTCGCAGATCGACCAGGAGCCGACCGACCTCGCTCTCGAGATCTATATGCTCTTCTTCGCTGAGATCTCCACTCGGATCTACAGCCCGCCTCCAAACGCAGATCCCGTAGGCATATCGCGATTCCTGCTCAAGGACGCCCGACTCTGAAAATTCCTGCAATAGTCCATGAAGGGTCCCATCGACATACCGAGCGATAACCTTAATTGCCCCTGACGGATACCAGTCCTTTGCAACGCCCTCCTGCCTTCCATCCACGTAACTAACTTCAGACCGGCCCAGCAACCCCAGGTCTTCGAACGCTACACCTGTGAATACTGATCCGTTGTATGTCGTGACAAGGTCCGAATCGAACTGCAGCCCAGATGCCGGTACAACCAGGGGGCTCATCACTTACGAGGTCCTTTGCGCATTGCAGAAGAGTTGACCAATCTCCACGCATGGGGATCGGAGGAGTTTGAGCGCCACCCGTACCGGGCAGTCCAGGCGTGATCACCTTACCGTCCGACTTGTGGAGACTCATGTTGGGCCAGATATATCACGCTCCTTCAAACTGGCAAAAACGTCATCGGCACTAACAGGAATGTCGACTTCACCAAACACGCTGACAAAGCGCGCTCTCCCTCTTACGAAATCGGCCCGAATAGAACTCGTCACGTCAGGTTCCGTCAGTTCCCGCCCTGCCGCATCTGTCAAACTTCCGTTGAAGTGGCTGCTAATCTGCGCTAGCAGCCCGTCCAAAATATCGACTACGGAGACCGGGTTTGTGACCGCGACGCGAAACTGGATCTCGTCGACGCGCGGTCCATCAGTTCGCACCGATAGATCGATCCAATAGTTCGAACCTGCGACAACGAACGTGCCGTGAGCTTCGGCGTCGACGGCCCCCAGCAAGTTCAGCACTTTAACAAGTTCCTCGAAACCGGCACTTGCAGGCTTAAATCGATACGATACCGACTCAATTCCCATATGACACACCCAGCCAGTTTGGCTCCCCGACATCGAACCCGTATTGAACGTACGACTTCTCCACTGGAATACCGCTTATCCGACTCGCGACGTATCGATGATGTCCATCGAGAATAACCTCAGTCCCGTCTTTCATGCGCTCTACTTCAATCGACGGCAGCTTGTCCCCCGCGCGAAGGCGAAGAACGTAATTGTCTACAACATCCTTCTCGATCCAGTCTTGGGATGGTCTGAGGGCATTGTGAGCGGTCCCGACGATGTCGCTACCAGCATCCGAAATGGCAGCTGCCGCGTTTGCACCGGTATTGCGAGTCGGGCAGTTGTGGACCAAGATCGCGTCGGACGCGATTGCGGGCGGGCCCCGGGTGGGGTGGGTGTCCAGTGTCGTGGCCGTCGACACGACGTGGTAGGTGTGCAGACCTTCGACGGTCAGGTTGTAGGCCGGCTCGAACCTCACCTCCCTGGTCTGGACGGCTTGGACCTTCATCGTGCCACCATCACCGGTGGCCACCATCTCGCCCGCACCGAGCTGGTCAGCCCGCTCGAACTCGCGGTCGGACTGCGACCAGAACGGGTGATCCTCCGTGGTCACGATCTCGCGCCGCTCCCCGGCAGCAGTCGTCAACACCAAGGTGATCATGACGTCGTCGTGCCCGTGGACCGCCTGCACCTTCTTGGCGTGCCGCTCACCTGTGTCCGGATCGGCCGCGATCACCAGATCGCCGGGCTGGACCTCGTCGATCGCCTTGGCCGTGCCGTCAGCCATCAACACCCCGGTCACGCCCGCGAACGAACATCTACCCCCATTCAGGCGCAGGTTCGTCACCGCCCCGGCGACCCGCTGCTGGGTCGCCTTCGCGGCCGCGACCGCCCGGCTCTGCGCCACCCGCGCCACGGTCGAACTCACCGAGGACGACACCCGCTGCGTCACCGCGCTCGACACCGACCGGATCGCGTTCGCCGCCGCAGCAGCCGCCGACGGACCGAACCGGCTCACCACCGCGCTCACTCCCGCGCTGGCCAAACCCGTAGCCGCACCGATCCCGGTCTCGACCGCGAACCCCTTCCAGGTGAACGGCTCCTTCTTCTCCACCTTCGTGCGCCACAGGTTCGACACCGCGCCACCGACCGCGCCCGCCGCAACGGCACACCCGACCGATCCGGCACCCGCCGTGACGGCCATGCAACCGGCGAACGCCAGCCCACCCACGACGCTCCCGACGATCGCGGCCTGGTTGTCCTTGACGAACGACGTCACCGCACCGGCGGCCTTCGACACCCCCGACTTCGTCGCGTTCCACGCGTTCGACAACCACGACTCACCCGACGGGTCCGAGTAGGTGACCGGGTCGTTCCCCGAGTACACGTACGCGTTGAACTGCGCAGGCGTGCCGGCATCAAGCTGCGGGTCGACCGACACGAACCGCCCCAAGCCCGGGTCGTAGTACCGCGCCCCCAGCAACACCAACCCGGTACCGGTGTCCTCGACACCGCCGGCGCCGGCCAGGAACCGGCGATCCCCCGGCAGCCGGTCGGCGCCCGTGAGGGTCTCGCCGCTGTCGGTATCGGTCCTGGACGGGGTGCGGTCGGCGCCGAACGGGTCCGAGTACAGCCGTGTCACGGAGTCCTCGGTCCACACCGTGTTCGGTACCGCAGCGACCGGGGTGCCCTGCCGGTCACACACCAGCGAGGTCACCCCGCCCAGACCCCGGCCGGTGCGCACGGCCACCGTCTGCCCCGCGAAGCTGTAGTAGCGCACCACCCCGACCGCGCCCGCCTGATCGACGTGAACCTCCTGCCCGCCGGGCAGGTACACCGTGATCCCGGTCGCGTCGGTACGGGTAATCCGTTCTCCCGCCGCGGAGTAAACGAACGACGCCTCACCGTCTTCGATCGTGTTCTCCCCCTGGGTGCCCTCGCCGGTCGTGGCGACGGTCGCGAGTTCGCCCTCGCCGTCCCACCCGAGCAGTTGCGCCGCCTCCAGCAGGCCGTCACCGTCGCTGTCAGCCTCGACCTGCGCCGTGTCCGCGGCATCAACCGGCTCGCTGGACTGCCGCGTGGTCTGGTTGCCGGCCGCGTCATAGGTGTAAGAGGCGACTTCGACCGATGGCGCAGTCGAGACCGTGGCCTCCGGCCCGACCTGTCGACTGACGGACGTGACCTGATGCGGTCCGGCAGCGCCCTGAGCATGCCGATAGGTGGTACGAACCACGTCGTCGGTCGCCGCGGCCGCCGTGATGGTGTGGGCGCTGAGGCTGGTGCGGTTGCCGAGCTGGTCGTAGGTGTACCGCTGCCAGTACGGGGCGGCGCTGGCGTCCGAGCCGCCGACGTCACCGGTGTCCACCTCGTCGATCGATGAAACGCACGTCGCCTCGAGCTGCGTCCATGCGCCGACCAGTCGTCCGAGCCCATCCAGGTCGAAACACTGGGTGTCATCGTTCTCCGAGTCACCGCTCGCCGGTTCGCCGACGTTGGGCGTGTCACGGATACGAGTGACGTTGCCGGCGGCGTCGTAGCTGTAGGTCATGTTGACGTCGCGCCCGTCGAAGCGTTCACGGTCGAGCCGGATGCCGTCCAGCCGTCCTGTGGGGTAGTCCCAGTCGTAGGTGACGACCGCGCCGTAAGTGTTGCCCAGGTCCATGGCCAGGGGGCGGCCTTCGGCGGTGAACTGCGAGTCCGCCACATAGGTGCCCCAGCCGAAGCCGCCGCCCATCCACACCGGTAGGCCGGCGTCGTCGTAGAACGTCGTCACATGCTCGGATCCGAGCACCGCCACATCCGGTGTCGCGGCGTCGTCGTCGGTAGCGGTGGCGCCGGGCAGGACCTGCTGACGCACCGAACCGTCGATCCGGTAGTCGTAGGTCGTCGTGAACTGACGCTCCACCAGGCCCTCGAGGCCCGGTAGGTCGTCGGGCAGCACCATCGTCGTCGACGTCGCCCGGTAGGCGGCGTCGTAGGCGTCGATCCTCGTGGTGTAGGGCTCGCCGTCCTGGTAGCGGGTAGAGCTGGACGGCAGTCCGAGCGCCGCCTTGTTCCCCGGGCCGGGAGTGGTGTCGTAGGTCCAGGTCGAGCGCACCGAGCCGGCGCCGTCGGCGACCTGCATGGGGCGTCCCAGCGCGTCGTAAGAGTAGACCAGCGTGTTGGCCTCGCGGACCGCGGTGCTGGCGCCGGTGGCGTTTGCGTTGCCGTTGACCGTGCGCTCGACCTGTCCCGTCGAGGTGTACCTCGTGGTCGTCACTCCGGCGTCGGGGTCGCTCGCGCGCACCTGGCGACCGCCGAGGTCGTACCCGTAGGTCCAGGCGTTGCCGCCAGGGTCGCTCATCGAGGCCAGCTGGCCGAGCCGGTCGAACTCGTAGGTGGTGGCCTGATAGGCGTTCGTGGCCAGGTTCTCCGGTTGGAAACCGGGCAGCGTCGAGGAGACGTACCAGTGCCCGTCAGCGCGGTCGGACGAGACCGTCGGCCGGTTCTTGTGCTCCCACAGCGCGGTCGTCCGCCCCCGACCGTCGGTCACGGTGGTGGTCGCGGTGCCACCGTCGGGCGGCACCACCGTGGTGTACGGAGCGTCGTACCGGGTCACGGTCCGCGACTGCTCCTTGGTGTGGTCGTCCTCCACGCCGGTGTAGAAGATCTGGTCGGTCACGCGACCGGCGCCGTCATAGGCGTAGACCGTGGCCGACGGTGCCACGAGCGTGGGCTGCACGGGCTGGTTCGACACGACGCCGGTGGCGGGTTGGGCGGTGGTCTCCTTCCACACGCGTCCGGCGGTGTCGTAGAACACCTGGGTCACCAGTCGCCCCCGGGTGGCAGCGTCGTCCTGACGCCGCTCCCCGGTGTCCACGACCTCGTCCTGGGTCTGGAAGACCCGCATCAGGCCGTCGTGGAACTCCGCGCTGACGTGCTGCACGGGCTTGTCGTCGCTGTCCGCTCCCAGGGTGCGGGTCAGCACCACGTTGAGGCCGTTGGCACGGGTGGTGTACTCGTAGGCGATCGACGGCTTGCCCAGCCCGGCATGCTCCGGATAGGTCACGGTCCGCAGCCGTCCGAGCGCGTCATACGTGCCGCGGGTGGACTGCCCGTTCGCGTCGGTGCTCGCGGTCATCAGCCCGGTCACCTTGTCGAACGTCACCGAGGAGCTGAACGCGGGCTTCGGGCCGCTGCCGTCCGGGTCCGGCGTGGTCGTGGTCACCGTGGCCGGGATGACCGCGCTCGCCGGGCTGTAGGAGGTCGTCGTCACCTTCCCGGCGACATCGGTCACGCCCGTCACCCGGCCGTAGGCGTCGTACGTCATGCGCTGGGTGGTGACATATCCCGCGCCGGAGCCGTTGCCGACCGTGGCGGTCTCGCGATCCAGGTCCGGGTCGAGACCCTGCACCGATGTCGGCTGGCCGACGCTGTCGTAGGTGGTGACCTGGTCGCTGACGACGTCCAGGGGTCGGGACACCTGTCCGCCCGTGACCTTCGCACAGGTGGCCGCAAAGGTCTGGGTTCGCCCGGCCAACGCGATCATGTTGCGATCGGCCAGGGTCGAGACGTCGTCGTGGGCGTAGGTGATCTGCGTGCAGGTGTCGTCGGTCGTGGACGACACGTCGCCAAGGTCCTCGGCACGCACGACCTGGCCGGCCGCGTCGGTCCACGTTGCCGACTGGGTCCTGATCGCGACCAGCCCCGCCGCGTCCAGCTCGAACCCGTACGCGGTGGTTCCAGCCTGGCGGGTGACCTTGGTGCCGTCGGCACCGGTAGCCACGACCACCGGTGCTTGCGGCGACGTGACGCTCCACGACACCGCCTGGTCCTCGGTTTCGCCGTCATGGACGATCGTCTCGACGACGGTGCCCGCGTGTGCGTCGTGGTCCTTGACCGTGATCCGGTCACCGGCCGGCCCGACCTGGAAGTCGCCTCCCGATCCAAGGCCGCGCAGGTAGCGGGTGGTGGTGGAGGACGCCTGGCTGCCCTTGCCCTCGGTGGTCACGACCGTGCGGTAGCCGCGGAACTCTGACCAGGTCACCTCCTTCTTCTTGGTCAGGGGTCCCGACGGCTTGACCCACTTCGCGTCGCCGACGTATTCGTAGCGGGTCACGAGCTGACCTGAGCCCGTGACGACCTCCCCCGCCCCCGTGGTGGAGGCACCGTTCTGGACGACCGCGGCTACGACGTACTTGTGGAACCAGTCCATCGGTCGGCTGTCGTCCTGCCAGTCCACCGGGAAGCACAGCTTCTCGTTCCCGGACAGCACAGCGTCCGTCGCCTCGGAGCTGACCGGCGAGGTACCGGCGCTGCACTCGGTGCGGTAGGTCGGGGTGATCAGCGCACCGGACTCGGTCCGGATGCCGGTCATGCGCGGCCGGTACATCGGGGGCAGCCCGTCGCCGTCACGGTCGACCCGGTTGGCCAGCATCTCGCGCGCGAACTTCACCGCGTTGTTCGACAGGTCGTCGTCGGTCGTCACGGTTCCGCCGTGCCCGGTGTGCCGGATCGAGGCGAGCCACATCACCTTGCCCGAACCGTCACCCAGCGACCCGTCACCGGGTGCGACGAACGACTGGTTGAGCTTCCAAGAATCCACCGGCTTGTACGTGCTGCCGTCGAGCACACGGGTGACCACACGGTCGAGGCGGTACAGCGTGTAGAACGACGGCGAGATCGCGTCGATGCCGCACGAGTTCGCCGACTTGTAGCAGACCAGGTCCCCCGGGACGTCCGGCCAGGCGGACAGGTTCTGCTTGACGCGGCCGGCGTCACAGTTGACGCCGGTGCCCGGCACGCATCGGGTGGCGTACTCCAGGTCGACCCGCACCGGTGCCGATCCCGACTCGGCGCCAGCGCGTGTGCCGTACAGGATGCGGCTCAGGTAGCCGCCCGCGGTGTAGGCAACGACGTCGTCATCCAGGTTGGGGGTGTACTTGCGTGTCTCCTTGGAGTACACGTACGTCATCGTGCCGCCGGTCGGCTCCTGGACGTGCTCGAGCATCCATCGGTACGTCTGGTCCGACGCGGACGCCGCGAAGCCGCCCTGCGCGGACGTCTTGTGGCCGGCCTCCCCCTCATGGTTGCCGTAGACGGGCATCGTCCACGAGCTGCCCGTCGCCAACCCGTCCGAGGTGCGCTTGCCACGGCCGAACGTGTAGATGGTCCCGTCGGTCGCGGTGACGACCCAGTACTCACCCTCGGCGTCGCCGTTGCTGGCTCCGGTCTTGCGTTCGACGCGGGTCCCGTCGACCTTCTTCGGCACCCAGCCGCTGGCGGTCTTGACCAGGTCGACGGCCGCGCCGTTGAGGACCATGGTCGCGTTGTCCTCGCCCACGCACATGTCGCCCGTGGTGTGCCCGACGTTGTTGGCTGTCTTGCCGTCGACCGGGTCCTGGTCGTCCGCACAAGGGACGAAACGGCGCTCGATGTAGGACTCGGTGAGCGACCAGCCCTCCCCGACGACCCCGGACTGGTTGTTCGTCGAGGCCACCCGCCCGTCGGAGGCCGCCGAGCTGTAGGACAGATCAAGCTGCGGGCCGGGTCCGGTGACCTGCGGCATAGAGAGCGGATAAGTCCAGGAGAAGGCGCCGGTATTCCCCCCAGCGCCCCAGGATGCCGCCGGTGCCAGGGAGGTCGCACCCCAGTCGCCTGCCCCGCCGGACGACCCAGCGCTCAACATCATCGTGACCGCGGTACCGGCAGAAAGGTCCACCGAAGCGGCCAAGGTCTGGGCGGCCGCGTCGCTGGTCACGTTGCTGACCCGCGACTGTTCGGTGCAGTCCGCCGACCAGGTGGCGCAGCTCGGCACCTCGACCAGGGTGAGCCGGGACTCCCAGTCCCCGCCGGGGATCTGGTCAGTGGAGGCGAGCGTATCGGCGAACTCGTCGTAGTCGACCTCGACATCGACGACGCCCAGGTCGGATTCCTCGTTGACCGATACGCCCCCATCGGGCGCACCAGCCTTCACCGACTTGTCGATCTTCGCCCGCTCAAGCACCGGTTGGATCCGCACGAGAAGTGCAGGTGACCCGTCGGGCGTCACCCGCTCAACTGAGACACTGATCGCCCCCTCAGCTTGCTCGTCGCTGGCGACCGTGAGGGCGACGTCATCGACCTCAAGGCGCTGGGGGTTGGCGGTCAGGTCGAGGACCTCAAGACCAGCCGCGTCGCCCGGCGACCCTGAGGAGTCGCCGCCGGCCGCGGCCAGGGACCGGGCCGATGACTCGCCGGCGGGATCTGTCGGGTCGGCCGGGACCTCCTCGACCGGCTCGGTGGAGCCCTCGGCCTCGGGAGGGTCTCCCACCGCAGGAAGGTCTGCCTCGGGCAAGAACTCTTCCGGCGCCTCGGAAGGTCCCGGCGTCGGCTCCCAGGTCGATGCGGTCAGGTCGGCCGTTGCTGCTGCCACCTGACCGTCAGGGACGGTCTCGGCGAAGTTCTCGGCACGTGCTTCCAACCGGTCGATCTCCGCCTCCGCGGCGGCCTCGGCCGCGACGGCCTGCCCCACGACCGGGGTGGTCGCCGCCACATCGACGCCCATCAGCAGGGCCACGACCGCGGCGACCGCGCTCAGTCCGAGTCCTACCCGCCGACGCCGCAACATGTCGTAGCCGTACATTCTCACCCTCGTCGAAGAATCTCCACCACAACCGTGTCCAACCGCCGCGCGCCTGCTCACGAGGTGGCCTCGTTCTCGTCGGCGTCGTCGCCCCAGGTCGGGTCCACGTCGTCGACCCCGTGGCCCTCGAGATAGGAGAACGCCTCGGCCCCCTGGCACAGACGGCGGATCTTGGCCTCGGCCAGGACCTCGCCACGGAAGATGCGCACGTTGTCGATCAGCCCGTCCCAGTAATTCGACGGACTGCCACCGATGAAGCCCCGTCCTACGACGAACCGGCCAGGCGACGCCGGAAGGTTCGCCGTCATCGAGGCCACACTCACGACCGGCTCGCCGACCGCAGGCGCATTAGGAGTGCCCGCATCGCACACGTACAACCGCAACTTGCCCTCGGGCTTGTCGTACTCGCCCAGCAGGTGCACCCACTGCCCGAGCTGCACCGGCACCTTCGACATCGTGTATGTCGTGGCGTTCGTCGTCACGTCACGGTTGACGCCGAACGCCCAGCACCCGGCCTCGACGGTCGGACAGCCGCTCGGCCGGTAGCCGAGCCGGAAGCCGTTGTACAGCGGCGCCTCCTGCGACAGCGCGGTGTACCAACCGGTGCGCGCTGCGTCCGCGTCGAGCTTGACGTGTGCCGAAACGACGAACGACGCGGTGGTATCGATCACGGGCGCCTCCGACCAAGCGATCTTCTTGTCCCGGGCCACCAGCGCCGAGTCGCCGTCCCGCGCGCCGAACTCCTGGTGGGGCCCCGCCGCGAACAGCACGCCTGTCTCCGAGAGCGTCAGCTGCCCGGCTGAAAGGAACTCACCGCGCTCGGCATCGAACACCGCGGTGTCCTGGCCGCGGTTGTCCGAGTCATCGAAGGTCCACACGCCGTCTTCCCGCGCAGCGGCAACATCGAACTCGTACTCGGCGTCCGAAGTCAGGTTGGACTTGTCAGCGACCTTGGCGTAGAGGAACTTGGGGCCCGTCCCCCCAGGACTGGCGCACACGGTCGTGCGCCGTGTCGAGTCCAGCGTCACCTTGGTGGTGTTGGTCCGTGTCGCGTAGCCCCACCACACGGTGGTCGAATCGGTCGACGGAGCGTAGATCTCGAAGCATCCGGTCAGCCCGAGGCCACCGCGTTCTTTGTCCGTCTCGTAGAAGGCCTCAGCGTCCGGATGATCGCGTACCGGTGTAATCACCGGTGCGGCAGGTGCCGAGTTGTCGACACGGAAGTAGCAGGCCTTCGAGTCCCCGTAGCCAACGCTCCTGCCGCTCTTGTCCTTGATCTGCGCTCGCCACCGGTAGGTGACGCCGTTCGAGAGTTCCTTGCCCTCCGGCACGCGCAGCGTGAACCGGACTCCACTGCCATCCGGTGGCGTCTGCCAGTCCTGCCAGGCGGACTCCCAGACCCAGTCACCGGTGGCGTGGTTGACCACCACGAACTGCACGCTCACGGGCTGCTTCTCCGGGTCATTGCCCACCACCGAGAGGATGGGCCGCAGCCACCGTGAGGTCCGGGGCGCCGAAGAGCTCTCACTGCAGCCGACGTTCGCGCCATCGACCAGCGTTTGGTGGCCATAGGGCGCCGCCGGCGCTCGGCTGTACTCCACGGAGAACCGGGCGTCGTACCGCAGTTTCTTCCACGAAACCATGTCGGTGTTCGAACTGCTCCGGATACCGAGGTTGATGCCCGACCAGCCGTTCGAGGCGATGAGGTCACCCACCTCGGTTGCGTCCCACTCCGTCCAATGCGCCCCACCGCACGACGAGGAGTAGTAGGCGTCGTCGACTGCGCTGATGCGGAACGACGAGTCCCAAAGACCCGCATGGTTCGACCAGGTGGTCGACGAGCTGATCGCCGGCGTCCGGTACAGCTGCATCGTGGTCTTGGTGCAGCTGAAGGAATGGGTACCGTACGCACGGAACGTGGCACCGAGGACGTCGGCCGGATCGAGGTCACCGATGAAGGACAGGCCGGAGAACTTCCACACCAGGCGTTGAACGTTCGAGCGGTCGCACGCCGGATCACGGGACACGTCGCAGAACCCCACGCCCGCCGACCCCGCGAACTTCCATCCCGTCGCGCTCGTCGGCCATGCCTGCTTCAGCACCGTCCACCCGCTCCGACTGCCTGACACCGCAGGATCGACGAACATCGGGAAGTTCCCTTCCGGGTCCGTCACCATCTCTTCGTCCGCGCGGATGACCGCGCTGTGGCCGTCCTCAGCGATGACCGCATCGAGTGCTACCGCCGCCACGCCGGACTGCTCGACCAGCAACTCGTCAGGCACCGACTCCTCTGAGAGCAGCTCGTCACGGCTGTTCGTCTGACCACTCTGCGTCGTCCGTGCCAGATCCTTCGACCCGCTCGAACCAACGGTGGCCGTGCCCGACTCCCACTGCCACCCTGGCGAGCCGCTGAAGGTCAACTCGCCTGCCTGATCGAGCGCGTAGAAGCCCGTGGGGCCCGAGGACTCGACCGAGGCTTCACCAGCTGTCGTGCGGGAGGCACTCGCCGCGGGAGCTGGGCCGCCCGCCTCGCTGGGATCCTCCCAGGCGCCGTCCGGCGTTCCGTCCTCAGGAATCGGATCGGGTGCCATGCCATCGTCCTCGGGTGCCTGATCCGACAGGACCAGGCCGCCTGAGACACCGACATGGAATCCCAGACCGGCTTCGCCAGTGGCCTCCACCAGTCCGGCGCCCGCCGCAGCATCGGCGACCCTCAGCACCGGAGTGAAGCCGGTCGCATCCGGCTGGATCATCACGACCAGGTCCGCTCCAGCAATCGGCTGCCCGTCCGGCCCGGTCACGGGGTACACCACACGAGTCGCATCCTTGGGATCGAGCGCCGGTTCACCGAGCCCGAGAGGGTCGGGCAGGCTCATCGACAACGCCTGCTCGTCCGACCGGATCGTCATGAACGGATCGCCGCCAGCCACCACGCCGGCCAGATCCATGTCGAACACCGGCGAAGTGACACTTGGGACCCCGTCGCCGTCCAACATGATCGTCGCGTCGGTCGGCTCCCAGGCACCCCCAAGATCAGTCCGCACGGCTCCGGACGAGGCGTCCGCCCTGATGGTCTGGCGCGGCGTCGCCCAGAACGTGTCGTACTCAGTCCGCAGCGACTCGATCTCGATGTCCTTGTCGCACGCCTCGGCCAGCGCGAACGCCTCGGACTCCGTACGCACCGAGGACACGCCACACTCGATCGAACCATCGTCCGCTGTCAGGAACGCGCTGGCCGCGACGACACCTCCGGAGACGAGGGACAGCGCAGCCACGCCGACAATCAGATTGCTGCCACCGGCCCCGATCCGTACCGCCATCGAACGTCCTCTCACACCCGCCCGACGCCACTCCCAGCGACAGGACAACGCACAAGAACATATGAGACATACGTGCCCAAGAGAACGAAACAGCCGATGAACGGCAGATGCACTTCTGCCAACCGAACGGTGCAGCACCCACGATTCACCCCGACCCGCCCGTGTCCAACGCGGCAGGGATGACCCACGCACTCGTCCGCACCCGCACAACCCACCCCGGCCGGGCTCCTACGACCCGGACGGCACATGTGCGAGCCCTCCCGGGAAGACGCGAGCCTTGGTGCGGAGACACCGAAGAGGTCAGTGAGGAATCGGAGGGCTCGCCGCGCGCGGTTTGACGGTACCGCGGTCGCACACGACAGCCGGCGGCCATCGGCCGCGCGGCGTTCACCCAGGTCAGAACCGGTTCAGGACGACCGAGACAACGGTGACGGTCGAGCTCAGTCCCTTGCCCCACGCAACCACGTCGAGCCCTACGGAACGCTCCCCCACCCACCCAGATCGCGGGAGATAGACCAGCAGATAGACCAGCAGCGCTCGAAGGGGCAGAACGAAAGGCCCTCCGATCCAGCATTTCTGCTGGTCAGAGGGCCTTTCTGCGGTGGGCGATACTGGGATCGAACCAGTGACCTCTTCGGTGTGAACGAAGCGCGCTACCCCTGCGCCAATCGCCCCGGGTGCGAGGTAGATAGTAGTCACGGATCCGCCCAGGTTCCAAACCGGACGCGCGCGACGTGTCCCACACCCCCGCCCGGAGGCGGACTCGAACGTCCCAGGTCAGGGGTCGAGGCGCTCGCGGCAGTTCTTCTCGAACACCTCGCGGACCGCGAGCGTGACCTCGCCGGCCGCGACGGGCGCGCCGTCGAGCCACGTCACGGGCTGGACGTTGCGCCCGGAGGAGGTGAGAGCGAGCTGCGCGCGGCCGGCGGTGACGTCGTCGAGCACGGTGAAGGGCAGCTCGTCGACGCCTGCCTCGCGCACCGGCAGGCCGGCCTCGGCGCCCCACTCGAGCACGAGGGCACGCGTGATGCCGGCGAGGCAGCCGGACTCCAGGGTCGGCGTGAGGAGCTCGCCGTCACGCTCGACGAACACGTTGGAGCCCGTGCCCTCGCAGAGCGCGCCGACGGTGTTGGGCAGGATCGACTCGTCGGCGCCCTTGGCCTTCGCGTCGGCGAGCGCCACGACGTTCTCCGCGTACGAGGTGGTCTTGAGCCCGGCGATCGGGGACCGTTCGTTGCGCGGCCACGGGGAGCGCGCCGAGTGCGACGTGGGGGTCATGGCGCCGTCCTGCGCGGCCACGACGACGGTCTGCGCGCCCGCGACGCGTCCCGAGCCGAGCGGTCCCACGCCGGCGGTGACGGTGATGCGCAGCCGTCCGTCGAACGGGCCGGCCTCGCGTGTGGCGGCGTCGAGGACCGCGGCGACGCCGTCGCGGACCTTGCCCGCGTCGGGGGCGTCGAGGCCGAGGCCTCGTGCGGAGCGTTCGAGGCGGGCGAGGTGCCGCGTGAGGGCGAACACCTGCCCGTCGAACACGGTGCACGTCTCGAAGACGCCGTCCCCCACGGTGATGCCGTGGTCGACCGCGCTCAGCGCGGCCTCGTCGGACCCGACCAGTCGGCCTTCGGCCCAGATCACGAGAGTCATGGGCCTCAGTCTGCCCGACGCCGGTAGGTGAGGTGCGTCACCTCGGGTGTCCAGCGCGCCCCGGCGGGGTCGAGGTCGAGCCGGCCGACGCCGTCGAACAGCCGGGTCCCGCCCGGGACGGCGAGCACGACGGGCACGACGTGGATCCGCAGCTCGTCGACGATGCCGGCACGCAGGCACTGGTTGACCAGGTCGGTGCCGCCCGCCACGGAGACGGGGCGCTCGCCGGCGGCGAGGCGTGCCCGGGTCATCGCCTCGACGAGTCCGTCGGTGACGAACGTGAACGTGGTCTCCCCCATCTCGAGGGGTTCGCGCGCGTGGTGGGTGAGGACGAAGACGGGCGCCCGGTAGGGCGGCTCCTCGCCCCACCACCCGCGCCACGCGGGGTCCCAGGGGCCGGTGTCGGGCGAGAACATGCCCCGCCCCATGACGTAGGCGTCGGCGTCGAGGATGCCTGCGATCTCGTCCTCGTGGTTCGCGGCGTGGTCGAACATCCAGGAGTGCAGCACCTCGCCGGTGCCGACGACGTCGCCGAAGGGGCGTTCGCGGGTGGGGTTCGGCCCGGCGGCGTATCCGTCGAGCGACACGGTGAGGTCACAGGTGACGATGCTCATGCCGGTCCGACCGTCGCGGTGGGCGGGACTCATCGGCCGCGACCGGCGGGTGGCTCACGGACGGTAGGTGCCGAGGCTCCAGAGGTTGCCCTCGGGGTCGGCGACGGTGGCGGTCCGTCCGCCGTAGTCCTGCTCGCGCGGCGCCAGGAGGGGCCGGCCGCCCGCTTCGACGGCGGCGACGTACACGGCGTCGAGGTCGTCGACGACCAGGTAGGCGGCGCCCGTGCCGGAGCGTTGCGGCCAGTCGGGGTTGTCGCGGACGGGTCCGAGCATGAGCCCGCCGCCGCCGGGCGCGTCGAGCTCGGCGTGCACGACGGCGTGGGGCGGGTCGGGCGAGCGGTGCACGGCACGCTCGACGAACCCGAGCGAGCGGAGCCAGGAGAGGGCGGCGTCCGGGTCGCGGTACCTGAGGGTGAGCCACAGCGCTGTCGTCATGCGGACCTCCGTCGTGGGCGGGGCGCGGGAGGTGCTCCCGCGCGCGACCCCGAGGGCGGTGCCGGTGGCGGCCCCCGGGGCGGGGTCACCCGTCCACGGTAGCCCCGCCGGGGGCGACCTACCGGGTGGAGGCGAGCCCGACCAGCCGGGCGGCCTTGAGCTCGGTCTCGTGCCACTCGGCGGCGGGGTCGGAGCCCCAGGTGATGCCCGCGCCCGTGCCGAAGCGCAGCACGCCGTCGGCCCACCAGAAGGTGCGGATGCCCACGGCGAGCTCGGCGCGGTCGCCGTCGACCCAGCCGACGGCGCCGCAGTAGGGGCCGCGCGGCGTGGGCTCGAGGTCGTCGATGATGCGCAGCGCCGACGACTTGGGCGCGCCGGAGACCGAGCCGGGCGGGAACGTCGCGGCGAGCACGCGCCGCCAGCGGTCGGGGGCGGCGGCGACCTCGGGGGCGAGCCGCCCGTGCACGCGGGAGACGAGGTGGACGAGCCCGGGGTGCTCCTCGACACCGAGGAGGTCGGTGACGGCGACGGTGCCCGGCGCGCACACCTGTTGCAGGTCGTTGCGCACGAGGTCGGTGATCATGACGTTCTCGGCCCGGTCCTTGGGCGTGAGGCCGTCGGCGGTTGGTGCCGTGCCCTTGATGGGCCCGGAGCCGAGCCGGCCCGCGTCGAGGGACAGGTAGAGCTCGGGCGAGGCGGACACGACCCAGACGGGGTCGACGCCCGTGCTCGCCGGGACGTGGACGGCGGAGGCGTGCGGGGCCGGGTTCCCCGCGGCGAGCCGCGCGGCCAGCGCGGCGGCGTCGGGCTCGACGTCCGGCGCCCCGCCGGTCAGCGGGGCGCCGAGGACGCGACAGACGTTGACCTGGTAGACGGTGCCCTCGCGCACGTGCTCGCGGACCCGTGCGACGGCGGCCTCGTAGGCGGCCCGGTCGAGGGAGCTGTGCCAGTCCTGGGGGCGCGGGCCGCGCCACGGGCCCGCGACGGGGGGACGGGCCTCGTCGACGGCGTGCGCGAAGCGCCACGCACGGGCCCGCCCCCCGCGCCCGTACGCCTCGAAGTCGACGACGACGAACCACGGTCCGGGCTCCGCGAGCCGCTCCGGGTGGACGGTGAGGTCCACGCACTCCACGACGTCGGTGGCGAGTCGGCCGCCGAAGGAGGCCCAGGAGGTCGGGGGAAGCACGGCGCAACGCTATGCCAGCGGCCGGCCGCGGGGCGATTGGACGGATTCGTCATCGGTCCACTAATGTTCTGTTCGCGCCGGAACGCAGGGGGAAGCCCCGAGCAGGCCGGTCGCGCGGATGTAGCTCAGTTGGTAGAGCACCACCTTGCCAAGGTGGATGTCGCGAGTTCGAGTCTCGTCATCCGCTCGGAGGCCCGTTCCCCGGCCGTCTCGGAGACGAGGCCCGGCGAGCACGTCTCTCAAGGTGGTGGGTTGGCCGAGAGGCGAGGCAGCGGCCTGCAAAGCCGTATACACGGGTTCGAATCCCGTACCCACCTCGGGCGATTGGCGCAGCGGTAGCGCGCTTCCCTGACACGGAAGAGGTCACTGGTTCGATCCCAGTATCGCCCACCAGCACGTGAAGGTCCCTGGTCTGCGCAAGCAGGTCAGGGACCTTTGTCGTTCCCGCGCACCCCTCGCCCACGCCACCTCTCCCGTCGCCCGCGCGACGACCAGGGATCGCCGCCTGTGCCGCGCTCGTGGACCCACTGGCTTCGTTCAATACCCCCGGGGGTATCAGGTAGGCTGCCTCGCGACGGGCGCCACGGCCCGTCCCGACGGCGAGGAGATCACGATGAGCAGGACGAGGACGACCCTGGGCACGGCGCTGGCACTGACGGGAGCCCTGGCGCTCGCGGGGTGCGCGGACACCGGGACGGCGGACACCCCCCTGGACCCCGACGCCGTCGTCATCGACGTGCGCACGCCCGCCGAGTACGCCGAGGGCCACCTGGAGGGCGCGCTGAACATCGACGTGCAGTCCGCCGACGCCGTCGCGCGGTTCGACGAGCTCGACCCGACCGGCACCTACGTCGTGTACTGCCGCTCCGGCAACCGCGCGGAGGCCGCGCTCGACCTCCTCACCACGCAGGGCTTCGACGACGTCACCAACGCCGGGAGCCTCCGGCAGGCCGCCACGGCGACCGGCCTCGACGTCGTGGGGTGACCAGCCCCCCTGCGGTCGGAGGCGGCGCGGCGTAGCGTCGAGGGCATGTGCCGCAACATCACCACCCTGCGAGGCCTCGAACCGCCGGCCACCGGTGAGGAGATCGAGGCCGCCGCCGCGCAGTTCGTCAAGAAGGTGACGGGCGTGGCCTACGACGCCGCCCCCGCCACACGCGAGCCCTGCGAGGCCGCCGCCGCGCAGATCGCCGCGATCGTCACCGACCTGCTCGCCGAGCTCCCCGCCCGGCGCAACCCGCCGCCGACCGTGCCGCCGCTGCGCCGGCCCGAGGTGCAGGAACGGATCGCGGCCCGCGAGGCCGCCCACCGCGCCGCGCACGAGGCCGGCCGGGAGCACGGTCACGACCACTCCCACGAGACCTACCGGAGGGCCGCCGCGTCGTGACCGGCGGGCAGAGGCGCAGGTCACACCGGACGCGATTGGACCTCCGGGCCCCGGGTCAAGTAATGTTCACCAGGCGCCGGAACGCAGGGCAGAAGCCCGAAGGACCGGTCGCGCGGATGTAGCTCAGTTGGTAGAGCACCACCTTGCCAAGGTGGATGTCGCGAGTTCGAGTCTCGTCATCCGCTCCACGGGCGATTGGCGCAGCGGTAGCGCGCTTCCCTGACACGGAAGAGGTCACTGGTTCGATCCCAGTATCGCCCACCACGAGCAAGGCCCCGGAGGATGCCCTCCGGGGCCTTCTGCTTTCCCTGCAGGCCCCTCGCACGGGCCTCGCGGCGCGGCGGGTAGGCTCCTGCCTGATGACCACGACTCCCGACGGCCACCCCGCCGTGTCCGCGGCGATGCACGAGGCGAAGAACCGTGCGCGCGCCGCGCACGTCACCGTGGGCCAGGTGCGACACCTCGACGACGGCCGGGTGGAGATCGACTGCTCGTGCGGGATGGTGCTCACCAACGGCCCGCAGTGGTCGCTGGACGAGCACATCCGCCTGCACCGGGCCGAGGCCCGCTACGTGGCGCTCAGCGAGGTGGCGCCGGCCGGGATGCCGCGCCTCATCGCCGTCGGCGCGGACCGTCTGCCGCGCTGACGGTCTTCCCCCGCCGGCTCAGAGCTCGTCGGGGTCGTCCCACGAGTGGCCGCTGGAGGCTCCCTCGATGGGTCGCCGCTCGCTCTGCGACAACGAGGTCGGCGCCTTGGTCGCGTCTCCCCCGGTGCGCGGGTCCCCGTGCGGGTCTTCCGCCGACCGGCGTCGGGGCGCGATCCGCGCCTGCGAGGCGATCGACTCGTCCAGGAGCGACCGTGCCCGGGTGGGGCCGGCGTCCTTGCTGTCCGTGATCATGGCCCACATCTACCAGGGTGCGGCGCGTCGCGCCTGTGCTTGGCACAGTATTTTCCGGACGAACACGCCCTCGTCATGATTCCGGCACCCCGCCGGCACGCCGCGCGGGGACGACGCCGCCACGCCCCGGTCACCCGACGCGGCCCCACCGCCCGAGGGCTAGGGTGTGCCACGTGACCGACGCCGATCCGGCCCACGAGGCAGGGGTCGTCGCCGGGACCCCTGCTCCGGGGCCACGCCCCCGGGACTCGTGGCCCGGACGCCGACCGATGGTCTGGGCCCCCCGCGCGCACACCGTCGAGGTCGTGCTGCCCCAACCCTCCGGACCCGCCACCCGCCTCCCCCTGCGGCTGGTGGGCGCGCACGAGCCCGGGTACTGGCGCGCGGACGCCGAGCTCCCCGTCGGCACCGACTACGCGTTCTCCGTCGACGGCCGCGCACCGGTGCCCGACCCCTGCAGCACCTCGCTGCCCGCGGGCATCCACGGCCCCAGCCGCGTCCTCGACGAGGACTTCACCTGGACCGACGACGCCTGGACCGGCGCCCACCTCTCCCGCGGCGTGCTGCTCCACCTCGACGTCACCCGCGCGACCCCCCAGGGCGACCTCGACGCCGCCGCCGCCCTGCTGCCCGAGGCCGCCGCGCTCGGCGTCGACGCCGTCGAGCTCGCCCCCGTCGCGCAGTTCGACCCCGCGCTCGGTCCGGCCGCGGGCGTCCGCCTGTTCGCCGTCCACGCACCCTACGGCGGCCCCGCCGCGCTGCAACGGTTCGTCGACACCGCCCACGGTGCCGGCCTGGCCGTGGTCCTGGACCTGCCCCACCGGTGGGCCGTCGCCGACGGGCTCGGCCTGCACGCGTTCGGCCCCTACGCCAACGGCGCGCGGATCGGTGCGCGGGCCGGGAGCCCGACCGACGCCGACACCCCGCGCGTCAACCTCGACGGCTCCGGGTCGCGCGGCCCCCGGGACTTCCTCGTCGCCGACGCCCGGCGCTGGCTCACGACGTTCCACGTCGACGGGCTGCTGCTCGACCTCGACGTCCTGGTCGACCGCTCCGCCGCCCCGTTCCTCGGCGAGCTCGCCGAGGCCGTGCAGGCGACCGGCGCGGAGACGGGACGCCACGGCGCCCTGCTCACCGACGGCCGCGGCATGAGCGACCGGCTCACCACGCTGGTGCGAGGCCTGCTGGACGGCCGGCTCTCCGACCCGTCCGGCCTGCTCAAGCAGCTCTCCGCCGACGTCGCCAACGTCGGTGCCCCGCCCCGGGACGCCCCGGTGGGGCTGCGCCGCGCCTACCGGGCCACGCAGCGGTCCGGCCCCGTCCTGGTGGGCGAGCTGTCACGCCTGCCCGCGGCGGCGCGCGCCCTGCCCTGGGCCGTCGACACGGACCCGGACCGCGACCCGGACCCTGACGGCGACGAACGGGCCATCATGCTGGCCGTCGTCCTGCTGGCGGGCACGGCCGTGGTGCTGGACACCGAGCACGTGCCGCTCGGCTGCCCGGAACCGACGTCGCGACGCCTGCGGGCCTGGACGCGCACCCTGCTGACCCTGCGGTCCGCCGTCCTCGACGACGTCGACGTCGACGTGGAGGTCACGGCGGAGGACGACGTGGTGGTCGTGCGGCGCGGCCGCTCGGCCCTGCTGCTGACCCTCGCTCCGGGCGAGCACCGCGTGGACCTCGGCCGCCGGCTCGCGACCTCGTCGACGACGTGGCGCGTCGCGGCGGCCTGGGACCAGGAGCGGACCGAGGTGCTGGCCGGGCGGCTGCACGTGCCCGGACGGTCCGCCGTCGTCCTGCGGGAGGACCCCACCGACGTCCTGTGATCAGACGTCGGCGAGCGCGCGGCCGTCCTGCGCGAGCGCACCGAGGCGCGACAGGGCGCGGTAGTACTTCTTGCGGTACCCGCCGCGCAGCATCTCGGGCGTGAACAGCGCGCGCTGGTCGGCGCCGTCGACGCCGGCCAGGAGCACCGGGACGTCCCGGTCGTAGAGGCGGTCGACCAGCACGACGAGACGCAGCGCGACCTCCTGGCGCGTCACCGGGCCGAACCCGGTGAGCCCGACCAGGCGGACGCCGTCGAGCAGGGCGCCGTACCGGCTGGGGTGGACGGTCGCGAGGTGCGCCAGCAGGTCGCCGAAGTCGTCGAGGACGGCCCCGGGGGTGCTCGCCACGACGGAACGCACGGTGGCCACCGGCAGCGGCTCGGAGTCCGTGACGACCGCGCGGTGCCGGTAGTCGTCGCCGTCGACGCGCAGCACCTCGAACCGGGCGGCGAGCGCCTGGATCTCCCGCAGGAAGTCCTCGGCGGCGAACCGTCCCTCCCCCAGCGCGTCGGGCAGGGTGTTCGACGTGGCGGCCAGCGCGACCCCGCGGTCCGCGAGCTCGCGCAGCAGTCGCGACATCAGCACGGTGTCGCCCGGGTCGTCGAGCTCGAACTCGTCGATGCACACCAGGCGGCGGGTGGCGAGCGCCTCCACCGTCGGCAGGAACCCGAGGGCCCCCACGAGGTTCGTGTACTCCACGAACGTGCCGTAGGCGGCGCTGCCGGGACCGAGGGCCTCGTTCACGGCGTGCGTGAGGGAGGTGAGCAGGTGGGTCTTGCCGACGCCGAACCCGCCGTCCATGTACACCGCGGGCACGGACCGGCGGCGGCCGAGCAGGGCGCGCAGGCCCGACGGGGCGGGTGCCGCGATCTCGGCGGCGACCTCCTGCAGGCGGGCGAGGGTGGCGGCCTGGCTGGGGTGGTCCGGGTTGGCCCGGTAGGTCGTGAACCGCGCGTCCGCGAAGTGCGGCGGCGGGACGAGGTCGGCGAGCAGCCGGTCGGTCGAGACGGTGGGGCGCACCGCCACCAGCGAGGCGGTGGCGGTCGAGTCCGGGGACTGCACGGCTGTCACGAGGGTCCAGCCTAAGCGCGCGGCGTAGCCTGTCGCCTGTGAGTTCCACCACCTCCCCCGACCTGCCCGCGCTGCACCTCCTGCGCCCCGACGTCGCCTCCGTCCCGCCCGCCACCGGCGAGCCGCGGCTCGCGGAGCTCTACCGCCCGACGGCCGGCCGGCACCTGCGCGTCAACATGGTGTCCACGGTCGACGGCGCCGCGTGGGGCGACGACGGGGTGTCGGCGTCGATCAACGACGCGGCAGACTGGCGCGTCTTCCGGGTGCTGCGCGCGCTCGCGGACGTCGTGCTCGTCGGGGCGGGCACGGCCCGGGCCGAGCAGTACACGCAGCTCGACCGGCCGCGCGACCTGGGGCACCTGCACCCGGGGCCGCTCGAGCTCGCGCTGGTCACCCGCCGGGGCGAGGTGCCGGACCGGCTGCTCGACGGCGGCCGCACGCCCTGGGTCCTCACGGGCGAGGAGGGTGCCGCGGCGGCGCGCGCCGCCGTCGGCGACCGGGCGGTCGTCGTGCCCGGCGCGACGACGGCGGTGGACCTCGCCGCCGGCCTGGAGGTGCTGGCCGGGGCGGGGCTGCGGCACGTGCTCGGCGAGGGCGGCCCGCACCTGCTGGGGTCGCTGCTGGAGGCCGGCCTGGTGGACGAGCTGTGCCTCACCACCACGCCGAACGTCGCGGGGCCGGGGCCGGGCCGGGTCGTGGCGCCGGTGCGGCACGGGCACGCGCCGGCCACCCACCTGCGCGACGCGACGCTGGGCCACCTGCTGGTCTCGGACGCCGGCACCCTGGTCGCCCGCTGGGAGCTGGCCCGCCGCGCCGGGTGACGCCTCGCACCGGTAGGGCGGGTGCCGTAGGTTGCTGACATGTCCGACACCGCTCTCACCGTCGTCGTCCTCACGGAGGACGCCCTGACCACCGCCGACGTGCAGCACATCACGTCGCTGCACCCCGACCAGGACGTCGCCTACCGCGTCCTCGTCCCGGCGGACACCGAGCACAACGTGATCTCCTCGGTGATGGACCACCTGGGCATGCTGGAGCTGCGCGCGGCGTGGCAGGAGCTCATCGGGCGGGAGCCGAGCCCGGAGGCCGCGACCCGGACCGCGGGCGAGCAGGTCGTCGAGTCCGTGGAGGCCCTGCGGGCCACGGGGGCGGTCGCCACCGGCGAGGTCACGCAGGACGACCCGCTGCCCACCCTCGCGGCGGCTGTCGCGGCGGGCGGCGACGAGGTCGTCGTGGTCACCTACCCGCACGCGGTCGAGGACACGTTCCACACCGACTGGGCGTCCCGCGCCCGCGAGGAGCTGAAGGTCCCGGTGCTGCACCTGTACGCGGGCACCTCCGAGCTCGGCTGAGGCGGAGGTGCAGCGGACGGTGGGAGCGAGGCACGAGCGCCCCGCCGACCGCGGAACCGCAGCCTCGGCCGACAGAAGGCTCGGCTGAGGCGGAGGTGCAGCGGACGGTGGGAGCGAGGCACGAGCGCCCCGCCGACCGCGGAACCGCAGCCTCGGCCGACACCGACACTGCTGAGGGGCCCGTCCCCTACCGGACGCGGTGCCCGGCGCGCCGCACGGTGGCGCGCACGAGCTCGTCCATGGAGTCGAGGAACGGCGGTTCGGCGAGCAGGTCGTGGTCGACGGCCGCCACCGACAGCTCGGTGCAGCCGAGGACGACGACGCCCGCGCCCCGCTCGACGAGGCGTCCGGCGACGGCGCGCAGGGTGGCGGGGTCGGACGGCAGGCCGGCCTTGACCTGGTCGTAGATGACCTCGTTGACGAGCGCCTGGTCCCCCTCGTCGGGGGTGACGACCTCGATGCCGTGCGCGGCGAACGCGTCCCGGTAGACGCCGGAGGCGACGGTCCCGGCGGTGGCGAGGAGGCCGACGGCGGTGGCGTCGGGGGCGCGGTCGCGGGCGGCGGCCACGGTGACGTCCACGATGGACACGAACGGCACGGTGATCGCGTCGAGCACCTGCTGGGTGAAGTAGTGCGCGGTGTTGCAGGGCATGACGAGGAAGCTGACGCCGAACGCCTCGAGCCGGGCGGCGTCGCGGGCGAGCACCGGGCCGGGGTCCGCGGCGGAGCGACCGAGCACGAAGTCGGTGCGGTCCGGGATCGTGGCGTGGTTGAGCACCACGAGGTCGACGTGGTCCTGGTCGCGGGCGGCGTCGGTGAGCTGGACGACGCGCTGCAGGAAGTACGCGGTGGCGAGGGGCCCGACGCCGCCGATCACTCCGACCGGCGGCGTCGGGACGGGGGCGTGCTCGCTCACGCCCGGCCCTTCCAGGCGAGGCGGCGGGCCTCGGCCAGGGGGTAGTGGCGCCCGTACTTGCGCCACTGGTTGAGCTGGGCGATCGCCAGGTAGGCGATGCGCCGCGGGTCGGTCTCGGCGCGGTACCACAGCGGGTTGGTGGACCGGCCGCGCCGGGCGAGCCGCTTGGCCTCGGCCCGCACCTGCGGGTCGGC
This sequence comes from Isoptericola jiangsuensis, assembly GCF_002563715.1. Classification (NCBI taxonomy): domain Bacteria; kingdom Bacillati; phylum Actinomycetota; class Actinomycetes; order Micrococcales; family Promicromonosporaceae; genus Isoptericola; species Isoptericola jiangsuensis. Next base: position 2,266,315 of record NZ_PDJJ01000001.1, read on the forward strand.
GACGTAGCGGCGCAGCAGCGCCCCCGGCAGCACGGTGTACAGGTGCCGGGCGGTGAGCTCGCCGGTGGGCGACAGCTCGGCGTCGGACCCGAGGACGGCCCGCGGGTCGGGGTCGAGGCCGCGCAGGTGCTCGTGGACGTAGAACTTCACCGCGTTGGCGCCGGCGGCGGTGATGTAGAAGTTCGAGCGTCCGAGGCGCGGGTTGAGCTCGAAGAACACGTAGCGGCCGTCGCGCGGGTCGTACTTCAGGTCGAAGTTGGCGAACCCGGTCCATCCGACGTGCTCGAGCAGGCGGGTGGCCTGCTCGACGACCTCGGCCTGGGTCTGCGTGATGATCCCTGCGGGGTTCCCGAGCGCGCCCGGGGTGTGCTCCTCGAGGAGCACGTGCCCGAACGCGGAGAACCGCACCTTGCCGGACGCGTCCGAGTAGCAGGTGAGGATCCGCATGCCGGAGTCGTCGCCCGGGATGTAGTCCTGGATGACGAACGCCCCGGCGTACCCGGCGACGCGCACCCGCTCCATGAGCTCGACGAGCTCGGCGCGGGTGTCCACGAGGAACACCTTCTTCTTCCCGGCGAACTCGACGTCGTGGTAGGCGGCCGTGCTGGCGGCCTTCGCGATGACGGGGAACGTCAGGCCGGAGGTGTCGGGCTCGCCGCCGGCGGCGACGTCGTGGACCACCGTGGTGGGGTGCGCGAGCCCGAGCTCGGCGCACAGGTCCCCGAAGCCCTCCTTGTCGGTGAGCTGCAGCAGCAGGTCCTCGCCGACGTACGGGATCGTGTACCGGTCCTCGAGGTGGTGGCGGTTCTGCACGAGGGTGCGCACCAGCCAGTCCGCGGACCCGACGGCGACGAGGTCGGCGTCGGGGTGCTGGTCGGCGATCGTGCGCAGGCGCGCCACGATCGCGGCCGGGTCGTCGATGGCGGGCTCGGCCACGTGGTGCAGGATCCGCGAGTGCCGCACGAGCCCGGTCGACATGCCGGACACGACGACCGGCTTGACGCCGTACGCCTCGTGGAAGGCCCGGGCCAGGGAGTAGGCGCCGATGTCGCCGCCGAGGACGACGGGCTGCAGGCGGCGGGTCACCGGCTCCCCTTCCCTGCCGTGCGGCGGGCGGTGGCCTGCTGCGCGGCGGCGTAGTTCGCCTCGAGGGCGCTCGTCGGGTAGTAGCGGCGGTACTTGCGCACGTGGTTGACCAGCGCGGTGAGCACGTACAGGCGCCGGCGCGGCGAGGCGTCGGCGGCGTACCGCAGCGGGTGGACCGTGCGGCCGGTCCGCATGAGCCCGACGACGCGGGCGCGCAGCCCGGCGTCCAGCACGTACCGGCGCAGCAGGCGGTGCGGCACCACGCAGTACAGGACCTCGCGCGAGGCCGTGACGGGCTCGCGTCGTACGCCGCGGATCACATCGTCCACCAGCACCTCGGTCGGGTTCTGCCCGCCCGCGGTGAGGTAGTAGTTGTTGCGGCCGATGCGCGGGTTCTGCTCGAAGAACTTGAACACGCCGTCGCGCGGGTCGAGCTTGACGTCGAAGTTCGCGAAGCCGTGCCAGCCGGTGTGCTCGTTGATCCGCTGCGCGGCCTCGAGGATCTCGGTGATCGGCTCGACGATCATCGCGGACGGGTTGCCGCGCGCCGCCGGCGTGCGCTCCTCCAGGAGCACGCGCGCCGAGCAGCGCAGGGTCACGCGACCCGAGGTGTCGGTGTACGTCGTCACCGAGCGCATCTCGGTGTCGTCGCCCGGGATCATCTCCTGGACGAGGAACCGGCCCGTGAACCCGGCGCGGCGCAGCGAGCCCCACAGGCTGTCGAGCTCGTCGCGCGACGCGATCTCGTAGATCTTCTTCTTCCCGGCGAACTGCACGTCGTGGTAGTCCGCGCTGGAGGCGGGCTTCGCGATGACCGGGTAGTCGAACGCGACGGGCTGGGGGCGCCAGCCCTCGGCCTGCGCGTCGGCGAAGTCCTGGATGACGGTCGCCGGGGTGGGGATGCCGAGCTCGTCGCACACGGCGGAGAACTCGGCCTTGTCGCAGATGCGGTCGATGAGGTCGACGTCCGCGTACGGCAGCACGTACCCCGCGGCCTCCAGGGTGGCGCGGTGGTGCGCGAGGATGCGCACCACCCAGTCCATGTTGGACTGCAGGAGCAGCGGCTCGGTGTGCCCGGCGGCACGACGGTCCGCCGCGACCTTGCCGAGCGTCGTGACGATCTCGGCGGCGCTGGTGCCGGAGAGCACGGTGTCGATGAGCTGGGAGTGCGCGATCGGGCCGGGCTCGGCGAACGCCACGACGGTCGTCCGCTGGCCGAAGGCCTCGTGGAAGGACCGGGTCAGCGCGTACACGCCGATGTCCGACCCGACGATCACGGGGTGGAACTCGGGGCGGTCGGCCCCGGGCCCCGACTGGGCGGTGGTCACGGGTGCGTCACGCCTCCTGCTCGGTGCGGTCGCCGGACCACAGCGTGTGGAACGAGCCGTCGCGGTCGGTGCGGCGGTAGGTGTGCGCGCCGAAGAAGTCGCGCTGCGCCTGGATGAGCGCGGCCGGCAGGCGCTCGGCCCGCACGCCGTCGTAGTACGACAGCGACGAGGAGAACGCCGGGGCGGGGATGCCGGCGGTGGCGGCCTGCGCGACGACGCGACGCCACGCGGCCAGACCCTCGCCGACGGCGTCGGTGAAGTACGGGTCGGCGAGCAGCAGGGAGAGCTGCGGGTCGCGCTCGTAGGCCTCGGTGATGCGGTTGAGGAACCGGGCTCGGATGATGCAGCCGCCGCGCCAGATGCGGGCCATGGCGCCGCGGTCGATGTCCCAGTCGTTCTCGGCCGACGCCGCGGCGATCTGGTCGAAGCCCTGGGAGTACGCGACGACCTTGGAGGCGTACAGCGCGCGACGGACGTCCTCGACGAACGCCTCCCGATCGGTGATCTCCAGGGCGGTGGCGTGCGCCGGCAGGGCGGCGCGACCGGCCTCGCGCTGCGGCACGGAGCCGGACAGGGCGCGGGCGAACGTCGCCTCGGCGATGCCGGTGATGGGCACGCCCAGGTCGAGGCCGTTCTGCACGGTCCAGCGACCGGTGCCCTTCTGCTCGGCCTGGTCGAGCACGATGTCGACGAACGCGGCGCCGGTCTCGGCGTCGACGTGCTGCAGGACGTCCGCGGTGATCTCGATGAGGAACGACTCGAGGTCGCCGGTGTTCCACTCGGCGAAGATCTGGCCGATCTCGGCGGCGGACGCCCCGAGGCCCTGCTTGAGCAGGTCGTAGGCCTCGGCGATGAGCTGCATGTCGGCGTACTCGATGCCGTTGTGCACCATCTTGACGAAGTGGCCGGCGCCGCCGGGGCCGACGTAGGTGCAGCAGGGGGTGCCGTCGACCTTGGCGGAGATCGCCTCGAGGATCGGGCCGAGCGACGCGTAGGACTCGCGCGTGCCGCCGGGCATGATCGACGGGCCGAGCAGGGCGCCCTCCTCGCCACCGGACACGCCGGTGCCGACGAAGTGCAGGCCGCGGGCCCGCAGCGCCTCCTCGCGCCGGATCGTGTCGGGGAAGTGCGCGTTGCCGGCGTCGACGACGATGTCGCCCTCCTCCAGCAGCGGCAGGAGCTCGTCGATGACGGCGTCGGTCGCGGCGCCGGCCTTGACCATGATCACGACCTTGCGGGGCCGCTCGAGCGAGGCGACGAAGTCGGCCATCGACTCCGAGGGGACGAAGTCGCCCTCGTCGCCGGCCTCGTCCATCAGGGACTGCGTCTTGGCGAAGCTGCGGTTGTGCACCGCGACCGTGTAGCCGTGACGCGCGAAGTTGCGCGCGAGGTTGCGCCCCATCACCGCGAGTCCGGTGACACCGATCTGGGCTCGTGCTGTCATCGCTTCCTGCTTCCTTGACGAGATCGTCCCGGGGCTGCTCAGCGGCAGCGACCCGGTGGGCCGCGACCAGCCTAGTCGGACCCGCGGGGGGCTCCGGGAGGGGGCCGCGATCCGGACAACGCTTGCCCTGCCCGTCCGGGGCGCCGCGCCGGTCCGCGGACGACCCGCCCGGCACGTCGCGGCCGCGTCGTCGGGGGGCAGGCGTACCGTGACCTGCGTGAGCGCCCACCCGCCCGAGGTCCCGGAACGGTTCGCGGCCGCCCTGGAGTCGCTGCGCGGCCGACGGACCCGTCCCGAGGTGCGCCTGGTGGAGATCCCCGGGCCGACCCGGGTGGCGCCGTTCAGCCTCGCGGTCGAGGGCGAGGTGGTCGCCGACGACGTCGAGGTCGCCACGGGCCGGTTCGTCGTCCTGCACGACCCGGCCGGGCAGGAGGCCTGGCACGGCGACTTCCGCGTGGTCACGCTGGTCCGGGCCCAGCTCGAGGCCGAGCTCGCCGCCGAGGACCTGCTGGGCGACGTCGCCTGGACGTGGGTGACGGAGAACCTGGAGGCCGCCGACGTCGGCGCGACCGCCGCCGGCGGCACGGTGACCCGGGTGCTGTCCCGCTCGTACGGCGCCCTGGCCGCCACCCCGGACGCCGTCGACCTCGAGATCCGCGCGTCCTGGACGCCGCTGGACACCGACCTCGGCGCCCACCTGGAGGTGTGGGCGGACCTCATGTCGACCGCCGGCGGGCTGCCCCCGCTGCCCGACGGCGTGACGGCGCTGGACGTGCGACGACGTACCGTGGGGCCATGAGCTCCGGCGTGCCCTCGGTCGACCCCGACGTCGTCCCCCTCACCGAACCGGCCGACGGCGTCGGGCCGGTCGTGTCCACCCCGATCGCGTTCTCCCGGGTGGTGGACGCGTTCGCGGCCGGGTCCGGTCCGGTCGCCGCGGACGCCGAGCGCGCCTCGGGGTACCGCTACGGCCAGGCGACCTACCTGGTGCAGGTGCGGCGCGCGGGCGCGGGGACGGCCCTGCTGGACCCCGTGGGCGTCCCCGACCTGTCGGCCCTGGGCGCCGCGGTCGGTGACGCCGAGTGGGTGCTGCACGCCGCCTCCCAGGACCTGCCGGGGTTCGGCGAGCACGGGCTGCACCCGGCACGCGTGTTCGACACCGAGCTGGCCGCGCGGCTGCTCGGCATGCCCCGGGTGGGCCTGGCGGCCGTCGTGGCGGACACCCTCGGCCTCGGCCTGGCCAAGGAGCACTCGGCCGTCGACTGGTCGACGCGTCCGCTGCCGGAGGACTGGCTGCGGTACGCCGCGCTCGACGTCGAGGTCCTGGTCGAGGTCCGCGACGTGCTCGCCGACCGCCTGGAGGAGGCGGGCAAGGCGGAGTGGGCCGCGCAGGAGTTCGAGCACGTGCGCACGCTGCCGCCGCCCGCGCCGCGGGTCGACCCCTGGCGGCGGACGTCGGGCACGCACACGGTGCGCGACCGGCGCCGCCTGGCCGTGGTGCGCGCCCTGTGGGAGGCGCGCGACGACGCGGCCCGCCGCCGGGACGTGTCGCCGGGGCGGGTCCTGCCGGACCGCGCGATCATCGCGGCGGCGAACGCGCTGCCCCGCACCGTGCCGCAGCTCGTCGCGCTGCCCGAGTTCGCCTCGAAGGGGGCCCGGCGCCGGGCGCCCGCGTGGCAGCGGGCGATCGACGAGGCGCTCGCGCTGCCCGAGTCGGCGCTGCCCGCCACCCGCGGACCGCGCTCGGACGGTCCGCCGCCGCCGCGGGCCTGGGCGGACCGAGACCCCGTCGCAGCGCGGCGGTTGGACGTGGCGCGCGACGTCGTCGCCCGGCTGTCCGAGGAACTGGCGGTCCCGGCGGAGAACCTGCTGCAGCCGGATGCCCTGCGCCGGGTGTGCTGGACGCCTCCGGACCCCGCGACGGCGGCGACGATCGGCGACTTCCTGCGGGACCGCCAGGCGCGCGAGTGGCAGGTGGGGCTCCTCGCGGGGCCGCTGGCGGAGGCGTTCGCGACCGCCTGACCGCGTCTGATACCCCGTATCAGATGCCCTATGCTGTTCCCGGTACTCGCGGTAGCGTGTACCGGGAGCGGACGACATCCGCCCCGAGCGACGATGCTCCCGCGCACCGTCGAAGAAGACCATCGCAACGGACGGAGCTGCCATGACCGTGGCCCACCAGCCCGGCACCACCACCCGCGACCCGGCACGACGCGCCCTGCGCGACGTCGTCTTCGTCGAGGGCGTGCGCACCCCCTTCGGCAAGGCCCGGCCGGACGGCCTGCTCGCCGGGACCCGCGCCGACGACCTCGTCGTCAAGGCGATGCGCGAGCTGCTGCGCCGCCACCCCGAGCTGCCGCCCGAGCGCGTCGACGAGGTCGCGATCGCCGCCACCACGCAGCAGGGCGACCAGGGCCTCACCCTCGGCCGCACCACCGCCATCCTCGCCGGTCTGCCCACCTCGGTGCCCGGCTACGCGATCGACCGCATGTGCGCGGGCGCCATGACCGCCGTCACCACCACCGCCGCGACCATCGCCGTCGGCTCGGCCGACGTCGTCATCGCCGGCGGGGTCGAGCACATGGGCCGCCACCCGATGGGGCTGGACGCCGACCCGAACCCGCGGTTCGTCGCCGAGAAGCTCGTCGCGCCGGACGCCCTCAACATGGGCGTCACCGCCGAGAACCTGCACGACAAGTTCCCGCACCTGACCAAGGCGCGGGCCGACGCCTACGCCGTCAACACGCAGGCCAAGTACGCCAAGGCCCTCGCGAACGGCGACATCGGCCCCGAGGTCGTCCCCGTGGCGACGCGTCGCGAGGGCACCGGCTGGACCCTGGCCACGACCGACGAGCTGCCGCGCCCCGAGACCACCGTCGAGGGCATCGCGAACCTCAAGACGCCGTTCCGCCCCGGCGGCCGCGTCACCGCGGGCAACGCGTCCCCGCTGACCGACGGCGCCACCGTCGCGCTGCTTGCCGCCGGCGACACCGCCGACGAGCTCGGCCTGCCCGTCGCGATGCGGCTGGTGTCGTCGGCGTTCGCCGGGGTCCCCGCCGAGATCATGGGCTACGGCCCCGTGCCGTCCACCGACAAGGCGCTCGCCCAGGCCGGCCTGAGCATCGACGACATCGGTCTGTTCGAGATCAACGAGGCGTTCGCCGTGCAGGTGCTCAGCTTCCTCGACCACTACGGCATCGCCGACGACGACCCGCGGGTCAACGCCTACGGCGGCGCCATCGCCGTGGGGCACCCCCTGGCGAGCTCGGGCGTGCGCCTCATGACGCAGCTCGCGCGCCAGTTCGCCCAGCTCCCCGAGGTGCGCTACGGCATCACGACGATGTGCGTGGGCCTCGGCCAGGGCGGCACCGTGATCTGGGAGAACCCGCACCACGCCGACTACTCGGGCCACGTCCCGACCACGGAGGGCTGAGCCAAGATGACCACCACCACCGACACCCCGGCCGCCCGCGCCGAGCGGGTCACGCACTCCTTCGTCGCGGACGTCGAGCTCCCCGGCGGCCAGGGCACCCTGGCCCTGGTCACGCTGGACAACGGGCTCGACCACACCAAGCCGAGCACGCTGGGTCCCGAGGGCATGGCCGAGCTGACGGGCGTCCTGACGACCCTGCAGCAGCGCGCCGCGGCCGGCGAGATCGCCGCCGTCGCGATCACGGGCAAGCCGTACTTCCTGGCCGCGGGCGCCGACCTGCTGGGCGTCAGCGCCGTCGGCTCGCACGAGCAGGCCCTGGAGCTGGGCCGGTCCGGCCACCGCGCCTACGAGCTGCTGCACACGATGGGCGTGCCCACGTTCGCGTTCGTCAACGGCCTCGCCCTCGGCGGCGGCCTCGAGGTCGCCCTCAACTGCGACTACCGCACCGTCGCGTCCGACGCCGCGGCCCTCGGCCTGCCCGAGACCGGCCTGGGCCTCGTGCCCGGCTGGGGCGGCGCCTACCTCGTGCCGCGGCTGGTCGGCATCGAGAAGGCCGTCGAGGTCATCCTCACCCGCCCGGCGGCGAACAAGCCGTACAAGCCCGCCGAGGCGCTGAGGATCGGCCTCGTGGACGAGCTGTTCGAGCCCGCCGACTTCCTCGAGCGCTCCATCACGTGGGCGGCCGCCGTGCTGCGCGGGGACGTCGTCCCGGCGCGCCGCGACCTCGACCCCGAGCCCGTGTGGGACGCCGTCGTCGCGGGCACCCGCCAGCAGCTCGACCACCTCGTGGCGGGCTCGCGCCCGGCGCCGTACCGGGCGCTCGACCTGCTCGCCGCAGCCCGCACCGCGACCCGCGCCGAGGCGTTCGCCGCCGAGGACGAGGCGCTGGCCGACCTCATCATGTCCGACGAGATGCGCGCGTCCGTGTACGCGTTCGGGCTCACCTCGGCCGGCAAGAAGCCGAAGGGCGCGCCCGCCGCCGACCTCGCCCGCCCCGTCACCCGGGTCGGGATCGTCGGCGCCGGCCTCATGGCCGCGCAGATCGCGCTGCTCGTCTCGCAGCGCCTCGGCGTGCCCGTGGTCATGCGCGACCTGGACGCCGAGCGCGTCGAGAAGGGTCTCGGATTCGTCCGGGCCACCACCGAGAAGCTCGTCGGCCGCGGCCGGATGACCCCGGAGGCCGCCGCCCGCATCGTGGCGAGCGTCTCCGGCACCACCGACGTCACCGAGTTCGCGTCGTGCGACGTGGTGGTCGAGGCCGTCACCGAGGTCATGGGCCTGAAGAAGAAGGTCTTCGCCGAGCTCGAGGACATCGTCTCGCCGGACACGATCCTCGCGACGAACACCTCGGCGCTGTCGATCACCGAGATGGCCTCCGACCTGCGCCACCCCGAGCGGGTCGTCGGCGTCCACTTCTTCAACCCGGTCGCCCAGATGCCGCTGGTCGAGGTCGTCCGCGCGGAGAAGACCTCCGACGAGGCCCTCGCCACCGCGTTCGCGATCACCAAGAAGCTCCGCAAGACGGCGGTGCTCGTGGCCGACCGGCCCGGGTTCGTCGTCAACCGGCTCCTCGTGCTCGTCATGGGCAAGGTCGTCGAGGCCGTCGAGAACGGCACCTCGGTCGAGGCGGCCGACCGCGCGCTCGCGCCGCTCGGCTTCCCCATGCCGACGTTCGAGCTGTTCGACCTCGTCGGCCCGGCCGTCGGCCTGCACGTGCTCACCTCGCTGCGCGAGGACCTGGGCGACCGGTTCCCCCGCTCCCCCGGGCTGGAGAAGCTCGTCGCGGACGGCACCCGCGTGGTGCTCGACGCCCCGGCCCCCGGGATGCACAAGCCGGTCGACCCGGCGATCCAGCAGGTGTTCGGCGAGTCGCTGCCCGTCGGCACCGAGGGCCGCGCGGGCACCCCGGTGCTCGACGAGGCGGGCGTGCTGGACTCCGTGCTCGCGGCCCTGACGGTCGAGATCGGGCACATGCTCACCGAGCAGGTCGTGGCCGACCCGTCGCAGATCGACCTGTGCATGATCCTCGGCGCGGGCTGGGGCTTCCACACCGGAGGCATCACGCCGTACCTGGACCGCACGGGGTACTCCGAGCGCGTCCTCGGCCGGCGCATCCTGCCCGACGGCGTGGCGAACGTCCCCGGGGCCTGATCGCCCGATCACCCCGACCCTCCTCGCGGTCACCTGACACGACCTCCGCGGAGTCACCACCGGTGGCCCGGTCCCGCCGGCGGTTTCCAGGGGTCCTCGCAACACCTGATGGTTATGTGGCCGTCAGTAGACCACGCAGACGCTCGGCTGGGGTATCCCAGTCGAGCGTCTTGCGTGGTCGGCCGTTGAGTTCCTGGGCGACGTGTTCGAGGTCTTCGGGCCCGTAGGCCCGCAGGTCGGTGCCCTTGGGGAAGTACTGACGCAGCAGACCGTTGGTGTTCTCGTTCGATCCGCGCTGCCAGGGCGAGTGCGGGTCGCAGAAGTAGACCGGCACGTTCGTGGCCATCGTGAACTGGCGATGGGCGGCCATCTCGCTGCCCTGGTCCCAGGTCAGCGAGCCACGCAGGTGCGCGGGCAGGGTCCCGATCAGCGGGACCAGAACGTCGCGGACCTCCTCGGCGGTGTGTCCACCGGGCAGGTGTCCCAGGAGCACGTAGCGGGTGGTGCGTTCCACCAGGGTCACGATCGCGGACTGCGAGGCGGTACCCACGATCAGGTCACCTTCCCAGTGGCCGGGCACGGCCCGGTCGGCGACCTGGGCCGGTCGTTCGGAGATCATCACCATCTCGTCGGCGAACCGGGGCGTGCGCTGCTCCGCGCTACGGCGCGGCTTGCGGCGGGTGCGTCCGGTGCGCAGCGCGGCCGCGACCTCACGACGCAGCCCGCCGCGGGCCTGGACGTAGAGCGCCTGGTAGATCGTCTCGGTACTCACCCGCATGCTCTCGTCGTTCGGATACTCCTTGACCAGAGCGTGACAGATCTGTTCGGGCGACCACCGCACCGCGAGCTTGGCGGTCACGTACTGGCGCAGCGGACCATTCACGGCGAGCTTGGCCCGCTTGGGGCGCGCCCGAGACGCCACCCAGGACCGCTGGGCCGCATGGGGTCGGTAGACCCCGCCGGCCGACCGGGCGTCGATCTCACGCTTGATCGTCGAGGCCGGGCGCCCCAACGCCCGCCCGATCGCCCGCAACGAGGCGCCCTCACGGCGCAGGTCAGCGATCTGCTCCCGCTCCGCCAACGTCAAGAACCGTGGATCCAGCTCGGCCTCCAGCGCAGCGAGCGAGGGCGTGATGGCCACTTCCACATGAGTCGTCACGCCCGTGGTGTAGTCCACCCGGCGACCATCCGGGTAGATGCGAGCCCCGCGAGCCTTCCGTACCCCGGCGTCCCAGTCCAGCGCGGTACGCACGTTGACCCCGACCTGCTGCGCGGCCCGCCGCCGGGACATACCCGTGCGGCGAAGCTGTTCGTACTCGACCCTGCGCGGATGCGGGCCACGCCCACCCTGCCCCTCAGAACGCCGACCAGCCTTGCGCACCCACCCGGCAGCCGTATGCCTGTTCACCCCGACCACGCGCGCCGCGATCGTCGCACTCGCTACCTCGTCGAAGACCTCGAAGAACCGCGCCCTGAGCTCTGGTGAAACCACGATCCCCGCAACCCCCTGAAATCCAGGGTGTTGCGGGGATCGCTAGAACCGGCCGCCCAGGGACCGGGCCACCGGCGCGTCATCGGCGGCTACCCGTCGGGCTACCCGTCGCCCAGGTCCCGGACGAGACCCGCGGCCTCGTCGCGGCGTCGGACGGCGTCCGCGAGCGTGCGCTCGGCACGACGGCGCGCCCGCTCGGCGCCGCGCCGCGCGGCACCGGCCGCCGCGACCTCGTCCTCCAGCACCGCGAGCCGGTGCCGCAGCGCGGTGCGCTCCGCGTCCAGGCGCCGGGCGACGTCGTCGAGCCGGGCGACCTCCTCGTGAGCGACGACGCGGTCGCGCTCCCCCGCGGCGACGTCGTCCTCGGCGTCCGCGAGCGCCTGCCGGGCCTCGGCCCGGGCGCGCTCGGCCAGGGGCCCGGCATCCTCCTGCGACCCCCTCGGGGCAGACCCCTCGTCGCCGCCGGCCGTCGCCGCCGGACCGGGGACGGCGCGCAGGTGCCGTGGCCGGTCGTCCTGGACGGGGGCGATACCCAGCTCGTCGGGCAGGGCGACGGCGGACGCGGCGTCGGCCCGGTCCACCCCGGTGGCGCGCAGGGCGCCGACGAGCAGGCCGCTGCGGACCGCGCGTCCCGCGTCGTCGTCGATCATCGCGGCGGTGAGCGTGGACTCGACCTGCCCGGACACGGCTGCGGAAACGGCGACCCCCGCGTCGGCGGCGAGGTCGCGGGCGCGGGCCGTCACCGCCGCCGTGAGGCGCCGCCGCTGCGCGGCGAGCGCGCGCAGCCGGGGGCCGTCGAGGTCGGACTGCGCGTCGCGAAGCGACGCCCCCAGTGCCACGACCTGCTCCACGAGGTCCGGCTCGGCGCGCACGAGCAGGTTGACCACCCAGGCCGCGGTGGACGGCTTGCGCAGCGCCTTCACCCGCCGGGCGAGGTCCTCGTCGCCCGCCCGCAGGTCGCGTGCCCGCGCGTCCCGGGCGGCGATCATCTCGCCCGGCCCGAGCGCGTACAGCTCGGCGGCGACCTGCGGCAGTGTCGGCACGCTCCCCACTATCCGGGTGGTCCCGCGGGCCGCAACCGAGGGGCCGCACCGGGCCGGCGCCGCTACGGCTGGGCGGGCAGGACGCGCCAGTGCCCCTCGGCGGCGAGCGCGATCACCTCGCGCGCCGTGGGGGCGTGCACGTCGGGTCGCGCGCCGCCGGTCCAGGTGCGCCCGTGCGACACCCAGCCGGTGCGGGTGCGCGCGGCCCGGCCGGCCGCGACGTCGGTGTGCGCGGCGTCGCCGATCATCCAGACCCGGCGCCGGTCGGCGTCCGCGGCGTCCAGGCGTTCCAGCGCGATGTCGATCAGCCGCGGGTCGGGCTTCTCCACGCCCTCCTCGCCGGACACGACGACGGCGTCGACGTGGCCGGCCAGCCCGCAGCGCTCGATCTTGCCGCGCTGCTGGTGCGAGACCCCGTTGGTGACGACCGCGACGCGGTGGCCCGCGCCGCGCAGGACGTCGAGGGTGTCGAGCACGCCGTCGTAGACGCGCACGTGGTCGCGGATGCCCGTCCGGAACTCCTCGACGACGGCGTCGAGGTCGGCCGTGCCGGTGTCGCGGCCCAGCCGGTCCACGATGACGCGGGCGACGTCCCGCTTGGGGGCGAACCCGCCGCCGTCGGCCGCGACGATCGCGGCGAGGTCGTCGTCGGTCGCGCCGGCCTCCGCGACCGCGGCGGCGGCCCAGGCGGCGAAGGCCGCGTCGCGGGAGACGAGGGTGTTGTCGAGGTCGAGCAGCCAGATCACCGGAGCAGGCTACCCGCCGCTCACCCGGTCGTGGCCGGGCGTCCCACGGCGCCGGGGGCCAGGTGGCCGGGCGGCGCGGCGTCGCGCTCGCCGAGGGCGTCCAGCACCCAGGGCACGAGCGCACGGGCCGTGCGCCGGTAGCCGAGCGCGCTCGGGTGGAACCGGTCGAGCGCGAACGCCTCGTCGGGGCGGTCGACGAAGAACGTCCCGACCGCCTCGGCGAGCGACACGGCGTGCGCGCCCGCCCGCCGGGCGGCGACCGACTGCGCGGCGGCGAGCTGGCGCGACGCGCGCGCCCCCAGCGCGCGCAGCGGCTGCGGCACGGGTCGCAGCGCGCCCAGGTCGGGGCACGTGCCCACCACGACGGCGCTGCCGAGGCCGTGCAACCGGTCGATCACCTCGACCAGGTGGCGGGTGGACGTCGCGACCGGGACGCGGTGGGTGACGTCGTTGCCGCCCACCACGACCACGGTGACGTCCGGCCGGTAGCCGGGCGGCAGCACGTCGAGCTGCGCGCCGACCATCGACGTCTCCGCGCCGACCACGGCACCGACCCGCAGCCGCACGGGCCGGCGCAGCCGCTTCGCGACCCCGCGGGCGACGCGCCCGCCGAGGGTGTCGCGGCGGTGCTCGGCGCCGAGCCCCGCGGCGATCGAGTCGCCGAGCAGGAGCAGGTCGACCGGCTCGCCGCCGAGCTTGCGGCGCCACACGCGGTCGGCGTCCGGGGCGACCTCCCCGAGGGCCTTGCCGATGCGGCGGCGTGCCACGGCCGCCTGGCGGCGCAGCAGGGCGAGCGCGAGCACGGCCGCCGCGGCGGCGGCGGACGCTGCGGCGAGCGTGAGCAGGGCGGCACGGACGGGGGTCACCCCTGAGTTGAAGCACGCCCGCCTGAACGGACGGTGACCGGCGGGTGGCGTCGTGACGACGGCCACAGGTGCGGCGGTTCACCGCGCGCCCCGGGCGGGCGGCCCCCATGATGCGTGCATGACGGAGCCACGCACGATGGGTGTCGAGGAGGAGTTCCTCCTGGTCGGACCGGACGGGTCTCCGGTGGCGAAGGCCGCCGAGGCGCTGGAGGCGAGCGGGAACGACGGCCGGTCCACGGGGACGGGAGCCCTGGAACCGGAGTTCATGGAAGAGCAGCTGGAGACGGCGACGCACCCACGGGCGTCCCTGGAGGACCTGGCGCGCGAGATCCGGGAGGGCAGGGCCCGGGCGCAGAAGGCGGGCGACGTGGTCGACGCGCGAGCGGTCGCGCTGGCGACGTCGCCGATCCGGTTCACGGGCACGACGGTGTCGCGGCTGCGGTACCTGCAGGCGCGGGAGTTCTTCGGGATCACGGCGCGCGAGCAGCTCACGAGCGGGTGCCACGTGCACGTCGCGGTCGCGGACGACGACGAGGGCGTGGCGGTGCTGGACCGGGTGGGTCCGTGGCTGTCTGTCCTGACGGCGCTGAGCACGAACTCGCCGTTCTGGCAGGGCGAGGACACCGACTACGCGAGCTTCCGCTCGCAGGTGTGGGCGCGCTGGCCCACGTCGGGGCCGACGCGACCGTTCGGCACCCCGGCGGAGTACCACGCGGCCGTCGAGGCGCTGGTGGCGACGGGCACGATCCTGGACCAGAACATGGTCTACTTCGACGCCCGGCTGTCGCCCCGCTACCCGACGGTCGAGATCCGGGTCGCGGACGTCTGCCTCGACCCGGACACGGCGACGCTGCTGGCGGCGCTGGCGCGCGGGCTGGTGGAGACGTCCGCGCGCGCGGCGGCCGACGGGGCTCCACCGCCGCCGTCGCACCCCGAGCTGCTGCGCACGGCGTCCTGGCGGGCCGGGCGCTCCGGCCTGGCCGGCGAGCTGGTGTCCCCGCTCACGTGGCGTCCCGCGGGAGCGCACGACGTCGTCGGGCAGCTCGTGGCGCACGTCCGCGACGCCCTGGTGGACGCGGGCGACCTCGACGCCGTCACCGACCTGCTCGGTCGGCTGTGGTCGACCGGCGGCGGCGCGGCGCAGCAGCGCGCCTGGTACGCCGAGTCGGGCGACCTGCACCGCGTGGTGGAGCGCGCCGTCGAGGTGACGCACTCCTGACGCCCCGCGGGAACGACGACGGCCCTGCCGCCGCCCGGTCGGGGAGGCGGCAGGGCCGCGTCGTCGGTGCTCAGTAGGTGGCCAGGCCGCGGGCGCGGAACACGTCGCGCACGGCCTCGGTGGCCTCGGGCGTCGGGGGCTCGGTGTCGCCCAGCTCGTAGGTGCGCCCCAGCTCGGCCCACTTGTCCCGCGCCATCTGGTGGAACGGCAGCACCTCGACCCGCTCGACGGTGCCGGGGCGGACGGCCTCGATCGCGGCGACGTGGTCGGCGACCCGCGCGACGTTCCCCGGGTCGTCCGTCAGGCCCGGCACGAGGACGAACCGCACCCACACGGCCACGCCGCGCTCGGCGAGCCTGCGTCCGAACGCGAGCGTCGGGGCGAGGGAGCGCCCGGTGACCCGCTGGTAGGTCTCCTCGTCGCCGGCCTTGACGTCGAGCAGCACCAGGTCGGTGTCGTCGAGCATGGCGTCGGTCGCGTTCGCGCCGAGGAAGCCCGAGGTGTCGAGGCAGGTGTGCACCCCGAGCTCCTTCGCGCCGCGCAGGACGCGCGCCGCGAACGCGGGCTGCATGAGCACCTCGCCGCCCGACAGGGTGAGCCCGCCGCCGGTGGCGGCGAACACCCCGCGGTAGCGCGCGACGCGGGCCAGCAGGTCCTCGGCGAGCACCGCTCCCCCGTCCTTCATCGCGAGGGTGTCGGGGTTGTGGCAGTACAGGCACCGCAGGGGGCACCCGGCGAGGAACACCGTCATGCGGGTGCCGGGGCCGTCGACGGCCGTGACGAGCTCCCAGGAGTGCACCGAGCCGAGCTCGCCCGACCGCATCAGGGCGAGGCGGTCGGAGCGCTCGACCTCGGTGGTGTCCAGACCCCGCAGGCCTGCGCCGGCCCGGCGGCGGGCGGAGGGGGGATCCAGCAGCACCGGGCCGGCGGTCATCTCAGATCCCTCCGTGGAAGGTCCGGTTCAGGACGTCCAGCTGCTGCTCGCGCGTGAGCCGGACGAAGTTGACGGCGTACCCCGAGACGCGGATCGTCAGCTGCGGGTAGTTCTCGGGGTGCTCCATGGCGTCGAGCAGGGTCTCGCGGACCAGCACGTTGACGTTCATGTGGTACCCGCCCGCACCGAACGACGCGTCCAGCAGGCCCGCCAGGTTGGTCACCTGCTCGGCCTTGGTGCGGCCCAGGCCCGACGGCACGATCGTGTTCGTCAGGGAGATGCCGTCCTGCGCCTCGTCGTAGGGCAGCTTCGCCACGGACAGCGCCGAGGCGAGCATGCCGTGCGTGTCGCGGCCGTTCATCGGGTTGGCGCCCGGGGCGAACGGCTCGCCGGCGCGGCGGCCGTCCGGCGTGTTGCCGGTCGCCTTGCCGTAGACGACGTTCGACGTGATCGTCAGGACCGACTGGGTGGGCAGCGCGTCGCGGTACATGGGGTGCTTGCGCACCTTGGCCATGAACGACTCGACGAGCTCGACGGCGATGTCGTCGGCACGGTCGTCGTCGTTGCCGTAGGCGGGGAAGTCGCCGTCGATCTCGTAGTCCACGACGACGCCGCGGTCGTCGAGGACCGGCATGACGGTGGCGTACCGGATCGCCGACAGGGAGTCCGCCGCGACGGAGAGCCCGGCGATGCCGCAGGCCATCGTGCGCAGCACGTCCCGGTCGTGCAGCGCCATCTCCAGGCGCTCGTACGCGTACTTGTCGTGCGACCAGTGGATGCAGTTCAGCGCCTCGACGTAGGTCTCGGCGAGCCAGTCCATGGTCTGCTCGAAGCGGGCACGCACGTCGTCGTAGTCGAGCGGCACGCCCGCCTCGACCGGCGGGAACGCCGGGGAGACCTGCTTGCCGCTGACCTCGTCCCGGCCGCCGTTGATCGCGTACAGCAGGGCCTTGGCCAGGTTGACGCGGGCGCCGAAGAACTGCATCTGCTTGCCGATCGCCATCGGGGAGACGCAGCAGGCGATCGCGGCGTCGTCGCCCCAGGCGGTGCGGATCTCGTCGTCGGACTCGTACTGCACCGCCGAGGTGTCGATGGAGACCTGGGCGCAGAACTCCTTGAAGCCGGTGGGCAGGTCGGCGGTCCAGAACACGGTCATGTTCGGCTCGGGCGCCGGACCCAGGTTGTACAGGGTCTGCAGCATGCGGAACGAGTTCTTCGTGACCAGCGTGCGGCCGTCGGTCCCCATGCCGCCGATGGTCTCGGTGACCCAGGTCGGGTCGCCGGAGAACAGGGCGTCGTACTCGGGGGTGCGCAGGAACCGCACGATGCGGAGCTTGATGACGAAGTCGTCCATGACCTCCTGGGCCTCGGACTCGGTGATCCGGCCCGCGGCGAGGTCCCGCTCGATGTAGACGTCGAGGAACGTCGAGGTGCGGCCCAGCGACATCGCGGCGCCGTTCTGCTCCTTGACCGCGGCGAGGAACCCGAAGTAGAGCCACTGCACGGCCTCGACGGCGGTGCGGGCCGGGCGCGAGATGTCGACGCCGTAGGAGGCCGCCATCTCCTTGAGCTCGCCGAGCGCGCGGATCTGCTCGGCGTGCTCCTCGCGCTCGCGCACGATCTTCTCGCTGAAGGGCTCGGCGTCGAGGGTCAGCTTGTCGAGCTTCTTCGCCTGGACCAGGGCGTCCACGCCGTACAGGGCCACGCGACGGTAGTCGCCGATGATGCGGCCGCGGCCGTAGGCGTCGGGCAGGCCGGTGACGATGTGGGAGGAGCGGGCGGCGCGCACGTTCGGCGGGTAGATGTCGAACACGGCCTGGTTGTGCGTCTTGCGGTAGGTGGTGAACACCTCGCGCAGCTTCGCGTCGACGGGGTAGCCGTAGGTGTTGAGCGCCCCCTCGACCATGCGCCAGCCGCCGTACGGCATGATCGCGCGCTTGAGCGGGGCGTCGGTCTGGAGGCCGACGACGATCTCGTTCTCCACGTCGATGTAGCCGGGCTCGTGGGCGGTGATGCCGGCGGGGACGTCCCAGGAGACGTCGTGGACGCCCTTCTCGCGCTCGGCGGGGAACATCTCCGACAGGCGGGCCCACAGCGCGGAGGTCCGCGCGGTCGGGCCGGCGAGGAACGCGCCGTCACCCGTGTAGGGGGTGTAGTTGCGCTGGATGAAGTCCCGCACGTCGACGCCGTCGCACCACGGGCCGGGGGTGAACCCCTCCCAGGCGACGTCGACGTTCCCGGTGCTGCTCTCGGCCTGGATCGTCATGGTCTTCCTTCCCTCGAGTCCGACACCACCAGACTAAGTGAAGGTCTTCACAAGCACCGTGACCCACGAGACATCGACCCTGTCTCGTGCGTCACTCCCGGTGTCGCGACCGTCCGCGTCAGCGCGCCGTCACTCCCCCGGCAGGGCCGCGAGCGCCTCCCGCACCACGTCCTCCGCCCGCAGCCGACGGCTCGCCAGGACCTGCGACCGGGTGGCGTGCGGGATGAACTCCACCGGGAGCCCGCGGTGCACGAACGGCGTGCGCACGCCCTGCTCGGCCGCGCGCTGCGCCAGCGTCGCGCCCACGCCGCCGTCGACCACGCCGTCCTCCACGGTGAGGACCAGGTCGTGCTCCCCGCAGAGCTTGACCAGCACCTCCGGCACGGGCAGCACCCACGTGGGCGCGACCACCTCCACCCCGAGGCCGTGCGCCGCCAGCGACTCGCCCGCCGCGAGCGCGACCGGGGCCATCGCCCCGACGCCCACCACGAGCACCCGGCGCCCGTCCGGGGCACCCGCCCCCGGGTCGTGGCGGGCGAGCACGTGGACGCCGTCCAGGTCCTCCAGGGCCGGCGACTCCTCGGGCAGGGCGCCCTTGGGGTAGCGCACCACCGTGGGCGCGTCGTCGACGTCCACGGCGGCGCGCAGAGCCGCGCGCAGGGTCGGCTCGTCCCGGGGCGCGGCCAGCCTCAGGCCCGGCACGACGCGCAGCACCGCCATGTCCCACATGCCGTGGTGGCTCGGCCCGTCGTCCCCCGTGACGCCCGCCCGGTCGAGGACGAACGTGACGCCCGCGCGGTGCAGGGCGACGTCGAGGAGCACCTGGTCGAAGGCGCGGTTGAGGAACGTCGAGTACACCGCGACCACCGGGTGCAGCCCCGCGAACGCCATGCCCGCCGCGGACGTCGCGGCGTGCTGCTCGGCGATGCCCACGTCGACGGTCCGGTCGGGGAACTCGCGGGCGAACGGGGCCAGGCCCACCGGGTTGAGCATCGCCGCGGTGACGGCCACGACGTCCGGGCGGCGCCGCCCGATCGTCACCATCTCCTCGGCGAACACCTGCGTCCAGCCGAACCGGGACGGCGCGACCGGCAGGCCGGTCTCGGGGTGGATGGCCCCGACGGCGTGGAAGCGGTCGGCGACGTCCTCCTCCGCGGGGCTGTAGCCGCGCCCCTTCTCCGTGATGGCGTGGACGATGACGGGCCCGCCGAAGTCGCGGGCGCGGCGCAGCGCCGCCTCGACCGCGGCGACGTCGTGCCCGTCGACCGGCCCGACGTACTTCAGGCCGAGGTCCTCGAACATGCCCTGCGGCGCGACGACGTCCTTGATGCCCTTCTTGAGGCCGTGCAGCCAGTCGTACGCGAACCTGCCGGGCGGGCCGGTGCGCTGCTGCAGGGTGCGCTTGCCCCAGTCGAGGAACGCCTCGTAGCCGCGCGTGACGCGCAGCGTGTCCAGGTGGTTGGCCAGACCCCCGACCGTCGGCGAGTAGGAGCGCCCGTTGTCGTTGACGACGATGACGAGCCGCCGCGTCGGGTCGGCCGCGATGTTGTTGATGGCCTCCCACGCCATGCCGCCGGTCAGCGCCCCGTCGCCGACCACCGCCACGACGTGCCGGTCGTGGCGGCCCCGCAGGTCGTGCGCGCGGGCGATGCCGTCCGCCCAGGACAGCGCCGTGGACGCGTGGGAGTTCTCCACCACGTCGTGCGCGGACTCCTCGCGGCTCGGGTAGCCCGAGAGCCCGTCGCGCGTGCGCAGGCCGCTGAAGTCCTGCCGGCCCGTGAGGAGCTTGTGCACGTACGCCTGGTGGCCGGTGTCGAACACGAGCGTGTCCCGCGGGGAGTCGAACACGCGGTGCAGGGCGATCGTGAGCTCCACGACCCCGAGGTTGGGCCCGAGGTGCCCGCCGGTGCGCGAGACGTTCTCCACGAGGAACGTGCGGATCTCCGCGGCCAGGCGCACGGACTGGGCCGGCGTCAGCCGGCGCACGTCCTCGGGCTCGGCGATGCGGTGCAGCAGGCCCCTGCGGTCCGGCGTCGTCATCCGCCCACTGTAGGCGGCCGGCGGGGGCAGGACCCGGCGGGCGGGGTAGATTCCTGGTGTGCGTTTCCTTCCCGGCCAGCAGCCCACCTCCGACCTCACCTACGGCGACGTCTTCATGGTCCCGTCGCGCTCCGACGTGACCAGCCGGTTCGACGTCGACCTGTCGACCGACGACGGCACCGGCACGACGATCCCCGTCGTCGTGGCGAACATGACCGCCGTGGCGGGGCGTCGCATGTCCGAGACCGTCGCGCGCCGCGGCGGCGTCGCGATCCTGCCGCAGGACATCCCCGGCGAGGTCGTCGCCGACGTCGTCGCCGACGTCAAGTCCAAGGACCCCGTCGTGGAGTCCCCGGTGGTCGTCACCGGGCAGGACACCGTCGCGGACGTCCTGTCGCTGCTCGGCAAGCGGTCGCACGGCGCGGCCGTGGTCGTCGACGACGGCCGCCCCGTGGGCGTCGTCACGGCGGACGACTGCACGTCCGTGGACCGGTTCGCGCGCGTCGGCGCCGTGATGTCGACCGAGCTGGTCACCCTGGAGGCCGCGCAGGTCGAGGCCGACGGGCTGCCGGCCGCGTTCGAGCGCCTGCACGCCGCGAAGGTGCACCTCGCGCCGGTCGTGCGCGACGGTCGCCTCGTGGGCGTGCTGACCCGCAAGGGCGCCGTCCGCTCCACCGTCTACTCCCCCGCGCTCGACGCGTCCGGCCGCCTGCTCGTGGGCGCCGCCGTGGGCATCAACGGCGACGTCGCCGCGAAGACCGCCGAGGTGCTCGCCGCCGGGGTCGACGTGCTCGTCGTCGACACGGCGCACGGCCACCAGGACAAGATGCTGGCCGCGCTGCGCGCCGTGCGGTCGGTGGACCCCCGGGTGCCGGTCGTGGCGGGCAACGTCGTCACCGCGGACGGCGTGCGCGACCTCGTCGAGGCGGGCGCCGACATCCTCAAGGTCGGCGTCGGGCCGGGCGCCATGTGCACCACCCGCATGCAGACCGCGGTGGGTCGTCCGCAGTTCTCCGCCGTGCTGGAGTGCGCGGCCGCGGCGCGTGAGCTCGGCAAGCACGTGTGGGCCGACGGCGGCGTGCGCCACCCCCGCGACGTCGCGCTCGCCCTGGCGGCGGGCGCGTCGCAGGTGATGATCGGCTCCTGGTTCGCCGGGACGTACGAGTCCCCGGGCGACCTGCACGAGGACGGCTCCGGGCGCCTCTACAAGGACTCGTTCGGCATGGCGTCGGCCCGCGCGGTCGCCGCCCGCACGGCCGGGGCCGGGTCGGCGTTCGACCGGGCGCGCAAGGCCCTGTACGAGGAGGGCATCTCGACCGGCAAGATGTACCTCGACCCGCGTCGTCCCGGCGTCGAGGACCTGCTCGACGAGATCACCTCCGGCCTGCGCTCGAGCTGCACGTACGCCGGCGCCCGCACCCTGGCGGAGTTCGCCGAGCGCGCGACCGTCGGCATCCAGTCGGCCGCCGGGTACGCCGAGGGCATGCCGGTCGCCACCTCCTGGTGACCCGGGCGCGACGCCCCGTGCGCGACCCTGCGGCCGGGGCCCGGCGGCGGTCCACGACGGTCGGCAGCGGCATGGTCGCCCGTCCGCGCCGCCCGGTCGGCGTTAGCCTGCCCAGGTGAACGACCACCCCTCCGCCCAGGACCAGCTCCGCGCGCTCGCCGGCGACGGCGCGTTCGCCGGGCCGTGGCGGCACGCCCGCGGCACGCTCGACCCGGACGCCGTGCGCCCCGCGTCCGTGCTGGTGCTGTTCGGCGTCCTGGACGGCCTCCCGTCCGACCACGCGGCGCAGGCCGAGGCCGTCTCGGCCGACCTCGACGTGCTGCTCCTCGCCCGCGCCGCGACCCTGCGGTCCCACGCGGGCCAGGTCGCGTTCCCCGGCGGTCGGGCCGACCCCGGGGAGGACGCGGTGACCTGCGCCCTGCGCGAGGCCACCGAGGAGACCGGCGTGGACACCAGCGGCGTCGAGGTGCTCGGCACCCTGGACGCCCTGCCCATGCCGGTGAGCAACCACGTCGTCACCCCCGTGCTCGCCTGGTGGACGCGGCAGTCCCCCGTGGGCGTGGTCGACCCCGCCGAGTCGGCGCACGTGTTCCGCGCCCCCGTCGCGGACCTCCTGGACCCGGACCGACGCGTCACGACCGTCCTGCGCCGCGGCGGCCAGGTGTGGCGCGGCCCCGGGTTCGTCGTCGACGACGACGGGAACCGGCACCTCGTGTGGGGCTTCACGGCCGGCATCCTCGACGCGATGTTCGACCACCTCGGGTGGACCGAGGACTGGGACCGCGGCCGCGAGCTGGACGTCGAGCCGTGAACGTCGGGGGCGGCCGCTAGCGTCCCACCCATGACCGCCCCGTTCCTCGCCCTGCGCACCGGCACGCCCGCCGGCACCCCCTACGCCCTGACCGTCCACGACCTCGGCACGCTGCACGTCCCGTCCGGGCGGCTGGAGGCGTCCGACCCCTACGTGAACCTCGGCGAGGGGCTCGTCGTCCCCGTGCCGCCCGGCACCTACCCGGTGCACGTGACCGTCGCCGACGTCTCGCGCGAGCAGGACGGCAGCCACCGGCGCGAGGCGTACCTGTCGGTCGTGCTCGACGACGCCGCCCGCACCGCCGGGAGCGCCCGCCCGTTCGTCCCGGCCGGCGAGGAGCCGGGCACCGACGGCACCGTCCACGGTGTCCCCGTCGACGCCGGCACGGTCGCGTTCGCCGACGCCACCGCCGCGGCGGCCGCGACCACCGCCGTCGACGACCTCTACTCCGAGGTGTACGACCACGACGGCCCGGACGCGTGGTTCGCGCGCCAGGACGACGCCGACCACCTGGTCGAAGGCTGCGCGAACGTGTCCCTGCCCGGGCACGGCACCGCCAACGTCGTGCTCGCGCACTCCGGCTGGGGCGACGGCTTCTACGCCGTCGTGACGACCCACGACGAGGCCGGCGCCCTCACCGGCGTGCACATCGACCTCGGCGTCGTCGACGACGGGCCGTGGTGGGTCGAGTCCGACGCCGAGGACGAGGACGAGGACTGACCGTCGAGGGGACGTCGGTCCCCGCGCGAGCGGCCCGGGGTCGGTGACGAGCGGTCGGTGGTCCGTGGTCGGCGGCCCGGCGACAATGGTCCGATGGCCGCCGCGGAGATCGAGATCGACGTCGCGCTGGTGCGCGGGCTCCTGACCGAGCAGCACCCCGACCTGGCCGGGCTGCCGCTGCGGGTGGTCGCGCAGGGCTGGGACAACGTCATGACCCGGCTCGGGGACGACCTGGCCGTGCGGCTGCCGCGCCGGGCGATCGCCGCGCCGCTGGTCGAGCACGAGCAGGAGTGGCTGCCCCGCCTCGCCCCGCACCTGCCCGTGCGGGTGCCGGTCCCGGTGCGGATCGGCCGCCCCAGCACCGCCCTGGGCTACCCGTGGTCGTGGTCGGTGGTGCCCTGGGTCCCGGGGCTGCGCGGCGCGGACGTCCCGCGGGCGAGGCGCGGCGACGTCGCCGCTGCCCTGGCCGGGTTCCTCGCGGCGATGCACCGCCCCGCGCCGCCCGACGCCCCCGAGAACCCCTACCGCGGCGGCCCGCTGGCCGGCCGCGACGGCCCCGTGCGGGACCGGCTCGCGGCCGGCGTCACCACCGAGGTGGACCGCTGCCTCGCGGTGTGGTCGCAGGCCGTGGCGGCCGAGCCCTGGCACGGGCCCGCGCTGTGGCTGCACGGCGACCCCCACCCCGGCAACCTCGTGCTCGCCGACGACGGCGCGACGGTGACGCTCGCCGCCGTCGCCGACCTCGGCGACCTCACCTCCGGCGACCCCGCGACGGACCTCGCCGCCGCCTGGACGGTGTTCGACGCCGCGGGTCGCGAGACGTTCCGGGCGGAGCTGGCCGGGCCCTACCCCGGCGACGACCCGGTCTGGGTGCGGGCCCGCGGCTGGGCGCTGACGATGGCGACGTCGATGCTCACCTCCGGTCCGGAGCACGCCTGGCTGCTCCCGCTCGGCCGCGAGGCGCTGGCCGAGGTGCTCGCCGAGGCCTGACGGCCCACACTGGGGCCATGGCGACTCCCGCGGACGGCCGGTCCGAGACCTCGGGTCCGGGCTTCCCGGCGGCGGGACCGCCGGACGTCGACGGCGCGGGACCGCAGGCGGCGGTGCCGGACGACGTACGGGCCTTCCTCGACGCGGTGCCGGGTGCGCGTCGACGGCGTGACGCCTGGACGCTGCTCGCGCTGATGCACCGGGTGACCGGGCTGGCGCCGCAGTTGCACGGCACCATCGTCGGGTTCGGCACCTACCACTACGAGTACGCGTCGGGCCGCTCGGGCGACGCCCCGCCGGCCGCGTTCGCCCCGCGGAAGGCGAACAGCGTCGTGTACCTCATGGACGGGACCGACGCGCACGCGGACGACCTGGCGCGGCTGGGGCCGCACCGCACGGGCGTGGGGTGCCTCTACCTGACCGACCTGGACAAGGTCGACCTGGCGGTGCTGGAGACCGTCGTCGCGGACGCGTTCGGGACGCTGACGGCGGATACCTACGGGCTGCGTGCCCGCGACGGCGGACGACGGGTCGACTGACCCCGCCGCGAGGTCGGGCGTCCGGTCGTGACGTCCTCCCTCGACGGAGCTGGTGCCCTGCTCTTGCCAACCCTCGCACCACGAGGGTTAGATACCTCGTAGATCGAGGGATAGAGGAGCTATGCACATCGACAAGGACCTCGTCGCCGCCTCGGCGACGCCGCTCGTCCTCGGCATACTGGCCGAGGACGAGTCCTACGGGTACGCCATCGCCAAACGGGTGGCCGAGCTGTCCGGCGGCCACATGGAGTGGACCGACGGGATGCTCTACCCGCTGCTGCACCGCCTGGAGAGGAACGGCCTCGTCGAGGCCTCCTGGGGACGCTCCGAGACCGGACGCCGCCGCAAGCACTACGCGATCACCGCCGCCGGGCGTGCCGCGCTCGCCGAGCGCCAGGAGCAGTGGGAGGTCGTGCACGCGGCGCTGTCCCGCGCGTGGGAGTCGGTCGCCGACGCCACCCGACCCACCCGTGACGCCGTCCTCGGCGGCGGCCTCGGCACCTCGGCCGCGGCAGGAGGGATCACCTGATGGACGAGCCCACCGCCCTGGACGCCCAGGTCGCCCGCTGGCGCGACTACGTCAGCCGCCACCGCGCCATCGCCCCCGCGGACGTCGACGAGATGGCCGACCACCTGCGCGAGCGCATCGACGACCTGCGGGCCGCCGGTCTCGACGACGAGGAGGCGTTCCTCGTCGCGGTCAAGCGCATGGGCAGCCTCGACGCCGTGTCCCGGGAGTTCGCCCGGGAGCACTCCGAGCGCCTCTGGAAGCAGCTCGTGCTCGTCCCCGCCCCGGGCGCCGACGACCGGCGCGCGCCGGCGTGGCGCGAGCTCGGCGTCGTCCTCGCGCTCGGGGTGGGCGCCGGGACCGCGGTGAAGGTCGGCGCCACCACGCTCGCCGACGACACCTTCGCCACGAACGTCGCGTTCCTCGTCCTGCCGTTCCTCCTCGGCTACTTCGCCTGGAAGCGTCGCGCACCCCTGGCGCTCGTCGGCGCGCTCGTCGCGGTGCTGGCCGTCACGTGCGCGGTCGTCAACCTGTACCCGTTCGCCGACGGCGGCTCGACGATGGTCCTGGCGGCGCTGCACGCCCCGGTCCTGGTGTGGACCGCCGTGGGCGTCGCCTACACCGGTGGACGCTGGCGCTCGGGCGACCGGCGCATGGACTTCGTCCGGTTCACCGGCGAGCTCGTCATCTACGTCGCCCTGCTCGCGCTCGGCGGCGGGGTGCTGCTCGGCCTCACCGCCGGGCTCCTCGCCGTGGTCGGCGTCGACCTGGAGCCCGCCCTCGAGGGCTGGATCCTGCCGTACTGCGTCCCCGGCGCGGTCCTGGTCGCCGCCTGGCTCGTCGAGGCCAAGCAGGAGGTCGTGGAGAACATCGCACCCGTGCTGACCAGGGTGTTCACGCCGCTGACCACGGTCATGCTCGTCGTGTCGTTCGTCGTCCTGCTCACCGCCGGCGGGCTCACCACGGTGGACCGTGAGCTGCTCATCCTGCTCGACGCCGTCCTGGTCCTCGTCCTGGCGCTGCTGCTCTACTCGATCTCGGCCCGCGACCCGCTCGCGCGACCCGGGTTCTTCGACGCGCTCCAGCTCGCGATGGTCGCCGCCGCTCTCGCCGTCGACGCGCTCGCCCTGACCGCCATGCTCACCCGGATCGCCGAGTTCGGCGCGAGCCCCAACAAGGTCGCCGCGCTCGGGCTCAACCTGGTGCTCCTCGTGCACCTGGTGCGCACCGGGTGGCTCCTGCTGGGGTTCTGCCGCCGCCGCGCCGGGTTCGGCGCGCTGGAGCGCTGGCAGACGACGTACCTGCCGGTGTACGCGCTCTGGGCCGCGGTGGTCGTCGTCGGGTTCGGGCCGCTGTTCGGCTTCGCCTGAGGTTCAGGGAAGCCGCGCCGGATCGGCGCCGCGGCCGACGAGGAGCGCTCGCACGGCCCGCAGCGCCCGGTCGTCGGCGGTGGCATCGTCCAGCAGGAGGGAGCGGTCGTTGGCCGCGCCGAGCAGGCCCACGACCTCGAACACGACCTGGTCGGGCTCCGTCCCCGCCGCGAGGTCGCCGGCCTCGACGGCGAGCGCGACGTGGTGCGCGAGGTAGCCGTCCCACTCGCGGCGCACCGCCACGACGGCGTCCCGGACGGGGCCGGGACGGGAGTCCGTCTCGGTCTCGACGGCACGGAAGAACCAGCCGCCGGCGAACGTCCGGGTGCGGGAGTACTCGCTCCAGCCCCGCGCCAGGGACCAGACCCGGTCGAGACCCGGCGCGGCGGACCGGGCCGGCTGGTGCACGGCTGGCAGCTGCGCGCCTCCCGCTTCGGGGCCCTCGTGCGGGCCCTCACCGCGGCCGGGTGGCGGGTCGAGTCCTACGACGCCCCCGCGCACGGCGCGTCCGCCGGCGACCGGCTCACACTCCTGGAGCACATGGCCGCGATGCGCGCCGTCGAGGCAGCCTGCGGTCCGTTCGACGCCGTCGTCGGTCACTCGCTCGGGGCCTTCGCCGCCGGGACCGCCCTGCACGAGGGGTTCTCGGCGCGGCACTTCGTCTCCCTGGCCGCGCCCACCGGCTTCGACTCCGTCGTCGCGACCTACATGCGCCTCGTCGGCCTCTCCCCCGTCCTGCACGAACGTCTCTGCACGCGCATCGCCGCCACCACGTTCCCCGGCCACCCCGACGTCCGCGACCGGTTCGACCTGCTGCGCCACCCCGTGCCGGACGCGGTGCGCACCCTGTTCGTGCAGGACACCGACGACGCGATGCACGGCGTCGCCGAGGCGCACGCCCTGCACGCCGCGCACCCCGGCAGCGAGCGACCTGCGGGTCACCTCCGGGCTGGGTCACAACCGCGTGCTGGACGACGACGCCACCGTGCGCGCCGTCGTCGCGCACCTCGCCCCCGTCCACGCCTGACGAGGAGCCTCAACCCCTCACCCTCACCCCCCACCGTGACGGGGGACGCACGACGACGCCCCGCCGCTCCGCAAGAGGAGCGACGGGGCGTCGTGTGCTGTCGGCCGTCAGGCGATCCGGAGGATCAGGCGACGAGCGAACGGAGCACGTACTGCAGGATGCCGCCGTTGCGGTAGTAGTCCGCCTCGCCCGGGGTGTCGATGCGCACCACGGCGTCGAACTCGACGACGGAGCCGTCCGCCTTGGTGGCCTTCACCGCGACGGTCTCGGGCGTGGTGCCCTCGTTGAGCTCCGTGATGCCCGCGATGTCGAACGTCTCGGTGCCGTCCAGGCCGAGGGACTCGACGTTCTCGCCGGCCGGGAACTGCAGCGGCAGGACGCCCATGCCGATGAGGTTCGAGCGGTGGATACGCTCGAACGACTCGGTGATGACGGCCTTGACGCCCAGGAGCGCGGTGCCCTTGGCCGCCCAGTCGCGGGACGAGCCGGAGCCGTACTCCTTGCCGCCGAGCACCACCAGGGGGGTGCCCTGCGCGGCGTAGTCCTGCGCGGCGTCGTAGATGGTGTCCTGCTCGCCGGAGACGAAGTTGAAGGTGTAGCCACCCTCGACGCCGTCCAGCAGCTGGTTCTTCAGGCGGATGTTCGCGAACGTGCCGCGGATCATGACCTCGTGGTTGCCACGGCGCGAGCCGTAGGAGTTGAAGTCACGACGCGCCACGCCGTGCTCGGCCAGGTACTTGCCGGCCGGGCTGTCGACCTTGATCGCACCCGCGGGCGAGATGTGGTCGGTGGTGACGGAGTCGCCGAGCTTGGCGAGCACGCGGGCACCGGAGATGTCCGAGACCGGCGACGGCTGCGCACCCATGCCCTCGAAGTACGGGGGCTTGCGCACGTAGGTCGACTCGCCGTCCCACGCGAACGTGTCGCCCTCGGGCGTCTCCAGCGCACGCCACCGGTCGTCGCCGGCGAAGACGTCCGCGTAGTCGTCCTCGAACATCTTGCGGTCGATCGAGGCCTCGATGGTGGCCTGGACCTCGTCCGGCGTCGGCCAGATGTCCTTGAGGAAGATGGGGTTGCCCGCGTCGTCACGGCCCAGCGGGTCGTGGTCGAAGTCGAACTCCATGGTGCCGGCCAGGGCGTACGCGATGACCAGCGGCGGGGACGCCAGGTAGTTCATCTTGACGTCCGGGTTGATGCGGCCCTCGAAGTTGCGGTTGCCGGACAGCACGGACACGACGGCGAGGTCGTGCTCCTGGACCGCCTCGGAGATCTTCTCGTCGAGCGGGCCGGAGTTGCCGATGCAGGTGGCGCAGCCGTAGCCGACCAGGTGGAAGCCCAGCTTCTCGAGGTACGGCCACAGGCCGGACTTCTCGTAGTAGTTGGTGACGACCTGCGAGCCCGGGGCCATGGACGTCTTGACCCACGGCTTCGAGGTGAGGCCCTTCTCCACCGCGTTCTTGGCCAGCAGCGCGGCGGCGAGCATGACCGACGGGTTCGAGGTGTTGGTGCACGACGTGATCGAGGCGATCGCGACGGCGCCGTGGAAGAGCTCGAACTCCTTGCCCTCGGAGTCCGTCACCGGGACGGTGCGGCGCACCTGGGCGTGGGTCGACGGCGAGTCGGAGGCCGGGAAGGACTCCTTCTCGGCCTCGTCGACGGAGTCGATGACGTCGGCGGCGTAGCTCGGCAGGTCGCGCGCGAACGCGGACTTGGCGTTCGACAGCTCGATGCGGTCCTGCGGGCGCTTCGGGCCGGCGATCGACGGCACGACGGTCGCCAGGTCCAGCTCGAGGTACTCGGAGAACACCGGCTCGACGTAGTCGGCCGACTCCGGGTCGAGCCACAGGCCCTGCTCCTTGGCGTACGCCTCGACGAGCGCGAGCTGCTCCTCGGACCGGCCGGTCAGGCGCAGGTACTCGACGGTGACGTCGTCGATCGGGAAGATCGCGGCGGTCGAGCCGAACTCCGGCGACATGTTGCCGATGGTGGCGCGGTTCGCGAGCGGCACCTGGCCGACGCCGGAGCCGTAGAACTCGACGAACTTGCCGACGACACCGTGCTGGCGCAGCATCTGCGTGATCGTCAGGACGACGTCGGTCGCGGTGACGCCGGCCGGGATCGAGCCCTTGAGCTTGAAGCCGACGACGCGCGGGATGAGCATGGACACGGGCTGGCCGAGCATCGCGGCCTCGGCCTCGATGCCGCCGACGCCCCAGCCGAGCACGCCCAGGCCGTTGACCATCGTGGTGTGCGAGTCGGTGCCGACGCAGGTGTCGGGGTAGGCGCGGAGCACCGGCGCGGACCCGTTCACGGAGACCTCGCGGGTCATGACCGTGCGCGCCAGGTACTCGATGTTGACCTGGTGCACGATGCCGGTGCCCGGGGGGACGACCTTGAAGTCGTCGAACGCGGTCTGACCCCAGCGCAGGAACTGGTAGCGCTCGTGGTTGCGCTCGTACTCGAACTCGACGTTGCGCTCGAACGCGTCGGGGCGGCCCGCGACGTCGATCTGCACGGAGTGGTCGATGACCATCTCGGCGGGCGCGAGCGGGTTGATGCGGGTGGGGTCGCCGCCGAGCTCGGCGACGGCCTCGCGCATGGTGGCGAGGTCGACGACGCAGGGGACGCCGGTGAAGTCCTGCATGATCACGCGCGCCGGCGTGAACTGGATCTCGGTGCTGGGCTGGGCGTCGGGGTCCCAGCCGGCGAGGGCGCGGACGTGGTCCGCGGTGATGTTCGCACCGTCCTCGGTGCGGAGCAGGTTCTCGGCGAGGATCTTGAGCGAGTACGGAAGCCGCTCGAGGCCGTCCACCGCCGACAGCCGGAAGATCTCGTACGAGTTCTCCCCGACCTCCAGGGTTCCCTTGGATCCGAATGTGTCCACGCTGCTCACTGCTGCTCCTTCTGCGGGGCTGGCCGGCGCGGGCACCGCGTCGACGCGAGAGCGCAGCGGTTCCGACGCCGTGACGTCCGGGGGCTCCACCCCCGGCGGACGCGGACGTCGCGGGGGCTGTCCCCCAGCATAGCCTATGTATCTTGACGTCAAGATACTCAGGGCGGCCTCACCGCCCGCCGGGTCCGACCCCGGCCGCCGGGAACGACCCCGGCCCGGCGCGCGTTGCACCAGGGTCCCTCACGCCGCGAGGGACCGACGGAAGGAACCCATGGCCGAGACGTCCCTGCGCACCGACCCGACCACCACCGCCTCCGCACCCCCCGACCTGCCGCCCCTGACCGACCAGGCCGAACGGCTGGTCGACCTGGGGCTCGTCCCCACCGACCCCGCCGACGGCACCCTCGACGCCGCGACGCTGCGCCGGCGGGCCGCCGACCTGACCGGCTCCGGGGCGCCCGGCGCCCTGCTGGTCGTGCACCCGCGGCACCTGCCGCCCTCGGCGCTCGCCCCCCACCTGCTGCGCACCGTGCGCACGCGCGGCGGCGAGGTGGAGCGCCCCGGGTTCGTCGTCGAGGACATGACGGACGTCGACGCGTTCGCTCCCGTCCCCGACCTCGACCTGCCCGACGCCGACGTCTGGGCCGTGCTCGCCCCCGACCGCGGCGACGACCTGGCGAACGCCTCCCCCGAGGAGGCCGTCGTGGCGCTCGCCGCCCGGTCGCGCACACCCCTGACGCTCGGCGAGGGCGCCCAGTGGGTGCTCCAGTCCCCCGGCGTGCTGGAGCCCGGCCGCTGCTTCATGACGATCGGGTCCCGCGTGCGGCGCGCCGACGGGAGCGACGACGCCCGCACGCCCGCGCTGTGGATCTCCGGCGGCACGGGACGCGACGGCGCCGGGCGCCGCGGCGCGGCGAAGATCGGCTGGTGCTGGTGGCGCAACCGTCACACCTGGCTCGGTTTCGCGTCCGCCGCGGCGCGCCGGGCCTGACGGACCGCTGGGCCGCCGGGCCGCCGCCCCCGTCAGGACCGGCGAGCCGCCCGGCGGACCGCAGGGGTCTTCTCGGGCTTCGGCGCGCCGTCGACCACGTTGAGGTAGCTGTTCGACAGGTGCCCGACGTCGATCGCCCACACGCCCGCGCGCGCCAGCCGGCTCGCCAGGATCGTCCCGGCGGGCCCCAGCGCGAGCAGCACCAGCTCGTCGGACGCCCGCGCGACGATCTCGGCCTCCAGCTCGTCCAGCACCTCGAAGGCGTGCCGCGGCACCGTCCAGAGGTGGTCCACGGCCGCCACGTCGTCGAACAGCGCCGGGACGAGGTCGAACCGTGAGCCCCGACCCGTGACGACCAGCACCTTCTCGTCCGCCCACACGTCGCGCCACAGCCGTACGGCGTCGTCGCCGAGCTCCAGGAAGCAGATGGGGCGCGAGACGTGGCTGTTGCCGAACCGCCGCCCCTCGGGCACGACCCGGCGGACGTCCTGCCACACGAGCTCCCACACGCCGCTGTTGTGCGCGGTGCGGAAGGTCTGGGGCCAGCCGACGAGCAGCCCGTCGACGGGCTCGGCGGCCAGGGTCTCGCGCAGCGCCGCACGGATCTCCGCGCTGTTCTTCTGGAACCCGAGGTCGTACAGCGGGTCGACCATCATCCGGAGCTCGCCGTCCCCGAACCGGGCGAAGCTGGTGCGCTCCCGCGCCAGGAGCTCCAGCGTCTCGCGCAGCGTCATCTGGCGCTGCGCGGTGAACTCCAGCACCTCGCTCATGGTCGAGGCCGTGGCCGCGGTGCGCAGCGTGGTGAGCTCCTTGCGGCCGGACTCGGCGTCCTTGCGGGTGGCCGCGACGTCGGCCCCGATCCGGTCCAGGCGGACGGAGAGCTGCGCGGTGAGGTCGGCGACCTGCCGCTCGAGCTCGGCGACGCGGCGCGCCGTCCGGCGGGACACCGTGACCTGCGTCTCGGCCGCCTCCCGCAGCCGTCGCAGCTCGGCCAGCGCCTCGCCCGCCACCCGTGCCCCAGGGAGCCTGAACGACCCCATCACCCACCACGCTCCTCGACGTACCCGTGCCGACCTTCGTCGGCCGGACCCCGAAAGCCTAGCCGGGTGCGGCGGTCCGGACGTCGCCACCGAGGAGCCGTGCACCGACGGTCCGTGCGGCGTCGGCGCGGTGCGGTGCGGGGTGGCGGTCCGGCCGCCCTGCTGACACGGTGGCCGCAGGCGCCGACCCGGCGTCGCGTCACCGTCGATGGAGGAACTCGTGCGACCCACCCGTGCCACGGCCGCCCTGGCCCTGCCCGCCCTCGTCCTGCCCCTCGCGCTCGCCACGGCCGCACCGGCGGCCGCCGACCCCGTCCCCGGTGGCCCGTGGGTGTGCGGGGCCCAGCCGATCTCCCTGGCGGGGCTGACGAGCAACGACGAGCTCGCCGCCGAGCTCGCCCGGCTCGCCGCCCGCCACCCCGGCATCGTCGAGGTGGAGGAGATCGGCCGGTCGGTGGAGGGCCGGCCGCTGGAGGCCGTCACCGTGGGCGACGGCCCGCGCACCCTGCTGGTGCTGACGCAGGTGCACGGCGACGAGCCGATGGGCACCGAGGCCGTCCTGCAGCTCCTCAAGGCGGCCGCCGCCCCCACGCCCGCCGGTGCAGCGCTGCGCGAGGGCGTGACGATCGTCGCGGTGCCGCGCATCAACCCGGACGGCTGGGAGAGGTACCAGGACCGCGACTTCGCCGACGGGCTGGACCCGCGCCGCAACGCGAACGACATCGATCTCAACCGGGCGTTCGGCCCGACGACCGTCGACCTCGCCCTCGCGCCCGAGGCCGTCGCGGTGCAGGACCTCGTGGAGGCCACCGAGCCGGACCTCGTCCTCGACTACCACCACCAGGTGAGCTACACGACCGAGGGCACCGACGACCTGGTGACGATGTCCGTGCTGTGGGGCACCCACCCCGACGTGGCCCCGGACGTCGCCGACGACGGTCGCCGCGCCGTCGCCGTCATCGGGGACTCCCTGGCGCGCAGCGGGCACGCCGAGGTCACGCTGTACCCGCGCAGCGACACGGCCACCACGGCCCGCAACGGCCTCTCGCTCGACGGCTACCCGACGGTGCTCGTGGAGCAGCGCGGCCAGCAGGAGGTCGGGCAGAAGGGCCACGGTGCGCTGGTGCGCGAGGCGCTCGTGAGCATGCGGGCGGTCGCGGACTCGCTGGCCGACGGCTCGTTCGACGCCGTCTCCCCCGGCGACGCCGACCTCCTGCCCGAGCGGGGCGACCGGGTCCGCGAGAACTGCTGACCGGCCCGCCGGCCGGCCCGACGACCGGGCCGGCCGGCGCGGCTCAGCGCTCCAGGACGGCGACGGCCTCGACGTGGTGGGTGTGCGGGAACAGGTCGAACGCGCGCAGCGCCGACAGCGCGTAGCCGTGCTTCCCGAGCAGGCCCACGTCACGGGCGAGGGCGGCGGGGTCGCAGGCGACGTACACGACCCGCTGCGGGCCGCGGGCGGCGACGGCGTCGACGACGGTGCGCCCGGCCCCCGCGCGCGGCGGGTCGAGCACGACGACGTCCGCCGCGCCGAGCGCCCCGTCGGCGGCGTCGCCGTCGGCGAGCACCTGGTCGACGGCCCCGAGGTGGAGCTCGACCTGGGGCAGGTCGTGCACGTTGCGGCGGGCGTCCTGGACGCCGCGGGCGTCGCCCTCGACGCCGATGACGCGGCCGGACTCCCCCACGGCGTGGGCGAGCGGCACGGTGAAGAGGCCGGCGCCCGAGTACAGGTCCAGCACGGTGGCGCCGTCGACGTCGCCGACACCGGCGAGGACGGCGTCGCCCAGCAGGGCGGGGGCCCCGCGGTGAACCTGCCAGAAGCCGTCGGCGGCGACGCGGAACCGGTGGGTGCGGCCCGCGAGCGTCACCTCCTCGGCGACGGCGCGCCGGGCGGTGGGGCGGGAGTCCGGGCGTCCGCGGTGCCACGGCACGCCGTCCACCAGCATGAGGGGGCGTCCGCCCGCGGCGGGCGCGACGAGCTCGATCCGCTGGCCGGGACGCCACGTGCGGGTCCAGACCTGCTCGGCGTCCGCGAGCGCCGCGACGTCCTCGGTGGCGAGCGGCATGGCGTCGAGGGGCACGACGTCGTGGGAGCGGAAGCGCCGCATGCCGGCGCGGCCGGCGTCGTCGGCGACGAGGTCGACGCGGGTGCGGTAGGCGAGGCCGTGACGGGCGTCGTCGCCGTCGACGGCCTCGACGGTGACGTCGCGCTCGAGGCGGGCGAGGCGGGCGAGCTGCTCGGTCAGGACGTCGGCCTTCCATCGCCGCTGGGCGGGCAGGGCGACGTGGGAGAGCTCGCCGCCGCCGACGCCGCCGGGGCCGGCCTGGGGCCAGGCGGGGGCGACGCGGTCGGGGGACGCCTCGTGGACCTCGACGGCGTCGGCCCGCCAGTAGCGGTTCCCGCCCTCGGTGACGCGGGCGCGGACGCGCTCGCCGGGCAGGGCGTGCCGGACGAAGACGACGCGGCCCTCGTGACGGGCGACGCAGTGGCCGCCGTGGGCGACGGGCCCGACGACGAGCTCGATCTCGGTGCCGACGTGGGGGTCGGCGGGGCGGGGGCGCGGGGTGGAGCGGCGGGGGCGGGGCACGCCCCCATTGTCACCCGTCGCGGCGGCCGTTCTCGCCGGACCGGTCGGGGTCGAGGGTCGCGCTGCCCGCCGACGACAGCTGCCAGGGCACGGAGGCGACGACGACGCCGGGGGTGAACAGCAGGCGGCCCTTGAGGCGCAGGGCGGACTGGTTGTGCAGGAGGTGCTCCCACCAGTGCCCCACGACGTACTCGGGGATGTAGACGACGACGAGGTCGCGGGGGGACTCGCGCCGCAGGGACCGCACGTACTGCAGGACGGGCCGGGTGATCTCGCGGTAGGGCGAGTCGAGGACGCGCAGGGCGACGGGCAGGTCCAGCGCCTCCCAGCGTTCGCGCAGGTCGCGGATCTCGTCGGGGTCGACGCCGACGGTGACGGCCTCCAGCGTGGAGGGGCGCGACGCGCGGGCGTAGGCGAGGGCGCGCATGGTCGGCTTGTGCACGCGCGAGACGAGGACGACGGCGTGGACGCGGCTGGGCAGGGCGCGGGCCCCGGCGACGTCGTCGAGGGCGAGCTCGTCGCGCACGCGGGCGTAGTGGCGGTGGACGCCGCGCATGACGACGAACAGCAGGCCCATGGCGACGAGGGTGATCCAGGCGCCGTGCGTGAACTTCGTGACGAGGACGATGAGGAGCACGGCGGCGGTGAGGACGAACCCTGCACCGTTGACGACCCGGGACCAGCGCATCTGGCGGCGGGCGCGGGGGTCGGGCTCCTTGCGCAGCCCGCGGCTCCAGTGCCGCAGCATGCCGAGCTGGGAGAGCGTGAAGGAGACGAACACGCCGACGATGTAGAGCTGGATGAGGGCGGTGACCTCGGCGCCGAACGCGAGGACGAGCACGGCGGCGGCGACGGCGAGGGTGACGATGCCGTTGGAGAACGCCATGCGGTCGCCGCGGGTGTGGAGCTGGCGGGGCAGGTAGCCGTCCTTGGCGAGCCGGGAGCCGAGCACGGGGAAGCCGTGGAACGCGGTGTTGGCGGCGAGCAGCAGCACGAGCGCGGTGACGCCGGTGATGACGACCGCCACGAGGCCGGCGCCGCCGAACACGGTCTCGGCGAGCTGCGCGAGCACGGGGTGCTGCTGGTAGCCGTCGCCCACGGGGAGGCCGTCGCGGGTGAGCTGGGTGGCGGGGTCCTCGACGAACTTGATGCCGGTGGCCCCGGCCAGGAACAGGATCGTCAGGAGCATGACGGCGGAGATGCCGCCGAGCAGCGCCAGCGTGATGGCGGCGTTGCGGTGGCGGGGCTTGCGGAACGACGGCACGGCGGTGGTGACGGACTCGACGCCGGTGAGGGCGACCGCGCCGGAGGCGAACGCGCGGGCCACGAGGAACGCCCCGGCGACGCCGATCAACCCCTGCTCGAGGCCCGCGGCGGGGACGATGTCGAAGGACGCGCTCTCGGCCTGCGCCAGCGAGCCGCTCAGGTGCTGCACGGCTCCGGTGACCGCGAGGATCCCGACGGCGCCCATGAAGCAGTAGATGACCACGACGAACACCCAGGCGGCCTCACGGACGCCGCGCAGGTTGACCACGGTGAGCGCGAGGATGAGGAAGACCGCCACCCAGGGCTCGTAGCCGCGCGCGGCGGGCACGACGACGGCCAGGTACTGGGAGGCGGCCGACAGGGACACCGCGACGGTGAGGACGTAGTCGAGGAGCAGCGCGGACGCCACCCCGATCCCCGCGGTGGGCCCGAGGTTGGTGGTCGCCACCTCGTAGTCGCCGCCGCCGGAGGGGTAGGCGCGCACGATCTGCCGGTACGACGCCACCACCACGAGCAGCACCACGACGACCGCGAGACCGACCCACGGGGCGACCGCGGTGGCGGCGACGCCCGCGAGCGCGAGCATGAGCAGGATCTCGTCCGGGGCGTACGCCATGGACGACAGGGCGTCCGAGGCGAACACCGGCAGCGCCGCCCGCTTGGGCAGGACCGCCCCGCGGGTGGAGTCGCTGCGCAGCGGCCGACCGACGAGCAGGCGCTTGGCTGCATCCGCGATGTCCGACACGGTGACACATGCTATGCCCGCCGGGGCACCGCGGCGCGGGGGTCGGCGCCGCGTGACCGGTGGGTATAGCGTTTCGGCTGTGCACTTCGTGATCATGGGCTGCGGCCGCGTGGGTTCCACGCTCGCCCAGACGATCGAGTCGAACGGTCACTCGGTGGCCGTGATCGACCAGAACCCGGACGCGTTCCGACGGCTGCCCGCGGACTTCAGCGGGCACCGGGTCACCGGCGTCGGGTTCGACCGGGACACCCTCAAGCAGGCGGGTATCGAGGACACCTACGGGTTCGCCGCGGTGTCCGACGGCGACAACTCGAACGTGCTCGCGGCCCGGGTGGCGCGCGAGACGTTCGGGATCGAGCACGTCGTGGCCCGCATCTACGACCCGCACCGGGCGGAGGTGTTCCAGCGGCTCGGCATCCCGACGGTGGCGACCGTCCGCTGGACGGCCGACCAGGTGCTGCGCCGGATGCTGCCGCTGGGCGCCACGGACGAGTACCGCGACCCGTCGGGCGCGGTCCGGCTCGCGGAGGTGGACTACCACCCCGGTTGGCTGGGCCTGTCCGTGCGCCGCATCGAGGCGACCACGCGCGCCCGGGTGGCGTTCCTCACCCGGTACGCGGAGGGCACGATCGTCGGCCCCGACACCCTGCTCCAGGAGAACGACGTGCTGCACGTGCTGATGCACAGCGACGACGCCCCGCGCGTGGAGCGGCTGCTCACCCACGCCCCTGGTCCCGAGCACGAGGAGCGCGGCTGATGCGGGTCGTCATCGCGGGCGCCGGCTCGGTGGGCCGGTCGATCGCCGCCGAGCTGCTGGCCAACGACCACGAGGTCGTGCTGGTGGACAAGAACCCGTCGGCGATGCGCGTGTCGCAGGTCCCGGACGCCGACTGGCTGCTGGCGGACGCGTGCGAGACGACGTCGCTGGCGGGCGCGGACGTCGGGTCGGCGGACGTCGTCGTGGGAGCCACCGGCGACGACAAGGTCAACCTGGTGTTCTCGCTGCTGGCCAAGACGGAGTTCGCGGTGCCCCGCACGGTGGCACGCGTCAACAACCCCCGCAACGAGTGGATGTTCGACGAGTCCTGGGGCGTCGACGTCGCGGTGTCGACGCCGCGCATCATGACGGCGATGGTCGAGGAGGCCGTGGCCGTCGGCGACCTGGTGCGGATCTTCACGTTCCACCAGTCGGGGGCCGACATCTTCGAGGTGACGCTGCCGACGGAGTCGCCGCTGGTGGGGCTGCGCGTCAGCGACGTGCGCTGGCCGGCCGACACGGTGCTGGCGTGCGTGGTGCGCGGCACCCGCCCGTTCGCGCCGACGGGCGACGACGCGCTGGAGGTGGGCGACGAGCTGATGCTGGTCACGGGCCGGGAGGCCGACACCGCGGCGCTGCAGCAGCTCGTCGTGGAGGGTCCCGAGCTGGGCTGAGCCCGCGCACGCGCCGTGCACGACGACCGGGGGCCCGGTCCGGGTCTCCCCCGGACCGGGCCCCCGGTCGGCGCAGGTGGTCGCGCCGCCCGTCAGGCGGGTGCGGCGGCGGGCCGTGGTGCGCCGCGCACGACGACCCAGGTGAGCCAGAGCACGAGGCCCCACAGCGGGATGCCGAGCGCCAGGTGGGCCGTGCCGAGCCAGCCGACGTCACCGGCGAGGTAGAGCGGCACCTTGACGGCCAGCCGGATGCCGAACAGGCCGACCCAGAACCAGCTGGCCAGCGTGTACCGGCGCACGAGGTCGCGGTCCTGGCGCCACGCCACGAGCGCTGCCCACGGGCTCGGCTCGGTGGCCCCGGCCGTGCCCCGCTCGTCGTCGGGCCGGTCGGCCTCGGCGGCCTTCTGGACGGCCTGCTCGGCGAACCCGGAGCGGATCGCCTCGACGAACAGCCCGACCAGCGGCCAGCGCAGGGCGATCGAGACGAGGAACGCGACGAGGTAGGCGGCGTTGGTCCACAGCCCGACGGCGTAGAAGTCCTCCGCGTCACCGGTGCGCCAGGCCCAGAACACGCCGACCGCGATCCCGAGGACGCCACCGAGGGCCTGGGTGACGGGGGTGCGCTGCACGAGCCGCGCCACCACCGCGACCAGCGCCGCGGCGCTGGACGACACCAGCGACCAGGTGAGGTCCTGCGTCACGACGAACACGACGACGAACACCAGGCCGGGCAGGATCGCCTCGACCATGCCGCGGACCCCGCCGACGGCGGAGCCGAACGAGAACTCGTCCCCGACGACGGCGCGGACGCCGCGGGCCGCCTTCGCGGTGACCTTGGCGGTGTCGGACACCTCGGGGGTGCCGGACGACGGCTGGGGCGGGGGCGTGCTCACTCGCCCGCCCAGGCGCGCAGCTCGTAGCGGGGGTTGTACAGCGTGCGGCGGCCGTCGCGGAGCGTCACCATGCCGTCGACCCGCAGGCGGCGGCCCGGCTCGATGCCCGCGATCTCGCGGCGGCCGAGCCACACGAGGTCGAGGGAGCCGGTGCCGTCGAACAGCTCGGCCTCGACCGTGGGGACCTCGCCGCGCGGGTGCAGCACGACGGAACGCAGGACGCCCGACACGGACACGCGGCAGCGCGGCGCGGCGTCGGAGACGGGGGTGCAGCCGACGACCTCCGCGGCGGCGTGCCGCTCGTCGTCGGCGGCGACGTCGTCGGTGGAGGCGAGGGCCGACCGGACCAGGGTGCGCAGCGACATGGCCGTCAGCGGATCTCGGTGATCTCGGGCCCGCGCTTGAGCGGGTCGAACGCGGGGGCCTCGTCGCCGGTGTCGACCGGGGCCGCGGCGGCGTCCTTGCGGGCCTGCTCGGGCAGCGTGAGGGCGAGGAGGTCGCGCGGGGGACGCGGGCTGCCGTCGCGGACGACGACCACGTTGGCGAACACGGACTCCAGCGGCTTCGCGGCCTCCGGGTCCACGGCGGCCCGGCCGGACAGGACGCCGCGCAGGAACCAGCGGGGGCCGTCGACGCCGACGAAGCGGGCCGGGCGGACGCCGGTCGTGCCGTCGGGCGCGGTGGCGGGGACGCGGGCGATGAGCTCGCGGCCGAAGACGCCGGGGACGTCGTCCACGGTGCCGCCCTGCTTGGTCAGGGAGGTCGCGATCTCCTCGCGCACCTCGTCCCAGATGCCGTCGGTGCGCGGGGCGGCGAAGGCCTGCACCTGCAGCACGGAACCCTGCAGGGAGGCGGCGACGCCGGTCACCTTCTGCGACTTCTTGTCGACCTCCATGCGCAGCTGGAGGCCGGGCAGGACCGGCAGCCAGATGGCGCCGAGGTCGACCCGCGGACCCATGACCGACACCTGCGAGGAGTCGAACGGCCCGCGCTGGGGCGCGTCGGGGGCGGCGGCGGCAGCCTGCGCCTCCTGGCCTGCCGGGGTGCTCTCGCCCTCGAGCGCGGACTCGGCTTGCGTCGACGACGCCTTGCGCCGGAACAGACCCACCAGGGATCTCCTTGTCTCGTCGGTCGGCACGGCGTTGCGCCGTACCTCTCCCAGCGTAGACCGCCGTGGCCGACGGTCCGTGAACCCGCAGGTCAGGCCCGGCCGAACCCTCCGCTGGAGCCGAACCCGCCCTCGCCGCGGTGCGACCCCGGCAGGGTCCGGGCGACCAGGAAGCGGGCGTGCTCGACCTTCTGGACGACCAGCTGGGCGACCCGGTCGCCCCGCCGCAGCCGCACCGTCTCGCGCGGGTCGGTGTTCGCGAGGATCACCTTGACCTCGCCGCGGTAGCCCGCGTCGATCGTGCCCGGGGCGTTGACGACCGTGACACCGTGCTTGGCCGCGAGGCCCGAGCGGGGGTGCACGAACGCGGCGTAGCCCTCGGGCAGCGCGATCGCGATCCCGGTGGGCACCAGCGTCCGCTCGCCGGGGCCGAGCTCGACGTCGACGGTGGTCACCAGGTCGGCGCCCGCGTCACCCGGGTGGGCGTACGACGGGGCGGGGACGCCGTCGAGCAGGGTCACCAGCACGTCCACCGTGCTCGGGTCGGTCGCCGACAGGTTCGGGTCATGAGGCACCGGGGCAGCCTATCCGACCTGCCGGGCCTGCGATGATGTCCCCATGAACGACGTGTCCGCCCGACCGGGGCACGCCCCAGAGCCCGTCCCCGCCCCCTTCCGCGAGCGGCTCCTGCCCGGTCCCGGCGCCTGGCTGATCGCCCTCGGGCTCGGGGTGATCGCCGCCGTGATCATGCTCCCGCTGCAGCCGCTCATGGCTCCCGGCGTCGGTGTCCTCGTGGGCGCGGCCACCGTGGTGGCCCTGGTGGCGACGTCCCCGGTGGTCGAGGTCGGCGACGGGGTGCTGCGGGCCGGCCCGGCCCGGGTCCCCGTGGACCTGCTGGGCCGGGTCACCCCCATCTTCAGCGCCGAGGAGATGCGGGTCGCGCTCGGTCCCGACCTCGACGCCCGCGCCTACGTGTGCCTGCGCAGCTGGGCCCGCACCGGGCTGCGGGTCGAGCTGCGGGACCCCGGCGACCCGACCCCCTACTGGCTGGTCTCGACCCGCCGCCCGGACGAGCTGGCCGAGGCGCTGGTCGCCGCGGGGGCCGGGGGCTGACCCGGGCGGCGCTCGCCGGCGCCGGGGTACGACGAAGGCCGTCACGTCGAGGACGTGACGGCCTGTGTGTCGGTACGGGTGGGTGCGGGGCCGTCAGGCCGCGCACTCGGTGCAGATCATCTGGCCCTGCTTCTCGTAGGCCAGCTGGCTGCGGTGGTGCACGAGGAAACAGCTCGAGCACGTGAACTCGTCCGCCTGGCGAGGCAGGACGCGGACGGCCAGCTCCTCGCCGGAGAGGTCGGCGCCGGGGAGCTCGAAGCCTTCCGCGGCCTCGGTCTCGTCCTCGTCGACGACCCCCGACGACTTGTCGGAACGACGGGCCTGGAGCTCCTGGATCGAGTCCTGCTCGTTGTCCTCGTCGTTCTTGCGGGGTGCGTCGTAATCGGTGGCCATGTCTGGTGTCACGCTCCGTGTTCTCTGGATCGGTACGCGCTGATAATGCTCGGCGGTCAGGTTTTGTTCCCGTTCGGCCACCGGATTCTGCACCATCGGCGCCGGGCTCGCGACACGACGCGGTGTCGTGCCGGTCACATGCGGTCTGACCTGCACGAACACTACGACACCGGCGGCCGACGACCGGCCCGTTCCGGGGTGTGGACAGGTGCGTGCCGAGGTCAACGACCGGGGGCGTCGGCTCCCGCGGACTCGAGCAGCGCGACCAGCTCGGCCTGACGCTCCGCGACGCCCGCCACGGTCATGTCCGACGTCGCCGGCGCGCCGTGCAGGCCGGACACGCGGGCACCCGCCTCGGCGGCCACGAGACCGCCCGCCGCCATGTCCCACGGGTTCAGTCCGCGCTCGTAGTAGAGGTCGAGGGAGCCGTCGGCGACGAGGCACAGGTCGATCGCGGCCGACCCCAGACGGCGCACGTCGCGCACGCGGGGCAGCACGTGCACGAGCACCTGCGCCTGGTGGGCCCGGCGGTCGGCGTCGTACCCGAACCCGGTGCCCACCAGGCAGGTCTGCAAGGAGGCCGCCGAGCGGACCTGCACCGCGGTCCCGTCCCGGTCGGCGCCCTGACCGCGGCCCGCCGACCACGTGACGCCGTCCACGACCGAGTGCACGGCCCCGGCCAGGACGGTCCACGACGCGGGGTCCGGGTCACCGGCGACCACGGCGACGGACACGGCCCACGAGCTGACGCCGTAGAGGTAGTTGACGGTCCCGTCGATCGGGTCGACCACCCACGTGAGGCCGCTGGTCCCCGCTGCGGAGCCGCCCTCCTCCCCCAGCACCGCGTCGTGCGGCCGGTGCACGGCGATCCGGCGCCGCAGGAGCTCCTCGGAGGCCCGGTCCATCGCGGTCACGGGGTCGACGTCGCTGGACTTCGTGGCGGCGACCTCCACCCGGTCGGGGCGGCCGCCGCGGACCAGCGCGCCGGCCTCCAGGGCCAGGCGACGGGCCAGGTCCCGCAGGGCGGCGACGTCGGGCTCGGACGGGACGCGCGGTGAGGTGGTCACGTGTCCATACTGCCCGAGTCGCGACCCCACCGGCCGGTCCATCCCACCCCGACGTGCGGCACGAGCCAGCCCCGCCACAGCGCCAGCAGCCGGAAGCCGAGCACGACGACCGCGACGAGGACGGCCGTCCACCAGGACCACAGGTCGGCCGTCCACAGCAGGCCGACCGCCCCGGCGCCCAGGATGGCGGGGATGGCGTAGAGCTGCCGGTCGGCGAAGATGAGCGGCACCTCCCCCACGAGCATGTCGCGCAGCACGCCGCCGCCCACGCCGGTCAGGACGCCCACCACGACGGACGCGAGGAGCCCGGCGCCGAGCTCGAGGGACTTGGTGGTGCCCTGGACGACGAACAGGGACAGCGCGGCGGCGTCGAGCACGATGACGCTGCGCCGCAGCCGCGCGAGGCCCGGGTGCAGGACGCAGGTGACGAGCCCGGCGCCGACGGCCGCGACGACCAGCGGCCACTGGGAGATGCCGACGGGCGGGGTGTCCCCGATGAGGACGTCGCGCAGGATCCCGCCGCCCAGGCCGCACACCCAGGCCAGGACGAGGACCCCGAACACGTCGAACTTCTTGCGCACGGCGGCGAGCCCGCCCGAGACGGCCGAGACGAACACCGCGACCAGCTCGAGGACCGTCGTTCCGGCGGCCAGAGTCTCCATGGCGCCATCCTCCCAGGCGTGCCGCGGGGCGGCGAGAATGCGCGGCACACCGACGCGCC
Source organism: Isoptericola jiangsuensis (assembly GCF_002563715.1). Taxonomy (NCBI): domain Bacteria; kingdom Bacillati; phylum Actinomycetota; class Actinomycetes; order Micrococcales; family Promicromonosporaceae; genus Isoptericola; species Isoptericola jiangsuensis. The sequence goes on from NZ_PDJJ01000001.1 coordinate 2,310,084, forward strand.
TGCGTCCGCAGCCGCGCACCGGGTGGCACCCTCGAACGAGCGGGCCCGCCGCGCGGGCGGGCTGCTGAGGAGGAACCATGGCCGAGCTGGAGCTCGTGACGCTGCACGAGGACGCCGAGCGCCTGGTCCTGCGCGGGCCCGGGGGCGTCGAGCACACCCTGGCGATCACCGAGGCCCTGCGGGCCGCGGTGCGGCGCGACCGGCCGCGGACGGAGGCGCTGCGCGCCCAGTCCGAGGCGACGCTGCGACCCCGCGAGGTGCAGGCGCGCCTGCGGGCGGGCGCGTCCGCGGAGGAGCTCGCCGCCGAGTCCGGGCTTCCCCTGGAGCACGTGCAGCGGTACGAGTGGCCGGTCGTGGCCGAGCGCGACCACGTCGTGGCGCAGGTGCGCTCCCACCGCGTCGACCCGGAGTCCGCCACGACCCTGGGTGAGCTGGCGGACCGGCGGCTCGTGGCGCGGGGCGTCGAACGGGACGGCGCGACCTGGTCGGCGCGCCGCGAGGGCTCGGCACCGTGGCAGGTCGAGGTCCGGTTCGTGGCGGGCGACCGCGAGCGGACCGCCACCTGGTCGTTCGACCCGCGCGGCCGGGCGGTGCAGTCGGTCGACGACGAGGCCCGGTGGCTCGGCCAGCCCGACGACCCCCTCTCGCCCGAGATCCTCGGTGTGCCCGCGGGCCGACCGGCCGCGCGTCGGCCGGTCCCGGCCGACGACTCCACGGCGCGACTCCTGGACGACCTCGCCGACCGGCGTGGGCAGCGGCCGTCGCGGAACCGCCCGGGTCGCCCTGACCCGGAGGCCCCGGGCGACCGGGACGCCGAGGGCCCGGACGACGCGGACCCCGCCCCGGCCCGGATCGTCGACCTCGGGGCGCGCCGCGACGCCGGACGCTCCGGCCCGCCGGAGCCGGTGCCCGTGGGGGCCGACGCCGCGTCCGGGCACGAGCCCGGTCCGGTGCCGCGCGACGCGGCCGACCCGCCCGCGGACCACGACGACTCGTCGGGGCGGCAGGGTCCCGACGTGGCCACGCAGGGCGTCCTCGACGACGACCTCGGCGCGGACGCCCCGCCCGCGCGGCCGCGGCCCACGATCGACGCCGCGCGCACCGTGGTCGGCGAGGTGCCGGCGCCGCCGTCCCCGCCGTCGGCGGACGCCAAGCCGTCGGCCGCGCGCCGCGGCGGCCGCAAGGGGCGCCCGCAGGTGCCGTCGTGGGACGAGATCGTGTTCGGCGGGGCGCGCCCCTCCTCCCCCTGACCCGGCCCCGCCTCCTCGGACGGGGGGCGGGTCAGGGCACGTCGAGCAGCGTGCCGGTGGCCGGCGCGCGCCTCCGGGCGGCGTCGGCCGTCATGCGGCGCATGTGGTGGCGGCGGCACAGCACCTCGTACGCCACCTCGCCGGCGCCGGAGCGCACGTCCCCGACGACGACCTGGTCGCCCTCGACCACCATGACGCCGTCCACCGTGCGCGCGTTGTGCGTGGCCCGCGCCCCGCACCAGCACAGCGAACGGACCTGGAGCACCTCGACGCGGTCCGCGAGCTCGACGAGCCGCGCGGAACCCGGGAACAGGCGGGTGCGGAAGTCGGCGGTGATCCCGAAGGCGAACACGTCGATCTCGGTCTCGTCGACGAGCCGCGCGAGCTGCTCCACCTGCTCCGGCGAGTAGAACTGCGCCTCGTCGCACACCAGGTAGTCCACGGGCCGCCCCTCGCGCCCCTCGGCCTCGATGACGGCCCAGAAGTCGGTGTCGTCACCGACCTCGCGGGCGTCCACCTCCAGCCCGAGCCGGGACGACAGCCGGGACGCACCGGCGCGGTCGTCGCGCGTGAAGATGATGCCGCGCCGGCCGCGCGCCCGGTGGTTGTGGTCGGTCTGCAGCGCCAGGGTGGACTTGCCGGAGTCCATGGTCCCGGAGAAGAAGACGAGCTCGGCCATGAATGGTCCTCCTCAGGCCGCGACGAGCAGCGGGACGTGCATCTCGGTGGGGGTGAGCGACCCGTGCACGCCGGGCATCTGCCGGGCGGGCGCCGGGTGGATCCGCGAGTCGACGACGGTGGCGCGGCCCCGGGCCACGGCCAGCACGTCCCCGACGACGGGCCGGACGTGGTCGGCGACGGGACCGAACCAGCCGGCCGCGACCGCGTCGGCACCCGTGACCACCAGCGCGTCGTCGCCGAGGGCGTCGGCCCAGCGGGTGGCGAGCGCCGCGACGTCCGCGCCGGGCGCGGCGTAGACGTGGCCGAACCGCGGCTCGCCGCCCAGCAGGGCGACGTCCCGCGCGAGCTCGGGGTGCGTGGCGACGTCGTGCTGGCGCGCCGGGTCGGTGGCGACCATCCCGTGGTCGGCGGTGACGACGACCACCGTGCCGCGCGGGACGGACCGGGCGAGGCGGCGCAGCTCGCCGTCGACCTCCTCCAGGGCGTGCCCCCACTGCCACGAGTCGGGGCCGTCGCGGTGGCCGGTCTTGTCGACGTCGCCGAGGTAGAGGTACACCAGGCCCTCGGCGCGCAGGGCCCGCACGGTGGCGTCGACGGCGTCCGCGGCCCGTTCCGCGACGACGTGGCGCGGGCCGCGCAGCGCGGCGCGCGTCATGCCGGACCCGGCGAACTTGGCGCGGCCGGGCGCGACGACGGGGAGCGCGGCCCCGATCTGCTCCAGGACCGTCGGCTCGCGCTGCAGGTCCTGCGGGTCGACGCCGAACGTGCCGGACATCTTGGGTCCGGGCCGGTACGGGTCGGACTGCTCGGTCCACGACACGAGGGTCGCCAGGCCACCGGTCGCGGGGTTGCGCTGGGTGTAGCCCAGCATGCCCGTCAGGCCGGGCGAGGTGCCGGTGCCGAACGTCGCCAGCGCCGCCGCCGTGGTGGAGGGCGCGCTCGTGGTCACGGTGCGGCCGTCGCGCAGCAGGCCCCGAAGGAACGGGGCGTGGCCGCCCCGCTCGGCGAGGTTGTGCATCCCGAGGCCGTCGACGAGCACGACGACGACCCGGCGGGCGTCGGGCAGGCCGAGCGCGGCGCGGGCGGTCCCGGACTCGATGCCGGTGGCGGTGGTGACGTCGATCCCGAGGCTGCCGGCGACGGCGGGCAGCACCGCGGCGAGCGATCCCGTGCCGTACGAGGGCGCCGTGAGGTCGTCCGGCAGGACGATCGTGCTCATCGGGTGGCGCGCCCGCCCGTCCCGGTGGCGGCGGACAGCTCGCGCGCGAAGGCCATGGCCCGGCGCACGGCGTCCCGCCCCTCGGCGGCGCTGCTCACCCGCACCACGACGTCGTCGGGCGTCATCTGTCCGGTGAACCCGTGGTCGGCGTCGCATCCCGGGTCGGGGCACTGCGCGGGCTCCAGGTCGATGCGCGAGACCGCGCCCCAGCCGATCGCGAGCGTCAGCTCGGCGGCGCTGTCCCCCGGCCGGTGCTCGGCGGGCTCGGCCACGACGTGGGTGAGCGCCACGGACCGGATCTCGGCCAGCGGCACCGCCTCGGTGGTGGCGGCGGCCGAGGACGGGTTCGCGGCGTCGCCCTCGTGGTCGTCGACGTGCGCGGTCACCAGGCGGGTCGGCGTCAGCGCCAGCACGGTGAGGTGGCGGCGCACCTGGCTGTCGAAGGTCGTCTCGGCCTGCACGAGGTGCGCGAGGACCGTCTCGTCGGCGAGGGCCACGTCGACGACGTCGGTCACGAGGTCGGGGTAGTAGCCCGCACGGTAGATGTGGGCGTCGAGCTCGTCACGGAGGTTCTTGCGGGTGGTCGCGGAAGGCACCTGCGCATTGTCCCACTGTCGCGGGGTCCCGGGCCATGCGCGTCGTCGGAGGTGCACGCGCTACCCCGGCAGGGCCCGGCGCAGCGCGTCCGCGCGCCGGCCCGCGAGCCGCAGCCGGCCCGACGCGTGCAGCACGGACGCGCCGTCGGCGCCGACCACCACGGGGTACAGCTCGAACGCCGCGAGCTCGGGCAGGTCGTCGGCCATGACGGAGACGCGCGCGAGGACGTCCTCCAGGGCGTCGACGTCCACCGGCGGGGCGCCGCCGTACCCGTACAGGCGCGGCGCGGCGCGCACGGTGGACACCATCGCGGCGACGTCGACGTCGGTGAGCGGCGGGATGCCGTGCGCCACGTCGTCGAGCAGGTCGACGGCGTCGCCCGCGAGGCCGAACGACACCATCGGGCCGAACAGGGGGTCCTCCGCGGACCGCACGACGCAGGCCACACCCTTCGGCGCCATCGCCTGCACCTCGAACGCGGGGTCGGTCTCCCCCACGACGTCCCGCGCGACCGCGCACAGCCGGGCGACGTCGTCGCGCAGGTCCTCGGGGCCGGTGATGTCGAGCCGCACCCCGCCGAGGTCGGTGCGGTGCCGCAGCGCCGGGGACGAGCTCTTCAGCGCGACCGGCCAGCCCACCTCGTCGGCGGCGGCCACGGCCTCGTCGGCGGTGCGGACGAGCCGGGCGGGCCACAGCCGGATGCCGTAGCAGTCGAGCAGGGCCGCGCCGTCGTCCTCGGAGAGCTCGTGCGCCCCGTCGGCGGCGAGCCAGTCCTCGACGAGCCGGCGGGCGCGGCGGGTGTCGATCCCGTCGGGTGCCACGTAGTGACCGCGGTCCTCGGCGCGGGACCGGGCGTGCTCGGCCACCTTGCCGAGCGCGACGACCGCGTCCTCCGGCGTCGAGAAGGCCGGGACGTGCACCAGCGAGCCGTCCGGGGCGGGGGCGGTCAGCTCGTCCGGCATGCCGTGCAGGCCCAGCATCGACACCACGGTGGTCCGGCCGGTGCGCGCCGCGGCCTGCGCCACCGCCCGCGCCACGGCACCGGTGCGGGGCTGCACCACGGGGACGTCCACCGCCACGACGGCGTCGCACGCCCCGGGGGCGTACAGGGCGTCCACGGCCCGGGCGATGTCGTCCTCGTGCGCGTGCGGCTGCAGGTAGTCGCTGGACGCCGCCACGACCAGCCCCTCGGAGGCCGCGGCCTCGGCGACCAGCACCGCGAGCGCCGACGACGACGCGAGGATGCCGACCCGGTTGCCCGCGGGCAGGGGCTGGTGGGCGAGCACCTGGGCGACGTCCATGAGCTGGTGGGTGTTGTCGGCCTGGATGACGCCCGACTGGCGCAGCAGCTCGTCCAGCAGGCGGCGGGGCGCGTGGGTGGCGCGGACGGCGTGCCCGGGCGGCACCACGTGCCCGGACCTGCCTGCCGTCGCCACCACCACGGGCTTGACCGCGGACAGCCGGCGCGCGATGCGGGAGAACTTGCGCGGGTTGCCGATGGACTCCAGGTAGAGGCAGACCACGCGCGTGCCGTCGTCGTCGAGCCAGTACTGCATGAGGTCGTTGCCGGAGACGTCCGCCCGGTGCCCGGCCGAGACCAGCGAGGACACCCCGAGCCCGCGCCGCCGCAGGGTCGCGGTGAGGGTGACGGCCGCCGCGGCGGACTGGCAGAACAGCCCGACCACGCCGGGGGCGGGGGCGTGCAGCGCGAGGGAGGCGCGCAGGCCCGCGCCGCCGGTGGTGGTGAGCAGGCCGAACGACACCGGTCCCACCACGCGCAGGCCGGCCGCGTGCGCGGTGCGGACCACGTCCCGGCGGCGCTCCAGCCCCTCGGGCCCGGACTCGGCGTAGCCCCCGGACAGCACGACGACGCCGCGGGCGCCGGCCAGCGCGACCCGGCGCACGACGTCGACCGCGGTCTCGGGCCGCACCGCGAGCAGGGCGAGCTCGACCTCGCCGACGTCGTCCCAGCCGACGGCGAGCCGTACCCCGGCGGGGACGTCACCGGGCACGTCGAGCGCCACCAGCTCCGTGTCGCCGGGGTCGGCGGCGGCCGCGTCCAGCACCCGTCGTGCGAGCAGGCCCTCCGGCGTCGACGCGTCGGGGCCGGCACCGACCAGCAGGACCCGGCGCGCCGACAGCAGCCCGTCCATCGACCGCGCCTCGGCGCGGTGCTCCCGGTCGGCCATGACCGCGCGGGACCGCTCGGTGGGGTCCAGGTCGATGCCGACCGACACCACGCCGTCGTCCAGGTGCTGCGAGATCTCGTACCCCGCGTCGCGGAACACACCCAGCATCGCGCCGTTCTGCGGCAGGACCTCCGCGGTGAACCGGCGCAGCCCGCGCTCGCGCGCCGCGGCGGCGACGTGCTCCAGCAGCACCGACGCCAGCCCCTTGCCCTGCAGGGAGTCCGCGATGTTGAAGGCGACCTCCGCCTCGCCGTCCGCGATCGTGTCGAACCGCGCCACGCCGAGGATGTCGTCCCGCTCGGTGCCGTCGTCGGCGCGGCCCGGCCGCACCGCGACCAGTGCGACCCGGCCGGTGTGGTCGACCTCCACCAGGCGTCGCAGCTCCCGGTCGGTGAGCCGGGCGATCGGCGCGAAGAACCGGAAGTACGTCGACCGCTCCGACTGCCCGGTGTGGAAGCGTTGCAGGGCGTCCGCGTCGTCCGGGCGGATCGGCCGCACGTGCATCGTGCTGCCGTCGCGCAGCACGACGTCGGCCTCCCACTCGACGGGGTAGGCGGAACCGGCGGCGTCCATCCGAGCAGGCTAGCCGCTGCGTGCGACGACCGCGCCGACGACCGCGCCGACAGGTGATCCCCAGGTTCGCCGCAGGCTCGTCCGAGGTTCGCGCGCCACGGTGGCACCGATCCCGAGGACCTGCGAGGACGAGGAGCACCACGATGAGGCGACGGTTCTGGCGAACGACGGCGACCGCCTCCGCGCTCGGCCTGGCCGCGCTCGGCGTCGGGTCCGCCGCGAGCGCCGAAGACCTGGCGACGACGACCGACGAGACCGTGCGGACCACCGTCGTCGTGGGCGCCCCGACTCTCGCGCGGACCGGCACGGGGTCCGGCACGGCGACCGACACCGCGGCGGCCCGCTGGGCGGCGGCCCTGCAGGAGCTCGTCGACGACGGGACGATCACCGCGGAGCAGCGCGACGCCGCCGTCGCCGGTGTCACGGGGCGTCGCACGGCGACCCGGACCACGACCGTGACGTCGCCGGGCAGCCGGACCGGCACCCCGTCCGGCGGCTCGTCCCGCGCGGTGCCGGGTGCGGTGGCGGGCACGGCCTCGGTCCCGGCGTCGGGCACGTCGACCGACGAGGACGTGCCGGTCGTCGACCACGCCTGCGCCGCCGTCACGCTGGGCCTGACCGTCGAGGAGCTGCGCACGGCCCTGGCGGAGCACGGGGCGACCCTCGCCTCGGTGGCGGACGCCCGGGGGGTGGGCGCGGGCAGCCTGGTCCGCGCGCTGACGACGGACGCCGGCCGGCGGATCGACGCGGCCGTGGCCGCCGGGTCCCTGTCCGTGGACGACGCCGCCGAGCGGACGGCCGTGCTCGCCGCCGTCGTCCGGGACGCCGTCCAGGCCGAGTACCCCGACCCGCTCGTCGCCCGGCGCGGGCTGCGGACCGTCTGAGCTCAGAGTCGTCCGGGCTCAGAAGAGGTCGGCGAGGAGCGCCGCGGCCCGGGCGGCGCCGTCGGTCTCGACGGGCCGGTAGCGGACCTCGGTGCCCACGGCCTTGACGATCTCCTCGGCGAGCAGGTCGGGGTCGCAGGCGTCCTCGTACGGCACGCAGCGGCCCGCCGCGTACCGGTCGAGCCGGTGGCGCACGTGCAGGTTCTGCTCGAAGTGGTCGCGCAGCGGCACGTAGAGGAACGGGCGCTGGGCGGCGGCGAGCTCCATGCAGGTGGTCAGGCCGCCCTGCACCACGGCCAGGTCGCACGCGGCGAGGTGGCGGTACAGGTCCGGCAGGTAGCCGAGGACGTCCACGCCGTCGTGCCGCGGCAGGGCCGCCGGGTCGATCCGGGGCCCGGCGACGACGACGAATCGCAGCTCGGGTCGGCGGCGGCGGGCCAGCGGCGCGGCGTCGAGGACGCGCCGCAGCAGCGCCTCGCCCACGCCGGACCCGCCCACGGTGACGAGCACCAGCAGCTCGTCGGGGCGGCAGCCGAGGGACTCCCGGGCGGCCCGGCGGTCGGCCTCGTCCGGGGGCTCGAAGCCGGTGACGTAGCCGGAGAACGAGAAGTTGCGCTCGGTCCACTCCCGGATGCCGGGCAGGCCGGGCCCGAACGCGTCGTCCACGACGTCGCCGGGATTGCCGACGAACACCGAGGCGTCCCGCAGCCGCCGGTAGCGGGAGCGCTGCTCGATCATCTCCGCGTTGTAGTCGGCGGTCAGCGCGGCCTCCGCTCCCCCGCCCCACGGCATGGGCAGCCAGCCCACGAAGTCGGTCATCCAGGCGTAGGAGTACCGCTTGAGCTCGGGGTTCTCGTGCAGGAAGTAGTCGACGTCCCAGGCCTCGTCCGCGACGACGAGGTCGTACGGCGTCTCGCGCACGACGTCGTCGAACACGAGGAAGTTGTGCACGAGGATCTCGTCCATGCGTCGCACGGCCTGGAACGCGTGCAGGTCGTGGTCGGCGGACTCGTCCTCGATGTGCGCGGACTCGCTGGCGAGCCATCGCGACGCCGGGTGGACCCGCTCGCCCGCGTCGGCCAGCACCTGCGTCACCGGGTGCTGGGCGAGCCAGTCGACCTCCAGGTCGGGGTGGTGGCGGCGCAGCTTGCGCGCGACGGCGACGTCACGGCGGGCGTGCCCGAGCCCGATCGGCGAGGACAGGTACAGGGCCCGCCGCCGGCGCACGGCCGCCCGGGTCCATGTGCTGCGCCGCGTCGTGCGCACCGGCGGCGTGAGGGAGTCGACGAACTCCTCGATCAGCCGGTCGACGACCACCGGGTCGCGGGACAGGGGCACGTGGCCGCCACCCCCGATGGTGACGAACCGCGCCCCCGTGAGCTCCGCGAGCCGCGCGCCGACCTCGTGCGAGGTGTTCCGGTCGTCGTCGCCGTGCATCACGAGCACGGGACAGGCGACCTGCGCGCACCGCTCCGGTGTCACGGGGTGCTCCCCCGCGCCGACCGTGGCGGCGCCGAGCGCCTCGGGGTCGGCCTCGAGGCCCCAGCCCACGGCGTCCTCGATCTGCTTCGTCGAGTGCGGCTCGGAGAACACCTGGGCGAAGAAGAAGTCGAGGAAGTCCCGCCAGGCGGCCGGGCCCTGGCGCCAGTACGGCAGGTTGCACTTCGCCCAGCCCTCGGTGGTGGCGAGCGGCTCGGTGAACGACTGCCCGCGGTCGGGCAGCGGGCCCGCGAGGCTCGGGATCGACGGCGCGATCGCCACGAAGCCGTCCACCCGCTCGGGCGCCGCCGTGGCGAGCGCGACGCCCCACGTCGCGCCGGCCGACAGGCCGACGGCGACGGCGGAGGCGGTCCCCGTGGCGTCGAGGACCGCCACCGCGTCGGCGGCGTACTCGTCGGGCGAGTAGGCGGCCGGGTCGTGAGGCCGGTCGGACCGGCCGCACCCCCGTCCGTCGAGGACGACCACCCGGTATCGCCGGGCGAGGAACGGGATCTGGAGCTTCCAGAACCGCGAGTGGATGATCGACCACGTCGGCAGCAGCAGCACCGTCGGCGCGCCCGGCCGTTCGTAGAGGTCCCACGCCACCCGCACGCCGTCGCGCACGACGACGCCCGTGACGTCCGGCCGGACCGGTGCCCCCATCGTCCTCACCCCGTCCCTCAGTCTGCTCCCCGGGCCTCCGGCTCGCGCCGTCAGCGCCGCACCTCGTAGACGAGGTTGAAGGGCGTCTGCGCGGCCACCTCGAACCGGCCGAACCCGGCGGCGGTGGCGACGTCGTGGATCCGCGCGGGACCGGCCTGCGCGCCGAGGGCGAGCCCGACGTCCTGCGAGAGCGAGGACGGCGTGCACAGCAAGGTCGAGAAGCCGTAATAGGCGCGGCCGATGGGGTGCAGGTTGTCCTCGACGCGGTCCCCGGCCGCCGGCTCGACGATCATCCAGGTGCCGTCGTCGGCGAGGGCGTCGAGCACGTGCCGCCCGGCCCCCACGGGGTCGCCCATGTCGTGCAGGCAGTCGAACATCGTCACGAGGTCCAGCCCCGTCTCGTCGAAACCGTCCGCCGTCGCGACGGCGAACCGCACCCGGTCGGCCACGCCGGCCTCGGCCGCCCGCTCGCGCGCCGCCTCGATCGACCCCTCGTGGTAGTCGTAGCCGACGAACGTGGAGGCCGGGAACGCCTGCGCCATGAGGATCGTCGAGGCGCCGAAGCCGCAGCCGACGTCGGCCACGGTGGCCCCGCGCTGCAGCTTGTCGACGACGCCGTCGAGCGCCGGGAGCCACGCGGCCACGAGGTTCGCGTGGTAGCCGGGGCGGAAGAACCGCTCGGTGCCGGCGTGGACGTCGTGGGTGTGCTCGTGCCAGCCGAACCCGGTGCCGTTGCGCGCGGCCTCGACGATGTGCTCGGTGCCGTGCAGGGCGCCGAGCGCCGTCTGGAACAGCCCCGGCAGGAACGCCGGGCTGTCCTCGACGGTGAGCGCCACCGCCTGCTCGGGCTCCAGGGTGTAGCGGGCCGACGCCGGGTCGTAGGTGACGTAGTCGCCCGCGGCCTGGGCGTTGAGCCACTCGCGCACGTACGGCTCGGCGGTGCCGGTCCGGTCCGCGACCTCGGCCGGCGTGCTCGGGCCGTGGGCCGCCAGGTCACGGTAGAGGCCGAGCCGGTCGCCCAGCACGACCAGGGCGGTGTTGAGGGTCGCACCGGCGTCGCCGACGGCGCGGCCGACGAACGCCATGAGGGCGTCCATGTCGATGGCGGGCGCCTCGGTCGGCGGGTTCTCCAGGGTGGTCATGTCCTTCTCCTTCGTCGGGTGCCGGCCCGTCGCCGGCAGGTGTCCCGTCACTCCCCCGACGCTAGGAACCGGGCCGGGGCCGCCGCGTCCGGGGACCCACCTGGTGGTGCGACGACCGCCCCCCTGGTCGAGACTCGGGGCATGCTCGTGGGGCGGGACGACGAGGTGGCCGCGCTGGGGCGGCTCGTCGCCGGGGCGCGCCTCGGCCGCGGCGGCGCGACGGCGCTGCTCGGCGAGCCCGGGATGGGCAAGAGCTCCCTGCTGACCGACGCCGCCGGGCGGGCGGGCGGGACGTGCCGGGTCCTGACCGCCCAGGGGGCCACCTCCGAGACGGAGGTGGCGTTCGCCGGCCTGTCCCAGCTCCTCGCGCCGGTCCTCGACCGGGTCGACACCCTGCCGGCGCGCCAGCGGGACGCGCTGCGCTCCGCCCTCGCGCTCGGCGCCCCCGCCGGCGGCGACCGGCTGGCCGTCGGCGCCGCGACGCTCGCCACGCTCACGCGGTGCGCCGAGGAGTCGCCGGTCGTGGTGCTGGTCGACGACCTGCACCTGCTGGACGTGCCGTCGGTGCAGGCGCTGACCTTCGCGGCGCGTCGGCTGGCCGCCGACCCGGTGGCGATGGTCCTCGCGGGTCGCGACCCGGAGGCGGCGGCGGCCGTCGAGGGGCTGCCGGTGCGACGGCTCGGCGGGGTGTCCGAGGAGCAGGCGCGGGTCCTCGTCGAGGACGCCCTGGGCTCCCCCGTCCCGCGGGAGCGCCTCGCGGAGCTCTACCGGCGCACGGGCGGCAACCCCCTGGCGCTCGTCGAGCTCGCGACCGACCCCGACGCGGGCGCGGAGATGCCCGGGCTGCCGGCGGCGGTGCCCGAGGCCGTGGCCCGCACCTTCGAGCACCGCGTCGCCCGGCTCCCGGCGGCCGCGCAGGCGGCGCTGCTCGTCGCGGCGGTCGCGGACGGCGACCTCGCCACGACCACGGCGGCGGCCCGCGCCCTGGGTGCGGACGCCGCGGACCTCGGTCCGGCCGAGGACGCCGGGCTCGTGCGCACCGCCGGCGGCCGGGTCGTGTTCCGCCACCCCCTGCTGCAGTCGGTGGCGTACACCCGGCGCCCCGCGACGGAGCGCCGGGCGGCCCACCGCGCCGTGGCCGACGCCCTGCTTCCCGGCGACGAGGACCGCCGCGCCTGGCACCTCGCGGAGTCGGTGGGCGGCGTCGACGCGCAGGTGGCCCGGCTCGTCGAGGCGGCGGCCGAGCGCGCCGTGGACCGCTGGGGCTGCGCCGTGGCGTCGACGAGCTTCGAGCGGGCCGCCGGGCTCAGCGTGACGCCCGCCGAGCGTGCCGGACGGCTCGTGCGGGCGGCCGAGAACGCCTGGGCCGCCGGGGACGCCCCGCGCGCCCTCGCGCTGCTGGACGAGGTGGCGGTGCTACGGCCGGAGCCCGCCGTGGCGTTCGCGGCCGACGACCTGCGCGCCACCGTCGCGGTGCACACGGGCTCGCTGCGCCGCGCCCTGGAGATGCTCGTCGACCTCGCCCACCGCGCGCCCGACGCCGCGACCCGGGCCCGCCTGCTGGCCGACGGCGTGCACGCCGCACTGTTCCTCGGCAGCACCCCGACGGCGTCGGGGCTCGCGGACGAGCTCGCCGACACGCTCCCCGACCTCACCGAGCCCGTCTCCCGGGCCGTCGCCCTGCTCGCGTGCGGCGTCGCGCACGTGCTGGCCGGCCGGGACGGGTCCGCGGAGTTCCGCGCGGCGGTCCCGCTCCTCGAGGCGGCCGGCGCGCCCGCCGCCGGGGACCTGCGGTGGCCGTGGGTGATGTCCGCGCCGCTGTTCCTGCGGGACACCTCCGGGGAGTCCTCCGTGCGCCCGCGGGTGACCGAGGCACGCCGCGCGGCGACGCCCGCCGCGCTCCCCGGCCTGCTGTTCGTCATCGCGCGGTACGAGGCCACCGTCGAGAGCTGGAACCGCGCCGAGGCCGACTACTCGCTCGCGATCGAGGTCGCCCGCGAGACCGGGCAGACCACGGAGCTCGCCGCCTCGCTCGCCGGGCGCTGCTGGCTGGCCTCGCACCAGGGCGACGCCGAGGGCTGCCGTGCCGACGCCGCGGCCGCCACCGCGCTCTGCACGCAGGGTGACCTGCAGTTCTTCGCCGCCTGGGTCCGGTTCGCCCTCGGCGACCTCGCGCTGTCCGACGGCGACGCCGGCACCGCCGTCCGCGAGCTCTCGACGCTGCAGGACCTGCTCGCCGGCCAGGGCCTCGCCGACCCGGACCTGTCCCCCGTGCCGGAGCTCGTCGAGGCGCTCGTGCGCACCGGCGAGGTGGACCGGGCCCGCGAGATCGCGCCCGGCTACGTGGCCGCCGCGGAGGAGAAGGGCCGGCCGTGGGCCCTCGCCCGGGCCCGCCGCACCACGGGGCTGCTCGCCGACGACGACGTCGACGACGCCTTCCGGGCCGCGCTCACGCTGCACGCGAGCACCCGGGACGCGTTCGAGACCGCCCGCACGCACCTCGCGTACGGCGAGCGCCTGCGCCGGGCAGGGCGGCGGGTGGACGCCCGCGAGCAGCTCCGGGCGGCGCTCGGGCTCTTCGAGGGGCTCGGGGCGCGGCGGTGGGCCGACCGGACCGCCGCGGAGCTGACCGCGACCGGCGAGTCGGTGCAGCGCTCGGGCACGGGCTGGCGGGCCGAGCTGACGTCCCAGGAGCTCCAGGTGGCCCTGCTGCTCACCGACGGGAGCACCACCCGGGAGGCCGCCGCGGCCCTGTACCTGTCGCCCAAGACGGTCGAGTACCACCTGCGCAAGGTGTACACGAAGCTCGACGTCCACTCGCGCGACGAGCTCGCGGCGCTGCTCACCGACGGCGGCTGAGGTCGAGCGCCCGAGCCGACCGCGGGACCCTGCGCCCTGTCGTCGAGGTTTCGTCCTCGGCTGGCGCTACGCTGCCCTCGAACGCCTGTCCGTGTCCCCGGCACGGCGGGCCCGACCACCCGAGCTGAGCCACCAGGAGCCGCACCGCATGGCGCGCACGAAGCCCGCACCCGTCGCCGACGAGCCGTTCGACGAGAAGATCGTCGACATCGACGTCGCGCAGGAGATGGAGACGTCGTTCCTCGAGTACGCGTACTCCGTCATCTACTCGCGTGCGCTGCCCGACGCCCGGGACGGCCTCAAGCCCGTCCAGCGCCGGATCCTCTACATGATGGCCGACATGGGCCTGCGCCCCGACCGGCCCTACGTGAAGTCGTCCCGCGTGGTCGGCGAGGTGATGGGCAAGCTGCACCCGCACGGCGACGCCGCCATCTACGACGCGCTCGTGCGGCTCGCCCAGGACTTCTCCCTGCGCCTGCCGCTGGTGGACGGGCACGGCAACTTCGGCTCGCTCGACGACGGCCCCGCCGCCCCCCGGTACACCGAGGCCCGGCTCGCCGCGCCGTCGACCGTCATGACGGCCGGCCTCGACGAGGACGTCGTCGAGTTCGTCCCGAACTACGACAACAAGCTCACCCAGCCCGAGGTGCTTCCCGCCGCCATCCCGAACCTGCTCGTCAACGGGGCGTCCGGCATCGCGGTGGGCATGGCCACGAACATGCCGCCGCACAACCTCGTCGAGGTCGTCGCCGCGGCCCGGCACCTGCTCGACAACCCGGCCGCGACGCTCGAGGACGTCATGCGGTTCGTCCCCGGTCCCGACCTGCCCAGCGGCGGCAAGATCGTCGGCCTCGACGGCGTGCGCGACGCCTACCGCACGGGCCGCGGCACGTTCCGCACCCGCGCCACCGCGCGCGTGGAGAACGTCACCCCGCGCCGCAAGGGCATCGTCGTGACCGAGCTGCCGTACACGGTCGGCCCGGAGAAGGTCATCGAGAAGATCGCCGACGGCGTCAAGGCGAAGAAGATCCAGGGCGTCGTCAACGTGCAGGACCTCACCGACCGCGCCCACGGGCTGCGCGTCGTCGTCGAGGTCAAGACGGGGTTCGACCCCGACGCCGTGCTGGAGCAGCTCTACCGCGCCACACCGCTCGAGGACTCGTTCGGCATCAACAACGTCGCGCTCGTGGAGGGGCAGCCCCGGACCCTGGGCCTGCTGGAGCTGCTGCGCGTGTGGGTGGACCACCGCATCGACGTCGTGCGCCGCCGGTCCACGTACCGGCTCGGCAAGCGCAAGGACCGCCTGCACCTCGTCGAGGGTCTGCTGGTGGCGATCCTCGACATCGACGAGGTCATCCAGGTCATCCGGTCCTCGGACGACGCCTCCGCCGCGCGCGAGCGCCTGCGGTCCGTGTTCGACCTGTCCGAGCCGCAGGCCACGTACATCCTGGACCTGCAGCTGCGCCGCCTGACGAAGTTCTCGCGCATCGAGCTGGAGTCGGAGAAGTCCGAGCTCGAGGCCGAGATCGCCGCGCTGGAGGCGATCCTCGCGGACGAGGCACGCCTGCGCGGCGTGGTGTCCGACGAGATGGCCGACGTCGCGGCGACGTACGGCACGCCGCGTCGCACCGTCCTGCTGGACTCCGCCGGCGGCACCGCGTCGTCGCAGGCGACGGTCCCCGCACGGGGCCGCAACGCGCCCGCGATCGACCTGGAGATCAAGGACTCCCCCACGCGGGTCCTGCTGTCCGCGACCGGGCTGCTGGCCCGCACGTCGGGCGAGGGCGCCGAGGCGCCGGTCGAGCGGGCGGGACGGCGCCACGCGCACGACGCGCTGCTCGGCGACGTCGGCACGTCGACGCGCTCCGAGGTGGGCCTCGTCACGACCACGGGCAGGCTGCACAAGCTGTCCGTGCTCGAGCTGCCCGCGCTGCCCGCCACCGACGGGCCGCCGTCGCTGTCCGGCGGCGTCCCGGTGCGCGAGATGGTCACGCTGGAGGCCGGTGAGGAGCCCGTGGCCGTGGTGTCGCTCGCCGAGGACGCCCCCACGCTGGCGCTCGGCACCCGCCAGGGCGTGGTCAAGCGCGTCGCCGCCGGGGACGCCCCGAAGAACGGTGACGTGTGGGAGGTCGTGGCCCTCAAGGACGGCGACGCCGTCGTGGGTGCCGCACCGGCGGGCGAGGGCGACGAGCTGGTGTTCGTGGCGTCCGACGCGAGCCTGCTGCACTTCGACGCCTCCGCGGTGCGTCCGCAGGGTCGGGCCGCGGCCGGGATGGCCGGCATCCGCCTCGGCGCGGGCCAGCAGGTCGTGTTCTTCGGCGTGGCGCGGGCCGCGACGCGCGACCTGCACACCGTCGTCACGCTCGCCGGGGCCTCCGGGGCGCTGCCCGGCACGGGCGGCGGGTCGGTCAAGGTCACGCCGTACGAGCTCTACCCCGGCAAGGGCCGCGGCACCGGCGGCGTGCGCGCGCACCGGTTCCTCAAGGGCGAGGACGCGATCGTCCTGGCCTGGGTGGGCGAGGGCCCGGCCCGCGCGGTCGGGTCCGGCGGCCAGCCCGTCGACCTGCCGGAGGACAACCTGCGCCGCGACGGCTCGGGCGTGCCGCTGGCGGGTCCGGTCGCCGCGATCGGCTGACCTTCCCATGCAAGGTGCATGCGCGTAGTGTGGTGTGCATGTCCACGCTCCAGGTGAGGGACGTCCCCGACGACGTCAAGCAGATCCTCAAGGTCAGGGCGGCCGCGGCCGGTCAGAGCCTCTCGGAGTACGTGCTCCACGAGCTCCAGGAGCTCACCGGCCGCCCGACCCTGGCCGAGCTGAGCGCACGGATCGAGGCGCGAGGAACCTACGCCCCGACGCGGAGCGCCGCCGACGTGCTCGCCGACGAGCGGGCCGCTCGCCGGTGACGCTCGTCCTCGACGCGTCCGTCCTCGCCGAGTTTCTCGTCGGCAGCCCTGCCGGCCGGGAGGCCGCGCGACGGGTCGGTGGGGGTGGCTCGCTGCACCTGCCCCACCTCGCCGTCGTCGAGGTGACGTCCGTGCTGCGCGGATGGGTCGCGGGAGGTCACGTCCCCGCCCAGCGCGCGGAGGGCGCGCTCGAGGATCTCGCCGCGCTGCGCGCCGACCGGTGGCCGATCGAGCCGCTGCTGGGGCGCGTCTGGGAGCTCCGGGCGAACCTGACCGTCTATGACGCGACCTACGTCGCCCTGGCGGAGTCGCTCGGCGCCACCCTCCTCACGGCGGACCGGCGCCTCGGACGGGCGGCCGATCAGCTCGGCCGCTGCCCGGTCGAGCTGATCGACGCCTCGACCGGTCGGTGACGACCGCGCCGGTCCTCACCCCTCGCCGGTACGAGGGGCGAGCGCCGCGGCGATCGCGTCTCCCAGATCGGTCGGGCGAGTGAACATCGGCCAGTGCCCGGTCGGCAGGTCGACGATCTCGTAGTCGTGGTGCCGGGACAGCTCGGCGACGTACGGGTGGCCCTGCGCCATGAGGCCGCGCAGCACGTCGGACGGCATCTCCGAGGCGACGACGGTCGTCGGGACGTCGAGGCGGGACAGGTCGTCGGAGAGCCGGTGCGGCTCGCGGACCGTCGCGCCCGGCTGCGGCACGGCCCGCTCCCGGAACTGCCGGCGGAGCTCGTCGGTGAGCCCGACCAGCGACTGGTCGTCGAGGTCCGCCCAGTCCGGCAGGTCGTGGTCGACGACGTCGGCGGGCAGGTCCGCGTCCACCGCCTGACCGTCGGCGAACGGGCCGGAGTCGACGTACACGACCCGGGCCACGCGGCCCGGGCGTGCGTCGGAGGCCGCGTAGACCAGCCCGCCGCCGGCGGAGTGACCGACGAGGGCGACCTCGGCGTCCGCGGGCAGCGCGTCGATCTGCTCCACGACGGCGGCGACGTGGTCGGCGAGCGTGACGCCGGAGCGGTCGTCGTCGCCCGAGGCCATGCCCGGCAGGGTGAGGGGGTGCACGGTGTGCCCGGCCGCGACCAGCGGCGGGGTGACGGCGTCCCAGGCGGACGCGTTCAACCAGAAGCCCGGTACGAGGATGACATCCATCCCTCGAACCTAGGCGTGACCACCGACACACCCGCAGGGTGCCGACCCGCCGGGTGGACGCCCGCCGCGCGGGTCGGTGCCCGGTGGTTGGATCGCCGGGTGACGACGTACGAGTTCTCCGCGGACACGGACCGGATCGACACCGACTGGGTGCACGCGATCCTGTCGACCCAGTACTGGGCGTTGGGTCGCTCCCGCGCCGTGCAGGACGCCGCGGTGGCGGGGTCGCGCAGCTACGGGGTGTACACCGACGACGGCACGCAGGTGGCCTACGCCCGCGCGGTGACGGACGGCGCGACGTTCGCGTGGGTCGCCGACGTCGTCGTCCACCCGGACCACCGCCGCCAGGGGCTCGGCACGCTGCTGGTGGACGGTGTCATGGCGGACCTGGCGGGCGTGCGCCGCGTGCTGCTCAAGGCGTCGCCCGAGGGCCACGACCTCTACCGCAAGGCCGGGTTCGACGACCTCGACGAGCCGGGGGCGTGGCTCCTGCGCACGCTCTCCTGACCCGGGGCGGCCGCCAGGGCCCTACGAGCCGGAGCTCTGGGGGTTGACCCGGCGGATCCACCCGACGAGGTCGGCCGTCGAGCGCGTCTGGAGCCACACCCGCCCGGGTCCCTGGAAGTCGGTGACCAGGCCCTCCCCGCCGAGCAGGGTGGACTTCCAGCTCCCGGCCTTGCGCACCGCGTACTGCACGGTCTCGTCGAACGCGACGACGTGCCCGGTGTCCAGGGTCAGGGTCTCGCCGGGGGCGAGCTCGGTGGCGACGATCGCGCCGTACGACGACATGAGCAGGTCGCCGCGCCCGCTGCACCGCAGCAGGATGAGCCCCTCGCCGCTGAAGAACGACTTGCCGCCGCCCCACTTCGAGTCGACGTCGATCGCGGGGTCGGACGCGGTCCAGGACCCGGACTGCACGAGCAGCGCCGTCGCGCCGTCCAGGGCGACCTTGGTCATGTCGCCCGGCAGCACCGCGGCGACGCCTACCTGCCCGCCGGTGTCGGAGTGGAAGTCGTTGACGAAGAAGCTCTCGCCGCCGAGGCTGCGCCGCAGCCCCTTCATGAAGCCGCCCCGGGTGGACGTCTCCATCCGGACGTCGCCGCGGGTCATGGCCATCGCCCCGGCCTCGACCCGCACGGAGCCGCCGGGCGGGAGCGCGACGGTCCCCATGGCGAACGACGGGCCGGCGGTGACGGTGACGTCCATGAGAGCTCCCCCTCGGGTGCGCGCCGGCGTGTGCCGTCGCTGCCGGTCACGCTAGCGGCGGGCCAGCACCCCCGCCACCAGCAGCGTCTGCCCGGCGAGGTAGGTGAGCATCACCCAGAACCCGTCCAGCGGCGGCGCGAACCAGTCGGTGAACGCGCCGAGCGCGATCATCGCGTCGGAGGCCAGGAAGACCGCGCCGCCGATCGCGGCGAGGCGGTGCACGCCGGTGGAGAGGACCGCCATCGTGCCCAGGCACAGCGCGTACACGACGACGGCGACGCCGAGCACCCCGGCGCCGGGCAGGCAGAGCCCCACCAGGACGACGGCGGCGAGGACGTAGACCGCCAGGACGGCGGGGCGCCGCAGCACGGAGTCGCGGCGGTGCGGCCAGAACGCGACCGCGTACACGACCTGCGCCACGAGGAACCCGCCGACCATCGCGAGGAACGCGGCGTCGCCGTCGAACAGGTCCGGCAGGGTGTCCCCCACCCAGGAGAAGGCGAGCGCGACCAGCACGAGGCGGACCAGTCGCGGGCGGGGCGCGGCCGTGGCGCACCACAGGACGGCGGCGAGCGCCGGCATGAGGAACCACTGGGTGCGGTCGGCGAGCGGGCCTGAGCCCGCGAGCTGGGCGACGAGGTGGACGGCCGTGAGCAGCAGGAACACGGCGGCGGCGAGGCGGGTGGAACGTCCGCGCAGCGCCGGGCGGGTGTGGACGACGTCGGTCACCCGCGCAGCGTAGCGGTCAGAGCTCGATGCTCAGCATCCGCGATCCGTGGGTCTTGGCGTACCCGAGGCCGGCGTAGATGCCCTGGGCTCCGGTGGGGTTCTCCGTGTCGACGTCGAGGCAGGCGAACTCCATGCCGTCGGCCCGCATGGCGTGCATCCCCGCGACGAGCGCGGCCGGGGCCCCGCGGCGGCCGCGGTAGGCGCGGCGCGTGCCGAGGATCGCGGTGTACCCGAACGTGTAGCCGCGCACCGCGAAGTCCTCGTCGAACCGCTCGTTGAGGGCGTACGCGACGACGAGCGGCTGCCCGGCGCGCAGCGCGTCGGCGGTGGCGGCGTCGGTGTCGGGGTCGGCGAGGAGGGCGTCGACGTCCGGGTCGGGGTCGACCACCACGACGCTCCACTGCGGGGCGAACCCGGTGCGACCGTGGGTCCACTGCTCCGGGGTCTGGGGCTCGCTGCCCCAGTGGTCGCGGAACGCGTCGTTGTGCGCGAGGCGGGTCGCCTCGTCGAGGTCGGCGGAGAACGGGACGACCCGCAGGCCGTCGGGCGCGATGTCGGGCAGCGGGTCGGCGTCGAGGTGACGCAGGTCGCGGCGCAGCTCGGAGTAGAAGCGCCGGGGCGTGAACCCGGCACGCTCGACGATGCGGGCCTTCGCGACGGGGCCGTCGTCCTCGGCGTACACCGCGAGGCGGGCGGGCAGCTCCTTGCCGGACTCCGCGAGCACCTGCCGGCCGCGGGCAAGCTGCCAGGCGAACAGCTCGCGCCCGATGCCCTCGCCGCGGCGGGCGGGGTGGACGCCGCCGAACAACACGACCCGCACGGTGCGGGTGTCGCCCGGCATCGACTCGACCTGCGCGTACGCGACCAGCGTGCCGTCGGCGTCGTGGCCGAGCAGGGAGTCGGTGTCGAAGCGGCGCCAGGGCGCGTCGAACAGCTCGGTGATCTCCTCGATCACCTCCCGGTAGGGCTCGGCGTCGGCCTCGGCGATGGTGTTGCGCAGGTCCAGCAGGGCGGGGGCGTCCGCCTTCGTGGCGGGCCGCCAGGTGAGGCCACCGGCGGTGATCTCCGGCAGGGTCGCGGGGGCGTCGGCGCGCTGCGCGATGGGCGCGAGCGTCTCGGTCGTCGCGGTGAGGTCGGGGCTCGGCATGCTGCGAGGCTACGTCTCACCGGTCGGCGCTCGCACGGGATTTCTCGCGGGCGCGACTACGCTGGTCCGGTGACCGTCTCGCTCGACCTCGCCGCCGCCGATGCCCGTTCCGCCGCCCTGCGCGAGGCGATGCGCACCCGCGTGGTGGTCGCCGACGGCGCGATGGGCACGATGATCCAGGCGGCCGACCCGTCGCTCGACGACTTCGAGGGGCACGAGGGCTGCAACGAGGTCCTCAACGTCACCCGGCCGGACATCATCTCCGCGGTGCACGACGCCTACCTGGAGGTCGGCGTCGACGCGATCGAGACGAACACGTTCGGCGCGAACTGGTCGAACCTGTCGGACTACGGCATCGACGAGCGGATCCGTGAGCTCGCCCGCGCGGGTGCCGCGCTGGCCCGCGGGCGCGCGGACGCGTTCTCCACCCCCGACCACCCGCGCTGGGTGCTGGGCTCGATGGGTCCGGGCACCAAGCTGCCGAGCCTGGGGCACACCACGTACGACCACCTGCGGCGCACGTTCGCGGAGCAGGCGGCGGGGCTGCTGGAGGGCGGCGCGGACGCGCTGCTGGTCGAGACCAGCCAGGACCTGCTCCAGGCGAAGGCCGCGGTGACGGCGTGCCACGACGCGATGCGTCCGGTCACCGACGGCGGCGCGGGACGCGCGGTGCCCGTCATCGTGTCGGTGACGGTGGAGACCACCGGCACGATGCTCATGGGCTCGGAGATCGGCGCGGCCCTGACGACGCTCCAGGCGATCGGCGTGGACGCCATCGGCCTGAACTGCGCCACCGGCCCCGACCAGATGAGCGAGCACCTGCGCCACCTGGCGCGGCACGCGGAGATCCCCGTGACCTGCATGCCGAACGCGGGCCTGCCCGAGCTCGGGCCGCACGGCGCCGTGTACCCGCTGAGCCCCGCCGAGCTCGCGGCCGCGCACGAGCAGTTCGTCGGCGAGTTCTCCCTCGGCCTCGTGGGCGGCTGCTGCGGCACCACGCCCGAGCACCTGGCGCGCGTCGTCGAGGCGGTGCGCGGGCGCGCGCTGCCGCCGCGCACCCCGGAGCGGGAGAACGGCGTCGCGTCCCTGTACTCGCACACCGACCTGTCGCAGGACGCCTCCTACCTGGCGATCGGCGAGCGCACCAACGCCAACGGGTCGAAGGCGTTCCGCGAGGCCATGCTGGAGGGCCGCTGGGACGACGTCGTCGACATCGCGCGCGCCCAGACCCGCGACGGCGCGCACCTGCTCGACGTCTGCGTCGACTACGTGGGCCGCGACGGCGTGGCGGACGTCCGTGAGGTCGTGTCCCGGCTGGCGTCCGCGTCCACCCTGCCGCTGGTCATCGACTCCACCGAGCCGGAGGTGCTGCGCGCCGGCCTGGAGCTCGTCGGTGGCCGCGCCGTGGTCAACTCGGTGAACTTCGAGGACGGCGACGGCCCGACGTCGCGGTTCGCGCGGATCATGCCGCTCGTCGTCGAGCACGGCGCCGCCGTCGTGGCGCTCACCATCGACGAGCAGGGGCAGGCCCGCACCACGGAGAACAAGGTCGCGATCGCGTCGCGCCTCATCGACCAGCTCACCGGCGACTGGGGCATGCGCGTCGACGACATCATCGTCGACGCCCTGACGTTCCCCATCGCGACCGGCCAGGAGGAGACCCGCCGCGACGCCATCGAGACGATCGAGGCGATCCGCGAGATCGTGCGCCGCTACCCCGGCGTGCACACCACGCTCGGCGTCTCCAACGTGTCGTTCGGCCTCAACCCGGCCGCCCGCACCGTGCTCAACTCCGTGTTCCTGCACGAGTGCGTCCAGGCCGGGCTCGACTCCGCCATCGTGCACGCCGCGAAGATCCTGCCCCGCACGGCCATCCCCGACGAGCAGTGGGAGGCCGCCGAGGACCTCGTGTGGGACCGCCGCCGGTACGACGACGAGGGCAACCTCGTCCACGACCCGCTGGCGCACCTCCTGGAGACGTTCTCCGGGGTCGACTCCGCGGCGCTGCGCGACCAGCGCGCCGCCGAGCTCGCCGCCCTGCCCGTGGGCGAGCGCCTGGAGCGCCGCATCGTCGACGGCGCCCGCAAGGGCCTGGAGGACGACGTCGACGAAGCACTCGGCGACGGCATGAAGGCGCTCGACATCGTCAACACGCACCTGCTGGGCGGCATGAAGGTCGTCGGCGAGCTGTTCGGCTCCGGGCAGATGCAGCTCCCGTTCGTGCTGCAGTCGGCCGAGGTGATGAAGGCGGCCGTGGCGCTGCTGGAGCCGCACATGGAGAAGGCGGACGGAGCCGAGGAGCAGAGCAAGGGCACGATCGTGCTCGCCACCGTCCGCGGCGACGTGCACGACATCGGCAAGAACCTCGTCGACATCATCCTGACGAACAACGGGTACACGGTCGTCAACATCGGCATCAAGCAGCCTGTCGCGGCGATGATCGAGGCCGCCGAGGAGCACGGCGCCGACGTCATCGGCATGTCCGGCCTGCTCGTGAAGTCCACCGTCGTCATGCGGGAGAACCTCGCCGAGCTCACCTCCCGCGGCCTCGGCACGAGGTGGCCGATCCTGCTGGGCGGCGCCGCCCTGACCCGCACGTTCGTCGAGGACGACCTCGCCGGCGAGTTCGACGGCACCGTCCGCTACGCCCGCGACGCGTTCGAGGGCCTGCGCCTCATGGAGCCGCTCGTCGCGATCGCGCGCGGCGCCGACCCCGAGTCCGTCGGGCTGCCCGCGCTGCGCAAGCGCCGCCACGGCGTCGTCACCGTCACCGAGACGGCCCCCGAGGACCTGCCCGCCCGCTCCGACGTCGCAGGCGACAACCCGGTGCCGACTCCCCCGTTCTGGGGCACCCGCATCGTCAAGGGCATCCAGCTCTCCGACTACGCGGCGTTCCTCGACGAGCGCGCCACGTTCATGGGGCAGTGGGGTCTCAAGCCGGGCCGCGGCGACGACGGCGCCTCCTACGAGGAGCTCGTCGAGACCGAGGGCCGCCCCCGCCTCGCCGCGTGGCTCGACCGCATCCGCACCGACCAGATCATGGACCCCACCGTCGTGTACGGGTACTTCCCCGTCTGGTCCGAGGGCGACGACATCGTCGTCGCGCACCACGGTCCCGGCCTGGCCGGCATCACCGCGCCCGACGGCGGCTCGGGCGGCGAGCCCGGCACCGAACGCCTGCGCTTCACGTTCCCCCGCCAGAAGCGCGACCGGCACCTGTGCCTCGCCGACTTCGTCCGCCCCCGCTCCTGGGTCGAGGAGACCGGGAGTTACGACGTCCTGCCCATCCAGCTCGCCACCGTCGGCGACACCGTCTCCGCGCACACCGCCCAGCTGTTCGAGGCCAACGCCTACCGCGAGTACATGGAGCTCCACGGCCTGTCCGTCCAGCTCACCGAGTCGCTCGCCGAGTTCTGGCACTCCCGCGTGCGCGACGAGCTCGGCTTCGCAGGCGAGGACCCCGAGACGGTCGAGGGCATGTTCAAGCTCGACTACCGCGGCGCCCGCATGTCCCTCGGGTACCCCGCCTGCCCCGACATGGAGGACCGCCGCAAGGTCGTCGAGCTGCTGCGGCCGGAGCGCGTGGGCGTGACGCTGAGCGACGAGCTGCAGCTCCACCCGGAGCAGTCCACGGACGCGTTCGTGCTGCACCACCCCGAGGCGAAGTACTTCTCCGTCTGAGAGCTCGTCCAGGGGCAAGGCCAGCCTTCGCCACGCGCAGCGCACAGCAGCCGTCGACGACCCGCGCCGCGTGCCGCGGGCCCGACCGCGTCCGGGAGGACGGGGGCCCGCAGCACGGGGTGGTGCGGTCCTGGCACGTGGCGTGTGCAGGGTTCACGCCTGCTGCGGGGTGCGGACGGCCGCACGGTCCGGGACGGCCGCCGTCGGTACGGAGCGCGGCCACGTCCAGGCCCACCGCACGACGAGGGCGAGCAGGACCAGCTCCACCGCGACGCCGAGGCCGTAGAAGTACAGCCAGGACTCCCCCACCACGTTGAACACGGTGACGGGGACGTAGAGCAGGGCGACGACGAGGTTCACGACGCGGTTCACCGGTGCGGGCAGGCTCGCCGACAGCACGACCATGAGGATCGGGACGGACATCAGGGCCAGCGCACCCGTCGAGAAGGTCTCGGAGAGGGCGAACTCGAACACCCTGCCGTCGAGGATCTCCTCGACGACGCCGGGCGTGAAGAAGTTGAGGATGTCCACGTAGGCGTACAGCAGCACCAGGCTCGTCCACGTGGCGGCGAGGCGGACCCTGACCGGGACCGGCTGATCTTCCCACCTGGTGGGTCGACGTGTTCTCATCGTGCGCTCCTTTGCTGTGGTGAGGATCGGTGGGTCCACGATCTCCGGGCGCAGGAGGAGAGTCGTCGGCCCGAAGGCCCGAGCTCGCTCGGCCGACGGGTCGACCTGGGTCTCGTCCTTTCGGCCGGTACGCCGAGGCGCGCCGCTCCCTAGGCTGGGGTGGTGAACACCGTCGGGCGCTCCCTCTGGCATGAGCCGCGGCCCGCCGACGTGCCACCCGTGGGTCGCCTCGACTGGCTGCTGGTCGGTGCGTTCACCGCTGCCTCGGTGGTGGAGGGTGTCGTCCGGCCGGACCTGGCGTGGCGCCCCCTGGTGACCGTGCTGGCCCTGGCGATGATCCCTGCCCTGCTCTGGCGGCGGAGCCACCCCCTGGTCGCCGTCCTGGTCGGGTGGGGCGTCGCCGGGCTGCTCTCCGTCCTCCAGCTGACGGCGCACGTCGCGGACCTCGGCCTCCACTCCATGATGGCCGTCCTGATCCTGCTCTACTCCGTGGTGCGGTGGGGTGCAGGACGCGAGATCGTGCTGGGGGCGGCGTTCGTGACGGTCGTGGTCGGGCTGGGGACGTTCGCCTCCGCGGTGGGCTGGGCCGACGTCTTCGGCGGGGCCGCTCTCGTGCTGTCGCTCGTCGCCCTCGCCGCGGTGTCCCGCCACCGCGCAGACCTCTGGCACCGTCGACAGCGCGAGATCCGCAACCAGGAGCGGGTGGCCCTGGCGCGCGACCTGCACGACACGGTGGCGCACCACGTCTCGGCCATCGCGGTGCAGGCGCAGGCCGGTGGCGTGGTCGCCCGCAGCCGGCCGGAGCGGGCCGCCGACGTCCTGGCCGCGATCGAGTCCGAGGCGTCGCGGACCCTGGCGGAGATGAGGTCCATGGTGCGGCTGCTGCGCGAGGAGGAAGCCGTGGCCTACGCGCCGCCGCCGGGTGTCGCGGACCTGCCCGCCCTGGCCCGTGCCGACGCGACGCCCGCCGTCGAGGTCACGACGGACGGCCCGTGGGCCGGGCTGGCAGGCCCCGTCGACTCCGCGCTCTACCGGCTCGCGCAGGAGTCGCTGACCAACGCCCTGCGGCACGCCCGGGGCGCGACCCGCGTCACGATCGACGTCCGCCAGGAGGACGGCGTCGTCAGGCTCCGCGTCGCCGACGACGGACGGACCGAGCCGGGTCCCGCCCCGGAACCAGGCTTCGGCCTGCTGGGCATGGCGGAACGCGCCCGCCTCCTCGGCGGGTCGTTCTCGGCCGGTCCGGGGCCCGCGGGTGGCTGGGTCGTCGAGGCCGTGCTGCCGGTGGGGGCCCTGCCATGAGCATCCGCGTGGTCGTCGCCGACGACCAGGACCTGGTCCGGACCGGGCTGGCGATGATCATCGAGGCGCAACCCGACCTCGAGGTCGTGGGAGAGGCGGCGGACGGGCTCGTCGCGCTCGACCTGGCGACCCGGCTGCGTCCCGACGTCGTCCTCGTCGACGTCCGGATGCCCGGCCTCGACGGCGTCGAGGTGACACGGCGACTGGCCGGGCCGGAGGCGACCGACCCGCTGGCGGTCGTCGTGATCACCACCTTCGACCTCGACGAGTACGTCGTCGGGGCGCTCCGCGCCGGCGCCCGCGGCTTCCTGCTCAAGGACGCCGGCCCGGAGCTCCTCGTCCAGGCGATCCACGCGGCGTCGCGCGGGGACGCGCTGATCGCGCCCGACGTCACGCGCCGGCTGCTCGCGACGTTCGCCGACCAGGTGCCGGCGGTTCCGGCCCAGCCCGTCGACCACCTCACCGAGCGCGAGGAGGAGGTGCTCGCACTGGTCGCACGAGGTCGGACCAACGCCGAGATCGCCGCCGACCTCTACGTCGGTCTGAGCACGGTCAAGACCCACGTCGCGTCCTTGATGACCAAGATCGGCGCCCGAAACCGCGTCGAGATCGCGATCTGGGCCTACGACACCCGTCGCACCCGGGGGCCGTGGCACGGCTAGGGGTGCGGCCGTCGAGCGCGAGCGGACGACCGTCCTCGGCCGTGACCGGGTGCGCTCGCACGTCGTGCGCCGTCGACGACTCGCTATCGTCGACAGATGGGCACCGATGCGACGACGAGGCTCGTGCTGCTGCCCGGCTGGTGCGAGACCGGCGGGGTGTTCGAGCGGGTGGTGCCGCTGCTGCCCGCTGCCGTCACGCCGCTGGTCGTGGAGCTCGCAGCGTCGGACGTCGCGGACTGGTCCGTACGCGGCCTCGCGGCGCGGGTCGCCGCGGCGCTCGACGCGCGGCCCGGCGGGCGCACCGTCGTCCTGGGCACGTCGAGCGGCGCCTACGTGGCCCAGCAGCTCGCGGTGGACCGCCCCGACCTGGTCGACGGTCTGGTCCTGGTGGGCGCGCCGGTCGCCCTGCGTGCCCGCCCGCCGTTCGCCGACGAGGTCGACGGGCTCACCGACCCGATCTCCCCCGCCCGGGCGCGGGCGTCGTTCGAGTGGTTCGCCACGCGGTCGCCGATCCCCGCAGCGTTCCTCGACGCCCGCGCGGCCGAGGCGGCATCGCTGGGCGCGCGCGTCTGGCGAGACTCGCTGCACGGGCTCGTGGACGCCGCGCCGCCGCTGTCGACGGGCACGATCACCGCGCCGACGCTCGTGCTCAGCGGTGCGGACGACACCGTCGTCGGCGCGAGCCACACGCACCTGCTCGCCGCGATCCCCGGGTCGCGCGGGGTCGTCTACGACGACACGGGGCACCTGGTGCTGTGGGAGCGGCCCGAACGGGTCGCCGCGGACGTCACGCGGTGCGTCGGGCAGCTCGCGGCGGACGCGTAGCCGTTCCCGTCACCACTCCCGGACGTGCTGGCCCGTGAGCGCGGGACCGTCGGGTCCGAGGCGGCGGCACAGCTCGACGAGGACGAGCGCGCACTGGCGGGCGTCGGCGCCGGCGTCGTGGTGGGCGTGCGCGGGGACGCCGAGGGCGGCGGACACGACGGGCAGCCGGTAGGAGTCGAGCCTCAGGTGCGCCTTGGCGGTGTCGCGGGTGCACAGCCAGCGGGTGCGGCCGGTGGGGATGCCGTAGGCCTCGCTCGCACGGGTGACCACGGAGCGGTCGAAGGCGGCGTTGTGCGCGACGAGGACGTCGCCGCCGGTGAACTCGGTGAGCTTGGGCAGCACCACGTCCCAGGTGGGTGCGCCGACGACGTCGGCCGCGGTGATGCCGTGGACCTCGACGTTGCGCCAGTGGAACTCGTCGTGGCCCGGCGGCGGCTGCACGAGGGTGTCGAGGCCGTCCACGACGACGCCGTCCCGGACCTTGGTGACGCCGACGGCGCAGACGGAGGCACGCTGGGCGTTGGCGGTCTCGACGTCGATCGCGGTGAACGACAGGCCGGGGATCGACGTGGAGCGCATGCCGGACATGGTAGACAGTGCCGCCTTGTCGTCCGACCGTCGTCCGACGGTCGTCCGGGCCGTCGGCGTGCGCGATACTGCGCGGCGTGGACATCCTCACGGCTCTCGGGGCCGGCCTGCTCGCCGGGTGGGGCGTCGCCCTGCCGCTGGGTGCCGTCGCGGCGCTCCTCCTGCAGGAGGGCATGACGCGCGGCTTCGCCCAGGGCTGGACCGCGGGGGTCGCGGTCGGGGCGGTCGACGTCGCGTACTGCGCCGTGGCGGTGGCGGCCGGGGCGTCGGCGGGTGCCGTGGTCGCGCGGTACGCGCCGTGGCCGGCCGTGGTGGGCGGGGTGGCGCTGGTCGCCTTCGCGCTCGTGGGGGCGCGGCGGTCCTGGGCGCCACCGCGGACGGCGCCGGTCGACACCGAGGGCGACCCGGGTCCCGGGTCACGGTGGCGCCGGTTCGCGCTGTTCGTCGGCCTGACGGCGCTCAACCCGGCCACGCTCGTGTACTTCGCCGCGCTGACGGTCGCGGTGTCCCCGACCTCGTCGACGGCGACGGCCGTCGCTTTCGTGGGCGGGGTGGGGATCGCCTCGATCTCCTGGCAGGTCGCGCTCGTGGCGGTGGGCGCGACCGTCCGGGGACGCGTGACGCCTCGCGCGCGGCACGTGACCACGCTGGTGGGCCACGGCATCGTAGCCGCGCTGGGTGTCGCGATGGTGGTCCGCGCCCTGGTGTGACCTCGGGCGGCCGACGGTCCGCGGCGGAGCCCCGCCGCGGCCGTCACCGGGCCGGTCGGTGCCCCGGCAGCGGTCCCGTCGACTCGCGCCACACGATCCGGGCGACGGCGGCGCCGCGCGGGGGCGGCTCCTCGCCACGCACGGCCGCGACGAGCCGCTGCATCGCACGGCGGCCGGCCTCGGTGAAGTCGACGTCGACGGTGGTGAGCGACGGGGTGAGGTAGGCGCCCATCTCGGCGGCGTCCCAGCCCGTGACGACGACGTCGCCGGGCGCGCTCCAGCCGCGTTCGGCGGCGCCGCGCAGCACGCCCGCGGCCAGCAGGTCGTTGGCGGCGACGACGGCCAGCGGCGGGGCGTCGCTCGGCAGGTCGTGCACGGCGCGGCGGGCGTCCTCCGGCGACCAGGTGCCGCCGACGACGCCGAGGGAGACGACGTCGCGGGTCGCGGGGCCGGCGGCGGCGCGGTCCACCGCGGCGAGGTAGGCGTCGCGGCGGGCGCGGGCGGAGGCGTACTGGTCGGATCCGGCGACGTGGAGGAACCGGCGGTGACCGGCGGCGAGCAGGGTCTCGACGAACTCGGCCACGGGTCCGGCGTCGGCGAGGTCGCCCACGGAGCGCATGTGGTCGTCGAACGTGGTCTCGGCCACGACGACCGTCCGCTCCGGGCGTTCGCCGGTGGGCGCGGCGGGGTCCGTGAGGACGTCGGGGAGCACGGGCACGAGGGTCAGGACGCCCTCGTGCTCCCCCGCGGCGGCGAGCTCGCGCACCCGGGCGGTGCGTTCCTCGACGGTGCCGTCCACGGTGCGGGTCTCCAGCGCGTACCCGGCGGCGGCCGCGACCTCGCCCGCGCCGG
Source organism: Isoptericola jiangsuensis (assembly GCF_002563715.1). NCBI lineage: Bacteria > Bacillati > Actinomycetota > Actinomycetes > Micrococcales > Promicromonosporaceae > Isoptericola > Isoptericola jiangsuensis. The sequence continues at coordinate 2,340,007 of NZ_PDJJ01000001.1, forward strand.
CGAGGACGCGGACCTGGTGGTCGAGGGTGGGGCCGGAGACGACGGCGAGGCGGCCGGTGCGCCGGGTGCGCATCGAGCGGGCGGCGAGGTTGGGGCGGTAGCCGACGGACGCGGCGACCTCCAGGACGTGCGCCCGGGTGGCGGCGGAGATGGTGCCGCGCCCGGTGAGCGCGTAGGACACGGTGGTCTGGGAGACGCCGGCGAGGCGGGCGACGTCGCGGCTCGTGGGCGGGTTCGGCACGGCCACAGCATGACCTCCTCGGCGGGACGGGCGCCAGTCGCCTTGACACCGCGGGGTGGGGTGACCAGGCTGGTGACGCGCTCATGATACGTATCATGTCGTTCGACGACGACGTCTCACCAAGGAGTTCCATGCTCGCCATCGGCATCATCGGCACCGGCGGGATCGCCCGTGCCCACGTCGACGCCTACCGCCGGTTCGCCGACAGGTGCACCGTCGTCGCCCTCTGCGACCCGGTGCCCGGTCGCGCCGAGGCACTGCGCGCCGAGCTCGGCCTCGACGACGCCCGCGTCTACACCGACGCCGCCGCCATGATCGCCGCCGAGCGCCTCGACCTCGTCAGCGTCGCCACTCCCCCGTCCACCCACGCCGACCTGACGTTCGGCGCGCTGGAGGCGGGCGTCGACGTGCTGGTCGAGAAGCCCATGGCACCGTCCCTGGCGGAGTGCGACGCCATGATCGAGGCGGCCGAGCGCCACGGCCGCATCCTGTCCGTCGTCGCGCAGAACCGGTTCCGTGACGACACCGCCACCCTCAAGGAGGTCCTCGACTCGGGCCTGGCCGGGCCGGTGACGCACGCGCAGGTGAGCTCGTCGTGGTGGCGCGGCACCGCCTACTACGACCTGTCCTGGCGCGGCACCTGGGAGTCCGAGGGCGGGGGCTGCACCCTCAACCACGCGATCCACCACCTGGACCTCACCTGCTGGCTGCTGGGCGCCCCGGACGCCGTGACGTCGGTGCTGACCAACGCGGCGCACGAGAACGCCGAGGTCGAGGACCTGTCGGTGTCCGTCCTGCAGTACGACCGCGCGCTGGCCGAGGTCACGGCGTCGGTGGTGGACCACGGCGAGGAGCAGGCGATCGTCGTGCACGGGCGTCACGCCCGCGTGTCGCAGCCGTGGAAGGTCGTCGCGGAGCTCGCGGACCCGAACGGGTTCCCCGCCCGCGAGGGCGACACCGCGCGGGAGGCCGCGATCGAGGCGGTCGCCGCCGCGCACGTGCCGCTGGCGCACACCGGTCACGCCGGGCAGGTCGGCGACGTGCTCGACGCCGTCCGCGAGCGCCGTTCCCCCGCGGTGACGGGCGAGGACGGCCGCCGTGCGGTGGAGCTGGTGACGGCGATCTACCGGGCGGGGATCGAGCGGCGCACGGTGGACCTGCCGTTGGCGCCGGACGACCCGTACTACCGCCGGGGCACGCTGGTGGAGCGGGCGCCGCACTTCTTCGCGAAGTCGGCGTCGGTGGAGTCGCTGCCCGGCGACATCACGGTCGGGACGCGGGCATGAGCGGCGCGAGCGGGGCGCTGTACGCGCCGGACCCGGTGCCGGCGCCGGTGGTGGGGCCGGGCGAGTTCGTGTTCGCGGCGACGAACCTGGACCACGGGCACGTGTACGGCATGTGCGAGGGCCTGGCGGGCGCGGGCGGCACCCTGAGGTGGGTGCACGACCCGGACCCGGCCAAGGTCGAGCAGATGCGGGCCCGGTTCCCGGACGTGCGGGTGGCGCGCAGCGAGGCGGAGATCCTGGACGACCCGGAGGTGCGGCTGGTCGCGGCGGCGGCGGTGACGTCGCAGCGGTGCGCGCTGGGGCTGCGGGTGATGGAGGCGGGCAAGGACTACTTCACGGACAAGGCGCCGCTGACGTCCCTGGACCAGCTCGCCGCCGCCCGGGAGGCGGTGGCCCGCACGGGCCGCAAGTACGCCGTCTACTACTCGGAGCGCATCCACGTGGAGGCGGCGGTCCTGGCCGAGCAGCTGCTGGAGCGCGGTGCGATCGGGCGGGTGCTGCAGGTGATGGGCCTGGGCCCGCACCGGCTGGGCACGGGGCGTCCGGACTGGTTCTTCGACAAGGACCGGTACGGCGGGATCCTGTGCGACATCGGCAGCCACAACTTCGACCAGATGCTGCACTTCGCCGGGGCGCGGGACGCGCAGGTCAGCCACTCCGCGATCGGGAACTACCATCACCCGAGCCACCCGGGGCTGGACGACTTCGGCGAGGCGGGGATCGTCATGGACAACGGGTCCACCGGCTACTGCCGGGTGGACTGGTTCACGCCGGACGGCCTGAGCACGTGGGGTGACGGCCGCACGATCATCCTCGGCACCGACGGATACGTGGAGCTGCGCAAGTACGTGGACGTCGGCACGGGCGACGGCGGTGGGCACGTGTTCCTCGTGGACGGCGAGGGCGAGCACCACCTGCGCGCGGACGGTCAGGTCGGGTTCCCGTACTTCGGACGCCTGATCCTCGACTGCCTGGAGCGCACGGAGACCGCGATGACGCAGGAGCACGCGTTCAAGGCGGCGGAGCTGAGCGTGGTCGCGCAGGCCCGGGCGCGCGAGCTGACGCCGGGGCCGTCGCGTCCGGGCCGGGGGTGACCGTCGGCACGGTGCGCACGGTCAGAGGACCTCGCGCCGGGTGAGGGCGCGGAACGCGACCGCGCCCGGCGCGATGGGCAGCCAGAACGTCGCGAGCCGGTAGAGCACGACGGCGGCGAGGGCGTTCGCGCCGTCGAGCCCGAGCCCGGTGAGGGAGGCGACGAGCACCGCCTCGACGGCGCCGACACCGCCGGGCACGGGCGCGGCGGTGGCCACCGTGCCGGCGGTGAGGGACACCAGGGCGACCGCCACGAACCCGGCGTCGCCGTCGAACGCGCGCACGGAGAAGTACAGGCAGACGGCGTAGCCGAGGGGCAGCAGGACGACGCCGCCGAGCAGGGCGACCATCTTCGCGGGGCTGGTGACGACGTCGTGCATCGCGGTGACGGACGACCGCACGGCCGGCACCACCCGGTCGCGCACGAGACGCCGGACGGCGGGCACCAGGACGGCCACGACGACGAGCAGGACGACGCCCAGCCCGACGAGGGCGAGGGTGCGGCCGGACGGGAGGCCGGCGAGCTCGTCGGCGAGCGCGTCGGTCGTGCCCGCCCAGAGCGCGAACGCGGCCAGCAGGGTGAGATGCACGGTGAGGACGGCGGCCTCCTTCGCGGCCGACGCGGACACCGCGACGGGGGTGGCGAACCCGCGGCGCTGCAGGTAGCGGATGTTCAGCCCGACCTGGCCGATGCCGGGCGGGGCGAACGTCGCGACGAAGGACGAGGCGAGCGCGACGGCGGACGCCTGCCCGACCGGCACGCGGCCGGGGGTGCCGCCCGCCAGGCCGAGCGCCGCCCCGAGGTAGGTGGCGGCCGACGCCAGGACGACGGGCAGGATCCAGGCGAGGTCGACCTCCTTCACGGTGTCCAGGAGGCCGGGGAGGTCGGCGAGCTGGGGCGCGAGGAAGTACACCGCGACCACGAGCATCGCCCCGGCCACCAGGGTGCGGGGCCGGAACCGTTCGATCTTCTCGAACGTGGGCCGCTCCACGCCGGCCACGCGGCAGGCGGTCGTGACGACGTCGTCGAGGCCGACCTCGCCGTCCTTGAGCAGCGCGCGCGTGGCGGGCGTGAGCGCGGCGGGCACCATGCGGGCCACCGCGTCCGCGATCGGGTCGGGCCCGAGGACGGCGTGCGCCGCGGCGACCGCCCGGTCCGGGCCGACGACGGCGGCGGTGGCGACGAGCAGCTCGGCCACGTCGCCGGTGAGCACCCCGTCCGGCGCGCCGGGCTCCCCGTGGCCGAGGTCGGTCACCCACACCTGGCCGTCGCCGCCGAGCAGCAGGTGGTCCAGGGAGAGCTCGCGGTGCGCGACGCGGGCGGAACGGAGCCGCTCGACCTGGCGCCACGCGCCGTGCAGGACGTCGTCGGTGAGCGCGGACGGCTCGATCGTGTCCAGCCGCTGCCCCGCGGGGCGCTCGCAGGCGAGCAGCGCCTCGCCCTCGGGCGCCCGCACGACCGCCCGCACCACGGGGACGTGCGCGCCGTGGGCGGCGGCGAGCTGGGCGAGCACCGCCTCGAGGGCGACGGCACGCACCGGGGACGTCGTGCCCTCCTCGTCGACACCGGTGCGCAGCCTGGCCCGGCGGTAGGCGCGGCTCATGCGCTCGCGGTGCCACGACGCCCGGTCGACCACCTTGACCAGCACGTCGGTGCCGTCGTCGGCGCGGGCCCGCAGGTCCCAGGGCGCCTCGCCGGGGTCGGCGTGGCGCAGCTCCGTCACGGGCAGGCCGCCGGAGGCGAGGGCCACGGTGACGCCGTGCGGGGTGAGCACCGGGACGGTGCGGCCGACGACGGCCGTGACGCCGAGCCCGACGAGCCCGCCGACGCCGATCGACACGATCGCCTCCAGCGGGCCGGCGCTCTGGAGCAGGACGTCGAGGACGACGAGCAGCACGACGACGCTCCACCACGCCCGCGCCCAGACCCGGGCGGGCCGGAACGCGGCGAGCACCGCCACGAGCGCGGCGACGAGGCCGAACCCGGGGCCGAGGCCCGCGAGCTCGGGCTGTGCCGGGCCGACGTCCGGGGCCGGGAACCGCGCCACGACGGCGGCGTGCAGGAGGTCGGAGGCGACGAGCGCGAGGAGGACGGCCAGGCCGCCCGCGAGGAGCAGCCGGCCGCGCCGGCGCACGAGCAGCACGACGGGGGTCACGAGGCCGGCGACGATGACGACGGCCTGCGTCACGACGTCGACGCCGACGACGAGCTGCCAGGGGGTGCGGGTCACGGCGGCGCGCGCGTCCTCGGCCACGCCGGCGGAGGTCTCGGGGCCGACGGTGGCGAGCAGGAGACCGACGGCCAGGACGGCGAGGAAGGCGCCGGCCGCCCGCAGGTCGGAGACGTCCGCGCGCACCACGACGTCCCGGTAGCTCGCGGCCCCGGCGCCGCCGGGCGGGCGCGACGGCACCGGGTCGGGTGCCGCGACCGGCCCCGGCGTGGCGTGGTCCGCCGTCATGGCCCTCACCCTGGCACCGGCAGGCGGGCGCGGCACGCCGGGGACCGCGCCGGGACGGTGGCCGGTCGCCCGCTCCCCGCGACGACGATGACGGATTTCGTCGTTCCGAGCCATCTGGACGACGGAAACCCTTGTCGAGGGCGGCTCAGGAAAGGATCATGTGAGTCATGGCGCCTCATGACACCCTCGACCTGGCCCGGCTGCAGAACGCCGCCCAGGACCACCTCTGGATGCACTTCACCCGGCAGCGGTCGGCGGGCGAGGTCCCGATCATCGTGCGGGGCGAGGGCGCGTACATCTGGGACGCGCAGGGCCGCCGGTACCTCGACGGGCTGGCCGGGCTGTTCGTCAACCAGCTCGGGCACGGCCGCACCGAGCTCGCCGAGGCGGCCGCCCGGCAGGCCAAGGAGCTGGCGTTCCACCCCCTGTGGTCGTACGCGCACCCGCAGGCGATCCTGCTCGCCGAGCGGCTGGCGGACGCCGCCCCCGGCGACCTCAACCGCGTGTTCTTCACCAGCGGTGGCGGCGAGGCAGTGGAGACCGCCTGGAAGCTCGCCAAGAACTACTTCCGGCTCACCGGTCGGCCGGGCAAGCACAAGGTGATCAGCCGGTCGGTCGCCTACCACGGCACCACCCAGGGCGCGCTGTCCATCACCGGCATCCCGGCGCTCAAGGCGCAGTTCGAGCCGCTCGTCCCCTCGACGTTCCGCGTGCCGAACACCAACGTCTACCGGGCCGCCGAGATCACGTCCGGGCTGCTCGACGGGTCCGACCCGGAGGCGTTCGGGCGCTGGGCCGCCGACCAGACCGCCGTCGCGATCGAGAACGAGGGGCCCGACACCGTCGCCGCCGTCTTCCTCGAGCCCGTCCAGAACGCGGGCGGCTGCTTCGTGCCCCCGCCCGGCTACTGGCAGCGCGTGCGCGAGATCTGCGACCGCTACGACGTGCTGCTCGTCTCCGACGAGGTGATCTGCGCGTACGGTCGCCTCGGCACGATGTTCGGCGGGCAGCGGTTCGACTACGTGCCCGACATCGTCACCAGCGCCAAGGGCCTGACCTCCGGTTACGCGCCGCTCGGCGCGATGATCGCGTCCGACCGCCTCATGGAGCCGTTCCTGGCCGAGGGCGCGATGTTCGCCCACGGGTACACGTTCGGCGGGCACCCCGTCTCCGCGGCCGTCGCGATGACGAACCTCGACCTGTTCGCCTCGGAGCGGGTGCTGGAGCACGTCCAGGACAACGAGGGCGCGTTCCTCGCCACCCTGGAGCGGCTGAAGGACCTGCCGATCGTGGGCGACGTGCGCGGCACCGGGTACTTCTACGGGATCGAGCTCGTCAAGGACAAGGCGACGCGGGAGTCGTTCAGCGCCGAGGAGTGCGAGCGCATCCTGTACGGGTACGTCTCCAAGGCGCTGTTCGAGAACGGCCTGTACTGCCGCGCCGACGACCGCGGCGACCCCGTCATCCAGCTCGCGCCGCCGCTGATCGTCGGCCAGGCCGAGTTCGACGAGATCGAGCAGATCCTGCGCACCGTGCTGGAGAAGGCCTCGACGATGCTCTGACCCGCGCACGCACGCCGGCCCGGGAGCACCAGGTGCTCCCGGGCCGGCGCCGTTCCGGTACGGACGCCGCTCAGGCCGCCTCGAGCAGCCGGCGACGCCGACGGGCCCCGGCCTCCCCGACCAGCACGACGGCGACCGCGACGACGAACATCACGGTGCCGACCACGTTGACCTGCATCGGCACGCCGCGCTGCGCAGCACCCCAGACGTACATGGGGAACGTGACCGTCTGCCCGGCGTTGAGGTTCGTGATGATGAAGTCATCGAACGACAGGCTGAACGACAGCAGCGCCGCCCCGAGGATGCCCGGCATGACCAGCGGCAGGGTGACCCGCCAGAAGGTCTGGAACTCGGTGGCGTACAGGTCGGCCGCGGCCTGCTCGAGGCTCGCGTCGAGGCCGCCGAGGCGCGACTTCACGGTCACCACGACGAACGACAGGCAGAACATGACGTGGGCGATGAGGATCGTCCAGAACCCGAGCTTCCCGCCGAACCCCGACGCCACGAACAGCGCGAGCAGCGAGGAGCCCATGACGATCTCGGGCGACGCCATCGGCAGGAACAGCACGAGGTTCATGCCGCCGCGCCCCCGGAACCGGTGCCGCACCAGCGCGAACGCCGCCAGCGTGCCCAGCGTCGTGGCGACGACCGTGGCGAGCAGCCCGATCTCGATGCTGCGCAGCACCGACTCGCACATCCCGGCCGGGGCGCACGGGTTCAGCCAGTTGTCCCAGGTGAACGACTGGAACCGGTAGAGGTTGCGGGACTCGCTCGCGTCGTTGAACGACATGAGCGCGACGACCACGTTCGGGACGTACATGTACGCCAGGACGAGCAGGCCGAGGGTGAGCACGAGGTGCTCCTTGACCCAGGCCCAGCCACGGTGCAACGCGTTCACAGGAGGTCCTCCGTCCCGGCCTTGCGGACGTACACGATCACCATGGTCACGATGACGGCCATGAGGATCACCGACAGCGCGCCCGCGGTCGCGTAGTCGCCGGTCGTGGTGAACAGCTTCTGGATGACGTTGCCGACCATCTGCTCGTTCGGGCTGCCCAGGAGGGCCGCGTTGACGTAGTCGCCCGCCGCGGGGATGAACGTGAGCAGCGTGCCGCCCACGACGCCCGGCAGCGACAGCGGCCAGGTCACGTGCCAGAACGCCCGCGCCGGGGACGCGAAGAGGTCGCCGGCCGCCTCCACGAGCCGGTGGTCGATCTTCTCCAGCGAGGCGTACAGCGGCAGCACCATGAACGGCAGGAAGTTGTACACGAGCCCGGCCACCACCGCGACGGGGGTGGCGAGCAGCCGCCCGTCCGGCCCGAGCAGGTGGACGAACTGCAGCGCCTGCACGACGAACCCGTCGTCGGCGAGGATCACCTTCCACGACAGGGTGCGCAGCAGGAAGCTCGTGAAGAACGGGGCGACCACGAGGACGAGCAGCAGGTTCTTCCACCGCCCGGCCCGGAACGCGATCGCGTAGGCCAGCACGTAGCCCAGCACCAGGCACACCGCGGTCGCGAGCGCTGCGTACCAGAGCGAGCGCACCAGCGGCTCCCCGTACTGCGCGAGCGCCGTGACGAAGTTCTGCCAGTGGTACGTGACGTCGTACCCGGTGAGCACGGAGCCCTCCGGGTCGTACAGGGACGTCGCGAGCAGCGAGTAGAACGGCACGACGAAGAACAGGCCGAGCCACAGCGCCGCGGGCGCGATCAGCAGGTACCCGGTGAGGCCGCCGCGCCGGCGCCTCGGGGCGGCGGGCGGGGCTCCACCCGCCCCCGGCGCGGACTGCGCCGGGGGCGCGGCGAGGACGTGGGTCATCACTCCTCCTCGGTGCCGGCGTGGACGTCCTGGCCGGCGTCGAGGAGGAACGCGTGCTCGGGCCGCCACGAGACGTCGACCGCCGTGCCGGGCGCGATGACGCCGCGCCGGCCGGTGTTCTGCTCGAACACGAGCATCTCCTGGCCCCACGGCATGCGGACCACGTACTGCATGGAGACGCCGATGAAGCTCGAGTCGACGACGACACCGCCGGTGAGGTGGTTGCCGGGTGCGTCGATCGGCTCACCCTGGGGTGCGACGAGCACCTTCTCGGGGCGGATCCCGACCCAGCCCGCCGTGCCGGGCGTCCGGTCGGTGTGGGCACGGTCCGCCGGGATCGATACGACGGTGCCCTGCGCGTCGACGCGCACGACGTCGCCGTCGACGCCGAGCACCTGCCCGCCGATGAGGTTGGACTGCCCGAGGAAGTTCGCGACGAACGTGGTGCGCGGGTTGTCGTAGAGCTCGGCGGGGCCGCCCATCTGCTCGATGACGCCGTGGTTCATCACCGCGATGGTGTCGGCCATCGTCATGGCCTCCTCCTGGTCGTGCGTGACGTGCACGAACGTCAGGCCGACCTCGGTCTGGATGCGCTTGAGCTCGAGCTGCATCGCGCGGCGCAGCTTGAGGTCGAGGGCGCCCAGCGGCTCGTCGAGCAGCAGCACCTCGGGGCGGTTGATGAGCGCGCGGGCCAGCGCCACGCGCTGCTGCTGCCCGCCGGAGAGCTGGGCGGGTCGCTTGCTCGCCTGGGCGGTCAGCTCGGTGAGCTCCAGCATGTCCTTGACCGGCCCGGAGACCTTCTTGATGCCGCGTCGGCGTAGGCCGAACGCGACGTTCTCCGCGATGGTCAGGTGCGGGAACAGCGCGTAGCTCTGGAACACGGTGTTTACGGGCCGGCGGTACGGCTTGGCACGGGTGATCTCCTCGTCGCCGAGCGAGATGGAACCCGACGACGCGGTCTCCAGCCCGGCGACCATCCGCAGGGTCGTCGTCTTCCCGCAGCCCGAGGGTCCGAGCAGGGCGAAGAAGCTGCCCTGGGGCACGTGCAGGTCGAGCGACCGCACGGCGACGAAGCCGTTCGGGTACTCCTTGCGCAGGCCCGTCAGACGCAGGTCCCGGCCGGCGGGCGCGGGTGCGCCGTCGGCCTGGTCCCCGGACCGCGGTGCCGCGAGGTCAGCCACCTGAGACATCGGCGTAATCTCCTTCGTACTGCCGGATCTGGAACTCCTGGAGCGCCATGAACTGGTGCGTGGCGCGCAGGTAGTCGTCGGTCGGGAAGATCAGGGGGTTGTCGACCAGGGAGCCGTCGATCTTCTCCATCTCGCGCTGGGCACCCTCGACGGGGCACACGTACCAGACGTACGCGGCGAGCCGCGCCGCCACCGCGGGGTCGTAGTAGTGGTCGATCCACTTCTGGGCGTTGGCCTGGTGGGTCGCGAGGTTCGGGACGAGCATGTTGTCCGACCAGATCATCATCCCCTCGTCGGGCCGGACGAAGACGATGTTCTCGTCCTCGGCCGCGGCCACGTCGCCCGACCACGCGGTGCAGGCGACGATGTTCCCGGCGGCGAGGTCGTTGATGTACTCGTTGCCGGTGAAGGAGCGGATCTGGCCCCGCCCGCGCGCCTCGCGGATCTTGTCGATCGCGGCGTCCCAGTCGCCGTCGGTGAAGCGCGAGGGGTCCTTGCCGTCGGACAGCAGCGCGAGGCCCATCGTGTCGCGCATCTCGGTGAGCAGCGAGACGCGGCCGCGCAGGTCCGGGCGGGTGAGGAGCTCGTCGAACGTGCGGACCTCCTTGACCTTCGCCTTGTTGTAGGCGATGCCGGTGAACCCGGACTGCCACGGGGCGGAGTAGTCGCGCCCGGGGTCCCAGTCCGCGCCCCGCAGGGAGGACAGGAGGTTCCGGTCCAGGTTCGGCACGGCCGCCTTGTCGAGCTTCTGGATCCAGCCCATCTGGATCATGCGCGCCGCCAGCCAGTCGGTGAGCACGAACATGTCGCGCCCCGTCGACTGGCAGGTCCCGAGCTGGTTGACGACCTTGGCGAAGAACTCGGCGTTGTCGTTGACGTCCGCGACGTAGGACACGTCGATGCCGTAGCGCTCCGAGAACAGGGTCATCGAGGACTTGACGTCCCCGTCGTCCTCGTCGATGTACTCCGGCCAGTTCGAGATGACGAACCGGGGGTCGGAGCCCGAGACGTCGGGCGCGAAGCATGCCGCCGGGTCCTGCTTCCGGTCGGGGGTCGAGAAGCGCGGCAGCACCGCGAGGCTCGCCAGGGTGAACGCGCCGACGCCCGCCCCCTTCAGCAGCGTGCGGCGACTCATGAGGCCTCCATCGGCCACGAGGCACCTCCTTCCTGCCCGGGCCGGTCGGCCGGGCGCTCGGATCCTGACATGTTGCGCGCATCACAACAAGGGATTCCGTGGACTAGAAACACTCCTGCAACGAACTCCGTCATTTCGTCACGCTTCGGCAACGAAAACCATCGTCAGGTCGCGACGGTCGCCGTTGACGAGTCAGAACGCGGCGGCCACACTGTGGCCATGCCTCGCGACCACAAGCCGTCCGGCCCGCTCGACGACGTGTCGAAGGCGATCATCGAGCAGCTCCAGCAGGACGGACGGCGCTCGTACGCCGCGATCGGCAAGGTCGTGGGCCTGTCCGAGGCCGCCGTGCGGCAGCGGGTCCAGCGCCTCACCGAGTCCGGCGCCATGCAGATCGTCGCCGTGACCGACCCCGTCGAGATGGGCTTCGCCCGCCAGGCCATGGTCGGCGTCCGCGTCGTCGGCTCCATCGACCCCGTCGCCGACGAGCTCGCCGCGATCCCCGAGGTCGACTACGTCGTCGTCACCGCCGGCTCCTACGACATCCTCGCCGAGGTCGTCTGCGAGAGCGACAGCCAGCTCCTCGAGCTCGTCAACGAGAAGCTGCGCACCATCGACGGCGTGGTCGCGACCGAGATCTTCGTCTACCTGCGCCTGCAGAAGCAGACGTACTCGTGGGGCGTGCGCTGAGCCCGTCGGCCGGCACGGGCCGGCCCGTCACGCCGACCCCAGGTTCGTCATGACGTGCTTGACCCGGGTGTAGTCCTCCAGGCCGTACATCGACAGGTCCTTGCCGTACCCGGAGTGCTTGAAGCCGCCGTGCGGCATCTCCGAGACGTACGGGATGTGGGTGTTGATCCACACCACCCCGAAGTCGAGGTCCCGGGACAGCCGCATCGCCGTGCCGTGGTCGCGCGTCCAGACGCTGGAGGCGAGCCCGTAGCGGACGTCGTTCGCCATCGTCCGCGCCTGCGCCTCGTCGGCGAACGTCTGCACCGTGATGACGGGGCCGAAGATCTCCTCCTGGACCTGCGGGTCGTCCTGGCGCAGCCCCGACAGCACCGTCGGCTCGTAGAAGAAGCCCCGCTCCCCCACCCGGCGGCCACCCGTCTCCACCCGGGCGTGGGCCGGCAGCGAGTCGACCGCCGCAGCCACGCGCTCCAGCTGCGCCGCGCTGTTCAGCGCCCCGTACGCGGCCTCGGCGTCGTCCGGCCCGCCGACGCGGGTCGCCCGCGCCTCGGCCACCAGCGCCGCCAGGAACTCGTCCGCCACCCCCTCCTGGACCAGCACGCGCGTCGCGGCCGTGCAGTCCTGCCCGGCGTTGAAGAACCCGCCGGTGGCGATACCCGCCGCGGCCTCGGCGACGTCCGCGTCGTCGAACACGAGGACGGGCGCCTTGCCGCCCAGCTCCAGGTGCACGCGCTTGAGGTCCGCCGCCGCCGACCGCGCGACGTCCATGCCCGCCCCCACGGACCCGGTGATCGCGACCATCTGCGGCGTGCGGTGCGCCACCAGCGCGCGCCCGGTGTCCCGGTCGCCGCACACGACGTTCAGCACCCCGGGCGGCAGGAACTCCTGCGCCAGCTCGGCCAGCATCGTGGAGGTCGCCGGGGTCGTGTCCGACGGCTTGAGGACGACCGTGTTCCCGGCCGCGAGCGCCGGGGCGATCTTCCACACCATCATCGGCAGCGGGTAGTTCCAGGGGGTGACCTGCCCGACGACGCCGATGGGCTCGCGCCGCACGAACGAGGTGTGGTCGGCCAGGTACTCCCCGGCGGACGTCCCGCCCAGGACGCGGCAGGCGCCCGCGAAGTAGCGGAAGTGGTCGATCGTCAGCGGCATCTCCTCGGCGGCCGTGACGTGCCTCGGCTTGCCGGTGTCGCGGCACTCGGCGGCGACGAACTCGTCGACGCGCGCCTCCAGGGCGTCGGCGATGCGCAGCAGCGCGAGACCGCGCTCGGCCGGGGTCGTGCGGCCCCAGGTCTCGAACGCCCGCGCGGCCGCGGCGTAGGCGGCGTCGAGGTCGTCGGCCCCGGACAGCGGCGCGGTCGCGTAGACCTCGCCGGTGGCCGGGTCGACGACGTCGTAGGTCGCGCTTGAGGCGGCGTCGAGGGACCGGCCGTCGATGACGTTCTGGAATCTCACCATGGCTCCCAACGTAGGGGGACGAAGTTTCGGGAAGTCGCGCGGCGACGGGTGCGCGGGCGGGTCAGGAGTCGAAGCCGAGCCCCACCGCGTCCAGGACACGCAGGTAGGCGTTGCGGTGCCCGCCGCGGTGGTCGGCCCGGTCGAGCGACCACCGGGCGAGGTTCACGCCGACGCTGACGAACGGCTCGGGCGGGAAGGGCAGCGGCCTGCGCCGCACCATCTCCAGCTCCGTCCGCTCGGTGCGCTCGCCCGCCAGGAGGTCGAGCAGCACCTCGGCGGCGAACCGGGTCGCGGCGACGCCGAGGCCGGTGAAGCCCGCCGCGTAGGCCACCCGGTCGCGGCGGGCGAGCCCGTAGAACGCCGTGAACTGGGTGGAGGTGTCGATGGCGCCCGACCAGCGGTGCGTGAACGTCACGTCCTCCAGCGCCGGGAAGGTCGCCAGCAGGTGGGAGGCGAGCCGCTCGAAGGTCGCGGGACGCTCCTCGTAGGCGGCGCGGACCGTGCGCCCGGAGTGGTAGATCGCGTCGTAGCCGCCCCACAGGATGCGCCCGTCCGCGGTGAGTCGGGAGTAGTGGAACTGGTTGGCCTGGTCGGTGAGCCCCTCGCGGCCCTCCCATCCGATCTCCCGGCGCTGGGCCGGCGTCAGCGGCTCGGTGACGAGCACGTAGTCGTACACGGGGATCGTCATGAGGCGGGCGCGGCGCAGCACCGACGGGAAGACGTTGGTCGCGAGCGCCACCTGCTCCGCCGTCACCCGCGCGTCGGCCGTGCGCACGACGACCCCGCCGTCGACGTCGTCGAGGCCCGTGACCGGGGAGTGCTCGAAGATCTCGACGCCGAGCTCCGTGGCCGCCCGGGCGAGCTCGCGCACCAGCAGCAGCGGCTGCACCAGCGCGACGGCGTCGGCGTCGAACCGCCCGCCGAGGAACAGCGGGCTGTCGATCCGGGCCCGCGTCGCGGCGGCGTCGAGCCGGTCGTCGCCGAGCCAGTCGACCTCGTGCGGCTCCACGGCCACGGTGAGCCCACCCGTGGCCTCCCACTGGCAGTCCAGCCCGAGCTCGGCGACGTCCCGGGCGAACCCCTCCTGGTTGACCGTGGCGAGGCGTTCGAGCTCGGCGTACTCGTCGGGCCAGCGCGCCCTACCGTTCGCCTCCCCGTGGGTCAGCGACGCCTCGCAGAACCCGCCGTTGCGCCCCGACGCCGCCCAGCCCACCGTCTGCGCCTCGAGCAGCACGACCCGGCGTCCGGGGTCGCGCCGCTTGGCCTGCACCGCGGTCCACAGCCCGAGGTAGCCGCCGCCGACGACGACCAGGTCGGCCGAGGTGTCGGCCGTCAGCCGGTCGTAGGTGGCCGTGACGCCGGCGGCGTCCGCCTCGTCGCTCCAGTAGACGCGGTGCTCGGACGGTGCCAGGGCGCGCGCCACGAGCCGCGGGTCGGGTGCGTTCCGCTCGTACGCCGTCGGGGCGGGGCGGGGTGCGGGGCTCACGGGGTTCTCCGGGGTCTCGGCGGTCGGGGTCGGGATCAGGCGGCCGCGTGCGCGGCCGTGAGGGCCTCGTCGAGGATCCGCAGTCCCGCGCGGGCCTCGTCGGGGGTGGTGGTCAGCGGCGGCACGACGTGGATGCGGTGGTCGGTGGTGAACGGCAGCAGGCCGCGCTCCTTGCAGCCGCCGAGGACGGCCGCCATCTCGGGGCTGGACCCGCCGGCGGGGGCCAGCGGTTCCTTGGTGGCGCGGTCGCGGACGAGCTCGACGGCCCAGAACGCGCCGGTCCCGCGGACCTCCCCCACCCACGGGTGGCGCTCGGCCAGGGCGCGCAGCCCGGGCCCGAGGACGTCGTCGCCGAGCGCGGCGGCCCGCCCCACGACGTCGTCGTCCTCCATCGTCCGGATGGTCGCGACGGCGGCGGCGCACGCCAGCGGGTGGCCGGAGTAGGTCAGCCCGCCGGGGTACCGGTCATGCGCGAACGTCGCGAAGATCGCGTCGCTGATCGCGACGCCGCCCAGCGGGACGTACCCGGAGTTGACGCCCTTGGCGAAGGTCAGCAGGTCGGGCACGACCCCGGCCCCGCCGGACGCGTGGTCGACGCCGAACCAGCGGCCCGACCGGCCGAACCCGCTCATCACCTCGTCGGCGATCATGACGATGCCGTACCGGTCGCAGATCTCGCGGACGCCGGCCAGGTAGTCGCGCGGCGGCACCATGACGCCCGCCGTGCCGGGGATCCCCTCCAGGACGACGGCCGCGATCGTGCCCGGGCCCTCGAACGCGACGACCTGCTCCAGGTGCTCCAGCGCGCGCTGGCACTCCTCGGCCTCCGTGGTGGCGTGGAACGGCGACCGGTAAAGGAACGGACCGAAGAAGTGCACGACGCCCGCGGAGGCGTGGTCGCTCGGCCACCGGCGCGGGTCGCCCGTGACGTTGACCGCCAGGTGGGTGCCGCCGTGGTACGACCGGTACGTCGACAGGACCTTGTGCCGCCCGGTGTGCAGGCGCGCCATGCGGATCGCGTGCTCGTTGGCGTCCGCGCCGCCGTTGGTGAAGAACACGTGGTCCAGGTCGCCGGGCGTGTGCGACGCGACGAGCCGGGCCGCCTCCGAGCGGGTGCCGTTGGCGAACGCCGGCGCGACCGTGCACAGGCGCGCGGCCTGCTCCTGGATCGCCGCGACCACCCGGGGGTGCTGGTGCCCGAGGTTGGTGAACACGAGCTGCGAGCTGAAGTCCAGGTACTCGCGCCCCTGCCCGTCCCAGACCCGCGAACCCTCGGCGCGCGTGATGACCATCGGGTCGAGGGCCGCCTGCGCGGACCACGAGTGGAAGACGTGCGCGCGGTCGAGCGCGTGGGCGCGCTCCGGGTCCAGGGTGGTCGCGAGGTCGTCGTGCATGCTCTCCTCGATCCGGTCGGCGGGTGCGGTGGCGGTGGTCGTGGCGGCGTCAGTCATTGCGGGGGAACCCCAGGTCGAGGCCGCCGGCGGGCCGGTTGGCCGGGTCGATCCAGCGGGTCGTGACGACCTTGCCGCGGGTGAAGAAGTGGACGCCCTCGACGCCGTGGGCGTGGGTGTCGCCGAACAGCGACCGCTTCCAGCCGCCGAACGAGTAGTAGGCGACCGGCACGGGGACGGGCACGTTGACGCCGATCATGCCGACCTCGACGTCCTCCTCGAACCGGCGGGCCGCGCCGCCGTCGTTCGTGAACACCGCGGTGCCGTTGCCGTAGGCGTTGCCGTTGACGAGCGCGATCGCCTCCTCGTACGAGGACACCCGCACCACGCTCAGCACCGGGCCGAAGATCTCCTCGGTGTAGACCGACATGTCCGGGGTGACGCCGTCGAACAGGGTCGGGCCGAGCCAGAAGCCGTCCTCGGCGCCCCGGGCCGCGGTGGTCCGGCCGTCGACGACGAGCTTGGCGCCCTCACGCTCGCCCGCCTCCACGAAGGACGCGACACGGTCACGGTGCGCGCGCGTCACGAGCGGGCCCATGTCGACCTCGCGGCCGTCGCCGGTGGCCGCCCGGCCGCCGTCCCCGATCGCCAGGGTGCGGGTGCGGTCGGCGATGCGCGCCACGAGGTCGTCGGCGACGGGGTCGACGGCCACCACGACGCTGATCGCCATGCAGCGCTCGCCGGCGCTGCCGTACCCCGCGCTGACCGCGGCGTCCGCGGCGAGGTCGAGGTCGGCGTCGGGCAGCACCACCATGTGGTTCTTCGCGCCGCCGAGCGCCTGGACGCGCTTGCCGTGCCGGCTCGCGGTCTCGTAGACGTACTCCGCGACGGGGGTCGACCCGACGAAGCTGATCGCCCCGACCTCGGGGCTGGTGAGCAGCGCGTCCACGGCGACCTTGTCGCCCTGGAGCACGTTGAACACGCCGTCCGGCAGACCGGCCTCCTGCCAGAGGCGGGCGAGCCAGATCGCGGCGCTCGGGTCCTTCTCGCTCGGCTTGAGCACGACGGCGTTGCCCGCGGCGATCGCGATCGGGAAGAACCACATCGGCACCATCGCCGGGAAGTTGAACGGGCTGATGATGCCGACCACCCCGACGGGGGCGCGCCGGGAGTGGACGTCGACCCCGGTCGAGGCGCCCGCCGTCGCGCCGCCCTTGAGCAGGTGCGAGATGCCGCAGGCGAACTCCACGACCTCCTGGCCGCGGGCGACCTCGCCCAGGGCGTCGGAGTGCACCTTGCCGTGCTCGGCGGTGATGATCGCCGCCAGCTCGTCGCGGCGGGCGTTGAGCAGCTCGCGGAACGCGAAGACCACCTGGGTGCGGCGCGCCAGGGACGTGCGGGCCCACGCCGGGGCGGCCGCCGCCGCGGCGGCGATGACGTGCCGGGCGTCGCGCTCGTCGGCGAGCGCCACGCGGCCGGTCACGCGGCCGGTGGCGGGGTTGGTGACGTCGGCCCAGCTCCCGGAGGCACCCGGGTGCTCCGCGCCGTCCGACCAGTGCTGGATCGTCGAGATCGTCGAGGTCATGGCGAGGAGTCTGCCCCGCTGTGACGTGGACGACACCGACAACCTGTCGATGATCCCGCTCCCGTCCCGTCAGAGTGTCACCGCGGCAGGCGGCACAATGGCACCCGTGACCGCACTGACGCTCGCCGAGGCGCTCGAGATGCCCGCCCTGCGCCAGGCCGGGCCCGAGGTCCTCGCCGGGACCGAGAACCTGGGCCGCGCCATCCGCTGGGTGCACGCGACCGAGCTGCCCGACATCGCGCGCCTGCTGCGCCCCGGCGACCTCGTCCTCACCACCGGCACGGGCCTGCCCCCCGACGACGCCCCCGACCTGGCGGCGTTCGCCCGGACCCTCGCCGACGCCGACGCCGTCGGGCTCGTCGTGGAGCTCGGCCGCCGCTGGACCGCGCTGCCCCCCGCGCTCGTCGACGCCTGCCGCGACGCCGGCCTGCCGCTGGTCGCCCTCACCCACGAGACCCGGTTCGCCCACCTCACCCAGGCGATCGGCGAACGGATCGTCGACGGCCGGCTGACCGAGCTCCGCGAGGCCCAGCGGGTGCACGAGACGTTCACCGAGCTGAGCTTCACCCAGGCGGGTCCCGCCGACGTGCTCGACGCCGTGCGGCGCCTCGCGGGCGCGGCCGTCGTGCTGGAGAGCGCCGAGCACCGCCCGCTGGACTACCTCGCCGGACCCCAGGACGACCCCGGATTCCTGGAGGGCTGGCACGCCCGGTCGTCCCGCGTCCGCATCGCCGGACGCACCGGCTGGGACCCGGTCAACGGCTGGCTCGTCACCCGGCTCGGCAGCGACGAGCGCAGCTGGGGACGGCTCGTCGTCGGCTCCGCCACCGCGCCGACGCAGCGCCTCGTCGCGGTGGCCGAGCGGGCCGCCGCCGCCCTGTCCCTGCACCGCCTGCACAGCCGCGACCGCGACAAGCTCGTGCGCCGCACCCACGCCGAGGTGATCCGCGGCCTGCAGCGCGACCCCGACGGCGAGGACGCCCGCCGCCGCGCCGACCTCGCGGGGTTCCCCACGCACCGCCGCCGGTACGTGGCCCTGGTGGTCCGCACCGTCCCCACCGGCGTGCGCACCGAGCCCGGCACCGGCGCCCCCGACGCGGGGGACGTCGTGGCGGCCGTCGTCGCCGCGGCGCACGCGACCAGGACGCCGGCACTCGTGGCCGAGGTCGACCGTGACGTGCGGCTGCTGCTGTCCGCCCCGCCCACCGCGGACCTCGACGGCGTCGCCGACCGGATCGCCGCCCGCCTCGGCGAGCACCGCCCCGTGCTCGTGACCGCCGGTCCCGTCACCGACGAACGCGCCGGGATCGACCTCACCGTGCGCGAGGCCCAGCTGGTCGCCGACGCGGCCCGCGGCGACGCGCGCACGGCCCGGCCAGGCCGGGCCCTGCGGCTGGAGGACACCGGCCTGCGCGGCCTGCTCTCGATGCTGGGCCCGGACGAACGGGTCCGGCTGTTCGTCGACCGGCAGCTCGACGAGCTGCGACGTCACGACGCGCGCGTGGCCGACCGGCCCGGGGCGGCGCTGCGTCCCGTGCTGGAGGCGCTGCTGGCCCACCCCGGGTCCAAGAGCGACGCCGCGGCGAGCCTGCACCTGTCCCGCGCCGCGTTCTACGACCGGCTCGCCCGGCTGGAACGTCTGCTGGGCGCCGACCTCGGCGACGCGGACGTGCGGGTGTCGCTGCACGTGGCGCTGCTGGCCGACGAAGTGTCGGGCATCGCGCCCGGCGGCGACGTTCCGTCGTGACCCGGGCGGGGCGTCCGCGGCCAGGATGATCAGGTGCGCAGACTCCTCGACACCACGTCGCCCCTGGACATCGGGCCGTTCGGCCCCGAAGACGCCCGCCCCGGGACCGGGCATCGGCCTCTCGGCGCGCTGGGCGGCCTCGAGGTCGGCGTGTGGGAGATGGAGCAGGGCACGGCCGACGACACCGAGACCGACGAGGTGTTCGTCGTGCTCACCGGCGCGGGCACCGTGACGTTCGACGACGGCGAGGAGATCGCGCTCGCCCCGGGCGTCGCCGTCCGGCTGCGTGCCGGCGAGCGCACCACGTGGACGGTCACGGACACCCTGCGCAAGCTCTACGTCGCCTGATCCGCTCGGCCGGCCGGGCCGCGAGACGGACGAGGCCGGGCGGGGGCGCTGCGCCCGCGTCCCGGCCGAGGTGCGTCAGCGCGCGGCGACGCCGGCCGGTGCGAGACCGGCGACGGCCTCCAGCCGCTCGACCAGCGCGACGACGCCCGCCACGACGGGCAGCAGCACGAGGTTGCCGAGCAGCATCGGGCGCAGGAACGGCAGGCCCGCGACGTAGCTCGCCGCGAGGCCGTCGAGGCCCGCCGGGTAGAACGTGCCCCGGCCCTGGAGCCACACGCCGAAGTTCGTCCAGAGGTAGAACCAGAGGGTCGAGCCGACGCCGAACCCGAGGGCGGCGACGAACCGCACGCCCCCGGACGCGCGCCGCGTCCACCACGACGCGACGCCGATGACGGCCCACGCGGTCCACGTGAAGACGAGGATCGCGGAGTTCGACAGCACGAGGTCGCTGACCATGACCACGACGAGCGGGGCCAGCATCGCGGCGCGGTGCCGCAGCAGCGCGGCCGCGGCGAACGCGGCCGCGGTGGACAGCTCGAGGTTGGGCGGTGCGCCCAGGTCGTCCTTGACGAGCCGCCACACGATCGCGGCGACGACGAGCGCCACGGCGACGGCGGGGCGCCACCAGCGCTCCGCGAGGTCGCGCAGGGTCAGGTCCGGTGCGGTCGAGGTGCTCACGACTCGATCTTCTCCAGCTTCCACAGGATCTGCTGACCGTCCTCGGTCTCGAAGGAGCCCGCGCCGACCTCGGCCATCTCGCCGTCGACGTAGAAGCCCCAGAACTCCGTGCCGTCCTCGGCGGTACGCCCGCCGATGCCGGTGACGTAGGCCATCTCGCCCTCGCCCGAGACCTCGGCCTGCGGGTCGTGCTCGAGCAGGAGGTCCAGCGCGGTGCGACCCGTCTCGCCCTCGTAGGTGAGCTCGGTGACCTCGGCGGCCTCCGTGGCGGCGGCCGACGCCTCGGCGGAGGCCGAGGCGGTGGCCGCGGGCGTCGCCGCGTCCTCGGTCGAGCAGCCGGCCAGGAGGCCGACGGAGAGCAGACCCGCCGTGGTGGCGGCGAGGAGGCGGGCGGGGAGCGGGCGCGTGGAGATCGTCACGGTCGACCAGCCTATCCGTCCGCCGCCCCGCGGCGTGCGTCGTGGCCGCGATCCGGACACCGACCCGCGCCGCCGGTCCTCAGGCGTCGATCTGCGACCGGTCGAGCGCGTGCGCCCCGGCCACGATGAACTCCTTGCGCGGCGCCACGTCCGACCCCATGAGCAGCTCGAAGACGCGCTCGGCGGCCTCCGCGCCCTCGACCGTCACGCGACGCAGCGTCCGGTGGCGCGGGTCCATCGTCGTCTCCGCGAGCTGGTCGGCGTCCATTTCGCCCAGGCCCTTGTACCGCTGGATGTCGTCCTTGTACCGGCGCCCGGCCCGGTCGAGCTTCTTCAGCGTCGCCGCGAGCTCGGCCTCGGAGTACGTGTAGATGTACTCGTTCTTGCGGCGGCCCGACCCGAGGACCTCGATGCGGTGCAGCGGCGGCACGGCCGCGTACACGCGGCCCGCCTCGAGCATCGGGCGCATGTAGCGGTAGAACAGGGTGAGCAGCAGCGTGCGGATGTGCGCGCCGTCGACGTCGGCGTCCGTCATCAGCACGACCTTGCCGTACCGCGCGGCCTCCAGCTCGAACGAGCGGCCCGAGCCCGCGCCGAGGACCTGGATGATCGCCGCGCACTCGACGTTGCGCAGCATGTCGCTGATCGACGCCTTCTGGACGTTGAGGATCTTGCCGCGGATCGGCAGCAGCGCCTGGAAGTCGCTCGACCGGGCCAGCTTGGCCGTGCCGAGGGCCGAGTCGCCCTCGACGATGAACAGCTCGGAGCGATTGACGTCGTCGCTGCGGCAGTCCGCGAGCTTCGCCGGCAGGGAGGACGACTCCAGCGCGTTCTTGCGGCGCGAGATCTCCTTCTGCTTGCGCGCCGTGACGCGCGCCCGCATCTCCGCGACGACCTTCTCCAGCAGCAGCGCGGCCTGCGCCTTCTCGTCCCGCTTGGTGGAGGTCAGCAGCTTGCCGAGCTCGGACTCCACGACCTTCGCGACGATGGCGCGCACCGGCGCGGTGCCGAGCACCTCCTTCGTCTGCCCCTCGAACTGCGGCTCGGCCAGACGCACGGTCACGACCGCGGTCAGACCCGCCAGCGCGTCGTCCTTCTCGATCCGCTCCGCGGAGTCCTTCGCGGACACCTTGAGCCGGCGGGCGTTCACCTCGACCTGCTTGCGGACGGTCTTGAGCAGGCCCTGCTCGAACCCCGTGCGGTGCGAGCCGCCCTTCGGGGTCGCGATGATGTTGACGAAGGTGCGCAGCTCGGTCTCGTAGCCCGCGCCCCAGCGCAGCGCCACGTCCACCTCGCACTCGCGCTCGACCTCCTGGGGGGACATGTGGCCCTTGGCGTCCAGCACGGGCACCGTCTCGGTGAACCGGCCCGAGCCCTGCAGGCGCCACGTGGAGGTGACCGGGGTGTCCGGGGCGAGGAACTCGACGAAGTCGACCGCGCCGCCGTCGTGCTGGAACACCTCCTCGTGGGGGCCCGACTCCCCCGGGGTGCCCGGCAGACCGCGCTCGTCGCGCACGGTGATGCGCAGGCCCGGCACGAGGAACGTCGTCTGCCGGGCGCGGGTGACGAGCTCGTCGTAGGCGAACACCGCCGACTTCGGGAAGATCTGCCGGTCCGCCCAGTAGCGGACGCGGGTGCCGGTGCGGCCGCGGGGCACCTTGCCCTCGACCGTCAGCTCGCTGTGGTCGACGAACGGCGTGAACGTCGCGTCCGGCGTCGGGCCGGAGGCCGGGTCGGCGAACGTGCCCGGCTCGCCCCGGTGGAACGTCATCCGGTACGTCTTGCCGCCGCGGTCGACCTCGACGTCGAGACGTGACGACAGCGCGTTGACGACCGACGCGCCCACGCCGTGCAGGCCGCCGGACGCCGTGTACGAGCCGCCGCCGAACTTGCCGCCGGCGTGCAGCTTGGTGAACACGACCTCGACGCCCGACAGGCCGGTCTTCGGCTCGGCGTCGACCGGGATGCCGCGACCGTCGTCCACGACCGTCACCGACGCGTCGGCGTGCAGCACCACCTTGATGTCCGTCGCGTGGCCGCCGAGCGCCTCGTCGACGGAGTTGTCGATGATCTCCCACAGGCAGTGCATGAGGCCGCGGGAGTCCGTCGACCCGATGTACATGCCGGGACGCTTGCGCACCGCCTCGAGGCCCTCGAGGACGGACAGGTGGCGTGCGGTGTACCCGGACTCAGACGTGGCTGTCACGCGCACGAGGGTAGTCCAGGCGGGTGACACGCCGAGGCCGACGCTCCGGCGCCGGGCCGCGCGTGATCGCCGGGAGCGAACCAGGGGCCCCGGAGGGGAACAATCCGGGGCCCGGATGGTTTGATGGTGGTGTGACCACGACGACCGAACCCACGACCGAGCCGCTGACCGCCGCCGACCGCTGCGACCGCTGCGGTGCGCAGGCCTACGTCCGCGTGGTTCTTCCCGTCGGAGAGCTCCTCTTCTGCGGCCACCACGCCCGAGCCCACGCCGACGCCTACCGCGGCGTCGCGCGCCACGTCCAGGACGAGACCGACCGGCTGCACAGCCAGCACGGGTCGGCCCGGACCGAGTCCGTCTGACGCGGCGCACCGCCGCCGACGCCACGAGAGCCCCGCACCTCACGGTGCGGGGCTCTCGTGCGTCCGGGCCCGGTCGTCGCCGCCGGCGCACCGGGCGCAGACCTCAGCTCGTCCGGCCCGCGAACGACGACACCCAGCCGCCCCGCAGCCCGAGCGTGGTGCGCCACCCCTCCGCCGTCCGCGTGCGCGACACCTTCGTGCCGGTCGCGGACGTCGCGGTGAGCGTGCGCACCTGGCCGCCCGACCAGCGCGCCGTCACGGCCACCGACCGCACCGACGACAGCCCGAAGATCCTGCGTGCCTGCGCCTGCGTGATCGAGTCCGTCCAGCGCAGGTACGGGTTGCCCGGCGCCGACGCCGCGTACGAGTCGGGCACGTGCCGCAGGTACGGCAGCGCGGTGGTGCCGAACGCCTCGGCGTTCGTCGCGGTGCCGCGGCGCCCGCCCGCGGCACCCGTGGAGGCGAAGTACGGGGTCTCGGCGAACCCGCCCGAGGCGTCGCGCAGCACGGTGACCGTGCCGTCGTGCACCGTCGCGTCGACGGCGGCGACCCACGCGCTCCCCCAGCTCCCGCCCTGCTTGCGCCAGCCGACGTAGTGCTGGGAACGGGTGTCGTCGTAGACGTGGCAGCCGCAGGTGCTCTTGAGCCCGCGCACCTTCTCCACGATCGCGTAGTTGCGCGCCGCGACCACCTGCGCCTGGAGCGCGGCGGCGCCGCGGTTCGTGGCCGACCCCCACCCCGACGGCATCTCGTCGATCCCGTACAGGTACTCGGTGTTGATGACGACCCGGTTGACGACGTTGACGCGTCCCGACCGCTTCGAGACCACCAGCGACCCGTGGCGGTAGGTGCCCTGCGCCCCGGTCACGGTCGCGACGGCCCTCGTGCCGGTCGGGGAGTGGTCGCGGGTGCCGGTCCACTCGAAGGTGAACCGCGACCGCGTGCCGACGCCGGCCACGGTGCGCCCGTCCTGCCGGACCGTGGCCGACACCCCGTTCGACGTCGTGGCGACGGTGACCCGCTGCTGCGGCCCGCCCGACGCCACCACCGAGCCCGCCGTGTCCCGCAGGCGCCACCGTCCTGAGCCGACGGCGAGGACCGTCGAGGTGCGCGTGTCGGCGGGCGGGCCGAGCACCTGCACGTCGAGGGTGGTGCGCGGGTCGTTGGCCTCGGACACCACGGCGCCCGGGTAGTAGTAACCGAGGATCTGCGCGGCCGTGCGGCCCCGGCGGGACTGCTCGTACGCGCCCCACTGGCTCAGCCCGACGCCGTGCCCGGACCCCGAGCCCGTGATCGCGAAGCGGGCGGGCACCACGCGCACGGTCACGCCTGCGCTGCGCGCCCTGCCCGTGCGGAACCGGTACGTCGTCGTCGTGCGCGGCGACACCGAGACGCTCGCGCCGCCCTTCTTCCCGGTGCGCACCGTGCGCACCTTCACCCAGGAGGAGCCCTTCTTGCGCTGCAGCGTCACCGTCGCCCCGCGCACGGGTTGGCCGCTCCTGACGTAGCGGACCTTCAGGGTCTTCGACGTGGACGCGGTGATCGTCCCGCCGCCGGACGCCTGGAGCTTCCGCGTCGCCGCCTGCGCCGGCGGGGCCCAGAGCACGGACGCCACCAGCACGAGGGCGAGGAGGGCGGTGAGCAGGGGCGCGGCGCCGCGCGGGCGACCGTGGACCGTGGCGAGGATCACCCCGACACCCTGCCACACCGCCGCCCGCACCGGCGGCGCCCGTGAGACGCGTGTCACGACGCGCGCCCCGGCCCCTCCCTCCTTCTCGGCACCATCGAACCGAGGAGGACAGATGTCCAGCACCACCGGCCCCGCGACCGCGCTCGACGAACCCACGTCGGAGCACCTCGCCGCCGCCGCCGACGCCGCCGACACGCTCGGGCGCACCGTGAGCGGCACCGTCCGCCGCCCGGGCGACGACGGCTACGACGCCGCCCTCACGGGCTACAACCTGGCCCTGGCCCACCGGCCCGCGCTCGTCGTCCACGCCGCCACGCCCGTCGACGTCGCGCTCACCGTCCGCACCGCCGTGGCGTACGGGCTGGGCGTCGGCGTCCGCTCGACCGGCCACAGCGCCGCCCCCACCGGCCCGGCCGACGTGCTGCTCGACACCTCCGCGCTCGACCGCCTGGAGATCGACGTGGCGGCGCGGACCGCCACCGTCGGCGCCGGCGTCCGGTGGCGCGCCGTGCTCGACGCGGCCGCACCGCACGGGCTGGGCGGCCTGTGCGGGTCGTCCCCGGACGTGGGCGTCGTCGGGTACACGCTCGGCGGTGGTCTCGGTCCCCTGGCCCGCACGTTCGGCCTCGCCGCCGACCACGTCCGCTCGATCGACGTCGTCACCCCGTCGGGCGACCTCGTGACCGCCACCCCGGAGCACCACGCGGACCTGTTCTGGGCGCTGCGGGGCGGCGGCGGGGCGTACGGCGTCGTCACCGCCCTGACGTTCGACCTGTTCCCCCTGACGGTGGTGCGGGCCGGGGCGCTGTGGTTCGACGTCGACGACGCCCCCGCCGTCCTGCACCGCTGGCGCGGCCTGACCTCGGACCTGCCCGACGACGTGTCCACGTCGGTCGTGCGCCTCAACCTGCCGCCCCTGCCCCACCTGCCGGAACCGCTGCGCGGCCGCGCCGTCCTCGTCGTCCGGTACGTGCGCCACGGCGACCTGACCGCGCCCGACCCCCTGGTCGACGCGCTGCGGCGCACGGCGACGCCGCTCATGGACACCGTGGGCGACCTCCCGTACGCCCGCCTGGGCGAGGTCCACGGCGACCCCGAGGACCCGATGCCGATGGTCGACGCCGGGTGCACCCTGCGGGAGCTGCCGGCCGCCGCGGTCGACGCGTTCCTCGCGGCGACCCCGGCGGACTCCCCCGTGCTCATGGCCGAGCTGCGCCTCCTCGGTGGCGCGGTGGCCCGGCACCCGGTGGTGCCGAGCGCGGTGGGCGGTCGGGACGCGGAGTTCACCCTGTTCGTGGGGGCGCTCGCCGCCCCGCTCGGGCCGCCGGACGTCACCGAGCGCCTGCAGGACGTCCTCGGTGCCCTCGCGCCCTGGAGCACCGGCGGTGCGCTCCTCAACCTGGCCGGTCCGCGCGACGCGGCCTCCGCCCGGCGGGTCCGCACGGCGTACGGCGCCGTGACCTACGACCGGCTGGTGGCGCTGCGCCGAAGCCTCGACCCGCACGGCGTGCTCGACCCGTCGGCCCGCTGGGACGTCGTCTCCGAACGCGGCGCCTGACGGCCGCGCCCGCCGAGGACGACGGAGCCCCCGCACCGGGACACCGGTACGGGGGCTTCGTGACGGACCGCGCTGCGGGTCAGTCGAGGTAGTCGCGCAGGACCTGCGAGCGCGACGGGTGACGCAGCTTCGACATCGTCTTGGACTCGATCTGCCGGATGCGCTCACGCGTCACCCCGTAGACCTTGCCGATCTCGTCGAGCGTCTTCGGCTGGCCGTCCTGGAGGCCGAACCGCATCGACACCACGCCGGCCTCGCGCTCGGAGAGCGTGTCGAGGACCTGGTGCAGCTGCTCCTGCAGGAGCGTGAACGACACCGCGTCGGACGGGACGACCGCCTCGGAGTCCTCGATGAGGTCACCGAACTCGCTGTCGCCGTCCTCGCCGAGCGGGGTGTGCAGCGAGATGGGCTCGCGCCCGTACTTCTGGACCTCGACGACCTTCTCGGGCGTCATGTCCAGCTCCTTGGCCAGCTCCTCCGGCGTGGGCTCGCGGCCCAGGTCCTGGAGCATCTGGCGCTGCACGCGGGCGAGCTTGTTGATGACCTCGACCATGTGCACCGGGATACGGATGGTGCGGGCCTGGTCGGCCATGGCGCGGGTGATCGCCTGACGGATCCACCAGGTGGCGTACGTCGAGAACTTGTAGCCCTTGGTGTAGTCGAACTTCTCGACCGCGCGGATCAGACCGAGGTTGCCCTCCTGGATGAGGTCCAGGAACAGCATGCCGCGGCCGGTGTAGCGCTTGGCCAGGGAGACGACGAGGCGCAGGTTGGCCTCGAGCAGGTGGTTCTTCGCCCGCTTGCCGTCGTGGGCGATCCACTGCAGGTCACGCCAGTCGCGACGCTCCTCGGCGCTGGCCTTCGACCGGTCGAAGTCCGTGTAGTCCTGCGCGAGACGCTCCTCGGCGAACAGGCCGGCCTCGATGCGCTTGGCGAGCTCGACCTCCTGCTCGGCGTTGAGGAGCGCGACCTTGCCGATCTGCTTGAGGTAGTCCTTGACGGGGTCGGCGGTGGCGCCGGCCGTCACGACCTGCTGGGCCGGCTGGTCGTCGTCGTCCGAGTCGGACACGACGAACCCGCCGCGGTCCTCCTCGCGCTTCTCGCGCGCCGCGCGGGCCGCGGTGCGGGTGCCGCCGGACTCCTGCTCGCCGTCGGTCTCGTCGGTCGCGACGGTCTCGGCCGCGTCGTCCGACTCGTCGGCGTCGACCTCGAGCTCGAGGTCCTCGTCCTCGGGCACGTCGTCCGACTCGGGCGCCGACTTCGCGGCGGCCTTCGAGCGCGTCGAGGTGGCGGCCTTCTTCGCCGGGGCCTTCTTCGCCGTGGTGCGCGTGGTCGTCCGCTTCGGGGCCGGGGCGGCGGCCTCGTCCTCCGGGGTCTCGGCCGGCTCGGCCTTGGCGGCGGCGCGGGACGTGGCGGCCTTGGCGGTGGGCGCCTTCGCCCGCGCCTGGGTCTTGGTGGCCCCGCCGGACGTGGCCGCGGCGACCTTGGTGGCGGTCGGCAGGCCGATCTCCACCCCGGCGGTCGCGAACGCACGCAGCACGGCCTTCAGGCGCTTGGGGTCACCCACGGCAGCGGCCTCGCAGGCCGAGCGGAAGCTCTCGGCATCGACGCGGCCGACGGCGGCTCCTCGCCCGAGGAGCTCCTTGAGGGCCTCGTGTTCGAACTCGCGGGGCAGCGGGGGGTTCTGCGCAGTGGACGCCACAAACCGACCTTTCGGCAATCGACGGGGGACGGTGAACCACCGTCAGGGCCGGGGACCTGATGCTCTCGGTCGCTCTCCGGCTCGGGCGGACACCTATATTGTACCGGCGGCACACGGGTGCGGCCTCGGGGGGAGCGGCGACGACGCCGTGACTCGGGACGCAGTCGTCGCGCTGCAGGACGGACACCAGGCACAACACGACCCACCGGGCGGCTATTCCGTGCGCAGGGACCGTTCGCGCGCCGGGCGCGGCGCGCACGCCCGGGCGCGCCGGGCCCCGGACGCCGTCAGGGCTTGACGGCCAGCACCGGGCACGGCGCGTCGAGCAGGATGCGCTGCGCGCCCGAGCCCAGGATGAGCTTGCCCACAGGGCTGCGGCGGCGCAGCCCGATGACGATGAGCTCGGCCCCCGACTCCGTGGCGGTCCGCACCAGGTCGTCCGCCAGGTCGCCCGTCCCCGGGACCAGGCGGTGCTCGACCCCGGCGGCGGTGAGCCGCTCGTGCAACGCCGTCAGCCCGGCCTCGGCGTCCTGCGCGGCCGCCGTGACGAGGACCAGCTCGGACCCGCGGCGGCGCGCCTCGGCGGTGGCGGCACCCAGCGCCTCGGAGCCCTCGGGGGTGCTGAGATGTCCAACGACGATCGCCATGGTCGAACGCTACCCGACCTGCCCGTCGGGGGTCGGCCCGGCGGCGCCGCCGGGCCGACCCGCGCGCACCCAGCCCGGGGGCAGGCCCGCGCCGACGACGCTCTCCACCAGCCGAGCCAGGCGGTAGCCGGGATCGACGGCGAGGGCCGCCGTCACCCGGTGGGCCGCCCGCGGGCCGTCGCCCTCCCACCACGCGAGGAACGCCAGGACGGTCAACGGCGCGGCCTGCCGCCGCCGGGGGACGTGCGCCACGGTCTGCTCGAGGACCGCGCGGGCACGAGCCGCGGTCCGCGGGTCGGGGCGCACCGCCACCGCCGGGTCGGTCACCGCGGCCATCGCCCGAGCGGTCGCCTCCTCCACCGCCGCCGGGTCGTCGTGCTCCAGGGTCCGGCGGGCCGACGCGTCGTGGCCGGGCACCAGGGTCAGCAGCGCCGCGTCCCGCACCTGCCGGTCCGCGAGCGCTGCGGCGACGCGCCCGGCCAGCGCCGCGCCGAGCCGGTCCGGCGCGACGTCGGCGCCGTGGTCGGGGCCGACGGCGCGCAGGGCGCGTCGCCACGTGGCCAGCGCCTCGCGGCGCCACGCCGCGCGGTCGTCGTCGGCGCGGCCGGCCTTCTCCCAGCGGCGCGCCGCCCGGGCCGCCAGGTCGCGGGCCGTGCGGTCGACCGGGGGGATCTCGAACGCGGCCCGCGCCGAGGCGGCCACGGCGCGGCCGGCCAGGACCTGGCTCGCGCCGACGACCGTGCTGTCCAGCGCGGCGACCGGGTGACCGTCGAGGGGGCAGCAGCCGGGGTCGGTGCAGCCGAGGCCGCGGTAGCGGGTCGAGGAGACGTGCCACTCCTCGACGCGGGTCGCCGGGTCGAGGACGTCCCGCACGAGGTCGGTGCGGGCGTCGACGGTGGCGGGGTCGAGGTCCGTGTAGACCACGAGGGCGCACCAGTCGGGGTCGGCGTGCCGCACCGCACGCCGCAGGCCGGTCAGGCCGTCGGCGGCGTCGGGGCCGCCGAGGTCGTCGAGCCCGACCCGGGCGACCAGGACGAGGCGCCTGTCGGCGACGCAGGCCAGGACGACGGACTCGGCCGGGCGGAAGCCGAGCTGGTAGGGCAGGGCCGCGAGCAGGTCCTGGGGCGAGCGCAGCGTGACCGGCGCGGGGGCGGTCGAGGTGAGGGGTGTCATGCGTGGATCCCAGCGCGCCGGGACCACCGGCGGGGCGGCGCGGCCCCGTGCCTGTGCGCGACGTCGGCCTGTGGACGGCGGGACGCTACCGTGGACCCGTGCCCGTGTCCCGACCTCGCCCGACGACTCTCGTGGCCGCCGCGCTGGTCGCCCTCGCACCGGTCCTCGTCGGCTGCCAGCCGTCCGCCGCGCCGTCGCCCGACGCCGCGGCGCCCTCGCCCGCCGCGTCCTCCCCCACCGCGCTGCCCACCTTCGACGCGGCCAGCACCGTGGGCGGCTACGCACCGGGCTTCCCCGTGGACCTGCTGGCCGGCCCGGACGACGCGACCGTCCTGGCGAGCTCGGCCGCGCCGCGCGACGGCCTCGTGGACGTGTCGCTCAACCTGGCGACCGGGCTCGGCACCCGCAAGATCGTGCGGCAGTACGCCGAGCGGCTCGACGCCGCGGGGTTCGAGGAGGCGGGCGGGGGCGACGGTTCCGCGCTGGCCGCGCAGACCGTCTTCACCCGCACCACCACCCGGAAGAAGGCGACCGTCGTGGAGTCCGTGCACGTCGGGGTCCTCGACGACGGCGAGCGACGCCTCGTGACGGTCTCCGGCACGGTCGCCCCGACCGAGGGCTGACGCACCCGCCGGGCGCCGCGCGGACGCACCCCGTCCAGCACCTAGGCTGTCCGCATGCCTGCCGCTCCCCTGGTCGACCAGGAGAACCTCCGCCCCGACGTCGACGCCGCCCTCGGTGCCCACCTGGACCGCCTCGCCGCCGAGGTCGCCGCCACCGGACCCGGTACCACCGCCATGACCGAGCAGGTCGCCACGCTCCTCGCGGGCGGCAAGCGGCTGCGGGCCGCGTTCTGCTACTGGTCGTTCCGTGCGCACGGCGGGGCCGCGTCCGGCACGCAGCGGGACGCCGTGGTCCGCATGGGGGCGGCCCTCGAGCTGTTCCAGGCCGCGGCGCTGCTGCACGACGACGTCATGGACGCCTCCGACACGCGCCGCGGGCTGCCGACCGCGCACCGGGTGTTCGCCGCCCGCCACGCGGAGCGCGGGTGGACCGGGGACGCGGACCGGTTCGGGGTGGCGGCCGCCATCCTCCTCGGCGACCTGTGCCTCGTCGCCGCGCACCGCGAGGCCGCCGCCGCCCTCGACGTCCTGCCGGCCGACGTCGCCCGCGCCGCGCGCGACCTGTTCGACGCGATGACGAGCGAGGTCGTCGTCGGCCAGTACCTGGACGTGCTCGTCCAGGCCGAGCCGTGGGGTCTCGACCCGGCCGCGGACGAGGCGCGGGCCCGCACCGTGCTGCGCGCCAAGTCGGCCCGCTACTCCGTGGAGCGTCCGCTGGTCCTCGGCGCGGTCCTCGCCGGCGCCGGGGACGACGCCGTGGCCGCCATGAGCGCCGCCGGGCTGCCGCTCGGCGAGGCGTTCCAGCTGCGCGACGACGTGCTGGGGGTGTTCGGGGACCCCGCCGTCACCGGCAAGCCCGCCGGCGACGACCTGCGCGAGGGCAAGCACACCGTCCTGGTGGCCCGCACCCTGGCGGCAGGCGACGACGCCTCGCGCCGGACGCTGACCGCCCGGCTCGGCGACCCCGACCTCACGCCCGACGACGTGCGCACGCTGCGCGCCCTCGTCGTGGACTCCGGTGCCCTCGCGGGCGTCGAGAAGCTCATCGACTCCCTCGCGGACGAGGCGCTGGACGCCCTGGCGGCGGCCGACCTCACCGAGGACGGGCGTCCGGTGCTCACCGCGCTGGCCCGCCTGGCGGTGGACCGGCACGCCTGAGCGGCGCGCCGACCACCCGGTGGTGCGGCCTCGTCAGGCCAGCGCCTGCGCGAGGCGGCGCACCTCGGCCCGGCGACCGGCCCGCATCGCGGCCACGGGCGTCTCGCCGCCGAGCGTGTCCTGCCCGGTGAACAGCCACCGCAGGGCCTCGGCGTCGTCGAACCCGGCGTCCTGCAGCAGGGTCGCGGTACCGCGCAGGGTCTCCAGCACGTGGGTGCCGTCGTCGGTGGTGACGAGGAACGCCGCGGGGACCTGGAACGTCGTGCGCTCACCCCGCTTGACGCCGAGCAGGTGACGGTCGGCCACCAGGCCCCGCACCCGGCGGATCTCGAGGTCGAGGACGTCGGCGACGTCCGGCAGGGTCAGCCAGTCGCCGACGAGGTCGTCCAGGGTGCTCTCGTGGATGTCGTTCACGCCCGCCAGCCTAGTCGGCCCGGCCTGCGGGCCGACGCGGGGACGGCGAAATAGAATCCCCCCGTGGCCACCACGACGACTGACCCCCAGCTCGGCCGCCTGGTCGACGGGCGGTACGAGATCGTCGCGCGCGTGGCCCGCGGCGGGATGGCGACGGTCTACCGGGCCCGCGACCGCCGCCTGGGCCGCGAGGTCGCGGTGAAGATCATGCACCCGCACCTCGCCGAGGGCGTGGACGGGGCGAGCTTCGTGTCGCGGTTCCGGCGCGAGGCGCGGGCCTCGGCCCGCCTGTCCCACCCCGGGGTCGTCGCGGTGTTCGACCAGGGCGTCGACGGCGACACCAGCTACCTGACCATGGAGTACGTGCCGGGCCACAACCTGCGCTCCGAGCTGCGCGACGGCCCTCTGCCGGTCGGCCGCGCCCTCGACGTCACCGTCCAGGTGCTGGCCGCGCTCGGCGCCGCCCACCGGGTGGGCCTGGTGCACCGCGACGTCAAGCCGGAGAACGTGCTCGTCGACGACGAGGACCGCGTCAAGGTCGCGGACTTCGGGCTGGCGCGGGCCGTCACCGAGGTCACGTCGACCGCGACCGGCACCATCCTCGGCACGGTCGCCTACCTCGCGCCCGAGGTCATCACGTCGGGCGGGTGCACGCCCGCCACCGACGTCTACGCCGTGGGCGTCCTGCTGCACGAGATGCTCACCGGCACGCTCCCCTACCCCGGGGAGACGCCGGTCCAGGTCGCGTTCCGGCACGTCCACGAGGACCTGCCGCCCCCGTCGGTGCGCGTCCCGTGGCTGCCGGCCGAGGTCGACGCGCTCGTCGCCTCGTTCACCGCGCGCGACGCCGCCCGCCGCCCGGCCCACGCCGGTGCCGCGCTCGCCGCCCTGCGCGCGCTGCGCGCCAGCCTCGCCGACGACGTGCTCGCACGGGCCGCGGTCCCCGGTGCCGGTCCCGCCGGGCCCGCGCCCGCCGACGGCGCGGACGGCCCGGACGCGCCGGGCCCCGGCACCGAGGCGCCCGCCGCACCGGCGGGTGCGGCGGGTGCGGCCAGCGCGGACGACGTGGACGAGATCCCGGCCGCGTTCTTCGCCGACGTCGCCACGACCGGGCAGGTCACGGAGCACCTCGTGGCCGAACCCACCACCGCCCTGCCCGCGGAGACCCCGGTGCGCCGCCGCCGGCGCGGGCGCGTCGTGGTGGCCTGGGTGTGCGTGCTCGTCACCCTGGCGGGGGGCGGCGTCGGCGGCTGGTGGTGGTTCACCGACGGGCCCGGAGCGTGGACCGACGTGCCCACGGGCCTCGTGGGTGCCGCCGTGCAGGACGCCGAGACCCGGCTCGACCGTGCCGGTCTCGGGGGGCGCACCACCGAGACGTACCACGACGACGTCGCCGCGGGTGAGGTCGTCAGCACCGAGCCCGGCACGGGCGAGCCCGTCCGCCGCGACGGCGTCGTCACCCTCGTCGTCTCGCTCGGCGTCGAGATGCTCACCGTCCCGGCCGGGCTCGTCGGGTCCGCGCAGGACGACGCCGAGGCCGCGCTCGCCGACGCCGGGTTCACCGTCGGGCCGTCCAGCGGCGCGTACGACGACGAGGCGCCGCGCGGCGAGGTCCTCGAGGTGTCCGTGAAGGAGGGCTCGACCCAGCCGCACGACACCGCGGTGCGGCTCACCGTCTCCCAGGGGCCCGCGCCCGTGCAGGTCCCCCAGGTCGTCGGCCGCTCGCAGGAGGACGCCGAGGGCGACCTCGCCGCCGCCGGGCTGCGCGTCGACTATGCCGACCCGGAGCACTCCACCGACGTCGCCGAAGGGAACGTGCTGCGCCAGGACCCCGAGCAGGGCAGCGACGCGGTGCGCACCGACACCATCACGCTCACCCTGTCCGCCGGGCCGCGCGAGGTGGCCGTGCCCGACGTCGTCGGGATGTCCGAGCAGGAGGCCACCGACGCCCTCGTCGACGCCGGGTTCGACGTCGAGGTGAACCGCTACCTCGGGGGCCTGCTCGACACCGTCCGGTTCCAGGACGTCGACGGCAAGGCCCCCGAGGGGAGCACCGTCACCCTGACGGTCTGGTGAGCGACGGGCCGGGAACCCTCACCGCCGGGTGAGCATCTCCGCGACCTGGAACGCCGTCTCCAGCGACTGCTGGTGGTTCAGGCGCGGGTCGACCAGCGTCTCGTAGCGCAGCGCGAGCCCCTCGTCGGAGATCTCCTCGCTGCCGCCCAGCACCTCGGTGACGTCGTCGCCGGTGAGCTCCATGTGCAGGCCGCCGGGCACGGTGCCGAGCTCGCGGTGCACCTCGAAGAACCCCGTGACCTCGTCGAGCACGTCCGTGAAGCGACGCGTCTTGAAGCCGCTCTCCGACGTGATCGTGTTCCCGTGCATCGGGTCCGTCACCCACGTGACCGCCACCCCGGCGGCCGTCACCTTCGCGACGACCTCGGGCAGCACGTCACGCACGCGCGACGCCCCCATGCGGGTGATGAACGTCAGCCGGCCCGGCGTGTTGTCCGGGTTGAGGCGCTGTGCGAGCGCGAGCGCGTCGTCCGCGGTCGTCGTCGGACCGAGCTTGACCCCCACCGGGTTGGCGACCCGCGACAGGAACTCGACGTGCGCGCCGTCGAGGTGGCGGGTGCGCTCCCCGATCCACAGGAAGTGCGCGCTCGTGTCGTACGGGCGACCGGTGCGCGGGTCGACCCGCGTCAGCGCCCGCTCGTAGTCGAGCACCAGCGCCTCGTGGCTGAGGAAGAACTCCACGGTGCGCAGGGCGTCGAAGTCCGCCCCGCACGCGTCCATGAACCGGATCGCGCGGTCGATCTCCGTGGCGGTGCGCTCGTAGCGCGCGTAGGCGGGGTTCTGCATGAACCCGCGGTTCCACTCGTGCACGCGGCGCAGGTCGGCGTAGCCGCCGCGCGTGAACGCCCGCACGACGTTCGCGGTGGCCGCCGAGATCCGG
Source organism: Isoptericola jiangsuensis (assembly GCF_002563715.1). Taxonomy (NCBI): domain Bacteria; kingdom Bacillati; phylum Actinomycetota; class Actinomycetes; order Micrococcales; family Promicromonosporaceae; genus Isoptericola; species Isoptericola jiangsuensis. Next base: position 2,375,081 of record NZ_PDJJ01000001.1, read on the forward strand.
TAGGCCTGCTCCAGGCGGGCCGGGTCCGGGACCCGGGACTCCGGGGTGAACGGGTGGCCGTTGATCATGTCGCCCCGGTAGCAGGGCAGGGTGACGCCGTCGCGGGTCTCGGTGTCGGACGAGCGCGGCTTGGCGTACTGCCCGGCGAGGCGGCCCATCTTCACCACGGGCGTGCTCGCACCGTGGGTGAGGATGACGGCCATCTGCAGGATGGTGCGGACCTTGTTGCGGATACGGGTCGCGTTCGCGTCCGCGAACGTCTCCGCGCAGTCCCCGCCCTGCAGGAGGAACGCCTCGCCGCGGCCGGCCGCGGCGAGACGTTCCGTGAGGGTGTCCGCCTCGGCGGGCACCACGAGCGGCGCCGCGACCGACAGCCGGGCCGCGACCGCCGCGATGGCGTCCGCGTCCGGCCAGGTCGGCTGCTGGAGCGCGACGAGGTCGCGGAACCGGTCCAGCCCGTCGGGGTCGGTCCCCGGGGCGACGACGTCGACCGCGCTGCTCATGGTGCCCGTCCCCTCAGTGCTCGGCGGGCGCGGCCGGGACCAGCGGCTGGCCGATGCCGGCCAGCAGCTCGCCGAACCACTCCGTGTGCACGTCGAACGCCTTGCCGCCGGCGATGCGCGGGAACGCGATCGCCTTGAGACGGTCGCCGTCCTCCTCGTCGTGGCCGATGACGCCCGGCTCGCCGCGCAGCGCGCAGTCCACCGCGAGGTCCGTCATCGACTTGATGAGGCGCAGGTCCTCCGCGTTCGCCGCGGCGGCGCGCGAGTAGTAGCCGGACTTCTGGACCATGACCTTCTCGGCGCCCAGCTTCTCCGCGAACTGCTTCGCGAACCACTGGCCCGGGTTGATCGTGTCGAGCTTGACGTGGCCGAACGGGTCGCGCTGGACCTCCTCGCCGGACGCCTCGAGCTGCGCGACGATCTCGTGCATGCCCGCACCCTCCGACAGGAAGATGTTGACGTTGCCCTGGGAGTCCATGATCGCCGTGAGGCGCTCCGCCTCGGCGTCGATGTCGATCGCGAGCTCGGGCAGGAACACCGCGTGCACGTCCCAGCGCTCTCGGGTCAGGCCGAGGGCCGGGGCCCACTCCTGCGCGTCGAGCCACTTGCGGTACTCCTTGGCCGCGGCGGCGGTCAGCCAGCCGCAGTGCCGGCCCATGACCTCGTGCACGATGAGCATGCGCGGGCCCGACCGGTGCTCGCCGATGACGTTCGCGGCGAACCCGGCGGCCTCCTCGGCCGCGGTCCACGCGCCGAGCGACTGGCGGATCGGCACCACGTCGTTGTCGATCGTCTTGGGCAGGCCCACGACCGTCAGCTCGTAGTCGTTCTCGTGCAGGAACGCGGCCAGGTCGGCCGCGGTCGTGTTGGTGTCGTCGCCGCCGATGGTGTGCAGGACGTCGACGCCGTCGGCCTTGAGCTGCTCGGCGGCCACGTGCAGCGGGTCCTGGCCCTCGGACACCAGACCGCGCTTGACGCAGTCCGCGGCGTTCGTCAGCTTCACGCGCGAGTTGCCGATCGGCGAGCCGCCGAAGCGGTGCAGGACGCCGGCCTGGCGGCGACCCTCGGCGTCGATCACGATCTTCGTGCCGGTGAGCAGACCGTGGTAGCCGTACTGGTAGGCGATGATCTCGATCGACGGGTCGAGCTCCGTGTACCGCTCGATGAGTCCGCCGACGGCGGAGGACAGGCAGGGCGCGAAGCCGCCGGCGGTCAGGAGTGCCACGCGACGAACCGACATGACGGGTACTACCTCTCGGTGGGGGACGAACAGCCCTCCCATCCTAGGTTCAGTCCGCACCGCCCGGCACCGCCGTCCACACCACGGCCGCGGTGCGTCCCACCGGGCGACCGGCGAGGCCGGACCGGCACCCGCGGGTCGCCCCCGGACCGGGTCAGGCCCCGGGCGTCGCGCCCGGTGCCCCCGCGCCGCCGTCGGCGTCCTTCGCCGCGCGACCGGCGGCCAGCCGCGCCTTCATGGTCGCGGCGTAGACGTCCACGTACTCCTGCTCGCTGAGCCGCCGGATCGCGTACATGATCTCGTCGGCGACCGCGCGCAGCACGAAGCGGTCGTTCTCCATCCCCTGGTAGCGGCTGAAGTCCAGGGGCTCGCCCAGGACGACCCCGATCGACATCGGCTTCGGGACCACCCGGCCCAGCGGCTGCGCGACGTCGGTGCCGATCATCGCCACCGGGACGACCGGCGCCCCCGACTCCAGCGCCAGCCGCGCCACGCCCGTCTTGCCGCGGTACAGCCGCCCGTCCGGGCTGCGGGTGCCCTCCGGGTAGATCCCGAACAGGTCACCGTCGGACAGCACGCGCAGGCCGGTGTGCAGCGCCGCCTCGCTCGCCTTGCCGCCCGACCGGTCGACGGGGATCGTGCCCACGCCGCGCATGAACCCGGCCACGACCCGGCCGCGCAGGCCCCGCCCCGTGAAGTAGTCCGACTTGCCGAGGAACTTCACCTGCCGGTCCAGCACGATCGGCAGCACGAACGAGTCGATGACGGCCAGGTGGTTGGAGGCCAGGATCGCCCCGCCCTCGGACGGCACGTTCTCCAGCCCCTTGGTCCACGGCCGGAAGGCCAGGCGCAGCAACGGCCCGGCCAGCACGTGCCTCATGACCCAGTAGAACAACCGTCCTCCTCGCGACGTCCACGACAATAGAGTGGTCCCATGGCCCCCATCGACCGCGGCGCGGACCCGGACGACCTGCCGGACGCGGACGTCGACGCCCGCTGGTCCGACATCGTCGCACGTCTCGGAGACCTGCAGGAGCCGGAGGGCGACCTCCCGCGCGTGCCGGACCCCGTCGACGGCGGCTCGCCGACGGCGCAGGACGCCCCCGGGACCGCTCCCGCCAGCGGGCCGCGGGACTGGCCCACCACGCCCGAGGACGCCGCCCTCGAGGAGCATGCCACGCACTTCGTGCCGCCCGACCCCGGGCCGATCACCGACCGCGAGCCGCTGACCAGCCTGGCGTGGACGGTCGTCGTGGCGGTCCCGCTCCTGCTGGTGCTCCGCGTCGTGGTGGGCGCGTTCGTCCCGACCTTCACCGTGCCGGGCTGGCTGACGCCGACCCTCGGCGCCCTCTTCCTCGCGGGGGTGGGCGTGCTCGTGTGGCGGATGCCCCACCGACGCGACCCGGACGACACCGATCCCGGCGCCGTCGTCTGAGCCGCGGGCACGCCCTCCCTGCGTGCCACGGTCAGCGGCGGGCCAGGTCCGCCGCGCCGACGATGCCCGCCTCGTTGCCGTGCTCGGCGAGCTCGATCTGCGCCTCCGGCCGGTGCCCCAGGGCGGACAGCTGCGCCTGGTACGCCTTGCGCACGGGGAGCAGGAGCAGGTCGCCCGCCGCGCCGACGCCGCCGCCGATGACGAACAGCTCGGGGTCGAGCAGCGCCGCGACCGACGCGGCACCCTCACCGATCCAGCGGCCGAGGGTCGCCAGGAGCTCGACCGACAGGGCGTCGCCCTCCTGGGCGGCCTGCGTGACGTGCGGACCGCGGATGCCGTCGACGTCACCGCCCGCGAGCTCGAGGAGGCGCTGCGCCCGCGCGGGCTGCGCGATCACCGCGTGACGGGCGTCGCGCACCAGCGCGCTGCCGGACGCGTACTGCTCCCAGCAGCCCTCGTGCCCGCACCCGCAGTAGTGGCCGCCCGGGACGACCCGCATGTGGCCGACCTCCGCGGCGACGCCCCACTTGCCGCGCACCAGCTCGCGGTCCACGACGACCGCGCCGCCGAGGCCGGTGCCGACGGTCAGCATGATCATGTCCGTCGCGGCCCGGCCCGCGCCGAACCGGAACTCCGCCCAGCCGGCGGCGTTCGCGTCGTTCTCCACGACGACGGGGACGTCGACGTCCACGAGGTCCTTCACCCGCTGCGCCAGGGGGTGGTCGCGCCAGGCGATGTTCGGCGCGAACTGCACCGAGGTGCGGTCCGGCGACACGAAGCCTGCGGCCGCGAGGCCGATCGCACCGACCTGGTGCTCCTTCGTCAGCTCGTTGCACGCGTCGGCGATCGCCCGGTCGATGCTGTCGACGTCGTCGGCGGTGGTCTCGCGCCGGACCTTGGCCAGGATCCGGCCCGACTCGTCCACGACACCGACCGCGATCTTGGTGCCGCCGATGTCGACTCCGATGGCGTGCATGCGTCAACCTCACGTTCGCTCACGGGACGCCGGGCGGACCACATCGCCGCGCCGACGCAGGGAAACGGCGCGACCCGCGCGCCCTGCACAGCCTACCGACCTCCAGGTGCCCTGCACGAACGGCCGCCGGACCCCTCGCCGGACGGTGCCGCAGCACCCCTGCGACCCGGTATCGTGACGCCCACCGACGGACCCTGCCACTGGAGTCAGCATGGACGAGATCACCGTTCCACCCCTCGTGGAGCTTCCCCCCGCGTCGAACGTCAACGACGTCCTCGCGACCCGCGTCGCCCAGGACCCCGCCGGGACGGTGATCGAGCGGGTCGTCGACGGACGCTGGGAGTCCGTCAGCGGTCGCGAGTTCGACGAGCAGGTCGTCGCCGTGGCCAAGGGACTGGTCGCGCTCGGCGTCGAACCGGGCGACCCGGTCGGCATCATGTCGCGCACCCGCTACGAGTGGACGCTGCTGGACTTCGCCGCCTGGGCCGCCGGCGCCGTCCCGGTCCCGGTCTACGAGACCAGCTCCGCCGAGCAGGTCGAGTGGATCGTCAGCGACGCCGGGGTCCGCCTCCTCGTCGCCGAGACCGCCGAGCTCGTCGAGCTCGTCGAGAAGGCCCGCCCGGCGGCGCCCTCGCTGGGCGAGGTCCTGTCCCTGGAGGACGGCGCCGTCGAGCGCCTCGTCGCCGCGGGCGCCGACGTCGACGACGCCGAGATCGCGCGCCGCCGCGCGCTTGCCGGCCTCGACGACGTCGCGACGATCATCTACACGTCCGGTACGACCGGCCGCCCCAAGGGCGCACAGCTCACCCACGGCAACTTCGCGAGCCTCACGGCCAACGCCGTGCTCGCGGTCCCCGAGGTCTTCTCGGCCGGCGGCCGCACGCTGCTGTTCCTCCCGCTGGCGCACGTCTTCGCCCGGTTCATCGAGGTCCTCGCGATCTCCGGCGGCACCGTGCTCGGGCACTGGGACAACATCAAGACGGTCACCACGGGCCTCGGCGAGTTCAAGCCGACCTACATCCTCGCGGTGCCGCGCGTCTTCGAGAAGGTCTACAACTCGGCGGAGCAGAAGGCCGCCGCGGGCGGCAAGCTGAAGATCTTCCACTGGGCCACGGCGACGGCCATCGCCTGGTCGCGCGCCCAGGACACCGGCGGCCCCTCCCTCTGGCTGAACCTGCAGCACGCCGTCGCCGGGAAGCTCGTCTACGCCAAGCTCGTCGGCGCCCTCGGCGGCGAGGCGCGATACGCAGTCTCAGGCGGCGGCCCGCTCGGTGAACGCCTCGGCCACTTCTTCCGCGGCATCGGCCTCACCGTCCTCGAGGGGTACGGCCTCACGGAGTCCACCGCGCCCACGAGCGTCAACCGGCCCGCCTCGAACCGCATCGGCTCCGTGGGCCTCCAGCTGCCCGGGTGCAGCGCCCGCATCGCCGCGGACGGCGAGATCCAGCTCCAGGGCATCCAGGTCTTCCGCGGGTACCACAACAACCCCGAGGCCACCGCCGAGGCGTTCGACGACGGCTGGTTCCGCACGGGCGACCTCGGCAGGATCGACGACGACGGCTTCCTGTCGATCACCGGGCGCAAGAAGGAGATCATCGTGACCGCGGGCGGCAAGAACGTCGCCCCGGCCCTCCTCGAGGACCGCATCCGCGCGCACGCCCTCGTCAGCCAGTGCGTCGTCGTCGGCGACAACCGGCCGTTCATCGGCGCCCTGATCACCCTCGACGCCGAGGGTCTGCCCGGCTGGCTCAAGATGCACGGCAAGCCGGAGATGACGGCCGAGCAGGCCAAGGACGACCCCGACGTGCTCGCCGCGCTCGACGCCGCCGTCACGCGTGCCAACGAGGCCGTGTCCAAGGCCGAGTCGATCCGCAAGTTCAGCGTGCTGCCCGGCGACCTCACCATCGAGAACGGCTACCTCACGCCGAAGCAGTCGGTGCGCCGCCACGCGTTCGTCGCCGACTTCGCCGCCGAGATCGACGAGCTCTACCGCGACACCCGCTCGCAGGGCTGAGCACCGGGCCGGGACGGTGTCGGTGGCCCCGGCTACCGTCCCGGCCATGTCCAGCAGCACCCTCCCGGGCGTCGGGCCCGGGGTCCAGCTCTCGTTCGCCGACCTGGGCACCCCGCTGCGGGACGTCACCTTTGTCGTCGTCGACCTGGAGACGACGGGCAGCCGGGCCGACGACTCCGGGATCACCGAGATCGGCGCGGTCAAGGTCCGCGGCGGCGAGGTCCTCGGCGAGTTCCAGTCGTTGGTGAACCCCGGCCGGCCCGTCCCCGCGTTCGTCGCCCGCCTCACCGGCATCACCTCCGCCATGGTCGCCACGGCCCCCGGCATCGAGCTCGTCCTGCCGAGCTTCCTCGAGTTCGCCCGCGACACCGTCCTCGTGGCGCACAACGCACCGTTCGACGTCGGGTTCCTGCGCAGCGCGTGCGCCGCCCTGGACTACGCCTGGCCGGGCTTCGCGGTCGTGGACACCCTGCCGCTGGCCCGGCGGGTCGTCACCCGTGACGAGGCCCGCAACCACAAGCTGAGCACGCTGGCGACCCTGTTCCACGCCCGCACCTCGCCCGAGCACCGGGCCCTGGCGGACGCCCGCGCCACCGTCGACGTGCTCCACGGGCTGCTCGAGCGCCTCGCGCCGCTGGGGGTCACGCACCTGGAGGACCTCGCCACCGCGGCCGACCCCGTGCCCGCCGACGTGCGGCGCAAGGCCACGCTCGCCGACGGCCTGCCCGCCGCCCCGGGCGTCTACCTGTTCCGCGGCCCGGACGACGAGGTGCTGTACGTCGGCACCTCGACGAACATCCACCAGCGCGTCCGCTCCTACTTCACGGCCGCCGAGAAGCGACGCCGCATCACCGAGATGGTGCGCATCGCCCACGCCGTCACCCCGGTCGTCTGCGCGACCCCGCTGGAGGCGCAGGTCCGCGAGCTGCGCCTCATCGCCGAGCACGCCCCGCGGTACAACCGACGCTCCAAGCACCCCGAGCGGCAGACCTGGGTCCGCCTCACCGACGAGCCCTACCCCCGGCTGTCGGTCGTGACGGACGTCCGGGGCGACACCCCGCACATCGGTCCCTTCACGTCGCGACGCACCGCCCAGGACGCCGTCGCCGCCGTGCACGACGCGCTGCCGCTGCGCCAGTGCACGCAACGCCTGCCGAGGGTCGCCCCGGAGCGACGCAGCCCGTGCGCCCTCGCCGGCCTCGGGCGGTGCTCCGCACCCTGCACCGCCACGGCCGGACCCGACGACGGCTACGCCGCCGTGGCCGCCGCGGCCGCCGACGTCCTCACCGGCGACCCCGGTCCCGTGGTCCGGGCCCTCGCCGACCGGGTCGCCCGGCTCGCCGCGCAGGAACGCTACGAGGAGGCCGGACAGGTCACCGCCCGACTGCGGGCGTTCGTCCGGGCCGCCGACCGGTCGCAGCGGCTCGACCCGCTGAGCCGGTGCCGCGAGCTCGTCGCAGCCCGTCCGACCGCCGCCGGCGGCTGGGAGGTCGTGGTGGTGCGGCACGCCCGCCTCGCCGCCACGGGCGTCAGCGGACCCGACGAGGACCCCTGGCCCCTCGTGGAGGCGTTGCGCGCCACCGCCGAGGTCGTCGAGCCACCCGCGCCGCCCGCTCCGGCCGGCCATCCCGAGGAGGCCGCCCTGCTGCTGCGCTGGCTCGACGAGCCCGGCGTCCGCCTCGTCGCGGCCAGCGACGCGTGGACCTGCCCGGTCCGGGGCGCCGCCGCCCACGCCGACCTGGACGAGGTCACCACCGCGGTGGCGCTGGCCACGGGCGGTGACGTCGATACGATGGCCCCATGCTGACCGCGATCGTTCTCATCGACACCGCGCCCGACCGCATCCCCGAGGTCGCCACGCAGGTCACGGACCTCGCGGGCGTCAGCGAGGTCTACTCCGTCACCGGCAAGGCCGACCTCGTCGCCATGGTGCGGGTGCGTGAGCACGGCGACCTCGCCGACGTCATCGCCGACGGCATCAGCAAGGTCCCCGGCGTGCTGCGGACCGAGACGCTCATCGCGTTCCGCGCCTACTCGAAGGTCGACCTCGAGCAGGCGTTCGCGCTCGGGCTCGACGACTGACGCGGCACCGGGCTCACCGCCCGGTCGCGGCGACCCAGCGCTCCAGCACGTCGGCCGCGGCACCGTCGTCGACGCTGCGTGCGGCGTGGCCCAGGCCGGCCGCGAGCCGCTCAGCGAGAGTTCCCTCCCCCGTGCCGGGCAGGGTGCCGTCCGCGACCAGCGCCGCCGCCGCGTTGAGGAGCACCGTCTCGCGCACCGCGCCCGCCCCGCGGCCGGACAGCACGTCCCGCGCCACGCCCGCGTTGTAGGCGGCGTCCGCACCCCGCAGGTCGTCCAGCGACACCGGGGCCAGCCCGAGGTCCGTGGCGACCAGACGCTGCTCGGTCACCGACCCGTCGCGCACCTCCCACACCGTGGCGCCGCCGGTCGCGGCGAGCTCGTCGAGTCCGTCGTCGCCCCGGAACACCAGGGCCCGCGTACCACGGGCGGCGAACACGCCCGCCATCAGCGGAGCCATCCGGGCGTCCGCGCAGCCGACCGCCGTGGCGCGCGGCTGGGCCGGGTTCGTCAGCGGCCCCAGGAAGTTGAAGGCCGTCGCGACGCCCAGCTCGCCACGTGCCGTCGCGGCGTGCCGCATCGACGGGTGGAACATCCCGGCGAAGCAGAACGTGATGCCGGCCTCCGTCGCGATCCGGGCCACGCGCTCCGCGGGCTGGTCCAGCCGGACGCCCAGCGCCTCCAGCACGTCGGCCGAGCCGGACGACGACGACGCGGCCCGGTTGCCGTGCTTGACGACGCGCAGGCCCGTCCCCGCGACGACCACGGCCGCCATCGTCGAGATGTTGACGGTGTGGTGGCGGTCGCCGCCCGTGCCCACGAGGTCCACCGTCGGCCCCGGGACCTCGATGCGGACGGCGTGGGCGAGCATCGCCTCGGCCAGGCCCGTCAGCTCGGCGGCCGTCTCCCCCTTCGCGCGCAGCGCGACGAGGAACCCGGCGAGGCGGGCCGGCGACACCTCGCCGGACATCACCCGGTCCATCGCCCACGCCGTCTGCTCGGCGCCGAGGTCGTGCCCGGCGATGAGCGCGGTGAGCAGGCCGGGCCAGGTGGTCCCGGCGGGATCGATGTCAGGCACGACGGTCCTCGCTTCGCAGGTCGGGGACGACCGGTCGGGGACGATCACGGCCGGGACCCGGCGGTCCGTGACGCACGGTAGCCCACTCGCCCCGCCCGGCACCCACCGGTCTCGCCGCCGGCTCAGACGGCGGGCTGCGCCAAGGTGTCCGCGACGGCGCGCTGCACGACCAGGGCGTCGAGCGGCCGCGACACCACCGCGTCCGCCAGCGACCAGGAGGCCAGCCACGCGTCGTCCGGGCGGGCCGTGAGCACCAGCACGGGCGGGCAGTCGTACACCTCGTTCTTGAGCTGTCGGCACAGGCCCATCCCGCCGGCCTTGTCCGCCTCCCCGTCGAGCACGAGCAGGTCGAACCGCCGGGCGTGCGCCGCGTCGACCACGGCGGCCGCGGTGGCCGCCTCCGTCCAGACGACGTCAGGCGCTCCTGCGCGCAGGCGTGGCCCCACGGCGAGCCGCACCTGGTCGCGCACGGAGCGGTCGTCGCTGTAGAGCAGGACTCGCGGGCCGGTCGTCATCGAGCATCCCTTCGCCGTCGTTTCATGGCATCGTGGCACAGCACCGTCACCTCGGTCAGCACCACGGCGTGGTCTTTTCCTGGCACTCCGACGAGTTCCGTCACCAAGTAGGTCCTGGGCAGCGTGATTCTGCAGATTCTGTGGGGGCGATCTCCACGATCCGCCCTCCCCGGGTCCTCGAACCTGCCCCACGTCCGCCATAATGGCTGCTGTGTCGACCGCAACGGCTGCTGCCCCCCACGCCCACCAGCACGTGACAGTCAACCGACCGAACCCCGTCTCGGTCGGGACGATCGTCTGGCTCGCGAGCGAGCTCATGTTCTTCGCGGGCCTCTTCGCCATGTACTTCACCGTGCGCTCGGTGATGCCGGAGGAGGAGTGGGCGGCGCAGGCCGACACGGTCTCGCTCGTCTTCCCGGCCATCAACACGACGATCCTCGTGCTGTCGTCCGTCACCTGCCAGCTCGGCGTGTTCGCCGCCGAGCGGTTCCAGCCCGTGCGCACCGGTTCGCTGATGAACCTGCGCCAGTGGGGCATGAACGAGTGGATGACGCTCACCTACATCATGGGTGCCGTCTTCGTCGCCGGTCAGATCTTCGAGTACGCCGAGCTCGTCGAGCACGGCCTGACGCTGTCGTCCAGCGCCTACGGCTCGGTCTTCTACCTGGCCACCGGCTTCCACGGCCTCCACGTCATCGGCGGCCTCATCGCCTTCCTCTTCCTGCTCGGCCGGTCCTTCCACGCCAAGCGGTTCACCCACCACGAGGTCACCACCGGGCTCGTGGTCTCCTACTACTGGCACTTCGTCGACGTCGTCTGGATCTTCCTGTTCGCCGTCATCTACGTCCTGAAGTGATCCCCCGGCCGACGACGCCGCCGGCCCCCGCCCCTGCACCAACCACCTGCGAGACGAGGACATTTTCGTGAAGGCACTCGCCGCCCGCCGGCACCACCGGGCCGCCCCGGTCGTGCTGATGCTGCTGGCGCTGCTGCTGACGGGCGGCGTCTACGCCGTCCTGGCACCGAGTCCGGCCAGCGCCGAGACCGCCAGCACAGCGAACGACGTGGAGGAGGGCGAGCGCCTCTTCCAGGCCAACTGCGCCACGTGCCACGGCCCGAACGCCGAGGGCACCACCGAGGCGCCGTCGCTCGTCGGCGTCGGCGCGGCCGCGGTCGACTTCCAGGTCTCGACCGGCCGCATGCCGATGCAGATGAACGGCCCCCAGGCCGCGCAGAAGCCCCGCCAGATGGACGAGGAGCAGACGGCACAGCTCGCCGCCTACGTCGCTTCGCTCGGCCCCGGGCCGGCCATCCCCACCGACGAGCAGGTGAGCGCCGAGGCCGGTGACGCCGCCAACGGTGCCCTGCTGTTCCGCACGAACTGCGCGATGTGCCACAACGCCGTCGGCGCCGGTGGTGCGCTCTCGGAGGGCAAGTGGGCCCCGCCGCTGCTCGAGGTGTCCGAGCGCAACATCTACCAGGCCATGCTGACCGGCCCGCAGTCCATGCCGGTCTTCAACGACGCCAACATCACTCCCGAGGAGAAGCGCGACATCGTCGCCTACATCTTCGAGCAGCACGAGGGCTCCGCCGGCGGTCTCACGCTCGGCTCCCTCGGCCCCGTCAGCGAGGGCCTGTGGGCCTGGGTCGTCGGCCTGGGTCTCATGATCGGTGCTGCCGTGTGGATCGGAGCCAAGTCCTCGTGACCGAGAACCAGAACCCCTCCGCCGGCCAGGACGTCACCACGTCCTCGACGGCCAACCACCCCGAGCGTTTCGACGACCCGGGCGTCCCCGCGCACCGCCAGCGCCTCACGGACACCGACCCGAAGGCCAACAAGCGCAACGAGCGCATCGTCGTGCTGCTCTTCGCGCTGTCCTGCCTCGGTGCGATCGGCTCCCTCGTGGCCTACTTCGCCGTCCGCCCGGACGGCACCACCGCCGGCACCCGCCTCTCCACGATCCTCCTGGGCGTGACGATGGCGATCTCGCTGCTCGGCATCGGGTTCGCCGCGATCCACTGGGCCAAGTCGCTCATGAGCGACCACGAGCACGTCGACGAGCGCCACGAGCTCAAGAGCTCCCCCGAGGTCCGTGAGGTCGCCATCGCGCACCTCGCCGACGGCGTCGAGGACTCCGGCATCGCCCGTCGCGGCGTGCTCAAGGGTGCCGCCGTGTCCGCGCTCGCGCTCTTCCCGCTGACCTTCGCCGTGCCGCTCATCTCGAGCGTCGGCGGCGACTGGAACGTCGCGAAGTTCAAGCACACCATCTGGGAGCGCGGCACCCGCCTCGCGTACGACCCCTCGGGTCGCCCGATCAAGGCGTCGGACCTCACCGTGGGCTCCGTCGCGCACGTCATTCCCGAGGCCACCGAGGAGTACATGGCCTCGCACGAGTGGATCACGGAGAAGGCCAAGGCCGTGGTCCTCCTGGTACGCCTCAACCCGGCGGACATCCGTTCCGACCAGTCGCCCGAGGGCGAGACCTGGTCGTACGACGGCATCGTCGCCTACTCGAAGATCTGCACCCACGTCGGGTGCCCGGTGGCCCTCTACGAGCAGCAGACGCACCACCTGCTCTGCCCGTGCCACCAGTCGACCTTCGACATGGCCGACGGCGCCAAGGTCGTCTTCGGGCCCGCGAACCGACCCCTGCCGCAGCTGCCCATCGCCGTCGACGACGAGGGCTACCTCATCGCGCAGGACGACTTCGCCGAGCCCATCGGACCGAGCTTCTGGGAGCGTCTGAAGTGAGCACCGACACCCGCGCGTCCACCGACGCGCCCACCACACCGGCCGGCAAGGCAGCCGACTACCTCGACCAGCGCACCAGCATCGGTGTGGCGGTCAAGGAGTTCGCCCGCAAGGTCTTCCCGGACCACTGGTCCTTCATGCTGGGCGAGATGGCGCTGTTCTCCTTCGTCGTCCTGCTGCTGTCCGGCGTCTTCCTCACCATGTTCTTCGAGCCCTCCATGGCGCTCGTCGAGTACCACGGTGACGGCCCCGAGACGATGCACGGGCAGCTCATGTCCGTCGCCTTCGCCTCCACGCTCGACCTGTCGTTCGAGGTCCGCGGCGGTCTGCTCATGCGGCAGATCCACCACTGGTCCGCCCTGATCTTCATGGCCGCGATCGTCGTCCACATGATGCGCGTGTTCTTCACCGGCGCGTTCCGCAAGCCGCGCGAGATCAACTGGCTCGTCGGCAGCCTGCTCATGATCCTCGGCCTGGCCGCCGGCTTCTCCGGCTACTCCCTGCCGGACGACGTGCTCTCCGGCAACGGTCTGCGCATCACCGACGGCGTCGTCAAGTCGATCCCCGTGGTCGGCTCGTACATGTCGTACATGATCTTCGGTGGCGAGTTCCCGGGCGAGCACATCATCCCGCGCCTGTTCACCGTGCACATCCTGCTGGTTCCCGCCCTGATCCTCGCGCTCATCGGCGTCCACCTGTTCCTCATGGTGCTGCACAAGCACACGCAGTACCCGGGTGGCGGCCGCACCGACAAGAACGTCGTCGGCTACCCGCTGTTCCCGGTCTACGTGGCCAAGATGGGCGGCAACTTCTTCATCGTGTTCGGCATCCTCGCCCTCATGGGCGCCACGATGGCGATCAACAACGTGTGGAACTACGGCCCCTACGACCCCTCCCCCGTGTCCGCCGGCGCGCAGCCCGACTGGTACATGCTGTTCCTCGAGGGATCGCTCCGCCTCATGCCGGGTTACGGCACCGAGTGGGTCCTCTTCGGCTACACCCTGTCGTGGAACATCCTCGTCCCGGCCGTCATCGTCCCGGGCCTGCTCTTCACGTTCATCTTCGCGTACCCGTTCATCGAGGCCAAGGTGACCGGCGACAAGCGCGAGCACCACGTGCTCGACCGCCCGCGCAACGTCCCGGCCCGCACCGGTCTGGGCGTCGCGTTCCTCACCGCGTTCATCATCCTGGCGCTCGCCGGGTCGAACGACCTCATCGCCACGCACTTCGGGCTCTCGATCAACGAGATCACCTGGGTGTTCCGTGTCCTGATCTTCGCCGGACCGGTCATGGCGTACTGGATCACCAAGCGCATCTGCCTGGGCCTCCAGCGCAAGGACCGTGAGCTGGTCCTGCACGGTCACGAGACGGGCCGCATCGTGCGGTTCGCCAACGGCGAGTACATCGAGGTCCACCGTCCGCTCGACGAGCAGGAGCGCTGGCTGCGCGTCAACTACGACGCCCACAAGCCGCTCGAGATCGAGCCGGCCACCGACGCTCGCGGCGTGAAGCGGCGCGGGTACCGGAAGGACAAGTCCTGGCAGAGGCTCTCGCGCTTCTTCTACGAGGACCGTGTCGAGCCGGTGACCCCGGCCGAGCTGGCCGCGGCGCACTCCCACGGCGAGCACGACGAGATCGCCCAGAACTCCCCCGCGGAGGTCACCACGGGGGCCGAGAACGTCGATCAGGAGCGCTGAGACTCCTGACGGGCTGACAAGGACCCGCGAGCCACTCCCCCGTGATCGGGGGCGGTGGACCGCGGGTCCTTGTCTACCCCGGCCGTGACGGTGCGTCACACCGCCACCCACGGTTCGACGACATGACGCCGCGCGATCGCCAGCGCGGCCCGAACTGGAAGGTACCTGAGCATGGCTGTCTACACGCTCCCCGACCTGCCCTACGACTACAGCGCCCTCGAGCCGCACATCAGCGGCAAGATCATGGAGCTGCACCACGACAAGCACCACGCCGCGTACGTGGCCGGCGCCAACACGGCGCTGGAGCAGCTCGAGGCCGCCCGTGCGTCCGGTGACCTCGGTGCGATCAACCTGCACGAGAAGAACCTCGCGTTCCACCTCGGCGGGCACACCAACCACACCGTGTTCTGGAACAACCTCTCCCCCGAGGGCGGCGGCGAGCCCGAGGGCGAGCTCGCCGAGGCGATCAAGGACCAGTTCGGTTCCTTCGCCGCGTTCCAGGCGCAGTTCGCGGCCGTCGCCAACGGCATCCAGGGCTCCGGCTGGTCCGTGCTCGGCTGGGACTCGATCGGTCAGCGCCTGGCCATCTTCCAGCTCTTCGACCAGCAGGCCAACGTGCCGGTCGGGATCACCCCGATCCTCATGCTCGACATGTGGGAGCACGCCTTCTACCTGGACTACCTCAACGTCAAGGCGGAGTACGTCAAGGCGTTCTGGAACATCGCCAACTGGCAGGACGTCGCCGCTCGCCTCGAGCGCGCGCGCACCCAGACCTCGGGTCTGATCGTCCCCGCCTGACCCACACCGGCGTCGCCAGCGACGCCGCACCGACAGGCCCGTCCACGCTCCCGCGTGGGCGGGCCTTCGTCGATCCTGCGCCCGCGACTCAGCGCAGCCAGGCGCGACTCAGCGCAGCCAGGCGCGACTCAGCGCAGCCAGACGCGACTCAGCGCAGCCAGACGCGACTCAGCGCAGCCAGGCGCGACTCAGCGCAGGTCCCGCGCACCGGACTTGGACCCCGAAGTCAGTGCGGTCGTGCGTGATCAGGGCCAACGCCGCTCGGCCTTTCACCGACAACAACGAGGTGATGGCCTGGATGTCCCCGCGGTGTCGACCAACGACCCTCCCAACGGCCTGAGGGGGGCATCCATCGCCGAGGTGGTAACGGCGACCCGATCTCGCGAGAGACAGGACGTCGATGCCGTCCCGATCCTTTGCGCGGGACCGCCCACACCCACGACCGATCGCACCTGTGTCCCTCGTGCGCCTGACGGAAATCACCACTCTGGGCGCGGATCACGACCACCCGGTCCGTCGTGAACCCTTGCCGGAAATCTCTCGCCGCGACGAACCGATCACCCGCCGATCACGTCATCCCGCCATGCGCGACGGCACGTCTATGCCCGCGGGGCCTTCGAGCTTGCAGGCCTGCAACCACCTCTACCGGTCACGATCCACGGCGACGGCGGTTCCACGGGCGCGACCGGAAGCCAAGCTGTCTCGGCCCGTCCAGTGGAGAACTCGCCCGACCTGTGACGAGCATCTGCCCGCGCCGGGACTCGCGCTGGCCGTCGGTCTTCTCGTTTGGAGTCTCTCCGGAAAGGTGTCACGGGACTGTCCTGCACGGACTTGGCGGACCGCCCAGAGCGGAGAGGACGGGCGTCGGCACTCGGCCGACATCGAGGCCACGCAGCAAGGGATCTCGCGCTGACTCGCGCCGGCCAACGCTGACTCGCGGGGCTGTAAGGAGGGAGCTGGAGACGACGAAGGGCCCGTCGCACCGAGGTGGTGCGACGGGCCCTGCGAACGGAGAGGTCAGTGCGCGTGCTGGCCGCGGCTGAACTCGAAGACCCAGCCGACGAGGCCGATGACCCCGACGATGAGGCTGATGTAGAAGACCCACCAGCCGACCGCGAGCCCGAGGAACGCGATGGCGGCGGAGGAGCCGAGCACGAGCGGCCACCAGGACCAAGGGGCGTACACGCCCTGGTCGCCGGCGCCCTGCTCGATCTCGCCTTCCTCGTCGTCCTCAGGACGCGGGTCGGTGTGCTTGGCCTGGACGACCAGGTAGGCACCGATCATCGCCATGAGGGCGCCCACGAGGGGGATCCCGAGGTAACCGACGGGCTCCTGGAAGTCGCTCAGGAAGCCGTAGACGACCCCGACGACGACGAAGAAGGGCGCGAGCCAGACGAACAGGCGGATCTCGATCTTCACTTGGTCGTCTCCTCGTCCTCGGGACGGTCGGCGTCGATCACCGTGGTGGTCGACTGCTGCTTCTCCTCGGCGAGGCTCTCCACGTACTCACGGTGCCCGTTGCGGTCGGGGCCGCCGTAGATCTGCTCCGAGAGGCCCTTCCGCTGGTCGTGGTTCTCCATCGCGGCGACCTCGGGGTGGTGCAGGTCGAACGCGGGCGACTCGCTGCGGATGCGGGGCAGCGACGTGAAGTTGTGCCGCGGCGGCGGGCAGGAGGTCGCCCACTCCAGCGAGCGGCCGTAGCCCCACGGGTCGTCGACCTCGACCTTGGGCGCGTTGCGCCAGGTCGTGTACACGTTCCACAGGAACGGCAGCGTGGAGGCGGCGAGGATGAACGCGCCGACCGTGGAGAGCTGGTTCTCCCAGGTGAAGCCCTCGTCCGGCATGTAGTCGGCGTAGCGGCGGGCCATGCCCTCGACGCCGAGCCAGTGCTGGACCAGGAACGTCATGTGGAAGCCGACGAACAGGATCCAGAAGTGGATCTTGCCGAGCCGCTCGTTGAGCATGCGGCCGGTGAACTTGGGCCACCAGAAGTAGAAGCCGGCGAACATCGCGAACACCACGGTGCCGAACACGACGTAGTGGAAGTGCGCCACGACGAAGTAGGAGTCGGACAGGTGGAAGTCGAGCGCGGGGCTGGACAGGATGATGCCGGTCAGGCCGCCGAAGAGGAAGGTCACGAGGAAGCCGATCGACCAGAGCATCGGCGTCTCGAACGTGATCTTGCCGCGCCACATCGTGCCGATCCAGTTGAAGAACTTCACACCGGTCGGGATGGCGATGAGCATCGTCATGAAGGCGAAGAACGGCAGCAGGACGGACCCGGTGACGTACATGTGGTGAGCCCACACGGTGACGGACAGCGCCGCGATGGCGATCGTCGCGTAGATCAGGCCCTTGTAGCCGAAGATCGGCTTACGGCTGAAGACCGGGAAGATCTCCGACACGATGCCGAAGAACGGCAGCGCGATGATGTACACCTCGGGGTGCCCGAAGAACCAGAAGAGGTGCTGCCACAGGACGGCACCGCCGTTGTCCGGGTTGAAGACCTGCGCGCCGAAGCGGCGGTCGGCACCGAGCGCGAACAGCGCGGAGGCCAGCGGGGGGAACGCCATCAGCACGAGGAGGCTGGTGACCAGCGTGTTCCAGGTGAAGATCGGCATGCGGAACATGGTCATGCCGGGGGCACGCATGCAGATGATCGTGGTGATGAAGTTGACCGCACCGAGGATCGTGCCGAAGCCACCGAGGGCCAGGCCGAACACCCACAAGTCTCCACCGAGCCCTGGACTGAACGTCGTGTTGGACAGTGGCGCGTAGGCGAACCATCCGAACGAGGCGGCGCCCTGCGGGGTGAAGAAGCCCGCGGCGGCGATGAGACCACCGAAGAAGAACAGCCAGTACGCGAACATGTTGAGTCGCGGGAAGGCGACGTCCGGCGCGCCGATCTGCAGGGGCATGATCACGTTGGCGAAGCCGGCGAACAGCGGGGTCGCGAACAGCAGCAGCATGATCGTGCCGTGCATCGTGAAGAGCTGGTTGTACTGCTCCTTGCTCTGCACGATCTGGATGCCGGGCATGAAGAGCTCGGCACGGATCAGCAGGGCGAGGATGCCTCCCACGGCGAACCAGAAGAACGACGTGATGAGGTACATGTACCCGATCGTCTTGTGGTCGGTGGAGGTGATCCACTTGATCACCGTCCGACCCAGGGTCTGGCGCTGCGGCCGCAGACCCGGGATCAGGTCCGCGCCGTGCGCGGTCTCGGTGGCTGCCATCAGCCCTCGACCTCCACGGTCTCGTCGTGCGCGGCACCCGAACCGGGGTGCTGCTGGCGGTTGAGGTCGAGCCCGAGCTCGCCGGTCTGGCCCTTGTCGCGGAGCTCGTCCATCTTCGCGTCGTAGGTGGCGCGGTCGACGACCTGGACGTTGAAGAGCATGCCGGAGTGGAACTCGCCGCAGAGCTCGGCGCACTTGCCGGCGTAGGTGCCCTCACGCTCGGGGACGACCTGGAACGTGTTCGTCTTGCCCGGGATCATGTCCATCTTGAACAGGAACGCAGGGATCCAGAACGAGTGGATGACGTCGCGGGAGTCGACGGTGAACTCGACCCGCTCCCCCACCGGCAGGTAGAGGGTGGGGAGCTTGTCGGACGTGCCCACGGCGCCGTCGATCTCGTCCTCGGCGGTCTCGGAGCCCGGCTCCAGCAGCTGCTGGCCGGTCTCGTACACGTCGTCGTCGAGGTAGTTGAAGTCCCAGCTCCACTGCTTGCCGATGACCTGGATGCTGACGTCGGGCTCCTCGGAGGTGTCGAGGATCGCCGTCATGTCGCGGTTCGTGTAGAAGAACAGCACGAGGATCATCAGCAGCGGGACGATCGTGTACATGATCTCGAGCGGCATGTGGTAGCGGGTCTGCACGGGCAGCCGGTGGTCGTCGCGACGCTTGCGGTAGGCCGCGACACACCAGAGCATGAGGCCCCAGGTGATGATGCCGACGATGAGGGCGGCGACCCAGGAGCCGACCCAGAGGTCGGTGATGCGTCCCGTCTGGTTGGTCACCTCGCCGTCCTCGTAGCCGGGGAGGTAGCCGCGGGAGGCGGCGTCGCTGGCGCAACCGGTGGCGAGACCCGCGACGACGACGGCGAGCGCCGTCGCGCGCAGCGCCAGCGATCGCCGGTTGCGGGGGGTTCTCTTCGAGTGCAAGGGGGGCCTTTCACGTCTCGTCCGACCGACGGCCCCAGGAGCAGGGCGCACGGGTAGACATTCGTCCTCGATGGGAGCAGCCTAGCGCGACCTTCACGGGTTCGACGCCAGAAGCACCCGAGTCCTACGTGACGCCGACCAGCAC
Source organism: Isoptericola jiangsuensis (assembly GCF_002563715.1). NCBI lineage: Bacteria > Bacillati > Actinomycetota > Actinomycetes > Micrococcales > Promicromonosporaceae > Isoptericola > Isoptericola jiangsuensis. Next base: position 2,394,475 of record NZ_PDJJ01000001.1, read on the forward strand.
GTCCGTCGCCATCCGGAGCGTTGACGACAGCCTCCGGGCGGGTGTCAGATCGGTGGACCGGATCCGGTGCGCGCGGGGCATGATGGCCAGGCGCTCCCGCACCGTTCCGCACCCCGAGCCGAGGCCCGTGTGACACATCCCACCACCGCTCCCCCGCCCCGCACCCACCTCGACAACGGCGGGTCCGCGCCCCTGCACCCCCTCGCGCGCGAGGCGCTCGCGCAGGCCCTCGCGGACGGCTGGGCCGACCCCCGGCGCCTCCACGCGGAGGGCCGGCGCGCGGCCGCGCTGCTGGAGGGCGCCCGCGAGGCGGTGGCCACGGTGCTCGGCGCGCGCCCGCCGGAGGTGCGGTTCACGCCGTCGCACACGGCGTCCCTGCACGCCGCCGTGGCGCAGGTGTCCCGGGCCCGGCGCCGTCAGGGGCGCGACGTGGTGGTGGCAGCCACCGAGCGCGCCGCGACCCTGCACGCGGCCGAGCACGCCGCGCGGCAGGCCGACGGCCGCCGGGTCGTCGTACCGGTTGACGGCGTCGCCCGGGTGGACGTCGAGGGGTTCGTGGCGGCCCTCGGCGCGGACGGCGCCGCCCTCGCCGCGCTGCAGCACGCCAACGGCGAGGTGGGCACGGTCCAGCCGCTCGACGTCGTGCACGCCGCGGCGCGGGAGCACGGCGTGCCCCTGCTGGTCGACGCCGGGTCGAGCGTGGGTCACCTCGCGGTGCCGCACGCGTGGGACGTGCTCGCCGCCGACCCCGCCGACTGGGGCGGCCCGGCCGGCGTGGGCGTGCTCGCGGTGCGGCACCGCACCCGCACGGCCCCCGTCGGCCCCGAGGACCCGGACCCGTGGGCGCCCGGCGGTGTGAGCGTGCCCCTGGCGTTCGCGGCCGCCGTGTCCCTCCAGGCGGTGGAGGCGGACCGGGTCGCGCAGGACGCCCGGCGCCGTCGCCTCGTCGAGCGGATCCGGTCGGTGGTCGCCGGTGTCCCGGACGTCGAGGTGGTGGGCGACCCGGACGACCGGCTCCCGCACGTGGTGACGTTCTCGTTCCTCTACGTGGACGGCGAGGCGCTGGTGACGGAGCTCGACCGGGCGGGGTTCGCGGTCGGGTCGGGGTCGGCGTGCACCGCGGCCACGCTGGAGCCGTCGCACGTCCTCGCGGCGATGGGCGTCCTCACCCACGGCAACGTGCGCGTCGCGCTGGACCGGTCGACGACCGACGACGACGTCGAGCGCTTCCTGGCCGTGCTGCCGGGCGCGGTGGCGCGGGTGCGGGCGATGCTCGGGGCGGACGGGCTGTGACGACGCCCGGCGGGACGCCTGACGCGGCCGCCCCGGAGCACGTGGTGGACGCGCGCGGTCTGCGCTGCCCCCTGCCCGTGGTCCGGCTGGCGGCGCTGGCACGGGACCTGGCGCCCGGAACCGTGGTCGCCGTCCTGGCGACCGACCCCGCGGCCCGGCACGACGTCCCGGCGTGGGCCCGGATGCGCGGTCACGCCACGACGGGCGAGGAGCTCGTGGAGCCGCCTGACGGCGACGGTCGCGCGGACGACCCGCACGAGCGCTGGTGGCGGCTCACGGTGCGCCTGGGCGGCTGAGGGGCCCGGGACGACGCGAGCCGCCGGACCGTCCCCGAGGGGATCGGTCCGGCGGCTCGGGCCGGGTGGGACCGGAGCGCGTCCGGCCGACCGGGTCAGCTGAAGGAGCCCCCGCAGGCGCAGGCCTCGCCGGCGTTGGGGTTGTCGATCGTGAAGCCCTGCTTCTCGATGGTGTCCGCGAAGTCGATCTTCGCGCCCTCGAGGTAGGGGACGCTCATGCGGTCGACGACGACCTCGACGCCGTCGAAGTCGCGCAGCGCGTCGCCGTCGAGCAGGCGCTCGTCGAAGTAGAGCTGGTAGATCAGGCCGGAGCAGCCACCGGGCTGCACGGCGACGCGCAGGCGCAGGTCGTCGCGGCCCTCCTGCTCGAGGAGGCTGCGGACCTTGTCCGCGGCGACCTGGGAGAGGTCGACGCCGTGCGTGGCGATGTCGGTCGTGTCGGTCATGCTTCCTCCAACAGGCTCAGGCGTGCGGCTGTTCCCGATCCTACGCCTGCGTGGGCGCACGTCGATGACGGCGGTCACACCGGGCCGGTCGCGTCCGTGCGCGGGGCGGGGCACCAGGTGCGGGCGACGCGCGCGACGCGGCCCGGGTCGACGGGGTCGCCGACGTCGTGGGCGCCGGCGACCCCGGCGGCGGCGAGGGCACGCCGGGTGGTGCGGTCCTCACCGGTCAGGACGACGACGGGCACGGCGTGTGGCGCGGCGGCGCGGGCGGCCTCGGCCACGGGGCCGTCGTGGAGCGCGGCGGTGTCGAGGACCGCGACGTGGACGACGACGAGGTCGGCGGCGCCGACCTGCTCGTGCAGGCGGGCCAGCGCCGTCGGCACCGGGGGCGCGGTGACGCTGCCCAGGCCGAGCGCCGTCGTGGGGACGAACACGCCGGCCGGGGCGGTCGCGACGTCCGGCCCCGGGTGCACCGTGCGGGACGGGGGCGGCAGGACGACCCCGTCGACGGTGCACCGCGGCGCGGCCCCGGACCACAGGGCGGCGAGGTCGGCGGAGGCGTCGTCGGCGGTCACCAGGAGCACGTGCACGACTCGATCGTGGCACATCCTGGCGTCGTGGGAAGATGGCCCTCGTGAGCACTCTGCTGAACGAGACCTCGACGTTCGTCGAGCCGGCCGCGTCCCCGCTGCTGCTGCTCGGCCAGGGCCGCGACCTCGCCTCGGAGCGCGGGGTCGAGTGCACGGGCGCGCTGCCCGCGGCGTCCGACCCCGACCTCGTGGAGCGCGCGAGGGCGGCCCGGGCGGCCCTCGGCGACCGGGCGTTCGTCCTCGGCCACCACTACCAGCGCGACGAGGTCATCGACTTCGCGGACGTGACCGGCGACTCGTTCAAGCTCGCCCAGCGGGCCGCGGCCCGCCCGGAGGCGGAGTTCGTCATCTTCTGCGGCGTGCACTTCATGGCCGAGTCGGCGGACATCCTCACCACGGACGCCCAGCAGGTCGTGCTGCCGGACATGGCGGCGGGCTGCTCGATGGCGGACATGGCCGAGATCGGTCAGGTCGAGGAGGCCTGGGCCGTCCTGGAGGACGCCGGGATCGCCGGCGACACCGTGCCCGTGACCTACATGAACTCGACGGCCGCGATCAAGGCGTTCACGGGTCGCCACGGCGGCACGGTGTGCACGTCCTCGAACGCCCAGGTGGCGCTGCGCTGGGCGTTCGACAAGGTCGGCGGCGTGGACGGCACGGGCAAGGTGCTGTTCATGCCGGACCAGCACCTGGGCCGCAACACCGCCGTGCTGCAGCTCGGCATGAGCCTCGACGACTGCGTGGTGTTCGACCCGCGCAAGCCCGGTGGCGGCCTGACCGCCCAGGAGCTGCGGGACGCCCGGATGATCCTGTGGCGCGGGCACTGCTCGGTGCACGGCCGGTTCTCGGAGCGCAACGTCACCGACGTCCGCGCGAAGGTGCCCGGCGTCAACGTCCTGGTGCACCCGGAGTGCAAGCACGAGGTCGTCACGGCGGCCGACCTGGTGGGCTCGACGGAGTTCATCATCAAGACGCTCGACGCGGCCGAGCCGGGCTCGTCGTGGGCCATCGGCACGGAGCTGAACCTGGTGCGTCGCGTCGCCGCGGCCCACCCGGACAAGCAGGTGCACTACCTGGACTCCACGGTGTGCTTCTGCTCGACGATGAACCGCATCGACCTGCCGCACCTGGTGTGGGCCATGGAGTCCCTGCTGGAGGGCCGCGTGGTCAACCGGATCGTGGTCGACGCGGACGACGCCCACTGGGCCCGCGTGGCCCTCGACCAGATGCTGGCGCTGCCGGGGATCTGACGGGAGCGCACGCGATGAGCACCGACGGCGGGCTCCACATCGGCGTCTTCGTCTTCGACGAGGCGGAGGAGCTCGACGTCGTGGGCCCGTTCCAGGTGCTGGCGCAGTGGCAGGAGCACTCGGGGCTCAAGCCGCACGTCAGCACGTTCTCGCGCGACGGCGAGGGGGTCCGGCTCGCGAAGGGCATGCGGCTGGTCCCGGCGCGCTCGGCGGACGACGTGGGCCCGCTGCACCTGCTGGTGTACCCGGGCGGCTGGGGCACCCGGACGCTGCTGGCCGACCCCGACCACCTGGAGTGGTTGCGGCAGGTGCGCGCGCAGACGCCGGTCCTGGCGAGCGTGTGCACCGGTGCGCTGGTCCTGGCCGCGGCGGGACTGCTGGCGGGCCGCCCGGCCACCACGCACCACGACCACTACGACGACCTGGCGCGGATCGACCCGAGCGTCGTGGTGGACACCGAGGCGCGGTTCGTGGACGACGGCGACGTGGTGACGTCGGCGGGGGTGTCGGCGGGCATCGACATGGCGCTGCACCTGGTCGCGCGCCTGGAGTCGCCGGAGGTGGCCCGCGCGGTGCGGCACGCGATCCAGTACGACCCGGCGCCGCCGGCGTGACGGGTCCGTACGTCGCCCGCACAGATATCTGATACCGGACGTCACTGGTATAACGTCCCGGCCATGAGCCGCATGCTGCACCTCGCCCGGGCGACCCTGCTCCCCCGCAAGCCGCTGCCGGGGTTCGGGGCGCTCGACACCTCGACGACCGACCTGCGCGTCCACCCGGGCGACCTGGACCTCTACGGGCACGTCAACAACGGGACCTACCTGCAGATGATGGACGTCGCCCGGTCGAACCTGCTGGCCGACCTCGGCGGCCTCGGTCGCCTCAAGGAACGCGGCTGGTACCCCGTGGTGGCGTCCTCCACGATGAGCTACAAGCGCTCGCTCATGCCGTTCGAGAAGGTGCGCGTCGCGACTCGCGTCCTCGGCTGGGACGCCCGCGTCGTCTACCTGGAGCAGGTGTTCACCGTCGGCGGCTCCCACCGGGCCCGCGGCTGGGTCGCCGGCCGGTTCCTCGGCAAGGACGGCTCCCGGGTCGCGCCGCACGACGTCCTCGCCCTCCTCGTCGACGGCGAGGCCCCCGCGAGCCCCGCGCTGCCCGACGACGTCGCCGCGTGGGCCGTGGCCGTCGACGTCGCCCACCGCGAGGTCGCGGACCGTCCGGGCCACTGAGCCCGGACGGTTCGCGCGCCGACGTCAGACCGAGGCGGGGCGCCCGATCTCGCGCAGCAGCAGCGCCTCGGCGAGGACGACCTTGCGCAGCTCGCCCAGGTGGACGGACTCGTTGGCGCCGTGGGCGCGGGAGTCCGGGTCCTCGACGCCGGTGACGAGCACCGCGGCGTCCGGGTAGGACTCCAGCAGGTCGGCGATGAACGGGATCGAGCCGCCCACGCCGATGTCGACCGGGTCGGTGCCCCACGCCGCCGCGAACGCGGCGCGCGCCGCCTGCATCGCGGCCGAGTCGGCGGGCGCACCGAACGGCTTGCCGTGCTCGTGGGGCGTCCACGTCACGCGCGCACCGAACGGCGCGTGCGCCTCCAGGTGGGCGCGCAGGGCGTCGTCGGCGGCCTGCGGGTCCTGGCCCGGCGGGA